>CAVPLK010000006.1:0-432328 GCA_963705985.1 uncultured Gemmatimonadales bacterium | reverse complement strand
CACCACACCGAAATATCGGCTCAGGATTGGAGTGAAGTCGCCCGTCTGTTCGATCGGGGACAACTCCTTCCGGCGGCACAACGTAGCGCCTGGTTGGAGCGAGAATGCGGCGACCCGTTGATTCGCCGGGAAGTTCTCGAGCTGCTTCAGGCCAATGATCACGCCACGGGATTCCTCGATGCAGCGGAGGCCGCCGAAAACGCTGGCTCGGAAGTCGTAACCAACGTCGCCATCGAGTTCAACGATACCAATGACGCCGGGCCCCGGACCGTGTTGCCGTCGTCATCAGAGGATCACGTAGCGATCCGAGTCAGAGATAAATTTCAGGCGCTGGTGGCACAGCTGGAAGATCAGCCCCAGCAGTCCCAGTCACTCCAGCCGTCCCCACCGCCTGAGGTGATCCCGGAGCGTTTTCAAGTGCAGCGACAGTTGGGCGCAGGCGGCACGGGCACGGTTTTACTGGCACACGACAGCGAACTGGGGAGACTCGTGGCACTGAAGCTGTTGCACCCGCATTTCGCGGAGGCCGAGACCCGGCAACGGTTGATCCGCGAGGCCCAGGCCGCTGCCCGCTTCAAGAGCGATTTTGTCGTAACCGTGCATGGTTTGTTGGCGGGCGCTGATCAATGGCCGATCTTGGTAATGGAATTTGTTGATGGCCCTACGTTAGCGGATCGTATTCATCAACTTGGATCACTCGCACCGCGAGAGGCCGCTGAACTTGGCTGGCAAATCGCGATGGGTTTGGCCGAAGCCCACCGGCAGGACTTGGTCCATCGAGACATTAAACCCGGCAACATCATGTTGGAGCCGCTGGACGATGAGCACTCCAGTGCCTGGCGTGCCAAGATCATGGATTTCGGCTTGGCCCGCGCCTTGGACGGGTCCGCACAAGTGACACGGGAGGGCATGTTGTGCGGAACACCGGCCTACATGAGCCCGGAACGGATTCGCCAAGCCGATTCGCTCGACCCCCGCGGTGATATCTATGGTTTGGGAGCCACGCTGTACCAGGCACTCACGGGAGAAGCGCTTTTCGAGGCTCGCCACATGCAGCCACTGCTGCTGCACGCGCTGCCACTCCGGTCCGAGCGCCTGCTTCCACGCCGCCGAGAGGTTCGGGGTTCTGCGGCAGGATGTGCTCGATGGTGTACTCGTCCACCGGCACGCGCTCCTTGCGGCCGTGGTTCTCCAGCCGGCGCAGCCAGTAGCTGCGGCTGCGGAAGTTGTAGAGGTCGCGGGTCTGCAGGTCGCGCTGGAACTCCTCGTCGCCCGGGAAGCGGCGATAGGAGGGCAGCGTCAGGAAGTGCGCCTGGATGCTCTCGAGGTAGCGGTCCTTCTTGAGCGCCTTGCGCGAAGGTGGCGAAGGTCTTGTTCAGCGAGTTGGTGGGGATCGCGCAGATGGCACGGCGGAACACGTAGGCCTCGACCAGCCGCACCGCCGCGACGAAGTCGTCGGCGCTGAGCAGCTGCCGGTCGCGTAGTCGTGGTACAGCTCCAGCAGGAACGGGATAGGCGACATCGACCTTCAGCTCGCGCAGATCGTGGAAGGCCGTGCCTGAGCGTCCGCGTCCGGCTCGCTGCCCGAGCGCCATGGCGCAGAAGTAGCCGGCGAAGGCGTGGATGTCCGCCACCAGCGCCTCGACGCCCGCGCTCGCGCACCGGCGTGGTGCGGGCGTGGTCCTTGAACGCCTCGTAGACCTCGCGCACGTTGGGGATCTCGCCGGTCTTGCACGGTGAGGTAGTGGCGCATGAAGCTGTCGAAGTGGGTGCCGTAGGCCTCCTGCCCGAAGTCCACCTCCATCGGTCGCCAGTACTGCTTCGTAGAGCCGCGTCTGGAGCTGCGGGCTCGAGGCCCATCAGGATGAAGTTGCGGATCAGGTCGGCCTGGCTCAGCTCCCGGCCGGTGGAGTTCATGCTCTCGAAGATGAGCTGCGGGTTGTCCTGGTCGCGGCTGAGCGCGATGTCCACGATCACCAGCTTGGCGAGGCCCGTGCAGACCGGCGGCGAGGTCGCCCTTCGGCTCGGCGATCAGCTCCTTGAAGAAGTCGAAGTTCTGCGTCACGCGGAGCGACGGCTCCTTCGGCTGCTCGGCTGCTGCTCGACGAGGGCCATGAGCGAGGCCTTGTCGGTCTGCGAGAGCAGCAGCTTGAAGTGGCGCTCGCCGTCTTCCAGCGGGTTGAGCAGGTAGTAGTTGCGCAGCTTCGTGGCCGAGAAGCCGTCGACCGGCTCGCCGTCGCCCAGGCTGCGCGGGCCAGCGCCTCGATCAGCAGCGTGACGGTGGTCAGCCGCTGCTGGCCGTCGATGACCAGCAGCGGCGACTGGCTGCGTGACCTGAGTACAGCCCCTGCTCGATGTAGACGATCGAGCCGACGAAGTGGGCGGCGATGGCGTCGTTGCGCCCGGTGCGCAGGATGTCGTCCCACAGCTGGCGGCACTCTTGCTCGGTCCAGCGAGTAGGTGCGCTGGTAGATCGGGATGACGAACTGCGGCGACTTCTTGAGGAAGTCGAGCAGCTTGGCTTCGGTGGCTTTCACTTGGCACCTACCTTCAGCAGCCCATCCAGCAGCCCCTCGGCCTCCTTCTCGATGGCGAGGATGTCGGCGCTGATCTCCTCCAGCGTGCGCAGCGGCTGCGGCTTGTAGAAGTGGCGCGTGAAGCTGACCTCGTAGCCGATCTTGGTGGCGTCCTCCTTGATCCAGGCGTCGGGCGTGTAGGGCAGCACCTCGCGGCGGATGAAGGCCTCGATGCCGCCGTCTTCCAGCAGCGGCACCTGCTCGGTGTCGCGCAGGTCGGAGTCGGGCTCGTACTCGACGATCGCGGGCTTGCCGTCCACGGTCGCCTCGAACAGGCCGCGCAGCGGGTCGGCCTTGGCCTTGCCGGGCTTGTGCACCTTGGCGATGACGGGCGGCGCGGTCTCGACGCGCCAGCTCACGGCCTTGAGGATCTGCTTCAGGTCGGCGGCGGCGAGCTTGATGCCGGCCTGCTTGAGCGCGGCGTCCACGCGGTCGCGGAAGACGTTGTGGTCCTCGAAGAGCGTCGTCGCCGAGTGCCGTCGCGCAGCTGCGTGGCGACTTCGACCAGGCGGCCGTCGCGCTCCCAGGTCTTGGGGTCGAGCAGCTTCTTGCGCTTCTTCTCGGGCAGGCCCTTCTTCGCGCTGCCGCCCTCTTCGTCGTCGCCTTCGTCCTCGTCGTTGCCCCAGTCGGCCAGGCGCTTCTCCAGCGCGGCGGAGACCTTGGCGAAGTTGGTGAAGAGGTCGTCGCCGAACTCCTCGTAGAGCGCCGCGCGGATGTCCTCGTCGCCGGAGGTGAAGCGCAGCGTCTCGATGGCCTTGAGCGTGAGCTGGCTGTGCAGGCGCAGCGGGCGCTCGACCGTGACCTTCCAGTAGCCGAAGGCGGCGTTGGGGAAGATCTTCGACTCGGGCGTTTCCTTGAAGTCGAGGAAGGTGCGGCTGATGCGCTCGATGTCCTCGGGCGAGAGCTCGCAGTTCTTCTTGCCGAGGTTCTTGCGCAGCGGCTTGAACCACTGGCTGGCGTCGATGAGCTGCACCTGGCCCTTGCGGTGCGCGGGCTTCCTGTTGGACAGCACCCAGACGTAGGTGGCGATGCCGGTGTTGTAGAAGAGGTTGAGCGGCAGGGCGACGATGGCTTCGAGCCAGTCGTTCTCGATCAGCCAGCGGCGGATGTTGCTCTCGCCCTGGCCGGCGTCGCCGGTGAAGAGCGACGAGCCGTTGTGGACCTCGGCGATGCGGCTGCCGAGCGCCGACTTGTCGTTCATCTTCGACGCCATGTTGGCGAGGAAGAGCATCTGGCCGTCGCTGGAGCGGGTGACGAGCGACAGCTCCTCGCCCTCGTGCATGACCTTGAAGCGCGGGTCGCGCATGCCGTCCTTGCCGCCCATCGCCTCGAGGTCCTTCTTCCAGCTCTTCCCGTAGGGCGGATTGGAGAGCATGAAGTCGAACTCTTGCGCCGGGAAGGCGTCGTGCGAGAGCGTGGACCATTCCGCGCCGCCGACGATGTGGTCGGCGCTCTCGCCTTCGCCCTTCAGCAGCATGTCGGCCTTGCAGACGGCGTAGGTCTCGGGGTTGATCTCCTGGCCGTAGAGCAGGCACTTGACCTGCTGGCCGCGCTTGGCGGCGATGGCCGTGAGCGTCTCCTCGGCGACGGTGAGCATGCCGCCCGTGCCGCAGGCGCAGTCGTAGAGCAGGTAGGTGCCGGACTTGATCTCGGCCTCGATGGGCAGGAACACGAGGTTCGCCATCAGGCGCACGGCGTCGCGCGGCGTCCAGTGCTCGCCCGCCTCCTCGTTGTTCTCCTCGTTGAACTTGCGGACCAGCTCCTCGAAGACCGTGCCCATCGAGTGGTTGTCGATGCCGGCCGGCGAGAGGTCGATGTCGGGGTCGAGGAACTTGTTGATCAGCGTGCCGAGGGCGTCGGCCTTCGACAGCGTCTGGAGCTGGTTGCGGAACTTGAAGTTCTCGAGGATGTCCTGGACGTTGGGCGAGAAGCCGTTGAGGTAGTCCTCGAAGTCGGCCAGGAGCTGCTGCTGGCTGCCGCGGGACTTGAGGTCGCGCAGGGTGAACTTCGAGGTGTTGTAGAAGGCCTGGCCCGCGGCATCGCAGAGCGCGGCGCGCTGCTCGGTGATGCCGCGCCTCGTCGAGCATCTTCTTGGTCTCGAGCACCTTCTTCTTGGTCGGCTCGAGCACCGCGTCCATGCGCCGGATGACGCACATCGGCAGGATGACGTCGGGGTACTTGCCGCGCTTGAAGAGGTCGCGCAGGACGTCGTCGGCGATGCCCCAGATGAAGGAGACGATCTTGTTGTGGGTGGCTTGGTCCATGCTCAGCGGACTCCAGGTCGGTACGTGACTGGCGCGAGGGGGCCCCTGATTTGGTGGGCGATCTTCTGCCAGGCCACTTAACCTTCGAATTCTCGCCCACTTAGGCCCGGCGCGCCAGATCTGGACCCGCGCAGCCCGGCCGCATTCTGCAACTGCAGATGCCTACTCCTCAGCCAGCGAAGGGGCTTCAACGGGCAGTCCAGGAGAACCCTCGTGCGCCAGCCGGAACACCTCCTCCCACTGCTGCCTGACGGGATCCGCCTTCGGTCGCTGACCCACCCCATCCTGCACGTACCGCGAGATGGCCACCGGATTGAACTGGAGGTCCAGCCACAGCCGCTCAGCTTCCAGCTTTTCTCGAACCCGATCCTTCCCGTAGGTGTCCACGAGGCCCGTTAGCAACGCCACCCACGCACGATACTCGAACTCCTCTGCACGTCGAGCAACCTCCATCCCGCGGATCGGCTTCCCGACGGGATGCCCCGCGAGCACCAGCACATAGAAGACCCGGCTCATGAGCCCCGGCAGCGCGACTACCCGCTCCGCGACCTCCTCTGAGAGCCCCAGCTCCTCAACCAGCCTCCGCCATCGACCGTGCCAGGGTGTCATCAGGAGATCGGCTGGAGCGGGCGGTGTCGGTGGGGAGCCCTCCCCCGTCCGCAGCCACTCAACGGTGGTCCCGCACGCCTCGGCGATCCGTTCGAGTACGGGACCCCTGGGGTTGCGGACCTGGCCTTTGATCAGGCGCTGAAGCGTCAGCCGCTGGATTTCCCAGAGCTCCGCCGCCCCCCGGACGCTTCCCTGAGCGAACTCCTCGACAAGCCAGTTGATCCGGCCCCCATGGTCTTCGGGGTGCCCCGCCTTGACGATGTAGTGACCATAGTGATATGTTCTCTTTCATAAGTGACCTCATCAGTATGTTCACTTCTACGATAACAAAAGTCAAGCGGGGGATGCCATGACGAAGTATCTGACGATCGGCGAGGCGGCCGAACGGCTCGGGCTGCAAGTCGACACGCTCCGGAAGCTCGAAAGCAGCGGAAAGATCACTGCCGTCCGGACCAGCGGCGGACACCGGCGCTTCGACCGAAGCCGAGGTCGACCGGTTCCAGAAGAGCCGCCGCAGGTCGAGGGTGGCAAGTCAGCGCGAGCAGCAAACCGCGCCTCCAACCCGACCGCACGGGTGAATTCGCGGGGCATCGATGCCGCCTTCGCCAACGACCCGGACGAGATCGACGAAGAGCTGCTCAATCGAAGATTCGGGACGCAGAAGAGTTGGCCACGCTACCGGCCGCCGCCGCCGCCCCGGTCCGCGCCTCGCTCCGCACCACCGGCCCCGCCTTTCCGTGCCTCAGCCCTCTGCCGTCGTTATTCGACCCGGCCGAGACGGAACGGCTCCGGCTCCAGAACATCAGGACCATGGGCCAGGGGGCCATTCCCTGGGGTACTCCGGCAGACTGGTCATCGTCAGGTCATCGTCGACCTCGAGCGATTACGTGACCACCAGCCAATTCCCGGCCGAACTCCCGCTGCACAAGGCCAGGGAGATGGTCACCAGCTCGCGTCGAAACCGTGCTGCGGCCATGGCGGGAGGCGGAAGAGAAGGCCAAGCGGGCCAAGGAAGCGAAGGAGGCCTCAGAACGGCAGCGGAACGCACTCATCGCCAAGGGGAACGAGTACGCTCGCCGGGAAACCGCCGACTGGGACTTCGACGCCAAGCTCGACGCCTGGGCGGAAGTCAAGAAGATCCTCCTTCGAGACGTCGAGCCCGACATGACCGACCGCGAAGTGGAGGACCTCGTCGACGAGGTTCTCGATCGATGGGACGACGACGAAGACGAAGATGACGAAGAAGACTAGGGAAACCGGTCTCTCAAATCTGGGAAATCGCGGTCAGAATCTGGGATCCGAACGTCTGCACAATCCCGGATTCAATACCGGGATCGGATCCCGGAATTACCGGTCGGACTATCGCCGGAGATCGGACGGCCGGAAAGTCCGGCCGCAAATGCCGGGCACGTTGTACCAAACCGCGGTCGATGCCCCGACCGCCACCGAACCGAGCAATGCACAGATGGCAGCGCCGCTCACTTCACTCACCTCCCTTCCCCACGGGCTCCCCCCGTGGCTGGTGGCGTTTGTGGAAGGCGCACGAGGGAGAACCAGACCCTGACCGAGAACGGCGCCTCCCAGGCCGCCCAGGCCCGGGAGACCCTGCTCCAGAAGCTCCTGGCCGCCGCCGAGCTCTACCTCAACGGCGAAATCACCGTCGAGGAGGCCGCCCAGCTCCTCGGCAAGCACCCCGAGACCATCCGGCGCGCCGTCCGGAAGGGCACCCTCCCCGACGGCCGCGCCAACCCCCGCGGCCACCTCCGGATCCGCCGCGGCGACCTCCAGGCGCTTGCTGCCCCCGCGCCCGCGCGATATGATCCCGTTGCCGATGCCCAGGACATCGCCCAACGGAGGAGGCCTCGATGACCGAGACCCCAACCTGCTGGACGAAGTCCGTCGGTGAACGTGGTCTGAAGGTCCGGCTCTATGAGTCCCGCCCCGGCGGGAACATCATGCGAGCCATCTATATCGACGGGAAGGAGGACCGAAAGAGTCTGGGCCACCGGGATCGCGACAAGCGACCCTGCAGGCCTACGCGCTGCTCCACGGCATGGTCGCCAACGTGGACGCGCTCGAGGACGAGAGCCTCACCCTCGGCATGCTCACCGAGCTCTACCTGGCGAGCCCGCGGCACGCGGCCAAGAAGCCGCGGTCGCAGCGGAGTGATGAAGGGAGGCTCAAGCGAGTGGTCGCCTTCCTCGGACCCACGCGCGATGTGCGGAGCCTCTCGGAATCGGATGTGATCCGCTACTCGATGGCGAGGCGCCAGGGTGACTCGCAAATCATCGGGATCCCCGAGGGGCGAACGGTCCGGGACCGGACCATCGAGTGCGACCGTCACCCCGGCGAAGGCCGGGGTCCAGTCAAATCAGCGTGTCCCACAAGTCCTTCCAATCCGGGTTGCTGCGTTCGACGAGCCTCAACTTCCAGACCCGCTTCCACTCCTTGATCGCCTTCTCGCGTCGGATGGCCGATTCCATCGTCTGGTGCAGTTCGTACCAGGCAAGGCAAGTCACGTCATATCGCTTGGTGAAGCCCTCGAGGACGTGATTCCGGTGTTGCCAGACTCGGCCGGCCAGATTGGAAGTGACCCCCACGTAGAGGGTGCCGTTGCGGCGGTTGCAGAGGATGTAGACGCAGGGCTGCTTCATCCTTCAAACTGGACCCCGGCCTTCGCCGGGGTGACACCATAACCGCGCACCGGCAGCCCGCCCTGCCCCGCGGCACCCCACGAAGCCGGTGGACCGGCACGTGCTCGACAACTGGCTCCGCCAGGCGTACGTCGAGGCCGGGCTCGCACACCAACCCGGTGGCATGTGGCACCCGCTCCGCCGGAAGTGGGCCACCGAGCGGAAGGGCTATCCGGTGAAGGACGTGGCGGCGGCGGGCGGCTGGAAGACGGAGCGCGTGTTGCTCACGTCGTATCAGCAGAGTGATGCCGCGACGATCAAAACGGTGGTGTTGGAGCCGTCCCACAGGCTGGAAGGGGCGTTACTCACAACAAACACACAACACGCCGTTTTGACAGCAGACTGCCCCACCGCAGAAGTCGCAGTGAGGCAGTGAGTTACAAGTGGAGCGGACCGGGATCGAACCGGTGACCCCCTGCTTGCAAAGCAGGTGCTCTCCCAACTGAGCTACCGCCCCCAACGCCCTGCAAGATAATACCGTACCGCGCGGCGCAAACCAGGTGGACGCCGGCGTAGTCACCGCCTAGCGATGACCGAGCATCGTCTCCACCGTCAGGCCGATGTCCTTTGCGATCTGGCGCAGAAGAATCGGGGAAATATCGCGATTCGAGTGGAATGGGACTGTGGTCGCTCGACCGTCAGGATGCCGATACTGCCTGTGGGAACCCCGTTGCCTCGCTTCCAGAAAACCGAGTCGCTCCAGAATGGAGACCACTTCCCGAGGCTTCAGAACCGGCACTGCGCCCACAGGTCAGCCCACAACTACGGTGTGGGTGCCGATAAATTCGCCCTCGAGACGGGGCTCGCCATCCTGAAGCAGCAGCTCGATCACCTCGACCAGATTCCTGTGCAGTTCGTCCAGAGACTCGGCCTGGGTGTGCGCACCCGGCCATCCCGGGATATACCCGACGAACAGGCGTGTCTCGGGATCACGCTCAACAACGGCGGTGTACGAGCGCATGGCTATCCTCAAGTGTGGTGGCCCCTTAGAGGATAGTGGGATGGGAACCGGAGTGGTAGCGACATTGCACCGCAAGGTATCCGCCCCGGGTCACACCACCGTTACCATTTGAGCGCCACCATACCCCCTACATCACCGGCGGCGCCTTCGACACCTCCGCGCGCCCCACCGTCCCCTGGTCCGTTCCGAACCAGAGCAAGCCGCTCTTCGTGTCGAAATACATATGCCGGATCGTGTTGTTCTCGGCCCGCCCCACCGCGGTGTTGGAAAAGAACCGCTTCGTCTTCGGATCGAAGCCGACGAGGCGAGCGCCCGCTCGTGCCGTTCTCGGTCACCCAGATCCGGTCCTTGTCGTCCGACGCCATGCCATAGGGGAGCGACGCCGCACCGCCCGGCATCGGGAACTCCTGGACCTGGCCCGTCTTCGGGTCGAGGCGGCCAAGGTATCCTCGGCTGTAGTCACCATACCAGACGACGTCATCGCTCGTCAGCGCGATGCGACGCGGCCGCGTCCGTTCGTTCGGGAGCGTGAACACCTTCAATTCCATCGTCGCGGGATCGACGGTGCCGATCTGGTTGGTGCCGAAGAGGTCGAACCACGGCCTCCCCTTCGAATCGATCACGATCCCGTAGGGCCGAGTCCGGTCGCCCGTCCGCACCAGCCGGATCGCGCCCGTCTTCGTGTCGAGGTGCCCGACGGCGTTCGACTGCTGCGCCGTGAACCAGATGTTGCCCTGGGCATCGAAGATCAGCGTGTGCGGATCGCGCACCGACGGATCGGGCATCGGGTAGCGGGTGATGGTGCGGGTGGCCGGATCGAGCCTGCCGATCATCCCGTTCCGGTTCCCGGCGTACCACACCTGGCCCTGTGCATCGATGATCAGGTTGTGCGGGTGCGTCCCGGAGTCGATTTCGAAGCGGGTGAACTTTCCCGTCTTCGGGTCGAGCCGTGCGATGTAGTTCCCGACCTGACCGGCGAAGAAGACGCTGCCGTCGGGGGCGACATACGGGTCACGGGGCCGACCCTCTGCCCCCCACGGCACCTCCCACTCCTGCGCGGGCACCGGAGCGCCTGCCTGGGCAGCGAGGTCGGCAACGACCATCACCCCGCCGAGGGCGAGCGCGGTCGTCAGGGCAAGTCGGCGCGAAAAGCCGGGGTCAAAGGTCCGGACGGGTCGGGACATGAGTCACTCCGAGTCGGGGTCGTGAGGACGGCGGGGGGGCGAAGCCGGTGCTCTCCCGAACGCACTCACCGCAGCGCGCCTACTTTCTCCTGTACCGCCAGTCGGTGATCCCCTGCCCCGTGGCGCTCACAGCGACCGGGCTCGTCGCTCCCGCCTGCAGCGCGGGGAGCGTCGCGTTGACAGTCGTCACCACGTTCCCGCCGGCATCGAGGAACTCGAACACCAGGGCCACCGCCGTCGGGGGGACCGCGGCCCCCTTGGGCGTCTTGCCACTGCGTCCGGTGGCAATGCCGCTGAGTGTGACATTGGCGCCGCTGACCTGGAGCTGCAGCTCTTCCAGGTTCACCGGCAATGCCACGAGTTCCTCCGAAAGCGGCTCCAGCTCGGCCCGCTGGTTGGTCCAGAGATAGCCCTGGATCTGGAAGCGCCGCGCGGACTCACTGAGCGGCTCCAGCGCCACGATCCGGCCCGCGACCTCCGCCAGCTTCGGCGCGTCGTGGAGCCCGTAATAGGTGGCCACCAAGTTGCGCAGCGCCACCCGGTTGTCGGGCTCCCGGACGAGAGCGGCCTCGAAGTCCGCAGCTGCCTTGGCCGGCTCGTTGGCCTGATAGTAGGCCGCGCCCCGGTTGATGAAGTAGTTGGCCGACGAGGTGTCGGGACCGGCCCCTCCCGCGGCAGCCCCACCTTCCCGCAGGACCATGTCGGCGCTGTCCACCTGGCCGACCGCCCGGTACGAGGCGGCCAGCAGCTGCCGGGCCGACCCGTCGTCCGGCCCATACCCCATGGAGGCCCGGAGCAATGGGATCGCTTCCCGGTAGCGCTCGGCATTGTAGAAGAGCGCGGCGAGACTCTTGGTGGCGCGGTTGCTCAGGTCGTTGTCTCCCGAGGCCTGCGCCCCGCTGATGACCAGGCGGTAGTACACCGCCGCGCTGTCCACCTGCCCGGACTGGGCGAAGATGATCGCCAGCCGTTGCCGCGCCAATGCCGAGGAGCGATCATCCCCCCCGAGGGCGGCGGCCTTTCGGAAATACACGATGGCGCTGTCCGGCTGGTTGCCCAATTCGAACAGGGTGCCCATCGCCATGAACACGGGGGCGCTGCCGGGATAGATGACGGCGGCCAGCCGGTACACCGTCAGCGCGGAATCGAACTTCTCCGCCTGCAGGAACAGCCCGGCCGGCTCCTGGAGGGCCACCGCCGTTGCCCGGCGGAAGCCCAGGATCTCGTCCTTGCAGGCCGGCGCCAGCGCCTCCGCCTTGCTGAAGGCGCTGTCGGCTCCCACCACATCAGCCAGGAAGAGGTACACCCGGCCCAGGTAGTACCAGGCCGCGGGATTCTCGGCCTGCCCGTTCTCCAGGATCGCCTCGCGCAGCACCCGCTCGGCGTCGCCCAGCAGCCGGTCACGATTCGTCTCGTTGTTCGTCGCGGTGCTCAGGTAGGTCGCACCGCTGCTCACCTTGAAATAGCCGCTCTTGATGCCGCATCCCGCTGGCTCGTATCGGGTTGGCTGGGCGGAGACAATCGCGGCCCGATAGTCGGTCTGCTGGGCGGCTGCTACGGCAGGCAGGGCGGCGGTCACGAACAGGGCAACGCGGAGAAACCTCGGCATGGCATCCTCCCGGTTGGCGACTACCATACGGCCAAGTGCAGGGCGACGCCAGATCAGGATCTCTCGATCACGCAATCCCTTCAGACACCAGACTCCTCCTCGCGGGCGCCTCGCGGAGTATCACGGGGCCCGCTCGCTCAGATTCGAGTCATACGCGTAGCCGATTGGCTCCCCGTCGATCACCACCCGATACCACCCGCCGACGAGTGAATCGACCAGGATGGCCTCGCCGGGGTTGAGCACCCGAACGGGGGCGGCGTCCGGGCTCCGGCGCTCACGAACGTTGACCCAGGTCGCGGCATAGCGTCGGAGTTGTTCGCCGGTGGGTGCTGCCGGTGCGGCCGCTGCCTGAAGTGGAGCGGCTGGAGGCGGGAGTGCGTTGTCGACCGCGGAGTCCGGTGCCGGGGCGATCGGCCGACTCTCAGGCGGAGCCAGGGCCGCCACAGCCGGACGCAGTGGAGCCGGACGCGGCTCGGTCTGGTTCCGGGCCAGCACAATCACAACCACCAACGCCACCAACGCCCCAGCCATGAGCAAGCGCCGCGGCAGCGGGTTGATCTCCGCCGGGGGGATGATGCCCGGGCCGAAGATCAGGCCACAGTGCGGACACCGGCTCGCTACCCGCAGGGCGGTCTTGCCGCAGGAGGGGCACTCGATGTAGGGCATGGTGAACGGAATATCGATGGGGGGCGGGGGCGGGGCAAGAAATGGACGGGACGGCGGAGGACACAATTCCTCGATCGCGCGTGCTGGGCAGGGTGCTCGCTGATGAACAAATCCACCCGACACCCGCTGATCAGATCCTCCTACCAGCCCTGCCAACCCTCGAGACAGAGCGCCATGCTACTCGGCGAGGCGTACCGGAACCTCCTTGCCCTTGAACATCACCACAGCGTGGTAGTAGACCAGTTCCATCGCGGTGAGCTCTGCGGCAGCATACCGCGAAACGGCCTCGCCCGTGACGTACAGGGTGAGATCCGCCCGCTCCTCGATGCCGGGATACTGCATCAGGAGCCCGATGATCGGAACCTGGCATCTCTCACCGCGCTGCGAGCAGCGAATCGACGTACCGCCCGGACGAGCGTCACAACTCTCGGGCGAGCGCGTAGCCGCCACCCTGACTCGGACGATCCCTCGGCGGAATTCGGACGAAGGCGGGATCAGGCTCGCAACCCCTCGACGTGGCCCACCCCGGGCGACGCTGTTTGGCGCTCCCCGACTGGTACCAGGCGCCCTCGCGTCGCAGGGAGTCCGACGTTCTCGTTCAGCAATCGATCACGCGAAGCCGGAGGTAGGATCGGTCGCGGGAGGTTACCACCCGATGGTGTCGCCCCGGCACCAGTGAGCTCGCTGCCAGCGCGAGACTCCCACTTGCCGTCCTGCATCTCGAACACCCCCCACTCCGTGCATCTGACGTTCCGCCTGCGTCGAGACCGACGTGAGACACGTCCAAGTAAAGGGCCACCGCGTCGTCCGCCCCGCATGGCTGCCGCACGCAGCGGGACCCGACGCGGCCCGTAGGGAGGGAGGCGAGCTCCGGAGCTTCGCCTGGACGGCGGTGTCTGCCAGGGGAACAGCTGACGAACAAGCGCGTCGATTGCCGCGGGATTCGCGCGTCGAACGCACAACCGCATGGGGCCGCCTGCAGGTGCACCACCGTCACATGGAGGATCGATTCACTCAGGGCACGCACGTCGGCTGGTCGTTCAGCAGTCCGCCCGTCGCTCGCTCGATGGCGGCGACGTCGCGGCTCAGGTCGGTGAAGACCGTTTCCGGCTTCACAGGCCGAATTGCTCCATTCCAGCGCTCGCCCTCGCGAGCAACTGGACCCCGCCGCGCCCGCACTTGACCGGGACCCCTGAGAGTCCACCACCACACCGTGAGCGTCAGCGCGTCGATCGCACCCTCGCCCTGGCCGGCCCCATGCCTTCCTTGACCCCGTCGTACTCCTCCGGTTTCCCGCCTCGATAGCGGACGTGTATCACGTCCACCCTGGCGTGGAGAATCCCCCAGGCCCCGAGCTCGCGCGCGGCAACGCCGCGACAGTCGTCCACTTGCCACGATGAGTTTGCCCGTCGCCGGGTCGTAGACGCCGCGAACGAATCGGCGAGTCGACGCCAGACCGGTTCGACGACGTCCGGCAAGATCGTCGTGAGCCCGGAACGGTTCAGGACCGTCCGGATCAGCGAATCGAAGATTTGCCGCACCACTGCATCGGTGACATCAGCCGAATCGAAATCGGGAGCAGTGCCACGACCGAGCCCGTCGCATCCACCGTGTCTGGACCTTGCGCGACGGCTCGGTCGGGCTCGCGACGGTCAGTTGCAGCACCGCCAGCGCGGCCAACCGAGTGTCGAGCCGGTTCCGGGGCCGAGTTCCCGGCGATTCAGGCGCTTCATCAACCGAACCCCGCCGAAGAGGCCCCACCCCAGCCCCCCGGCCGGCAGCAGCAGCGGAATCGAGCCTGGAATTCAGGTACCAACCCAGCCCAGGCCCTCCCGCCAGCGCGCCATAGACGAACTGCAGCCGGCGACGATCGCCAGTGTGCCGAGCGTGGGCAGCAGCCACCACAGCCGTCGCTTGAGTCGTGGCGCGCACTCGGCGCAGATGTAGCGCCCCTCGACCAGGTACAGCCCCGCCGCCGACCCCGCGAGGAGTTCAGCGGAGCAGTGCCCGCACCGTCCCTCGCGGTTCCGCGCCGCGGCGCGACGCCGATACCGGGATC
This sequence comes from uncultured Gemmatimonadales bacterium, assembly GCA_963705985.1. Classification (GTDB taxonomy): domain Bacteria; phylum Gemmatimonadota; class Gemmatimonadetes; order Gemmatimonadales; family GWC2-71-9; genus SPDF01. Next base: position 417,707 of record CAVPLK010000006.1, on the reverse strand, counting down.
GCATCAGCAGCCCGACGGGGAGGGCAAGTACCGCGACGCACGCCGCGGCACCGGGCCCAAAGACGAACCACAGCGGATCAGGCATGCGCCCCCTCCCCCATCACCTCCACCGCAAACGCCTCGATCACCTCCGGGGTGATGACCACCGCCAGGTCCTTCCCCGCGTAATGCGCCGTCACGTAGCGCTGCCACCGCTGGTACGGCACCCCGAATCCCAGCGCGTCCTCGAGCTGGAAGATCAGATCGAGGAAGTCGATCGATTCCGCGCCGAGGTCCTGCACCAGCGCCTTCCCCGGCTGCACATCCTGCGGCGCAATGACGAGCACCTCGGCGATGATCCGCCGAATCACCTCGTCCAGCCGCCGCCCCCCTACCAGCGTCGAATTGCCAGACATGCGTTCTGCCCTCCAAAGCCGAAGGATGTGCTCAGCGCCGCTGAGGGCGTGGCCGCCCGGGCCACGTTGGGCACGTAGTCGAGATCGCACTCGTCGTCAGGATCCTCCAGGTTGATCGTGGGCGGAAGGAATCCCTCGTTCAGCCCGATCAGCGTCGCTGCCAGCTCCACCGCACCCGCCGCCGCCAGCAGGTGGCCGATCATCGACTTGGTGGAACTCACCGGCACACTGGCCGCATGCGCGCCCAGGCTGCGCTTGATGGCCAGCGTCTCGGTGACGTCGTTCATCCGGGTGCCGGTGCCGTGGGCGTTGACGTACCCGACGTCGCCCGGCTCCATCCCGGCGTCGCGAATGCTGAGCTCGATGGCACGGGTGGCGCCCGCCGCGTCGGGCCGCTCGTCGGTGATCCGGTACGCGTCGCAGGTGGCCCCGTACCCCGCCAGCTCGGCGAGCACCCGTGCACCACGCGCCCGCGCGAACGACTCCCGCTCCAGCACCACGAACCCCGCCCCTTCGCCGATCACGAAGCCGTCCCGGCCCCGGTCGAATGGGCGGCTCGCCCCCGCCGGATCGTCGTTCCGCCGGGAGAGCGCACCGATCAGGCTGAATCCGAGGACCGAGACCGGGTTGACGGCGGCATCGGTGCCTCCCGCCAGCACGACATCGGCATCGCCCCGCTGAATGAGCCGCAGCCCCTCGCCGATGGCCTGGGTGCCGGCGCAGCAGGCGGTGGTGATCGTGGCGTTGGGGCCGCGCGCGTCGTTCTGAATCGCCACGTGCGCAGCCGCCAGGTTGGGAAGCCCCCGCAGCGGGGCGAGGGGGTTGCTGCGCTCGGTGAAGATCCGCACAAACCTCGGGATGTCCCACTGCCCCCCCGCCCCGTCCTTCGCAGCATCGATCGTCGCCTGGGCCTGAGCCACCAACAGGTCGAGATCGGTCGCCCCCATCCCTCCCGCACCCACCACAATGCCCAATCGTTCCGGATCGACCGCGTCGCCGCCCAGCCCCGCGAGGCGCCGCGCCATCCCCGCGGCCGCCACCGCGAACAGCGCGGCCCGGCTCATCAGCTTGGCCGCCTTCCGCGGCTCCACCCAGGCCAACAGCTCGCCATTGCCCTCGTTCACCTGGGCGGCGATCTGGGTCTGCATCCCTGTGCAGTCGAACGCACTGATGCGCCGGACACCGGAACGCCCGGCCCGCAACCCGTCCCGAAAGGCGTCGTAGCCCCACCCGATCGGCGTGACGACGCCGAGGCCGGTCACCGCGACGCGCTCACGCACCGTCACCGCCGAGGTATCGGCCCAGCCAGGTGTCGATCGTCTGCCGCCAGAACGGCTGGAACACCGGCGCAATCAACAGGTCGGGCGGCACCAGCTTGAAGGTCAGTCGGGCGGAGGCGACCGTCGCGTCACCCACCTTGGCGGTCCCCCGGATCCTCGCGAGATCCGCCTCGAGCGCCTCCAGTTCCACCAGCATCCGGACCTGGTCGCCAGGCCGCACGAAATTCTGGAAACGCGCCCGGTCCACTGTGGTGAGGAGCGCCAACTGGCGCCCCTCGACCGTGCGTTCAATGAGGACCCCGGCGGTCTGTGCCATCCCCTCCAGCATGCACACCCCTGGCAAGACCGGGTTCCCCGGGAAGTGCGCCTCGAAATGATCCTCGGCCAGCGACACCGCTTTGATGCCGGTGCACCGGACCCCCGGTTCCAGATCGACGATTCGATCCACCCAGTAGTGACGCATCAGGGCAACCCTGCACTTGCCATCGGCTGCCGCTGATAGAGCTCCGCGGAGTAGCGGGCGGTGGCGCCGGGCACCGTCTCGACTTGGCGCAGCAGCGCAGTGTCGGCCTCGGCCTTGGACTGCAGATGCAGATGGTACCAGCCGCGGGTATGCAGCAGCACGGTGCGCTCCGTTCCGGGGCGCAGCGGCATGTCGGCAAACTCCAGCTCGGCGCGGTCGCCCGTGAGCGGCATTTCGTAGAAGCGCGCGTCCGCCGAAGAGAGCAGCGAAACCAGGTCCGAGCCATTGGACGCGGAACCGGAACGCACCCGCAGGGTATCGACCTGGACCGGCTGGTCGGCGCTGTAGTCCACGGCGAGGTAGTTGAGCGCCCAGAAGCCGCGGGTCGTCCGGACGCGGAGTCGAAGGACGTCGCCCGATGCTGGTGGCAGATCGAGCGGGATGACCCGGGCCTGCGCCAGGTACGGCCCGCCGCCCCCCATGACGCCTACGGCTTCCCAGCCGTCGGGACCCTCGAGTTCGACCGCGGCCCCGTACAGCGCCTCGCTGATGGCCCAGCTACGGACCGAGTCCGCCGCCGACGTGGAGCTGTCGACCAGGTCGTACCAGTCCTGTACCTGGCGGCCACGGAGCTCGAGAATGGCGCGGACCATGTGCGAGCCCCAGATCGAGGTCCCCACGCGGGTGACCAGCTTGGCCTCGGTGGCGCCGGCCGGCCGTGGGAAGGTGAGAATCAGTTCGTCCTGGAGGTCACCGTCTGCATCGGCCACGGGGCGTGGCTCCCAGATGAGGCCGTCGTCGGCGGCCACCCATTTCGTGAGGTCGGTCCCCGTCTGGGTCACGGCGCTGGTGGGGGCGACGGCGGCGGCGATGGTGTGGAGGCCGCCCCACTCATCCGGCAGGACCTGGGTGCCCGGCGCGTGCGTCACGGCCCAGAGCTCCGCGAGATTGGTCATCTGGGTCTCGTCCATCTGGTTGATCATGAGGAGGCGGTAGCTGCCGTCTTCGCTCGCCAGGTCGCGCATGACGTTGTAGTCGTCGCGCTGGAGGCCGAGGGTAAGCGCGCCGCCGAACGGCTCCGCATTGAAGAGGAACTCCGAGCCATTCCACGCGTACACGAAGGGGCAGGACTCCCCACCGCTGATGGTCGGCGGCGGGGGCTCGTAGGTGAGCGCCGCAATCGTAAGGGCGACCACTCCAATACCGAGGACGACCAGCCCTGCCGTGCCGGTTGCATCGGTTTTCCGGAGCCACCAGCGCTGGACACTGTCCACCGGGATATTCACCACGTTCTCTTGGGACGTAGCGTGAACCGTGTCGTTCTTGACGACCCCGACTCCGTCGAACTTGACCTCCTGACCCGCCAGGGTGGTGACACCGACCAGTTCATCGGTCGCGGCTGGGGCCGGACCTTCGGCAGGTTTCTTGACGACGTGGGTGCACCCCGTCGCCTCGAGTGTCAGCAGTGGCAGCAGAACCATCGCCATGGCGAATTTCATGTGACGGAGCATCACGACCTCCAGGGGACGAGTGCCAGCACAGCTTGGAGCATGAGGAGAGCATGCGGAGGGGGCGTCAAGAATGCATCAAGCGGCTGGCGGCCCGGAGAATGGGATGCCTGAATCCGCTCGAATGGCGGCCGAATATGCCTGGGGAACCGGCGGGCGCTAGGGGGTGGGGACGTGGGGCGGCGTGGGAGAGGCGGCGGGGGGGTGTTCCCCCCGCCGCCGCCACACCGAAGCAGCACCAGCCCCGTCGCCGCCACCGCAATCAGCATCAGCGTCAGCCGCCGCTGCAGGAAGGCGTCGCCCAACAGCACCGCCCCGAGGGCATACGGCAGCTCCGCCACCAGCAGCGCGGCGAAGTAGACCCGCGCCGGGTACTTCACCAGCCCGAAGAAATAGCCGCCGATGTCCGATGGCACCGACAGCGACACCAACAGTGCCGGAAGGAACCGGCCTCCGGTCGGGATCCGCCCCTCGTATCGGCTGATCAGCGCGTCGGGAAGCAGCCGCCGGACCATCGGCCGACCCAGAAACCGACCGATCGAGTAGGTCACCACCCCGCCGACGAACCACCCGGTCATGAGCAACGCGAAGCACCACCACGGTCCCCACGCCTGCACCCCGATCGGTACCAGCAGCCAGCTCGACACGAAAATGAGGATGGCGCCGAGGGCGGCGAGCGCCGTGAACACGACCGCGCCCCACACCGGGTGGGCCGCGATGACCGGCTCGGCGAGCGCAATCCAGCCCACGATCGTCTGGTGCAGCCCCTGAAATGATGCCAGGAGCGCCGCCAGCACGACCGCGAGCATCAGCAACGTCAGCCGTCGCCGCCGCTCCTGCCCTGGCGCCTCGACCCCTCCCGGGACGGTCAACCGCGAGCCACCTGCGGACCCCGCCGGTACAACACCCCACGACGCACCAGCATCTTCTCTCCCTCCACCGCAAGCAGGACAAGCGCCGAGATGGCGACGCACACCAGCAGCTCCGCCACTGTCAGGGCCTCCGTCTTGAAGACTCGCTGAAACGCTGGCAGGTAGAGAGTCGCCACCTGCAGTGTGACGGTCAGGACCACCGCGCCGAGCAGGGGGAGATTCCTCATCATAGCGCGGTACCACGGTTGGCGCTCGGACCGGATGGCCAGCAGGTGCGCCAGCTGCATGAAGGCCAGCACCGTGAAGGTCATGCTCTGCCAGCGTGGCGACCCCCGTTCATACGCCCACGCCAGCGTCAGGAGGGAGAGCCCCGCCATCAGGAGGCCCACCCAGAGGACATGCTGCCAGAGTCCTCCGGCAAACATGCTCTCGGTCGGCGGGCGGGGTGGCCGCCGCATGACGTCGGCCTCCTCCGGCTCGAGCGCCAGCGCCAGCCCGGGGAGGCCATCGGTGATAACATTGACCCAGAGGATCTGAATCGGCAGCAGCGGTACCGGCAGGCCGAGGAAAGGCGCCAGGAGCAGCGTCCAGAGTTCGGCGGAGTTGCAGGTCAGGACGTAGCGCACGAACTTGCGGATGTTGTCGTAGATTCGCCGTCCCTCGCGCACGGCCGCCACGATCGTGGCGAAGTTGTCGTCGAGCAGCACCAGGTCGGCGGCCTCACGCGCGACGTCGGTGCCGCTCCGTCCCATCGCCACGCCGATATCCGCCTGCCGGAGCGCCGGGGCGTCGTTGACCCCGTCGCCGGTCATCGCGACCACCTCCCCCTCGCGCTGCAGGGCCCCGACAATGTCGAGCTTCTCGGCCGGGGTCGCCCGCGCATGCACGCGGGCAATGCCGAGGCGTTCGGCGACGGCGCCCACGGTGGCGGGGTGGTCGCCCGAGATCAGGACGACGCCGATGCCCGCCTCCCGGCATGCGTCCAGGGCGGCCGGCGCTTCCGCCCGCACCCGATCCTCGAGGCCGATCAGGCCGAGGAGGGTGAGGTCGCGCTCGATCGCCTCCGACGACCGATCCGCAGGCAACGAGGGGAAGCGTCGCGTCGCCACCGCCAGCACCCGAAGCCCCTGGCCCGCCATGACCTCCACCGCCTCGCGCACCGCCGCCGGCCGCCCGTCGCCGTCGCGCCACGCGCAGTGCTGAAGCACCCGCTCCGGCGAGCCCTTGGTGAACCCCACCACCTCGGTGCCCGCGCGATGCAGGGTCGTCATCATCCGGCGTTCGGAGGAGAACGGCACCTCCCCCACCCGGGGCATGGACGCCATCAGGGCGGGCTTCTCGTGCCCCCGGGCCGCGGCTGCCTCGTAGAGCGCCACCTCGGTGGGATCCCCCTCCACCCCGCCGTCCGCCCTCCGCTCGGCGTCATTGCTGAGCGCCAGCGCCACCAGCAGCGGCGGATGGTCGGCCGGATCCATGGCCGTGACCTGCAACCGGTTCTCGGTCAGGGTGCCGGTCTTGTCGGCGCAAATGACCGTCACCGACCCGAGCGTCTCGACCGCCGGCAACCGCCGGACGAGCGCCTGCCGGGTGACCATCCGCCGGGCGCCGAGCGCCAGCGAGGCGGTGACGACCGCCGGCAGCGCCTCGGGGATGGCGGCCACGGCGAGGCTCAACGCGGTGAGGAGCATCAGCACCGGCGCGCCGCCGCGCAACAGCCCGATCGCGAAGATCAACGCGCTGATGGCGACAACGGCAAGCCCGATCCGCCGGGCCAGCAGCCCGAGCCGGCGCTGCAGTGGGGTCTCGGTCTCCACGGTCTCGTCGAGCAGCTGGGCAATCCGGCCGAGTTCGGTTCCCATCCCGGTCGCGGTCACGACGCCCAGCCCGCGCCCGTATGTCACCGTCGTGCCACCGTAGGCCATGCAGCGCCGGTCTCCGAGCGCCGCGTCCGGCGACTCGATCGGGGCGGTCCCCTTGTCAACCGGGAGCGACTCCCCGGTCAGGATCGACTCGTCGAGCCGGAGGGAACCGACCTCCACGAGCCGCAGATCGGCGGGCACCACGTTGCCGGCATCGAGGAGCACCAAGTCGCCGCGGACCAGCTCCTCAGCCGGGATCTCCTGTACCCTGCCGTCGCGCCGGACCCGGGCGCGCAGCGCCGAGCGCGCGCGCAGGGCGGCGAGCGACCGCTCGGCGCGGCGCTCGTGCAGGAATCCGAAGGTGGCATTGAGCACGACGATCGCGAGAATGGCCGCGGCATCAACGGGTTCGCCGACGGCACCCGCCACCGCCGCGGCCAGGAGCAGCAGGATCACCAGGACGTCGGCAAACTGCGCCAGGAACCTCCGAAGCGGCCCGGGCCCGCGCCGGGTGACGAGGGTGTTGGGACCGTCCGCAGCCAGCCGGCGGGCTGCCTCCGATCCGGGCAATCCCGAAGTGACGTCGGTGGCGACGGCGATCGCCACACTCGCCACGGACTCGACGTGCCAGGTCATCTGAGCGCCCCTCGTATCCCGCGTTCGGTGCGGAGTGCCGTCTCCGGCGGGGACCCGCATGCTGCACGCGTTCGCCCTGGTACAATAAGGCCAGGATGAGGCCGCCCGGGACAATTCCGCATGAACCTCTCTTCACCCCCACGTCACGCCGCATTCAACGAGCGACCGCTAGCGTAAATGTCATCGCCCCCTGCGCCATTCGACCGGAGGTCCGCGTGTCCACGCTGCTCCAGATCATCGCCACGCCGCACCAGAACGGGAATTCCCAGACCCGCAAGCTGGCCGACGCCTTCCTGCAGGGCTGGGAGACGGTGCACCCGACCGACCGCGTCGAGACCCTCGACCTCACCCAGCTGGAACTTCCGCCGCTGGACGACCCGATGGTCGCCGTCCTCTTCGACCAGCCGTCCGCGTGGCCGGAGGAGTTCCTGGCCCAGCGGCGCCGCGCGCTCGACAAGCTGGTGACCCAGTTCATCGCCGCCGACGCCTACCTCTTCGTCACCCCGATGTGGAACTTCGGCCTCCCCTACGCGCTGAAGCACTATTTCGACCTCATCATCCGCCCGGGCTGGACCTTCTCCCTCGGCGCCGAGGGCGCCACCGGCCTCCTCGGCGGGCGCCCCGCATACGCCGTCATCACCCGCGGCTTCGATTACAGTCCGGAATCGGGCAAAGCAGAGTACAACCACCTCGAGCCCCACCTCCGCACCCTGCTCGGCTTCATGGGGATCGAGGACGTGTCGATCGTCGCGGCCGAAGGGATGATGCTCCCCGGCGCGGAGGAGCGAATGCAGGAAGGCGTGAAGGCGGCGACGGCGCTGGGGTTGGGATTGGTCACGGCGTAACGGCGCGGACAGCGGGGCCGAAGGTCGCCTTCCCGTCATTCCCGCGCAAGCGGGAATCCAGAGGCCACAACACTGGACCCCGGCTTTCGCCGGGGTGACGATCAGGGAGGCAGCGCTCACGGAGCCCTCAACCGGGGTGATCGCCTCATCTGGCACGTCTGGTTGAACCCGTTTGAATAGGGGTGGGCATATGCCCACCCCGGTCGATGAGCCCGCGCATGGGGTTGTTGGACACGCTGGACCCCCGCTTTCGCGGGGGTGACGAGCGGGAGGGAAGCCGTGTCGCTTCAGAGCCGTGGCTTCAGCCACGAGCTCCAGGGCGCAGCGGCAACCGTCGCAGCCGCTCCCCCGTCAATGCGAACACCGCATTCGCCACCGCCGGCGCGATCGGTGGCACACCCGGTTCCCCCACCCCACCCGGCGGCTCCGCGCTCGGCACGATGTGCACCGCGACCACCGGCGCCTCCGGCATCCGCACCATTTCGTAATCATAGAAGTTGCTCTGCAGCACCCGCCCCTTGGCGATGGTGATCTCCCCATGCAGTGCGGCGGTAAGCCCGAAGACGACTCCACCCTGCATCTGTGCCGTGATCAGCCCCGGGTTGACCGGCGTGCCGCAATCCACCGCGCACGTCACCCGGTGCACCTGGATGACCCCCGCCGGTGAGACCGACACCTCCGCGACCTCCGCCACGATGCTGCCGAAGGAACGCACGATCGCCACGCCCCGCGCCCGTCCGGCGGGGACCGGGCTGCCCCACTCCGCCCTCGTGGCTGCCAGCTCGAGCACCGCCAGCATGCGCGGCTCGTCCTTGAGCAGCGCCCGGCGGTAGGCCACAGCATCCTGCCCCGCCGCCGCCGCGAGCTCGTCGACGAAGCTCTCGGTCACGAAGGAATTCTGGGAGTGGCCCACCGAGCGCCAGAAGCCCACGGGCACCGGCAGCGTGAGTTCCCGCCAGTCGACCAGGATGTTCGGCACCGCATAGGGGAGGTCGGCCGACCCCTCCACCGCAGAGGGGTCCACGCCGTGCTCGAGCGCGCCGGTCAGGCTCATCGCGAAGTCGGGCACCCACCCCGGCACCCAGTTCCGGATGATCGACTGGCAGGCGATGCGCTGCCGCCAGGCCTGCGGCATGCCGTCCGGCCCCAGCACCGCCGAGAGGGCGTGCGCGGTCGTTGGCCGATAGAAGTCGTGCCGGGTGTCGTCTTCCCGGCTCCAGATGACCTGGACCGGTCGATCGAGCTGCGCTGCGACCTGGACCGCCTCAGTCACATAGTCCACCTCCAGCCGCCGGCCGAAGCCGCCGCCCAGGAAGGTGGTGTTGATGGTGACGTCGTCCGTCGACACGCCGGCGGCGTCCGCCGCCACCCCGCGCGCTCCCCCCTTGTTGAGAAATCCGGGGCCCATCTGGAACTGGGTCGGCGCCCAGACCTCCACCTGGCCGTCGTGCACCCAGGCGGTGCAGTTCTGCGGTTCCATCGTGGCGTGGGCCAGGTAGGGCGCCTCATAGCTCGCGTGAATCGTACTGTGGCTCTGCGCGAGCAGGCCCTCCGCATCGCCCACCTCGCGCGCCACCCGCGCCTTGTCCGACACCAGCAGCGACTGCAGTTGCTCGGCGATCCGGGCACTGGAGAGTTCGCGCCCCGGCGCCCTCGTCCCAGGTGATGTCGAGCGCGCGCCTTCCCTTCACCGCCTGCCAGTAATGCTCCGCGACCACGGCGACCCGATCCTTCAGCCGGACCACCCTCAGCACACCCGTGGTCGCCAACGCCTCTGCCTCCCCTGCCACCCCGCCTACCTGCCCCCCCGCCACGGGGCACCGCTCGACAGACGCGTATGCCATCCGCGGCAGCCGGACGTCGATCCCGAAGGTCGCCACCCCGCGCACCTTGTCCGGGTTGTCGAGCCGGTCCCGCGACGTGCCGATGATCCGGAACTCCTTCGGATCCTTGAGTGGCACATCCTTCGGGAGCGGCAGCGCACTGGCCTCCGCCACCAGCGCGCCGTACTCGAGTTCCTCGCCCGTGACGTCGTTGTGGACCCGGCCGGCCGCGGTGCTGCAGGAGGCCGCGGGAATTCCCCACCGCCCGGCCGCGGCCGCGACCAGCATCGCACGCGCGGTGGCACCCGCCTCGCGCATCGGGAGCCACCCCGTCCGGATGCTGGTGCTCCCACCGGTCACCTGGGCCTGCATCGCCGGGTTGTAGATAGGCCTTCGCGGCTGGACCCTGCACAAACCCGACTCGGCTCCAGTCGCAATCGAGCTCCTCCGCGAGCACCATGGCCAGGCCGGTCGTCGGGCCCTGCCCCATTTCCGATCGGCCGATCACCACCGTCACCGTGCCGTCGGGAGCGAGTCGCAGGAAGGCGTCGGGGGCGAACACGCCCTCCGGCGCCGCGGGCGCCCCGTTGCCACACCCCTGGAAGTAGACGGCCAGGGTCAACCCCGTGCCGGCGGCCGCAGCCGCTTTCACGAAATCCCGCCGGGTAACACCTGCCCGGCCACTCACGCTGCGTCTCCCGCGGCGCGGTGGATGGCCCGCCGAATCCGCTCGTAGGTGCCGCACCGGCAGATATTCCCGGCCATGGCGGTGTCGATGTCGCTGTCGGTGGGATGGGGCGTGGCGGCGAGCAGCGCGGATGCCGACATGATCTGCCCGACCTGGCAATACCCGCACTGCGGAACCTGTTCCCGCAGCCACGCCTGCTGGACCGGGTGACTCCCGTCATCGGAGAGCCCCTCGATGGTCGTGATCCGTCTCGACCCGATGTCGCGGACGATCCACTGGCAGGAGCGGGTGGCCTCCCCGTCAAGGTGCACGGTGCAGGCGCCACACTGCCCGACGCCGCACCCGAACTTGGTGCCGGTCAGGTGGAGATGGTCCCGCAACACCCAGAGGAGGGGCGTGTCGGGATCGACGTCCACGTCGGTGGAGATGCCGTTGATGCGGAGGGTGTACTGCACGGTGCCGACCCGGAAAGGAGTGCCTGAACTAACGGCACTCCCCCGGGCGGCGTCAAGCGGGAAGAGTTACTTCTGCACCTGCAGGCTGTAGCTGCCCACGGGGCGCTGCGTATAGGTGACCCGCGCGGCCACCTGCAGCATCTGGGTCGTGATGCCGGACGTATTGCCGACGTCGGCCACGTAGAGGGTCAGCAGATTGCTTCCCGTGGCAACGTTGCCGGTCACGATGGCGCGGATCACGTTCGGGCCGGGGCTCGACTGGTAGAGCGTCAGCCCGGCCGGGGCGGCCACGGAATCGACCACGCCCGTGACCTGGAACATGATGGCGCCGTCGTCGGTGTTGGGGCTGGTCAGCAGCACCCGAACCGGGCCGGGTACCGGCCCGGTCGGGCCACCGCCGCCGTCGCTGCTGCTGCACGCACTGGCCACCACGAGGGCGGCGAGGAGGGCGGAGCCCCGAGTCACGATCGAGTTCATGGGGTCACTCCCTTCGGCGTCTGCGCCGTAGTCGGGCCTGCCGCGGCAAGCAGTTTGGCCAGCAATTCAGGGGGAACACCCGCGCTCGACGCGTCGACCCAGGCCAGGAAGTCGCCGAGGTCGTAGGTGCCGTTGTCGTTGCCCTCGTCGTCCAGCAGCGCGCGCTGCGCCGCGGAGAGCGACGGGACGCCCAGCAGGTCGTTGGCGGCTGCCGTGGTGGTGAACGGCGCCACGAAGGTGAACTGGGCGGTGAGCACCCAGTTCCGGTCCATGGTGACGATCATCTCCAGGTTGGTGGAGGTGGTATCGCCCGCCCAGCCGGCAAAGTTGTGCCCCGCGGTGGGGACGGCCGTCAGGGTCACCACCGTACCCGGAGTGACACTCACGCCGGCCGCCAGGTCGCCTGGCACGGTCGACTGAATGGTCCCGGTGCCGGTGCCGAACTTGGTCACCCGCAGCAGGTTTTCCTTCCGGTACCGGAAGAGCACGGCTTGACCGCCGCCGATGCGGATGGAGTCGATCAGGCCCGGAAGCGCCGCACCGGCATTGGTGCGGAACGCCGGATTCGTGTTGGAATTGAACACGGTGTTGCCGGTCGATCCGGGGAAGGCATCGCCCAGGTCGCCGCGATTATTCTGTCCGGACGGCGCCCGGAGCTGGTTCAGGCCGTCGGCCTGCATCAGCGCCACGCCCTGGATGCTCCCGGTGTTGACGGTGTTGGTGTTGAGGCCGGCGTTGATCCGGGACTGGTCGATGTGCCAGATGTAGAGCCCCGGCGACTTGGCCCGGCTGTAGGCCGGGTTCATTTGCGCGGTGTCGCTCTCGATCGCCGCGCGGTTCTCGAGAATGAAGTACTCGCCCGACGTCGGGGTCGTGAGGATCCGCACCGTGTCGGCGGTGGCCACCGGATTCATGGTGACGGTCCCGGTCGTCGAGATGGTGTCGGCCTTGACCCAGCCGAGTTCCAGCAGCGACCACCCCTCCATGCGGGAGGGGCTGTAGGCGCGGGCGTAGTTGCCGGAGCCCATCAGGCCAAACTCGCCGATGCCCTGGGTCCCGGTCTGGGTGTCATAGAGGTCGGGCAGGCCGAAGGCGTGGCCGGTCTCGTGCGCCACCGTGCCGATCGGCATGATCTGGCCCGCCGTGCAGGAGCTGTTGCCGCCCTGGCCGCTCTGGATGGTGTAGTCGGACACCCGGATCTTGCCGCCGCCGGCCCGGTCGGTCTTGGTCACGAACGGCGACCCGCCGGTCCACCCTTCCATGACCCAGCGGTGGGCCCAGATGTGGACGGTGCCGCAGGCGCCATCGACCTCGGGCTGGATAAAGGTGACGAAGTCCACGTACCCGTCATCGTCCCCGGAGTTGGGGACGCCGTCCGGGCCGTCGTTGTCGAAGGCCGCCCACACCGTCAACGAGTCGGCGCGATTGGACAACTTGGTCAGCGCGCCGATCAGCATGGTGCCGAACCGGGCGCCGCCGTCCGGGCAGGGGTTCTGCACGCCGATGCCGTTACAGCCGTTTTCGTAGTAGGCTGCGCTCGAATCGGCCGCGACCCAGGGAAACACGACGCCGGTCATCGTGATGTTGCCGTTGGCCAGCTGCTCGTAGTAGGTCTTGAGGCTGTAGGGATTCACCGCCGGCGCCGGCGAGAAGAGCACGTCCTGGTACTGCGCCGTGGTGAACAGCGTGAGGGTGTCGGTGTTCGAGAATCGAATCGCCACCACGGGGATCACGAAGGTGCCGGTGACGACCGTGGCCGACGCGCCCGGCATGCTGGCGTTCAGCGACCCGAATTGACCGGCCGCGAGCAGCGACTGCCGGGTGGCCCGAATGGCAGCGGTCCGCTTCCGCCAGGCACCGGAGGGCCGGAAATCGAGGCCCCGGACCTCAAACTGCCCGGGACGCGCCCGAGGGTACTGCGCCTCAGCCGGCGCGACTCCAGCCAGCAGAACAACCGCCGTCCCGATCAGGGACGGAATGACCGAATTGAACCGCAATGGACGACTCCGGTTTGGGAGACGAAAGTGGGGTGGCAGAACATACCGCCCGGATTACAGAAACTCAATGCGCCGGATTGCCGGGGCGGGGCAGCGGGGCAGCGGGGCAGCGGGGCAGCGGGGCAGCGGGGCAGCGGGGCCGACGCTGGCCACCACGTCATTCCCGCGCAAGCGGGAATCCAGGGCTCATGGCACTGGACCCCCGCTTTCGCGGGGGTGACGGTCGGGTGCGTGGGCGTGGGACGCAGGTGGAGGTGTCGGGCGGGAGGAGCCGAGGTGACCGCCCCCCCCCCCTGCCCCCCAAGCTTGTGCCCTGCCCGCCAATTTTGTAGTTTAAGCCGTTCTGTTACATAGCGATGGGGGGCGACCCTCAGGACCATCCAGCCCGTCCGAGGTTCCGTGACCACTCAGACCATTCCGCACGTCGCGCTGTTCGACAAGTGCCGTGATTTCACCAAGGTCGATGAGATCAGGGCAGCCGGGCTGTATCCGTACTTCAAGCCCATTTCGGAGTCGGAAGACACCGTGGTGGTCATCGAAGGCGAAAAGCGGATCATGCTCGGCTCGAACAACTACCTCGGCCTGACCCACCACCCCAAGGTGCTCGAGGCGGCGTCCGCCGCCCTGCACCGCTACGGATCGGGGTGCACCGGCAGCCGCTTCCTGAACGGCACCCTCGACCTGCACCAGCAGCTCGAAGCCGCCCTCGCCCAGTTTGTCGGCAAGGAAGACTGCCTCGTCTTTTCCACCGGCTACAACGCCAATCTCGGCCTCATCTCCGCCCTCGTCGGCAAGGATGACGTCGTCTACCTCGACAAGCTCGACCACGCCTCCATCGTCGATGGCGCCAAGATGTCCTACGGGACCACCAGCCGCTTCAACCACGGCAACCTGGCCCAGCTCGACCGCAAGATGGCCCCCGACGCCGCCGCCGGCCGCGGGATGATGATCATCGTGGACGGCGTGTATTCCATGGAAGGCGACATCGCCGACGTTGCCGGCCTCTCCGGCCTGGCCCGGAAGCACGGCGCCGCCCTGGCCATCGACGACGCCCACTCCCTCGGTGTCCTCGGGCCCAAGGGCGACGGCACCGCCGCCCATTTCGGCATGACCGACGACGTCGATATCATCGCCGGCACCTTCTCGAAGTCACTGGCCTCCATCGGCGGGTTCGTCGCCGCCCGCGCCAACGTCATCGACTACCTGCGCCACCACTGCCGGCCGCTCATCTTCACCGCCTCGCTCCCCCCGGCCAACACCGCCGGCGTGCTCGCAGCGCTCGAAGTCATGCAGCAGGAGCCGGAACGCCGCGAGGCCCTCTGGGCCAACACCCGGCGCCTGCAGGATGGGTTCCGTACCCTCGGCTTCGACATCGGGCCGACCGAGACCCCCATCGTGCCGGTACTGATCGGCCCCCTCGAGACCACCTTCCTCTTCTGGCGAAAGCTGTTCGACGCCGGCGTCTTCACCAACCCGGTGGCCCCGCCGGCCGTCCCCCCGGCCCAGTGCCGGCTCCGGACCAGCCTCATGGCCACGCACACCTTCGATCAGATCGATTTCGCGCTCGAGGCCTTCGCGAGAATCGGTCGCGAGCTCGGCGTCATCTGAACGGAGCCCTCCAGGTCACGCCGGTCCGCACCGGCGCGGATCTCAACGCCTTCATCGCCCTGCCCTATCGGCTGCACGCGGCGGACCCGAACTGGGTTCCGCCGCTGCGCATGGATGTCCGGACCCTCCTCGACCGCAAGAAGAACCCCTTTTTCGAACACGGTGAGGCGGAGTACTTCCTCGCGACGCGGGCCGGGGCCGTCGTCGGCCGCATCACCGCCCAGACCAACACGCTCCACAACCAGATCCACGAGGACAAGGTCGGCTTCTTCGGCTTCTTCGAGTGCGAAAACGACCAGGGCATCGCCGACGCGCTCTTCGACGCCGCCGCCGCCTGGCTCCGGACCCGCGGGTTCGACACCATGCGGGGCCCCGCTTCCTTCTCGGTGAACGACGAGTGCGGCCTCAAGGTGGACGGATTCGACACCCCGCCGACCATCATGATGCCGCACAACCCGCCCTACTACGTGCCGCTGGTGGAACACGCCGGGTTCGTGAAAGCCAAGGACCTGCTCATCTACCAGGGCGGCGACCTCACCTTCCGGGCATACAAGCCGGTGCATGAACGGCTCACCCGCGCGGTGAGCATCATGCAGACCCGGATGGGCGTCACGCTCCGGCCGATCGACATGACGCGGTTCCACGAGGAGATCGAGCTGGTCAAGTCGCTGTACAACCGGTCCTGGGAAAAGAACTGGGGCTTCGTCCCCATGACCGACCACGAAATCGACCACCTCGCCAAGCAGTTCAAGCCGGTCATCGTCCCCGACCTCATCACCTTCGCGGAGAAGGACGGGGTCCCGGTCGGGTTCTCGCTGGCCATCCCCGACTTCAACGTCATTTTCCGCTCCAACCGGCAGGGCCGTCTCACGCCCTGGGTCATCGTCCGGCTGCTCTGGGCGCTCAAGCGCGAGAAACTCCGCCGCTGCCGCATCCCCCTCCTCGGCGTCGTGCCGGAATTCCGCGGCCGCGGCCTCGACTCGGTGCTCTACCACGCGGTCTGGACCAAGGCCGCGGAGCACGGGATCTACTGGGGCGAAGGGGGCTGGATCCTGGAGGACAATCCCGCCATGAACCTCGGGCTCTCCAAAATGGGCTTCACCGTGTACCAGACGCTCCGGATGTACGACCGACCGCTGTGAGAACGCTCGTCACCGGCGGTACCGGCTTCGTCGGCAGTCACCTCATCGATGCATTGCTGAAGCGCGGCGACGAGGTCACCGCGCTGGTCCGGACCCCGGCCAAGGCCGCCGGACTGGCCGACCGCGGCGTCCGGCTCGTCCGCGGCGACCTCGACGCCCTCGACGCCCTGCGCGAGGCCGCCGAAGGGGTGGAGGTGATCTACCACGTGGCGGGCCGGGTGGCGGCACGGGATGACGCCGAGTTCCTGCTGGCCAACCGCACCGGCACCACCAACCTCCTCACCGCCGCCCAGCAGTCCGGTGCCCCCCGGTTTGTCCTCGTCTCCAGCCTGGCCGCCGCCGGACCCGCCGCCCGGGGTACCCCGCTCGTCGGTGGCGAGCCCCCCCGGCCCGTCACCGCCTACGGCCGGAGCAAGCTGGCGGGCGAAGATGTGGTCCGGTCCAGCCCCCTTCCGTGGGTCATCCTGCGCCCCCCGATGGTCTACGGCCCGCGCGACACCGAAGTCCTCAAGCTCTTCAAGCTGGCGCGCTGGGGACTCGCGCCGGTCTTCGGCAAGGGCGAGCAGGAACTCTCGGCCATCTTCGGGCCCGATCTCGCCGGGGCGCTGATTGCCGTGGGCACCAGTCCCAACACGATCGGGAAGACCTACCTCCCCTGCCATCCTGAGGTGTTCACCTCCGGTGCCCTCGCCCGCCAGATCGGCACGGCGGTGGGCCGGGACGTGCTGGTGCTCTCGGTGCCGGAGCCCATCGGCCGCGGGCTGCTGGCCGCCATCGGCGGGGCGGCCAAGCTGACCGGCACCGCGAGCGTCCTCTCCTCGGAAAAGGCCGACGAGTTCTTCGAGGCAGCGTGGACCGGCAGCCCCGCGGCGCTGATGGCCGACACCGGCTGGCGTGCATCCACGGACCTCGCGAAGGGGCTGGCAGAGACGATGGCGTGGTATCGCGCCGAGCGGTGGATCTGATGCGGACGCTGGACAAACTGATTCTCGGCTACGTCGCGGTCGTCTCGGGACTCGCGCTCTGGCGGACGCCGACGACGCCGGGGTGCTGGTGGCTCCTGGCGGCCCATGCGCTGGTGGTGGTGCTCATCCTGCTGGTGACGCGCCCGGGGCTCGGGCCGGTGGGGCGGGTCATCCGGGAGATCTACCCCGTCATTCTCCTGATTCTCTTTTACAGCGAAATCGACATACTCAACGCCGGTGGCATCGTCATCCACGACGCCACGGTGCAGCGCTGGGAACTGGCCCTCTTCGGCGAACAGGTCAGCCAGACCCTCTGGCGGGACCGTTTCCCGAGCACCCTCCTCTCGACCATCCTGCACGCGTCGTACTGGAGCTACTACCCGCTCCTGCTCCTGCCGGTCGGTTACTTCGCGGCGCGCCGGGACTGGTTCTCGCTCCGCCGCACCATGTATGTGGTCATCCTGACGCTGCTCGCCTGTTACCTCGTGTTCCTGACCTGGCCGGTGGTCGGGCCGTACTACGAGTTCGCGCGGCCCGATGCCTGGTTCCTCGACAACCCCCCGGCCCGCCTCGTGTATGCGATGCTCGCCACGGGGAGTTCCTACGGGGCGGCGTTTCCGTCGTCACACGTCGCGGCAACGATGGCGGCCACCTCCGGAGCCTGGCGTGGCGACCGCCGGCTCGGCATGGCGATGCTGCTCCCGGCTGGCCTGCTCATCATCTCGGTGGTGTATTGCCAGATGCACTACGGCATCGACGCGCTGACGGGGATCGTGGTGGGGGCGGGGGCGTGGTGGGCAGGGGGGGGCTACAGGGAGGCCGGGAGGCAGGTGGGCAGGGAGGCCGTCTAACCGCCTCCCTGCCCAGCTGCCGCCCTGCCCCGCCTGACTACGGCGCCATCGTCAGTCGTCGACCGTGATGACGGCGCGCATACCCATCGCGAGGTGCGGCAGGCAGTAGTACTTGTACTCGCCCTCTGGGGCGCCGGCAAACGAGATGCTGTACACGGCGTCCTGCACCACCAACATCGTCCCGGACAGGGGCTGGAGCTGGTCGGGCATGTTGGCGCCGAGCACGGCCGCTGCGCCGGTCGGGATGCTGTCAGCCCAGAACGCGACGTTGTGCGGGCCGCCGCTGACGTTGTGAAAGTTCACGACATCGCCGGCCTTGATGGTCAGCGTCGCGGGAACGAAGTGGTAGATCTTGCCATCGAACTCCATCTTGACGTCGTGCGTCGCACCGGTCGCCGCGGGCGCCGTTGCCGGAGCCATGTCAGCCGCCGGGGTCGCCGCCGGAGCCTGCTCCGGAGCCTTGTTCTCGCCGCCACACGCCGCCACCAGGACGGCCAAACCTGCCACCAAGCTGATCTTCTGCATCGCTGCCAAACCTCCAAAAGAACTGATGAGTTGTCCCGCCCGCCCGTGTCCGCCCTCCCCAGGCTCACAAGTGCGGATTCCCTTGTGAACGAAGGCGCAAAGATAACCGACGACCCCCTACCACGCGAGCCTCCCCCTGCGGGGCTATCATTCGCGCCAGCATTTTGGCGAACACTCAATCCGGAAGCCCATGCCCACGCCCCCTGCCTGCACCGCCCTCGGCCGCCAGTGCCGGTCGCTCGACGTCACCCTCCGAATCGGTAAACTGGAGGATGGTCAGGAGTCCCTCGACCACGAGGCGACCTGGCTCCTCGGTCACACCGACCGGATGGACTTTGGAAGGCTGCACCGCAGGAAAGGCGACCTGCTGGTCGACACCCGGTTGCACGTCCCCTGCAAGTACCTGAAAGAGAAGGACGGGCAGGCCCGCTGCGCTGCACACGGCTTCCGCGCCCCCTCCCCTCCCCGTCCCCGCCGCCCCACGCAGCCCCGACAACTGGGCGGGAGTCGCTTTCGCCTCGTCGACCAGGGCCGCCTCGTCGCCCGGCCCGCGGTGGACGTGAAGGCGGGGCTCCCCGTGCTCGGTACCAACCCCTGCCTCGGCGCCCGGTGCAGGACCGCCGATCATACCCGGAGCGCCGCCTGCTGCCGCGACCTCCAGGTCGAGATCATGTGCACCCGGGAGCAGACACACCTCGAGGCACTGGTCCGGGCACGCCAGTCCCCCTATCTCTGCAAGACCGATCGCGACGAAGAAGACTCGATCGAGTCCGAGATGATCTCCGCCTGCGGATACCTCGGCGAGGACGGCGTGGCCTGCAGCCTCCATGGCCGGCTCCGGGAAGACGGCCGACCGGCCAAACCGGACCTCTGCAGCACCTGGCCGGAGGGGGGGGACCTCATGCATCCGGGGTGTGTCTTTGCGTCGGGGCGGCGAGGCAGGTAGGCAGCGGGGCCGAAGGTGCGAACGCCCACTGATGGCGTCAAGCGTCAGCCTCACGGAATTGGTCAACCGGGGGGATTCCTGGCATCCGGGACGAAGCGGCGCGTTCGCTTGAATAGGGGTGGGCGTGAGCCCACCCCGGTCGGTCCGCCCGCGCACGGGTTCGTGAAGCACATCGGGGCCCATGCCCACCCCGGTCGGTCCGCCCGCGCACGAGGTGCCTCCCCCGCCGGGGCGATGTGCAGATACCCCCCACCCAGACGTCCCCTACCCAGATGGCAATTGGCCGCAAGATCATCATATCTTACATAGACTTGTAGCCGTGCTCCCCTGTCCCAAAGGCCCCGCGTGCGCGACGAGATCGAGACCCTGTACCTGACGACCTACGCCGCGGTGGTGCGGTTCCTGTACCGAAAGGTGTGGGACGCCGACCGGGCGGAGGATCTCGCGCAAGAGGTGTTCGTCCGGGCCATGCGCCATCGGCCGGAAAAGCCCCGCGCCTGGGTCTTTGCCGTGGCCGCCAACCTGGCCCGGGACGAGGCTCGGTCGGCCATCCGGCGGCGGAAGCACCTGACCCTGCTGACCAACGAACCGACGCAGCGGCACCAGGTGGAGCCGGAAGGCGAAGAGAACCTCGAGCACGACGAGAAAATGGTAAAGGTCCGGGCCGCCCTGGCAGAACTCTCCCAGCGCGACCGCGACGTGCTCCTGCTCTGGGACGCGGGCCTCAGCTACCCGGAGATTGCCGAACAGTCGGGGCTCGCCGTCGGTGCCGTGGGGACCACCCTGGCGCGCGCCCGCAAGCGCCTCATCGAGGCGCACGACCGAATGGAAGTCGAACGGAAACGGAACCATGCCGCGCACGCCTGAACCCCTGCGCCATATCCCGGAAGAAGAGCTGCACGCCTACCTCGACCAGGCGCTGAGCCGGTCGCAGTGCGTGGAGATCGAGCACCACCTGGCCGGGTGCCAGGGCTGCCGGGCCGAGCGCGACGGGATCGCCGCGCTCCGCGACCGGACCACCGCCCTCCTGGTAACCGCAGCGCCGCGCCGAATCCGCCCCCGGCCCTACGCCGAGCTCTCCACGGCATTCCAGCAGCACAGCTCCCACCGGAGCCACCGGCTGCGCGATGCCGCCTGGGCCGCCACTGTGGTCGCCGCCCTTGGCCTCGGCTGGGGACTGAATCAATGGTGGGACCGGGGTGTTCCGGCAGGCCCCATCGCCTCGGGGAACGCGGCACCGGTGCAGGCGCCCCCGATCACTGCCGAACTTCCTCCCGCAACGCTCGCCATCACTCCGGCTCGGACCCTCAGCCCCACCCCAACCCGCGCTGTGGGCGCCTCCGACCGGCCGGCCTCCCGGGTCACCCCCTCCCCCCGGACCCCGACCCAGCCCGAGGTGATGCCGGTGGAATCGGTCGAACCCCCGAGGCCAGTCGGCACCTCCCTGGCCTCGCTCGACGGCACGTCGGCCACCCGGGATCCGGTACTCTCGGGCGTCTGGCGGACGGTTGCGTTCACCAACAGCCAGTCGTCGCAGGAGGAGTGGGTGCCCAGGGTTGAGGGAGTGCCGGTGGTGCAGGTGAAGCAGAGGCAGGCTCCCCAGGGAGGCCGGCCGATCACGCTGGTGACGCAGCTGCTCGCCAACGGCGAGGTCATCAGCACCGTCGAGGGTCCGGCCACCGAGGTGGCGGCGCTCCTCTCCCAGCAGCCGGGCCAGAGCGCCAGCGCCGAACTGCAGGACATGGAACTCACCGCACCTCCGCTGAGCCCCGACGGATCAAGCCTGGCGACGCCCGGCAATGCGCCGCGCACCCTCGCCATCTTCGGGAGTGCCCCGTCCGATTCGCTGAAGGCGTTCATGCTGAGGGTGAAGTAGGAGCGGCAGGGAGGCGGGGAGGCGGGGAGGCGGGGAGGCAGGGAGGATGGAGGCAGGGCGAAGGTAACAGCGGGGGGCTCCCACTTTGGGAACCCCCCGCTCGATTTTCTGCCTCCCTGCCGCCCGGCCCTGCGGCCCCGCTGCCCCGCCGCGAGTTCAGCTCGCCTCGGGCTCCGCAAGGAAGTCTGTCGCCTTCTCATCATGATCGAAATGATCCTCGATCGCGTGGTGGCGTTCGGCCAGGACGGTGATCTCGGCGAGGCGCGGCGAGACCATCGGGAAGCGCCGGGCAAAGAGCCCGTAGGCCAGGAAGAAGAGGCCGGCCATCAGGAGCGTCGGGCCGAGTTCCGGGAGGCCGAAGTTCGGGCCTTCGAGTTCGGTCACCGACGGCATCACCAGCAGGTACCGCTCCAGCCAGAGCGCCACGAGCGAGACAGTGGCGAAGAGCGCCATCGTGCCGGGGAATTTCTTCGCCGAGACGCCGAGGAGGCCGAGGAAGGGGATCAGGAACATCCCGAGGAAGACGGCGCGGCCGATCGGAAGCCAGGTGCCCCAGAGCCGGGCGAAGACGAACCCGGTTTCTTCGGGGAGGTTGCCGTACCAGATGACGAGGAACTGGGCGAACATCAGGTAGGCCCAGAACACCGTGAAGCCGAAGCAGAGCTTGCCCAGGTCGTGGCGCTGCTTGGGCGAGATCAGGTTCCAGACGCCGGTCTGGTTGCCGGCGTACATGACCGTCAGCGCCAGGAGCATATGGGCGCCGAGGAACGAGCCCATGAAGTAGAAGCCGCCGAGGAGGTTCGAGAACCAGTGCGGCTGCAGCGCCATGATGCCGTCGAACGCCACCAGGGTGAACACCATCGCGTAGGTGGCGGCGAACATCGGGCCGAGGCGGGCCAGGCGCGCCTCGTTGGCGGCGCGGCCCTCCGCGCTGTTGTCGAAGCCGGCCAGCATCCGCTCGTACCGCGCCCGGCGCGGGCCGTCGGCCTGCTCGAGGGTGTCGGCCAGGTCCGGCAGCAGGTCGGCCCGGATCAATTGCCACCCGAGGTAGTAGAGCGCGCAGAGACCGACGAAGAGCCGGCCAAACATCCACGGCTTCGAGAGCCAGAGCGCCTTGCCGTGCGCCAGCGAGTGCAGCTGCTCGTGCATCGGCCCGTAGATGTGGTCGTATCCAAGGGTAAAGATCAGCACGAGCCCGAGGAGCGAAATCGGGAAGAAGGCCACCGCCGCCTCGGCAAACCGGAGCACGACGCCCGACCACTTCGCCTTGACGATCTTGTGCACCGCCGCGAGAGCCACCGACCCGCCGGCCAGCCCGGTGAAATAGAGCCAATTGACGTGGAAGAGCTGCCAGGCCCGATCGGCCTCGGCGCCCGAGAGCGACATCGCGAAGAGGGCGGCCCCGGCGAGCGCCAGGACGCCGCCGCCGAGCACGAAGAGCTGGAAGCGGCCGCCGAGGGCATGGCCGGAGAGTCGACTCTGCAGTTTGGCGTCGCGCATCACTGGCCTCCCGTCGACTGGGGCGCCGCCGACTGCAGCTGGCGCACGTAGTTGACGACCTGCCAGCGGTCATCCTGGTCGGTGATCTTGTCGCCGTACTTGCCCATGATGCCCCGGCCGTAGCGCGTGATGCTGTAGAGGTACCCGTCGGAGTAGCCGATGGCGCGCGGGGTCAGGATGGAAGGAGCCGCGACCTTCGGTCCGACCGGCCCGTCTCCCGCCCCCGCCACGCCGTGGCAGACGGCGCAGAAGGTGTGGTAAAGGGTGTCGCCGCGGGCGCTGGGCACACCGGCGACCGGATTGACCAGCTTGTCGGCCGTCGTGGTGGTGCCGGTGGCCCACTCGGCCGACCAGTCCACCTCGCCCCCGGTGACCGGGACGGTCCCGGGAGGAGTGTTCCGCGGAATGCCCAGCCGGGAATACGGGAAGACGGCCTGCGACGAGATCATGTGATCGAACCACGGCACCTGGGCCACGAGGGTGTCCGGCGAGGGCACGTCGTTGTACCAGGTGTTGCATCCCGTGGTGGCCGCCAGCAGCAGCCCCAGGGCGAAGGCCGGATGCGCGCTACGACGCATGCGTCACCTCCACCGAGCCGGCGCGCTTGAGCAGGGTCTCGACCGCGGCGGCCTGCTCGGCGCGGCAGGGCACGAACACGCCGATCTGGTCATCGGAGAACTTCTCGCTGTAGGGGACCCGTTTCCGGGCGTTCACCGCCGACATGATGATCATGCCCGCCACCGTGCTGAGCGCGCCGAGGAGGATCATCAGCTCGAACCCGAGCACCACGTACGGCGGCACCGTGGCGATCGGCTTGCCGCCGACCAGCAACGGCCAGTTGTTGGACATCCAGAAGGTCATCGCGAAGCCCGCGGCGCACCCGGTCAGCCCGCCGACCAGGGTGAAGAGGCGGACCGGACTCACCGGATGATCGAGCGCCTCCTCGATCTCATGGTTGGGCGCCGGGGTGTAGACGGTCAGGTCCGTGTGCCCCTGCGCCTTGAGGGCGCGGATGGCATCCGTCGCGGCATCGACGTGGACGAAGCTGGCGAGGACGCCGGGCGTCATGGTCGCCATCAGTGGCCTCCCCGCTTCCTGGGGAACGGAATCGTTTCCTTGATTTCCTGGATCGCGACGATCGGGAAGGTCCGTGCGAAGAGCAGGAAGTACATCCCGAACCAGCCGAAGGAGCCGGCCAGGATGCCCCAGTCGGCCCAGGTCGGGTTCAGCTGGCCCCACGACCAGGGCTCGTAGTCGTTGCTGAGCGACGAGACGATGATGACGTACCGCTCGAACCACATCCCGATATTGATGAAGATCGAGATGACGAAGAGCGCCGTCAGGTTGGTCCGGATCTTCTTGAACCAGAGCAGCTGCGACACGAAGGCGTTGCAGATGATCATGCTCCACCCCGCCCACCACATCGGCCCGAACGCACGGCGCCAGAAGGTGACCTGCTCGAAGGTGTTCCCGCTGTACCACGCCACGAAGTACTCCATGGCGTAGGCGTAGAACAGGATCGAGCCGACGAAGAGCGTCAGCTTGGCCAGGTTGTCGAAGTGGTAGTCGACGATCATGTGCTCGACGCGGAGCAGCTTGCGCAGCGGAATCAGCAGGGTGAAGACCATGCCGATGCCGGAGTAAATGGCGCCGGCCACGAAGTACGGCGCGAAGATCGTCCCGTGCCAGCCCGGGATGATCGACATGGCGAAGTCCCAGGACACCACCGAGTGCACCGAGAGCACCAGCGGGGTGGCGAGGGCCGCGAGGTAGAGATACGCCGCGGGTGTAGTGCCGCCACTGGTTGTCGCTGCCGGTCCAGCCGAGCGAGCAGGCGCCGTACAGCTTCTTGCGCCAGCCCGACACCTGGTCGCGCACCGCCGCGATGTCGGGCACCAGCCCGACGATCAGGAAGGTGGTGGACACCGTCAGGTAGGTGCCGATCGCGAAGACGTCCCAGAGCAGCGGCGACTTGAAGTTGGGCCAGAGGTAGCGCTGGTTCGGGTACGGCAGCAGCCAGTAGAAGATCCACTGCCGGCCGATGTGGATGATCGGGAAGAGACCGGCCGTCATGACCGCGAAGACGGTCATCGCCTCCGTGGCGCGATACACCGCCGTCCGCCACTGCGAGCGGAAGAGGAAGAGAATGGCGGAAATCAGCGTGCCGGCGTGGCCGATGCCCACCCAGAAGACGAAGGTGGTGATGTAGGTGGACCACATGACGGGCGGGCTGTACCCCGCGAGGCCGAGCCCGTCCTTGAGGAGCAGGACGAAGGTGAAGAGGCCGACCAGGAAGAGGCCGACCGCGCCGGCCAGCATCATCACGTAGCCGCGGCTCGGCGTGCCGAGCGTGGCCACGACATCGCGGGTCACTTCGGCGTGAGTCTGTCGTGGGCGTATACGTCTGTGACATCTACGCCTCCACCCCGTTGAGGACCTTGGCCAGATAGGTGACGGACGGCCGCACGTTGGTCTCCTCAAAGACGTGGTACCCGCGCGGGTCCGCGGCGCTCAGCGCCACCCGGCTGTTCGGGTCCATCCGGTCGCCGAAAATGATGGCGTCCGAGGGGCAGGCCTGGGCGCAGGCGCTGGTGACGTCACCGTCGCGGAGCCCGCGGTGTTCCAGCGCCGCCTCGTTCTGCGCGCCGCGGATCCGCTGCACGCAGAAGGTGCACTTTTCCATCACGCCGCGGGCCCGCACCGTCACGTCGGGGTTGAGCTGCAGGTGGAGCGGCTCCGGAAACGCCTTCTTGTTGTAGGCGAACCAGTTGAAGTACCGCACCTTGAAGGGGCAGTTGTTGCTGCAGTACCGGGTGCCGACGCACCGGTTGTACACCTGGCCGTTGAGGCCGTCCGGCGTGTGGTAGGCGGCGTACACCGGGCAGACCGGCTCGCAGGGCGCGTTGGCGCAGTGCTGGCAGAGCATCGGCACGAAGCGCGTCTCCAGCGGCGCCCCCTCCTCCCCACCCTCGTAGTACCGCTCGATGCGCATCCAGCTCATTTCCCGGCCGCGCAGCACCTCCGACTCGCCCACGGTCGGGATGTTGTTCTCGGCGTAGCAGGCCGTGACGCACGCCGAACAGCCGGTGCACTTGGCCAGGTCGATGGTCATCCCCCACTGCGGATGGTCGCCGACATAGTTGCCCTTGAGCGTGGCCGCCTTCTGCGCCGCCGCGAATCCGGCGATCGCCTCCAGTTCGCGCGGCGTGTTGATCTCGTGCGCCCCGCCGCCCGCCTCCTCGTGGTGCGCCTCTTCCGGCGTCATCCCCTTCCGCGCGGCCGCGAGCGGCATCGCCTCGGCAATCCCACGCCCGAGCTGCCGGTTGTTGCCTTCTGTCTTGGCCACCTTCTGGTAGCGACGGGTCTTTTCCACCGAGACCCGGGTGGAGAGGTACGACACGAAGGGGGCGTCGCCCGGGGCGGCCAGCAGATCGAGCGCGTTGACGCCGCGGCCGGTGGCATAGTCCCCGAAGCTGGTGTGCCCGTACCCGAGCGGCGCCGAGACCACGTCGCGACGAACACCCGGATAGAGGTAGGCCGGCGCCTCGATGCTGCCCGAGGCGGACACCAGCCGGAGGATCTCCCCCTCCCGGATGTCGAGTTCCGCCGCCGTCTCGGGATGGATCTCGATCCACGACTGCCAGGTGATCTTGGTGACGGGGTCCGGATTCTCGAGCAGCCACGGCTTGTCGGCGCCGCGCCCGTCGTAGAGCATCGGTGAGGCGGACGGCGCAAAGAGGAAGTCCCCCTCACCAGCAAAGGCGGGGGAGGCGCCGACCACCTGCTGGGCGCCGGCGGCCAGACGCACCGCAGTCGGTACCGGCGCCGCGTCGTAGAGGCCGCCCTGGGCCAGCGTGTTGACCCACCAGGAGGGGAAGTCGAGCACCCCGCGGCCACGGGCCACGCCCTGCCATTCCGCCTTCAGGTACGCCTCCCACGATGCCGCCTGGAGCCCGGCGAGCGGACCACCCGCCGCCTTGGCCACCCGCAGGAGCACGTCACCCGTCGGCAGCGTGTCGAACACCGGTTCCATGACCGGCTGCATCAGCGACTGGATGCCGGCACGGGGGCGCAAGTCGTCCCAGCGCTCGAGGCCATGTGACTGCGGCAGGAGGAGATCGCAGAGCGCGGCGGTCTCGTCGAATACCAGGGCGGTGGACACCTTGTACGGCACCTTGGCCATCGCCGCCGCGAAACCGGAGCTCTTCGGCAGGGCGTAGGCGGGGTTGGCGTCGTGCACCAGCAGCACCGCGATCCGGCCGGCCTCCATGTCCTTCTGGAGCGCGGCGAGTGCGGCGTACCCGTCGCTCGACTCGAGATCGGCGCCGAAGCGGACCGTCTGGCCGACGTTGCCGGCCACATAGTTCAGGATGTTGACCGCGGCGCAGACCTGGGCGGCGCCGGCGTGCTGGCTGCCGATGCCGCCGGCCACCGCCAGGCTCGGCTCGGCCGACACGAACTCGCGGGCCAGCAGCGTGATCTGCTCCGCCGTGAGGCCGGTCTGCTGCGCCACCTGCCCGGGGGCGTAGGCCGCGAGCATCCCGCGGAGCGCCACGGCGTCCGACGGCGCGCTGCTCCGCTCCGCCAGGATCACCTGCGCCATGGCGAGGGCAATCGTCGCCTCGGCGCCGGGCACGATGGCAAACCACTCATCGGCGTTCATCCCGGTCAGCGACATGCGCGGCGCGAGCGCCACGTGGCGGGACATCGCGCCGTCGTGATAGCCGTGCGACGCGGCGAAGCCGCGCTGGTTCTCGACCGGGGCGAGCCAGGTCTCGAGGAAGTCGGCGCCGAAGGAGAGCACGAACTTGGCGGAGGCGAAGTCGTGCGCCGGGATGCCGTCCACCCCGAACACCTGGCGATTGGCGGCCCGCATCGGCTCGTGATCGAACGGCTGGTACCGGACCACCTTGCCGCCCAGCGCCGCGGTCCACGCCGCGAGCAGGTCGGAGAAGGTGCCGCGACCGGCCCCCGAAATGACGGCCACCTTCCCGCCGGCGGCGGCCGCCTTGGCGGCGAGCTCGGCGACGGCGTCGGCCCAGGGGATATCCGCCATGCCGCCGTCGGCCAGGCGCTTCTTCGGCCCGCGTACCCGGTTCGGATTGTAGAGTGATTGGAGCCCTGCCTGACCCCGCGCGCAAAGCTTCCCGGCGTTGACCGGGTGCGCAGGATTGCCCTCGAGCTTGATGGCGCGCGCCTCACGCGTCTTCACGTGCAGGCCGCACCCCGCGGCGCATTCGGTGCAGGTGCTGGAATAGAAGGTGGGGATGCCGGGCACCTGGTCCTCGGACTGCACCAGGTACGGAATCAGTTTCTGGACCCGGTCCGTGGAGCAGCCGGTCAGCGCCGCCGTGCCGGCCCCGGTCACGCCGAGCACGGTCAGGAATCGCCGTCGGTCCATCCCGGTGTCTTGCGTCTCGTCCATTGCTGCGCCTCGAGGGCTGGCAGTCGCTAGTAGTGGCAGACGGAACAGTCGCGCGACACGTTCCGCTCCAGGTGGCAATTGATGCAGAAGCCCATGTTGTTCACGTTGTTCACCTTGAACACCTGGGGCGCCCGCGTCACGTCGCCGTGGCAGGTGGCGCAGGCGTTCGGTCCCATCGCGTTGATGTGCCGCATATGGGGGAAGTGCGCGTGGCGGGCCAGGAAATAGACCCGGTTCCACTCGACCGGCGTGCTGGTGTTGTAGGACTCGCGGACCTTGGCAATTTCCCGCTGCGCCGTCGAGTCGGTGCCGCCGATGACCAGGTGGCAGTTCATGCAGGTGCTCATGCTCGGGATCCCAGGCTCCGAGGAGACCGAGACCGAGTAGTGGCAGTACTGGCAGTTGATCTTGAACTGGCCGGCGTGAATGTCGTGGCGGAAGAAAATCGGCTGGCGCGGGCCCTTCAGCGCCGCGGAATCGGCGGCGGTCAGGACCGGGGCGAGGAGCGAGTCGTTGACGGCCGGCGCCGCCTGCCTCGTTGCCGCGGCGTCTCGGGCGAGCAACGCCACGGCCAGGGTCAGGAGCAGCGTTCCGCCGAACACCGAGGCCAGCTTACGCATGAGCCATCACCATAGTCCAGGAGGGAGAGCCGGAACTGCCATTTGTGAAACAATTCACGAAGTCGCAAGTGCAGCGGAGGGAATCGCCTTGCCCTGCGCAGGCCGTATTATATGCCCACCCAAAGGAATCACAACCCTGCCCCGCGGTACGATAGACGACTCCGTCACTCGGGATTGCGAAACTCACCCTGCTGCCCGCCGGAGGGAGCCTGGCGGGGCCTCCGCACGCATCCACTCCGCCTTCTTCTTTGCGAAGCCCAGAAACGCCGTGGCCAGCCGCTGATCGGAGAGCGCCAGCCAGCACCAGCGCACTGGACCGGTGCGCTGCGCCTCGGCAATCGCGTGAACGACCGACGCCGGCAGGCGGGCGTCATCCACCTTTCGCTCCTCGACATCCGAGATGGTGAAGGTGGCGCTCACACCGTCGTGCATGATGTGCATCCAGCAGAGCTTCCGGTTGCCGAGGGTGTACTCCCAGGCCCATCGCCACTGGGGACCGAGGAACTTCACATGTTCGATGACGCCGGGGATGCCGCGGAGCCCTTCGCGGACCAGCCTGAACCGGGCGGCCACGGGGGCCGGCAGGTCCTTCAGCGGCGCCTTGGCCTCCGGCTCGGCGGACGAGTCGGGATAGTGATTGCCCTGCCAGTAGGAACTCGATCGCGCCAAGGGTGGCTCCGTCCGAAAGGGGAGAGGATCCGGAAATCTACGGGGGAGCCGGCGGCGGAGGGAAGCGCCCGCCTGTGCGCGACCGGCGGCGGACGGTCGTCTCCATAGCCAACTCGCCCCGGCGCGGCCGCGAGCATTGCGACTGTGGACGGTCGTGCCCGGCTCAGCGAGCCAGAACCGTGGTACGGCGGCCCCGTATCACGGTTCGTCGGCGTCCGCCCCGGGCGGCTCACCTGCCGGCGCCACGCCCGCCCGTTCCAGATAGCGGCGCACTTCGATCCCCATGGCCCGAAGCAGCGACGCCTCCCGTCCGTCGAGACCGGCCCGAAAGACGATCTCCCGGAAGGAGCGCATCACGTGGTCGTGGCGGCGCGTCTTGAAAAAGTCGATGGCCCAGAGTGCGCGCGTCCAGTCGGTGAAGAGCCATTCGATCTGGTCGGCCGCCGCCGCCGCCGCGCGCCGCCGGGGGGGCTTGGTCGGAATGTCCGCGCCGATCCGGACCCGCCACGTCTCATAGCTCATCACCCCGATGGCCTGCGCCAGGTTCATCGAGGTGTACTCCGCGCTGGTCGGGATCGAGACCAGCGCCCGGCAGAAATCCAGTTCGTCGTTGCTCAGTCCCTTGTCTTCCCGGCCAAACACCATCGCCACCGGCCCGGCTCCCGCGTTCGCCACCAGCTCCGTGGCCGCCTCGCGCGGCTCCAGCACCGTCCGCTTGGCGGCGCGCCCCCGGGCGGTGAGGGCCACGCTGTAGACCGTGTCCGCGAGCGCGTCGGACAGCGACGTGAACGTCTCGATGCGGGCCACGAGGTCGGCGGTGTTGTGCGCGATCCCCTCGATCCGCCACGGATCGAAGACTTCGGGGTTCACCAGCCGGATGCCGGTGATCCCGAAATTCTTGGCGAGTCGGACGGCGCTCGCGATGTTGACGATGTCCTGCGGGGCCACGAGCACCAGGATGGGCGCCCCGCCCGGATTCGGCTGGGAATGCTCGGTCACCCGCGCAACTCCACCCCGGCCGCTTGCTCGATGAGCTGGATCGGCGCCAGGTAATCGGCTTCCTCGCCGAGGACGGCACGCGCCTGGCCCAGCAGTTCCGAGGTCAGGTGCAGGACCGGGCCGGCGACCCCCTGCCCCTCGAGGAACTCCGCGCCGATGCGGGCGTCCTTGTCGAGCAGCGCGAGCCGAAAGCTGAGCGGCCAGAGCCGCGTCAGGACCCGCTCCGGCACCAGGTATTCGCTGACGAAACTCCGGCCGCTCGACGCGTTGAGGACCTCCACCGCCTTCTGGGCGGAGATGCCGCTCTTCACCAGGGCAGCCAGGCCCTCGCCCACCGCGAAGAGGTTGACCGCCAGCAGCGCGTTGTTGACCGCCTTCATCGCATGGCCCGCCCCCAGCGGTCCCATCTGCTCCACCCGCCGGCCGAAGCACTCCAGCACCGGACGGGCGCGCGCAAAGACCTCGTCGCTGCCGCCGACCATGACGGTGAGGGTGCCGGCTACGGCGCCGTTGGTCCCGCCGCTCACCGGCGCGTCGGCAAACTCGACCCCCAGCGATGCGAGCCGCGCCCCGATCCTCCGTGTCGTGCCGGGATCTCCCGAGGTGCAGTCGAGGAACAGCGTCCCCCGCCCCATCCCGGCGAGCAATCCGTCGGGGCCGTCGAGCAGCGCCTCGACGTCGGCGGAGGTGGGAAGGCAGGTGATGACGACCTCCGCACCGGCCACCGCCTCACGGGGCGTCGCGGCCACGGTGGCAGGGTGCGCCGCGGCAAACGCCGTGGCCTTGGCACCGGTGCGATTCCACACGCGGAGCTCGTGGGCCTTGGCGACGTGGACGGCCATGGGCGTCCCGATGGCGCCGAGCCCGAGAAAGGCGATGCGCATCAGCCGGCCTGACCGCGGCGGCCGAGTTCACGGTCGAACATGTACAGCCCGGAGGTGTTGGTGCCGATGAGTCGGAGCGTGTCGACGATCCCGCGGCTGGTCTTCTCCTCCTCCACCTGCTCCGTGATGAACCACTGCAGCAGCGCCTGCGAGGCGTAGTCCTTTTCCTTGGCGGCCAGCTCGAAGAGCGCATTGATGCTGGCGGAGACCGTGGCCTCCTGGTGCACGGCGGCTTCGAAGGCGGCGAGCGGCGACGTGAAGCTGCTCGGGGGCGCCGCCAGCTCGCGCAGGACGATCGCCCCGCCGCGGTCCTCGACGAAGTCGGTGAACTTCATCGCGTGGCCGAGCTCCTCCCGCGCCTGGATCCGCATCCAGGAGGCGGAACCGGGGTGGTTGATGCCGCTGAAATACGCGGACATCGCCAGATACTGGTACGCTGACTCGAGTTCCTTGTGGATCTGGTCGTTCATGGCGGCCTGCACGGCCTTCCCGATTTGCATGTTGCCTCCGGACTCACTGGGGGTTCGAGGCTCACCGTTGACGCCAGCCCCGGGGGGGCGTACGCTACGCGCGAGCCATGACCCCCAAAGATAGCCTGCCCCCCGGGGCCTCGTCATCGATGCCGACGCGCCTCTCCTGGAGTAGCGTCGCGCTCGCCGCACTGGGTGCGCTCCTCGTCCTGTTCATCGTCGGGCCCCTGCTTCGCCTCCTCTTTCTGGCCACCCCCGCCAGCCTGAGCGACGCCGTGCGCGACCAGGAACTCGTCGCATCGATCGCGCTCACCCTCGGCACCGCCACCGCGGCGACCCTCATCGGGGCGTGCCTCGGTATCCCGCTCGCCTACCTCCTGGCCCGCCGATCCTTCCGCGGCCGCCGGTTCATCGAGGCCGTCGTCGAGCTGCCGGTCGTGATTCCCCACCCCGTCGCCGGCATCGCGCTCCTGCTGTTTCTCGGCCGGAACTCGACCGTCGGCGGTGCATTCGCCAGGCTGGGCATCGAATTCGTCAGTCATATCCCCGGCATCGTGGCGGGGATGCTCTTCGTTTCGGTCCCGATCCTGGTGAGCGGCGCGCGGGAAGCGTTCCGCGCCGTGGACCCCCGCCTCGAACGGGTGGCCCGCACCCTCGGCGACTCCCCGGCCATCGTCTTCCGGCGCGTCACCCTCCCCCTCGCGGGCCGGGGCATCCTGGCGGCCGCCGTCCTCGCCTGGGCCCGCAGCGTGAGCGAGTTCGGCGCCATCGTCATCCTCACCTACAACCCGCAGGTGGCCAGCGTCCTGATCTACGACCGCTTCACCACCCTGGGTCTCCCCGCCGCCGTCCCCGCCGCCCTGCTGCTCCTGGCCGTGGCCCTCGGGGTCTTTGCCCTGGTCCGGATCCTTCAACCGGCGGAACATCGATGATCCGCCTCGATCGGCTGTCGGTCCGGGTCGGCGACTTCTCCCTGGAGGACATCTCGTTCGAGGTGCCGAGTGGTGGGTACGGGCTCCTCATCGGCCCTTCAGGCTCCGGCAAGACCACCCTCCTCGAGACGGTGGCGGGGCATGTCCCCCCACTCCACGGCCGGATCCACCTGCACGGCGAGGATGTCACCGCGGTCGCGCCCGAACGGCGCGGCGTCGGCTTCGTCTACCAGAACTACCACCTCTTTCCCCATCTCGATGTGCGCGACAATATCCGCTACGGGCTCCTCCGCGGATCCCTCCCCCCCGCCGGACAACTCGAGCGGGTCCGGGAGCTCGCCGCCCTGCTCGGCATCGAGTCGCTGCTCGGCCGTTCGATCCACGGACTGAGCGGCGGGGAGACGCAGCGGGTGGCGCTGGCCCGGGCGCTCGCCCCGCGGCCCAGCATCCTCCTGCTCGACGAGCCGTTCGCGGCCGTCGATCCCGCCACCCGCCACATGCTCCGCCGGGAACTGCGCGCCATTCACGCGCACGAACAGGTCACGACGCTGCAGGTGACGCACGATTTCGACGAGGCCCTCCGCCTCGGGGATGTGGTGGCGGTCCTGGCCGAGGGGCGGATCGCCCAGCTCGGTCGCCCGGAGGAGGTCTTTCGCTTCCCCAATTCGGCGTTCGTGGCGAGGTTCATCGGGACCGGCACGGTGCTGCGCGGTGAGGTGAGCCGCCAGGAGGCGGGGGAGGGCGACGGTCCCTTCGCCGCCTGGTTTGAGAGCGCGCCCCTCAGGTTCGAAGTGGTCGCGGAGCGGGAGGGGCCCGCCCACGCCGTCTTGCGGCCGGAGGATCTCCTCCTCAGCCGCGAGCCGCTGCCCGGCTCCGCCCGCAACCGGTTCGCCGCCGTGGTCAGCCGGGTGGAGCGGGTTGGCCCGGTGAGCTATGTCCATCTCGACGCGGGCCGGCCGTTGACCGCCGCCGTCACCACCGCCTCCGCCGACGAATTGGGCCTGGGCGCCGGGGTCGAGGTCGTCGTCACCGTCAAGGCCACCGCGATTCACCTCGTGTAGTGAGGAATCATTCCATGCGCAGCGCGATCATCTCCCTCCTCCTGCTCTCCACGATCGCCTGCGGCGAGCGTGCCGACCGGAAGGCCCCGGTTCCCACGGCGGGTCAATCGGTGCTGACGACCGTCGGGGACAGCGGCTCCACCATCGAGGGCATCGCGGAGTTCGGCGGCCTGCTCTACGTCTGCGACTGGAAGGACGGGACGATCTATCGGATCGATCCGACGGACCCGGTCCCCCGGGCAGTCGGCGCGCTCCCGGTCCCCCCTGGCAGCGCGGTGCTCGGGATGCGGATGGACACGATGGGGAACCTCTACCTGGCCGTGCCGGAGTCGGGCACCGTGTACCGGGTGGCGGCCGGTCGCCTCGGGGCAAGGGACTTCGACCCGGCACGGGACGCCACCGTCTTCGCCACCGGGGCCGACGGCGCGAACGCGCTGGCGTTCGATCACGCGGGCGGGCATCTCTGGATCTCCGGCGGGTCGACCGGCAACCTCTATCACGTCGGTCCGGGTGGTGGGCCGGCCGCCATCGCGGCCATGGGGTACTCGAGGATCGCCCCCGACACGACCCTGCCGGTGCGGCCTTATTCCGTGAACGGCGTGGCCATCGACAGCAAGGGCGTGGTCTTCACCGCCAACACCGGCACCGGGGAAATCACCAGCCTGGTCATCGGCGCCGGGTACCTGCCGCGGTCGATCGCCAGGTTCGTTCAGGATGACCGCCTCATCGGGGCCGACGGGCTGGTCTTCGACGACCAGGACAACCTCTGGGTCGCCGCGAACTACCGGAACACGCTGGCGCGCATCGGGCCCGACGGGACGGTGACGATCGTGGTGTCGAGCGCGCCGGGCGGCGCGGACAACGCCCTCCGCTTCCCCGCCGAACTCACCAGGCTGGGCAACACGATGTATCTCGCAAACCTGAACCTCCCCATCGGCGCCAACGCCGGGCAGCCGATCACGGGCGCCAGCGTGGCGGCGGTGACGCTCCCTTGACCCGGTGACGATCCGCTTTCTGCACGTCGATCTCGACGCCTTCTTCGTGGAGGTCTGCCGCCAGCTCCGGCCGGAGCTCCGCGCGGTGGACCTCCTGATCGTTGGAGGGCAGCCGACGGGACGCGGCGTGGTGCAGTCGGCATCGTACGGCGCGCGGGCGTTCGGGGTGCGGGCGGGCATGGCCTCGAGCGAGGCGGCGCGGCGCTGCCCCGGCGCCACCTTCGTGCAGACTGCCTTCGACGACTACCGCCGCGCGTCGCGCACCGTTCGGGGCGTGCTGCAGGAATTCTCGCCGCTGGTGGTCATGGCGTCGCTCGACGAGGGCTACCTCGATTTCTCCGGCACCGACCGGCTCTACCCGGTGTCGCTCCTGCCGGTGGCGGAGCAACTCCGCGACCGGGTGCGGGCCGAGGCGGGGCTCGACTGCAGCATCGGCATCGGCCCGAACCGGATGGTCGCCAAGCTCGCCTCCGATGCCGCCAAGCCCCGTGGATTGATGGAGGTCCGTGAGGGGTGGGAGGAGGGGTTCGTGGCTGGCCTCCTGCTCAAGGCCCTGCCTGGGGTCGGGCCGAAGTCGGCCAGGCGGCTGGAGTCGCTCGGGTTGACCGAAGTGTGGCAGGTGCAGGCGCGGTCGGTCGCCGAGCTGGCGAAATTGATCGGCGACGAGGCGAAGCACCTCAAGCGGCGGGCGCACGGGCACGGCGGGCGGGTACTCCGGGCACGGCAGGAAACGAAGTCCATCAGCCGGGAGACGACCCTGGATCGCGACACCGCGGATCAATCGCGTCTCCAACAGATCTTGCTGCGCCTCGCCACGCACGTGGCGAGTCAGCTGCGAAAGGAGGGGCTGGCCGCGCGGACCGTGACGCTCAAGCTCCGCCACGGGGACTTCGTCACCATCACGCGCAGCCAGACCCTCACGGCCGCCACCGATCTGGACGCCGACTTGATCGGCGCCGCCCGCGTGCTCCTGGAGACCGCCTTTGGGGAAGTCCGCACCCGCGGCCGGGGGGTGCGGCTGATCGGCGTGGCGGCGACCAACCTGGTGGAGGCGCCGATGCCCGACCTCTTCGAGCCGCCGGAACGGACCAGGCTGCGGCAGCTGACCTCGGCGGTGGACCGGGTCAGGGAGCGGTTCGGGTTCGATGCGGCGAAGGCCGGGAGTCTGGTGAGGAAGGCGGGGAAGCGGGGAAGCGGGACGGCTGGGCAGGGGGGCAGCGGGGCTGCTGGGCAATAGGCCCGTCACCCCGGCGAAAGCCGGGGTCCAGTGCGAGAATCCAAAGCGTTGTGGTGCAACTGGTTACGCCGCAACACCTCGGTCACTGCGGCCGATTGTGATCTGGGGCAGGGCGTGGAGTTCCGCGCCTCTTCGCGTCTTCGCGTTGAAAAGCTGTTACCGCAGAAGCTTGTATTCTGAGGCCGATTTCGCCAACTTGCTATACGTCAAGCAAGTGCCATTCTGGAGGCACCATGGCTTCTGTTGCCCCTCAACTGCTCGAGCCCGAGAAGCCCGGTTCCCGCGCCACGCGGGAGGCGGTGCTCGATGCCGCCGAGCGGCTCTTCGCCGAGCGGGGGTTCGAGGCCACCAGTCTCAACGACGTGGGGACGGCGGCCGGAGTCTCCCGTGGCACCCCCGGGTACTGCTTCGGCTCCAAGGCCGACCTCTATCGTGCGGTGCTGGAGCGCTGTTTTTCCGAGGTGCGGAGCGCCGTGCGGAGCGGGCGGGCCCGGGCCATGGCCAGCGGCGAGTCGGCCGACAAGGTACTGGCCGGCATCGTCTCCGAGTACTTCGATTTCATCACCGCCAATCCCTACTTCGTGCGCCTCATCGAATGGGAGGCGCTGACCGGGGGCCGGACGCTCGAGGAAGTGCCGCCGCACGTCGAGGCGGCACAGGAAGCCCTCGCCGCCCTCAGCGATGAGCTGGCGCTCGACCCCGCCAACCCCGGCGAGGCGGCCCAGCTCCTCCTCAGCGTGATCGGCCTCTGCTGGTTCCCGCTGGTGCACTCCAAGACGATGCTCCGCGCCCTGGGCATCAACGCGACGACGCCCGAATTCCTCGTGGCGCGCAAGCGCCATGTCATCGACCTCGTGCTCTCGGGCACGCTCGGTCGGTCCCAGTCCTGACTCCCCAAGCTAAGCGTGAGGCTCATATGACAACCGCCATCAAGCAACCGACCCACCGCGACCTCGCGCCGAAGACGACCGAGCAGGAAGCCCGCGACGTTGCCGAGGCCGCACGCGAGCAGGATTGGTCGTCCCGGAGCTTCGTCCGCGAACTCTTCGAGGGGGACTACGACCTCGACCTGATCCACCCCTTCCCCGAGCCCGACCCCACGGACCTGGCCAAGGCCAGGCCGCTGATGGAGCGGCTCGAGAAGTTCATGCGCGAGAAGGTGGACAGCGACAAGATTGACCGGGAAGGAAAGATCCCGCCGGAAATCATCGAGGAACTCCGCCAGATGGGCGCGTTCGGGCTCAAGATCGGCGAGGAGTACGGCGGGCTGGGGCTGAGCCAGTACAGCTACACCAAGGCCATCAGCCTGGTGACCAGCAACGACGGCAGCATGACGGCGCTGCTGTCCGCCGCCCAGTCGATCGGCGTGCCGGTGCCGCTCAAGCTGTTCGGCACCGACGCCCAGAAGAAGAAGTATCTCCCCCGGCTCGCCAGGGGCGCCATCTCCGCGTTCGCGCTCACCGAGACCGGGGTCGGCTCCGATCCCGCCGGTGTCGCCACGACGGCGGTGCTCTCCGACGACGGCAGCCACTACATCCTCAACGGCGAGAAGCTCTGGTGCACCAACGGCACCATCGCCGAGTTGATGGTGGTCATGGCCCGGACCGGCAAGAAGATCAGCGCCTTCATCGTCGAGGCCGACTGGCCCGGCGTCGAGGTGGTCGAGCGGCTGCACTTCATGGGGCTCAAGGCCATCGAGAACGGGCTGATCCGCTTCACCAACGTGAAAGTGCCGGCGGAGAACATCATCTGGGGCGAGGGCAAGGGGCTCAAGCTCGCGCTCGTCACGCTCAACACCGGGCGCCTGACCCTCCCCGCCTCCTGCGCGGCCGGCGCCAAGCGCTCACTCGAGATTGCCCGCATCTGGGCGGCCGAGCGGCAGCAGTGGGGCGCGCCCATCGGGAAGCACGACGCCGTGGCGCAGAAGCTCGGGAAAATGGCGGCCGACACCTTTGCCATGGAGTCGGTGAGCGACCTCGCCTCCCTCATGGCCGACAAGGGCACCGTGGATATCCGCCTCGAGGCGGCCATCGCCAAGATGTGGAACTCCGAGGTCGGGTGGCGGATCGTGGACGACCTGCTGCAGATCAAGGGCGGGCGCGGCTACGAGACCGCCGACAGCCTGCGGAGTCGGGGCGAGCGCCCCGACCCCGTGGAGCGGATGATGCGCGACTACCGCATCAACCTGATCTTCGAGGGCTCCAGCGAAATCATGCGGCTCTTCATCGCGCGCGAGGCGGTGGACACCCACCTCAAGGTGGCCGGCGCGCTGATCGACCCGAAGTCCTCGACCGGCACCAAGGTGAAGGCGCTCTTCGGCGCCGGCGCCTTCTACGCCCTCTGGTACCCGAAGCTCTGGATCGGGCTGAAGGGCCGCTTCGGGTACGGCGCCTTCGGGCCGCTCGCCACCCACCTCCGCTTCGCCGAGCGGCGCTCGCGGAAGCTGGCGCGGTCGCTCTTCCACGCCATGATCCGCTTCGGCCCCAAGCTCGAGAAGCGCCAGGCCGTACTCGGCCGGCTGGTCGAGATCGGCGCCGAGCTCTTCGCCATCTCGGCCACCATCAGCCGCGCCCAGGCGATGGTCACCAAGAACCCCGCCGATCGCTCGCCCATCGAGCTGGCCGACGCCTTCGCCCGGAACGCGCGCCGCCGGATCGACGACCGCTTCGCCGCGCTCTTCGATAACGACGACGTGATCAATTACGCCGTCGCGCAGAAGACGACGGCGGGCAGGTATGCCTGGGTGGAATCCGGCATGGTGCGGGACGACTAGGATGCCGACTCCCGAAGGCCGCTCCCTCCCCTTCACCGGCCCCGAGCAGGTGGACGTCGCCGTGCTGGAGACCTTCCCGTACGACGGGCCCGCGCAGGAAATCGTCACCACCACCGACGAGTTCAGCGCCGTCTGCCCCTACAGCGGGCTCCCCGACTTCGCCACGCTGACCGTCCGGTACGTGCCGAACGGCTCCTGCATCGAGCTCAAGAGCCTCAAGTACTACGTCACCAGCTACCGCAGCGTGGGCATCTACCAGGAGCACGCCACGGCGAAGATCGCCGAGGACCTGTACCAGGTGCTCACGCCCGAGTCGCTTACGGTCGAGACGATCTACAACGTCCGCGGTGGGTTCCTGACCACCTGCAGCGTGACCTTGCCGACGCCCACCGCCTAGTCCCCCCCCGCCGCTCCTCTGGCACTTTCAGCCGACCCGGGTAGGTTGCCCCGGTCGGCTACAGGAGCGGTCCGTGGCGGATTTGCTCGCCCGCGTCAGCGCAGCGCTTGCCGGTCGCTACACCATCCACCGTGAGCTGGGGCACGGCGGGATGGCAGTGGTGTACCTCGCCGACGACCCCCGGCACGGCCGCCAGGTCGCGGTCAAGGTCATCCGGCCCGCCGTGCTGGCCGCGCTCGGGCCGGAACGCTTCGAACGGGAAATCTCGGTCGCGGCGCGGCTCTCCCACCCCCACATTCTTCCGCTCTTCGATTCCGGCGTCGCCGACGAGCTGGTCTTCTTCGTGATGCCCTACGTGACCGGGGAATCGTTGCGCGAGCGGCTCACTCGTGAGCGCCCGATCCCCATCGAGGAAGCCGTCAAGATCGCGCGGGACGTGGCGTCCGCCCTGGCCTATGCGCACGGGCAAGGGATCATTCACCGCGACATCAAGCCTGAGAACATCCTGCTCGAGGGCGGCGAGGCGCGCGTCGCCGACTTCGGCATCGCCCGCGCCATCCATGCCACTGCGAGTGACGTGATCACGACCAGCGGACTGGTCGTGGGGACGCCGCTGTACATGAGCCCCGAGCAGGCAAGCGGGGCAGCCGTTCTCGACGCCCGCAGCGACCTCTACGCGCTGGGCACCGTGCTCTACGAGATGCTCGGCGGCGAGCCGCCCTTCTCCGGCGGCAGCGCACAGGCCATCATGGCCCGCCAGAGCCACGACACGCCCACCCCGATCACCGTGCTGCGTGAGGCCGTCCCGGCGGCGCTCGCCGATCTCGTCCACCGCCTGCTCCGAAAGCTCCCGGCGGACCGGCCGGCCGGCGCCGAGGAGGTGGCCCGCGCGCTGCAGACGGCCTCGACCCCGTTCCCGACCGCTGTGCTCCCCGCCCGACGCCGCAGCTGGCGCGGATTGTTTGCTGTCGGCGGGCTCCTGCTGGGCGCACTGGTCGTCTGGGCGTTGTACCAACCGAAACGGACCGCGATGGTCGCCGATCGGGTCGGCGTGTTCGTGACCGCCACCCCGGCCGACAGTGCCGATTCGGCGCGTGCCACTCAGATTGCCGGCGCGTTGGTGGCAGCGCTCAACTCCAGCGGCTTCATCAGCGCGGTCGAGTTCGCCGTCCCAGCGGGCAAGACCCCGGAGCAGGCCGCCCGGGCCGCGAGACTGCTCCGCTGGGTGGAAGGATCGGTGCTCGGCGGAGACTCCTTGCGGCTCACGCTGGCCATCCGGACCCCCGACGGACTGAACGCCGCGGTGCCGATCATCGCGAAGCCGCTGGACGCCGCCACCTGGGCCGTTGGGCAGGAAGCCGCCACGCGGCTGATCGGACGGCTGCTCCGCACCTCGTCAGCCGACGTGCCCCTCCCCCTGCTCGAAGGGAGGACGCCTGCGGCATTGGCTGAGTTCTACTTTGGAGAGGACAGTTATCACCGGGCATCGTTCGTCGAGGCACTGGCTCACTACCGCTCGGCATTGGCCAGCGACTCCCTCTTCACCTACGCATCCTTGCGCGCGGCCCAGGCCGCCAGCTGGCTGAATCAGTCGACCGACGCAGCAGCGCTGCTCGAGTCGATGGGCAACCGCCTCGATTCGCTTCCTCCCAAGTACGCCGCCTTCGCGCATGGGGCGCTGGCCTACCAGCAGGGACACGCCGACACCGCCGTGGCCTGGCTGACGGCCGCGCTCGACCGCGACCCCGCTTCGGTGGACGGCTGGATGGCGCTCGGTGAGGTCTACGCGCATCTCCTCCCGCGCGCCGGCTCGATCGATTCCCTGGCCCAGGACGCCTTTGCCCAGGCGCATCGGCTCGATCCCGGCTTTGCCCCGGCGCTTCCCCACCTGATCGAGGCCGCGTTTCGACAGCGGGACAGCGCGGCGGTGCAACTCCTCGCCGAGTTCGCCCGCCAGCACCCCGACGAGGGGGAAGTGGCCTTCCTGCGGCTGGCCACCACCTGCGCGCTCAACGAAACCGAGCCATCAGCATGGCTGGCCGCGGCCAAGCACGACCCGATGGCCGTGTACAACGCCCTGCAAGTCCTCGTCGGCGGCGGGCTTCGCCAGCCGGAGTGCGCTCAGGGGGCCGCCGAGGCCTTGGGGACAGCCGATGCGCCGGACGCCTATCGGTTTGCCGCGTTGAGCGCGCTGCAGGGGATCCTGACGGCCCGGGGGAATGCGGCGGGCGCGCGCCGGGTCGTCGGATCCGACTCGATGTTTGCGCTCATGGCCAAGGGGCTCTTCCTCACCCTGGACGCCGTCGCGGGCGCGTCCGACGCCGCCGTGGCAACGGCG
This sequence comes from uncultured Gemmatimonadales bacterium, assembly GCA_963705985.1. Lineage (GTDB taxonomy): Bacteria > Gemmatimonadota > Gemmatimonadetes > Gemmatimonadales > GWC2-71-9 > SPDF01. Next base: position 376,196 of record CAVPLK010000006.1, on the reverse strand, counting down.
TTCGCTGCCAACGTCGATGCCCTGATGGCCGAGCGGCCGCGCGACGTGAGCGACGGCTCGGTGTGGCTTGCCGGCATCTGGGCGGCCCGGCGAGGGGACCTGCCGACCGCCGAGCGACTGCATGCGGAGGCCCTCGGACGGCGGGGCACGTCGGCGCCGCTCACGCGCAGCCTGTGGGCTCGCCTGCTCCTGGCGCGCGCGGACACCGTCGGCGCAATGACCCTCCTGGCCTCCAACGCTCCGGTGGCCCACAGGGACCAGATTCCCTATGAACCCTGGGAATCGCTGGTGGCCGACCGCATCCTCCTGGCCCAGCTGTATCTGGCCCGCCACAAACCCTACGACGCCATTCAGGCGGCGAGCATCGTGGACGCCCCGGCGGTGGTGACCGACATCGTGTTCCTGCCGATGAGCCTGTCGATCCGCGCCGCGGCGGCGGACCAGATCGGCGATCAGCAACTCGCGCGCGAGAGCCGCCGCCGCCTGGCGGCGCTCTCGGCAGCCACCTCCACACAGCGACCCTGACACTCTCACCCACCAATGGAGGGGACATGAGTACCACGACAGGCGAGCACCCGGGATGGACCCCGGACATGACGAAGGGCCCCGACCCAAAGGACTGGACCTGGACTTGGGTTGGCGATTCGCCGTGGCATATCGCACCGACCGACCCCGGGAGCACGGCGGGATTGACGGAATGGATGCGGGCGATGGAGGCGTGGGGCGGCCTCATGGCGATCAAGTGCCGGGATCTGGAAGCGCGAGTGCACTACCTCGAAACTCACACCGCAAGCTGATCCACAGCCGAAGGAGCGACACGATGAACACCGCTGCACACCCCGGGGCTGGCCGGGAGCCGGCCTCACAGGATCCACCCCCGCCACCTCCGCGACCGTGGCGATGAACGGGGAGGGAATGTCAAAGAGCGGTGCGGGGATCCTCCCCGCACCGCTCTTCGCATATCGCCCTGCTGTTCGCTACTTCTTGACCAGTCCCGGGCTCGGTGGCAACACCGTGCGCGGCGTGACCTCGCGGACCGGCCCGCGCGGCAGCAGCGCCGGCAGGTTGGCCAGTTCGAACGCCGTCACCGCCATCACTGCCGAGGCCTGCCGCAGGTCGCTCGGCACCGCATGGTCGTAGGTGTCGACCTGTGAATGGTGGGTGTGGTTATACCCGCGAGATTCCTGGTCGAAATTCCAGCCTGGCACGCCGTAGGGAATGAACGAGAGGTGGTCGGTCCCGCCCTTGTTCCCCTCGCGCACCTTTCCCGCACCGAGCGCCGCCACGGGCGCCAGCAGGTCGGTCCAGAGCTGGGCGTCCTGGTTGCGGCCCTGCAACGCCATGCCGGTGATCATCCCGGTCCCGTTGTCGAGCACCAGCACCGCCTGGATCTTGTCCATCTCCCCCGCGTGCTGCGCGGCGTAGGCCGCCGACCCGAGCAGCCCTTCCTCCTCGCCGCTGAAAAGGATGAACCGGATGGTCCGCTTCGGCTTGAGCCCGCTCGCCTTGATGACCCGGGCCGCCTCCATCACGACCATCGAACCGGTGGCATTGTCGGTGGTCCCGGTGCCGAGGTCCCAGCTGTCGAGGTGGGCGCCGAGGATGACGACTTCGTCCGGCCATTCCGTCCCCTTGATCTCGCCGATGGTGTTCCACTGCGTCACCGGCTTGGTGCCGAGCGTGTTGTCGACCCGTCCGGAGACCCTCGGCGTGATCCCGTGCTCCAGCAGCCGGGAGAACTGGGCGTAGTCCTCATGCGCGATGACCACATTGGGCAGCGGCGACACGCTGTAGGGCGAACCCGACATGTTCATCAGGCCGAATTCCTTCCCCGCGTCGGTCAGCACGCCGAGGGCGCCGGCGTTCTTGAGGAGGTAATTGCGGTCCACCGCGAACTGCCGCCGGGCCTGGCGCGCTGCCGCGGAGGTGTCGGTCGGTGCGGCCCGGAAGGCCGCGATGCGCGCCTCCCGTTCCGCCTGCGCGGCGGCCGAGTCGGCGGCGGTCATCGGCGGGCCGTCCGGATTCCAGATGTCGGCGGCAGGACGGAGCATCAGCCACGCGCCCTTGATCTTGTCCTGGTAGACCGCCAGGCTCTCGGCCGTCGAGACATCCACCAGCACGACCGGCCCCGTCAGCGTCTTGCCGCCGGTTCCCGCGGTCCACGCCCAGCTGTGGGCCGTCAGGTTACGGGGATAGGGCGCCTCGATGCGGAACGCGATCGGGCCCCGCTCCCAGGTGACGCCGTACTCCCACGCCTCCTGCGTGGCCGTGAGGCCGTAGAGCTTGAACTGGGCCTCGGTCCAGTCGTTGGCCTGCTTCATCGCCGGCGAGCCGGTCAGCCGGGGGCCGATCACGTCGGTGAGAAACTGCAGGGTCGTCATCACCTGGGACTTGTTCATCGCCTCGCCGATCAGGACGCCGGTGCCGGCGGTGTCCACCGTCTGGGCGGCGAGGGGCGTGCTGAGGAGGGCGAGCAGGAGGAGCGTCCGTCGTGTCATCGGTCGGAACCTTCCGTTGGGAGGCAGGGGTAGCGGGAAGCGTAAGATATATCGCGAGCGGGACTGGAACGCGAGGGGACGGTCAGGCTTCCCCGACCAGCCGAGTCGCAATTTCGCGAAGCCGGTCCACCTCGGGGAGCGCCGCGAGCCATCGTTCGGGGATGGCCCCCTCGCCGTCCCGGGCGCCAAGGAGCCCACCGGCCACTGCCGCGTTGGTGTCGGTGTCGCCGCCGGCGTTCACGAGCCAGATCAGTGCGGACTCGAGGTTCGGTTCGTGCCAGGCGGCCCACAGCGCAATTTCCACACAACTCACCGCGTCCCACGCCCGATCGCCGAGGAGGGGAAGGTCCTCCCGGCGCTCGAGCGGCACGCGCCGGACGGCGGCCAGCAGTTCAGGCGGCGCCTGGTTGACCCGGAGCACCTCGATCACGTCGGCCAGGAAGTCCCGCCGTCCGGCGAGCAACTCCGCCGCCGCTACGTTGACCGCCACGGCGCTCCAGGTACAGCGGTCGTCCGGATGGGTGAGGGCCGCCGTGTGCCAGGTGCCCGCCACGAGGTTGGTCGGCGACCCCCGGGTGGCGAGGGCGACCGGCAAGGCGCGCATGACGGCCCCGTTCGGGGCCCGCCCGCCGGTACTCGATGGGGGGCTGCCGTGGGTGCGAATGTGGTTCAGCGCCGTGCGGGTCCAGTTCCCAGCCCCCCGGCCATCGGCATCGAGCCAGTGGATCCAGCGGTGGGCGAGGCGTTCGAGGTCCACGTCGCCCGTGAGGAGTTCCTCGGCGAGGAGCAGCGCCATCGCGACGTCATCGTCGAAGGGACTGGCGGGAGTGTCGCGCCGGATGAATGTCGCGCACGCCGCCGGGGAACTCCGCGAGAATCGCCTCGGGCCGCCCGAGGAACTCCGTGGGCACGCCGAGTGCGTTCCCCGCGGCGTGCCCGAGGAGGGCGCCCCGGGCGCGCTCGGCGACGGTGAGGGAGGCGGAAGGCATTGGCGCACAAACGTAACCGGCTTTGCCCCGGCCCGCCTTCCGGCTATTTTCCACTCGTCACCGCAACACCTTCCCACGATCAAGGAACGCGCTGTGTCGAACGAATCCCTGAGCGTCCTCGACAACCGAACCGGCAAGAGCTACGAGTTGCCAATCGCCGACGGCACGGTGCGGGCCATGGACCTGCGCCAGATCAAGACGTCGGACGACGATTTCGGCCTGATGACCTACGACCCGGCCTTCACCAACACCGCCTCCTGCAAGAGCGCCATCACCTTCATCGACGGCGACCGCGGCATCCTCCGCTATCGCGGCTACCCGATCGAGGATCTGGCCGACAAGGCGAGCTTCCTCGAGGTGGCCTACCTGCTGTCCGAAGGCGAGCTTCCGACGGCGCCGCAACTGGCCAAGTGGCAGCACGACATCATGTACCACACGTACGTGCACACCAACATCATCAAATTCCTCGAGGGGTTCCGCTACGACGCCCACCCGATGGGCATGCTCCTCGGCGTGGTCGGCGCCCTTTCCACCTTCTATCCGGACGCCAAGAACGTCCACGACCCCGAGAACCGCTACATCCAGCGGGTCCGGCTGATGGCCAAGATCCCGACCCTGGCGGCGTTCGTCTTCCGGCAGACCCGCGGCCTCCCGTACGAGTTCCCCCGGAACGACCTCGACTACATCGGCAACTACGTCAACATGACGTTCAGCATCGGCGGCCAGCACAAGCCGAACCCGGTGCTGCAGCGGGCCCTCGAAATCCTGCTCATCCTGCACGCCGACCACGAGCAGAACTGCTCGACCAGCGCGGTGCGGGCCGTCGGCTCCTCTGGCGTCGACCCGTTCTCCGCCATCTCGGCCGGCATCGCGGCGCTCTACGGCCCGCTGCACGGCGGCGCCAACGAAGCGGTGCTCCGCATGCTCGACGAGATCGGCGAGAAGAAGAACATCCCGGCGTTCATCGAGCGGGTGAAGGCGGGCGAGGGCCGACTGATGGGGTTCGGCCACCGGGTGTACAAGTCGTACGACCCGCGGGCCAAGCTGATCAAGCAGGTGGCGGACGAGGTCTTCGCGCAGACCGGGCTGAACCCGAAGCTGGAAATCGCGGTGGAGCTCGAGCGGATCGCCCTGGAGGACGAGTATTTCATCAAGCGGAAGCTCTACCCGAACGTGGACTTCTATTCCGGCCTGATCTACCAGGCGATGGGCTACCCGACCGACTACTTCACGGTGCTCTTCGCGCTCGGACGGATGCCGGGCTGGCTGGCGCAGTGGGAGGAGATGATCACCGACAAGGAGCAGAAGATTGCCCGCCCCCGGCAGGTCTATCACCGGGGCGGAGTCGGCCGCGGCCCTTCGCTGGCCGATCGAGAACGCGCGCACGCTCAGGCCGCCCTACTCCCGCCCGCTCGCGGCTCGCCTTCGAGGTAGGTGTACCCCTCGAGTCCCGCCACGTAATCCGCGATGAACGTGTTCGCCTCGTCCCGGGAGAGATCCCGGGCCGCGGTCACCTTGCGGCGGAACGTCGCCAGCAGGTCGGAGGCGTGGAACTGCACGTAGTTGAGCACCTCGGTGACGGTGTCGCCGTGCACCAGGTCGGTCACCTCGTACCCCTGGGGCGTCAGGCCGGACGTGCACCGCGTTGGTGTCGCCGAAGAGGTTGTGCAGGTCGCCGAGGATCTCCTGGTACGCGCCGGTGAGGAAGATGCCGAGGATGTACGGCTCGCCGTCGGCGACACGGCGTGCAGCTCCAGGCGACGGCTTCCCCTTGCGGCCCGCCGGCGAACCGGTCGATCTTGCCGTCGGAATCGCAGGTGATGTCCTGCAGCGTGCCGCGCCGCGTCGGCTCCTCGTCGAGCCGGTGGATCGGCATGATCGGGAAGAGCTGGTCGATGGCCCAGTTGTCGGGCAGCGACTGGAAGAGCGAGAAGTTGCAGAAGTACCGGTCCACCAGGGTCGCCTCGATGTGCGGCCGTGATCTCGGGATAGGACGTCCGGTCGTCGCCGCAGCGAGCTGCTGCATGGCGCGTTGATGCGTGCAGAGGTAGAGCTGCTCGGCGTCGGCCTGGTCGCGCAGCGTGAAGCACGCCGCTGGTGAAGTAGCTCGCTGGGCGCGCTCCTTGGCGAAGATCGCGTCGTGGAAGACCTCATCGAGCCGCTCGCATGCGTCGAGGCCGTCGAGGTTCTCGGCCATCTCGCGCAGCAGCGGGTGCGGCGTCCTCTCGCCAGGACCGGCGGGACCGGCTCGCACCTGGCGACTCGACGTCGATCACGTTCACCAGCAGCAGGGCGTGGTGCGCGGTGAGCGCCCGCCCCGACTCGCGAGATCAGGTGGGGCATCGGCAGCTCCCGCTCGCGGCAGGCCTCGCCGATGGTGTACACGACGTCGTTGGCGTACTCCCGCATGCGTGTAGTTGACGCTGGCGGGCCGGGTCGAGCGCGAGCCGTCGTAGTCCACGCCGAGCCCGCCGCCGACGTCCACGTGCGTGATGTCGACGCCCATGCGCGCGGAGCTCGACGTAGAAGCGGCGCGATCTCCTCCAGCCCCGCCTTGATGTAGCGGATGTCGGTGATCTGGCTGCCGAGGTGGAAGTGGACCAGCTGGAGGATGTCCTTCCGCCCGAGCCGGTCGAGCTTGGTCGAGCAGGCGCATCAGCTCGACGGCGCTGAGGCCGAACTTGCGACTTCTCGCCGCCGCTCTTCGCCCAGCGCCCCGACCCCTCGGTGGCCAGCTTGATGCGCACGCCCAGCGTGGGCGTGACCCCCATCTCGTCGCGCCACCGTCAGCAGCACGTCCAGCTCGCTGAGCTGCTCGAGCACGATGAACACCTGGTGGCCGAGCTTCTGGCCCATGAGGGCCAGCCGCATGAACTCCTCGTCCTTGTAGCCGTTGCAGACGATGAGGTGGTCGGTGCTCTCGTGCAGGCCGAGCACCGCCTGCAGCTCCGGCTTGCTGCCGCACTCGAGCCCGACGCCGTGGGCGGCGCCGAACTCGACGATCTCCTCGCACGACGTGGCGCTGCTGGTTGACCTTGATCGGGTAGACGGTGGTGTACGCCCCTCGTACCCGAACTCCCCGATGGCCTTGCTGAACACCTCGGCCAGCGTCGCGATGCGCGAGCGGAGGATGTCGGAGAAGCGGAGCAGCAGCGGCAGGCCGACGCCCTGCGCCTGCAGGTCCATGGCCAGCTGGTAGAGGTCGAGGCCGTCGCGCGGGGTCGCCGTCGGGGTGCACGGTGACGTGGCCGTCGGCGTTGATGCGGAAGAAGCCCAGGCCCCAGCCCGGCATGTTGTAGAGCTTCTCGGCGTCCCGGGGCGTCCAGGTGGCCGGCGCGGTGGTCGGCGGCGTAGCGGTCGTAATCGCGGTACTCCTGCTGAAGAATCGGCCTCAATGTTAACGCCCACGACCTCGCCCCGAAAGAACCGGCGCCCCGCGAGTTTCCCGCCGCCTCGCGCCGGGGCGCCAACCGGGCGAGATTGCGTGGTCTTCTGAACCCTGGGAGCAGGCATGCAGTGGTCGTTCCGGATCGGCCGGGTCGGCGGCACCGACATCAAATTGCACGTCACTTTCCTCGCCCTCGTGGCATGGTGGGGGTACTCCGCCTACACCGATGGGGGGCAGGCTGCGGCGGTGCAGGCGGTGGCCTTCCTCCTCGCCCTCTTTGCCTGCGTCCTGCTCCACGAGTTCGGCCACATCCTGATGGCGCGGCACTACGGCATCCGGACCCCCGACGTCATTCTCCTCCCCATCGGCGGCCTCGCACGCCTCGAGCGGATGCCCGAGGAGCCGCGGCAGGAGCTGCTCATCGCCGCCGCCGGCCCGGCCGTCACCCTCGCCATCGCGCTCGCCGCTCTTCGGCGCTCTCCGGTGGATGGGGGCGCCCACTCGATTCCGCCCAGTTGGACCCGTCGCAGTCCGGGCTCGCCCAGCAGATCATGTGGATCAACGTGGCCCTCCTCCTCTTCAACCTCCTCCCGATCTTCCCGATGGACGGCGGCCGGATGCTCCGCGCGCTCCTCGCCATGCGCATGGGCCTGCAGCGGGCCACGCGTCTGGCCGCCCGCGTGGGGCAGCTCGGCGCCATTGGGCTCGGGCTCTGGGGGCTGGGGTTCTTCTCGCGCTGGGGGTACGGCCCGAACATCGTGCTGGTGCTCATCGCGGTCTTCGTCTACCTCGCCGCCGGCGCCGAGGGGGCGGCGGTGGAGACGCGGACGGCGGGCCGAGGGCTGACGGTTCGGGAGTTGATGATCACCCAGTTCGTCGCGCTGCCGGTGTACGCCACCCTGCAGCAGGCGGTGGACGCGCTTCTCGCCGGGGAACAGAGCGAATTCCCGATCATGGACAACTGGGGAAAGGTGGAGGGACTCCTGACGCGCGACGGACTCATCCGGGGACTCTCGCAACTGGGCGTCGGCGCCACCGTCGAACGGGCCATGAGCACCGGCTTCGCGTCGGTCCCCGTCGAGCTCCCCTTCGAGGCGGCGATCGAACGGCTGGTCCAGAGCGGGCTGCCGGCGCTCCCCGTCGTGGACGACCGGGGGGCGCTGGTCGGCCTCCTGACCGCTGACAACGTGAAGGATGTGCTGCTGGTGCGGCAGGCGGGGCAGCAGCTCCCGCCACGGGCCGGCTAGCCGACGGGCGCGCCTACGCGGCTGGGAACTCCGCCAGGAAGTCCGGGGGCCCGTCCACCGGCCTGATGTAGTACCACCAATTGTCCTCCGGGCTCCACCCCTCCTCGTCCGCCACGATGTTCCCCCACAGGCAGCGCTGCACCGGCGTCGTCACGGCGCGAATCCGCCGATCGAGTTCGATCAGTCGCGCGGAGAACGCCGCCGCCTGCTCGCGGGTGACCCGTTCGAGCGCCTGGGCCAGCAGCTGGCGCCCGTCGAGGTCACCGAGCAGGTCCTCGTAGTCGCCGCTGTACCCTGCCTCGACGGACCCGACTGTCCGCTCCCACCCGACCAGCAGCACCTCGAGCCCCCCATGCACCACGGAGTCAGGCGCCCCTTCCTCTCGAAGGAACTGCTCCAGGTTGCCCGCGTCGCGCCCCGTCACCGCGGGTACCTGTTGTTGGCGCGGTCGACATCGGGCAGCGCCTGCCGCGGATCAAGCTCGGCGCTCCTGACGCCGGGCTTGCCCCGAACCCGATAGGTGAATGTCGGCCCCAGGTTCCACATCTCCACCGGCAGGCGGACCACCTCGGTGGAGCCGTCGGCAAAGGTGAGCTTCAGCTCCGCCGGCATGACCATCGTGCCGAGGCTCGCGAGCGTCACGTCGGTGACGCCGGAGGGCGCGGCCACGATGCCCTCGACCGCCTGGTCGAGCCGGGTCGTGGTCCGGACCCACTCCCGCCAGAACCAGTCGAGGTCCATTCCCGAGGCGTCGCGCATCAGGCGGAAGAAGTCGGCGGGCGACGGGTGCCGGAACGCCCACGCCGCCAGGTACTGGCGGAAGGCCGCGTCGAACCGCGCCGGCCCCAGCACCTCGTAGCGGAGCAGCTGCAGCATCAGCGCCGGCTTCTGGTACCCCGCCCAGAAGAGGTCGTGCACCTCGACGGGACGCAGGCCGAGCGGCTGCTCGTCGGGCCCCGCGTGATCGGGGTACAGGTGCAACGGGTGGACCTCGATCGAGTCGCCGTAGGCGGTGCCCTTGAAGTACCGCGCCGCGTTGGCGAGGTCGATGAAGGTGTTGAACCCTTCGTCCATCCAGGGATAGAGCCGCTCGTTGGAGCCGACGACCATCGGCACCCACTGGTGACCGAGCTCATGCGCCAGCACCCAGTGCACATCCTCACGGTTCGGTCCGGTGGGGTCGAAGGTGATCATCGGGTATTCCATCCCCTCGATCGGGCCCTCGATGCTGGTGAAGTGCGGATAGGGATACCGCAGCCACTGCTGGCTGTAGAACGCCAGCGCCTCGTTGGTGATCTTGTTCGCCTCGGCCCAGAGGGTCGCGGAGGGGCGGTAGAGGGTGTGGATCATCACGCCCTCCCACGCGCTCGCGTCCCACTGGAAGTCGGGGCTGGCCGCGAAGGCGAAATCGCGCACGCTGTCGGCGGTGAAGCGCCAGGTGAGGGTGGCGGCGCGCGAGGCCTCGAGCCGCGGCGGATGCATTGCCTCCTCGCGCGTGATGACCGCCACGGGTGAGGTTGAGCCGGCGGCGCGCTTCAATCGCTCCCGCTGCGCCTGCGACAACACCTCGCTCGGGATTCTGCAACGTGCCCGTGGCCGCCACGATGTAGTTCGACGGGCACGGTGAGCGCCACGTCGAACCGGCCGTACTCCAGGTAGAACTCCCCCGCGCCGATGTAGGGGTCGTGGTTCCAGCCCCGGAGGTCGTCGTACACCGCCAGCCGGGGATACCACTGGGCCACCTCGTAGAGGGTGCCGTCGTGCCCCATCCGGCCGCCGCCGAAGGCGGGCACCTTGAAACGCCAGCGGATCACGATCTCGAGGCTCGCTCCGGCCGCCAGCGGCGTGGCCAGGTCGAGCCGCATCGTGGTGCCGTACACCGCCGGGGTGACCGGCCGGCCGCCCACCAGCACCGTATCGAGGATGAATCCGCCGGCGAACCCCTGGCACGAGAAGTCGAATGAGGAACCGAGGAACACGAGCGGCGGCTGGTCGAGCTGGGAGGTGACGCTCCCCGCGGCGCACATGTTCTGCTCCAGGTGCATCCAGAGGTAGGGGAGCTCGTCGGGCGATCGATTGTGGTAGCTGATCACCTCCCGGCCGCGGAGTTCGTTGGCCACCGGATCGAGCGTGGCGTCGATCCGGTAGTCCACGCCCTGCTGCCAGTAGGCATGCCCCGGCCGACCGCTTGCGGCCCGGTATTCGTTGGGACCCGGCAAGTCGAGGGGACGGAAGGGGGAGAGCTGCCACCCCTGGGCGGCGAGGCCGGAGGCGCTCACGAGGGAAAGCAGCACGGCTCTGGCGAGATGGCGCGTCACGTGGTATCTCCCAGCGTGGGTTTCGGCGTAAGATACGGTGCCGCCGCCCCCTGAGAAAGCGCCATGCCGTTGTGGGCACTCCCCTCCGAGTCAAGGAGATCTCCGTTCATGCGCCTTGCCCCCCTTCTGCTGCTCGGCCTGCTCGCCGCCTGCGCCAAGGATGCTCCACCGGTCGACACCTCGGCCGCACCGCAGCAGGTGACCATCACGGCGACGGACTTCGCCTACAGCCTGCCACCGACGACAGTTCACGCCGGGCTGACGACCGTCACCCTCGTCAACCAGGGCGCTGAGATCCACCACGTCACCCTCGTGCGGCTGACCGAGGGGAAGACGGTGGACGACCTCATGACCGCGGTGCAGTCCGATGGCCCGCCGCCGGCGTGGGCGATCGCCATGGGTGGGCCCAACGGAGCGGCACCCGGCGGCGAAGCCAACGCGACCCTCGTCCTCGATCCGGGGACGTATGCGCTTGTCTGTTTCATTCCGTCGCCCGATGGTGTGCCGCACATGGCCAAGGGGATGATCCTCGGGCTCGAAGTGCAACCCGCCACGGGGGCAGTCGCTGCCCTTCCCCCGGGCGATATCGAGATGATCCTGGCGGAGTATAGCATTGCCCTCTCCCAGACCCCGGCGGCCGGCACGCAGACGGTGCGGGTCGTCAATCGGGGCGCCGAGGCCCATGAGGTTGTCCTCGTGCGCCTCGCACCCGGCACGACGATCGAACAGTTCGTCGGCTGGATGGCGGGCGGCGAGCAGGGGCCGCCCCCAGCGGAGGCGGTCGGAGGCCTGTCGGGCTTTGCCCCGGGGCAGACACAAAACTTCACCGCCAATTTTTCCCCGGGCACCTACGGGCTGCTCTGTTTCATCCCCGCCCCGGACGGCGCGCCGCACTTCGTCCACGGGATGGTCGCCACCTTCACCGTCTCATAGCGGAGCCCCATTGTCCATTCGAACCTGCGCCATGCTCCCGGCGGCCGTGCTCGCGCTCGCCTGCGCCAGGGAACCTGCCCCGGACAGTGACGTAGCTGCCACTGCCGCTCCGCAGGAAGTCGCGATCATTGCCACGGAGTACGGCTATCAGTTGCCGACCGCACCGGTCCACGCAGGACTCACGACCATCACACTCGTGAACGACGGCCAGGAGCTGCACCACATGCAGCTCGTGCGGCTGACCGACGGCAAGACCGTGGCCGATCTCGCCGAGGCGCTGGGAGCCCACGCTGCGCTCCCAGCGTGGGTGGTTCTGGAAGGCGGCCCCAACGGCGCGCAGCCCGGAAGCTCCGTGAACGCCACCCTCGTGCTCGAGCCGGGGCAATACGCGATGTACTGTCGCATCCCCGCCCCCGATGGCGCGGCCCACCTGACCAAAGGGATGATCCTGGGGATGTGGGTCGAGCCGGCGACGGGGGCGGTCGCCGCCATGCCCGCGGGTGACATTCAGATCGGGCTCTTCAACTACGGATTTTCACTGTCGACGGCACCGACAGCGGGAACGCATGCGTTCGCGGTGACCAACAACGCCGACCAGCCGCATGAGATCGCCATCGTTCCGCTCGCGCCAGGGGAGACGATGCAACCGTGGATCGACTGGGTGGAGGGAGGCTACCAGGGTCCGCCCCCGGGGATGACCTCCGGCGGGCTCACCGACCTGAGGCCGGGCCAGGCCCAGAATTTCTCCATGACCTTCGCGCCGGGACGCTACGGCCTCATCTGCTTTGTCCGTGACGCGACAGACGGCAAGTCGCATGTGCTCCACGGGATGACCACCACATTCACCGTGTCGTAACGCCGCGGGAGACCATTCTCCCCCGCCCGACGTATAATGGAGAGGATGACTCGAACCGTCGTTGTCTCAGGTGCCTCCGGTCTGCTCGGTGCTGCGCTGCTTCCTGCGTTGGCCGCCGCAGGCTGGGGGCACCGCTCCTTGGTGCGCCGAGCCGCCACTGCCGGCGAGGTGCGGTGGGATCCCGCCTCGGGGTTCATGGACGATGCTTCCCTTGCCGGCATCAGCGCTGCCGTCCACCTCGCCGGCGAGCCGATTGCCGAAGGGCGCTGGACCGCCACGAAGAAGGCGCGCATCCGCAGCAGCCGCGTGCTCGGCACCCGGCTCCTGGCCGAATCGCTGGCGCGGCTGCCCGTCCGGCCCGAGGTCCTGGTCTCCGCCTCGGCTATGGGAATCTATGGTGACCGGGGCGACGAGATCCTCGACGAGGACAGTGCACTCGGCACCGATTTCCTTTCGGAGGTCGGCAGGGAATGGGAGGCGGCGACCGCACCGGCCAGCGACGCCGGCATCCGCGTCGTTCACCTGCGTTTCGGGGTCATTCTCGCCCGCGACGGTGGGGCTCTCCCCAGGATGGTGCGCCCCTTCCTGCTCGGAGCCGGTGGCCCGATCGGCGACGGCCAACAGTGGATGAGCTGGATCGCGATCGACGACGCGATCCGGATCGTCCTCGAAGCGATTCAGAATGGCACGGTCGCTGGACCGATCAACACCGTCGCCCCCAACCCGGTCCGCAACGCCGACTTCGCCGCCCAACTCGGCGCAGTGCTCCACCGCCCTGCCCTCATCCCTGCCCCGGCCTTCGCCCTCCGCCTGCTCTTCGGCGAAATGGCCGACGCCGCCCTCCTCGCCAGCCAGCGCGTGTTCCCCAGCCGGCTCGAGGCCCTCGGCTTTGCCTTTCGCCACCCGGCCCTCCCCGGCGCCCTGCGGGCGGTGCTCGACCGCTGAACGCCGTGGTATCTTTGCGGGATGCCCCCTCCACCGGCCGTCGTCCTCCTCAGCGGAGGCCTCGATTCCGCCACGACGCTGGCCATCGCCCGCGCCGAAGGGTTCGCCTGCCATGCCCTGAGCTTTCGCTACGGGCAGCGCCACGCCGTGGAGCTCGCCAGCGCGGCCGCCGTGGCGCTGCACCTGGGCGCCATCGACCACCGGATCATCGAGATCGACCTTCGCGCCTTCGGTGGATCCGCCCTGACCGCCGACCTCCCGGTGCCCAAGGACCGGGACGCCGACACCCGCGCCGACGGCATCCCAATCACCTACGTCCCCGCCCGCAACACGATCTTCCTTTCCTACGCCCTCGGCTGTGCCGAAGTGCTGGGGGCCGCCGAGATCTTCCTCGGCGTGAATGCGGTGGACTACAGCGGGTATCCCGATTGTCGGCCCGAATACGTGGCCGCCTTCGAAGGGATGGCCAACCTCGCCACGCGCGCCGCCGTCGAAGGACGCCGGGTGACGATCCACGCGCCGTTGCTCACCATGCGGAAGACCGAGATCATCGCCCGGGGACTCGAGCTCGGTGTGGACTTCGGCATGACGCTGAGCTGCTACGATCCAGCGCCGGATGGAGCCGCCTGTGGGCGCTGCGACGCCTGCCAGCTCCGGCTGGAAGGATTCCGCGGGCTGGGACGCACCGATCCCGCCAGGTACCAGTCGCCATGAGCTATGCCGTCAAGGAGATCTTCTATACCCTGCAGGGGGAGGGCGCCCACGCCGGCCGGCCGGCGGTGTTCTGCCGCTTTGCCGGCTGCAACCTCTGGAGCGGGCGGGAAGCGGATCGCGCCGACGCCACCTGCAATTTCTGCGACACCGACTTCGTCGGCACCGACGGCCCCGGCGGCGGGCGCTTCACCTCCGCGGAAGAGTTGGCCGCCCGTGTGAAGGCCGCCTGGACTGGTGCCCCGGGAGACGGGGTCCCCTACGTGGTCTGCACCGGGGGAGAGCCGCTATTGCAGCTGGATGCCGCGGCCGTTGATGCCCTGCACGCTGCGGGCTTCGAAGTGGCGGTGGAGACCAACGGCACACAGCCGGCACCTCCGAACCTCGACTGGACCTGCGTCAGCCCCAAGGCCGACGCCCCGTTGCTGCTCCGGTCCGGCGATGAACTGAAGCTGGTCTTCCCCCAGGAAGCCGCGCCCCCGGAGCGCTTCGCCGATCTCGAGTTCACCCACCGGTTCCTGCAGCCGATGGACGGGCCGATGCTTCCGGCCCACACCGCGGCCGCGGCCGCGTATTGCCTGGCGCATCCGTCCTGGCGCCTGAGCCTGCAGACGCACAAACTCATCGGGCTTCCCTGACTCTCACGCACTGGTCTTATGCACGGATACTCCGATCGCATCAATCACGCGCTGGCGTTCGCCGCCAAGCACTACGGCGCCGTGCAGGGGCCGGAACGGACCATGGCCTTCCTGGCCCATCCGGCCAACATCGCCATCATCCTGGCCCGATATGGCTGCGAGGACCTGACCGTCGTCGCCGGAATCCTCCACCGCGTGCTGGAGGAGGCGGCCCCCCGGGAACGCGAGGAGCTCGAGGCCAAGGTGCTCGAGAAGTTCGGGCCGGTGGTGCTGGCCACCGCCTGCGAGGTTCTCGAGCCGCGCCACGACTCCCTGGGGCGCCTCCGTGCCTGGCGGACCTGCAAGCGGGAATTCCTGCTCCAGATCGCCGATGCGGAACCGCGCGGGCTGGACATCTGTGCCGCCGACGAACTGCACAACTGCGGCGCCGCGATTCGGGTGGTGCGGCGGCTGGGTGCGGAATACCTGCACGCCGACCCCGACGCCTCCCCGGCCGACACCCTCTGGTGGTTCGGCGCGATCGCCGACCATCTCGAATCCCGCCGGGAGTGGCGGAACCGCGCGATGCTCGACGAACTGACCGCCATGACCCGGGAACTCGCCGTCCTGCTGCAGCTCGACCGCTGACACCTGAGGGAGCCCGCGGCCCCTCGCCTTGGCGGCCCGAGCGGACTCCCGGTATAATTCAGCATGGATCCTTCGGTCACCCCGTCTGCGCTCGGCACCCTCCCCAGCGCCTTTGCCGCCGCCTGCCGACTCTCCCGCACCGATGCCGAGTTGTTCGAGCGCTGTCGAGACGCCCTGGTCAGTCGGTTTGACTCCCCCGACATCTGGTTCGACATCGCGACGCCCCTCGGGGCGGTACCGCGCATCGGCCCCGCGGACGGCTCCGATGCCGCCGTGGCGGTGGCCAAGATCCGGAGCGGTGAGACCGAGGTCGTCATCAGCGCGGGGCCCGACCTGGCGGAGCGGCTGCGCGTGGTCGCCCTCCCGCTGGCGCACGGCCTTTCGGTGGTGGTCGAGCTGCGCAGCGTGCTCATGGAGCGTCAGGCCGCGCTGGACGACGCCACCTTCCAGCTGCGCGCGCTCCGCCAGGTCGCCCGGCTCCTCAGCTCGGTGCATTCCTCGGCCGAAACCGAGCAGTTGATCCTCGACTTCATGGCGGAGGTGTTCTTCACCTGGTGGGCCTGCCTGCTGCGGCCGGCGGGGGAGGCCTACGAGCCCAGCATCTTCCGCTCGCTCGACGATCGCATCCGGCCGGGGCCAATCGCGCGCGCCCTCCTCGACTCCGTGCTTCCTGCCGGGGCCGGCGCCACCGGCGGGCAGGAAATCGCGGTGGCCGCGCTCGCGCCGCCCACCACGGAAGTCGTCATCCCGCTCGACGCCGGCACTGAGCGCCTCGCCGTCCTGCTCCTTGGACCGCGGCTGAACGACCGCCGGTACGGCCCCGCCGAGCTCGACCTCGCCGGCACGCTCTCCTTCGCGGCGGCAATCGCGCTCAAGAACGCCCACCTCGTCGAGCAGCTCCAGACCGCCGCCAACACCGACGAGCTGACGTCGCTGATGAACCGGCGCGCGCTCGAGGAACGGCTCGGCGCCGAATTGGCCCGCTCGACCCGGCATCAGCTCGACACCACCATCATCATGCTCGACCTCGACAACTTCAAACTCGTCAACGACAGCGGCGGGCACGCCGCCGGCGACGAGCTGCTCCGCGCCGTCGGGCGCCTCCTCAAGGAGCAGTGCCGCCAGCCGGACGTCGTCGGGCGGCTCGGTGGTGACGAGTTTCTCGTGATGCTCCCCATGACCTCGCCGCGCGAAGCGATGGTGCTGGTCGGGCGGCTGCAGGCGCGGCTCTCCGCGCTCGCCCACCTCGGCCAAGGTCACCCGATTTCCATCAGCCTCGGGGTGGCCGCCGCGCCTGGCCACGGCAGCACCGTCGGCAGCCTGATGGCCGCCGCCGATGCGGCGATGTACAAAGCCAAGCGGGCCGGCGGCAACCGCGCCGAGGTAGCCGGCGATTTCTGAGCCGGCGGGAGGCTTGCATGTCGGACCCCGAATTCATCCTGCTCGGCGACGCGCTCTGGATCGACTTCATCAACACCGCGCGCGGCCGCGAACCCGATCCCCCCGACGGGCTCGCTGACCCCGCCGCCTACCACCGCTGGACCAAGGCCGAAAAACTCGGCCCGGATGGCGACGACCTCTCGTGGGAACAGGTGCTCGCCTTTCGGGCCCGCCTGTTGACGGCGGCCAGCGCTCTGGCGGACGACCGTGCGCCCCCGGCAGCGGCCATTCACGAGGTCAACGCCCTGCTCGCCCGCACGGCGGGACACCACCAGCTGACACGGGTGGGGGGCAGTTGGCAGCTCAGCTTCACCCCGACCCGCACGTCGACCGCGCTGGAGGCCATTGCCCAGAGCGCCGCCCAGACCCTCGCTGACCCCAATGCGCGAGTGCACCGCTGCCGGGCGGAGCCCTGCTCGCTCTTCTTCGTGGACCGCTCCCCCGGGCACGGCCGGACCTGGTGCAGCGCCGAGCCCGGCGCGCACACCGCTCCAGTCGACCGCCGCCGCGCACTCCGATGACTCCTCTCGGCCATGTCGCTGACTGACCCCGGGCTCTACACCGAGCGGACCCAGGCCGCCCTGGGCCACCGCTACCGCCTCGACAAGCTGGTCGCGGCCTCCCGGGAGCGGGTCCTCTTCCATGCCTACGACCTCACCCTTAAGCGGCGGGTCAGCCTGCGGGTCAACATGTACCCGGACAGCATCGTCCGCGGCTGGTTTCTGCGTGAAGCCGAGGCGCTGGCCCAGTTGGATCACCCGGCGATCCGGCACGTCTATGACGCCGGCATCATCGGCGACCTCGCCTACCGGACCGGCAGCTGGATCGAGGGCGAAAGTGCGCTCGATGCCGTACAGCGGGGGCCCCGGCCGATTCCGACGGTCCACGCCCTGGCCCGCGACATTTTGGCTGCGCTGGACCACGCCCACAGCCGGGGCATCATGGTCCGGCGCATCGTCCCCGCCTCACTGCTCCTCGGCCCCACGGGTCGCGGGACCGTGACCGACCTCCGCTACTGCAGCCACACGCTCTCAACCATTCCCGCGGGTCACGAGCCGACCGGGCTCGAGTTCATGGCGCCGGAGGTGCGCGACGGCGCGCGGGGCGACCCCGCCAGCGACGTCTTCACCGCCGGGGCCATCCTCTACTACGCGATCACCGGCCGGGAACCGCCGCTGGACGTGCGCCACGTCGAACGCCCATCCGCCATCCGCCCGACCTGTCCGAAGGCGTTCGACCGCATCCTGCTCCGTGCGCTGCGCGCCGCGCCCGACGACCGCTACCTGACACCCGCCGAAATGCTGGAAGATTTCGCCTCGGACGCGGGGACCTATGAAAGCCCCGCGGTATCGCCAGGCGAAAGCGCACCGCTGCAGGACACCGAGCACTGGGAGAAGCGGTTGCGGCGCGCGCTCGGCGACGACTATGAACTCTTCGAGGCGCTCGGGCGCGGGCGGCTTCGGCCGGGTCTATCGCGTCCGCGACCTGCATCTCGAGCGCGAAGTGGCGCTCAAGATCCTGCATCCCTACCTCACCGCCGACCCGCCCGTTGTGGAGCGGTTCCGGCGGGAAGCGCAGCTCGCGGCCCGACTCCATCACCCGAACATCGTGAACATCTACGACATCGCCGGGCGAGCAGGACTGCTCTGGTACACGATGGAATACGTGAAGGGCCCCAACCTCGCCCAGCTGGTCGATCGGGAAGGGCCCCTCCCGCTCGACCTGGTGCTCCAGATGCTGCATCAGGCGCTGCTCGCCCTCGCCCACGCCCACGGCGCGGGGCTGGTCCACCGGGACATCAAACCCGAGAACCTGCTGTTGGCCCCGGACGGGACGCTGCGCATCACCGACTTCGGCCTCGCCCTGGCCCTGCGCGGCGAAGGGAAGTTCGGTGGCGCCACCAGTCAGAGCGGGACCCCGCAGTTCGCCAGCCCGGAACAGCTCCTCGGCGAGCGGGTGGACCAGCGCAGCGACTTCTACAGCCTGGCCGCGGTGGCCTATTTCGTCCTGATGGGGGAGACGCCGTTTCCGGGCGGGACGCCGGAGCAGATCCTCGCACGGCAAACCACCGACCGGTTCCCCGACCTGCGCGCCAAACGTCCCGACGTGCCGGAGGCGCTCGAACAGGTCCTGCAGCGGGCGCTGCGGAACGAGGTCGAGGCGCGCTACCCCTCGGCCGCCGAGTTCCTGCAGGCGCTCCAGCGGGCCATGGGCCGCAAGGTCCGCGAGCGCAGCGGCGAATGGGCTCGCGCGGCCGCCCGCTGGTGGCGAGGGACCGATCCGGGCCGCTCCTCTTGACTTGACCGGGATTTTGCGGGAAATTGTCCGGGCCACACCGGCACACCGCCCGGGGCATCCTGTCCGGGCGTTTGGACACACCACACTGGAGTTAGGACTCATGGCACGTACAACCGGCACCGTGAAGTGGTTCAACGACGCGAAGGGATTTGGATTCATCACCCCCGAGAGCGGCGAGAAGGACTGCTTCGTCCACCACACGGCCATTTCGGCTGAGGGTTTCCGCAGCCTCGCCGAAGGCGACAAGGTCGAGTTCGACATTGTCCAGGGCGCCAAGGGCCCCGCGGCCGAGAACGTCACCAAGGTCTAGCTCCAGAGAGCAGGGGCCGAAACGTCAGCGGGCCGCTCCCAAGGAGCGGCCCGCGTCGTTTGTCCCGCATGAATCGGAGCGAGCTACTTGTGCCGGTACGTCACCCGGCCACGGGTCAGGTCGTACGGGGAGAGGACCACACTCACCCGGTCTCCCTCGAGGACCCGGATTTTGAACTTGCTCATCTTGCCGGCGGCGTAAGCCAGGATCGAGTGGCCGTTCTCCAGCAGCACCCGGTAATTTCGATCGGGCAGGACTTCCGTCACCACCCCTTCCATCTCGATGCCTTCTTCTTTCGCCATCCAAGCCACTCCAGGGTTGGGACACTCGCGGCCGGCGGTCCGGGCCGCGCAGGGAACGCGGGGAATCTTGCCCCGCGGCCGCCATTACGCAACAGTCCTCAGGCCGCCCCGAGCACCGCCAGTTCGCCTTCCACCAGGGCCACCAGCTCGCGGATCAGCCCCTGATCCGCGCCGAACCGGGCTCCCGCCCTGGCGTACATCGCCGGCAGGCCCACCGTACAGCCAAGGGCCAGCGCCTCCCGATAGTCCCGCACCGCCCCCGCCTGGTCGATCCGGCTGCGCCGCCAGATCTGCAGCGCCCCGAGTTGAGCCAGCCCATACTCGATGTAATAGAACGGGTAGAGGAAGATGTGCAGCTGGCGGTACCAGCGGGTGAGGCGCTCGTCCTCCAGGCCGGACCAGTCCACCCCGCGCTGGAACCGATCCCGAATGCGCTGCCACGCCTCATCCCGGGCCAAGGCGTCGGCGCCCTCCCCGCTCGTGTAGATCCAGCGCTGGAAGGCGTCGACCGCCGCCACGTGCGCCAGCGTCATCAGGACCTCCTCGAGATGCTCGATCCGCGCCAGCCGCAGTTCTTCGGCCGAGGCCATCCCGCCCGGCTCCGCCAGGTAGGGCGCCGCGAGCAATTCCATCGACATCGAGGCGAGCTCGGCCGACTCGGAGCCGACGTAGCGCTGCCAGAGCAGCGGCTGGCGGTGTGAGGCGAACGCGTGGAAGGAATGGCCCGACTCGTGGAGCAGGGTGTTGACGTCGTCCAGCAGGCCGACCGCGTTCATGTGGATGAAGGGGCGCCCGCGGAAATGGAGGGTCTCGCAGTAACCGCCCGGGGCCTTCCCGGCACGGCTCTCCAGGTCGAGCAGCCGCTCGCCGCGCATCAGGTCGAACTCGGCGCCCAGCGCGGGCGCCACGGCGTGAAAGACGCGCGACGCCTTCTCGACGAGTTCGGCCGAATCACGGAACGGCCGGAGCGGCGGCCGCCCGGAGGGATCGACGTCCAGGTCCCAGGGGCGAAGCACCTCGAGCCCGAGCGCCGCCTTCCGGCGTTCGAGGATGCGCTCCACGGCAGGAACGACCTCCGCCTCCACCGCCTCGTGGAAGCGGGTGACGTCATCCGGAGTGTAGTCGAATCGGCACTTGGCGGCGAAGCTGTACGCCTCGAAGTCCGCGAATCCGGAGTTCCTGGCGACGCGCTGGCGGCGCTCGTACATCTCGGTGAAGAGCGCCGACAGTTCGTCCCGCAAGGAAAGGTACGGCGCACCCATCGTGCGAAACGCCCGCTCGCGGACCGCCCGGTCGGGGCTCTTGAGGAACGGCCCGATCTGCGGCAGCGTACGCGTCTCCCCCTCCCACTCCACGGTAATCCCGCCGGTCAGGCGCTGGTACCGGGCGGAAAGTTCTTCCAGCTCGCTGAAGAGGGGGAGGTTTTCCTCGCGGAAGATCTCGATCTGCGAGCGGAACCGTTTGAGCACCACCTCGAGATCGGGCCGGGTGAACCCGGTGGCGAGCAACCGACGCGCGAGCCGGACCCCCTGCTCTTCCAGCTGGGGAAAGATCTCCGCCGAGAAGCGGAGATGGGCCGCCTCCTTCGCGGCGTCGCGCGTGTCGCCGGTGTAGGCGATCATCGCCTCCGCCGCCGCCTCGGTCACGAGCTCCTCGAGACGCGACCACGCCGCCAGCCAGGGGCCGACCGAGTCGGCGTCCAGCGGGACTCCCGCAAGCGCCTCGTACCAGGGAAGAATCTCGCCCCAAATCGCGTCGGCGAAGGCGGCCGGCGACTCAGGCAGGACGGGCAGCGTCACGGACGTTTCTGACATCAGGCGCCTGCTGGATTGGGCTCGGCCACCGGACCGAGCCGGAAGGCCAGGATGCTGACGAGGGCCACCGTGGCCGCCGCCATGTAGAAGGGCCAGTTGTGCCCGTAGTCCTGGAACGCGCGGGTGGCCAGGATCGGAGCCACGACGCGCGCAATACCCGCGAAGGTCTGCGCCGATCCCATGACCGTGCCCAACTCCGATTTCTCGGCGGCGCGCGACATCAACGCCGTGGTGGATGGGAACAATAACGCCGTCCCGACCGGCACGAAGGGGATGATCAGCGCCAGCCCCCAGAGCGTCGACACCGCGGGGTAGAGCAGGAGACCGACGACCAGGCATCCGCCGCCGATCCGCATCGCCCAGGCCTCCCCCACCCGGTCGACGATCGGCCCGAGGAAGATCGAGCGCATGATCAGCGACAGGGCGCCGACGTAGAGGAAGAAATACCCGATCGTCTTCTCCGTCACCCCGTATTCGGCCCCGAGGAAGAGCGGCAGGACGCTGGTCAGGCAGGTGAAGGCCAGCATGCCCACCGCGTAGATCCAGACCAGCCGGGCGACCGGCGTGCCCGGTTGACGAAAGACCTGCCAGGCCGCGTGCCACACCGGCTTGCGCGCCGGGGCGTGCGCCCCGGGCCGGCGGCTCTCCGGCAGATACTTCCAGGCGAAGATGACGTTTGCGACGCAGAGTCCCGCGGCCACGAAGCCCGGGGCCGCCCGCCCCCAGTGAGCGGCGAGGGAGCCCACCACCGGACCGATCATCACCCCGAGCGAAGTGGCCGCCGAGAGCCAGCCGAGCGCGCGGGCCCGGCCGGCCGCCGGGATGGAGTCGGCCACGTACGCCTGCGCCACGCCCGTCGTGCCACCGCCCGCCCCCTGGATGATCCGGGAGAGGAAGAGCCAGGCCACGGTGTTGGCCAGGCCGAAGGCGACATAGGCCACCGCCGACGCGGAGAGACCGATGAGCAGCGCCGGGCGCCGGCCGTAGCGGTCCGACACCCGGCCCCAGAGCGGCGCCGCAATCAGCTGCGCGATCGAGAACGACGCGATGATCCACCCGATCGTCGCGTAGCTGGCGTGGAGATTCTCGGCATAGAAGGGCAGCAGCGGCAGGACGATCGCGAAACCGATCATGTCCACCGCGCTCGCGGCGATCAGCACGAGCAGCTTGCGGAGGTCGGACTGGTCGAGCGGGGGCGAGGCGGCTGTGCTCATGTCCGTGCCTCCCCGCGCGCGCCCAGGGCAAAGACCGCCGCGCTCGCGATCATCAGCAACACCCCGTACGCGGCGGCGACGCCCATGTCGCCCTGCCGGAGGCTGCCGAGGATCTCGAGCGAGATCGGCCGGGTGTCGTACGTGTAGAGCATGATGGAGGTCACGAAGTCCCCGAGCGACGTGACGAAGGCCAGGGTGGCACCGGCCGCGAGCGCAGGTGCCAAGCCCGGCAGGATGACCCGGCGGAGGGTGCGCAGGCGGCCGGCGCCCAGCGAGGCGGCCGCTTCCTCCAGCGAGGCGTCGAGCTGCCGGAAGCCGGCCAGCACCGCTCGCCCGGCGATGGGGAGGTTTCGTACCAGGTACGCGAGCGGAAGAATCCAGATGGTGCCCACCAGGACCGCCCGCAGCGTCAGGGGCGAATCCACGCTGAAAAGCGCCGCCAGCGCGATCGCGAACACCGTCCCGGGCACCGCCCATGGCAGGCCGAGGAGCCCTTCGATCAGCCGGCCGGCCGACACACGACGGCGGACGACCAGCGACCCCGCGGCCAGCGCGATCCCGACGGCGGCCACCGTGGCGGCGGTGGCCATCCAGAGACTGTTGAAGAGCGGCCGGAAGCGTTCCGGTTCCGAGAAGAGCGCGGCGTAATTGCCGGGGGAGAACACCGGAGGCCACGGTTCCGTGGTCCAGGTGCCGACCGGGACGAACGAGACCAGCAGGAGCGTCAGGTGCGGCAGCAACAGGAGCGCGGCGAGCACCCAGGCGGCGATCGCGATGCCCGCGCGGGTCCGGGCGCTGCCGGCCCGGGCGAGCGACGGCGCCGTGCCCTTGCCCACGCCGGCCAGCGAGCCCCCGGGATCGGCGCGCCGGAAGAGCGCCATGGCGCCGAGCGCGAGGAGCATCAGCGCCGCGGTCTCGACCATGGCCAGGCGGTCGTCGCCGTTGAGCCGGGTGAAGACGATTTGCGTCGTCATGACCCGGTACCCTCCACCGAAGATGTACGGCGCGCTGAAGGAGGCGAGCGAGGTCATGAAGGTCAGGAGGGCCGCGCCCGCGATGGCCGGCCGCAGGTGGGGCAGGACCACGCGGAACAGCGTCCGCCACCGGCCGGCGCCCAGCGCCGAGGCGGCCTCCAGCATCGCGCCGTCGAGACGCGAGAGCGCCGCGCGGCAGAAGAGGTAGAAGTACACGTACATCGAGTAGGCGTGCACCAGCAGGATCGCGCCGGGCCCCGCGAGGCGCCACGGCGGGTTCTCGAGCCCCAGCAGGTACTGCACGAACCGACCGATGAACCCGGTCTCACCATAGAGAAACAGGAACGCCACGACGCCGACCAGCGGCGGCAGCACCGCCGGCAGCGCGACGAGCATGCCCAGCAGCTTGCGGCCGGGAAAATCCACCCGCTCGAAGAGGAAGGCGAGCGGCACGCCGATGGCGCCGGCCAGCACGACGCTGGCCATCGAGAGCCAGAGACTCGCCCAGAGCGCCTGCCACTCGGTCGGCCGGCTGGCGAAGCGGCGCACCTCGTCGAGGGTCCATCCGGTGGAGCCCCGTACCCCCTCGAGGAGCACCAGGACGAGCGGATAGGCGACGAGCCAGGCCAGCACCGCCACCAGCAGCCAGCCCGCCCACCCCGCACGGCGGGCCGGGGTCATGGCGCCACCGGATAGAGATGCAGGCCGGCCCCCGTCGGTTCGATGCCGACCGCATCCCCCTCACGCGCCGAGGTCGGCTCGCCGGCCACCTCGAGAACGACGCCGGTCGGGGTCTGGACCGAGAAGTAGGCCACCGCGCCGGTGAAGCGCCGATTGGTAACGGTACCCGCCAGGCGGCCCGGTTGCGGTGCCGTGATCTGGAGCCCCTCAGGGCGCGCGAGCAGCCTTGCCTGGGCCCCGGGTGTCGCGGGGCCGGGGCCACCCCAGCGGATCGGCCAGACGCACTCCTGCACCCGCGCCTCGCGGTCGGAGAGCACCGTCGCGGGCACCTCGCTCGCCCGGCCGATGAAGGCGGCCACGAACGACGTGGCCGGCGTGGCATAGAGCTCGTCCGCCGTGCCGAGCTGCTCGAGGTGGCCGTTGCGGAGCAGCGCGATGCGGTCGCCGAGGTCGAAGGCGTCCTCCTGCTCGTGGGTCACGACCACTGCGGTGATGCCCAGCCGATGCACCAGCGTCCGGAGTTCGTGGCGCGTCCGCTCCCGAAGCGCGGGGTCGAGGTTCGACAACGGCTCATCGAGCAGCAGGACGCTGGGCTCCGGCGCGAGCGCGCGGGCCAGGGCCACCCGCTGCTGCTGTCCCCCCGAGAGGTTGGCCACCGGACGTCGCTCGAATCCTGCCATGTCCACCAGTGCGAGCGCCTCGGTCACCCGGCGGGCGAGCTCGGCGCCACGAACACCACGGCTCTCGAGCCCGAACGCCACGTTGGCACCGACGTCGAGGTGGGGAAAGAGCGCATAGTGCTGGAAGACCATCCCGAAGCGCCGCGCCACCGGCGCGAGCGACGTTACGTCCCGCCCGTCGAGGACCACGCGGCCGCCGTCGGGCGACTCGAACCCCGCCAACAGCCGGAGCGTCGTGGTCTTGCCGCTCCCGCTTGGCCCCAGCAGCGCGAGCACCTCCCCACGTTCAAGCGTGAGCGAGAGCCCGTCCACGGCCCGCTGCCCCTCAAAGGTCTTCGTCAGTGCATCGAGTTCGAGAAAGCCCACTCACACTCCTTTGCCCGCAGTCCTCAGTCCCTCAGGTCCTTCCCCGTCCCGCGCACATGCTGATCCCAATAGCTCATCCACCCCGCCCCCTCGCGCGCCAGGAGTGTCCAGTCCATCGGCACCACCTTCATGGTGCGCTCCACCTCCGCCACCCACTCGGGCAGCGAATCAAGGGGCAGGTCCCGCCGGGCGGGAAGTCGGTACACCTGGCGCGCCGCGAGCAGCAGCGCCTCCGTCTCCCCCACGTAGTCGATGAACGCCTGCGCCGCCTCCGGGTGCTGCGACCCCGCCACCAGGCCGATGGCGTCGTCGATCACGACGGTGCCGCTGCGCGGGAAGAGGTAGCCGAATGGCATGCCCTTCCCCTTGCTGATCAGGATGTCGGGGAGGTCCCAGAGGGTGACGACGCCTTCCTCGCGCGCCAGCTTCTGGTCGAGGATGGCCGGGTTGAGGGCGTAGGTCTTGGTGTTGCGGTCGAGCGCACGGAGCCAGGCCATGCCAGCGGTGGTATCGCCTGTTTCCCGGAGGCCGCGCTCGATGATGTACCCCCAGATGGCGCGCATGGTCCCGCTCGCCATCGGGTCGCGGATCAACACCAGGTCGCGCCAGCGCGGCGCGAGAATATCGTCCCAATCCTGCGGTGCCTCCGGGGCGCTGACCGCCTTGTTGTTGAAGGCGATGATGACCGGCGTGCGATACACCGGCCAGTACAACGACGCCGGGCCGACGCCCTCCGGCCCGACCGACCCGGCCCATGACGGGCGGTAGGGGGCGAGGAGGGAGTCGCTGACGCCCCGATCGAAGATGGTCGTCGGGCCGCCGAACCAGACGTCGGCCTGGGGATTCACCTTCTCGAAGCGCAGCCGATCGAGGACCTCCTGGCTCCCCATGTCGAGCCACTTGATATCGATGTCGGGCCGCCACTGCTCGAACGCCTTCTCAAGCAGCTGGAGTTGATCCCGCCCGTGCGGCGAATACACCACCACCGGCGTGCGCGCGTCACCCCCGCACGCCAGCACTCCGGCCGTCGCGGCGAGGATCCACCGCCGCCCCATCACGGCATCGCCCCCGACGGCCGCAGCGCCAGCAGGTTCATGAACAGCCGATAGGCGCCGGGGACGCCCGCCGGGAGTTCCCGGAAAAAGGCGATGCCGGTATAGACGTAGGTTCCCTGTCCCAGCGGGGCGACGAGGAGCCCCCCCTCCAGCGGGGGGTCGCCTGGATCGTTCATCGAGAGCGCGGGCCGATACTCCGGCGCCCACTCACGGGCAAAGTACAATCCACGCTCCTGCACCCAGCCGTCCCAGTCGGCGGAGCCGATCGCGTTCGGCGCGTTGACCACCCGGCTCGAGGGGTCGACGATCCGCACCGGCGCATTCTCGTCGGTCACCCGGTCGTGCGAGTCGGGACGATCGCCCGGCGTCCGCTCCGGCGCCTTGCCCGCCAGCATGGAGGCCAGCGACGCCCCGCCGACGGTCATCGGGAAGGGCGCGAAGCCACCGCGGAAGAACTCGTACTGCTGGTACTGCACCATCAGGAGCCCGCCCGCCCGCGCATACGCCAGCAGGCGCGCATTGAACTCCCTGACCGCCGGCACCGTCTCGTAGGCCCGGCTGCCGATCACCACCGCGTCGAACTTGGAGAGGTCGCCCCGCGCCAGCGAGTCGGCCGTCAACTCGACCACGGGAATCCCAAGACCGGCGAGCGCCTCGGGGACTCCGTCCGCCGCCCCGCGGACGTAGCCGACCGCGCGCAAGGGCGGCACCGCGATGTCCATGACCTGGATCGTTCCCGTGGCAGGACGGCTCATCCCCCGCCGCGCGATGTGCGGGTAGTCGATGAGCTCGCTTGACTCGGTGTAGCGCTCACCCGAGGACGCCACGGCGAGCGCGCGGATCTCGAACGACCCCGCCGTCGGCGCCGCCGGAGGCGTCACCGCAAAGCGGAACGTGGCCTCCTCCCCCTTCCGCGTCAGCCGGAATGGCTGCGGGGGCGGCGCCACCCACCCCGCGGGCACCTCCAGCCGCACCTCGCCCGTGGTGGTGTCGGTCGTGGCGTGATGGAGCGTGACGTTGATCGTCCGGGCGTCGCGCGACGCGAGCGGCCACACGACGACGGCGCGGTCCAGCCGGACTCCGACGCGCGGCACCACCAGCAGCCGTTGCCGCCGTTCGCCAAACGCCGGGTCGGCCCAGCGGTACGTCACCTCGCGCGTCATCGAGAGGCCGTCGTCGAGCACGGCGTTGGCGGTCAGCAGGGGAAGGGATGCGGGCTGGCCTGCCATCGGCGACCTTTCCCACCGGTACATCGCACCATCGCGTGGCAGCCGCAGAAAGTAGGGTTCGGTGCTTGCCGAGGTCGGGAGAGTGAAAGTATCCGTCACGGTCGCCATCTGCGCCGGGGAGCACGACCACATCGTGCGGCGGACGAGTCACGGTGGCCCCGGTGACGCCAAGCTGGGCGCGTGCCGGCGTTGTCCCGGCATTCCACAGCGAGAGGGTCACTTCGACCGGTTGCCCCGCAATCACGTTGGCGGCAGTTCGCCACCGCGTCGAGAATGATCCCTCGCTCATTGGCCCGGGCAATGGCGAGGAAGGCCTCCTGATCCCGCGACGCCGCCGACCGTCCGGCAGGCTCGGCCGCCGGCAGCGTGGTATCGATCCCCGCCCAGAACTCGCTTCCCCGGCCGGTCCGGTCCGTGACCAGCGCCACCCGCGTCGAGGCCGGTCCCGGGCGCTGCAACGTGCCCATGTCCTGGGACCGGTGCCGGCTGCGGCTGGCCATGGCGATCTGGTGGTAGGACTGGCCGACCGCCGGATCGAGCCCGCCGGTCTGGATAGTATCCATCACCGGAGCCGGCGTGAATCGTGTCGCGCGATAGAGCTTCTCCACCCGCCACGGCTGGAGCCGTTCCTCCGTCGCCAGTTCCGGAAAACGCGTCGGGTCGGCGGCGGCGTCGAAGGCGGTGTGCGCCGCCCACCCCGCCGCCTGGTGCTGGCCGTGGCCGTCTTCCGCGGTCCCACTGAAGACCGACACGATGATCTGCGGCTGGAATGCGCGGATGACCCGCACCACGTCCTTCAGGATGGAGTCCCTCGGCCAGTGGGCCCAGGTGTCCTCGAGGCCCTTGGAGTAGCCGAAGTCGTAGGCCCGGGTGAAGTACTGGCGCCCGCCGTCGAGGGTGCGGGCGCTGAGGAGTTCCTCGGTGCGCAGGAGTCCGAGCGCCTCGCCCAGTTCCGGACCAATGAGGTTCTGCCCCCCCTCCCCGCGGTTGAGGGACAGATAGGCCGTGACCGCCCCCTCGCCACGGGCCAGCACGGTAATGAGGTCGGTGTCTTCGTCGTCCGGATGCGCCCCGATGACCAGGACCCGCTTGTCATGGCCCAGCATCCGGCGCGCGTGCTCCGCCGCCACCGCGCCGCCAGTCGATGGCGGCCCGAGCTGGGCAACGAGCGGAGTGGCACAGAGCAGCAGGCCGGTCGAAAGCGCCGTGACGGCGGAACGGAAGCGCATGATGTCCCGGGGGAAGTGACCAAAAAGAATAACCCCGGCAGGGCCGGGGCGTGAGGCGGATCAGCGACCGTGGGGGCGCCCCGAACCGATCGGGGGCGGTCGCCCGGTCCGGCGGCCCACCCAGAACGCCGCGAAAAAAAGGGCGACCGCCACGCCGAGGAGGACCCGGCCCACCATCGTCGCCACATCATAGAGCAAGAGGAGCATGCCGACCGACAGGAGAATCGTGGCGACGGCGCGAAGGACCTCGTCGACGTTTCGGCCGGGGTGCCGCCGCCCCCAATAGGCCGAGGCCACCGCACCAGCCACGCCGATGAGGAGAAACCCGTACCAGATCAGAATCCAGTAGCGACGACCTGCGATCATGCGCGCCCACCCGGTGGTGAGGTCTCCTGGGGGAGGAGCCGGGGTAACCGGCACCGACAATAGCACCCGCGCGGGCCCCGCGCCATACCCGAGCCGGCCCCGGTCACTCGGTCAATGCACGGAGCCGGTTCCACGGGAAAATACCCGTCGAGTGACCGTCGCTCCAGGTCACCCGGAGGCCGTAGGCGCCAACCAGCCTGATTTCGGTCGGCCGGACATCGTCGGGCACCGTGGCGGGATCGAGCAACGGCCGCCCCGACATCTCCTCCACGCACATCGCGCAGGGACAGGAGAGGCGAAGCGCGCGCGCCGGCACCCGGCGCTCACCCTCCCCAGCCGCCCATTCGAACCAGAGGCCGTCGTCCCGTCGCGTGATGGCGTGCGGCGCGCGTTTCGTCTCGGGGCCGGAGGGGGTGATATTATTCATGGTCACTTCGCTCGCTCGATGACCCAATTTGTCTGGACGTCGCCATGACTGCCCCCAAGTCCAATCCCTTCGGCGCCCGCGGTACGCTGCCGCAGGCAACTCCGCCGATTACGATCTATCGCCTCCCCGAGCTCGCTCGGCAAGGGGTCGGCAACATCGACCGCCTTCCGTTCTCGGTGCGTGTGCTGCTCGAGAACGCGCTGCGCTGGTGCGGCCAGGGGGCGGTGACCGAGGAGCACGTCGCGACCCTCGCCGGCTGGAAGGCCACGCAGGCTGACCGGCCGGAGTTCCCCTTCATGCCAGCCCGGGTGGTTCTCCAAGACTTTACGGGCGTCCCGTGCGTGGTCGACCTCGCGGCGATGCGGGATGCCATGGCCGAGATGGGCGGGGATCCCGATCGCATCAATCCGGTCGTTCCCTGCGACCTCGTCATCGACCATTCGGTGCAGGTGGACCACTATGGCACGCCGGACGCCTTCCGGCTGAATGTGGCCCTCGAGTTCGACCGCAATGCCGAGCGCTACCAGCTGCTCAAGTTCGCGCAGCGCGCTTTCCACAATTTCCGTGTCGTGCCGCCCGGCATGGGCATCGTCCACCAGGTCAATCTGGAGCACCTCTCCCCAGCCATCCAGCTCCGGGAGCAGCATGGCCTCCTGACGGCCTACCCCGACACCCTCGTCGGCACCGACTCCCACACCACCATGATCAACGGGCTCGGCGTCGTCGGATGGGGCGTCGGCGGCATCGAGGCGGAGGCGGTGATGCTCGGCCAGCCCTACTTCATGCTGGTCCCGGATGTCGTCGGGATGAAGCTCACCGGTTCGCTCCCCGCCGGCACCACCGCCACAGACCTGGTCCTTCGCGTCACCCAGATGCTGCGGGCCAAAGGCGTGGTGGACAAGTTCGTCGAGTACTTCGGGCCCGGCCTCACGGGACTCGGACTCGCCGATCGCGCCACCATCGCCAACATGTCGCCCGAATATGGCGCCACCGTCGGCTTCTTCCCCATCGACGCCGAGACCCTGCGGTACCTCCACCGGACCGGGCGGAGCAAGGACACAGTCGATCTGGTGGAACGCTACACCAAGGAGCAGGGGCTCTTCCGCACCGATGCGACGCCCGACCCGGAGTTCACCAGCACCATCGAACTCGACCTGTCGACGATCGAGCCGAGTCTCGCCGGGCCGAAGCGCCCGCAGGACCTGGTTCCGCTGCGGACGCTCCGGAAGAGCTTCGCGGTGAGCCTGCCGGCCCTCATGCAGGCGAGCGTGCCGGAAGCACGCCGGGGTTTCGCCTCTGCCGAGGCGGGTCGCTGGTCCAACGAGGGCGGCGGCCAGACCCAAACCGCGGTGGTGCCGAGCGTGCGTTGCACCATCAACGGCGAGGACCATGACCTGCGCGATGGCTCGGTCGTGATCGCCGCCATCACCTCCTGTACCAACACCTCGAATCCGTCGGTCATGATCGGAGCCGGGCTCCTGGCCAAGAAGGCCGTGGCCAAGGGGCTCCGGAGCCGCCCCTGGGTCAAGACCAGCCTCGCCCCCGGCTCGCGGGTGGTCACCGACTACCTGCGCGACGCCGGCCTGACGCCATTCCTCGACCAGCTCGGCTTCCAGACGGTCGGCTATGGCTGCACCACCTGCATCGGCAACAGCGGCCCGCTGCAGGCGCCGGTCGCCCGCGCCATCGAGGAGCATTCGCTCGTGGTCGCCGCCGTGCTCTCCGGCAACCGGAACTTCGAGGCCCGGGTCCATCCGCTGGTGCGCGCCAACTACCTTGCCTCGCCGATGCTGGTGGTCGCCTTCGCCCTCCTCGGACGGGTGGACGCCGACCTCACCACCGAGCCGCTCGGCATCTCGCACAACGGGGAACCGGTGTTCCTGCGGGACATCTGGCCCTCCTCGACCGAGATCGCCGAGGCGATGGCCACCGCGCTCACCCCCGAGCTGTTCGAACAGGAGTACGCCAGGGTCTTCGAGGGCGACCAGGAATGGAAGGACCTCGATGTGCCGACCGGAAGCCGGTACGCCTGGGACGCCGACAGTACCTATGTCCAGCTGCCCCCCTTCTTCCAGCAACTGCCGGCGGAGCCGGACGCGCTGGCAGACATCCGGGGCGCCCGGGTCCTCGCCGTGCTCGGCGACTCGGTCACCACCGATCATATCTCGCCGGCCGGTGCCATACCGAAGAACGGCCCCGCCGCCCAGTACCTGCGCGACCACGGGGTCGAGCAGCCCGACTGGAACACCTTCGGCGCCCGCCGCGGCAATCACGAGGTGATGATGCGCGGCACCTTCGGCAACGTCCGGATCAAGAATGCGCTGGTGCCGGACAAGGAAGGCAACTGGACGGTGCACTTCCCGAGCGGAGAGGTCACGTCCATCTATGACGCCGCCATGCGGTACATCGCCGATGAGACGCCGCTCGTGGTGCTGAGCGGCAAGGAATACGGCACCGGCTCCAGCCGCGACTGGGCGGCCAAGGGCACGCTCCTCCTCGGCGTGAAGGCGGTCATCGCCGAGAGCTACGAACGGATCCACCGCAGCAACCTCGTGGGCATGGGGGTGCTGCCGCTCAGCTACCAGCCGGGCGAGACCCGCGACACCCACAAGCTCACCGGCCGCGAGAGCTTCACCATCACCGGCATCGCGCAGGGGCTGACCCCAGGCGGCACCGTCCAGGTCGACGCGAAGCGGGAAGATGGCTCCAGCGTGAAGTTCAAGGCGGTGGTCCGGCTCAACAGCGACGTGGAGGTGGACTACTACCGCCACGGCGGAATCCTGCAGCGCGTGCTGCGGAAGTTCGCGGCGGAGAGGTGAAGAGTCGGGGCAGCGGGGCAGACGCTGGTAGCGCTGTCATCCCGGCGCAAGCCGGGATCCAGTTTCGGGGAAGACACTGGACCCCCGCCTTCGCCGGGGTGACGTTGTACCCGACCCGCCGGGGTGACGTTGTACCCGCCCCGCCGCGGTGACGACCGACGCAAAACGACCCCCCGAATCCTCGGAGGGTCGTTTCTTCTTCTGGGCTTCCAACTGGGACGGGAGCCTAGGCCACCAGATCCCGCAGCCGCTCGCCGGTCTCGCCCTCGCGCAGCTTGAGCAGCGCGCGGTCCCGGAGCTGGCGAATCCGCTCGCGGGTGACGCCCATCATCCGGCCGATTTCCTCGAGCGTCCGGCTGTTGCCGTCGTCCAGGCCGAAGTAGAGGCGGAGGACCTTGGCGTCGCGCGGCGGCAGGACCGCCAGCGCCGACTCGATGTCGCTGGTCTGGCTGTTGGTCATCGTGGCGGAATCGGTGCCTTCCTGCTCCGCCATCGCAAACCGCTCCATCCGCTCGTTGCCGTCGCCGTCGCGGGTGGGATGGTCGAGCCGCACCGCCTCGGTGTTGAGGGCGCTGAGGCTGCGCACCGCTTCCGGCGTGAGACCGGTGGCGCGGGCCAGCTCCTCGGTGGTCGGCATCCGGCCCAGGCGCTCCTTGAGGAGCGTGGTGGTCCGGCCGAGTCGGCTGAGGTCGGCGGTACGGTTCAGCGGCACCCGGACCGGCCGGCCATGCCGGGCGATGGCCGCCTGGACCGCCTGGCGGATCCACCACACCGCGTACGAAATGAACTTGACGCCACGATCCGGATCGAACTTGCGGGCGGCCGTCATGAGCCCGAGGTTGCCCTCGCCGATCAGGTCGACCAGCGGCACCCCGCGGTTCTGGAACTTCTTGGCCACCGAGACCACGAATCGGACGTTGTGGCGCGCCAGCTTTTCCTGCGCGGCCACGTTGCCCCGAAACGCCTTGCGGGCAAGTTCCATTTCCTGCTCTCGGGTCAAGAGCGGGACCCGGCTGATCTCGTCGAGGTACAGATCGAGCGATTCACGTCCCTCGTCAACGGCCTTGGCGATCTGAGCCGGTCGAACAGCACGACGCTTGGCGCGCGGCTTGACAGTCACCGAACCTCCTCCGGAGGAAATCCCAGCACTCTATGGGCAGCAACGGCCGAAAGTGGCCGTCCAAATACAGTCGCGAAAACTAACAGCTAAGGCGCTAAAAATCAACAGCTTAGCTAACCCCAGCATCCCGAACGGGTTGCAGAATCGTGCCACAAGTCAAGGGGGAAACACCATATCCCCGCGACTCCACATCCTCCAGATGCCTGCCAGTTTGGCAACGTCGCACCGCACAAGGACTTGGCAGGGCCAGCAGCCCGAAAGGGCCTCACCCCACTATAGACCACCAGACGCCCCAAAGAGTTCCCCCTGCACAGCCGCCCACCCCGGCAGCTTTGCCGGCCCGCTTCCTCCGGCTGCCCCCCTGCCCCGCGGCCCCCCTGCCCCGCCTATTTTACGTCATGCTCACCAACGACTCGTACGAACTGCTGCGCCAGCTGGCCGGTCCCCTCGTCGCGGTCACCTCCGCCCATGAGGGCCGGACCAACGGCATGATCCTCGACAGTGCCATCCGGGCGAGTATTTCCCCCGAGCACCCCCGCCTGTCGGTCTACATCCACAAATGGCACCTGAGCCACGACATGGTCTGGGCCAGCGGCCGCTTCGGCGCTCACCTCCTCACCCAGGACCAGTTCGACCTGGTGCACCAGCTTGGGTTCCGGAGTGGGCGGCAGGAGAGGGAGAAGCTCGCCGGCATTCCCCACCGGATCGGCGAGAGCGGCGTGCCGGTGCTGGACGCGTGCTTCGCCGGCTTCGAGTGCCGGGTTATCAACACGATGGATGCCGGGCCCTCCACCCTCTTCCTCGGCGAAGTGGTGGCGACCCACGCCGGCGCGACCGGGGCGCTCCTGACCGCAGACTATTTCCGGGCCAACCTGCCGGAGGCGTGGCGGGAGGAGTTCCTCAACAACTACCGCGAGGCCCAGGAACGGATCCGGGACCTCGCGGCGGTGAAGGACGTACGACGCTGGGGTGGACCTACAGCGACTTGATCTCCGTCACCAGGCTGGTCAGCGACTTCTTGGCGTCGCCAAAGAGCATGGCGTTCTTCGGGTTGTAGAAGAGCTCGTTCTCGATCCCGGCAAAGCCGGCGCTCATTCCCCGCTTCATGACGATGATGCTCTTGGCCTGGTCGGCGTTGAGGATCGGCATCCCGTAGATGGGACTCGTCGGATCGGACCGGGCCGCCGGGTTGACGACGTCGTTGGCGCCGATGACGAGCGCCACGTCGGTCCGCTGGAAGTCGTCGTTGATCTGCGTCCATGTCGAAGAGCTTCTCGTAGGGCACGTTCGCCTCCGCCAGGAGGACGTTCATGTGCCCCGGCATCCGCCCGGCCACGGGGTGGATGGCGTACTTGACCTCCCCACCCCGCCGCTCGATCAGGTCGGCCAGCTCCCGGACCGCGTGCTGCGCCTGGGCCACCGCCAGCCCGTAGCCCGGCACCACGATCACGAACTGGGCGTAGCCGAGCTGGATCGCGGCGTCCTCGACCGTGACCTGGCGGACCGTGAGCCCCTCGGAACGTCTTGCCCCGCCCCGGACGAATCGCCGCCGAAGGCGCCGAAGAGGACGTTGGTCAGCGAGCGGTTCATCGCCTTGCACATGATCTGGCTCAGGATGATGCCGGAGGACCCGACCAGCGCGCCCGCGATGATCAGCAGGTTGTTGTGAATGACGAACCCGGTCATGGCCGCCGCGATCCCGGAATACGAGTTCAGCAGGGAGATGACCACCGGCATGTCGGCGCCGCCGATGGGAATCACCAGCAGCACGCCGAGGACCAGCGCCAGGGCGATGACGGCGTAGAAGGGCCAGAGCACCTGCTCCGGCACGATGAGCTGGTACGCCGCGAGCCCGACGATGGCCGCGAACAGCGCCCCGTTGACCACCTTCTGCAGCGGGAAGGTGATCGGCTTGCCGGTCATGACCTCCTGCAGCTTGGCCCACGCGATCAGGCTTCCCGACAGGGTGACGGACCCGATGAGGAGGCTGAGCTGGGTCGTGATGCCGATGTCGATTGTGGGGGTGACCCCGGCCAGCTCCGCCTTCAGGAACTCCGCGCCGCCGACCAGGAGCGAGGCGCCGCCGCCGAAGCCGTTCAGGAGCGCCACCATCTGCGGCATGGAGGTCATCTTCACCGCGCGCGCCATCCAGAACCCGACCGCAGAACCGATGAACATGCCGACCAGGATTTCCTGATAGGTGAGGATACCGTGATCGAACAGCGTCACCGCGATGGCGATGAACATGCCGACCCCCGACATCCGGTTGCCCTGCCGGGCCGTGAGCGGACTGCCGAGTCGCTTCAGGCCGAGGACGAAGAGCACCGCGGCCACCAGATAGAGGAGTTGTTCGAGCGCGACGGGCATTACTTGGCCTCCGGCTTCTTCGTGAACATCTCCAGCATCCGGTCGGTCACCGCGTAGCCGCCGACCACGTTCATCATGGCGAAGACCACCGCGCTGACCCCGAACGCCCACGAAATCCACCCGAAGCCGCCCCCGGCCACCACCAGGGCCCCGACGATCGTGATGCCGCTGATCGCGTTGGCGCCGGACATCAGCGGGGTGTGGAGCGTCGTGGGGACGCGATTGATGAGCTCGACG
Source organism: uncultured Gemmatimonadales bacterium (assembly GCA_963705985.1). Classification (GTDB taxonomy): domain Bacteria; phylum Gemmatimonadota; class Gemmatimonadetes; order Gemmatimonadales; family GWC2-71-9; genus SPDF01. Next base: position 340,118 of record CAVPLK010000006.1, on the reverse strand, counting down.
CCGAGGAAGGTGGCGAGCACGAAGAGGGTGATGCTCAGGACGAGGGCTTCCATGATCAGGCCGCCTTGCCGGTGCGGAGTTCGCCCGCGTGCGTCACGCACATCGGGCCGGTGATCGAATCGGAGAGGTCCACCTGCAGGGCGCCCTCCTTGAGGAGATGGGTGACAAACGTCAGGACGTTGCGGCCGTACATCTGGCTGGCGTGGAGCGGCACGCCGGCGGGCAGGTTGACGGGCGAGAGGATGGTTACCCCGTTGACCGTCACCGCCTCGCCGAACGTCGTCAGCTCGCAGTTGCCGCCGGACTCCCCCGCCAGGTCCACGATGACGGAGCCGGACTTCATGGCGCGCACCGCATCCGCCGTGATGAGCCGCGGCGCGGGGCGGCCGGGAATCTGCGCCGTCGTGATGACCAGGTCCTGCCCCTTCGCATGTTCGCCGATGCCGGCGACCACGCGGGCCTGCTGGTCCTCGGCCAGCTCCTTGGCATAGCCGCCCTGCCCCTCGCCCTCGACGGCGGCCACCTCGACGAACGTCGCGCCGAGGCTCTGGACCTGTTCCCGCACCACCGAGCGCACATCGAACGCCGACACGATCGCCACCGAGGCGACGCGCGGTGGCGATGGCCTGCAGCCCCGCCACGCCCGCGCCGATGACGAAGACCCTGGCGGGAGCGAGGGTACCTGCGGCGGTCGTCAGCATCGGCAGGATGCGGCCCATCGCATCCGCGCCGATCAGCACCGCCTTGTACCCGGCGATCGTGGCCTGCGAGGAGAGCGCGTCCATCGACTGTGCCTTCGTGGTGCGCGGCACCAGCTCCATCGCGAAGGCGGTCACCTTGCGGCCCGTCAGGGCCGCGAGGAGGTCGCCCGAGGCCGCGGGCGCGAGAAAGCTGACCAGCGCCGCACCCTCGCGGAGCTGGCCCGCCTCCTCCGGGGTCGGCCGCTGCACCTTGAGGACGAGATCGGCGCCGAGCGCCTCGGCCGCGGTCCCGACGATGGTGGCGCCGGCGGCTTCGTACTCGGCGTCCGGCACGTAGGCGGCGGCGCCGGCGCCGCGCTGCACCAGGACGTCGCAGCCGGCCTTCTTCAGCTTGGCCACGCCGTCGGGCACCAGCGCCACGCGCCGTTCGTGGGGGCGAGTTTCCGCAGGGACTCCAATGCGCATGTCGTGTCTTCCAGGGTGGATGGTGGCGGGGAATCTAATCGTCAGGGAGCGGAGGCCAAGGAATCCACCGCCGCGCCAAGCGCGGTGTACGCCGTGGGATCCGTTTCGCGGAACGGCACTGCCCGGTAACCGACCCTCCCGTCCGGCGCCACGACGAAGAGGTTTCGGTTGTTGAGCCCGGTGACGCTGTGCGCCCCGTACGCCTTGCCGACCGCGCCGTCAGGATCGCTGAGGAAGACGAACGGATAGTCCGCCTCCTTCGCCCAGGCCGCGAGCGTTTCCGGCGGATCGGTACTGATGGCGAGCAGGACCACGTCCTGACCGCCGTGGAACACCGTCGCGTACTGATCACGGTACGCGTTCATCTGGATGGTTCAGCCCTTGGTCTTCGCCTGGTAGAAGAAGGCGATGACCACCGTCTTGTCGCGCAAGTCGGCCAGCTGGACTTTGGCAGGAAGGATGCCGTCCCGCGTGGCGCCGGTGAGCGCAAACGGCGGGGCGACGGCGCCGACGGCCAGCGGGTCCTGTGCGCAGGCCGACTGGGTCGCGCCCAGCAGCAGCGTCGCGGAAGCAAACAAGATGGACGGACGCATGCACCCTCCTGGAGTACCCGGAATCTATCACCCTCCACCGAGCGGGGCGGGCGGGATCCGGGTTCCTACTTCCTCTTTCCGAGGGGAATCGTGACGCCTCCAGTGAGCCACATGGCCGAGTAATCGGACCCGAATCCGATGCGCAGCGCCCCGAAGAGTCCGACCTTGCCGATCGGCATCTCCACCCCCCCGCCAAGGAGAAAGAGCGGTTGCGCCCAGTCGCCGAAAACCAGCCCACCAGCTCCCCCAGTCAGAAACCCGCCGGTGCGCGTGCGGTCGCCGAACCGGTACGAGACGAGGCCGAACGCGCCGGCCATCGTGTCCCATCCGTTGTCCCCGACGTCACCCTCGATGCCGAGCGAGAGTCCTCCCGCGCCGACAGGAAACATGATTCCGCCGGAAAGCAGCCATCCGGTGGGCTCATAGCTGCTCGCGCCCGTGGGGCGGCTGATCCCCCCTCCGGCGAAGAGGGACGTCTGGGCCGGAAGTGCGGCGGCGCCGACCGCGGACAGTGCGCCGAGCAGCAGGAACGATCGGGCGATGCGGCGGTGCATGCAACCTCCCGGGCGGCGGGACGCACGCGGTTTTCATGGGGAACACACCGGTGATTCTGGCGCGGACGCCACCAACATGGGGAGCGCCGCGATGGCGGTCAAGCGGGCAGGACCCCTGACCCGATCCGCGGTTCCCCGTCATTTCCCGAGGGAAAACCCGCCGATTCCTATTGTTGACAGAGGGAAAACTTGCTACATTGGAATCGCAGTCACACGGTGTCCCCTGCGGCACACGTGGAATTTACCCTCGTAAATGGAGACTCGCGATGGCAACCAAGAAGAAGAAGGCAGCGAAGAAGCCGGCCAAGAAGGCCGCCAAGAAGGCCGTGAAGAAGTCTGCAAAGAGGAAGACCGTCAAGAAGGCCGCGAAGAAGAAGGCCCCGAAGAAGAAAAAGACGGGCGCCAAGCGTAAGCCGTCGGCGGCGTTCATGAAGCCGATGAAGATCTCCCCCGCCCTCGCGGCGGTCATCGGCGCCGGCCCGTATCCGCGGACCGAAGTCACCAAGAAGCTCTGGGCCTACATCAAGCGTAAGGGCCTGCAGGACGCCAAGAATCGCCGCGACATCAACGCCGACGCCAGCCTCAAGGCCGTCTTCGGTGGACGCAGCAAGGTCAACATGTTCGAAATGACCAAGCTCGTCAGCAAGCACCTTTCGTAGTTCCCGTTATCCCCCGCAGGGACCGGACGAAGGGCACGCCCGCTGGCGTGCCCTTTCGGTTTCCTCCCCCTTCCAGCACCCGCGGGCGCCCGCTATACTCCCGCCCCATGGCAAATCCACAGTACATCTACACGATGGTCAACCTCGGCAAGGTGGTCCCGCCCAAGCGGGAAATCCTCAAGGGGATCTACCTGTCGTTCTTCCCCGGCGCCAAGATCGGCGTGCTCGGGTCCAACGGCGCCGGCAAGAGTTCCCTGCTGCGGATCATGGCGGGGGTCGACCAGGACTTCATCGGCGAGGCCCGCGCCGCCGAGGGCACCAGGATCGGCTTCCTGCCGCAGGAGCCGGTCCTCGATCCGAAGAAGGACGTCCGGGGCAACGTCGAGGAGGCGGTGCGCGCGCAGCGCGCCCTCCTCACGGAGTTCGAGGCGGTGTCCGCCCGGTTCGCCGAACCGATGACCGACGACGAGATGACCGCCCTCCTCGTGCGCCAGGGCGACCTCCAGGATCGGATTGAGGCCCAGAACCTCTGGGACCTCGACCGCACCATCGACATCGCCATGGACGCGCTGCGGCTGCCGCCCGGCGACGCGTCGGTGGCGACGCTCTCCGGCGGCGAGAAGCGCCGCGTCGCGCTTTGCCGCGTCCTCCTCGAGCAGCCCGACATGCTCCTGCTCGACGAGCCCACCAACCACCTCGACGCCGAATCGGTCGCGTGGCTGGAGCGGCATCTCGCGGAGTTCCCGGGCACCGTGGTGGCCGTGACCCACGACCGCTACTTCCTCGACAACGTGGCGGGCTGGATCCTGGAGCTGGACCGGGGCCAGGGCATTCCGTGGAAGGGGAACTACTCGTCCTGGCTGGAACAGAAGCAGGCCCGGCTCGCGAACGAGGAGAAGCAGGCGTCCGCCCGGCAGCGGACGCTGCAGCGTGAACTCGAATGGGTGCGGATGTCGCCGCGGGCCCGCCAGGCCAAGAACAAGGCGCGGGTCACCCGGTACGAAGACATGCTGGCCGAGGGGGACCGGGTGCGGGAGGGCACCGCGGAAATCCTCATCCCGCGGCCGCCCCGCCTCGGCGACGAGGTGGTCATCGCCCAGGGGCTCGCCAAGGGATACGGCGACCGGCTCCTCTTCGAGAAACTCGACTTCTCCCTGCCGCGCGGCGGAATCGTGGGAGTGATCGGCGCCAACGGCGCCGGCAAGACCACCCTCTTCCGCATCATCGCCCAGCAGGAGCAGCCCGACGCCGGCACCCTCACGATCGGCTCCACCGTGAAGGCCTCCTACGTGGATCAGAGCCGCGAGGCGCTCGATGCCTCCAAGACGGTGTACGAGGAGATCAGCGACGGCGCCGATGTGCTGGATTTCGGCGGCCGCGAGGTGAACGCCCGCGCCTATTGCGCCGGGTTCAATTTCCGCGGCACCGACCAGCAGAAGAAAGTGGGGACGCTCTCAGGAGGGGAGCGCAACAGGCTGCACCTGGCCAAGCTGCTGAAGACCGGCGGCAACCTGCTGCTGCTCGACGAACCGACCAACGACCTCGACGTGGACACGCTCCGGGCCCTGGAAGACGCCCTGGTGGCGTTTGCCGGGTGCGCAGTGGTCATCAGCCACGACCGGTGGTTCCTCGACCGGATCGCCACGCATATCCTCGCCTTCGAGGGCGACAGTCAGGTGGCGTGGTTCGAGGGGAACTACCAGGAATACTCCGCGGACTTCCACCGCCGGAAAGGCACCTCGGCGGATCAGCCGCACCGGATCAAGTACAAGAAGCTGGTGCACTGACACACAACCCCCCGGGGACTCCCCGGGGGGTCGTGTCGTTCCTGCCCCGCTGCCCCCCGTCACCCCGGCGAAAGCCGGGGCCCGCCCCTACGGCGTCGGCGTCCCCTTCGGCTCCAGCTTGAGAATCCAGAGCCCGGTGTTGATGTCGGGCACGTAGATGATGCCGTCCTTCACCACGGCGCCCCACGCGAAGGTGGCGCGCGGCTTGGCCCCCTTGTCGTCGGCCGTGTAGGTCCACGCCATCTCCCGCCCCTGGCGGAGCAGGTCGCCCTTCAACTCGCCGGAAATGTCCACCGCCCGCGCGCCCCCCTGGTAGTTCCCCATGTAGAGCGTGTCCCCCTCCGCCCAGATGTTGTGCACCCCACCGTCGGTCGGTTCATACCACGCCACCAGTTTCGGCTTCTCGAGATTCGACACGTCGAGCACCTGCAGCCGCCCGAAGGTCAGGTCGTTGCCGTCCTTGAGCCCCGTGGACGGCTTGCTGGCGTACACCTCGTCGCCGATGAAGACATACTTGCCCTGCCGCCAGGCGGTGTGGGTTCCCCGCGCGCTCAGGCCCCAGTACTCGTCCACCCGGGCATACAGCGCGTCGAGGTCGTACTTGAACTGGGAAATGAACTTCGGATTCTCCGGGCTGCCGCCCTTCACGCCGTTCCCGACGTCGAGCACCACGAGCCCGTCGTCCCAGTAGCTGAGGTAGGCGATGCCGTCGGTGACGGCGATGTCGTGCAGGTACCGCCCCTGGGTGACCTGTTCCGTCTGCCAGCGGGCCACCTCGCGCGGCTGGAGCGGGTCCCGGATGTCGATGACCCGCATCGAGCCGGTCGCGTCATCCGTCAGGTAGACATGCCCCTGGTACACATAGGAGCTGTGCACCCCGCCCGACACCGTCTCGGTGTACTGCGCGATCGGCTTCGGATGGCAGGCGTCGCTCGCATCGAAGATGACGATCCCGTCCTTGCGGTTCGACGACCCCTCCCGCGAGAACACGCCGTACTTCCCGTCCTCCGTCGTCATGACGTCGTTGACGAGCCGGGCATCGGTCATCATCGAGTCCACGACCGTCGGCGCCCGCGGATCGGACACGTCGATGGCATAGACCCGGTCCGAAATCGTCGTCAGGTAGGCGCACCTGCCGTCCGGATGGACCCAGACCTCGGCCGCGCGCTCCGACACGGGAACCCGGCCGAGCACCTCGAACCCGCGCCCGACCTTGCGCGCCGCCCACCGTCACGAGCGCGTCCGCCGTCCGCCCGCCGATCTCGGCCGTCACGGTGTAGCTGCCGGGCGTCTCCGCGACGAACGACCCGTCCGCCCCGATCATTGCCACCCCCTGCCCCCCAGCCACGCTCCACCGCGTCGCCACGCCGGTCAGCAGCTTGCCGTTCCCCTGCACCGCCGTCGCCGAAAAGGCCACCACGTCGCCGGTGCGAACCGATGTCATCGCCGGCACCAGCTCCAGCGCGGCCACCGCGTTGGCCAGGACCTCGATCGGCAGGGTGGCCGATGCCGCCCCCGCCTTGGCGGTGATCACCGCCCTCCCGGCCGCCAGTGCGTTCAGGCGGCCATCCGGAGTGACCGACGCCACCTTGGGATTGCTCGACGTGAAGCGCATCGCATCGGCGCGGCGGTCCCCCTGCGCGCTGAACGCCGCGGCCGCCAGGGTGAGCCTGGTCCCCGCCACGATGCGCGAGGGGGCGTCCACGAACTCCACCACCGCGGCCGGGGCCGGGCACGATGCGGATCGTGGCCTTCCCCAGCACCGCCTTCGAGCCGGGCAGCGATGCGACCGCGGTGACTTGCGTCGTCCCGATGAACCCGCCGCGCACCGAACCCGTCGAATCGATGGTCCCGCCATTTCCGGCGGCGAACCACCGGATCCGCACCTCGGGCACGGGCTGACCATCGCCCCCGACCGCACGCGCCTCCATCTGCAGCGTCTGGCCGACCTGGACCTCGGCGCTGGCCGGCGACACCTCCACGCGGTCGATGCGGCGGCGGGGCAGCCTGCTGAGGATCCTGCGCGAGCACGAGCAACAGGGGGACGAACATCGGGGGCTCCGGGCTGCGGGAATGGGGGTCGGGAGGTCCCAGCCGGACGCGAACCGCCGGCCGGAAGTTGCAGGTGGTGATAATAGCCCTATTTTCCCGGCATGCCTACGCCTTCCCCCTCCCGGAACGTGCCGGTCGGCCTGGTCCAGATGCGCTGCTCGACCGACGCCGCCGACAACCTCGCGCGCGCGGTGGCCGGCATCCGGAACGCCGCCGCCCAGGGAGCCAGGATCGTCTGCCTGCAGGAGCTCTTCCTCAGCGAGTACTTCTGCCAGACGGAAGACCACGCGCACTTTGCCCTCGCCGAGGCGATCCCGGGGCCGAGCACGACGTCGCTCTCCGCCCTCGCCGCCGAGCTGGGCGTGGTGATCGTGGCCTCGCTCTTCGAACGCCGGGCGGAGGGGCTCTATCACAACACCGCCGCCGTCATCGACGCGGATGGCACGTATCTGGGCAAGTATCGAAAGATGCATATCCCGGACGACCCGCAGTACTACGAGAAGTTCTACTTCGCCCCCGGGGACACCGGCTTCCGCATCTTTGACACCGCGGTTGGCCGGATCGGCGTCCTCATCTGCTGGGATCAGTGGTATCCGGAAGCGGCCCGCCTGACCTCGCTCCGCGGGGCGCAGCTCCTCTTTTACCCCACGGCCATCGGGTGGCTGCCGCCGGAGAAGGCGGAGTACGGCGCCGCGCAGAAGGACGCCTGGACCACGATGCAGCGGAGCCACGCCATCGCCAACGGGGTGTTTGTCGTGGCGGTCAATCGGGTGGGACACGAGGGGCTGACCGCGCCCAACGGGATCGATTTCTGGGGGGGAGTTTCGTGGCCGACCCGTACGGCAAGGTCCTCGCGCACGCGGGCGAGGGAGAGGAAGTGCTGGTGGTCGAGTGCAACCTGGCCCTGACCGATGTGGCCCGGACCCACTGGCCGTTCCTGCGCGACCGCCGTATCGACGCCTACGGCGACCTCACCCAGCGGTACCTCGACGGGTGAGCACGCACCCCCGCGGCTCCACTCCTGCCGCGCTTGGATACCGGATGCCGGCGGAGTGGGCTCCCCACCGCGGCACCTGGCTCTCCTGGCCCCACAACAAGGCCTCCTGGCCCGACAAGTTCGAGCCGGTGCCGGGCATCTTTGCCGAAATGGCGCGGCTGCTCGCGCCGCATGAGGAAGTGCACGTCAACGTCTCCGGCCCCGAAATGGCCATCGACGTGCTGTCGCTCCTCCGCCCCTTCGACCTTCCTATCGGCCGCGTGGTCCTCCACGAAAACCCGACCAACGACGCCTGGTGCCGCGACCATGGCCCGTGCTTCGTCCAGCGCACCGTCGAAGGGCGCCGCGAAGAGGCCATTGTGGACTGGAGCTACAACGCGTGGGGCGGGAAGTATCCTCCCTACGACCTCGACGACGCCATCCCGATCCGGGTCGGCGCCGCCTACCACCTGCCGGTCTTCCATCCCGGCATCGTGATGGAAGGAGGCTCGCTCGACGTCAATGGCGCCGGAACGCTGCTGACCACCGAAGCCTGTCTGCTGAATCCGAACCGGAACCCGGAACTCTCCAGGGACGAGATCGAGGGGTATCTCCGGGACTACCTCGGTGTGTCGCACATTCTCTGGCTGGGCGACGGGATCGTTGGCGACGACACCGACGGACACGTCGACGACATCACTCGCTTCACCGACGAGCGGACGGTCGTGACGGTCGTCGAGGAGGACCCCCGGGACGAAAACTACGAGCCGCTCCAGGACAACCTGAGGCGGCTCCAGGGGATGACGGACCAGGATGGACAGCCGCTCCGAATCGCCACCCTCCCGATGCCACGTGCGCTCTACCAGGATGGCCAGCGGCTCCCGGCCAGCTACGCCAATTTCTACATCGCGAACGGCGTGGTGCTTCTCCCCGCCTACGACCCTGCGCGGGACGAGACCGCCCGCGCCACCCTGCAAGCGCTCTTCCCCACTCGTCGCGTGGTGCCCGTCGACGCCGTCGACCTTGTCTGGGGGCTCGGCGCCTTCCACTGCGTCTCCCAGCAGTGGCCGGCGCTGACCTAGAGGTCCCGCTCCACCAACCCCTTCAATACGTGCCAGACGGTCGCGGCGGCCAGCCGCGCGGCGGCGTTGTCCCGGTCATAGACCGGGTTCATCTCCACGATGTCGCACGACTGCACCGCCCGGGTCCGTCCCGCGCGGTAGGCCGCGTGCAGCCAGAGCTCGGCCGTGATCCCGCCGACCGACGGCGAGCTGGCGCCGGGTGCCGCCGCCTGCTCCACCGCGTCGAGATCGAAACTCACGAACGCCGGCCCCTCGAGCGAACCGTAAATTTCGTCGATCCGTGCCGGCGACAGGTCCCGCCGCCAGACGAACCGGGCGCCGTGCGCCGCCAGGAATTCGAGGTGTGACCGCGCCACGACGTGGGGCAGCAGCCCCGCCGCCACGAATTGCCGACAGGCGCCGGACGGATCGAGAATCGCCTGCCGGAACGGTGATCCGGCGTGCCCCACGCCCTCCTGCAACTCGCGCACGTCGGGGTGGGCGTCCCAATTGAGGATGCCGACCCGCTCGCCTCGGGAGGCGTAGCCGCGAAAATGGCCGAAGGAGGTCTCGTGCCCGCCGCCGAGCACGATGACGAACGACCCGGCGGCCAGATGCGGCGCCAACGCCTCGCCCAGGAGCGTCTGGTCCCGTTCGACGTCGTCGGTCAGGATCAGATTGCCGAGATCGAGGGTGTGCGCCAGCAGATCCACCGACTCCTCGAATCGCTCGGCGTCCGGCGTGAGGCGGAAGAGCATCCGACGAATTTCATCCGGCGCTCCCGCGGCGCCGACCCGGCCACCGTTGCGGTGCACCCCCTCATCCGAGGGAAAACCGACCAGCACCACCCGTGGCACCGTCTCGTCGGCCAGCTGGGTGCCGAGGAGATGACCGATTCGTGGATCTTCTTCTCCCGTGGTCGGGAGGATCACGTCGGGCTGGGTGTAGTTCAGCATGGGGTCCCTTGGGTCGCTAGGAGTGCGGCGCCTGCCAGCAGACTCGGCCGGCGGCAATCGTCCGCATACAGGCATTCGGACGGAAATGATAGAGCCAGTGATTGACGTCGGGGGAATCGATGACCGCGAGGTCGGCACGACTCCCCACGGACACCTCCCCCGCCTGCCCTGCCAGCCCCACCGCCCTGGCGGCAATGCTGGTGGCCCCCTTCAGCGCCTCGGCGGGCGTCATCCGCTGCAGGTGACAGGCGAGCATCATGGCGAGCGGCAAGTCCCAGCTCGGGGCGGAGCCAGGGTTGAAATCCGTGGCCACCGCGACCGGCACACCGGCCTCGATGAACTTCCGCGCCGGCATCGGCTTCTGGTTCAGGTAGAGCGTGGCGAGCGGAAGGGAGACCGCCACGACGCCCGCCGCCGCCATGGCGGCAATCCCGGCGTCGGAGGCGCACTCCAGATGGTCGGCGCTGAGCGCCCCGACCTCGGCGGCCAGCTCCGCGCCGCCACCGGCGGAGAGTTGGTCGGCGTGCAGTTTCGGGGCGAGTCCGGCCGCCTTGCCGGCCAGGAAGATCGCCCGAGCCTCCTCCACGCTGAACGCCGTGTCCTCGACGAAGACATCGCAACACTGGGCGAGGCCGGCGGCCGCAACCGCGGGGATCATCTCGTCGAGCAGCAGCCGCAGGTACGCCGACCGGTCGGCGCGGTGTTCCGCAGGAACCACGTGGGCCCCGAGGAAGGTGGGGACGATCCGGCTCGGCTGCGCGGTGGCCAGCGTCTGGTACACCCGGAGCAGACGCAATTCGGTATCGAGGTCGAGGCCGTAGCCGCTCTTGCACTCGACCGTGGTGACGCCGAGGCGGCGCATGCCGTCCAGCGCGATCGTCGCCTTGGCGAGCAGTTCTGCCTCGGTCGCGGCCCGGGTGGCCCGCACCGTGGACATGATGCCACCACCGGCCCGCGCGATGTCGAGGTAGCCGACTCCCTGCAACCGCTGTTCGAATTCGTCGGCGCGCCACCCCCCGAACGCCAGGTGGGTGTGACAGTCCACCAGCCCGGGAATCACCAGCCGCCCGCCGGCGTCAATCGTCTCGCCACCGCCGAACGCCGCCGGCAGCTCGGTTTCCGGGCCGACCCACCCGATCGTGGGCCCTGCCCAGGCGACGGCCGCCTTCGGAATGAGATGGAGGTCTCCCTGCCCCCCCTCCGGGCGGCACGTCGCCAGCAGGCCGATGTTCCGGAGGACGGTCACCGCCGCGTCACTCGCCATTGATCATCGGGAGGTCCACGCCGCGCGTGTTGGCGGTCTCGATGGCAATCGGGTACCCCGCGTCGGCGTGGCGCATGACCCCGGTGCCCGGGTCGGCGGTCAGGACGCGCTGCAGCCGGCGGTCCGCCATCGCCGTCCCGTCCGCCACCGCCACCATCCCCGAATGCAGCGAATACCCGATGCCGACGCCTCCGCCGTGGTGGAGCGAGACCCAGCTGGCCCCGCAGGCGGTATTCAGCATCGCGTTGAGAAGCGGCCAGTCGGCGATGGCGTCGGAACCGTCCATCATCCCTTCCGTCTCGCGATTGGGCGAAGCCACCGATCCCGTGTCCAGATGGTCGCGTCCGATCACGATCGGCGCCTCGACCTTTCCATTCTTCACGAGCCAGTTGAACCGCAGCCCCATCTCCGCGCGCTCGCCGTACTCCAGCCAGCAGATCCGCGCCGGCACGCCCTGGAAGTGCACCTTCTCGCGCGCCTTGTGAATCCAGCGCGCCAGCGCCTCGTTCTTGGGGAAGGTCTCCAGCACGGCGTCGTCGGTGACCGCGATGTCCTTCGGGTTCCCGGACAAGGCCGCCCAGCGGAACGGCCCGGCGCCGCGGCAGAAGAGCGGCCGGATGAAGGCGGGCACGAACCCCGGGAAATCGAACGCCTCAGGCATGGCGCGCAGGTCGGCCACCTGGCCCCGGAGGTTGTTGCCGTAGTCGAACACCACGGCGCCGCGGCGCTGCAGGTCCAGCATCGCGTTGACGTGAACCACCATCGAATCGAGGACGCGATCCTCGTAGCCTTTGGGATCGGCCTCGCGCAGCGCGGCGGCCTGTCCCAGGTCGAGTCCGACCGGGATGTACCCGACCCGCAGGTCATGCGCCGAGGTCTGGTCGGTCACCACGTCCAGGGTGACACCGCGCCGCACCAGCTCCGGCAGCACCTCGGCGATGTTGCCGACCAGCCCCACCGAATACCCGCGGCGCTCGGCGCGGGCCCGTTCCACCAGGGCGAGCGCCTCGTCGAGGTCGGTCGCCATCGCGTCGCAATAGCCGGTGTCGACCCGCCGCTGGATGCGAGTGGCGTCCACATCCACACCGAGAAAGGCGCCACCGTTCATCGTGGCCGCGAGCGGCTGGGCGCCACCCATACCGCCGAGCCCGCCGGTCACGACGAGACGGCCGGCCAGCGTGCCGCCGAAATGCTGCCGCGCGCACTCCGCAAAGGTCTCGTAGGTCCCCTGCAGGATCCCCTGCGTCCCGATGTAGATCCACGACCCGGCCGTCATCTGGCCATACATGGTGAGGCCCAGTGCGTCGAGCCGGCGGAATTCGTCCCAGTTGGCCCATCGGGGCACGAGGTTGGCGTTGGCGATCAGGACCCGCGGCGCCTCCTCGTGGGTGCGGAACACACCGACCGGCTTGCCGCTCTGCACCAGCAGCGTCTCGTCGTTCTCGAGCCGCTGCAGCGTCGAGACGATCCGGTGATAGCTTGGCCAGTCGCGCGCGGCCTTCCCACCGCCCCCATAGACGATGAGCTCCTCGGGACGCTCGGCGACCGCCGGATCGAGGTTGTTCATCAGCATCCGGAGCGCGGCCTCCTGATGCCACCCCTTGCAGGAAAGGGCGGTGCCCGTCGGGGCGTGAATCGGTGTGTAGCTGGCAGTGACGCTCATGAGCAGGTCGCAGGTCGAGGAGGAACCGGAAATCTAACGGCCGAAGGCAAGATTCTACACCGCATCACCGGGACGCGGGGCGATAGCCCGGCCCCCGGACCACCTGCCCCGCCGGCGCGCCAGTCGGCTCGCCGTCCCGCAGCACCTGCACTCCGTTCACCCAGACCTGGCTCACCCCGGTGGCGTACTGGTGCGGCTCGGCAAAGGTGGCCTGGTCCGCGATCGTGGCCGGATCGAAGATCACGACGTCGGCATGGTAGCCCGGCGCGAGCTGCCCGCGACGCGACAGTTTCAGATTGCCGGCAGGCTGGGAGGTCAGGCGGCGGACCGCCTCGGCCAGGGTGAGCAGCTGCTCCTCGCGGACATATTTGCCGAGCAGGCGAGCGAAGTTGCCATAGGCGCGCGGGTGGGTGCCCGAGAGGAGGAACACCCCCTCGGCGCTCTTCGAGCCACCGTCGGATCCAAAGCTCATGTAGGGGAGCTGGATTTTGCGCCGCACGTTGTCCTCCGACATCGTGAAGAAGACGCAGCCGACGCGACTGTCGTCCTCGATGACAAGATCCATGGCAGTTTCCTCCGGCGAGGTCCCCCGCATCGCCGCCACCTCGGCGAGCGTCTTCCCGGTGAGCGGCTTGAGGGTCGGGTTCTTGAATCCCACCAGCAGAATGCCCTCGGCTCCGCCAGCGTTCACAAAGGCGTTGTCGAAGTCGGCGCCGCCCCGCATTTCCTTCAGGAGGCGCCGGCGCACCGCGGGGTCCTTCAAGCGGGCAACCCAGGCATCGTGCCCCCCCTCCTGCACCCAGGTGGGCATCGTCGCATCGAGCCCGGTGGAGCTCGCAGGATAGGTGTACATGTCCGTCGTGATGCGGAGGCCCGCCGCGCGAGCGGAGTCGATCAGCACGATCAGGGTATCGAGCTTGGCCCAGTTCTGCCGCCCCGACGCCTTGAGGTGGTAGATCTCGGCGGGGACGTTGGCCTCGCGCGCAATGGTGATGAGCTCCCGGGTCGCGGACAGGAGCCCCTTTCCCTCATCGCGCATGTGGGAGATGTACATCCCGCCGGACTCGCCTGCGGCGCTCGCCAGCGCGATCAGCTCCTCGGTGGTGGCGTAGTTGGCCGGCGCATAAATGAGCGAGGACCCGACTCCAAGGGCCCCCTCGGCCATGCCCTGCCGCACCAGGTCCTGCATCCGCGCCAGTTCCTCGGACGTGGCCGGGCGATCGGTATACCCCACCTCGTGGACCCGCACCGTGGTCGCACCGACAAACGACGCGACGTTGGGGGCGATGCCGCGCGATACCACGTACTCCAGGTAATCGCCGAGGGACGTCCAGGGAACCTCGTATCTCAGGTCCCCCTGCTGCGCCATCATCTGGGCCCGCATCGAATCCGTCAGCGGGCCCATCGAGGCGCCCTCGCCGAAGATCTCGAGCGTCACCCCCTGTCGGATGTCGCCCTGGGAGCGCCCGTCGACCAGAAGATCGGCGTTGGCCCAGCTGAGCATGTTGATGAACCCCGGCGCCACCGCGAGTCCGGCGGCGTCCACCTCGGTCCGGCCGCGCGCGGACCCGAGGTTACCAATGGCGACGATCGAATCTCCGACGACCGCGACATCGCCCCGGAACGGTTCGCCACCCAACCCGTCATAGACCGTCCCGTTTCGAATGACAAGGTCGTATGCGGGGGCAGGGCGGCAGGCGGCCAGCGAGATCAGGACGCCGAGCGAGAGGCGGACAGGGAGACGCATGAGGGGATCCGATGAAAAATGGGAGGGGTGGCGCCGGGGAGCGCCGCGCCGTCAAGCCAGCCGATCGAGCTCCGCACGCATTTCCAGCGCGCTCGACCAGCGCTGGTCCCGATTCTTGGCCAGGGCGCGCTGGACGGCCCCGGTCAAGGCTGCCGGGAGCTCCGGGCGAAGCTCCGCGAGGAGCGGGGCCTCGGCGGTCTGCTGCAGTTGAAGGACCACGGCCTCGCTGCGGTGCACAAATGGCGGGCGGCCGGCCAGCGCTTCGAAGAGGACACAGCCGAGCGAGTAGATATCGCTCCGGTGGTCCAGGTCCTTCACGGCGACGACCTGCTCGGGGCTCATGTAGGACGAGGTGCCGACGGTGAAGCCGGACCGGGTGAGTTTCTCATCCCCGACGGCCTCGATGGCGCGCGCGATGCCGAAATCCAGCAGCATGGCCCCCTCGGTCGAGAGGACGATGTTGTCCGGCTTCACGTCCCGGTGCACCACGTTGTTCTGGTGGGCGTAGGCCAGCGCGCCGAGGACGTCCCGGCCGATGCGGACCCCGTCGTCGATGGAGACACGGCGCACCTGCGCGATATGTTCCTTGAGCGTCGGCCCGTCGATATACGCCATGGCCAGGTAGACGAGCCATTCGTGCTCGCCATAGTCCAGCAGCTTGGCCACATGGGGATGTTCGAGGCGGGAGAGGGTCTTGATTTCCCGGAGGAACCGGTCGGCGGTGGCGGTGACCACGAGTTCGGGGTGGAGCACCTTCAGCGCGATGGCCTGACCATCGAGGGACCGCGCGAAAAACACGCGCCCGGCTCCCCCGCGAGCCAGTTCCCGCTCGACGGTGTATTTGCCGCGCAGGGCCTCCTGGATCATCGGGAGCAGGTCACGCCGCATCAGGAACGCCTCCGGTCCATGCTGTAACCTCGGCCCACGCCCCCCGAGGCGCAAGGTGGGAATTGCCCCCTTCCCCCGTGCGTGCAACCTTTTCACACCTGCGGGTGTCCAATCCCGTGCATGCCAACCCCAGCCTCCGGAGTCCCGGCCCTGTCCCGAGACGCCACCGAACCGCGGTACGCTGCCGATGCCGTCGAGGTCACCCTCGCCGCG
The DNA here is from genome assembly GCA_963705985.1 of uncultured Gemmatimonadales bacterium. Lineage (GTDB taxonomy): Bacteria > Gemmatimonadota > Gemmatimonadetes > Gemmatimonadales > GWC2-71-9 > SPDF01. The sequence goes on along the minus strand of CAVPLK010000006.1, from coordinate 324,539 downwards.
AGTGGGGATGCGCATGCCTTCGAGCGGCTGTACCGGCGGCACCTCACGCGAATCCACAACCTGGTCCGCCGGATGCACGGCCCGGACGACAGCGACGAGGTGACCCAGGACGTCTTCGTCCGGGCCTGGGAAAAGCTGGGGACGTTTCGCGGCGAATCGGCCTTCTCCACCTGGCTGTACCGGCTGGCGGTGAACGTGATCCTCACCCATCGGGAGGCGCGAGGGAAGCGGAGGAACCGGTTCAGCTCGGACGAGCAGTTGCTGACCGCCGCGTCCGCCCGCCGGACGAGCCCGGAGTCCGCCATGGATCTCGAAGCGGCCGTCTCCCGGCTGCCCGACGGCGCGCGAGAGATCTTCGTGCTCCACGACGTCGAGGGGTATCGACATGAGGAAATCGCCGAGATGCTCGGTCTGGCGACCGGCACCTCGAAATCGCAACTCCACCGGGCGCGCATGGCCTTGCGCTCGTGGCTCGACTGAACGACGGGATGGACCCCATGACTGACCGCTGGATGGATCGACTCTCGGAGTACCTCGACGGCGACCTCGCCCCCGGCGAGCGCACGGCGCTCGAAGCGCACCTGCTCGAGTGCCCGGCCTGCCGGACGACGATGGACCAACTTCGCCGAGTCGTGACCCGCGCCCACGCGCTGGTGGACCGTCCCGTCGCCGGCGACCTCTGGGCCGGTATCGCCTCCCGCATCGGCGCCGCCAGCCCCCCCATCGGGGACCTCCACGCCCGGCGGACGCGGCGCCAGATGTCGCTCAGCGTCCCCCAGCTGGCGGCCGCTGCCGTCCTGCTGCTGGCGGCGGGCGCGGGCGTGACCGCCCTCGCGCTCCAGGCGCCCAAGGGAATGCCGGCGAGCGTGGCGACCACGACGCCCCCGGCCCTGCGGGTGATTCCCACCGGACTGCCGAGCAAGGCCGAGGCGAGCTATGACGCCGCGGTGCGCGACCTCGAGCAGACGCTGGAAGCCGGGCGGAGCCGCCTGTCGCCCAAGACCGTCGCCGTCCTGGAACGCAACCTGGACCGGATCGACGTCGCCATCGAGGAGGCCCGTGCCGCGCTCAAGGCGGACCCGGCCAACGCCTACCTGAATACTCATCTCGCCAACGCGATGCGGCAGAAGCTCGAGCTGCTCCAGCGCGCGTCCACCCTCGCCGACGCGGCGAGCTGAAAGGGATTCCCATGCTGCTCATCGCCGCTCTCGCCGCCACCACCCTCCTCGCGTCCCCTGCCGCCGACACCACGCTCGCCGTCGGGAAGGGGACCCGGCTCACGGTCAACAACCACGCCGGCCGCATCACCGTCACCGCCTGGAACCGGAACGAGGTCCAGGTCCGATCCACCTCCGAGGACGACGATGCGGAGATCCGCGTCGAGTTGTCGGGAAATGAGGTGCGCGTCTCGCAACGGATGCGATACGGCCCGACGGAGATCGACCTGACAATCAACGCCCCCGCCTGGATGGCGGTCAGCCTCCAGGGCGTCGAATCCACCATCACCGTCTCCGGCATGGCCGCGCCGATCACGGCCCGGTCGGTGGAGGGTGACGTGACGGTGAGCGGCGGGACGGAGAACGTCTCCCTGAGCTCGGTGGACGGGAATGTCCGAGCCGACGGGGTGCGTGGTAATCTCGACATCCAGGCGGTGGACGGCGACGTCACCGTCCAGGATCTCGTCGGCACGCTCAATATCCAGGGCGTGGATTCCGATGTCCGCCTGGAGCGCATCACCTCGTCCGCGGTGCGGGTCTCGGCGGTCGACGGCGATATCCGCTTCAGTGGCGCCATCGCGGCGAACGGCAACTACGGCTTCAAGACCCACGACGGCGACATCACCATCCAGCCGGTCGGCACGCTGAATGCCACCGTATCGGTGTCCACCTGGAGCGGTGAGTTTGAATCCGCGATGCCGGTGACCATCAGCGGCAGCCAGGAAGGCAAGCGATTCAGCTTCACCGTCGGCAACGGCAGCGCACGCGTCGACCTGGAGGCGTTCGACGGCCATATCCGTCTCGACAAATAGTCCACAGACTCATTACCGAACAGGAGACACTTCATGCACCGACACGTTCTGGCAGGCTGCGCGGCCTTGGCCTTGGCGAGCGCTGCCGCCACCACCGCCGCCGCCGCGCAAAGCACCGACTGGAGCTGGAAGGGCGCCATCGCGGCCGGCAAGAGCATCGAGATCAAGGGCGTGAACGGCGACATCCGCGCCACGACCACTTCCGGTTCCGAGGTGGTGGTCACGGCGGTCAAGAAGGCCCGCAAGTCGGATCCCTCGACCGTCACCATCGAGGTCGTCACCAGTGCCGCCGGCGTCACCATCTGCGCGGTGTATCCCAGCGGCAAGAAGGAGGCGAACAAGTGCGGGGCGGGCGAAGGCGGCCACATGTCCACCAATGACAATGACGTCAGCGTGGAATTCACCGTCCAGGTACCCGCCGGCGTGAAGTTTGTCGGGAGGACCGTCAACGGGTCGGTCGGCACCGATCGATTGGGAAGCGACGCCGACGTCTCGACGGTCAACGGCGACGTGCGCGTGGTCGCGGCGGGCATCGTCCGGGCCAACACCGTCAACGGCTCCATCGATGTCTCGATGGGCAAGGCCAACTGGACCGGCACCGTGGACCTCAGCACCGTCAACGGGAGCATCCGGGCCACCCTGCCCGCCAACTTCAGCGCCGAGGTGAACGGCAAGACGGTCAACGGGAGCATCGAATCGGAGTTCCCTCTGACGGTGCAGGGCAAGTTCGGCCCCCGGAGCATCCACGGGACGATCGGTGCCGGCGGCCGGACCCTGGACCTCGAAACCGTCAACGGCAGCATCACCATCGCCAAGGGGTCCTGAGCCCTGAAACCCGACGCCGGGTATTCCCGTCCGGCCTTCATGGATCTCACTGCGACAGCGGGCTGTCGTGCACCTGCACGACAGCCCGTGTTACGCCCAGACCGAGCCCTGATGCCCGCCTCGTGCCGCCAGCTGGGAATGCCGGTCCTCGTCGCCGCCATTCTCGCGGCGGCGCCGCTGGCCGCCCAGACCGCCGACCCCGGGGACGGCAAAGTGGCGCGGGCTGCCCACGTCACCGGCCCGGCGCCGCATGTCGACGGGCACCTCGACGACCCGGCCTGGGCCACCGCAGCATGGTTCACTGATTTCAACCAGAAAGATCCAATTGTCGGTGGGTTGCCCACCGACAGCACCGCGGTCGCGTTCGTGTACGACACCGACGCCCTCTACGTCGGCGCCCGCCTCTGGAGTTCCCGCGTCGACGACGTCCCCCGCCCGGTGACGCGCCGGGACCAGTTCAGCAACGGCGAGTACTTCATCGTGTCACTCGACCCCTACCACGACAAGCGGACAGGGTATGGATTCGGCGTGAGCTCCGGCGGGGTGATCAGCGACTCCTACCATCCGGAGGACGAGGAGGACAACCGGGATCCCGCCTACAACCCGGTCTGGGAAGCGAAGATCTCGTTCGACAGCCTGGGTTGGTATGTGGAGATGCGGATTCCCTTCTCCCAGATCCGGTTCAACAAGCAGGCGGTTCAGGAGTGGGGCCTCAACATCAACCGCTGGCGCCCCGCATTCAACGAGGACATCTACTGGGTCGTCATTCCCCGCACCCAGTCGGGGTTCTTTTCGCATTTCGGTACGCTGGTGGGGATGAACGACATCCAGCCCCACCGCACCGCGGAATTCATCCCCTACATCGCTGGGACGGCCAATTTTGTCGGGGCGCCAGACGAGGGCAATCCGTTCGACGACGGCAGCACCACCGATGCCCGCGTCGGCGCCGACTTCAAAGTCGGCCTCGGCTCGAACTTGACGCTCGACGCCACCATCAACCCCGACTTCGGGCAGGTGGAAGCCGACCCGGCGGAGGTCAACCTCTCCGCCTTCGAGACCTTTTTCCCGGAGCAGCGGCCCTTCTTCATCGAAGGGAACCAGCTGCTCGAGGGCAACGGGCCCGGCTACTACTACTCGCGGCGAATCGGTGGGCAACCACGGGGCTACGCCACCGGGCCCTTCGTGGACGACGCCGATTTCGTCGACGAGCCGGGGTACGCCACGATTCTCGGCGCAGCCAAGCTCACCGGCCGGACCTCCTCGGGCATGTCCATCGGCGCTCTCGCCGCCCTGACCCAGCGGGAGTACGCCACGACCTACCGGACGGACTCGAACGAGTACCACGAGGTCGCCGTCGAGCCGACGACGTTCTATGCCATCGCGAGGGCCCAGCAAGAAATCGGAAGTTCCGCCTCCACCATCGGGGTTACGCTCACGGGGCTCTCCCGCAGCTTCAACGATGCGACTCCGCTCTCGCTGCAGATGGTCGACGAGGCGTTTACGGGCGGGGCAGACTGGCTGGCACGGCTGAGCGGCGGGCTATACCAGATCAGCGGACACGCCGGGTTCAGCTACATCAACGGAACCGAGGAGGCGGTCGCAGGAGTGGCCACCTCCTCGGCCCACTATTTCCAACAGCCGGATCAGGACTACCTGCCACCAGTCTTCGGCCAAACCTCCATGGCGGGATATTCCCTCGGCCTGGGTGCGGAGAAAACCGGGGGACGGCACTGGACGGGTGGGGTGGAGGCCGGGGCGGAATCGCCTGGATTCGAGCTGAATGACGCCGGCCGCCTCAGCAGCGCCAATGACATCGACGCCAATGCGTGGATCAACTACCGCGAGAACACCCCGGGTAAGACCTTCCACAACTACCGCTTCGGCCTCTTCGGAGCCTCGGGCTGGAATTTCGGGGGGACGCGGACCTACTCCATCCTGCGGCTCAACACCAACCAGACCTGGAAGAACTACTGGCGAACGTATTTCGGCGGATTCTACCGACCGGCAAGCATCAGCGACGACCTCACGCGCGGCGGTCCCCTGATGGGCCTCGGCAGCCAGGGCGGCCTGGAAGTGAGCCTCGGGAACAGCGACGGCAGTTCGATCCGCACCAATCTCAACGCGGCCGTCGCGACCGGGCAGTACGGCTACGCCAACCAGCGGGTCAGCCTCTTCCTGCTGGCCCGCCCCGGCAGTCGGTGGCAGTTCTCGGTTGCTCCCCGTTGGCAACACGCGATCAACCCCCGGCAGTACGTCGGCGTGGAGACCGGGGGCACCGCCGCCACCTACGGCGGGCGCTACGTCTTCGCCTCGGTCGACCAGACGACGCTGTCAATGCAGTTACGTCTGAACTACTCGTTCTCGCCCGACCTCACGCTGGAGGTCTATGCCGAGCCGTTCGCGGCCAGCGGGGAATACTCGCAATTCGGCCAGTTGACGGCCGCCGGCGCGCCGACTCTCCTGGCCTATGGCACCGACAACACCACCATCGTGCAGGAACCGGATGGGAACTACACGGTGACGGATGCGAACAACGGGCAGGTGTTCGGGTTGCCGAACGATAATTTCAACGTGCTCAGCTATCGGAGTAATGTCGTGCTTCGGTGGGAGTGGCGCCCCGGCAGCGCCCTCTTCCTCATCTGGCAGCAGAACCGGAACTCGTTCTGCTCCGGGGGGTACGACTCGGGCATTTGCTACCAGGATGATGTGGAACCCGGGAGCGGCATTCGCGCCGGCGACCTCATCGCCACGCGCACCGTGCCCGGCGACAACCTGCTCGTGGTCAAGGCGACCTACTGGCTCTCAATTCACTGACGCAGGATCCGCTCGATCTGCCGGCGGTGCACCAGGTCGTGCGCCGCCAGCAGCCGCAAGAGGTGCCCCACCGTCTCCACCCCCCGCTCCGCATGCACACCACCCCGCGCCAGGGCAGTCGCGTCGAGTGACTGCCAGAGCCTGAGGTTGGCTGCCCGCGTCGCGGTGAAATCCCGCAACGCGGCGGTCGCGTCGGCCGAGCCGTAATCGAACGCCCGGGCCCAGGCGTCCTGGTCGTAGGCGGCGATGGAGGGCGTGTCCTCCACCAGCATGAGCCGAATCCGGTGTCCATTCACTCCCTCGCTGTCGGCCAGGTGCTGGAGTACCCCGGCCACCGACCACTTGCCCGGGGCCTCGGCGCGACTGAGATCACTCGCACCGACCCCGCGGACCGCCGCGGCGCACCACGCCGGAGTCGCCGCCAGCACCGCCAGCGGCTCCTGGTCGCCGAGCAGGGCAAGCAGGCTGGCCACATAGGCAGCGGCCGCGTCGGAGCCCTCCCCAGAGAGATTAGCGAAGCTCATCCAAGTCGCTCCGCAATGGCCGCCGCAAATCGGCCGGGTGCCCCATCGTTCCACCGGAGGAACATCGACGGCTCGGTCACCTCGAGTTCGAGCAGCCGCTGCTCCCCATCGGCAGTCGGCAACAGATCCACCCGCGCATACAGCGTCTCTGCGCCGAGGGCATCGAGCACCCGCTGCCCGGCCGCCAGCTCCACCGTGGTCGGTGCCACTGAGAGCACCTTTCCGCCGTGCTCCGTCTGGACCCGGAAATCCCCGACCCCGGGGATCTTGCGAACCGCGTGGCTGAACTGCCCGTTGAAATAGAGCAGCGAAAGCTCTCCGACCGTCGACACTTCCGCGACATACGGCTGCGCCATCATCGCCCGCTGCGTGAGTTGCTCGACAAGAAACGCCTGCCCCTCATCCATCGATTCGGGGCCGGCCAGTCTGGTGCGCCGCGCCCCCGCCGACACCACCGGCTTGAGGACCACCGTCTCCCATCCCTCTTCCCGTGCCACCGCGGACAGGTTCGCGGCGGCCCCGCGCTCGAACCAGCGGGTGGGAACGATCGGCACGCCTCGCCCCGACAACTCGCGCAGATACCGTTTGTCGGTGTTCCAGCGGAGCATCGGCGCCGAATTCCAGAGGGTCCGGGTGGCAGCGACACGGTCCGCCCATTCCAGGAAGGCGGCGATCTTGTTGGGGTAGTCCCAGGTGGTCCGGACCACCACGAGGTCGTATGACGCCCAGTCGACCGCCGGGTCGTTCCAGACCAGGGGAACACCTTCGACGCCGATCTGGGCGAGCGCGGGGACCAGAGGGGCGTCTTCCTCATCCAGCTCAGGAAGGGCCAGGCAGGTGGCGAGAGCGACTTTGGGCATCGGTGGGTGGTCGGTCGAGAGTGGCGAAAACACAGCGGCCGGCCCGAAGGCCGGCCGCTGAAGATCGGGACGGCGGGATTTGAACCCGCGACCCCTGCAACCCCATTGCAGTGCGCTACCAGACTGCGCTACGTCCCGTGAATCGAGGCCCAAAAGTAGCCCCTCTTCCCGCCTTGGGGAAGGGGCCGGAGCGCGATATGTTGAAGGCTCCCCGAGCATTCACCCCGGAGCCGACATGGATCGCCGTTCCTTCGTCCACCGTACCGCTGGCGGGCTGGCCGCCCTCGGAGCCCTGCGTGTCCTCTCGGCCTGCCGGCCAGACGCCCCCACGGCGGCGGAGGACGCCGACTTCGTGGCCGTCCGCGAACGCTACTTCCTGAAGACCCTCGAGCTCAATCCCGTCACCTCCACCTATCTCGGGGGCGATGGGTACTCACCGACCCTCGCCGCCACGAACGGGACGCTGCGGGATTTCAGCCCCACCGCCCTGGAGGCGGAGGTCGCCTTCCTGCAGTCGGTTCTGGCGGCACTGGGCACGATTTCAGCCGGAACACTCACGGCGCAATCCCGGGTCGACCACGCCGTCGTGCAGGCGCAGGCCAGCTACATGGTCCACCAGCTGGCCGAACGCCGGTACCAGGAGCGCTGCGTCGATACCTACGTGGCCGAGCCGTTCCGCGGCATCGACTGGCAGATCCAGGGGATGACCGATGTCGGCAACGGCCTCCTCGGCACCGAGGAGGAGTGGGCGCTGGTCGCTGCCCGGGTCGCGGCGGTCCCTGCCTACGTCGATGTCGCCCAGGCGAACCTCCTGGCCGGCAAGGCCGCGGGGAACACCCCCGACCGTCGGCTCGTGTCGCGTGACGGGATCGCCGGCACCAGGGCCAACGTCGACTACTTCACGACGACCCTGCCGGGCCTCGCGACGGAATACATCGGCGATCGCCCGTTCGCCGCAGCCACCATCTCCCAGCTCCGGACCGCCGGCGCCGCCGCCGGCGCGGCGTACGCCGGGATGGCCACCTTCCTGGCCGGGACATACGACCTCAACGAGACCACCGACCGGTACGCCGTCGGCGAAGAGGAGTACGCCTGGCGGGTCACCAATTGCCTGCGCGACTCGCGGACGCCAGCCGCGTTGTTCGAGTATGGCGCCAAACAGGTGGAAGAGTACGAGGCCAAGATCTTCCGCGTCGCCCAGGAGGTGTCCACCCAGGCCGGCCTCGGCCTGGCGTTCGGCACCGACGCCGAACAGCGGGCGAGTGTTCGCGCCGTCATGGACCACCTGGCGACCGACTCGCCGAAGGACGACACGGAGCTGTTCGACTGGTATCGCGAGGCCGGGACCCGCGCCGTCGAATACGGCCGGCAGAAACAGATGTTCGACATCCCCGCCGACTACCGGCTGGTGGTGACCGAGACGCCGCCGGTCCTCCGCAGCACCACCGACGCGTCGTACTACCCCGCCCCGCCGTTCAAGACCACCGGGGTCGGCCGTTTCTACCTGACACCGACCGGCAACGACCCGGGGGCCCTCAAGCTCAACAACCGGAGCTCGGTGGCCACCACCGCGATCCACGAGGGCTTTCCCGGCCACGACTGGGACTACAAGTACATGACCCAGCACGCGGCGGAAATCACCGACATCCGCTGGCTCACGCCGGGTGCCGTCGAGGATTCCTTCTCGATGTGGGAAGACTCGATGTCGTCGGAGGGGTGGGCGCTGTACTCGGAGGAGCTGATGGCGGAGGCGTCACCCGGGCGCCCCTATGGGTTCTATGAACCGGGCGAGTACCTCTACATGCTGCAGGCGCAACTGATGCGCGCCGTCCGGGTGCGGGTCGACGTCGGCATCCACACCGGCCGGATGAGCTTCGACGAGGCGGTGGACTATTTCGCCGCCCACGTCGATTTCTTCCCGAACGCGCGCGCGGGGCAGGCGAAAGATCCGGTGGCCAAGGCGGCGTTCGACACCGCCAACCGGGCCATCTACCGCTACTCCAAGTGGCCGACGCAGGCGATCACCTACAACCTTGGCAAGCACAACATCCAGGCGCTGCGCGCCGCGGCGGAGCAGCAACGGGGAAAGGCCTTCGACCTGAAGGCCTTCCACGAGAAGTTCATGGGGATGGGGACCATTCCGACCGGCTACTTCCGCGAGGATTTCCTCACGGGGTGACCGGCGACGGAAAGCGACGCCAGAGCAGCCCCGCCGCGGCGATGCCCAGGACCGCCCCGGCAGTCACGTCGCTCAGGAAATGCGCGCCGGCCAGCACCCGGCTGAGCGCGCAGGCAGCGGCCAGAACGTAACAGACGGGCCGGGTACGGGGAAAGAGCAACGCGACCATGGCGAGCGCACCGAACGCGACGCCCGCATGGCTGCTGGCCATGCCGAACCCCGAAGTGCTGAACGGGCGGTCGCTCCACGCCCGGAAGAGGTACTCGCCGGCCCCCGCCTCCGGCCGCTGCCGCCGAACCAGGATCTTCACCAACTCCGCCAGCCCCCCACCGAGCGCCGCCGAGCCGACCACCAGAAGCCCCCGCCGCAGCGCGGCCCCCAGCCCCGAAGCCGCGCGGCGCGGCCAGTCGTGCAGCGCCAGCGCGGTGCCCAGGAAGATCCAGGTGGGGAGGAATCCCTGGATGCGGAACAGACGACCCAGGTCCTTGTTGGCGAACTTCGGTGCGACGAGGTGGGCGTAGGCCCAGCCGTCGAGCAGGTGGGCGAGTACGATCGCGAGTACGGCCCCCAGCAAGAATCGCTTGGTCATCAGGGCTTCCTTCCCGGGGGGCGAGGCGTGAGCAGGAAATGTAGCGGAGCGGCCACCGGCGGGTGCGAAACGCACAAACGCCGCCCGGGACGGGCGGCGCGGGTGAGAGAGCCACTGATCGGATTCGAACCGATGACCCCCGCATTACGAATGCGGTGCTCTACCGACTGAGCTACAGTGGCCAAACCGTGAAAGAAAGGGGCGCACATTTGTGCGCCCCGGTCTGTATGCCCTGGCGCGGATTCGAACCGCGACGCCTTTCGGCACTACCCCCTCAAGATAGCGTGTCTACCAGTTTCACCACCAGGGCAGGCGGCGGGGATAATACCGCCCCGTTCGGGGTGGGTCAACCCCGGGTTGAGCGGATGCGAAGTAATTGCCCCGTGGCGACTTAGAGGGGTTCATCAGGGCGTGACGGCGTAGGGTGTGGCCGCCGTCGCACCGGCGAGGAACCGTGTGTCGCCCTGGTAGGAGACGGTCACCAGGCGGGGGCCGCTACTGGCGAAGGTCAGCGAACAGCTGTTTGCCCCGACCGCCGCCGAACAGGTCTCCGCTCCATCCGTCGTCACGACCACGGTGCCGGTCGGGGTGCCGGCTCCCGGGCCCACCGGCAGCACCGACCAATTGACGGCCACGGGAGTCAGCGTATCCGCAGTCGTCGGCAGGAAGCTGGTGATCGACGTCGTGGTTGCCGCCTGATTCACGGTATGGGGCGCCGCAAGGGAGGCGCTCCCCGTATAATTGGCGTCGCCGACATAGGTGGCAGTGAGCGGCCGGGACCCGACCGTGGTCAGCGTCAGGTTGCACGTGCCGGCAGCGGCGGTCCCAATGCACGACTCGACCCCGTCCGACACGCTCACATTACCGGTCGGCGTGCCGCCCGGCCCCGTCACGGTAAAGCTCACCGCGAACGGCTCCCCCACCACCGACGGATCTGGCGTGTCATTCGTGATGGTCGTCGTGCTCGCGGCCTGATTCACGACTTGGTTCACGACCGCGGAGGTGCTGGTCAGGAAATTGGCGTCTCCCGCGTACACGGCAGTGAGGGGTCGTGTCCCGACGGTGGTCAGCGTAATGGCGCAGCCACCCAAGCCAACCGCCGCGACGCAGGAATTCACCCCGTCACCCACCGTGACGTTGCCCGTCGGGGTCCCGGCACCTGGCGCGGTCACGGGCACCGTCCACGCCACCGTCACGGGAGCGCCACGCGTCGAGGGATCGGGAGTGTGCGTCCCGATGACCGTGATGGTGGACGCCTGGTTGACCACGTGCGCGGCCCCGGCGGAACTGCCACCGGTGTAGTTCACATCGCCAGCGTACGTCGCGGTCAGCGTCTTGGTCCCAATGGTGGTAGAGGTCAAGGCACAACCGCCCACCGCTACCGTGGCGACGCACGTCGGTCCCGTGCCGTCAGCAACGGTCACGTTGCCGGTCGGGGTCGCTCCGGCGCCCGTCACGGTGAAGTTCACCGTGTAGGGTTGTCCGACGACCGATGGGTCCGGCAGGTCCGAGGTGATCGCCGTCGTCGAGGCGGCCAGGCCAATCGTGAACGCCGCGCTCGGAATCGTCGGCAGCCCAACGGATGACGCATTGAGGGTATAACCGACACCGGCCGTGCTCAGCGTCAGGTCGTTGAACGTGGCGATGCCCCCGACGGCGGCGCGGGAGACCGTCCCACCGAGTGTGGCGCTGCCCGGGTTATTGCCGATTGCGAGCCCGACGGATGCGGTAGACGTGGTCAGGTTCCCAGACGCGTCCTGCAGCCGCACCGTGACCGCGGGCGTGATCGTCCCGCCAACGGCCGCCCCGCTCGGCTGCGTTCCGAACACCAGCGCTGTCGGCGCGCCCGCTACGCCCGTCGCCGTGAAGTTCACCGGGCTACCGCTCGGCACGGCGGCGGTCGCTGTGAGCGTATTCGCGCCGGCAGTCGTGCCGAGGGTCCACGAGGTCAGGGTGGCAATGCCGCTGGTGTTCGTGACCACCGGCGTGGCCGTCACCGGCACGATGCTCCCGCCGCCACCGGTCACCGTAAACGTCACCGAGACTCCGGAGACCGGATTACCGCTCAGGTCCGTCACGATCACCGACGGCGGGGCCGCCACCGGCAGGGCCACGGTGTCGCTCTGCGCGATGACCGAATTCGCCGCGATGGCGTTGGCGGCGCCCGCCAGACCGCTGGCCGTGAACGCCACCGGACTGCCGCTCGGCACCGCGGCCGATGCCGTGACCGTGTTGTTGTTGGTCCCCGCCACTGTACCCAGGGTCCAGGAGGTCGCCGTCGCGATCCCACTCGCATTCGTCAGCACCGCCGTCCCCGGAAGGACCGTACCGCTCCCACCCGTCACCGCAAACGTCACCGGCACGCCCGCCACCGGATTGAGACCGACATCACGGACCAGAACCGACGGCGGCGCGCCGACAGCAGTCCCCACGACGGCGCTCTGCGATGTGAGCGAGTTCGCGGAGATCGAGTTGGCCGCGCCCGCCACCCCCGCCGTCGTGAAGCGCACCGGACTTCCGCTCAGCCCCGCAGCGGTTGCCGTCAGCGTGTCGGCCCCCACTACCAGGTCCCGGGTCCACGAACCCACCGTGGCCACGCCGCTGCCGTTCGTGGTCGTCGCTCCGCCAGTAATGCTCCCGTTGCCAGCCGTCACCGCGAAGGTCACCGCCACGCCGCTCACCGGGTTACCGCCCCCGTCCGTCACCAATACTGCCGGGAGCGGTGTCACCGCGGTCCCCACTGTGCCGCTTGCCGCTGGCGTCGAGTTTGCCCCGATCGTCGTCGCTGTCCCGGCGCCCAGCGTGATCGGGGACGAGGTGATGCCCCCCAACCCTGCCGAGCCGAAGTTGATGGTATACGGCCCTGCGGTCCCCGTCAGGATCAGGTTGGTGAAGGTCGCCACGCCGCTCGTGGTACTCGCGAACGTGGTGCCACCCAGCGCGCCGGCCCCCGAGGCCAGGAGGGCCGTGACCGTCGTCCCGGTCGTCGGGACAGTGTTCCCGAGCACATCCACCAGGCGCACCACCGCCGGCGGCGTCAGGGCAACGCCGTTCGTCCCGGCGGTGGGCGCCGACGTGATGGCGACGGCGAACGCTACTCCCGGATCGACGGTAAACGCCGAGCTGGCGGGTCCGACCAGCGCGCCAGAGGTCGCGTTCAGCGTGTACCCGATCCCACTTCGGTTGATCGAAAGATTCGAGAAGGTGGCGACGCCGGCCACGGCGTTCAGAGTCGTGGTGCCGCTCAGCACCCCGGTCCCGGGGGGATTGGTCCCGATGGCGACGGTGACCGACGCCGTCGAGGTCGTCACCAGGTTGCTAAGGGCGTCCCGGATTTCCACCGTGACCGCCGGCGCGATCGAGGCGCCCGCCGTCACCGCGCTCGGCTGGCCCACGAACGCCACCGAGGCGGGTGCGCCCGGGGTGATGTTGAACGCCGAGCTGGTCGCCTGCGGCAGGGCTCCGCCGTCGGCCGTGAATGTGTATCCGGTGCCGGTCCGGTTGAGCGAGAGTCCCGGGAAGGTGGCCACGCCGGCCACAGCGCTCTGGGTGACAGTGCCGCTGAGCGTGCTTCCGCCAGGGTTGCTGCCGAACCCCAGCGTGATCGAGGTGGTGGCCGTCGTCACCCGGTTCCCGGCGCCGTCGCGTACCTCGACCTGCGGGCTCGGGATGGCCGATCCCGCCGCCGTGCTGACCGGCTGGACAATGAACGCCAGCGCCACCGGCGTGCCGGCGGTGATCGGGAACGACGCTCCTGTGACACCGGTGAGCGACGGCGCGTCGAAGCGGAGGCTGTAGTTGCCGACCAGTCCCGTCACCGAAAGGGAGGTGAAGGTCGCCACGCCGGCGACGGTCGACGCCGTCGCCCCAGCCAGGGTGCCGGTGCCTGACGCGAATGTCGCGGTCACCAGCGTGCCGGTGGTCGTGACGGTGTTCCCGTTGATGTCCACCAGCCGGACCACCGGCTGGGGCGCCACAGCGAGGCCGCTCTGCCCGGCCGTCGGCGCGGTGGTGATGGCAAGTGCGGTGGCGGCGCCCGGCGTGCCGGTGGCGGTGAAGGTGACCGGATTCGGCGTGATGCCGGCGGGCGCCGCCGTGGCCGTGAGCGTGTTCGGGCCAGCGAGCGTGCCGAGTGTCCACGAGGTAGCCGTCGCAACGCCCGAGGCGTTGGTGGCAACGGCGGCGACCGGGAGCGCGCTCCCCCCACCGGTGGCGGCCGCGAAGGTGACCAGGACCCCGGAGACCGGATTGTCGCTCACGTCACGCACCAACACCGCCGGTGCCGTCGTGACCGAGGTTCCGGCGACCGCACTCTGTCCGTTGCCCACGCTGATCGTCATCTGGGTCGGGGCGCCCGCAGAGATCGAAACCACCGTCGACGTGTCGGGCGTCAGCACGCCGCTGGTGAACCGCAACGTCCGCGAGCCGACCGTCCCGCTGATCGACAGCCCGGCGAATGTTGCCAGCCCCCCTGCGTCGGTGTTCACCGTCGCGGTCCCGCCCAGCGTGCCGCCGCCGGTCGCGATCGCCGCCGTCACCGACACTACGCCAGGCGCCGCGTTGCCGAGGGCGTCGCGGACTTGCACCGTCGGCTGCTGCGCGAAGATCGCCCCGCTCGCCGCCGTGGCCGAGGGCTGTTGCACGATCACGAGCTGTGTGGCGGCGCCGGGCGCTCCGGTCGCCGTGAACGTGATGGGATTGGTCGTGATCCCGCCGGGTGCCGCCGTGGCCGTCAACGAATTGGCGCCCGCCACCGTCCCCAACGTCCAGGATGTCGCCGCGGCGATGCCGGACGCATTGGTCGTCACGGCGGCCACCGGCAGCGCGCTGCCGCCGCCGCTGGCCACGGCGAAGGTCACCGACACACCGGACACCGGGTTCCCGCTCGCGTCACGCACCAGGACGGCCGGCGCCGTACTCACGGCGGTACCCACCGTCGCCGTCTGCGTATTGCCGGTGCTGATGGTCATCTGGGTCGGGGCGCCGGCCGCGATGGTGATGGCCGTGGAGGTGTCCGGCGTCAGCACGCCGCTGGTGAACTGCAGCGTTCGGGCGCCAACGGTGCCCGAGATCGAGAGCCCGGCGAAGGTCGCGAGGCCACCCGCACTCGTCGTCACCGTCGCCGTGCCGCCGAGCGCGCCCCCCCCGGTGGCAATGGCGGCCGTCACCGACACCACGGTCGAAACCGGATTGCCCGAGGCGTCCTGGACCTGCACCGTCGGCTGCTGCGCGAAGACGGCCCCGTCCGCCGCCGAGGCCGAGGGCTGCTGGACGATGACCAACTGCGACGCGGCGCCCGCCGTGATGGCCACGGATGAAGAGGTGGCCGGCGTCAGTGCGCCGCTGGTGAATTGCAGCGTCCGCGCCCCCACCATGCCCGTGATCGCCAGGTTGGCGAAGGTCGCGAGGCCACCGGCGCTGGTGCTCACCGTGGCCGTCCCGCCCAGTGCGCCGCCGCCGGAGAGGATCGCCGCTGTCACCGACACGATCCCCGACACGGAGTTCCCCGAGGCGTCCTGCACCTGCACCGTCGGCTGCTGCGCGAACGCCGCCCCGCTCGCCGCCAAGGCCGAGGGCTGCTGGACCATGACCAGCTGCGTCGCCGCCCCTGCCGTGATGTTGATCGCCGAGGAGGTCGCTGTCGTGAGGCCGGCGCTGGTGAACTGCAACGTGCGCGAGCCGATCGTGCCGGCAATCGAGAGCCCGGCGAAGGTCGCGAGTCCACCGGCACTGGTGTTCACGCTGGCCGTGCCGCCCAGCGTCCCGCCGCCGGAGAGGATCGCCGCAGTCACCGACACGATTCCCGGACACGGGGTTCCCCGAGGCGTCCTGCACCTGCACCGTCGGCTGCTGGCCCAAGGCCACCCCGCTCGCCGCTGAGGCCGAGGGCTGCTGCACCATCACCAGCTGGGACGCCGCGCCTGCCGTGACGTTGATCGAACCGGAGGTCGCGGCGGTCAGGGCCCCGCTCGTGAACTGGAGGGTCCGCGCGCCGATCGTGCCGGTAATCGACAATCCGGCGAAGCTCGCCAGACCACCGGCATCGGTGTTTACCGTCGTCACGCCGCCCAGCGTCCCGCCGCCGGTCAGGATCGTCGCCGAGACCGACACCACACCGGAGACGGCGTTTCCGGACACGTCCCGCACCTGGACCGTCGGCTGCTGGGCGAACGCGATGGCGTTCTGCGCAGTCGCAGAGGGCGGCTGGACCATGACCAGTTGCGTCGCGGCGCCCGCGGTGATCGTGACCGCGCTGGAATTCGCCGTCGCCAGACCGGTACTGGTGAACTGCAGCGTCCGCGCCCCGACGGTGCCGGCAATCGACAGGCCGGCAAAGGTGGCCAGGCCATTCGCATCGCTGTTCACCGTTGCGGTGCCGCCCAGTGTCCCACCGCCGGACGCGATTGCCGCCGTCACCGACCTGATTCCCGGCACGGCGTTGCCCAAGGCGTCACGCACCTGGACCGTCGGCTGCTGCCCGAAGACCACTCCGTTCGCCGCCGTCGTCGAGGGCTGCAGGACCATCACCAGCTGGGTGGCTGCGCCGGGTGCCCCGGTCGCGATGAAGGTGACCGGGTTCGGCGTGATGCCGCCGGGCGCTGCCGTGGCCGTCAGCGAGTTGGGCCCTGCCACCGTGCCGAGCGTCCACGAGATCGCGGTCGCGATGCCGGAGGCGTTGGTGGTCACGGCGGCGACCGGCAGGACCGACCCACCTCCGCTGGCCACGGCGAACGTCACCGAAACGCCGGAGACCGGATTGAGGCTCGCGTCACGCACCAGCACCGCCGGCGCCGTGCTCACGGCCGCCCCCGCCGTCGCCGTCTGCCCATCCCCGGTGCTGATGGACATCTGGGTCGGTGCGCCCGCGGTGATCGTCACGCCGCTCGAGGTGGCCGGGGTCAAGGCGCCGCCGGTGAATTGCAGCGTCCTAGCCCCGACCGTGCCCGTGATGGACAACCCCGCGAACGTCGCCAGCCCGGCCGCGCTCGTGTTGATCGTCGCGACCCCGCCCAACGCTCCGCCGCCGGTCAGGATTGCCGCCGTCACCGACACGACCCCGGACACGGCGTTCCCGGAGGCGTCCCGGACCTGGACCGTCGGCTGCTGCGCGAAGCTCGCGCCGCTGGCGGCCGATGCGGAGGGCTGCAGTACCATCGTCAACTGGGTGGCCGCGCCGGCGGTGATGCTGACCGCCGAGGAAGCGATCGGCGTCAAGCCGCCGCTGGTGAACTGCAGCGTCCGCGATCCGACGGTTCCCGTCACCGGCAGGTTGGTGAAGGTGGCCAGGCCGGCGGCGCTGGTGCTCACCGTCGTGGTGCCACCCAGCGTCCCGCCGCCGGACAGGATCGCCGCGGTCACCGACACCGTCCCCGACACGGGGTTCCCTGAGGCGTCCAGCACCTGCACGGTCGGCTGCTGCGCAAACGCCACCCCGCTCGCCGACGAAGCCGACGGCTGCTGAACCATGGTCAGCTGGGTCGCGGTGCCGGCGGTGAGCGTGATGGCCGAGGTGGTATCCGACGCGAGTAGCGCCGAGGAGAACAGGAGTGTATTGACACCAACCGGACCGGTCAGCACAAGTCCGGGGAACGTGGCCAGGCCGGAGACATTCGTGGCCTGGGTGGGCGTGCCGGTCAGTGCAGCACCTCCTGAAAGCAGGCTCACGCTGATGTTGCGTCCGGCTCCGGTCACCACATTCCCCGCGGCATCCTGCACCTGCACGGTGGGTGCGATCGAGAACGCGATGCCGCTCTGCGCGGTAATCGGTTGGGTCACGACCGCCAGCCGGGCCGCGGCGCCAGCGGTCAGCGTGATCGTGCTCGACGTCACACCGGTCACACCGGCGCTGCTGAACTGAAGCGTGTAGAGCACCGATGGGGCCGTTGATGGAGAGGCCACTAAACGTCGCACGTCCGCTGACATCTGTCAGCTGAATCGTGTTGCCAACGAGGAAGCCACCGGGACCGGACGCAATCGAGACTGTGACGCCGATGTTCGGGGTGGTAACTGGATTGCCGTTTGTGTCTTGCCGCTGGACCACCGGTGCGGGGGACAGCGTCACGCCGCTCCCAACGGAAAGCGGCGGCTGCGTGACCATCGCCAGGCGCCCGGCGGTACCGGCCACCGCCGTCGCAGTGAAGGCGATGAGGTTCGGCGTGATCCCCGCCGGCGCGGCCGTCGCCGTCAGGGAGTTCGCGCCGGCCGCCGTGCCCAGCGTCCACGAGGTGGCCGCGGCGATGCCCGAGGCGTTGGTGGAGACGGCGCCTGCCGGCAGGACGGATCCGAGGCCAGAGGCAATGGCGAAGGTCACCGCCACGCCGGGGACGGGGTTGTTGCTCACATCACGCACCAGCACGGCGGGCGGCGTGGCCACGGCCGTCCCGGCGGTGGCCGTCTGCCCGTTGCCGGCGCTCAGTGTCATCTGCGTCGGCGCGCCTGCCGTCAGCCCGATCGACGCCGAGGTCGCCGCTGTGAGGCCGGTGGAGGCGAAGCTCAGCGTCCGCGCGCCGACCGTCCCCAGGATCGACAGGTCGGTGAACGTCGCCAGGCCCGCGGCATCGGTGTTGAGCGTGGCCACGCCGCCGAGCGTCCCTCCGCCCGTGAGAATCGTCGCCGTCACCGACCGGACGCCGGCGACCGGATTGCCGGCGGCGTCCTGCGCCTGGACGGTGGGCTGCTGCGCGAAGGCGACCGCGTTCTGCGCGGTGGCCGAGGGCTGCGTCACCATGGCGAGGCGGGTCGCGAGGCCGGCGCCGAGGGCGATGGGGTTGCTGGTGACAAGGGTGAGCGTGCCCGAGGTGAAGCGCAGCGTGAACGCGCCGGACGCCCCGGTCAACGCCAGGTTGGTGAACGTCGTGACCCCGGAGACGGTATTGACGGTCAGGGTCCCGCCGAGGGTCCCCGTCCCTGAATTGATGGCCGCGGTGATGCCGGTGCCGGTCGTACTCACCAGGTTGCCGAACGCGTCGGCCAGCCGGACCGCCGGCTGTGTGGTCGAACGCCACGCCGCTCTGCGCCGTCGCCGCGGGCTGGGTCACCATCTGGAGCTGGGTTGCGGCGCCGGCGGTGGCGGTGCCGGTGAAGAGCACCGGGCTGCCGGTCAGCGTGCCGGATGTCGCCGTCATCGTGTTCGGCTCCGGCGAGCGTCCCCATGGTCCACGATGTCAGGGCGGCGACGCCGGCGGCGTTCGTCACCACGGCGGCGACCGGCAGGACGCTTCCCCCGCCGCCAGACACCGCAAACGTCACCGCGACGCCGGCGACCGGATTGCCGCTGATGTCACGCACGATCGCCGAGGGTGGCGTCGTCACGGCGGTGTTTACCGTTGCCGTCTGGCCGTTGCCGGCGCTGACGGCGATCTGTGTGGCGACACCGGCACTGATGGTCACCGCGGTCGAGGTGTCCGGCGTGAGCGCCCCGCTGGAGAAGACCAGTGTGCGCGCGCCCACCGTCCCGGTGATCGCGAGGTTGGCTGAACGTCGCCAGCCCCGCCGGGCTGGTACTGACCGTCGCGGTGCCACCCAGCGTCCCGCCGCCCGAGGCGATCGCCGCCGTGACGGACACGACGCCAGCCACCGGGTTCCCCGCGGCGTCCTGCACCTGGACGGTGGGCTGCTGCACGAATGCGATGGCGTTCGGCGCCGTGGCCGAGGGTTGCGCCACAATCGCGAGGCGCGCGGCGGTGCCGGCGGCCAGCGTGATCGTGTTGCTCGTGGCGGCGGTGAGCGCGCCCGACGTGAACCGAAGGGTGTACGCGCCGGATGCGCCCGCGATCGAGAGATTCGCGAAGGTAGCGATGCCCGCCACGGTGTTCGCCGTCGGCGTCCCGCCCAACGTCCCGGTCCCCGACCCGAAGCCGGCGGTCACCGTGACGCCGTTGGCAGCCACCAGGTTGCCGAAGGCGTCCGCCAGGCGCACCGCCGGCTGCGTGCCGAGCGGCACGCCGCTCTGCGCCGTCGGCGAAGGCTGCGTCACCATCAGGAGCTGCGAGGCGGCCCCGGCGGTGGCCGTGGCGGTGAACGTCACCGGGCTGCCGGACAGGACGCCTGACGTGGCCGTCACCGTGTTGGCCCCGGCCACGGTCCCGAGGGTCCAGGACGTCAGCGACGCGATCCCGGAGGCATTCGTGGTCGTTGGGGCCACCGGCACGATGCTGCCGCCACCGCTCGCCACCGCAAACGTCACCGAGACGCCCGACACCGGGTTCCCGCTGACGTCGCGCACCACGACCGACGGCGGAGTGAGTGACGGTGGTGTTCACGGTGGCGGACTGACCGTTGCCGGCGTTGACCAGGATTTGCGTCGCGGCGCCGGCCGCCAGGGTGATCGTTCCCGACGTGACCGGCGACAACGATCCGCTCGTGAATTGCAGCGTGCGCGGACCCACGAGACCGGTGATCGAGAGATTCGTGAAGGTCGCCAGGCCGCTCCCATTGGTCGTCGCGGTGACCGTGCCGCCCAGCGTGCCGCCGCCCTGCAGCGCCGCCGTGACCACGATGCCCGATTGCGCCACCGGATTGTTCGCCGCGTCCCGCAGCTGCACGCTCGGCTGAACGGGGAGCGCCACGCCGTTGACCGCCGACGCCGAGGGCTGCGTCCCCATCGCCAGCTGGGTGGCGAAGCCCGCCCCGATGCCAACGGTGTTGCTCGTCACCGGCGTGAGCCCGGCGGAGGTGAACTGCAGCGTGTAGGGGCCGGTGGGTCCCGTGATCGAGAGATTCGTGAAGGTCGCGACGCCGTTCACCGTGGCCGCAGTGGCCACGCCGCCAAGGGTCCCGGTGCCGGTGGCGATCGCCGCGGTGACGTTCGTCCCGCTGGTGCTGAGCGCATTGCCGAAGGCGTCGGCCAGCCGTACCGCCGGCTGCGTGGTGAGCGCCACCCCGCTCTGCGCCGAGGGCGCCGGCTGCGTGGCCATCTGGAGGAGTGCAGGAGCACCCGCCACGCCGGTGGCCGTAAAGGTGATCAGCGCCGGCGTCAGCCCCGTGCCCGTGGCGGTGACCGTGTTCACGCCGGCGGTGTTGCCAAGCGTCCACGAGGCGAGCGTGGCGATGCCGGACGCGTTGGTCGAGACCGGTGTCACCGGCAGGATGCTTCCGCCGCCACCGGTGACGGCGAACGTGATCGCGACTCCGGCCACCGGATTGCCGTTGGCGTCGGTCACCAGGACGGAGGGGGGCGCCGCCGCCATGAGGCCGGCGGTGTCGCTCTGCGAGATCGCGGAGTTTGCGGCGATCGTCGTGGCCGCCGCCGCGCTGACGTTGAACGCCACGCTCGTGTCGGGCACCAGCGCCCCGGCCGAGGCGCGCAGGCGGTAGCCGGTGCCGCTGCGGTTGAGTGTCAGTCCCGGGAAGGTGGCCAGGCCGGAGGCCGTCCCCATCGAGACGACCCCGCCGAGCGTGGCGCTGCCGGGATTGGTGCTCAGTGCCAGCGCCACCGTCTGCGACGGCGACGTCACCAGGTTCCCCGCGCCGTCCTGCACCCGGACGCTCGGTGCCGGCGTGATCGCCGCAGCCGCCGCCACGGCAGTCGGCTCCTGAACGAACACCAGCGCCGCGGCGTTCCCGGCCACCAGGGAGATCGTCGCCGAGGTGTCAGGCACCAGGCTCCCCGATGTGAACCGCACCACGCGCGGCCCGATCGTCCCCGTCAGCACCAGGTTCGTGAAGGTGGCCGCTCCCGCCGCGCTCGTGATCGCGCTGGGCGACCCGGACAGCGTCCCGCCGCCCGATACCAGGGCGGCGGTCACCGTCACGCCGGTGCTGGCGACGGCGTTCCCCGAGACGTCCTGGATCTGCACGATGCTGTTCGACATCGCGACCCCGCTCTGGGCGGTCGCGGGCGGCGGAGTGGTGATCGCGAGTCGGTTCGCCGCGCCTGCCACAAGGGCTAGCGGTGCCGAGACCACCGGAGTCCGCCCGGGGCTGGTGAACTGGAGGGTGTACGGCCCGGCAACGCCGGTGATGGTGAGGCCGGGGAAGGTGGCCCGACCGCTGGCGTCCGTGCCCTGTGTCGGCACGCCGCTCAGTACGCCGGAGCCCGACGCAATGGCGACGCTGATGGCGATGCCCGCCGTGCTCACCGGGTTGCCGTTGACGTCCTGCAGCTGGACCACCGGCGCCTGCGTAAACGCCACGCCGTTCGTCACCGATGCCGGTGGCTGCGTCACCATCCCGAGTCCGCTGGCGCCACCCGGGATCGCCGTGGCAGTGAATGTCACTGGGTTCGGCATAATCCCCGCCGGCGCAGCCGTCGCGGTCAGCGTGTTCGGTCCGGCGGCCGGGCCGAGGGTCCACGACGTCGCCGACGCGAGGCCGCTGGCGTTCGTCGTCACCGCCGCGACCGGGAGCACCGACCCGCCGCCCGTCGCGACCGCGAAGGTCACGGCGACACCCGACACCGCATTGTTGCTCACGTCGCGCACCAACACCCTCGGCGCGGTGGTCACCGCACTCCCCGCTGTGGCGGTCTGGCCGTCGCCCTGGCTGATCGACATTTGGGTCGGCGCGCCGGCCGTGATGGCCACGGTGCCGGACACGATGGACGTCAACCCGGTGCTGCTGAATACCAAGGTGCGGTTGCCCGTCGTGCCCGTGATCGAGAGGCCGGCAAAGGTCGCGAGGCCGGCGGCATTGGTGCTCCGCGTGGCCGTGCCCCCGAGAACGCCACCGCCGCTGTTGATCGCGACGGTCACCGAGCGCACTCCCGACACCGGGTTCCCCGCCGCGTCCTGCACCTGCACGCTCGGCTGCTGCGCGAAGGCCGCACCATTCTGCGCACTCGTCGATGGCTGCGTCACCATCGCGAGCGTCGAAGCGACGCCGGCACCGATGGTGATGACCGAACTGGTGTCGGGAACCAGGCTGCCCGAGGTAAACCGGATGGTGTAGGTGCCGGTGGGCCCGGTCACGGAGAGATTCGTAAACGTCGCCACGCCGCTCACGGTGGAGGCGTTGAGCGTCCCGCCCAGCGTGCCGCTGCCGCTCGCCAGCGCCGCGGTCACGACCGTCCCGGTTGTGGTGACCGGATTCCCGAAGATGTCGGTGAGCCGGACCACCGGTTGCGCTGCCAATGCCACCCCGCTCTGGGCCGAGGGGCTCGGCTGCGACTGGATCTGCAGCCGCGCCGCCGCTCCCGAGGCGCCCGTGGCGGCAAACGTCAGCGAACTGGGCGTCAGCCCAGCCGCGCTGGCAGTGACACTGTTGGCGCCCGCGACGCTGCCCAATACCCACTGCGTGAGCGTCGCGATCCCCGAGGCGTTGGTGGAGACCGGAGTGACCGGAAGGATGCTTCCCCCGCCCCCGGAAACGGCGAACGCGATCGACACTCCTGCGACCGGATTGCCGTTGGCGTCGGTGACCCGGACCGAGGGTGGCGAACCGGCAGGGAGCCCGGCGGTGCCGTTTTGACTGAGGGGCGCGTTGGCGAGCAGGGTTGTCGCCGCGGCGGAGTTGCCGGTCGCCTGGAAGGTGACCGAGAAGCCGGAGGAGGTGGCGATCAGTGAATTGCTTCCCGCCACCGGGCCGATGGTCCAGCGCGTCGCAGCCCGCCCGTTCGCGTCGGTCGTGGCCGACGTGGGACTGGTCGACCCTCCTCCCGTCGCAACGGCGAGCGTCACGTTTCGGCCCGGCACCCCGTTCCCGCTCCCGTCGAGGAGGCGCACCACCAGCGAATCGGTGAGCGGCGCGCTGACGGCGCCGGACTGATTGTCGCCGGACACCTTCACGAGCGAGGTTGGCGCCGCAGGGAGAGCCGTCATTGCGAACACGACCGGCGAGCCCTTCAGTGTCCCCGCCGTCGCGGTGGCACCCTGGGCCCCGGCCGTCGTTCCCAGCGTGCGCCGCGTGGCGGCAGTTCCGTTCGTCGCCGTCGGCGCGGATGCCGGGCTCACGGAACCCCCGCCCGTCGGCCCCCATGTCACCACGGTTCCGCTGACGGAATTGCCGTATCGATCGGTGACTCTGACGATCGAGGGAGTCCGTGAGAGGCGCCCCGACTTCCGCCGACTGGTTGTTGCCCCGCGTCGCAAATACCGTGTCGGCACCCGCCGCCAGGGCCGTGGCGTCGAAATTCAGCGCCAGGGCACCCCCGGAGGTCGCTCCAATCACCATCGCCTGCATCCGCTGCGCCCCGGCCGTATTCCCCAGGATCCAGCGGGCACCGGTCCGCCCATCGGCGTTCGTGACGCCGGTGTCCGGGACCGCATCGCCGCCGCCGAGCGTCGGCGTAAACACCACCTTGACCCCCTCGACAGGCCTGTTCTCCGAGTCGGTCACGCGAACCCGGGAGGAATCAGGGAGGGGCGTCGCCACGGTCGCCGTTTGGCTATTGCCGGCCACCAGGGTGAGCGCGGCGGGGAGCCCCTCGCTGGGCAGCGTCAAACTGTCGCTACTGCAAGTGATTGCAGCCGCGGCAAGGACGGCAGGCCAGGCGAAGGGGCGAATCCTCAAGGACAAGTGGCGTTGCTCGGTCAACGGGGATGTGGCACCCAGAACCCCTGAAGTCGGGCACAGCCCGTGCCCGGACAGGGGGAGATATGGTATCCCCAAAGCCCAACTCCCGCAACCACTTGCACAAATACTGAAGGGTGCCGGAAGCCCCACTATTGCGAGGTCGCGACACCCTTTGTGGAAAACCAGTCGATTAGGCGCTCAGGGCATGCCGACCGACACGCCGAAGTTCCAAAGCCGTTCCGTGTAATTGTCGGTGTAGCGCCCGCCGAAATAGGACTCGTAGTAATCCACCGTGGGGACGATATTCACCTTCCGGCTGACCGGGATTTCCCAGCCAGCCCCGGCGGTCCACATGAAGCCCGAGTCCTCCGAATAGCCGGTCTGGTAGCAGGCGTACCAGTAACAGTAGTAGTCCTCGCCGAACGAATTCCAGGCGTATCCACCGCCACCCTTGAGGAAGAATCCCTGTGTGATCGAGGGATAGAATTGCGCGATGGCGGCCATCCCTCCGAGTGACTGGGAGTATTGACCATTGTCACTGTACCAGGAGATGAGTTCGCCGCCGAGGCGGAGATGGACGTCCGGTGTGCCCCCGATTCGCATATCGAACGTCGGACTGGACTGCCAGCCAGGTTCCGCAACTCCCGCGGGCACCGAGAAGGTCTCGGAGCCGACGCCGAAACCAAGGGTTCCCCAGAAACCGCTTCGCCGAGTCGGGTTCTTGACGACCTCGAGGCCCTTGGGAGCGCCGTCTCCCTGCGCTGCCAGCTGAGGCATGCCACCCAGCGATGCCACGACAAGGACGGCGGACAGCCGACGGACCCACATATGACCTCCACGATTCCGGTGACGATTTCAGCAAGGAGAGCAGCGCTCACTGGAGCAAGCCCAATACCACGCGCACATTCACCGCCAAGTCATTACATTGCAACATCTTGAAGGCATAGCCAAGCTCCATGCACCGACCGGGACCGGCCCCGGTGTCCTCAACGCCAGACAGCCATGACCTCACGGTACCCCCTCGCCTTCGTGATCTTCTCCCTCCTCGTGGGAGCGCTCTGCCTTCGGCTCGGCGTGTGGCAACTTGACCGCCTCGCGACGCGGCGAGCGGCCAGCGCCACCGCCGCTCGCGCAGCGTGCACTGCCCGGCTGTCGATGCCCGTTCCCTGCACGAGCCGGTCGGGAATCGGCGGGCCACCGCCATCGGCACCTACGACTACGAACGGGAGATCATCCTGCGGGGCCGCGGCCGCGGCGGCGTCCCGGGCGTCGAGGTTGTCACCCCGATGCGATTGGGGGGCTCGGACTCTGCGGTGCTCGTGCTGCGCGGCTACGTCCCCTCGGCCGACGCCCTCTCCTACGATGTGCGGCTGCACCGGGAGGCTGACACGATGGCCGTCTCCGGCATCGCGATGGCAATTCCGGTTGACGCGGACGGCGCCATGCCGGCCGGGCGCAACGGCGCCACCACCTGGCGCCGGCTCGACCTCGGGACCCTCCGCGACCGGCTCCCCTACCCCATCGCGCCGGTCTACATCATCGCCGACTCTCCCGCCACGGTCTCCCCCGCCCCGTTACGGAGCAACGCCCCCGCGCTCGACGACGGTCCGCACCTCAACTACGCCATCCAGTGGTTTGGTTTCGCCATTATCGCCTTCGGTGGTGCGGCCGCCCTCTGGTGGAAACGCAAGGCGCCTGGAGTCGAAGCGCCATAAAACGGCGAGGGGCGCCCGGCTGGGCGCCCCTCGCGTCGTCCGGACTCCGACCGCCTCAACTCGCGCCGGGCGTGTCCAGCTGCTGGATCGTCTTGGTGGAGGGCGGGCGCGAGGCCTGCAGCCGCTTTGCCGTCGCCTCGTTCGCACGAATGGCCCGCAACATGTTCAATCCGGCGAGTTTCTTCAGGTCCTCGTCCTTCCACCCGCGCCGGATGAGCTCCGCGAACAGGTCCGGGAACATGGAGACATCCGTCAGCCCGACCGGCGCGTTCGGCCCCATCCCGTCGAAGTCGCTTCCCAGGCCGATGTGATCGACGCCCGCCACCTTGCGGATATGCTCGATATGGTCGGCGACGTCGCTCAGCGTCGCGGGCGGCAGCGGATGCGCGCTCCGCCACGACCGCATCCCCGCACGGACTCCGGCCGAATCCAGGCCGGCGGCCAGCCCAGCGGCGACCACCGAATCCATCGCCGCCTCCCACGCCCCGAACTGCGGGTTCACGAAGGAGGGTACGAACGTCACCATGACGACCCCGCCGTTTTTCGGCAGGCGCTTGAGAATGGAGTCCGGGACATTCCGCTTGTGGTCGGTGATTGCCCGCGCCGACGAATGCGAGAAGATCACGGGTGATTCGGCGATGTCGAGCACGTTGCTCATCACCGCCGGGGAGACGTGGCTCAGGTCCACCATCATCCCCAGCCGGTTCATTTCCCGAACCACCTCCCGGCCGAACGGCGTGAGTCCGCCGTGCATCGCGGTGTCCTGGGCGGCGTCGGCCCAGTCGAGGGTGACGTTGTGGGTCAGCGTCATGTACCGCGCGCCGAGTTCGTAGAACGACCGGAGCGCCCCGAGGGAATTCTCGATGGCGTGCCCCCCCTCCATGCCGAGGAGGGAACCGATCTTCCCGGCCTTGAACGCCTGCTCGATGCCGTCGGCGGTGGTCACGAACTGGAGGTCCTTCGGGTACATCGCGATCATCCGGCGCGCGATGTCGAACTCCTCCAGCTGCATCTTCGCGTAGCCCGTGTCCTTCGCCTCACCGGGGATGTAGATCGACCAAAACTGGGCACCGACCTCGCCGGCGCGAAGCCGCGCGATGTCGGTGTTTCCCCGCGTCGGCGAGTTCAAGTCATAAGCCTGCACATCCCGTGGGGCGGTTTCCGAGGTCCGGATTTCCCACGGGAGATCGTTGTGACCGTCGATGAGCGGAACCGTCTTGAGCAACGCGCGCGCGTGCGTGAGGGCGGCGTCCTCCTGGGCGAGGGCCGGAGCGGCCGAGAGGGCGGTCGCCAGCGCACCGCTGACGAGGGCAATGGCGAAACGACGAAGATGAGCAGGCACCGTCGGCCTATCCCTTCCGGCCGCCATTGCGGCCGAGGTATGGGTTGATTGCCACCAGCTCCGGGCGCTGCTCGAACTCCGGGCAGATCGTCCGGTCGAATTCGTAGGGGCCGCCCGTTTCCGAGTCGGTCCAGGGAAAGCCCCGGCAGACCAGCGGGTAGAACGGCTCGTCGTGCAACTGACAGGAGTTGTCCACCAGGAAGGCGCAGCGGCCCCCCTTCACCCGGGTGCGCCACTCCCCCCACCGCGTCAGGTAGATCCGATCGACGCCGAAACGGGCCATGATCGCCTCCGCCTCGTCCTCGGCGAGGGTGGAACCGTGGGCGCAGCAGGCGGAGTGATGCGGACAGGGAAAACACGGGAGCGCAGGAAAGGTCACCGCGCGCCTGCCACGACTTCGGGCAACACCACGCCGTCCAGCGGCTCCGTCGGCATCACCCCGATGAGCCGGGCCAGGGTCGGCGCGATGTCGACACTGCGGACCGACCGGCTCACCGTGCGCGGGGCCAGTCCGGGTCCCCAGAACACAATGGGAATCTCGGTGTCCAGGAGCCAGGGAGTGCCGTGATTGGCGCCCGTCGACCAGGAGTCCCACATCGTCCCTTCGTGCGGAGTGATCGCCACCAGCCACCCCCAGCCGGTCGGCAGGCTATGCCGCCAGCGCGATGCCACGACATCCGCACGGGGCGTGCGGGCGAGCGAGCGAGGAGTATACACTCGCTCGACGTAGGGCTCCCTCGCGAATCGCCGGGCGAGGTCCTGGCTCAGGCTGTCGACGTCAACGCCGCGCGACCGCAGGGCCGGGAGGTCCGCCATCACGACGCCGTAATCGAATCGGACACCGAAATCGGTTCGCCAGCGGGCGCGGAGTTCCGCCGCGAACGCTCGGATCATCGGCTTCGGCCAGACTCGCGCCGGGGGTGGCCTGGCGCCGGCGGGCGCCTGCTGAGTGACCCGCTGCACCCCGTGATCGGAGGCGAGCACGAAGAGCGTGCCCGCCGGCGGCACGCGAGCGGCGAGCGAATCGAGAAACCATGCCAGGTACCCGTCCAGCCGGAGGAGCATGTCATGCATTTCACGCGAATCCGGCCCGTAGTCGTGTCCGACTTCGTCGACCGTCGAGAGGGAAATCGAGAGGACATCGGTCCGTCCGGCTGAATCGCCGAGGGCCAAATCCGCCACGCCGTGGAGCGCCAGATCGATGGTCAGCGAGTCCATCCAGGGAAAGTTCAATATTTGCGGGGCTGACTTCAGAGAATCGGCCGGGAGCTGATGCGGGAAGGTGATGCGTCCATCGTCGCTCCATTCCCCCGGCAGGGAATCCGGCTCGGGATAGGAGGCGGCAGGACGCAGCAGGGCCCAGGTGCTCCCCGCGAGTCGCGCCGCCGGATGCTTCGCGTTCCACGACTGGACCCAGGTCGGGAGCGAATCCCGGTAGTAGCGGCTGGTGGTGAAGAACCCGCGATCCGACCACCAATACACCTGGCCCCCGGCGCGGCCGATCGGCAGGATGGCAGAGCGGTCCTTCCGCGAGACGGAGAGGAACCGGGTGGTTGAGTCGCGAGCGATCAGCCAATCCACCAGCGTGGTACCCTGAAACCGCCGAGGGGAAGCGCCGACCATTGTCGGGTCGCCGATGATCGTCGCGAGCGAGTCGGGCACGCCGAGGTCGTTGGTCACGATCCCGGTATGGGAGGGGAACCGCCCGGTCATCAGCGTGGCATGTCCAGGCGCCGTCTGGGTGATGGCATGATCCTGGTGTCCCGAAGGAAACACCACACCCAGGTCCAGGATTCGCTGGAACCCACCGGTCCACTCCTCACGGTATCGGAGCAACTGGTCCGGCCGGAGCTGATCAATCACCAGGAGCACCACAAGCCGGGGGGTCGTATCAGGCGGGGATGTGACGCGCACCGGAGGTTGAGAGACGAGGCAACCCGCGAGGGCGAGCGCCAGAGAGGGAAGGAGCATGCTGGAAAGTTACTCGACTACCCGCGCCATCGCAGCCCAGATCCTCGTCACGGCTTGATGAAGCTGGGGCGGCGGTACGGTCGCCGACGCCACCCCCCGGGACCGGCCCTTGGGCCTGCGGCAGCCACTACCCCGCCAGCAGCCCGCCCGTGCTCCATCGGTGAGCCGTGGGCCTGAATCCCAGAATTAGGATGGTCGACAGAAAGTAGGCCACCCCAATCCGCTGCGGGACGCCCGGTCATGTCGACAGTGGACCGGTCAGAAGGTGACCTGGAGGCCGGTCGTGTAGAGGTTGTCCGTGGTGCCGAACCCGGGCTGTGGCGCGTTCTGGTACTGGAGCAGGTACGAGGCTTTCAAGGCCAACCGCCCCGCAATGGGGGCCACGAGCGCCAGTTCGTTGTTGATGCGGTAGTCGTCGCTGGCTTCCAGGTTCGGCAGGTATACGAAGATGTTCTGAATGTAGGCCTTCGGTGTGAACGAGTACTTGTACGTGACCTGTCCGCGGGCGGTCGGGAATGAAGTGCTCACCCCGCTGGTGAAGTCCTGCTGGAAGAACGAGAAACCTCCGTCGAGCGCCAGGGCGTGCTTGGGGCCGGTGACCACCTCGAAAGAAACGCCCACGCCCTCCTGGAATCGCTGCGAAATGCCGATGAAGGTGTTTCGGTCCCAGCTCCCGAGCACATATCCCTTCCACCGGGCCGACAATGCGTAGTCCGGCCGCACGAAGACCGCGTATTCGTTGGCGCTTTCCACGCCGTTGGTCTGGCCATACACCATCTTGGCCCCCTGCGTCACGGTCCACTTGCCCTTGGCGTACTCGAGCTTCTCCCCGACGTTGAAGGTCGTCAGGTCGGTGTTTCCGGAGGCGGCCACCAGGCCGAGGTCGAGCGTCCCGGTGAGCGGCGAGGGCGTGGTATCGGCCGCAGCCACCTGGGCCCCTGCCGTGACGGGAACGGCGAGCAGCAGGGCAGCGGAGGCGGCGAGCAAGCGGGCATATCGTGAACGGGGCATCCGGAAACTCTCCCTCGAATCGTGGTGTGACGTTGGCATGCGACGAGGGCGCCCGGCACGGGCGCCCCTGACGCAAGATAGACCAGCAGCGCCCTCAGCGGGAGTTTCAGGCCGCGATGGCCGAGGTGCAGTGCCCGCACCTGGTGGCGGCAAGCGGCACCGCCATCCGGCACTGGGGACAGTCCTTGGTAGAGGGTGGCGGCGGGGCGGCCTTGGCATCGAACCGGTTGACCAGGCGCACGACCACGAAGATGGCTGCCGCGACGATCAGGAAGGTGATCACGACGCTGATGAACTGACCATAGTTGAGGGTCGCGGCGCCGGCCTCCTTCGCCGCGGCCAGGGAGGCGTAGCTCGTCAGGCCGTCGCTGCCGGGCTTCAGCACCAGGTACAGGTTCGAGAAGTCGATCCGGCCCAGGGCGAGGCCCAGGACCGGCATGATCAGGTCGTCCACCAGCGATCCGACAATCTTGCCAAAGGCGGCACCGATGATGACGCCGACGGCCAGATCCACGACGTTGCCCCGCATCAGGAACTTCTTGAAATCGTCCAGCATGCAACCTCCTCAGGGGGAATACAAGACACGCGCCGGAATCTCGCGATCCCGGCGCGTGCTGTCCACCCGTGCAACTACTTGATCTGCTTCAGCTCCACCCGCCGGTTGTTCGCGCGACCAGCCGCGGTCGCGTTGGTGTCGATCGGGAAGTCCGGACCGTAGCCCTTGGCCACCAGCATGCTGGCCGGGACACCCTTGCTGACCAGGTACGCCACCACCGCTTCCGCGCGCTGCTGCGAGAGCTTCATGTTGTGCGCCCGGGAACCGGTGCTGCTGGTGTAGCCAGCCACTTCAAGCCGGTACCCGCTCGGGTTGTACTGCGTGAAGTTCGCGACCTTGCTCAGGATCTCGGTCGAGGCCGGGTCAAGCACCGCGCTGTTCGACGCGAAGTTGACGCCCTGCAGCACCATGGCCGTCTTGCCGGGCTCAAACAGGATCGGGCAGCCCTCGGCATTGACCTTCATGCCGGCCGGAGTGTTCGGGCACTTGTCCATGTAGTCCGCCACGCCGTCGCCGTCCGAGTCGATCGGGCAGCCCTTGGCGTCCACCTTGGCGCCAGCAGGCGTATCGGGGCACTGGTCGAGGCCGTTGTAGACGCCGTCGCTGTCCTGGTCCGCCGGGCAGCCCTTCGCGTCCACCGTCGCACCCATCGGGGTGTTCGGGCACTGATCGATGCCGTTGTACACGCCGTCCTTGTCGGAGTCAGACGGGCAACCCATCGCGTCGACCGTGGCACCCATCGGGGTGTTCGGGCACTTGTCGATGTTGTCCGTCACGCCATCCTTGTCGGCGTCGCCCCAGGGGCATCCGCTGGCGTCGACCGGGGTGCCGATCGGGGTGTCGGGACAGAGATCGGGGGTCTTGTCCGGCACGCCATCCTTGTCCGAGTCCTTCGGGGTGCCCGGCTTGCCGCCGAACGCGAAGGTCAACATGGCGTCCATGCCGAGGTCGAAGCGACTGTCGTTGGCCGTGCTGGTCTCGTTGAAAGGATTGATGATGTAATCACCGGTCACGTCCACCCGCAGCGAGACCTTTCCGCCACCAAACCGCACGCCGACCAGCCCGCCCGGTCCCGCGTCGCTGTCGGTGATGTAGGGGCCGTAATAGGACTTGAGGCTGTCGCCGCCCCACGAGTTGTAGACGGCGCCAAGCCCGAAAATGAAACCGAAGCTCCGGCTGACATCGGCGTAGTACGTCACCCGGCCATGGATCGGCATTTCGGTCACGTCGACGGTGCTGTTGGTCGGCGTGGTGGAGTAATAGAAGACGTCCCCTTCCAGGCCGATCCTGTCAGAAAACATGTACCCCAGCCGGCCGCCGAAGCCGATCGGGTCGTCGAGACTCAAGGTGTCGGCATAGAACGGCATTCCGGCGCCGACCCCGACCTGGAACTGTCCCTTTTGCTGGGCGTGCGCTGACACCGCCAGCCCAAGGGTCAGCCACGCGGCGAGTACTGTTCGTTTTCCGGACATAGATCGGACTCCTGAAGGTGAGAGTTCAACCTCCAACCTACTGACGGAACATGAAAGAATACGCGCCGGAATCGTGAGATCCCGGCGCGTATCCTTCATACTTGGCAGTCAGGTTACTGAATCTGCTTCAGTTCCACCCGCCGGTTGTTCGCACGACCAGCCGCGGTCGCGTTGGTGTCGATCGGGAAGTCCGGACCGTAGCCCTTGGCCACCAGCATGCTGGCCGGGACACCCTTGCTGACCGAGGTACGCCACCACCGCTTCCGCGCGCTGCTGCGAGAGCTTCATGTTGTGCGCCCGGGAACCGGTGCTGCTGGTGTAGCCAGCCACTTCAAGCCGGTACCCGCTCGGGTTGTACTGCGTGAAGTTCGCGACCTTGCTCAGGATCTCGGTCGAGGCCGGGTCAAGCACCGCGCTGTTCGACGCGAAGTTGACGCCCTGCAGCACCATGGCCGTCTTGCCGGGCTCAAACAGGATCGGGCAGCCCTCGGCATTGACCTTCATGCCGGCCGGAGTGTTCGGGCACTTGTCCATGTAGTCCGCCACGCCGTCGCCGTCCGAGTCGATCGGGCAGCCCTTGGCGTCCACCTTGGCGCCAGCAGGCGTATCGGGGCACTGGTCGAGGCCGTTGTAGACGCCGTCGCTGTCCTGGTCCGCCGGGCAGCCCTTCGCGTCCACCGTCGCACCCATCGGGGTGTTCGGGCACTGATCGATGCCGTTGTACACGCCGTCCTTGTCGGAGTCAGACGGGCAACCCATCGCGTCGACCGTGGCACCCATCGGGGTGTTCGGGCACTTGTCGATGTTGTCCGTCACGCCATCCTTGTCGGCGTCGCCGTAGGGGCAGCCGTTGGCGTCCACCGCGGTGCCCAGCGGGGTGTTCGGGCAGAGGTCGGTCTTGTCCGGCACGCCGTCCTTGTCCGAGTCCTTCGGGGTGCCCGGCTTGCCGCCGAAGCCCAAGCTCAGCATGAAGTTCATTGCCGGATCGAAACGGCTGTCATTGCCGCTCGAGCCTTCGGTGATCGGATTCAGGATGTAGTCGCCGGTAAAGTCGACGCGGAACGACACTGGACCACCGGCGCCGAAGCGCAAGCCGATCAGCGCGCCGGGGCCGCTGTCCGTCGAGTCAAACGTCGTGCCATCGACCTTCCACATGTTGTAAGCGTAGCCGAGGCCAAAGACGACACCCAGTCCCTTGCTCATCAGCGCGTTGTACGTCAACCGGCCGTGGATCGGGGTCTCAGTGACGTTTCCACCGGTGTAGGAAAGATCTTCCGGCTGGGTGGAGTAGTAGAAGACATCGGCCTCAATCCCAATCTTGTCCGTGAACATGTACCCGAGTCGGCCACCAAAGCCGACGTTGTCCTTCAGGCCAAGATCGGTGTTATAGAAGGGGAGACCGGCGCCGACGCCGACCTGGAACTGTCCCTTCGATTGGGCGTGCGCAGGCACCGTCGCCATGAAGGCGATCGCTGCGCAGAGAACTGAGAGCTTACGGATCATGAATCGCTCCTGAGGGGTGTGAAACTCGGCCGAGACGATGTTGGGTCGCCCAGGCGGATGACGCTCAATAGGATGTGCGCTGACATTCAGTGTGACGTTGCTCGCACTCCTTCCCGAATTGGCGGGCCGCGGCAATCGGCCGACCGGGGGAGTGGGGACTCGGGCATAAACTAACACGGGATGCCGCAAGGGGCTATCCCTCCCCACCCAACGTGCAGTGGTTCCGGGGCGGCCGCAAGAGAGCCCGAACAAACCCCGAAAGAACACCCCATCCCGGCAGAAGCCTGGATGGGGGGAGTGCGCCGCGTAGGAATCGAACCTACAACCTAGTGATTAAGAGTCACTTGCTCTGCCAATTGAGCTAGCGGCGCGTGGTACATAGCCCCAACGGGAGTCGAACCCGTCTCTCGACCTTGAAAGGGTCGCGTCCTAACCGATAGACGATGGGGCCGAGGCCCACCCGGTGGTGCCATCCATAGCGCTAACGGGATTCGAACCCGTGTACCAGCCTTGAGAGGGCTGTGTCCTAGGCCTCTAGACGATAGCGCCGTGTCACGTCCCGACAGGCCCGGCAGGAATCGAACCTGCAACCCCCGGTTTTGGAGACCGGTGCTCTACCAATTGAGCTACGGACCTCTGCCGACGCTGTTCTGTCGGGCGTTGCGGGCAGGGTGGCTGACGGGGATCGAACCCGCAACCTCCGGAACCACAATCCGGCGCTCTAACCGATTGAGCTACAACCACCACGAGGACCGAGGGCCCTGCCTAGCCCGGAGAAAATATTCACCGACCCCCGCCCGGTCAAGGCCAGAACTCCTCGATCAGCCGCGTTGTGGCCGGATCGGGAACCACTTGGATACCATCGACTTCCACCAATCCGACGATCCCACGGCCTGCATTGGCGGCAAACCCGCCACAACGCGCCAAATTCCCCCCGCCCAGGTGGGCCTCACGGAGCCCGCCCACCATCCCGGCGAGTCTCGCCCGGGCCACGCCCGGCAGGATACCGAATTCCAGCGGGGGGGCCGTCAACTCACCGTCCGACCACCAGAAGAGACTCCAAATCGAGGATTCGGCCACGAACCCCGCCTCGGACAGCAACAGCGCATCGTCGCCTCCTGCTGTGGCCGCGTCGAGCCGCGCCGCATCCAACCATTCCCGATCCGTGGTCTTGTGCCGGTAACCCCGGTGCGGCACCCGTGCCGTCCGGAGCCGCAGGCCGGCGAGCTCCTCGACCTGCCGCTCGGTGACGAGCACCCGCTCTCGGCTGGCGAATTCAATCCGGCAGATCCGGTCGGGGCCGCCCGAAGGGGGAAGCAACTCCGGGGGAATGGAATAGCCGAGCGCTGCGGCGCTCCGCCGGACCCGCGCCTCGTGGAGCCCCCAGAGCGGCACGCGACCATCACGCACCCGCACCGTCTCGATCAGCGCCATCCGGACGCGGGGCCACTCAGGCATGCGCCTTGGCCTTCGCGGACGCGGTGTTCGCCAGCACGGAGCGGAGGGCCGTGGCGCCGATGATCAGCATGCCCCCGACAAGCGCCCAGGGTCCCGGACGCTCCCCGTGAACCAGCCAGGACCAGATCGGATTGAGGACAGGTTCCACCAGCAGGATGATCGAAATTTCCAGCGCGGGAAGCTTCCCGACCGCACGCGTCACAAAGGCATAGGCCAGCGCAATCTGAAAGAGCCCGAGATAGGAAATGGCCAGCCAATCTGCGGAGCCGATCCCCGAGAGCGGCAGTGCCATCGGGAGCGTGGCGAGGAAGGCCAGCCCGTTGCCGACCACCACGGCGCCCGCCGGAGATCCCCCCGATTCGTCGGCCCCCATCCAGCGGAGCCCGATCAGCGTGAATGCCCAGGTGAGCCCTGACAGCGCCGCGAGCACATTGCCCTGGAAGGGAGCGGGCGCGGTCCGGACCGGCACGTCGGTCCCGAGGAAGAACAACAGGAGGCCGGCGCCAACCACGGCCATGAACGCCACATCGGCTGAGCGGACCTTTTCCTTCAGCAACCAGGGGGCGAGCAGGAGGATGTAGAGCGGCCCGGTCGCCTGGAGGAAGATGGTGTTGGCCGAAGTGGTGAGTTTGTTCGCGGTCACGAACAGGACCAGCGTAGCCGCATAGGCGATCGACACCAGGAACGTCCGCGGGCGGATGCTGTGCCTCGCTTGGGGCAGCAGCAAGGCGAGCGCGACCGCCGCAATCCCGGAGCGGAGGCACGCCACCTGCCAACTGGTCATGGCGGTGGCCTTGATGACGGCGCCGCCAGTCGAGAACAGGACGGCTGCGGCAACCAATTGGAGTCGAGCCCGCTGTGTGGGGATCATGACGCGAAGAATGCCGGGGATTCGGGGCGACGTGCAAGTTTTCAGGCCAGACGCATCTCCCGGCTGCCCCAAACCAGGAGAATCTCATGCGTCGTCGGTTCCCCCTCGCGCTGGTGCTCGTCGCCAGCGCGGCCTCCCCGGCCGGTGCTCAGGGCTGGGTCGAGGTCGTGTCCCGCCCCGTCTCCACCCGGCCCGTCCCGATCGGTGGGCCGGTCATCCGCGTCCAGAGCGATGTCCGCGTCACCCTCGACGGGCGCATCGCGCGCATCGAGGTCGAGGAGCGCTTCCGCAACGCCGGAAGCTCCATCGCCGAGGGCACGTACCTCTATCCCTTGCCGGGGGAGGCCGTGTTCACCGGCTATTCCCTCTGGATGGGCGACCAGGAAATGCAAGGCGAGATGCAGACCGCCGAGCAGGCTCGCGCCGTCTACGAAGACATCGTGCGGCGCCAGAAGGATCCCGCGCTGCTCACCTATGCGGGACACGGCCTGATTCGGGCGCAGATCTTCCCGATTCAACCCGGCGAGACCCGCAAGATCGTCCTGCGCTTCACCCAGGTACTGGGCCGTGAAGGAGACGCCCTCCGGCTCCGGTACGCCATCGGACCGCGTACCGCCTCACGGGCCCGCGGGAGCGACGGCGTGCCACAGGACCTCTTCTCGATGGCCGTGACCACGCCGGGTGAGGCCACCTTCGGCACTCCCTATTCGCCGACGCACGCCGTGACTTCCCGTCGTGCCCGCGGCCAGCTGGTGGTTACCGTCCCGGGGAACGCCTCGGGCGACCTCGACATTCTCTTTCCGCTGCGGCGCGGCCTGGTCGGCGCAAGCGTGCTGACTCACGCCGCCGCGGGCGAAGACGGCTACTACATGCTGTTGCTCGCCCCGCCCGAGGCCGCCACGACCGAGGCCCTGCCCCGCGACCTGACCCTGGTGGTCGACGTGTCCGGTTCCATGTCGGGCACCAAGCTCGAGCAGGCCAAGGCCGCCCTCGCGCAGGCGCTCGGGGCGCTCGCTCCGCAGGATCGTTTCCGCCTGATTGCGTTCTCCTCCGGCGTCACCGAATTCCGGAGCGGACTGACTCCGGCGACCCGAGCCAACGTGGCCACCGCGCGGGAATTCGTCAGTAACCTCTCCGCCGGTGGCGGCACCAACATCGAGGGCGCGCTCGATGTCGCCCTCGGCCAGCCGGTCGGAACCGAACGGGTTTCGCTCGTGGTGTTCATGACCGACGGCCTTCCGTCGGTCGGCCAGACGGAGCCCGACCAGATCGCCTCGGCGGCCGGCAGCCGCATCGGTCCGTCCCGCATCTTCACGGTCGGCGTCGGCACCGACGTCAACACCTATCTCCTCGATATGCTGGCCAAGGAAGGCCGGGGCAGCGCGACCTACGTCGCCCCAAATGCCGACGTGGAGGTGGCGGTCGGTGGCTTGCTCGGGCGGATCCGGCACCCGGCGCTCACCAACCTCCGCATCGTGAGCGCGCCGGTCACGCTGGTGGACGCTCAGCCGGCCCAGCTTCCGGACCTCTTCTACGGCGAGGAGCTGGTGGTGTTCGGCCGGTACCGCGGCACCGGTGCCGGGACGGTGGTGATCGAAGGCGAGCGGAACGGCCGCAAGGAGCGGTTCACGGCAATCGCCCGGTTCACGAGCCGGCAGCCGGACAACGCCTTTGTCCCGCCGCTCTGGGCGTCGCGGAAAATCGGGGAACTCACCCGGACCGCCCGCCTCGAGGGGGCGTCTCCCGCCATCATCGAGGAGATCCGTCAGCTCGGCCTCCGCCATGGCATCCTCACCGAGTACACCTCGTATCTCGTCCTGGAGCCCGGCGCCCAGGTCCCGCCGGCGTCGGAGCCGTCACTGCGCGGAGGCCGCGACGCGGCCAAGAGCATGAGTGGGCAAGCCGCATTCGATCGCGCCGAGGCGAGCGCCCGGCAGGCGGAGGTCAAGACGCTGGCTGCCGCAAACGAAGCGGCGGATGAGCGGTTGGCCCGCACCCCAGCAGCGGTGGGTGGTGTCCGCGCGGATTCGCGGAGGGTCGCCGGCCGGGTGTTCATCGACCGCGATGGCATCTGGACCGACATGACCTACAAGACGGGGAGCCCGACCGTTTCCGTCGCACCGTTCAGTCCCGCCTACTTCGAACTGGTGCGGGCGCTGCCCGAGCTGGCGCCCTGGCTCGGCGCGGGGGACGCCGTCGTCATCGCCGGAACCCGGGTCAGCATCAAGATCGACTCGACCGGCATTACTGCCTGGCGGGCCTCCCAGCTCGCGGGCACGGTCCGCGATTTCCGCGGGCAGTGACCCACCCCTTGTGCGGCGCGTGGCTTGCAGGGCATTTCTCTCTGCAGGCCACTCCCCGCCCTCCCTGTGAGCCGATGACGAACGACCTGAGCGCCCTGTTCCGCGAACACCACGCCGCCCTCGTCCGGGTCCTCTACCGGCGAACGGGGGATCACGACCGTGCGGAAGACATCGCCCAGGAGACCTTCGCCCGAGCGGTGGCCGCACCGCCCCGGAATCCGCGGCCCTGGCTTTTCGCGGTGGCGCTCAACCTGGTCCGCGAGGACGGACGGAAGGCGGTGCGACAGGGGCGGCGCCTGGAGCTGTACCGGGCCGAATCGCCGCAGTCGGCGCCGGCGGCGGATCAGGCGATGGAACGATCGGACAACGTGCGTGCGGTGCAGGACGCCCTCGCCACCCTGGCGGAGCGGGACCGCGAAGCGCTGTTGCTCAGGGCCGAAGGCTTCAACTACGATGACATCGCCGAGACGCTCGGCCTCGCCAAGGGAGCGGTCGGCACGACGCTCTCACGGGCGCGGCGCCGGCTGGTCGAGGCGTACCGAACGCAGGGAGGCCGGCATGTCGCATCCTGACGAAGGCACCATCCAGATGCTCCTCGACGACGAGCTCGACGTGGCCGAGCGCCGGCGGGTGGAGAGCCATGTCGCGGAATGCACGGCGTGTGCGGCCAGGCTGGCCGAGGCGCGCGAGTTTTTTGACGAGGCCGAC
Organism: uncultured Gemmatimonadales bacterium; assembly: GCA_963705985.1. Classification (GTDB taxonomy): domain Bacteria; phylum Gemmatimonadota; class Gemmatimonadetes; order Gemmatimonadales; family GWC2-71-9; genus SPDF01. The sequence continues at coordinate 285,358 of CAVPLK010000006.1, read as the reverse complement.
CGGCTGGTCGGAGTCCTGCAGGTGCCGACGGCCGAGCCCCGCCGCCGCACGGCGCCCAGGCGCCGTGCGCTGGTCCGGACGATCGCGTGGGCGGCCAGCATCGTGATTGCGGTGGGGGTTGGGTACTGGGGGCGAGGTGCCGACACGACCACGATGAATCCGGCGGTCCTGGAGAATGGTGATCCCGAGGCGAAGACGAACCTCTCGGCGCTGCCGGCAGAACCGCCGGCCGAGCCAGCCCCAGCTGCGAGCGTGACCCCGCGCGCGACGCAGCCGTTGGCCGAGCGGCCCGCGCGGGTCGAGCGGCCCACCGCAAACGAGCTCGCCCGCACGGAGGTGGCCGATGAAGTCGCCCGCTGGCGGGTCATCTCGATGGAGGAGGCCGTGCGATTGCTTGGGGGGCAGCTTCGGCTGATCGACGGGTTGACGCCGGACCGGGTCGAGACGGGACCCGGCACCGCGGTGGCAGGCGCCGACCCTGCGCTACCGCTGGTGCGTGTCGTGTATGCGGCTGGGACGGTGGTGCTCGACCAGCAACGGCCGGCCGGCGTGGTGGCGGCGGAGAGTCGACAGCGGGATGCGGCGAAGGCCGTCGGCGGCGTGGCCGCAGCAGCGCCCGCCACAGCCTGGCGCCAGCAGGGTGACATCCGGTTCGTGGTGACGGGCAGCGTCTCGACCGACTCGCTCCGGGCGCTGAGTCAGCGAGTGAGATAGACAGCGAGATTGCTTCGTCGGCCACGGTGTGGCCGAAGCAATCTCGGTCTAAGGAGCAGTCTGCCGCAGGGCCTCGACGTTGATGCGGATCTCGACTTCGTCGCCGAGCATGGTGCCCCCACCCTCGAGGATCCGATTGTACACGACCCCGTAGTCGAGTCGGTTGAGGGTCGTGACGACCTCGAATCCCGCCCGGGGGCGCTCCCCCGGCATCACGCCGAGCACCGCCCCCGTGAGGACGACTGGCCTGGTCACCCCACGCATCGTCAGATCGCCGTTGATGGTGAGTGAGTCGCCCTTCTGGATCACGGACTTGCTGACGAACGTGATGGTCGGAAAACTGTCGACATTGAAGAACCGCGCGGAGCGGAGGTCGGCATCGCGGCGTTCCTGTCGGGTGTCAATGCTCCCCACGTTGATGGTGGCGGTCACCGAACTGGCGGCCCAGTTCGCTGGGTTGGCCTGAATCGCGCCGGACCAGTCGGTGAAGGTCCCGCTCACCCGGCTCATGAAATGCCGGATGCGAAAGGTCACCTCCGAGTGCGCCACATCGATGGCCCAGGTCGGGAGGGCAGCGGGGCCAGCTTGAGCCGGCAGGGCCGTTGGGGCCGCTGCGAAGAGCGTACAGGCGATCATCGCCTGGTAGGTCCGAATCATTCCATCTCCTGATCGCTGGTCATCGTCAATGGTATCACGGGCGGGGAGCGCCGTTGGTTCCCGACTCCGTGAGGAAACCCCGGTAGGCATCCTTCAGCAGCCGCTGAAAGTGGTACACCCCCTCTTCGAACTGCACCGAAAAGCGGCCGCGATCGTAGGCGCGGGACTCGACACCGCGCTGGACTCGCTCACAAATGTCGATGTCCTCGCGCTGGACTGCATCGGAGTAGGTCAGGTCCTCCTCGACCAGGCGACGGACCGCCTGAGAATCGGCGTCGGCGTAGAAGTACTGGAAGATCACTCGGCACCGCGCCGGCCCCAACGGCTGTACCAGATTGGTCTGCAGCCGGCCGGGGAGGATATTGAGCATGTAGTTGGGGAAGAGGCAGTAGTAGAACGCCTCGCCCTCACCCGAGGTGTAGAGATTGGCGGTCCCGCTGAGCGGGCTGTGCTGCAGCGAATACCAGTCGAAGCACTCGGTCCGGTAGCTCTGGAAGTCGTAGAGCTTGACCAGCTCCGGGTGGACGTGCGGAACGTGGTACCCCTCGAGGTAGTTGTCCACGTACACTTTCCAGTTGCAGGCGATGTCGTACTCCACCCGCCTGACGAACTGGAGAGCGCCCAGCGTGGCCGGGGCGATCTGCCCGACGATGCCAGTCACGAACTGCTCGAGCGGCGGCGCATCGGGCGACAGGTTGACGAACACCTGACCTTCCCACTCCGCCACCCGGATGGGCACCAGCCCATAGTCCTTCCGGTCGAAGAGCTCCACCCGGTCGAACTGCGGAACTCCGCGGAGGGAGCCGTCGAGCAGGTAGGTCCAGCCGTGGTACTTGCACTGGAGCGCACGCACGCACCCTTCCGCCTCCACCGCCAGCGGCCCCCCCCGGTGCTTGCAGACATTGAAGAACCCGCGCAGGACGCCGTCCTTGCCGCGGACCACGATGATCGGATTCCCCGCCACCTCGGCGCAGAAGAACTGCCCCTCCTCCTTCACCTGCGCGGCGTGGCCAACCCCCTGCCAGGTGCGACCGAATACGGCGTCCCGGTCGAGGCGGTCGTACGCCGGATCCCAGTACCAGCGGGAGGGAATGGTTTCGGCCCGCTCGAGCGGCTGGATCGCCAGATCGGCAGCCGGGACGACGGGGAGGTGGATGGCATCGGTCTGCATGACGTATATTACCCGTTGGATTCCTCCTCCGCACCCCGTACCCCGCCCGAGAGTGAGTGACGCATGAGCCCGACCTCGACCGCATCCGCCGCCGCCACCCCAGTGAAGGGGGAGTCGATCACGATGACGGGCGGCACCCTGAACGTGCCGGCCCACCCGATCATTCCCTTCATCGAGGGAGACGGCATCGGGCCCGACATCTGGCGGGCCTCGAAGCTGGTGCTCGACAGTGCCGTGAACGCCGCCTATGGCGGGAAACGGCAGATTGCGTGGGTCGAGGTCCTTGCCGGTGAGAAGGCGAAGAACCGGGTCGACAGCTGGCTCCCCGACGAGACGCTGCAGGCAATCTCCGCCCAGCTGGTCGCCATCAAGGGCCCGCTGACGACGCCGGTCGGCGGCGGGATCCGTTCCCTCAACGTGGCGCTCCGGCAAAAACTCGACCTCTATGCCTGTGTCCGCCCGGTCCGGTGGTTCGCCGGGGTGCCCTCGCCCGTGAAGGACCCGGGCCAGGTGGACATGATCATCTTCCGGGAAAACACCGAGGATATTTACGCCGGGATCGAGTACCGGGCGGGGACACCGGAGGCGGCGAAGGTGATCGCCTTCCTGCAGCAGGAAATGGGGGTCACGGCGATCCGCTTCCCGGACACCAGCTCGATCGGCATAAAGCCGGTGTCTGCCGAAGGGTCGAAGCGACTGATCCGGGCAGCCTTCGACCATGCGATTGCGCACGGCAAGAAGAGCGTGACGCTGGTGCACAAGGGCAACATCATGAAGTACACCGAGGGGGGCTTCCGCGACTGGGGGTACGAACTCGCGAAGGAGGAATACGGCGCCGTGGAGATCGACAGCGGCCCGTGGTGCCGGCTCCCGAACGGCATCATCGTCAAGGACGTGATCGCCGACGCCTTCCTGCAGCAGATCCTGACGCGGCCGGCGGAGTACGACGTCATCGCCACGCTCAACCTGAACGGCGACTACATCTCCGACGCGCTGGCGGCGCAGGTGGGCGGGATCGGCATCGCCCCGGGCGCCAACATCAACTTCCAGACCGGACACGCCATCTTCGAGGCGACCCACGGCACCGCCCCGAAGTACGCCGACCAGGACAAGGTGAACCCCGGCTCGGTGATCCTGTCGGGCGAGATGATGCTGCGCTACATGGGCTGGAACGAGGCGGCGGACCTGATCGTGCGCGCCATCGAGCGGACCATCGCGGCCAAGCTGGTGACGTATGACTTCCACCGGCAAATGGAGGGCGCCACGCTCCTCAAGACGAGCGAGTTCGCCAAGGCGCTGGTGGAGCGGATGCGGTAAGGTGGGCAACCCGACTGATTTCCAGCGCCAGGTGCAGGACGCGATCGGCCCCAGCTACCGGATCCTGAGCGAACTCGGCGGCGGCGGGATGAGTCGCGTCTTCCTGGCCGAAGAAGTACAGGTCGAGCGCAAGGTGGTGGTGAAGGTCCTCCCGCCGGAGACCTCCGCAGCGGTCAGCATCGATCGGTTCGAGCGTGAAATCCGCCTGGCCGCCCGCCTGCAGCACCCGCATATCGTCCCCTTTCTGACCACCGGCGGCAAGGGCGACCTGCTCTTCTACATCATGCCCTTCATCGAGGGGGAGTCGCTCCGCGCCAAGCTGGCGCGCGAGGGTGAGCTCCCCGTCCCCGAAGCGGTGCGCATCATCCGCGACGTGGCCGACGCGCTGGCCATGGCCCACAAGCAGGGTATCGTCCACCGCGACATCAAACCCGACAACATTCTCCTCTCCGGCCGTCACGCCCTCGTCACCGACTTCGGCGTGGCCAAGGCGGTGGAGAAGAGCTCCGGCTCCGGCAACCTGACGTCGATGGGCGTGGCCCTCGGCACGCCGGCGTACATGTCGCCCGAGCAGGCCACGGCGGACCCCCACACCGACCATCGCGCCGATCTCTATGCCCTCGGCATCGTCGCCTACGAGATGCTCTGCGGCCGCCAGCCCTTCGAGGCCTCCTCGGCGCAGGGGATCATCGCCGCCCATGTGACGCAGCAGCCGCAGCCGATCGAGCGGTTCCGGGGCAACGTGCCGCCGGCGCTCGCGATACTCATCATGCGGTGCCTCGAAAAGAAGCCGGCCGACCGGCCGCAGACCGCCGAGGAGCTGGTCCAGCTGGTCGAGGCGATGAGCACCCCCTCGCTCAGCACCCCGGGAGGGATGACCCCGACCGCCACCGCGCCGTACACCGCAGCGGCCCCGGCGGCGTCCTCGGAGCAGGGCCACCCGGTTCGCGTGGCGGTGCTGTTCAGCCTCGCCTCGGCGGCAGTGCTCGCCATCGCCTGGATCATGACGGTCAAGGTCGGGCTGCCGATGTGGGTGGTGCCGGGCGTGGCGGTGCTGCTGGCGCTGGGCTTCCCGATCATGGTGGCCACGGGACTGGCGGAGCGGCGGCGAGCCAAGGCGCGGATGAACATGACCCACACGCCGAAGCCGGAGGGGGGCGTTCGCCAGTTCCTCACTTGGCGGAAGGCACTGATCGGGGGCGGGCTGGCGTTCGCCGCCCTGGCCATCCTGGCCGGCGGCTACATGGCCATGCGCGCCTTCGGCATTGGCTCGGTGGGCACCCTCATGGCCACCGGGGCGCTGGAGTCGAAGAGCCCGCTGGTACTGGCCGACTTCTCGAACCGGACCGCGGATGCTTCGCTCGGGCCGTCGGTGACCGATGCGTTCCGGGTGGACCTCTCCCAGTCGCCCGTCATCCGGTTGCTCGACGCCTCGGCGGTTCGGGAGGCGCTGACCCGCATGGGCCGGTCGGCGGACACGCCACTCGACGATGCGACCGCGCGGGAACTGGCCCAGCGGGAGAACGCCAAAGCGTTCATCACTGGCGAAATCGGCCCCGTGGGCAGCGGCTACGTCCTGTCCACGCGGATCGTCGCCACCAACGACGGCCACGAACTGGTCGCGTTGCGTGAAACCGCTGCTGACGAGACCGAAGTCATTCCGGCCATCGACCGGTTGAGCAAGCGGCTCCGGGAGCGGGTGGGCGAGTCGCTCAAGTCGCTGAACAACACCGAGCCGCTGGAACAGGTCAGCACCTCCTCGCTCGAGGCGCTGAAGAAGTACTCGCAGGCGGTCCGGCTCGACGACACTGGCGGCGACCCGGCCCTCGCCGCCCAGCTGCTCCAGGAAGCGGTGGCCGCCGACTCCACCTTCGCCATGGCGTGGCGCAAACTCTCGGTCGTTGCTGGTCGAGCCGGGGCGTCGTTAAGCGTTACGTTCGACGCCGGCCAGAAGGCCTACGACCTGCGCGCGCGCCTCACGCCGCTGGAGCGGCAACTCGCCATCAGCACCTACTTCAGCTTTGTGGAACCGGACATCGACAAGGAAATCGCCGCCCACAAGGCCGCGCTCGAGATCGACCCCAACGACCGGACCTCGCTCAACAACCTGGCGCTGGCGTACCGGGACCTCGGGCGGTGGGAGGATGCAGAGGCGACGGCCCGCCGAGCCACAGTCGTGGACAAGAGCTGGTTCTCCTATGGGCACCTGGCGTTCGCTCTGGCGGCACAGGGGCGGTTCGAGGCAGCGGATTCAGCCCTCAAGGAGCTGGACCGGATCACCCCGGGACAGCCGCGGGGCTTGATGATGCAGGCGGAGCAGCGCTCCAGCCAGGGGGATTACGCGGGTGCGGACAGTATCTATCGCGCCGTGCTGAATGCCCGCAGCGAACCGGCATACCAGCGGCAGGCGATCGTGGGTCGAATCCGGCTTGATGTGACTCAGGGACAGATCGCCGCTGCTTCCGCGCTGGACGCAGATCTGTTCGAAAGGGCGAAACGGCAGGGAGACGTTCGCGTCATGTACGGGACCGCTCTCGGTGCCGCCATCGATGATCTCACCGCCCGGCCCCGTCCCCGATCTGATCTCTCCCAGGTGGAGGCGCTGCTGACGGAGTACCCGCTCGATAGCATGGCTCCGGACGACAGGCCGTACGTTGGCCTGGCCCGACTCTATGCCGCCGCCGGGCAGACGCCGGTGGCCCGGAAGTACCTGGCACTCAGCCAGAAGTTCCAGGGTCGCTGGTGGAACCCACCGAACGGCATCATGCGGTCGGTCGAGGGAGAGGTACTCGAAGCGGAAGGAAGACTCCCGGAGGCGTTGGCAGCCTACCAGGATTGGGTACGACTCCCCACTGCCGCACAGGATTGTCGGCAGTGCGGGGATTTCTACGTGGGCCGGGTGTTTGACCGGATGAACCAGCCTGACTCGGCACTCGCCGCCTATCACCGGGCCACGAGCACCACGGTACCAATCCGGAACTTCGGGGAGGCACGGGTCCTCGGCCCGACGCTGCGGCGGATGGGTGAGCTCTACGAAGCGCGGGGCGAGCGCGATCAGGCCAAGGAATACTACAGCCGCTTCGTGGCCCTCTGGCGCGATGCCGACAGCGATTTCCAGCCGGGGGTGCAGGAAGTGAAGACCCGGTTGGCGAAGCTGGCCTCCGAACCGGGACGCTGACCATGCCGTTCACTACCATCATCGAACCGTTCCGGATCCACTCGACGCAGCGGATCCGGCACACCACGCGGGCTGAGCGCGAGGCGGCGCTGGAGCGGGCCGGCTATAACCTCTTCGGGCTGCGGGGCGAGGAGGTCCTGATCGACCTCCTCACCGATTCGGGCACCGGTGCCATGTCCTCCCGCCAGTGGGCGGCGATGATGGACGGCGACGAATCCTACGCCGGCAGCAGTTCCTACGAACGGTTTCGCGACACCGTGAAAGGCCTGACCGGCCTGACCGAGATCATCCCCACCCACCAGGGCCGCGCCGCCGAGCACATCCTCTTTTCTGTCATGGCCGCCAGGGGCCACATCGTCCCCAACAACACCCACTTCGACACCACACGCGCCAACGTCGAGTTCGTCGGCGCCGAGGCGCGGGATCTCGTGATTCCCGAGGGGCGGGTCCCGTCGTCCGAGCATCCCTTCAAGGGGAACATGGACCTCGACGCCCTCGAGGCGACGATCCGGAAGGAAGGGGTCGAGCGGATTCCACTGGTGATGGTGACGGTGACGAACAACTCCGGTGGCGGGCAACCCGTATCGCTCGAAAACCTCCGGGGCGTCCGGAGGATCTGCGACACGTACAACCTTCCCTTCTTTCTCGATGCCTGCCGGTTCGCGGAGAACGCCTGGTTCATCAAGCTGCGGGAGCCGGGGCAGGCCGACCGGACCCCGCGCGAGATCGTTCGGGAGATGTTTTCGCTGGTGGACGGCTGCACCATGTCGGCCAAGAAGGACGGGATGGCCAACATCGGCGGCTTCCTGGCGTTGAACGACCCCGAGATCGCCCGGAAGGCGCGCAACCTGCTCATCCTGACGGAAGGGTTCCCGACCTACGGCGGGCTGGCGGGGTACGACATGGACGCGATTGCGGTGGGCCTGGAGGAGGTGCTCGACGAGGACTACCTCCGCTACCGAATCCGCTCCACCGCCTACCTGGCGGAAAAGGCGGAGGCGGCCGGCGTCCCGACGGTGCGGCCTCCCGGCGGCCACGCGGTGTACCTCGACGCCAAGGCGCTGCTGACCCACATCCCGGCGTCGCAATATCCGGCGCAGGCGCTGGCGGTGGAGCTCTATCGGGCGGGTGGGGTGCGTGGGGTGGAGATTGGATCGGTGATGTTCGGCACCCGCCACGACGATGGGACCGAGACCCCGTCGGCGATGGAACTGGTGCGGCTGGCCATTCCGCGTCGAACATACACCCAGAGTCACGTGGACTACGTCGGCGAAGTGATTCGCGAGGTGGCCGGCCAGCGGGAGAAGATCCGCGGACTCCGGATCGTGGAGCAGGCGCCGTGGCTGCGGCACTTCACGGCGCGGTTCGCCACAGTGTAAAACCCGTCACCCCTCAACCCCCGGCGCGGCAGCAGGACGGTCGACAACTGGACCCCGGCTTTCGCCGGGGTGACGATCTGGGAAGCCGCGTCGCTTCAGCGACATCAGCCGAGCCGTGGCTTCAGCCACGAGCTCACGCGTCCGCCCTGTGCCGCAGCTGCCGCCGCACAATCGCCAACGCGTCCTTCCGTTCCTGGTCTGAGAGTACCATCCTCGGCGCCCGCACCGCCTCACTCCCCATCCCCACCTCCGCCTGCACCAGCTTGATCAGCTGCACGAACTTGGGCACGGTGTCGAACCGCAGGAGCGGCAGGAACCAGGCATACAGCTTGAGCGCCTCGCCCACCCGGCCCGCCTTGGCCAGGTCCACCAGCGTCACCGACTCCACCGGCAGCGCATTGACCAGCCCCGCCACCCATCCGTCCGCGCCGACCGCGATCGCCTCGACGATCATGTCATCGAGTCCAGCGAAGAGCGCCAGCCGGGATCCCAGCAGCGCCTTCACGGCCGTAATCCGCCGCACATCCCCGCTCGATTCCTTGACCGCGTGCACGTTGGCGTGTTTGTCAGCCAGCGTCTTCACGTCGTCCGCAGAAAGGTCGGTCCCGTAGGCGATCGGATTGTTGTACAGCATGCAGGAGAGCGTGGTGGCCGACAGGACCGCGGAGAAGTGCCCCTCGATTTCGGGCCAGTCACCGAGGTACACGTAGGGCGGGAGGACCATCAAGCCATCACAGCCGACCCGCTCCGCCTCCTTCGCCAGCGTCACACACTCCGCCGTGGAGAGCCCGCTGATGGAAGCCACGAGCGGCACCCGGCCCTTGGTGACGGTGCGGCACACCTCGAGAATGCGCACCTTCTCCTCGAAGGTCAGAGTGGCGCCTTCGCCGAGGGAGCCCAGGGCCACAATTCCCTTGCAGCCAGCGTCCAGCAGCCATCCGACATGCTTCTTCAGGAACGCCTCATCGACCGCGCCGCTGGCGGTGAACGGCGTCGTGATGGCGGGGAAGACGCCGGTCCAGTCGGCCTTCTGCATCAGGGTGCTCCTTGCAAGTCATCGGATGGCGCCGCGAAATCGGCCAGCACGGCGATCGAGGTCGGAACGACCGGCATGCGCACGGTGTCCCTCGTGGTTCCAAAGAGGTACTGCAACGCCGGCCCGCAGATCCGCCCCTGGCAACTCCCCATCCCGGCGCGAGTGAAGAGCTTGCCCTCGCGGGCGCTCCATTCGGTGTGGAAGGCCGACCGTGGTACATCCTCGCACCGGCAGACGATGGTACCGGGTTCCACGCGGTCGCGCAATTCCGGTCGCAGGCGAAACGCCGCGGCGGCACGCTCGGAGAAGCGCCGGTGCTTTGCGCGGTCGGCTTGCAACTGCCCCACCGCCCCGCTGCCCCCCTGCCCCGCCGCAGCAAGCCCCGCAATCGCTCCCTCCACCAGCGCCGCCTCCATACCGGTATTCCCGGTGGGTTCGCCGGCGGCGTAGATCCCCGGCACGGTGGTCTGCTGATCCTCGCCGACCACAACCTCTCCATCCCGCACCTCGCACCCCAGCAGCCGGGCGAGTTCGGTCGAGGGCACGAGCCCCGCCGCCGCACACAGGATGTCCACCGGCTCCGCCCAGGTGCTGGATCCGGTGGTGTAGGTCACGTGCAACTCGCCATTCACGTTGACGACGCGCCTGACCCAGGTGCCCCACCGGTAGCGCACGCCCAGGAATGCTGCGCGGTATGCCGCCGCCTGCATCAGTCGGCGCGGCGTCCGCCAGAGCGACCGGACAAACTCCTTCACCGCCTCGGGGGGCGCCTGTTCCGCCACCATCCGGAGATCGGCCCCGGCCCTGGCGAGCGCCGCAGCGACCGGCAGGAGGAGGGGCCCCGTCCCCGCGACGGCCACACGCTTCCCCCGCACATCCCAGCCGGCCTTGAGGAGCGCCTGCGCACCCCCGATGCCCACCACCCCCGTATGGGTCCATCCGGCAAAGGGGAGGAAGCGCTCCTGCGCGCCGGTCGCGAGGATAACCGCGGAGGCGGTGACGGTGACCGCGCGGCCCTCGAGCTCCACACCAAGCCGGCCTCCGCCCTGCGCATCCACCACCTGCGCGCCGGTGAGCACGGTCGCTCCGGACCGGTCGAGCCGGTCGAGCCACATGCGCGCCACGGCAGGCAGCGTGGCGCGGTCCCGATGGCGCCAGATCTGTCCGCCGGGCTGCGGCGACGCATCGAGCAGTACGACGCTCCGGCCCGCGCCCGCGGCGTGGACCGCCGCCGCGATGCCGGCGGGCCCTCCACCCACGATGGCGACATCCGCGCGCCGCACCGCGCCGACGGTGTCAGGCATCGATCATCACCTGCATTCCCTCGCGGACCGGTTCGAGGCATGCGCGTCGTCCGATCACCCCATCGAGGGTGACCCGACACTCGAAACAGACGCCCATGCCGCAGATCGGTCCGCGGGCCTCACCACCCACTGACCGCCGGAACGTCGCATGCCCTGCGTTGAGCAGTGCCGCGGCGAGGCTGACACCTACGGGCACCTCGCGCACGGCGCCGTTGACGAAGATTCGAATCGTCGCAGTCATTGTCTACTCCTCACCCCCCACCCCCTCTCCCTCCGGGAGCGGGGGAGCTTCCGCGATCGGCATCGCGCGGTCCGGCGCGAACGGTGTCGAATCAATGGTCGGGGGCTTCCCGACAATGAGGCTCGCCAGCATCGAGCCGGTGCCGAGCGCGGTCGTGATGCCGAGGCCCTCGTGGCCGGCAGCGATCCAGAGTCCGTCGACCGCGGTCCAGGCGCCGATGAGCGGGAGGCTGTCCGGGGTGGTGGGGCGAAATCCGGTCCAGGTCCGCACGACCGGCAACCGCGCGAGGCCGGGCATGAAGCGTATGGCGCGCCGAAGCATCCGGGCCAGGACGTCGCGGTTGATGGACGCGTCCCAGCCGACCAACTCCCGCGACGAGCCGATCAGCAACTGCCCGGTTGCCCGCGGCTGGACATTGAAGGCCACGGAGGCGGCGTTCATCGTGTGGGCGCTCCGGAGATACCCCAGCTCAACGACCTGGTGTCCGCAGAATCCGGGGGCTCGGTCGGTGATGGCGAGATGCCCTTTCCTCGGTACGATCGGCAGCCCCGGGGTCAGCCGCGGCGCCGCAGCGCCCGCGGCATTGATGATGACATCCGCTTCGAGGCGGCCCGTCGAAGTGGACACCGCGCGGGAATGGATCGCCTGGACCTCGACGCGTTCAACCACCGTTGCCCCCTGCCGCGTCGCCTGGTCCACCAGCCAGCGTGCGACAGCCGGTGGATAGACGACTCCGTCACCTGGCACCCTGAGTCCTCCCGCCAAGCCGGCGCGGAGCGTCGGTTCCGCGCGGGACAGCTCGTCGGGCCCGAGCAGCTCGGCCTTCACCCCGCGCTCCCGGTAGAACGCCAGCTTGGCCCGGGCGGCCTCGAACTGCGGCGCATCCTCGGCGATCCAGAGCGTGCCGCATCGCGCGAACTCGGTCGAGGGAGGCAGTTGGGGGAGGAGGTCATCCAGGAGTCCCTGCGACCACGAGCTCAACGCGAACTGCGCCTCGCTGTCGTCCATCACGACGATGTGGCCCATCCCGGCGGCGGTCGTGCCGCCGCCGGCGAAGGCGGATTCGAGTACGGTGACGCGGAGGCCATGGCGGCCCAGAGAGTAAGCGCAGGCCGCCCCGACGATGCCGGCACCGACGATGATGGCGTCCGGCCGCGTCGTCATCGTGCGGTGGTGAACCCGGCTCGGAATGGGTCGGTGGGGTCGAAGCGAAGGGTAGATTCGCCCGTAATGAAGGCTGTGCCACGAACGTGCGGAATGAGCTGCCCGCCCTGCTCCTCCAACCACCCGGTGAAGAGACTCCCGGTGATGCTCTCCTGCCGCCACTGTGCGCCGAGGGCCAGCGCTCCTCGGGCATGCCGCGCAGCCATGACGGCGGAAGTGCCCGTCCCGCAGGGGGACCGATCGTAGGCGCCGCCGGGGCAGAGGACGAAATTCCTGGCGTCAGCGTCGGACCGCATCGGCGCGGCGGAGAGTTCCACGTGATCGATTTCCGCCCCTGCCTGCCCCGTCACCCCCTGGGCGCGAAGGGCGGCCATGATGCCGCGTGTCACCCGGGTGAGTTCATCGACCTCCGCCAGCGCGAGCGGAGACCGGTCCCAGTGCGTCATGAAGAACCAGTTGCCGCCGTAGGCCACATCGCCGATCACCCGGCCCAGTCCTGGTACCTCGACGGCGACGTCCCGCGCGTGGCAGTAGGATGGCACGTTGCGGATGGTCACCGCCCCATCGGTACCGAGCTCCGCCGCCACCGACCCCACCGGTGTGTCCAGGTGAACCAGGCCGGCGGTGATCCGGCCAAGGTGCTCCAGGGTGCGGACCACACCGATCGTGCCGTGGCCGCACATGCCAAGGTAGCCGACGTTGTTGAAGAAGATGACGCCGGCGGCAGAACCCTTGGAGACCGGCGGGGTGAGGAGCGCTCCTACCATCGCGTCGTGGCCGCGCGGTTCGCACACGACCGCGCTGCGGAGGTGATCCGCGTGGGCGGCCAGGTCGTCGCGGCGTGCCGCCATCGTGGAGCCCGCGGGCTGGCGCCAGCCGTCCACCACGACGCGGGTCGGTTCCCCTTCGGTGTGCGAATCTACGACCTGGATCATGGCGGGAAACGCCGGTCCCCTCATACCGCGTTCACCTGCACCGTCTTGGTTTCCGTGTAGAACTCGCGTGCGGCGGAACCCTGCTCCCGGCTGCCGGAACTGGAGCCCTTCATCCCGCCGAACGGGGCGTGCGGATCGACCCCGGTGGTGTCGCCGTTGACGCGCACCAGCCCGACGTCAATCCGGTGGATGTACTTGAGCGCCGCACCGATATCCCGCGTGAAGAGCGAGGCGCTGAGCCCATACCGGGACTGGTTGGCGATGGCGATGGCTTCGTCCAGGCCGTCGGCGCTCGACACGGCCAGCACCGGCCCGAAGAGCTCCTCCTGCGCAATCGGCGAGGCCGGGTCGACGCCGCGCACGACGGTTGGGGTCACAAAGTACCCCTTCTTGAAGACCACCCCCGTCACTTCGACCCCGCCGCACACAACCTCCGCCGTGGTGGCGGCCAGCGCGGCCCAGACGCGCTTCCGGGCATCGGCACTGATGACCGGGCCAATCGCACAGGCCGGATCGGTCACGGGTCCCAGCTTGAATCCCTCAACGTGCTCCCGAAGTTTGTCGAGGAACGCGCCCTCGACTTCCGGAAGGACGACGGCCCGACTGGTGGCGGTGCACTTCTGGCCGGCGTACCGCATCGCACCGGCGGCGGTCAGCTTCGCCGCCAAGTCGAGGTCGGCGTCGGGCATCACGATGACGACGTTCTTGCCGCCCATCTCGGTCTGGTACCGGACGTTTCGTTCCGCGGCAATCGCCGCAAGCCTGGCTCCGACCGCCGCGGAGCCGGTGAAGCTGATTCCCCGGACCTCGGGCGCACGAAGCAGCGGCTCCCCCGCGCCGGCGCCGGTACCCAGCAGGACATTGAAAACGCCCGCGGGAAGGCCGCCCGACTCCGCCGTCTCCGCGAGAAGCAGCGCCATCATCGGCGACTGTTCGGAGGGCTTGAGCACGACGGTGTTGCCGTACGCCAGTGCCGGGGCCGCCTTCCAGAGCGGGATGGCCAGCGGAAAGTTCCAGGGAGTGATCAGCGCGACCACACCGAGGGGCTCTCGGAGGGTGAACTGCAGGGCGCCGGCAGCCTGCGCGGGGACGACCTCGCCGATCGACCGGACCGCATCGCCGGCGTAGTACCGGAGGATCACGATGCAGCGGCCCACCTCGCCGCGCGCTTCCCCGATCGGCTTGCCGACCTCGCGCGCCATGGCCTGGGCGAGCTCCTCGGCGCGGGCCGCGATGGCGGCGGCCCACTGGTGCAGGTGCTCGGCACGCGCCGGGCCGCTGAGGGCGCGCCAGCCGGGAAGGGCGGTGCTCGCGGCGGCGACTGCCGCCGCGGCATCGGCCGCCGTGCCGACTGGGAGCTCGGCGATCACGTCGCGTGCGTCGGAGGGATTGAGGTCGGCGAGGACATCCGTGCCGGTGGAGCCGACGAAGGCCCCGGCGATGAAATGGGAGAGAGGTATGGTCATGGGCGTAAGTTGGCTGAAATTGGGGTAGCCGCAAGGCGTGACGCGATGCGCCGGATGTGACATCGGGGCTCCTCGCGAGGAACCCCGATGGACATCACGGTCCTGAAACCGGTCTTAGAGGCGAGTCACCGTGTACGCCCCACATGCCGTGAACTCGATCTGGACGGTCACCGTCGAGTCACTCCGGGTGACGGCATGCAGGAGGACGCCGCCGTCGAACCGCGGTGCCACCGTGCACGCCGGGTTGAAGTGCAGCGGCGTCGGGGTCGACGCAACCAGGTCCCAGGTCACCTCGGTCCGCTCCCACGTCGACGTGCCGGTGACGACGAGCTCGCCGGCCGGCAACGGCGACCCAAGCACAATCGAGCCGGGCGTGTCCGCCGTGAACTTGGCCACCCAGTTCTTCAGGTGCGAGGCGCTGGTGCCGTTCGGATAGGTGAACTCGGTCAGGAAGTTCGTCATCGTCATGCCCAGCGTGTCGGAGGTCGCCGCCCATTCCCGGGTGCCGTCGAATAACGCGCTGTGAATGCGCCCGCTCACACTATTGGCTAGCGTCCGGGAAAACGACGTGAAGACCGTCCGGATATCGAAGTCGGTGATGGTCGGTGTCGGGTCGACGACATCGATGATCCCGTCGAGGGTGTGCGTCATGGCGCCGCGAGTGAAGCTGCACTCGGCGAATTCGAAGCGTACAGAATCCGGCACGGCGTCTTCGTCGCTATTGGTCGGCGGGAACGGGGTGATCGTCGGGACACAGACCGTAACCGGATCGGTCAACCCGAGAGCCATCGGCATAGCGGTGGAGGCGTCGAAGCTCCCTGCTTCAATGATCTCGTCGAGATCCACGGTCACCACCTCGGCCACCAGGTCCGCTTGGGCGGCGGTCAAGGTCTCTGTGGTGGTGGGACCACTGCTATCATTGCACGCCACGACGCCCAGCAGGAGCAGAGCGGCGGCGACCAAGCCGAGTTGTGTGCGCATGATGGACATTGCTACCTCCTGGAATGAGCGCTGCTACGAGTCGTGACAGCAACCTGCACAGGAGGCCCTGAAGCACGCCTGAAATCCCGATGACGGGACGCTTAGGTTCCGATCAGCCAGCTGGACGACATCATCATCTCAGTTGAACTTCCTTTCCACGATCTCCAGAATCTCCGCCTCCAGCCGCGCGGCCGCCGCATCGAGCTTGACGCCATCGGCCATGACGTTCGCGATGGCTGACTTGTCCTTGATGCCGCTCGCGTTGGTGCGCACGTTGAGCCAGGCGCCGCGGACGGCGGCCCGGGCGCAGAGGGCGCCGACGCCGGCATCGGAGGCGGACGCAGGATTGCCGTGCTCGGCCATGGCCCGGATGAGGTCGAAGGAGTGGAAGGCGGTCTGCATCACTTGCCACGGCACCTGGAGCGCACCGAGGTTGGCCGCGGCCAGCGCCGCGCTCCGCGCCGACTTCTCGGCGTCGGTCCCCTTCGGCATGCCGAGCGCCAGCATGACCCGCTCGAAGGCTTTGGTGTCGGCATCGACCAGCCGGAGCAGCTCGTCCTTGATGTGCTGGCCGGCCTCGGCCCACTTCGAGAACTCCTCCCAGCGCTCGTCCCACCCCCGCTTGTGGGCGGAGAGGTTGGCCACCATGGTGCCGAGCGAGGCGCCGAGCGCTCCGACCGCCGCAGCGACCGACCCACCACCGGGTGCCACGGACTCCGACGCGGTTTCGTTCGCAAATCCCTCGATGGTCATCCGCACCAGCCGGCGATCGGCCTCGTTCCGGAGCCGGTACTCGATGATCCGCTCCTCCGGATTGAACGGCCCCAGTTCGTCGAGGCCGAGGGACTTCACGGCAATCTTGATCAGCTCGACTTCTGAAACTCCGACGGAGCGCTGCTGCTTGCGGAGGAAATGGCGGCCGGCGTCGAGGAGCGCGGCCAGCGGCACCAATCCGACCAGCTCACTCCCCGTCACCCGGACGCCCCGTGCCTCGGCGGCGCGGCACACCTCGTCGAAGGCGACATGGATGGGGGTGACCGACAGGTCGACCAGGTTCATCGACACCTGGGCGACGCCGTACTCGGGAATGAACCAGCCGATGGCCTTGACCGCCTTCAGGGTCCCGGGAATCATCACCGGCTGGCCCGAAGCGTCGTTCACGACCTTGCCGGTCAGCGGATGACCCTCACGCTTCGGCCGGCCCGCCTCCCGCACGTCGAAGGCGATGGCATTGGCGCGGCGGGTGGAGGTCGTGTTGAGGTTGACGTTGAAGGCCACGAGGAAATCGCGGGCGCCGATCACGGTGGCACCGCTCTTCGGATTGAAGGTGGCGGGGCCGAAGTCCGGCGTCCACGCTGGCTGCTTCATCTTCTCTTCGAAGCCCTCGTACTCACCGGTGCGGATGACCGAGAGGTTCTTGCGGCGGGGATCGGGCTGTGCCGCTTCGTAGGCATAGACGGGAATCCGGAGCTCGCGACCGACCCGCTCGGCCAGCTTGCGGGCCAGATCCGCCGTCTCCTTCATCGTGATGCCGGAGATTGGCACGAGCGGACAGACATCCGTGGCGCCCATGCGAGGATGCTCACCGCTGTGCTGTCGCATGTCGATCAACTCAGCCGCTTCGGCGATGCCCCGGAACGCCGCCTCCGCCACGGCTTCGGGCGTCCCGGCAATGGTCATGACGGTGCGATTGGTGGCCTTGCCCGCGTCGACGTGCAGGAGGGCGGCGCCCTCCACCGATTCGAGGCGGGCGGCGATGCGGCGAATCACCTCCGGGTCACGGCCTTCGGAGAAGTTCGGTACGCATTCGATCAGGGCGGGCATTGGCACGGTCCGGGAAAAAGGGTAGAACACAAATCTACCCAACGCCGTCCGGATGCGCCTCCGCACGACTCGAGGGCGGGAGGGGCGTGCCCGGCCACGCCTCCTCGAGTATTCCTAGAGCTTTGTGGCGGTGATGGTCACGAGCGTCCCGCCGATGTCGCCGTTCATAGTGAGCGTGGTGCCTGCAATCGTATAGTCGAACACGACTTCATCGACGGTGCCGGGGTCGAGCGTCACCGTCGTGGTGGTGGCCGTGTAGTCGCCACCTTCCAAGCAGTCGGGGCCTGGGTTGCAGATGCCGATCAGGTCGTCCGTCACCGTCAGCGCATAGGTGCCGTCGCTCTTGAAGGTGATGACGAGCCCCATCCCCTGCGTGATGAAGTCCTCGGCCGCGGTCGCGAAGCTGGTCACGTTCCAGGAGGCACGCAGCGCGGAGCCGGGTCCGGGAGCGGGCCCATTGGAGTCGTCGGAACAGGCGGTCAGGACGACCGAGAGCAGAACAGCCATGCGCAACAACCGCAAACGCGTGAGCCGACACGCAAGCATTGAAGCCTCCAGCGGGACGGGGAACGAATAGACACGAAGCGGGCACCGACCCGCGCAGGGCGGGCACGATCATGCACGGTATATGCGACCGATCTTGCGCCGTGCGCCATCACATGACCATGCGATGGTCGCGGTCTTTTGCGCCGGATACGTTGGTGCCTCGCGCACGGACTTCATCAGGTGCAACGAGGAGCCAGCATGCGAGGACGAACGATAGCCATAAGCGTGCTCGCCGTCTGCGTGATGGCCGGTCCGGTCAAGGCGCAGCAGAACATGGTAGACCGGCTGAGCATACGCGTCCGAAGCGGCGCCGACGATTTAAGGAAGGGCAGCAAGCTACGCGTTTGGCTGCTGCTCCGGAACGGAGACGTGGTCAACCGGAGTCCGGTCGCCAGCAAGAAGATCGGCGCACCGCTGCCGCTGAACTGCCGCGCCGACGGGTACTGTTACACCATCTCGTCGCAAACGAGTCGATCGTATGAGATGTTCCTCGAGCGCGAGGTGCCCCGCTCGGACATCGATCGCGTGGTACTCTCCTTCCAGAGTGGTCAGGAGTCGGTCTTCGACTCGCCGGATAACTGGGACCTGGCAGAGCTCGAGGTGCGCGCCCGGGTCCGTCACTCCGACGGCCGCCAGGAGATGGTGACCCTGGTCCGACTCACCGGGTCGCCCCTCTACCGCTTCCGCAACCAGGAGAGCCACGAGTGGCCAGTCACCCGCGTCACGATCCGTCCATGAACGCCGACTGAACACTCCACCGCACTCCGCCGACTTGAAGAGAGACATGTGGCGTTAATGATCAGCCATCCAACCTCCAAGCGCTGCCTGCTGTCCATCGACAGGGTGGAGGAAACCGGGGTGGAGCTGCTTCTCGGTAGCTGTCACGCCGGTCCCCTGAGGCGGGCGGCGGATTGGCCCATCGGTTCCGCCCTCGCTATGGTTCCCTGACGGACGGCCGCGAGGGGTCCATTCAACTCAGGCTCCATCGATTCACTCCCATGTGCCCCGACACCCGCCTTCGGCTCCGGCGGGTGCGGTGGATTCGCATTGCCCGCCTCCTGCCTGCTGTCCTCGGACTCTTCATACACGCCCTCTCGGCGCAGTCTCGTCTCGTGCGCCGCATCGACGCCACCGACGGCCTTCTCACCGGGGCCGTGCGGTCACTGGCCCAGGACAGCGTCGGACTCCTCTGGCTCGGCACGGTCGGTGGCCTGCATCGGTGGGACGGCAACCGGCTGGTCCACTGGGCACCGGGGCAACTTCGTGGCTGGGTCAACCAGATCGTCGCCTGTCCTGATGGGCGGCTCTTTGCTCTCGAGGAACCGGGCCGCGTCTGGCGAATCACCATGGACAGTGCGGTCGCCATCCCCCCTCCGGTCGACCACGTCGAGACCGGGCCGGTCACGTTCGGTTGCGACGCCACGAGCCACCTCTGGCTGGCCAACTGGGATCGGGTCTGGCGGCGCGACACCACAGCGGGATGGGTGGAGATGCTCCCCGGCGCCATGCGCGGACAGATGGTGGAAGTCCTGGTCGACCCCACGCTGGACGGTGCCTGGCTCGGCACCCGCGACGCGGTGTGGCAGGCGGACCCCGGCGGCCAGGCGCGCCGAGTGGCGTCAGTGCCGCGCGCGGTGGCCCTCTCGATCTCGGCGGAGGGGGACACGCTGATCCTGTCGAAACAGGGGGCGCTCTGGCGCGTCGCCGGGGACTCGCTGACCCAGGTGTATCAGGTGCCCGGAAGAGGAATCGGCCTGGTGAGGCGCGGCAGCTCGATCTACGCTTCGCATGATCGCTTTCTGGTGCGGGTGACCGCATCCGACCCGCCGATCATAGTGGGACCGGACGAGATTCCGGAGGGCGGCGGCCCGCTCCTGAAGGACCGGGAGGGCAGCCTCTGGCTCGCCACCCCCACCGGCGCGCTCCAATTCTCGGAGCCCGAGACGCTGCTCTGGGGCGGGCGGCAGGGATTGCCCTCCGCCTTCACGCGATATCTCGCTCGCCAAGGTGCCCGAATGTGGGTGACGACGTGGCAAGGCACTGGCTATGTGGAGCGCTCAAGCCTCGGCTGGCGCGCGGTCACGGTCCCCCGATGGCCCTCCGTTTCCGCGCCCGCCGTTGACGGCCAGGGAGTCCTCTGGATTGCGACTGCCGCCGGAATGGAGGAAATCCGGGATGGCCGGCTGGTCACGACCCACCGGTGGGACATGCCGGTCTTCCATTTCCACTCCGAGCCACTGCCGCGAGGCGGAGTCTGGATGGCGACCGATCGGGGACTCGCGGTACTTCGATCGTCTGACGGCTCGGTTGGGCTGGGCGCGTTCATTCCAACGCCTTTCGAAGGCGGGATCCTGCGTGTGAAGCGGATGAGCAACGGGGTGGTGTGGCTGGTGGGCGGCGAACGCGTCTGCCACACCGACGCGCCATGGGAGAATTGGCAGTCGGTCGCGTGGAGCTGCGAGGACGTGCCCGGTGCCGTGGAGCTTCGTGGCATCGCCGAGCTCCCCGGGGGCGAGGTGTGGCTCGCCTCCTCGCGGAACGGGGTGCACGCACGGCGGAGTGGCGGCTGGGCGTCGCTCCCTGGCAACGCGGACCTGCCGTCTCGCTCGGTGCAGGGGCTCGAGCCCGCCCCGTCGGGCGGCATCTGGATCTATGGACACGGCATGGCGCTTCGGGTCCGCCCCGACACCACTTTCCCCGACGGATGGGAGGTCCTGGAATCGGTCACGGCATGGCAGGGCGTACCCGCCAATGTATTCACCGACCTGCTGGAGGAAGCGGATGGGACGCTTTGGCTGGCCACCGCGCTTGGCCTGGCACGGGTGCCGGCGGCGGCCCGGACCATGCCCGACCAGGCGCCCCGGGTCGCGCTGGTGGAGGCGCGGGTGGACGCCGACCTTGTGTCACCCGACGGTGCGCCCGCGCTCCCCTTCCGCCATCACCACCTCGAAGTCCGATTCGCCGCGATGAGCTATCGCGCGCCATCGTTGTTGCGCTACCAGGTGCGTCTCCTGCCCGATGAGACCTGGACCGACGTACGCGGCGAGCCGTCCTTTCGCTGGATCGACTTGCCGCGGGGCGACTATCGTGCCGAGGTGCGCGCCTCGCTCGACGGCCGGATCTGGTCCACGGAGACCGGGAGCTTCGCCTTCTCCGTCCGCGGACCCTGGTACCTCGAGCCGTGGAGCCTCCTGCTTGGCGCCGTACTCCTCCTCGGAGCGGCCGGTGCCGCGTACCGGGCCCGCGTCGGGGTCCTGCTGGAGATGGAGCGCCAGCGCACCCGGATCGCCATGGACCTGCACGACGAACTGGGCTCCGGGCTCGGGGGAGTCGGGATCCTGGCGGGTGTGCTGGCGGAGGGAACACCCGATGAGCCGGAGCGCCAGCGACTGGCGCGGCAGGTCATGCACATCAGCGAGGAGCTTGGCACAGCCCTCTCCGACATCGTCTGGTCGCTCGATCCTCGTGATGGCACGCTCAGCGAGCTCGGGTCGCGGCTGCGGGAGCATGGGACGCGCCTCTTCGCGCGGGACGGGGCACAGTTCCGGGTCGACTTCCCCGACCCCTGGCCCCTGCTCCGACTCAACGCGACCGTTCGCCGAAGCCTGCTGTTGGTCGGCCTCGAGGCGCTGCACAACGTGTCGCGCCACGCCTCGGCGTCAGACGTGTCGCTCGCGCTCTGTCTCACAGACGACCAGCTGGAGCTCGTTGTGGAAGACAACGGGGGCGGGTTGCCAAGCGGCGGGGACGCACGGTCAACTGCCGGACGCGGACTGACCAGCATGGCAAGACGGGCGACAGAGGCCGGTGCTCGCATCGACATCGTCCCTCGGGCCGGTGGAGGCACCATCGTCCGGTTGGTGGTGCCTCGACGCTCGCTTTCCCGTCCCTAAGCGTGCCGGTCCCACATCACACGATCATGCGAGGGCGAAGCCGGCCCCCGTGCCGTAGACTCTCTGCATGCCTTCCGCCATCCCTATTGCGAGCGAGCGACTGCCCATGACGGTCCGGGTCGCCACGGTCGAGGACGACCGCCACTACCGCTCCAGTCTCGAGGCGCTCTTCGCCCACGCGCGGGGGTTCGCGATCGGCAGCGCCTTTCGCACGGCGGACGAGGCCCTCCTCTCGGCGGCCCAGTCGCGCGCGCGCGCCGGAGGCCCGCCCTGGGACCTCCTCCTCATGGACCTCGCCCTCCCCGGCACCGACGGCATCACCGCCACCCGCCTGATGAAGGAAATGCTGCCCGACATCCCCATCGTGGTGCTCACGGCGTTCGAAGAGCCCCGCCGGGTCCTCGACGCCATCTGCAGCGGAGCCGACGGATACCTGGCGAAGCGGGCGCCCGCGGCAGAAATACTCGGCGAGCTGCGCAGTATTCTCGCCGGTGGCGCCCCGCTCTCGTCCGGCGTGGCCAAGACGGTGCTGGAGTTGCTCCGGGTGCAGGCGACGGCCCCACCACACCGCACCCTGATCCCGATCAATGACGCGCAGCTTTCGCTGACGGAGCGGGAGCACGACGTGCTGCGCGGCCTCGGCAGCGGGCTCTCGTACAAGGAGATCGCCTCGGAGCTCGACATTAGCATCGATACTGTCCGCACCCACGTGCGCCACCTCTACAGCAAGCTGCACGTCCGCAGTGTGGGGCTGGCGGTCCGCGTGGCGCTGGAGCGCGGATTGATCTGAGTGCTCGGGGAGAGGGTGTTGACACGGCCCCCGCGAAACCAAGGAGATAACGATGCGATTCCCCTGGGGTGCCATGGCAATGGCGCTCATCCTCGCCCCGCCCACATCGGCCCAGGTCAAGGTGGCCGGCCCGCCGGCCCAGACGGTCGATCAGTCCTGGGAGGGTGCCACCGTTCGGCAGGTCAGAATCGTGGTCCAGACCGGAAGCGATGATCTGCGCGGCAACAGCTGGTTCGGGATTTATCTGCAGCTGCGCGATGGGCGCCGGTTGACGAAGAACGAGCTCAACTGTCGGCCCAAAGCAAACGGGAAGTTGCTTTGTCTGGGCATCGGGAATGATGTCCAGAATTCCTACGAATGGGCCCTCGCAGACCCCCTCCCGAAGGTCCACGACATCCAGCGCGTTGGCGTCCGATTTCAGACCGGGCGTCACAGCGGGTTCGACACGCCCGACAACTGGAACATGCAGCGCCTCGAAATCCAGGTGACTGCCCGAATGGCCAACGGCCAGCTCGAGACCCGGGTGCTCTACAGTGGTCGCAACAATCCACTTCATCGCTTCAAGAACTCGGGTGAATGGGAAAGCCCCCCGCTTCGCCCCTAGGCCGCCAGCCGGAGGAGTATCGCCGTGACGAATTCGATCCATCGGTCCAGGTCGCGCCGTCGCGCGCTGCATGTCTGCGCCACAGTTGCGGTGAGCGTGCTCCTTTCCCTTCCGGTCCACGCCCAGCAACCGGGTCGCGCCACGGCCGCGCTGAGCGGTGGACCCCACCGCCCAGACACCGACACTCCCGAGGCGAACGCCACCGTCTACATCATGGCGACGGGCGCCTGCACCGGCACCCTGGTGGCACCGCGAATCGTGCTGACCGCCGCGCACTGCGTGGATCACTCGCCCGCGTCAGGCGCGCGCGTGACCCTCGACCGGTTCGGTAACTGGGAGACGCCCGGCACCTGGTATCCCCTCGTCCAGTTCCCACGCGGGATCACCATTCATGTGGGCGTGGACCGGCTCGCGCCGCTCGAAATCGTCACGGCCAGTCGCTACAACGTGGCCGGGTACGCCGATGTCATCCTCCTGGGCCTCGACCAGGTGGTGCCCCCCGCTTCCGCCCGACCGGCACCGGTATTGACACGAACAATACCCCCCAACAACCCAGCAGGATTCCTGCGCGGAAAGGCGTTTTCGATGGTGGGCTGGGGTGAAATGGAGGGCGGCGCGATTCCCAGCCGGCGGCGGACCATCGAGGCCACCTTCGCGAGGTACCCGAACACGTCCTTTTTCCCCGGCCCCCGCGGGAACCCCTTGCAGGCCGATGTGCGCGGTACTGACGGCGCTGAGTTCAGCCCGGGTGACTCCGGAGGTCCGCTCTATTGGTACGACGACGAAGACGGCATCCGATTCGTCGTCGGGGTGGGACAGGGCACGGAGCCTGGCGGCGGCCGGTACTTTCTCACCTTTGCGCGGGGTGGCATCGACGGGAAGGGCGATCCACGCCCCGACCTGGCCGCGTGGCTTGAGCGGGTCCTCCGGCCCTCGATGGCTTGGGGTGCCGTGGGCCGAGCCCCGGCCCGGAGCGTGGGCCTCACCGCCTGCGCCGATCGGCAGCTCTATGTCCTGACCGCGGACGGGCACATCCACTACAGCGCCGAGGGTGCCACGTGGGCCGACCAGGGTGCGCTGCCGGTCGACGGTGGCCAATCGCTCGCCTGCCAGGACGGCCAGCTCTACTTGCTGGACCGGACCCGGCAGCTGATCCGGGTCCGGCGCGACAGCCGAGGGCTCTGGCAGGCGGACCGCATCGGTCGGCCCTTTGGCGCGGCCGCCATCGCCGCGGCAGCGGCCGGGCGCGCCGATGTGTTCTGGGCGCTTAACGACGATCACTCCCTCTGGAAGAACATGGACGGCGGCACCGACAGTCATTGGGTCCGCATGGGGCGGCCGCAGAACGCGCGGCTCATCGCCGCGACCCGCGGGGTGGTGTATGCACTCAACACCGACAACAGCATCTGGATCAATCAGGCCGACGGACACGACGGCCAATGGCTGCCGGTGGGCCAACTGGGCAACGTGGCCGCCTGGAGTATCGTGGAGGCCGACGGCACCGGCGTGATTGCGCCGTTTGCCCTGCTGCGGGATGGCAATGTCGTGCGCGGCAACCTGGCCGCGGCGGCGCCGAGGTGAGGGCCCTCCGCGACGTGCTTGTGGTGGCCGTGCTAATAGGCAGCCTCATCACCCCGCCGCTCGCAGCGCAGATCGGACCGCAGCTCCAAAGGTCCACCGACCGGGTTCCTGTCTGGGGCATCGACGAACTGCAGGTCACGGTGTACACGGGAGACGATGACTTGCGCGGCGGGGCAGGATTCCGCCTGGTGCTCGAGAGGAGAGACGGGACGCGCCTGATCAGCCCGTACTTGAACTGCGGGGAGTCCACTCCCCGTTCGAAGCACTGTGAGCGGCTCCGGGACCGGACGGCCAAGACGTTCGACTGGAACGTCAACGGGCAGGCTTCGCTGGACGATGTGTGGCGTATCATCGTGCAGTTTCGGGGCCCCGGCCTACCTCCTTTCGAGTCCGGGGACAACTGGAATCTCAATCGCCTCGAGATCGTGGCCGTCTATCGCCCGGCAGGGGATGGGCGCGAGATTCACACGGTGTACGACTCCACCGCGCGACCCCTGTACCGATTCAAGGAGGACGACTCCTGGACCATTGATCACCTGCGGCCATTTACCGCGCCGGATTCCGTCCGTGCCGCTCCCAAGACCATGACCGGGACGCTGAGCGTCCCCGTGCCGACCAAGACACGCACGCCGAAGCCCAAGCCCCCGCCGGGCCCCACTCCCTGACCGGGCGGGGGCCCCCTCAGCGCCCCCGCCACTCCCGCGTTTCCCGCCAGATCACGGTAGCGTCGGTGGCCGTCGAGGAGAAATCAGGGCAGCGACCGTCTCCTCTTCCCGTGATGCCGCCGCTCGGCGCGCAAATACGAACCCGGGATGCGCTGTACACGTACCCGAACTGGTCACAGCAGGGACTCGGCACAGAATAGACCGCCTCCCCTTTGTACATGTACCGCACGATCGCCCCCGGAGGATTCTGCACCGGTGCACGCTCCAGCCGGGCAATGAGGCTGTCGATCCACGTTGGATTGCCCCTCGCAACTGACTGTGGTGCCGCCGCCGGGAGCGTCAAGCCGGAATCAGCCGGAGGCAACACGGCCGGCTTGGGGCCGGGGCACGCGGCCCCGCACACCGTCAGGACGAACCCGCCGATCAGGACGGCCGCGGCCCGCATCACGGCCTCGGCCGGAAACTCGGGAGCGTTCCGGAGGTCCACCGGCCGGAAGCAATCTCCGACGTGAAGCGATGCAACGGCGTCCCCGACCGGGAGAGAAGCGTACCGTGAGCCGCTTCCCCCTTCGGCCCGTGGCCGGACCAGGTGACTACGACGTCCACGACGTCCCATCCGTCGCCGGACATGGAGGGACCGACAACCCCGGACATGGACGGGCCCACGACGGAGGTCGTCAGGTTCACCTGGCGGATATCGCTCAGCCGGAGTTGGACCGCCGGGAGTTTCGAGCTGGGCTGCTGCACCGCGGGCAACTTGATCGTCAGCAGCTGCTTGGAGCGCGGCGCCAGGGCAATCGGCTCATCGCGAACCACGACGGTTGTCCCGCTCCGATCCTTGGTCGGGCGCACATTCAGGCGACGCACCAGCGTTCGCATGACGTTCTTCGAGGGATCGAGGTACACCACCTCGATGTCGGCCTTGCTGTCCGCCCGGAGGCCGTCGGTGCCGGTGACCACCTTGACCTGCAATTGCTCCACCGTCGTGCCGGATGGTGCCTGGTCGGACGCCGCCGAAACGTTGCTCCGGGTCGGCCAGGCCCAGCCGAGCAGCGCGTACCCTCCCAGCAGGAGCAGGGGAATCCGGGGCGAAAGTGGTGGCTTGGGCATGCGCTGCCTCCGAGGGGAAGCGTAGGGAGTTCATCCGCGAGAGATGCCCCGGAACGGTGTGTTTTGCCGCGGGAGCAGGCAATCACATGAACATGCGATTGGGCCCTTCGGCCGGCCGGTCCATGTTCTGGCAGACAGATTCCCGGACCGGGGTGCCCCCGTGATCGCTCAAGCCAGGGGAGTCGGCCACCTGCCCGGCCGATCTCCCGTCTTCCTCGCGCTGCTGCTCCCAGCGATCGTCGCGCCGGTCATGGCACAGCGTCCGGTGGAGATGCCGTGGTCCGACGTTGACACCGTGATGTTCAGCCTGACCCAGGACAGTGCGCAAATAGACATCGACTATTGGGACGTGGGTGGCCCACACCGCCGGGCTCACCTCGGCGCCGCAATGTTGCAGGATCCGGACGACGATGGCGCGGCGATGACTTTCGACACCCGCATCAACGCCGTCGCGGTCGACCGCGACCATGTGCTACTCCACCTCCAATCCTATGAGATCATGGGGGAAGGTTCCGCCGCCGGGGCAATCGGCCGGGAGGTGTTTCTCGTGCTCAGCCTCCCGACCAGGAGCCTCACGAGATTCCACGCTGAGCCCCCCCTTTCGCGCGGGAGGAATCGTGGCGCCGGTTGCTGGACCGCGTGGGATGTGTCCTATCGCGTGGCCGACGTGAACGGCGACGGCGTCCGCGACCTCGGCGTGATTCGACGAACGTTGAGTTGCACACCGCGGGAAGACGAAGCGGTTTCCCTCCAGGCCTGCCGCGTTGACCCGGTGCGATGGTGGGTCTCCAGCGGCATGGTCGACTGGACCCCGCAGCCCGCGTTCGACGGGCTCCAGCCGTCGGGTCAACTCGTCCTTCCCTCTCACCTCACCGTGCAACCGGTCGACTTTGTCCTGGCATTGCCGGGACAGGCCTGCGCCCGTCGCCAGGGTGAAGGTCCGGATCCACCAGGCCGGAAGGCCACCGCGACGGAGGGGTCATGTCGATGCAACTCATGATGGAGAGGCGGCCACGAGAGCGCGGATGCGGTCGTCGCACAGCCCGTGCGGCCGGGACACACCTGCTCGTGGCGGCCGCGGTCCTCCTGTCCCTCCCGCCTTGCGTGGAGGCGCAGGTGGTCCCCAAGCCCACGAATCCGACGATCCCCGTCACGCCCGGGGAGAAGTCGGGAAATAGCGGAGTGGACGCCTTGGCAGCGGCCAAGAAGCGCGCACTGATGATCGAGGAATTCAGGGTAGTTGGCCCTGAATGCACGCATGTCTCGCGGACGAACACCTTGCTTCAGGGTCGGGTGCGGCGGCAGCCTGGGGGGGATCCCTTTCGTCCACTGAGGGTGGTTGGCATGGACGCCAGCGGCCGGACCCATGAAGCCGGCGTGCGGATCCGGTTGATCGGGGATATCGAGGAGTTCACCGTCATTGACGGCAGTCTGACTTCCGACATTCTGCCGGTGCAGTACACCCTCACGCTGGTACCGGCCCAAGGCAAGTACTCCCCCACGGCCCGCGTACGCATGAAGTGGCGATGGATGCCGAGCGCGACGCTTGTAGGCAACCCGGCCGACATGCACCTGACCAGGTTGAGCAGCGGGCGTGTCAAGGTACGGCTTCCAGAGATCCGATTCGACCAACTCACGAGGCCGCTCGTAATCCGCGTCTACCGCACTGGCAAGTCGAACTTCGCAGAGAATCGGTCGCCACCGACTAGCTACCGGCCGAAGCAATTTGAGGGCGGCTTTGCAGCGCGCGAATGGTATGAAGCAGAGTTGAACGTGCCCGCTGACTGGGGAAGCGGCGACCCCGCTTCCTGGAGCGGGGAAGTAATGGTGGTCGCCTACGGGGAAGAGAGCGAGTGCACAGGGGGGCGGCAGCCTATCGGCTCCCTCCTGATCCCGTTCACCGGCTCCACACCGGAAGTCAGCGTTCCTACCACCCCCGCCCTGGCGGGACAGTGGTACCGCCTGGCGTGTACCAGCACACCCGCCTACGGACCGATCCTGGACGATACCATCCGGGCGTGCAACGCCAACACCCTGATCGTCGGCTTCCAGATTCGTTGCGACCAGCGGGCTCACGCCCTCAACGGCCCGTACTCGAACGCGTACACCTCTGCGTACTCCGGGTATTCTGTCGACCCCGATCATGCGGCCTGCAACCCGATTCCCGAAAACTGGAGCCTGATTTCCAGCAACCCGCGCGGCCGCTGAGGCGGCAACGGCCGCATGCACAGCCTGCCACGATCCTATCGCACCACGATCCAGACCGTGTCCGTCGCAACCCCGGGCATGGGGACGTGATTGCCGTAGGCGAATCGGGTGATGATCCGATGTGTGCCCGGCGCCAACCCCTGCACGGAGAGCGAGTCCGCCCCGCTGCCCAGGTGGAAAATCCCGTCCATCTTGGGAATGACCGAGTCGGCCGGCGTTGGGTCTGCGTCCACAAACACGTGGTGATGCCCTTCCCCCTCGACCCGAATCCCGGTCGCAGGCACGACCTGCGCACCCGTGACGCTCAGACGCACGACGAAATCCCCCGGGACGGTGTCCCCGTTCGCCGGGCTCAGGATATGGCTGGCAGCGGGCTCGGCCGGGGGCTGGGGCCGGTCGGCGCAGGCGATGAGCAGAAGCACTCCGAGAGGGATTGGTAGGGTTCGCATCGGTGAAGAATGGTCCCAGACCGAAGGGGGATCAATGCGCGAGGGGAAAGAACTGGAGATCCGATCCATGCAAATTGCGGTAGTAATCCTCAGGCGCATGACCTAAGTACTTACAGAACATAGGACTACGCCGTGGACCCAGGGTTGCATCAGTACGGGTTGATCCCCCAGTGGCTTGAACCCAGGCGACGGCATGAGGCGGTCGAGACGCGGCTTCACCATCATCGAGCTCATCACAGTCCTCGCCATCGTGGGGATCCTGGTGTCATTGGCCACCGTGAAATATGCTGCCGTGATGCGGCAGGCCAAGATCGCCAAGGCCATCGGCGACATCAAGGCCATTCAGACCGACCTTCAGGCCATCGAGGCGGGCGACGCGGCGTTGCCCGCCTCACTCGCGCTTATCGGCCGGGGGGCCCTCCTCGATCCGTGGGGCAATCCCTACCAGTACAACCTCTTTCCCCCCGGCAAGAAGGTGCCCAACGGCGCCCGGCGGGACCGTTTCCTTGTCCCCATCAACTCCACGTTCGACCTCTACAGCATGGGCGAAGACGGCGAGACCGTCCCCCCGCTCAACTCCAAAAAGAGTAAAGATGACATCATCCGCGCGAATGACGGCGGGTTCATCGGATTGGCGGAGAAGTACTGATGCCAGGCCTTCCGTCCTCCTCAACCCCACTGCGCAGCCGCGTCGGCCGGCGCATTCTCGGGTTGTTCGTCGCCTGCGCGCTCATCCCGACGGTCGCGCTGACCGTCATCTCCTACCGGCATGTCACCGATCAGCTGCTCGAGGAGACCGGGGTCCGGCTCCGGGGCGCCAGCAAGACTGCGGGCATGGAGATCATGCTCCACCTGCAAGGCATGCGCACCAGCCTCGATCACATCGCCGCGACGCAGCGATCCGGCAACCTGGCGAGCTCCACCGAGCCCGGCATCCTCGGCCTCGGCGTGTCGGGGAACGGAGCCTTCCGGCTCGAGGCCGGCAAGATGCGTCAGCCCCCGCCACTCCCCGACCTGCAGGCCCGGCACGTGGCGGGCGGACGGGTCGCCATCCTCGTAGATACGAGCGCCAGCACGCTTCGCATCCTGCTCGTGCGGCGAATCGACCCGGTGCTCGTGCAAGGGCCGCTGATCTGGGCCGAGGTAGCCCCCTCCTTCATCTGGAGCAGCGGAGGCGCTGGATCCCTCATGACGGAAGACCAGGACCTCTGCGTCTTCGACAGCGACCTGCGGCCCCTCGCCTGCACCAAGCCGATGCCCGCCGAGGCCGTCCGGACCGCGGCGACCGGGCGGCAGGGTGCGTTCGAGTGGGAGAGTCCCGCCGGCGCATTCCTCGCCGGCCATTTCACCCTCTTCCTCGGCTTCGAATACGGGGCCCCCTCCTGGACCGTCGTGGTCAGCGAGGCCCGCAGCGAGGTCCTGGCGCCGCTCGCCACATTCCGAGAGTCCTTCCTGGCCGTGGTGCTCCTGGCACTGGGCCTGGTCTTCCTGCTCAGTCACGCGCTGATTCGGCGGTCGCTCACGCCACTCGAGCAGCTGACCCGGGGCACACATCGGCTGGCGGCCGAGGACTTCAGTGAGCCGGTCGTCGTGGCCGGGGAGGACGAATTCAGCCAGTTGGCAAGTTCGTTCAATACGATGGCCGAGCGATTGAAATCTCAAATCGGGACGCTCCGGGCCCTTCACTCGTTCGACCGTGCTGCGCTGGCGTCTCAGAATCGCGACGGAATCGTCGCCGCCATCCGCGATGCGGCGGAAGGGACGGTCGGGTGCCGCGCCGCGGCGGTGGCCCTGGCCGATCTGGAAGATCCGACCCGTTGGCAGGTGACAGGGTTGGAGGGCGATACCCTGGAATGGCGGGATCTTGTTCTCAGCGCCCGCGCGAGGGAGCGGCTCGCAGAGGCGTCGGCATCCGTGGTCATCACGGGGGACGACGGCGACCTCGGACCACTCAGGGCCATCGCCGGCGAGCACCGGACGGTGCTCCTCCTCCCGCTCCGCCATGGCGGCGAGGTCAGCGCGGTACTCATCCTGGGAATGGATGGCCACGCCACGGACGAGCGTCGCGCCGCATCCGCCCAACAGCTGGCCGACCAGGTCGCCCTCGCCCTCTCGCGCGCGCAAGCCATGGAGGAACTGCGGGGACTGAACCGCGGCACGCTGGTGGCCCTGGCACGCACCGTGGACGCCAACTCCCCGTGGACGGCGGGCCATTCCGAGCGGGTGAGTGCGCTCGCCGTGATCATCGGACGGGCCCTGCAGCTGGCACCGGAAGATCTCGACCGGCTGGAGGTGGGCGGACTGCTGCACGATGTCGGCAAGATCGGCGTGTCGGCCGAGATCCTGAACAAGCCGAGCGCCCTGACGGACATGGAGTACGAGTCGGTCCGTGCGCATACGACGCTCGGCGCCAGCATTCTCGCCCCGGTCCGCGCCTACCGCGACCTCATGCCGCTGGTCCGATCACACCACGAATTGCTTGATGGCTCAGGCTACCCCGATGGACTGTCCGGGGACCAGATTCCACTCCTGGTCCGCGTCATGACGGTCGCCGACATCTTCGACGCGCTGGTGTCCAAGCGGCCGTACCGCGAGGCACTCCCGTTGGTCGAGACCGTGTCGCTCTTTCGGCGAGGAAGCGGTGTCAAGTTCGATGCGCACGTGCTGGAGGTGTTCCTGCAAACCCTTGCCGCCGGGCACAGTGACATCTGGAATCTCTATCCGCAGCTCGCCGCGCAGTTTCCCCCAGGGGCGGCCGAAGCGCTGGTTCTCGAGAGGTGGACATGACGGAGACTCCGCGGCCAACGTCGCCACCACCGCAACCCGGACCCGGCGACGGCGAGACCCCTGCCCCCGGGTGGGTCAAGGATGGCAATCTCTCTCGATCCATGGAACTCGGCGATTTCATGGAGCAGCTGGGGCTCGTCATGCGGCTGCCCCGCCGCCGCAAGGGGAAGGAACCCGACAAGTCCCCAGGCGGGCCTGTCACGGCATCCGCCGCGACGAGCGGCCACTCCTCCGGAAGCTGGTGGGGTCCGGTGCTCCTGATCGGGGCCGTGCTGGCCTTGGGATACCTGGCACTCCGGCCCACAGCCGGCAGCGACCCGCTGCCCGCCGCGGCCGTCGGCCGGTGGATCACGAGCGATCCACGCTACATCGAACGCGGCTTCGCCCTCGACTCCGCCTCCATCGTGTTCTATACGGGGAGCGAAACCGCGGACTTTACCCGGCACTCCATCGTCGGCACCACCGTCCGCATCGAGAACGGCAAGGAGCTGGTCAGCCTGGACTACATCGTGGGGGATGGCACGATGACGCTGGCCTTCTGGATCGAACCTGGGGCGGAGCCGACCATTCATTTCATGAATCAGCCTGACATCGCGTGGAGACGAGGGTTCTGGCCGGGGCGGTTGGGGCCCTGAGCCCTACCGCGCAACGATGAGCATATCGACGCCTACCTCGATTCCCGTGAAATCGTCATCTTGAACCCGTCCGGATCGGTCACAGCAAACCCGCGCCCGCCCCAGGGATAGTCCTCGGGGCCGCTGTCCAGCGTCACGCCCGCCGCCTTGGCCCGCGCCGCGATTGCGTCGATATCCTGCTCGGTGCTGATCCAGGTGCGCATGCCCACGCCCTTGACCCGGTCCGTCCCCTTCGCGAAATCATCCTGGCTCAAGCCCAGCATTCCGGTGCCGGCGTGCAGCATGACACCCATGAGCTTCCCGCCATCCTCCCACCGCTCGCCGACGGCAAAGCCGAGCCCTTCGTAGAAGGCGATGCTCCTGGCGAGATCGTTGACGGTGACGCCGGGGGCAATGAAGGCGGCCTGCAGGTAGGACTTCGGTGGTGTCTTCGTCATCGGGTGCTCCGGGAGAATGAGATCCTCTGGTTTACCTCCCTCCCGGCAGATTCGCAAGCGCGGTGGTCGGGATTGAGGCATCGGCCAGCGGCGGATGGAATTGGTTCGCGGCAGGCGCTAGGTTGTCTGGGGCAAGGCAACCCCCTGCCGTGAGGGCGTCGAAATGAGCAGCGTTCCACCGTTTTCCTTGTGCGAAGGCGGCCGCTTTCACGGGGTGCTGAGCAAGGCCGGCCTGACTGGCGGTGTTCGGGGCCGCCTGATCCTCGTCGCATTGCTGCTCGCCGTCGGCTGGCTCCCGCTCATCCTCCTCACCGCCGCCGCAGGCACCCTGACCGGCGGTGTCGACCACCCGCTGCTCGCCGACCTCGGCGCGTGGGCACGCGCCCTCATCGTCCTGCCGATCCTCGTCTTTGCGGAACCCGCAGCCGATCAATTGCTGGGCATCGTGGTCGAGCTCCTCCGCCGGACCGGGTTGGTTCGGGACCGCGACTTGCCGGCGTTCGAGGAGAGTGTCGGCCGGGCCCAGCGCAGGGCCACCTCCGACTCGGTCGAAGTGATCCTCCTCCTCACTGCGCTTGCCCTCCCACACCTCCTCGCGGCGACGCTGCCGCACCTCGCGACCGGCACCGCCTGGTTTGTCACCGGGGTCGCCGGGGAACCAGCGGTGAGCGCGGCCGGCCGGTGGTATACCTGGGTCGCACTCCCGCTCGTCCAATTCCTCCTGTTGCGCTGGCTCTGGCGCATCATCAGCTGGTGGGGGCTGGTCTGGCGGGTCTCGAAACTTGACCTCGCCTGGGTGGGCGCCCACCCTGACAGCGCCGGTGGGCTCGGCTTCCTCGCATGGTCCCCACGGGCCTTCCGTTCGGTCTTTGTCGGCCTCAGCGCGCTGGCCGCGGCGTCCGTCTCAAACCAGATTCAATTCGGTGGACAAACGCTGCTCGATGCACGCGGCCCCATCCTCGCTTTCCTCCTCCTGGAACTGGTCCTCCTCCTGGGCCCTCAGTTCTTCTTCCTCGGGAGCCTGGTCCGGACCCGGTATGCTGCGCTCATGCGGTACGGGCTGACGGCGAGCGCGATGACGCGCGCTTTTGAGCACACGTTGCCAACCAGTTCCGCGACCGAAGGCGCAGAGCTCCTGACAAGCCCGGCACCGAGTGCGGTGGCGGACTATGCCAGCGTGTACGGCCTTGCCAACGCAATGCGTCCGGCCGCCATTTCCCTTCGTGAGGTCGTGGGGCTGATCCTGCCCCTCGCCGCGCCCTTTGCGCCCCTCCTGCTCTACCAGTATTCGCCGAAAGAAATCCTCCAGCAGGTGCTGCAGCTGATCCACTAACGAAGTCGTGCCGGGGGCTGACCAATCACAGCCCCTCGGACGCCCGCCACCCCGCCGTTCGCGGCCGCCCGTGCTAAGATTCGCGGGTATGATTTCCCGCCGACGTTTCCTCGCCCTCGCCGGGCTGGCCGGTGTCGCCGGCCTTGCCGTCTGGCGGGCATGGCCGGAGCAGGGCGTCTTCAATCCCTGCCTTGGGCCGCTGCCGGACGAGCTGGCCCGTCACCCCCTGCTTCGCGAGGCCTTCGACGGCCTCGATTTCACGCAGGTCCTGGACGCCCACGTCCATCTGCTCGGTGACGGCGGCTACGAGTCCGGCGCCTGGTTCAACGACGGCCGGTCCACGTGGCGCTGGCCGCTGGCGGCCACCCAACGTCAGTTCTTCCTGGATGCGAGCTGCCTCGAGGGGGATACCCCCACCGACGCCGACTACGTCGCCCGCCTCACCACGCTCGCCGAGTCGTTTCCGGGCGGATACTCGATGCTGCTGCTGGCGCTCGATGCCTGGTACGACGCCTCGGGCAAGATGCAGCGCGAGCGGACCCATTTCTATCTGGGCAACGACTACTGCCACCGGGTGGCCCAGGCCGCACCGGCACGGTTTGAATGGGCGGCCTCGGTGCACCCGTATCGCACCGACGCCGTTGCCGAACTGGAGCGGGTACACGGACTCGGCGCCCGCGCGGTGAAGTGGATCCCGGCCGCGCAGGGAATCGACCCCGCCGCACCCCGCTGCGACCCATTCTACGAGAGCCTCGCCCGGTTGAATCTGCCGCTCATTTCCCACGCCGGAACGGAGCGCGCCACCCCCGGCGACGACGCCCTGGGCAACCCGCTCCGGCTGCGCCGCGCCATCGAGCACGGCGTGCGCGTGGTGGTGGCACACTGCGCCACGATGGGGAAGGGGCGCGATCTTGACGTCGGCGAGCACGGGCCGTGGACCGACAGCTTCACTCTTTTCGAGCGCCTGATGGACGAGCCGGCGAGCGCCGGCCGACTGTATGGCGACTTGTCGGCGGTCACCCAGACGGCCCGGGCGGGGAATGCGCTGACCCGGATCATCGAGCGGGCCAGTCCAGGCGGGGGCTGGGCGGGGCGCGTCCTGAACGGGTCGGACTACCCGCTCCCGGCCATCATGCCTCTGTACTCGCCGGACCGCCTGGTCGGGCTGGGGTTGCTCGACCGGAGCGCTGCCGCGCCGTTGACGGCCATCCGCGCCCACAATCCCCTGGTGTTTGATTTCGTGCTCAAGCGGCAGCTTCGCTCCGGCCAGCACCGGCTGGCTCCCCAGGCATTCGAGACACGACGCTTTTTCCTCCCGGCCGGCACGGCATGAACACCACCATCACCCTGCCGGCGTGGGTGGTGCTTGTGCTGGCGTTGCTGGCCGGGTGGGCCGTGCTCGTGTTGCTGCTCACGCCGAGCATGCGGTGGTTCCTCCGGCGCCGGGCGAACGTCTTCATCGGCGAAATCAACACCCGGCTCCAGGTGGAGCTCCCGTCGTTCAAGCTGACCCGCCGGCAGGTGCTGATCGACCGCCTCTTTCATGACCCCGCGGTGCAGGCGGCGGCCAGCGCTCACGCCATCGAGAGCGGCGCATCGCTGCGGGACACCTGGCGCCGCGTGGACCGCTACGCGCGGGAAATCGTTCCGTCGTTCAACGCCTATATCTACTTTCGCGTCGGCTACGCCCTGGCGCGGACGGTCGCGCGCGCGCTCTACCGGGTTCGCATCGGCTACGCGGACGAGCAGGCACTGGCATCGGTCGCGCCGCAATCGGCCATCGTGTTCGTCATCAACCATCGCAGCAACATGGACTATGTCCTGGCGGCCTTTCTCGCCGCCGAGCGTACCGCGCTGTCCTATGCGGTCGGCGAATGGGCGCGGATCTGGCCGCTGCAGCAACTCGTCCGTTCCATGGGCGCCTACTTCGTGCGGCGCAGTTCCGGCGATCCGCTTTATCGCGTGGTGCTTTCCCGCTACGTGCACCTGGCGACGGCGGCCGGGGTCACCCAGGCGGTCTTCCCGGAAGGCGGCTTGACCGTCGATGGCCGACTCCGGGCGCCGAAGTTCGGCTTGTTCGACTACATGCTGAAAGGCTTCGATGCCAACGGCGATCGAGACCTCGTCTTCATTCCGGTGGGCATCAACTACGACCGTGTCCTGGAAGACCGGACGCAGCTGCGCAAGCTGAGGCCGGACGGACCGCGCCAGCCCATGTGGCGGGGCGTCACCATCGGCGTACGCTTCTTCCTCCACAACCTGTGGCTCATCCTCGGCGGCCGTTGGCACCGCCTGGGCTATGCCTGCGTCAATTTCGGAACACCCCTGTCGATGCGGGCCCACGTCGAGGAACGTGGACTCCATTTTCCCGCACTCGACGAATCCGCCCGGCGCGCGGAGGTGAGTGCGGTGGCCGAGCGCCTCATGGGCGACATCGGCCGCATCATTCCGGTGCTCCCCGTGGCGCTGGTGGCGGACATCTTGGCGCGCGATCCCTCCCGCACCCTGAGCGAGCTCGAACTCAAGGCCGCCGCGCACCTGCGCATGCGCGCCTTGGAGGCCAGTGGCGCACACCTCTACATTCCCCGCCAGGATCAGGACTACGCCTTCGTGGTCGGCCTGCGGATGCTGACGCTGCGACGCATCGTGATCGAAGACGACGGGCTGTATCGCCCGGCACCGGACCAGATCGACGCGCTGCGCTACTACGCCAACTCCATCGCCCACTTGCAGAGGCAGGAGCAGGAGTCGGAGTAGGACACCACCAGGGCATCGGCTCCACCGCGCAGCGTCGAATCGTGGTGGGGCAAGACATTGATGAGGCACACCCGTCACAAGGCAGGGAATATGCGGTCGACCAACCACTTGCTCTCGATCATCTCGCGCGGCCATCTCGCCGTCCTTGCGGCCGGTCTGGCACTCTCCGCCTGTTCCGCCAATCTCGTCCAGGTCCCGCCCCGCCTCGACCTGGGGAGCTACGGCCGCCTCGCGGTGGTGACGTTTACCGCCGAGCCGTCGCGGAGTTCCCTGGCACAGCTCGCCACCCAGCAATTCTCGGAACAGGTGCTGGCGAGCCAGGGCGGCATTGAATTGCTGGAGCTGGGTCCCGCCGACTCGGCGGTGGCGCGCCTGCTCGCGGAGGGGAAGGCGCCGGAGGCCGCGAAGCAGGTCGGCCACGGGAGGGACCTTGCGGCGGTGTTTTTCGGGCAGCTGGTGGTGTCCGGAACCAAACCGAGCGGGAGCGTCAGCGCAGGAGGCAACCTGAGCGTCACTGGTACGGTCTCCGCCGACCTGAACGTCCGGCTCCTCTCGACCAGTTCCGGCGGAACGCTCTGGCGCTCGAGCGCGACGGCGAGCCAGAACGTGGGGCAGGTCTCGATGAGCGGTGGGCGGCTGCCGAGCATCTCGGCCACGGACCCGAACGCCGCCTACGCGAACATGGTGGAGGGCATGGTGGCAGAGGTTACTCGCGACTTCCGCCCGACCTGGGTCAAGCAGAAGTAGAAACCCCGCCCAGAGAAGCATCCCTGGGCGGGGTTCATGGTGTGGCAGACCGGGCCCGAATCGAGCCGCAGCGCCTATTTTACCGGTACCACCGTCACGCGAACAACCTTCCACTGCTGGTACGCACGCCGGAGCACCACCAGGTAGCGGTTGGTAACCTCGCCGCCTTCCTTCGGGTGGAGTGTCACGGTCCCCACATCAACGGCGGTCTGACCGTAGGCCACGAGATGGTCCGACTTGAGAACCATATGCGGGAAGTTGGGAGCGCCGCTGGTGAAGTAGGCCTTGATCGCTGCCTGACCCACATGCGCCATGCCATCCGCATCGACAAGAATGGCATCCGCCGCGTACATCGCCACGAGCTGATCCACGCTCTTGTTGTTGTAGTACTCGGAGTACTCGGTCCGGAAGGTGTTGGTCTCACTGATGACGGTCTGCAACGGGATGATGCTGTCCGGGATCTGGGCGCTTGCCACTGACGGCAGCGCGGACGCGAGCAGCAAGAGAAGGGCGGCGGCGGAACTCGAGCGAATCGACATGGCTGCCTCAAGGGGGAATAGGAAGAGAGAGGGTAGCGCCAAGTACCGGTTTGCGTGAGGGGGCACAGAAGCACAAACCCCGCACCAGCACCTAAGCCGTTGCGGGGTCGATAGTTCTGATCAGTGGGCCTGGGAGGAGTTGAACCTCCGACCTCACGCTTATCAGGGTCCGTGCGCTCTAACCACCTGAGCTACAGGCCCGGACAGGCGGCCACCTTCGGCCGGCCCGGGGAGGCGGTAGGATAACGGCCCCGCGGGGCCGATGCAACATATCCGGCCCCTCCGGCACTATTCGTCCCAGTCGCCACCGCGTTTGCGGCGCGGCTTCGGCGCGTCGTCGTCGTCGACGTCGAATTCCTCGTCGTCGAGATCGTCGTCGTCCTTTTCCTCATCGTCGAGGTCCTCGTCGTCGAGATCGTCCTCGTCTTCTTCTTCCTCAAAGCTGAAACCATCATCCTCGAACTCGTCGGCATCCTCATCAAATCGCGGCTTCCTGCCCACGACCGCGGTCGACGTCTCCCAGGCCCACATGGTTCCCTCCGGCGAAAAGTGAAGGTCTGGCACGGCACTACACTCAGGACGCGTCGGCCACGCGGCTGGCGCGGCTGGCCCGCTTGCGCTCGATGGCCGAGAGATTCCGCTTCCGGAGCCGGATGGTCTTCGGCGTGACTTCGATCAACTCGTCCTCCTCGATATACTCGAGGCCATACTCCAGCGTGATGTCCCGCGGCGGCTCCAGCACGATGTTGTCGTCGGTGGCCGTGGTCCGCATGTTGGACAGCTTCTTTTCCTTGGTCACGTTCACGTCCATATCGCCCGGCCGGCTGTTCTCGCCCGCAATCAGCCCCTCGTACACCTGCTGGCCCGGGGCCACGAACATCTGGGCCCGCTCCTGCAGGTTGCCCAGCGCAAACGCCACCACGCTGCCCTCGCGGTCGGCCACCAGCACCCCGCGCTTCCGGCCCGCCAGCGGGCCGGCCCACGGCCCGTAGTCCAGGAACCGGTGGTGGATGAGCCCGGTGCCCCGGGTGTCGGTCAGGAATTCTGACCGATAGCCGAAGAGACCGCGCGCCGGGATCCGGAACATCATGCGGACCATTCCCTGCCCCGGGTTCTTCATCTCGAGCATCTCGCTGCGCCGCGGCCCGAGCTTCTCGATGACCGCCCCCATGTACTCCTCGGGCACGTCGATCATCAGCTCCTCGTACGGCTCCTGCCGCTCGCCGTTCGGCCCGATCTTGGTGATGACCCGCGGCCGCGACACCTGGAATTCGAACCCCTCGCGCCGCATCGTCTCCATCAGGATGGCCAGGTGCAACTCGCCGCGGCCCGACACGGTGTGGGTGTCCGGGCTCTCGGTCGGCTCCACCTTCAGCGCCACGTTCCGCTCCAGCTCCTTGAAGAGCCGGTCCCGGACCTGGCGGCTGGTGACGTACTTCCCCTCCCGACCGGCGAAGGGGCTGTTGTTGACGATGAAGTCCACTGAAATGGTGGGCTCCTCGACCGCGATGCCCTCCATCCGCTCCGGAACATCCACCGCCGTCACTGTCCGCCCGATTTCGATCCCCTCCAGGCCGGCCAGCACCACGATATCGCCCGCCACCGCCTCCTGCACCTCCACCCGGTGCAAGCCGTCGAAGGTGTAGAGCTTGGTGATGCGGCTCCGCTCGACCGCCTCTTCGGCGCCGACCATGCCCGGCGCGCCGATCGGCAGCAGCGCCACCTGGTCGCCCACCTTCAGCGTCCCTCGCTCGATCCGCCCGATCCCCATCCGCCCGAGGAAGGTGGTAAAGTCGAGGGTGGAAATGAGCATCTGGAACGGCCCGTTGGCGTCGCTCGAGGGCGGCGGCACGTGGGCCAGGATCGCGTCAAAGAGCGGCGCCAGGTCGGGGCCCGGCTCGTCGAGCTCCAGCGTGGCCGTGCCGTGGCGGCTCGACGTATACAGGAACGTGGCATCGAGCTGCTCGTGGCTGGCCTCGAGGTCGATGAACAGCCCCAGCACTTCATCGTGCACCCGCATCGGCTCGGCGTCGGGCCGGTCGATCTTGTTGATGGCCACGATCGGCAGCAACCCGAGATCGAGCGCCTTCCGGGTCACGAACCGGGTCTGGGGCATCGGCCCCTCGGCGGCGTCCACCAGGATCAGGACGCCATCCACCATCCGCAGGATCCGCTCGACTTCACCGCCGAAATCGGCGTGGCCGGGGGTGTCCACGATGTTGATCTTGACGCCCTTCCACCGCACCGCCGTGTTTTTGGCCAGAATGGTGATGCCCCGCTCGCGCTC
The DNA here is from genome assembly GCA_963705985.1 of uncultured Gemmatimonadales bacterium. Classification (GTDB taxonomy): domain Bacteria; phylum Gemmatimonadota; class Gemmatimonadetes; order Gemmatimonadales; family GWC2-71-9; genus SPDF01. The sequence continues at coordinate 244,623 of CAVPLK010000006.1, read as the reverse complement.
CAGCGGGTTGGAATCCATGACGCGCTCGTCGACCTGCTGGTTGGCCCGGAAGGCCCCCGCCTGGCGAAGCATCTGGTCCACCAGCGTCGTCTTGCCGTGGTCGACGTGTGCGATAATTGCGATGTTGCGAATCTGCTCTGTGCCTGCCATGGACCCCTGCACTTCATGCGAGACTGCCCGCCCGACCCCACTCCACCCCACCCAACGGCGGCATATATAGTGGAGTCTACAGGCGGGAGCAATGGCCGGATTCCCCCGGGTGGGAGCCGGAAAGCTCGCGGGGCACCGGGAGCGCCACTACCTTGCCGGGATGGAACCGACCACCGCCCCAGCCATCGGCACCGGCCTGCTGGCCGTTGTCCTCCTTGTCCTTGCCAACGCCTACTTTGTGGCCGCCGAATTTGCCCTCGTCGGCGCCCGCCGCACCCGCCTGGACGAGCTGGCCCTGGCCGGCGACCGCAAGGCCGCCCTGGCGCGCCGGGCCGTCCGCTCCCTCGACCGCTACATCTCCGCCACCCAGCTCGGGATCACCCTGGCCTCCCTCGGCCTCGGCTGGATCGGGAAGCCGGCGCTGGCCGGCCTCCTCGATGGGCTCTTCGCCTTCCTCCCCGAGACTGCCGCGGTCTGGACCACCCACGCCGTCTCCGCCGCCACCGCCTTCGCCATCATCACGGCACTGCACATCGTGCTCGGCGAACTGGTGCCCAAGTCCTTGGCCCTGCTCTACCCGGAAGACGTCAGCCGCTGGGTGGCCGGCCCCCTGATCGGGTTCGGCTGGCTGATGGCCGGCCCGATTGCCCTCCTCAACGGCACCGCCAACTGGCTGCTGGGCCTCGTCAAGATCAAGCCCCGGGGCGACCATGAGCGGCTGCACTCCACCGAAGAAATCCGGATGCTCGTCGAGCAGGGCCAGGTGGGGGGCTCCGTCGAGGACCAGGACGCCCGCCTGCTCGAAGGGGTATTCGAGTTCAGCGAGAAGTCCGCTGAAGAGGTGATGACGCCGCGCACCCAGATCGTTGCACTCGCCGCCGATCTGCCGGTCACTGACGCGGCCGACGTCATCGCGGGCGCGGGGCGCTCCCGGTACCCGGTGTACGTCTCCAGCCTCGACGAGATCGTGGGCGTGGTGCTGGCCAAGGATGTGCTGCGCGCCCTGCGCGCCGACCCCGCCGCCACCGTGGGGAGCATCCGGCGCGAGCCGCTGTTTGTCCCCGGCACCCGGGAAGTCGAGGACGTCCTCGCCGACATGAAGCGGCTGAAGACCCACCTCGCCGTGGTGCTCGACGAATACGGCGGCACCGCGGGACTGGTGACGATGGAAGACCTGCTGGAGGAGATCGTCGGGGAGATCTTCGACGAACACGACGTGCCGGAGGAATTGCTGGCCGCCAGCGGCGGGTCGCCCCTGCTCGATGGCGCGACGACCCTCTCGGAATTCAACGCCATCTGGGACGCCGACCTCGACGACCGCAACTACACCACCCTGGGAGGATTCCTCTTCGGCGAACTGGGCCGCCTGCCGCGGGTGGGGGACCGCATCGTGGTGGGGACGCGCACCTTCGAGATCGCGTCGATGGAGGGGCGGAGGGTCAACGAGGTGAGGATGACGGGAGAGGAGAAGAAGAAGGACTGAGGTCGGAGGATTGAGGGCACACCGGAGCCCACTCGGTCCTCAGTCCTGTCGTGCAGCCAGCCGTACCGCCAGTTCGATCGCCTGCCGCATGCTCCCCGCGTCCGCCTTCCCCATCCCGGCAATGTCGAACGCGGTCCCGTGGTCGGGGCTGGTCCGCGGAAACGGCAACCCCAGCGTCACGTTGACCGCCTGCCCGAACGATGCCACCTTGATCGCGGTCATTCCGACGTCGTGATACGGCGCCAGGACGGCGTCGAACTCCCCGCGCATGGCGCGCACGAACACCGTATCCGCCGGCAGCGGCCCCGCGGCTCCGAGAGCCTCGGCGGCGGGCCGCAGCACCCGCGCGTCCTCGTCGCCGAACAGCCCGCCCTCGCCGGCGTGCGGATTCAGCGCGCAGATGGCGAGGCGTGGCTCGGCGATTCCAAACCAATCCCGGAGCCCGGCCTGCGTCACCCGGCCGACCCGGACGACACGATCCTGCGTCACCAGGGCCGGGACGTCCCGGAGCGCCACGTGGGTGGTCACCAGCACCACGCGCAACCGTTCCGAGGCGAGCATCATCGCGACATCCACCCCCCCGGCGAGTTCGGCCAGCCACTCCGTATGGCCGGGCCAGGCGAATCCCGCCTGGTGCAGCGCCTGCTTGTGCACCGGTCCGGTGACGACGGCATCCACCTCGCCCGAGAGGGCCAGCCCCGCCGCCCGCTCGATGGCATGGCCGGCGATCCGCCCCGCCTGCACCATGCGCGAGGGGCCCGGGGTCACGGAGAGCTGCTCTCCGGAGCCCAGGCCCCATGGTCCGACGATGATCCGGTGGTCGGCCCGCACCGCGGCCACCTGGTCGTCCGCGCCGAGGACGGTGACCTCGGCGTCGAGCGGTGATTCGAGGGCGCGGGCGACGACTTCGGGCCCGATCCCGCGTGGATCGCCGAGCGTGACGGCGATCCGCGGCCTCACAGGGGTCGGACCTCGATGTGCGCCGATCGGCGCAACTGCTGGACGTATCGCTGTTCGGCCAGCTGCACGCTCAGCATGTTGCGGATCCCGTCGCGCACGTCGGCGTAGGAGATGTCGCCCTCGGCCGTCTTGGCGGTCACGTAGGCCACCACATACTTGGTTCGGTTGTTGGGGGCCTCGAGTGGAAAGACCGGCACCACGGTGCCGGAGTCGGCATTGGCGAGCGCCGTCTGATAGGCCGGCGGCAGTTGCGCCAGCGCCACCTGCTTCGCCTCCCGCTCTTCTGCCTGGTCGTGGTAGACCCGCTGCAGCGAGTCGAACGAGGCGCCGTTCCGCACCTCGATCGCAATGCGATCGGCCAGCTCGCGCGCCGCCTGCGCGTCAGCGTCGGTGACCGCGGGCATGATGAGGATGTGGCGGACGTCGATTTCCGAGGGCTGGGTCCGCTTGACCTGGATGATGTGATATCCGAACGGCGATTCCACCGGGAAGGAGATGACCCCGACCCGGAGGTTGAACGCCGCCTTCTCGAATTCGGGGGCGAGCGGCGGGCCGCGCCGCAGCCAGCCGAGGTCGCCCCCCTGCTCCCGGGACCCCGGGTCCTGCGAAAATCGCCGGGCCGCGGTGGCAAAATCGGCGCCTTGCCGCAGCGCCACCGCGATCGAGTCCGCCAACTTGTACGCGAGGGCCTTGGACGCCGAATCGGCCTTCGGGGCCACCACGAGCTGTTTGAAGGAGATCGTCTCGGGACGCTTGCCGAGCCTCACCTTCTGGGTCTCGTAGAAGTCCCGCATCTGCTGTTCCGTCGGGGAAACGGGTTTGAGCTTCTCCCGGTCGCGAAGCGACGTCTTGAGCGCTTCCTCCAGCGCGATTCTCCGCTGCTGTTCGCTCAGCCACCGGCGGTATTCCTCCGGGCTCCCGAACCCCGCCTTCTTGAGTTCGTTGCGATAGTCGACCTCGCTGGTGAAGCCCTGCCGCACCCGCTTCACCTGCTGCTCCACGCGGGCCGCCACTTCCTGGTCCGTCACCTTGATGGACGTGTCCCGCAACGCCTCCTGCACCATCAACTCCTGGTTGATCAACTCCTCGAGCGCGGCCAGGCGGAGGGCGCGCATCGCCGCGGAGTCGCCCTCCGGGAGCTTGACCCCCGATGCCTGCTGCGAATACAGCGCCTCGTCCAGCTGCGACGCCAGCAACGGTTTGTTGCCGACCACGGCGACCACCCGGTCGACGATGACCGACTCCCCCTGCGCGGCTGCCGGAGCAGCCGCCAGGAAGAGCAGGCACGACAGGAGGAACGAGACCCGCATCAGGGCTGGCGGGCGGGTGGTGTGCCGACCGGCGGTGGGCCCGCGGCGGGCTGGACACCGGGATTCATGCCACCGGGGAGCTGCGGACCGCCGGCACCGGGCTGGCCGTTCTGCAGCGCCGCCTCGGACGCGATCTCAACGGCGCGGGTGATCCCAGGCTGGCTGATCTTGCCGCCCTCCTGGTCGCGCAGCACCTGGCCCAGGGCGCCGGGCAGCGGCCGCAGGCGGGCCGTCTGGGCGAAGACCTGGTTGAAGAACTCCTCCACCCGGATCTGCGCCACCCGCTCGCGCTCCGAGACGGCGGCGCTGGGATCGGTCACGTCAGGACCCAGCCCGATGGTCAGGATCAGGGTGTCGATCACGCCCTGGTAGCTCGCCTCCATGGCGGCCCACTGATCGGCCGGCAGGGTGATGCCGGCGGAGTCCGCCTGGGCCAGCAGCAGCTGGTTGGTCGAGAGTGCCTTGGCGAACTGGGTCAGCTGTTCGTCGCTGGCTTCCTTGACCTGGGAAGCGAACTGCGGCGGCAGCGCGCTCAACCAGCGCAGGTACTCGCCCACCGTGAGCTTGCCGCCCTTGTACTTGGCAATGCTCTTCTTGGACTTGCGCATGCCGCTCTTGTCCGCGAGGCCGGCCCGCATGAGCGCGGGGGCGTCCGCCGAGATCGAGAGGTCGTAATGAATGGAGAGGCTGTCCATGTAGATGCTGTCCAGCCGACGCGTAGCGTCCTGGGCCAGGTAGGCCATGACCTTGTCGCGGGAGTCCTCCATGGAGGGCCGGCGGATGATGTGATACCCGTACGGCGTCTCGACCAAGCCTGTCGTCTGGCCGGGGTTGAGGCGCCAGGCGGCGGAATCGAACGCGGTCACGTAGGCGCCGGGCTTGGCCGGTGGGAGCCAGCCACCGTTCGCCTTGCTCCCCGGGTCGTCCGACAGCTGGGACGCGAGCAGGTCGAAATTGGCCCCCTGCTGCAGCTGGTTGAGCGCGAGCTGCGCCTTCTTCCGGGCCGCCGCGCGCTCTTCAGGAGCGGCCGTCGGCTGCACGCCGATGAGGATGTGCTGGAGCACGCGCACGGTGTCCGCGAGGTACATGCTGTCCGCCGCGCCAGGCGCCGGCTGCCCCCGCCGAGCGGCCAGGGTGTCATACCACAGGGCGCCCTTCGCCTCGGCCACCTGCGGCCAGAGCACCGTGGCCACCGTCGCCGAATCGGTCTTGAGGGTGCCGCGGGCGACGGCCTGGGCAAAGAGGGTGTAATCGCTCCAGACGGTGGCGATGAACTCGGCCGTCTCGGGGTTCATCTGGGCGCCCTTGGCCTTCCCCATCATGCCCGCGAGGGCCTCGGAGGAGAGGGACTGGTCTGCCGCGGTGGCGGCCACGTCGGCGTGGGCCGAGAAGAGGTCGCCAAAATTCGAACAGCCCGCGAGCACGAGCACGCTGGCCGCCAGCACGATCCTGCGCATGTTTTCTCCAGTTTGGAAGTTCGTGACGGGCCCCTAGGCCCGTACCATTTCAAGCGCGCGCACCAGCGCGGGCAGCAATGCCTCGCCTCCCAGGCGGGTCAGCCGCAGGGAAAGCGGCACGGTACGCCGAACATCGGCGGCGAGCTGCACGTCGTCGAGTGCCGCCGCCAGGCCCGCCATGCGCGGAGCCGTTCCCGCGCGAAAGGTCAGCCGCGCCTCGTCGCCCCGGGCCACCACGTGCTGCAAGCCAAGCCGGGCGCCAACCGCGCGCAACCGGCTGAGGTTGAGGAGCGTTTCCGCCTCGGGCGGCAGGGGCCCAAACCGCTCCCGCAATTCCGCGCCAAGCCCCTGAATGTCGCCAGATGACCCCGCCCGCGCCAGTCGGCGGTAGATGTCCAACTTGGACTCGTCGTCGGCCACATACGAGTCCGGGAGGCGGGCCGGCGAGTCGAGGACGACCTCGGGAGGCGCGGGGTCCTCCATCCCACCCTTGCCTCGGAGCGCCTGCACCGTTTCCTCCAGCCACCGCATGTACAGGTCGAACCCCACGGCGTGGGCGTGCCCGGACTGTTCCGCCCCCAGCAGGTTCCCCGCCCCCCGCAACTCCATGTCCTTGAGTGCGATGCGGTAACCGGCCCCAAGGTCGCTGTTGTGCTCCAGCACCTTCAGCCGCTCCTCCGCCAGAAGGTCCACCTCGTCGGGAGCCAGCAGGTAGCAGTAGGCCCGGCGGTGGCTCCGGCCAACCCGCCCCCGGAGCTGATAGAGCTGAGCCAGGCCGAACCGATGGGCGTCGTGTACCACCATCGTGTTCGCATTGGGAACGTCCAGGCCCGACTCCACGATCATCGTCGACACGAGGATGTCGAGTTCCGCCGCCACGAACTGCTGCATCACCGATTCGAGCTGCTCGGCCGGCATCTGTCCGTGAGCGACCCCGACGCGAGCGCGGGGCGCGAGCGCGCGCACCCGGGCCGCGTAGGTGTCGATGGTGTCGATGCGGTTGTGGACCATGAACGCCTGCCCCCCGCGATCGAGCTCCCGCGCGAACGCCTCCTCGAGCAGGGCGTCGTCCCACGGCTCGACGAAGGTCAGGATCGGCGAGCGGTCGCGCGGGGGGGTCTCGATCAGCGTGAGATCCCGCATCCCGGAGAGGGAGAGGTGCAGCGTCCGCGGGATCGGCGTGGCGGTCATCGTCAGCACGTCCACCGCCATCCGCAGGGCCTTGATGCGTTCCTTGTGCTTGACCCCGAAGCGATGCTCCTCGTCCACCACGAGCAACCCGATGTCCTTGAAGTTCACGTCGGGCGAGAGAAGCCGGTGCGTTCCGATGACGATGTCCGTCTCGCCGGTGGCCAGTCGTCCCAGCGCCAGCTTCTGTTCCTTGGCGCTCCGGAATCGGGAGAGCACCTCGACCTTCACCGGGAAGTCCGCCATGCGCTCGGTGAAAGTCCGGCCGTGCTGTTCCGCGAGGATCGTCGTGGGCACCAGCACCGCGACCTGCTTGCCGCCTTGCACTGCCTTGAACGCCGCCCGAACCGCCACCTCCGTCTTGCCGTAGCCGACGTCGCCGACCAGCAACCGGTCCATCGGCACCGGCCGCTCCATGTCACGGCGGACCTCATCGGTGGCCTTGGCCTGGTCGGGGGTGTCCTCGTACAGGAAGCTCGCCTCGAGCTCGCGCTGCCACTTGGTATCAGGAGGGAAGGCGTACCCCGCCTGCACCGTCCGCCGCGCGTAGAGGTCGAGCAGCTCGGCCGCCATATGCCGAATGGCCTGCCGCGTCTTTTCCCGGGTCCGCTTCCAGGCCGGGCCGCCGAGTCGGTGCAGTTTCGGCGGCGGACGATCGCCGTCCTCCCCCGCCGAGCGGTAGCGCTCCAACTGGTCGAGCCGGTAGAGGGGGACGTTGAGCCGGTCGCCCCCCTCGTACTCCACGACCGCCACCTCCAGGAGGCCGCCGCCCACGGTGATCGTGTCGATCCCCCGGTAGATCCCGATACCGTGGTCGAGGTGGACGACGTAGTCGCCTGCGGCCAGCGCACCGGTGGCGGCCGTGGGAGCCGCCTGCCGGTAGCGACGGGGCCGTCGCAGCCGACGGGCGCGGCGGAACACCTCGTGGTCCGTCATGACGCGGAGCGCGGGAAGCACAAAGCCGCCGTCCAGCGCCCCGACCACCATCGAGGCGTGCGGCCCCCGGTGTCCTTCGCTCAGGAGTTCCTCGAGCCGCTCGAGCTGCCCCTCGTTGTCGCAGAGGAGGAGGGTGGGCTGGCCACCCGCCAGCAGCGCGCGCAGGCGCGGAATGTCCCGGTCGATCCGCTCCGGCGGGAGGAACCCCATCTGGAGGTCCACGGTCTCCTCGCGCAGGAGCACGCGTGCAAACGCCGCGCGCCGCTCCCCCCAGCGTTCCGGCGACTCGTAGAGCTCGCCACGGCCCGGCACGTCCTCCCCCATGCGCCGGGACAGTTCGAGGTGATGCTCCGCCTCCGACCATGCGCGCTCGACCTCGTCGGCGTCGGGGCCCTCGGCCTCCTCGATCAACAGGGTGTCGCCGGCCAGCAGTTCGAGGAGCGAACTGCGGGAGGGCGTTGCCCCGACGTCCGCCACGGCCCCGCGTGGCGCCCCACCCACCGGCAGCACCGTCACCTCGTCGAGATCCTCGAGCGAGCGCTGGGTCGTGAGGTCGAAGCCACGCAGGGAGGCGAGCACATCGCCCCACCACTCGCACCGCGCCGGATTCGTCATCCCGAAGCCGTAGACGTCCACGATGCCGCCGCGCACGCTGAACTCCGCCACCTCCGTGACGGTGGGGACGCGGCGATAGCCCATCGACTCGAGCGAGGCCACCACCGCGCTCAGTCCGGGCGTGTCGCTCCGGCCGGGCCCCAGCCGCAGCGTCGCCGCCCGGAGCCACGCGGGGACGCCGGTGCGCTCCGCGCACGCCCGCGCCGTCGTGACCAGGATCCGGATTCTCCCCTCGACCAGCGCCTGCAGCGTCTCGACGCGTTCTCCGGCGATCTCGTGATGCGGCTCCTCCTCGCCAAGCCCTTCCCGCTGCGGATACAGCGCGGTCGACACATCCGTCAGCCGCTGGAGGTCGCTGAGCCAGCGCTCCGCCTCCCCCGGTGTCGTGGCCATGACGGTGAAGAGCCGCTCGGGGAAGCGTCGCGCCAGCCAGGCCACCATCGCGGCACCGCTGGAGCCCGGTAAACCGCCGAGCGCCAGCCGGCTGCCGCGGCCCGGCAGTCGGGACGCCATCTCGATGGCGGTCGGTGTCCGATCCAGGGTGTCGAGCAGGAGCGTGAGCGTCATGCGGAGCGCCGCCGGAAGCTGGCCAGACCCACCTCAACCAGCCCGAGCAGGAGCGCGAGCCAGAGTAGCGGTTGCCGGAAGTGCGCGCTGGCGCCCGCCGAGAAGGCGGCCCCCCCGACGCGCGCCAAGGGAACGAGCCGCGCCCCGGGCCAGAGCGCTTCGAGCTGGGCGCGGGGTGCGGTCGCCAGTTCCGATTCGCGCGGGTCGAGATTGACGGCGAGGGCACCCAGGGTATCGGCGCCTGACTTGAGCAGGTAGATCCCGGTGGCCGGCGGGCGCCAGGACGCCCCCCCTCCACCCGCCAGACCCGGCCGCCCTCCGTGATGACATCCACGTTGTCGGGGAGGCGGACCGGTTCACCGGGCGTTCCCGTCACCAGCGCCTGCTCGCCCCGCACCAGACGGTTGGCCAGCGCGTCGACCAGCGGCACAAACGCCGCCGAGGTCGGCAGTCCGGTCCATGCCGGCTCAAGGCGGCTGCCAACCAGGACCACATTCCCAGCCCGGACGATCCACGGTTCTCCTCCGACCGTCACCTCGACCCCGCGAGCCGCACCACCGACGTAAGTCAGCCGGAGCCGACGACTGACCCGGGTGCGAGGGAGAAGCGCTCCGCTGTCGCTCTCCTGCTCCCGAACCACCGGGCCGCCGAACCGCCACGGCACCCCACGCCGCTCCAGCGCGCGGTTCAGCGACCCGAGCGCGGCGAGGTCGGTCGGTGGTTCGACGACCGAGGCCCCGGGGCCCAACCACCCAAGGGTCACCTCGGTCCCCACCTCCAACCGTCCCCCTTCGCGCAGCGTCGCAGCGGCCGCCGCCAGGTAGGTATCAGCCGGGTCCCATTGAGCTTTCGCCACCGGGAGGACGCGCACCAGGGTGAGGCGGTGGTCATCGGCCCGGAACTCATCGTGGTCGAGTTCGGCGGTGAGCGGCCACCATCCGGGGAGACTTGCGGCGACCGTCGCCTCGAGAGTCGGGCCGACGGTGGCGAGCTGCGGACGGCCTGGCCGGCTTCCGAATTGCACGGCCATCGGCGCGGTCCGGCCGGAGTCCCCGAGGAGCCGCAGCCGGACGCGATTGTCGCCTGGCGACCACGGTTGCGGGCCTGGGTCGAGTACGGCGACGCCGAGGTTCGGCGGCGCTACGGCGGCAGGAACGCCGACGACGATGGGCAACTCCACCGCTGCCCCCGAGAGAGCGCTCTGCTGCAGGTCGGACAGCACCACGATCTCGGCGCTGCGGTCCTCGTTCGCGAGGATGTCCCGCGCCTGCGCGAGGGCGACGCCAAGGTCGAGGCGTATTTCGGAAGTCGTCGCGGAGCCCACCGCGGCCCGGAGCACGGACGCTGGCGCGCGCCGGGCGAGCCCGTCGGCCGTCAGGAGCCAAAGGGCGTCTTCCGAGGTGGCCTTGTCGAGCACCGCTGCGGCAGCCTCCCGGAGGCGGTCGAGCATCGGCGTCCCATCGGTGACGGCGCCGCTGCTCGGAGAATTGTCGAGGATCAGGACGAGCGCCGCGGGCGCGTGGCCGGCGAGTCCGTCGCGGGCCACGGTCGGGCCGGCGGCCGCCAGCAACAGCGCCAGCACCAGGAGGGTCCGGACGAGCAGGAGGAGCCAATGCTGGAGCTTCAGTCGGCGGCGATGGTCGCGTGTGACCTGCTGGAGATACCGGACCGCGGGGAACGGGACGGTCGGCGGCTGGCGGCGCGCGACCAGATGCAGGAGCAGTGGGAGCGCCGCCAGCGGAAGGGCCCAGAGCCAGACGGGGTTGAGGAATCCCGTCATGTAACGCCGCCGGGCCGGACCAGTGCCTCGCGCAGCGCCCTGCCGAAGGGCAGGTCCGTCCGAATGGCGTGGTAGCGGATCCCCTCGCGGCGCAGGCCAAGACGCCACTCGGCGATCGCCTGCCCGACCGTCTCGCGGTAGGCCTCGGCCCAGTCCCTGGGCCGGAGGACGACGGCCTCCGCTGTCTCAGGGTCCTCGTAGCGCACCTCGGCCGGTCCGTCGAGCTCAAGCTCCGCCGGGTCGAGTACGTGGAGCACCAACACCGAGTGCCCGCGATGCCGCAGGAACTTGAGCGCGTGCAGGGCGGAGGCATGATCGAGCAGGAGATCGGAGACGAACACCACGAGCCCGCGGCGCCGGAGCCGCTCGACCACGCCGGTCAGGGCGGGGGCGGCCGCGGTCATGCGTCCCGGCGTGAGGGTGGCGAGCGCGGCTGCGAGGCGCATCCAGTGGGCCCGGCTGACCCGGGGGGGAAGCGTCAGGCGGACGGTGTCGTCGAATGCTACCATGCCGGTCGCATCGCGCTGGCGGAGCAGGACGAGGGAGAGTGCGGCGCAGAGCCGGCGGGCATACTCGAACTTGGAGAGTCGGGCCTCCGGCGCACCGGACCAGTCCATGGAACGGCTGGCATCCAGCACGATCATGGCCCGGAGGTTGGTTTCCTCCTCGAACTGCTTGACGTACAGCCGGTCCTTTCGTCCCAGCAGCTTCCAGTCCACGTACCGCAGCTCGTCACCGGGCTGATACATCCGGTGCTCGGCGAATTCGACGGAAAAGCCGCGGCGGGGTGAACGATGAAGCCCGGCCAGGAACCCCTCCACGAGCCCCTCCGTGACGACCTCCAAGCCGCCGAGGCGGGAGACCTCGAAGGGGTCGAGCAGATCGAGCCGGGCGGCGCCGTGGGTAGTGGCCATGCGGGCGGCAACGTACCGGGGAATGACGCGGGAAGTCAACGCGGCCCCGGACTGTACCCCGAAGGGGACATCGGGGGGCAGTTGGAGTAGCCGGCGGGAGTGTGCAACTGCTTGTGTGGAATGATATTATGAGCCGGTCGAGGGGTGGCACGCACCCTGCTTGGTTCTGCAGGTCTCGACGAAGTTGTCCTCCAGGAGGTTTCGTGCTGGTTCCGCTCTTGGTCCTTTCACTCACCGTCGCCCAGACGCCGGCACCGAAGCCGGCGGTCGAACCGCCGCGCGCAGAGCAGCCCAAGCAGCAGCGACAGGAACCCGCCAAGGCAGCACCCAAGAAGGCGCAGGAGCCGGCTCCCAAGGCGACTCCCAAACAGCCACCCCCATCGGCCTCGCCCTCCAAGCCGAAACAGGCATCGCCAAGCCGTTCCACCGGCGGCAGCGCTGGGAAAGCCCGGCCATCGACGCCCCGTACCAGCCCCAGCACCCCTCGATCGCCCCCGAAGGCCACCGGGGAACCGAAGCTCAAGCGTCGCAAGCCCTGAAACTCCTGCCCCACTCAGGCCGTAGCGACACCGGGCCCGGCACGCGTAGTTTGCCTGCCGGGCCGACCCTTATTCCCGATTGATTGACTCACTTATCCATCGAGACCACGCATGCGACACTTGCTCACGCTCGCACTCTTCGCCGCCACCCCTCTCGCCGCCCAAGCCCCCGCCTCCGTCGTTCCGTCGCCCAGCGCGGCGGTGAAGAAGGCGGCCGCCACGATCACCTCGGCGGATGTGGCCAAGCGAGTCAACATCATCGCCGACGATTCGATGATGGGCCGCGACACGCCGAGCCCGGGACTGGAGATGACGGCCCAGTACATCGCCGACCAGTTCAAGTCCTTCGGCCTCAAGCCCGGCGGCGAGAACGGCACCTGGTTCCAGCGCTACGAGATCATCCAGACCCAGTTCAACCCGGCCGAGTCCCACATCGGGTTCATGGCGGGCGGCAAGCATGTGCACGCCGAGTTCACGTCCGACGCCCGCTTCCTCTTCGGCTCGGCGCCGGACAAGGAAGTCGGCGGGGCGGTGCTGGTGCTCGGTGGCACCCCTAACGCCGAGGCGCTCAAGGCGCTGGACGCGTCGGGTAAGGTGGTGGTGATGGTGCTGGACTATTCCAAGGGTCCGGCAGCCGGCGGGTGGGGGCAGTTGCTCGGGGCCGTGTTCGCTCTGGACCCGGTCGGCATCGTGATCCTCTCCAATCGTGACTCGGCCAATTGGGCCAACCGGATGAAGCCCCCCTACCGCAAGGGCCTGCGGGTCGGCGGCGGGGCCGGCCGTGCCCCGATCGTGGAGGTCAACGATGCGTCGCTGAGCGCTGTCCTCACGGCGGGCGGCGTGGACGTGGCGGCGATCCGGGCGGACACCGGCATGGTGGCCATCGGCGACGCCAGCCTGAAGGTCATGATCGACCTGAAGGAGACGGTGCTCAACAAGACCACCGCGCCGAACACCATCGGCATCCTCGAAGGGACCGACCCGACGCTCAAGCACGAGTACCTGGTCTACTCCGGCCATATGGACCACGTGGGGATTTCGTCCGGCAAGGCCGACAGCATCAATAACGGCGCCGACGATGACGCTTCCGGCACGGTGGGCGTGGTCGAGTTGGCCGAGGCGTTCAGCCAGCCGGGCGCGCGCACCAAGCGGTCCATCGTGTTCATCACGGTCAGCGGCGAGGAGAAGGGGCTGTGGGGCAGCGCCTACTTCACCAAGAACCCGACTGTGCCGATCAAGGACATGGTGGCCGACATCAACATCGACATGATCGGGCGGAACTGGCCCGACACCATCGTGGCGATCGGGCGGGAGCACTCCGACCTGGGGCAGACCCTCGAGACGGTCAACGCGCAGCATCCCGAGCTCGGCATGACCGCCATCGACGACAAGTGGCCAGAAGAAAATTTCTACGGCCGTTCCGACCACTATAACTTCGCCAAGAACGGCGTGCCGATCCTCTTCTTCTTCAACGGTGTGCACGAGGACTATCACCAGGTCTCGGATTCCCCGGACAAGATTGACTCCGACAAGGAGTCCCGGATCCTCCAGCTGCTCTTCTATCTCGGCCAGGCGGTGGCAAACAACCCCCAGCGGCCACAATGGAACCCGGAGAGCTACAAGCAGATCGTCCAGCCGGCAAAGCCGACGTCATGAACACGCGCGCCATCGCGGTAGTCGCCGGACTGTGCCTGATGACGGCGAGCGCTCCGCTCGCCGCCCAGACGAAGGACGTCAGGAAGGCGGCGGCGTCGATCACGGAAAAGGATGTCCGCACGCGGATCAACCTCATTGCCGCCGACTCGATGATGGGGCGGGACACGCCGAGCCCGGGGCTCGAAACGGCCGCCTCCTACGTCGCATCCCAGTTCAAGTCGTTCGGGCTTCGGCCGGGGGGCGACAGCGGCAGCTACCTGCAGCGCTACCCCCTGGAGCTTCACCAGTTGCAGGCCGAACGCTCCTTCGTGGAATTCAGCAGCACAGACTTGCAGAACGTCATTGCCCTGCCATTCACGACGTCGGTCATTCAACACACCGGCGAGTCGAACGGCACGCCGGTCACGGCAGGAATTCTCCTCATCGGCGGCCCGCCGGATCCGGACAAGTTCCCGGCCGATAGCCTGGTCAAGGGCAAGTTCATCGTCTGGGTCGTCGATTGGGCGCAGGTGCCGCAGTTTGCCAACGCGATGGTCATCAAGGCCATGAGCGCAGGCGCGGCCGGAGTGTTCGCAGTCAGCAACCGCGACACCCTGGTCATCGCCAAGGAGGCCGCCCGGGCCAGTCGGGTCAAGGTCACCCGGGCCGAGGCAGCCAAGTCCCCGGGCGGTGTGCCGCTGGTCCTCGAATTCTCGCAGGCCGCGGTCGCGGCCCAGTTTCCGCAGGCCCAGGGCACCTTCGACCAGCTCAACGGGGCGCCCAACATGACGGTGCTGTCGCTGCCCGACTGGTCGGCGACCGTCCGGATCTCCGACAGCACGCTCGGCACCGCCATGGCCCCGAACGTGGTCGGCATTCTCGAGGGCACCGACGCCTCGCTCAAGAACGAATACGTGGTGCTGTCCGCCCATATGGACCATATCGGCATTACGCCGGGGCAGGCGGACAGCATCAACAACGGTGCGGATGACGATGGATCCGGAACGGTCGGCATCCTGGAGCTGGCCGAGGCGTTTTCGCGCAAGAAGGCGGCGACCAGGCGGTCGCTCATCTTCGTGACGGTCAGCGGCGAGGAGAAGGGGCTGTGGGGCAGCGCCTATTTCACGGCGCATCCCCCGGTGCCGATCGCCCAGATGGTGGCCAACCTCAACATGGACATGATCGGCCGAAACTGGCCGGACACGGTCGAGACGATCGGCATGACGTACTCCAACCTGGGCCCGACGCTCGATTCAGTCGCCGCTGCCAATCCGCAGCTCGGCATGACCCCGGTGAACGACCTGGCACCCCAGGAGCGCCGGCTGTTCCGGTCCGACCACTACAACTTTGCCCGGGCCGGCGTCCCGATCCTCTATTTCACCAGCGGCCACCACCCCGATTATCACGAGGTGACCGACTCGCCCGACCAGATCAACGCGGAGAAGGAGGCGCGGCTGGTGCAGCTCGTCTTCTGGATGGGCCAGGCAGTCGGGAACGGGGCCACCAAGCCGGCCTGGAACCCGGGGGCGCTGGAGCAGGTGCGGAACGCCCGCTAGAGCCAGTCGTTTTTCGCGATGGTCGTTACCATTCAGGGGGCCCCGGGGGCCCCCTGAACTGTTCTCGGCCCCGCTGCCAAACTGCCACCCCTGGATGCCCCATGTCCGATGCCGCCCCCGGCTCCCTCGCCGAATTCCGCGCCTTCCGCGAGCAGATGAACGCCACGCTGCTTCAGGCCGGCAACCTGACCATCAACCGCTTCTTCGCCCTCGACGGGCGAGCCTACGAAGCTGGCGCCCTGGGCGTCAAGACCAAGGAGATGCTCGGCCTGGTCTCCAGCATGGTGCTGCGCTGCGACGACTGCATCACCTACCACATCGTGCGGTGCCGGGAGGAGGGGGTCACCCAGGAGGAGTTCCTCGAGATCTTCAGCGTGGCGCTGATCGTGGGCGGAAGCATCGTCATCCCGCACCTCCGCCGGGCCATGTCCCGGCTGGAAGAACTGGCCGGCTCGGCGTGACCGTGGGTCCGTTATATTTGCGCCCATGTCCCAATCCCGCATCCGGAATTTCTGCATCGTGGCGCACATCGACCACGGCAAGTCCACGCTGGCCGATCGCCTCATCGAGACGACGGGGGCCGTCCAGAAGCGCCTGATGCGGAGCCAGCTGCTCGACACCATGGACCTCGAGCGGGAGCGGGGCATCACCATCAAGCTGAACGCTGTCCGGATGTCGTACACCGGCCGGGACGGCGTCGAGTACGAGCTGAACCTGATCGACACCCCCGGGCACGTGGACTTCACCTACGAAGTGTCGCGGTCGCTGGCCGCCTGCGAAGGCGCCATCCTGGTGGTCGATGCCTCGCAGGGGATCCAGGCCCAGACCCTGAGCAATCTCTTCCTGGCGCTGGACGCCGGGCTCGAGATCATCCCGGTGCTCAACAAGATCGACCTCCCCGGGGCCGAACCGGAGAAGCGGGCCCAGGAGATCATCGACCTGATCGGCGCCAAGCGAGAAGAGATCCTCAACGTGTCGGCCAAGGAAGGCACCGGGGTTCCCGAGCTGCTCGAAGAGATCGTGGCCAAGGTCCCCCCGCCACGCGGCCGGGACGACGCGCCGCTTCGCGCGCTCATCTTCGACTCGTACTATGACCGTTACCGGGGCGCCGTGCCCAGCATCCGGGTGGTGGACGGGTCGGTGCGGAAGGGGATGACCATCGCGTTCGGGTCGCACCCCGAGGACGAGTACCGGGTGGAGGAGGTCGGCTACCTGCAGCTCGGGCAGCGCGAGGCCCCGGCCCTCGAGGCCGGCGAGGTGGGCTACATCGTGGCGAGCCTGCGCGACGTGCGGGACGCGCGGGTCGGCGACACCATTCTCGACGCCGAGGCGCGGACGACGGACCTCCTCCCGGGGTACCGCATCGTCAAGTCGATGGTCTTCGCCGGCGTCTATCCGACCGACTCGGACCAGTACGAGAACCTGCGCGACGCGCTCGAAAAGCTGCGGATGAACGACGCCTCGTTGAACTACGAGCCCGAGGTGTCCACCGCGCTCGGATTCGGGTTCCGGTGCGGCTTCCTGGGGCTGCTGCACCTCGAAATCGTGCAGGAGCGCCTGCAGCGGGAGTTCAACCTCGACTTGATCACGACGGTGCCGACGGTCGAGTACCACGTCTACACCACCGACGGCGAGATGACGGTGCTGTCGAACCCCACGAACCTTCCCGATCCGGCCTCCATCGCCCGGATCGACGAGCCGTACGTGAAGGCGCGTATCATGGCGCCGGCCGACTACATCGGCGCCATCATGAAGCTCGGCCAGGACCGGCGTGGCATCTATAACGGGATGCACTACCTCGACACTTCCCGCGTCGAGTTCGACTTCGAATTTCCGCTGGGGGAGATCGTCCTCGATTTCTACGACCGGTTGAAGTCGATCAGCCGCGGCTACGCGTCGCTGGACTACGAGATGGCGGATTTCCGCGCCTCCGAACTGGTCAAGCTCGACCTGCTGCTCAACGGCGACCAGATCGATGCGTTCAGCGTCATCATCCATCGGGACAAGGCGTACGAATTCGGCCGGAAGATGGCGGAAAAGCTCAAGGAACTCATTCCGCGGCAGCTCTACGCGGTGGCCATCCAGGCGGCGATCGGGCAGAAGGTCATCGCCCGCGAATCGATCAGCGCATTCCGGAAGGACGTGCTCGCCAAGTGCTACGGTGGCGACATCACCCGGAAGCGCAAGCTGCTGGAGAAGCAGAAGGAAGGAAAGAAGCGGATGAAGCAGATCGGCGCGGTGGAAATCCCCCAGGAAGCGTTCCTGGCCGTGCTGAAGGTCGACTAGCCCTCTCACCCCCGGATGCCCATGCGCCCCGGCCCCGTGCTCGTCATCCAGACGGCGTTTCTCGGCGACGTCGTGCTCACGACCCCGCTCCTGTCGCGCCTCGCTGCGCGATTCGGGCCGGTGGACGTTGTCACCACTCCCGCCGCCGCCGAACTCCTCGAGACGCACCCGGCGGTGCGATGGGTCATTCGATACGACAAGCGCGGTGCCGATCGCGGGATTGCCGGCTTCCGCCGCGTCGCCGGGGCGCTCGCCGACACTCGGTATGCGGGTGCGTTCCTGCCGCACCGCTCCTGGCGTTCCGCGGCCCTGGCCTTCAGCGCCCACATTCCGGAGCGGATCGGGTTTGACGACAGCCCCGCCGCGCTGCTGTACACGGAGCGGGTCCCCCGCCCACGCGGAGGGCACGAGAGCAGCAGGATCCTGGCGCTGGCCGGCGGCGCGCGCCGGGGGGAAGCGCCACCGGCGGTGGCCCTGACGCTCACCGACGCCGACCGCGCGGCCGCCGAGGCCTGGCTCACCCAGCGGGGCGTTGCCACCCCCTTCGTGGCGATGGCGCCGGGTTCCATCTGGGGCACCAAGCGGTGGTCAGGATACGCCGAACTCGCCTCACGCCTCACACAGCCGGTCGTGGTCCTGGGGAGCGCCGCGGATCGCGCCCTCGCCGACGAAGTCGCCGCCGCCGCCGGGGGGCGCGCGCATTCCGCCGCCGGAACGTTGTCGCTCCGCGAGTCGGCCGCCGTGATCGCGCGCGCCGCGCTGCTCATCACCAACGATTCCGCACCGTTGCATCTGGCCACCGGCGTCGGCACACCGGTCGTGGCGGTGTTCGGCCCGACCACCCCCTCGCAGGGGTTCGGCCCGATCGGAAGCTCGAGCCGGGTGATACAGCAGACCGGGCTCTGGTGCCGCCCCTGCTCCCCGCACGGTCCTGCCACCTGCCCCTTCGGGCATCACGCCTGCATGCGAGGCATCGGCGTGGATCAGGTGCTGGCCGCCGTGACGTCGCTCCCCGTGGCCACCGCGCACTGACGTGGAATTCATCCTTGGCATCGACGTCGGCGGGACCAACCTGGTCGCGGGCTGCGTGTCCAGCGACGGCGCGCGCCTCGAAGGGTTGTTCACCGAGCCGACCCGCCCGGAGGAGGGGGCCGACGGCGTGGTGGCCCGTCTGCTCGCGCTGGGAAGACGCTCGCAGGAGGCGCTGGCTTCCGCAGTGCCCGGCGGAACGGTGTCCGGCGTCGGTATCGGGTCTCCGGGCCCGCTGGACACCAAACGCGGCATCGTCCTCCTCACCCCGAATCTCGGATGGGTGGATTTCCCGCTCCGCGACCGGGTGTCAGCCGGCCTCTCCCTGAGCGCGTCACTGGACAACGATGCGAACTGCGCGGTCCTCGGCGAGCACTGGCGCGGCGCGGCTCGGGGAACCCGCCAGGCGATCGGCATTACGATCGGGACGGGTATCGGTGGCGGGATCATTCTCGACGGTCAGCTCTATCACGGCGCCTCCGATTGTGCCGGGGAAATTGGCCACACCACCATCGAGATGAACGGCCGGCGCTGCGCCTGCGGCAACTACGGCTGCCTCGAGGCGTACGCCTCGGGGCCGGCCATTGCGCGGCGGGCCATCGAGGCCGTTGAGCGGGGAGCGGAAAGCTCGCTCCGCACACTGCTGGAGGCCGACCCGCTCTCCATCACCGCGCAGGTGGTCTACCAGGCCGCCACGGCCGGCGACGCGCTGGCGCGGGAGGTCGTCCAGGACACGGCGCGGATCCTCGGAGCCGCCATCGCGAACCTGGTCAACGTGTTCAACCCCGAAGTCGTGGTGGTCTGCGGGGGGGTCACGCTCGCGGGGGAAAGCCTCTTCGCACCGCTGCGCCGCGAGGTGACTCGCCGAGCCTTCCGGCCGGCGGTCGAAGTCTGCCGGATCGTGCCCGGGGCGTTGACCGGTTCGGCCGGCGTCTACGGCGCGGCGCGGTCGTTCCTCGACAGCCGGGCCGGGTAACGATGCGTCGCGTCGGCGTCATCGGGACGATGGTGTGGGACATCATTCACGGACGGGACCCGGTCGGTCCGCCGACCGAGGAATGGGGCGGGATCGCCTACGCGCTCTCCGGCATGGACGCCGCCCTCGACGACGGCTGGGAAATCGTCCCCCTGATCCGTGTCGGGCGGGACCTCGCCCCACAGGCGGGCGAATTCCTGCGCGGTCTTTCGCGGCTGGCTCCCAACGCCCGATGCATCGAAGTCCCGGCCCCCAACAACCGGGTCGTGCTGCGCTACCAGTCCGCCGAGCGGCGCTGCGAACGGATGCAGGGTGGCGTGCCGGGCTGGACCTGGCCGGAGCTCGGCCCCCTCGTCGCCGACCTGGACGCCCTGTACATCAACTTCATTTCCGGGTTCGAGATGTGCCTCGGCACTGCCCAGGCATTGCGCCACGGCTTTCGGGGCCCCATCTATGCGGACCTCCACAGTCTGTTTCTCGGGATGCAGCGCGATGGCATGCGCATGCTCCAGCCGCTGCCGGATGCGCCCTCCTGGTTCGGGTGTTTCGACGCGATCCAGGTCAACGAGGACGAGATGCACCAGCTTTCCCCCGACCCGATGGGACTCTCCGCCGCGGCGATTGGGGCCGGGGTGTCGCTGCTGCTGGTGACGCTCGGCGCCCGGGGCACCGCCTACGTGGCCGCCCCCGGCTTCTCGGGATGGGGCCGGGATCAGGGCACGGCTGAGGGGCAGTCGGTGCAGACCGCGCTGGTAAAGGCTGCCGCGGTCGATGCACTCGACCCGACCGGCTGCGGCGATGTGTTCGGGGCGGCCTGCTGCGCCCGGCTGCTCGCCGGGGTGCCGGTGCCCGATGCGATCCGGGAGGCCAACGCCCTTGCCGCACGCAACGCCGCCTACCGCGGCGCCGGAGGCCTGGTCCGCCACCTCCGGGGGGAGTTGGTGGCGCCGTGACGCGCATCGCGGAAGTCCCCGCCTATTTCGACGACAAGTCGTTCGATCATTTCGCCCAGGGGTTCGGCGCCTGGCCTCCCGAGGAACGGATGCTGTTCGACGCGCGGGGCGCCACCTGGGCCTCGCCCTATGGACTGATCGGCATGCTGACCGCCGGGCAGGCGCTGCGGGAGGCCCACCGGGAAAAGCCCCTCTTCACGGTCCCCGCCAGCGACGAGGTGCGGCGATATTGGGCCAAGACCGGGTTCTTCCGGCACGCCGCCGACCTGTTCGAAATCCACGGCAAGGTGCCCCGCGTCCCGGCCAGCGAGGACTCCGATCACCTGCTGGACATCACGCCGGTCGGCGCCTCCGAGGACGTCCACCAGGTCGTGGGCCGGATCCAGGAGCGAGCCGCCCGGATGCTCAGCCATGAGCTCGGGCTCGAGGCGAAGGCCACGATGGGATTCGCGATGGCGCTTTCGGAAGCTTGTCAGAATATTGTGGAGCATGCCGGCACGTCCGGGTGGGTTGCCGTCCACCTGTATAACTTCCGGAAGCGGCTCGGGCGGCGGGTGATCGTGATTGCGGTCAGCGACGCAGGACTCGGCTTCCGCCACTCGCTGGACGCCACCCAGGCCAAGCGGTTCGGCGACCGGTGGGGCGACGCGGCCGCGCTCGAGGCGGCGCTGATCCAGGGGGTCAGCCGCTTCCGGGACCCGGGTCGCGGCCAGGGCCTGGCCGGCATCAAGCGATACCTCAGTCGGTGGGACGGGAAAATCTCGATTCGGAGCGGTACGGCACGACTGTCGATCGTGCCCAAGTGGGACGACGACGTCCCCCTCGCGGAGAACCTCCCGTTCTTCCCCGGGTCCCAGCTGCAGGTGGTCATCCCGGCCCAGGAAGGAGGCGCCCGATGATCCAGACGATCCCCCTCGGCCGCGTCCTCAAGGAGACGGTCTCCACCCCCTATCGCGACCTCGTCACCCGCCCGACCGGTGCGGCCGTGCGCGGATGGATCCAGCGGGCCATCGCCAGCTCCGACGCCCCCACGACGATGCTCGACTTCACCGAGGTCGGCCTGCTCGACTTCAGCTGCGCCGACGAAATCGTCGCCAAGCTCCTCCTCGACACCGACCCCGGCACCGATCGCTACGTCATGCTGCTCGGCACGCGGGAAGACCACACCGAGGCCATCGACCACGTGCTGAACCATCACGCGCTGGCCATCGCGGTGGTCACCACGCCCAACGAGCCCCCGCTCCTGCTCGGCCGGGTGACGCCGGAGCTGCAGCGGGTCTTCCACTGCGTCTTCCGGCTCGGCCCAGGAGACGCGGGGAGCATCGCCGACACGCTTGGCTGGACCCTGGAGCGGGCAGCGGACGCCCTGCTCACCCTGTCGCTGCTGCGGTTGCTCCGCGCCGAGGCAGGCACCTTTCACCCCCTCCCCCGATGACACCCCGCCCCCCCGGCCCCTCGACGCTGTCGATTCACGGGATTCCGCACCGCCGAGCCGACTGGTCGCCGGTGGTCAGCCCGGTGTTCCAGAGCTCCACGTTCGTCAATCCGGTCGGCTCCAGCGAAGAGGTGCTGTACAGCCGGTACGGGAATAACCCGAACCAGGTCGACCTGGCGCGGAAATACGCGCTGCTCGAGGGAGCCGAAGCGGCGGTGTTCCTGTCCAGCGGGATGGGCGCGACCGCGCTGGCTCACCTGGCCGTCCTGCGGCCCGGCGACCACCTGCTGGCGAGCGAGTGGATTTACGGTGGCACCCGGCGGCTCTTCGACGACGAGCTGGGCCGTTTCGGCATCGAGGTGTCGTACGTCGACCCGACCCAGCACCGGCTGTGGCGGAAATCGGTTCGGAAGTCGACGCGCGCCATCTTCGTCGAGACGCCGACCAATCCGACGCTGCGCATCATCGACCTCGCGCCGATCGCCCAGGTGTCGAAGGAGTTCGGGTTGGCGCTCCTGGTGGACGGGACCTTTGCGAGCCCGATCAACCTGCGGCCCATCGAGCACGGGGCGGACGTCGTCATCAGCAGCGCCACGAAGTACCTGAACGGGCACAGCGATGTCATCGCCGGCGCGGTGGCGGGCTCGGCCTCGTTCATCGAGGAAGTCACCCGACTGATGCGGATCTGGGGTCAATCGATCGACCCGCACGCCGCCTGGCTGGTGGAGCGGGGGCTCCGGACGCTGGCGGTCCGCATGGAGCGGCACAACCTGAACGGGATGGCGGTGGCGGAGTGGGCGGCGGCGCAGCCGGAGTTTGCGGCGGTGCACTATCCCGGGCTCCGGGGGCACCCCGACCACACCTATGCCCGGGAGACACTGCAGGGATTCGGCGGCATGGTGGGGCTGCAGCTGACCGGCGGCGAGCGTGCCGCCGAGCGATTCCTCAAGAAGTTGAAGCTGATCGCGCACGCGCCGAGCCTGGCCGGGGTCGAAAGCCTGATCTCGGAGCCCCGGCTGACGTCGCACAAGGGGCTTGGTCCCGAGGACCGGGCCCGGATCGGCATCCCCGATGGCTTCCTCCGGCTGAGCTGCGGCATCGAGGACGCCGCGGATATCATCGGCGATCTGGAGCAGGCCTTGGGGAGGTAGTTATCTTCCAGCCGTGATTCGATTTACGCAGGTATCGATGGCCTATCCGCGTGGCGGCATGGCCGTGAAGGACCTCTCCTTCCGCATCGCGAAGGGGGAGTTCGTCTTTCTCACCGGCCACTCCGGCGCCGGCAAGTCCACCATCCTCAAGCTCATTTCCGCCGACCAGCGCCTGACCCACGGGGAACTCCGTGTGTCGGGATTTTCCATCGGCGAGCTCTCGGCGCGCGAGGTGCCCAAGCTCCGCCGCCGCCTGGGCATCGTCTTCCAGGACTTCCGCCTGCTGCAGGACCGGACGGCCGAGGAGAATGTCGCGTTTGCGCTGGAGGTGACCGGCGCGCGGCCTGACACGATCCCCACGCGGGTGCACCGGGTGCTGACCCAGGTGGGGCTGGCGTCGCGTGGGCGTGCCTACCCCACCGAACTGTCCGGGGGCGAGCAGCAGCGCATCGCCATCGCGCGGGCCCTCGTCAACGATCCGCCGATCCTCCTGGCCGACGAACCCACCGGCAATCTCGACGAACGGTCCTCCCGCGGCGTCTTTCAGCTGCTTCGCGACATCAACACCGGCGGGACCTGCGTCGTGATGGCCACCCACGACCTCGCGCTGGTGCGGCAGACACAGTACCGGGTCCTTGAATTGCGGGAAGGCTCCCTGGTGTACGACAGCGCGGAAGAGCGCATCGCCACGGAGGGGATCTCGTGAGCCTCCTGACCCGCGAGACCATGCGCTCGTTCCGGCGGGCGCCGATGCTCTCGGCGCTGTCGATCACGACGATCGCCTTCTCGCTCTTTACCGTGGGGCTCTTCGGGCTGGTCGCGGTCAACATGCGGGAGGCGCTGCGGGGCATCAGCAACCGCGTCGAGATCGAGGCGTTTCTCCTCCGGGGGACGCCGCCGGAGACGATCACCCTCGCCTCGCAGGACATCGCATCGTTCCCGGAAGTGGACGCCGTGGTGTACGTGGACGAGGACCAGGCGATGCAGCGAGCCCAGCAGGAACTCGTGGAGTTCAAGGACGCCTACCGCGACCTCCAGGTGAATCCGCTCCCCGCCTCGTTGCAGGTCACCTTGAAGGAAGGGTTCCGCGACGCGGTCAACGCGACCAGCGTCGCCAAGCGCATCGAGGGGTTCTCCTTCGTCGACGACGTGCGCTTCGGCCGCGAGTGGATTGAGCGCCTGGACCGGCTCCGGAACCTGGCCGGATTCGTGGGGCTGGTCATCGGGCTGGCGTTTGCGGGGGTGGCCGTGGTCATCATCGGCGTCACCATCCGGATGACGGTGCTGCAGCGCGCGCAGGAGATTGCCATCATGCGCCTGGTCGGCGCCACCGACGCGTTCATTCGCGGCCCCTTCCTCCTGGACGGTGCGTTGAAGGGATTGCTGGGCGGGGTGCTGGCCGTCATCCTCAGTCGCGCCGCCTTTGAGCTCTTCCGCCGCAACAGCACCACGGCCATGCACACGCTGCTCTTCTTCGAACCGAAGCACCTCCTGATCGGCGTCCTGTTTGGCGTGGCCATCGGCTTGGGCGGGAGCCTCGTGAGTGTCGGGCGGCACTTGAGGAATGTGTAGGCGGGGCAGCGGGGCAGCGGGGCCGCGGGGCGGGCCGACCTCCCCCACCCGGATCGGATGGGGCCTGCTGGCACTCTTGGCCCTCGGATCGACGAGTCCGCTTCACGCACAGGGCGGCACGACCGAGCTCCAGCGCAGCCGCCAGCGGCTCGATTCCATCAGGCAGGAACGGCAGCGGCTGGAGGCGCAGCAGGAACGGCTGCAGGGCCAGGTCCGCGACGTCAACGCCGACCTCCGCAACATCGAACGCCAGCGCGAGACCACCAACCGCATCGTCAACGAAATCGAGACGCAGCTCTCGGGCCTCAACAACGAGCTGGGACGGGTCAGCGGCGAGCTCGCGCTGGCCGAGGACAACCTCGAAGAGAAGCAGGCGGTGCTGGAGCGCCGGCTGATCGAGATCTACAAACGCGGCCGGATGTACACCTTCCAGGCGCTCCTCGCCGCGGAGTCGTTCGGCGACCTGCTGGCGCGGTACAAGTACCTCTACCTCACGAGCCGGCAGGACCAGGCGCTGGTGCACGACGTGGAGGCGCTGAACGCGCGCGTCCGCCGGCAACGCAACGATCTCCTCGGCATCCGGACGACGCTTGGCAGCACGCGGGAAGACCGCGCACGGGAGCTCAAGCGCTACGCCGACCTTGCAACGGCCCGCGCGCGCCGCCTCTCCCAGTTGCAGCGCTCCGGCCAGGCCACCGAGGAGCGGCTGAGCACGCTTGAGCGAGACGAAGCCAAGTTGAATGAGTTGCTCGCGGCCCTGGAGCGTGCCGCCCGCGACGCAGCCGCCTCCGGCGGCACGCCCATTCCCGGGGGCCTGACGACCGAGGACATCGGCAAGCTCGACTGGCCGGTCAACGGGCGGGTGGTCTACAACTTCGGCCGCACCACCCTGCCGAGCGGCGGCGTGGTGCGCTGGAACGGGATCGGGATCGGGGCGCCGGTGGGCACGCCGGTCACGGCGGTAGAAAACGGGCGGGTGGAACTGGTCCAGCGGCTCGGCACCTACGGACTCACCGTCGTCGTCCAGCACGGCAACGGCTACCGCTCGCTCTACATGCAGCTGGAGAACGCCAACGTGGTGGTGGGCCAGGATGTGACGCGGGGACAGGTGATCGGGACGGTGGGCGGCGCCAACTCGGAGCAGGGTCCGCATCTGCACTTCGAGATTCGGGGTGAGAACTCGATCGCGCTCGACCCCTCCGACTGGTTGCGGCGCCGGCGGTAAGGGCGTCTACGCCGCCACCGAATCGGCGGTGCCGATCCGCTCGTCGGTCTGTGCCTTGCCGCGGAGCAGCGCCGCTTCCACCAGGGCAAAGAGATCCTCGGTCTGGACGGCCGAGGGATGCGGAAAGGTGACGATCCCCGCGCTGAGCCGCGGACGGTCCTCCGCCGCCAGGTCGGCAAACGGCGACACCAGGATCTGTTCCCGCACCCGCCACACCGACCGCCGCGCACCCTCCAGGTCGGTCTCCGGGAGGATCAGCGCGAATTCGTCGCCGCCATAGCGCGACACGAAATCGGGCGCGCGGAGCTGGCTCTGCAGGAGCCGGCCGAGCTCGGCCAGCACCCGGTCGCCGCCCTCCTTCCCCAGCCGTTCGTTCAGCGAGCGCAACTGATCCACGTCGAGCAGGATGAGGCTGAAGCTCAGGGCGTAGCGACGGGCGCGCTCGAACTCCTCGCGAATGCGCCGGTCGAGCGCGTCGAGGGTGCCGCACCCGGTCAGCGGGTCGTGCGTCGAGACGCCGGCCAGCCGCCGATACATGGTGGACCGCCGCTCCTCCGTCTCGAGCACCCGGGCGGCGGCGGTCGTGATCGTCTCGGCGAAAGCGACCTGCTCGGGCGTGAGCGGCGGATCGGACCGGCGGGTGCGCAGCAGGAAGACACCGGCGATGTGGCCCTGCAGGGCGACGGGGATGGCCAGCACGCTCCGGATCTGGACCCGCACCTGCTGTTCCGCCCAGTGCGCCCGCGCGTCGGCGAAGAGCGGATGGGTATGGACGTCCGCCACGAAGACCGGCTGCTCCGTGCGCACCGCCTCCCGCACCTCGGGATACCGGGCCAGGTCGACCGTCAGGTCGCGGAGCGTCGGACTCTCGTGCACCGCGACCACGCGTCCGGTCGGCTCGCCAGGCGGGGTGAGGAGGAAGGAACAATGGGCCAGCTCCAGCGCGGAACCGACGCGGCGGACCAGGGTCTGAATGATTTCGTCGGGACGGATGGCGGTGGAGACTTCGGCGAAGATGTCGAACATCAGGCCGCTGACCCGGCGTTCGCGATGATGCGATTCCAGGCTGGCCCGGCCACGGAGCCGCGCCTCGACGCGCGCGCAGAGCTCGCCCAGGTTGACGGGCATCGCCATCGCTTCGGCGGCGCCGAGGCGGAGGGCGGTCTGGGGACCATCGGGATGTTCGGAGGCCAGGAGGGCGAAGATCGGCACGTCGCGCCAGACACCGAGGCGGAGGCGCTCGAGTTCGGGGCCGAGCGACGCGGCGGCGTCCGGCACGGTCAGCAGGACGAGATCTGGGAGCGACCCGGTGGGCGGATCCTCGGGAAGGTGGTCGGACTCGAGCACCTGAAAGCCGCCGCGCACCAGCGCACGCTCCAGCCCGTCGGGCCGGAGCGTCGGCTCGCCGAGCAGCAGGACTCGTGGGTGGGCGAGGGCGCCACCCGGAGCGCGTTCAGTCACGGAGAATCGGTCGATCCATGAAACCACCTCGTTCAGTCATCGCGAAGAACATACCCTCCCGCGCGCACGAACGCCTTGGCGCCCACGTATCCACCCAGGGCGGGGTGCAGACGGCGCCCGCCCGGGGCGTCGACATCGGCGCCACGGCCATCCAGCTCTTTACCAAAACGCCCAACCAGTGGCGTGAACCGGTCCTCCAGGAGGCGACCGTGACCGCGTTCCGGCGGGCGTACGAAGAGAGTGGTATGAAAGGAGTTGTGGCGCACGATTCGTACCTGATCAACCTCGCCTCCCCGGACCCTGCCCTAAGCGAACGCTCCATCGCGTCTTTCGTGGCGGAGCTGACCCGGTGCCACCTCCTCGGGCTCGACGGGGTGGTGTCGCACCCAGGCAACTACCTTGATGAGCGGGAGGCGGGACTGCAACGGAATGCACGGGCCTGCGCCGAGGCCCTCCGGACTGCGCCCGGCGAGGTGATGGTCCTGCTGGAGACGACCGCCGGCACCGGCACCTCGCTCGGCAGCCGGTTCGAGGAGCTGGCCCAGCTGCGGGCGCTCATCCCGGACGACCTCCGGCACCGGATCGGCTTCTGCGCCGACACCTGCCACATGTACTCTGCCGGCTACGACATTGCGAACGAGTACGACGCCGTCTGGGACGAATGGGACCGGGTCATCGGCCTCGAGCACCTGCGCTGCTTCCACCTGAACGATTCGAAGACTCCCTTTGCCTCCCACCGGGATCGTCACGAGCTGATCGCGGAGGGGTCGCTCGGGGCCGAACCGTTCCGCCGGATCATGCGGGACGAGCGGTTCCGGCACGTGATCAAGGTCCTCGAGACGCCCAAGGGGGACGACATGGTCACCAATGACCGCCGGATGCTCCGGCGGCTCCGGGCGTATGGCCGGGGGGGCCGGAAGCCGGTTCGTTGACTCAACCCCGTCAGGGGGGCCATTTTTCAGGGATGCGACTGAAATACGCACTCCCCCTGGCGGCTGGGTTGGCAGTGGTCTCTGCCCCACCCGCGGCGGCCCAGGTCCGGATCACGGCGCTGGTCGGGGTGACGGGCAGCTCCTCCCTCGTCAACGACCAGATTTTCCAGGAGATCGAACTCAAGCCGGCCCTGGCGCCGACCTTCTTCCTGTCCGCCTCCCTCCCCGTCGCCACCAAGCTCCGCGCCAGCCTGGATCTCAGTTACGGCAGCAGCAGCGCCGACCTGACCGAGAGCGGCGAGCAGTCCGTCGACATCGGGTCGCTCGGCGTCCTGACGGCGGCGGCGGCACTCGCCGGACCGCTGGTGTCGCGGCTCTCCTGGCGCCTCAGCCTCGGCGTCCTGCAATACATGCCCTCGGAAGATGCCGGAGTGTTCCGCGACGGGGTCCCACTCGCCGTCCTTTTCGGCGCGGGGCTGGACTGGCGGCAACCGCTGTCCGAGCGCTGGAGCGGCGTGCTCGGCGTCCGCTACGACTTCCATCTCTTTTCCACCCCCGCCCTCGAATCGGCCGGCTTCTCCGGCTCGCAGCAGGTATCGCGGGTCGGAATCGCCCTTGGCGCAGGTTGGGTCCCATGACTGCTCGTCGCGCTGTTCCAATCGCCCTCCTGCTGGTTGCCGCGCTGTCCTGCTCCGAGGCCACGGCCCCGAATCGCGTGCCCAACTACGAATGGCGGCTGTTCGTCCAGAACGATACCCTGAGCTTCCACTGGCCTGCCGGAACCCTGCCGGTGAAGATCTGGGTCGAGGACTCCCTCGACATGCCGGCGCGGGTCCAGGAGGCCATCGCGACGTGGAAGACCGTGTTCCTGTATGGTGAGTACGATGCGGTGCTGGTTGCGGACTCCTCGAGCGCCGACGTGGTGGTGCGCGTGAGGACCCCGCCCCCGAAGGCGATCGCGACGGTCGGGAGGCTCAACACGCTCTTCCCAGGTTGTGAGGGCGCGACGGACATCGACACCGTCGCCACCCGGTTTCAGCTCCAGCTGCCGGTGCGGATGTACCTGACGCCGCGCTACGATCCGAGCACGACCGATCTCACCGAGTGCTTCCGGATCACGGCCCGGCACGAGCTCGGGCACTCGCTGGGGCTCTTCCAGCACACCAGCGACAGCCGCGACATCATGTACGGCCAGCCGGAAGCCGAGACGCTGAGCATCCGGGACATCAACACGGCACAGGTGCTGTCGCACTGGCCCGCGAACATGACGCCGGCGCGATGAGCGATCGGAACAAGGACGCCCTCCGCTACCACGAGGAGGGCCGGCCCGGCAAGATCCAGGTCGTCCCCACCAAGCCGACCGACAACCAGCGCGACCTCTCCCTGGCGTACACCCCAGGCGTGGCGGTCCCCTGCCTGGCCATCGCCGACCGGCCGGAGGACGCCTACCGCTATACCGCCCGCGGCAACCTGGTGGCCGTGGTGTCCAACGGGACCGCCGTCCTCGGCCTCGGCGACATCGGCCCTCTCGCGAGCAAGCCGGTCATGGAAGGCAAGGGCGTGCTCTTCAAGACCTTTGCCGACATCGACGTCTTCGACCTGGAAATCAACGCGCCCGATCCCGACGCGGTCATCCGCTTCTGTCAGGCGCTGGAGCCGACGGTCGGCGGCATCAATCTCGAGGACATCAAGAGTCCCGACTGCTTCTACATCGAGGAGCAGCTCCGCGCCTCGATGTCCATTCCCGTGTTCCACGACGACCAGCACGGCACGGCGATCATCAGCGGGGCCGCGCTGCTCAACGGGCTGGAGGTGGTCGGCAAGCAGATCGACGAGGTGCGGTGCGTCTTCCTCGGGGCCGGCGCCGCCGCGATCTCCACGGCCGAGCACTACGTCCGGCTCGGGGTGCGCCGGGAGCACATCACGCTGGTCGACAAGCTCGGTGTTGTGCACTCGGGCCGCACCGACCTCGATCGCTACAAGCAGCGCTTCGTCCACGATCCGGCACCGCGAACGCGCGCGGAGGCGCTCGTCGGCGCCGATGTCTTCGTGGGGCTGAGCGCGGCCCGCGCCGTCCCCGCCGCCGAGATCGCGACAATGGCGCGCGATCCCCTGGTGTTCGCCCTCGCCAACCCCGATCCCGAAATTACGCCGGAAGAGGTGCGCGCCGTGCGCCCCGACGCCATCATCGCGACCGGCCGCACCGACTATCCCAATCAGGTCAACAACGTCCTCGGCTTCCCCTTCATCTTCCGCGGCGCCCTCGACGTGCGGGCGCGCGCGATCAACGAGGAGATGAAAATGGCGGCCACGCGGGCGCTCGCCGCGCTGGCGCGCGAGGACGTTCCCGAGGTCGTGTTGCGGGCCTACGGCGTGGACCAGATCCACTTCGGCCGGGACTATCTCATTCCCAAGCCGTTCGACCCGCGGGTGCTGCTCTGGGTGGCCCCAGCCGTCGCATGGGCCGCGATTTCCAGCGGCGTCGCGGCCCAGGCGCTCGATCTCGACGAGTATCGTACCAAGCTCGAGAGCCGGCTGAGCCGGGGCCGCGCGGTGATGCGCAGCCTGAGCAACCGGGCCTCGATGGAGTTGCAGCGGGTGGCCATGACCGACGCCGAGGACCCGCGCGTCCTCCGGGCGGCCCGCATCGTCCGCGACGAGGGGTCCGCCCAACCCATCCTGGTGGGCCACGCCGGCGAGATCGCCGCCAGCGCGGCCGCTCTCGGTATGTCGCTCGAAGGGATGGAGATCGCCGATCCGTACACCTCGCCGAAACGGGCCGCGTACGCCCAGCAGCTCTGGGCCCGGCGGCGGCGGCGAGGCATTACCGAGGGCGAGGCGCTGCGCCGGATGCGCCTGTCGGCCTACTTCGGCGCCGGCATGGTGGCGGCGGGCGACGCGGACGCCCTGGTGGTCGGGGAGAACCAGCACTATCCCGACGCCATCAAGCCGGCCATGCGGGTCATCGGCGCGGAGCCCGGGAAGGCGGTGGCGGGGATCTACATGATGGTCTTCCAGGGGGAGACGATCTTCCTGGCCGACTGTACCGTCAACATCGATCCCGACAGCGAGCGGCTGAAGCAGATCGCGCTCGCGACCGGCGCCTTCGTGCGCAAGCTTGGCATCGAGCCGCGCATCGCGATGCTGTCCTTCTCGAATTTCGGGTCGGTGAAGCACCCCGCCTCCCGCAAGGTCTGGGAGGCGGTGGCGATGCTGCACAAGGAGTACCCCCAGCTGTCCGTAGACGGCGAGATGCAGGCGGACACCGCGCTCGTCGAGTCGATCCTGACCCGGTACTACCCCGACAGCCGGTTGGGCGGCAAGGCGAACGTCCTCATCTTTCCGGAGTTGAGCGGGGCGAACATCTGCTACAAGCTGCTGAGCAACCTGGCCGGCGCGCAGGCCATCGGCCCCATTCTCGTCGGCATGGCGGCCCCGGTCCACGTGCTGCAGCGCGGCTCCGACGTCGATGCCATCGTCAACCTGACCGTCATCGCGGCCGTCGACGCCCAGGAGCGGGCGCGGGCCGCCAGGGCACGCGCCGCGACGGCGCCGGCGGCCCCGTGATTCCATTCCTCAAGGAGGGGCGCCCCCGGCGCCCGCATCCCACATGACTTCCAGCGCTACCACCGCGACCCGCATCCTCGCCAACCTCGGCCCGGCGAGGCTCATCGAGTACGCCATCCGGAGAGCTGAAGGCCACCTGACGGATCGCGGGGCGTTCACGGCCGTCACGGTCCCGCATACCGGACGCTCGCCCAAGGACAAGTTCGTGGTGGAAGACGGCACGACCGCCGACGCGGTATGGTGGGAAAAGAACGCCAAAATGTCCGCCGCGCAGTTCGATCTGCTGCAGGGCGATGTCGAGGCGCACCTCGCAAGCCAGGACCGCTTCCAGCAGGACCTCTTCGCAGGCGCGGACCCGACCTACCGGCTTCCCGTGCGGTTCCTGAGTCCCAACGCCTGGCAGACGCTCTTCGTCCGGAACATGTTCATCCGGCCCACGCCCGCGGAGCTGGCCACCTTCCTGCCGGAGTTCCGGGTGCTGCATGCGCCCGAGTTCCAGGCCGATCCGGCCCGCCACGGCACCGCCACGGGCACCTTCATCGCGCTCAACTTCGCGAAGCGGACGGTGCTCATCGGCGGCACCCGGTACGCCGGGGAACTCAAGAAGTCCATCTTCACCGTGCTCAACTGGCTCCTTCCCGAGCGCAACGTCTTCCCGATGCACTGCTCGGCCAACATCGGGCCGGCGGACGACGCGGCGGTGTTCTTCGGCCTGTCGGGCACCGGCAAGACGACCCTGTCGGCCGACCCCACCCGGCGGCTCATCGGCGACGACGAGCACGGCTGGAGCGACACCGGCGTGTTCAACTTCGAGGGCGGATGCTACGCCAAGGTCATCCGGCTGAGCGCGTCGGGCGAACCGGAGATCCACGCCGCCACCCAGATGTTCGGGACAGTCCTCGAGAACGTGGTGCTGGATCTCGACGATCGCTCCCCGATGTTCGACGCCGACACCATCACCGAGAACACCCGCGCGAGCTACCCGATCGACTACATCCCGAACCACGAGCCGGGCGGGAAGGGTGGGCACCCGAAGACGGTCATCTTCCTGACCGCCGACGCCTTCGGCGTGCTGCCCCCGATCGCGCGACTGACCCCGCGGCAGGCGATGTACCACTTCCTCTCGGGCTACACCGCCAAAGTCGCCGGGACCGAGCGCGGCGTCACCGAGCCGAGCGCCACCTTTTCCGCCTGCTTCGGCGCGCCCTTCCTGCCGCGACATCCGGGGGTGTACGCCAAGATGCTCGGCGAGAAGATCGCGAAGCACGGCGCCAGGGTCTGGCTCGTCAACACCGGGTGGACCGGGGGCGCGTACGGCACCGGTACCCGGATGAAGCTGGCGCACACCCGCAGCATGGTCCGTGCGGCGCTGTCCGGCGCACTCGACGGCGCCACCTTCCGGACCGATCCGGTGTTCGGCTTCGAGGTGCCCACGGCGGTGCCCGACGTGCCCTCCGGCATCCTGGACCCCAGGAGCACCTGGCCCGACCCGGCGGCCTATGACGCCCAGGCGGCCAAGCTGGCGCGAATGTTCTCCGCTAATTTCGCGACCTTCGCGGCGGGTGTGGACGCCGACGTGGCCGCGGCCGGGCCGGCTCCTGCCTGACCGCTTCGAGGTCGTCCGCGACCCGCTCTGGGACAACATCCGGCTGGACGGCTCGGCGCTGCGCGTCCTCGACACGCCGGCGGTGCAGCGCCTGCGGTACGTGCGCCAGCTGGGCCACGCCTTCCTGGTCTACCCCGGCGCCACGCATTCCCGGTTCGAACACGCCCTCGGCGCGTACCACCTCACCAAGTCGGCGCTGACGGCACTCGCCGAGCGCGGGGAACTCGCGCCCGCGAGCGAAGAAGACCGACTTGCGGCACGACTCGCCGCGCTGCTCCACGATATCGGCCACTACCCCTTCTCCCACAGCCTCGAAGAGGCCGGCTTCCTGCATCACGAGTCGCTGGGCGTCGCCAAACTCACGCGCGGCCCGTTGGGCGACGTGCTCGACTCCATCGGCGGACCCGGCCTGGCGATTCGTATCGGTGAACTGATTCGCGGTGCGAGCGCGAGTCCCCTCGCCGGGCTCATCAGCGGCTCCCTCGACCTCGACAAGATCGAATATCTGAGCCGCGACGCGCGGATGTGCGGGGTCCCCTACGGCGCCGTCGACGTCGACCGCCTGCTCGCCTCCCTGACCCTGGTCGAGAGCGGGCCGGGGCGATGGGAAATCGGGGTGCATGAGAAGGGGATCAGCGCGCTCGAGTCCTTGCTGTTCGCCAAGTACCAGATGTACCGGAACGTGTACTGGCACCATGCGGTGCGGAGCGCCACCTGCATGTTCAAGCGGGCGGTGCGGCGGGCGGTCGCAGATGGGGTCCTGACTCCGGCAACCATTGCCGAAGCCACCGACGGCGGCCTGATGACCGCCCTGCTGGCCGCGGACGCCACCGGGCTCGGCGCCCGGGTCCAGGAGCGCCGTCTCTTCAAGCGGGCGCTCGACCTGCCCGCCAGCGACGTCCCCGGCGACGTGCAGCCCTGGCTTTCCGACGACCCCGACCTGCTCGAACGGGTGGAGGATGCGCTGGCAGTGGAGGCCGGTCTGGCCCCTGGACTCCTCCTCCTCGATTTCCCCGAACGCGCCTCGATGCTCGCGGTCGACCTGCCCCTCCGCACCCGCACGGGCGGCGTGGAACGCCTGACGAACGCCGGGCGGGCGGGACAACTCGGCCTTCCCCGCGTGGCCGACGCGCTCTACGAAAGCGCGCGCCGTCTCCGGGTCTTCACGGAGGGGCGCGCGTCTGCCAAACTCGATGGATTGATGGGGTTGCTGGTCCTGCCCGCCGAGGAAGTCGCGCGGCGACTCGAAGCCGGCGGGCCGCTGCTCCGCTAGGCACCCCGCCCTACTCGTGCCGGATCGCCTCGATCGGTGAGAGGCGGGCGGCCCGCAGCGCAGGGTAGATCCCGAACACCACACCGACCAGAACGGCCGCGGCGGCCGACACCCCAAGCGTTCCCCAGCTGAACGCCGCATAGACCGGCGCACCGAGCCGCTCGCGCATCAGCGCCGTCACGCCGAACGCCCCGCCGAATCCCAGCAGCGTCCCCAGCACTGAACCAAGTCCCGCAATCGTGACCGATTCGAGCAGGAACTGCGCGAGGAGGTCGCGGCGCCGCGCGCCGATGGCCTTCCGGACGCCGATTTCCCGGGTCCGCTCGGTCACCGAGGCGAGCAGCACATTCATGATGCCGATCCCGCCCACCAGCAGCGCGATGCCGGTGATGGCGCCCAGAAACAGCTTGAACACCAGGATGGCGCGTTCGCTCTGGTTCACGCGCTGGATGTTGGTGTGCACCCTGGCCTTTCGAGACCAGTCCGGCCCGTACCGCCCCGTCAGCCAGCCCTCGACGCCCGCACGGACCACCGCAACGTCCTCGATGCGTTCCGCCTGCAGGACGAGCGTGGGCGCCCGGGGCCGCGGGGTGGGAGCAAGCACCGACGCGGCCACGTCGATCGGGACGAACACGCTCGGGACCCGCTCCGCGCCCATGGAGCCGAGTACTCCGACCACGGGATAGTCGCGCCCACGAATACGAATGCTCCTCCCCACCGCACCCGACGCCTCCCCGCCGCCGAGCACCCTCCCCAGCTCAAACGAGAGGACCACCACCGGCAGGGCGTGGCTCGCCTCCTCGGAGGTGAAGTACCGGCCTGCCGCGAAGCCCCACTTCAGCACCGCCGCCTGCGATGGCAGCGTGGCCACAACCTCGACGGTATCGCTCAGACCACCCGCTCCCTCCACCGTGGCCGACCCGACCAGCGTGAGCAGGCCTGCCGCCGCCTGCGGGATGGAGGCCATGATCGCCTCGGCGTCCCGCCGGGTGAGGACCAGGTAGTCGTCCAGCGGGTAGGCCTGATTGTCGATGATTTCAGCGGTGCGGGGTTCGAGAACAACCGACTGGAGGTCGGTGGTCGTGGCCAGCTGCTGGCGCCCGAACCGCTCCATTCCGTCCCCCAGCGTCAGGACGGCCACGAGCGCTGCGGTCCCGATGACGATGCCGAGGGTGGAGAGGGTGGTACGGAGGGGATTCGCCCGCAGCGTGCCGAGCGCGATGGTGAAGGAGGAGGTCATGGGGCGCCCTTACGAAATCGGGGGCCGCCGCGTTTCACTCTGAGGCGTCGCGGTCAGTCCAGCGACTCGATCTTCACCACAATGGTCGTGATATTGTCGAGGCCACCGCGGCGATTGGCTTCCGTAATCATTCGGTCGACCCAGGCCTGCGGTCCCTGCGGATCGGTCAGGATCTTCACCAGTTGCTCGTCCTCGAGCATCCCGGTCAGGCCGTCGGACGCCAGGAGGAGGATGTCGTTGGCGCGCAGGTCCCCGAAATAGACGTCCGGGACCACGTCGCTCCCGGCGCCGACACAGCGGGTGATCACATTGCTGTACGGGTGGACCCGCGCCTGTTCGGGGGTGAGCAGCCCGGCGTCGACCTGTTCCTGCACATAGGAGTGGTCGCGGGTGATCTGGAGAAACTCGCCCTCGCGGAGGAGGTAGGCCCGGCTGTCGCCGACCTGGCCGATGAAGTAGCGACCGGGCAGGAGCACCAGCGCGGTGGCCGTGGTCCCCATGCCGCGCTTGTCGTGTTCCGAGAGCGTGCGTTCGAAGATGGCCTCGTTGGCCGTGACCATCGAGCGCGCGATCCGTTCCGAAGCCTCCGCATCGGGCAATCCACGAAGCGAGCCGATTTCGCGGGAGATGATCCGCACGGCCATTTCACTGGCGACCTCGCCGGCGGCGTGGCCTCCCATGCCGTCGGCCACGATGAACACCCCCCGCTCCGCCAGCATGAGGTAGTTGTCCTCGTTGCCGGAGCGGACAACACCGACGTCAGTTCGGGCGGCGCATGTGAAGTGCACGGAGCCTCGTCAGCGACCGAAGAAGTAGTAGTAGGCCACGGCCGCGATCACAGCCATCACCAGCACGATGGCCGCCCCACGCCACCGGAACCTCGGGGCGGGCGCACGGCGCATGACGACCCGGGCATGGGCAGTCGGCGGCGGCGGCGGGCTCGGCCGGGTCGGGGGCATGCGCGGCGTTTCCGGGATGGAAATCGCCCCGACCACCCGGGTGCCTCCGCCAACCGGTTGCGGCCCACGGACATCCGTGGGATCAAACATGACGGTGACATCACCGAACCGCACGGTGGAACCCGGCATCAACGGGACTTCACCCTGAATCTGGTCGCCGTCCACGAACGTGCCGTTGGTGGAGGCGAGGTCGGTGAGGACCCACAGCTCCTCGCGTCGTTGCAGCTTGGCGTGAGAGGCGCTGACACTCTCTTCGCTGAAGACCAAGTCGTTGTAGTCCGCGCGCCCGATGTTCACGACCGGCGTGCGGATCGGCAGGCGCTGGCCGCGGAGGCTCCCCGAACGCACCAGCACGGTGGCCAGGGGCGGCGGAGCGGTCGGTCGGGACGGGAACGCAGGCACCATGGCCGGGATGCCGTGGACGGTATCGAACAGCCGGTGTGCGGCGCCCGCCGGCGGCGAGTCGGTCAGCTGCGCCGCCTCCGCGTAAAACCGGAATTCCGCGGGACCGATTTTCAGGACGTCGCCGCGCGTCAGCGTATGGCGCTCCCCGGCGCGCCCCCCGTTGACCAGCACGCCGTTCGCACTGGTGTCCTCGAGCACATACCCCGACGGGCCGTGGGCGATGACCGCGTGCCGCCGGGAGACGTCGGTGGACTCGATGACGATGTCGCACGACGCGTCCCGCCCGAACACCAGCGGACCGAGCCCGACCTGGTACTCCCGCCCGTCACTGAGGCTCACGAGGCGACCGCCGCTCGCCGCCCCGGCCGTTGTCGGTGGCGATGGGCGCGCCGACTCCGTGGCCGCGCGCAACGCGGTCGCGTCGGCCATGCGGGTGGTCCCGGCCTGGCGCTCATCGACGACCACCAACTCGACCACGCCGACCTGGATCTTGTCGCCGTGCAAGAGGGGCACGGGATCGGTGCCCAGGCGCACGCCGTTCACCAGCACCACGGCGTCGGACGCCGCAGGGCGGATGGCGGCGCCCGCGCCCGAGGCGCGCACGAGCGCGTGGCGCTCGAGGACACCGGAATGCTCCAATCGCACCGCCGCCGCGGACGACGATCCGACGACGGATTCTCCCGCGGCGAGCGGCCAGCGATGGCTGCCAAGTTCAAGCTGAATCATCTTCGAAAACCTACCCCGTCGCCGCCCGGGAAGGCAAGGAAGCGTCCTGCGCCGCCAGTTGCAGGCGGTACAGGCGGTCGTACAGCCCCCGTGCCTCGAGGAGCTGCCGATGCCCGCCCCGCTCCCGGATTTCCCCGTGGTGAAAGACCAGGATCTCGTCGGCGTGCAGGATGGTGCTCAACCGGTGGGCCACCACCAGGCTGGTTCTGCCCGCCATCAACTCCCCGATGGCCTGCTGGATCTGGGCCTCCGCCTCGGTGTCCACCGAGCTGGTCGCCTCGTCCAGCACCAGAATGCGGGGGTCGAGGGTGAGGGCACGGGCGAAACTGAGGAGCTGCCGCTCGCCGACGCTCAGGGACCTGCCCCGTTCGCCCAGCACGTGGCCATAGCCGGCGGGGAGGCGCGCGATGAACCGGTCGGCGCCCACCCGCTGGGCGGCGGTGCGGGCCGCCTCCTCGGGCACCGGGGCATCGAGGCGCAGATTGTGGAGCACGTCACCCGAGAAGAGAAAGAGGTCCTGCTGCACAAACCCGATGCACCGCCGCAATTCCGCCGTGGGGAGGTCGCGAATGTCGACGCCATCGAGCGTGATCCTGCCTCGCTCCGGATCGTAGAACCGGAGCAGCAGGCTGATGACGGTCGTCTTCCCCGCTCCGGTCTGCCCGACCAGCGCCACCGTCTGTCCTGGCGAGGCGGTAAACGAGACGTCGCGCAGCACCCACGCCCCGTCGGTGCGATACCGGAACCAGACGCCTTCGAAACGCACCTCCCCCCGGACCGGCCGGGGCAGCAGGACCGGGGTGACCGGTTCCGGCACCGTGACCGGGGCGTCGAGGAGCCCGAAGATCCGCTCCGACGAGGCCATGGCGCTCTGCACAATATTGAACTTCTCGGACAGGTCCTGGAGCGGCTGGAAGAAGCGCCGGGTCAGCTGGATGAAGGCCGCGAGGGTACCGACCGTGAGCGTCTGGTCGGCAAACCGCAGCCCCCCATACCAGAGGAGGAGCGCCACCGCCACGGAACCCAGCACTTCGATGATGGGGAAGAAGACGGCGTAGACGGTGATCGATCGGAGGTGCGCATCCAGGTGGGAGCGGTTGACCGCCGCGAACTCGTCGGCGGCAGCCCGCTCCCGGCCGAACAGCTGCACGACGCGCATCCCGGAGAGGTGCTCCTGGAGGAAACTGTTCAACCGGGCCAGCCGCACCCGGATGTCCCGAAACGCCTCGCGGACCTGGCGGCGGAACAGCAACGCGACCAGCCAGACCAGCGGGATGACCGCAAACGCCACCAGGGCCAGGCGCGAGTCGGTCCAGGCCATCAAGGTCATGATGGCGATCAGCGTGAAGAGGTCTCCGAAGATGGCAACGACGCCGGAGGAGAAGAGCTCGTTCAGCGTCTCGACGTCGGAGGTCACCCGGGTCATCAACCGCCCCACCGGGTGGCCATCGAAGTAGGGAACGCTCAGGCGCTGCAGGCGGCCGAAGATCTCCATCCGGAGGTCGTGCATCACCCCCTGGCCGATGTGGGCGGTCAGGACGCCCTGCGCGTACTCGGTACCGAATTCCAGGAGGAGGGCGGCGAGGTAGGCCGCGGTGAGCGTGCCGAGGAGGCCGAGATCGCGCTGGGGCACCGCCACGTCGAGCACTTGCCTGGTCAGGACGGGACCGACCAGCGCCAGCAACGCGTTGATGATGAGGAGCACGACCGCGATGGCAACCAGCCCGCGCCGGGGGCGCAGGTAGGCGAGCATTCTCCGCATCAGCCCCGCATCGTACGACCGCCCGAGGGCGTCTTCCTGCAGGGTCATCCGGAGTGGCCCGCGCCGGCGGGCGCCGGCGCGGGAGGCCCATCCAGCTCCTCGAGTCCCTTGATCCCCTGGCGCACCCAGGTCGAGAACACCAGGAACCCAAACGCGATGGTGAAGTAGCTGAGGATGGTCCGCCAGGCGAGGGTGTACAGCGGCGTCAAGGCCGCGGGCACATAGGCGGTCATGACGATGGCGGACAGCACCTCGGCGATGCCGCTGGCCCCCGGGGTCGGGGCGAAGTAGAGCAGGAAGGTGATGAGTGTCTGCACCAGCAGCACATCGACGAAGTGCGCCTCGATCCCGATGACCCGGAGCGCCACGTACCCGGCCAGCAGCTTGTTGGCGTGGGATGGACCGGACAGCAGCGTCGCCCAGAAGAGCGAGAGCCAGCCGCGGGGCGTATTGAACTTCGCGACGCTGGCATGCGCCTCATCGATGCCGACCAGCAGCTTCTCGAGCCGCGCCTCGATCCGCTTGCTCCGGCGCCCAGCCCAGACCGCGATGCGGTGGATGACCCGACTGGCGACCTGCGGAAAGACGATCACCACCACCAACAAGACTCCCAGCGTGGCGAAGACGCCGAGCGTCCCGAGGAAGAGGTCGTAGAGCGAGAGGCCGAGGAGGTCACCCTTGGATCCGAGCGACTGGCCCGCACCCAGGAGGATGGCGAGCGGTCCGGTGATGCCGAAGAAGACGATGGTGGCGACGAAGGTGACCAGCGCGGTGGTCATTCCGACCGGTACGCTGACGCCATACCGACGCATCGTGTAGATCATCATCGGCGCCGCGCCGGACTGCAGTGGTGTCAGGTAGGCCGCCCAGGCGCTCATGCCGCCCGCCAGGAGCATCCCCTTGAGCGGCGGATTGGGATGGAGCTCCCGTGCCACCACCCAGATCCGGAGCCCGCCGCCGATCCAGTCCATCGAGGCGAGCGCAAGGCCCACGAGCACCCAGCCCCAGTGCAGCTGCGTCAGGCCGTGCAGGAAGGCGGGGAGATTGTCCCCATAAAAGAGGACGGCGACATACCCCGCTAGGGAGATGCCGACGAAGATCTCGAACCCGCGCAGGAGCAGCTTTGGAGAGAGTGGGTTGGCCATGAGTGCGGAAACGTACGGGTCGGCAGAGGCGCGGTCAACTATCTTTTGGCATGCCGCCCGACGTCATCCGCATCGTCAACGCCCGCCAGCACAACCTGAAGGGGGTGACCGTTGACCTCCCCCGGCGGGCCCTGATCGTGGTGACCGGCCCCTCCGGCTCCGGCAAGAGTTCCCTGGCGTTCGACACCCTCTATGCCGAAGGGCAGCGACGGTACGCCGAATCACTCTCGACCTACGCCAAGCAGTTTCTCGACCGGATGCCCAAACCGCTGGTGGACCGGCTGGAGGGGATTGCCCCCGCCGTCGCCATTCGGCAGCACAACCCGGCTACCTCAAGCCGGTCCACGGTCGGCACGGCGACCGAAGTGTATGACTACCTCCGGCTCCTCTGGGCCCGGGCCGGGACGACCTACTGCCGGCAGTGTGGTGGCCCCGTCCATCAGGACACTCCCCAGGAGGCGGCCGCCGCGGTCGACGTCCTCGGGGCGGGACGCTACCAGGTCTGCTTTCCCCTCCCCCCCTCGGCCCGGAACAGCCACGCCGCCATCGTCGAGAACCTGAAGGCCCTGGGATTCCTCCGGTTGCTGGCCGACGGCGAACCGGTGCATCTCGAGTCGCTCGAGGCGTACCCGGACCTGACAGCGGTCGACGACCTGCTCATCGTGGTGGACCGGCTGGAAGCAGGCAAGGGCCCGCCGAACCGCCTGGTGGAGGCGATCGCCACGGCGTTCCAGGAGGGCGAAGGAATCGCGGTCGTGGTGCACGAGGGGGGGCGGCTCCGCTTCACCGAGCATCCGAGTTGCAGCCAGTGCGACACCCCCGCGCGCGCGCCGACGCCGGCGATGTTTTCCTTCAACAATCCCGCGGGGGCCTGCGCCGCCTGCACCGGGTTCGGCGCAGTCCTGGAGTACGACGAATCGCTCATCGTGCCTGACCCGTCGCTGGCGCTCTCCGACGGGGCCATCGACCCGTGGACGAAACCCCGCTACGAGGCACGGCGCCGGCTCCTCCTCGACACCGCCAAGAAGCACAGCATCGACCCCAACCGCCCCTGGGCGCGCCTCAAGGCGGCCGATCGCGCCCTCCTGCTGACGGGCAAGTCGGGGCGGTTCCTCGGCATCATCCCCTTCCTCCGCGGCCTCGAGCCGAAGCGCTACAAGCAATACATCCGGGTCTTCCTCCGGCAGTACCAGCTGGCCCTCACCTGCCCCACGTGCCAGGGCACCCGCCTGAACGCGCACGCGCTGGCGGTGCGCATCGGGGAGGATACCATCGCCGACGTGAGCGCCCGCCCGGTCGGTGCGCTGCGTGGCTGGCTGCAGGGACTGACGCTCAGCCCGGAACGGCAGCAGGTGGCGCAGCTCATTCTCGACCAGCTCGACTCGCGATTGCGTTATCTCGACGACGTGGGGCTCGGCTACCTCACGCTCGACCGCCAGGCGCGGACCCTGTCGGGCGGCGAGGCGCAGCGCATCGCCCTGTCCAACGCGCTCGGTTCGCAGCTGGTGGACTCGATGTACGTCCTCGACGAGCCGTCGATCGGCCTCCACCCGCGGGACACGGACCGGTTGCTCGCCCTGCTCCACCGGCTCCGGGACCTCGGGAACACCGTCATCGTGGTCGAACACGACCTGGCCGCCGTGCGCGAAGCCGATTTCATGCTCGAGCTTGGACCGGGCGCCGGCGAAAAGGGGGGCACGGTCGTGCATGCCGGGCCCCCGGGCGAAGCGGTCGAGACGCTGACGGGCCAGTACCTCTCCGGCGCCAGGTGCATCGCCGTGCCCAGCGCGCGCCGTTCGGCCGGCCCCCTGTGGCTCCGGGTGCGCGGCGCCACGCTGCACAACCTCAAGGGCGTGGACGTCAACATCCCCCTCGGCACGCTGA
The DNA here is from genome assembly GCA_963705985.1 of uncultured Gemmatimonadales bacterium. Taxonomy (GTDB): domain Bacteria; phylum Gemmatimonadota; class Gemmatimonadetes; order Gemmatimonadales; family GWC2-71-9; genus SPDF01. The sequence continues at coordinate 201,946 of CAVPLK010000006.1, read as the reverse complement.
CGACCGTGACGGGCGTGTCGGGCTCGGGCAAGAGCACCCTGGTCCACGATATCATCTACCGCGAGCTCGAGCGCCGACTGCACGGCGGTCACTCGGCCAAGTCACACCTCGGGGAACTGGTGGGCTCGGTGGCGGAGCTCTCCGGCACCGAGCTGGTGTCCGATGTGCTGCTGGTCGATCAGTCGCCGATCGGCCGGACCCCGCGCTCCAACCCCGTCACCTACGTGAAGGGGTTCGACGACATCCGCGAGCTCTTTGCCAGCCAGCCCCTGGCACGAGCCCGCGGATACACCGCCTCCACCTTTTCCTTCAACCTGGCCGGAGGGCGCTGCGAGGCATGCGAGGGCGCCGGCCACGTGCAGGTGGAGATGGTGTTCCTCGCGGATGTGTTCGTCCCTTGCGAGATCTGTGGCGGGAGCCGGTACAAGCGCGAACTGCTCGACGTGAAGATCCACGGCGCCTCCATTCACGACGTGCTGCAGTGGACCGTGGAGGAGGCCATCACCCGCTTCCGGCACCAGCCGAAGCTGGGCACCGCCCTGTGGCACCTGCACCAGGTGGGGCTCGGGTACCTCCGCCTCGGACAGCCGGCCACGACGCTGTCCGGCGGCGAGGCGCAGCGGCTCAAGATCGCGCGCGAACTGGCCGGCGCGAAGCGCAAGGGCGCCCGCAAGCTCTACATTCTCGACGAACCGACGACGGGACTCCATCTGGACGACGTCCGGGTCCTGATCCAGGTTCTCGACCGCCTGGTCGACGCGGGCAACACCGTCCTCCTCATCGAGCATCATCTGGACGTGGTCAAGAAGTCGGACTGGGTCATCGATCTCGGACCCGAGGCGGGCGACGAGGGCGGTCGGCTGGTGGTGGAGGGGACCCCCGAGCAGGTCGCCGCGACGGGCCGATCGCTCACCGGCAGGTACCTGCAGCCGTATCTCGAGAGCGCCGCACTGGGAGCGCCCGCATGATCGAACCATTCGACGCAGCGGCGGCGGTGCGGCACCTTCGCAAGGTGGACCCGGACCTGGCCACCGTCATCCGGGCGGCAGGCCGCTGTGGTCTCGAGCCGCGGCTGCGGCACTCGCCGTTTGAGGAGGTGCTGGAATCGATCGTCTACCAACAGCTGAGCGGCAAGGCGGCTGCGACCATCTACGGCCGGGTCCGCGCCCTCTTCCCGTCGCGACGGGCCCTCGCACCGCAGGCGCTGCTCGCGATGCCGGACGAGGCGCTGCGCGGCGCGGGGCTGTCACGCGCCAAGCTCGCGGCGGCCAGGGACCTCGCCGCCAAGACGCTTGACGGCGTCGTCCCGACGGCGGCGGCGCTCCGGCGGATGCCCGACGACGAGATCATCTCACGGTTGACGGCGGTGCGGGGCGTGGGGAAGTGGACGGTGCAGATGCTGCTGATCTTCCGGCTGGGGCGGCCGGACATTCTGCCGGTGCATGACCTCGGCATCCAGAAAGGATTCCAAGTGACGTACCGGACGCGGCAACTGCCCAAACCCGAGCGGATCGAACGCCACGGCGAGATGTGGCGGCCGTTCCGGTCGGTGGCGTCGTGGTATCTCTGGCGGGCGACCGACGGCTAGCCCCGAAGGACGCCGGCCGCGGCGGCAATGGCGCGCTGCGAGCCGGTCAGTGCAAGCACATCGCCCACCAGAAGCGCTTCATCTCCCTCCGGCAAGACCATTCGCTCCTCTCCCCGACAGAGCGCCACGACGGATGCACCGGTGAGCCCGCGCAGATTGAGCTGGGCCAGCGTCTGGCCCGCCGCAGCGTCGCCGGGAGCCACGACGACCTGCGTCAACTCGCCGATGCCGGGGAGCAGCTGCCGTACTTCCGCCAGGATCCCACCCGCCACGGCCGAGTGTTCTCCGGTGACCGCGAGCGCCTCGACGATCATCGTCGCGCCGGCGCGGACGTGGCCCTGCAGGTCGCGCGCGGAGCGCCAGAAGGCGATGCCGAGCAGCAGCAACAGCATGCCGAGCAAGGCGGGACCGCCGTACGTGGGGAGGACCGGAAGCGTCACTGCCACCATCGGGACTCCGACGATGAGCACCACGCCGATCTGCACCGACAGGCGGAGCGCGCGGCGTGGCGCGGCGCCCATATCCGCGCGCCCCGGAGCGGCGGCCGGCACCGCCTGCACGGAAATGGCTTCGCCAAGTGATCGGGCCGTCCGCACGATGCCGTAGAGGAGGGGAAAGAGCGCTGCGAGGGCAAAGACGATGGCCCCGGCCTGCACCGTGGCGGTCGAAAGGCCCAGGAACCCAGCCAGCCAGTCGGTGCCGGACTCGAGCGCCAGCGACGCGCCGATCAGGATGGTGGTCAGCAGCACCGCGTCGAGCACGATGAATCGGGCGAGTCGGCGGATCCGGCCCGCGGGTGTGTTGGCGGGCGCCTTGCCCCGCGCCGACTCGACCCAGGAGCCGTAGAGCGTGGCGTAGGTCTGGAGCGCATGCGGAAGGCGGCGGTCGACGTGGTTGGCGATGGCGGTCGAGCGCCCCACGAAGAGTGGGGTCAGGAGCGCGGTGAGCACCGAGACGAAGACGGCGACGGGCGCGAGGAACGCGCCGGTCGCTCCGCTCGACACGCCCAGCGCGGCGATGATGAACGAGAACTCGCCGATCTGGCCCATGGAGAGACCGGCGCGAATCGAGGTGCGGGTCCCGAGACCGGTCACGAATGCTCCGGCGGTGACGCCGATCGTCTTGCCGATGAGGACGGCTGCAGTGAGGCCCAGCACGGCCGGCCAGAGCTCGAAGATGGCGCTCGGTTCGATCGACATCCCCACGGCCACGAAGAAGATCGCCGCGAACATGTCCCGCAGCGGGCGGACCAGTGGTTCGACCTGTTTCGATACGCCCCCCTCGGCCACGAACGAGCCGGCGAGAAAGGCGCCGAGCGCCACGGAAAACCCGACGGCGTGGGCCAGGAGCGCGGCGGAGAAACAGAGCCCGACGCTGGCCACGAGCGTGGTCTCGTCCCGGCGCTGTCGCACGATCCACCGGAACGCCCGCGGCACGGCATAGAGACCGACAAAGGTCGCCCCGGCCAGGAAGAGCGCCAGACGCGGCAGGGTGCCCGCGATGGTCTCGGCGGCGGTGCCGGTGCCGGCGATCACGGCGCTCAACACCGCCAGGAAGAGGATGGCGACGAGGTCCTCCATGACGAGGACGCCGTAGACGATGTCGGCCAGCGGCCCGGTGATCCGCTGGTCCTCGAACACCTTGGCGATGATCATCGTGCTGGAGATCGCGACGATGGCCCCCGCGAAGAGGCTCTCGAACCGGGTCCAGCCGAGGGCTTGCCCGACGAGATAGCCGAGGGAGATGCAGAGCCCGACTTCCACCGCGGCGATGAGGCCGGCGGTGGAGGCCAGCTTGGCGATCTTCTGCAGGGTGAAGCCGAGCCCGAGCGAGAACATCAGGAGGATGACGCCGAGCTCGGAGAGCGTGCGGACGGTGTCCACATTGGCGACGAGCGGGAAGAAGTCCGTCGGGCCGATGAGCACGCCCGCGACGAGGTAGCCGAACACCGGCGGCAGGCGCAGCCGCTGCGAGAGCACCGTGGTGATCGCGGCCACGCCCAGCACGAGGGCCAGGTCGGTCAGGAAGGCGATGGAGGAGTGCATCTGTGCTGAAGTTCCCCCCGGGAGTGGGCAGGCGCAATGGGCCTGCCTATACTTCACGCTCCGTCCACCATGGAGAGCGAATGGCCCTGCAGCGAATCGGTCGGGTGGCGGCCCTCGCGCTCCTGGCCGCCTGCGGCATGCGGAGCGACCGCGCAGCCCCCGCAACCTATCTCTATGCCTGGGCCGCCTCGACCGACTCGACGCAGCCGGACTTTCTCGCCGTGCTCGACGTGACGGAAGACTCGGTCCGGTACGGCCGGCTCGTCACCACGCTGCCGGTGCCAGGCCGCCGGAACATGCCGCATCATACCGAGCATGAGATGCCGGGAGACGGACTCCTCTTCGCGAACGGGTTCGCGGCGGGGCAGACGTTCATCTTCGACCTCACCACTCCGACGGCACCCAGGATCGCCGGACAGTTCGGCGACATTGACGGGTATACGCACCCGCATTCCTTCGTCCGACTCCCGAACGGCAATGTCCTCGCCACCTTCCAGATGCGACACGACTCGGCGGGCATGGGGGCGGGCGGGCTCGCGGAACTGACGCCGATGGGGAAGCCGCTCCGAACCAGCGCCGCCGACCCCCGGGGCGTGGAGCCCGACCTGCGGGCCTACAGCGCCGCGCCGGTGCCGGCGCTGGACCGCGTCGTGTCCACCACGAGCGACATGGAAGTGGACTATCCGGGATCGAACCAGGTGCAAATCTGGCGGCTCTCGGACCTGGCGCTGCTGCACACCGTCGTGCTCCCCAACGGTCCCGCAGGGGACGAGGGGTGGAATACGGCGGAGCCCAGGGTGCTGAAGGACGGCGTGACGGTGCTGGTCTCGACGTTCAACTGCGGGCTCTACCTGGTGGAGGGGTTGGACGGGGAGGCGCCTTCGGGCCGGCTGGTCGCGACGTTCCCGCAGAAGGAGGGCACCTCCTGCGCCATTCCCGTCATCGCGGAGGACTACTACCTGGTGACGGTCCCGGCGTGGAGCGCGGTGGTGAGTCTCGACATCAGCGATCCCGCCCATCCCCGCGAGGTGAGCCGTGTCAGTCTGGACTCGGCGGATGTGCCGCACTGGATCGCGATATCACCAGATCATCGGCGTGTCGTGCTTACCGGCTTCGGCGGGTTGATGCATCGAGTGCTGATTCTCCGGTTCGACCCCGAGACCGGAGCGCTGGCGGTCGATGAGCGGTTTCACGAACAGGGGGAATCGGTCCCAGGGTTCCGCACCGACAACAAGGCCTGGCCCCATGGAGGTAGCGCCAAGGCGGTGCCGCACGGGACGGTGTTCAGCCGATAGCGCCGACCCGCTCTACTCCACCTTGATGCCGTATCCTGCCAGTTGCGACGAACTCATGTCGACGATGTCGACGTGCAGCCTGATCGGCACCAGCGGCGCGTCCAGTGTGTCGGTCGGCACCGACACGATTGTTTCCACGACGTCCATCCCTTTGATCACCTGCCCGTAGACGGTGTAGTTCCCATCCAGCCGGGGCAGGCCGTGCTTGTTGGCGACGATGTAGAGCTGGCAGCCGGCAGAGAGCTTCCCGGGGTTGTCGTCGCGGCCGGCGCCGACGGCACCGTAGACATGACGCAGGCTGTCGTTGAACTCCGGCGCCAGGTTGTACGGTGAGCCCGCGAACCCTTCAGGGGTGTCGGGGCATCCGCCCTGGGCCACGAAGTTCTTGATGACCCGGTTGAAAGTGAGCGAGTCGAAATAATGCGCGTTGGCGAGCGTGATGAAGCTTGCCTGGTGGTTGGGAGTCTGGGGATAGAGGTAGAAGAGGATCTCGCCCTTGTCCGTCCGGATCCGACCGACCGGATACTTGTCGGTGGTCAAGGTGGGCAGCGCAAACAGGGCTGACGCGGCGAGGACGACGAGAGTCTTGAGCATCGGTGCTGGCTTTCGAGGCGATAGGATTGGTGGGAGCCTGCCTTCCCGAAGCTACAGGCTGTCCGAAGCGGCACAAGCACCCGCAAACGACCAACGGCCCCGCCAGATGGCGAGGGCGTTGGTGAGCCCAGCGGAAGTCCGCCGTTGTCTCAGTCGTGGTCTCGGTGGCCTGGGCCGTCCCCGTGGCCGTCCCCGCGACCACCGCCCCGGCCGTCGCGCTGACAGCTGCGGCGCGCGAGGTCGACCTGGAAGGTCTCGCCGTTGACGGTCAGGGTCACGTATTGCGTCCCGTTGAACTCAAGCGTGGTGCTCCGCGTGACCGTGGTGCCGTCGCGGGGACCGCCGATGAAGGTGACTGTCACCTCGCGGGCAATGATGCCTGAGAGGGGCCAACTAGTCTCGGTGCGGGGCACGGGGATGACGACGTTTGTGATCGTACCCGTGAAGCTCATGTCGTACTGACGGGTCTCGCCACTGTCCGACTGGCGCACCTGGCTCGACGCGCCCGAACTGGAGCCGTTCCAGGTCATGGTGGTGTTGGCGCCTGCGAGGCCGGACACCACCAGATCGCTGGTCCGGTCCATCGTCGCGCTCCAGTCCCCCCGGTCGATGGCGCCGGCGATCACCGTGTGCACCGTGACCGTGGCGGTGGTGTTCGAATCGTATTCCGTCTGGGCAAGGCCGTCGGCGTCTTCAAAGGTGCAGGTTCGGACGATTGTCAGACCGTCACGCCCGGCCGGGTTGCAGTTGAACTGACCCGCATTGCCGTCCAGGCCGAATCCGAAGAAACCGCCCGGACCGTGCATGGCCTCCACATCCTGGGCACCCAGTTCGGTCGCGACCACCGCGACGTCCAAGGTGACATCGGCATTGGCGGCGCTATTCGGTTCGGTGGAAGCGCAGGCGGCCAACGTGGCCAAGGCTCCCACGGCTGAGACTCGGTGAATCCAGTACATACTTGGTATCCTCTTGGTCGAAAGCTGAAATTCAGCGAACTGCATGAAAGATACACCCTCAATCTGCCGGTCCCCTGGCTCCATGCGGTGACGTCCCGCACAACGTCAGGAACACAAACGGCCCAGGCAAGCGCCTGGGCCGTTGGTGCTATCACCTCTCATGGTGCTACCCAGCTCCCGAGGAGGGACTCGAACCCCCGACCCGCTGATTAACAGTCAGCTGCTCTACCGACTGAGCTACTCGGGATCGACGCGCCGCCACCCGGCCGCGCGCGTGGCAAGTTTAATAGGACGAGCACCCTCGCGAAAGCCGCGGCGTAGCGGGGCCCGGAGTACGAACCCCGCCCCGACCTGCCATCCGCTCTGCCGGAGCCAATCAGCCGGAGCGAGCTCCTCACCCAGCACAGGTGATTGAATCCGTTTGAATAGGGGTGGGCATATGCCCACCCCGGTCGATGGGCCTGCGCATGGGTCGGAAACATGGACCCCGGCTTTCGCCGGGGTGACGGCGGCAGACGCCCTGGACCCAGGCGTTCGCCGGGGTGACGATCTGAGCCGTGGGGACACCGCCTCCCTGCCCCGCTGCCCCCCGGCCCTGCCTTTTCCACCGACTTATCCTCCCGTTATCCCGCTTTCCACACCCGATAACTGCCCGATTATCGGTCACATCAAAGGTGGCAGACCGGCCCCTGACGCCTGAGTTGTGTGCAGCGCGGTGCATCCCTAGGCGACCCCGGAAGCCGTTACACAGAATCACGTTACAATTCACGTGAGCAATTGCTCACAATGCCACCAAAGCGAGTAAGCACTCACACTTGGGTGGCAGGTCAGATTGGCGCGTTATCGGGGCCCTAATGGCACAGAATCGCATGCCTAAGTCGTTGTTGAAAAAGATGTTACACGAATACGGGTTCCAATCGCCTGCGACTTGCTTACCTTCGTCCCATGTCTTTGAAGCCTCTGGCGGGTCACTCGGTGGCCCGCCGTCGTCTTGTCAGGGCCGTGGCGAATGGCCAGCTCCCCCAGGTCATCCTCGTCGCCGGCCCAGAGGGCGTCGGGAAGCAGCGGTTGGGCCTCTGGATCGGACAGCTGGTCCTCTGTGAGGCTCCCGGTCAGGAACCCTGCGGAACCTGCCGGAGCTGCCGGCTCGTCCTCGGGCTGGCCCACGCCGACCTGCACTGGATCGTGCCGATCCCCCGCCCCAAGGCCGGGGAGCCGGACAAGCAGGTGGAGGAAGCGGCAGAGAGCATCGCCGAAGTGATGGAGGAGCGCCGGAAGGCGCCGCTCTATTCCCCCGCCGATGGCATGTCGGCCCATGGAATGGCCACGGCCCGCCTGATTGCCCGGCGCGCCGCGCTGACGCCGGTCGAGGGCAGGAAAAAGGTGTTCGTCATCGGCGAGGCCGATCGCCTGGTCGCCCAGGAATCGAGCCCGGAGGCCGCCAACGCCCTCCTCAAGCTCTTCGAGGAGCCGCCGGCCGACACCGTCTTCGTGCTGACCACCGCCGACCCGGGCAAACTGCTCCCGACTCTCCGGTCGCGTGCAGTCCCACTCCGGCTTGGACGGCTCAGCGACGCCGAGGTGAAGGAGTTCCTTGCCGCGCACCTCGAGCCCGCACCATCCGGGGCCGACTTGAACCGGCACGTGGCGCGCGCCAACGGCTCGATCGGCGCCGCACTGTCGGAAACGGGCGATGGCGCGAAGAACCGGAAGGCCGCGGCCACGTGGTTGGAAGCGGTACTCGCCGGCACCGGGCCCGCCGCGGAGCGAGCGCTCGCCCAGGCTCCCTGGTCGGCGCGGGGCGACTTCACCGACCTGCTCGATGCCGTCGCCGAAACACTGGGCGACGCCGCACGCGAGGCGTCCGGTGTGGAGAGTGTGGCCCCGGTCCCTGCGGCACTGGAAGGTCGGGCGCACGGCGGCCTGCTCCAGGGGCAGGCGCTGGTGGCCGAGGCGCGGCTCGCCGCGCAGGGCAACGTCAATCCGCAGCTCCTGCTCGCGGTGCTCGGCGGCGACCTGGCGGAGGTGCTGTGAACCTCTCGCACCTCGACGCCGAGGGACGCGCCCGGATGGTGGATGTCGGCGGGAAACCGGTCACCGTACGGACGGCTACCGCCGAAGGCCGAGTCAAGATGTCACAGGAGGCGTTCGACCTGGTGGCCGCGCAGGCCATCAAGAAGGGCGATGTCCTCTCGGTGGCGGAAGTGGCCGGCACCATGGCCGCCAAGCGGACGGGGGAACTCATTCCTCTCTGTCACCCGCTGTCCGTGAACCTGATCGAGGTCCGTGCGGCGCTCGATCCGGAGCTGCCCGGGGTCCACGTGACGGCGCGAGTGCGGTGCGAAGGCCGCACCGGTGTCGAAATGGAAGCGCTGACCGCTGCCGCGGTGGCCTGCCTCACGGTGTACGACATGGTGAAGGCGGTCGACCGCAGCATGACGATCGAAGGAGTGCAGGTGCTGGACAAGACTGGCGGGACGCACGGCGACTGGACGCGGAAGTAATCGTTTCCGGTTGACCGACCCGTCGGCTGACCCTAGTGGAGGATCAACGATTTGTTGACCCGAATGGACCACCAGATCGAACGCAATTCCCCGACGCCCCGGCTGGTGCTGCGGGGTGGCGTCCTGCTCAGCGCCGGAGTCCTGGTGTGCGCGCTCGCCGGCTGGCCGCGGCGTGCCGGTGCCGATGATACCGCCCCGACCCCCTCGGCAGAGTTCGTAACCAGGGAACTCCGGGACATCGCCCTGCGGCTCGAGGGTGCCAGCGGCGAGAGCGCCTTGCTCACGCTGCAACTCGACCGCGCCAACGCCATTCTGGCCTACTCGGCCCAGTACAAGATCCCGGCCGACCTCAGCGCGGCCATCTACGACATCGCGCTGAGCGAACAGATCGATCCCGCGATGGCGTTCCGCCTGGTGCGCGTGGAGAGCGAGTTCTACCCGCGCGCCCGCAGCCCGATGAACGCCATCGGACTCACCCAGGTGCGGCTGCCGACGGCACGGTTCTATGTGCCCGACGTGACGGAAGCGCAGCTGTTTGACCGGGACATGAACCTGCGGATCGGGTTCCGCTTCCTGAAGGACCTGCTGAAGCGGTTCGACGGCAACGCCGATCACGCCCTGCTGGCGTACAACCGTGGACCGACCACCGTGGCCGCCATCCTGGCTCAGGGCGGCGATCCGCGGAACGGCTACGCGAAGAAGGTGATCAGGGGTGACCTGCGCAACGCCAACGTCCCGATCACCGTCAACTGACGGGACGGGCGGGGCTTGCTTCGAGGACGGCCGGCAAATCTTGCCGGCCGTCTTTCGTTTGGAGCGAACCGAGCGCGAGCAACGCCGCCGTGAGAACGAGCACCGCGCCCAGTTGGTGCAGCACCCCCGCCGATACGGGGACCCGAAGCAACAGGGTCGTGATGCCAAGCCCTACCTGCACGGCGGCAATGATGGCGAGCGCCGCGAACCACCGCCGGGCGCCATCGGGGAGCGCGACTCCCTTGCTCGAGCGCCAGAGCAGCACCGAGAGCAGTGCGACCGTCAGGCCAAGCACCCGATGGTGGAACTGCACCGCTGCGATGTTCTCGAAGGCGTTCAGATACCAGGGCGAGAGGGCGCCGTAGCCCGGAGGCACCAGCTGCCCCCCCATATAGGGGAAGGTGTTCCAGGCGCGTCCGGCGTCGAGTCCGGCCACGAACGCGCCGGAAATGATCGTGAAGGACACCAAGCCGGCAAACCACGCTGTCCGTCGTCTCAGGCGTGCATCTGCCTGGGGGTCGAGCGCCGCTTCACGGCGGCCGGCCCCGAGCAGTTCCGCCGACGTCCAGACCGCCAGGGCGTAGACAACCAGCGCCAGCGCAAGGTGGGCGGCGAGCCGGTACTGACTGACGTCGGTCCGGACGGTGAGCCCACTCTTGACCATGTACCACCCCATCGCCCCCTGCAGCCCGGTGAGCAGGAGAATGCCGCCGATCCGCCAGGCCAGCGGTCCGCGCACGTCCCGCCGCCAGAGGAAAAAGGCGAGTGGCAGTGCCAGCGCGAGGCCGACCAACCGGGCCCAGAGCCGGTGCGAGAATTCCCACAGGTAGATCACCTGGAATTCTGCCAGGGACATGCCGACGTTCAACTGCTGATACTCGGGGATCTGTTGGTACCGGGTGAATTCCGACTCCCACGCGGCGCGGTCCAGCGGCGGGAGGACGCCGGTCACCGGCTTCCACTCGGTGATCGATAGCCCCGATTCGGTCAGGCGGGTGGCGCCGCCGATCAGGACGAGCAGCAGCACCATCGCGGCCCAGAGTGCGAGCCAGGTCCCGATTCGGCGGCGCGACTCCGGCGGCATCGGGTCGAGGTTCACGGCACCGGGCCCCTGGTCCGAAGGACGAGCGCCCGGCGATCGATGTCGTAGGTCACCAGCATCACCTCGCGGGCAGCGGGCGTCACGTCGGTGACAAGTTCCATGGTCGGGGGCACCGCCTCCCCCTGCCGCCGCACCCGTTCCTCCGCCTCACGCCCGGCGCGGCCGGCCATCAGGGTGTCGACGGACGGCGTGGCGTCGCTCGAGTCGGCAGGCTCCCCTTCGGCGTCCGGCACGGATTCCCGCTCGAAACGAACATCCAGTCGATGCTCCCCGGCGGGCACCTGGAGCTCGCGAAAGACATACACCGGGCGATCGCTGCGGGCGCCGCCACCCGTGACCAGCGTGTCGAGGCGGGGCTGGCCATCGATCGTCACGGAGAGCCGGTAGTTCGCCGATCGCCCCTCGCACTGCACCCGCTGGCGCATGTGGGCGGGAACGTCGGCGAGCTCGGCGTCGGTCAGCGTGCGGCAGTGCTCGATCCGCTCCGGGCGCACGCTCCACGCCAGGCGGAGGATCGGGGTGTCATCCGGATACGCGCTGAGCGGCGCACGCGAGAGCCCGACCATCCCGAGCGTGGCCGCCACCGCCACGATCGCCCCGAGCGCCTGCATCGGGCCCTTCGTCATGAGGCCTCCACCGCGGCCGTTGTCTCGCAGAGCGCCACCAGGTCGAGATCTGCGTCAGGCTGCGGAACCGCCAGCGCGGCGACCGACGCCTTCAGCTTCATCACCGCCTCCACCGCCTCGCGTCCCTCCCCTGGGCCGGCATAGGCCAGGGCCACCCGGCGTCGGTCGACTCGCGCCTGCAGTTCAGCGTCACGGTCGTGATAGATCCGCTCCCCTGTCCACTTCGGCCCTTCGCGGTTGCGGCAGTCGCGCGGCGGGCAGGCCAGCACGAGCACGCCCCCCACCCCACCCCGAACGGCGAGCTCGATCACGGACGTGTGGAGGTTGCCCGCGCAATCGACCGGATAGACCACGGCGCCGGCAGCGCGGAGTCGGGCGCCGGCGTGCAGTGCTCCGTACTCGCAGGTGATGGCAACCACCTCGCCGGGGACGCGCTGAGGGCTGCCGAGGAAGGTGCGGATCTCCTCGAGCTGATCGCGGCCGGTGCGCGCGACGGGCCCGACACCCATCGGGGCGCAGGAGCCGGCGCAAATGCCGCAACTGACGCACAAGTCCGGGCTCACCCGCGCGACGTGGTCGGCGCGACCGTCGTGCCGCTCAAGCATCCGGATCGCGTCGTAGGGACAGTCGTGAAAACACTGCCAGCAGCCGGTGCAAATGCCCTCGTCCACTTCGGAGGCGGGGCGCGTGGCGCGTTCGCCCCGAGTGAGGCGCGGCACAAGCAGCAGCCCCAGCACGATCAATCCCCCGCCGAGCCATGCGTATCCAGCCGGGATGCCGCGCGAAAAGGGCAACCAGAAGGCGTAGAAGTAGTCGGCCGTGACGGTGGCGGGGCGGTACAGGGGGTCGGCCACCGGCTCCATCGACAGCGGCCAGAGCGATGGCGACGGCGGTCAGCAGCCCGACCAGCGCCCACCCAAGCCGCTTCGGGGGCAGGAGGGTCGGACGCGCCAGCCGGGAGACATGCACCCAGAGGACGAGGCCCAGCGCGAGCGGCAGCGCGACGTGAACGAAGAGGTTCAGGAAGAAGAAGGCGCCGGGGAGGGCGCGCTCACCGGTGAAGGCTCGCGCGACCGGCTCCGAGAGAATCGGCAAGGCATCGAGGAAGCGCGCCCCCTCGATGGCGAGTCGCTGCCCGAAGGTGTCCCAGACCATGACGTAGCCGGTCCAGCCGAGGATGAGCACGAGGCCGACCAGGACGAGGCCGGAGAGCCAGGCCAGCGCACGCGGCCCCCAGAACCGGTGCTGGGCCACCATCCGCAGGGCGTGGATGACGGTGGCCACGATGGCGCCGGCAGAGGCGTAGCGATGCAGCCCCCGCACCCAGTTGCCGATCCAGGGATTGGCGGTCAGGCGCGCCACCGACCCCCACGGATCCCCGACCCGGTAGAAAAGCAGCAGCCAGAGCCCGGTGCCGATGAGCACGAGGAACATGGCAATGACGATGGTCCCGCTCTGATAGAGCGGATTGTAGCGCCAGCCGTAGAGCCGGTTGGTGACCGCGTCGGCGGCACCGAGGAGGCGGCGGCCGGCCCGTTCGAGCGCATTGACGACAGCCGGCATCAGGCCTCGTGACTCAACGGAATCGGTGCGGGGGGTCTTGCGCGATTCATATTATCATAACACTATGATGAATTCAATTCAGGCCGCCGATTTCGTCACCCCAGCCTACCGGGAGCCCGCCATGCCGGAACCGCCCGTCCAAGATGAACAGGCCGTGCCCCTGGGCCAACGCCTGTTCGACAACGTCTTCCTCCTGCTGATTGCCGGCATCGTCGTGATGGCGGTGATCTACACCGGATGGGGACTCTGGGAGATCATGACTCTGCCCCCCGCCACCCTGCCGTGAGGCGTCGCCATGCACACTGAGACCCATACCGGCCTCGAGTCCCCGAAGGGGATCTGGTGGAAACCGGCCCACAAATCGGAGCGCACCTGGGTGGCCATCGCATTCGGATGGTGCATGGTGCTCTTCGCGATGATGCCCCTCTGGCAGGTCAAGGGCGGGCAGAACCCCTCGGGCATCCGCCGCAAGGTCGAACCAGCCGCCTTCTACGCCCGCACCCAGGAATTCATCACACAGTACCAGATCGGGGACGACCGCGGGATGCCGATCGTGGCCCCGCCCCCGGCAGCGACATCTACCTGACGGCCATGTCGTTCCAGTGGACGCCGATCCTCCAGCTTGAGCAGGGCAAGGAGTACATCCTCCACCTCTCTTCGCTCGACGTCAATCACGGCTTCAGTCTCTACCCCATCAACGTGAACTTCCAGGTGGTCCCCGGGTACGACTACGGGCTTCGGGTGACCCCCACCGCCGCGGGCGACTTCCGGATCATCTGCAATGAGTTCTGCGGCATCGGCCACCACACCATGGTGGGCCGGGTCATCGTCGTGGACAGCACCGGAACCGTACCCACGCAGACGGGAGGCGTCTGATGAGCGCGACTGATTTCCGGACCTGTCCGGTGACCACGCTCAAGATTCACCGTCCCGCCGAGGCCCTGGTCAAGGTGAACGCGGTGGTGGCGGTCGTGTCGCTCCTGATCGGCGCCATCGCCGCCGTCCTCCTGGTCCTCACCCGCTGGCAGGCGGTGCACCTCCTCCCCGCCGAATGGTTCTACCGCATTCTCGGCGTCCACGGGATGAGCATGCTCATCTTCTTCATCATCTTCTTCGAGATGGCGGTGCTTCATTTCGCGAGCACAGCGCTCATCAACGCGCGGATCGTCGCTCCCAAGCTCGGGTGGGCGGCGTTCGCGCTGATGCTGGGCGGCGCCACGCTGGTCGAGGTGATCATGTGGGCCGGCAAGGCGGACGTGCTGTTCACCTCGTACGTGCCCCTGAAGGCCGATCCGCTCTACTACTTCGGGATCATCCTCTTCGCGGTGGGCGCCCTGCTGGTTTGCGGCATCTTCTTCGCGAACCTCGTGGTGGCCAAACGGGAGAAGACCTACACCGGTTCCCTGCCGCTGGTGGTGTACGGCGCGGTGACCGCGGCCATCATCGCCGTCATCACGCTGCTCCACGGCGCGGCCATCTACATCCCGACCTTCCTCTGGTCCCTCGGCCTGATGGAAGTGGATCCGCAGATCTACCGGATGATCTGGTGGGGCCTGGGCCATTCCTCCCAGCAGATCAACGTGGCCGCCATGGTCGCCATCTGGTACATGCTCGGCGCCCTGACCATCGGCGCGGTGGTGCTCAACGAGAAGATCAGCCGCTCGGCATTCGTGCTGTACATCCTCTTCATCTCGATGGCCTCCGCCCACCACCTCCTGGTGGACCCGGGCATGGGCTCGGCGTGGAAGATCGTCAACACCAGCTACTTCATGTACATGGCGGTGCTCGCCAGCATGATCCACGGCTTCACCGTGCCGGCCGGCATGGAACTCGGCCAGCGCCTCCGTGGCGTCGGCACCGGGCTCTTCGGCTGGCTTCGCAATGCGCCCTGGGGCGACCCGGGATTCAGCTCGCTGGTGTTTTCCGTGGTGGTGTTCGGTTTCGTCGGCGGCATCACCGGCGTGACGATCGGCACCGAGCAGATCAACATCATCGTCCACAACACGCTGCGCGTCCCGGGGCACTTCCACGCCACGGTGGTGAGCGGCACGGCGATGGCCTTCATGGGCGCCACCTACTACCTGATTCCCCTCGTGTTCCAGCGGAAGGTCGCCTTCTGGGGCCTCGCGAAAATTCAGCCGTATCTCTTCGCCGGCGGGATGTTCATCTTCGTGATGTCGATGACCTTCGCCGGCACCTTCGGCGTGCCGCGGCGCCACTGGGACATCAGCTTCAGCCAGGCGCCGTTCGACGTCGCGTTCAACCCGGCCGTCGATGTCCTCCTGGCGTTCGTCGCGCTGGGCGGCATCATCGCCGCCACCGGGGCGTTCATCTTCGTGGCCATCGCGGTCAAGTCGGTGTTCTTCGGCGAGAAGTTCGGGACCATCGTACCGGGCGTGGCGGTGGTCGGCCTGCCGCAGGGCATCACCCACCCGCCGGTCCACGCGCCGGACGTCGACCGCCGCAATGAAGAGCTGCACGCCCCCGGCCGGGGCTTCCTCGGGCCGGCGCCGGGAACGATGGTGCTGGTGTTCGTCTTCCTGGCCGCGTTCATCGTCTACTTCTTCGTGAACTGGAAGGTGCTCTCGTTCGTCTGGAAGATCGGATGACGTCGTCGACCTCCCGGGGTCAGGGGCGCGTGGCGCTCCTGGCCCTGTACGTCATTGTCCTGACCACCGTGGCCTGGTGGGCGCTCGCGCTCTGGCCTGCCCCCGAGGCGCCGGCCTGGCTGGCGCGCACCCGGGCGCTCTGTTTCGGCTCCACCCCCGACGGGCTGCCGGATGCCGGCGGGTGGATCATGCTCATCGGGCAGCCGCTCGGGATGATCGCCGTCCTCCTCGTGGTCTGGGGTGACGAAGTCCGGTCGGCGCTCACCACGCTCAGTGGACGATTCGCCGGCCGGGCGCTGCTCGCCGGCACGGCGGTGGTGCTGCTCACCGGGGCTACGCTCGCCGCCGGCCGGGTCCGCGCAGCCGACGCCGGAGCGGAACCGTTCGACCCGGTCGCAGGCGGCGAAGTCCTGACCCGCATCAACGACCCCGCGCCCGCCCTCGCGCTGATCGACCAGGACGGAGCGGTCATTTCGCTGAGTGACTTCCGGGGTCGGCCGGTCCTTGTCACGTTCGCGTACGCGCACTGCCAGACCGTCTGCCCCCTCGTGGTCCACGAGGCGCTCGAGGCCCAGCGCGCCACCAGCGACCTCCAGCCCGTGGTGATCATCGTGACCCTCGACCCGTGGCGCGACACCCCCGCACGCCTTCCGTCGATCGCGGCGGGATGGGACCTCGGCGCAGACGCCCACGTCCTCTCCGGCGAGGTCGATGCCGTGGAACGGGTCCTCAGCAATTGGCGCATCCCCAGGGTCCGCAACGAGGCCTCCGGCGATTTGTCCCACCCCGCCATGGTCTACGTGGTCTCCCCTGCCGGGCGACTCACCTACGCGCTCCCCGGGGGCGTTCCGGCGCTCACCGAGGCGATTCGTTCGCGCTAACACACAGACGGCCGGGGCAGTTCTGCCCCGGCCGTTTGCCTGTCGCGCCAATCCCCTCGCTCAGGCGTTCGTGCCCGAGGCCTTGAGCCGGAGCTTCTGCCCGACCTTCAGTTGATCGCTCGACAAGCCGTTGATCCGCTTCAGCGTCGAGGCGCTGGTGCCGTATCGCTGGGCGATGCCGGACAGCGTGTCACCCTTCCGCACCGTGTACACCGAGGCATTGCGCGAGGGCGCGCGGACCGACCCCTGCGTCGCGGCGATGGCTGCGCGCGTCTCGGCATTGAACCCATTCGTCGGAATAACCAGCTGTTGCCCGACGCGAATCATCCCGGACCGCGGGATCTTCGGATTGGCGTCGCGCACCTCGCCAGTGCTGACCCCGTACCGCTGCGCAATCCCGGAAATCGTCTCGCCACTGCGCACGACGTGAGTCTGGTACGCGACCCGTTGCGATGCCGGCAGCTCGGCATATGCCAGGGCCGTCCGGTCGCCGACGCCGACCGGCACCCGCACCACCGCCGGCTTGCCCGGCGGCGTCACCATCCGGATGTATTGCGGGTTGAGTTCGCGAATCTCGGCAAAGGTGGCGCCCGAGAGCCGGGCAATGACGTCCAGGCCGGTCTGGCTGGTGACGATCACCGAATCGTACGCGAAGGGCGGCACCGCGGGCGGCGGATCGAATCCGTACCGGGTCGGTTCCTTCGCGATGAGCGCCGCGGCGATCAGCTTGGGAACGTAGTCCTTGGTTTCGCGGCGGAGGTACCTGGTGTCGTAGAGCCGGAAGAACTCCGCGTCGTTGTTCGCGGCATCCACCTCGCCCAACTCCTCCTCCGGGTCCACCTTCATGTCGGAGCTCGCCGGCAAGCCGCGCAGGCCGCGGGAGACCTTACCGGCGCCGGCATTGTACGCCGCGGCGGCGAGGTAAATCGACCCGAAACGCTCCTGCAGGTCGTTGAGATGCCGGGCCGCCGCGGCGGTCGACTTGACCGGATCCCGGCGATCGTCGAGGTAGGAATTCACCTGCAGGCCGTACATCCGGCCGGTCCCCTTCATGAACTGCCACATCCCCGTGGCGCGCGCGCGGCTCACCGCCGTGTTCGAGTAGCCGCTTTCAATCAACGCCAGGTAGACCATGTCCTCGGGAACACCGTTGCGCTGCATCTGGTCGCGGATCATCGCCTCGTAGCGCGGGAGCCGCGTCAGCCAGATGGCCATGCGTTCGCGCCCCGGCCCCTGAAAGAAGTCGAGGTAATACTGCACCCGGTCGTGCGTGGCGTAGGTCTCGACGTCGATATCCCACGAGGTGGCCACCGCGAGGTCGTCGGCGCCGCCACCATGCGAGAAGGCGGACTCGCCGCTCGGCTCCGGATAGGCCAGGTCCAGCGCGGCCAGCGCCGCGGCATCGGCGGCGGAATCCGCGGCCACGATGTTCTGCGCCATGCTGTCGACATTGATCACCGCGACCGGCGGCGGAAGGGTCGCAAAGGGCGCAGGGGCCCCGGCGGCGGAACCGCTCGGGCTCGACGTAACGGCCGGACGGTCGGGAGCAGAGCCCTGTGCCACCGGGGAGGGGGCAGTCGTCGGCGAACCCCCGCTACTGCAGCCGGCGGTTCCGAGGATCAAGGCGAGCAGGATTGAACGATGCACTCGATATGGCTCCTTGAGCATCACGCAGCGGCGTGTCACTCCCAGGGCGGATCTCAGTCTGAAGCAGGCCATTCACCCTTGGGACTGGAGCCAAAGCTATGCCGGATAGCAGGGTGAGACAATTCCAACTCATAACCTGTTGAAAGACAATCGGTTACACTGTTACTACGCCTTAAGAACCCCGGCAGCCCGATCGGGGGGAGCCGCTTGGGCTCGTGCAGGGAACCTCGGCCGTCTGGCGTGATTCTGAACAGATGCCCGATTGCGGTGGGTGGTCGCGCGGCCTCAATCGACGAAGTAACGGTTCCCGAGGAGGCGGTTGGTGGCGTTGAGGACCGCCAGCGCAGCGGCCCGCGTAGGATCCTCTTCAGTGAGGACCGACCCGACGACCCGTTTCGGAGCCCCTTCCCCGCGGGTCGCGAGGGAGACGATCACGACGGTCGCATCAAAGGCCCGGATGGCCTTCACACCCAGGCACTCAAAGCTGAGTTCCCCTTCGACGGACTGCGTGAGCGCGCTGACGCAGGCCTGTGCCGCGCATCGCAGCTCCCCAGCCTGCGAGGCCAGGCCCTGCGCCTCGCCCTCATACCGCGCCCCCCCGGGGCCGGTCAGGACCACCGCCGCGCTGCACCGCCCGCTGGGAAGGCGCTCGATGCGGAACTCGGCAAAACGCAAGCGTGGATGGGTATCGGGCATGGGATCTCTTGAGAGAACGATGCGGGGCAGGTACTCTCCCCGTCATGAACCGACTGGCATTGCTGCTCTTAGCCGTGCTGCCGCTGGCCTCGCCGGCGGCGGGACAGATTCCCGCGTCCCTCCGGAGCAACTTGGAGGCCGGAACCCCACCGGCCGGCGCCGAGGTGGGTCTGGCCCTCATCGACCTGGGCACCGGCGACTCGCTCTGGAACCACGCGGAGTGGCGGGTTCACGCGGCCAGCACCATGAAGGTCCCCGTCCTGATCGAACTGGCCCGGCGGGTGGACCTCGGCCAGTACGGCTGGGACTGGCCACTGCTGGTCAAGAACGAGTTCCGCTCAATCGTGGACAGCTCGACCTTCCAGCTTCTCGTCCCCGACGACTCCGAGAAAACCCTCTTCGCCCGCGAGGGCGAACTGGTCCCGGCCCGGGAACTGGCCCGGCTGATGATCACCTGGAGCAGCAACTTCGCCACAAACCTGCTGGTGGACCAGCTCGGGGCGCCGCGGATCCAGGCGACCGCTCGCGGGCTGGGCGCCGACTCGATCGTGGTGCTGCGCGGCGTCGAGGACCAGAAGGCCTTCGACCGCGGCCTCAGCAACACCACCACGGCGCGGGACCTGGCCGTCTTGCTCGCGGCCATTGCGCAGGGGCAGGCGGCCTCGGATTCCTCCACCGCCATCATGCTGGACATCCTGACCCACCAGCAGTTTCGCGAGGGGATCCCAGCCGGCCTTCCGCGGGGGACCCGCGTGGCGAGCAAGACGGGCGGCATCACCGGCATCGACCACGACGCCGCGGTGATCTACCCCCCGAGCCGCCCGCCCTACGTGCTGGTCATCCTGACGCGCGGGTTCGAGCGGCCCGCAGACGCCCAGGCTTACATGGCGATGATCTCGGCGACTGTCTGGGCTGGATTGGTGGGGACGCCCTAGACGGCGTCGAAGCGAACCTCGAGCTGGCGCCCGGGTTCCTCGGGCTGGCGCACGACATCCACTTCCAGGCGGGGCCGTCCGGCCTCGTCGAGTTCCACGGTCAGCACCATCATCAATCCGTCCTCCATCTCCAGCCGCAGCTGCCGGAGGTCGGACCGCATGACCGCGGCGGCGACCGACTTGCCCCGCAGCGCGGTGAGGGAATCGGCGATGCGGCGGAGCTCCTGAAAAGACACCTGCGTCATGAATGTGCCCCGCTCAGCCGAGGTGTTCGGACAGGATGGCCGCCAGGCGGTCGGCGGTGATGCGATCGGCCTGGCTGTACAGCGCCGAGCGGGAGGTCGATTCCAGCGGATAGGGGGCCCAGAAGGCGCGCCCCTCAGGCTCCGCGGCGCGGAACGAGAGGACCAGCCGCCAATGCGCGGTGTTGGCCGTCCGTTCGGCGGCGAACGATACCTTCCACGTAATGTCGCCGTGCTCGACGACGCGCCAAGACATACATGCTCCCGAGGAGACTCTCCGGCGAATATGCGGCGCCAGTGAGGGAGGTCAAGGGCTGGGCGTCACCCGCGGGTGAGCGCCTTGAATCGGTCCATCAAGGTTCGTGTCACGGGCCCGATGGGGCCGGCGCCGATCTGCCGCCCGTCCAGCGACCGGATGGGGGCGATTTCCGCCGCGGTCCCGGTCAGGAACGCCTCGTCGGCCGTGTAGACGTCATAGCGGTTGATCGGCTCTTCCCGCACCGTCAATCCCGCCTCCGCGGCGAGCGCGATGACGATGTCGCGGGTGACGCCGCGGAGGATGCCCGTCCACGCCGGTGGCGTCGTCACCACGCCGCGCCGCACGATGAAGATGTTCATCCCCGACGCCTCGGCCACGTATCCGCCCCGGTCGAGCATCAAGACCTCATCCATCTGGGCCTGGATGCCCTCGAGCTTGGCCATGATGTGCGGCAGGTAGTTCAGCGACTTGACCCGGGGCGAGAGCGCCTCGCGGTTCGGCATCGGCGTGGCGGCCCCGATCATGGCCAGCCCCTTTTCATAGCGCTCCGCCGGCCAGATCCGGATCGTGTCGAAGATGACGATTGCCGTCGGATGCGGACAGCTGCGCGGGTCGAGGCCGAGGTCGCCCACGCCGCGGGTGACGATGTGCCGCAGGTACCCCTCGGTGATACCGGCCCGCTGGACGCCTTCGACCGTCACCCGCGCCATCTCGTCCCTCGGGATCGGGACCGTGAGCCAGATGGCCTGCGCCGAGTCGTACAGCCGCTCGAGGTGCTCGTCCATCCGGAATGGCTTGCCCCCATAGACCCGCATCCCCTCGAACACCCCGTCTCCGTAGAGAAGGCCGTGATCGAAGACCGAGATCTTCGCGGTCTCGCGGTCGTGCCACTGTCCGTTGATCCAGATGAGACTCATGACGGAACCCAGGATGAGAAGAGGGGTAAGCGACGTGCCGGAAGAAAGGTAACCCCGGCCGTCAGAGGAGCGAGTCGCCCAGCCGGGCGGTGTTCTGGGCCACCCGGAGCCAGAGGGGGCGCCGTGCCCACGCCGCGCGCGTCAGCTCGACTGCGTCGCCGAAATACCGTTCCTGCACCACCCGCATGGCCGTCACGACCGCGGGATCGTAGACCAGGAGCGCGAGCTCGGCGTTCAGCGCGAAGGACCGGATGTCCATGTTGACCGAGCCGATGATCGCGAGATCGTCATCGATGCTGACATGCTTGGCGTGCAGGAAGCGCGGGCGATACAGATGGATCCGCACCCCCGCCGCAAGCAGCCCGTCGAAATACGAACGCTGGGCCAGTCCCATCACCCACTTGTCCACCGGATTGGCGACGACGAGCCGGACCTCCACGCCACGCCGCACCGCGGTGCGAAGCGCCTGCAGAAACGGGGCGTCGGGCACGAAGTACGGGGTCGTGATGACGATCCGGCGCTGCGCCCGGTGGAAGAGGTGCACCAGCAGTTCCTGCGCGTTCTCCCGCTCGTATCCCGGGCCGCTCGGGAGGACCTGCGCGAGCGAGCTGCCGGTGGGCGTCGGCAATTCGATCGCGTCGGTGTCGGCCGGGAGCTCGCCGGTCTCGAAGAACCAGTCCTGCAGGAATACCGCCTGCAGCTGGATGACGACCGGCCCCGTCACCCGGGCGACGAGCTCCTCGTTGGGATATCCCGGGACGAACCCGGGATTGACCAGGTTCTGAGACCCGGTAAAGCCGACGCGGTTATCGATGACCGCGACCTTCCGGTGGTTCCGCAGGTCGAATCGGGCCGCCCCGCGCCGGAAGAGCCCGGCAGGCAGCGCCTCGTGCGCCGGAATCCCCGCCGCCCGGAGCCGCTGGAGCAGGGCGCCCAGGGCGAATTTTCGCGAGCCGACGGCGTCCACGAGGACACGACACTCGACGCCCCGGGCCTGGGCCCGGAGCAAGGCCGCCACGACCTGGCCACCCCGCTGGTCGTCCGCGAAGATGTAGTAGAGGAGGTGCACGCTCTGCCGGGCTTCGTCGATCGCCGCCACCAGGCGGAGAATCGAGTCGTCGTAATCGGGAAGGAGCTCGACGGTGTTGCCCCCCAGCGCACGGAAATCGCCGAGCGCATGGACCAGCTCCGGAATTCGCCGCGGTGTAGAGAGAGTCGTGTGCCGGGACGGGGTGCCGGCCCTGCCACTCGCGGATCATGCCAGACACCTCGCGCTGGCGCGCGAGCCGCCAGGCCGGGAACTTGATCCGTCCGATGACGGCGTAGAGCAGGAACCCCGGCCAGGGGAGGAGGAAGATCAGCAAGAGCCAGGTGCGCGCCGCCGCGGGACTTCGCCGCTGCGGCACGTACACCAGCATGACGAGCCGGACAGCCCATTCGCTGAGCAGGTAGAGGAGCGCGATGGAGGGGTGCATTGCGCCTGGGGAACGAGGATGACGAGGCTGCAGGGACTGCAGTGAGGGCGCTGGGGATCGAACCCAGAACCTACGGGTTAAAAGCCCGTTGCTCTAGCCAGTTGAGCTACGCCCCCGACCGCCAGAAACCTTGCACCCGGAGGGGCCGGATTCAAGGGCTTGCGACCGCCGGATCCCGACGTAGGTTCGGCCCTATCCTGATCGAGGAGCAATCCATGCTTCCCCGCCTCCCCGCCACCCTGGCCGGCCTCTTCCTGCTGACCGGCCCGGCCGCGCTCTCCGCCCAGAGCATGTGGCTGAATCCCACCCCGCCGCCAGCCATCCGAATCGTGCGGGAAACCGCGAAGTTCGGCACGGCGCCGAGGCACCTGGCGAACGAGCGCGCATGGGTCGCGGCCCTGCAGTCCAGGCAGGTGCCGTACAGCTACGTCGGAGCCGTTGCGGCCTCGGGGTCCCCGGAGTTCTGGTTCATCGGCGGCGCGGTGGATTTCGCCAGTCTCGAGCAACTCGACCTGACCTACCAGACGGACAAGACCCTCGCCAGGCAGCTCGACACCCTGATGGCCCGCGAATCGGGATTCGTCACCAACGTCCAGACCATGCTGGCGGCCTACCGCGCCGAGCTCAGCTACCGGCCAGCGTTCATCCTGCCGGAGACTCGGCACTTCTGGATCAGCATCTTCAGCGTCCGGCCCGGCGAGGACGAGGCCTTCGGTGCGATGATGGGCGCCTACATCGCCGCGTACCGCGCCGCCGGCATCGCGACGCCCTGGGTCACCTACGAGCTCGTGGCGGGAGGCCCCACGCCGACCTACCTGCTGCTCGTCCCGATGAGTTCCTATGGCGAGCTCGACCGCGACCTTGCCGCGCGGGGCCCGGTCGGCGCCAAGCTGGCGTCCCCCCAGGCGGTCGCCGCAGAGTTTGGCGCGTCCACGCTGGCGGTGGACACGGAGGTCCTCACCATCGTGCCGCAAATCAGTTATGTGCCGGAGGCGTTTGCGAATCAGGACAAGGGGTTCTGGAGGGCCAAGTAGGGAGCCCGAGCCCGCTGACCGGGCGGAAGCTCCGCCGGTGGTGCGAGGTCGGTCCCATCGACTGAATCGCCGCCAGGTGTTCTGCACTGCCGTACCCGTGATTGCGATCCCAGCCATAGCCGACGTAGCGGCCGGCGAGCCGGCGCATCAGGCGGTCCCGCACCGTCTTGGCCACGATGCCGGCGGCCGCGATGCTGTGGCAGTGCGCGTCGCCGTCGACGAGGGCCTCGTGGGAGTAGCCGATCTCCCGCATGGGGAGCCCGTCGATCAGGACGTGGGGAGGCGGGGACGCGGGGAAGCGGCCCAGCACTCGCCGGATGGCTCGGCGCATTGCGAGGGCCGTGGCCACCCGGATATTCAATCCGTCGATTTCGCGGACCGACGCGCCGCCGACGCCGATGGCGAGCGCGGCCCCTCGAATCTCGATCGCCAGCGCCTCCCGCCGGGCCGTCGAGAGCGTCTTGCTGTCGCGCACGCCCGCGAGCAGCGACGATCCGAGCGGAAAGACGACGGCCGCGGCCACCACTGGACCAGCCAGGGGACCGCGGCCTGCTTCATCGACACCGACCAGCAACTGCCCGTCTGTCCAGACCGCCGATTCGCGGTCCAACGTGGGACGACCGGCCGCCACCCGGTTAGTCCTCGCGCTTCTCCCGGATGCGCGCGGCCTTGCCGCTGAGCGCACGGAGATAGTACAGCTTGGCCCGGCGAACCCGGCCGCGCCGCACCAAGTCGATCGAGGCGATGGTGGGGCTCTGCAGCGGGAAGATGCGCTCCACGCCGACACCCGCCGACACCTTGCGGACGGTGAAGTTCTCGTGGGCACCACCGCCGCGCCGGGAGATCACGACCCCCTCGAACGCCTGCAGCCGCTCCTTGTCGCCCTCACGGACGCGCACCATGACCCGTACGGTATCCCCGGCGTCGAACGCGGGGAGATCAGTGCGCGGGGTCCCGCGCGTCAACGCATCCATCCGTTCCATCGTCATTCTCCTGAGTGCCGGCCCTGTGGGCCCTGTTCGGCGTACTGCCGCTAATCGTCCGACGCGAGGTGCGCCTGCCAGAGATCGGGCCGGCGTTCGCGAGTCAGTAGGTCCGCCTGTTCCTTCCGCCACGCGGCGATTTTCGCGTGGTCGCCGGAGCGCAACACCTCCGGGACTGCAAGCCCCCGATACTCCGGCGGCCTGGTGTAGCTCGGCGGGCTCAGGAGCCCGTCGTAATGCGAGTCGGTACTGGCCGACTCGTGGTCCCCCAGCGCACCGGGGAGCAACCGCACCACCGCGTCGAGCACACACAGCGCGGCGGGCTCTCCCCCTGTCAGCACGAAGTCCCCGAGGGAGACCTCGTCCGTGGCCAGGTGATCGGCCACCCGCTGGTCGACGTCCTTGTAGTGCCCGCACAGCAACGTCAATTCCGGCGCCAGCGACCAGCGCACCGCATCGGCATGGGCAAACCGCCGGCCCCGCGCGGAGAGCAACACCACCGGCCCCGCCGGGGGACCGAGGGATTCCACCGCCTCGAAGAACGGCTCCGGCTTCAGCACCATGCCGGCGCCGCCACCGAAGGCGTAATCGTCCACGGTGTTGTGCCGGTCGTGGGTGAAGTCCCGGAGCTGCACCAGCCGGAACTCGACCCGTCCCTCCGACCGCGCCCGCCCGATGATCGACGCCTCGAGCCAGGGCCCGAACACCTCGGGAAAGAGCGTGACCACGTTGATGCGGATCGGCTCAGCCATCGAGCAGTCCCTCCGGCGGAGCGATGACCAGCCGGCGGGCCGCACGGTCCACCTGCGTCACGAACTCCTTCCGGTACGGCAGCAGGAACTCCCGCTTGGGGCCCTGCACTTCGATGACCAGCCCGGCCGCCGTTTCGTAGTACCCGGTGACCAGTCCGACCGGAGTGCCGTCCTCGAGCCGCACGGCAAACCCGTCGAGCTCATGGAGGTAGACCTCCCCCTCTTCCAGCGGCGACGCGTCGGCCGCCGGGACCGCCAGGAACCCGTTTCGGAACGGCTCCAGCCCGTCGCGGTGCTCGATGCCGGCGAACTTCACCAGCCACTCCCGGTGGTACGCCCGGCTCCGCTCAACCGTGAGCGGACTGCGGATGACTTCTCCGGCGAGATCGACCGCCCAGAGCGCCTGGCCGACCGCGAAGACCCGGGCCGGGTCGTCGGTCAGCGGATAGACCGTGCACTCCCCCTTCAGTCCGTGCGGCCTGCGGAATCGCCCCACCACCATGTGGTGGGCGCCCTCCGTCATCAGGCCGTCGGCGTCTTGAAGAGCCCGGCCTTCCGCAGCAGCGAGTTCACCGTCTCGGAGGCCGTGGCGCCCTTGGCCAGCCAGGCGCGCGCCTTCTCGGCGTCGACGGTAATCTGATCGGCTTCCAGCTTGGCCTTCGGCGCATAGGTGCCGATGACCTCGATAAACCGACCATCACGCGGGGCCGTCTTCTCGGCGACCACGATGCGGTACAGCGGGAGCTTCTTCCGCCCGACGCGACGGAGACGAATGCGAGTTGCCATGTATCGATCCCTTGGGTTACGTGCTCAGCCGGGAAACCCGCGCCCAAAAGGCATGCGAGCGCCGGGTTTGCCTGCCGACTTCATGTACTTCTGCATCTGCTTGAACTGCGCCATCAACTGATTCACTTCCTGCACCGTGCGGCCGCTGCCCCGGGCGATCCGGCTCCGCCGCGACCCGTTGAGCAGGTCGGGATTCTGCCGTTCCCGCGGGGTCATCGAGAGGACGATGGCCTCGACATGCTTCAGCCGGTCCTCGCCCACGTTGGCCTGCTTCAGCATCTGGGCGTTCACACCCGGCAACATGCCCAGCACGTTCTTGAGCGGTCCGAGCTTCTGCATCTGGCGCATGGCCGACAGGAAATCCTGCAAGTCCATGCCCCGCTTCGACACCACCTTCTTGGCGAGCCGATTCGACTCTTCCTCGTCCAGCGAGGACTGCGCCTTTTCCACCAGGCTCAGCACGTCGCCCTGCTGGAGGATCCGGCCGGCCATCCGCTCCGGGATGAACGGCTCCAGCGCATCGAGCTTCTCGCCGACACCGATGAACTTGATCGGCGCCTTCGTCACTCCGTAGATGGACAGGGCGGCGCCACCCCGCGCATCGCCGTCCATCTTGGTGAGGATCACGCCGGTGATCCCCAGCGCCGCGTGGAACCCGCCGGCGATCCGGACCGCATCCTGTCCGGTCATCCCGTCGGCCACGAGCAAGATCTCATGGGGCTTGATCGCGGCCTTCAACCGCGCCAGCTCCTCCATCATCTCGCTGTCGATCTGCAGCCGGCCGGCGGTGTCGACCAGTACGGTCCGCGCCCGCGCCCTGCCGGCCGCCTCGATCCCGCGCCGCACGATGCCGACCACATCGGTGACACCCGGCTCCGCGTGCACCCCGACGCCCGCCTGTCCCGCCACCGTGACCAGCTGATCCACCGCCGCCGGCCGGTACACATCGGCGGCCACCAAGAACGGCGCCTTCTGCTCCAGCTTCAGCCGCTTGGCCAGCTTGCCGGCGGTAGTCGTCTTGCCGGATCCCTGCAGCCCCACGATCAGGATGACCGTCGGCGGCACGGAGGCGAAGGCGATCGGCGCCTGTTTTTCGCCGAGCAAGGCGACCAGTTCGTCGTACACGATCTTGACGACCTGCTGGCCGGGGCGCACCGACTTAAGCGCTTCAGTGCCGACCGCGCGCGCCTGCACCCGCTCGAGAAATTCGCGCGTCAGGTCGAAGCTGACGTCGGCCTCAAGCAGGATCCGACGGACCTCGCGGAGCCCCTCTTTGACTGCGTCCTCCGTCAGGACGCCACGGCCCGCCAACCGGCGGAGCGTGTCGGACAGTTTGGAGGAAAGCTCGTCGAACATAAGCCCTGAAACGTAAGCGGATTAAGGGCTTGGGGCAATGGGGAGGCAGGGAGGCAGGGAGGCAGGGAGGCAGGGAGGCAGGGAGGCAGGGAGGCAGGGAGGCAGGGAGGCAGGTCAAGCTAACGACTTCGAGGGTTCGCGTGCCCCAATCGAGCGATACAGGCCCCAGGTAAGCATCCCCGCGTGATCGCGGAGGGCTTCAAGCTCGCCCCAAGCGGCCGGACTGGCATACCCAAGCGCTTTTGCCATAAGAAGATACACCTGAATCTCAGCCAACGAACCGATCGCAATATCCAGAAACCGTCTGAACTCCCGGTTTCCGCGCTTCGCGGATCCCTCGGCGATAGTTGCGCTGACGGACACGGCAGCTCGACGGGCCTGCGAGATCAAGCCGAATCGTTCGTGGTCAGGCCATGCCTCTGTGGCCCGGTAAATGGCCAGGGCCAAAGCCTGCGCTGCCTGCCACGCCTTGAGAGACTCGAAACGCTTGCCAGGTGCCTGGGTGCCGACGGGGCGCATGCCGGACCATACAAGCAGACTCCCCCTGCGTCAGTATCATGTTAATGCTGGCGGTATCACTTCCGCTCGGGAGAGGCCGCCACCCTGCCCCCCTGCCGCCCAGCCCCGCTTCCCCGCTTCCCCGCCTCTTCCAACATCCGCTCAACCCCATCAACCGGCATCGCCTTCGCGAAGTAATGCCCCTGCCCCAGCTCGCACCCGAGGGTCACCAGCGCCTCCCGCTGGGCGGCGACCTCCACGCCCTCGGCGATCGTCTTCAGCTTCAGCGTGTCGCCCAGGCCGATGATGGCGCGAGCCAGCGCCGACTTTTCGGCGCCCGCCCCGACGTCGTCGATGAACGGCTTGGCAATCTTCAGGATGTCGATCGGGAAGCGCTGCAGATAGCTCAGCGAGGAGTACCCGGTGCCGAAATCGTCGATGGCGAGGCCGACGCCGAGCGCCTTCATGGCCCGGAGCTGTTGCTGCGCCGAGTCGGCTTGCTGCATGAGGACGCTTTCGGTGATCTCGAGGACCAGGGCGGAGGGATCCACTCCGGTCACCCCCAGCGCCCGGCGGGTCTCCAGCACCAGGTCCGGCTCCTGCAACTGCCGCCCGGACAGATTCACGCTCATCATCCAGCTGGAGCCTGGGTAGGCGACGCGCCACCGATGAATCTGGGTACACGCCTCCCGCAGGACCCACCCGCCCAGGCGCACGATCAGGCCGGTCTCCTCCGCCAACGGGACGAAATGGCTCGGGAGGAGATGCCCGTACTTCGGGTGGTTCCACCGGACCAGCGCCTCGAACCCGAAGATCTCTCCAGACCGCAGATGCATGATCGGCTGATAGTGGAGGACGAGTTCTTCGCGCTCGATGGCCCCCCGCAGCGCGGCCTCCATCTCCAGCCGGTGCCGGGAATCGGACACCATCTTCGACTCGTACGTCGCGAACCGTCCCTTGCCCTGCCGCTTGGCGGTGTACATCGCCAGATCGGAGTTGCGCATCAGGTCGTCGGCCGTCTCGTCGCCCACGGCGATGGCAATCCCGAAGCTCAGCGACACGTGGACTTCGTTGTGACCCAGATGGAACGGGGCGTGCATGGCTGCGGCGAGTCGGTCGACCAGCACCGAGGTGCCGTCGTTGCCATGGACATCCTCGATCAGGATGCCGAACTCGTCGCCGCCGAGCCGAGCGACCGTGTCCGTCGCCCGGGCGCAGGCGAGGAACCGTTCCGCCGCGAGTCGCAGCAACTGGTCCCCCTCGGCGTGGCCCAGGCTGTCGTTGACCTTCTTGAAATCATCCAGATCGATGTAGAGGACGGTGATTTCCCGGCCCTGCCGGCGGGCAATGGCCAGGGCGTGGCTGACACGGTCGCGGAAGAGCGCCCGGTTCGCCAGCCCGGTCAGGGAATCGTGGAAGGCCTGGTGGACCAGCTCGTCCCGCAGGCGCTGCCGCTCACTGACATCCCGGATGTTCAGCACGATCCCCTGCACGGTGGGGTCGTTGATGAGGTTCGTGGCGATGGTCTCGGTGTGCAGCGCCGAGCCGTCGGGTTGGCGAAATCCCCACTCGATCGGGGCCGGCAGACTGGACGTCCGGCCGGCATCGCCGAGAAATGCATTCGCCCGGTCGCGGTCGCCCACCACGAGGAGCGACTGGACCGGCAATCCGAGCAACCGTTCCGGATCGTAGCGCAGGACGCGCGAGGCGGAGGGGCTGACGTACTGAATGGTCCCGTCGGACTCGACCACGAGAATCACGTCCGAGGAATGCTGCACCAGCGAGCGGAACCGGGCCTCGTTCTGCCTCGCGGCCGTCTCGGCCAGCAGTCGTACGTTCTGGCGGACCGCCAGCAGCTGCCGAACAACGACCAGGCCGGTGATGACCAGCGCCCCCACGGCGAGCTCGGTGACCGGTTCCCGGCCCGGCTTGAACGCCTCGAACAGCAGGAGACCGAAGGTGATACCCACGGCGAGGTACGGCAGCGGACTGAGGGATTGCGACCGGGGCTGATACTCCTCGGTTCCGGCCGTTCTCGGCACGGGCCGCCGAGCGTAGAGCTCCGCGCTCGCGATCATCAGGAGGTACACCATCAGATACACCGCATCGACCAGGGTGGCGCCCCGCTCCCCGGTCGCGAACTGCACCAGCCCGAAGGTCAGGTCGGCGATGACACTCAGCAGTACGCCTGCCACGAGGAGCCCGAACGCCCACCGATTGCGATCGATAGGCCCGCGGAGGAGCACCGACGTGATTCCCAGCAACACCAGCAGGCTGGCGAGCGGGAAGGCGTAGGTGATCACGGTCGCGGCAATTCCTGGCACGAGCCCGGGAGCGCCCGGACGCACCGTGAAATACCAGATCATCACCCCGCCGCCCACGAGCACCATCGTGGCGTCGAGGACGAACTTCCACCACTCGAGATGAATCCGACGGGAGAGCGGAAAGGCCAGCAGGGCGGTAAGCAGGCACAGACTGTCAGCGAGGTAGAAGAGGTCCGCCCAGCTCACCGCCGGACTTTCGCCCCTGGCCAGGACGTAATAGACCGAAATGCCGTTGCCGATCAGGACCGCCAGCGACCCGATCCCCATGAGCCGAAGTGCCCGGCGGACTCCGGGGTCGAGTACCATGCGCGTGGAGGCCAGGAAGCACAGCGTGGCGAGCGCCAGGTTAAGCGGGATGAAACCGACGTTGCCGACCAGATCCCGGACCCCGTCGCTCCCGATGCCGGAGCGCTCCCAAAACAGGTAGGCCAACCCATAGACGGCCGTCAGGAACGCCAGCGGTCCGACGGGCGGGAAGGAACTCCTCCGCGACCGCCGATCCGGGGTGGCATTCACGACCTCACTGGTCGTCATCAGGCCGTCCGAAACCCCGCATTCAGGGCCCTCGAGTTGGGGGAAACTGCACGGCAAATCCGCCCCGGAGGCCCCTCGAACGGAGGGGAACCCGAGGCTATCCGGGCCATACCTCTGCAATTCTGGAGCCTGAATCGGCCGAATCGGCACCCTGCCGCGCGGGCTGCCGGCCCCCCTATACTCCTGAATGGACTCCCAAACCCTCCTGGCAGGCCTCCTGACGGTGGCCGTTGGCGCCATTTCCGGTGGACTCACGAATGCGGTGGCCATCTGGATGTTGTTCCACCCCTACGAGCAACGTGGGCGCTGGCCGTTACGCCTGCACGGCGCCATTCCCAAGAACAAGGCGAGGCTGGCCAAGAGCATCGGCAAGACCGTCGGGGAGAAGCTCCTCACACCCGCGGATCTCTCCCAGCGACTCTCGGCCCCGGAGGTCCGGGCGGCGTTCGACGCGGCCCTGAGCGGGTTTCTGGACGAGATGTTGGATCAGGAGCGGGGCCCGCTGATTGACCTGATCCCCCCATCGATGGGCGTGGACCTCGAACGCTGGATTGATCAGATCGGCGAGCGCATGGCGGATGAGCTCGCGGCGTACATGACCGGCCCGGCCTTCGAGACGCTGGCCGAGCGGTGGATGGGGGACTTGCAGGCGAAGTACGGCGATCGGCCGATCGGGGAGCTGCTGACCGCGGACCGACGCGGCGCCGTCGAGGAGCGGGTGGACGGGTGGCTCCGTCAGTTCACCGAGGGCGCGGATCTCGAGGGCGCCCTCCGACACTTCGTCGACGTGCAACTGGAGCGGCTGGGGCGGGACGACCAGCCGTTGATCGATCGGCTTCCCCCCGGGCTCCTGGGGACCGTCGAGGCCTCGATCAGCGATTACCTGCCGGTGGCCATCGAGCGCATCGGCGCGGTGCTCGCCGACCCCGATTCCAAGGGGAAGATCCACCTCGCGCTGCGGACGGCGTTCGACCGGGCGGTGCGCGACCTGCTTCTGCACGAGCGGTTGCTGGCCAAGCTCGTCGTCACGGACCAGACGTTCACGCGATTGCTTGACGGCCTGGAGCGCGAGGGTTTCGAGCGATTCGCCGAATCACTCGCCACGCCGGAGATGCGGGGCCAGTTGACGCGGGCGGTGAACGACGGGCTGGTGAGCTTCCTCCGGATTCCGCTGCGGGATCGGCTCGCGGGCATGGGACCCGAGAAACAGGCAGCGCTGGCCGGTACGCTCGGCGACTGGCTGGTCAAGGTCGCCCGCGACGATACCACGCAAACCGTCGCGCGCCGGGCGGTCGGCCGCCTGCTCGACGCCACGGAGCGCCGAACCTGGAACGACCTGCTCGGAGCCGTTCCGCCCGCGCGCATCGCGCGATTTGTCGCCGAGGCGGCCGGCGGGGTGGAAGGCCGGCGATGGGTGGCGGACACGGGGCGCAGTGCGATTCGCGCCCTGCTCCAGCGCCCGCTCGGCCGGCCCTCGACCTGGCTCGGCAGCGAGGCCACCGCGCGCGTGCGCACCAGTATTCTCAATGCCGCCTGGGGGTGGACCGAGCGGCAGGTTCCGGTCGTCGTCGCCCACTTCAAGGTGCAGGAGATGGTGGAGCAGAAGGTGCTGGGGTTCTCGACGCAGCGGATGGAGGAGATCATCCGCAACGTCACTCAGCGCGAGCTCACCCTGATCGTGCGGCTCGGCTACGTCCTCGGGGCGGTGGTGGGCCTGATCGCCTTCGGACTCAATCAGGCGCTGCGCTAGCCGCGCCAAGCCACCAGGCGCGTCGGGATGATGACGCGGGCCGGCGCCTCGCCCCTACCGTTGAGCGACGGGAGCTTGGTGCCTCCCGACTCATCACGCTGGAGGGGCGCATGGGATTGTTGCCGGAGCCACGGGAGTTAGAGGCGGACATCGAGAAGGCGGCGCAGGTGGCGGACGGGCTTGCCGAAGCGGTCGGCCGGGGTCCCAGGCACGCCACCGCGGCCGCCCGCCGGCTCACGGACGAAGAGCTGACCCTCGGCCTCGCCTTTCTGGCGCGGGTCATGGAGATCGCGGCGATGTCCTCGCGGGCACTGGCCGACGTCGAGCGGGAACGCCAGCGGGCCGGCGCCCGGCTGCGCCTGAACTAGGGGAGCGTGTTCCAGCCGGTCCAGGCGACCGGCGCAATGACCACACGGACTCCCGGTTGGCCCGCAACCTCCAACGATTCGACGGTGGTGCGATAGCCAGGCCGGGCGCGGGCGCTCAGCCTGGATCCGGTGCCGGCCAGGAAGCGGTCGGCGGCACGCCGGTCCTCCCAGGCGATCAGCCACACCAGGGCTGGGCCGTCCGGCGTCTGGTAGAGCCGATACCGATCCCCGGCCCAGCCGATCGGGATGGTGGTGCTGACCACCTCGGCCCCGGCCATGTCGGCGACCAGCGTTGCGATCCCCATTTCTCCCATCACATCTGTCTCGCCCGGCGCGGCGCCGACCGTATCGAGCGGCACCTCCACCGGCAGGTCGTGCGCCGCATACCGTTGCGGGTGCAGGACCTGCTCGGTGGAGACCGGGATCGCGCCGCCGTACGGCTGCCCGGCTTCCGCCGCGTTCCGCTCATACCACCGGACGAACTCCGCCCCTTCCAGGTACGGAAAGATCAGCCCCTCCTGCAGCACCCGCGGTGTTTCGGCGAACACCTGCATCGAGCCGCGCGCGGAGACGAGCTGTTCCCGGAAGGTCTCCCAGATGGCGTCGTCACTCAGGAGGTCCTGCCCCGGCGCCATCATCTTCATGGAGGCGAGCGTCGCCTGTCCTTCGAGCATGGCCTGCGCGGCGGCCAGTCGATCCGAATCGCGCCGCTGGTGCATGATCGAATCGAGCGCGAGGTAATCGTACTGGAGGGCGTGGACCAGTTCGTGGGCGAGGACGAACTTGAACTGGGCGGACTTCACGTCGCTCCCCTCAAAGACGAAGAGCATCCCCGAGTCAGGATCGAAGAAGCCCGCCACCTGCTCTTCATAGAGCGCGGTGAGGAGCGTGCGGATGTCGAGGCTGTCCGGCACCTGGCCCAGGAGGCGATAGACGTCGTGCATCGCGGTGAGGCGCGCGGGGGGGAGTTCCTCGTTGAGCTTGGTCGCGAGGTAGGTGGCGACCTGGGCGTGCGACCGCACCGCGAACCGCGGCGGCGCCTTGAAGGGGAGGCCGACGGTGCGCTCGACGGCGGGCCGCAGGCTGTCGACCAGGCGGCCGATCGCATCGCCTGAGGCACCGGGCGCCTCCCCGCGACAGGCGGTCGACGCGCCCATCCCCAGGACGACGGCGGCTACAAGCCGATGTAGGCGGTGTACCATGCGATAATGGCCGGACCGGCGATCCAGGTGGCCACGGCGCCGAGGGAGAGGAAGACGCCGAAGGGAACGAGCTTCTTGCGGCCGAGCAGGCTCAGCGGGAGGAAGATGATGGTCCCAAGCAGCGCGCCGAGGAAGATGGTCAGCAGCACTCCCTGCCACCCGACGAAGGCACCGACCATGGCCATCATCTTCACGTCTCCGCCGCCCATCGCCTCCTCTTTCAGGATCAACTGACCCGCGAATCCGATCAGCCAGAGGAGGGCGAAGCCGGTCACCGCGCCGAGCAAGGCGGGGAGCAGCGTCGGGAGCCCACCCACCAGGCTGAACAGGAGGCCGATCGCCAGGCCGCCCCACGTGAACTCATCGGGGATGATGTACTCGCGGGCGTCCGTCAACGCGATCCCCAGGAGGATCGTGAAGAACAACGCCCCGCGGAGTCCGGTCAGCTCGAGCGGGTACGCGAAGGCCATCGCCGCCCAGATCGCGCCGGTCAGCAGCTCGACTCCGGGATACATCGGGGAAATCGGCAGCGCACAGCCCCGGCACTTGCCGCGGAGCAGCAGCCAGGAGATCACGGGAACGTTGTCGTACCACGCGATCGGTTTTTCGCAGCGAGGACAGCGCGAACGGGGCCGGATGACCGACAGTTCCGCGGGCCAGCGGGTAATGCAGACGTTGAGGAAGCTCCCCACCATCAGGCCCAGGATCCCGGCGACGATCGTCACCAGACATTCAAGCGTCACGCCGCACCTCGTAGAGGAGGATCCCCGCCGCCACCGCCACGTTAAGAGATTCGACGCCCGCCGCCAAGGGGATCGCGAGTCGCCGACTCGCCTCCCGCTCGATTTCCGCCCGAACGCCGGCGCCTTCGTTGCCCAGCACCAGCGCCACGGGGGCCGTCAGGCGCTGCCCGCCCGGATGTTCGCCCCTGCTGTCCGTCACCCAGAGCGCGGCGCCGACTCGCCGGGCCCAGGCCAGGCACTCGGCGTCGGTGGCGGAGACCGCGGGGAAGCGGAACAGCGCCCCCATCGACCCGCGCACTACCTTGGGATTGGTCAGCTCCGCCGTGCCCTTGAGGGCGATTAACCCGGTGGCGCCGAGGCCTAATGCCGTGCGCGCGATGGCGCCGACGTTGCCTGGGTCCTGCACTCCGTCCAGCACGACGACGACCTCGCCGGCGCGGGGGGTGAGCATGTCGAGGGTCCACGATGGGGGCTCGAACACGGCGATGACACCCTGTGGATGCTCTGTGTCGGCGAGTCCGGCCAGGGCGCGGTCATCCATTTCCACCAGTGGAACGCCGGCGGCCACGAGGGCGGTTTTGAGGGCCGCGCCCCGTGGGGTAGCTTCCAGCGCAGGTGAAACGACCGCGTGGCGCAGGATGACGCGGGCGTCCAGCGCCTCCTCGACGAGCCGCACCCCCTCGGCCAGGGCCAGGCCACGGCGTTCGCGGCCCCGCCGCAGGCGCAAATCGCGGATCAGTGTCTCGACACCAGCCACAGCCACACTCCTGACAGGATGAAGATGCAGATCGCCTTGACCATCGCCGGCTCCGACTCCGGCGGCGGGGCCGGCATCCAGGCCGACCTCAAGACCTTCCACCAGTTCGGCGTCTACGGCACCTCGGTCGTCGTCGCCCTCACCGCGCAGAATACCCGCGGCGTGCGTTCAGTGCACGCGGTACCCGCCAACATGGTCACCGACCAGCTGGACGCCCTCGCGGAGGACCTTCCCCCCGCCGCGCTGAAGACCGGGATGCTCGCGACCGGCGCCCTCGTGCGCCAGGTGGCGGACGCGATCCGCGGGTACGGCTGGTCCCGGCTCGTCGTGGATCCGGTGATGGTGGCCACATCGGGGGACCGGCTGCTCGACGCGAACGCCGAGGGGGTGATCCGGGAGTCGCTGTTGCCACTGGCCACCGTGGTCACGCCCAACCTCGAAGAGGCGGCCATCCTGGCCGAGATGCAGGTCCAGGACGAGGACTCGATGGAGCGCGCAGGTCGCAGGATACTCGGACTCGGTGCCGGCGCGGTGCTCGTCAAGGGCGGTCACCTGGCCGACGAGATGCTGGTGGATCTGCTGGTCACTTCAGCGGTCACCCGGCGCTACGAACATCGTCGCGTGCCGACGACTTCCACCCATGGCACGGGATGCACACTTTCCGCGGCTATCACCGCCGGGCTGGCACTCGGGCGTCCATTGGAAACGGCGGTATCCGACGGCATCGCCTACGTCCAACGCGGCCTGGTCGCGGCGCCCGGACTCGGCGGCGGGCATGGGCCGTTGCATCACGGCGTCTAGAGCCGCGCCACGATCCCTTCGATCAGGTCGCCCAGGCGTTGCCCGACCTGTGCGGCCGTCTCCATGACCTCGGCGTGACTGAGCTTGGCACCTGACACCCCCGCCGCGGCGTTGGTGACGGTGGAAATGCCCAGGCACCGCATTCCGCGCGCGTTCGCCACGATCACTTCCGGGACGGTGCTCATTCCCACGGCGTCGGCGCCCAGGGTCCGCAGCATCCGGATCTCGGCCGGGGTCTCGTAGCTCGGCCCGAGCAGGGCGGCGTAGATGCCCTGCTCCAGCTGGATCCCCCGATCACGAGCGACCTCCAGCGCGAGCGCGCGGAGCGCGGGGTCGTAGGCGGCGGACATGTCGGGGAATCGCGGCTCGCCCGCGACGCCCGGCCCGACCAACGGGTTGCGACCGGTCAGGTTGAGGTGGTCGGAGATGAGCATCAGGGTGCCCGGCCGGAAATCAGGCCGCACTCCCCCAGCGGCGTTGGTCACGACGAAGGTCGTCACGCCGAGCTCGCCGAAGAGCCGCGCCGGGAGCGCGGCGACATGGGCCTCATGTCCTTCATACAAGTGAAAGCGGCCGCTCTGCGCCACGACCGGCCGGCCCGCCAGCATGCCTGCCACCAACTCCCCGCGATGTCCTTCCACCGTTGGCAGATGGAACCCCGGAATGTCGACATAGGAAATCCGCACCGGATCGGTCAGGCGATCGGCCAGGCCGCCGAGGCCCGACCCGAGGACGATGGCGGTCTCGGGCGCACGGGTGCCGAGCCGACTCCGCACGGCCGCCACCGCCGCGGCCAGCGGGGCCGTCATCAGACCAGCATCCCGGCGAGGGACGCCGACATGAACGCGGCCAGGTTGCCCGCGATCATGGCCCGCAGCCCCAACGTGGCGATTTCGCCGCGCCGCTCCGGGGCCAACCCACCGATCCCACCGATCTGGATCGCGATCGACGAAAAGTTGGCAAATCCGAGGAGCGCGTAGGTGGTGATAATGGCGCTCCGGGGGGCCAGCGTGATGCCGCTTCCCAGGTCGCTGGAAAACTGGGCGTAGGCGACGAACTCGTTCAGCGACGCCTTGATGCCGATGAGCCCGCCGACATACGTGCTGTCGGCCCAGGGGACCCCCATCACCCAGGTGAGCGGGCGCAGCAGCTGGCCCAGGAGGTACTGCAGGCTCAGCGGGGTTCCGGTGAGATGGAGGACCGACGACCCGAACCACTGCAGCCCGAAATTGATCATCGCCACCAGGGCCACGAAGGCCATGAGCATGGCCGCGACGTTAATGGCCAGCTGGACGCCCTGTGCCGCGCCACCCGCCGCGGCGTCGATGACGTTCGACTCCGTCCGCTCGATGTCCATCTTGAGCGAGCCCTTGGTGAGCGGCTCGCCGACCTCCGGCCGGATGATCTTGGAGAGAATGAGCCCGGCGGGCGCGTTCATGACGCTGGCTGCCAGCAGGTGCGCGGCGATGTCCGGAAACGACCCCTGCAGCATGCCGACGAACGCGGCCAGCACGCCGCCCGCCACCGTTGCGAACCCGCCCACCATGACGGTGTTGAGTTCGGAGGAGGTGAACGTCTTCACGAACGGTTTGATGAGAAGGGGTGCTTCCGTCTGGCCGAGGAAGATGTTGCCGGCGGCCGACAGGGTCTCCGCCCCGGAGGTGCGCAGCGTCTTCTGCATCACCCAGGCGATTCCCTTGACGATCATCTGCATGATGCCGAGGTAGTACAGCACCGACATCAGGGCGGAAAAGAAGATGATGGTGGGCAGCACGTTGAAGGCGAAGTACGCCCCGGTGTTGGCGACGAACCCCGCCGTGGTGTCGAGGCTGCCGCCGGGTCCGGGCACCCCGACCGGGACCGTGGACTGCACCAGGTTGCCGAAGACGAAGCGGGCGCCCTGCTCCTGAAAGCCGAGCAGGCCGGTGATGGCCTTCCCCGCGAAATGGAACACCGCCTTCCCGGGGCCGGTTTTCAGCACGAGGATCCCGAAGAGCGCCTGCAGTCCGAGGCCGGTGAACACCAGCCGCCAGTCGATCTTCTTCCGGTCGTAGGAGAGCAGGACGGCCAGCCCGATCATCGTGGCGATCCCGACGAGGCCCATCAACCGGCTCGACATCGGCGTGTCCAGGCCGGCCTGAGCCGCGACCAGCCGCTCCGACGCGGTCTGCAGGAGGGCGAGCGTGGTCATCGAGCGGCCTCGAGTTCGGCGCCCACCTCAGCAAGGAGCGCCTGCCGGTCGGGCCAGGGCAGGAAGGACGAAGCGAACGCGTTCAGGATCATCCGGTCGATCTCCTCGCGAGAGAAGCCAAGCTCCGTATGGGCCAGCCAGTATTCGTGCGACAACGTGGTGCCGCTCATCAGCCAACTGTCGGTGCACAGCGTCACGTTGAGCCCGGCGTCGAAGTACCGTCGGACCGGATGGTCGGCGATCCGCGCCACGGCGCGGGTCTGCAGATTGCTGCTGAGGTTGGTTTCGATGAGGATCCGCCGGTCCCGCACGTAATCCTGCAGGGCCGGATCTTCCGCGAGTCGCGTCCCGTGACCGATGCGGTTGGCGTGGCAGGCGCGAATGGCGTCGGCCACCGAGTCGGCGCCGGCCGCCTCCCCGGCGTGGACGGTAATCCCGAGGCCCCCGGCCAGCGCCGTGTCGAAGGCGGCGCGGTGCAGACTGGGCGGCCGTCCGTGCTCCCCGCCGGCCAGGTCGAAGCCGATCACGCCGTGGCCGCGGTTCGCGACCGACCGCTCCGCGATGCGCACCGACACCTCCGGCTCATAGTGCCGGAGCGAGCAGTTGATGATGCCGACGCGCACGCCGAAGTCCCGCGCGCCCCGTGACAGCCCCCGCCATTCCGCCGCGATCACGTCATCGAGGGAGAGCCCGCCCCGGGTGCTCAACTCCGGGCAGTACCGCACCTCGAGCAGCCGGAGATGGTCGGCCGCCGCATCCTCCACCATTTCATACGCGACCCGCTCGAGGGCCTCGGGGGTTTGCAGCAGGGCGATGGTCACGTCGAACCGGCGGAGGTAGTCCTCGAGGCTGCCGGCGTCGTCGACGAGCATGTAGCGTCGCAAGGCGTCGGCGTCCCGCGTCGGGAGCTCGACCCGCGCCGCAGTCGCCAGCTCGACCATGGTCGAGGGCCGCAACGAGCCGTCGAGGTGGACATGCAGCTCCGCCTTGGGGAGCCGGCGGAAGACGTCAGGCGTCAGCATCGGCCCCGCCGACGCGCCTGGCGCTCGCGGCCACCCGCAGGATGGCACCGCTCACGAGCACGGTGTCGGGCGGCACCGGCAATCCCCGCGCATCGGTGATCGTCATCGCCGCCGCAGCAGGGCGGGCGGAGAGGGTGGGATCGTCCTGGGCCGCCGCCATGGCGGCCGTCCCTCCCCGGGGCAGCAGGACGCGATGCCCGTTGACGAAAACCGGAATGGTGTCCGTCATCGCGAGGGAATGAACCGGGCATCCTCCGGCGGGCGGACGGGGCGCGGCAGGCGGCGGAGGTAGAGTTCCATGAGGGCGATGTCGCTCATGGCGCCGGAAGTGCGCGGCAGGCCACGGAGCACCGTGAAGCCGTCCTGGCCGTCGGCCACGAACGAGTTCACCGCGAGAGTGTAGTGCTCCTTGTCGCGGAGCTTCTTGCCGTTGGCGAGCCGGATGTCGCGCACCCGCTGGCCGGCGGGCCGGCGCATGTCGTACGTCACCCGCATGCCGGACACGTGGGCGTCGGGTCCCGAGTCGTGGATGCCCTGCTCCACCGCCTGCCGCAACTGGGCTCCGGTCACGGTCACCGTCACGGCCTCGTTTTGGAACGGCATCAAGGTGAACAGCTGCCCGAAGGTCAGCGGCCCGGCGGCGACGTCCGCGCGAATCCCGCCGTTGTTGACGAGGGCGACGTCCGCTCGAAGCACATTGCGGAAGGCGTCCGCGATCAGGTTGCCGAGCGGGTATTGGCCGCCGGTGCGCGGAAGCGGCAGGGCGATCTCGGTGATGAGCCGCTGTGCCAGGCTGTCGGTCACGCGCGCCGAACGGGACACGAGCGCCGCGAGCGCCGAGTCGGGCGTGACCTGGTCCACCCAGACCGTCTGGACGTCCACGTCAATCTTCCGGCCGCCCTCGGCGGTCCGGATGATGTCCACGATGCCAACCGCGGAGCCGTTGCTCCGGGCCTGCACGATCGGGACACCGTTGCGTTCCGTGTCGAGCAGCGTGTGGCTGTGCCCGGAGACGATGACGTCCACCACGCCCGGCGGCAGTGACTGCGCCATGTCGAAGATCTCTCCGGCACAGGCCAGCGAATCGCACCGGCCGCCGGAGTGAGTCAGGAGCACGAGGAAGTCGGGATTGGCGGCGCGCGCCTCGGCAATGGCATCCTTGATCGACTCATACCCCGCGCCGAATGTCAGGCCGGCGATGTTCTGCGGCGCCACAATCTGCTTCGTCTCACTGGTGATGAACCCGACCACCGCCACCTGGTACGGCCCGGCCCGGACCATCCGCCACGGGGTGGCCCACGCCGGGCGGTTGCCGGTCAGGGAGTCGAAGACGTTGGCGGATACCCAGGGGTAGTCGGACTCCCGCATGCGCGCACGCAGCGTGTCCACCGACCAGTCGAAGTCGTGGTTGCCGATGGTGGCCGCCTGGATCCCCATCAAGTCGAACGCCTCGATGGTCGTCTTTCCGTACGTCAGGTTCGACGGCAGCGTGCCCTGCATTTCGTCGCCGCCATCCAGTCGAAGCGTGGTGCACTTGCAGCGGGCGGCCAGCGAGTCCATCGTGGCGTCCACCGCCGCCGCTCCCCCGACCAACCGGCCGTCCGACCAGCCGTACACCCTGGGCTCGAGCGCGCCGTGGAAGTCGTTGATGGTCAGGATTCGCAGCTGCAGCGTGTCCCGGACCGGGGGCCGGGTCAGCAACCTGGCCGATGTCAGCGCGGCGGGCGGGGCGATCCGCCAGTTCCGGACGCCAAACTGGGCCGGGTCGATCTGCCCGCGCCGCCGGAGATCGGCCAC
Organism: uncultured Gemmatimonadales bacterium; assembly: GCA_963705985.1. GTDB lineage: Bacteria > Gemmatimonadota > Gemmatimonadetes > Gemmatimonadales > GWC2-71-9 > SPDF01. The sequence continues at coordinate 160,361 of CAVPLK010000006.1, read as the reverse complement.
CAGCAGTTCGCGGACGCTCTCGCTCTGATCGTAGACGACCGGCGCACCACGCAGGGCGTCGAACCCTCCCCCGCCCTCCTGCCGGTAGCTGTTGAGCGCCAGCGTGAAAGTCTCCGAGGGAATGACGTCACGGCCGTTTACCCGGAGGCCCCGCACCCGGCTTCCGACAGGCTGCGAGAGGTCCAGTTCGTATTCCACCCCGGTGACGACGTCGAAGTTGTAGCCGGGGATAGTCGGATCGGTGCCGGCCTTGCCGGTCGAGTCCATGGTGTAGTAGCGCGCGCTCTGCTCGAGGTACGCGGCCAGTTGCACGCCGGTGATCCGGATGCCCCGGAGGGTATTCTCATAGGGGTAGACACCGGCGACATCGGCGAGACGGATCTCGCCGGCAGGCAGCCCGGCGCGAGGATCGAACACCGCCGTCGACGCGAGATCGGTCCCGGCCTTCTGGCGCTGAACCTCGTTGATCCAGGTCGTGAGCGGCACAGCCTCGACCCGACCATCCCGGCCCGGCATCGCCGCGGTCCCCACGGCCAGGGGGGTCGCCGCCCAGATCCGCACTTCGTCCTGGGCTTCAGCCACCCGGCGGAATCGGCCCGCGGAGGGCTCGAGGCCGGCCAGTTCGATCTGTTCGCCGCGGATGCGGGACACCCGCCACCGTCCCCCTTCGCGGATCAGGTCGACATGCGCGACTGCCAACGTCTGCGCATACGGCTTGGGCTGGATGAAGTGGACGCCGTTGAGGACGGAGTCCCGCATCTGCCGGTGTGAATGCCCGACGACGACCAGATCGGGGCGATCCTGCCCGAAGGCGAGTGAGGCCGCCACATTTTCCGGCCCCACCCCCAGGGAATCGTACGAGCTCCCGCCGTCCATCCCGCTGTGGACCAGGGTGATGACGAAATCAGCGTCCTGCCGGAGGCGGCCAATCTCCGGCGGGGCAGTGGTGGCGATCCGCTGCACTCGCACCTGCCCGCGCACGTTGTTTCGGTCCCAGATCATGACGCCGGGCGTGGTGAAGCCCGTGACCCCGACGCGGACACCTTGCCGGAGCAACACCGTCTGCCGACCGAACATCGGGTCGCCGGAGGGTTCCGTGAGGACGTTGGCGCTCACCACCCGAAACGACGCGCGGCGCAGCATTTCGCGCAGTGCCGGGACCCCGAAGTTGAAGTCATGATTGCCCGGCGTCGCGACATCGTACCCGAGCTGGTTCATCACATCCACGATCGGATTCGGATCGCGGGGTGCGACCTGGGCGAAGTAGGCCGCGAACGGGTCGCCCTGGAGAAGGTCGCCGGCGTCCACCAGGACGACCTGCCCGGGGTAGGCGGCACGAAGCGAGTCGATCGGGCGCGCCGCCCGGACCAATCCCCCGGCCCAGGGCCGATCGTTCACGTAATCCCAGCCGGTCGCCCGGCCATGAACATCCGTGGTGGCGATGACGACGAGGTGGGCGGAGTCCTGGACGACCGGAGCAGGGGAGGTCAGGAGCAGCAGGGATAGGAGCATCCCGGAAATATCCGCCCTTCCCCGCAGGTTTCGCAATGCACGTTTCCCAGGCCCTTGCGCCGGCGGGCCCATCCGGATATTCGTTTACGCGCATATGAATGCCATCCCGTCCACCACAGAACTCCTCGTGGCGCTCGCGGAGCCGACTCGGCTCCGCATTCTCAACTGCCTGGCGGCAGCGCCCCTGTTCGTATCCGATCTGCAGGCCATCCTTGCCGTGCCCCAACCGACGGTTTCCCGGCACCTGAAGGTGCTGAAGGAAGCCAACCTGGTGCGGGACACGCCGATCGCCCAGTTCGTGCTCTACCGAATCCGGCGGGAGTCCGGCGTCCGCGGCCGCCTGATGGCGGCCACCCTCGAAGCACTCGGTCAGGAGGAACAGATGCGCACGGAGCGCCACCAGGCCTCCGACCGGAGCCGAGCCAATCCCCGCGTCCGGGTCGCGACGCCCGTCGGAGTCCTCGTCATGACGCATCGCATCCTCGTCGTCGACGACGAACCGGACATCACGGCGCTGGTGGCCTACCACCTCGCCAAGGCCGGCTACCGGGTTTCCACCGCCGCGCGCGGGCCCGACGCGCTGAAGGCCGCCGCCGACGAGCGGCCCGACGTCGTGATCCTCGACCTCATGCTGCCGGGGATGTCCGGCTACGACGTGCTCGCCGAGCTCCGGGCGCGCCCTGAAACCCGCGACATCGGGGTCATTCTCCTGACGGCGCGCAAGCAGGAGGCAGACCGAATCCGCGGCCTCACCCTTGGCGCGGACGACTACCTCACGAAGCCCTTCTCGCCGGCCGAACTGACGCTGCGGGTCGGCGCGGTCCTTCGACGCCTCGCGGCCCCGTCGGTGGCCCATGGAGACACCCTGACGGCCGGGGACATCGTCATCGACCGTGCGGCGCTCCGCGCCACCCTGGGCGGGGAAGAGCTCGACCTGACCGCCACCGAGTACAAACTCCTGCTGACGCTCGTCGAGCGGCGGGGCCGCGTGCAGACGCGGCCGCACCTGCTCGAAACCGTCTGGGAGGCCCAGCCCGACATCCAGACCCGCACGGTGGACATGCACGTGCAGCGGCTGCGCAGCAAGCTGGGCGACGCCGGGAGGCTAATCGAGACGGTCCGGGGGTTCGGGTATCGATTCCGCGCCAACGACCGTTCCGGGCGCCACACGTGACATTCACCGGCCGGGTGATCTCGGGCACCCTGTTGGTCCTGGTGGTCAGCGTCGTGGTGCTGTTGTGGACCGCCGACCTTGCCCTCCGCCGGGACCTGGAGGGCGAGGTGGCCAGCACCCTTGGGCGCGAGGCGCTGATCGTCCGCGAAGGTCTGCCGGCCGAAGCGCCCGCTGCGCAGGCGTGGATCTACAGGCTCGGACAGGAAACCGGCTACCGAATCACCCTCATCGCGAAAGATGGAACGGTCACCGGGGAAAGCGACTACGCCACCCTGCCGCTCCCGGCGATCGAAAATCACCGGAACCGTCCCGAGGTTCGTGCCGCCCTGGCCGGCTCGGTCGGGGTCAGCAAGCGGAAGAGCGAAACGGTGGGGCGGGAGATGATGTACGTCGCCGTGGCGGGAGGCCCGGGCGTGGTGCGCGTCTCCGCCGACCTGGAGCACGTGGACGGCATCGTGCATCGGGCACAGCTGGCCGTCGCGCTCGCCGCGCTGGTCGCGCTCCTGTTCGGGACGTTGATCGCGTGGATCACCGCCGGCTCTGTCACCCGCCCACTCACCGCCATCACCGAGGCCGCGCGCAGCATCGCCGCGGGGCAGGCGCCCCGGTTTCCGCACTCCGGCATCCGGGACATCGACACGCTGGTCCAGGCGCTTCGCCAAATGCACCACGACCTGGGGGAGCGGTTCGAGACCTTGCGCCATGAACAGGCGGAATCGGCCGCCATGGTGGCGGCGATGGTGGAGGGGGTGGTGGCCGCCGACGCCCGGGGCCACATCGTGACCGCCAACCCCGCCGCGCGCGAACTGCTCGGCTACGGCCCGCAGACCCTCCTCCCCGACCTGCAGCAGCTGTTTCGCGGGCGCGCGGCGCGGGAAATCGTGCGGCGTGTCAGCGAGGGCGCTGCCGTGGACGGTGAGGAAGTCGGGATCGACGGGCGCAAGATCGTCATCAGCGCGCGACCGCTCCCGACGGGCGGCGCCATCCTCGTCCTCCACGATCAAACCGAGATCCGGCGGCTCGAGGCGGTCCGGCGGGACTTCGTCGCCAACGTCTCCCATGAGTTGAAGACCCCGCTGACCAGCATCTCGGGATATGCCGAAACCCTGCTGGCCGAACGGCCCGACCCGACGACGGAACGCCAGTTCCTCGAGACGATCCTGGCCAACGCGCGGAGGATGCAGCGACTCGTCGACGACCTCCTCGACCTGGCACGGATCGAATCGGGGCGCTGGCAGCCCGATCTCGCGGCAATCGACCTTGCCGACGTGGCGGCCGAGCTGGTGGCCGATCGCGCGGACCGGGGAGACGAACTCGGGGTCACGATCGCCACGGATATCGGTCCCGGGGCCGGCACGCTGCTGGCCGACGCCGAGGGGGTTCGGCTGGTGCTCCGCAACCTGATCGACAACGCCCTCCGTTACACCCCCGCCGGCGGACGGATCACCCTGCGGAGCAGGGTGGTGGAGGAGGGCGTCTCCCTCCAGGTCGAGGACACCGGCAGCGGGATCCCGCGGGAGCACCTCTCCCGGGTCTTTGAGCGATTCTATCGCGTCGATCCGTCCCGCTCGCGCGCGGAAGGGGGGACGGGCCTCGGGCTTGCCATCGTCCGGCACACGGTCGAGGCGCACGGTGGCCGGGTGGGGATCGAGAGTGAGCTGGGGACGGGCACGCGGGTGTCGGCGTGGTTTCCCGGAGGCCTGGCCGTGGGGGAAAGCGGCGCCGTTACAAAGCCGTGACCGGACGCACGCACGGGCGTGACGCGCCGTTGCGTTCGTTACGCCGCGATGTCCAGTCCCCTCCGGGCATCGCGCGGGCGGGCACCGGGCTCCCCGACGACAACCCATGGGAGCCGATGCGGCCCCGCACGAAAGGGTGGACATGCGTTCCTTGATGTGGCGTTCGGCCTCGAGCCTCGCTCTGCTGACCTGATGGCCGCTGGGTGTCGCCGCGGCCCAGACGACGTACCCGAATGTGAAGGTCGTCGGTCGCCTGCAGGTCGAATTCTACGAGTTCAACAACGGCGAGAATGCCATCTATGCCGCGCTGCCGATCGCGGCCCGCGCGCGGAAAGCAACTTCCTGATCCGACGGGCCCGGATCACGGCCAAGGGCAACCTGACCGAGAACATCTCCTTCGTCATCCAGCCGAGCTTCACCACGGGTCAGTCGGCGGTGCCTGATCTCTGAAGGACGCCTACCTCGACGTCGCCTTCACCAAGCCGGAGGCGAAGAGCGCCTTCGTCCTCCGCGCCGGCCAGTTCAAGCGGTTCTTCGGCCGGTACGAGCTGACCTCGTCGAACAACCTGCCGTCCATCGAGCGTGGCGCGTATCGCGGCCTGGTGCCGGTCTCCTCGAACGACCTGTCGATCGGGAACGGCTTCGCGGCGCACGACATCGGCGCCGGCCTGATGTACACCGGGATGCGAAAGAAGCTCGCCGTCATGGGCGCGGTCATGAACGGCGCGCTGTCCCCGAACAACCTCGACCTGAACAACTCCAAGTCCTGGTACGGCCGCGCCACCTACGCCATCACGCCGATGCTGGCCGTCGGCGGCTCCTTTGCCAGCCACGATTTCGTCCAGACGATGGACACCTTCCCCGCCGACAGCGCCGCGGTCAACACCGGCTGGGGCGTCGACGCGCAGTGGGGCGCGCCGGGCAACGAGGGGCTGTACGTCATGGCGGACTACATGAGCGGCGAGAGCACCCTCAACAGCGCCAACCAGATCTGGGGCATCCAGGGCGTCGCGGCGTACAACATCCGGATGAAGTCGCCGGACAGCTTCCTCTACGCCATCGAGCCGGCCTTCCGGTACGACCTGGCCGAGCCCAACAACATCGTCGTCAACGACCAGACCACCCTGATCACCGCCGGCGTCAACCTGTACCTGAGCAGCAAGGCGCAGTTCCGCCTGATGTACGAGTCCCAGAGCTTCGAGGATCCATCGCTCAATACGATCAGCGGCATTCGTACCGCGCTGACCATGAATTTCTAAGGGAGTGACACGATGACCTTTCGATCCATCGCCCTCGCGCTCGGCGCGGCCGCCCTCGTGGCGGCCCCGGCCGGCGCCCAGGGCCTGACCGGGGCGGGCGCGACCTTTCCGAACCCGATCTATACGAAGTGGTTTGACGCCTATAACAAGGCCACCGGCATCCAGATCAACTACCAGTCGATCGGGTCCGGCGGGGGCATCCGGCAGTTCACCGAGGGCACCGTGGACTTCGGCGCCACCGACGGCCCGATGAGCCCGGCCCAGATGGAGGCGGTGCAGAACAACGTGCTGCACATCCCGACCGTCATCGGCGCGGTCGTGCTGACCTACAACCTGCCGTCGCTCGGCACCACGCAGATCCAGCTCGACGGCGCCACCATCGCCGACATCTACCTCGGGCGCATCACCAAGTGGAACGACAAGCGCATCGCCAGCATGAACGCCGGCGTGGCGCTCCCCAACACCGACATCATCGTGGTCCACCGCTCGGACGGGTCGGGCACCAGCTACATCTTCACCGACTTCCTGACCAAGGTGTCCCGGGAGTGGAAGGACAAGGTCAACTACGCCACCTCAGTGAAGTGGCCGGTCGGCCTCGGCGGCAAGGGCAACGAAGGGGTGACCCAGCAGGTCAAGCAGATCGAAGGGACCATCGGCTACGTCGAGTTGATCTACGCGCTGTCGAACAACCTGCCCTACGCGAAGATCAAGAACAGCGCCGGCAATTTCGTGGTGCCGAGCCTCGCGTCGGCGACGGCGGCCGCCGCCAGCGCCAAATTTGCCAAGGACACCGATTTCCGGGTGTCAATCACCAACGCGCCGGGCGCGGAGACCTACCCCATCTCGTCGTTCACCTGGCTGCTCGTGCGGCCGAACTCCAAGGACGCCGCCAAGGCGAAGCTCCTTCGCGACTTCCTCAACTGGATGGTCACGCCGACCGCGCAGGCGATGGCCGGCGAGCTCAAGTACGCGCCCCTCCCCGCGGAGGTCGTCGCTCTGATCAAGCCTCGGATCGCCGGGCTCAAGGCCAACGGCAAGCCGATTCCTGTCAACTAGTTACGCCTGACCAACATGCGCAACGGCCGGTCCCTCCCGGGACCGGCCGTTGTCGTTTCCGGGGCCGTCGTCGTGACATTCCCGTTACACGGCCGTGACCGTCAGCCCACCGTGCGCCGGTAGGTTCCCGCGCTATGGATGATTCGAATCCAGCCCCGGAGCAGTCGCTGGGCGGCGCCCGATTCGGCGATCGCCTGTTCAAGGCGTTGCTGACGGTGGCCGCCCTCGCGGTGCCGGTCCTCCTCGGCTTCCTAGTCTGGGAGCTGTGGGCCGGGTCCCGGGAGGCCATTCACGAGTTCGGCTTCGGCTTCCTCACCAGCAGTGAATGGGACCCGGTCGAAGGCCGCTTCGGCGCTCTCCCGCTGATTTTCGGCACCGTCGTCAGCTCGGCGCTCGCGCTGTTGATCGCCGTCCCGTTGTCGCTGGGCGTCGCCATCTACCTCACCGAATTCGCGCCGATGAAGATCCGCGGCCCCGTGGCGTTCCTCATCGAGCTCCTGGCCGCCATTCCGAGCGTGGTGTATGGACTCTGGGGCATCTTCGTGATGATCCCCTTCCTCCGCGCCACCGTCTATCCGTTCCTGAAGGACACCCTCGGATTCCTCCCCTTCTTCCAGGGACCGATCTACGGCCCCGGGATGCTCTCGGCCGCGATCATCCTGGCCATCATGGTCATGCCGTACATCATGTCGGTGTCGCGGGAGGTCCTCCTGGCGGTTCCGAACACCCAGCGCGAGGCCGCGATGGCGCTGGGCGCCACCCGGTGGGAGGCGCTGACCGGGGCCGTGCTCCCCTACGCCCGGTCGGGCATCATCGGCGCCGTCATCCTCGGGCTCGGCCGCGCGCTCGGCGAAACGATGGCCGTCACGATGGTCATCGGCAATCGGCATGAAATCGCCGCGTCGCTTTTCGCCCCGGGGTACACGATGGCCGCCGCCATCGCCAATGAGTTCGCCGAGGCGGTGGAGAACATCCATCTCTCGGCGCTGTCGTACGTGGCGCTGACGCTCTTCGTGGTGACGGTGCTGATCAACGCGGCGGCCCGGCTGCTGATCTGGCGCGTCGCCCAGGGCGGCGGGGGGAAGTCGGCATGAACCGCGCCGCCGCCCGCCGCCGCCGGAGCCAGTTCATGGTCGGTCTCATGGGACTGGCCGTGATGCTGGCCGTCCTGCCGCTGCTGCTCATTCTCGGCACGCTTGCCGTCAAGGGCGCCGGCAGCCTGAACCTCGCCTTCTTCACCAAGCTGCCCGTGCCAGCCGGCGAGACCGGCGGCGGGGTCATGCACGCCATCGTCGGCACGCTGATGATCGTCGGCACCGCCTGCCTCATCGGGCTCCCCCTCGGCATCGGGGGCGGGATCTACTGCGCCGAGTACCCGGGCTCGAGACTGGCCACGCTCACCCGGTTCGTGTCGGACGTGCTGAATGGCACGCCGTCGATCGTGGTCGGCGTCTTCGCCTGGACCTGGATCGTCGCCTCGCAGAAGCACTTCTCGGCGCTGGCGGGCAGCGTGGCGCTCGCCATTCTCATGATCCCGATGGTAACCCGCACGACGGAAGAGATGATCAAGCTGGTGCCGCACTCGCTCCGGGAAGCGGCGCTCGCGCTCGGGTACTCGCGGTGGCGGACCAGCCTGACCGTCGTGGTGCGGACGACGCTCCCCGGGATCGTGACCGGCAGCCTGCTCGCGGTGGCGCGCGTCGCGGGGGAAACCGCCCCGCTCCTCTTCACCGCGCTCGGAAGCCAGTACCTCTCCTTCAATCTCGACCAGCCGATGGCGGCGCTGCCGCTGGTGGTGTTCACCTACGCCACCGGTCCGTACGAGGAGTGGCACCAGCTGGCGTGGGCCACGGCGCTGGTGCTGATCCTGGTCGTCCTGGTGCTCAGCATCGCTGCGCGGCTGGCGACGCGGCGGAAGTTCACCCATCATGGCTGAGCACCCTGGCCCATATCGCCACCGAGCGGCTGAGCGCCATGTACGGCAAGGTCACCGCCGTGAAGGACGTGACGCTCGGCTTCACGGCCAACCGGGTGCACGCCCTGATCGGGCCCTCGGGCTGCGGCAAGTCCACCTTCCTCCGCTCCCTGAACCGGATGCACGAGCTGTCGCCGGGGGGCTGGATCACCGGGCGCGTCCTGCTGGACGGCAAGGACGTCTACGCCGCGCGACGTGAATCCGATGCAGCTGCGGCGCCGGGTCGGCATGGTCTTCCAGAAGCCCACCCCCTTTCCGACGATGTCCATTTTCGATAACGTGGCGGCGGGGCTGCGGGTGGGGCAGCGACGCTCGCGGGCCGGAGGTGGCCGAAACCGTCGAGGAGGCGCTGCGCGGCGCCGCGCTCTGGGACGAGGTCAAGGACCGGCTCAGCACCAGCGCCCTCGTCCTCTCCGGCGGGCAGCAGCAGCGGCTCTGCGTCGCCCGCACCATCGCCCCGAAGCCGGAGGTCGTCCTGCTCGACGAGCCGACCGCGTCGCTCGACCCGCAGGGCACCCAGCGCATCGAGGAGCTGCTGTTCACGCTGAAGCAGGCGTTCACGATCGTCATCGTGACCCACAACATGCAGCAGGCCGCCCGGGTCTCGGACACGACCACCTTCTTCTACCTCGGCGGGATGATCGAGTCCGGCGCGACGCGGCAGATCTTCACCTCGCCGGCGCGCGAAGAGACCGAAGCCTACATCACCGGACGGTTCGGATGACCTCCACCCTCGTCGGACGGACGGCCATGCCGCACGCAGCCAGCCTCAGGCCGACGCTCGCCCCGCGGCGGGACTCGGCGACGGACCCACCCGGCCGGCGCGCCGGTCGTCGAAGCGCGGGACTTTCGCTTCTCGTACGGCGCCACGGAAGTGCTCAAGGGCATTTCCCTCGGCGTCGAGCGACACGCCGTCACGGCGATCATCGGTCCGTCGGGCTGCGGCAAGTCCACCTTTCTCCGGGCCATCAACCGGATGCACGAACTGCTTCCCGGACGTCACCGCACGCCGGCGAACTGCTGCTCGACGGGCGAGTCGATCTACGGACCCGGGCGCGACCTCGTGGACCTGCGGCGGCGGGTCGGCATGGTGTTCCAGCGCCCCAACCCCTTCCCGAAGTCCATCTTCGACAACGTGGCCTACGGCCCGACGCGTCAACCGCGCTGGCGCTGAAGCGGGACCTCCCCGAGCTGGTGGAGCGCTGCCTGCGGCAGGCCGCGCTCTGGGACGAGGTGAAGGACCGGCTCCACGAGCCCGGCACCGGGCTCTCCGGCGGCCAGCAGCAGCGGCTCTGCATCGCCCGGGCGCTGGCCAACGCCCCCGAGGTCCTCCTGATGGACGAGCCGTGCTCGGCGCTCGACCCGATCGCGACGCAGAAGGTCGAGGAACTGATTCTCGAGCTTGAAGCAGCACTACACGATCGCCATCGTGACGCACAACATGCAGCAGGCCGCCCGCGTGTCCGACTACACCGGCTTCTTCGACCGCGGCGAGCTGATCGAGTTCGGCGAGACCGACCAGCTGTTCACCGCCCCGGCGCACGAGCGTACCGAGGCGTACATCACGGGGAGATTCGGATGAGCGAGACCCACCGGCATTTTCACGACGACCTGAGCCAGGTCAAGATCCGCCTCCTCACCATGTCGGGCGAGGCGGAGGCGGCGCTGGGGCTCGCCGTCGACGCGCTGCTCGAGCGCGACAGCGCGAAGGCGGAGGCGGTGGTCGCCGGCGACCGGGTCATCGACCGGATGGAAGTGGAGCTGGAGGAGATGTGCATCAACCTCCTGGCGCTCCAGCAGCCGATGGCGCGTGACCTCCGCATGCTGACCTCGGCGCTCAAGATCGCCAACGACCTCGAGCGGGTCGGCGACCACGCCGTGAACATCGCACAATCGGCGTTGCGGCTTGCCGACCAGCGCGCGATCGCCCCGGAACCGGAGATCGTCGAGATGGCGCGCCTGGCGCGCGACATGCTCTCCGACGCGCTCGAGGCCTTCATCCGCGGCGACTCCCAGGCCGGGCGTGAGGTCTGCCGCCGCGACGACAAGGTGGACGCGCTCCACAAGTCGGTGTTCCGGATCCTCCTCACGCACATGATGGAGGACCCGCACACGATCGGGGCGGGCATGGAGCTCTTCCTCGTCAGCCGTAACCTGGAGCGGGTGGCGGACCTCGCCACGAACATCGGCGAGGACGTCGTGTTCCTGGTGGAGGGGAAATCGATCAAGCATCACGCCGAAGATGTGGGCGACGCGGCCTGGCCGGCTCGAGCGCCGCAGCCGTGACACGCGCGGGCCCGGGCGGCGCGAGCGAAACTCGCCGCGATCGACGTGGGCTCGAACTCGATCCGGCTCCTGATCGCCGACCTACGACCCGGCGACCGGGCTGGCACCGATCGACGAGATCAAGGCCCAACCCCGGCTGGCCCAGGGGCTCGCCGCCACCGGGCGGCTCGACCCCGAGGCCATCGAACGCGCGCTCACGGCACTCCGCCGCATGGCGGACGTGGCCCGGCGGCGGGGCGCCACCCGCATCGCGGCGGTGGCCACCGCCGCGGTGCGCGAGGCGAAGAACGGCGCCGAGTTCGTCCGCCGGGTGCGCGACGAGATCGGCCTCCCCCTCCAGATCATCAGCACCGAACACGAGGCCCAGCTCTCCTACCGCTCCGTCCGCCACCATTTCCGGCTCGACAATACCAAGGCCCTCATCGCCGACATCGGCGGCGGGAGCCTCGAGCTGGTCGGCGCCGTCGACGGCCTGGTCGAGCTCAGCCGATCGCTGCCGTACGGCGCCGTCCGGCTGACCGAGCAGTTCATCCCCGGCACGCGGGCGCAGCACCGCGAGGTCGGCGCGCTCCGCAAGCACCTCGGGAAGCGCCTCGCGCGGCAGCTGCCCAAGCGGGCGTGGACCGGCGCACGGATCATCGGATCGGGCGGGACCTTCACCAACCTCGGCAGGATGGCGGTGGCCCGGCGGGGCGGCGACCCCACCGAGCCGGTGCACGGCATCGAGGTCACGGTGGCCGAGGTGGAGCACCTGCTGGAATGGCTCTCGACGCGCACCGCCCTGCAGCGCCGGAGCGTCACGGGGCTCAATCCGGAGCGGGCCGACATCATCCTGGCCGGGCTGACTGTCATCGCCGCGCTGCTCGAACGCCTCGACGCCAGCAGTGTGACGGTCAGCGCCTATGGCTTGCGGGAGGGATTGCTGTGGGAGATGGTGGGCGCGTCGACCGCCGCGGCGCCGCCGGTGGATCCGATGCAACTGGTGCGGGAGTTCGCCGACCGGTGCCGCACGGACCGCCAGCACGTGGAGCAGGTCCGCCTCCTCGCCCTCTCGCTGATGGACCAGGTCGGCGAGGCAGTGGGGTGCACGCCGGAAGAACGCCACATCCTCGAGGCCGCCAGCATCCTGCACGATGTCGGGCAGCTCGTGAGTTACAAGAGCCACCACCGCCACAGCTACCAGCTGATCATGCACGCCGACCGCATCGGCCTCGGCGCCCGCGAACGCTCGCTCGTGGCGCTGGTCAGCCGCTACCACCGCCGCCGCGGGCCCAAGAAGTCCGATCCTCCCTTTGCGGCCCTGCCGCCCGATGACCAGGCGCTGGTCCGCCGGGTCACCGGGCTGCTCCGGGTCGCCGACGGGCTCGATCGCGGGCACACCGCGGTGGTCGATCAGGTCTCGGCGGAATGGACGCGGAAGAAACTGGTGCTGCGGATCACGCCCGAGCGCGCCGGCGCCAACATGGCCCTCGAAGGCTGGGCGGCGCGCCGCAAGGCGGATGTGCTGCAGAAGGTCCTCGGCCGCAAAATCACCATCACCGCGTCACTCGCGCCGGCCCCCAAGCCCCGGAAGCGCACTACTCCCCGTACGGCACCCAGACGTTCTTGATCTGGGTGGCATGGCGGAGAAACTGCTCCCCCTCCCCCTCCGCAGCAACGTCCCAGCGAACACCACGGCCGTGATCCACCCAGGTTTGCTTGAGGTTCCCCGCCGAGAGCCGCTCCACCTCGGCGCTGCCCTCGCGCCGACCCCCAGTACCACATCGCGTCGACGTCGTCGTGCGCGGCCAGCACGGCGGCCAGTTCCTCGCGCGGCCCCGTCACGATGTTGAGCGCGCCGCCGGGCAGGTCGGAGGTGTCGAGCACCTGGTAGAGATCGGTGGCGAGGAGCGGCCAGCGCTCCGACGGGATGGCGACCACGCTGTTGCCCATGGCAAGCGGGGGCAGCACCGAGGAAAAGAACCCGAGCAGCGGCCACTCCTCCGGACACACTACCGCCATGACACCCATGGGCTCCGGCATCGCGAGGGTCACGTTCCGGATCGGAGTGTGGTGTACCCGCCCGTCCCACTTGTCGGCCCAGGCGGCGTAACTGAAGAGTCGCGACAGCGACAGATCGATTTCCTCGCGGCCCTGCCGTTTCGTGCGCCCCGTCAGACGGACGAGTCGCGTCACGAACTCTTCGCGGCGCGCGTCCAGGTTCTCGGCGATGTAGTACAGGACCTGGGCGCGGAGATGGGCCGTCGCCCGGCCCCAGCCGCACGCCGCGTGGGCCGCCTCGACCGCGTTACGGATGTCCTTCCGGTTGCCGTGCCCCACCTCCCCCGCCACCGCGCCTGAGGCGTCGTGCACGGGCAGGCTGTAGCCGGAGTCGGGGCGCACCTGCGCGCCACCAATGTAGAGCTTGGGAGTACGGTCGATCGGCGGCTGGGCCGCGGGGCGGCGGGGCAGTTTGGACGTGGCGCGCGATGCAGGCGCGTAGGCGGTTGCCACCCCCCTGCCCCGCTGCCTCCCTGCCCCGCTGTCCCGCACATACTCCCACAGCCCTTCCTTCCCCCCTTCGCGCCCGAACCCGCTCTCGCGGTACCCACCGAACCCGGCGGCGGCGTCGAACACATTCGTGCAGTTGATCCAGACCGAGCCGGCCTTGACCTTGGGCGCGATGTCGAGCGCGAGGTTGATGTTTTCCGTCCACACGCTCGCGGCCAGCCCGTACCGGGTGTTGTTGGCGAGCTCGACCGCCTCCGCCGGGGTCCGGAAGCTCATCATCACCACGACCGGCCCGAATATCTCGACCTGGGCCACCGTCGCGGAGGGCGCCACGTCGGTGAAGAGCGTCGGGGGATAGAAGTATCCCTCGGTGGGACAGCTCCATGACGGCTGCCACCTCTTGGCGCCTTCTTCCTCCCCCTTCGCCACCAGTTCGCGGATCTTCTCGAGCTGCACCGGCGCAATGATCGCCCCGATGTCCACCGCCTTGTCGAGCGGGTCGCCGACACGGAGCGTCTCCATCCGCGCCTTCAGCCGTGCCTCCAGTGTCGCCGCGATGCTCTCCTGGGCCAGGATGCGCGATCCCGCGCAGCAGACCTGCCCCTGGTTGAACCAGATCGCGTCCACGACCCCCTCCACCACGCTGTCGAGGTCGGCGTCGTCGAACACGATGAATGGCGACTTCCCGCCGAGTTCGAGCGAGAGCTTCTTGCCGCTCCCCGCGGTGGCGACGCGAATCAGGCGGCCCACATCGGTCGAGCCGGTGAACGCGATCTTGTCGACGCCGGGATGGGCCACCAGCGCGGCGCCGGTGCGGCCGTCGCCGGTGATGATGTTGACCACGCCGGCCGGCAGCCCTGCCTCCTCGCACAATTCGGCGAAGAGCAGGGCCGTGAGGGAGGTGAACTCCGCCGGCTTGAGCACCACGGTGTTCCCCATGGCCAGCGCCGGCGCAATCTTCCATGCCAGCATCAGCATCGGAAAATTCCAGGGGATGATCTGCCCGGCGACCCCCACCGGCTCCATGCCCGGCAACTCGCGATCCATCAGCTGGGCCCAGCCCGCGTGGTGATAGAAGTGCCGTGCCACCAGCGGAATGTCGATGTCGCGAGACTCGCGGATCGGCTTGCCGTTGTCGAGTGACTCCACCACCGACAGCAATCGGGCGTTCCGCTGCACCGCGCGCGCGAGGGCATAGAGGTGCCGGGCCCGTCCGTGTCCGCCGAGCCCCCACCACCCCGGCTGGGCCGCACGCGCCGCTGAAACGGCCCGGTCCACATCGGCGTCCGTGGCCTGCGTCACGCCGGCGAGGCGTCGTCCCGTCCCCGGGTTGACCGTGTCGAACAGCTCGCCCGGCGCCGTCCATGAACCGCCGATGAACAGGCCGAAGCTCCCCCCATGCCGGGCCAGCCACTCCTCGGCCGGCTTGGCGGACTCGGGAGCGGGCCCGTACGCCATCGAGGCGAAGATTTCGGGAATCGTGGTCATGGGAAGTCCTTGTCGTCAGCCAGTGAGCGCTAGGCCATCGGGTGACGGTGCGCCGCCGAGTACCGGCCGGTTACGAAGAATTCGAGTTGCCGTTCGATGTCGGTCAGTAGTCCGCTCGCCCCGAACCGGAAGAGTTCCGGGCGGAGCCAGGGTTCCCCCAGTTCGTCCTTCATCATCGCGAGCCAGTCCAGCGAGTCTTTCGCCGTGCGGATGCCGCCGGCCGGCTTGAATCCGACGCGGTGGCCGGTGCGCTCGAGGTAGTCGCGGATGGCGCGGACCATCACCAGGCCCACTGGCAGGGTCGCGTTGACCGGCTCCTTGCCGGTGGAGGTCTTGATAAAATCAGCGCCGGCCATCATCGCCACCACGCTGGCCCGCGCCACGTTGCGGAGGGTGCCGAGTTCGCCCGTGCCGAGGATGACCTTGATGTGGGCGTCGCCACAGGCATCCCGAAAGGTCCTGACCTCGTCGTACAACGCCTGCCATTCGCCGGACAGCACGTGCCCGCGGGTGATCACCACATCGATCTCGTCCGCGCCCGCCTCCACCGAGGCGCGAATCTCCGCGACACGCTGGGCGAACGGGCTCAACCCAGCCGGAAACCCGGTGGAAACAGCCGCGACCGGAATGCCCGTCCCCCGGAGTGCCTCGACGGCCGCCGGGACCAGGCCGTGATACACACAGACCGCCGCCACCCGGATGCCGAGGCCTTCCGCCCCGAGGGCCGCGAGGAGGTCCTCCCGAACCGGTGCACGGGCCTTGGCGCAGAGCCGGCGCACACGGGCGGGGGTGTCGTCACCCTGAAGGGTGGTGAGATCCATCAGCGTGATGGCGCGGAGGAGCCAGGCCGCCTGGTATTCCTTCTTGACGGTCCGGCGCTTGGGGATCGTGGCCGCCCGGCGTTCGACGGCGCTCCGATTGGCACGGACGGCCCGGACCCAGGAGAGGTCCAAGGGCATCCCGGGGTTCCGGGAGTGCACGGCGATCGGGAAATCCGCCGGCGTCGTGCCGGGGCGGGCTGGACTGGGGGGCATACAGCTCCCTGACGATGGGCCCGGACCGCAAGACAGGTTCGAGCGGGATAGCAATAATATATGACAACCCGTGAGCCGTGGCGGCCGCCCCCTGCCCGGGGCATCTTCCGGAACCTGTATTGCACAACCTCCCTGCACGCATACCTTCAGGGTCACCTTCCTTCCCCTCTTCACAGGACTTGGACCACGATGCGCATCCGCATCCCGCTGCTCGCCCTGCTCGCCGCCGCCCTGCTCGCCTCCCCGAGTCTGGCCCAGGACAAGAAGACCTTCGCGAACGTGACGGAGGCGCTGCAGGCGTCCGGCGCGATGTCCGGTCGCTCCGGCCCCCGGAGCGTGAACTGGATCGACGGCGGTAATCGCTATTCCTACACCACGCGGGGAGCGGACGGCGAGGAAATCCGCGCGACCGACCCGGCGAGCGGCGGCGACACGCTGCTCTTTTCGGCCAAGGGCATGATGTTTCCGGACACCGCCGCCCCGTTCAGCTACCAGTCGTTCCAGTTCGCCCAGGACTCGAAGCACCTCGTGTTCCAGACGCGGTTCAAGCAGATCTACCGCCGGTCCGGCACGTCCGACTACTTCGTGTACTCGCTCGCCGACCGGTCGATGCAACTCGCCGCGCAGGGGGCGCAGACCGGGGAGCTCTCCCCCGACGGCGCCCGCTTCGGCTATGAGCTCGGCGGCGACCTGTACGTCCGCGACTTGACGACCAACACCGACAAGCGACTGACCACGGGCGCCACCGAGACCCTGCACAACGGGCGTTTCGACTGGGTGTACGAGGAGGAGTTCGGCATGGCCCAGGCCTGGAACTGGTCGCCGGACAGCAGGCACATGGCCTTCTGGCAAGTCGACGAGAGCGCCGAGCCGATCATCCAGCTGTCCAATTATGCGGGGGCCCATCCGGAGTGGGACAAGCTGCGCATCCCCCAGCCCGGCGATTCCAACCCGACGGTGCGCATCGGCGTCGTGAACGTCGCCACCGGCAGGCAGGTCTGGCTGGACACCAAGGCCAGCGGTGATTTCTACATCCCGCGGATCTACTGGACCAGCGCGCCCGATACGCTGGCGGTGCTCGAACTGAACCGGAAACAGAACACCCTCCGGCTCCTTTTCTTCAACGTGAACGATGCCGGGAGCAGGCTGGTGCGGACCTGGAGCAGCGACACCTGGCTCGACGTCTACGACTTCTATGCCGGCATCCAGGACTTGATGACCTTTCCGGCCGGCAGCCGGGAGTTTTTCTGGACTTCGGACCAGGACGGCTGGCAGCATATCTACCGCTACGACTACTCGGGGAAGCTGATCAACCAGGTCACCAGCGGCGCCTACACGGTGACGCGCATCGAGGGCACCGACCCGGTCGGCAAGATGATCTACTTCAGTTCGACCGAGGCCTCGCCCCTGCAGCGGCAGCTCTACGCCGTCCGGTTCGACGGCAAGGGCAAACGGCGGCTGACCACGACGGCCGGCACTCATGCCATCGACATGGCCCCCAACGCCCGGTACTACATCGACCGCTGGTCCTCCAGCTCCCAGCCGAGGCAGGTCGAACTCTGGGCCACCGGCGGGAAGAAGCTGAAGCAGCTGGAAGACAATGCCGGCGTGACGACCTGGCTGGCCGGCCATGCCTACTCGCCGGTCGAGCTCTTCCAGTTCACCACCTCCGATGGCCAGCGGCTCGACGGCTCGATGATCAAGCCGCCGAATTTTGACCCGGCGAGGAAGTACCCGGTCATCCTGGCCATCTACGGCGGGCCCGGCTCCCAGCAGGTGTACGACCGCTTCGCCTCCAACGGCATGGACCAGTGGCGGGCGCAGCAGGGGTATCTCGTGGTCGGCTTGAACAACCGCGGCTCGAACAACTATGGCAGCGCGTTTATGAAGCAGGTGTACCAGCACCTCGGCAAGTACGAGGCGATGGATTTTGCGGAGGTCGCACGATGGCTGGCCACGCAGCCATACGTGGACGGCGGCCGGATTGCCATCGAGGGCACCAGCTACGGCGGCTACAGTGTCCTCTACACCCTGGCGGCCTATCCGGAGGTGTTCGCCGCAGGGGTCGCCAACTCGGCGGTTTCCGACTGGCGGTTGTACGACACAATTTACGCCGAGCGCTACATGGACGTGCTCCCGGACAACGCCGCCGGCTACGACAGCGCCGCCGTCAACCCGCGGGCCGGCCGGATCAAGGCGAAGCTCCTGGTCATTCACTCGATGATGGACGACAACGTGCACCCGGTGAACACGATGCAGTTCCTCACCGCGGCGACCGATGCCGGCGTCGACGCCGAGCTGCGGATCTACCCGCCGGGCCGCCATGGCGCCGCGTACAATTTTCCGAGCTTCCGGATGATCCAGGAAGTCACCGACCGGTTCCTCGCACGGACCATCGGGGGCGGGGTGGCCGCGGTCGGCGGCACCCCATAGGTGAACGGACGGGGAGGTCCGATGAGTCCAGCAGAGAATCCGCCGCCGGGGACCTCCCCGACGCGCAAACCCACCGATGAGGAGGTCGATGTTTTCGGCCTGACCCATGCCGGGAGCGTGCGCAAGGCGAACCAGGACCACTTCTTGATCGCCTCGCTGAAGCGGCAGGTCCAGATCCATCGCACCAGCCTGCCGGACGGAAGTCGCTGGCCGGCGGCGGAACGGCTCGCCTTCCTCGCCATGGTCGCCGACGGGGTGGGCGGGAGCGCTCACGGCGAGGAAGCGAGCCGCCTCGCGGTCGAAGGCATTACGGAATATGTCGCGCAGAGCATGCGGGCCTACTACACCGCCGATGCGGCGTCCGACCAGGGGTTCGCCCAGGCGCTCCAGGACGCCGCCATGCAGACCCACGCACGGGTGGTCGAGCGGGCCAAGTCCGACCCCAGCGGCCGGAACATGGCCACCACCCTCACCCTGTTCCTTGGGGTGTGGCCCTGGGCGTACCTCCTCCAGCTCGGTGACAGCCGGTGCTACCTCATGCGGGACGGCGTGCTGACACAAATCACGCGCGACCAGACGATGGCCCAGGAGCTGGTCGACCAGGGCGTCCTGACCCGCGCCGACGCGCCGCGCACCCGCTGGGCGCATGTGCTGTCGAGCGCGATCGGCGGACACCAGACGGCGCCCGTCGTGACCCGGGTCGAAAGCGTCTGGAACCAGATCTTCCTGCTCTGCAGCGACGGCCTGACCAAGCACGTGTCCGACGACAAGATTGCGGAACGGCTGCGCGCCATGACCTCGGCCCAGCAAGTCTGTGAGCAGTTGCTGGAGGACGCGCTGGCGGACGGCGGCAGCGACAACATCACCATCCTCGTCGGGCGCGCGGTGAAGCAGCCGGAGGCAGCCGGGTGACGGCCTGCGCACGCACCGCCCACATTCGTTTCAGGTGACGCTCCCCCGCATCCTGCCGGTCAACGATCACCCCCCACGCGGGGGCATCGGTCGTTACGCCTGGGAACTCGATCACGCCCTCCGCGCGCTCGATCCGTCCCCATGCCAGGTCGACCTGCTCCTCCAGAACATGCCGGGACGCATGGACCTCGAGTCCTGGCGTGCGGCGGCGGAGGAGGCGGCGATTCGACGATTCTCGTCCAGCCGCGGCCCCGATGGGCCAAGCGAACCGGATCTCCGGCACCGCCTCCCTTCTCAACTCCCACTACCACTTTCCCCGGCGCGTCCCAGCGGGCTCAGGGGCTGAGCTGAGCTTCGGCGTATTCCCGCCAGGATTTCCTCTCGGCCTACGACTACCCGGAATCACGGACCAGCGTGATGCTACCACGCCGTGTGTCCGGCGTTCGCGCCGCGCGACCGCGACGCCAGCCGCGCCACGCTCGGACTGGAGCCGGGTCAGCCGGTCCTGCTCCAGGTGGGAAGCGAGGAACGGCGCAAGAACGTGGAGACGGTCCTCGACGCGATGGCATCGCTCGTCAAGGTCGGCGGGGACGAGCGCACGGACCCGCAAGCGGATCGCTCGCCACGGGCTCGAGCACCACCCGCGGTACCTGTCTGGCCTGTCGGAGGAACAGCTGATCGCCACCTATGCCGCGGCCGACCTGTTCGTATTCCCCTCCTATTTCGAGGGATTCGGGTTCCCGGTGCTGGAGGCAATGGGGGCGGGGTGCCCGGTGATCGCCGCATGGGCCGGTGCCATCCGCGGACTCCTCGACGATCCGGTGCGCCGCGCCTCCCTCGCGCAGTCCGGCATCGCACGCGCTGCGACCTTTACCTGGGAGCGCGCCGCCCGCCAGACCGTAGAGGCCTACCGGCGGGCGCTCGGCGGCTGAGCCCGCAGGCGTCGGCTTCCACCCCGCTTCCAGCGGGCCTATGATTCTGCAGCGGTTCAACGAGACCACCCACGCCCTCCATTTCCCGGCAGGCCCAGATGCCCAACATCGCCTCATTCCACCCGCAGATCGTCCACTTCATCGTCGTCCTCGGCTTCGTGGGCGTCGGGCTGCGCGTCCTCTCGCTGATGGTAAAACTGGAGTGGATCCGTCCCGCGGCGACCGTGACGCTGTTGGCGGCCGCCGCCGCCGGCGTGCTGGCGGCCCGCTCCGGGGACGAAGCCCACGGGCCGGCCGAGCGAATCCCGGGTGCCCGTGAGGCGGTGCAGAAGCACGAAGCGATGGGCGAGCGGGCGCGAAACCTCTTTCTGCTCGTGGCAGGGTTCGAGATCCTCGCGCTGGCGATGGGGAAGAAGGAGAAGGTGCGCCGCCTCGCCCTCGTTGGCTCCGCGGCGACCGGGGTGGTGGCCGCCTTCTTCTTGTTCGAGGCGGCGGAGCATGGCGGAGAGGTGGTCTACAGCTATGCCGGTGGGATCGGCACCCGCTCCGGCGATCCGGCCGACGTGAAGCACCTCCTGGTGGCCGGGCTCTTCCACGGGGCGCGCGTGGAGCGTGAGGCGGGAGACACCGCCGACGCGGCGCGGCTGACCGAGGAACTGGCTCGGCAGATGCCCGACGACTTCGGCGTCCAGCTCCTCGCCGCCCGGTCGCAACTGATCGATCTGCACGACCCCGCCGCCGCGATGGCGTCGCTCGAGCAGCTGCAGGTCCCGGCGGACGACGCCCGCATGGCCCTCCAGGCCGGCATGCTGCGGAGCGAGATCTACGTGGTGATGGGACAGCCCGACTCGGCGCACGCCGTGCTGCAGCGCCTGACACAGCAATTCCCCGACAACCCGATGGTCCAGCGCGTGGTGGGGGAAGCGAACGCCAGGATTCCCTGAGAAGTTCCGCGCGCCACGTGGCGGTTATTATTCGCGGCCGTGTGGCGGGAAGAGCGAATCTCGGTCGGCGTTGTCCTGATTTCTCGGATCGTGGAGACTGCAAGAGTGCGACTCGCGCGCTGGACCCGGTGGTTTGCCCGCCCGATGTGGATGGCAGTGGCGGTGCTCGGACTGTCGGCGTCTCCCTCCCTGGCCCAGGAGGCCCCGGTCACCCGGGGCAGCGTGACGGTCGTCCCCGGCCCTCAGTTCAGCACCACCTCATGGATCCGGTGGCTCGGCACACCGATGTTCGGCTCCGGCTATCGAGAGCTTTGGCGCACCCCCATCACCCTTCCCGTCCTTGATGTCCAGACCACGGCCGGAGGCTTGGTCGAGTCCGGCCGCGGGGCGGGCCTCGAGGCAGGCCTGATCTACCTCACCGGCGCTGATGGCTCCCGCTGGACCTTCTTCCCGCTGGACCGCCCAGAGCCGCATGCGTTTCCACCCGGCATCGTACCGGCGACGGTCAGTGACGGACTCGTCGCGGATCTGGCGAGCGGCAGAAATCCGGCGGGTCCGCTGGTAGCGGCGGCGCTCGCCGAGGCCGCCGGCGTGCCGAACCAGGACGCCTGGCTGGTGGCGGTGCCGGCCGGCTCGGGATGGCAACTCACGGCGACGGGCGACTCCGCACGGGCCGGGTACCTCCTCCGTGGCGACCCTGTCGGCCTGACGGACTCCACCGGGCCAGTGACGGAGGGGACCGTCCTCACCTCCCTGGCGTTCCTGCACCGTATCCTCTACCGGCCCACCGAGCGGATCGACTCGCGCGCCGCGCTGCTGGCCACCCTCTTCAACGTGTATGTCGGCAACCTCAATCCACGTTTCCTCGAGTGGCGGTGGGAGGCCTCAGTCGATGGCTCCGAAGTCCTGTGGAGCCCCCTCGGCACGTTTCGGTCCACGGCGCTGTCGCGGTACAACGGCATCGTCTCAAGCGCGTGGCGCCCGCTCTCTCCCGACCTGGTCGACTTCGGCAAGGCCTACCCACGTACGCTGACGGGAAACTCCGATCAGCGGAGTGGCTATCGCTTCCTGCTCGGCTCGCTGGGGCGCGCCAGCTGGGACTCCGTGGCGGCCGCCCTGCAGGCCCGGCTTACCGACTCGGCCATCGACGCCGCGGTGGCCCGCATGCCCCCAGCGTACCAGGCGAAAATCGGTGAGGAGATGGGACGCGACCTGCGACACCGACGGGACCGCCTGTCGCAGGTCGTCGATCGCATGTATCGCCAGGTGCGGCGGGACGCCGAGCTCTACGCGACCGCGGAACCCGAACGTGTGGTTGTAGAGTGGGCTGGAGCTGACTCGCTCGCCGTGCGCATCGGCACCAGAGCGCCGGCGCCGTATCGCGCCCGCGAGACCAACCGGGTCACGCTGTTCCTGGGCGCCGGGCATGACACACTCGAAATCGTGGGAACACCCGGGAAGGCACCGGCCGTGCGGGTGGCTCCCATGCCGGGGGAGTCGCTGTCCGTCACGGGATCGGGCGATCAGCGGGCGATCACCGTCTTCGGCAAGGCCGCGGCGGTGACCACCGACCGGCCCGGCGAGACGCGAATCCGATCCAGCACGCTGGCCGACCCCCTTGCCTTCATCGACAGCACCGGCGAAGAGCGGACCGACGTCCCGCGGACCTACCACCCCACCGGCTGGCTCGCGATCTCCTCCGGGGTCGGCCTGCTCATCGGCGGCGGGGTCGTGCGCACCGACTGGTCGGGCGATGCCCGGCCGTACCGGAACCGCCTCACCCTCCGCGCCGCCTATGGCTCCGATTCCAAGCGCGGGGTCGTGGAATTCCTGGGTGACTTCCGCTTCGCGAACTCCCCGCTGCAACTGCAGGTCGAGGCCGCCGCCTCCGGTGTCGGCGCAGTCTATTTCTATGGGTACGGCAACGAGACCCCCGGCGACAGCACCAACGCCTACTATCGGGCCGGGCGAAACCTCTATGGGCTCGCCCCGACCCTGCTCCTCCCCTTGTCGAAGCGCGTCAAGGTCGGCCTGGGCATCGAGTTGAAGTCAGTGAACACGCCGCTCGACAGCAACCTGTACATCGGGATCGCGGAGCCGTACGGCAGTCCGAGCTTCGGGCAGGCGGGGGTCACCGGCGAAGTGCTCTTCGATACCCGCGACGTCAAGGGTGCGCCGCGGCACGGCGTCCTGGCGAGCGTGACGGGTGGTTGGTATCCCTGGGTGAAGGATGGCAGCGGCGACTTCACCACCATCTCAGGCTCAGTCGCCACCTACCTGACTCCGCACTGGTGGCGCGCCATGACGGTCGCGGCGCGAGCCGGCGGCACCAGTACGGCCGGTAGTGTGCCCTACTACGAAGCGGCGTTCGTCGGCGGCGGCCGCACCGTCCGCGGGCTTCCCCAGGGACGGTACGAGGGCAACCGATCGCTGTACGGCAACCTCGACCTCCGCCTTCGCGTCACGCAGCTTCAATTCGTGCTGCCCTGGGACTTCGGGGTCCTCGGACTGGCAGACGTCGGTCGGGTCTGGGTGACCGGTCAGCAGTCGAGCGTGTGGCACCCCAGTTTTGGCGGCGGGCTCTGGGCCGCGCTGCTCGACCGTTCGCTAGCCGCCAGCCTGACGGTGGCGACCGGCGCGGGAGAGGGCGTCTTCATCAATGCACTCGGCGGTTTCACCTTCTAGGCGGGACCCTCCCGCCACGGACGATCGAACATGCTCTCGCTGCTCCTCCTGCTGACGCAGGCCACCACTCAGGACACGGCCAGCTACAGCTCACCCGCGCTCCGTGAGGTCGTGGGCCGGGCTGCAACGATCAACGCCGCCCCCCCGGCCGACTTTCGCGCCTACACCGCGCGCTATGAGTCCGAGGTGGCCCTGATCAAGATTCTTCCGGACCGGATCCAGGGCGCCTCCACCATCGAGCAGACGGCCGGAGTGTTCACCTGGATTGTCGACAGCGGATTTGGCCAGCACCAGCAGGGCTACCGGGTCGTGACGACCGGGGTGCCGCTTCCCGGATCAGCGGCCCTCTCAAGCGGCTGGATCATTCCGACCCTGACCGGCCCCAAGATCGATCTCTTCGGCGCGTCGAGTGGCACCAAGACGGCCGTCGGCTCCGACTCGGGGGGGGGCTACTCCGCCTGGTCGCCGCTCGGCGCCGACCGGGACAAGTACTACCGGTTCGAGGGGGGCGACACCGTCACGATGACCCTGCCGACTGGCGGCACCCTGCGCGCGGTTCGAGTCGAGGTGTGGCCCGTCATCGCCGGCGCGACCCCGGAAAAGGTGTTTCGGGGAAACCTCTACCTCGATCCGGAATCCGGCGTCCTCCGACGCCTGACCGGGCAGTTCCTCACCATCGGCGGCCCTCCCCAATCCGGGACCACGAAATTCCTCAACAAGCTCGCCCTCAACGGAGCGGTGGCGGACATCGTCACGACCGAGGTGACGGGCGCCGGATGGCTCCCCACCTACCAGCGGGTCGACCTCGAAGTCCTGATTCCGCTCTCCACCGAGAGCTGGAGCATCCTCCGCGTGATGTCCCGGCTCGGCGAGGTGGAGCCGGTGGTGGGCGCGCCCGGCGCGATGTCGGCGAGGCTTCCCACCTTCCAGCCCGGCCGCTCGGTGACCACCAAGGACAGTCTGCGCGAGTTCCGGGGCTGGAAGCTCCAGCCGAACACCTCGATCAACGCCGTTGAGACCGGCGACCTCTTCAGCGTCGGCCCCCTCGCGATGCGGCCCGATGGCCCGCCGCAGTACCTCTGGCGCGGCCCGACCACGCTGCAGGCCCTTCGGTTCAACCGGGTCGAAGGACTGTACCTCGGCGTCTCCGGCACCATGTATTTCCGCGACGCCGTGCCCGGGCTCAGCGTGCGGGGCACCGCCGGCTACGCGATGTGGCCCGGGCTGCCCCGCGGCGGCATCTCCGCCACCCTCGGCCGGTCGCGCTGGGCCACCAACGTGAAGGTGATGCGCGATCTCGATCTGGCGACGAAGTTTGGCGATCCGCTCGACTACAACCGCGGCATCCGTGCCCTCTTCCAGCAGGATAACTACGACTACGTCGACCGGCTGACCGTGGGTGCCGGCGGCGAGTACTTCTTCAACACGCTGAACCCCGGCGGCGTCACGGCCCGGATCGACTATATCGACGACCGACGGACCGTGGCGGACCTCTCGAGCGGCCCCCTCGGCCAGACGTACACCATCAACCCGAACGTCGTGGCGTACAAATACCCCCGCGTGCAGGTCGGCGTGAACTGGCATCCGGAGGTGAGCTCGCACTACACCCGAACCGGCATCGGTCTCCACGCGACCTTCGAGGCGGGAGGGGGCGACCTGCCCTATCAGCGGATCCAGGCGGGATTCGTGCTCCGGGCCAACTGGAAAAAGGTGACATTCACGATGGTCGCCGACGGCGGGTACACCCTCTCGGACAATCCGCCGACCCAGCAACTGTTCCTGATCGGCGGCTCGGGCTCCATGCCCGGGTATGACTATGACCAGTTCGGAGGAAATGTCGGGGCGCTCAGCCGCTGGATGCTGGCGGCCCCGTTGCCCTTCCTGCAGGCCCCGCTCAAGGTCGGGAGCGCCGCCATCCCGCCGATCGCGCCCAACCTCTCCCTGCGAGTCTATGCGGGCTATACCGAGACGACCTCGGCGGCGGCCGATTCCTCGCTAAGCGCCGTCGGCACCCAGACCGTCAACGGTGTCACTCAGCCCTTCTCCGTCGTGTCGGACGGCGTCAGGTCCACCGTCGAAATCCGGCTGAGCCTGTTCGGCACCCTGCTCGGCTTCGGCGCCGCCACTCCGATCGGCGAAAGCGCGGATTGGACCTTTACCTTCGCGTTCGCCCAGTCGTTCTAGCCCCTCGGAAGTCCCACCAGCCCGATCCGGCCATCCGGGTCGGGCTTGTCATATCTACTTCAATATCAACAGGATAGATCACTGCCAGAATGGCAGCAAATAACGGTATGGGGGTTGCCCTACTTGGCTGAGATACTGTTCGCGCCGCGGTCTCCGGCTGCGGGTCGGCGTGCATGAATTCCCGAGAAAGGAACGGACCAGCATGGCTTCCAAGATCATCGGCATCGACCTCGGTACCACCAACTCCGTGGTGGCTGTCATGGAAGGCGGCGACCCTGTCGTCATCCCCAACGCCGAGGGAGGCCGCACCACCCCGTCGGTCGTGGCGTTCACGAAGGACGGCGAGCGGCTGGTCGGCCAGGTGGCCAAGCGCCAGGCCGTGACCAATCCCAAGCAGACCATCTTTTCCATCAAGCGTTTCATGGGTCGTCGAATTGATGAGGTGAAGGAGGAGGCGAGGCACGTCCCCTACCCCATCGTCGACGGCGCCAACGGGCTGGCGGCCGTGGAGATCAAGGGCAAGAAGTACACGCCACCCGAGATTTCCGCGATGATTCTCCAGAAGATGAAGCAGACCGCCGAGGACTACCTCGGCAGTCCGGTCACGGAGGCTGTGATCACCGTGCCGGCTTACTTCAACGACTCCCAGCGTCAGGCCACGAAGGACGCCGGCAAGATCGCGGGCCTCGACGTCAAGCGGATCATCAACGAACCGACGGCGGCGGCGCTGGCGTACGGCCTCGACAAGAAAAAGGATGAGAAGATCGCCGTCTTCGACCTGGGCGGCGGCACCTACGACATCTCCGTCCTCGAGCTTGCGGAGGGGGTGTTCGAGGTCAAGAGCACCAACGGCGACACCCACCTCGGCGGCGACGACTTCGACCAGCGCGTCATCAACTGGCTCGTGGCCGAGTTCAAGAAGGACCAGGGCATCGATCTCTCCAAGGACCCGATGGCGCTCCAGCGCCTGAAGGAAGCCGGCGAGAAGGCCAAGATGGAGCTCTCGAGCACGCAGCAGACCGACATCAACCTGCCGTTCATCACGGCCGACCAGTCGGGCCCGAAGCACCTGAACTACACCATGACCCGCGCGAAGTTCGAACAGCTGGTCGACGACCTGATCCAGCGGACCATGCCGCCGATGCAGCAGGCGCTCAAGGACGCCGGGCTCGACCCCAAGAGCATTGACGAGGTCATCCTCGTCGGCGGCTCGACGCGCATCCCGAAGATTCAGGAAGTGGTCAAAGAGTTCTTCGGCAAGGAGCCGAACCGGTCGGTGAACCCTGACGAAGTGGTGGGCATCGGCGCCGCCATCCAGGGCGGCGTGCTCGGCGGCGACGTCAAGGACGTATTGCTGCTCGACGTCACGCCGTTGTCACTGGGGATCGAGACGCTCGGTGGCGTGGCCACCGTCCTCATTCCGCGGAATACGACCATCCCGACCAAACGGTCGGAGGTCTTCTCTACTGCCGAGGACAATCAGACCACGGTGGAGATTCACGTCCTGCAGGGCGAGCGCCAGTTGGCAGTCGATAACCGGACGATCGGCAAGTTCCAGCTCACCGGCATGCCGCCGGCACCGCGCGGCATGCCACAGGTGGAGGTGGCCTTCGACATCGACGCCAACGGCATCCTGCACGTGTCGGCCAAGGACAAGACCACAGGCAAGGAACAGAAGATCCGGATCGAGGCGTCCAGCGGGCTCTCCGATGCCGACATCGAGAAGATGGTGAAGAGCGCTGAGTCGCACGCGTCGGACGACCAGAAGCGTCGAGACGAAATCGAGGCCCGGAACCAGCTCGACGG
The DNA here is from genome assembly GCA_963705985.1 of uncultured Gemmatimonadales bacterium. GTDB lineage: Bacteria > Gemmatimonadota > Gemmatimonadetes > Gemmatimonadales > GWC2-71-9 > SPDF01. The sequence continues at coordinate 132,452 of CAVPLK010000006.1, read as the reverse complement.
CCTGATGTACAAGGTCGAAAAGGACAGCAAGGAGTGGGTCGACCGCCTCTCGGAGGAGGCCAAGTCCAAGCTCGACAATGCGTTGGAGGGCGGAAAGGGAGCCCTGAAGACCGGAGATCCTGACCTCATCCGTCGCGCCCTCGACGACCTGAACGCCGCCTACTCCGCCGCCGGCGCGTCGCTCTACCAGAGCGCGCAGGCCACCTCGGAGCCGGCCCCCGGCGGCCCCAGCGCCCCCGGCCCCGACGGGGCCGCAGCCCCGGCCGAGGACGTCGTCGAGGCGGACTACGAAATCGTGGACGACACCAAGAAGTAGTCCGCGACCGAAACTTTTTCCTGCGCATCCGGGTTATGATGGAATAGCCCGGCGGCGCCGGGAAGTGCACGCATACATCCACGAGAGAGAGTCCGCCTCATGTCCGTGCGTACCCGCAACTGGCTCAAGTTCGGGAGCCTCGTCGGCCTCGCCTTCCTGCTCGGCCTGCTCTTCGCCGGTGTCCTCGAATTGCCTGGCGCGACGCAGGCCCAGTCCCAGTCGGGACTGCTGCCGCAGGCCACGAGCTATCAGTCAGCCATCCCGGCGGTCTCGCGGCAGCCGGACGCTGCCAGCAGCCCCGCCTCGAACCTGCTCATCGCCCTTAGCGATGCCTTTGCGGACGTGGCCGAAAGCGTCAAGCCAAGCGTCGTCGTGGTTCGTTCCCAGAAGACCAATACCGCGCCCCAGGTCCAACTGCCGCCGGACATGCAGCGGTTCTTCCCCCACAACCGGCCGGGTCCGCGGGTCGAGCAAGGCGGCGGGACCGGGTTCGTGGTCTCCGCCGACGGCCTCATCCTGACGAACAACCACGTGGTGGAGGGCGCCGACAAGGTGACCGTCGAGCTCCCCGACCGCCGCGTCTTCGAGGCGTCCGTCGTGGGGACCGATCCGAACACCGATGTGGCCGTCGTCCGGATCAAGGCCACCGGCCTCAAGCCCGTGGTGCTCGGCAACAGCGACGAGGCGCGGGTCGGCGAGTGGGTGCTGGCCATCGGCAACCCCCTCGGCAACGCGCTGACCTTCACGGTCACCAGCGGCATCATCAGCGCCACCGGGCGGGGCCTGGGCAGCCTTCCCAATCGCACTCAGGGGAGCATCCAGGACTTCATCCAGACCGACGCCGCCATCAATCCCGGCAACTCCGGCGGCCCGCTGATCAACGTCCGCGGCGAGGTGATCGGCATCAACTCCGCCATCGCCAGCGAGACCGGGCTCAACGCCGGGTACGGGTTCGCCATCCCGATCAACCTGGCCCGCAACGTCATGGACCAACTGATCACCATCGGGCACGTGGAGCGCGCCGCGCTCGGCATCACCATCCGGGACGCCACCCCCAACGATGCCGCCTATGTCGGTCTGGCCGAAATTCGGGGCGTGAAGGTGGAGCAGTTTTCCGCCAACTCACCCGCTGAGGCTGCCGGCATTCGGCCAGGGGACATCATCATCAGCGTGGACCGGAAGCCGGTGAACTACACCGCGCAGTTGCAGCAGGCCATCGGATTCAGCCGCCCCGGGCAGGTGGTGCAGGTCGAGGTCGCGCGCAAGGGCGGCGCCCGCAAGACGTATGCGGTGAAACTGATCGCCCTGAGCGTCCCCGAAGCACCCACCGACCTGGCGGCGATGAAGAATGAGGCGGAGCCGCCGGCGGTCGGCGCCTCGATCGCCCCGCTCGGCATCACGGTCCAGCCGCTGACGGCAGACGACGCCGCGCAGATGGGCCTCCCGCGAGGGACCGGCGGACTCGTGGTGTTCGACGTCACGCCGGACGGACCATCGTGGGGCGTACTGTCCCCGGTGAACGGCGGCGGCGCGCCGGAGGTCATCCTCAGCGTCGAGGGCACTCCAGTCTCGACCGAAGCCGATCTCCGCAGCGCGCTCACGAAGCCGGGTCCGGGGGGTATCGTGACCCTGGATATCCTGCGGCCCATGAAGTCGGGGAATCTCCGCCGAATCGAACGGATCAAGCTGGCGGAATAGGAGGCCGGACGATGGGGCGGTGTTGGGGCGCGGCATGCCGTGTCCCAACACCGCCGCGATGCTTACATTACAGCGTGAATTTCCGTCCCCCCTTCCGCCTGGTCGTCCTGGCCCTCACCTTAGCGTGCAGCCGCGATGCCCCGCGCGACGCCGGCAGCCCCTGGCTCACCGACAGCGATTTTGTGGTGGCTGGACTGCCCGACGACGCCGATTCGTCGGAGGTGCTCGCCCTCCTCGGCGAGCCCGACTCCATCATCTCGATGCCAGACCCCGACGAACCGGACATCGAACTCCTGGCCTGGGTATATCCGGACCTGGCCATCGCCCTCGCGGATGACGGCCTGCGGTACGGCGCAACCCTGACCGGCCCGGGGGCGGCGACCGCGCGGGGCCTTCGACCTGGTGACCCTGTGGAGCGGCTGCGGGAGCTCTACGGGCGTCCCCAGCGGCGCACCGACAGTTCGTGGGACTATGTGGCGCCGGACCACGAAGACGGCCTGCACGTCATGCGCGTCGGCCTCGACGGCGATCGCGTCTCCTGGATCTTTCTCGGATGGTTGCTGGAGTGAGCCGATGACCAGCCGTTCCCGACTCCTTCGCGTGGTCGAAGCCGCCGAGCGGCTTCCCCCGGCACTGCAGCCCCCGTTCTGGGGGGCGCTGCTCGGCAGCGCCGTGACGGCGGTGCTGATCCTCGCGAGCGTGCCTCTCTGGATTCTGCAGGGGCGGACGGACATTCCGGCTGCGGTGCTCGACATGGGGGTGGCGGGCCTGGTGGCGGGGGCGACCGGCGGGGCCGTCGCCCTCATCCTCGGCGGGCTCCGCAACGCAGGCCCGCTGGGGTACTACGCCCTCTGGATCATCGCGAACGCCGGCGCCGCCCTCATTTTCCTTGGGTTGCTCCGCCTCCTGGGCCGCGGGGAGGTGCTCGGGCTGAATCGGGCCTTTGCCCCGATCATCGTCGCCGGATTCGGTGCGTTGAACGGCTTGATCGTGGCCCGGGCGCTCGGGCGCAGCGGCCGGGAGTCGTACGGTGAATTCCGCACGTCCGCCAACCTGGTGGCCGGAGCGCTGCTCGCGGAAACCGCCGACCTCGAACGCCGATCACGGCACAACCCGGCCGCGGCGGCCGATCTCGACCGGGTGCGGCAGGCCGAGCCGAGCGAGGCGTACCTGCGACTGCTGGAGCGGGTCGGCAGGCGCCTCGAGGCGCTTCCGGCCGACGATCTCGCGGCCCGGCATGCCCGGGAGCACGTGGCGGAGCTGGTCGCCCGGGTGCGGGAAGATGTGGAGCGCCTTGGCCGGGACCCCGAGTTCGCGGCGGAGCTGAAGCATCGTCAGGAAGTCGCCGAGGAGCTGTTCAAGCGCGAGCTGGAGCGGGAGGCAAAGCGACTCCGGAAGTCCGGGGAAAGCACGCCGGAGGCCAAGGAGACCCTGGGCGCGATCGAGCGCGAATTGCAGGGAGGATCCGACGGGGAGCCCTGACCCCGCACCGAGACAGCACCGGCGACCGTGGCGGAATGGCAGACGCGCCTGGCTTAGGACCAGGTGGGGAAACCCGTGGGGGTTCGAGTCCCTCCGGTCGCATGAACCACAAGGGAGGGCTTATCACGACGCGAATCGTCATCAACCCGAATGGCCCCATCCGCATCGAGGGCGACTTCAGCGTGGTGGACACCGAGGGAACGGGCTTCGGCCTGGGCGGCCGGAAGACGATCACCCTGTGCCGCTGCGGCCACTCAGCCAATAGGCCCTTCTGCGATGGCGCCCACGCCCGAGAGGGGTTTCGGGATCCTGCGGTGGCCAGGGACCTCCCGCCGCGCCCGGGAAGCTGACTTCAGGCGTTTGTTTGCCCGCCTCCCTGCGGTCGGGTAGATTTCTCCCTGCCATGACAACTATCACGATTCAAGCAACGAGCGGCGACGCCGCCTCGAAGTCCCTCCAGGTGACGGTGCCGGTCGAGCGCGTCCGCCTCGCCGAGGACCGGGCCGTACAGCAGGTCTCCCGCAACGTGCGGCTGCCCGGGTTCCGGAAGGGCCATGCGCCCCCTGCCATTGTCCGCAAGCGCTATCACGACGCCATCCGACAGACCGTCCTCGACGAAGTGATCCGCGAAAGCTGGGATCAGGCGCGCGAGTCGGAGGCGCTGAAGCCGGTCGCCGACCCGTCGGTGCGCAACCTCAAGTTCGACGAGGGCGGTGCCATCGAGTTCGAGCTGCACGTCGAGGTACGCCCCGAGGTGACCATCGCGACGGTCGGTGGATTTACCCTGGCCCGCGAGGTGCCGGAGGTCGCGGACGCCCAGGTGGAGGAACAGCTCGGGAAGCTTCGTGAACAGAAGGCCACCTGGCTCCCCGTGGAGGGGCAGAAGCCCAGCCCCGGCCAGATGGTCCAGGTGGATGTCACCGCGCTCGACAGCGATGCATCGCCCGAGCCGCAGCCCCACTCGATCGTGCTCGGCGAAGGACAGGCGTTGCCCGCCCTCGAGGAACGCATCATGGAGCTGCAGCCAGGCGAAGTGGCGGAGACGGAAGTTCGGCTCCCCGACGATCATCCTGAAGAGGCCCGGCGCGGGATGGTCCGGAAACTCAGGGTGGCGCTCCACGAAGTGAAGCGGCAGGACCTGCCCCCCCTCGACGATGCCTTTGCCCGCGAAGTCGGCGACTTCGACGACCTGGCGAGCCTCCGTGCCGCCGTGCGCACCGACCTCGAGCGGGACGCGGTGCGCGAGGCGGACGCCCGGGTGCGCGACCTGCTGATCCAGAAACTGGTCGAGGCCAACAACGTCGAGGCGCCTCCCTCGCTGGTCCATCGCGTGATTCATGGCTACCTGCACGCCTACGGTGTGCCGCACGAGAAGGAGCCGGAGTTCGCGGCCCAGTTCCAGCCGGTCGCAGAGGCCCAGGTCCGGCGCGACCTGGTCCTGTCCGCCGTGGCCGAGGCCCAGAGCCTCTACGCGACCGAGGCCGACGTCGACGCCCGGATCGCGACCATGGCGGCGGCCCGCAACGTCCCGGCCGGTCAAGTCTATGCGTCACTGCAGAAGGCCAAGCGACTCCCGGAACTTGAGCGCGCCATCACCGAGGACAAGGTCTTCGGCTACCTGCTCCAGCAATCCACCGTGGAAGGGTGAGTCAAGTGTCAGTCTATCCTCCGTATATCATCGAACGGTCCAGCCGCGGCGAGCGCACCTACGACATCTTCAGCCGTCTGCTGATGGACCGGATTGTCTTTCTCGGCGCCGGCATCAACGACGACGTCGCCAACATCATCATCGCCCAGCTGCTCTTCCTCGAGGCCGACAACCCCGAGAAGGACATCTACTTGTACCTGAACAGCCCGGGTGGGGTGGTCTCGAGCGGGATGGCCATCTACGACACGATGCAGCACCTCCGTGCCCCGGTAAACACCATTTGCATGGGCATGGCGGCCTCCATGGGGTCGTTCCTCCTGTCCGCCGGCGCCAAGGGAAAGCGAAGCGCCCTGCCCCACAGCCGGATCATGATTCACCAGCCCTCGGGCGGGGCTCAGGGTACCGCCTCGGACATCGAAATTCAGGCCCGGGAAATCCTGTACCTGCGTGCTAAGATGAACCAGCTCTACAGCTTCCACACTGGCCAGCCGATCGAGACGATTGAGCGAGACATGGACCGGGACCGGTTCATGAGCGCCGAGGAGGCCAAGGAATACGGGCTCATCGATACGGTCTTCGAGCCCCGGAAGGACTGGCTGGCCCCCCAGGCCTAGCCTTGACGCCCCCGGGGACCCGGCCCACCTTTCGGGTTGGGTCCCCCTCTTCACCATCGGCGGCCAGCGCATGTCGAACGACAAGCACCTCCGCTGCTCCTTTTGCGGCAAGTCTAAGGACTCGGTCCGGAAGTTCATCTCCGGCCCGTCTGTTTACATTTGCAACGAATGTATCACCCTCTGTAATGAGATTCTGGCCGAGGACGAGGAGCGGGAGGTAGCCGAGAGCATCACCTCCGTACCCACCCCGGCGGAGATCAAGAGCACCCTCGACGAATATGTGATCGGCCAGGAACGCGCCAAGCGGACTCTCTCCGTCGCCGTCTACAATCATTACAAGCGGATCAACGCTGCCGCGGCCCGCGATGGCGAGGTGGAGCTGGAGAAGTCGAATATCCTCCTCCTCGGCCCCACCGGGGTGGGCAAGACCCTGCTGGCGCAGACGCTGGCCCGCATTCTCGACGTGCCGTTCACCATCGCAGATGCCACGACCCTGACGGAAGCGGGATACGTCGGTGAGGACGTGGAGAATATCCTCGTGCGGTTGTTGCAGGCCGGCGAGTTCAACGTGGCCGAGTGTGAGCGGGGCATCGTCTATATCGACGAGATCGACAAGATCGCGCGCAAGTCGGAAAACCCGAGCATCACGCGCGATGTTTCCGGCGAAGGGGTCCAGCAGGCGCTGCTCAAGATTCTCGAAGGCACGGTGGCCTCGGTGCCGCCGCAGGGCGGCCGCAAGCATCCGCAGCAGGAATACATCCAGATCAACACCAAGGACATCCTGTTCATCTGTGGCGGTGCCTTCGACGGGCTCGAGAAGATCATCGAGGCGCGCATCGGGCGCCAGAAGATCGGGTTCACCTCCGGCCCCCGCGCCGAACGGCCGGCGGGAGCGACGCACGACCCCTTCACCGACGTCGAGCCGGACGACCTCCTTCGCTTCGGCCTGATACCCGAGCTGGTGGGTCGTTTGCCCGTGACGGTGTCGCTGGAGTCGCTCGACGAAGCCGCGCTGGTGCAAATCCTCCTCGAGCCCAAGAACGCGCTCACCAAGCAGTACCGGAAGCTCTTCGAGCTCGAGGACGCGCGGCTGACGTTTGAGGCCGAGGCGCTTCGGGCCGTGGCGCGCAAGGCCCTCAAACGTGGCACCGGGGCCCGCGGGCTGCGGGCGATTCTCGAGACCACGATGACCGACATCATGTTCGAGCTTCCCGATCGGGAGGACGTGCGCGAGGTGGTCATCACCGCCGAGTGCGTCACCGAGGGAACACCGCCGCTCATCGTGACCGAGCGGGCCAAGCAGAAGAAAGAAGCATAGGAGGCGCAACGGCCTCCCCGCCCCGCGGCCCAGCCGCCCCCCTGCTGTCCAGCCTTCCCATCGAGTTCGTCGGGTCCTTTCCCGATCCACGCGTGCGGCTCGATCCGGCGATGCCGGAGGTGGCCTTCGTGGGCCGCTCCAACGTGGGGAAGTCGAGCCTCCTCAACGCCTTGGTGGGGAAGAAGGGCCTCGCGCGGGTGAGTGGCACGCCGGGGAAGACCAGGTTGGTCAACGTCTTCCGGCTTCCCGATCTCTATCTCGTGGACCTGCCGGGCTATGGCTACGCGCGGGCGAGCAAGACTGCGCGCTCCGGATTCCGCCAATTGCTGGATGGCTATGTGGAGCACCGGGACACCCTGGCCGGCGTAGTCTGGCTGCTCGATGTCCGGCGGGAGTTGTCGGCTGAGGACGAAGTCGTGCGGCGCCTCCTGGCGGCGTCGGGGCACCCCGTGCTGGCTGTACTGACCAAGATCGACAAACTGGGGCGCGTTGCCGTCCGTGAGCGCACCCTGGCGCTGGCCAGGGATCTCGGCCTGTCCGCGGAGGAAATGCAGCCCACCAGCGTAGTGACCGGAGAGGGGATCGCCGAGCTCGGCGAGAGCATCCTCGCAGTCGCAGACCAAGGAAACCCGCCATGAACCGCCTGCCCCGATTGCTGGTATTGCTGGCCCTCTGTGCCTGTGCGCATTCGGGGCGAGCCCAATCACAGGAAACGCCGGACCCGATGGGGACGATGCCCCCGATGGGGTTGGGATCGCTCACGCAGGAACAGATTTCCATCTCGATCGCGAACAGCCAGCTCACCGTGCGGTTCCAGCCGCTCAACGAGCGGCTCCTCCGACTGCTGGCCCCCGATGCCTACCGGGCACTCTCGGGCATGATCGCAAGCCGCCGAGCCGCCATCGACTCGGTCAGCCGATACAGCGGATCGACCCAGCCGGGCCTCATGCTGGTGACCGTCTACGGCAACGTCCCCGACGTCCGGTTTGAAGCGACTTCGGTTGGGGTGGCCGTGAACTCGATCCGGGTCGATCCGGTCGGCATCATCCCCCTCAATGCCAACTTCAGCCGACAGCAACTTCCGCAGCAGGCGGTGGGGCAGGGACTGTACGTCTTTGCCGATGAGCTGCCGGTGTACTCACCGATGACCTTCAGCTACGGGTCGGTGGCGGCCGAAGGCTGGGCGTCGAAGATTTCGACGTTCGACCGGGAGTTGGCCCGTGTGTCCGCGCGGGCGCGGTCCCAGGGGACGCAGCAGGTACCGGACTCCGGCGGCGCGCCGTAGCGAGCCGGCAGCTCAGCGAATGGGGGAGGACGTCGCGGAGTCGAGCGCCGGGCGCAGCCCCTCGTTGTAGCGGAACCGGATGGCGCCATCGCGCCGATCCAGCACCAGGACACCCACATCGTTGTGCCGCTCTGCCCACGCATAGGCGCTGTCGGGGCCCAGCACGAAGAGGGCGGTCGACAGCACGTCCGCCCGGAGCGGGTCCTGCGCCACCACCGTCAGACTTCCCCACCCTGGTACCGGCGTGCCTGTCCTCGGGTCGAGGATGTGCCCGATCGTCTGCCCCGCGGAGCGCACGAACCGGTGTGACTGACTCGAAGTCGACGCCGATCCGCTGGCCAGCCAGAGCGTAAAGACCTCCTCCTTCTTGTCCTCCGGGCTCGGAATCGCCAACCGCCACGGCCCCCCCGCCTCCGTCGGTCCGAGCACCATCACCTGCTGTCCGAACCTGAGATTCGCCGAATGGACGCCGTGGGCCAGGAGGCTGTCACGGGCCACTCGCAGGCTGTACCCCTTCACGAACCCCCACGGTTCCAGTCCTGCAGCGGCCGCGAGGCGCTGGGCAACGCAGCGATCCATATCGAGCTGCATGCCGCCGCGGCCGGCGGCTCGCCGGGCGGCCTCCAGCTCCACCACGGATGGTACGCGGCCGTCTCCATCGAGGTCCCACGCGTCGACGAGGGAGCCGATGATGAAATCAAACGCGCCGGGAACTTCGGCCGCGTAACTGGTCACCTCAGCCAGGACGGGGCATAACGCCGAGTCGATCCCGATGGTTGCGCCGACCGCCGAGGTGTTGAGCACACTCACTCGGCTGTCAGGTCGGTCAGGCGAGAGGAGGGCATCTGCCGCGCCGACCGCGCTGAGCACCGCCTGCGACGCCTGGACCGCGGCCGCCAGCGTGGGAGCCTCGAGGGTGATCCGCAGCGAGGCGTCCATGGCCTTGGCCTCGCGGTCGATCCACACCGGACCCCCGCGGGTCCCTGGCGAATCGCAGCCGAGGAGGAGCGCTCCCATCAGGAGGGGCAGCCATCGAATCATGCGGCGATTCCCAGTGTGATGGTGGGCGACCGGAGGGGGGCGGTGGGCCCGCGGGAGGAGGTGGCACACCGTGGCGCGGCGGTCTCCACTCCGGTAAACTCAGGGCAACCGTGGAGCGTGCATGGCATTTCTACCCCTCCGATCCGTGAGCCTGCCTGAGCGGGCCGATGCAGCGTACCTGACGTGGCTGGATGACCTCGACGCTCAACTCGACGCCCCCGGCGCGGAGTGGTCGCGCGTCGTGCGCCAGGTGCTCCTGAGCCTCTTCCATCCCGAGATTCCGGACTGGGAGGCCGCGGTCAGCGACCCCAATCGGTCGCACGGGGCCCGGACGGGCCTGCTGGCCCTGGACCCCACGAATATTACCCTTGAGCCTGAATACTACGCGGATGTCGACCCGGTGCGCTTTGCCCGGGTCAAGCCATTGCTCTGGCTCTGGTACAGCTTCGATCGGACGCCCCTCGCGGCACAGAACGTGGCGCTCGGCGTCGCCCTTCGTCGGCGGCTCGCGCCGAGGATCTTTGCGCGCTGTGGACGGAACTTCAAGTGCTTCCAGCACGTCGAATTCTCCTATGGATATAACATGGAGGTCGGCGACGACGTGGTGATCCATCGCCACGTCCTGCTGGACGATCGCGGCGGCCTGACGTTGGGCGACCGCGTCAGCGTCTCGGACTACGCCAACATCTACAGCCACACGCACAGCATTGTGGACCAGCGGGACGTAACCAATGCGCATACCGTCCTCGAGGACGACGCCCGGATCACCTATCACGCAACGGTGCTCGCCGGGGTACGCGTGGGCCGGAACGGGATGGTCGGCGCCAGCGCCGTCGCCACGAAAAATGTCCGGCCGTATCATGTCAACGTCGGCATCCCGGCCAAATCGGTCCGGGTCAAGCCGAACGCCCCTCCCGAAACGACCCCCACCAACCTGCTGACGCGCCACGACGGCGAACCGGGGCCATCCTGAGCGCGTTGATCGTCCTCACGCTCCTGGCGGGCGCGGCGGCGCTGGTCTGGTCGTGGCGCGCCCGGCGCCGACACGAGGCAGAGGCCACCGCGCTGGCCGCACAGGTGGCCGACCTCCAGGCCGAGCGCGACGACTTTGCCCGCCGACTCGACCGACGGATCAACGAGATCTTTTCCCTCCAGGAACTGAGTTACGTCCTCTCCGAATCGCTCCAGACCGAGCGGATCGTGGAGCAGGTGGCCCGGTTCACCTCGCGATTCCTGGAGGCGGAAGGGACGGTGGTGGCGCTTGCGTCCGAGGATCAGCCCGAACTGCGGATCGCGGCGGCCGAGGGATCGCTGGCCGCATTGCTGGGGCGCTCGATCCCCTCGGCGGAGGGTGGGCTCCTCACCCAGGCGATCGGCCGCGAGCGGATCGAACTGGCGGACGGTCCTGCGCCAGGAGTGGAGTTGATGGCCGGCGTCAGGGTCCTGCGGACGGCCGTCGCCCCGTTGCGGGCGCACGGGATGACGTTGGGCGCGATGGCGGTCTCGGCGCGCCGTGACCGGCCCTTCTCGACCCAGGACCTTTGGCTGATTTCGACGGTGGCAATGCAGGCGGCGGTCGTGCTCACCAACAGCCGGTTCTTCGGGCTGCTGCGCCAGGGCAAAGAAGAGTGGGAGACGACCTTCGACGCCCTCTCGGAAGGTATCGCGCTGGTGGACGGCGCCGGCCGAATTACCCGCGCCAACCGGGCGCTCGCGCTGCTGACGGGAGTTCCGCTCGCCTCCCTGGTCGGGCGGCCGTTCATCTCGTCCCTCTTTTCGGAGTCGGAGGCCGCCGAAGAGCTCCTCGCGGGCGCGCGCCTGGGGCAATCCCGGATCCCGACGCTCCTCCCGTCGACCAAGCTGAACCGGACGCTCCGCGTCGCCGGGGCACCGCTTCCTGCTCACGAGGGGGCGGCCTCGGTCGTCGTGATGGTGGAGGACGTCACCGACCAGCGCGCCCTGGAAGCCCAGCTCATCCAGAACGAGAAGATGGCGGCGGTCGGGCAGCTCGTGTCCGGCGTGGCCCACGAGCTGAACAACCCGCTGACATCGATCGCCGGGCTGTCCGAGCTCCTGCTGGAACAGGAGCGCCTGCCGGACGACGTACGCGAACACCTGAGCGTCGTCCACGAGCAGGCCGATCGGGCGGGCCGAATCGTCGCCAACCTGCTGACCTTTGCGCGGAAGGGCACACCGGAGCAGGCGGACGTGGACCTCGAGGACGTGGCCCAGCGGACGGTCCTCCTCATCCAGGCGGAGCTCCGGTTGCGCGGGGTCACACTCGAGCGCGAGGTGGGCGAACCCGCCGTCGTCCGGGGCGACCGGTACGAGATCCAGCAGGTGCTGCTCAACCTGCTGACCAACGCCGTGCACGCGCTTTCCGAGCTCCCGCCGGAGGCGGCGCGCCGGATTCTGGTCGCCACCGGCCGGGAGGGCGACCGCGCCTTCGTGCGCGTCTCCGACACCGGCCCGGGCATCCCTGCCTCGCTCACCGGACGGATCTTCACGCCGTTCTTCACCACGAAGCAGCCCGGGCAGGGCACGGGGCTTGGGCTCTCGATCAGCTATGGCATTGTCGAGTCACATGGAGGCCGGCTGTCGTACGCGCCGGCGGAGGGCGGGGGATCGACGTTCACCATTGAGCTGCCGGCCCACGGCAGCAGTCCCGTGCAGCCGCGCGTGCCACGCCGGGTGCTGGTCGCCGACGCCGACCGCTCGGTGCACCGCGTGGTGACCGCGCTCCTGGCGCAGGACGGCGTGCAGATCCACACTGCGCGGACGGGCGCCGAGGCCGTCGCCATGTCCAACGAACAGGCGTACGACCTGCTGTTGCTCGATTCCACCCTCGCGGGCGCACAGGAGCGGCTGATCCCCCAGCTGCTGGCGCAGCGGCCGGAGCTCACTGCCCGGCTCGTCCTGCTCGGCGACCCCGCCGGCGGGGACGACCCCGGGCTCTCCGAGGTGCCCCGGCTCTCGAAGCCGCTGGTTCCGCGCGAGGTGCGGGCGGTGCTGCAGCGCCTGCTGGGCTAGTACCCGGCCACGGACGCCGGGAACCACGGCTTCACCACCACCACCCCACTGACCCGCGCGACGGCCTCCGCCTCCGTGGCGGTCGCCCAGTAATTGCTGCCTGCCGTCATTGACGGCGCGACGATGAAGTACCGCTGTGCCCGCAGGAAGACGTTGCCCGTCACCTGGGCGTCGCCCCCACTCGAGTCAGCCACCAGCGCGTCATTCACCCCGTCGAAGGTGTTGCCCCGCACGCGCACGTGCGCGGTCCGCTCCAGCACGAGTCCGCGCGTCACACCGGCGATGGTGTTGCCGTCGACCACGTAATCACGGCTCGCGGGACCGTTCGAATCCCGCGTGAACAGCCGGATGCCCACCTGGCCGCCCATGACGAGGTTGGTCAGCAGCCGGTTGGCGCCCCCGTGCTCGATGGCGATGCCCACCGACCGGGAGCCGAGAATGACGTTGCCCTGAACCGTGGTCCCGGTGGAATAGCCGAGCCAGAACCCATAGTCGGAACTGTCGGCGCGGTTCTCGAGAAACACGTTCCCGTGACTGAAGGTGGACTCAAAGGCGTTGTGGTAGGCGGAGGAGCCGTCGTTGCGGAGCACCAGGTTGCCGTTTGAGGGGCGGACGTACTCCGGCTGCCCGCTCAGGAAGAACCCGTCACCCGACGAGGTGATGTCGTTGTCGGCGACAAGGTTCGAGTCGCTCTGCTCCCGAAGGAGGATGCCGGCGGAGTCACAGCCACGGCGGTAGGCGGGGGATTCGCAGCGCACGTTGTGATGGGCCTTGTTGCGCACCAGCACGTTATGCGGCGAGGCCCACAGGTGGATCCCCCATCCGCTGTTGTCCGAGACATCGTTGTCGGCCACATAGCTGGCGCGGGCGGCGATCAATCCGATGCCATTCTGCGCATGTCGCGCCGAGACGCCGACCACCGTCGCGCCATTGGTGTGCTTCAGGAGGATGCCCCCGCCGTACTCCTCCGCCGTGTCGGCGTGAAAGATGTCCAGCCAGTCGGCCTCGTCGTACCGGTCCGGCGTGGAGCGGAGCGCCTGCGCGCGGGACCCGGACACGTCCACCCGGGCGATGCGGTGGCCCCGCCCCCCTTCGATCCGGATGCCGTGGCGAAAGCCCCGGATGGTGCCCCCGTAAACCTCGACGTTGTCGAGCCCCCGGCTCACCACGCCGGCCCCGAGGTACTGCGCGGGGACGCTGTCACCGCTTTCCAGGGTGACCCCGGTGAGATTGAGACGGGTGCCGGAGCCGGCGATGATCAGCACGCCGAGCTCCCCGTGATCGGCGATGCGGTAGCGGCCGGGGCACACCGTCACGTCCCCCTGGACCTGCGTGCCGGCGCGGGACAGTCGGAGGCAGGGGTCGCGATCCGCGGGCATGGCGAACAGGAGCGCGGCGGACGCGCAGAGGACGGCGGGACGAGTCAGCATAGGCGGAGTAGGTCCTCCAGTGGGCCGGCGCTGCCATCGGCGAACAGAATGAGGATGTCATCGAGGGCACGGCGCGAACGCGGCCAGGACAGCCGACTCCGGGCAAGGTCGACCGGGAGCCATTCAGCGGCGTCGTGTTCCTCGGAAAGCGAGGCCTCCGCTACCGCGGGGACAAAGGCGAGAAACGCCGGGATCATGGCCACCGCGTCGGTGCGGTGGAGGTAGAACAATTCGACTCGGCTGAGGTTGTACATCGCCACGGGAGCAAGTCCGGTCTCTTCGAGCAGCTCGCGCCGAGCCGCCTCCACCGGCGTTTCTCCCCGCTCCAGGTGGCCGTGGACGACCTCCCAGGCTCCCGGTGAGCGCCCCTGGCCGCTCCGCCGGAGGACCAGAAACTCGAAGCCCGCCCCGACGGGGCGGGCCACATAGAGGTCAACCATGGAGACGCGAACTTCAGTCATACAGAAGAATCTCCAGCCGTGAGGCTACACGGCCCGCCGCCGACTGAGGACGGCATCGAGCCGGGCGGAGAGAGCGCGCGCGCGGAAGGGCTTCGTCAGGAAGTCGTCGGCGCCAAGTTCGAAGACCCGGACTTCGTTGTCCTCGTCTCCCTTGGCCGTCAGGACGATGACCGGAATCCCCTGCGTCGACGGACGGGACCGCAACTTGGCGAGCACGCCGTACCCGTCGAGTCCCGGGAGGTTGAGGTCGAGGACGATGATGTCGGGCGCCACGCGGTCGACCTGATCGAGCGCCTGGACACCGTCCCGGGCCTCGTGTACGAGGTAGCCGTCGCGTTCAAGCAGGTCCTTCATGACGCGGCGGAGCTGATCCTCGTCGTCGACCAGGAGGACGGAGACCCCGCGTGACTGATCGGGGGCGGGCTCCTCCCCCGGGGGGGCGTCCTCCAGCAGTTCGAACGCGGTGGTCAGGTCCACCGCGGGCGCCTGGGGAACGGCGGGAAAGACCCCTGTGGGGTACAGCGAAGGGATGCCCAGCGCGGCTTGACGGGCGCCCGCCGCGCCGAAACGGCCTTCCATGGGAATGTCGGTCACGCGCAGCAGTTCGTCGACCGAGCTGTCGCCCTCGATCACATGGCGCAGGCCGCTCTCAAACAGCGACATCATCCCGTTTTGCCGCGCCGCCGTCGTGATCATGTCCACCGTGGCTCCCTGCCCGATGAGTCGCTCGAGCTCGGGGCTCATCGTCAGGATTTCGACGATGGAGAACCGGCCCCGGTACCCGGTCATGGCGCAGTCCGGGCACCCCTTCGGGTGGTAGAGGGTCTTGGCGCCGGTGAAGTACTGCAGCACCCGCTCCGGCACCGGGTCCTTCTGCACCACGCGGCAGGAGAGGCAGAGCCGGCGCATCAGCCGCTGGGCAACCACGCCCCGGAGCGCCGCGCCGATCTTGTAGGCCTGCATGCCCATGTCGACCAGACGAGTGACGGAGTTGGGCGCGTCGTTGGTGTGCAGCGTCGACAGGACAAGGTGGCCGGTGAGCGAGGCCTGCACGGCGATCTGCGCTGTCTCACCGTCCCGGATTTCGCCGACCAGCACCACGTCGGGGTCCTGGCGCAGGATCGACCGCAACGCGGTGGAAAACGTCAGGCCCGCCTTGTCGTTGATCTGCACCTGCACAATGTGCTTGCCGAGGCGGTACTCGACCGGATCCTCGACCGTGACGATGTTGACCCCTTCGCTCTGGATCATTCGCAGGGCGGAGTACAGCGTGGTCGTCTTGCCCGACCCCGTCGGCCCGGTCACCAGGATGATCCCCTCCTTGTGCCCGAGCAGGCGCTCGATCTGCGCGCGCTCCTCGGGAAACAGCCCCAGCGTCTCCAGCGACAGGACGGTGGACTTCTGGTTGAGAATTCGAATCACGACCTTTTCGCCGTACGTGGCGGGCAGGGTCGAGACGCGGAGGTCCACCTTGTCGTTGTTGATGGCGATGCGGGCCCGGCCGTCCTGCGGTCGGAGGCGGTCGGCGATGTCGAGCCCGGACATGATCTTGATGCGGGAAATCAGCGGAACGCCGGCCGCACGCGGCACCGTCATGACCTGCCGCAACACACCGTCGATGCGATACCGCACGGTGACGCCACCCTCGATCGGTTCGACGTGGATGTCGCTGGCCCGGCTGGTGACCCCGTCGGCGAGCATCATGTCAACCAGCCGGATAATCGGCT
The DNA here is from genome assembly GCA_963705985.1 of uncultured Gemmatimonadales bacterium. Taxonomy (GTDB): domain Bacteria; phylum Gemmatimonadota; class Gemmatimonadetes; order Gemmatimonadales; family GWC2-71-9; genus SPDF01. The sequence goes on along the minus strand of CAVPLK010000006.1, from coordinate 116,402 downwards.
TCTGGCTCGCCTCGTCCGCGGAGGCACCGACGTCCTCCTCCGTGTCCTCAATCTGCTGGACATCGGCCCCGGTCTCGAGGCCGCCCAGGAGCTTGGAAACGAGGTTCTCACCCCGATACAGCTCCTCCAGACGGTCCTTGATGCGCCCCGGCGAGGAGAGCAGCAGCCGCACCTCTCGCCCCGTCGCGAAGGCGAGCATCTTTTCGGCATCGATATCGAAGGGGTTGGCGGTGGCCGCGTCGAGGGTCGAATCGGTGATCCGCAGCGGGAGGACGTGGTGCTTGCGCGCGACGCCCTCGGGCACCGCCTCCCGGACCTTCATGTCCATCGTGGTCAGGTCGGCCAGCGGCAGGCGGAACCGGGCGGAGATCGCAGTCAGGATCTCGTCGTCCGTCATGATTCGACGCTGGACAAGTTGCTCCCACAGCGATGTAGGCGCCGCCTCGGCCGCCTGGCGGATAGCCACCATGGCTTCCTCGGGCACCGTGATTTCCAGCGTGGGAACCAGCCATTCGTCTAGAAACGCCATCCAGCGGATCACCTCAACGAATTGGAGCCCGAAATAAAGGCCGCCCGAGGGGCGTTGGGTAGTGCCAGGGCTACAGGATGTTCCACCACTCCCGGGAGATGTCGAGCGTCACCTCGAACAAACCGTCCCGGAGCCCGTAACCTCCCTCCAGCCGGATGAGGCCCATGAACCACTCGGTCGCCAGGCCGACCGTGCTGCGAAGGCCGTCGCTCGCGGCCCAGGGCGTCCCCGCCACCGCCCGCTCGCTCCAGCCGGTTCCGATAAACGGCGCCAGGACAACGGTCCGGCCAGTGCTCGCGAAGCTCCCGAGGGGAATGGCAGGCGCCGGGACGTTGAAGCGCCACTCGGCATGCGCCAGTGCCAGGCTCCGGCCGCCGAACTCCCGGAACGAGTACCCGACGAGGCTGCCCCGCCCTCCCATCACGAAGCTCCGGTACGCCGGCATCCCATCGCCGCCGACCCCGGCGTACCCGCGGACACGAAGACTGCCGGTACCGAGTGGGGCCTGCCACCGGACCCCCACCGCCGCTCGGAGGTAGTCGGTCGGGCCGGTGCCCCCTTCAAGGAGCACCTCGCCACTCAGGTCGTGGCGGGGCGCCATGCCAGCGGCCTCGCGCGTGAGCGACAGGGTCGCCTGCGTGTACCGTCCCGCCCCCAGGGCAGGATTCGCGCGATAGGTCCCGCGGGCGGGAGTCGCAGCCACCGCCATATCGTGGCTTTCCTCCACGCCGACCGCCAGCCGCAGCGCGGTGCGGTCGGCGATCGGCCGGCGGAGGGCGAGGTTCAGCCAGTCCACACGGGCGTAGTCTCCGTAGTCCTGCCCCGCCTCCTGCGCGGTGATGGAATTGACCACCGGCGCGGTGATCAGGAAGTCGCTCACATCCTGCACCCGGCGCCCTCCCCCGACGCTCACGGTGCTGGTCCCCAACCCCAGGTCAACGACCAGTCTCCCGAACAGCCGACCATCGCTGGTGCCGTACGCGGCATATGGACGCAGGGCGACCCGCCGCTCCGCCGCCTGAAGGGTCAGGCCGAATCCGAGGGTGAGCCCCTGCACTCGGTTCACGTGGGCCAGGTCGCTGATGGAGTTCGAGGCGATTCGGGTTCCCCGCAGCCCGCTCAGGGCCCGGTCGCCTGCGATCCGCTCCACCTGTTGCCGGAGCGCCGCCATGTCCTGCCGAGTGGCCGGTTCGGCCATGGCTGCCACGGCGTCTTCGAGGGATTCCGGCCACTCCGTGGCGTCGGGAGCGGGCTCCCGCAAACCGCCGATCGGCGGTGCAGCGTTGAGGGTCGGCGGGAACTCCGCATTGAGGGTGTAGTCACTCACGACCCAGCGGCCCTGGATGATCCCCCGCGCGGGGAAGTCGAGCCACGTCGTCCGGCGCCGGATCTCGACTTCCTGTCGCTCCGGAAGCCAATACCGGCCCTCGTAGAGCGCGTTCTCCAGAACGATGCTGATGTCCTCGAGCTGCGGATCGAGATAGGCGGAGGGAGTAAAGCTGAACCGGAACTGGACGACCTCCGCGGTCTCGACGTCGAGGTAGAGGGTGCCGATCACCAGCGGCTGGGTAAAGGACTGGGGACGAACCGCCACCTCGTACACCTGGACGGTGCGGGTGTTCGCCGAGAGCGACAGCGAATCCTGCAGGGCGAAATCGTAGGCCAGCAGCCCCTGCGGCGAGAGCGGGTGGTAGACATCGCGAACTTCGTCACCCTCGCCGATCCGGATCCGGTTGCCGTAGTTGTTCGTGACCACACCGAGGTGATCGCGATGGTAGTTGATGTCGGTCGGGAGCCAGGTGCCGTCCCGCCAGCCGAGGATTGTCTGCTTGCTGATTCCCGGGGCCCGCCAATACACTTCCAGCTGGAGTTCGTCCGCCTTGACGAGGCGCGGCGGCTCAGCGAGGCCCGAACCGACCTGGGCCAGGAAGAACACGAAGCCGTGGGCCTCGGCCCGGTAGGAGCGCAGGGTGGTGTCGGCCTCGACCTGCTGGCGGCGCGCCGCGCCCCGCCCCACCAGCGCGAGGACTTCCGGCGTATTCCACTGCTGCGCCCCGAGCGAGGGCGCGAGGGAAAACGTCACGGCGGCAAGAACCCAGAGGCGGAGGCGCATCGGTTGAGAATATCCCGGATACCGAGAGATGGAGCAAGCGGCGCGGCACGCCTCGCCCTGGCGCTGGTGCTCGCCTCCGGTGTCAGCGCCTGCCGTGGCTCGACCGGGAGCATCGAGGGGCCGACCCCGGGGCCCGCACCCCGGCTGTACACCGCTGACCAGGTGTTCACGGTGGAGGTCTGGGGGACTCAGGCGCCCGACACCGTGGTCACCTTCGCCGCCTCCTCCAGCCGGTCGATCGTCCTTCGGCACGGACCGCCCGACAACACCGTCTTCGCGGAAATCGACGTGCCGGCCGGGGCCCTGGTCCCGCCGCGGGGCGGGACCCTCGTCACCCTGTCGATCCGCCCGCTGCCCGGGATTTACGGGCTGACGCTCGAGAGCGAGGCGGCGCTGAGCTCCCCGGTTCGTCTCACCTTCAAGTACCCCATGCACTTCGCCGCACCGTCCGACAGCCGGACGCGATACCCCACCGATGTGCTCTTCGAGCAGGCCCTGGTCATCGCGGTCGCCGAAGACGACGGGGCCCGGTTCCAGACCTTGCGCTCCACCCGCCCTGCCAGCGACAACCTGCAGGCGACCATTTCCATCCTGGGGCGCTACCTGCTGGTGGCCCCGCGTTGAGGCGAACGATCCCCCGAGCCAGCGCCTGACGCGCTAGATTCCCCGCCATCATGCCACTCTTCTCTCTCATCAGCTTCGGCGGAGACCAGCGCTTCGAGCTACCGGCTGGTCGCACGCTGATCGTCGGCCGTGCCGTCGAGTGCGACGTTCCGGTGTTCGACCCGACGGTGTCCCGCCATCACGCCGAACTCACCGCCGACGACCTCGGCGAAGGGGTGCGGGTCCGCGACCTCGGCAGCTCGAACGGCACCTCGATCAACGGCGTGCGGGTCACCGAAGGATGGCTGGCGCCCAACGACGCCGTCGCCTTCGGCAAGATTGCCTACTACCTCCGCGCGCTGGAGGTGACGGCCGAGCACCGCATTCCCATGCCCGCAGCGGCGGCCGGCCCCAAAGGGGGCACGATCGTCCGGCAGTTGGCGGTCAATATGGACACGCCGGCACGCGTCGATGCCGCGCCAGCCGATGGGTTGCTCCGGGTCGGGTCGGGTGGGCTGGAACGCCAGGCCGAAAAGCTGGCGCACCTGCTTGCCCTCTCCAACCGCCTTTCAGGCGAGCTCGACCTGGACCGACTGCTCACCACAGTGGCCGAGACCACCTTTCAGGTGCTCAACGTGGATCGGGTCGCGATCCTGCTGCGGGACGAGAAGCGCGGAGACCTCGTGCCCGCCGCGTCCCGGAGCCGCCTCGGCGGGGCGGAGAGCCTCCGGGTCCCCCAGTCCATCGCCCGGAAAGCCGTGGAAGAGCGGGTCGCCCTGCAGACCGACAACGCCGCGGCGGATGAACGCTTTACCGGAAAGTCGGTGGTGCAACAGAGCGTGCGTGGCGCCATGTGCGTCCCGCTCCTGGCCGAACGGGACCAGGTGCTCGGCCTGCTCTATGTCGACAACCTCGCGACCCCGGGGAGCTTCACGGAGGAAGATCTGCAGTTCCTGGTGGCCTTTGGCGGGATCGCGGCCGGCGGCATTCGCGCCGCTCGTTCGGCAGAGGTGGCCCAGCGGGAGGCCGCCACGCGCGCCAATTTCGAACGGTACTTCGCCCCATCCATCGCGGCGGACATCGCCGGACGGCAGGGGGCGATTCAACTCGGCGGGACTCGCCAGCCGCTCACCATCCTGTTCAGCGACATCCGCGGGTTCACCGCCCTCGCGGAATCGATGCCGCCCGACGCGATCGCCGGACTGCTCAGCGCGTACTTCACCGAGATGGTGGACGTGATCTTTGAGCACGGTGGCACCCTCGACAAGTTCATCGGTGACGCCATCATGGCCCAGTGGGGTGCGCCGATCAGCCATCCCGACGACGCCGAACGCGCGCTCCAGGCTGCCATCGGCATGCAGCGGGCCGTGGGCGAGATCAACACGCGGTGGGCCGCCCAGGGCCGCCCGACCATCAGTGTGGGCATCGGCATCAACTACGGCGAGGTCTTTGCCGGAAACATCGGCAGCCACCGCCGCCTCGAATACACCGTCATCGGCGATGCGGTCAACGTCGCCTCGAGGCTCTGTGCGGCGGCCGCGCCAGGCGAGATCCTCCTGGCGGAGGCGTTCTACCGGCAGCTGGGCAAGAAGAAGCCCGCGGTGGAGCGGGCCGAGGGGATCGATATCAAGGGGCGGGCCGGCAAGGTCGCGGTGTACCGGATGGGAGGGCTGGGCTCCGAGGACTGAGACCGTGCTCAGCCCTCGGCCCGGTTCGGAAACGCATATGGAAATCCCGCCTCGGCGAGCAGGTCGAGGACCAGCCTGATCGGCAGCCCCATCACGCCGAAAAAGTCCCCGTCGATTCCCTCCACCAGCGCCGCGCCATACCCCTGGATGCCGTAGGCCCCCGCCTTGTCCATCGGCTCGCCGGTCTGCACATAGGCCCGGAGCATCCCCTCACGCGCCGGGCGGAAGGTCACTGCGGTCACGTCCACTGCCTCGAAGACCGTCTCCCCGGCCCGCAGGGCCACGGCCGTGATGACGTGGTGGGTCCGGCCCTGGAGCCGGAGGAGCATCCGAACCGCGTCCCCGGCATCGACCGGCTTCTCCAGCAGCTCGTCGTCCAGCACGACGATGGTATCGGCCGCGAGGACCAGCGCTCCCGGCACCGCGCGGGCCTTGTCCTGCGCCAGCCGGAGCGCGTAGTCGCGGGGCCCCTCCCCTGCCTTGCGGACCTCCGGCACCTGAGAGGGACGGACATCGACCTGGATGCCCAGCATCTCGAGCAGCTGGCGGCGCCGCGGCGACGCGGATGCGAGGATCAGGGAAGTCATGCCGGACGCTCGAGGATGAGGGTGACAGGACCGTCGTTGAGGAGTGCCACCTGCATGTCGGCGCCGAACTCTCCCGCTTCCACGCGGAGACCGGCGGCGCGCAACTGTCCGAGGAACCGTTCATAGAGGGGAATCGCGAGTTCCGGGCGGGCCGCCTCGATGAACGAGGGGCGTCGCCCCCGCTCGGTATCGCCGTAGAGGGTGAACTGGCTGACGACGAGGACGCCGCCATCCACCTCGGCCAGGCCGCGGTTCATCTTCCCGTCATCGTCCGGAAAGAGGCGCAACCCGGCCACCTTGGCGGCCATCCAGTCGCACTGTTCAGGGGTATCGGAGAGGTGGAAGCCGGCGAGCAGGAGGAATCCGCGCCCGATGCTCCCGGTGATGCGACCAGCCACGCTCACGCTGGCGCGGGATACACGCTGAAGGACGACGCGCACCGCCCGCTACTCGACCGTGACCGACTTCGCGAGGTTCCGGGGCTGGTCCACGTTGCACCCGCGGCGCACCGCCACGTAGTACGAGAGGAGCTGGAGCGGCACAATCGTCAGGATCGGCGTCAGCAGGTCGAGTGTTTGGGGAATGGTGAACGTCGCGTCCGCGAGGCGCTCGATTTCGGAGTCGTCCTCGGAGCAGATGGCCAGCACCTTGCCCCCGCGCGCCTTTACCTCCTCGATGTTCGACACGATCTTCGAATGAACCGCGTCCCGCGGGGCGATGAAGACCACCGGCATGTTCTCGTCGATCAGGGCGATCGGCCCGTGCTTCATCTCCGCCGCCGGGTATCCCTCGGCATGGATGTACGAGATTTCCTTCAACTTGAGGGCCCCCTCGAGGGCCACGGGAAAGTTGACGCCCCGCCCGAGATACAGCGCGTGGTTGCCGGAGAAGAAGCGTTCGGCGAGCACCTTGACCTCGTCGGCCTTGGCCAGGATCAGCTCGATCTGCGCCGGGAGGGCCGTGAGCGCCTGGATGAACTGGCGCCCCTGGAGGATGCTCAGATTGCGCAGGCGCCCGATGCGGAGCGTCAGGAGGGCCAGCGCGGCCACCTGGCTGGTGAAGGCCTTGGTGGACGCCACCCCGACCTCGGGGCCGGCGTGGAGGTAGGTGCCACCGTCCACCTCGCGCGCGATCGTGCTCCCCACCACGTTGACGAGTCCGATGGTCCGCGCCCCGCGGCGCCGGGCCTCGCGGATGGCGGCCAGCGTGTCGGCCGTCTCGCCCGACTGACTGATGCCGATGACCAGCGTCCGCTCGTTCACCACCGGGTTGCGGTAGCGGAATTCCGAGGCGTATTCGACCTCGACCGGCACGCGCGCCAGCTCCTCGAGCATGTATTCGCCGATCAGGGCGCTGTGCCACGAGGTGCCGCACGCCGTGATGATGATCCGCTCGACCGAGAGCAGCTCGTCGTCGGTCATGTTCAGGCCGCTCACCCGCGCCGTGCCTTCTTCCTCAAGCAGGTGCCCCCGCAGGGTGTTGGCCAGTGACTCCGGCTGCTCGCAGATCTCCTTGAGCATGAAGTGCTCGAAGCCCTCCCGCTCGATCTTGGCCAGGTCCCAGTCGATCTGGTTGACCGGCTTGTCGATGTTCTTGACGTCGAGGTCGCGGACCCGGTATCCGTCACGGGTGAGGATGACCATTTCCCCATCGTCGAGGTACACCACCGAGCGGGTGTGCTCGAGCAACGGCGACGCATCGGACGCCACGAACCGCTCGTCCTCGCCGACACCGACGATCAGGGGCGACCCATTCCGGGCCGCGACCAGGACGTCGGGTTCATCGGCCGAAATCACCGCGATCCCGTACGCCCCTTCCACCTCGCGAAGCGCTGCCGCGACGGCCTCTTCCAGGTCACCCTGGTAGAGCTCACCGACGAGGTGCGCCAGAACCTCGGTATCCGTTTCCGACGTGAAGGTGTGTTCGCGCTTGAGCAGCGCCTTCCGGATGGAGCCGGCGTTCTCGATGATCCCGTTGTGGATCAGAGCGATCCGGCCCGACTGGTCCGTGTGGGGGTGCGCGTTGGGGGTGGTAGGGGCGCCGTGGGTGGCCCAGCGGGTATGGCCGATGCCCACCGTGCCGGACGGAAGATTGTCGGAGACCTGCTTCTCGAGATTGCTGAGCTTGCCCGCGGCCTTGTGCACCTTGAGGCCTGTGCCGTTGATGACCGCGATCCCCGCGGAGTCGTACCCGCGGTACTCCATCCGACGCAAACCGTCGAGGAGAATTGCCGCCGCCTGGCGGGGGCCCACGTACCCGACGACACCGCACATAGTCCGACTCCCTCGGTTCAGCTCACTAGCGACCGGCAGGCGTTGATCAGCGACTCGGCATCGGCGGCGGTGGGCGCCTCGGCAATGAACCGGATGATCGGTTCCGTGCCCGAGGGCCGCAGGTGGACCCACCGATCCGGCCACGAGAGGCGCAATCCGTCGCGGTCGTCCACCGTGGCATCCGCGAAACGCTTGCGAAGCGCCTGGTAGGCAGGGGTGAGGTCCGCACCCCGCGGAGCCTTCGCTTTGACAATGTGATACTGGGGAGCGGCACCGACGAGGCCGGATACCGTCTGCCCTGATTCGACCAGAAGTTGCAAGATAAGGGCCACCCCGATCGGGGCGTCCCGCCCGATGTGCACGGAGGGCAGAATGACGCCGCCGTTCCCCTCCCCACCGACGACCGCCGACTCGTCCTTGATCATCCGGGCGACGTGCGCCTCCCCGACCGGCGCACGGAAAAACCGGGCGCCGTGCTCGCGGGCGGCGTCCTCCACCACCAGGCTGGTCGAGAGATTGACCACCACCGCCGGGGAGCCGGCGCCCGGCGTCACGCCGCGAAGCACGGCCCGGACCGCGAAGGCCAGGGTATAGTCTTCGCCGATCGGCTCGCCACGCTCATCGACCAGGGCGAGGCGGTCGACGTCGGGATCGACGGCCATTCCGATGTCCGCCCCAGAGTCGCGCACCAGTCGTGAAAGTTCCCCGAGGTTTTCCGGGAGGGGTTCGGGCGCGCGCGGAAAGCGGCCATCGCTCTCGAGATGAATGCCGGTCACCCGGCAGCCGAGCGCCTCGAGCAACGGCGGGATCGACGTGCCGCCGGCCCCCCGCACGCAATCGAGCGCGACATGAAAGCGTCGGGCCCGGATCCGTTCCACATCAACCATCGGCAGGTCGAGCACCTGCTGGAGATGGCGTCCGATCGCCCCCCCGTCTTCCCGGACAGTCCCAATCGCATCCCACCCGGCGCGTGCCGGCCCCCGTTCCGCGAGGGCCCGGACCGCCGCACCCGACTCGGCATCGAGGAAGATGCCGTCGGGGCCTACCAGCTTGAGTGCGTTCCATTCCACCGGATTATGGCTGGCGGTCAGCATCAGGCCGGCCCCCGCGTGATGATGCTCCACGGCGAGCTGCAGCGTGGGAGTCGGCACGACGCCGATGTCGACCACCTCGACGCCGACGGACATCAATCCGGAGGTGGCGGCACGCGCGAACATTGGCCCGCTGGTCCGGGCGTCCCGCCCGAGCACCACCTTTGGCCGACCGGCCGCAGCCGCCCAGGCGCCGAGGGCCGCCGCATGGCGCGCGACCAGTTCCGGAGTGAGGTCCTTCCCGACGATGCCTCGCATCCCGGAAACACTGACCATCAAGGTGTCGCTCATCGCAGGTCCCCCGCCGGAGGCGGGCGTCAGACGTGGATAGGGAGTTTCATTGGATCAGGAAAGGCGGTGCAGAACGCCTCCACCACCGCCGGATCGAACTGGAGCCCTCTGCAGCGCCGAAGCTCCTCAACGGCCGCGGCCGGCCCCAGCGATTCACGGTAGGCCCGGTTGGTGGTCATCGCGTCGAAGGCGTCCACCACCGCCACGATTCGCGCCTCGATCGGGATGTCCTCCCCGCCGAGCCCATCGGGAAACCCGTCACCATCGAGGCGTTCGTGATGAGAGCGTGCGATGTGCAGGACAACCGGGCGATCGTGCGCCAGCGGGGCGAGGATCTTCTCCCCGAGGACGGTGTGCTCCATGACGTGGCGGAATTCGTCCGGGCGTCAGCCGTGCGGGCTTGTTCAGGATGCTTTCCCGCGTGCCGATCTTCCCGATATCGTGCAATTCAGCGCCGAGGCAAATGTTGTCGAGAAAGTCCCCGGTGTAGCCGAGAAGCACAGCCGTGCGCACCGCGTACTCGCGCACCCGCTGCGAGTGCCCGCGCGTGTAGGCGTCCTTCGCTTCCAGCGCGTGGGCCAGCGTCTGTGCCCCTTCGAGGAAGAGTTCCTCAATCCGGGCCCTCTGCCGCCGCACCTCCTCCTCGAGGTGCTGCTGGTAGTAGCGGTTCTGCAGGGTGAGCTCGCGCTTCTCGAGCGCCTTGGTGACTCGCACCTGCACCTCGCCGAGGACCATCGGCTTGGCGATGTAGTCCAGGGCGCCCTTCTTCAGGCAATCCACGGCAATCTGCACATCTGCCACGGCGCTGAGCATGATCACGGCCGTGTCGGGGTAGAGGCGCCGCACATCCTCGAGCAGCGCGACGCCGTCTCGTCCCGGCATCCTGATGTCGCTGATCAGCACGGCCGCCCCGCCCTGCCCGGCGAGGAGCTCGAGCGCGGCGTCGGCGGAGGAGGCCGACGCGCAGGTGAGTCCCTGGGCTTCGACGACTCGGACCAGTGCGTCACGCACCTGCGGGTCGTCGTCGACGACGAGGCACTGGGCCACGAGCGGCGCAGCGGAGATCGGAGGGTTGGCCGGCACAGGTGGAAGGTATGGCCGCCCGGGGCAATTCTCAACGCGACGCCTTGCCGCAACGCCTTCTCCCTCATAAGGTTCCTCCACCTCAACCGGTGTGATTCATGACTCAGATTCTCCCGCACGACCTCGAATCCGGCATGGGCACCAGGGCCGTGCACGCCGGCCAGGTGCCAGAGCCGCTCTCCGGCGCGGTGATGACGCCCATCTACCAGACCTCCACCTACGTCCAGGAGGGGATCGGCCGGCACAAGGGGTACGAATACGCCCGCACCGACAATCCCACGCGACAGGCGCTCGAACGCAACGTGGCCGCCCTCGAAGGGGCGACGCACGGGTTCGCCTACGGGTCAGGCCTGGCGGCGCTGGACGTGCTGCTGAAGGTGCTCAAGAGCGGCGATCACGTGGTCTGTGGGGAGAATCTCTACGGCGGAAGCCATCGACTGATGGAGCGGATCTACACCCGATTCGGCCTGCGGTTCAGTTTCGTGGACAGCCGCAACATCCGGAACATCGAGGCGGCGCTACGCCCTGAGACCCGGATGATCTATTGCGAGACGCCCACCAATCCGATGATGCAGCTCACCGATCTCGCCGCCGTGGGCGACCTCACCCAGGCCCACGGGTATCTCTTCGCGGTCGACAATACGTTCGCCACGCCCGTGTTCCAGCGCCCGCTCGAAGTCGGTGCCGACGTCGTGCTCCACAGCACCACCAAGTACCTCAACGGCCACAGCGACATGGTGGGCGGGCTCCTCCTCACCCGCCGCGAGGACCTCGCCGAGCAGTTCGGGTTCATCCAGAACGCCGCGGGCGCGGTGCCGGGACCGATGGACTGTTTCCTGGCCCTCCGGGGCACCAAGACCCTCCCTCTCCGCATGCGCCAGCACGACGCGAACGGCAGGGCGGTGGCGCAGTGGCTCGCGGAGCGGAAGGATGTGCAGCGCGTCTACTATCCCGGCCTCGCTTCCCATCCGCAGCACGAACTCGCCAAGAAGCAGATGAGCGGCTTCGGCGGAATGATCTCCTTCGACGTCGGCGACGCCGCCCGGGCCCGCCGGATCGCCGAACGGACCAGGATCTTCGTCCTCGCCGAGTCGCTGGGTGGCGTGGAAAGCCTCATGGGTCACCCCGCGAGCATGACACACGCCTCGGTCCCGCCCGCGATGCGGGAGGCCATGGGACTCACCGATTCCCTGCTCCGCCTGAGTTGCGGAATCGAGGACGTGGAGGATCTGATTGCCGACCTCGATCAGGCCCTCGGGGCCTGACCAACCGATCGGCTGTAGCATTCTGAAACAAGCAGGGCCCGCCCGGCGTACGGACGGGATCCCTTAACCAGGCCCAGCACATGTCGAATCTTCCGGCCCCACGGCCCCGCCGTACCCTGCCAGACATCGCTCCCGTCAGCTGGGAGCACCCAGCGGATCGTGCGGCCCTGCAGGCCCTCCGTGCCCTCCCCGGAGTCGACGAGGTTATCCGGAAGGTCCTGGCGCTGCTCGGCGGGGAACGCGGCATCCGGCTGCTGTTCCAGGCCAACGCCGTCCGGGTCGGCCCGACCCAGTTCCCCCGGCTCTGGCAGATGCACATCGAGAACTGCACCACCTTCGGCTGGGACAAGGTGCCCGAGGTGTACGTCACCCAGACCCCGATCTTCAACGCGGGTGCCTACGGTGTGGACGACCCCTTCATCGTGCTCCATTCCGCCGCACTCGAGATTCTCGACGAAGACGAAATCCTGACCCTGCTCGCCCACGAGCTCGGACACGTCATGAGCGGGCACGCCCTCTACCGGACCATCGCCGCCATCCTGGCGCTGGTGAGCCTCGGCGCCCTGCCGATGCTGGCGGGAATCGCCCTCCTGCCGATCAAACTCGCGTTCCTGGAGTGGAGCCGGAAAGCGGAACTCTCCGCCGACCGTGCCGGGCTGCTTGGCGTCCAGGATGTGATGGTGGCGCAGCGCCTCGACCTGAAGATGGCCGGCGGCGGGCGCGGCGAATTCTTCACCGACGCCGACCTGAACCTCGACGCGTTCATGGCGCAGGCGCACGAGTACGTCAACACCAACGAAGGCCTCGACATCGTCTACAAGGTGCTCCACACCCTCGGTGTGACCCACCCGATGCACACGGTGCGGGCCGCCGAGATCCAGAAGTGGGTGACCGCGGGCGACTACGAGCGCATCCTGGCCGGCGAATACGTCCGCCGCGGGAGCCCGGAGGATCAGCGGCCACTCGGCGACCATTGGCAGGACGCCAAGGAGTACTACTCCGACGTGGCGAAGGACTTTGGGCAGCAGGTCGGCGACGCCGTCCGCAGCACCGCCGGCAAGGCCGCCGAGGCGTTCCGCAACGCGCAGAAGCGCGGCTCGAGCGCGTGAAGGTCCTGATCGTCGGCGGCGGGGGCCGCGAACACGCCATCGCCTGGGCGTTGCGTCGCGAAAACCCCGCCGTCCACCTCAGCGCCGCCCCGGGCAATCCCGGTCTTGCCTCGCTCGCCACTCTCCTTCCGATCCCCGCCGATGACATCGACTGCCTGACCGAGGCGGCGGTGTCCGGCGCGTTCGACCTGACCATCATCGGCCCGGAAGTCCCGCTCGCGCTCGGGCTGGCCGATCGGCTCCGCGCACGAGGGCGCCCGGTCTTCGGCCCCTCTGCGGCGGCGGCCGCGCTTGAGGCATCAAAGGCGTTTTCGAAGGAAGTAATGGAGTCGGCCGGCATCCCGACGGCCGCAAGCCAGACCTTCACCGATCTCGCCGCGGCCCTGGCGTATGTCGATGCCCACCCCGAACCCCTGGTTGTGAAGGCCTCCGGCCTGGCTGCCGGAAAGGGGGCGATCGTCTGCGCCACCCGGCGCGAGGCGTCGGCCGCGGTGCGGGCAATGCTGGGAGAGGGGCGCTTCGGCGACGCCGGGCGCACCGTGGTCGTCGAGGCATTCCTCGAGGGCGAGGAGCTCTCGGTGCTCGGACTCACCAACGGGGAGGAGATTACCCTCCTCCCGGCCTCCCAGGATCACAAACGACTCGGCGAAGGCGACTCCGGACCGAACACCGGCGGGATGGGCGCCTACGCCCCGGTGACGACCGCCACACCGCGGCTGCTGGAGCGGGTACGCCACGAGGTCATGCTCCCCGCCCTCGCCGAGCTCGACCGGCGGGGCGCCCGGTTTGCGGGGTGCCTCTACGCCGGGATCATGGTGGACCGGGCGGGCGCGCCGTTCGTGGTGGAGTTCAACTGCCGCTTCGGAGACCCGGAGACGCAGGTCGTCCTGCCGATGCTTGAAGCCGGGCTGACGGACGCGCTGGTCAAGATCGCGGAGGGAAAGCCTGCCGGCCCGCTGCCAGTGAAACCGGGCGCTTCAGTGACCACGGTGTTGGCTGCCAGGGGCTACCCCGACGCCCCCGAAAAGGGGGCGGCCATCTCCCTGCCGATGGAGCTCCCGGAGGGGGTGACGGTCTTTCATGCCGGGACGTCCCTCGACGCCGAGGGGGTGCTCCGCGTGTCGGGAGGACGGGTGCTCAACGTGACCGCCGTGGCACCCACCTTCGCGGCCGCCCAGGCCCTGAGCCGCGCCGGAGCTGAGGCGATCGGCTTCGAGGGGAAGCTGTGGCGACGCGATATCGGCTGGCGAGAGGCAGAACGCCAGCGCGGCTGGGAGGCCGCAGGGCCGGGGAGCGGCGGGTGATCGGTGGGACTATCCGCCCGAGGAACGTCACTTTAGCATTCGAGAGCGATTCCACTGCCCCGGAGGCCCCAATGCGAATCAGTTCCCTGGCTGTTGCTGCTGCCCTGCTCCTCGGCTGCGGTGGCGACGACTCCACCAGCCCTCCCCTCGCCGCACCGGCGGACGTGGTGATCGTCACCGGCGCAGCCGGCCAGGGCGCCAACGCCTACGCACCTCCCCTGCTGACCATCAGCCTGGCCGCCAAGCAGTCCATCAAGTGGCGAAACAACGACAACATCGACCACACAGTGACCGAGGACAACGGGGTGTTCGGCTCAGCCGCTCTGGGGCAGGGGGGCACGTACACATTCGTTTTCGACACCCCCGGCGTCTACGCCTATCATTGCTCCATCCACCCCACCATGGTGGCAACGATCACCGTCAACCCGTGAGGTCGGAGGCGGGGCCAGCCAGGCGTGCCTGAACTTCCCGAAGTCGAAACCATCGTGCGCGACATCCGGCCCGCTGTCCTGGGCCGGACCATCGTGCGCGCCGCTCTCTCCCATACCGATGTCTTGCGCGGCGTCACCCGCCCCGCCCTGTTGCGGGGTCTCGCCGGGGCCACCATCGAAGATCTCTTTCGCCGGGCGAAGCACGCCGTCTTCGTGCTGGGCCAACGGCGGCTCGTCGTGCAGCCGGGGATGACGGGCGCGCTCCTGGTCTACGACCGCCCGCTCAACGACGGGGACGCCCGCTACGCAGTGCTCCGTGCCACGCTGGACGATGGGCGGATTCTGGTCTATCGTGACGTGCGGCGCCTCGGCACCCTCCTCTGGCTTGATGCCCGGGGATGGGCTGCCTATGACGCCGCGATCGGGCCGGAGCCACTGGCCGTCGGATTCACGTCCGATACGATGCGCTCGGCGCTGGGCCGGACCAGGCAATCGATCAAGAAGGCGCTGATGGACCAGAAACTCCTGGCCGGCGTGGGCAACATCTACGCGAATGAGGCGCTCTTCGCTGCCGGCATCGATCCCTCGCGTGAAGCACGGCGGCTGTCGAGACCGGAGTGGGACGCGCTTCACCGGGAACTGCTCCGGATTCTTTCGGCGGCCGTGTCGGGCCGAGGCAGCACCGTCCGGGACTACCGCACCGGAACGGGCGACCAGGGGAAGTTCCAACTTTCGCTGCTGGTGTACGGGCGCGAGGGTGAGCCGTGCGTCACCTGCGGCACGCCGCTCGCCGGCACCCACGCACTCGATGCCCGCATCACCGTCTTCTGTCACCGCTGTCAGGTCTGATGACCCAGCTCGCCGCCCTTCCACTCGCCTCGGCCGACCTCGGCGCCCTCCGGGCACGGGTGCGCCTGCTCGCCGAGAATCGACCCGCGGTCTACCGGATGACCGACCCTGCGGGGCGCCTGCTGTACGTCGGCAAGGCGAAGCGGCTGCGCGCCCGGCTGATGACCTATTTCCGGGCCAGCTTTCCGGAGGACAAGGCGGCGCGCATCCTCCACGCCGCCGGGGACATCACCTGGGACTACGTGCACAGCGACTTCGCCGCCTGCCTCGGCGAACTTCGACAGATCCGCCAGCATCGGCCGCCCTTCAACGTCGCCATGAACCGGACTCGGCGCGCCGTATTCGTCAAGATCCTCGACTCGCCCGCGCCCAAGGTCTACCAGGGCGCCACGATCGGGCGGCAGGACGGCCGGGTGTACGGTCCCTTCCGCTCGCGCGGGCGGGTGGAGGAGGCGCTCCGCGTCCTGAACGACTTGCTCGGCCTGCGCGACTGCGAGGCCCGGATGCCGATCGTCTTTGCCGACCAGGGGGATCTCTTCACCGCCGCCACCCAGGCGGCCTGCCACCGGCACGAACTCGGGCAGTGCACCGGGCCGTGCGCGGGGCTGGTCAGCGAGGTGGACTACCGCCGCCGAATCGAGACCGCAGCGGCATTTCTCGAAGGCCGTACCATTCAGCCCATCGATCGGGCGATTGCCGCGATGCAGCAAGCGGCGGTCGCGCAGGACTACGAGCGGGCCGCCAAGTGGCGGGAGCGATTCGAACAGATGGAATGGCTGTTGGCCGCGACGGCGCGGTCCCGGGCGGCAGTGGATCTGCTCACCTTCGTCTATCGGGATCCTGGCGTGTTTGGCGACGACCGAGCCTACCTCATTCGACGGGGGACGGTCCGCACCTGCTTCCCCTTCCCGACCACGCCGATCGAGCGGATTGCCTTCGGGGCGGTGGTAAAGGAAGAGCTGGGCCGCGAGGAGCCTGCCGCCGGCCCCCTCCCGCTCGAGGCGATCGACGAGATCCTGCTCCTGATGTCGTGGTTCCGGATGCACCCCGAGGCGCTGAAGCGAACGGTCCGGCTGGAGGAGTGGGAGGTGTAGCGGTGTGGCTGCTCCGATGGGTCATGGTGCTGTTGGCGGTGCTGGCACTTCGCCTGGAGGCACAGAGTCCGAACGACCGGGAAGCGCTGCGCGCGTTCCGGGATTCGCTCACGGCCGTCACGGATACCGCGTACCTCGTCTCCCTGGCCACGCAATACGAAGGCGTCGAGACCGGCGACTCGACGGAGGCGCTGGCCAGCATCCGGGCCGGTTTCGCGAGGCTTCAGGCAGGGAAGCCCTTGCTGGCGGAGAAAAATTTCCGCCGCGCTGCCAAACTGCAGCCCACCTGGCCAGTCCCCTGGCTCGGCCTGGGCGATGCCCACGCCGCCCTCGGCCTCGCCACGTGGCAAAACACGATGAACCTCGGGACCCACCCGGGCCTGGGCGAATTCCAGAAGGCAGCCGATGCCTATGGGAAGGCGTTGGCCCTTGACCGGCGATTCGCGCCCGCTATCGAGGGCCAACTACGGCTTGCGGTCGAGCGGCGGGACACTGCCCTGCTCGTCACCGCGATAGGAAATGCGCACCATCTCCCTCGAGACGCCGCGACACCAGAATTCCTGCTCGCACTTTCCCGCGCGGAGTGGCGGATGGGAGCCGCGACCGAGGCCTACGCAGCGCTCCAGAGCGTGGCGGATAGCCAGACCACACCGGCAATCCGGTACCAACGGGGCCGCGCCGCCCTTGCGCTGGGGAACCCACTGGGGGAAGTCGACTACTGGGCCGCCGTGGCGGATGACGACCCGACCATGCTGGTGATGCTGCATCGCGACATGTCGCTCATCGCGACGCCATCGGAATTGGCGGATTTCGACCGCCAGAGCGGCCGGGACCGCGTGGCATTCCTCCACCGGTTCTGGAACAGGCATGCCGCGATCTCACTGCGCTCCGTGGGGGAACGGATGCAGGAGCATTACCGGCGCATCGTGTATGCCGACCGTCACTTCGCCTTCAGCGAAGTCCGGCACATGCAGAAACCGGATGACCTGCACAGCAGCTTCCCGTTCGATTCCATGCTGGACAGCCGAGGCGTGGTGTACGTGCGCATGGGGCCGCCCGATGTGCGGGTCCAGCCCCGCGTCTGCGGGTATGTCGCCAACGAGACCTGGGGCTATCACCGTTCCGATGACGAACTGCTCCTCCACTTCGCCTCGCAGAACAGCATCGGCGATTATGTCCTCGTGCGGTCGGTGCAGGATATCAACCATGCATCCATCCAGCCCAACGGCCGCTGGAACCCCTCCGATGACAAGGTGCGAACGGTCTCCCCCGATGGGGAGACCGCCGGCGCCGAGGTCTTCTCCTCTCAAGCCAATGTGATGAAGCAGATCAAGGCGTCACGAACGTCCCCGTCTTGCGGGGAGGACCTGTTCGAGATGATGCGCCAGCGGCAAGCTGTCTCCCCGATCTACGGGAAACTGCTCTCCGCGAGCCCCATCGCGGGAGCAACCTACCTGCAGGAGTTGGCCGTACTCGGCAAGCAAAGCATCACCACCAGCACGACGACCGAGGCGCATCCCCTCCGGTTTCCGGCTTCCGTCACGGCACAGGTGCTTCCCCTCGCCATCGGCGCCGCGCCCGGCGGCTCGGGAGTGCAAGTCGCCGTGGCGGTGGTCCAGCCCGCGCCCAGCCGCGCGGGCCAGCGGGACACCATCAGGGTCCGGTTCGCCGCGTTCGGTGACGGAGGCACCGTCGTGGCGAGATTCGACACCACCTTGACGTATTCCGCGCCCTTCTCTCCCGCCCAACCGGACACGACGTACACCATCTTCGCACACCTCCCGGCGACGCTGCCCGCCGGCACCTGGAGCTGGCAGGCGGCGGTGCAGACCGGGGATTCGACCGGGGCGCTCCTCGCCTCGCAATTGATCACGATCCCCGTGCACGACTCCAGCGCCTTGGCCGTCAGCGACCTGGCCATTGGCGTGAGGGGGTGGTCCGCGCCGTGGGTCGTGGCCCCCGGCGATACCGTCTGGGTGACCCCGCGGAACGGCCATCGCGCCAGCGTGCCGGTGGAACTGTACTACGAAGTCTACGGAATTCCCGCGGGGCAGCTGTACCAGGTGGAGGTCACCGCCCGCCGGGGCGACAAGGGGACGGGGCCGAGCATCACGCTGGGCTTCGAGGAGCACAGTGCCGGCACGCCGACCCGGGTCGCGCGCACGCTCAGCCTCAACACCCTGACTCCCGGCGACTACCTCCTTGAGGTACGCGTCACAGACCGGGCGGGGCGGGTGGCCTCCTCCTCGCGGCCGATCAAGCTCGTGGCAGAGTAGTTGTTCCATCCTGAAACTATCCCGCGCCGCCTCCGTATTGGGCTGATCTTCTAACCCATACAGAGGTTCCCATGTCCGTACGAAGCGCCCTCCTGGTGGCGACTCTGGTCGCTACGCCCGCCTTCGCCTGGTCCCAGACCCCGGCCCCCAGCGCCTCGGCCACCGCCGCTCCAGCCCCCACCGGCCATCCGAAGGTGGGCAACGAGATGGAGCTGGGCCGGAAGTACATCGAATGGCTCTACACCGCACGGTTCGACAGCCTGTTCGCCCACATGAGCGAAGAGACCCGCGCCGAGATGGAAAGCCCCGATGCGATGGCCGCTCAGTGGGACCAGTTCACGGCCCAGATTGGAGAAGAGGCGAAGTTGCTCGGCGAGATGGTGGTGATGCGGAAGGGCAACCCGCAGTACTGGCGCACCGCGGATTTTTCAATGTCCCCCGAGCCGATCATGATTCGCTGGGTCATCGTCAACGGGGAGATTTGGGGCATCGGCATCAACCCGGCGAGCCAGGCGCCGCCGATCGACCCCGAGCAGTAACCGCTAGGCGTCTCCGGCCGCGAGCAGGGGCACCAGGCGCGCTCGCGGCGGGAGGCCGGCCTCCAGCTCCATGATCCCCACCGAGGGCGGAAGGTCGAAGCGCCGGGCCCCTGCCCCGCCGGGGTTCATGGCCGTGACCGTGATGTCGACGGTGACAAGGAGCGGGCGGTGGGTGTGCCCGAAGATGAGCACGTCGGCGTCGGGAAAGGCCGCGTTCAACGCTTCCGGCGTGGGGCTTCCGAACTGATTGCCGTGCGTCACCACGATCCGGATGCCCTCCAGCTCCAGTTCCGCCACCCGCGGCACTTTCGCGCGAACGTCCCAGTCATCGGTATTCCCATAAACGGCCGTCACCGGGGCAATCGCCGCCAGGTCGGTCAGGATGTCGAGCGGGCCGATGTCCCCGGCGTGGAGGATGTGATCCACCTCGCGGAACACCTCGAAGACTTCCGGTCTGAGCAACCCGTGCGTATCCGAGATGATTCCGAGGCGCATGTGACTCCCTCAAACAAGAAAGCATTCACGAAAGCACGAAATTGGGAAATCACGAAAAAACAGCCATCGGACATTCGTGTTTTCGTGTTTTCGTGAATTCAGTTCAGCTGTGCGACTCTACGCCGCGCCGTCCCCACCCCACCGTGGCGCGATGTCGATGCCGAGGTCCAGCTGGTCGAGCACCCGCTGCACGATGAAGTCCACCAACTCGCTGATGGCGGTCGGGCGGTGATAGAACCCCGGCGCCGCGGGAATGACGACGGCGCCCGCCTCGGTCAATGTGGTGAGATTGCGGAGGTGGATCAGCGACAGCGGCGTCTCGCGCGGCACGACAACGAGCTTGCGCCGTTCCTTGAGTGCCACATCCGCGGCGCGCTCCACCAGCGACCGGCTCGACCCCTGCGCAATCGCCGACACCGTCCCCATGGAGCACGGACAGATCACCATCCCAGCCCACCTGGCCGATCCCGAGGCCGGTTTGGCGCCGCGATCGGTATCCGGGTAGACCGTGACGCTCCCCCAGTCGCCCCCGGTGGCGCGCTGCAAACCCTCGAGATCGGCGATGCCACATTCCGCCTGGAGCAGCCGCATGCCGTGACTCGTCACGATGAGCCACACCGGCACATGGCGCGTGGCGAGCACCTTGAGAAGGCGCACCGCGTAGGGCGCCCCCGAGGCGCCGGAAATGGCCATCACGATCGGGAGATGGCTCACCCCCCTCTCCGATTTGACGTCGGTGAGCGCACCGGATGTGCCGGCGGTCTCGGCGGCGGCGGCGTCCGCTTCTGGACGGGGGGCGCCCCCTTCTTCGGAATCCCCGGCTGTTTCGGCGCGGGAATCAAGCTCTCACGTTCCCTCATTCAAACCTCCGCTCTCAGTGCACATGTCTACCATCGACCTCGTTCCCTGCGTTCGAGCCGGTCGCCGAAGTACTCGCCCCAGCGACGATCGACCAGCCGGATGGTCTCTTCCGGCATCGTGACCGGCGGCGGATAGCCGGGCTTCCAGGTGGCGTCGATGGCAATGCGGCCGCCGTAGACCGGCTTGGCGCCCACGAACTCCTGGCGCTCGAACATCATGTCGCGCGCCGGATCAAAGCGGGTGAAGATTCCCCAGACGATGTTTCCCTCGTCGTTCAGGTCCACGTCGTCGCTGACCGCCGCAACAAACTTGACCGGCCCCAGCCCCTCCCAGCGGAGGAGCTTCTCCAGCACGGCGCGCGGCTCACTCTTGACCTGGACCACGACGAAGCCGCCGTCCAGTACGCGATGGGCACCGATCCGCCGGTCGAAGGCCGATGGATCCTCGATGGCGGTCGGCGGGGCATCGGAGGTGACCACCTCTCCGGTCGCATCCAGCACCAGCTTGCTGCCAACGTGCATCTCGAACGACGTGTAGTCCAGCGTGTCGAGCGGCGCGATCGGGAGGAGCAGCATCCGGTCGCGCGGGTCGAACCGGTGCCAGAGCTCCCGGAGCGTCCGGCCGAAATTTCGCACCGGCACGTTGTCCCGCACCATGACCACGCACTTGGTGAGCGCAAGCTGCCCGGTGCCAAGCAGGTTGAGTGCAGTCTTGAACGACTCGAGCGGATGCCGCACCCTGACGGACACCGTGAGCAAGTTGTGGAATACAGCGTCGTCGCTGGCGAAGAGATCCACGACGTTCGGGTTGACCACCCGGATCAGCGGCCCGATCATCTCCCCGGCGGCCAGCCCGATCCACTTGTCTTCCTGCGGCGGCTTGCCGACCACCGCCCCTGGATAGATGGCGTCGCGACGCCGGGTGACGGTCTTCACATGGAACACCGGGAAGGGCGAGGCCTCGGAGTAGTGACCGTAGTGATCGCCGAAGGGCCCCTCCATCCGCCGTTCTCCCGCGGGCACCACTCCTTCCAGCACGAAGTCGGCGTTGGCCGGCACCGGCAGCGAGATGCTCCGGGCGCGCACCAGTTCGGTGGCTCGGCCCCGCAGGAACCCGGCAAGCCCAAGTTCGTCAAAATCCTCTGGCAGCGGGAGAATCGCGGAGAGCATCGTCATCGGATCTCCGCCGAGAACCACGGCGGCCTCAAGCGGTTCGCCCCGACGCTCCGCCTCGTGGTGGTGACCCCGGCCCCCCTTCATGCTCTGCCAGTGCATGCCGGTGGTCTTCTCGTCGAAGACCTGGAGGCGGTACAGCCCGAAGTTCCGTACCCCGTTAGCGGGGTTGTGCGTGATGGTCGGCCCGAAGGTGATGAACGGTCCGCCGTCCCTCGGCCAGCTCCAGAGATTCGGCAGCCGGTCGAGCCGCGGCGCCTCGATCACCTCCTGGACCGGCGCGCGCGCCACCAGACGGGGGCGCAGGAAGCGCGCCTTGAGGAGCGTGCCGCGCAACTCCCAGAACTTGCCCAGCGACGGGGGGTTGAGCCGCTGGAAGGTCTCGATCAGCTCCCGTCCGACCTGCTCCGGTGGACGACCGATGGCCATTTCCATCCGGCGGGCGGAGCCGTAAAGATTCATGGCGAGCGGAAAATCGGCGCCTGTCACCCGCTCGAAGAGCAGCGCCGGCCCGTCCTGCCGGATGACGCGCTGGACGATCTCCGCCACCTCGAACTTCGGATCCACCTCGGCGGTGACGCGCAACAGCTCGCCGCGCGCCTCGAGGTGACGCACGAAGTCCTGCAGGCCGTGCGAAGCGGGGAGCGGTCACAGGGCGCTCACGTGAGCCGGTCGAGGAGGGCAAATCCGAACACGGTCACCGACATCACCGCGTTCATCCGAAAGAACGCCGCATCGAGCCGAGAAAGATCGCCGGGCTTCACCAGCTGGTGTTCGTAGGCGAGAATCACGGCGGCGGCGGCGACGCCTGCATAGTACCACCATCCGAAGCCCGCCCCCCACCCGAAGAGGGCCAGCGCGGGGATGGTGGCGCCGTGGAGGAGTTTGGCCAGCAGGATCGCGCGGGGCTCGCCGAGCCGGACGACCGCGCTGCGCAACCCGCTCTCCCGGTCGAAGGTGGCGTCAGGGAGGGCGTAGAAGATGTCGAATCCCGCCACCCACGTCGCCACTGCCACCGTGATGGACAGGAGCAACCAGGTCGGGTCGCTCCACGTTCCCGTGACGGCCAGCCAGCCGCCGACCGGGGCGATGGCGAGGCTCATGCCGAGCCAGAGGTGTGGCCACCAGGTGAATCGTTTCGAGAGGCTGTATCCCGTCACCCAGAGCAGCGCGAACGGACTGAGCAAGAAACAGAGGGGGTTGAGGGACCACGCCGCCCAGACGAACAGCGCCGCGGCCGCCACCACCGAGATCCACGCCTGCGGGCACCGAGAGCGCGCCGCGCGGGAGTTCCCGGTCCTGCGTGCGGGGGTTCCGCGCGTCGTACTCGCGATCGGCGATCCGGTTGAAGCCCATGGCCACCCAGCGGGCGGCGGTGAAGGCCACCACGACCAGCCCCACCGTGCGCACCGTCACCGGTGCCTGGAGCGACGCCGCGAGCACGCCGAGCAGGGCGAACGGGAGCGCGAAGAGGGTGTGCGGCAACTTCACGAAGTTGACGTAGCGGACGAGGAGCGACTCCCCGACGAACGTCTGGCCTTCGCTCACGCGCGCGTCCCGACGTGGATGGCGCAGATGCCGCCGAAGAGCAGGACCAGGTGACGTCGCGAAAGCCGGCGCGCTCCATTCGCTCGCCTAGTGCCTTCGGTTCCGGGAAGGCGAGGACCGATTCGGGGAGCCAGGTGTAGGCGTTCGAGTGGTGGGAAACGAGCCGGCCGACAGTCGGCAGCAGGTGGCGAAAATAGAGCAGGAAGAGGCCGCGCAGTGGCTGCCACGAGGGCATGCTCATCTCCAGGATGACGAACCGGGCGCCCGGCTTGAGAACGCGGGCCGCCTCGCGGAGCCCGGCATCGAGGTCCATGAGGTTTCGGACCCCGAACCCGACCGTCGCCCCGTCGAAGGTGGCATCCGCGTGGGGCAGTTCGAGAGCGTCGGCGGTGACCGGGACGATCCGCTCCGCCTTGCCCCGGCCGAGCTGGAGCATCCTGGGGACGAAATCGGACCCGACGACCAATCCGTCGAATCCTGGCTGGCGGGCGAGGGTGGCGGCCAGGTCGAGGGTGCCGGCACAGAGGTCGAGATAGCGACCATCGGGAAGTTGTTCCCAATTGAGACGCGCGACCGCTTTGCGTCTCCACCGCTTGTCGAGGTTCAGGCTGAGCAGGTGGTTCAGGAAATCGTAGCTCGGTGCGATGGCGTGAAACATCCCGCGCACGTAGGTGCGCTTTTCCGCGCCGCCCGATACTGGTAACTTCCTGTCTGTGGCTAACATAGGCGGCCAATCTACCCTTCACGGAAAGCCCACCGCAAGGCGGAGGGACACCCGTGGCTAAGCCCGGCCTCGACCTGGCGACTGCGTCGGATCAAGACGTGGTGCTGGAGGCGCGTGCCGGTCGGCAGGCGGCGTACCGCGAATTGGTGCGCCGCTATGAGCGTCCTATCTTCTCGCTCATCTACCGCATGGTCCGCAATCGCGAGCAGGCGGAGGATCTCTCCCAGGAGACCTTCGTCAAGGCGCTCAATGCGATCGAGTCATACCGCCCCGAGTACAAGTTCTCCAGCTGGATCTTCAAGATCGCCAACAACGTCTCGATCGACCACCTGCGGCGCCGGGAGCTGGACACCCTCTCTCTCGACGGGTCGCCTCACGCCCTGACGCCGGAGGCGATCCAGGCCAGCGCGCTTCAGCTGGGAGACCGGCAGGAAACTGCCCTCGAGGAACTCGAAGCGAAGGAGCTCGGCGGCGAGATCGAGGTGGCGATTGCGGGGCTCCGGCCGGAATATCGCTCCTGCATCCTGCTCCGGCATGTCGAGGGGCGGCCGTATGAAGAAATCGCCACGATGCTCGATCTCCCGTTGGGCACCGTGAAGACGTACATCCACCGCGCACGCGGCGAACTCAGGCAGGCCCTGGCGCATTTGCGCCAGTGAAACCCCGGGCCCGGCGGGCCCGTAGGAGGGGCGTCATGACGGACTTCATTGCCACCCACCTCACACCGGACGAGCTCGACGACTGGCTCGCAGGGTCCCTCGCGCGAAATCGCGAGGCCCACCTGCACGGCTGTGCCGACTGTCGGCATCTGGCCGATGCCGACCGCGCGCTGGCCCACCTGCTCGGCACCCTCCCGCTCTTCACCCCTGCCGCTGGCTTCAGCGACCGGGTGATGGCGCGGGTCGAGGTGCGGCGCAGAGCCCGTCCGGTAGTCATCGCGGCCGCACTCGCCGCCGGAGTGCTCCTGCCGATGGCGGCGAGCGTTGGGTGGAGCCTGGCCAACCCCGACACCCTCTCCCAGCTCCTCCAGGGCGCTGGACAGGGAATCGGCGGGCTGTGGCTGGCGGCGGTCCGTTCCTTCAGGATCCACCCTCCTCGCACAGCCATGGTACCCCTGGGTCCGCGGGCTGTTCGAGTCGCCCGCCCGTCTCGGCCTCGTGTTCGGCGCCACCACCGTCGCCTATGCTGGCGGCGTCCTGGTGCTCCGACGCCTGATGGCCCTGCCGACGCCGCGGGTGGCTCATGCCGAGATCTGACCTTTCCCTCGTCGCGGCGGGCCTGCTCCTGCTGATCGGCTCCTCCCCGCTGGCCGCGGGACCTAGCCGGATTCAGGCCGCCCACCCCGCCCCCCAAGCCGTACCCGACGCCCCTGACGGCGGATTCACCGTTTCACTCAGCAACCTGAGCGATCCATCCCGGCTCGAACCGCTTCTCATACAGGCGCTCCGCGATTCCCGGTCACCAGGATTCGCCCTGACCGTGACCGGCGGAATCGCCCGGATTGGGGACTTCTCGATCGGCTCTGGCGAGTCGCACCGGGGCGATATCCTCGTCCTCAGCGGCGACGCCGATCTCTACGGCCGTCTGGCAGGCAACCTGGTGACGGTCGACGGCGACATCACGCTGCATCCGGGGGCGTTCGTTTCGGGGACGGTGGTGGCCTTCGGCGGCCAGGTGCATCAGGCGGGGGGACAGGTCACCGGCGAAATCAGCACCCTCGGCACCCTCGAATTCGACAATGTGGACGCCCCAGCCGTCACTCCCGCTTCGCCGCTCGTCCTGGCGTTGCGGAACGTTGCTGGGCTGGCCGGCATCTTTCTCACCCTGCTCGGTATCGGCTTCGGCCTCGTTCTCTTCGGCAAACCCAATCTCGAAATCATCTCCGACACCGTGTCCCACACCTTCGGCCGCTCGCTCGCCGTGGGCGTGCTCGCGCAGGTGCTGATCCTCCCGACGTTCGGCGTGCTGATCCTCGGGCTGATCCTGAGCGTGGTCGGTATCCTCCTCGTCCCCTTTGCCGTCATCGCGTCCGTCCTTCTGGTGTTGGTCGCGGTACTCGCGGGGTTCCTGGGAGTCAGCCACGCCCTCGGCGAGAAATACACCCGTCGCCGGCTGGCGCAGGGCGCGTTCGGCTCGCCGAACAGTTATCGCTACGTGGTGACCGGCCTGGCCGGGTTCGTGGTGCTCTGGAGCGGGTGGGCGGCATTCGGCTGGGTGCCCCTGCTCGGCTGGATTTCCTTCGGCACCGCCGCAGTGGTGACGTGGTTCCTCTTGACGGTGGGCCTCGGCGCGGCGCTGCTGAGCCGACTCGGATTGGCCGGCCATTTTGCCGGTCGGTTCATTCCGCCGGAAACGCTGACCGACGAGTATCTCTGGGCCACCCCCCAATTCGGCGTGCCGGCGGCCCGGCGCCCAGGGCAGCACAAGACCCCGCCGCCGGTCCGCTAGGGATGCCCATGCCGCTGCTGCGCGGGATCGTGGTGCTCGGCCTCGTGGCGACCGGCGCCCGCGCGGCGGACGCCCAGGGGCTCAAGCGCTTCAGCACTGCACGGCAGTTTCACGGCGAGGTGCATCTCGCGGCGACCATCGAGTTCGGCGGTGGGGCGCTGACCGTGGGCGCCGGTACCCCGACTTCGCTCTACGCGATGCAGTTGTCCTACGATGCGGAGCGATTCCAGCCGGTCAGCCACTGGAGCGCCGGCACGAATGCCGTCGTGCTCGGACTGACCAATCGCGACAACGGCAGCCTCGGCGTGAGCGGCACCGCCCAGAACCAGGTCGCCGCCATCCAGTTCACTCCCCAGGCCGATCTCGACCTTTCAATGAGGATTGGCGCCGCCGAGTCGGTGATCGACCTCGGTGGCCTCCGCCTCTCCTCGCTCGCGATCGAGACCGGTGCCAGCCGGACTGAGGTGCGTTTCTCGAAGCGGAATGCTCTACGCTGCACGTCCGCGGCGTTCCGGGCCGGCGTCGCAGAGCTCGTGGTTGTCGGCCTCGGCAACAGCCAGTGCGATCGGGTGACGTTCGAAGGCGGGATGGGGAGCGTCGTGCTGGACTACTCGGGGGCGCCCGGTGTGGACTCGGAGTTGGCTGCAACGCTGGCGGTCGGTGGACTGACACTCCGCCTCCCCCGCGCGCTGGGAGTGACCATCACGACGGAACAGTTCCTGGCCTCCTTCCAGCCGGCCGGCTTCACCCGCCAGGGCAACCGATATGTCTCCGCCAACAGCGCGACGGCGGTCCGGCACCTGACGGTCGCGCTGACCACGTCGCTTGGTGGCGTGACGGTGGAATGGGTGGACTGAGCCGATTACCCCAGGCGTCCGCGGACGCGCCCGCCCACGCCGACCCCGATCCGTCGCGCGGCAGAGCCGTCCCGTACCGCGATCTCCACCTGCCCGCCCGAACCCACGTAGGCAACCAACTGTCCGCGTTCGACGTCGCTGAAGGTACGGCGAAGGGGACCCACCTCGGCGTCTTCCACCGCCAGCACGGCGTAGGGCGGGACTTCCGCGGGAGTGAGATTGCTGACAAGATTGCCGAACCGGTCCACCGAGATGACCTCGCCGACCACCGACTTCCCCTCATAGAACGGCGCCGGCAGCACGAGTCGGACCGGCGTGGTCGGGAGCGGCTCGCCGAGCGCGGCGAGCGGAGCACCGAGGGCAAGGGCTGCGGCGGCGGGTGAAAAGAGATCCCGGCCGTGAAAGGTGGGCGCGGCATCTGGCGCCGCCGAGATGGCAATCACCGGCGCCTCGGCCTGATCGAGCGCCCAGCTGAAGACCCCGTTGTCGGGCCCAACGAACCAGTGCCCCGCGGCGGCGAACGCCAGGGCGGCCCGGCCCGTCCCGACGCCGGGGTCGACGACCACCAGGTGGATGGTCCCGCTGGGGAAGCGATGCCAGGTCCGCCCGAACAAGTATGCCGCCGCGCGGACGTCGCCTGGGGGGATGCCATGGCTCAGGTCCGCGAGGGTCACGCCGGGCGCGCGCGAGTACAGGACCCCTCGCATCTCGGCGACGTAGGGATCGGCGGTGCCGAAGTCGGTGAGCAGGGTGATGAGGGGCATGGCCGGAATATGGGGGGGCAGGGCGGCAGGGCGGCAGGGCGGCAGAAATACCGCAGGGGTGAGCCTCGTATTCGCCCCATCGAGATAGGAGCAGAGGATGGGCCAGAAGCGGAAATCGAAGAAGTCGCCGGCTCCCGAAATGCGCCGCAAGGTCTACGAGAAAGAGCTCAAGCGCCTGCATGTCGAGCTGGTGCATCTGCAGGAGTGGGTGCGCAGGCGGGGACTGAAGGTGTGCGTCGTCTTCGAGGGCCGCGACGGCGCGGGCAAGGGAGGCGCCATCAAGGCCATCACGGAGCGGGTGAGCCCGCGAACGTTTCGGGTCGTCGCGCTCCCCGCGCCCAGCGAGCGGGAGAAGTCCCAGATGTATCTCCAACGCTACATGGCGCATTTCCCGTCGGCCGGGGAAGTCGTGATTTTCGACCGGAGCTGGTACAACCGCGCCGGCGTCGAGCGGGTGATGGGGTTTTGCACCCCGGAAGAGACCCGTCGCTTTCTCGACGCGGTGCCCGGCGTCGAGAAGCTCATGGTGGAATCGGGCATCATCCTCATCAAGTACTGGCTCGAGGTCAGCCAGGAGGAACAGTCCCGGCGGCTGAACGACCGGATCACCGATGGCCGGAAGACCTGGAAGCTCTCGCCGATCGACCTCGCCTCCTACACGAGGTGGGACGACTACACCGACGCCCGCAACGACATGTTCGCGGCCTCACACACGGCGTGGGCCCCCTGGCACATCGCGCAGTCCGACGACAAGCGTCGGGCCCGCCTGAACATCATCAGCCATCTCCTGGCGCAGATTCCCTACCGGAAGTCGAAGCAGGAAGAGTTCGTCCTGCCACGGCGACGCCCCCCGCGGAAGCGCCGCCCGCGCGAGATCATGGCCACGCCAGTGCCGGAG
Organism: uncultured Gemmatimonadales bacterium; assembly: GCA_963705985.1. Lineage (GTDB taxonomy): Bacteria > Gemmatimonadota > Gemmatimonadetes > Gemmatimonadales > GWC2-71-9 > SPDF01. Next base: position 87,510 of record CAVPLK010000006.1, on the reverse strand, counting down.
CTGTATTGATGCCGCCGTCCCCGGCACCGGAGCTGCTGGCGCTGCAGGAGGCGGTGGCCGGTCGCTATGCGGTCGAGCGGGAGCTCGGCCGCGGCGGGATGGGGGTCGTCTTGCTCGCCCGGGACATCGCCCTGGACCGGCTGGTGGCCATCAAGCTCCTCCCGCCGGCACTCGCCGAGTCAGCCGACCGTCGCGCCCGCTTCCTGCGCGAGGCACGGACCGCGGCGCGGCTGTCGCACCCGAACATCGTTCCCATCCACTCGGTCGAGGAGTCGGACGGCCGGGTCTTCTTCGTGATGGGATACGTGGCAGGCGAGACGCTCGGCGAACGGATCCGCCGCCTGGGCAGGCTGCCAGCCGCCGAGGTGTCATCGGTCGTGCGCGAAGTGGCGTGGGCGCTCGCCTACGCACACCGGCAGGGCGTGGTGCATCGCGACGTGAAGCCGGAGAATATTCTGCTGGAACGCGAGGGCGGGCGAGCAATCGTGACCGACTTCGGCATCGCCCATGTCAGCGGCGACGCCGCGGACACGCCGGCCGGACAGATCGTCGGAACGGCGCGCTCCGTCAGCCCTGAGCAAGCGGCTGGTGAACCAGTGGACGGCCGGAGCGACCTCTACTCGCTCGGGGTCACCGCCTTCCTGGCGGCCACGGGACAGTGGCCCTTCGAGGGGGAGACTGCCGCAGCCGTCCTCGCCCAGCACCTGACACGGCCACCCCCTCCCGTCTTCGACCTCCGGCCCGATCTGCCGGCGCCACTGGCGCACGCCATCGAACGCTGCCTGGCCAAGTCACCCGCGGATCGTTTCGCCTCGGGTGAGGAATTGGCGGCGGCGCTCGGCAGCACCCTCCCGGTGCTGGCCACCACACCGCCTCCGGTGGCGCGGGCCGCGCGCGAGCTGCATGACCTCGGCACCGACATGGCAGGATACGGCAGCGTAGTCCTGCTCGTGATCATGTCCGAGGTCGTGCTCCAGTACTTCCCTTCGTCGGGATGGGCGGCACTCGGCGATGCGTTTCTCAGCCTGTATCGCATTGGCATCGGTATTGGCATGGTCAGCCTTGCGGGGATGCGCAAAGTCACGGCGTTCCGCGCCATTCGCGATGCCATCCAGCGGGGCTACGGTTACGAAGACATTCGGGCTGCGTTGCTCGGGGCGGACGAAGCGCGAGAGCCGGTCACTCGGGGGGCGAAGGTCGCCGCCGCAACGGGGTGGCTCGCAGCGTTCGCCACCGCCACCCTGGCCTGGCTCTGGACCGGCAAGGTGGGCGGCGACTGGAACGAAGTGATCCAAATCATCGCCGACTTCGCCATCATCTTCATCCCGCTCAGCGCCGGTCGCTGGGCAGCGGCACGGCTGACGGCGCCCACCGCAAAGGGGCCAGGCTGGTGGGATCGTCTGTGGGCGGGCCGCATGGGACGGTGGATGGTGCGATTGGCGGGTGGGCGGGAGGCGCGGGCGCTGCCCGCCGTGAACGAGCCGACGGAGATGGCGCTCGGTCGTGCTGCGGAGGCACTCTACGCAGCCCTCCCGGCCGCCGAACGGCATCAGCTGGCGGAGGTGCCCGGGATTCTTCGACAATTCGAGGGCGACGTTCAGGCACTGCGGCGGCAGGAACACGCCCTGACCCGGGCCCTGGCGGAGGCGGCCGGCCGCATCGACCTCGTGCGAGACCTCGAATCGGCGCGGAAGGCCGTGAGCGCCAAGCTGGCCACCGCCCTCTCCGCGCTCGAGAACCTGCGCATCGACCTGCTGCGGATGTCAGCCGGTCAGGCCGCCGGACCCGGCCTCACCGAACATCTGGAAGCCGCCCGCCGCATTGGACGGGAAGTCGATGCCCAGATCGAGGTGAAGGAGTAGCAGTCTAGGACTTGCCGTGCTCCCGGCTCAACCGATCCAACGCCAGCTCGAGCGCCACGACCGCGCCGATCAGCAACCCGGTTTCCGCCACTTGGCGGCCGACCTGCCTGAGCTTCCGACCCTTGGCCCGCACCGACCGCCGGCCCTCCAACGCCATCACGGTCGTTTCGGCCCGCTTGTAGAGCCGCTTCGCCGCGCGCCGACCCTTCTTGGCCATCCTGCCTGTCCTGGTTGTCATCGTTCGCTCCCGGAAATGACCCTCACTGCCCGCAAGGTGGGCCTGACGAGGTGAAACGGCGCTGAGAACAGCGTGAAGAGGTGGTCGGACTGTCGAGCGGGCTGGCGCCGCAATTCCAGCGGAGTATCTTGGCTGGAATGAAGCACTCGCGTGGCCCCTCGACCGCTGCCCTGGTACTGGCGCTTGCCGCTTTCGCCACGCCTGCCACCGCGCAGCGCACGCTCCCGGCCTCCTGCACCACGGTTTCCTGGCCCTCCAGCGGCTCCGTCTACCGCCCTTCCGTGATCTACACCGCGCCCAGATCGCTCATCGCCGACTCCCTGCTGCGCATCCTGCCAACGCATTCCTGGAGCGTGACCGGCACGGGGTTGGAGGTGAGGGAATCGGTTCGCCGACTCTGGGAGGTCGACTCCGTGCTAGTGGGTCAGGCGCTTGCTGAGATCATCACCGATGACCGTGAATTTTCGCTGTTCACCGCGGTGATTGCCGCGGAGTCGTACGAACTGCTGTCGGGCCGGGCAGACCCGCTCCTGAGCGTGTTCACCGAAGCGGGGGAACCGCCAAGCCGACTCAGTTGGATGCTCGGCGCCCTGCGGCCCCCGCTCGACACCCTGGCCCAGGCCCAGGTCTTCGGCTACGCCTGCGACGCCGCCTGGCTCATTCTGCGATCACAGGCCGACCCCTTTCTGCGCGACCGCACGGCGAATGAGCACCCCGTCTTCTTCATTATCGAGGCGGAGGGAATCCTGACGGACGCCAAGCGCCTCGTCACCGGTGCACTCAAGGGCGATATGCAGACTTTGATCCGCATTGCCATGCCGAAAGAGTAGCCGACAAACAACAAGGGCCCCCGTCTTCTGCGGGCCCTCCTCGTTCTGTGCTGCCTCCCTGCCCCGCCGCCGCCCTGCCTAACCCCGCAAGATCGGCAACTCTGCGCCACCGCGGGTCCGCGCCGCTTCAACGACCTGCGCCGCGATAGCCGTCAAGGCCACGGCGGCCGGGCTCCCGGGCGCGGCAACCACGATCGGCAGGCCCCGGTCGGCCAGGTCGGCCATCGCGGCCTGCATCGGAATCTGCCCCAGCACCGGCACCCCGAGTTCGCCGCTCAGCTTCTCGCCCCCGCCGGTCGGGAAAAGGTCGGTGTGCTCGCCGCAGTGGGGACAGGTGAACCCGCTCATGTTTTCAATGACGCCCAACACCGGGACGTTCACCTTCTCGAACATCTTCCCGCCACGCAGGGCGTCGCCGACCGACATCTCTTGCGGCGTCGTCACGATGACGGCACCCGAGACATTGGTCGCCTGGACCAGGGAGAGCTGCGCGTCGCCGGTGCCCGGCGGCAGGTCCACCAGGAAGTAGTCGAGGTCACCCCAATCGACGTCGCGCAGGAACTGCGTGACGATTTTCATGATGATCGGGCCGCGCCAGATGGCCGGGGCGTCCCGTTCGACAATAAACCCGAGCGACATCAACTTGACGCCGTGCGCCTCGAGCGGCTGCATCCGGCGTTCGGCGTTGACGCGAGGTTTCTCGAAGACGCCGAACATGCGCGGGATGTTGGGACCGTAGATGTCGCCGTCCATCAAGCCAACGCGGTGCCCGGCGCTGGCGAGCGCGATGGCCAGGTTTGACGCCACCGTGGACTTCCCCACCCCGCCCTTGCCCGACGAAATGGCGATCACCTTGCCCAGGTTCGGCAGGGACATCTGCGCCGGCGGGGGCGGCGTCGCCCTGGCGGGGTCGCCCGGCGGGCCGTGGGTCGACTTGGCCGGTCCGGAGGGGTCCTTGATCTGGATCCGAGGCTCGCCGAGTTTGGCAGCCGAGAACGCCTGCCGGATCTGTCGCACCAGCGTGGCATCGTCTTCCCTGGCGAGCCAGAAGGTGAACGCGGGCCGGCCGTCGTCGCCGATGACGAGCCCCTCGACCATCCCCGCCGCGAGCAGATCTTTGCCCACCCGCGGGTTCATGATGCTGGCGAGCGCCTGCTGTGCGGCGCCCAGCGGCGTGGATGTCATCAGATTGCCTCCACCGTTTTGACTTCGGGCACCGACTGCCGGAGCCGCACCTCGAGCCCCTGTTTCAGGGTGATGGTGGACGCCGCACAGCCGTGACAGGTGCCACCCAGCCGCACGTAGAGGGTTCCTTCGGCGGCATCAAAATCCACGACCTCCACCTGCCCCTTGTGGGAGGCAATGTAGGGCCGGAGGGTATCGATCGTCGCCTCGATCCGGGCGAGCATGTCCATCGTCGTGTCCATCGTGCCTCAGTGCTTTCCATTGCCGCCGAGGTACTTCCGCGCGGCCTCGAGTACGGTTCCCTGCACGTCGCCCATCGATCCTTCGATGGAGAGTCCGGCAGCCTTGGTGTGGCCACCACCGCCGAACGGCTTGGCGAACGCGGCCACATCCACGTCACCTACCGAGCGGAGTGACACCTTGATCCGCCCCGCCGCGATTTCGCGGAAGAGCAGTGCCATCCGCACGCCGGCGATGCTCCGCGGAAACTCCACCACGCCATCGAGATCGTCGGCGCTCACGCCGAGTCGCTCCAGCGCGCCGGGCGGGACGGTCACCCAGGCCAGGCCGTACTCCGGCTCCACCACCAGCGTCTGCAATGCCTCGCCATAGAGCCGGGGGCGGCCCTCGGGGGCGTTGGCGTACACGTCGAGATACATCCGCTCCGGATCGAGCCCGGTCTCCAGGAGCTCGGCGGCCACACGAAGGGTCCGCGGGTGAGTGTTGCTGAACCGGAAACTTCCGGTATCGGTCATGATGGCGACGTAGAGCGCCCGGGCGGCTTCGCGGGTGAGCGGCCACTCGTTGGCGCGCCCGATCTCGAAGACCAGTTCGCCGGTCGCCGCCGCCGTCGGGTCGACGTAGCGTGGGCCGGGCGGCAGTTCGCCGGGACTCACGTGATGGTCGATGCACACCACCGGCACACCGCGGTCCCGGACCGTGTCGCCCAACATGCCGAGCCGTCCCAGGTCGGCAATGTCCAGGACCACGATCAGGTCGGCCCGGCGAAGTTCCTTGATCGCTTCCCGGCTCGTGTCCGCGCCGGGCAGATCCTCGAAAAGAAAACCGAAGCGAGGCGGTGTCGGGCTGGGGTTGGTGACCACCGCCGTGATCCCCTGCGCCTTGAGGAGGTGCAGGAGCCCCACCTCGCTGCCGAGGCCATCACCGTCGGGATTCACGTGGGTGGTCAGGCAGACCCGCTGGCCAGGCATCAGCACTTCGGCGATGGCCTTGGCGGCTTCAGTTTTCTGGTGGGAGAGCGGCAGCTTCATGGCGGCAGAAAGATAACCCCCCAAACGGAAGAGGGGAGCGGCGCTCGCCGCTCCCCTCCCCCTCGACCCTGAGCCCGAAAGGATCAGGCGTTGAGCTTCGAGTGCTTTCGGCCGTAGCCGAAATAGATGGCGATGCCGATGGCCATCCACACGATGAGCCGCGCCCAGGTGTCGATCGGGAGCGCCTGCATGAGATAGAGGCACGAGCCGACGCCGAGGAGCGGCACCAGCGGCACCAACGGCGTGCGGAACGGCCGGGGGATGTCCGGGTCGGTATACCGGAGCACCAGCACGCCGCCGCAGACGATCGCGAAGGCGAGCAGGGTCCCGATGGAGACCAGCTCCCCGAGGAGGCCGATGGGAAGCAGGCCGGCACAGAGCATGGCCACGGCACCGGTCATGATGGTGGCGAGCCAGGGGGTCTTGAACTTCGGGTGGACCGCGCTGAACACCGGCGGCAGGAGCCCATCCTTGGCCATGGTGTAGAAGATGCGCGGCTGGCCCATGAGCATGACCAGGATGACCGAGGACAGGCCTGCGATCGCGCCGATCTTGATGAAGGGCCGGAGCCAGGCGAGCCCGGGGCCCGCGGCGTTGATGCCGACCGCGATCGGGTCCGGCACGTTGAGTTCCTTGTAGCTGACGATGCCGGTCAGCACCAGCGAGACGGCGATGTACAGGACGGTACAGATGACGAGCGATCCAAGAATGCCGATCGGCATGTCCCGTTTCGGGTTCTTGGTCTCCTGCGCCGCCGTGGACACCGCGTCGAACCCGATGTAGGCGAAGAAGATCACGCCGGCGGCCCGCACGATGCCGCTCCAGCCGAAGTGGCCGGGCTCGGTCATGGTCGGGATGAAGGGCTCCCAATTCTCGCGGTTGATGTACGCGGCCCCGAACGCGATGAACGCGAGCACCACGGCGACCTTCACCACCACAATGATGTTGTTGAATCGCGACGACTCCTGGATTCCGATGATGAGCAGGATCGAAATCAGGCCCACGATGACCATGGCGGGGACGTTGAGCACCGCACCGGGGGTGCGGGTCCACCCTTCGGTGAAAATGCGCCAGACGTTGAGCCCGGCATCCGGCACCGCCGTGTGGTTGTACGGCGCCGAGGTGTAGGCGGCGGGGAGGTCGATCCCCATGTCCCGCAGGAGGGAGACGAAATACCCCGACCAACCCACCGCCACGGTCGAGGCGGCAAAGAGGTACTCGAGGATCAAGTCCCACCCGATGATCCAGGCGACGAACTCGCCCATCGTGGCGTACCCGTAGGTGTACGCCGACCCGGCGATCGGGATCATGGCCGCGAACTCGGCGTAACAGAGCCCGGCGAACGCGCAGGCGGTCCCTGCCAGCAGGAAGGAGTAGACGATGGCCGGGCCGGCGTACGTGGCGGCCGCCTGCCCAGTCAACACGAAGATGCCGGCGCCGATGATGGCCCCGATGCCCAGCATCACCAGGCCCCCGGCACCGAGCGTGCGCTTGAGGCTGTGATCGGTTGCCAGCTCGGCCTGCAGGGCGGCAACGTCCTTACGGCGGAATAGGCTCATACGACTCTCCACCTGCGAGGGGACGGCGTGGTACATGGACGGGAGTACAACCCACGGCGACCGGACCGCGCCGCCGGGGATCCGGCGGCGCGGTCACCAGTCGGGATGATTCAGGGAATGGAGCCCGGCGGAGGAAGCTTCTCCTCCTGCGGGGTCGAGAGCAGTGTTCGATAGGACCAGATGGCGAGACCCAACACGAAGGTCCACGCGCCCACCATGAAAACGATCGCCGTGGTGTTCATCAATCCACTTCCTTCCCCTCGAGGGCACGACGGCGCCAGGCCGCCTTGATGAGCCAGAGCTGGATGAGCAGGATGGCCAGCATGAGTCCACGGGATGCCCACCGCACGTTATGGTCGGCTTCGGGGACGTTCTCCATGAGCAGGGTCGGCACCGCTTCCTGGACGGTCCACCAGACCATCATGACCAGGAGGAAGACGGGGGTCACATAGGTCATCACGAACTTGAAGAAGCGCGGAATGCGAATGCTGGCCCCCTCGTGAATCTCCCGCCACATGTTGTCCGGGCCGAAGACCCACACGAACAGAATGGTCTCGACCAGCGCGAGGATGACAAGCCCGAACGTCCCGGCCCAATAGTCCCACTCCTCGAGGAAGCCCTGGGTGTAGTACACCAGGTGCAGGATCCCGATCAGGAGCGCGACGGCGCCGAGTCCGATGGCGGTCCGCTTGCGCGACCACCCGAAGTTCTCCTCGACAAACGAGAGAGCCGGTGTGGCCATCGCCACCGATGAGGTGATACCGGCAAAGAAGAGGAGGCCGAACCACATGACACCGGCGATGGTCGACATCATGGCCCCGCCGGGCAGCTGGTTGAAGACCAGCGGCATGGCGATGAAGCCGAGGTCGAAGCTCCCGCCCTTGGCGATGGCGGTGGCACCGGCCACACCGAAGAAGGCGACGATGGCGGGGATGGCGAGCGAGCCGCCGAGTACCACTTCCGCCGTCTCGTTCGTGGCCGCCGTGGCGATGCCCGAGAGCGCGATGTCGTCCTTCTTGGTCAGGTAGCTGGCATAGGCCTGCAGGGAGCCCATGCCGACGGAGAGGGTGAAGAAGATCTGCCCGGTCGCCGCCAGCCAGACCTTCGGGCTGGCCAGGAGGCTCCAGTTCGGCGTGTACATGAAGTTGAGTCCGTCGATCGGGCTCGACTGCGTGACGACCCCGTCGATGATCACGTCATGGGCGCCGAGCGTCAGCACGCGGACCACCAGGATGGCGGCAAAGATGAAGAGGATCGGCATGCCGATCTTGGCCAGCCGTTCGATGCCCTTCGTCAGGCCCTTGCTCACGACGTAGAAGTTGACCGCAATCGTGATGAAGAAGAAGGCGAATGGCGTCCAGAACCCGTGAATAGTCCCGTTGTCGAGATCCACGTACGACTTGAAAAAGGCCTGCATCCCCGCCTGGTCGAGGCCCTGCGTGGCGCCGCGCAGCGAAGCCCAGGTCCAGGCGAGAGTCCACGACTCGATGTAGCAGTAGTAGATCAGCACCACCATCGGCATGAAGAGGCCCAGCACACCCAGGTACTTGGCGATGGGGTTCTTCCAGAGGGTCTGAAACATCCCCGGCACCGAGCCGTGCCCGCGCAGGCCGCCGTGGCGGCCCACGCCCCACTCGATCCACATCAGCGGGATCCCGACGAGCAGGAAGGCGATGAAGTAGGGGATCATGAAGGTGCCGCCACCGTTCTCGACGGCCTGCTTCGGAAAGCGCAGGAAGTTGCCGAGACCGACGGCGTTGCCCGCCATGGCCAGAATCAGGCCGATACGAGAACCCCAGGCTTCGCGGGCTGGTGCGGAGTCGCTCACGAGTGCTCCGAAATGAGGGAAAGAACGGCCGGGGCGCGGAGCGCCCCGGCTGGGCATCAGGCGCTGTAGTTCGGCGCCTCGCGGGTGATCTTCACGTCATGAGGGTGGGACTCACGGAGCCCGGCGCTGGTGATCTGGACCATTTCCACGTCGCGCTGCAGGGCCGCGATATCCGGCACGCCGCAGTAGCCCATCCCGCTGCGGAGGCCGCCTGCCATCTGGAAGATGACGTCGCTCACCGGTCCCCGATAGGGGACGCGCCCCTCGATCCCTTCCGGCACCATCTTCGCCGGCGCCATTTCGCCCTGCTGGAAGTAGCGGTCGGCGGAGCCGTCCTGCATGGCCGCAAGGCTCCCCATGCCGCGGATGACCTTGAAGCGCCGCCCCTCGGCGAGTACCGATTCGCCGGGACTCTCCTCGGTGCCGGCGAGCATCGCGCCCATCATGCAACAGGCGGCCCCCGAGGCCAGCGCCTTGACGACATCGCCGGAGTACTTGATCCCGCCGTCGGCAATGACCGGCACATCGCCCGCCCCGCGCACCGCGTCCATGATGGCCGTCACCTGGGGCATGCCGACACCGGTGACAACGCGCGTGGTGCAGATACTCCCGGGGCCCACGCCGACCTTGACGGCATCGGCACCGCGTCGCACGATTTCCCGGGCCCCTTCCTCGGTGGCCACGTTGCCGGCCACCAACTGCACATCGGGAAAGGCGTCCCGGAGGATGGCCAGGGTCTGGAGGACCCCCTCGCTGTGCCCATGGGCCGAATCGATGACCAGCACGTCCGCCCCGGCATCGACCAGGGCCTTGGCTCGGATCTTCGCGTCCGGGGTGCCCCCGACGGCCGCCGCCACCCGGAGGCGGCCATGCCGATCCTTGTTGGCGTCGGGATGCTGCGCCCGCTTGAAGATGTCCTTGACGGTGATGAGTCCGCGCAGCACGCCCTCGCCGTCCACCACCGGGAGCTTCTCGATCCGGTGCTTGGCCAGGATCCGCTCCGCCGCCTCAAGGGTGGTGCCGACCGGCGCGGTCACCAGGTTGTCCTTCGTCATCGCCTCGTGGATCGGCTGCTCGAGATTCCTCTCGAACTGCAGGTCCCGGTTGGTCACGATGCCGATCAGACGACCCGCCGCATCCACGATCGGCACGCCGGAAATCCGGAAGCGGCTCATCAGCGCCGACGCCTCGCGCAGGGGCCGGTCCGGGCCAAGGGTGATCGGATTGAGGATCATCCCGCTTTCACTGCGCTTGACCCGGTCGACCTCGGCTGCCTGCCGCTCGACCGACATGTTCTTGTGCAGCACCCCGATGCCGCCGGCTCGCGCCATGGCGATCGCCATTTCGGACTCGGTGACGGTGTCCATGGCGGCGGAAACGAGGGGGACATTCAGGGGGATCGAACGGGTGAAACGGGAGATGGTCTGGACGTCGCGCGGGTGGACGGTCGAATGCCGCGGGACGAGGAGCACGTCGTCGAACGTCAGTCCGACGGAGGGGCGGATGATGGCCATCAGATCGGGGGCTCCATATGCGTCGCGGCCCACCGGTGGCGCGATGCGCCCGGGGGGCCGGATTGAACCGTGGGGGGTACCATCTCGAAGGATACGGAGCGGCACGAGCGAAATCAAGGCGGGGCGGCTTCCCGCCGGAGACCCGGCTAGAGGGGCCCGAAGAGGTCCGCCAGGACAAGGGTGAACGGCTCGAGGGCGCCCTCCGGTGCCCAGAGCAGGCGTTCCGACTCCACCGTGGGGAAGTGGTCCGCTGGCGTCCACACTTCGGCCCGCCGTGGTTCCGGATCGACGATCCAGTAGAGCGGCACGCCGCGGCGCTGATACTCCGCGCGCTTGGTGAAGCGATCGTGCCTTGCGGTGGAAGGACTCAGGACTTCGACGACCAGGAAGAGATCGGTCAATCGCTCCCATTTGAGGGTGCGGGCCTGACCGAGGGGTACGACGAAGACGTCCGGCTGCACTTCCGTGTCGTCCTCTCCCCACGAGATCTCCGAGCGGGATCCGAACACGTGGAACGGCAGTCCGGACGCCCGCACGTACGCCGTGAGCCAATGCTCCAACCGCTGGGTCACAATTTCGTGCCACAGCCGCGGCGCCGGAGTCACCAGCAGTTCCCCGCGCACCAGCTCGTAGCGGTTGCCGTCCTCGGGGATGTCCCGAAGCATGGAGCGGCTGTAGTAGGCTGGGGCGGGCATACCCATATAGTGACATCCTCGGCGCCGAGGGAGCAAGGGGGGACCATCCCCCACAGTCACCCGGCCGCTGAGGAGTGCGACACCGAACCAGCGCCGGGCGAGGCGCGGTTACGCGCGGCTGCGCCGCCAGACGAAATACACGGGAATGCCGAGGGCCACGATGAGGAGCCCGGGCCAGGTGAAGAGCGGTTTCTCCACGAGCAGCACCACCAGCAGGACCGCGATCCCGACGATGTACAGCGCCGGCACCACCGGGTACCCGACCGCTTTCACCGGACGGGGAAGGTCGGGCTGCAACCGGCGGAGCCGGAAGAGGGCCACGGTCGTCAGCAGGTAGAACACGAGCGCCGCAAAGATGACGTAGTCCAGGAGCTGGTTATACGTGCCGCTCAGGCAGAGCAGCGATGCCCAGAGCGCCTGGATCCAGAGCCCCCAGCCGGGGGTGTGGTAGCTGGGATGGAGGTGGCCCGCACGCTCGAAGAAGAGCCGGTCGCGCGACATGGCGAAATACACGCGCGGTCCCGCCAGGATGAGTCCGGCGTTGCAGCCGAGCGTGGAGATGATGATGGCGATGGCCATCACCGCGCCGCCCGCCGAGCCAAGCATCACTTCCACCGCGGCCGTGCCGACGCGGTCCGCGGAGGCGTACTGGATACCCCGGGCGACAGCGGTGGCCCCGTTCGGATCGCCGATGAGTGGCAGGACGGACAGGTAGGCCAGGTTGGCCAGGAGGTAGAACAGGGTGACGAGCGCGGTACCGGCGGCGAGCGCCAGCGGCAGGTTCCGCGTCGGGTTTCGAACTTCCGCCGCGGCGAACGTCACGTTATTCCAGGCGTCGCTGCTGAACAGGGAGCCGACCATCGCGGCGCCCACCAGCGGAATCAGCGCCAGCGTCCACGGCGCCGACCCCCAGAAGTTGTCGAAGTTCGCCGTCACCGCTTCCGGCTGACGGTAGACCAGCAGCCCGAGGAGGATCAGGGCCGCCAGCGCGCCGACCTTGGCGAAGGTCAGGGTGGTCTGGAATCGCGCGCCGAGCGAGACGCCGCGGTAGTTGATCCAGGTGAGGCCCAGAATGCTCGCGATCGCGACCAGCCGCTGGGGGGACACGCCGATGGTGATCGCGTCGGCCGCGCCCGGCAAGCGGATGCTGCCCAGGGCCAGGATGACGGTATCGCTGACGCCGGGAATGAGGACCGCGAGGAACTTCGCGAACGCGACCGCCACCGCGGCAATGGTCCCCGCCTGGATGACGGTGAAGAGCGTCCAGCCGTACAGGAATCCGGCGAGCGGGTTGAGCCCCTCGCGGAGGAAGACATACTGCCCGCCGGCCTTCGGCATCATGGCCGCCAGTTCGACGTAGCTCAACGCGCCTGCCATGGTCATGACTCCGGTCACGACCCAGACGAGCATGAGCCCGGCGGGGCCCCACTCCCCCATGAGCCGCCCGATGTCGGCGGACACGATGAAGATGCCGGACCCGATCATCGTCCCCACGACCAGGGAGAGCGCCTGGATCGGGCCGATGCCCCGGACGAACTCGTCGCTGGCGGACGTGGTCTCAGTCGCCATGAATGGATTCCAGTTGGGGGTGCTGGGGCGCGATCGGGATCAGCTGTCCGACTTGGGGGAGGCCGGGCGCGGCGTCGGCTTCGCCGGGGGAGTCTTCGCGGCCGGGGCCTTGGCGACGGCGGGCTTCGGTGCCGCCGGCTTGGAGGACGCTTCCAGTGGTGGCTGTCCCTCGGATGCCCGCATGGCCTCGTCCACCACCGTCTTCCCGGCTGCCGCGAATCCCTTCATGACCTTGGCCGCACTATCCATGACGCCCATCGTCCCGCTGATGGCCTGGATCGGCAGCTTGCCGGCGCGCATCGTGTCTTCGACCGTCTCCGTGAACTTGGCAAAGATGCCGGTGGGGGACGCCCGTTCCGCAAACTTGCTCTCAAGAAACTCGACGTAGTCGAGCACCTGGTACCCTCGCTCATCGCTCAGGCTCTCCAGCTTCCGCTGGATCCGCTGCATCAGCGCATCGTTCACGGCGTGCCTCCCCTGGCATCCATCACCTGAACCAACTCGAGTACGGGCGTGGGCAAGTACCGCGTCTGCGCGGCCCGGAGTCGACCACGCAGCGTGAATTCCTGGAGCGGCGGGGCGGCCTGGAACGTCGGCAGCTGCGCAGCCGTCACGACCACGTAGACGAAGCCCGGCTCCGGCAACGGACCCCGGGTCAGGAGGTACTTCGATCCATTCGGGATTTCGGGGCGGAGTTCGTCGGCCGTCTGGATGCTGATGAACTGGACGCGCCACTCCAGGAGCTGGCCCACATACTTGGAGGGGTCGGCGCGGATCTGCGCCACCGTCACCCCGGGAATCGCGGCGCTGGCGGGTTCGGACAGGTCGGTCTCCCGGACCCAGCCCTGCAGCTGGATCTGCACCCACTCGCCGCTCTTCCCGATCACCTGGCCCGATGCCCCCGGCTCGAGCTCGGCGACTGGCGGCCCCTCGGGCGTCAGGACAAGGGGGGTCGCACGGACCGCCTCGACTCGGTCGGAGACATCCCCGCCGGCGACCGGCGCGGCGGGCGTACTGTCCCGGGGCGCGGTGGTCCCGCGCGCCTGCGCCGGGGCCGCGGCTCCCGAGAGCGCCTTGGTGCTGACCCACCCCGCCCGGGTGACCTGCGTCCACCCCCCGGTGCTGCCCACCTTGTTCAGGAGCGCCCCGGTTTCCAGCCGAGCCAGGATCTTCCCGTTGGGGGCCGAGCGGAGGTTCTCCCCGTCGGTCGGGGTGATGGCGATGTCGAAGCCGTCCCGGGAGGTGGCGCTGGTCGATTTGGTATAGACCCACCCCTCGAGCGTCACCGCCGTCCAGTCGCCCTGTGGCTTGCCCGGCTTCACGGTGACGCCCGCCGACAGGGTGCCCAGGACGGTCCCGGCAGGGTCCTTCCGGAAGGAGGTCGCCTGGGTCACTCTCGACTGGGCAAGGAGCGGCGTCGGTGCGGCGGCGAGGCACAGCACCGTGAGGGCCACCCAGACTGGTAGGCGGCGAGAGGCGGGACTAGATTGCGGCGCGGTGTAAGTCACAGTCCAGCATTGTAGAAACAGCGGAGAGGCATGTCAAACGCCAGCGGCCCGGGGCGCCAGGTGGTACTCGTGGTGCTGGACGGGTGGGGCTACCGGCAGGAGCGCGAGGGGAATGCCATCGAGCTCGCCCGGACCCCCATCTGGCACCGCCTCTGGGACAGTGAACCCCGGACCCTCCTCGACGCCAGCGGCCTCGCCGTGGGCCTCCCCGCCGGGCAGATGGGCAACAGCGAAGTGGGCCACCTGAATCTGGGGGCCGGGCGGGTCGTGCCACAGGACCTGGTGCGGATTTCCGCCAGCATCCACTCCGGGGAGTTCTTTCGGCTCGAACCGCTGGTGGAGCTCTGCCGCCAGCTGCGCGAACGCGGCGGCACCCTCCATCTGCTCGGGCTCCTCGGGGCGGGAGGGGTCCATGCCATCGACACCCACCTGCTGGCCGCGGTGGAGCTCGGTGTTCGGCTGGACGTCCCCCGGATCGCGGTCCACGGCTTTCTCGACGGGCGCGATTCGCCGCCGAAGTCCGCCGCCGATGTCGTCCGCCGGCTTCAGGCCGACCTGGCGCGTCTCGCCGGCCCTCGCGCGTCCATCGGCTCGCTGACCGGACGCTATTTCGCCATGGACCGCGACCGGCGGTGGGACCGGACCCAGCTGGCCTACGAGGCCGTGGTGCGCGGAGTCGGCACGCCCTCGGGGGACCCGGTGGCGGCCGTGCACGACGCGTACGGCCGCGGCGAAACTGATGAGTTCGTCCGCCCGATCGTGCTCCAGCGTGAGGGGGCCCCTGCCGCGCCCATCCGGGACAGCGACGGCGTCTTCTGCTTCAACTACCGCAGCGACCGGATGAGGCAGCTCTGTCGCGCGCTGGCGGTCGAGGGCTTCGACGGATTCGACACCGGCGCGCGGCCGGTCCTGTCCGGCCTGGTCACCATGACGCAGTACGACCAGACCTTTCCCTTTCCGCAGGCGTTTCCGCCGTTCTCGATGGCGCGGATCGTGGCGGAGGTGCTGGCGGACGCCGGACGGACGCAGCTACGGACGGCGGAGACGGAGAAGTACCCGCACGTGACTTATTTTTTCAACGGCGGGATCGAGACGCCCTATCGCGGCGAGGAACGGATCCTGGTCCCGTCCCAGAAGGTGGCGACCTACGACCTCGCCCCGGCCATGAGCGCCGACGGGATCACCGAGGTCCTCTGCGGCGCCATCGGCGCGCCGGAACATGATTTCGTGCTGTGCAACTACGCCAACGCCGACATGGTCGGACACACCGGCGTCATGCCCGCCGTGATGGAAGCGGTGGAAACAGTCGACCGTTGCCTGGGGCGGGTGTTGCACGCCGCGGAACAGACGGGGGCCACCGTCCTGGTGACGGCGGATCACGGCAACTGCGAGATGATGCTGGACCCTGAAACGGGCGGACCGCACACCGCCCATACGACCAATCCTGTGCCGCTGGTGGCAGTCCGGGCCGGCGCGAGCAGCCTCCGTAGTGGTGGTGCGCTCCGCGATGTCGGCCCGACGGTACTGCGCCTGCTCGGCATCACGCCGCCGCCCGAAATGACGGGCCGCGACCTCCGGGAGCCCTGACCGCATGCGCCACGCCTTCGCACTTCTCTTGCTTCTCCTGGTCGCCCGGCCGGCGCTGGCGCAGGTCGGCCACTCGCCCGAGAAGTCCCCCTATCGGGACATCACCAAGAGCAAGTCCCTGACCGCCCTGTTCGGATACATCGGCGGAAGCGGGGGCCGGCTCGGCCTCGGACCGCACGATGGCCCGGCGTACGGCGGCCGGTTCGGGATCGCCGTGAGCGGCCCGCTGGAGCTCTCCTTCGCGGTGCAGTACGCCGACCTGCAGGGGGCCCGGGTGTATCGGGATCTAGACGGCAACCTCGCGGTCAGCGGAAGTCTCCCGTCGCCCGTCTGGATGTTCGAGACGGACGTGCAGTACACGATCACCGGGGGGAAGACCTGGCACGGACTCGCCCCGTTCATCGGCGGTGGTCTCGGATACGCCTGGCGGAGCAGCTCGCCGGATGGCCCGGACGCCTACGATTTCGGCGGTCGCTTCTATTGGGTGCCCTTTGCCGGCACCCGGTTCTTCGTGAATCAGCGGTCGTTCATTCGCGCCGAAATCCGCGGAGCGTTCTGGCGCCTCGCGTACCCGCCGCCCTACTACGACGATATTACTGGGATCATCGAGTCGTACGCGATCAACAACTACCTCTCGAATGTCTGGTACCAGGTAGGCTTCGGATACTCATTCTGACCCCGGGAGGCGCCGATGGCGGTTTCGCTCACACGCACGGTCGCCTTTCACGCCTGGCACCGCTATTGGCGACCTGACTGGACCCCCGCCCAGAACCACGAGGCCTTCGGCGCGCTCGCCGATTCCCCGGGCCACGACCATCACTACCGCTGCGCCGTCACCCTGACCGGGCCGTTCGACCCTGCGTCGGGCGCCGTCATCGACCTCCCGGTCCTCGACCGAATCCTCCAGGAGGAGGTCGTCAAACCGCTTGACGGCAGGCATATTGATCAGGAGCTTCCTGACTTCGCCCCCGGGGTGACGCTTCCCACCTGTGAGGCGCTGGCCCGCTGGCTCTTCGCCCGCATCGCTCGCCGCCTGCCTCTCGGAGCCACACTCATCCGGGTGCGGGTCGCGGAGGATGACACGCTCCATGCCGACTGCTCCGGAGTCGAGTGACCAGGCGACGCCCCCGGGCCGACGAGGCCGGGGGGCGTCGCCTGCCGCGGTCGAGGAGGTCCCGGTCTGGCTCGAGGTCAACCGGGTCCCGACGGTCACCTGGATGTGCACGCCGGAGATGCTCGAGGAGCTGGTGCTGGGATGGCTGCACGGCGAGGGGTACATCACCGCCATCGATCAGGTCCACCTCCGCCCCTGCGCCACGGACCTGGGCTTCTGGGCCGAGATATCGGAGGCGCGGCTGGCGGCCGTCGCCGCCGAGCGGCGGCGGCCGGTGCTGGCCTCTGGCTGCGGAGCCGTCTCGACCTTTCTCGCCGACCCCGCCTCGGTGCCGACCCAACCCCTCCGTGGCCTCCCGCCGGAAGTCGCCGTCATGCGGGACCGCTTCAAGGAGCTCTTCGCTCGTGGAGCGCGATACGAGGAAACGGGCGGGGTCCATGCCGCGGCGCTGACGGACGGCACCACGCTCTTCCACCACGCCGAGGACATCGGGCGGCACAACGCGGTGGACAAGGTGCTTGGTGCGGCGCTGCTCGCCGGGCGCCCCGTGGGCGGGCTCGGGCTGCTGGTCACCGGACGGATTTCGGCAGAGCTGGCGTTCAAGGCGGCCCGGGCGCAGCTGGCATGGGTCGCGACCCCCTCGGTGCCCTCCACCCTTGCCGTCGAGGTGGCCCGCCGGTCCGGCATGGTGCTCGTGGGGCGCGCGGTAAGCGGGACGCCGCAATGGCACCGGCCGGAGCAGAGCCGGTGACGGCGCCGAGCGACGACGAACTCCGGTCCATGCTCCAGACGTCGCGGCGGATCGCGGTGGTGGGGCTGAGCCGAAAGCCGCACCGGGCGAGTCATTCCGTGTCGGCCTACATGCAGCGGCAGGGATACGAGATTGTGCCAGTCCACCCGGCCGGAGGCGTCACCTTGGGAGAAGCGGTGCATCCCGACCTCCGCTCGGCGGCCGCGACCGGTCCGATCGACATCGTCAACGTCTTCCGGCGATCCGAGTTCGTGCCGGCGTTGCTGGACGATCTCCTGGCGATCCGGCCCCGGCTGGTCTGGATGCAACTCGGCGTCGAGGACGCGGAGACCGCGCGGCGGCTGCGGGCGGCAGGGATCGCGGTCGTGATGGATCGTTGCCTGGCCGTCGATCACAACACGCTGGGGGTGTGATGCGAACACCGCTCGTCTTGGCCGTGATCGGGACGCTCGTGCTGTCCCAACCGGCTGCCGCCCAGAAGACCGAGGACGAGGCCCGCCTCGTCTTTACCATGGGGCTTTCGTACACCAACGGCACCGATCTCTGGAGCGTCGAGGATCAGCCCATCCTGGTGCCGGGGACGGGGTTCGACCTGATCGACCTCGACCGGAATGTGAAGAGCGGCATCGGGGTGTTGTTCTCGGGGATGTACTTCCCCAAACCCGCGCTGGGGTTCGTCGGGGAGGTCTTCTTCACCGGCGTCGGCCTGGAGGACGCGTGCCAGCCCTCCTCCCCATCGCCGAACGATCGCACCGTGGAGGTGTGCAGCAGCATCGACGGCGCCACGAAGTCCAGCTCGGCGGTGTTGCTGACGCTGGGCCCGGTGTTCCGCGCCGCCGCCGACCAGTCGATTTCCCCTTACGTCCGGGCCCAGGTCGGCCTCCTGTTCAGCAACCTCAGCCCCATCACCACCGCTGGTACGGTCGTCGATCCCGTCGACGGGCAGATCTGGCAGTACGTGGTGTATGACGACCCGTCCAGTACGCGGATCACGCTGGGATTCGTGTTCGGCGGCGGCGCCACCGCCGTCCTGGGCAAGGGATGGCAGCTGCGTGCCGAAGTGCGTGACAACCTGGTCCAGATCGCCACGGTGGCCGGGCCGACCAACCCGGGGAGCGACGCACCAGAGATCGTCAATCAATGGAAGAGCCTCTGGAGCATCGTGATCGGGGCGGACATCGTGCTCGAAAAGAAGCGCGGCCGTCGGTACTGAGGCGATCGCCCCCGGCGTGCGAGGCGCCATCCTCGCGGGGGGAGCCGCGACCCGCTTCGGGGGACGCCCCAAAGGGCTCGAGCTGGTGGGCGGCGTCCGCATTCTCGACCGCCTGGTCGAAGCCTTCCACGAGGCGCTGGGCGCCCTGCCCTGCCTTATCGCCAACGATCCGGCCGCGGCCGCCTGGCGTTCCGACCTCGTCGTTCACTCCGACATCCATCCTGGCGCCGGTGCCCTCGGCGGGATTCTCACCGCCGTGCGTGCCGCCCCCGCCCCAGTCGTCTGCGTCGCGTGGGACATGCCGTTTGTCCCGGCGGCGTTGCTTCGCCGGCTCGCGAAGGAGCTCGGCAACGCCGCCGCCGTGCTCCCGACCAGCGGGGGGCGACGGGGCGTCGAACCGATGTGCGCCGGGTACGGCCCGGCCTGCCGCCCGGCCATCGAGGCCGCGATTGCCGCGGGTGACCTCCGGGCCATCGCCTTCCACTCCGCCGTCAGAACCTGTATCCTCCCTGCAGAGACGGTCGCCGAGTTCGGCGACCCCTCCACCCTCTTTTTCAACGTGAACTCCCAGGACGACCTCACCCAGGCGGACGCGCTGTGGCGGCGACTCGCATCCTCTCAATCGTAGGCCGCAAGAACTCCGGCAAGACGACGCTGGCCGTGGCGCTGTCCGCCGAGTACGTCCGGCGCGGCAAGCGGGTCATGACCATCAAGCACGCCAGCCACCCGGCCACCGTGGATACCCCCGGCACCGACAGCTATCGGCACTTCCACGAGGGCCGGGCCGAACGGGTCTTGATCGCCTCCCCCGACGTCCGGGTGCTGTTCGAGCGATCCCCCGACGATCAGGATCCGGTCAGCCTCGCGCGGCGCTACCTCGACGGGGCCGATATCGTCCTTGTCGAGGGATTCACCTCCCATCCCCTCCCGAAGATCGAGGTCTTTCGCGGCGTCGCCGCGAAGGAACCGCTCTTCGACGCCCAATCAGACGCGGCGGGGCAGTGGCTGGCGATCGTGACCGACGAAGACCTCGAGGCTGACTGCCGCGTTCTCCGCTTCCGCGACACGATGTGGCTCCAGTTCTTGGCCAACATTGGATGGGACGGGGCCCGGATCATCGGGCCGTGAATCCGCTCGCCGCGCGGGACGCCGCCCTCCGCATCCTGGCGGCCGTTCCCCGCCAGCCGACCCTCCGTATTCCGCTCGACTCTGCGCTGGGAAGCGTCCTCGCGGAACCGGTCATCAGCCCTCTCGACCTCCCGGCGTGGACCAACTCGGCCATGGATGGCTACGCCGCCCGGGCCGTGGATGTGCGCGGCGCCACCGCCGACCGTCCGGTCCGCCTCCGCGTGGTGGAACAGATTCCCGCCGGCCACTTTCCCGCGCGCACCCTGCAGTCCGGCGAGGCCGCACGGATCTTCACCGGGGCCCCGCTCCCCACCGGCGCCGACACCGTCATCCGCCAGGAAGACACCGACCTCGGCCGGGAGAGCGTCGAGATCCGCGACGACCGGGACGCGGGCGCCAACTTCCGGTTGGCGGGCGAGGATATTCGGAGGGGCGCTCTGGTGCTGGACGCGGGCACCGAGCTGGGCGCCGCCGAGCTGGGGGTCCTGGCCTCGGTCGCGCTGGCCCACCCGCTGGTCTTCAGGCGGCCGCGGGTGGGCATTCTCGGTGGCGGCGATGAAATCGTGGATGTCGATCACCCGGAGGAGATCCTCAGCGGCCGCAAGATCGCGAGCTCCAACAGCCACACGCTGCACGCGCTCGTCCGCCTGGCGGGCGGGGAGCCCCTCAACCTCGGCATCGCCCGCGACTCGCTGGAAAGCGTGCAGGCGCACCTGGCGCGGGCGCCGGAATGCGACCTGTTGGTCACGACCGCCGGCATCAGTGTCGGCGAACATGATCACCTCCGCGACGTGGTCACGGAGCTGGGTGGGTCGATCGACTTCTGGAAGTTGCGGATGCGGCCCGGCGCGCCGGTCGGGTTCGGCCGGGTGCACGGGGTCCCGTGGATCGGCCTCCCCGGCAACCCCGTGAGCGCGATGGTGACGTTCGAGTTGTTCGTCCGGCCCGCCCTCCGTGCCATGGCAGGCCATGCGCTCCCCTTCCGGCGAACGACGCCGGTCCGGATGGCAGAGGCCATTTCCCTCCGTCCGACGCTGCAGCATTTCCTGCGGGGAATCGTGACCGAGAGCGCCACCGGTCTGGAGGCCCACCTGACCGGCCCGCAGGGCTCCGGCATCCTCACGTCGATGGTGCGCGCCAACGCGTTGCTGGTGGTGGCCGAGGGGCGGCACGAGACCCCGGTCGGCGACGTTGTTCCCGCGATCCTCCTGCACGACCCCGTCCACCTGGCCCTGCCGGGGTTCTGAGTGTACGTCCACACGCCCGCCGTCTGGTTCGGTTTCGGAGCGCTGGTCACCGCCCTCCTGATCCTCGATCTCGGGGTCCTCAACCGCCGGTCGCACGTGCTGTCGTTCCGCGAGGCGATCGGATGGAGCAGTGGCCTGGTGGTGATCGCGCTGCTCTTCGGGGGCTTTCTCTGGATGCAGGAAGGGATCAAGCCGGCACTGGAGTACTACACCGGCTACGTGATCGAGCTGTCGCTCAGCGTCGACAACCTCTTCGTGTTCCTCCTCATCTTCCAGTATTTCGCGGTCCCCGCGGACCTGCAGCCGCGCATCCTCAAGTGGGGAATCCTCGGCGCGCTGGTGCTGCGCGGCGTCATGATCAGCCTCGGCGCGCTGCTGTTGGCCCAGTTCACCTGGATCATCTACCTGTTCGGCGGCATCCTGATCCTGACCGGGATCCGGATGTTCCGCGGGACCGGCGACCGGATCGAGCCGGACCGGAATCCGCTGGTCCGCGCGGCGCGGCGCGTGATCCCCATGGTCGAGGCGTACGACGGCCAGAAGTTCTTCACGCGCAACCTGCGGGGATGGATGGCCACGCCCTTGCTGCTGGTGCTCCTCATGGTGGAGTGGTCGGACCTGGTCTTCGCGATCGACAGCATCCCGGCCATCTTTGCCATCACGCGCGACCCGTTCATCGTCTACAGCTCCAACGTCTTTGCGGTGCTCGGCCTGCGCGCCCTGTACTTCGTCCTGGCCGGCATGATGGACCGCTTCGAGTACCTCAAGCCCGGCGTCGCGACCATTCTGGTCTTTGTCGGAGTCAAGATGCTCCTGAACGGATTGGTACATGTCCCGATCGGCCTCTCCCTCGGGATCATCGTCACGATTCTCGGGGCGGCCATCATGATCTCGATTCAGAAAACGCGAACGGCGCCGGGGGAGGGCCGGTAATGCGATCGCTCTTTTCCGGCACCACGGTGTTGATCACCGGCGCATCGAGCGGCATCGGGGCGGCCTTTGCCGACGAACTGGCCCAGGCCGGCGCGCGGTTGATCCTCACGGGGCGCAACGAGGTGCGGCTGGACGCCGTGGCCGTCCGGGCCCGCAACCGCGGCGCCACCGTCACCACGATCCCCGTGGATCTCGCCGACCCGGATGGCGTGGCGGTGCTGCTCCGGCGGATCGAGGCGTCCGGCCTCGAGGTGGACCACCTCCTCAACAATGCCGGCGCCGGCGTGCAGGGCCGTGCGGCAAGTACGAGTGTGGAGCGCCAACTGCAGGTCATCAACCTGAACGTCCACGCCACCACCGAACTGGCACTCCGCCTGCTGCCCGGCATGGTGGCCCGGCGGCTCGGCGGGATTCTCAACGTGTCCAGCGCCGCCGCCTTTCAGGGCATGCCCAGCCTGGCGGTATACGCTGCGACCAAGGCGTACCTCCTGACGTGGAGCGAGGCGTTGCACGCCGAGTTGCGGGGGAGCGGGGTGCGCTGCTGCTGCCTCTGCCCCGGGCCGGTGGATTCCGGCTTTTTCGACGTCGCCGGAATGCGCAAGCCGCCCGCGATGTTCTCGATGCAGACCCCGACGGCGGTGGCGCGCGCCGGACTCCGTGCGTACGCACGGAACGCAAGCCACAGCATGTCGGGGTCGGTGCCGAGAGTTCTGGCCTGGGCCACCCGCCTCTCGCCGCGGGCGGTGAACGTACTGACTGCCGCCGGGTTCGCCAGGCCGCGGGGAGCCCCGTGACCACCTGGCTCGGCCGCCTCGCCGGCCAACTCTCGCTCGACCGTCCTGCGGTACGGGCATGGATGCTCTACGACTGGGCGAACTCGGCGATGTACGTGGTCATCGTCACCGCCATCTTCCCGACCTTCTTCAGCGCCGTGGCTGCCGCGGGCCTCCCTCCCGTGGAGGCGACGTACCGCTTCAGCCTGGCCACCACGCTCGGCCTCACCATCATCGCGGTGCTCTCGCCCATCCTCGGAGCGATCGCCGACCATTCGGCCGCGAAGAAGAAACTGCTCGCGGCGTTCCTGATCTTCGGCGCCACCGCCGTCGCGGCGATGTTCTTCATCCAGCAGGGACAATGGGCGTTTGCCGCCGTGCTGTTCATCCTGGCCAACATCGGGGTGAACGGGAGTTTCGTCTTCTACGACTCCCTCCTTCCCCACGTGGCCGCCCCGGACGAGATGGACCGGATCTCGACTGCGGGGTATGCGCTCGGCTATCTGGGGGGCGGCCTGTTCCTGGTCGCCTGCCTCGCCATTATCCTGGCCCCGGCGGCGTTCGGCCTGCCCGCAGGTGAAGGGCTCACCTCCAGCCAGGCGACGCTGCCGACCCGCATCACGTTCGTCCTGACGGCGCTCTGGTGGGCCGGATTCAGCCTGCCGCTCTTCCGGCGCGTGCCCGAGCCGCCGGGCCGGGCGCTCGACGCCGAGGAGGCACGCCTCGGCGCGGTGCGCGCCTCGTTTCGCCGGCTGGGGCATACCTTCCGCAAGTTGCGCGGGTATCGGCAGGCCTTCCTCCTGTTGCTGGCGTTCCTGATCTACAATGACGGCGTCGGCACCATCATCCGGATGGCGGCCATTTACGGGGAAGAGATCGGCATCACCCGCACCACGATGATCGCCGCCATCGCGCTGGTGCAATTCGTCGGGGTGCCGTTCGCCTATCTCTTCGGGGGGTTGGCCAAGCGGGTGGGCACACGGCCGGCCATCTTCGTCGGACTGACGACCTACCTCGGCATCAGCCTGCTGGGGTACTTCATGCGGAGCGACCGGGACTTCATCGTGCTGGCGGTGCTGGTGGGGATGGTGCAGGGAGGAGTGCAGGCGCTCAGCCGCTCGCTCTTTGCCAGCATGGTGCCACGCCATCTGTCGGGGGAGTTTTTCGGCTTCTTCGCCGTGTTCGAGAAGTTCGCGGGGATCCTGGGGCCGGCGATGTTTTCCCTGGCGATCCTGCTGACAGGATCCAGTCGCGCGGCCCTGCTCTCGGTCATCGCCTTCTTCCTGGTGGGTGGGGCGTTGCTGGCGCGGGTGGACGTCCAGGAAGGCCAACGGGTGGCCCGGGAGGAGGAGGCGGCGCTCGCCTAGTCCTGCGGCCCCACCACCCGGTTCCGGCCGCCGTCCTTCGCCTCGAAGAGCCGCCGGTCCGCCGCCTCCAGCAACTCGACCGGGTCGGTCCCGTCGTCCGGCAGGCACGCGATCCCCGCGCTGAGCGTGATCTGCGCGGTAAGGTCGTGCCGCGGAATGGTAAACTCGGCCCGCGCCACCGCCAGCCGCAGCTGCTCCAGCTTCTCGTAGGCCGCCTTGGGGCCGGTCTCGGGCAACAGCACCACGAACTCATCCCCGCCGTAGCGCGCCACGATATCCGTCGTACGGAGCCCCTTGAACAGGGTGCCCGCGAGGACCCGGAGCGCCACGTCGCCGCTGGAGTGGCCGTAGCGGTCGTTGAAGTTCTTGTAGCGGTCCAGGTCGAGCAGGGCGACGGCCAGCGGATGCCCGTGCCGGCGCGCGCGCGCCACCTCGGCCTGGTACCGGGTCTCGAAATACCCGCGATTGAGCAGACCGGTCAGCCGGTCGAGCGCGGACAGGTGCCGGAGCTGGCGGGAACGGTCAACGATCGCGGTGGCGAGGACGCCGGCGGTGGCGAGCAGAATGAGCCGCCCCACCTGGTCGCCCCAGCTGACCATGCCATAGGTGAACGGGGCGTAACGCAGATCGTTGAGGTCCCACATCGCCATGGCCACGCACACGACCGCGAGGTACTGCACCACCGCGAGCGCGCCGGTCACGATGCAGATACGGGTATCGTACCGGAGGCTGGACGCGCCAATCGAGAAGAAGTAGACGCTGTACATGATGCGGCTGTTCACGGCGACGTGGGGCGTGCCCATGGCCAGGAAGGCCACCAGGGTCGCCGTCACGAACGTCACGTCCACCGCGCTGGTCAGGAATCCGATCCACGGCCGATAGAATCCCCGCCGCACCACCCCCCACACGACGACTGCGAAGATGAGCGCCGTCAGCGTCGACACCAGCCCGACCCAGGCCTCGATGAGGTAGGGGGTCGCAATCACGTTGTAGGTCGGGATCAGCAACACCAGCGAGACCAGGGCAATGCGGACCTTGGCCACGAGCAGCTCGCCGTGCGCGCCGGCATCGATCAGCATCGGATCGGGCGCGGCCCAGAGCCGCTCACCGGCTGACTCGCGGGCGAAATCGTTGGCCGCCAGCCCCATGAGCTCCCGCTTCCGTGTCGGCATCTGCTACATCACCCGGTAGCGTGGGCCACTGCCGCCCTCGCGCGGGGTCCACCGCGGCCCCAGGACATCGGTCGCCTTGCAGTCGATGCAGTTGGGCGGATTGACGCGGAGCTCGTCGCCGTGGCGCTCGTACACCCCCGCGGGACACACATGGACGTAGAAGTCGGCCACCTCGGCGCTGATGTCCTGGCCCACCAGCAGGTGGCTGGGAATCGTGTCGCGGGTCGCGTTGCCCGACTTGAAGACCGCGTCCAGCTTGCCGAAGGTGAAGACGCCATCGGGCACGAGGGTCGTCTCCGCCCCCGCGGTCCGCGGGGCGTCGGCGTCGGCGTGCATCGGGATCCTGCCGCCTGGGAACCGCCCGCCGGTCAGGGTCATCAACCCGGCCTTCGCGGCGCCCATCAGGAAGCCGTCCTTGAAGGCGAGCCGCATGTTGCGGGTCTTGTAGAGATCGTCACGAATGAAGCTCCCGTCGACCAGCCGGTCGGAGGCGGCGAGCACCGCGGCAGAGGTGTCGCCCCGCTTGAGCGCGGCAAAGATGGCGCGCGCGGCGTAGATCCCCGACTGCATGGCGTAGTGGACGCCCTTGAGGGAAGGCACGTCGACGTACCCGGCGGCATCGCCCACAATCACGAGTCCGTCGCCGGCGCGGCGGCTGGGCAGCGCGTAGAAGCCACCTTCGGGAATGGTCTTGGCGCCCCATTCGACGAGCTCGCCACCGGAGAGGATCTCGCGGAAGAGCGGGTGGAGCTTCATCTGCTGCAGCAGGGTGTGCACGTCGAGCTTCGCATTGCCGTAGTCGAGCCCCGCGACGAGGCCGATCGAGACCTGGTCGGGACCCTGGGGATAGCACCAGCTGCCACCGAACACATCGCTGGGTAGTGGCCAGCCCATCGTGTGAATGACCCGATCGAGGGGCCGTGCCACTTTCCACACTTCCTTGACCCCCAGCGCGAAGATCTGGGGGTTGGGAGAGCTGACCCCCTGCCATTCGCACCATGCCTGCGCCAGGGTGCCCCGCGTCCCCTCCGACAGCACCGTGACCCGCGCCGTGAGATCGGTGGGCTCCACGTAGTCGCCGCCGGGGGTGCCGTCGCGGTCGAGCCCGCTCGGCGTGGTCCGAACCCCGCACACCACCTTGTCCCTGACCAGCAGCGACTCGACCGGGAATCCGGTGAAGACGTTGACGCCCAGCTCCTCGGCCTTGGCACCGAGCCAGCGCACCATCTCTGAAATGGAGGCGGAGTAGTTGCCGGTGTTGTGCATCGTCGGCGGGGTCGGGATGCGCCGGGACGCTCCTTCGGTCAGAAAGTAGACCGCCTCCGCGTCAACCCGCTGCCGAAACGGAAAGTCGGCGTCGGTCAGGTCGGGGAAGAGCTCCCGAAACGCACGCGGGTTCACCACCGCCCCCGAGAGGTTGTGTTCGCCGAGCCCCGACGCCTTCTCCAGCACGCCGATATTCAGCTCACCCACCCCGCCACCTGCCTCCTGATCCGCCTTGGCCAGCTTCGCCAGTTCGATGGCGCCGGCCAGGCCCGCGGGCCCTGCCCCCACGAACAGCACATCCATTTCGATGGCTTCCGCGCCTGGCGGCTCGTCGAGAATGAGTTTCTCGACCGGCAGCGCTCGCTGATGGCGGCTGGGCAGGATGGAGGACACGGCGGGGGCTCCTTGGGTTCCGAAACGCAGGATCGAATTGGCAATAGACCGGACAACGGCGCGCCGCTGACTAGCCGCCAGCGCGCGCCTTGCGGACCGATTCGGTGAGCACGGGAACCACCTCGAACAGGTCCCCGACGATACCGTAGTCGGCCAGCTTGAAGATCGGCGCGTCCTTGTCCTTGTTGATCGCCACGATCGTCTTGGAAGTGCGCATGCCGGCCAGGTGCTGGATGGCGCCGGAAATACCCACCGCCACATAAAGATCCGGGCTGACGATCCGCCCGGTCTGGCCGATTTGCGTGGACGGATCCCGCCACCCGTCGTCGGTCACCGCCCGCGTGGCGCCGACCGCTGCATTGCCGAAGGCCGCCGCGAGTTCCTCGACCAATGCGAAATTGGCGGCCTCGCGCAGCCCCCGCCCGCCGGCCACGACCACCGGCGCGTCGGCGAGATCGAGTTGCGTATCGCCGCTCCCGCCCAGGGCCGTGACGACAACCCGTGCCTGCGCCGGGTCAAGCGCGGGCTCGGCCTGCTCGACGCGCGCGGTCCGATCGGCATCCGTCGCGAGGACCGCACCGGGCCGCAGGGTGATGACGGCCGGCGTGCTGGTCAGTCGCACCGTGGTGACGATCTTCCCGATGTGCGTCGGGTGCTGACCCACGAGGGCGTCGCCCTCGAAGGCGAACCCGGTCAGGTCCGACGCCATGCTGACGGCCAGGGCCGCCGCGACGCGCGGGGCGAGGTCGCGCCCCTCAGCGGAGGCGGCGAAGAACGCCCCGCGGTAGCCGCCGGCACCAAGCCGGCCGGCCGCGGTCGCGGCAAAGACCTCGGGGCTGTAGCGTGCCAGCCCGTCGTGTTCCACCACGATCACCACGTCGGCGCCGGCGCGGCCCAGCGCCTCCGCCTTGGCGCCGATCCCGGGCGCGCCCATCAGGAGCGCATGTACCTCGCCGCCGCCGGTGGCATCGGCCGCCTGCCGGGCGGCGCTGACCGCTTCAAGCGCGACCTTCCGGAGCGCGCCGCCCCGGGCTTCCGCGAATGCGAACATGGTGGCCATCAGAGCACCTTCGCTTCGGTCTGGAGAAGCCGGATGAGTTCCGGTACCGCGTCCGCGCCCTCGCCGATGATGCGTCCCGGTGGCCGGTCCGGTGGGAGGGCGATGACGTCGACCGTCAGCTTGGCCGCTCCGAGCTGGGCCGGCCGGACGTCGAGCGGTTTCTTCTTGGCCGCCATGATCCCCTTGAGCGAGGGGAGCCGCGGCCGTCCGAGCCCTTCATCGATGGTCACGACCGCCGGGAGCGGAAACGCCACCGTCTCCACGGCGCCCTCCAGCTGGCGCTCCGCGGTCCCACGACCCTCGGCGATCTCAAGCTTCGAAATGGCCGTGACACAGGGCAGGCCCATCAGGTGTGCCGTCATCGGCCCGACCGTCTGGTTGGCGCTGTCGGTGGCCATCCGGCCGAAGAGCACCAAATCGTAGCCGCCCTCCTTGAGTTCGGCGGTCAGGGCGGCGGCGATCGCCATGCCGTCAAACGGCACCTCCGCGGCGTCGAGTTGGATGGCCCGGTGGGCGCCCATGCCGAGGGCCTTGCGGAGCGTCTCCTGCACGGCGGTGGGGCCGACCGACACCACCACGACTTCGCCCGAGCCGTGGGCTTCCACCAGGCGCAGACCCGCCTCGACCGCATACCCGTCGAAGTCGGCAATGTCGAACTTGAGGCCGGCGGGATCGAGCGCCTTGGCATCGGCTCCGATGGCAAAGCGCAGGTCCATGTCCGGCACCCGCTTGATACACACGGCGATTTTCACGTCAACTCCCTGCGTACGAAGTCGCTGCTAGAACGCTGGCAGGCCGGTCACGGCCTGTCCGAGGATGAGGGTATGCATGTCGTGCGTCCCCTCGTAGGTGTAGACCGACTCGAGGTTGGCCATGTGCCGCATCGAGTGGTATTCCGCCAGGATGCCGTTGGCGCCGAGGAGGCGGCGCGCCTCGCGCGCGGCCTCGCAGGCCATGTTGATGTTATTGCGCTTGGCGAGGGAGACCTGGTCGGGGGTCATGGTGCCGCGATCCTTGAGGCGGCCGAGCTGCAGCGTCAGCAACTGCGCCTTGGTGATCTCGGTGAGCATCTCCGCCAGGCGGGATTGCTGCAGCTGCGTCTGCCCGATCGGCTTGCCGAACATGATGCGTTCCTTGGAGTAGCTCAGCGCCTCGTCGTAGCAGGCCATCGCGGCGCCGATGCCGCCCCACGCGATGCCGTAACGCGCCTGGGTCAGGCACATCAGGGGGCTCTTGATGCCGCCCGACTTGGGCAGGATGGCATCCTTGGGCACCAGGCAGTCCTGCAGCACGATTTCACTGGTGTCGCTCGCGCGGAGCGAGAGCTTCCCCTTCTGGTCCTTGGCGGTGTAGCCCTTGGTGCTGGCGGGCACGATGAAGCCGCGGATGGACTTGGTGTCGTCGATGGCGCCGGTCTTGGCCCAGATGATGGACACCGTCGCCTGGGAGCCGTTGGTAATCCACATCTTGGCGCCGTTGAGCAGCCATCCGTCCTTCGTCTCCTTCGCGGTGGTGATCATGCCACCGGGGTTGGAGCCGTAATCGGGTTCGGTCAGGCCGAAGCAGCCGATCTCCTCGCCGGAGGCGAGACGCGGCAGCCAGTGCTTCTTCTGCTCCTCGGAGCCGAAGGCGTAGATCGGGTACATGACCAGGGCCCCCTGCACCGACGCGAAGGAGCGGATGCCGCTGTCGCCCCGCTCCAGCTCCTGCATGATGAGGCCGTAGGACACGTTGTTCAGACCGGCGCAGCCGTACTCCTCGGGGAGGTTCGCACCAAAGAAGCCCAGTTCCGCCATGCCGGGAATCAGCTGCTTCGGGAACGTGCCTTCGATATAGGCGTCGCCGATGACGGGCATGAGATGTTCGGACACCCAGGCGCGCACCGTGTCCCGCACGGCCCGCTCCTCCTCGGAGAGAAGGCTGTCCATGTCATAGAAGTCCAGTCCTGCGAATGCGTTTGCCATCGGTGCAAGCCTCTGTTGGTCCTGGTGAGGGTCAGTCTATCGTATGCCGTGGGCCCCCGTGGCCCAGGTGGCGCCGCGCGCTGGGCTCGATGCCCACCGCACGCGCCCTGCGGCGAAACTCCGTTCCATGGTCGACCGGCAGGGCCGACTCGGCCTGCCACTGATGCACCATCTCGTGCAAGACCGTCCGTTCCACCTCGGCCCAGCCGTGCTTCAGGTGGGCCCGGCTGAGGGCGATCTCGAGCGGTCGTCCGCTCCGGGCGTCCACGGCCAATTCGCCGAGCCGGGTGCGCATCCGGCTCGAGAGCCGGAAGTGGATCGCCGGCAACGCACCGTCGAAGTGCTGCAGGTTCAGCCGGCGGTGCATCTCCGTCAGCCGCGCCTGGATCGCCTCATCCCCGGCGCGAGGGCGCTCGACGCCACGGCGGTTCGGGCGGACCGGGGGCGCGTGGACCTCCACCGGGAAGGTCAGGAACTCGCGCTCGGCGCTCCGGCGCGTGGCGCGCCGCGTCCCCGGCCGGACGTACTTCACGATGGCCGAGAGCACGCGGTCCGGCGCCCAGGCATAGCCACGGTGCACCCGGAGCACACCCTGCGCGGTGACGCTCAGCAGCACCGTCCGATTGGTGTGCGTGGCGAACCCCCGAAAGGGCTGCATCCCCAGGGCATCCAGCCGACGGCGGAGCACCGCCTCGGCGGTCTCAGGCGACGCGGCCTGCCCCCAGAACCCCATGGCGCTCCCCAGCACGAGCAAAGGTGTGACTGTCCGACGCGCGGAAGTCACTGCCGCGCCGTCCCAGCGCCAGAACTCGACCTCCACCGCCTCCCGATCGATGCGCACCACGTTGAACACCGAGGGACGCTTGCCACGGGTCCGGTCGCTCAGCGTGGATCGCCGGTGCTGACGATGGTGCCCCGCGGCAAGCTGCCCGGCTCCCTCCTGGTGATCGTGCCCGCAGAGCACCACGTCCGCGCCGGTGGCATCGAGGCGGCGCTGGGCGCTGGGCCAGTGCGCCAGGCCCATCCGCTCGACTGATGTCGCCGCGAAGGACGTTGTGGTGCAGCACCACCACCCTGGCGGCGTCCGCCGGTTCGGCGGCGAAGAGCCGGGTGAGCCGATCGGTCTCCGACTTCGGGATGTGGCCTTTCACCGTCAAGTCGCGCTGGTTCCATGTCATGGACCCGGCCGCGAGTCCGTGCGCCGACAGGGCGCCGGCCACCACCAGTCCGGGAGGCGCAGCACCGGCGTCAGTTCGCTCGCCGAAATACTGGCCGGTACTTCCGGTAGAGCACGCCGCCGGCCGAACATCCCGAAGGGGCTCTTCCACCACTCGACGTCGTGGTTGCCGGGCACCAGGAGCGTCGGCGCCGTCTCCTGGATCGCCTCGAGGAAGCGCGAGGCCGCGCTGGTATTCGCCGTGGCGGCCCCGCTGGCTGATGTCGCCGGACACGACGACGGCGTCGGGCGCGAGCGTCCGGGACCAGGCGCTCGACCGCGCGGATCTGCGCCAGCTCCACCGGCCGACCGAAGTGCAGGTCGGAGAGGTGGACGAGCGTGAAACTGGTCACCAAGAGGCCCGGATCTGGTAGGTGATGGTCGACTCTCCCTTGGCGGGCACGACGCACCTGAATCGGACCCGAGTGCTCGAGACGCGCTCGGCCGGCACCGAGCTCTGCAGCACCGACCAGTCGCCGCCGCGCTCCTCGTACACGTCGACGGTACGCGCAGGAGTCGGTCGCGTTGGCGACGGTGACGCGAGTAGTCGGCCGTGGCAGTCGACGTGCCGGCTCTGCGTCGCGGGTGCTTGCGTAGGTGGTCTGGGTGCGCTTCGCGGTCAGGTCGAAGGCGGTGCCGGCGTCAAGTTCGATCGGCTGGCCGGCTGCGGTGTGCCCGATCGAGGATTCCCCGATCACCTGGAGGCGCCCGCCTGTCGTCCTTCTGGTAGATCCGCGCCGTGCCGCCGGGCACCGGCGTGTCCCCGAACGGCGTCTTGAGCGCGCGGGTCACGACGTAGGTCACCGACACCGGTATATCCAGCTCGTCGCCATACTGCGTGCAGACCGACCGTAGTACGGGAGACCGGACCGACCACGAATCGCTTTGCGACCGGCGCACTCGTCGGCTCGAAGAGCGCCACCAGCGAGGTCTGCCCGGGGCGGAGCGTTACTCGGCCGGGCACGCGTATAGAGGTGGGCCTCGCCGACGCTCTCCTCATCGGACGAGCCCTCGCCTGCCATGGCTCACGACATCTGGCTCGCAAAGCCACGGCTCCGCGGTCTGTCCGGCAGCGCTACACCCGACATCGCCCGCCAACAGCTGTAGCTCGGCGTCCGCCACGTCGAGTGTGCTCGACTGCGATCACGGCGTTGCCCGACACCCGGGCGTCCTTCCCGCCGAGGATCACCTGGTAGCTCGCCTCCCAGCGTGCCCCTGTCGTGAAGTACGCCAGCCCGAGCGATAGCAAGCGCATCTGGTGCTGTTGAGCGAGAGCTTCACCGTCGGCTCGACGATGACGACATCCGCCGGGAAGCGCGGCATGCCAGGCGCCTGGAAACCGATGGTCCCATCGGCGTACCGGAAGCGCTCCGGGTCGACGGCCAGGAGCGTGGCGCGCACGGTGTCCTCTGCCCGGGTCCCCCGCTGGAAGGCCAGCTCCCGTCCCACGGACGCGCCGCAGCGTGCTCGCCTGGTCGGTGCCGCCATCGTAGGTCGCGGCCGAGCAGGCTCACCGCCGGGTCGAGCGGGAAGATCGTCGCGGGGTCGAGGGTGCCGAGGTTCACCCGCTGCTCCGAGGCGCCCTTCGGCACGGCGACCGGCAGGGTGCGCCGGACCAGCACGCGGCCGGAGTTGTAGATGGTCAGCCCGGTCTGGGCGGACAGCGGGTGCACGAGCGGCGAGGAACAGCGCCGTTGCCGCGAGCGTTCGGAGCGTTGTCTTCATCGGGGGAGGTACTCCATGGCAATGCGGCTCACGATGCGACGCACCAGGATGTAGGTGGCCGCGACGCCGATGGCGCCGTAGATGCGGCCGAGCGCCGGTTCGACCGGCACGCGGAACCAGACGTAGGCCGCCATGAGCGCAGTGGCCACCAGCGCCACCCGTCCGGCGATCCGGTTGGCCCGCGATTCACGGACGGCGTGACAGTCGGGACAGTCGGTGCCCCACTTGAGCCCGAAGATCCGCTTGCCGCAGGTGAGGCAGGGAACGTCAGGCGATCCGCCGGACAACTGCATCGCCGAACTCCGTGGTGGAGGCGGTCCCGCCGAGATCGCGGGTCCGCACCGTGTCCTGCTCGATGACCCGGGCCACCGCGGCCCGGACCCGAGTCGCCTGCCCCGACCTCGCCGAGATGATCGAGCATCATCGCGCCCGCGAGGATGAGGGCGGAGGGGTTGGCGACGCCCTTGCCGGCAATGTCCGGCGCGCTGCCGTGCACCGCCTCGAACACCGCGGCGTGCGCCCCGATGTTGCCCCCCGGCGCCAGGCCGAGTCCGCCGATCAGCCCGGCGGCCAGGTCGCTCAGGATGTCGCCGAACATGTTGGTGGTGACCATCACGTCGAACTGCTCGGGGCGGAGCACCATCTGCATCGCGGCGTTGTCGATGATGAGGTCGTTGAAGGCGACCCGGCCCTCGAACTCCGCCGCCACCTGCCGGCCGACCTCGAGGAAGAGCCCGCTCACCATCTTGAGGATGTTGGCCTTGTGGATGACGGTGACCTTCTTCCGTCCCTTGCGGACCGCGTACTCGAAGGCGTAGCGGATGATCCGCTCACAGCCGTGGCGGGTCACGATGGCCATCGACTCCGCCACGGCCCGGGGGTCGTCGCCCACCCGGACAAAGTGCTCCACCCCCACGTACAACCCCTCGACGTTCTCCCGCACCAGCACCAGGTCCACGTTCTGGAACTTCCCGACGCCGGCGAGGCTCCGGGTCGGGCGCACGTTGGCGAAGAGCTCGAATTCCTTCCGGAGCGCCACGTTGACGGAACGGAATCCGGTGCCGACCGGCGTGGTCAAGGGGCCCTTGAGCGCGAGCCTGGTGCGCCGCAGACTCTCGACCGTCTCGTCGGGGAGGGGATCGCCGTGGCGATCCACCGCCGCCAGACCGGCGACCTGCTCGTCCCAGTCGAACTGGACGCCGGTCGCCTCGAGCACCTTTCGGGCGGCGGCGGTGATCTCGGGACCGATGCCGTCTCCCGGAATCAACGTGACGGCGTGGCTCATGGGTCGACGGTGATCGTGGGAAAGAGGACCGTCAGCATCGAGTCCATCGCGGCGGCCGGGGTCGGCCCGGAGGCGGTGATATAGCTCCGGAAGATGACGTCGCCCATCCGGGTGTCGATGCCGATGAAATTGCCGCGCGCCTCGACGGCCCCCAGGCTGTCATGCTGAAACGAGAGCGACGCCGCGGCGAAGGCGTACCGCCCCCCCGCGATGGCCATGAGGTTTCGGATGTTGGAAATCATCGGATTGGGGACCTTGGTGATTTGCGGGTCCCGCAGCGCAGCCTGGCCCAGGTAGTCCGGGTCGGCGGCCATCCCCGGCGCACTGCGGGCGACTGCCCGCATCTGCGCGGGGAGTTTCCACTTCACGTCGGGCGCCCGCAACATCATCAACTCGCCGAGGAGGGAATCGGCCCACTGGTTGCTGCTGGCACGGTCGGCGAAGGGTGGCTTGCCGGCCAGGGAATCCCGGGCCACGACCAGCGTGGAGGGAAGCACACCGACCACCTGCCCTGCGATACCGAGGGTGTTCATCGGGATCGCGGGAGGCATCTTCACGGGCGTGTTCGACTTGGGGGGTTGCGCGTCCTGCGCCTCGACTGGGTCGGGGCCAACCGGCGCCTTGCTGCCACCGGCGCAGGCGGCCAGACCAACCAGAACCAGCAGGCGGGATATGCGATGCACGGGGACTCCCTTATCCGGGCAAACGCCGCTCCACCGTGGAGCGCATGCCCTTTGGTAAGTCGCTAGTGGACAACGTGATATACCCTCCAATGCGATCCTGTACGGAGGGCTGTAAGCCGTGGAAATCTAATGGGATGGGAGAGGCGGGGCGAGGGCGGCCTATTCGAGCGAAAGGCCCCCGTCGACGACCAGGACCTGGCCGGTCACGTGGCGGGCGTCGTCAGAGCAGAGAAAGGAAATCACCTTGGCGACATCGGCCGGCTCGGCGACCCGGCCCAGTACCGAGTGCTTCCGGGCCCGGTCGATCACGTCGTCGGGCAGCATCCCCATGCGTTCGGTGCGAATGAAGCCCGGGGCGACGGCATTCACGTTGACGTTGGAGGGACCGAGTTCCACCGCCGCGGCGCGGGTCAATCCGATGACCCCTGCCTTGCTCGCCGCGTAGTTCGCCACCCCGAACCCCGGCCGCTCGGCCTGGTGCGCGCTGACGTTCACGATCTTGCCGTACTGCTGTTCCCTGAAACCCGGCGACACGGCGCGAATACACTGGAAGGTGCCGGTGATGTTGGTCTCCAGCACATCCTTCCACGCCTTGTCCGTCATCCGCCAGAGCGCGCCATCCATGGCGATCCCGGCGTTGTTGACCAGGATGTGCAGTCCGCCAAGTTCTCTCCGAACCTCGGCCATGAAGCGTTCGACCGCCTTCGCATCCCGCACATCGCACTTGGCAGCATGGACCTCGACGCCCATCGCCCGGAGTGCCGTCTCGGTGAGCAGCGCCTGCTCGGTGACGTCCCGGCCCGGGAGGTCCACGAAACAGAACGCGACGTGGCACCCCTGCCGGCCGAACTCGAGCGCAATCGCGCGGCCCAGCCCGGTGGCGCCGCCGGTGACGACCGCCACCTTCCCCCGGAAGCCGGTGTCCGCCACCGGCTGGGGTGACGGCCGCTCCAGCACCGCGCCGCTGCTGCGGTGTCCGGTGGCGGCTTGCCAGTGGCTGCCCTTGTACTCGGATGGTGGGGTCGGCATAGACCGTCGAAGGTACGGCGCGGACGGGGAGAGGGCAAGAAGGCGGGGCACCGGGGCAGGACGATGCTTCCCGTCACGCAGCATCGCACGCATCTTGTTCGCATGCAAACCATTGGCTGGATTCTCGTGTCCGTCGTCGGCGCGGTCTCGTGGGGGGTCCTCGCGCTGCATCGCGGCGAGACGATCAACGCCGCCTGGCTGGTGCTCGCGGCAGTCGGCACCTACCTGGTCGCCTACCGCTTCTACGCGCGGTTCCTCGCGGCCCGCGTCCTCCAGATCGACCCGAGCCGCGCCACTCCCGCCGAGCGGTTGAGCAACGGCCGGGACTTCGTGCCGACGACGCGGGGCGTCCTCTTCGGGCATCACTTCGCGGCCATCGCCGGGGCGGGCCCGCTGGTCGGGCCGGTGCTCGCCGCCCAGTTCGGGTACCTCCCCGGGATGCTCTGGATCGTCTTCGGCGTCGTGCTGGGAGGCGCGGTCCAGGACTTCGTCATCCTCTTCGCCTCCCTGCGGCGGGACGGGAAGTCACTCGGGCAGATGGCCAAGGAGGAGATCGGCCCTGTCACCGGCGTGGCGGCGATGATCGCCATCCTCGCCATCATGATCATCCTGCTGGCGGTGCTGGCGCTGGTGGTGGTCAACGCCTTGCGCGACAGTCCCTGGGGGCTGTTCACCATTGCCTGTACGGTGCCCATCGCCCTGCTGATGGGGTTCTGGATGAAGGTGTGGCGCCCCGGCCGGACGCTGGAGGCCACGACGGTCGGGATCGTGCTGCTGATGGCCTCCCTGATCGGCGGGCGACTGGTGGCGGAGAGCGCCACCCTCGCGCCGTTCTTCACGATGAACGGCACCACCATCGCCTGGCTGATCATCGGCTACGGGTTCGTGGCGAGCGTGCTGCCGGTCTGGATGCTGCTCTGCCCGCGGGACTACCTCTCGACCTTCATGAAGGTCGGCACCATCGTCCTGCTCGCCATCGGCATTCTCCTCGTCCTCCCACCGATCAAGCTCCCCGCGCTCACCCAGTTCATCGATGGCACGGGGCCGGTCTTTGCCGGGAAGCTCTTTCCCTTCGCATTCATCACCATCGCCTGCGGCGCCATCAGCGGATTCCACGCCCTGGTGGCCAGCGGCACCACGCCCAAGATGCTCCGCCGGGAAGGCGACGCACCGCTCATCGGCTACGGCGGCATGCTGATGGAGTCCTTCGTGGCGGTGATGGCACTCTGCGCCGCGGCGGTGCTCGATCCCGGGGTATACTTTGCCATCAACGCGCCGCTCGCCACCCTGGGCGGATCGATGGACGCGGCGGCGGAGACCATCCGGGGGTGGGGGTTCGAGATCGCGCCCGGACAGATGGAGGCGCTGGCCGCCTCGGTGGGCGAATCCACGCTCCTCGCACGCACCGGCGGCGCGCCTTCGCTCGCGGTCGGCATGGCGCAGATCTTTGCCGGTGTGTTCGGCGCTCACCTGACGGCGCTCTGGTATCATTTCGCCATCATGTTCGAGGCGCTCTTCATTCTCACCACCGTGGACACCGGCACCCGCGTCGGCCGATTCATGTTCCAGGAGCTGGCGGGCCACCTCTGGGAGCCGATGGGGCGCACCTCGTGGTACCCGAGCACCGTACTCGCTTCGGGTGCGGTCGTGGCCGGCTGGGGATGGTTTCTCCTGCAGGGTGTGCACGATCCACTCGGAGGGATCAACACCCTCTGGCCGCTGTTCGGCAT
Organism: uncultured Gemmatimonadales bacterium; assembly: GCA_963705985.1. Taxonomy (GTDB): domain Bacteria; phylum Gemmatimonadota; class Gemmatimonadetes; order Gemmatimonadales; family GWC2-71-9; genus SPDF01. Next base: position 49,815 of record CAVPLK010000006.1, on the reverse strand, counting down.
CAGCAACCAGCTGCTGGCCGCCATCGCGCTCGCCGTGGGCACCACGATCCTGATCCGGTCGGGGAAGGCCCGCTATGCCTGGGTGACCCTCCTGCCGCTGGCCTGGCTCCTGGTGGTGACACTGACGGCGGGATGGCAGAAGATCTTCGCCGCCGACCCCCGGCTCGGTTTCCTCGCCCACGCAGCGGCAATCAGTGCCAAGATGGCCAGCGGAGCACTCGATCCGTCCACGGGCGCCCGCCTGATCTTCAACGACCGGCTGAACGTCGCGGTAGCGGCGCTCTTCATGGCCGTGGTGGTGCTCGTCGTGATTTCGTCGGCGCGGGTCTGGGTGGGAATCCTCCGGGGGACCCGCCCCGCGACCACACGGGAGGCTCCGTATGTGGCGACCAGTTATGCAGGGTGAAGTGGCCGCCTCCCTGCGGCGAACGCTGCAGGTGATTCGGCGCATGGCGGGCATGCCGGACTACGCGGCGTATGTCGATCACCGGCGCCGTCACCATCCCGACGAGACATTGCCGACTGCGCGTGAGTACTATGCCGAATACCTCGCCGCGCGCTACGGCGACTCCCCCACAAGGTGCTGCTGATGAACCGCATGGTACGCTATTTCGTGAACGGGCTCCTGCTTTCCACGCCGATCGCGCTGACGCTGTACGTCTGCTGGCGCATCTTCCGCGCGGTGGACGGCTGGCTCGGACTCCCCTGGCACGGGGCGGGATTCGTCGCGACCATCGCGCTCATCACCCTCGTCGGCTGGCTCGCCACCACCTATCTCTGGAATACGATCTTCGGCCTGGTCGAACTGGCGATGGAGCGGGTGCCGCTGGTCCGGTTCCTCTACAATTCGCTGAAGGAAGTCCTCGGCGCGTTCGTCGGCGAGAAGAAGCGCTTCGACCGACCGGTGGTGGTACAGCTCATGCCTGGGGGCTCCGCGCGCGCGCTCGGTTTCCTCACCCGGGAGTCACTCGATTCGCTCGGCCTCACCGACCTGGTCGCGGTGTACCTGCCCCAGTCCTACAACTTCGCGGGGCAGGTCCTGCTGTTTCCGCGCGATCAGGTGGCCCCGATCGCCGCGAACAGCAGCGATGTGATGGCGTTTATCGTGTCGGGAGGGGTCGTGGAGGGCGGCGACCGGGAGACCGAAGGGCCAGCCACGCCAGCGCCGTGACGGCCATCAATCCCGCCGAGGTCCGGAGCGCCACGCCGGCCCCGGCGCCCTGGTAGAGCAGACCAAACATCAATCCGGCGGGAAGGGCGGCCAGCCCGGTCACGCCGTGGTAGGCACCGAAGCCCCGGCCGGTTCGCACCGGCGCGAGTTGCGCGACGAGCGCCCGCTCCGCCGGTTCGAGCAGCCCGCTGGCCAGGCCGAGCGCCAGGAATGACGCGACGCCGGCCGCCTCCGTGAGTCCCCCGCCCATCAGGTACATCACCCCCGCAAACACCAGCCCGCCGACCGCCACCGTCCCTCGAGTTCCCAGCGTGTCGCTCATCCACCCGCCGGGATACGCCGCCGCGCTGCGGACGATGTGCAGCCCCGCCCAGACCAGCGGGATCGTGGCCACGGGGACACCGAGCCCCTGCAGTCGGAGGAGGAGCAACGCCTCGGGAACGCGAAAAAGGGTCAGCGCCGCCAGCATCAGCACCGGCCCCCAGAAGACCCGCCCGGTGGCGTCGACCGACGGCGGGGCGATGGGATCGTGCGCCTTGATCGACGGTGCGCCTCGCAGCACCCGGAACAGGATCACCATCACGACGAGTCCGGGGAGCCAGGTCCAGGCGATCACCTCCCGGACCGGGATGCCGCGGCTGAGCAGCACCCAGGCGGCCACCGACCCGATCACGGCGCCGAAGTGATCGGCGCCGCGGTGGAAGCCGAAGGCCCGGCCGAGGAGCGGCGCCGGCGTGGCGTCGGCGATCATCGCATCGCGCGCGGGCGTCCGCAGTCCCTTCCCCACCCGGTCGATGATCCGGAATCCGAGCACCGTGGAGGCCGCACCGGCAAGCGCAATGAAGGGGCGAATGAAGAGCGCGGTCCCGTATCCGACCAGGATCAGCGGCTTCCGCCAGCCCGGACGGTCGGCCCACCGCCCGCTCGCCCACTTCAGGGCGGCGGAGGTCAGGTCGGAGGCGCCGTCGAGCGCGCCCAGGATGGCAGGACCACCCCCAAGCGAGGTGATGAAGGCAGGGAGGAGGGGGTAGACCATCTCGCTCGCGAAGTCGTTGAAGAGCGAGACGAGGGAGAGGCCCTTGACGGTGGCGGGTAGGCGGGGAAGCGGGGAAGCGGGGAAGCGGCCCCTGTCACCATCACGGTAAGCTGTTGGCATTGTCGAACTTAGCCTATAGTTGGAGGGCGCTCTGAACTGGCCGGAACCGATGCTGGCCTCCCCATCCTGCCGGGCGAGGCTATTTTTGTCCGATGACCGCCCCGCAGTCACCCCCAACCACCTTCCGTGAATCGACCCTCTGGTCGATGCCCATCCGCGACCTCGGCCTCACCATCGAGGGGACCCGGCTCGAGCCGGTCGTCGACGAGTTTCGCCGGGAACTCGAGGTCGTGGGACTGCGTCGGGTCGCTCCCCGCTTCTACCTCTCCACGGAATGGGGCGTCCCGTTCGAGACGGTGGCCATCGCCATCCCGTTCTACCTGGCCCACGAGGAGCTCGAGGAGATGCATGCTGAACGGGCCGGCCATGTCGAGGGACACGACCGGGAGGAGATTCTGCGGTACTTGCGCCACGAGATGGGTCATGTGGTGAACTACGCGTACCGGCTCTATGACCAGCCGGAGTGGGAACAGTTGTTCGGGTCGATGAGCGAGCCGTACGAGGACGACTATCGCCCGGTCCCGTTCAGCCGGAAGCACGTCCGGCACCTGCCCGGCTGGTACGCCCAGAAGCACCCCGACGAGGACTGGGCCGAGACGTTTGCCGTCTGCATCACCCCTGGGCTGGACTGGCGGGAAGAATACGCCGCGAAACCCGAGGCGCTCGCCAAGCTCGAGTACTGCGAGCGCACCCTCGCGTCGCTGCTCGAGCGGGAGCCGATCGTGGTCGACGACGAGCTGGATGAGGATGTCGGAGAGATTGAGTACTCCCTCGCCAAGTTCTATCGCGACCTGCTGCCGCAGGAATCGCGGCTCGGCCTCAACCTCGACATGATGCTGCAAAGCATCTTCCCTGACCGTGGGGCGCAACTCCAGCCACGGGCGGCCTCACAGCTGCTGCGCCGCCTGGAGCCGGACCTCCTCGGCAATGTCTTCCGGTGGACCGGGCACTTCCCCGACCGCACCCGGGTCCTCGTCGACCACCTGGCGGCCAGGGCGCAGAGCCTCGACCTGTCCTACCATGAGTCGCAGGAGCCGGCCGTCACCGTGGCACTGACGACCCTCGTCACGTCGCTCGCGATGAACTACGTCCACTCGGGCGGCTACCTCCGCTAGTCCTCGGCCGCCTTCTTCGACGCTTCCTCGCCCTTCTTTCCCTCGTCCGCCGCCTTCTTCGCCCCGTCCGCGCTCTTCTTTCCGTTGGTCGGCGGCTTCTTGAGCGCCTGATTGCGGGTCCGGAGCCCGGCCCCGCGCCGGTAGCGGTCGGTGGCCAGATCCACGATCCGCTGGATCAGCGCGGGATACGGAATGCCCGCCGCCCCAGCCGCCATGGCAAACTCGCTGTCGCGCGCCAGGTAGCAGCTCGCGTTGACCTCCAGCACATAGATGTCGCCGGTATCGGTGAGGCGGAGGTCCACCCGGCCGTAGTCGCGCACCCGCAGCGCCCGGTAGGCGTCGACCGAGACCTTCTGGAGCTTGGCGCGGAGTTCGTCGGGGAGGTCCGCCAGCACCGACTTGGTGCCCTTGTACGCCGCGCTGTTCTCGTCCCACTTGGCCTTGCTGTCGAGGACGTGCGGCACCCCCTCCGGCAGCCCCGAAAAATCCAGCTCGATGGGGGGGAGCGCAATCGGATCGTGGTTGCCCAGCACGCCGACGTAGAACTCCCGCCCCTCGATGTACTCCTCCGCGAGGGCGGAATCGTTCAGATCCTCGTGGATGGTGGCCACCCGGCGCATCAGCGACTTCATGTCGGACACGAGGGAGTTGCGATGGATGCCGATGGAGGCGTCGGTGCGCAGCGGCTTGACGAACAGCGGCATGCGCAAGTTGCCGCCGGTCTCGAAGTCGGCGTCGCGGGCGAACACGGCAAACCGCGGATACAGGATGCCGTGAAAGGCGAGGAGCTTCTTGGAGAGTGCCTTGTCCTGCGTGAGGTAGGATTCGCCGGGGCCACAGCCGGTGTACTCGAGGCCGAGGAGGTCGAGCAGCCCCTCCATCGCGATGTCGCCGAAGATGTTCTCGGCGAACATCTCCACCAGGTTGAAAACCAGGTCGGGTCGGCGGCGCTGGAGCCCCGCGATCACCCGCTTCACGTCGGCGTGCACACCGAGGACCGCCACCTGGTGTCCCTGGCGGCGGAGCGCCCGCGCCACCTGGTTCACCACCACGTCGTACTCGGTGGAGCGTTCGCTGGCCTCGACGTACGTCAGGACGGTGATTCTCACGCGCGGTCCTCCCTCGGGTCAGTCGTCGAGTCCCATGCCCCAGCGAATGAGTGATACCGGCAACCCGCCGTAGGCGAGGAGCGCGTCGTGAAAGGCGCGGATGGGCGCGTCGGGCCCGACCCGTTCGCGCCAGGTATCGCGGAGTTTCATGATCTCCCGGCGCCCAACCGCGTCGGCGAGCGCGTAGGTCGGCCGCGCGCTGGCCCGCCGCACCATCTCCATCGCCTCCTCGCGGTCGACCGCGAGGTGCTCGACCGCGTACGAGACCCCTTCGGTCGGCGTCATGCCGCGGGTGTGCAGCCCGACGTCGAGGATGACGCGGACCGCCGCGCGAAGCCGCCGCGCGATTCCCATCAGCCGTGCCTCGGGGCCGCTTGCGAACCCGGCAGCCGCCAGCAGGTCTTCCGAATAGAGCGCCCACCCGCGCACGGTGAGCGGCGTCCACAGGTACTGTCGCACCAGCGACGGCTGGGCCGCGGCGGCCTCCCGTTGCAGGAAGTGGCCGGGCCAGGCTTCCGCGGCGGCCCACGCCCAGGTTTCGTGCCGGGAATGCGCGGCGGCGGCGTCACTGATGAGCAGCCGACCGCCGCGTGCCCGCTCTCCCGGACTGGGGGGGTCGCACCAGACGGCCGGGAGAAAATGCTGGAGATAGGCCGGCGTGGGCTCGATGCGAAGTTCCGCCGAGGGGATGGCGACCATGCCGGACGCCGCCACGAAGCCCCGCGCCCGCCCGACTTCGTCTGCGTAGGCCTCCAGGAGCGACGTGCCCACTCCCTCAGCCCGCAGCCGGCGTACCGTCTCGGCCCACGGCTCGCCCGGGCTCAGTGCCAGCGCCGCGGACTGCATCTCCGCGCCCGTGTCTTCCACCAAGCGGAGGCCGTAGCGCCAGAGCTCGGGAGCCGTGGCGCGCAGCGCGTGCTCGTGATGGAGGCGACGGTTGAATTCGTCTTCGCCGACGGCGAAGGAGAGTTCGGCGGGGTTCGCTTGCAACTCGGTGCGGAGGGTGGTCTTGAGGTGCGCGAGCGCCGCCGCCGCCTCGTGGGCCGCCGCGGCAAGGGCGTCGCTCGCGGAGGGAACCCGGCGCGCGAAGGTGGCGGCCAGCAGGCCCGGCAGGCTGGCGCCGCCTTCGAGCATGGTCAGCGCGGTGCCGAGCATGACGGGTGGCGGGCTCCGCAGGGTGGAGATCGCGGTCGTTACGAACTCCGGCGTGGCCTGCAGCCGGGCGAGCGCCGCCGCTGCCCGCCGTTCCGGGTCGTCATCGGCCCGATCGATCAGCCCGTGGTAGGCGCCGAAGAGGTGGGACAGCCAGAAGGCGGGATCGTGGACGTGCGGGCGTTCGTGCTGGAACCGGAAGGTGGAGACCCGAATGTCGTCGAGGAGCGCCGTGCGGTCAATTTCGTCCTGCAGTCCGGCAATTTCCATCTCCTCGACCGCCCCCGCGAGGGCGCGGAAGGCGGCGAGGTGTCGGCGGACGCTGACATCATCGAACGTGCCGAGCCGGGCATCGGAGGTGGCGTCGCCGGCCGCGGTGCCGGCGGCCGGGTCAAAATTCCACCGGAGGTCGAGATAGGAGCGGGTGAGCGGGTCAGTGACGGATGGCATCGGCCACGCTCCGCGCCCGGGCCAACGCGATGAGTCGTTCGCATTCGGCGTCGTCGAGCACGCGGTCGGCGCCCTTAGCCGCCGCGAAGAGCGCGTCAGAGAGGAGAGTGTCCTCGGGGTCGTAGCCGTGCTCTTCGAGCCAGCACTTGACGTTGGAGAGGCCCGACACCGGCGAGATCTCGATCCGCTGCCGGAAGCCGAATACGCCGGCCGGCACGGAGGAATACACCCGATCCGCCAGCCATTCGTCGCCCTTCCTGCGCGCCTTGATGATGGCGGCGGCGTGCACACCGGTGGCGGTGCGGAAGGCATCCGTGCCGACCACCGGGTACTGCGCGGGCACCGGGATGCCGGTGGCCTCGGAGGCCAGTCGGCAGTACTCGCTCAACTTCGAGAGATCGCCGGTGTGGAGGCCGAGGAGATAGAGGTTGACGATGAGCAGGTCCATCTCGGCGTTGCCCACCCGCTCGCCGATGCCGAGGGCGGTGCCATGCACCCGGTCGACCCCTGCCTCGATGGCGGCGAGGCAGTTGGCGATGCCGAGGCCGCGGTCGCGATGGCCGTGCCAGTCGATCTTGACCGCTTCGCCGGAGGGGATGACGATCTCCTCCTGCACGAACTTGATCAGCGCGCGCACGCCGGCGGGCGTGGAGAATCCCACCGTGTCGGCCAGGCAGATCCGCCGGGCGCCGGACCGAATCGCCACGCCATAGAGCGCCTTGAGAGTCTCGGGCCGAGCGCGGGTGGTATCCTCGGTCACGTACATGACCGGCAGGCCGTTCTTGACGGCATACGTCACCGCTTCTTCGGACACCCGGACCATCTTCTCCAGGGTCCAGTCTTCGGTGTACTGCCGGATGGCGGAACTGCCGATGAAGGTCGCCGCCTCGATCGGCACGCCCACCTCCTCGGAGACCCGGACGATCGGCTCGACATCCGCGATGACGGTGCGGGCCGCGCAGTTCATGTCGATGGGAAGCTTCTGGTCGACGATCTCCCTGGCGAGGGCCCGGACCTGCGCGACCGCGCGGGGGCCGGCGCCGGGCAGGCCGATATCCGCCGAGCGGACGCCCAGATCGGCCATCAGGTGCAGGAGGCGAATCTTTACCGCCATCGGCGGGTCGATGACCGACGGGCTCTGGAGTCCGTCGCGAAGGGTCTCGTCGTTGAGCACCACCGGCGCCCGCGTGTAGTCAAACGCGGCGTCGCGGGCGTTCCAGTCGTAAATCAGGTCCTTGGATTCCATAGTCGTAGTCTCTCGCATCGAGGCGGGCGCGTCAAGCGCCCGCCGCGCGGAGGTCAGCGTGCGTTGAGCTCACAGTCGTCGCCGAGGCTGGTGCTGCCCCGCAGGCCGGTCACCTTCACCCGGTTGCCGAGGAGGGCGCCGTCGAGCGACGAGGTGGCGATGACAGCGTCGCGACCAATAATCGTGTTCCGGATGGTGCTGTCCGTGATGCGGGTGCCCGCCTCGATCGACACATTGGGGCCGATCGTGCTGCGTTCGATGGTCACACCGTCCTCGATATAGACGGGATCGCTGATGACGACGCCGGGGAAGTCGCGACGCCGCGCGGCGCCCTTCTCGAGCAGGATGCCGTTGGTCTCGAGCAGCGTGCCGGGCGCTCCACAGTCGTACCAGCCGCCGACCTCCGCGGCCAGGATGCGCCGCCCCCCCTCGATCATGCGCTGAAAGGCGTCGGTCAGGTAGTACTCCCCTTTGTTGGCCGGGGCCGCGAGCACGTCGTCGATCCCGGCCCAGAGCGCGGCCACGTCGCGAATGTAGTAGAGGCCGATATTGGCCAGCTTCGAAATCGGAGTCGAGGGCTTCTCCACGATGCGGGTCATGAACCCGTCGGCGTCGGTCACGACCACGCCGAAGCGCTGGTAGTCCTCGACCTCCTTGGCCCAGATGATCCCGTCGGCATCGCTCCGGTTGATGAGCGACAGATCGGCCTCGAAGACGGTGTCCACGAAGATGATCAGCACCGGACCGGTCACGAAGGGCCGCGCGAGGTTGATGGCGCCTGCCGTGCCGTCTTGCACCTGCTGTTCGATATACCGGCAGGGGAGCCCGTAGCGGTCTTTCGAGTAGGCCTCCACCGCCTCCTTCAGGTGGCCGGTGATGAAGATCAACTCCGTCACTCCGAGCCCAGCGATCCGGTCCATGACCCAGTCCATGACCGGGCGGCCCGCCACCTTGAGCATCGGCTTGGGTACGAGATGGGTGTGCGGCCGGAGGCGCGTGCCTTTGCCCGCCAGCGGAATGATGACCTGCATCAGCTGCCCCGCCCGTACCGGTCCGAAAGCCGGACCAGGTCGTCGAGTTCCGGGGTGGACGCCTCGAGCACGTCGCTGTCCACCACCGCCTCGATCTGGTGCACCAGGCCGGCCGGAATGTGGACCGAGTCGCCGGCGCGAAAGGCCCGCTCCTCCAGCACGTCGGCCGGGCGGGTGCGCAGGATGAGCTCCCCGGAGAGGACGTGCATCGTCTCATCCTTTCGGTTGTGGTACTGCAGGCTCAGCACATGGCCGGCCTTCACATGCAGCACCTTGCCCACGTAGCGCTCGGTGCGGGCCCAGATCAGCTCGTAACCCCACGGCTTGTCCACCCGGTACGGAACATCCGGCATCAGGTCCCCAACGGTCGAAGTTTGAAGGAAGACGGCGCGGTGACGCACGCCCGCACGCAGACTCCACAGCCGACGCACCCCTCGGCGCGTATCACCGGGTGCCCCGCCTCGTCGATGGCGAGCGCCGCAGGCCCGATGGGACAGGCCTTGGCGCAGACCGCGCACTCGGAGCCCTGAAAGGTGATGCAGCGCTCCGGCAGCAGCTCCAGGACGCCCATCCGCACCCCGGCCCACCCGTCGACGGGCACCGACAGCGCGTCGGTCGGACAGGCGCGGGCACAGGGCATGTCGGGGCACGCGATGCACGGCTGCAGACGCGGGTCGAAGAAGGGCGTCCCGGCGGCGAGCCCTGCGCCAGGCGCGGCAAACTGGATGGCGTGCGGGGGGCAGACATCGCCGCACTCACCGCAGCGGGTACAGGCACCCAGGAACCCGACCTCCGCCAGCGCGCCCGGCGGTCGGTGGTAGCGCTTCTGGACCACCGTCTCTTCGGTCTTCTTGACGACGCCATCGATCCAGTCGCCGACCAGCCCGCGGAAGAAGTCTCGTCGGTCGCCCTCGCGACGATCCCAGGGTCCCGTCATGCAGGAAGTCTAGCGGGTCCGCCCCTCCTACCCTAGAAGGCGGGCGCGAAACTGAAGAGCCACCGGAACCCGACCTCGTCGCTCGATGCGGCATCCTGCGCCAGCATCGGCTGGCTCACGAAGAGCGGCACGTCGAATCGCGTCACGAACGCGGTCTGCCCGATTCGATGCGACGCACTCACCCCGAGCCCCGCGTCGTAGAACCCGCGGAGCGCACCGTAGGTCGCTGTGCCGGTCGGCGGGTCCGCGAGCGCCGCGTCGCCCCAGAGGCTGACACTGACTGTGCTGAAGAGCCTGGCGCCTCGACGGGTCACGAGCGTCCGCTCGAGCTGCGCATTCAGGCCATAGGCCTGCCGGGAGCTGGTATGCGGATCGAAGCCGCGCAGGTTGGCCCCGCCGGGCGCCTGGTAGTAGACCCCCGGCCGCACCAGGAGCGCGCCCTCGGAACGGAGGAAGGGGTTATAGAGCTGTTCGTACGGATCCGCGCCGGCCAGGTACATCTGCCGCTGCTTGACCAGCGGATCCTGGGCCAGCGCCGCGCCGGCAGACCCGCGGAACGCCACCGTCGTCTTCTTGTCGAGGGGGCGCCGGGCCGTCGCGACGAGAAATCCGCGTACGTATCCCTGCGAGTCGTACCGGCTGTCGGTGCTGAGGCCAGGGCCCTCGTTGTCGTACATCACCCCGCCCCCGACCGAGGCGTTGACGCCGAGTTGCCAGGCGCCCGACCGGTTGCTGAGCCCGCCGTACAGCGTGGCCTCCGCCGTCCCGGCGTCCTGGTAGTAGCCTGGATCGAGAAAGGCCATGTCGGTCGTGGTGACCCACCGAAGTGAAAGTCCCTTGGTGACGGTGGGTCCGAAGGTCCGGTGGTCGCGCCGCTGCTTCTCGATCGTCACCGTGGCGCCGGCCCGGCCCTCCACGGAATAGCCGTCGAACACCTGGCTCACGTTCGGCGACCGAAGCGCCGTGGGATTCTTGACGCGGGCAAAGACGTCGAGCCGGCTGACCGGATCGTCCGCCCCCCAGCCGGTGCCGCCGGTGATCGAGAGGACATTCTGGTCGTACCGCCCCAGGTAATCCGACCGGCTGCGGAGGCCGAGCGTGACGCCGCCCGCATCGTTGTACCAGACCTCTGGGGCGATGCCGAGCGTCATGTGGTCGCGTGCGGTCCGCTTCGAGAAATAGGTGTCGAGGTAAGGTTCGATCCGGCCGCCGTTGGGCAAGAGCCCGAACGTCTTGTGGTTGTTCAGGAAGTTCCAGTCGCCGGTCTGGACTCGCGGATCAAGGGTGACCCCTGTCGGCTCACTGCGGGTCCGCACCACGACCCACTCCTGGTCCGCGACGCCGGCAGCGCGGACCGTAACCGTATCCGATTTTCCCGTGACCTGGACCTCGACCGGAACCTGCCTCGGGGCCTTGCGAAGCACCTCGACACGCGTCACCCAGCCGCCGTCGGCGCCCTGCGTGCGGCTGGTGCGGCCGACGGCGTAATCCGTGAGCTCCACCCCGTGCAACTGCTGGGAGAAGAAGGCGCCCAGGTCCTTCTGAGCAGTCGCCTCGGCAACGGCGCGGAACCGGTCTTCGTTGACGTGCTTCAGCTTCCATTGGTCGTAGTAGCGACGGACCACCGCCTGCATGGTCGAGTCGCCGAGGACGTACTGCAGGCGGCGGAGGAAGAGCTCGCCGCCGGAGTAGATACTGACGTTGTAGGTGAAGAAGTCCCGGTAGTCGTTGCTGATCATGCTGGTCGGTTCGGCGTACCCATCGAGTTGCATCCCGAGGAGAAACTGCTCGGTGCCTGCGACCCCGGCGCTTCCCCCGGTCGCCTCGGTGTAGAGTCCCTCCTGATAGGAGGTGAACCCCTCGTCGAGCCACCCCTCGCGCCACTCGTTGTTCGCCAGAATCCCCATCACATAGTTGTGGCCGAGCTCGTGGACGATGAGCCCCTGGGAGGCGGAACCATCCATGATCATCATCGGGAACTCGGTGCCGCCCCCTTCGATCCGGTGGACGTTGGTAATCTGGGGCCAGGGAAAGACGCCGAAAGTCTGGTTCAGCCAGGCGAGTGCCTCTTCGGTGCGCTGCACCGCGACGCCACCACCCCAGCTCTTCTCGTCGCCTGGCTGGTAGAGGACGTGGACCGCCACTCCGCCCCACCGCCCCCCCTCGTAGCGATACTCGGGATTGAGGGACATGGCGAAGTGATGCACGTCGGCCGCGTACCAGGTGATGGACTTCCGGCCAGGGGCCGGCGCCTTGCTGATGCACTTGAAGCTCACAGGATCACCGTAAAAGTCGCGCCCGTAGTCGATGCGCCGACCCGGCTGCTGACTGGCACGCGCCCACCCGGGGTCGCCGCAGACCGGCACGCCGGTGGCGCCGACGACCTGGTCGTCGGGGACATCGAGTCGCACCAGGAAGGTCCCGAATTCTCCGTAGAACTCGCCGGCGGGATACAGCGGATGCTCTTCCCAGCCAAACTGGTCGTAGGTAACCACCCGAGGATACCACTGCGCGAAGTCGAAGGCCCGACCCCGGCGCCCCTGTCTGCGCGGCGGAATCGAGGGCCGGGCATCCCAGTCCATCTCTCCGACCAGTGAATCACCGGGCGCCAGCGGCTTCGGCAGCAGGAACCGGACGACGGTGCTGTCGGGGGCAAAGGGATAGATCGGCTCGACGATGTACCCCATCAACCGCACGTTGCGGACGTGATTGAATCCGAAATCCGGATCCTTGAGGTCGTTGAACCGGCGGTTGTTCTCGAGCGAGTCGGCGTCCGACCACCGGCTGCCGGGGCGGAAGGCGTTGAGGTAGAGATGGAAGCTGATCTGGCGGAGCGTATCCGGGGAATTGTTGCGGTAGACCAGGCGCTGGCGCCCCGACAACACGCCGCTCGGCTCGTCCAGGGAGGCATCGATCTCGTAGGCCACGAATTGCTGCCAGTACGGCGTAGGACCCGCGCCTGGGGTGGCTTGCTGGATGGTGGCGAGCGTCAGGAGCGTGAGGAGCATGACGAATTCCGGGATGGGATCGAAGGCCGAAGGAGCTTCCCAAACCTAGTCACGGCTTGGGGATGCGGAAACCGTGGGGGGGAGGCTTGCATGAAGCGATGAGGTGGGAGGCATGCTTCAGCCGATGGGGTGGGAGGCATGCTTCAGCCGATGGGGTGGGAGGCATGCATCACTGGATGGGGTGGGCAAATGCCCCCATCGCAAAATGGGGTGGGCATATGCCCACCCCATCCAAAGCGAAGCCGCAATGCCGATGAGTCAAGCGCGGTCAGGGTGCCGACACAATCATCCTGCATGCCGGCAGCAGGGCTCGTTGCGCATGGATCTCCTCTTGGGACCGGATGTAGGAGCGAAGGTTCGCGTCGTCGCGGGGATCGACGCTGTAGGCCCAGAATCCGCGCTGCCACTGAAAATCGGGCAGGCTCGGGATATTCATCCGGATCCAGCGGCTCGAGTTGGCCTTGAGGGATGCCACCAGTCGGGAAAGGGCGAGATCGGGGGACATCCTCGCGTAGAAATGGATGTGGTCCAGCCATCCATTGATCTCGATTGGACGGCATTGCTGCCGCTTCGCAATATCAGCAAGAACAAGGATCACCTGGCGCCGCAGCGCTGGCTCCAGGCACAACTCCCGGTTCTTGGTCGCCCAGACCAGATGAACCCCAACTCGCACGATGGATCTCGGCACGGCGCCTCCGACCAACATCCTAGTCGACCCAGAGCGACCCCACATCATCCATTTGTACGAGCAATCATCTGCGTGACGCCAACAAATCGCGCCTTCGCGGTACTAGGGGCGGGCGTATGCCCGCCCCTGGCTCGACGCCCGGCCAAGCCTCGACGCCCGGGCATGCCTCGACGCCCGCCCCGGGGATTCGCGAAACCAAAACGGGCCCACCCTCTCGGCTGGACCCGTCTCGACTTCGTACCGCGGCGCGCTAGCGGTTGAGCAGCTGCCGCCGGAGCATGATGAGCTTGCGGCGCAGCGAGCCGTCGTGCACCCGGTCGCCCACGCGCACCACCGACCCGCCCAGAATGGCCGGATCGGCGGCGAAGCCGACCAGCGCTTCCTTGCCGAGCGCCGCGGTGAGGCCCGCGACGATCTCCTTCTGCAGCGCGCCATCGGCCGGGTGCGCCAGCGTGACACCCACCCGCACGCGATTGAGCTTGCCATCCACCATCGCGCCATAGACCTGGGCAATTTCGTCGAGCAGCCCCTGCCGGCCCCGCTTGACGAGCGCCTGCAGGAAGAGCACGAACGGCTTCGGCGCGTCGGGGAGCGCGTCAGCCAGCAACTGGGCCTTGGCGGCCTTCGGCACCCGGGGCGACATCATCACCGCCAGGACCTGCGGCGTCCCGGACACCGCGGCCGCGAGCGCCCCGAGGAGCGTGCCGTACCGCTCGCTCTCCCCCTGCTGCTCACCGAGCTCGAACAGCGCCTCGGCGTAGTTCCGGGCGATCGCTTCGTGCCTCAATGCGTCGACTCCAGCGTGCTCAGGAAATCCATGACGATCTTCTTGTCGGCGTCGGCGCCGAGCCGCTCACCGATGAGCTTGGATGCCGCGGCCAGCGAGAGGTCCACCGCCTCGCGGCGGAGTTCCTGCCGGGCCTTCTCCCCTTCCGCCGCAATTTCGCGGCGGGCACGGGCCAGAAGCTGGTCCTGCTCGTCGCGGGTCTTCAGCACCGCCGCCGCCCGCTCCCGCTCGGAGGCCGTCTTCGCCTCCGCCAGGATGGACTGCGCCTGCGTCCGCGACTCGCCGAGCAGCTTCTGCTGCTCGGCGAGCAACGCCGTGGCCTTCTCGTGCGCCTGCTCCGCCTCCGCCAGGTGACGACGGATCGTCTCCTCGCGCTGCTCGGTCACCGTGAGGATGGCGGGCCAGGCATACTTCTTCAGGAGGAAGAAGAGCATGCCGAACACGATCCAGGTCCAGAAGAAGAGCCCGAAGTTCACGTCGAAGGGTGACATCGGGGCTCCGGCCGCGCCCTCCGAGGAGGCGAGCAACGCGAGATACATAGTCCCGCCTTAGATGAGCTTGAAGAGCAGGGCGAACACCAGCGCGATGATCGTGGCGCCTTCGAGGAGCACGGCGATCAGCAGCGCGGCGCCACGGATTTCGCCGGCCGCTTCGGGCTGCCGGGCGATCGCTTCGGCGGCCTGGCCACCGATGCGGCCGAGGCCGATGCCCGCGCCGATGATGGCGAGGCCGATGCCGAGGGCGGCGCCGAGGAGGGCGTAGGAGTTCTTGGCGGCTTCGACCATGTCCGCGCCGGTCGGGGCCATGTCCTGCACGAGATTGAGGAGAAACATGTGGTCAGTCCTGTTCAAGTGTGGAGATGTCTGGTTGTTGCGCCACCCGGTCGGAAGCCGCGTCTCCAGCGCGGCCCTTCACGGCGGCCCGCCATCGGCTCCCCAAGGGGGCCAGCGGGCGCATCATCCGCCATTCGGCGGACTACCTGTCAACCCGGCGGCGGCAGCGCGCGCCGTCGGGGCCCTGCGCCTGCTAGTGCTCGACCTGCATCATGCCGATGAACACGGCGGACAGCAGCGCGAAGACGTACGCCTGCAGGAACGCCACGATCAGTTCCAGCATCATCACCCCCACCACCAGCACGGCGGTGAGGCCGCCGATGGCCCAGTTCCACCCCTGGATGTCGCCGAAGAGGAAGATGATGCCGAACAGCGAGAGAATCACGAAGTGCCCCGCCGTCATGTTGCCGAAGAGTCGGACGGCCAGGGCGAAGGGCTTGACCAGCTTGCCGAGGATTTCGACCGGCGCCATGAACAGGGAAAAGGCCACCGCGCCGGGCCCGTGCATCCCGGGCACGTGCGGGAAAATCGTCCCCAGGTACCCCTTGGTGCCCAGCTTCATCATCCCGCCGACTTCCACCGTCACGAACACGAGGAGGGCCAGCGCCGCCGTGACCGCCAGGTTGCCGGTGGGCGAAGCGCCGTAGGGCATGAGACCGAGCAGATTGGCGTAGAGAATGAAGAAGAAGAGCGCCATGATCAGCGGGGCGAACTTCGCGCCGTCCTTGCCGATGTTGGCGATGGCGATGTCGTCCCGGACGAAGAGGACCATCCCTTCCATCGCCGCGGCAAACCCCTTCGGCGCGTGCTGGCCGGCTCGCTGGCGCCGCAGCGAGCGCCCGGTGAGCCACATCGTCAGGAAGACGAGCAGCGCCGACAGCGCCAGGTACACCACGTGCTTGGTGGGGGAGAGGTTGAGCGTGAGCGCGCCCAGATGGACATCGGCCCAGCGCGGCAGGTGGATTGCGCCGAACGGGTACAGGTCGATCGTCCAGGCGTCTGCCGTGTGGTGGAGAACCATCTCGCCGATGTCGGGGCCCTGGCCAAGCATCATCGTATCGTCCGTATGTCCGAGAACATCAGGGGAATCAGCACCCCGAGGAACGCCAGTGCCGTCGGGAGCGGCGGAAATAACGTCCGGTCAACGAGCACTGCGCCCAGAAACAGGAACATCCCGAGTACCCGAAGTCCCATCCCGATGCCCCACGCCTTCAGGAGCTGTTCGAAGGGCTTGCCCACCGCGCGCCGGAGGAAGACCCCCGCGGCCAGCTGGATCGCCGTCGCCACCAGGCCAAAGACCACGCCGGGAACGAACGCCGCCTCGCCGAAGCCCCAGACCAGGAGGGCGGTCACGACCGCCGTCAGTGTGAGGCCGACCGCGAGGTGCTTCACGGCGCGCCTCCGCCCTGCTGCCTGCCGCCCGGGTGGGGGTGCTCGGCCCGGTATCGCCGTTCGTCTGCCTGAAGCTTCCAGTACACATTCAGGAAGCTCATCACGGCCCCGAACAGCGTCCCGGCCACCGTCAGGAACGGCATCCAGCCGAGCCACCGGTCCAGCAGGAAGCCCATCCCCGTAAAGAAGATGATCCCGGCGGCAAAGGTGAAGCCGAGGGAGACGTACCTGTACCCCTCCCCGACCTCGCGGGAGGACCCCGAGGGCTCCTTCATCCGGCGGGAAATTAGCGGCTTGTGAAAAAAAGCGCAAGCAACTTTCCTCCCTCACCAGCATTGATTCCCGCCCTCCAGCCGGCCTCCCCGAAACTGCACTTCCGCTACCCGAGGCAACCATGATTCGTGCCCTCTCCGCGACCCTCCTCCTCTGCCTCGCCGGCCTCCCGGTGGCGGCCCAGTCCGATGCCGCCGTCAGCAAGGGCATCCACGACAAGGAAGTCCAGTGGCGGACGGCAATCTCGCTGGGCAACTGGGCGGCGGTGGAGACCTTCATGGCCCCCGACTTCGTGATGACGAATGCCGACGGCAGCCGCCTTGACCGAGCCAGGTATCTCAAGGAGCTGCAACGGGGCACCGCGACCTTTGCGCCGGTGCCCGACCCGAGCTATCAGGTCCTGGTCTACAGTCAGACCGCTGTCCACCTCGGCGAGGCCAACCTGATGACGACGGGCAGCGACGGGGCCAGCCTCCTGGTCCACGTGGTCTGGACCGACACCTGGGTGCGCACCGCCGATGGCCAGTGGATCTGCCTGGCCTCCCAGTACGCCTACGCCCCCACCAAGTAGGTGCAACTTTCTCGGCCGGCACTCCGTAGCTCCACCAGACCCTGATCGCGAGTGGAAATGACCGTCACCCGCACCACACCGTCCGACGTCGAACAACTCCAGCAGCTGGCCGAGGCCGCCACGCGCCTCCGCGCGCAGGTGGCGCGGCGCATCGTCGGGCAGGAGGAGGCCGTCGAGGGGATTCTGGCCGCCATCCTGGCCGGGGGACACGCCCTCCTGATCGGCGTCCCCGGCCTCGCCAAGACGATGATGGTGCACACGGTGGCCGAGGCGCTCGCGCTGTCGTTTCAGCGGGTGCAGTTCACTCCCGACCTCATGCCGAGCGACATCACCGGCACGGAGATCATCGAGGAAGACCTCACCACCGGCAAGCGGGCGTTCCGGTTCGTGAAGGGGCCGGTCTTCGCAAACGTGGTCCTGGCCGACGAGATCAACCGGACCCCGCCAAAGACGCAGGCGGCGCTGCTGCAGGCGATGCAGGAACACCAGGTGACGGTGGCGGGGCAGACCTACTCGCTCCCGGAGCCGTTCTTCGTGCTGGCGACGCAGAACCCGATCGAGCAGGAGGGGACCTATCCCCTCCCCGAGGCCCAGCTCGACCGCTTCATGTTCGAACTCCGGGTCGGGTATCCGTCGCAGGCCGAGGAAGAGGCGATCGTCGAGCAGACGACCGGGAGCCGGGGGGCGGCGCTGGAACCGGTACTGGACGGGAAGCAGCTGCTGGCCATGCAGGGACTGGTGCGGAGGATCCCGGTCTCGAAGCAGCTGATCCAGTCGGCGGTGACGCTGGCGCGGATGACCCGGCCCAACGAGGCGGGCGCGCCGGCGCTGATCCGGGAGTACGTGGAGTGGGGGGCGGGTCCCCGGGCGTCGCAGTACCTGGTACTGGGGGCCAAGGCGCGGGCGGCGCTGTCCGGACGCCCGATGGCGGACCTCGACGATGTGCGCTCGGTGGCGATGCCGGTGCTGCGGCACCGGGTGGTCACCAACTTCGCCGCCGAGGCGGCGGACCGGACCAGCGAGGATGTGGTGCGGGAGCTGGTGGACCGGAAGGAATGGATCAAGGGCTAAGGCGGGGAAGCGGGGAAGCGGGGAAGCGGGGAAGCGGGGAGGCGAAAATAGCGGGCTGGTTTCTGGGGGGTGTACGCCGATGCCCCTCTCCGGAAACCGGCCCGTTCCCGTACTGGCGCGGCCCCAGATGGGAATGGGGGCTGGACAAGTCCCATGCGAACGAGAACATTACAAAGTCTCAACATGCCACCGAGGCACTGTTGACGGTCTGTTGATCCTCTTCCTCTATAGTGACCCCATCACCTTACCGGGGCCTCCGATGAGCAAGCCAGTCTACCTCCGCTGTCTCGGCCAGCCTGTGCTGCTCGATGACAGCGGGACGCCGGTCCGCCTCAGGACTCAGAAACAACTCGCCCTTCTCGTCTACCTCATGATCGAAGGCCGCGCGCCTCTCCGGCGAGATCGGCTGAGCGATCTGCTCTGGTCTGGCACGGGCATGAAGGAGGCGCGCCATTCCATGGGCACCGCGCTCTGGGGGCTGCGACATCGGGTGGACCCCACCGGGTTTCCCGGCGACCACAACTCCGTCCGAACGAGCGTCCAACTTGAGTGCGACCTCGATCGACTGGCACGCGGTGAGGTGCTGGCGACCGAGATGGTTCCCGCGCTGGAGCTGGACGCCTTTCTCGAGGATTTCGAGATCCCGGACGCCCCCGCCTTCAATCACTGGCGCGACCAGCAGCGCGCCACGCGGTGGCCGGTCATCGAGGCGGCCCTGGTCCGGCAAATGGACCACTGCCGACGCACCGGCGATTTTACGAGCATCGTGCAGTTGGCGGACCGCACCCTCCGCCACAACCCGTTAAGCGAGCCGGCCATCCGGGCGCAGATCGAGGCCCGGATCTTTGCCGGCGACCGAATCGGCGCCCTTCGCGCGTTCGAAACCTGGAAGCACCTGTTGTACACCGAGCTGGGCGCCGAGCCCTCCGAACAGATCGAGGCGATGGCCCGCCGCCTCCGCCGCGGGACACTCGAAGGGGGCGGCGACGGCACCCGGCCCCGCGTACCGACCGAGCAGTGGCGCGATCGGACCTTCATCGGGCGCACGGGAGAATACCGCACGCTCTATGAGGCCTGGGAGCGCACCACGCAGGGAGCGCCCACCCATGCGCTCGTCCTGGGAGAATCCGGCATCGGCAAGAGCACGCTGATCCAACGGCTCATGACCGCGGCCAGCCTCGACGGTGCGGTCACCAGCCGGGTGCAGTGCTACGAACTCGAGCGCGGCATCCCCTACGCCGCCCTCGGCGCGCTGGTGCGCGGCCTTCTTGAGCGCCCGGAAGCCATGGCCACCGCACCGCAATCGCTGGCCGACCTGGCGCAGGCGGTGCCGGCCGTCCGCGAACAGTTCCCCCACCTTCCCCCGGCGCTGCAGCTCCAGGGCGAGTCGTTCCGGATCCGGGTCACCGACGCGATGGAAATCCTGCTCCGGACCATCGCGGTGGAGACGGCGGTGATGCTGGTCGTGGACGACTTCCACATGGCCGACGATGCCAGCCTCTCGGTGATCCACCTCCTCGCCCGCCGATTCGAAACCGAACGGGTCATGATCGCGCTGGCCGCCCGGCCCACCGGCACCAACGAATCCCCGAACATCGCCCGGCTGCGCGAGAGCCACCTGCGTCTGGGCTTCATTGCGCTGGAAATCCCCCCGATGGCCGCAGACGAGGCCGCCGCGATGCTGGAGAGCCTGACACGCGACGGTCCGGTGCCGGGGAAGACGGTGCGAGACGCGATGCTCCGGGCGGCGGGTGGCTACCCGATGGCGCTGGAACTCTTCGTGAGCGAGTGGATCGGAAGCGGAGAGAGCAGCCTGGCGCTGGCCGTGCCCGCGATGCGGGAGGAGGTGGGACAGCGGCCTCCCCCCGAAGACGCCTACCGGATGGCGCTGGACCGCATCTACGACGGGCTCGATGCGCCGGCGCGGCTGGTCCTGCAACTGGGAGCGGTGCTGGGGCACCGCCTCAACGATCTTTCCATGTATCGGATCGTGGACCTGGGCATAGGGGCGACCGGCCAGGCAATGAGCACGCTGCGGGCGATGCGCCTGCTTCGCGAAACCGAGGAGCGGCTTGAGTTCGTGAACGAACTCATCCGCGGCCAGACCTACCTCAATATCCCGAAGCCGATGCGAACGGCACTTCATGGTGAAGTGGTGAAACGCCTGCTCGCCGAGGAAGCAACGGGCGAGGAGGTGCCAGGGCTGGAAATCGCGTGGCACCTCATCCGGGCCGGGCGACGGGATGAAGCGACGCCCTACCTGCTGCGTGGGGCGCGGGAATCGATGCGGGGCGGCGCCTCGCACGAGGCCGAACGCGGGCTCGCGACGGCCATGGACCGACTCCAGGAGCCAGACAGGAGTGAGGCCCTCCTCCTGCTCGGCGAGTCGTTGCAGGAACAGGGGAGGATGCAAGAATCGATGCAGTACCTCGACGCCGTGAGCGATGAGTCACGGCATGACGTGATCTCAAGGCGGAATGTGCTTCGGATGTTCGCCGTCAAGTTCGTCGACGGATCACTCGCATGAAAGAGGTCGAGAAATCGGGGTTCGGCTACTACAAGAATCCAACGACGCGACGACGCCAATACTCGGCTCCGTGCCCTATGGATCGCGGCGAGCCTCTTCCGGGAGCATCCCGGAATCGACCTTCTTGCGGAGGTCCACGCCAAGCTGAAGAGCGAGAAGCCGTTGGCTCTAACGCTTGAGGACAGAGGTGAGTACGCGCTGGGAACAGCGTTTTGCTTGTATTACTCTGGGGAACAGGCTCGAAGCCTTGAACCATCAATGGGATTATTGGTGAGCTAGAACGAAGCAACATCAAGAACTCAGTATACCTCTCGCTACTCCTAGGCTTGTGCGCCATCCACGGCGGCCTCGGCGAATACGAACTAGCGCTCGCCTTCGGCGAGCGAGGCGTGAAGATAGCTCGAGAAATGGGGGAGGAACGGCGGCTGAGGATCTTCGCAACAAATATCGCCATGTGCTACTCTCGGCTTGGAGATCCCGATGCACAAATTGGGTGGGTGACCCATGCTTGGAAGGACAGGTCAGGAAACAGAGATCAGATAACTGATCAACGCCTCCACTATCTCCGAGGTCAAGCGTTTGCACTTCGCGGAGACGTGAAGGAGGCCCTCGCGGCGATCCAGCGTGGTGAAGACGCGCTATCCGGCATTGGCCAGCCATGGGTGCGCCAGATGTGGCACCTTCGGGCCGCCGACCTATTCACCATGATTGGAAGGAAGCAAGAGGCCTTGCGAGCGGCCCGCTCAGCGTTCAATGGAGAACTGCGAGAAATCCAATCGCAATCTCTCGCCGGCCCGTATGCGCGATGGGCCGTTCGGCTGGCAGCTGCGGGAGAACTCGACCTGGAGGAGGTAAGGACTTCACTTCTGGGCCTGCTCAATGATGCGCCACGGCTTGATCGGATCGACAAAGCAGAAGTACTCAACGCAAAGGTGTGGCTTGACAATCAGAAGGGTCAAGCCAACGTACAGGAACGGCAGGAGATGTGGTCGCGGATTGCAGAACTCCCGATCGGAGCTACTAACGAGTTGACCGCGTTGGGCATGCTCGACTTCTGAACGATTGTTGACCGGCTATGCCGACCGACCCTTCCAGAATGACTTCTTGGCCCAGCCGGCCCGGCTGGCCCCCGGGTCGGACACGGTGACCGTGGCCGGCATCGGCGATGACTCGACGCCGACGGTGATCAGCCGCCGTACCGCCACCGAGCCCACCACGTGTTCCACCACGTCGGGGTCGAACTGGCCGCCGGAGCATTTCTTCAGCTCCGCGATGACCACCTCGAGCGGCAACCGCTTCCGGTAGGGACGGTCGGTGGTCATGGCGTCGATGGTGTCGGCCACCAGGATGACCCGTGAGGCCAGTGGAATCTCGTGCCCGGAGAGGCCCGCGGGGTACCCCTTGCCGTCCCAGCGCTCGTGGTGGTGCCGCACCGACTCCTGGATGAAGCCCCGGAACTTGGAGATGATCCCCACCAGCTCGGCGCTCCGGGCGGAGTGGGTCTGCATCAGCGCCGTTTCGTCGGCGGTCAGGCGGTCTTCCTTTCGCAGCAGGGGCGCGAATTCCTCGTGGATCTTCCCGACATCATGCAGCAGTGCGGCGGTGTGCACCTGCTCCACGTCGCGGATCTGGAGCCCCATCTCGAGGGCAATGAGTCTCGAGAGCTGGCTCACCCGCAGCGAATGGCCGGAGGTGTAGGGGTCGCGGGCCTCGATGGCCTTGACCATCACCTGCGAGGAGCTCCTGCCCGCTCTCCTGCAAGCTGGTGATACAGCCCGTAGACGTGGCGGACCGCCACGATCGGAATCACCACCAGGACCAAGCCGATGGAGCCGAGCTCCCAAGTGACCTGGAACCACGTGTACAGCCACGCCAAGCAAGAGCGCGATGCCGCTCGCACCGAGGTCATACCCGATCACGCCCCGGGTGTTCAGGTTCCAAACATCGCGGAAGGACCGTTCACGTACTGAGTCGCAACAACTCCACTCACCGCCATCGAGTTGACTACGAAGTAAGTCGCAGCGTACGCGAAGAAGAGGAAGAAGTCGCGCTGGATGGCGACGGACTCCATCGTTCCCGACACCTGCATGTACGCTGGTGGCAAACCACCATCGAGGATCGATAGACTAGAACCGCCACGAGAACAGACGCCGCCCGCTGGGAAATATTGAACAACGTCTTGGACGGTGGATTACCAATAGACAGTTGGCCAAGGGCGGTTGACGAAGCCGCAACCACACCACCCCAAAACCCACCAAATATCAGACCAGCAGACATGTGCATCACGAACGAAGTGGAACCCCGCGCCGAGACCTTCAGCTCGGTAGTACTCTGCTCCACCAAGAAGGCCATGAAGATGAAACTTAGAAGCGGCCAGATGCCCGGGGAGGGCTGGCGGTATTGCCAAGCGACCAAACCGAGCACTAGCGCGATTAGGGCGGTGAAGCCAACGAACAAGTGAGTCTTAGTGATAGATCGCATGGATTGGAACAGCTCGGCGGGGGATCGGGGCATCAGGCCTTAACTAAGCCCAGTCCTGGCCTTCGGCCAGGAACAGATTCGCCACGAACTTCACAGCGGCGGCAAGCCAAGAAATCTGCAACATGAGCGTCACCTCCCTTCGAGTACATCAGTGACTCGGGAAGTGGTTGGCCTCGCTATGGCCTCCCAGACGCTCCGCTCTGTTGTCCGCTAGTCTCCGCTGTCTCTTGAAGACCCGGTCCCCCTGCCTCGCTTTGTTCCCTCCGCTCGGGTTGGTAAGAGCCGCCGTCCGCTGCTATCGCGGCCGGCGGAGTTCCGTCCATCGGTTGGTCGCGTCGAGCACCGCAAACACCGCGGCCCGCTCGGCGCTCTCCTTGATCTGCGCGCTGCCGGTCAGCACGAGCGACTCACGCCCGCCCAGCCCCTGCACCGCCACGAACACGAAATCCCGGTCGAAGGCAGGGACGATCTTGGCCCCCTCCAGTGCCACCGACGAGTCTTCCAGCAACCGGTCGAGCACCAGGACCGTCGCCCGGGCCGCCGCTTCCACGCGGCTCCGCGGGGTGTCGCTGCTCTCCTCTTCCGCCGTTTCCTTCCGGCCGAGGAAGCTGAGGCTGACGCTGATCGTGATCCGGTGGGCACGCTTGCCCGGTGCCACCGCCAGGTCCTCGAACAGGATGGCCCGGTGGAGCGCCTGGCTCCGCACGGCCTCCTTTTCGAGCGCCTCAATCGGCTTGACGTCGGCCGTCTGCGCGATGCTGATCTTGCGATGATCCACCCGGAGGCCGAGCTGCGCCAGCAGCGCCGACTCGATGTTCCGCACCAGCTGCTTCGGTGCAAGCCCCGACTGGGCCAGGATGTGCACCTCGCTCACCTCGCCCAGCGGCGTGGTCACCACCCGCGCGGAGAGGATCCCCTCCAGCGTGGTCAGGAGGTTCTCCGCCCGGCGCACGCCCCAGGGATCGGGCGCTTCAGCGCTGGGCCCACCACTTGGCGTGGTGCGCGCGGCGTGGAAGCCGGCATCGGACTGCCTTGCGGAATTGAACGCCATCTCAGTGTCCTGTCGCTGAATGCCTGTGGGGGCCGTGGCCGCCCTCAGGCGGCCCCTTCATTGGCCACGGCGTTCCGGCCCGTGGCTTTTGCCTGGTACAAGGCGCGGTCGGCGGTGACGAGGAGATCTCCCTCACCCGGGCTGGCCGGATCGAACTCGGCGAGCCCGATGCTGACCGTCACCACGCCAACATCGTATCCCAGCCGGCGCCCGACCCCTTCGATGCCCGCCCGGAGCGCCTCCGCCACGCGGCGGGCGCCATGCAGGTCGGTGCGGGTCAGGATGACGACGAACTCGTCGCCGCCGTAGCGGGCCGCGAGGTCCGAGGCGCGTACCGCGCTCCGGATTTCCGCCGCCACCGCCTTCAAGACTTCGTTGCCGGCCTCGTGTCCGAATCGATCGTTCAGCAGCTTGAAGCGGTCGAGGTCGATGAACATGACCGCAAACCCTTCCTCGCTGCGCTTGCTTCGTTCGACTTCGTGGCTCAGCCGGTCGCGCAGCACCCGGAAGGTGGCAAGGCCGGTCAGCAGGTCCACCGCCGCCTCGCGCGAGGCCTCTTCCGCGCGGCGCTCCTGGTACGGCGGGCACTGCCGCAACGTGGCCCGGCCGAGCACCGCCGCGGACGCGAACCGCGCGCAGGTGGTGAAGCCGCAGGCGCCGCAGTCCCAGGGTCGTCCGTTGGGGCCCGGACCGATGGCGTCGAGCAACGCGGCCACCGCGGTCGGATCCGACGCCAGCCGCCGGGGACGGATGTCGAACGTGGCACCCACGCTGGCCACCAGCCGGCCGTCAACCACCGGTTGCGGGCTCCGCGGCGGTTCCGCGCTCGCCAGCAGCGCGCGACGCCAGTAGAGCTGGTCCCGCGGACCGAGAAGCGGATGGTCCAGGCTCCCCTCGAAGGAGAGCAGGTCCACGAACCCCAGGTCCAGCCGGTCCACCGCCACCGCCTGCGCCAGCGCCGGGAGGTGCCGCAGCCCGCGCATGGTGCGGAACCGCCGGCTCGCGTGCCGCGCCTCCTCCAGCATGGCGAGCGGCAGGCCGCCCGCTGCGCTCAGGTGGCGGCGCCGTTCCTCCGGAATCCGCGCGAAGAAATCGGGCTGCGCGAGCACCGACACTCCCCGGAGCTGGAAGATCCGCTCGAGGTCTTCGAAGGTGACGGCGGCATCGAGTTCCGGCGTGTTCCGTGGCGCCGCGACGCCCGCGTACACGATGCGAAGCTCCTGCCCATGCTGCGCGCGCAGATACCGCGCCTCCGCCACCGCCGGAATCGTGACCGGCGCCAGGTACGGCACCAGCTCGGGATAATCGATGCGCACCGTCTCGACCACCACCGGATCGGTGGAGCGAATCAGGGTGCCCCACCCCTTGTCACGCCAAAGACTCAGGTACTCCGCCGCCACGAGTTCATCGCCGATGACGCCGCGATGCACCGTGCGGAATCCGGCCGCGTAACAGGCGTTGACCACCTGCTCGGGCGTGGCCGGGTAAAAGTGCGCCGTCGCTTCCGGACTCAGGATCAGAATGCCGTCGCCCCGGGCCGCGACCGTCAGCGCTCGACCGATTTCCCCGCTCGCGTGGATGGCGGCGTGCGGGCAGGCGGGAAGACACTCCCCGCACGAGATGCACGCCTCGTCCACGATCTGCACCTGCGTGCCGTCGACCGCGACCGCCTCGGTCGGACAGACCCGCACGCAGGCCAAACAGGCCACGCAGGCTTCGGAGTCGATCGAAAAGATCACTCCCTCCCCCACGGCCCGGGGGAGGGAACCATCGTCAATATTGACATGGACCTGAGAACTGTCAAGAGGTGACACCCCGCAAATATCAAGAAAACAACCACTTAGCCGAGTCCGAACGCCTTGATTTTCCGGTACAGTGTCCGCTCCCCAATCCCCAGCACCTCGGCGGCTTTCCTTCGGTTTCCTCGGTATTCCTCGAGGGCCGCCTCGATCGCCCTCTTCTCCACCTCAGCCATTGTCATGCCAGACCGGTAGAGGATGGCCCCCACGTCCTCCCCGTTGACATCCCCCGCCAGATCGGCCACCGGCTGCCGGTCCCCCAGGTCGATGATCTGGACCCGCTGGGGCCCCGAATCCATCCTCCGGCGGAGCTCCTCCATTTGGAGGCGTAAGTCCATGATATTACGTAAGATAAACTCCAATTCCTGCCCCGAAACGTCCCGTCCAGGCTGGGGGAGCCGGACCGGCAGGAGGGACCCGGCCCCCTCCAGGACATCGTGCGGAATATCACTGGCCCGAATTTCGGTCCCTGGGGCCAGCACCACCATCGATTCGACGAGGTTCCGGAGCTGGCGGACGTTCCCGGGCCAGGGTGCCGCAACAAGCCGCTCCAGCGCCTCAGGCGCGATGCCCCGAAAGGGGCGATCGTGGGCCTTGGAGAACTCCCGGATGAAGCGCCGGACCAGCAGGGGGATGTCCTCCCGCCGCTCCCGGAGCGGGGGAAGATAGATGTTGAGCACGCTGAGCCGATAGTACAAATCGTCGCGGAACTCGCCCAATTGCACGGCGTCGCGGAGGTTGCGATTGGTCGCGGCCACCACGCGCACATCGACCTTGATCGGCTGGGTGCCGCCGACGCGGAAGAAGGCGCGGTTCTCGAGCACGCGCAGCAGCTTGACCTGTGTCGACGCCGGAATGTCGCCGATTTCATCGAGGAAGATCGTGCCGGTGTCGGCCAGCTCGAACCGGCCCAGCCGCCGCTCGGCGGCGCCCGTGAACGCCCCCTTCTCGTGGCCGAACAACTCCGATTCCAGCAGCGTGTCGGGAATGGCGGCGCAGTCCACCGCGATGAACGGCTTCCCCACCCTCGGCGAGAGATCGTGAATGGCCCGCGCCACCAGTTCCTTCCCGGTGCCGGACTCGCCCTGGACCAGCACCGTGCTCGACACCGGTGCCATCTGCTCGATCTTGACGAGCACTTCCTGGACGGCCGAGCTCTCGCCGCTGATGCCGGTCCGCTGCTGCAGGCGGCGCCGTTCCACCAGGCGGCCCGCGACCCCCACGACGTCGTCCGGCGTGATGGGCTTGGTCATCACGGCCGTCGCGCCGAGCCGTGCGACGCGCTCGGCGCGCTCCGAGTCGGTGGGCTCGATCAGCGCGAGGGTGGACACCTCCGCCTCCCGCGCCATCGCCACCAGCGCCACGGCCGGCGACTCGTGGACCGCCCCGGTCAGGATGAGGAGTTCGGGCCCCTCGCGCCGAAAGACCGCGCGGACGTCGTCCATCGCCGAGACCATGGCGGTGGTGAAGCCGGCACCCTCGAGCGCGGCGTTGAGCGGCACCGCAGTTTCAAGGTCGTCGAGGGTCAGGAGGATCTGGGCCGGCATCGCGCGTCAGCCCTCCGCGGAAGGGTGGGAAGTGTCGGTGCCCCGGACCAGGTCGACCGCGTGCGCCACGATGCCGTCAAGCACGGCCAGCCCGTCGCGCACGCCACCGGGGCTCCCGGGAAGATTGACCACCAGCGAGCGGGCGCGCACCCCCGCCAGCCCGCGGGAGAGGGCGGCACGGGGGAAGTGCGACAGGGCGCTGGCCCGGATGGCCTCCGCAATGCCCGGCGCCTCCCGCTCCAGCACCGCGCGGGTCGCCTCGGGGGTGACGTCCCGCGCGGTGAGTCCGGTGCCGCCCGTCGTCACGATGAGGTCCGCGACGTCGCCATCGGCCCACTGAACCAGGGCCCGCGCGATCGGCGCCGTTTCGTCCGGGACCACCGACCGGGCGGTGACCTCATGCCGCTGCTCCGACGCCCATGCGGCAATGGCATCGCCTGAGCCGTCGGCGCGCGAGCCGCGCACGCACCCATCCGAGATCGTGAGGATGCCGATGCGCATGCGCGCGTCCCTACTTCGCTTTCCGCGCGGTGCCCTGGGTGTAGAATGGTCGGCTGACGACTTCCGCCGGGATGCGCGTGCCGCGCGACTCCACCTCGAACCGGGTGCCCGGCTTGGCCGCCGCCACGGGCAGGTAGGTGGTGCCGATCGGGATGCCGAGGGAGGGGCTCATGCAGCCGCTGCGCACGATATCCACCTGTGAGCCGCCGTAGTACACCGGGAAGCCATGACGGGGGATGCCGCGGTCGAGCAACTTGAAACCGACGAACCGCCGGGTGACACCGCGGCCCTTCTGCGAGCGGAGCGCGTCGCTCCCGGTGAACGGGCACCCCTTGTCGAGCTTGACGATCCATCCGAGGCCGGCCTCGAGCGGCGTGGTCGTGTCATCGATGTCGTTGCCATAGAGGGGATAGGCGACTTCGAGCCGGAGTGAATCGCGGGCGCCGAGCCCGATGGCCTGCGCCCGGCCGGGGCCTTCCAGCGCGCGCCAGATGGCCTCGGTGTCGCGGATGCGGCAGTAGATCTCGAAGCCGTCCTCGCCGGTGTAGCCGGTGCGGCTCACGAAGCAGTCGGCACTCGCCACCTTGCCGGTGGTGAACTTGTAGTAACCGAGGTCGCCGAGCGGGATGTCGGTGACAGGGGCGAGCACCGCCTGGGCGGTCGGGCCCTGGAGCGCGAGGAGGCCGACGTCGTCCGAGATGTTCTTCAAGCGGACGTTGGCGCCGCCCTTCTGCGCCACGACATGCGCCCAATCCTTGTCGATGTTCGCGGCGTTCACCACGAGCATCACCTTGTCCTCGAAGCGATACACGGTGCAGTCGTCGACGAACGTTCCCTCGTTGGTCAGGAGCGCCGAGTATTGCACGTCGCCCGGGCCGAGCGCGCCGACGTCATTGCAACAGAGGCGATTGACGAAGGCGTTCCGGTCGGGACCGGTCACCTCGAATTCTCCCATGTGCGATACGTCGAACAGCCCCGCGCCGGTGCGCGTCGCCTTGTGCTCCGCCTGAATGCCGAGCGGATACTGCACCGGCATTTCCCAGCCGGCGAACGGCACCATTTTGGCACCGAGGGCGACGTGAATGTCGTACAGGGGGGTGCGCTTGAGCGGTGTGTCCATGTGCGTGACCAGGGTAGAGGAAACAAGATTGCTTCGTCGGCCCCGCCGGGGCCTCCTCGCAATGACAGAACAGCGTGGCGTGACGGCCCTAGCCCATGAGCGTGGCCATCAGGGCCTTCTGCACGTGGAGGCGGTTCTCCGCCTCGTCCCACACCCGCGACTGCGGGCCTTCGAGCACCGCCTCCGTGACTTCCTCCCCCCGATGGGCCGGCAGGCAGTGGAGGAAGATCGCCTTCGGGTCGGCGCGCGTCATGAGCGCCTCGTCGACCAGGTACCCCTGGAACGCCTGCGCACGCTGCGCCGCCTCGCCCTCCTGCCCCATCGAGGCCCAGACGTCGGTCGTCACCACGTGGGCCCCCGCCACCGCCTCGTCGGGGTCCTCCGTCATGACGATCGTGGTGCGCGCGGCGTTCCGCTGAAAAATGTCGCGGTCGGGCTCGTACCCCTCCGGGCAGGCCATCCGCAACTCGAAGCCGAGCATGCCGGCGGCGTTGAGCCAGCTGTTGCACATGTTGTTGCCGTCCCCGATCCAGGCGACCGTCTTGCCCTTGAGCGTGCCAAACGCCTCGATCGTGGTCAGGAGGTCGGCGAGGATCTGGCAGGGGTGGAGCAGGTCGGTGAGGCCGTTGATGACCGGAACCGTGGCGAATTCTGCAAGCTCCACGACATCCGCATGCGCAAAGGTGCGGATCATGATGCCGTCGACCATGCGCGAAAGCACGCGGGCGGTGTCCCGAATCGGCTCGCCGCGGCCCAGCTGGATGTCCCGCGAGGAGAGGAAGAGCGCGTGCCCACCGAGCTGGAGGGCCCCGACTTCGAAGGAGACCCGGGTCCGGGTGGAGCTCTTGGCGAAGATCATCGCCAGGGTCTTGCCGGTCAGTGGACGGTCCTGATACGCCCCTGACTTCATTCGCCCGGCCAAATCGAGCACGGAATGGAGTTCGGCGGCGGTGAAATCAGGGATGCAGAGAAAGTCGCGCTTGGTCATGCACCAACCGGGGTCGGGAGGGGAGAGACAGCCAAATTGGCAGGACGGAGTTTAGCTCGGCCGGGAGGGGTGGGGCAAGGCGGGGGCGGCTCGGGGCTCAGTTCCGCAGGTACACGTCCAGCCCCGCCGCCTTGACCATCGGCAGGTAGCGGGGATCCTCGCGGAGGCAGCCCAGGTCCACATTCGTCACGATCCAGCGCAGCCGGTTCGGCCGGATGCGGTAGAGATTTTCGACCAGGTCCATCGCCTTCTTCGCGTCGCCCAGTTCGCAGAGGAGGGCGCCGATCCGGAGCTCGGCCACGTTGAACCGCTCCGCCGGGACGACGTCGGCCTGGTCCAGGCGCGCAATCAGCGAATCCGCCGTGCGGCGGAGCGCGGTCCGGTACGCTCGCGTGTAGGCGGCCGTGTCTCCCGCGGCGAGCGCCGCCTCGAACGGCGCCGCCAAGGCGCCGCTCGGATCGACCAGCCGGCGGATTTTCGTGGCGTCCGCGTGACGGCCCAGCCGTTCATACGTGGTGACCAGGCGGGTCGAGGCTCCGGAGTTAGGACGGATGGTCATGGAGCGTTCGAGCACTGCGGCGGCCTCGGAGTAGCGCCGGGCCGCCATGAGGCCCGCGGCAAGGCTGTTCAGACGCTGGAGGGTCGGCTCAATGTCGACGGCCCGCTGAAAGTCGGCAAGTGCGCCGGTGAGGTCTCCGTCGATCTCCTGGCGGAGGATTCCCCGCATGCGGTACAACCCGGCATCTCCCGAATCGAAGACCTGAGCGCGCCGCAGGAGGTCGTGCGCGCCTTCGAAGTCGTCCTCCAGGAAGATCCGCGAGGTCAACACCGGGCCGTAGGCCACGATGACCGTACTGTCGAGCGAGAGCGCCAACCGGCTCAAGGAGTCAGCCCGGGCATGGAGGACATCGGGCGGCAGGCCCGGCGCCGTCCAACCACGGAGAAAGAAGATGTTATAGGCGCTGCCCATGCCGGCGATCGCGCGCGGATTGCGGGGTGACCGCTCCAGCACCCGTTCGCAGAGGACCCTGGCTGAGTCGACGATGGCGGAATCGCCGGGCGCACCGGCAATCCCACGGCTCAAGATGTGTTCGGCGCGGAGCAGGAGATCGAGCACCACGGGGTCCACCGTGGAGCGCGCGATCGCGTCGCGCCGGTCCGCGCCGCTCAACCGCAGTTGCAGGGAGTCGGCGATCAGGCCCACCACCGCCGGCACCAGCCCGGCGTAGTTGGTATCGGGATACTCAAATTGGCCCGACCAGAGCACTCGTTCGCTCGCGACCTCGATGAGCTCGGCGGTGACGCGCAGGGTGCCGCCGAATCGCGCGAGGGAGCCCGAGAGCACCGCTGTAGCGCCCACGTCTCGGCCCAGCGTCTCCGGCGAGGCTGTGACCGAAGCCCGGCGGACGAGGCTCATCGGCACGATCTCCAGGCCGGGCAGCCGATGCAGCGCAGTCACCAGGTAGTCCGGGATGCCGCTCCGGAGATAATCGGTCGAGGCATCACGGTCCGTGACGACCAGGTCCGTGAGCGCCAGGCGGGTGCCCGCCCCGGGCGACGCTGGGGAGCGCCGGTTCCAGAGCACGGCCGCGACCACAATGGCCAGCGCGGCGAGCGGTAGCCACCGGGTGCGCCGGCGCGCCGCAAGCGGAATCGCCATCGTGGCCAATTGCGGGCCGGCTCGGAGCGCCGCCGCGAATGCCGCCGCCGTCGGAAAGCGGTCCACGGGAACTCGGGCGAGGGCGCGGCAGAGGGCGGCATCGACTTCCGCCGACACGGTCTCCCGCAGGCGTCGCACCGCGGGAACCGGATCGCCCAGCCGCTTCGCCAGGATGGCCTGGGCGGTGGGGCCGGTAAAGGGCGGCTCCCCGGCGAGCATTTCGTATAGCACGCACCCGAGGCTGTAGATGTCGCTCCGCGCATCTACGTCCCGCTCCGCCAGGGCCTGTTCGGGACTCATGTAGGCTGGGGTGCCGATGGCGAGACCGCTGTCCGTGAGCCGGTCGCCGGCCGCTTCGCCAACCGCGCGGGCGATGCCGAAATCCGCCACCAAGGCGTGTCCGCCGGAGAGCAGGATGTTCTCCGGCTTGATGTCGCGATGGACGATCCCGTGGGCGTGCGCGGCGCCGAGCGCACCGAGCACCTCGCAGGCGATGCCGAGAGCGTCGTCGATCGGCAACTGGCTCTCGCGGGCCATCCGGTCCCGGAGCGATTCCCCCTCGACGTATGGCATGACGTAGAAGAGGACTCGCTGGGTCCCCGCGTGGTGCACGCCGCTGTCGTGGAGGGGGAGGATGTGGGGATGCTGGAGGCCGGCCGCGAGGCTGATCTCGCGGAGAAATCGCTCTTCGCCCAGGTACGCGGCCAGCTCGGGCCGCAACACCTTGACGGCCACCCGGCGCTCGTGCTTCAGATCATCCGCGAGGTAGACAACGGCCATCCCCCCGCGCCCGAGCTCGCGCTCGAGCCGATAGCGGCCGGCCAGGGGGCCCTGGATGGCTGTCAGGAGATTCATGCCTTGAGGGGGCAATCTATGCCCCCGGAAACATCAGTCCAGAGGTGACCTACAGGATATAGCGCCGCAGGTCATCGTCGGTCACGATGGCCATCAGGCGGTCCCGCACCGTGGCGCCGTCGTACACGAAGCGTTTCTCGGTCGTCTCGGGGAGGTCGAAGAGCAGGTCTTCCATCAGGGTGGCCATGACGGTGTGGAGCCGGCGGGCGCCGATGTTCTCCATCTTCCCGTTGGCCAGCGCGGCGATCCGTGCCACCTCGGCGATGCCGTCATCGGTGAATTCCAGCGTTGCCGACTCCGCCGCGACGAGCGCCTGGTACTGCTTGACGATGGCGTTTTCCGGCTCGGTCATGATGCGGATGAAGTCGGCCTCGGTGAGCGGCGTCAGTTCCACCCGGATGGGGAACCGCCCCTGGAATTCCGGAATGAGGTCCGACGGCTTCGACACGTGGAACGCGCCGGCGGCGATAAACAGGATATGGTCGGTGCGGACATAGCCATACCGGGTCTGGACCGTGGATCCCTCGACGATGGGAAGGAGGTCGCGCTGGACCCCTTCCCGGCTCACGTCCGGGCCACCACCCTGCGAGCGCTCGCCGGCGATCTTGTCGATTTCATCGATGAACAGGATGCCGTGATTCTCGGTGCGGTCGAGCGCCTCGTTCACCACGTCGTCCATGTCCACCATCTTCTTCAGCTCTTCGTCGATCAGGATGCGCCGCGCGTCCGGGATGCGCACCGTCCGCCTCTTCTTCTTCTTCGGCATCATGTCCTGCAGCATCTCGACGAAATTGATCTCGGACCCTTCCATCCCGGTGGGCTGCTGCAGCAGGTCGAGCATTGGGTAGTTCTGGGGCGAGATCTCGAGATCCACCTCACGGTCGTCCAGCTTGCCGTCGACGAGCAGTTGCCGAAGCTTCTCGCGGGAGCGCGCGCGGCTGGCGTCGGCGTCCACCGACTCCGGCTGCGCGCCGCCGGCCGGCCCGACCACGAAGACCTTCTCGCGCGGCTCGGTGGCGTCCGGCTTGGGCGGGGGCGGCGGCAGCAGAATATCGAGCAGGCGTTCATCCGCCCGCTGTTCCGCCTGCGGCCAGACCTCGTCCTCCCGCTCGGTGCGCACCATCGAGATGGCCGCGTCCACCAATTCGCGCACCATCGACTCGGCATCGCGGCCCACGTAGCCCACCTCGGTGAACTTCGAGGCCTCCACCTTGACGAACGGCGCGCCGGCGAGACGGGCGAGACGGCGGGCGACCTCCGTCTTGCCGACGCCCGTGGGGCCGATCATGATGATGTTGTACGGGGTGATCTCGTCGCGGATGCCGTCGGGGGCTTGGCTGCGGCGCCACCGGTTCCGGATGGCGATGGCCACCGCCTTCTTCGCGGCATCCTGCCCCACGATGAAGCGGTTCAATTCCTCCACGATCTTCCGGGGCGGCAGTTCCTCCAGCCACGGCGGCGGCGGCTCGACCGGCGCGAGCGGGTGCTTGCTGTCCACCGGCGGCGTGGTCACGAGGCGCCCAGCTCAAGCACCGTGAGGTGATCGTTGGTGAAGACACAAATGTCCGCAGCGATGTGCAGGGAGCGTTCCACCGTTTCCTTGGCGCTCAACGTGGCGTCGGGAAGCAGCGCGCGGGCAGCCGCCAGGGCATAGTTGCCGCCGGACCCGACGGCGAGCACGCCGTCGTCCGGCTCGATGAGTTCGCCGCTGCCGCTCAGCAGGAAGCTGTGTTCCAGATTGGCGACCACCAGCAACGCCTCGAGCCGCCGCAGGATCCGGTCGCTCCGCCAGTCCTTGGCGAGTTCCACCGCGGCGCGCGGCAGGTTCCCCGGATGGCGTTCGAGCTTCTCCTCGAACTTTTCGTAGAGCGTCAGCGCGTCGGCCACCGAACCGGCAAAGCCGGCCAGGATCTTCCCGCCCTTGAGGGTGCGGACCTTGGTGGCCCGCCCCTTCATGACGGTGTCGCCGACACTCACCTGCCCATCGCCGCCCAGCGCGACGCGCCCGTTCTTCCGGACCGTCAGAATCGTGGTGCCATGGAATGTCGTCATGCTCACGCTCGCGGGTGTGCCTGCTGGTAGACCTTCTTCAACCGCTCAACGCTGGTATGGGTGTACACCTGCGTGGTACTCAAGGAGGCGTGCCCGAGCATTTCCTGCACGGCCCGCAGGTCGGCGCCGGCGTCCAGCAGGTGCGTGGCGAAACTGTGCCGCAACGAGTGGGTCCGCAACCCATCCACCCCAATGCTGTCGAACGCCTGGTGCACGATCCGCTGAACGCTTCGCGGCGCCAGGCGCCGCCCGCGGGTGCTGACGAACAGCGCGCGGCGATCGGCGGCGGTCGGCGACGGGAGCGCCTCGCGGACGGGAAGATAGCGCCGGAGCGCCCGCACCGCCCGATTGCCCACCGGGATGATCCGCTCCTTCCGCCCCTTGCCACGGACCTTGACCTGGTCGGAAAGCAGGTCCGCCGCTCCGATGTCGAGGCCCTGCAACTCCGAGAGACGCATCCCGGTCGAGTAGAAGAGCTCCAGGATGGCCAGGTCGCGGAGCGGGCCGAAGTCGTCGCCGGCGGCGCGGGTCTCGAGTGCGGTGAACAGCTCATCGACCTGCCCCCGCTCCAGATGGCCCGGCAGCCGCTTCGGCAACCGCGGCACCTTCGCGGCCCGGGCGGCCGAGGCGTTGACGCCATGCTGGGTCTGGAGATAGCGGTAGAAGCTCCGCACTGCAGAGAGCGCCCGCGCCGCGGTACGCTTGGACAGCCCGCGCCGTTGCATCTCGCCCAGAAACCCCCGGAAGCCCAGCCGGTCGACGGCAGCCCAGTCGCCGGTCCGGCCGTAGTGCCGGCCGCAAAACTCCTCGAAGGCGGCGAGGTCCCGACTGTACGCCGAGACCGTATGGGGAGAGTGCTGGGTTTCCTTTTCCAGATGCAGGAGATATTCGCGGATGAGTGGATCCACTGGACCCCGGCGACCCCGCCCCGGCGAAAGCCGGGGGCCGGGGTGACGATTCGAGACTTCCGACTCTTTCGCCTGCCCCGCGGCCCCGCGGCCCCGCGGGCCCGCCGTCACAGGTCCGCCCTCCACTCCGACATCACGTCGAGCGCCCGTTCCGCCTGCTGTGGCTTGCGGTCTTGCTTCCTCACTTTGCCCGGCAGCGGATCGACGAGGCCGAAGTTCGCGTTCATCGGCTGGAAATGCGACGGGTCCGCCTCGGCGAGGTAGCGATAGAGGCCGCCCAGCATCGTGGTGGGTGGCGGGACGACCGCGTCCTTCCCCTCGAGCCGCCGCGCCAGGTTAATCCCCGCCAGCAATCCGGTGCCGAGCGACTCGGTGTACCCCTCCACACCCGTCAGCTGCCCCGCAAAGAACAGCCGATCGTTGTCGCGCGCCGTCAGTCCCACTCCAAGCGAGGCCGGGCTGTTCAGGTAGCTGTTGCGGTGAATACTCCCGAACCGAAGAAACTCGGCGTCGCCCAGCCCGGGAATGGTCGTGAACACCTTCCGCTGCTCGGGGATGCGGAGCCGGGTCTGGAAGCCGACCAGGTTCCACATCTGGCCGGCCCGGTCCTCCTGGCGCAACTGCACCACGGCGTGTGGTTCCCGGCCGGTGCGCGGATCGGGAAGCCCCACCGGTTTCATCGGCCCGAAGCGCAGGGTCTCCCGCCCGCGCCGCGCCGCCTCCTCGACCGGCATGCACCCTTCGAAGTACGGCACCTGGTCGAATTCGTGAGCGGTGAACTGGTCGGCCGCGAGGAGCGCGTCGATGAACGCCTCGTATTCATCACGCGTCATCGGCGCGTTCAGGTAGTCGTCGCCCGCGCCCTTGCCGTACCGCGAGAGCGCGTACAGCTGGCCCCGGTCGAGCGATTCCGCCGAGACGATCGGCGCGATGGCGTCGTAGAAGGCGAGCGCCGAGGCGCCGAGCCGGGCGGCAATCGCGGCGGCCAGCTTTTCGGAGGTCAGTGGCCCGGTGGCCACGATGCCGACCGCCGGCAACGCGGAGGCCTCTTCGCGCACGAGGGTGATGTTGGGGTGACCGGCGATCCGCTCCTGCACCGCGCGGGCAAAGACCTCGCGGTCCACCGCGAGCGCGCTCCCACCCGGGACCCGCGCGGCGTCGGCGCACTCGAGGAGCATCGACCCGAGCAGGCGCAGCTCGGCCTTGAGCAGGCCGTGCGCGTTGACGACTTCGACACTCTTGAAGGTGTTGCTGCAGACGAGTTCGGCGAGACGATCGGTCTGGTGGGCCGCCGTCCGCACGACCGGGCGCATCTCGACGAGGGTGACCGCGACGCCGCGCTCGGCGAGGGCCCAGGCCGCTTCCGAGCCGGCCAGCCCACCGCCGAGGACGGTCACGGTCATTTTGGTGACGCCTTCTTCTTGGTGCGACGGCTCTTCTTGCGCGGGCCGGCGGCACGCTTCGCCGCCAGGAGTTCAATCGCTTCGGCGGCGGTGAAGGCGGCGGGGTCGCTGCCGCGGGGAAGCGAGGCACTGACGTCGTCGTGCTTGACGTACGGGCCATACTGCCCGTCGTACAGGCCGATCGGCTGCTCGTCGTCGGGGTGACGGCCAAGAATGCGGATCGGGGTCGGCGCGGCGCGGCGGCCCCGCCCCTGCTTCGGCTGCGCGAGCAGCTCGAGCGCGCGGGGCAGCGTAATGGTCAGGACGCTGTCCTCGCCCTTGATGGAGCGGTATTCCTTGCCGTCCTTGCCGAGGTCATGCACCACGTATGGCCCGAACCGGCCGAGGCCGGCGTGCACCGAGCGCTCCGAGTCGGGATGGGTGCCGAGGAGCCTGGGCAGGGCCAGGAGGCCCAGCGCCTGCTGCATCGTGACCTGGTCGGGCGTGATGCCCTTCGGCAGGCTCGCCCGCTTCGGCTTGGGCTCACCGTCCACCACTTCGCCGAGCTGCAGGTAGGGTCCATACTGCCCGGAAAGCAGGAAGATCTTCTGCCCCGTCTCGGGATGGATGCCGAGCGAGTCCGGGCCCTCGGCCTTCTGGCGGAGGATCTCCTCCACCTGGGCCTGGTCCAGGTCGGCTGGGGCCACGTCCTTCGGCAGCGACGCCCGGAGCTCCTCGCCCTTCGGGCCGGTTTCGACGTACGGACCGAATTTGCCGATCTTGATCTTGGCCTCGAGGCCGTCAAACATCAGGGTGCGTGCCGCGGTGGGATCGATTTGCTTCTCGTGCAGGAGCACCTGCTGCCGGAGCCCGTCCGGTCCGAGATAGAACTTCCGGAGATACGGCAGCCACTCCGCCTTCCCCTCCGAAATCTCGTCGAGCTTGTCCTCCATGCCGGCGGTGAACTTCTCGTCCACCAGATGCGGGAAGTGCTCCTCGAGAATGCCGGTCACGGCAAAGGCGGTAAAGGTCGGCACGAGCGCCTGACCCTGTCGCACGGCATAGTTCCGCTCCAGGATCGTTCCGATGATGGAGGCGTAGGTGCTGGGCCGGCCCACGCCGTCGGCCTCCAGCGCCTTGACCAGCGTCGCTTCGGTGTAGCGGGCCGGCGGCTGCGTCTCGTGGCGGACCGGCTCCACCGACTCGCACTTCGGACTGTCGCCCCGCTCGAGATGCGGCAGGATGACTTCGCGATCCTCGAGCGCCGCCTCGGGATCGTCGCTGCCCTCCACGTAGGCGCGCAGGAAGCCGGGGAAGTCGATCCGCTTGCCGGTGGCGCGGAAGGTGGCGTCTCCCACCTCGAAGGTGACCGACATCGAGGTCTGCCGCGCGTCCGCCATCTGCGACGCCATGGTGCGCTTCCAGATCAATTCGTACAGCGCCAGGTCCCGTCCGTCGAGGCCGGTGGACTTCGGGTGGCGGAACGACGCGCCGGCAGGCCGGATGGCCTCGTGGGCCTCCTGCGCGTTGGCGCTCTTGTTGGCGTAGCGGCGGGGCGCGTCCGGCAGATACTCCTTGCCGTAGAGCTCCGTCACCGAGGCTCGGGCCGCGGTGATGGCCTGCTCCGAGAGGTGCACCGAGTCGGTCCGCATATAGGTGATGAAGCCGCGCTCGTAGAGCCCCTGGGCGGCACGCATGGCGTCGCGGGCGCTGAGACGGAGTTTGCGGTTGGCTTCCTGCTGCAAGGTCGAGGTGGTGAATGGGGGCGCCGGGCGCCGGATGCCCGGCTTCTCCTCGGTGGCGGACACCAGCCAGGGCACCTTGGCCGCCCTGGCGGCGAGCGCGGTCGCCTCAGGCCCGCCGAGCACCACCACATCGCGGCCCGCGAGGAGCTTGCCGGTCCGCTCGTCGAAGTCCTTGCCGGTCGCGAGCTTCTTCCCGCCGAGCTGCACCAACTCCGCCTCGAACGCCTGGCCGCCGTGCCGGAGCCCCGCGAGCAGGTCCCAGTACGCCGCCGACCGGAACGCCCGCCGCTCGCGCTCGCGCACCACGATCAGCCGCATCGCCACCGACTGCACCCGGCCGGCGGAAAGCCCGAAGGCGATCTTCTTCCACAACAGCGGGGAGAGGGTGTACCCGACCAGCCGGTCGAGGATGCGGCGGGTTTCCTGCGCGCGAACCAACCGATCGTCGATGTCGCGTGGGTTAGCCAGCGCCTCGGCGATCGCCTCCTTGGTGATCTCGTGGAACACCATGCGGCGCACCGGGATGTCCGGCTCGAGCAGCTGCAGGAGGTGCCAGCTGATGCTCTCTCCCTCGCGGTCTTCGTCTGTGGCGAGGAGGAGTTGATCGACATCCTTGGCGGCGGCCTTCAGGTCGCGCACCACGGCCTTCTTGTCCGGCGACACGACGTACAGGGGTTCGAAATCATTGTCGACATTGACGCCGAGCCGCGCCCACTCGAGTTCCTTGTACTTGGCAGGGATCGACTTGGCATCTCCCGGCAGGTCGCGAACGTGGCCCATCGAGGCCTCGACCCGATAACCGGCGGGAAGGAAGCCACGGATGGTCCGCGCCTTGGTCGGCGACTCCACGATGACCAGGGTGGTGCCGGCGCCGGTGCGGCGCGTGCTGACCTTGGCTTTGGCTTTGGCCTTGGCCTTCACCTTGGGAGCCGACGCCGGCTTGCCCGCCTTCGGGGCAGCCTTTGCCTTTGCCGTCGCCTTCGGCTTCACGGCAGGTGCCTTTTTCCCCGCCGCCTTGGGCGACGCGGACTTCGGCTTCGTGGATTTCTTCGACGTAGACTTCACCATAGGCCTCGATACTACGCAGTCAGTTTGGTCCCACCAACCCCGAAAATCGCTAGCAACTAAGGACGGGCGTGACCGAATGGCAAGGCGGGAGGACCAAATCCACCACGGAGGGACGCCTCAGGCGAAGCCGCCTCGGCGGATCCAGTCGACGATTTCGGCGGCAGCGAGCGCAGGGTCCGCGGCGTCATTCTTGATGGCCGCATCGGCGCGTGCGTAGAACGCTTCCCGCTCGGTCAGCAGGGCGTGCATCCGCGCCGCGCCCTCGCCACCGCCCAGCAGCGGGCGCACCGCCCCGCGCCCCACCCGCTCGAGCGCAATGTCCGATGCCACCTGCAGGTAAAAAAACAGCGCATGGTCGCGGGCCTGCTCGAGATTGCCGGGCTGCGCCGCCCAGCCCCCTCCGGGCGCGATGACGGAGGCGGGGTCGGCGAGTCGGTCGGTGGTCGCCGCGCGCTCCAGCGTCCGGAAATGCGCCTCCCCGAACTCGCCAAAGATCCGGTCGACCGGCATCCCCATCCGGCGGATGATGACGGCATCGAGATCCACGAACGGAATACCGAGTCCCTCGGCGACGAGCGGCCCGACCGTGCTCTTGCCGGAGCCGGGGAGCCCGATCAGGATCACGTGCCGGGCGATCACGGCGCGAGCCGCCGTGCGTGGAGCGCCGCCAGGTATCCCTCGGCGTTGCGGCGCATCTCGCCCAGCGAATCCCCGCCGAACTTTTCCAGCATGGCGTCAGCGAGCACGATGGCCACCATCGCTTCCGCCACCACACCCATGGCCGGGACCGCGGTCACGTCGGAGCGCTCGCTCTGCGCCGCCGCCGCCTGGCCGGTGGCAAGATCCACCGTCGGGAGCGGGCTCATCAGGGTGCTGATCGGCTTCATCGCCACCCGCACCGTGAGCGGCTCACCGGTGGTCATGCCCCCTTCGAGGCCGCCCGCGTTGTTGCTGCGGCGCCGATAGCCCGCCCCGGGCCCTGCAGCGTCCGGCGGGGCGGCGTCGATGGGATCGTGCACCTGGGAGCCGGGGCGGCGGGCCGCCTCGAAGCCGAGGCCGATCTCCACCCCTTTGACCGCGGGGATCGACATCAGGAGCCCGGCCAGCCGCCCGTCGAGCCTGCGGTCCCAGCTCACATGACTGCCGAGGCCGGGTACCAGCCCTTCGGCGACGACTTCCACTTCCCCACCGAGGGTGTCGCCCGCCGCCTTGGCCTGGTCGATCCGGCGGACCATCTCCGCCTCGGCCGACGGATCGAGGACGCGGACGACGGAACGATCGGCGGCGTCGTTGAGCGGCGACGGCAGGGGGTGGGGCGGCCGTGCCTGGATCCCGCCGAGCGAGACGACGTGGCTTCCAATCGCGACTCCGAATTCCTCGAGCAATCGCCGGGCAAGGGCGCCCGCGGCGACGCGTGCCGCAGTTTCCCGGGCGCTGGCGCGCTCCAGGATGTCCCGTGCATCGTCCCGGTCGTACTTGAGGACGCCGACGAGGTCGGCGTGGCCGGGGCGGGGACGGGTCACCTGGCGCCGCCGTGCCTCCCCGGGACTCCCCTCCGGGTCCATGACGTCCCGCCAGTTGGCCCAGTCCCGGTTGGCGACCTGCATGGCGACCGGCGATCCGAGCGTCTCGCCGCGGCGGATCCCGCCGAGCCACTCGATGCGGTCCTGCTCGATCGTCATCCGGGCGCCGCGTCCGTAGCCCTGCATCCGGCGGGCGAGCTGCGCGTCCACAAACGACGCGGCCACCGGCAGTCCTGCCGGCAGCCCCTCGACGATGGCCACGAGGGCCGGGCCGTGCGATTCGCCCGCGGTGATGAATCGAAAGTGCACGAAGTGCCCCGTATGCCGGCCGGTGGACGCGCGACCGGGAGAAACGCATGAGCCCGACACGGGTCGGGCTCACGGGTGGTGGATGGAGGCGCGGCGAAGCCGCGCGGCGGTCCGCCTAGAAGTTGTCGTCCAGG
The DNA here is from genome assembly GCA_963705985.1 of uncultured Gemmatimonadales bacterium. GTDB lineage: Bacteria > Gemmatimonadota > Gemmatimonadetes > Gemmatimonadales > GWC2-71-9 > SPDF01. Next base: position 8,175 of record CAVPLK010000006.1, on the reverse strand, counting down.
ATGCGCGGCGTGACCAGGATGATCAGGTCCTTCCGCGTTTCCTTGTTGCTCGAGAACGAGAAGAGCGGACCGAGGAGCGGCAGTCGCGAGAGCATCGGGATGCCGGACCGGGTCTTGTTGACCTCGGTGACCGTGAGGCCGCCGATGACGGCGGTCTGGCCGTCCGCCACGAGCAACTGGTTGTCGGCCTGCTGCGTTTCCACGATGAAGCCGAGTTCGCGGTCGGCGACCGGGCGCACCGCGGACCGCTCGGTGTGCAGCTTCATGGTGACGTGCCGGTCGTCCGTCACGTGCGGCGTGACGACGAGCTTGATGCCGGTCTGCTTGAACTGCACGGTGGACTGCGCCGCGACCGTTCCGGACCCGTAGTCGATGACGCGGACCGGAGTTTCCTCACCGACGAGGATGTTGGCTTCGCGGTTGTCCATCGTGTTGATGGTCGGCTCGGCCTGGACGTCGGCCAGTTCGGTCTGCTCGAGCGCGCTCAGGAAGACGGTGAAGTCGAAGTTCCCGATGGCGGTGGACCAGACCAGGTCGAGCGCCGGCTGGGAGATGCTGGCTTCGGGGTTACCCACCGCGGCGAGGGAGTTGCCCCCGAGGCCGACGACCGTGGTGCTCGGGTCGTAGGTTTCGCCGGGGTTCGCGGGATCGGGTCGGGCCACGAGGTTGTTATAGAACGTGGACTGGCTCCCCAGGTCGTACTTGAGGCCGAGTTCGTCGAGGCTGGTGCGGTTGACGAAGATGATCTTGGCCTGGATCGCCACCTGCGGCGTCCGGATATCGAGTCCGCGGGCGAAGGTCGCGATGTTCTGGACCCGGCTGCGGGTGTCGGTGATGATGAGCGAGTTCGAGGCGGTGTCCGAGAAGACCTTGCCGCGGCCCTTGGTCAGGATGCCGTCGAGGTTCTTGGCCATTTCCTTGGAGCGGGCGTAGTTCATCCGCACCACCACGGTCTCCAGCGGCTCGAGCGAATCGAGGGCGGACAGCGCGGACGGCGAATCGACCCGGATGATGCCGCCGGGGAGTTCGGTGGCGGAAAGCCCTTGCGTGGCGAGGACGGCATAGAACGCTTCCGTCCACGGCTGGTTCTTGATCTCGGCCGACACCTCGCCCTTGATGTCGCGGCCGAGGATGATCGAGCGACCGCTGAAGGCGGCGAAGCCTGCCACCACATCGGCGATCGACGCGTTGTCCCACGTCACGGTGATGCGGGGCTCGTCGCCCCGGGCCGACGGCGCGTACGCGACCGTGGACACCTCGGGCAAGCCGGCGGGACGGGCCGACGCCGGGCGTGGCGCCGGCGCCGAGAACTCACCGGGGGCCGCGCTGGACCAGGCCAGGAAGGGCCGCTCGGCGCCGAAGGAGATCCGGATCTCGTTGGCGTTCTGGGCGATGGTGTAGTCCTTGACCGCGTCGAGCTCGACCACCACGCGCACGATCTGCGTGGAGTACTGGCCGGTGCGGACATTGAGGACGCCACCCCGGTTCACGCCGTCGTACAGGCCGACGGCGCGGCTGTCGATGGTGACCCCGGTCAGGTCCACGACCAGTCGGGCGGGATCCTTGAGGATGAAGTCCTTGAGCTGGACCGCCCCGGAAATGGCGATGACGATCTCGGCGCGACCTGGCGCGGAGACGACACTGACGCCGGTGACCGACCCGGGGTCGGAGACGTCGGCTCGGGCGGGCGTGGCCAGCCCCATGAGCGCGACGGCAAGGGCACAGGTGAGTACTCGGGTCATGGCGTCTCTTCCTCCCGCTTGGTCAGCGACAGTGTTTCCTGCCGCTCGAAGCCGAAATCCTCGACAATGAAGACCACATCCTTCTGACGAATCTGTGCCACCTTCAGACGTCCCAGCTGATCGCCGACCCGCAACTTGAACCGGCGGTCGTTGGTGCGGTCGCGCAGGATCGCGACGCTGTTGCTGTTGTAGGCCAGGTCCTGATAGATGCCGATCAGGATCAGGTCGGGCAGTTCGGGACCGGCGGTGGCCATGTCGAGCAGCGACTCGAACGGATCCCGGCTGCCGCCGGTGTAGGCAAAGGTCTCACGCTGGGCGAGCGGGCCGGACACCGAGGCGCTGTCGGCGCGGGCGGCCGCGACGCGGGCGGCTTCGGCGGAATCGGCCTGGGCGGCCTGGGCGTCCACCACCGGTGCCGGCGCGGCGTCCGGGGCGACGGCCGGGGCGCCCGCGTCGCCGCCGCAGGCGGCCAGCGCGAGTGCCAGGCAGAGATGCAGCCCGATGCGATCAGGTGCCACTGTTCGCTCCTTCCGGCTCGGCGGACTTCACGAAGGTCCGGATCTGGAACTTGGCTTCGAGGAGTGCGCCCGTCGTGTCGCCCATGACCTTGGCGGAGTTCGAGGCGGCCGGCGCCATCGCGACGCCCTGGGGAACGATGATCCGCGGCAGCGAGGCGATGTCGGCCAGGAACTCGCCGATCTCGTCGTAGTGCCCGAGGACCGAGATGTTGTACGTGTACGTGTTGAACGGCGCCGGGCCCGCCTGTTCGGGGAGCGGCACCACCTGCGACAGATTCACCCCGCGGATCTTGGCGCGGGTGGAAATGGCGTCGAGGAGGTTCGGCACTTCGTTCATTTCCGGCACCATCTGGCGGAGCAGGGCCAGGCTGGCGCGGTGGCTGTCGAGTTCCTTGCGCAGGTCCTCCGCCGTGCCCTTGGCGAGCTCGCGCTTGGCGCTGTCGGTCTGCGCCTGGATCCCGTTCAGGGTGTCCTGCAGCGCGACGACATGGGCCTGGCGCGCCTGCACCCCGTCCATGCCGATCATCTCGATGCCGGCGCCGGAGTAGAGCATGTAGCCGATCAGGCCGGTCAGGACGATGGCCAGCACGGGGACCTTGTTCTGGTCGTTTAGGAGTGCCATGGCGCGGTTACCTCACCGACTGGCTGAGGGGCACGGTCCGGATGTAGGCGGAGTCCGCCTTGCGGAACGCGGCCCGGATCGAGAACGCCGTCACGGGGCGATCGTCCTGGATGACCGTCTGCGCCGAGACCGGCTGCACGTTCGAGATCCAGGGTGAGGCTTCGAGTTGACGCAGGAACCGGGTAAAGGCCTGCACATCGACGGTCCGCCCGTTGATCTGGAGCTGCATCGGCGGGGGGACGAAGTCGGCCGGCATGGTATCGGCGGCGGACCCGGGCACGACTGGCACCGGTGCCGGGCCGGCCGCGCCGAGATCGACCAGCCAGGTGTAGGGCGGCAGGGCGCGGGTGACCTCGTCCATCACGTGGGGCCACACGTAGCGCTCACCGTCGACCTGCTGGAGCACCTGGATCTGGGCCACGAGCGAGTCGCGGATCAGTTCGACCTTGCGCTTCTGGGCGACGAAGTTGCGGAAGCGATCGTTTTCCGCCCGCGCCTGTTCCAGCTGCGGCTCGAGGGAGCCAAGCTCGCTGCCGGTCTTGAACCACGACCAGCCCAGCCAGAGCACGGCCAGGAGGACCACGCCCGCGGCAACCAGCGGGAGCGGATCCCGCATCCGTTCGCGGAGTCCGGACAGTTGCGCCTGCAGCCCGGCGAGCGGAGAACCACCGCGCGCGCGCTTCTGGCCAGGACGAAGGTTGATTTCAATCATGAGGCGTCGGTCCGGGTCTCGGGGCTCACGCCGCGGTCCTGAGGGCCAGGCCCACGGGCAGCATCAACAGCGGGGCGACCTCATCCAGCGACATGGTGTCAAAAACGCCCTCGGCCACCTGCAGGCGCTCGAGCGGGTTCGCGGCCTGGACCGGCAACCGAAGGCGGTCGGCCAGGATGCGGTTGAGGCCTGGGATGCGGGACCCGCCGCCGGAGGTGAAAATCCGGGCGAGTCCGCTCGCCGAGCGGCTGGACGACTGCAGGAACGCGGCGGCGCGCTCGATGCCGACCGCCAGCTCCTCGCCGCGGGAAGCCAGCAACGGCTCCAGCGCTTCGTTGCGCTCGAAGCCGCGAAGCAGCTGGTCGGCCTCGTCGGCGGACATGTTCCGCTCCCGCTGCAGGTCCTCACGGAACCGGCGGGTGCCGATCATGATGTCGCGCGTCAGGACCGGCACACCGTCGTCGAGGATGTTCACGTTGGTCATTTCGTGCCCGATGTTCACCAGGCCGACCACGCCGTGCATCGCGTCGGGATAGTTCAGTTCGAAGGCGTTGTGGAGGGCGAAGGCATCGACGTCGATGACGCCCGCCTCGAGGCCGACGTCGGAGAGCAGGGTCTGCTTGGTCTCGACCAGTTCCCGCTTGGCGGCCACGAGGAGGACCGCCATCTGGAGCCCCTCGCCCTCGGGGTCCAGGATCTGGAAGTCGAGTTCAACGTTGTCCATGTCGAAGGGGACGTGCTGCTCGGCCTCCCAGCGGATCTGCTCGCGGGCCTCGCCTTCCTTCATCCGGTCCATGGAAATCTTCTTGATGATCACGTCACGACCGCCGACGGCCGTCACCACCCGCTTGGCCTTGATGCCCGCGGTGGCAAGGAGGCCCCGGACCGCATCGGCCACGATGCCAGGGTCCATGACTTCGCCCTCGACGATGGCCCCGTCCACCACGGACGTGAAGGCCACCTTCGTGAGCACCGGCTCGCCCGAGCTGTGATCGATGACGACGAGCTTGATGAGCCCGCTGCCAATGTCGAGGGCGACCGTGGTCCGTTTCCGACCAAAAAGAGCCATAGGTGCCTGACGCGGTAAAAGGGGAGTTAGGTAGGCTACGCTACCATTCGACCCGAAATTTGTCAAGCTAGTAACTTGCTTGAGGTCATACGGAACAAGCTGTTGCTCGATGCGAAGTTATGCGATCCGGTATCGACCCAAGAAGGAGGGCTGGAGTGCCCTTTCCGACTCCCTTCTCCTCTGGTGGGTGGCTCCAAATCCCGTTCCGGGAAGGAGTTGCCCACGCCCCTCTCGGGCAACCGATGTGCCAAAAGATTCACAGGTAGGATAACCTATGTGATATCAATCACTTACCGGATGGCACCTCGACCACTAAACCCCGGCATCCGGGCAGGGTGCAATCGCTTTCGCAAGGAAAGTGGTGGGATGCGGGAGCGGGAAAAGGCGGGCAGCGGGGCCGGAAGCTAGTACAGCTGCACCCAGCCGTGGCTGTGCAGGGGTGTGAATCGCGGGGTGCTCGACCCTGGGGGTGTCAGGAGTTTCCCTGTCAGGCCCAGCGCCCGCCGCGCCAGCACCTCCCCCGCCCCGTCGAGTCGTTCGCCCACCGATCGGAGGAGGAAGATCGACGGGGTGAGCCGGACGGCCGTCGTCGCAAACCGCGTATGGTCTCCGAGGACCCCGGGGCCGAGTTGGGGCACCAGCACGGGGGCGCCCTGGAATCCCGCCGCCATCGAGGCCGCTGCGGCGAGTCCGGATTCCGCGGCCTCGAAGGCCTCCGCCGAGTATCCCAGTTCGTGCGCGCTCCGAAATTCGCGGCGGGCGATTTCGAACGCGCTGAGCGCCAGGAAGCCCAGCAGGGCGAGCACCACAACGACCAGCAGGAGCCCGAACCCCCGTTCGCCCCGGCCACGCATCCGCGTCATGTGGCCGTCACCGCTGGACATTGCGCAGGAACAGCCTGGTCGAGACGGTCTCGGCGGCAAACGCCTTCGGCCCCCCGGTCCAGCCGAGGGCCACGGCTCGCTCGCCAGCGCCGACCAGCGTGATGCGGATGCTGCGGACCGCCGCCGGATCGATGACCGCCGTTCCGAACTCGTCGAGGTACTCCAGGGTCAGGCCATCGCCGGCCAGCGGCCCCGCGAGGGGCTGGATCGCCTCTCCTCCACTCACCGATGCCAGACCGAGCCATCGCTGGCTACCGGAGGCGTACTCCGCGAGCCGGCTAACCTCGAACGTGCGCACCGGTCCGCCCACCACGACCTCGGCGAGGGCGCCAGCGGGGAGGTGGGCGGCCAAGTCAGCGGTCTCCACCGCGAGGGCCTCCCGGCCAGCGCACGAGGACGCCCCGACCGCGAAGACCGGCAAGGCGATCCATCGGTCATCGACCGCGCTCATGGAGTCGCCTTCGACGAAGAGCAGGAGACTGTCCCGGCCCGGCGCGATGCTCCGCAGCCGACTGAAGGGCAGCGGCTGGGCATCGAGGATCCGGATCTGCGCTGCCGACACGGCACAGGTGACTCCGAAGCCGCGCGCGGCGCGGAAGGTGATCGAATCGGTGCTCAGGCGCAGCAGGTCGGCGCCGGTGAAGTCGCCGCCGAGTTCGCGCAGTTCGGCGCGGGCAAGCATCATCCCGGTGCGTACGCCGGCCTGAACGGACGCGTGCTCGGCCACGGCGACCGACTGCCGTCCGAGGGCCAGCGCGGTGCGAAGCGCCGCCGCGACGAGCAGCGTACCCAGGGCGATCGCGACGACCAGCTCGACCAGCGTCACCCCCCTTCGGGCGCGGAGCATCAGGGGCACCAGAGCGAAGCCGACAGGGTATCGGTCGACCGCCCGCCGGGGACGGGCACCGACACAATGACCGACGCCTCCCGGAGCGCCCCCGCCGGATCGATCCGCCAGCGCCAGACGGTGCCATCGCCAGAGGAGTCGGCACCGCCGGCCAGGCCGCCGCAGTAGGCCGGTGCGGTAGCCGCCGTTCCCCGAAGCACCTCGAGTTGCGAGGTGACGGCCTGCTGTGCGCGCGTGGCCTGCCGGCCCTGCACGGTCATCCGGATGGTCAGCATCGCGGTGCCGAGGAGAGCGCCGATCCCCGCGGTGAGGAGGATGGAAGCGAGCATCACTTCGAGGAGGGTGAATCCTGCGGCGCGAGCGGTAGGCATGGGGTCAGGGTAACCCCGGACGTGGTGACGACCGCAACAAAAAGCGCGCGCATGGGATCCCATGCACGCGATGTTCGCCTCACCCCCTCACCCCCTCTCCACCCTGTGGAGAGGGGAATGACCGAGCCTACTCCAGCCGGTAGCGCCGCAGCTTGTAGACAGCGTCCCGCAGGCTGACGCCGAGCAGGTCGGCCGCTTCCCGGCGGCTGCCGCCGCTGGCCTGGAGGGCCTGCTGCACGAGGTCGCGTTCGAGCGCCTCGACCCGGCCCTTGAGGAGCAGGTCGCCAGGCGATGCCGCGTGGTCGGGCGCGTGGCCATGCCCGTTGCCATTGCCGTTGCTGGCACCATTGAGCGAGGGGCCGCTCCAAGAGGAACGACTCGCGCTCGAGCCGGCCCGATTCGCTGAGCACCGCCGCCCGCTCGACGGCGTTGCGGAGCTCGGCGCGACGTTGCCGGCCACCGGTAGTGGCTCAGGTAGCTGAGCGCCTCGGGGCTGAAGCTGATGGCGCGGCCGAGGCGCTTGGCGGTGTGCTGGGCAAAATGGGCGAGGAGCGCCGGCACATCTTCCGGCCGATCCCGGAGGGCTGGCACCTCGAGCTCGACCACGTTGAGCCGTAGTACAGGTCGTCGCGGAACTCGCCGCGGCCCGTGCGTCCTCGATCGTCCGGCGGTGGCGGCGATCAGGCGGGCGTTGACGGGCCGGCTCTTCGATTCACCCACGCGGCGCACTTCGCGCTCTTCGAGCACGCGCAGCTTGGCCTGGAGTACCGCCGGAAGTCACCGATTTCATCGAGAACAGCGTCCCGTCGGTCGCTTCCTCGAACAACCCGGCCCGCTCGCCCGTGGCGCCGGTAAAGGCTCCGCGGCGTGACCGAACAGCTCGGATTCCAGCAGCTGCTCCGCAATGGCGGCACAGTTGATCGCGACGAACGGCCCTTCGGCGCGCTTGCTCATCCGGTCGATGGCGCGCGCCAGCACTTCCTTGCCGGTGCCGCTCCCCGGTAATCAGCACCGTCGTATCGTGCGCGGCGACGCGGCTGGCCAGCTCCAGGAGATGGCGCATCGCCGAGCTCTCGGCGACCACCTCGTCCTGGACCTGCCCGGCCCCGAGTGACGCGCGGCAGGGACTCGACCTCCCGGCGGAGCCCCTCGCGCTCTTCGACCTTGCGCAGCGTGAGCAGGACTTCATCCGACGGAGGGGCTTGTGGTGGTAGTCGTACGCCCCCTCGCGCATCGCGGCGATGGCGGCGTCTTCCGTCCCGTAGGCACTCATCATGAGGAGACTCGCGCGACCGCCGGCCGTCTTGTACTCGCGCAGAAATTCCAGGCCGTCCATGCCGGGCATGCGCACATCGGAGGGATGACATCCGGCTCGACCTCCGGCGCTCGTGCCAGGGCGCGCCAGCGTCT
>CAVPLK010000005.1:0-35389 GCA_963705985.1 uncultured Gemmatimonadales bacterium | reverse complement strand
GGCGGTCCGGCGGGCGGACTTGATGCCCTCGACGTGTTGGCCACGTCGACCCACGACGTGAGGTGCACCTCGCGGGAGGCGCCGTACACCCACCCCTCGGCCGCGTCGGGGGGACCGTCGGGCCGAGGTGACGGAGCCCAGGTTGCCGGACTCGAGCTGCGCCTTGATCCGCTCCCGCTTCCAGAGCGGCTGCTGCCCCTCCTGACGCGGGGTCCCGCGGCGACGGCCGAACTCCCGCTTCTTCCCGGCCGCGGTGCTGCGTCCTGCGCCTCGGCCGTCTCCGGAAGGAGCCGGCGGCCCAGCGACCGGAACCAGCCGCACCAGGCGTTCCCCCAGCCCGCCCGCTCTCCGGAGCCGCGCTGGGGGCCCGCGGGAGGCCAGCAGGGTCCGAAAATCCGCCTCCAGCCGTCGGCCCGGGCACGGGAAAATGACTCCAGGGCGGACGTCGTGTCGTTCACCGTGTCCAGCATCTCGCAGGTGGTCATTTCCCGGTCGCTCTTCGCCATGTCTCCTTCGCTGCGGGTCAGGGTGTTGCCGACGCTGCGGACCCGGATGGTGTTGACGGCGAAGTAGGTCAGCTGCAGCAGCCCCGGATCGACCCCCTTGAACTGGAGGATCGACCCGTCGTAGAGCGTCAGGTAGAGGTCGTTCAGGTTGGCCTCGAAGCCCATCCGCCCGCTGTCGGCGTAGATGACCTGACGCCCCTGCGTGCCTGACATGTCGAAGATGGTCACGTCGCGGAGCCGGCCGTCGCCCGGCTCGATTCTCCCCGCGCGGAGAAACAGGTTGGAGGGGGACGTCGTTCAGCGCCTGTTCCCGGAACTGCACCGTGGGTCGCTTGCGGCCGATGTCGAAGAGGAGCGCCTTCAGCCGGAGGTTGGCGGCCGGGAGGCCCTGGTCGACGAAGACGAAATCGGCGGCGGTCAGCAGCAACGCCGCCAGGAACACCGGCCGCAGGAGCTGTCCGATCGAGATGCCGCTGGCCCGCATGGCCGTGATCTCGTTGCTCGAGGCCAGCGTGGTGAAGGCGTAGAGCACCGCGAGGAGGACCGCCATCGGGAGGGTCATCGCCACGATGAACGGCAGGCTGAGGAGGAATACCTCGGCGATCAGGCTCCAGGGCAGGCCCTTCCCGACCAGCGCGCCGAACCGTTTGGCGATCTGATTCAGGAGCATGATGCTGGTCAGCGCCGCCACCGCGAAGACGAACGGGGCGGCCAGCTGCCGGAGCACGTAGCGGCTCAGCAGGCGCACGGGGGGCCCTGGCGGTTGAACCGGGTTTTTTCGGGCGCTATATTGCCGAAGTTCCTCACCACTCTCGCCTCTCTTCTCCCGGACACGCGTGGCTCGTCTTGCGGTTGCTCTCGGGTGCCTGCTGTTGCTCTTCCCCGCCGTCGCGTCCGCCCAGGACCAGGCGGGGGAAATCGGTGTCGGTGCCAGCTTCAATCTACCGCTCCCGTCCCTCCGGCAACCGCCGGAGGGGCGGGCCGTCTGGCTGGGGGCGGCCAGCGTCACGCCGGCGCGGACCGGCGCGCGGTGGCAGGGGCAGCTCGACCAGCGCCTCAGCCGGGAGCGGGCGGCCTGGGCCTCCGCCTCCCTCATGGCCTCCCTCTACGGGACCAACAACCTGCAGGTGCAGTACATCGATGCCAGCATGGAGGAGCGCAAGAGCATCCTCGGCATCCCGTCAAAATACGCAGATTTGCGCATCGACGGCTCGGTGTTTCTCGAGGTGCGCTCCGATCGTCTCCGAAATCTGACCTGTACCCCCGCCCAGCTCCTCGACCAGAACTCCGGCTGCCGCGGCGGGTTCAAGGCGCCCCGCCTCGACAACGAGTTCAACGCCAAGGTCGGCGGCCTGATCGGAAGCCGGCTCCACCTGAACGTCGATTACGATTCCCGCCGCGAATTCAACGCCAATAACGATATCCAGGTGTACTACCAGGGGCTGCAGGACGAAGTCCTGCAGCGCGTCGAAATCGGCACCGTGTCGTTCCGGACCCCGGCCACCCGCTTCCTCACCGCGGCCATCCCCGCCAACAATTTCGGCCTCAACGCGACCTTCGAGTTCGGTGCCTTCACGCTCCAGGGCATGATGGCCACGCAGGAGGGCAGCGTGGTCGGGCAGCGGAGCTACACGGTCGGCTCCACCACCAGCGAACCGCAGGATCGCCTGGTGCGCGACCTCGACTTCGAAACGGGACGGTTCTACTGGGCGGTGGACCCGGCCACGCTCCCGAATTTCCCCTTTGTCGACATCCTCAACCTCGACGTCGTGGCCATCCCCCCGGCGCTCCAGCCGGCGGATGCACAGGTCCGGGTCTATCGCTACCGCACCGGCGCCGGCAGCGGGCTCAACCCGAACCTCGGCGGCATCACCGCCCTCGGGTTCCGGCCCGACGGGCCCGAGCGGGTCGACGGCACCTGGCAACTGCTGCTCCAGGGCGCCGACTACTATCTCGACCCCTCGGCCACCTGGTTCGCCCTGGCCAGCAAGCTCGACCAGAACGACTACCTCGCCGTCAGCTACGTGACCGTCGACGGCACTCGCGTCGGGACCTTTCCGGCGGTGGAGAACCCGGCGGTGACGGACAGCGTGCTGCTGGTCTCCATCCCGCTGCAGGGGCCCACGCAGCAGACCTTCCGGCACGAGATGCGGCAGGTCTACCGGGTGTCCGGCACCGATCTCGAGAAGCCCTCGCTCAAAGTCACGGTGTCCCTCAACCAGTCCGAGCGCCCCACCAGCACCGAGTCGCAGACCTACCTGGCCTTCTTCGGGCTGGCCATCCCGGCCGATCCGCACATCTTCGACGTCGAAAACCGGCTCTTTCCGCGGCCTCGCGACCCCGGGGCAGACCTCGTGCTGCGGGAGTCGTATATCGCCTACCCGTCGCTCAAGCCGTTCATCGACCCGCGGCTGCAGCCGAACGAGCGGGCCGATTCCATCTACAACTCGCCCACCTACCTGCTGTTGACGCCGCAGGGGCCTCCCTCACGCTTCCAGATGCGTCTCGAGTACAACGCCGCCGGCGGGACCGACCCGGGGAGCCTGAACCTCAACGCCCTCCAGATTCGCCGCGGGTCAGAGCAGCTCATCGCCGGGGGCCGGGTGCTCGAACGCGGTGTGGACTACGAGATCAACTACGATCTCGGCCAAGTGACCTTCAACAACCCGGGCAGCCTGTTCCCGTCCGGCGTCGGCTTGGTCACGGCGCGGTTCGAGGAGCGCGGCATCTTTGCCGTGGCGCCCACCTCGATCCTCGGCGGGACCCTCGGCTACTCGCTGGGCGAGGTGGGGTCGATCAACCTCATCGCGATGTACCAGAAGGAACAGTCGGTCTTCACCCGGCCCACCCTGGGGTTCGAACCGACTTCCAACCTGCTCACCGGCGTCACCACCGACCTCCGTTTCCAGGTCGACGGGGTCAGCCGGTTCTTCGACAAGTTGACGTCGCAGCGGGTGACGGCTCCGTCGCGCCTCGACATCCGCGCCGAGTATGGAACGACCCACCCCGACCCCAACATCGCCGGCCTGGCCTACCTCGAGGACTTCGAGGGAGAGTCCGCCATCCCGGTCTCGCTGCTCAATTCCCGCTGGGAATACGGCAGCGTGCCCCAGTCGTCGGTCGGCGTCGAGAGTCTCGGGTTCGCCAGCGGGTTCGACTCCCTCTGGGCGGTCCAGCTCGCCTGGCAAAACCTGGTGCCCGCCTGTTCCGGCTGCCCGCCAGTCGAGCTCTATCCGCAGGACATCGACCCGACCATCCGGACGAATGGCCAGGGCAGCCTCAACGAGACGGTGCTGTATACGACCTTCCACGCCGACACGGCGGGCGGAATGGTCCAGCAGAACAACCGGTCGCTCTGGAGCCAGCCGGCTCAGCCCTTCACGCCCCGCTGGCGGTCGCTGGTGACCCCGCTCTCCCAGACCGGCCTCGACCTGTCGCGGGCGGAGTACCTCGAGTTCTGGGTCTTCCAGGGTGGGGAGAAGACGGTGGATTCGGCCGGGATGCAGCTGGTCGTGGACCTGGGGTCGGTCAGCGAGGACGCGCTTGCGGTGGCCCCGGACAGCCTCACGGTGGTCGGCTCCGACAGCCTGTACACCGGCCGCCACTACACCGGCGTGGGGCTCCTCAACAGCGAACGACAGTCCACCGGCATCTTCAACGCCTCCACCGACGACATCGGCATCCTGCTCGACCGGGTCGACTCCCTGTTCGTCAACGGCACGGTGCAGCCCGAGGTCCAGACCTGCGCGCAGGTCCTCTCGGAGACGGTCGCCATCTATCCCTGGGGCGACCTGGGCAGCCGGTGCTCCAACGGCAACGGATTCCTCGACACCGAGGACCTCAACGGCGACAACCGGCTGAACGCGCAGGGGGCCAACGACAACGTGCTGCGGTGGGTCATCCAGCCCAACGAACTCTCCCAGTACTACGTGCGGACCGGCGCGACCTATACCAACACGCAGGGACAGACCTCCACCTGGACCCTCTACCGGATCCCGATGCGGGTGCCGGACGCCACGATCGGCACGCCGAATCTCCGGCTGATCCAGAGCATGCGGCTGACCATGGTGGCCCCCGACATGCCGGAGCCCGATGTCGTGGCGCGCTTCGCCCTGGCACGCATGCGGTTCATCGGGGCGCCCTGGGTCCGGCGGGCCGATACGCCGCTGCTCGGCATCGGCGGCTCGATTGCAAGCCCCTCCGGGACGATGTTCGCCGCCGTCATCTCCACCGAGGACGTGGCGCTGGGGTACACCTCGCCGCCAGGCGTCGTCAACGAGCCCGCCCAGAATAACAACGGGCAGGCGGTGCAGGGGGTGCAGATCAACGAAAAGTCCCTCCGCATCGTCGCCACCTCGCTCGATGTGGGAGAACGCGCCGAGGCCTACCAGCGCTTCCCCTCCGGTCCGCAGAACGTGCTCAAGTACGAGCAGGTCCGGGTCTGGTTCCGCGGCAAGGGCAACGGCTGGACCAGCGGGGACCTCACCGCCTTTTTCAAGATCGGCAGCGACGACAAGAACTGGTACATGTTCCTGCGGCCGGCCAGCAGCATCATCTGGGAACCGGAAGCGCAGATCAGCATCCCGGTCTGGCGGCAGCTGCGCGCGGAAATCGAGCAGCGGTGGCTGCAGGGTCTCCCGCCCGACGGCGCCGCCGCCTGCGGCATCGGCGATCCGGCGGCGTACGTCGCCTGCGACGGCCCCTACGTGGTCCAGGTGGCCGACCCCGGCGTCAACCCGCCCAACCTCGCCGCCGCCCAGGAAATGGCCGCCGGGATCTACCGGGTGGCGAACACCGAGGTCCTGAGTACCGTCGAGCTCTGGGTGGACGACATCCGGCTGGATAATCCGCTGACCCAGGCGGGCTCCTCCATGGCGTTCGATGCGCGGCTGGCCGCGGCGGATGTGGCGGACTTTGCGGTGAATTACGTGCGACAGGACGGGCTCTTCCAGCAGATTGGCCGCAACCCCAGCTACCGGACCACCGGCGCGCTGGTGTTCGGCTCCAATATTCGAGTGGATCGCTTCCTGCCGGCCTCGCTCGGCCTGGCCATTCCGTTTTCCATCAGCCACACCTACACCTCCGCCGATCCGATCCTGATCGGCGGAACGGATATCCTCGCCGCCGACATCGACAACCTGCGCCAGCCCTCCAGCGGACTGACCCAGATCAACTTCGGCTTCCGCCGGACCCGCAAGGGCACGACCTCCCTCCAACGCGGGCTGGTCGATCCGCTCAGTTTCTCGGCGTCGCTCGCCTCCGGAAACTCGCAGACCGAACTCTCAACGGGGACCACGTCGGCTTCCCTGTTCAACCTGACGTACCTCCTGCTCCTCCCGAAGACAGGCCCGAGCCTGTCGCTGGGAGGCGCCGTGGACCAGCTGCCGGGATGGGTGGGGCGGAGCGACGGACTGTCCGCCGTCCGGACCACGCAGTTCAGCGTCGTCCCGACGTCGATCCGCCTCGGCAGCCAGCTGACGCGCACCGAGAGTGACTTCACCGGCTACCTCGTCCCGGTGCTCCGCCCCGGCGACGCCGCGCTCCAGCCGGCGGTGTCGCTCACCAATCTCTGGCGCAACAGCGCCGGCCTGACCTGGCAGCCGGTCGGGATGTTCACGTTCAGCGCCGACCTGGCGAGCACCCGGGACCTCCGGCAGTACGACGACACCAGCTCCATCGGCCGGCTGGTCGGCGCCTCCCGGCAGGAGTTTCTCGGGATGGACGTCGGCGTGGAGCGCGACCGGACGCTGGGGACCGCCATCCTGCTCAATCCCCGCCTGACCTCCTGGCTGCGGGGGCGGTTCAACACCACCAGCAACTTCGTGCTCTCCCGGAGCCTGACCAGCCGGGCGCCGGTCCAGGAATTCGGCGACACCGGGTCCTACATCCTGCCCCAGACGCTGAACAACCTCCGCGCCCGCGAAATCGGCTTCACCATCGACGCCCCCCGCGGGCTCCGGCAACTGCTGAAGGACTCGAGCACCGCCACACGCGCCCTGCTCGGACTTCGCGTGATCGATTTCGTGTACCGCACCACGCGCAGCTCGACCTATGACCTCGCCACCTTTTCGCCAGACCTGCGCTACATGCTGGCCCGGGGCAGCACCTCGGACTTCCTGACCCAGGACGGCGACTCGGCGCTCAGCGTCGTCGAGTCGTCCACGATCACCGTGGGCGGGGGCGCCGACCTGCCCTTCGGGATCACCGCGGGGTTGCAGTATTCGTCCTCGGACATCGACCGCTACTCGCGCGCGAGCAACGGCTACCTGCTCTCCGAAGTTTCCCAACAGGAGTGGCCGATCGTCCAGGCGCGCTGGACCCAGACCGTCAAGAGCGGACTCCTGTCGGTGATCAGCCTGTCCACCAACGTCCGGAAGCGTTCCGGCCAGACGGTGCTGCCGTCCGCCGCCACCAATGCCGTTTCGCTCAACGAAACGTCCACCTGGACCAACGACCTCCAGCTCGTGTTTCGGAAGGGTGTCAGCGTCACGCTCGGGTACGGCGTCTCGAGCAACGAACGCCAGAGCAACGGAACCACCACCCTGGGCGACGGCACGGATATCACCGCCAACCTGATCTACCTCTTCCGCCTCCCCGGCAACATCAGCAGCGCTCGCAAGCAGGTGCGGGTGTCCGTCAACGCGCTGTCCAGCAAGGCGGAAACCTGCCTGGAACTGCCGAGCAATCCCGACTGCATCGGGATCTCCGACATCCGCCGGAAGACGCTGCGCGCGGGGATCGACACGGACATCCTGGCCATTCTGACCGGAGGGTTTCAGGCGGCCTATGTGCTCAACGACGTCCGCCAGCTGAACCGGAAGACCGAACAACTCACGCTCAGCCTGACCTTCCAGCTCTCCCTGTTCTCCGGAGATTATTGATGCGCCTCGTTCGCGGGCCGGTCCTTGCGGCCGCCCTGATGCTTGCGTGCAGCCCCTCCAGACCGGCGCGCCCCTTCGATGGCGCGGGGGCGTATCGCGCCGTCGAGGCGCAGGTGGCCTTCGGCCCGCGGATTCCCGGCACGCCCGGGCACGCGGCCCAGGCGGCGTGGCTCGACAGCCTCCTCGCCCCGCTCGCCGACACCCTCCTCGTGCAGCGGTGGACCCACCGGACGGCGGCGGGCGACTCCCTGCCGCTCGTGAATTTCGTGGCCCGCTTCAATCCGTCGGCAGGGGAACGGATTCTCTTCCTGGCGCACTGGGACACCCGGCCTCGCGCCGACGGCCCGGAGAGCCGCGACAGTTCGGCGGCTGTTCCCGGCGCGAACGACGGCGCATCCGGCACCGCCGTCCTCCTCGGCGTGGCCGCCGCCCTGCGAGCTGCGCCGCCGTCCATCGGCGTGGACCTGCTCTTCGTCGACGGCGAGGACTACGGCGTCTTCGACGACAAGGACGACGTGCTGCTTGGCTCGCGCTACTACGCCGCCAATCCGGCGCCGGGCCCCGCGCCGCTCTACGCCGTGCTCCTCGACATGGTCGGCGACCGCGACCTGCAGATCTACCAGGAGGGGAATTCCCTGACCGGCGCCCCCGAGGTGGTGGATCTGGTGTGGCAGGTGGCGCGAAGGGCGGGGCACGGCAACGTGTTCATTCCCTCCCTCCGCTACACCATCACCGACGACCACCTCTCGCTGCAGGCCAAGGGCATCCGGGCCATCGATGTGGTGGACTTCGACTACCCGTATTGGCACACGCCCGAGGACACCCCGGACAAGGTGAGCGCGCAGAGCCTGCAGGCGGTTGGGGAAGTCGCGCTCGCGCTGGTGGCAAACACCGAACGGTAGCTGCGCACAGCCGCTTGGCTGCTGTCCGTGCGAGGCCCTGCCGTGGCCGACGCAATCGTACGGACGATGCCGCAGATCGTGGCCCCGTGTGGCGCTCGCAGGATGTCCCGGTGACGGCCCAGCGCCGGCATCCTCCGAGGCATGGAACCGACCGAGCGCCGGGCGATCATGATGCTCCTCCTCCTGGGGGTAGTCGGCCAGGGGGTCCGCTGGGTGGTGGGCCGCCCCGGGGAACCGCCCGGGCAAGTGGCCTTGATGCCGGTGGAACGCCGCGGAAACCCCGCCGCCCATCGCGACAGCGCGCTGGCCGCGGCCCGACCGATGGCCCCGGGGGAGACGCTCGACCCGGACCGTGCCACCGTCGCCGAACTGCTCCGGCTCCCCAAGGTGGGCCCCGCGTTGGCCCGCGCCATCGTTGCCGACCGGGAAGCGAAGGGCCCCTTCCACACCCTGCAGGGCCTCGACCGCGTCTCGGGCATCGGCCCAAAGCTGCTCGAGGCCATCGGGCCCTATCTGGCCTTCCAGGGGGGGACCACCGCTGGGGGGAGTGAGCGGGCGTCCCGGCAGCCCTGTGCGCCTGAGGCGTCCCCCTGCCGGCTCAATCTGAATGCCGCCACAGCGGGGGAGCTCGAGGCGCTGCCTGGAATTGGGCCGGCCCTGGCTGCCCGGATCGTCTCATACCGCGATTCGCACGGGGACTTTGCGGACATCGGGGGGCTCCGCGCCGTGCCCGGCATTGGCACCCGGATGCTGGAGCGGCTGACCCCGCTCGTGGCAGTGCGTTAAGTGATTGTCATTCAATCACTTAAACCACAGGGTGAGGCGCGAATGCAATACATGGCACGGGAATGGCAACTTGCCCCACCGGTTACTCCTGTCCATTTCCCTGATCTCCACTGCCGAGGGGCTGCCCCAGCATGACGACCACGATGGGCGCTGAGCGTGAGCCGCTCGGCGAAGCGCTTCTCCATGAGGGGCTGCTGACGCCCGCCAAGTACGACCAGGCCGTTGCGGAGCAGCGCTCCAGCGGCCATCGGCTCGGCTACGTCCTCGTCAAGCTGGGGTTTGTGCCGGAGCTGGAAATCACCAAGATCCTCGCCCGCCTGCACCGGATGCCGGCGGTGGATCTTTCCCGATTCGAAGTGGACCCCAAGGTCCTCAAGCTGATCCCGGCCGATCTTGCCACCAAGAACGTCGTCCTGCCGCTCAAGCGGGAGGGCCGGACGCTGACCGTGGCCATGGCCGACCCGACGAAGATGGGCGTGGTCGAGGACCTGAAGTTCATTACCCGCTACGACGTCTTCCCGGTGCTGGCGGGCGAGCAGACGCTCCGCAGCATCATCGACCGGCACTACCAGGGCAGCGACCAGCAACTCCAGGACATCCTGAAGGACATGGAGGGGCATGCCGACGACGTCGAGATCGTCGAGGAGACGGAGGAGGAGGGAGCCACCCAGGCGCAGATCGACGACGCGCCGGTGGTCAAGCTGATCAACGGCCTGCTGACCGACGCGGTCCGCCGCGGCGCCAGCGACATTCATATTGAGCCCTTCGAGTTCGAGATGCGGGTGCGCTACCGGATCGACGGTGCGCTGCTGGAAGTGATGAAGCCGCCGCTCAAGATGAAGGCGGCGCTCACCTCGCGCATCAAGATTCTCTCGCAGCTCAACATCGCGGAACGGCGGGTGCCGCAGGACGGCCGCCTCAAGCTCAAGATGGGCAACCGGGTCATCGACTTTCGTGTCTCGGTGCTGCCGGTGCTCTTCGGCGAGAAAATCGTGCTGCGTATTCTCGACAAGGGCAACCTGACGCTGGACCTGTCCAAGTTCGGGTTCGAGAAGAAGGCGGAAGACGACCTGATGGCCGCCATCCTCAACCCGTACGGCATGGTGCTGGTCACGGGCCCGACGGGTTCGGGCAAGACGACGACACTGTACTCGGCGCTGTCGCGCATCAACACGATTGAATCGAACATCATGACGGCTGAGGATCCGGTCGAGTATAATCTGATGGGGATCAACCAGGTGCTGGTCCGGAACGAGATCGGCCTCACCTTCGCCGCGGCGCTCAAGGCGTTCCTGCGGCAGGACCCCAACATCATCATGATCGGCGAAATTCGAGACCTGGAAACCGGCAGCATCGCCATCAAGGCGGCCCTCACCGGCCACCTGGTGCTCTCGACGCTGCACACCAACGATGCGCCGAGCACCATCACGCGTATGATCGACATGGGCATCGAGCCGTTCAACGTGGCGAGCGCTGTCAATCTCGTGGTGGCGCAGCGGCTGGTCCGGCGGGTCTGCAAGGACTGCGCGGCGCCGGCCACCTACAAGCCGGAAGAGATCAAGTCCCTCGGGCTGACGCCCGAGGAAGGGAAAAAGATGAAGTTCATGAAGGGGAAGGGATGTGACACCTGCTCCGGCACCGGCTACAAGGGCCGCGCCGGGCTGTACGAGGTGATGGCGCTCTCCCCGGAATTGCGGCGCATGATTCTCCGCAGTGCCTCGATCGCGGACATCCAGGCCACGGCGGTCAAGGAAGGCATGCTCACCCTGCGCATGGACGGGCTCGTGAAGATCGAGCGCGGGGTCACCACTCTCGAAGAAGTCGTGAAGGAGACTGCGGCATGAGTGTGAATCTCCGCGCCCTGCTGGAGGAAGTGATCGAGCGGGAGGCTTCCGACCTGCACATCACCGCCGGCGAGTGCCCCAAGCTCCGGATCGACGGCGACATCACCAACAGCACCACGACCTACGTGATGTCGCCCAAGGACACCCTCCAGCTGGCCTATTCCGTCCTGACGGAAAACCAGAAGAAGCGCTTCGAGACGGAAGACGAGCTCGACTTCTCCTTCGGCATCCAGAACCTGGCGCGCTTCCGCGGTAACTGCTTCAAGCAGCGCGGCTGCGTCGGCATGGTTATCCGGATGATCCCGTTCAGCTTGAAGACCTTCAGCGACCTCGGCCTGCCGCCGATCCTCGGCAAGCTCGCCGAAAAGCCCCGCGGGCTCGTCCTGGTGACCGGCCCGACCGGCTCGGGCAAGAGCACCACGCTGGCCGCCATGATCGACAAGATCAACAAGGAGCGGAAGGGTCACATCATCACGGTGGAAGATCCGATCGAGTTCATCCACCGCCACCAGTCGTGCATCGTCAACCAGCGCGAGGTGGGCACCGACACCAAGTCGTTCTCCACCGCGCTCAAGTACGCCCTCCGCGAGGACCCGGACGTCATCCTGGTCGGCGAAATGCGGGATCTCGACACCATTGGCGCGGCGCTGACCATCGCGGAGACGGGCCACCTGGCCCTCGCGACGCTCCACACCAACTCGGCGGCGGAGTCCATCAACCGGATCATCGACGTCTTCCCCTCCAACCAGCAGCAGCAGGTGCGGGCCCAGCTCGCCTTCGTGCTGGAGGGAGTGGTCACCCAGGTGCTGCTGCCCAAGGCGAAGGGGCGGGGGCGGGCCATGGCGTGCGAAATCATGGTCGCCACGCCGGCCATCCGCGCTCTGATCCGCGACGACAAGGTGCACCAGATCCAGAGCGCCCTGCAGTCCGGCAAGAAGCACGGGATGCAGACGATGAACGACGCGCTGTACCAGTTGTACATTTCGCGCGAGGTCGAGCGGGACGAGTGCCTGCGCGTCTCGGGCGATCCGAACGAATTCCTCCGGATGATCGGCGAAAAGCCGCTGGAGGAGCAGGAGATGGGCTCGATGGGATCGATGGACTCGAAGGGCGGCAAGACCGCGCTGCGCCGCTAACACACAGGGGAGACCGACACCATGCCGCTCTTCGAATATACGGCCAAGAACGCCACCAACGGCCAGATCATGAAGGGCCAGATGCAGGCCCAGAATCGTGACGAGGTGGTGGGCCACATCCGGAAAAACCGCCTGATCCTGGTCAACATCCGGGAGGCGCCGAAGCAGATGAAGTTCAGCTTCGGCCAACCCGCCATCAAGACCCGCGACATCGTCATCTTCACCCGGCAGTTCGCCACGATGATCAACTCGGGCCTGCCGCTGGTGCAGTCGCTGTCGATCCTGGCGGCGCAGACCGAGAACAAGTCCCTCAAGGACGTCACCAAGCAGGTGGTCTTCGACGTCGAGGCCGGCAACACCCTCGCCGACGCCTTCAGCCGGCATCCGAAGGCGTTCTCGGGGCTGTTCGTCAACATGGTCGCCGCCGGCGAGGCCGGCGGTATTCTCGATACGATTCTGCTTCGGCTGGCCACCTTCCTCGAAAAGAACGACGCCCTGATCCGCAAGGTGAAGAGCGCCATGGTGTACCCCGCGGTCATCATGAGCGTGGCCGGCATCGCCATCACCGTGCTCCTCATTTTCGTCATCCCGGTGTTCCAGAGCATGTTCGCGTCGGTCAACATGGAGCTTCCCCTGCCGACCCGCGTCGTCATCGGGATGTCCGAATTCCTCCTCGGCTACTGGTGGGCCATCGGGGCCTCGATCGGCGCCGCGGTCTTCCTGATCCGGGCGTACTACAAGACCCCGGACGGACACAAGAACATCGACAAGCTGATGATCAATTCCCCCATCCTGGGGGACGTCATCCGGAAGTCGGCCGTCTCGCGGTTCACGCGAACGCTCGGCACCCTCATCAGTTCCGGTGTGTCGATTCTCGACGGGCTCGAGATCACCGCCAAGACGTCGGGCAACCGCGTCATTCATGACGCGGTGATGGAGTCGCGGGCCTCGATCGCCGGCGGTGAGACCATCGCCGCCCCCCTCGAGCGCTCCAAGGTGTTCCCGCCGATGGTCATCTCGATGATCGCGGTCGGCGAGCAGACCGGCGGCCTCGACGAGATGCTTTCGAAGATCGCCGACTTCTACGACGAAGAAGTCGACGTGGCGGTGGGCACGCTGCTCAGCCTCATGGAGCCGGTCATGATCGTCGTGCTGGGTGTCGTCGTCGGCGGCATGGTCGTCGCCATGTACCTCCCGATCTTCGACATGATGAACGCGATTCAGTAGGCAGGGCTGGGGGGCAGCAGGGCAGCCCCCACCCCGTCACCCCCGCGAACGCGGGGGTCCGGATGGTCGGCGGGCGGTCCTTCGGGGCCGCCCGCGGCGCGTTCCGGCCTTCCGAATCCTCCCTCGAGGGGACATCGTAGGGCTTGGATTCCCCTACGAATTGGAGCGCCGCATGACCCGATCGCTGTTGCTGTCCACCCTGCTGTTGATGCCGGCCGCCCTGTCCGCCCAGCAGGCCGCCCCTGCCGCCCCCCCGGCCCAGCCGTCCTACGCGACCGATTCCGCCGCCATCCACCAGGTCGTCACCACGTTGTTTGATGGGATGCGGACCCGCGACACCGCCTCGATGCGGGCGCTCTTCCACGAGCCCGTCGCCATGCGCAGCGTCTCGTACCAGAAGGGCAAGGCGGTGGTCGAGGCCGACGGTCTCGAGGATTGGTTCGCGGGGCTGGCGAGCGCCCCGGACACGCTCCTGCTCGATGAGCGGCTCGGACCGGCCGAAATCCGGGTCGACGGCAACCTCGCGTCGGTGTGGGTGTACTACGAGTTCTACGTCAGCGGCCGCTTTTCCCACTGCGGGGCCGACAGCTTCCAGTTCGGCCGGACTGAGGCGGGGTGGAAGATCATCCTGCTGGCCGACAGCCGACGGCGGACCGAGTGCTCCAAGTCCCTCTCAAAGTCATGATCCGGGGAGCTGATCCCCTCCCGCCCCAATCGCCCTTCGCGCCTTGCGTTCAAGGACGCTCGACGCGAAGTCATGCCGGGCGTTCCCCCTCTCCATAGCATGGAGACGGGGGCAGGGGGTGAGGTGAAACGCGGCGACCGAAGGGCAGGAACAGGCCTCTCTTGACATATCAAGAATTATTGATATGTTCGGTCCATGCCAGCACTGGTCAAGCTCCAGCCCGCGTCCGCCGCCGCCACCCGCACCCGGGTCGCGCGGCTCTTTCAGGCCCTCTCCGACCCCACTCGTCTCCACATCGTCGAGCTGCTGGCCGATGGCGAACACTGCGTCTGCGACCTGATGACCGCCGTCGACGCCGCCCAGAGTCGACTCTCGTTTCATCTCAAGACCCTCAAGGATGCCGGCCTGGTCGTCGACCGGAAAGAAGGGCGCTGGGTCCACTACCGGCTCCGGCCCGAGGCACTCGAGGAGATGGCCGGCGCCCTGCGCCTCGCGGGCGAGGCGCGTCCCGGCGCCTGGCGGAGCATTACCTGTTGCTGAATCGTTCCCTGCACGTGTCACGGAGGAAGTTGCGAATGACGGACCACATCAAGAAAATCGTGCGCGAGAAGTACGGGGCCGCTGCCTTGCGGGCCGCGGTGGGACAGGGCAGTTCCTGCTGCGGCGGAAGCGAGTGCTGCGGCACCACCGACCCCATCACCAGCGATCTCTACGAGGCCGCGCAAGTCGCCGGCATCCCGGCCGAAGCGGTGCTCGCCTCCCTCGGCTGCGGGAATCCGACCGCGCTCGCCGCCCTCGAAGAGGGGCAGGTCGTCCTCGACCTTGGCTCCGGCGGCGGCATCGACGTCCTCCTCTCGGCGCAGCGCGTCGGCCCCACCGGCAAGGCCTACGGCCTCGACATGACCGACGAGATGCTCGCGCTCGCGCGCCGCAACCAGCAGGCCGCCGGCGTCACCAATGTCGACTTTCTCAAGGGCGACATCGAGCACATCCCCCTGCCGGACGCGTCGGTCGACGTGATCATTTCCAACTGCGTCATCAACCTGGCCGCCGACAAGCGGAAGGTGTTCGCCGAGGCGTTTCGGGTCCTGAAGCCGGGGGGCAGGCTCGCCGTGTCCGACGTGGTGGTGCGGGGCGAGGTGCCGGCGGAAGTGCGTCGGAGCATGGAACTCTGGGTCGGGTGTGTGGCAGGGGCCCTCGAGGAGCGGGAGTTCGAGGCGTGGCTGCGGGAGGCCGGGTTCGACGATCCCACCCTCGAGCCGACACGCATCTACAAGCTGGAGGACGCCAGGCAGTTTCTCTCCGAGGCGGGGCTCGATCCCGATGCGATCGCGGCGGACATCGACGGGAAGTTCATGGCGGCGTTTGTGCGGGCCACCAAGCCGATGGCATCGCCGGTGGCGGCGGCCGGCGGTGCGACTCCCTGCTGCGCTCCGGGGTGTTGCGAGTGACGGAATCGTAATGGCCGCCGGCGTCCTTCCCGAGGCTGGCGTCCTGAGGCGACTCTCGACCCTCGACCGATTCCTTCCGCTGTGGATCTTCGCGGCGATGGGGCTGGGCCTCCTCCTCGGGCGGCTCTTCCCCGGTCTCGGGGCGCTGCTCGACCGGGTGCAGGTGGCCGGTGTGTCGGTGCCGATCGGGCTGGGACTGCTCTGGATGATGTACCCTGTGCTTGCCAAGGTCCGCTACGAGAGCATCGGCTCACACGTGGCGGACCGCAGGCTGATCGGCACCTCGCTGGTGCTGAACTGGGTCGTTGGGCCAGTCGTGATGTTCGCCCTCGCGTGGTGGCTGTTGCCCGACCTGCCGGCCTACCGCAACGGCCTGGTGATCGTCGGACTCGCCCGGTGCATCGCGATGGTGCTCATCTGGAACACGCTCGCCGGCGGCTCCGGGGAACTCGCCGCGGTCCTCGTTGCGCTCAACTCCCTGTTTCAGGTCCTCACCTATTCCGTCCTTGGTTATCTCTTCCTGACGGTCATTCCCGGCTGGCTCGGTGGGAGCACCGCGGCGCTCGACGTCTCGATGCTCGACATCGCACGGTCGGTGCTGATCTTTCTCGGGGTGCCGCTGTTTGCCGGCTACTGGACCCGCCGCGCCTTGGTACGGCGGCGCGGCACGGCATGGTACGAGGGGACGTTTCTTCCCCGTATCGGCCCGACGGCCCTCCTCGGCCTGCTGTACACGATCGTCCTGATGTTCGCCATGCAGGGGGACCGGATTCTTGACCGTCCCTGGGATGTGTTCCGGATCGCGCTGCCGCTGCTCCTCTACTTCCTCGTCATGTTCGGAACGTCGCTGCTGCTCACGTGGCGGCTCCGCTTCCGGTACGAGGAGGCTGCCGCCGTCTCCTTCACCGCCGCCGGCAACAACTTCGAGCTGGCCATCGCCGTAGCCATCGGCACCTTCGGCATCGCCTCCGGTGAGGCGCTCGCCGCGGTGGTCGGACCCCTGATCGAGGTGCCGGCGCTGATCGCGCTGGTCTACGTGGCGCTCTGGGCCAAGCGGTTCTTTCCATCCACGTCCGCCCCGTTGTCCGAGATTGCTTCGTCGGCCCCTCGTGGGGCCTCCTCGCAATGACAGAAGGCACCGTGATGCGCATCCTGATCCTCTGCACCGGCAACTCCGCCCGCAGCCAGATGGCCGAGGCGCTCTTTGCCACGAAGGGACGGGGCCGCATTGAAGCGGCCAGCGCCGGATCCCGCCCCGCCGAGCGGGTCAACCCGTTCGCCGTGGAAGTGCTTGGCGAGGCGGGCATCGACTGGCAGGGAAAAACGCCCCGTGCAATGGACGGACTGGAGCAGGAACGCTGGGATTTCGTGATCACCGTCTGCGACCGTGCCAGGGAGAGCTGCCCCTATTTCCCCGGTCAGCCGCTGCTGGCGCACTGGGGCATGCCGGACCCCGCCGAGGTGGAGGGGAGCGACGAGGCCAAGCGGGCGGCCTTCCGGGACACCTTCGTCACGTTGAGCCGGCGAATTGACCTCTTCCTCGCGCTCCCGGTGGAGAAACTCGAGCGGCTCGTGCTCGAACGCCGAGTGAGGGAGATCGGCGCCCAATGAGCGGCTCCGGCCCGCGCGAGCACCGGCTCTCCGTGACGCGCTCGGCGCGGTGCTACACGCAGGGCGGGGCAGCGGCCACGGAAGCCTGGGTGGTGCTGCACGGCTACGGCCAGCTGGCGGCCCGGTTCCTCCGGGGCTTCGAGTCGCTGGCCACTCCAGCCCGCCTGGTGGTGGCGCCCGAAGCGCTGTCCCGTCTCTACTTGGAGGCGGGGACGGGTCGCGTCGGCGCCTCGTGGATGACGAAGGAGGACCGGACGCACGAGATTGGTGACTATCTGGCCTACCTCGACGAGGTGCGCGCCCGACTGGTGCCGCCGGTCCCCATCACGGTGCTCGGATTTTCGCAGGGCGTGGCGACTGCCTGCCCGGTGGGCGGTGGCCACCGCCCCGGCGCCGGTCCGCCTGGTCTGCTGGGGCGGGTTGGTGCCCGAGGAGATTTCCGCCGCGCAGCTGGGCGCGATGCAGGTGACCTACGTCGTCGGGGAGGAGGAGGAGTGGGCCCCGCCGGCCGCGGTGGAGGCGCAGGCCGCCGGGTTCCGGGCCGCCGGAGTGTCGGTGGAGGTTGTCCGATTCGAGGGCGGCCACGAGGTCCGGCCCGAGGTGGTTGCCCGGCTGGTGTAGGGGGCGACCTGGTCCCGTCATTGCTTCGCCGCCCCCTGCGGGGCTCCCCGCCGGGACCCGATCGGGAGTCAGGCTTGACTCCACTTAACTAAACGATTAATCAGTATCTTCATGGACTCCGCCCCCACTTCCCGCACCTCCATCCTCGACGCCGCCGAGCTGCTCTTCGCCCGACGCGGATTCCAGTCGACCACCATCAAGGCCATCGCCGGGTCCGCCGGAGTGAACACCGCACTCCTTTACTACTACTTCCCTGACAAGCAGGGGCTCTATCAGGCCGTCCTCGAACGGGCGTTCGGCGGCTTGATCACCGAGGGGGAGGATCGTCTCGCCGGCGGGCTCGATCCGGAGGGCGCCATCCGCGCCTTCGTTGCTCTCCAGGCCTCCTACTTTGGCCGGCACCCGAACCGCCCACATCTCTTCGTCCGGGAGCTGATCGACCACGGGGCGGAGTACGCCGCCGGTCAACTCACCCGGCTTGCCGTCACCCTGTTTCGTCGCCTCTGCGCTGTCGTCGAGCGCGGGCAGGCCAGCGGGCAGTTCCGGGTCGATCTCGACCCACACTATGCGGCCATTTCCGTGGTGAGCCAGGTCGCGTGGCTTCAGGTGGCTCGTCCCGCCATCGGCATCTTCATCGGCGCAGGGGCCGGCGGCCCCTCCGCGCAGTGGGAAGAGGGCTTCGCCGGTCATGCCGCCGAGTTCGCGCTGGCGGCGCTTCGGACTCCGAGGATCACCCCATGAGAGTTGCTCCGTTCCTTGTGCTCGGCCTCCTCGGTGCCTGCGGTCGCGGAGCGCCAAGCGACGTCGTCGCCACCGGAACCCTCCAGGTGGACGAGGTCGACATCGGGCCGATCGTCGCCTCGCGCGTGGTCCGGGTGTTGGTCGAAGAAGGCGACTCCGTCGCACCGGGAGACACGCTGGCCACCCTGACACAGGCCACGCTGGCGCCGGACCTGGCCATCCGGGAGGCGCGGCTGCAGGCGGCGCAGGCACACCTGCTGGATTTGGAACGGGGCGCCCGCCCCGCGGAGCTGCAGCGGGCCGAGGCGCTGGTGCAGGCCGCGGCCGCGGAGGCCGAGCGGACGGCGGTGGAACTGCAGCGGGCCCAGCGGCTCATGGTGGCCGGCAACATCAGCCAGCAGCAGCTCGATAATGCGCAGGCGGCGGCGACGTCCGCCGCCGCGACGCGCGATGCCGCCGCCGCCTCCCTGCGTCTGTTGCGGGAAGGGGCTCGCGAGGAACAGATCAGGGCGGCCCGCGCGGAAGTGGCGAGCGCCCGCGGCGCAGTGGCCGCGATTCAGGCCACGGTCGCGGAGCTGGTGCTGATCTCGAGCGTGCCTGGCGTGGTCAGCGGGCGCCACGTGCAGCCGGGCGAAGTGGTCGGAGCCGGGCAGGCGGCGGTAACGGTGTCCCGCGCCCAGCGCCCCTGGGCGCGGATCTATGTCGGCGAGCGGGTCCTGCCGTACGTGCGGGCGGGTCAGCAGGTCGAGGGGGCACTGGACGGGGTGACCGACGTCCGCTTTGCCGGCACGGTCGACCACATCAGCACCAGCGCGGAATTCACGCCGCGGGTGGCCCTGACGGAGCAGGAACGCGCCGACCTGGTGTTCGGCGTCAAGATCTATTTCCAGCCCGACGCGTCCGGCCTTCTCAAGGCGGGACTCCCGATCACCGTCACGATTCCTGTGGCACCCGCCGAGGCCCCATGACCGACCAGGTGGCCATTCACACCGAGGGCCTTCGCAAGGTGTTCGGCGACCTCGCCGCCGTGGAGGGACTCGACCTGACGGTGGAGCGCGGCGAAGTCTTCGGATTGCTGGGGCCGAACGGGTCGGGCAAGACCACGACGATCCGGATGCTGACGGGGCTCATGGCGCCCAGCGGCGGTCGCGCCTTCGTCGATGGCGTGGACGTGACCGTGTCCCCCGAGCAGGTGCGCCGCCGCATCGGATACATGTCGCAGCGGTTCGGGCTCTACGACGACCTGACGGTGGAGGAGAACATGCGCTTCTACGCGTCGGTGTATGGGCTCCGGGGGGAGGCACGCGCCCGGCGGCTGGAGGAACTCGTGGAGGAACTCGGCTTCGGAGAGCGGATCCACCAGATGGCGGGGACCCTGAGCGGCGGGTGGAAGCAGCGGCTGGCCCTGGCCTGCGCCACCGCGCACCGGCCGCGGGTCCTCTTTCTCGACGAGCCGACGGCCGGTGTGGACCCAGCCGCACGTCGGCAGTTCTGGGAACTGATCTACGACTTCGCGAAGCGGGGCATCACCATCCTCGTGACCACCCACTACATGGATGAGGCGGAGCGGTGCCATCGGCTCGCCTTCCTGTCGCGGGGCCACCTGATCGCCGTCGGGACGGCGGAAGAGGTGCGGCGCCAGTTCGACCGGCCCAGCATCGAGGACTGTGTTCATCGAGCTGCAGCGCCGCGATGAGGGGGTGGCGGTGTGAGCCTCCGCGGGCGAATTGCCGGCTCCACCATCTGGCCGATGCTCTGGAAGGAATTCATCCAGATGCGCCGCGACCGGCTGACCCTGGGCATGATGCTCGGGATTCCGGCCCTGCAGCTGGCCATGTTCGGCTATGCGATTCAGACCGAGGTCCGGCACCTTCCAACCGTGGTGCTCGACGAATCCCGCAGCGCGGAGAGCCTGGCGCTCGTGGACCAGCTTCGCAACACCGGCAGCTTCGACATCGTGGGGTATGTGGCCGATCGCCGGGCGCTCGACGAGCAAATCCGTGCGGGCCGCGCCATGGCCGGCGTCGTGATTCCGCCGAGCTACCTCACCGACCTGCGGCGGGGGCGCACGGCGCAGGCCCAGGTCATCGTCGACGCCGCCGACCCGCTCGCTTCGAGTGCGGCCATGGCCGGCGCCGCGCAGGCGGGAGCCGCCCGTTCCACGGCCATCCTCTCTCGATCCAGCGGCCGCGCCCCGCCGCTCGAGGTCCGCGTCCGCCCCTGGTACAACCCCGGGCTCCGCAGCGCGGTCTACATCGTACCCGGAATCATCGGCGTCCTCCTCTCCGTCACGATGATCCTCATCACCTCGATGTCGATCGTCCGCGAGCGCGAGCTGGGCACGCTCGAACAGCTGATCGTGACGCCCATCGACAAGACCAGTCTGATGCTGGGGAAGATCCTGCCCTTCGTGCTGGTGGGATATGTGCAGATGACGGTGATCCTGGTCCTGGGGCGGCTGCTCTTCGACGTCCCCATCCGGGGCAGCCTGCCCCTGTTGTACCTCATGACCCTGGCGTTCATCGTGGCGAGCCTCGGCATGGGGCTCTTCATTTCGACCGTGGTCCGCACCCAGGCCCAGGCGCTCCAGCTCGGGTACTTCTTCCTGTTGCCGAACATCCTCCTGTCGGGGTTCATGTTCCCGCGGGAAGCGATGCCGGTCGCCGCCCAGTGGATCGGCCTCGCGCTCCCGCTGACCCACTTCCTGAAGGTGCTGCGCGGGATCATCCTGAAGGACGTCGGGCTCGTGGAGCTCTGGACACCCACGCTGTGGCTGATCATGCTCGCGATGCTCTTTCTCGTCCTCAGCGTGCGGCGCTTCAGCAAGCGGATTGAATAGGCGGGGCAGTAGGGTAGTAGGGCAGTAGGGCAGTAGGGCAGGGTGGCAGGGCGGCCGTCACCCCGGCGAAAGCCGGGGTCCAATTCCGCTGCCCCCCTCAATATCGTCGTTCCTTCGGTCGCAGCCCCAGTGCCCCGTTCAGCCACCGCACCAGGGGGCGGAGCGCCTTGAAATCCGCGGCCAGCGTCGAGACCAGGCGCGGGCTCGTCACGATGGCCGGCGTGAGGGCCCGCGACACGATGAAGGACTTGTAGCGCAGCCACTCCTCCGCAGGATGTCCCGGCGCGTAGCCGCGCGGGAGGCGCTTCAGCATCGCGTCCTCGCTGAGCCGGCCGTACCGCCGGCGGAAGGCAGGCGCCCGCACAATCTTCCCGAATCCTGCCGGATCGTCCGCGAGCGCCGCACGGATCCTGGTGAGCGCTCCCGCGCTTGGCATCCAGATCCCTCCGGCCACGAACGAGCCGGCCGGCTCCAGGTGGAAGTAGTACCCGGCGCCCCCCTCGGCATCCACCCCGACGCCCCGCCCCGCGTCCTGGTGATAGAACCAGCAGCCGGCGTTGGTCTTGTAGGGCGACTTGTCCCGCGAGAAGCGCACGTCGCGGTGAATCCGGAACATCGAGCGGCGCGGGTCCCCGATGATCTCCGGCGCGAGGGAGGCCAGGCGGACATCGAGCGCTTCCACGAGCGCCGACATGGGTTGCCGGAGGCTCTGCTCGTATCGGGCCCGGTTGGCCGTGAACCACTCCCGGTTGTTGTGCCGCGCGAGTGCGCGGAGGAAGGCGAGGGCATCGGGGCCCAGCGCCGCCGATTCGGGCCGCCTCGGCTCAGGCTTGGTGGACATGGCGCACACACTCCTTGGTCGGATCGCTTGCCCTCGGTACGCATGGCGTCCTACAATTATGCCATCAGGCGCCGCTTCGTGCCGCCGGCGTCCCTGCTTCCCCGTCCCGCCGAGGTTTCATGCTTCCCGCCTCACCGCCCGCCGCTGACGCGACGCTCGCGGTCCCGCCTCCGGGCCGGCGCGGGCTGGGGTGGGCGCTTCCCTCGCCGCGGCGGCTCATCGCCTGGCTGTTCGCGGCCCGGATGGTCCTGGCCGTCGCCACGCTGCTCGGCGCCTCGCTCTCCTGGACCCGGTCCCCCGACGTCTCCTTCATCGTCACCATCTCGGTCCTGCTGGCGTTTACCGTCACCGCCTACGGCTGGTGGGCGGTCTGGATCAAGAACCGGCAGACCGGCCCGTCCTTTCTCGCGGTGCAAGGCGTGGTGGACCTCGCGCTGGTCACGACGCTGGTCCATTTCACCGGCGGGGCCAACAGCCCCCTCTCGGCGCTGTACGTCGTCGTGCTCGCCGCGTACGCCGTCCTCCTCCCGCTCTGGGCTGGCATCATGGTGTCGCTCCTGGCGAGCGCGCTCTACTTCGGCGCGGGGATGCTGGGCGGCGGCGAGCTCGGCCTCCCCTTCTGGGGCCAGGTCGTCATCTTCAACACCGTCTTCGGGATCGTTGCGGCGCTGGGCGCCCGGCTCCGGCTGGCGGGCGCCGAGCAGGACACGCTCGAAATGGAGTTGCGGCGGGTTCGCCTCGAGGCCGACGACATCCTGCTCAACATCCGGTCCGGCGTGCTGACCGTGGACGGCCTGGGGCGCCTGGCGTTCATCAACCCCACGGCGGAGCGACTGCTCGGCATCGACGGCGAAACGCAGGTCGGACTGCCGGTGCTCGACCAGCTCAAGTCGAAAAGTTCCGAGCTCTGGGCCTGCCTGGTGGCAGGTATCCGGAGCGGCCGCAAGGTGAATCGCGCCGAAGGAATCATTTTTCGGGGAGATGGCACCTCCTTTCCGATCGGGCTGATGACGACGACCTTCGCGCGCGATACGGCGCAGCACCCGTCGGTCACGGCCCTCTTCAACGATATTTCGGAAAGCAAGCACCTCCAGGAACTCCATCTGCGCGCCGAGCGGCTCGAGGCCGTCGCGTCCCTGAGCGCCTCGCTGGCCCATGAAATCCGGAACCCGCTCGCCTCGATCCGGAGCTCGGTCGAACAGCTCGCCGCCAGCGCCGGTGCCGGCGAGGATGAGCGCGTGCTCGCCACGTTGATCGTGCGGGAGGCCGACCGGCTCAGCCGGTTGCTCAGCGAGTTCCTCGATTTCTCGCGGGTGCGCGCGGCACGGCGCGAGCCGGTGGACCTTCGGGAGATCGCGACGGCCGCGGTCCACCTCGTCGAGGCACATCCCGAGTGTCACGCCGACTCGGTGGTGCAGGTCACCGGCCCCGCCACCATCATCGACGCGGACGAGGACCTGCTGCACCGGGTAATCGCCAACCTGGTGCTGAACGCCGTGCAGGCCGCCGCCGGCCCGGTCAACGTGACGGTCACCATCGGACCCGCGCTGCAGAGCGACGTCCCGCGGGGGAGCGGCATCGAGTCGCCGATTCGTCTCGACGTGCGCGACGACGGCCCCGGCATCCCGGACGACATCGCCGACCGGCTCTTTCAGCCCTTCGTCAGCGGTCGTCCCGGAGGCAGCGGGCTCGGCCTGGCCATCGTCCAGCGCGCGGTCGAGGCCCATCAGGGTTTGATTACGGTCACCTCGGCGGTCGGCGAGGGAACCACCTTCACCATATTTCTGCCCGCCAAATGGTCGGCTGAGGAAGACGAATGAGCGCCCAGCCCACGCTGTTGATCGTCGATGACGAGTCCGGAATTCTCGACACCCTCCGCATCCTGCTGAAGAAGGAGGGGTTCGAGGTCACCACGGCCCAGGGGGGGAAGGCGGGGCTCGAGGCCATCCGGACCGGTCAGTTCGACATCGTCCTGAGCGACGTCCGGATGCCGCAGGTCACCGGCATCGACATCCTGCAGGCCGCCCGCGACCAGGACCCGATGACCCCGGTCATCCTGATGACGGCGCAGGCGTCGCTGCAAACCGCCATCGGGGCGGTCAACGCCGGCGCTTTCTATTACATCCAGAAGCCGTTCGCGAACGACGAACTGCTCGCCATCCTCCGGCGGGCTGCCGAGTTCCGCTCGGTGCGGGTAGAGAACAAGCATCTCAAGCAGGAGATCAAGCGGCGGGACCGCGGGGGAAGCACCCGGCCGATCGGGAAGTCCAAGCGGTTTCTCGATGTGCTCAAGCTGGCGGAGCAGGTGGCGCCGACTGATTCCACGGTGCTCATCGGCGGCGAGAGCGGCACCGGTAAGGAAGTGGTCGCGCGGCACATTCACTTCCTCTCGGACCGGGCCGAAGGGCCGTTCTTCAGCATCAACTGCGGGGCCTTGCCGGAAAACCTGCTCGAGAGCGAGCTCTTCGGTCACGTGAAGGGGTCGTTCACCGGGGCGGTGCGCGACAAGCAGGGTCTCTTTGCCGCGGCGCGGGGGGGGACGTTCTTCCTCGACGAGGTCGGCGAAATGCCGCCCTCCCTGCAGATCAAGTTGTTGCGCGTGCTGCAGGAGCGCGAAGTGATCCCCGTGGGGGCCACCGAGGCGATCCCGGTCGATGTGCGGATCGTCGCCGCGACCAACCGGGAGCTCGAGGAGGAGATTCGGCGCGGCACCTTCCGGTCCGACCTCTTCTATCGCCTCAACGTCATCGCGCTCGACCTGCCGCCGCTCCGCGACCGCCGCGACGACCTCCTCCTCCTGGTCGAGTGGTTCCTGCAGGGGATGGCCACCCAGTCCGGCAGCGAGCCCAAGGCGCTCTCGTCCGAGGCGCTCGACGCGGTCATGGTCTATGACTGGCCCGGCAACGTGCGCGAGCTCGAGAACGCGCTTGAGCACGCCGTGGTGCTGACGCGCGGAAACCTCATCGAGCCCCAGCACCTGCCGGAGCGGATCACCCGGCGCCGCAAGGAGCCGCTGGTCACGGACCGTTCGTACAAGAATCCGGCGCTGGACGTGATCGAACGGGCGTACATCATGTGGGTGCTGCAGGCGGAGGGGGGGAACAAGACCCGGGCGGCGGAAGTCCTGGGGATCGACCCCTCCACCCTGTACCGGAAGTTGAGCCGATATGAGGAGAGCGCGACACCCGCGGTGGAATGAGGCAACCCCGGCGGGAATCCCGCCATCTATCCGAATGACACGGGGGCGGGCCTGCGGGCCCGCCCCTCATGCATTGGGAGTCTTTGTCCCAAGGTCTGGCAGCGCTGGGCACATTCCCGCCCCACCCTGCCCTTGCAAAATCCCTCGCCGGACGCTTGCAACCCGCCATGCAAACCTTGGCGCGTCACGGCGTAACTCCATGTGACGAAAACGGTTATGGTGTTGCGAGTCCAGGTGGCATAGTCGTTGCCTTTCCATGGGCCCGGGAAGGAAAGTGGAAGGGACCGATCACGGTCAGCAGCACATCGCAGGAATCATTCTCTCTGGAGGTTGTACCCATGTTGAACCGCAAGGGCTTTACCCTGATCGAGCTGCTGATTGTCGTCGTCATCATCGGCATTCTGGCAGCCATCGCGATCCCGAAGTTCGCGAGCACCAAGGAAAAGGCGTACCTGGCCTCGATGAAGTCCGACCTGCGTAACGGCGCCACCTCGCAGGAAGGCTACTTCGCCGACAACCAGGTGTACCTCAGCGGTGTCGCCAGCAACCTGGCCGGCGTCGCCACCCCGCTCGTGGCTATGGGCAACTTCACCCCGTCGGCTGGTGTGAGCATCACGTTCACCGCCACGGGTGGCACCGGTTGGAGCGCCGTCACCACGCACAGCGCGACCACCAAGACCTGCTCGATCTTCATCGGCGTCGCGGCGGTTGCCCCGGCCACCGTCGAAGGCGAGCCGAAGTGCACGCCGTAATCACGGCCTAGCACTGGACTCTGAACTGGGGCGGCGGTCCACGGGTCGCCGTCCCTTTTCACACCCTCTCACAGGATCTCACTCATGCGCGAAGACATTCGGCAGGACATTGAGAAGCGGGCCCCGGACTCCGAAGGGGCGACGAGCATCGACGCCGCCTCGGGCCGGGCCGGTTTCACCCTGATCGAGTTGCTCATCGTCGTCGTGATCATCGGGATCCTGGCCTCCATCGCCATCCCCAAGTTCGGGAGCACGAAGGAGCGCGCGTACCTCGCCAAGATGAAGGGCGACCTTCGGAACCTGGCGACCGCGCAGGAGTCGTACAACAGCGACAATCAGGTCTACTACGGCGGGGCCGTGCCGAATCCGATCCTGGCCTACAACCCGTCGAGCGGCACCACGATCACGATCACCGAAGCGACCGCCGGGGGCTGGGGCGCCACCGCGGCCTACACCGGAACTCCCAAGACCTGTGCGCTCTTCTTCGGAAGCGCCGCAGCGCCGGCACCGGCGACGACCGAGGGACAGATCGCCTGCGATCCGTAGTCGCAAGGGGCACAAGATGACTCCAGGATCGGGGCCGCCACACGACGGGCCGCCAGGCGGCCAGCCGGGCGGCCCGCTCCGTTCACTGCGGACCGAGCTGCTCTTCAACCTGGCGTTCCTCACCTCGGCGGCGGTGGTCCTCGCCAGCCTGACGACTCTGCTGGTCGCCTCGCTGGATCCGGACGCCGCCGTGTGGACGCTCTGGATCCTCTGGGCCGCGAGCACCGTGCTCTTCGTGCTCTTCGGCCGTCACTTGGTGCGGCGGGTGGTGCTGACGCCGCTCAGCGAGCTGTCGGCGGAGGCGGATCGCCTCGCCAGCGGCGACGTCTCCACGCCACCCCGGTCCTTTGAGACGCTCGAACTGGCGCACCTGGCCGACCGCTTTCACTCGATGGCCGAGCAACTGCTCGACGTGCAGAGCCAGGCGGTGCGCGCGGAAAAACTCGCGGGCGTCGGTCGGCTCGCCGCCGGGGTGGCACACGAGATCCGAAACCCCCTCGGCGCCTTCGGTACCTACGTGGAAGTCCTCCGGCAGCGCGGCGCCGACGCCGCCCTCGTCGACGGCATGCGCCGCGAAGTCGCACGGATGGACCGGATCGTGGAAGGATTGCTTGACTACGCCCGGCCCGGGACGCCCTCGGGCAGCGCCGCGCTGAGCGACATCGCACGGGATGTTGTCGGATTCCTCGGCGACCAGGGCGCGCTCAAGGCCCACGAGATCGTGCTGGAACTGAGCGACTCACTCCACCCGGTGCGCGGCGACCGGAAGGCGCTGGAACAGGTGCTTGTCAACCTGATTCTCAATGCCCGGGACGCCTCTCCCGTCGGCGGGCGGATATGGGTGGGGGCCGTGCCGAAAACCTTTGTTCCTCGCAACGTGCCAGAGCACCGGGCCGCGGACGGGAATGGGGCCGGGGGGGCGCCAAATCGCCCAGGCACCGCGGGACGGCGTCCCTGGCGGCCCGACCTCCCCGCAGGCACCGCGGGCGGCCTGCTCTACGTGGCCGACGAGGGGCCCGGTGTGCCCGAGGATGAGCGGGAACGCATCTTCGACCCGTTCTACACCACCAAGGACCCCGGAAAGGGCACCGGACTGGGATTAGCCATCGTGGCGCGGACCGTGCATGACGCTGGGGGAGTAGTCTGGGTGGACCGTGCCCGTGAGGGTGGGGCGGTCTTTAAGGTATTCCTGCCACAGGCAGAGGCGGTTGATGCGCATTCTCGTAGTTGACGACGATCCGGGTCTCCGGCAGTCGCTGGGGCTCTTGCTCTCCGAGGCCGGTCACGAGGTGACTGCCGAGGGAGACGCTCGGCGCGCCCTGGCACGAGCGCCGGAGGTCGAGCCGGATGTCATCCTCTCCGATGTGCGCATGCCCGGCATGGACGGCCTGGAATTCCTGCGCGAGTACAAGACGGCCGGCGGTCGCGCGATTCTCCTCATGATGAGTGCCTACGGGACGGAAGACGCCGCCATCGCCGCGATGCGCGAGGGGGCGTACGACTACCTCCACAAGCCCTTCCGTCCGGATGAAGTCCTGCTCACGCTGCGCAAGGTCGAAGAGCGCGAGGGGCTCCGCCGGGAGGTCGAGTCCCTCCGCGCGTCACTCGGGGCCGGGCAGGTCCAGGACGAGGTGGTCGCCGAGAGCTCGGCGATGCGCCATCTCCTGGAGCTGGCCAGCCGCGTCGCCGCGCACGATACGACGGTGTTGATTACCGGGGAGAGCGGCACCGGCAAGGAAGTGCTGGCGCGCGCCATCCACCGGATGAGCAAGCGCGCCGACGGGCCGTTCGTCGCGATCAACTGTGCCGCCATTCCGGAGCAGCTGCTGGAATCCGAGCTGTTCGGTCACGCCCGCGGAGCCTTTACCGGCGCCACGGGCGAGCGGGCCGGGTTGTTCGAGGAAGCGACCGACGGGACGCTGTTGCTCGATGAAATCGGTGACCTCCCGGCGGGTCTCCAGGCCAAGCTGCTGCGCGTGCTCGAAGAGCGCGAAGTGCGCCGCGTGGGTGAATCGAAGAGCCGGCCCGTCAACGCCCGCCTGATCGCCGCCACCGCGCGGCGGCTCGAGGACGCACGGGCCGCCGGCGAGTTCCGCGACGACCTGTACTACCGGCTCAACGTGGTCGAGCTCGAGGTGCCAGCCCTCCGGGATCGCCCGGAAGATGTGCCGGCGCTCCTCGCCCATTTTGCCCAGCACACCGCCAAGCGCCTCGGCCGCGCCATCAGCTTCAGCCCCCAGGCGCTCAGCTACCTGAGCCACTACCGGTGGCCCGGCAACGTCCGCGAGCTCCGCAACGCCGTCGAGCGGGCGGCGGTGCTCAGCGAATCGGGCCGGCTCGAGCGCGAGTCGTTCCTCTTCGGAGCGGCGCCCTCGCTCAATGGTGCCAGCAACGGCAATGGCAACGGGCAGGGCCACGCGCCCGACCACGCGGCATCGCCTGGCGACCTGCTCCTCAAGGGCCGGGTCGAGGCGCTCGAACGCGACCTCGTGCAGCAGGCCCTCCAGGCCAGCGGCGGCAGCCGCCGGGAAGCGGCCGACCTGCTCGGCGTCAGCCTGCGGACGCTGTTCTACAAGCTGCGGCGCTACCGGCTGGAGTAGGCTCGGTCATTCCCCCTCTCCACAGGGTGGAGAGGGGGTCAGGGGGTGAGGCGAACACCGCGTGCATGGGATCCCATGCGCGCGCTTTTTGTTGCGGTCGTCACCACGTCCGGGGTTACCCTGACCCCATGCCTACCGCTCGCGCCGCAGGATTCACCCTCCTCGAAGTGATGCTCGCTTCCATCCTCCTCACCGCGGGGATCGGCGCTCTCCTCGGCACCGCGATGCTGACCATCCGGATGACCGTGCAGGGCCGGCAGGCCACGCGCGCACAGCAGGCCGTCACCTCGCAACTCGAGGTGCTTCGGGGAACGGCGGCTACCGCACCGGCCTACTGCGGCGGCCTGGCCGGCGGTGCCGACTCCTCTGGCGATGGCACCGTCTGGCGCTGGCGGATCGATCCGGCGGGGGCGCTCCGGGAGGCGTCGGTCATTGTGTCGGTGCCCGTCCCCGGCGGGCGGTCGACCGATACCCTGTCGGCTTCGCTCTGGTGCCCCTGATGCTCCGCGCCCGAAGGGGGGTGACGCTGGTCGAGCTGGTCGTCGCGATCGCCCTGGGTACGCTGCTCGTCGCGGCGGCGCTTCGCACCGCGCTGGCCCTCGGACGGCAGTCGGTCGCCGTGGCCGAGCACGCGTCCGTTCAGGCCGGCGTACGCACCGGGATGATGCTTGCCCGCGCCGAACTGCGCGAACTCGGCGGCGACTTCACCGGCGCCGACCTGCTGCGCCTGAGCACCGATTCGATCACCTTCCGCGCCGCGCGCGGCTTCGGAGTCACCTGTGCCGTGTCGGCAGCGCAGATCCGGATCCTCGATGCCCAGCCGCTGCCCTTCAGTCGGCTGCGGAGCATCGCGCCGGGCCGGGACAGTCTCCTGCTCTTCGTCGAAGGCGACTCCATGAGCGCGGTCGATGACCGATGGATCGCCTTGCCGGTCTTCGCGGTCGGGGCGTCCTCGTGCGCTGGCCGGGAGGCCCTCGCGGTGGAGACCGCTGACTTGGCCGCCCACCTCCCCGCTGGCGCCCTCGCCGAGGTCGTGGTGGGCGGACCGGTGCGCACGTTCGAGGTTAGCCGGCTCGCGGAGTACGCCTCCGGTAGCCAGCGATGGCTCGGTCTGGCATCGGTGAGTGGAGGAGAGGCGATCCAGCCCCTCGCGGGGCCGCTGGCCGGCGATGGCCTGACCCTGGAGTACCTCGACGAGTTCGGAACGGCGGTCATCGATCCGGCGGCGGTCCGCAGCATCCGCATCACGCTGGTCGGCGCTGGCGAGCGAGCCGTGGCCCTCGGCTGGACCGGGGGGCCGAAGGCGTTTGCCGCCGAGACCGTCTCGACCAGGCTGTTCCTGCGCAATGTCCAGCGGTGACGGCCACATGACGCGGATGCGTGGCCGGGGCGAACGGGGGTTCGGGCTCCTGCTGGTCGTTGTGGTGCTCGCCCTGCTGGGCTTCCTGGCGCTCAGCGCGTTCGAAATCGCCCGCCGCGAATTTCGGAGCGCGCACGAACTGGGATACTCGGCGGAGGCCTTCGAGGCCGCGGAATCCGGACTCGCCGCAGCGGCCTCGATGGCGGCGGGATTCCAGGGCGCCCCCATGCTGGTGCCCCAACTCGGCCCCGGGGTCCTCGGAGACCATACGCGGTTTGCGACGACGGCCGTCCGGCTCACCCCGTCGATCTTCCTCCTCCGATCGGTGGGCGAACGACTCGACGGGGCGGGGGAGGTGCTGGCGCGGCGGGCGCTGGGCCTGACAGGGAAACTCCTGACACCCCCAGGGTCGAGCACCCCGCGATTCACACCCCTGCACAGCCACGGCTGGGTGCAGCTGTACTAGCTTCCGGCCCCGCTGCCCGCCTTTTCCCGCTCCCGCATCCCACCACTTTCCTTGCGAAAGCGATTGCACCCTGCCCGGATGCCGGGGTTTAGTGGTCGAGGTGCCATCCGGTAAGTGATTGATATCACATAGGTTATCCTACCTGTGAATCTTTTGGCACATCGGTTGCCCGAGAGGGGCGTGGGCAACTCCTTCCCGGAACGGGATTTGGAGCCACCCACCAGAGGAGAAGGGAGTCGGAAAGGGCACTCCAGCCCTCCTTCTTGGGTCGATACCGGATCGCATAACTTCGCATCGAGCAACAGCTTGTTCCGTATGACCTCAAGCAAGTTACTAGCTTGACAAATTTCGGGTCGAATGGTAGCGTAGCCTACCTAACTCCCCTTTTACCGCGTCAGGCACCTATGGCTCTTTTTGGTCGGAAACGGACCACGGTCGCCCTCGACATTGGCAGCGGGCTCATCAAGCTCGTCGTCATCGATCACAGCTCGGGCGAGCCGGTGCTCACGAAGGTGGCCTTCACGTCCGTGGTGGACGGGGCCATCGTCGAGGGCGAAGTCATGGACCCTGGCATCGTGGCCGATGCGGTCCGGGGCCTCCTTGCCACCGCGGGCATCAAGGCCAAGCGGGTGGTGACGGCCGTCGGCGGTCGTGACGTGATCATCAAGAAGATTTCCATGGACCGGATGAAGGAAGGCGAGGCCCGCGAGCAGATCCGCTGGGAGGCCGAGCAGCACGTCCCCTTCGACATGGACAACGTTGAACTCGACTTCCAGATCCTGGACCCCGAGGGCGAGGGGCTCCAGATGGCGGTCCTCCTCGTGGCCGCCAAGCGGGAACTGGTCGAGACCAAGCAGACCCTGCTCTCCGACGTCGGCCTCGAGGCGGGCGTCATCGACGTCGATGCCTTCGCCCTCCACAACGCCTTCGAACTGAACTATCCCGACGCGATGCACGGCGTGGTCGGCCTGGTGAACATCGGGCACGAAATGACCAACGTGAACATCCTCGACGACGGTGTGCCGGTCCTGACGCGCGACATCATGATCGGCACCCGCCGGTTCCGTGAGGACCTGCAGCGGGAGCGGAACATGTCCGCCGACGAGGCCGACCAGCTGCTTCGCGGCTTCGAGCGCAACGAAGCGCTGGAGCCGTTGCTGGCTTCCCGCGGCGAGGAGCTGGCGGTCGGCATCGAGCGCGCCGCCGCGTTCCTGCAGTCGTCCAGCCGCTCGGCGAGCGGACTCGCCCGGATTTTCACCTCCGGCGGTGGGTCCCGCATCCCAGGCCTCAACCGCATCCTGGCCGACCGCCTTCGGTTGCCGGTCCAGGCCGCGAACCCGCTCGAGCGCCTGCAGGTGGCCGAGGGCGTTTTTGACACCATGTCGCTGGATGAGGTCGCCCCGCTGTTGATGCTGCCCGTGGGCCTGGCCCTCAGGACCGCGGCGTGAGCCCCGAGACCCGGACCGACGCCTCATGATTGAAATCAACCTTCGTCCTGGCCAGAAGCGCGCGCGCGGTGGTTCTCCGCTCGCCGGGCTGCAGGCGCAACTGTCCGGACTCCGCGAACGGATGCGGGATCCGCTCCCGCTGGTTGCCGCGGGCGTGGTCCTCCTGGCCGTGCTCTGGCTGGGCTGGTCGTGGTTCAAGACCGGCAGCGAGCTTGGCTCCCTCGAGCCGCAGCTGGAACAGGCGCGGGCGGAAAACGATCGCTTCCGCAACTTCGTCGCCCAGAAGCGCAAGGTCGAACTGATCCGCGACTCGCTCGTGGCCCAGATCCAGGTGCTCCAGCAGGTCGACGGTGAGCGCTACGTGTGGCCCCACGTGATGGACGAGGTCACCCGCGCCCTGCCGCCCTACACCTGGCTGGTCGATCTCGGCGCGGCCGGCCCGGCACCGGTGCCAGTCGTGCCCGGGTCCGCCGCCGATACCATGCCGGCCGACTTCGTCCCCCCGCCGATGCAGCTCCAGATCAACGGGCGGACCGTCGATGTGCAGGCCTTTACCCGGTTCCTGCGTCAACTCGAAGCCTCACCCTGGATCTCGAACGTGCAGCCGGTCTCGGCGCAGACGGTCATCCAGGACGATCGCCCCGTGACGGCGTTCTCGATCCGGGCCGCGTTCCGCAAGGCGGACTCCGCCTACATCCGGACCGTGCCCCTCAGCCAGTCGGTGAGGTAACCGCGCCATGGCACTCCTAAACGACCAGAACAAGGTCCCCGTGCTGGCCATCGTCCTGACCGGCCTGATCGGCTACATGCTCTACTCCGGCGCCGGCATCGAGATGATCGGCATGGACGGGGTGCAGGCGCGCCAGGCCCATGTCGTCGCGCTGCAGGACACCCTGAACGGGATCCAGGCGCAGACCGACAGCGCCAAGCGCGAGCTCGCCAAGGGCACGGCGGAGGACCTGCGCAAGGAACTCGACAGCCACCGCGCCAGCCTCGCCCGCTCCGCCAGATGGTGCCGGAAATGAACGAAGTGCCGAATCTCCCCGACGCCATTTCCACCCGCGCCAAGATCCGCGGGGTGAATCTGTCGCAGGTGGTGCCGCTCCCCGACAGGTGGGCCCGGCGCCGTTCAACACGTACACGTACAACATCTCGGTCCTCGGGCACTACGACGAGATCGGCGAGTTCCTGGCCGACATCGCCTCGCTGCCGCGGATCATCGTTCCCCAGGGCGTCGCGATGGCGCCGGCCGCCTCGAACTCCGCCAAGGTCATGGGCGACACGACGGGCGCACTCCTCGAAGCCAAGTTCCAGATCCGGACCTTCGTGAAGTCCGCCGAGCCGGAAGGAGCGAACAGTGGCACCTGATCGCATCGGGCTGCATCTCTGCCTGGCACTCGCGCTGGCCGCCTGCGGCGGCGACGCGGGCGCCCCGGCCGTCGCCCCGGACGCCGCGCCGGCACCGGTGGTGGACGCCCAGGCCGCCCAGGCCGATTCCGCCGAAGCCGCCCGCGTCGCGGCCGCCCGCGCCGACAGCGCCTCGGTGTCCGGCCCGCTCGCCCAGCGTGAGACCTTTGCCTACACCGGCGGCAGCCGGGATCCGTTCGAGTCGCTGCTCGACATGGCCACCGCCGGTCCCGAACTGCCCGACCTGATCCTGATCGGCATCTATCAGGACCTGGCCTACAACAGCAACAGCGTCGCGATCCTGCGCGACCGCACCAACGACCGCCGGTTCAAGTTGCGGGTCGGCGATCAGCTGGGACGTCTGAAGGTGGCACAGATTCGTCAGAAGGATGTGGTCTTCATTGTCGAGGATTTCGGCTTCGAGCGGCAGGAAACACTGTCGCTGACCAAGCGGGAGGAAGAGACGCCATGACCCGAGTACTCACCTGTGCCCTTGCCGTCGCGCTCATGGGGCTGGCCCACGCCCGCCCGAGCCGACGTCTCCGACCCCGGGTCGGTCACCGGCGTCGAGTGTCGTCTCCGCGCCAGGTCGCGCCGAGATCGTCATCGCCATTTCCGGGGCGGTCCAGCTCAAGGACTTCATCCTCAAGGATCCCGCCCGACTGGTCGTGGACCTGACCGGGGTCACCATCGACAGCCGCGCCGTCGGCCTGTACGACGGCGTGAACCGGGGTGGCGTCCTCAATGTCCGCACCGGCAGTACGCCACGCAGATCGTGCGCATGGTGGTCGAGCTCGACGCGGTCAAGGACTACACCATCGACCGGACCGCCAACGATTCGCATCTCGTTCGGTGCCGAAGCGGCCCTTCCTGGCCTGGTCGAGCGCCGGCCCCGGCGGCCGGGCGCAACGGGCGCGCCCGCCTGGGCGCGTACCGCACAGCGAGGTGTCCTTCGTTTCGTACAACAACGTCGCCGGGTCGTTCGATCACATCAGCCGTGACCTGGGACAATGCGACGATCGCCGATGTCGGTGGCGCTCCACCCTCAGCGTCGCTCGATCATCCTCGGCACCGATCGCTGGCGTCATATCGGCCGGAAGTGGATCGGCCCGTGGACGAAGTTCTCGCCGTGCTGAC
The DNA here is from genome assembly GCA_963705985.1 of uncultured Gemmatimonadales bacterium. Taxonomy (GTDB): domain Bacteria; phylum Gemmatimonadota; class Gemmatimonadetes; order Gemmatimonadales; family GWC2-71-9; genus SPDF01. Next base: position 403 of record CAVPLK010000005.1, on the reverse strand, counting down.
CACGCACCTTGCCGCGACAAACTGCCACGGTATCGTCGGTTTGACTCCCCCCCGCGGCACTCTGAGCACTCGATTCGCTCGACCGGCTGCGAGACGGTCGTCATACGGATCGACTACGCCCGCGCCAAGGAAATCTGCAAGATCTCAACGATCCTGACCAAGGCAAGGTCTTCTTCGACACCGCCTCCAGATCGCTCATGCGTAGATACGCGCAGCATGCCCAGAACATTGGCCACGTTCGCCCGCACCTTGACGTCGAGACGCCGAGCAGGTGGCGATCCAGGCCAAGATCATCTTCGTCAACCGCACCAGCCTCGACGAACTCGGCCTCAAGTACGACCTGGGGAGCCAGTCCACGTTCTATAACAACCTCGTGGCCCGACCCGATCCCGCGAACCCCGGC
>CAVPLK010000004.1:0-608460 GCA_963705985.1 uncultured Gemmatimonadales bacterium | reverse complement strand
CGTGCTCGCAGATGGCTCCTGCCGCGAGCTCACCCATGGCGAGGCCAACGAGATTCGGCCGCTGCCGGCCTGGCGCTGACGGTTCGGTCCGCAAGCTGCTACCTGGAGAAGGTGCGACCTAACCAGCGCATGCAGCCGTCGACGGCTCGCTCTTGCGGCGGCAGCCGCCGCGCTTAATACTGCTGGGAGGTCGCGCGGCGGCTGCCGCGAGCGCCCTCGCAGCTGATGCGCCATTCGTTAGGTGGACCACAGCCGACGGGGAATGGAGAGAGTCTTGGCCCAGGATTCCCTTGCCTGGATTATGTCCGACGGCGGCCCACTCCTTCTCCTCGCGGAACCCCTACTTCCATCGTGGAGCGGCTCCGATCTGCCAAGCGGCGGCACTGATGCTGACACCACCGACTACGATCGTGCCTGTAACCTTGGCTCCGATTACATCGCTCCAATTGGGGTCGCTGAGGGTCACGGTCTAGTGATCGGGCAAGAGCCCCTCCAGACGGCATGGATCCCCTTTGAGGGGAATAGGGGCGGCACTCTGGTTCGTTGGGTCTACGCACAAAGCGACCAGAACGCCGCTCAACTTTTGAGTGCGCTAGGTCCCGGGCTCGATTGGCAACCGGACCTCACTCTCCCGGTCATGCCAGGTCAGCATGTCCTGTTCGATTCGGCATACCCAGGGCTGGAGCTTCCACCACACGTCATTCGCCTTGAGCTGCTGCACCGCCGCTACCAGGTTGCGACAGCATGGTTTAAGCCCGACCAGGACACCGAAATGCTTTTGGCATCGGCTAGTGCCCGCCTGAATGCAGGGACCGCCTTGTCGGCCACCTAACCAGCGCATGCAGCTGTCGAGGGCGCGCTCTAGTTGCGGCAGCCGCCGCGCTTTATACTGACTACGAGGTCGCGCGGCGGCTGCCGCGAGCGCCCTCGCAGCTGATGCGCCAGTACGTTAGGCAGCCCCGCCGCGGTCCCTCATGCTACATTCCCACCTATGACCACAATCGGCCTGCTCGATCGTCGCGCGGTAGTTCGGCGCGGTCAGCAGTTGGCCTGGGCGACGATCGGGTACAACAGCCTGGAGGCCGTCCTGGCCATCGGGGCCGGTTTGGCCGCGGGTTCGGTGGCTCTCGTGGGATTCGGATTCGACAGCGTGATTGAGCTGGGGAGCAGCTTTGCCGGGCTTTGGCGACTCCGGGCGGATGCCGCGCCAAGCCACCGGTGGCAAGTTGAACGCCTTTCGCTCCGAATCATTGGCATCGCGTTCCTGCTCCTTGCGGCCTATGTGTTCGTAGAGGCAGGCCGCACCCTCCTCACGCACACCCCACCGGACGAGTCTCTGCTCGGGCTGCTCATTGCTACCGGATCGCTGATCGTCATGCCGCTCCTGGCACGCGCCAAGCGCCGAGTCGCCGCACAGCTCACCAGCCAGGCCCTGACGGCAGAAGCCAAACAAACACAGATCTGCACATACCTCTCCGGGATCCTGCTGGGTGGCCTCGGGCTCAATGCCGCCTTCGGGTGGTGGTGGGCGGACCCCGTGGCGGCGCTGTTGATGGTCCCGGTGATTGGCTGGGAAGGGATTGAGGCCGTGCGCGGCCGAACGGTGTGTGCAGACTGTTGTCCACCGATCGACGGGGCCGCCTAACCAGCGCATGCAGCTGGCAAGGGCGCGCTCTATCTGCGGCAGCCGCCGCGCCTTATACTGATCTTGAGGTCGCGCGGCGGCTGCCGCGAGCGCCCTCGCAGCTGATGCGCCATTCGTTAGGCAGCATCACGAGGCAACTCGGAATGCAAGCTTCCCTCGAAGCGCTTGCTCGACAGGAATCGGAGCTGATCGCCGCCCTCCCGGCCACTGGGTCCGGGGAGGGCCGCCCAGCCCGGATGGACCCTGCCAGTATGTCCAAGCGGTGGGCAAACGTGTTCGCGGATTACCTTGCGCTACTCGACGACCCGGCCCAAGGCCCCGAAGCGCTTCGGCGTGCAACATTCCTGGCTTGGTATCCCTACAACGAGCCGTCCTTCCTGACTGGGATTGATCCCTTCGAAGCTCCTGCCGTCCGCCTGGTCTTGCAGCGCGTCGAGGAGCAGTTCGCGGCGGCAGTCTGTGACCCTGAACTTCGGGCCATGCTCTGGGGCTATGGGCCGGGCCTTCCGTTCGATCAATACCCGGAATTGACCATCCTCAACGAATACTTGGGCAGCATCTCAGGTCCGTACTCGCCCGATCGATCACTCGGGCCAATGACCGGGCGCGGCACAATGGGTGACTATTGGGCCTCCAGACTGGATGCTGCCTAACCCGCGCATACAGCCGACGAGGGCGCGCTCTGGATGCGCCATTCGACAGGCAGGCGCATCTCACTATCTCCTCACGGATCTCAGCATGGCCTCATGGACCTGATCGAACAGAAGTTTGCCAAGCTCGGCACCGACGACGCGCCCGGCCAGGAAGTGCGGCGCGCGGGCGGGCTCCCGGACGCGGGGGTGCGTGGGGAGTCGTTGCCCGGCGCCCCGGTCGATTTTTCGCATGGCGATGTGAACGATGACGCCTTCGCGCCGACGCCCGGATCGTTGGACGCGTTTGTCAGCGGCGTGCATCGGGGAGCCGCTCAGGCCTACACGGAATACCGCGGGGAAGCCGAGCTGCGGGCTCGTGTGGCCGAGAAGCTCGCCACCTTCACGGGCCGACCGGTGTCCGGCACGAAGGAACTCATCATCACACCGGGCACACAGGGGGCGCTGTTCCTGTCGCTGGGCGCGACGGTGACCGCAGGGGACAGGGTGGCCATCGTGTGGCCCGACTATTTCGCGAATCGGAAGCTGCTGGCCTTTCTTGGCGCTGAGGCGGTTCCCGTCCGCATGGACCACCTGGGCCACGCGGATCGAGCGGGCCTCGACCTCGAGGAACTGGACGACGCCTTCCAGTCGGGCGTTCGCACCTTTCTTTTTTCCAACCCGAACAACCCGTCTGGCGTGGTCTATTCGCCTGACGAAATTGCCTCCATCGCGACCCTGGCCACCCGCTACGGCGCAACGGTCATCGTCGATCAGCTCTACTCGCGGCTGGTGTATTCCGGCAGCATCTATACACACCTGCGGGCCTCGTCGATCGATGGCTCCCAGGTGGTGACGATCATGGGGCCGTCCAAGACAGAGTCCCTGAGCGGATACCGTTTGGGTGTCGCCTTCGGGGCCCCGCATCTGATCGACCGCATGGAAAAGCTGCAGGCCATCGTGTCACTGCGGGCCCCGGGATACTCCCAGGCGGTTTTGCGGACCTGGTTTGCCGAGCCGGCCGGGTGGTTGCAGGACCGCATCGCGGCGCACCAGGCACTCCGCGATGACCTGCTGGCGGTCCTGAGAGCGGTGCCGGAGCTGGCGGTACGCACGCCCGAGGCGGGCAGTTACCTTTTCCCGCGGCTTCCAGCGCTCCAGATCCCCCTGCTCTCCTTTGTGCACGCACTGAGACAGCAGGCTGGCGTCACGGTGACGCCCGGCGCCGAGTTCAGCCCGGAGGCCACGGACAGCATCCGCCTGAATTTCTCACAGAATCATGCGGCGGCCGTTGGTGCGGTGCGACGCGCCGCGCAGTTGATGGCGCGCTATCGAGCCTGACCGTGGCCAGGAACGGGGACTCCCACCGGGGACTCTCGCGCAGACTCTGGTGTGGCGTGATGGCGACGGCACGCGCGTACGGGTGGCCCGGCAATCCAGGGTCGGCGCAAACAACCACCCTCCAGCCGGATTGGCCTGGGGGTGGCCATTGGCCGCCGGTCGGACGACGGGCGATATTGGGAGGATGCCCCGGCGATCCCTCCGCCGACCCCATTCAAGGGAATGACCGCTCATGACGATCCATCCAACCGCTCGATGGACAGCCGCCGGAATGGCCGCGCTCCTCGGCATCCTGGCCGGGTGCACCACGTCCGCCGACCAGCCAGCCGCGAGCGCGTCGGCCGGCAAGGAACTGCCGATCCGCATGATCCCCAACATCCCGGCCTCGGCGGAGGCCTACTACGCCCCTGACAACCTGCATGTCATCGCCCAGACCAAGGATCCGGCGGCGGCGCAGCCGGAGAAGGGCAAGGTCGGCGGCTCGCTGACCTTTACCTATACGGACACCGGCGAGGAGCTCACCCGCATCAACGACAAGGGTCAGGACGCCTGCTCCTGGTTTCTTCCCGACGGCACGGGACTCATCTGGACATCGACCCGCGACCACCTCGACATGCCGCCCGGCAACTGGTCCGAAGAGACCGATTATCCCCAGGGCGCCGAGCTGTATGTTTCCGACCTCAAGGGCGGCAACATCAGGCGCCTGACCAACAACACGTACTACGAAGCCGAGGTCACGACCTCCCTCGATGGCACGTGGGTGTTCTTCACCCGCCAGATCGACGGCAAGCTGGACATCTGGAAGATGCGCATCGACGGCACGGACGAGCAGCAGTTGACCTTCACCGACGACTGGCAGGAAGGCGCGCCGTACCCGGCCCCGGACGGCACACACCTGATCTTCCGGGCCTGGAAGCGCAGCGACAAGCTGCGGCTCAACGAAGCGTTCAAGGCCACCGGCACGCACCAGCAGACGCCGATGACCATCTTCACGATGACGACGGATGGCTGGGACGTGCAGCCGCGTACCTTCACCACGGACATGAACTGGGCGCCGTTCATGGCCCCGGACGGCAAGCACTTCTTTTATGACCGGGTCTTCGAAGGCAACAACTGGGAAGTCGTGATGAACGACCTTGCCGGCGGCGAGCCGGTGCAGATCACCTACAACCAGGGCTTTGACGGCTTCGCGTCCGTGTCCTGGGACGGCAAGAAATTACTGTTCGCCCGCAGCCTGGGCACCCGATTCATGTCCGACATCCACACCTTCGTGATGGACATCTCCTCGCTCGGCGTCGGCCCGGAGAACTTCACGGGCAGCATCCCGCCCCGGGCTGCGCGGCCCGCGGGCTGGGTGGAGGACCCGGGTCTGAAGGACTACGGCGACCGACTCGGCAAGTAGCGCTGGGACCATCAGGGCATGGAGGGATGCGGCGGCAGCCGAGATCACTCTCGCTGTTGATGCGCCATTCGTTCGGCGACCAGACAACAAGGACGGCGACCATGGCGAAGATCACCGGAATCGGCGGCATCTTTTTCAAGAGCACAGGCGACCACGCTGCGCTGGCCGCGTGGTATCGGACGCACTTGGGCATGGCGCTGGAGGACTTTGGCGGCGCGATCCTCAGATGGCCGGACGACACGGCCGAGGATCACGGGATGACGGTGTGGCATGTCGCGAAGAAGGACAGCGGGTGGTTCAGTCCGAGCACGTCGTCCTTCATGATCAACTACCGGGTCGACGACCTCGGCGAGCTGCTGGAGCAGCTGCGTGCGGGCGGTGTGGAGGTCATTCAAGGACCCGAATCGCACGAGAACGGCAAGTTCGCCTGGATCATGGACCCAGACGGCAACAAGATCGAGCTCTGGGAACCGAAGGCCTGGGACGACAAGAACAAGGACGCTTGAGGGCCCCGCCTGACCATCGCCGGCCCCCGAGGGGGTCCGCTCTTGCGGCCGCCACCGCCGACCGCAATACTAACCCGAGTCGTGACAGGTCGTCGGACGGTTCACCAACCCGAGCGAGGGAGACACGCATGAAGAAGTACGGCGCGGAGTTCATCGGGACCTTCTGGCTGGTCCTCGGCGGGTGCGGCAGTGCCGTGCTGGCGGCGGCCTTTCCCGATGTAGGCATCGGCCTGCTCGGCGTGGCGTTCGCCTTCGGCCTCACCGTGCTGACGATGGCCTTCGCCATCGGGCACATCTCCGGCTGTCACCTCAACCCGGCCGTATCCCTCGGGCTCTGGGCCGGCGGCCGGTTCCCCGCGAAGGAGCTGCTGCCCTACATCGTCGCGCAGGTCCTGGGCGGCGTGGTGGCGGGGGGCGTCCTCTATCTCATCGCGAGCGGCAAGGCGGGTTTCGAGCTCTCGGCGGGATTTGCCGCCAACGGCTACGGCGACCACTCGCCGGGCGGGTACTCCCTGCAGGCAGCGCTGATCACCGAAGTGGTCATGACCATGATGTTCCTCCTCATCATCATGGGCGCCACCGACAAGCGCGCCCCCGCGGGCTTCGCGCCGATCGCCATCGGGCTGGGCCTGACCCTCATCCACCTGATCAGCATCCCGGTGACCAACACCTCGGTCAACCCCGCGCGCAGCACCGGCGTCGCCCTGTACGTCGGGGACTGGGCCACGGCTCAGCTCTGGCTCTTCTGGGTGGCCCCCATCATCGGCGGCCTGCTTGGCGCGGTGGTCTATCGCTTCATCGCGGAGGAAAAGGCCTAGCTCCGCTGCCCATCCGGCGGCATCGATCCTGTTCCTCGTCCGCCATGAAGAAGGGTGGCGCCTCGGCGCCACCCTTCTTCACAGCCCGGCGTCGGCGTGCGGACTCAGGCCAGGTCGAACCGATCCAGGTGCATGACCTTGGCCCACGCCGCCACGAAATCCCGCACGAACTTCTCCTTCGCGTCGTCACAGGCATAGACTTCCGCGAGCGCGCGGAGCTGCGAGTTCGACCCGAAGATGAGGTCCACCCGGGACGCCGTCCACTTGACGGCACCCGTGCCGCGGTCCCGACCCTCGAAGGCGTCCTTGGCGTCTGACGTCGCCTTCCACGTGGTGCCCATGTCGAGCAGGTTGACGAAGAAGTCGTTCGTCAGCGTCTCCGGACGGGCGGTGAAGACGCCCTGCTTCGACTGCCCGGCGTTCGCGTTCAGAACACGCATGCCGCCGACCAGTACGGTCATTTCGGGGGCGGTGAGCGTCAGGAGCTGCGCCTTGTCCACCAGCAGTTCCTCCGCCGAGACGGTGTAGGCGGCCTTCTGGTAGTTGCGAAACCCGTCGGCGATCGGCTCGAGCACGCCGAACGAAGCGACATCCGTCTGCTCCTGCGAGGCGTCCATCCGCCCCGGTGTGAACGGGACGGTGACGTCGACTCCCGCCTTCTTCGCCGCGGCCTCGACCGCCGCGCACCCGCCCAGCACGATCAGGTCGGCGAGCGAGACCCGCTTCTTGCCCTTCTGGGCGCCGTTGAACTCCTTCTGGATCGTTCTCGTACGCTCCCAAGCGCGCGCGCCAGCTGGGCCGGCTGGTTGACTGCCCAGTCCTTCTGCGGCGCGAGGCGAATGCGCGCGCCGTTGGCCCCACCGCGCTTGTCGGAGCCGCGGAAGGTGGACGCCGACGCCCAGGCGGTCGCGACGAGCTGGGAGACTGGACAGCCCCGACGCGAGGATCTTCCCCTTGAGGGCCGCGATGTCCTTTGCGTCGATCAGCGGATGATCGACCGCGGGGATCGGATCCTGCCACAGCAGCTCTTCCTTCGGGACCAGCGCGCCGAGGTAGCGGGAGCGGGGGCCCATGTCGCGGTGCGTCAGCTTGTACCACGCCCGGGCAAAGGCGTCGGCCAGCTGTTCCGGGTTCTTCTGGAACCGCTTCGAGATTTTCCGGTAGATCGGGTCTTCCCGCATCGCCATGTCGGCGGTGGTCATCATCGGCCCGCGCCGCTTCGACGGGTCGTGTGCGTCCGGCACGGTCGTCGCCGCTGCGGGATCCTTCGGCTTCCACTGGTGGGCGCCGGCCGGGCTCTTGGTCAGCTCCCACTCGTAACGGAAAAGGGTGTCGAAATACCCGGTGTCCCACTTGACCGGGTTCGGCGTCCACGCCCCTTCCAGGCCGCTGGTGGTTGCATCGCTTCCCTTGCCGGTTCCGAATCTGTTCTTCCAGCCCAGGCCCTGCTCCTCGATGCCGGCGCCCTCGGGCTCAGCACCCACCAGGGCCGCGTCACCCGCGCCGTGCGCCTTGCCGAAGGTGTGCCCACCGGCGGTCAGCGCGACGGTCTCCTCGTCGTCCATCGCCATGCGGGCGAAGGTCTCCCGGATGTCCCGGGCGGAGCCGAGGGGATCGGGGTTGCCGTTCGGGCCCTCGGGATTCACGTAGATGAGGCCCATCTGCACCGCCGCAAGCGGGTTCTCGAGCTCACGGTCGCCAGCGTAGCGCTTGTCGCCGAGCCACTCTGCCTCGGCGCCCCAGTAGACGTCCTGCTCGGGCTCCCAGACATCTTCGCGGCCACCGCCGAAGCCGAACGGCTTGAGTCCCATCGATTCGATGGCGCAGTTGCCGGCAAAGACCATGAGGTCCGCCCACGAAAGCTGCTTGCCGTACTTCTGCTTGATGGGCCACAGCAGCCGGCGTGCCTTGTCGAGGTTGCCGTTGTCGGGCCAGCTGTTGAGCGGCGCGAATCGCTGCGTTCCCGACCCGGCGCCGCCGCGCCCGTCGCCGGTGCGGTAGGTGCCGGCGCTGTGCCATGCCATGCGGATGAAGAGCGGCCCATAGTGACCGTAGTCGGCCGGCCACCAGTCCTGCGACGTGGTCATCAGGTCGAACAGGTCCTGCTTGAGCGCCTCGAGGTCCAGCTTCTCGAACTCCTCAGCGTACCGAAAGCCCGTCCCCATGGGATCGCCCGCGGGCGGATTCTGGTGAAGCATTCCGAGGTTGAGTTGGTTGGGCCACCAGTCCCGGTTCGACCGACCCCCGCCCGTTGTCACCTGGCTGCCAGTGTGCATGACCGGGCACTTGCCTTCGGTCTGGGATGAATTGTCCTTCATGGTTTGCCCCAGTTGTGCGTGCGTCGTGAATACCACCTGCTGGTGACATGGCCGATCATCGCGGTGCGACGAGGCCGTGCCGTGCCTGAGCGCAATTTAACTGGAACGGGACATCACCGCATAGCCGCAGTCGAGCCGTCTCCCGCATCCTGGCGGCCGACGGCAGCGGCCGGTCAACCGTCCGTTCGGGCTTGCTGTTTGGCGGGTAGCGGACGTTAACTTGCACCTGGTTCCTTCCCACTCCCATGTCAGGAGCGTCCTCCCATGCGACTCAGCTTCCGCTCGACCTGCCTGCTTGCCGCCGCGGTCCTGGTCGGCGCCTGTGCCCCCAAGGGCCCGGCCCCCGACGCCATGATCGCCGCGGCCAACGCCGTCGATCAGGCGTTCCTCGACGCCTTCAACACGGGCGACGTGAACGCGCTCATGGCCACCTACTGGAACAGCCCCGAACTGGTGAACATCGGGCTGGACGGCATGGGCGACCTCGGCTGGGACGGCGCCAAGGCCGGGTGGGAAATCGTCTTCGCCTCGATGCCCGGTGTGCAGCTGGCATTCGACGCCCCGGTCAACATCGCCGCGGGCGACGTGGTCCTCGGCTGGGGAGCGTGGACCATGACCGTTCCAGCCGGCGACGGCACCGCGATCGTCCTCACGGGCCGCTATTCCGACGTGAAGGCGATGCGTGACGGGAAGTGGGTCTACATCATGGATCACGCCTCGGTCCCGATGCCGCCCGCGCCCGCGGCGCCCTGATGCGCCGCCTGGTTTTCGCCGCCCTCCTGGCCACGACCGTCGGGCGGGTCGTCCCGGCCGCGGCCCAGGCACCCGCCGACGACCGGGCGCAGGTGCTCGCCCTCGCCGACTCGGCGCTCGCGGCCATCAGCCGGAACGATTTCGTCGCGTTCACCGACCTGATGCTCGACTCGGCCGCGACCTTTTCCGCCGGGGAGCGCGAGGGACACCCCTGGGTCTCGTTTCGATCGCGGGTGGAGCAGCGCACCATGCAATCGGACCGCCGCTTCACCGAACGGGGGTTCGCGCCACAGGTGACGATGGCGGGACCGTTGGCCGTCGTCTGGCTGCCCTACGACTTCTATGCGGACGGCGCCTGGTCGCATTGCGGCGTGGACGCGTTCACCCTGCTCAAGGCGCCGGAGGGGTGGCGAATCGCCGCGCTCGCCTGGAGCATCGAGCAGCCGCCGGCCTGCGCACCGCACCCCGACGGCCCCCCTCCGCCATGATCCGAGGCGCCCGATGAGCAAAGCGATGACAGTCGTGAAGAACGAGCTGCGGGAATTGCTCCCGGCCATGCTCTTCTTCCTGGTGGCGTTCCACATGATGTCGATCACCAAGGCGGTGATCCTGACGGACTATCACATCACCACCACCAGCAGTACCGTCGCCACCGTGTCGGCCCTCATCGTGGCCAAGACCATCCTGCTGCTGGACCACACCGCGCTGGCCCGGCTCTTCTCGAACCGGCTGCTGTACAACCTGCTCTGGAAGACGCTGCTCTTCGGGACCGTGGCCGTGTGCCTACGGCAGGTGGAGGAGCTGATTCCGGTGATGATAAAGCATGGCGACATCGGTGCCGCCATTCGGGCGGTCATCAGCAACATCCCGACGGCTCGTTTTGCGATCATCCACATGTGGCTCTACGTCATGCTCCTGATCTACTCCTCGGCGTCGGAGGCCGTGCGCATGCTCGGCCGGCCCGGAGCCTGGGCGATTCTCTGGGGGCCGATCTCCTCCCACCAGTCGCAAGGGGCGGACTGAGTGCATCGCGCGCAATCCCGCGGCGAGGAAATCGCCAACAGCGTCAGCCACGGCATCGGGTTCGTTGCCGCCATCGCGATTTTCCCGGTACTGGTGGTCAGCGCGCTGCAGCATGGCACCGCGTCGGTGGTCGGTGCGGTGGTGTTCGGGGTCAGCGCCGCCCTGCTCTATCTCACCTCTACGCTCTACCACGCGCTCACCCCGGTCCGGGCCAAGCAAGTCTTCCGCATCCTCGATCACGGCGCCATCTACCTGCTCATCGCCGGCACCTACACGCCGTTCATGCTCGGTGTCCTCCGCGGTCCCTGGGGCTGGGCCCTGCTGGGATCGATTTGGGTGCTCGCCGTCTTCGGCATCGTTCTCAAGGCCCGGGGCGGCATGCGCTACCCTCGTTTCTCGACCGCGCTGTATCTCGGAATGGGCTGGCTGGTCGTCGTCGCCGCCAAGCCACTGTGGAACGCGGTGCCGAGCTCGGGACTGCTCTGGCTGGCCGCCGGTGGCCTGGCGTATACCGCCGGCGTCGGCTTCTATGCCGCGAGCCGGCTCCCCTACCGCCACTTCATCTGGCACCTGTTTGTGCTGGCCGGCACCGCGTGTCATGCCGTGGCCGTGTTGGGATACGCCACCTGACCCTCACCTGAGGCTGCCGACCGTGCTCACGATTGTCTTTGCCGCCGCACTCAGCATCCTGCCGGGAGCTCTGCCGCTCCCGGCGACCACGCCCGCCCCGAGCGCTCCCGACTCCGCCGCCATCGTGGCCGTGATCGAAGCCTTCCATGCCGCCCTGGCATCGGGCGACTCGGTCGGCGCCCTCTCCTATTTGGCGCTGGACGCCGTGATCCTCGAATCCGGAGATCTCGAGACCCGTGCCGCATACGAGGCCCACCATCTCGGCGCCGACATGGCGTTCACGCGGGCGGTGCCGAGTACGCGGGTCACCACCCAGGTATTCCAGGACGGCAGCGCCGCGTGGGTCGCGTCCATCACGACGTCGAAGGGGACCTTTCGCGACCGCGCCATCTCGTCACAGGGAGCGGAATTGATCGTCCTCACCAGGACGGCCGGAGGATGGCGCATCCGGGCAATCCACTGGTCGTCCCGGCGGCTGTAAATGCAGGTCTGGCGGGATCGGCACTCGGGATGTCACATTGCCAACAACCGCGATCGAGGATACTTCCATGATCGTACGTGACCTGATGTCGGCGCCGGTTTTCACCATTCGGGACGACAAGCGGTTGCGAGCCGTCGAAGAGATCATGAACTGGGCTCACATTCGGCATGTGCCGGTGGTCGACGCGCACGGCACACTGGTCGGGATCATCAGCCATCGCGACCTGCTGGGCGCCGCCGTGTCCACCCTGGCCGTCAAGGTCTCCGTGGCGGATCGGGCGCAGCAGCTTTCTCTCGGCGACGTCCGGAGCCTGATGCGCAAGCCGGCCGCGACGATCGGCCCGGCCGAGCCGGTCCAGCAGGCGGCGCGCCTGATGCGGCATCACAAGATCGGCTGCCTCCCGGTCCTCGAGCACGACAAACTGGTCGGCATCCTGACGGAGTCGGACCTGCTCGGCATCGTCGAACGCCTTTCGGACGAGGTCGTGGAGCAGCTTTGACCGCCGGCGGCACGCAGTGCCACATCCACGAGCGGTACGCCGACTCGGCGGCCACCATGGTGCACCTCGGCAATTTCGGGTCGAAGTATGCCGATCGATTCATGGCCGTCCTGACTCCGGTCAGCTTCACGGTCTAGGGCACCCCGAACGCCGCGGTTCAGGAGGCGTTGGCAGGCTTCGATCCGACGTACGTCTCTCCCGCGGCCGGATTCCGCCGCTAGCGGCCCCGGACACCGCCCACTTTCCCGGAGTTCCCGTGGCCTTCATTGCCTACGTCCCACCCGAATCGCTGAAGCCCGAGGAGCGCGTCGCCGACCGGGATCACATCATCCAGGTGTCGGCGGTGCATCCGGCGGCGATGCGCCTGCACTACGACCTGTATCTCGAGCTCATGCATGCGCGCGGCCCGCTGAGCCGGCGCGAGCGGGAGCTCATGGCGGTCCGGGTATCGGGACTCAACGACTGCCCCTATTGAATTCACCACCACGGAGCGGGTCTCCGTCGCATTCTGACTGCAGCCGCAATGAGCGAGGCGGCCCAGACCACGCTGATCAACGGCGTGCTGGCGCGCGCCATTGCCCCGTCGATCGACCTCACGTCGCGTGAACGCGCCTTGCTGCGGTACGCGGACAAGCTGACCGCCGCCCCCTCCACCATCTCGCAGGGGGATATCGAGGCGCTTCGCGCCGAAGGCCTCGACGACCGCGCCATCCACGACGCCTGTGCCATCATCGCCTACTTTGCCTTCGTGAACCGGATCGCGGACGGGCTGGGCGTCCAGCTCGAACCGGGCTGACGAGCCAAGGAGCCATCAATGCCCACCTGGGTAACGCTGAAGGTCTTTCCGAACGATCCCGCCGCCCTGGTGGCCCAGGCGATACTCGAGGGAGGGGGTATCCCCAGCCTCGTCAGCCGGGATGACGGCGGCGGCGCGATGCCGAATCTGCAATTCATCGGCGGGGTGCGGCTGCTGGTGGCCGAGGCCGACGTCGAAGCCGCGGTCGAACTGCTGGAGGACGCGGAGGCCTAGGCGCGGCGCTATCTTTCCGGCAGGAGCAGTCACCCACGATCACTATCTGAACTCTCCCCGTCCGGCGCCCGTGTGGCGCCGGCGCTGCTGACCGAGGCATGGCATGGCGCACGTATCCCACCGACTCTCCAACGCCTTCCAGGGCGCTCTCGCCGGCGGCGGCGATCCCGCCACCTCTCCTTTATATGTGTTCGGCCCGTTCCTCAAGCTGATCGTCATTGCCGGCGTCGCCGAGATCACCTTCGGCGCCAGCATCTGGCTGGTGGTCTTCACCGTCATCATGGTGTCGGCGATGTACCGGCTGGTCATGCGGTGGGTGGTGGACGGCAGCGGCGGGAGCGGGCTGACGGAGGAGGAATTCGGGTCGTGGGCGGTCAAGGTGAACGCCGGTATCACCTTCGTGGAATACACCCTCACCTTCCTGGTCAGCATCGCGGCGCTGGTCACCTTCATGGCCGACCGGGCGCCCGCCCTCAACGGCGGCATGATGGGGCTGCCGTATCGGACGCTGGTGGCCGTCGTCATCAGCGTCGGTATCGGGGCGCTGGTCAATCGCGGCCCCAAGACCGCCGCGCGCGCCTTCGGTCCCGCCACGCTGGCGGTTCTCGTCCTCCTCTGGACCATGATCGTCGCCACCATCTGGCAGCGCGGCTTCCACCTGCCGTCGATCGACCTCCGCGCCTTCTCGCCCGAGTACTTCCACTTCACCCTCGGTGGCTTCGCGCGGATCCTCGCCCTGATGACCGGCATCGAGATCTTCGCCAACCTGGTGGCGGCCTACGACGGCACCAACGCCGAGCGGAGCAAGAAGGCCTTCGGCAGCCTGATCATCATCATGGGCACCACCTGCCTGACCATGCTGATCGTCGGCCCCGCCATCCTCGCCGAGGCGAATGTCAGCGACACCCACGTCTCGGTGTTCACCCAGACCATGGACCATCTGTTGCCGTCGCCGCTGCCGTGGATCGGCACCCTGATCGGCGTCCTGGTGCTCGCCTCCGCAGCCGCCGCCAGCGCGCAGGGGATCCAGAACCTGGCCCTCGGCCTCCGCTACCGGCACTACATCCCGGCGTGGCTCGGCTCCCGCAACCTCTTCGACGTGGCCGACAAGCCGGTCTGGGTCGAGGTCGGCATCGTCGCCCTCTGCTTCCTGGCCTTTGGCACCCACGAGGAGACCTACCTCGCCATCTACGCCGCAGGGGTGTTCATCCTCCTCAGCATGACGGGATGGGCCGCGGCCAAGCGGTTGCTGCGGCAGATGCGCGCGAAATTCTCGCCGGGGGCGGCCGCCACGCTGGTGGGAACCATCATCGCCGCCCTCCTCACCACCGCGGCCACCGTCATCATCTTCGAGGAGCGCTTCTTCGAAGGGGCGTGGACCTATTTGCTGTTCATTCCGGCCCTCTACCTCGTCTTCAGCCGGTTCCGCAATCGCCTCGGGACGCCGAAGCCGCTGGATGAGCACCTGGGCCGGTTCTTCACCGCACAGTACCTCCTCCCCTTCCAGCGCGACGACCTCCCCGAGGGCGACTTCGGTGTCGAGCGCATCATGGTCCCCCTCGACGGCTCCGCCCTGTCCGAGCAGGCGCTGCCCATTGCGGAGCTGCTGGCGCGCCGGGTGGATGGCCGAATCAACCTCATGTCGGTCAAGTCGGGGCGCACGGACGCCAACGGAGAGCCCACCGAGTCGCGCTCCGCCACCGAGGTCTACCTCAATCGGCTGGCCGAGACGCTGCGGCAGCGCGGCGTGAAGGCGGAAATCAGCCTGCGACGCGGGAACATCCCGGAGGAAATCGGCCGCCACGGCATCGAGAGCAACGCCGACGTGATCGTGATGGCGACGCACGGCCGGTCGCGGGTGGACCGGATCCTGGGGCGGAACATCGCCACGGCGGTGGTCCGGCAAACCGAACTGCCGGTGCTCATCATCCGGCCGACCGACGCCTGGACCAGCCGGCACACGGCGTTCAAGAAGCTGCTGGTGTCGCTCGATGGCTCGGTGGATTCCGAGGAGGTGCTGCCGTCGGCGCGGATCCTCGCGCGGTACTTCAACAGCACCCTCGTATTGCTGGCCGTGCCGGAGAACGAGGGAGAGGTCCCGCGGCTGCAGCACTACCTCGACTCGGTCTCCGCGGCCCTCGGGGCGATCGGCATCAGCGCGGAGACCCGGGTCACCGGTTCCGGGGCCAGCCGCACGATCACCAGTGTGGCCGAGGCCGAGGGATGCGACCTGATCATGATGGCGACACGGGGCCGGGGTGGCCCGGAAGCGATCGGCGTCGAAGTCGGCAGCGTGACCGAGAGCGTGGCCCTCTCGGCGCACTGCCCGGTCTTCGCGGTGACGGTGGTGGGGATCGGGCGGGGGCAGCCGAAGAGCTGAGCCCCGGCGTCGCTAGGGGTGGGCCTCGAGGAAAGTCACCACCGCCGGTACGACGACGTCGGGCTGGTCGAGGTGCGGCAGGTGCCCGGCCGAATCGACCGGGACCAGGGCGGCCTCCGGCAACACCGCTCTGAGCGCGCCGCTCTCCGAGAACGGCGCCCCTTCGTCCTGCCGGCCCCACACGATCAGCACCGGTCGTGGGATCGTGCCGATCCTCCGGAGCTGTGCGTCCTGGTGCGGCGCGATGGCGATCGCCGCACGGGTGCGCCGGAGCGCCTCCCGGGTTCCCTTGAACTGCTGCTGCACCCGGTACCGGGCGACCCAGTCGGGATGCCGGTCAGGGTAGTAGAAATCATATCGCTGACCTGTGGCCATCTCGTCCGTGCCTCCCCGGAACACCATGTACACATCCCAGGCAAGCGCCGACCGCTCCTCGGGGGGGAGTGGCCGGCCGGTGTTGAACACCGGATTGACGTACATCAGGGAACGGACACGATCGGGATACCGGTCGGCGAAATCCGTGACGATGGCGGCCCCGAAGGAGAGGCCGGCCAGGTCCACCGGGCCGGCCACGCCGAGGGAATCGAGGAGGCCGGCCATCTGGCGCCCGAACAGCGCGAGGTCGTAGGTTGTCTTCGGGCGGTCGGACCAGCCGCGGCCGTAATAGTCGAATCGGATGACGCGATAGCCCGCGCGGCCAAGGCGCTGGAAGAGCGTGTCGGAGAGGTAGGCGGGCACCGAGAAGGCGGCGGCCAGGACGACGACGCGTCCGGTATCGGGTCCGGCCGTCTCGTAATGCGTGACACCGTCCGCCAGCCGGACGAACTGGCCGGGGACACCCGCACGGGCCTGATCGTTCATCGTGCGGCGCTCCGGATCCTTGAGCCGGTAGACGAGCAAGACGCCCACGCAGGCCAGGGCCAGTGCCGCGGCAACAAAGCGCAGGCGTCGCATGGAACTCTCGCGGCTGAACGGTGAAGGGTCTCGCTACCTTACAGTATACGACTCACGGAGACGGCCGATGGTTTCAGGACGCGAAGCGCTCGACCGCCTGCGGAAGGGGAACGCCCGGTTTGCCTCGAACGTCCGCGGCCCCGACACGATTGTCAGCCACACCAGGCGCCCGGAGCTTCCGGGCGACCAGGAGCCGCTGGCGATCATTCTCGGCTGCTCCGACGCACGGGTTCCCGCGGAACTGATCTTCGACCAGGGCCTCGGCGACCTCTTCGTGATCCGGGTGGCCGGCAACATCGTGGCGCCGTCGCTGGTGGGCAGCGTGGAGTTTGCCGCGTCCCAGTTCGGCACCCGCCTGGTGGTGGTGCTGGGACACTCCCGGTGCGGCGCCGTGACCGCCACCCTCGACGAGTTGCAGCGGCCGACCGAGAACCAGTCCCGCAATCTGCGCTCGATCGTGGACCGGATCCGGCCTTCCGTCGAGGGGCTGCTGGCCGCCGATCTCGTACACGACCGCGACGCGATCATCGGGCAGGCAGTCCGGCTGAACATTCGCGCATCGGCCGACCATCTCCGGCACGGCTCCGATGTGCTGGAGCAACTGATCCGGGATGATGGCCTGCTGGTGGTCGGCGCGGAGTATTCGCTGGAGACCGGCGAGGTCGACTTCTTCGACATTCCCTGAGCAGGGCCACACCTCGAGCTTCCCATGACCGCCGCCGCATCCGACCGCAAACTCTTCGGCACCTTCGCCGGTGTCTTCACGCCGACGCTGCTGACGATCCTCGGCGTGATCATGTATCTCCGCCTTCCCTGGACCGTCGGGAACGCGGGGCTGCTGGGCGGCATCCTCATCATTCTGCTGGCGAACGGCATCACCGCCGCGACCGGGCTCTCCCTCTCCTCCATCGCGACCAACACGCGCATGGGCGCCGGGGGCCCGTACGCCGTCATCTCCCGCTCGCTCGGCTTCGAGATCGGCGGCAGCATCGGCGTGCCGCTCTACCTGTCCCAGGCGCTCGCCGTGGCGATGTACATCTTCGGCTTTCGCGAGGGCTGGCTCTGGATCTTCCCGACGCACCCGCCGATCCTCGTGGACCTCGGCGTGTTCGCGCTCGTCATCGGCATCGGCTACCTGAGCGCCAGCCTCGCCTTCAAGATCCAGTACGTCGTGATGGTCGTCATCGTGTTGTCCCTGGTGCTGATCTTCGGCAATTTCGAGGTCTGGGGACACACGGGCATCACCCCGACTCTCTGGGGCCAGTATCCCGGCTCGCCGGAGACCCAGTTCTCGGGCACCAACTTCTGGGCGGTGTTCGCGGTGTTCTTCCCGGCGGCGACCGGGGTCATGGCCGGCGCCAACATGTCGGGGGAGCTGCGCGACCCGCGCCGGTCGATTCCCGCCGGCACGCTGTCCGCCATCGGCCTCAGCCTGGTCATCTACATCGCGCTGGCCTTCTGGGTGGCGCGCGCGGCCACGCCGGACGAGCTGGTCTCCAACTACACCATCATGCTCGACAAGTCGCTCTGGGGCCCCGGGGTGCTCGCCGGGCTGCTGGGCGCCACCTTCTCCTCGGCGCTGAGCTCGCTGGTCGGCGCGCCCCGGATCCTCGCGGCGCTGGCCCGGGACCAGATCATCCCCCGGGGGCACTGGCTGGCGCAGTTGTCCGGCGGGGAACCGCGGCGAGCGATGCTGGTGACCGGCGGCATCGTCCTCGCCGGCCTCCTGCTCCGGGACCTCAACCTCATCGCGCCGCTCATCACGATGTTCTTCCTGATCACCTACATGGTGATCAACCTCGTGCTGCTGGCCGAGTCGAGCCTGGACCTGATGAGCTTCCGGCCGACGCTCCGGCTCCCCCGGGTCGTGCCGCTGGCCGGCGCGCTCGGCTGCCTCTTCGCGATGTTCATCATCAACGCCAGCTTCAGCCTGATCGCCGTCGGCGTGGTGGCCGGGATCTATCTCTGGATCGTGTGGCACGGCGCCACTCCGCGGGCCGGCACCGTCCGAAGCGGCATCTTCATCGCATTCGCCGAGTGGGCCGCGGGGAAGGTGATCGAACTCGACATGTCGGCGCGGCGGGCCTGGAAGCCGAGCCTGCTGATGCCGGTGATCGACCCGGCGACGATTCGGGGCGAGTTCGGGCTGCTGGTCGACCTCTGCGGGCGGGAGGGGTCGCTCAAGTTTCTCGGCCTCGCCACGCGCGACTCGGTGGCCGACCTGCAGCCGCGGTTCCAGCGGCTCTGCGCGTCGTTCCAGAAGAACGGCGTCATGGCCACCAGCTCGATCGTGGACTCCGTGGGCTTTGCCCAGGGGACCATTACCGGCCTGCAGGCCCTGGGAAGCGCCTTCTTCAAGCCGAACATCCTCCTGCTGAACCTGCCGAAGGACACCGGGCGCCACGGGGAAATCAAGGAACTGGTCGAGGAGGCGCGACGGCTGGAGATCGGCGTGTTACTGGTGGCGCTGCACGAGAAGGCGGGGATGGGGATGGCCAAGGTGGTGAACGTCTGGGTCCCGCCGCGCGAGTCCGCCGCGCCGATGCCCGACTACCTCCGGGCCAACAACCTGAACCTGGGGCTGTTGATGGCCATCCGCCTCGCGAAGGCGTGGCGCGCCGAGCTCAACCTCATCACGGTCGTCCCCCGCGAGGAGGACGTCGCCGCGACCCGCGCCCACATCGACGAGGTTCGCGACCTCTGCCGCATCGAGGATGCCGCCCAGACGATCGTGATGGTCGGAGAGTTCGCGACGTGCGTGCGCCGGGCGCCCCAGTCGGACATGGACATCCTCGGCCTGAAGCGGGGGCCCGACCTGCCGTTCGTGGACGAGATGGTGCAGGCCACCCGGTCGTCGTGCATGTTCGCGGCGGATTCCGGGCTGGAGAGCGCACTGGCGTGAGTGCCTCCGGGCCGACCGTGATGTGAGCTGGCCGACCGTCAGCGGCCGCCGAGGTGACGGGTCGGGTCGCTGGAACCGGGCAGCAGTCGATCTGCGGACGGCGGCGGCGAGCCGAACACCGACGCGGCACGCAGGTCTCCCTCCAGCGCCGATCAGCATTCCCTCGAGTTCCTCGCGTCCCTTCCGCAAGGCGTAGCGGTAGCCCCATCGGTACAGCCTGCGAGGGATGCTCCCGCCGCAGCGCCACGGCACCGACCACGGCCACCGCGGCGGCGAGCGGCCCGAGCGCGACGGTCAGTCCGAGCCCCGTGCCCGCTGGCAGCGCCCCACCCCAGGCCCGCCACCCCCTATCCACTTGTCGACTCACCCACGCCTTGCGCAGACCCCCGGCGCAGGTCGCCCGAGACCGTGACCTCGCATCCGCTCGCGGGCGTGCCCAGTGGCTTGAGCGCGAGATGCAGCTGCTCCACCTCGATCTGCGTCATGCGATAGCGAAACATGCTGAGCACGCCGTCGAACGCGACGATCACATTCCGCAGCAACGAGACGTCGAACACCAGGACGCCACCGTCGAGGGGATGCCCGCCGACGGTGTCGCGCAGCTTGAGCCCGTACGGCGGCGCGGTCAGCACCCGACCGATGGCCTCGAGCACCGCCTTCGGCGTCGCCTGGATCACCCGGGCAGTGGAGATGCTCCGATCCCGGGTGCCCAGCATCCGGGTCAGGGTACCGCTCCTCCGCGCTCCGAGAGGCTCCGCCGACCCGACGGTCGGTACCGGCAGGCCGCTCGGCGATGGCCATGGCGACGAACTCCGCCGCGATCCCCGCCTCGGACGCCGCCTGCTCCACGTCCTGCAGCCGGTAGCCGCCGCTCGGCAGGGAGCCGACAGGCGCGTCTCCACCGAGTCGGCTCGCGATACCGGGCCTGCAACCGCGTGGTGGCCTCCGCCTGCAGCTGCGCGGCGCGCAACCAGATGGCGCGGGCCTGGTCGGTGCTCACCACCTCCGCCAGGGAGCCCGCGACCGCCGGCATCGCCGCCGACTGCAGCGCGGTCTCCAGTGCGTCGGCGAACGCCTCGCCGGTGGGATAGCGATCCCCCGGAGACTTGCTGAGGCTCCGATCGATGACCGCCACCAGTCCGTGGCGGGCAGGCCGGGCGCAAGCGACGCGAGGGACGGCGCCGGGCGCGTCACCTGCTGGGCCATGACGGTGGCGGCTTCGTCGGCGTCGAAGGGGAGGCGGCCGCTGAGGATCTGGAATCCGACGACGCCGAGGGAGTAGAGATCGCTCCGGCCGTCGAGCTTGTCGCCGGCGGCCTGTTCCGGGACTCATGTAGTGCACCGAGCCGAGCACCATGCCCCCCTGCGTCAGCGGCGATGGCCAGTTGATTCTGCGCGATGCCGAAGTCGGTCACGATGGCGCGGTTGGAGCCGCGCTCGATCATGATGTTCTCCGGCTTCACGTCGCGGTGGACCACGCCCCGGGCGTGGGCGTAGGCCAGGGCCCAGGCAGCCTCGCGCAGCACCCGGACCGCCTCGGCCGGAGGGAGCGGGCCGCGGGCGCGCAGTCGCTCGGCGAGGTTTTCGCCGTCGACGAAGCCCATGGTGAAGAAGGCCACCCCGTCGATTTCGTCGGCCCGGTAGATCGGCACGATGTTGGGATGGGAGAGCTGGGCCGAGGTGCGCGCCTCGCGGAGGAACCGCTCGCGCAGTTCGGGATCCGCCGCCAGCGCCGCGGGGGAGGACCTTGATGGCCACCGCCCGGTCGAGACGAACGATCCCGGGCCAGGTAGACCACCCCCATTCCGCCCCGACCGAGCTCGCGCTCAAGGGTGTACTGGCCTGCCAGCAGGTGCTGCAGCGGGGCGAGCGATTCGGTGGTCACGACGGTCGTACCCCTGTCCGGAGTGATGGTTCGGTCGACAGGGGAACATACTCCCATCAGACGCCCGGGTGGTCGGTCGTGGGCGGGGCTGCGGCCTGTGGCCTGGCGCCGCTCTTCCCCTGACGCCGGGCGAGGGGCAGATTGAGGACATGAATACCATGGAAGCCCAGCTGAAAGAATGGCTCTTCGACGCCAACGTCGGGCGCCTGGTGGCCACCGTTCTCGGGCTGGCGGTCATCGTCGTGCTCGTCCGGGCGGCGCAGCGGGCCCTCGTGGGCCGGATCGAGGACGGCGACACCCGCTACCGGGTGCGCAAGGCCGTCGGCTTCGCCGGCTACATCTTTGCCTTTCTCTTCCTCGCGGCCCTCTTCAGCGACAAGCTCGGCGGGCTGACGGTCGCGTTCGGCGTGGCGGGTGCCGGCATCGCCTTCGCGCTGCAGGAGGTCATCGCCAGCATCGCAGGGTGGCTGGCCCTCACCTTCTCGAATTTCTATCAGCCGGGGGACCGGGTCCAGCTCGGTGGCATCAAGGGCGACGTGATCGACATCGGCGTCCTCCGCACCACCATCATGGAAATGGGCCAGTGGGTGGACGGCGACCTCTACAACGGCCGCATCGTCCGGGTGGCCAACAGCTTCGTGTTCAAGGAGCCGGTGTTCAATTACTCCGGCGACTTCCCCTTCCTCTGGGACGAGATCCGGATCCCGGTGCGCTTCGGCAGCGACCGCGCCGAGGCGCGGGCCATCATCCTGCAGGTCGCGGAGCGGGTGGTGGGTGAGTACGCCGCGACCGCGGCGTCGTCGTGGAAGGGGATGGTCAAGAAATACCGGATCGAGGACGCGATGGTGACGCCGATGCTGACACTGGTGGCCACCGACAACTGGCTGCAGTACACCCTCCGCTACGTGGTGGACTACCGGCGGCGCCGCGGCGTCAAGGACGCCCTCTTCAACGGCATCATGGACCTCGTCGACGCCTCGGGCGGGCGGGTGCAACTCGCCTCCGCGACGTTCGAACTCGTGGCCGCGCCGCCGGTCACCATCCGCACTGTCGGCGGCGGGACGTCGTGATGCAGGAGCTGAGCGCCTGGGCCACCGAGGCCCTTGGCCTGAGCCACACGGTGCAGGTGCGCCTGCTCACCACCGCGGGCATCTTCGTGCTCCTGCTCCTGGTGCGCTGGGGAGTCCTCGCGGCGGTGCGCCGCCGGATCGGCGACCTCCACGCCCAGTACCGCTGGCGCAAGGGAACCAGCTACGCGGTGGTCATCCTCGGTGCCGCCCTCACGGCGCGGGTCTGGGTCCTCGACTTTGCGGGCGCGGCGACCTACCTCGGACTCCTCTCCGCCGGCCTCGCGATCGCCCTCAAGGACCCGCTGGCCAACCTGGCCGCCTGGATCTTCATCCTCTGGCGGCGGCCGTTCGAGGCGGGGGACCGGATCCAGGTGGGCACGCACGCCGGCGACGTGGTGGATATCCGGCTCTTCCAGTTCACGCTGCTTGAGATCGGCAACTGGGTCGACGCGGATCAGTCCACCGGCCGGATGATCCACGTCCCGAACGCCGTGCTCTTCACCAACCCGGTTGCCAACTACACCCGCGGCTTCGAGTTCATCTGGACGGAATTGCCGGTGCTGGTGACGTTCGAGAGCGACTGGGAACGGGCCCGGGACCTCCTGCAGGGCATCGCGCAGCGGCACGGGCAGCTCATGGCGGCGCAGGCCGGCGCGGCCTTGAGCGCCGCGGCCGCCCGGTACGCCCTCCCGCGCAGCGCAACCGACCCGGCGGTCTACGTGTCCGTCCTGGACAGCGGTGTGCTCTTGACCCTCCGGACTCCGTGTGATCCCCGGCAGCGCCGCACCGTGACCGATGCGATCTGGCAGGACATCCTGCGCGCCTTCGCGACCTGTCCGGACGTGGACTTCGCCTATCCGACGACGCGGTTCTACGCCAACGCCACAGAAGGGAAACCCGGCGTCCGACCCTCCGCCGCCCCCTGATCGGGGTTTTCGACACTCGACACCGGACGGCTCCGTGCATATCGATACGATTCTCGTCCTGCTCTTCATCATCGCGACCACCGTCGCCATCATCGCCAGGCAATTCCGGCTTCCCTATACGGTCGCACTCGTCGTGACCGGCCTCTTCCTGGGGCAGCTCCACGCCTTCGAGGCGCCACACCTGACGCAGGACCTGCTGTTCGCGGTCTTCCTGCCAGGCCTGCTCTTCGAGGCCGCCTTTCATTTTGATTTCAGCCTCTTCCGCCGGGACCGCTCGCTCATCCTGACCCTCGCCGTGCCGGGCGTGCTGGCGGGGATCTTCCTGACCGCCGCGATCCTGGTGCCGGCGGCGGCGGCCCTCGAGCTGGCTGACCGGCTCACCTGGACCCATGCCCTGGTCTTCGGGGCGCTGGTGGCCGCCACCGACCCGATCGCCGTGGTGGGGCTCTTCCGCAGCCTCGGCGCCCCGCGCCGGCTGGCCGCGCTCCTCGAGGGCGAGAGCCTCCTCAACGACGGCACCTCCATCGTGTTCTTCGGCATCATTCTCGCCGCGGCCGGCGGCGCCGCGGTGTCCGCCTCGGGCGTGGTGCTCGAGTTCATCCGGGTGGTCGGGATCGGCATCGGCATCGGGTTCGCGCTGGGCCTGGTCATCTCTGCGATCATCCAGCGGATCGACGAGCCGATGCTCGAGATCACGCTGACCACCATCGCCGCCTACGGGGCGTTCACCGGGGCGGAGCACCTGCATGGATCGGGCGTCATTGCCACGGTGGTCGCGGGGATGGTCTGCGGTAACTACGGGGCGCGCACCGGCATGTCCCCGACGACGCGGGTCGCGGTCGAGTCCTTCTGGGAATACGTCGCCTTTGCGCTCAACTCGATCATCTTCCTCCTGATCGGGTTCGAGGTCCAGCTCGCCGACCTCGTGTCCTACTGGCCGCTGATTCTCTCGGCTTTCCTGGCGGTGACGGCCGGGCGCGCCGCGGTGGTGTTCGCGGTCGCCCCAGTGGCCGCCCGGGGCGCGAACCGCATCCCGGCAAGCTGGCGGGTGATCCTGAGTTGGGGCGGCTTGCGGGGCGGCTTGTCGATGGTGCTGGCGCTCAGCCTTCCCCTCGGATTTCCCAATCGCGCGCTGCTGATTGCCACCACCTTCGGCGTGGTCATCCTCTCGATCCTGCTGCAGGGCCTCAGCATGGCACCGCTGCTCCGCCGCCTCGGCGTAGCCAGTTCGCGCGCGGAACAGGCCGGCTATGACCGGAACCGGAGTGAGTTGATGGCGGTGCAGGCGGCGCTCCGGGAACTCGACCGGATGGCACAGGGCGGACACAGCGATCCTACCGGCCTGGCGGCGCTCCGGTCGGAGTACATGGGGCGGCTGGCCGGCGTCGAGGGGGAACTGGAGCGCATGCGCGAGACGCACGCCGACCTGCATGAGGCGGAATTGCTGCGGGCTCGCCGGCATCTGCTCATGGTCGAGAAGGCCGAGGCCATCGAAGCCAATCATCAGGGGCTGCTGAGTCGCGAGGCCTACGATGCGGTACTGGCGGAGATTGACAGCCGACTGGTGCAACTGCACGCTCATGGAGGAGGGTAGCGACAGCGCAGGAGCTCGCGTGTGATGTCCACGGCACACCCACACTTCGGAGGAACTCCACGATGTCCGGACCCGGCCACCTCGTACACAAGGGCGGCAGGCGCCGCTGGCAGGCGTCTGGGCGCTTGGGCGCTTCGCTTGGTGTCAGGTGCCCGATTGCAGCTGCGGCCGATGGTGCCGGGTGTGGTGGGCCTGGAAGATCAGGTAGTCGGACAGGGACACCACACCAAAGGTGGTGGTGTCGACCGTGGAATCTCCGGCCCCTCGCGCCAGCGACGCCGCTTCCAGGAGCGCGAGCGCACCCTGCAGCCGGGCCCGGGCTTCCGCGAACGAGGCTGAGGAGCTCGGCACCATCGCCGGATCCATCGGCTTGTTGGTGCCGGCCCCCTTGGGGAACCGGCCGGTCTTCACCATCCGGTTGAAAAAGACTCCCCGCATGATCGGGCGCAGGAAGCGCGGGAACACCGGGAACACGGTCGGTTTCCCCGCGATGGCGTAACTGGTCTGCTCCAGCGCCCGCGCCACATGTTCGGACACCTGGGCGGGTGACCACTTCTTCGGCGCCCGCGGCGTGGTCCAGTGCCCCGCGGAGCCTTCGGCGGTGGCCAGGAACTCCTGCACTGCGGAGCGGTTCTGCTGCAATGCGTCGGCAACGGGTGCCATGATCATCCCTCCTTGAAGAACCGCCTCACGAGCCAGCCTCGCCCTGACGCCGTCCCAGCGTCGAGAAGATGAGCGCCAGCGCAAAGAGCGTCAAGCCGATGGCCCCGTCGCCCCAGCTCATGAACCCCGGGAGCAGAAGCGCGAGGACCAGAGCCAGGTCGGTGCCGCCGACCAGGGCGAGATTGAGCCAGTAGCCGTTCCGGCTGTTGCGCCAGTTGCGGGTCGCCCCGACGTAGAGCACCAGCAGGCCGATCCAGAGGATGTTCATCGCCCCCATCCCCATGAAGGCAGCCGCCGCCTCCGGGAAGGCGCCGACGGCGCCGGGATCGAACCCGTGGCCGGTCGAAATCATCGCGGTGAGGCCGACGCCGCCTGATTCCCGCAGGGTGAGGAGCTGGAAGGCGGCTCCCACGACATGCACCAGCCCCCACAACACATAGAATGCGGCGCCGGCCTTCGCGAAGCGATTAGATGCACTCATCGATCAACCCTCCAGGGTGTCGGGACGTTCGGGGCGGCTCCGCCAGGTCAGAGCTGATGGCGCAAACCTCCCGGAATGCGGCGAAGAGTCAAGATCCTTGGGCACAGCAGCATGAAGTTCGGGGGGACGCGCGACCTGCAAACCCGGGACAACAGGACGAAGGCGCACGGGGGAGTGGCGTGCACCCTGCCAGCCGGGCACAACACACAGGGGGCGGCCCGTTTCCGGACCGCCCCCCTGTGCCAAGCCCTGCCATCGGGTGTTCCGAGGCTTAGACCGCCAGCGTGGACACTGCCAGGTCGAAGTTGGTGATTTCCGGCGTGCCATCGATGAACGCGGAGAGCTTCTTCAGGAGCACCGGGTACGTCGCAGTATGGTACTTCTCCGCGCTGGTCTTGTCCGTCCAGACGCTGAGGCTGACCGCGTTGGTGCCGTTCAGCATGCCGAGTTCGTGCTTGAAGCCTGGCTGGGTCTTCATGGTTGGCAGAATCTCGTTGGCAAGCACAGTATTCAACTCAGCCGTCTTGCCAGCCTTGACCGTGAATGAGACGTTCCGAATGTAGTTCATGGGGTAGTCCTATCTGCTCGCCAAAGATCTCCATCAGCGCCGGGCCACGAGCGAGACTATCGGGGCAAATCCGGGGGTCCGCTGCGCCGACTGCGCGGGACCATTCTGACGAGATGGGGTGGCCGTTGCTCTGCCATTTCCCCTCTTTCCATGATCGAAGTATAGTCGCTAAGTTGTTATTTGTCAAGGGGTTATATATTGGCATCGATAAGCTCGGCTGCGGCCTTCCGGACTTGGCTCCGAAAGCACCACCGCACAAGGAACGCGCTGGTGCTCCAGATCGCCAAGAAGCACGCCGATGCCGGCATCAGGTACGCGGAGGCGCTGGACGAGGCCCTCTGTTACGGATGGATCGACGGCATCCGGCGCCGTCTCGACGCCGACAGCTTCACGATCCGGTTTACGCCGAGGAAGCCGCGGAGCATCTGGAGCAGGGTGAACGTGGCCCACGTGGAGCGACTGATCCGTGAAAAGCGGATGACGAAGGCGGGGCTGGCGGCATTTGAGGCCCGCACCGACAAGCGCACCGCGATCTACGCCTACGAGCAGCGCCCCACCGAACTGCCACCACCCCTGCGCCGCAAGTTCCGGCAGCACGGCCCAGCCTGGAAGTACTTTCAGACGGAAGCGCCGCACTACCAGCGGACGGCCAGCGACTGGGTCATGAGCGCCAAGCGGGAGGAGACGCAGATTCGGAGGCTGGAAGTGCTGATCGCCTGCTCTGCCGAGGGGCTCCGGATTCCGCAGCTCCGGCGGCCGTGATTCGGCAGGAACGGACAGACTATCTTCCAGACCGGGACTCCACGTCTCCCCCCCCGCTGGCCCGGAGGCATCATGTTGAAGAAAATCGTGCTCGTCGTCGTCGGGCTGCTGGCGGTCATCCTGCTGCTGGCGCTGACCAAGCCGGCCCAGTTCACCGTCGTGCGCTCAGCGCGCATCGCGGCTCCGGCCGAGCGCATCTTCCCCGTGCTGGACAACTTCCACAACTGGGGCAGCTGGTCCCCCTGGGAGAAGATGGACCCGAACATGACGCGCACCTTCAGTGGCCCCGACAGCGGGGTCGGCGCGCAGTACGGGTGGAGCGGCAACAAGCAGGTGGGCACCGGCAAGATGGAAATCCTGGAATCGGTGCCGTCGTCGAAGCTCGTCATCGCGGTGGACTTCCTGGCGCCGTTCGAGGCCCACAACACCGCGGAGTTCACCCTCGCTCCCGTGGGCGACTCGACCGAGGTCACCTGGACAATGCGGGGCCCGAATCTCTTCATCACAAAGGTCATGACCGTGTTCGTCAGCATGGATAGAATGGTCGGCCCGGACTTCGAAAGCGGGCTGGCAAACTTGAAGGCGATTGCGGAGCACTAGCCGCTCGCCGCCCCACCTAGACTCGGAGGTAGTCCCATGCATCGGAAAGCCACCGCCCGCTGGACCGGCGACCTGCGCGCCGGAAGCGGCACCATCAAGCTCGGCAGCGAGGCCTTCGAAGGCCCCTACAATTTCAGCTCCCGCTTTGAGAACGCCCCGGCCACCAACCCCGAGGAGCTCATCGGTGCCGCGAACGCGGCCTGCTTCTCCATGGCCCTCTCGGCGGGCCTCGCCAAGGCCGGCCACACTCCGACCAGCGTCGAGACCACGGCCACCGTCCACCTCGAAAAGGTCGGGGAGGGGTTCAGCATCACCCGGATCGACCTGGTGACACACGGCGAGGTGCCGGGCCTGACGGAGGCTGAATTCCTGCGTTTCGCCGAGGATGCCAAGACCAACTGCATCATTTCCAGAGCCCTGTCGAGCGTCCCGAAGACCCTGTCCGCGACCTTTGCAGGCGGCTGAGTCGAAGGCAGGCCCGAGGGAGACCGAAACCTCTGCCCCCCTGCGTCCGTTTAGGGGGGTGGAACCGTCCCCTGTCGGACGGCGTCCCCGTGGTTAGGTTACGAGGCTGTCGGCACAGCCTTCGCAGGGCGTCACCCGTCTGTGCAACTCCCGAACCCCAGTCCCTGGAGCGAGTTAGGTGAGGTTTCCATTTTTGCGTGCACTCCTGCCTGCGACCCTCTGCTCGGTGCTGGTGGCTCCAATGGCCGGGGCGCAGGCCGCCGACACTGCCAAGGGCCCGGGCTACGTTGCCGGCGATACCAAGTTCATGACAGGGATGATCGGGCACCACGCGCAGGCGGTGCTGATTTCCGGCTGGGCACCGACCCACGAGGCCAGCCCCTCGATCATCCGCCTCACGGAGCGGATCGTGGTCGGTCAGCAGGACGAAATCCAGCTGATGGAGACCTGGCTGCGTGACCACGGCGAGCCGGTACCCGACCCCGCGGCCCACGCCGGCATGGATCACTCCATGCACATGCCCGGCATGCTCAGCCCCGCCCAGCTCGACACCCTCACTCAGGCGCGCGGCGCCGAGTTCGACCGGCACTTCCTCCTCTACATGATCCAGCACCATATGGGCGCCATCGTCATGGTGAACGAGCTCTTTGCCACCCATGGCGCGGGACAGGACGAACCGACCTTTCGGCTCGCCTCGAACATCTACGCCGATCAGACAACCGAAATTGCCAGAATGCAGAAGATGCTGGCGGCGCTCGACACTGCGTCCACCAGCCCCTGATGCGTCGTCACCGTGGAACGCGCACGACCCTCGTCACCCTTCCCCAGGAATCGTCCATGAATTTCTTGCATTTGGTCACACGTGCGGGGCGCCGGTCCGCGGCCCTGGCCCCACTCCTCCTGACCCTCGGGGCGTTCACGGCGGGCGGCTGCTCGTCGTCGACCACCGCAACCGCGCCGGTGCCGGCGGCACCCAAGATGCCGGCCGCCGATCCCCGCGTGGGGCTCAAGGCCGGCCAGTGGGATGCCGCCGAGGCTGCGTGGAACCTGCGCCTCGTCTCGAACACGCGGCCGTCGGAGAAGTTCGAAGGGGTGACGAACTCCGACATCTCGTTCACCGGGCACTACGCCATCCAGGGCAACTACAACGGCTTCCAGGTGTGGGATGTCTCCAACCCGGCCAAGCCGACGCTCAAGGTCGGCTTCCTCTGCCCGGCGTCACAGAGCGACGTCTCGGTGTACAAGAACCTTCTCTTCGTGTCGGGTGAGGGCAATTCCGGGCGCCTCGACTGCGGCACGCAGGGCGTGAAGGACACCGTCAGCGCGGACCGCCTCCGCGGCATCCGCATCTTCGACATCACGGACATCTCGGCGCCGAAGTACATCGGCAACGTCCAGACCTGCCGCGGATCGCACACGCACACGGTGCTGGCCGACCCGAAGGACAAGGCCAACGTCTATATCTACGTCTCCGGTTCCGCCGGCGTCCGTTCCCCGAGCGAGCTCCCGGGCTGTTCCCGGATGGCGCCGAGCGAGGACCCGAACTCCGCGCTCTTCCGGATCGAGGTCATCAAGGTGCCGCTGGCCCATCCGGAGCAGGCGGCCATCGTGAGTTCCCCCCGCATCTTCAACGACCTCGTCGCCCCACCGGAGCACGGCGAGTCCGAGGCCGACATCGCCGCCGGGAAGAAGGCGGCCGAGGCGTGGCGCGCCAAGGGCGGGTACACGGCGTTCATCTTCGGCATGGACCGCCCGATTCCCTCCGGCTACATCGATCCGATGCTTGACAGCATCGTGACCGCGCGCAAGGGCACGGGCAAGCCGACCGCCGCCGACAGCGCGGCGCTCCGCACCGCGCTTCCGGCCATCCTGGCGGCGCGGTTCGGGAACCCGGACGACAAGAAGGACGGCGTCCGCCCCGGCCCGACGCAGTGCCACGACATCACCGTGTATCCGGCCATCGGACGGGCCGGCGGCGCCTGCGAGGGCTACGGCCTCTTGCTGGACATCACCGATCCGGTCAACCCGAAGCGGATCGGCGCCGTGGCCGACTCGAACTTCTCCTATTGGCACTCGGCGACCTTCAACAACGCCGGGACCCAGATCCTCTTCTCCGACGAGTGGGGCGGCGGCGGATCGCCGAAGTGCCGCATCACCGACCGGAAGGAGTGGGGCGCCGACGCGATCTTCACGCTCGCGAACGACGTGATGAGCTTCCAGAGCTACTACAAGCTCCCGGCGGCCCAGACGGTCAACGAGAACTGCGTCGCCCACAACGGGTCGCTCATTCCGGTGCCCGGCCGCGACATCATGGTGCAGTCCTGGTACCAGGGCGGCATCTCGGTGTTTGACTGGACGGACGCCGCGCACCCCGTCGAAATCGCCTTCCACGACCGTGGCCCGATCGACTCGACCCGCATGGGCAACGCCGGCTCCTGGTCGGTGTACTGGTACAACGGCTACATGTACAGCTCCGAGATCGGCCGCGGTCTCGACATCTTCGACCTGACCGCCAGCGCGCACCTGTCGCAGAACGAGATCGACGCGGCCAAGCTGGTGAAGCTCGACTACTTCAACGCGCAGGGGCAGCCGCAGTTCGTCTGGCCGGCGCACATCGTGGTGGCCCAGGCCTATCTCGACCAGCTCGCCCGGTCGAACGGGCTGAACGCGAAGACGATCGACTCCGCCCGGAAGACGCTCGACAAGGCGTCGAAGGAAACCGGTGCCAAGCGCAAGGACACCCTCGGCAAGCTGGCCAAGCAGCTCGAGGCCGACGCCGCGACCGCGGGCGATCCCGCCAAGGTGAAGACGCTGGCTGCCGCGGTGGACGCGGTGGCCAACGCCGCGAGCTGACGCGGAGCAGGCACCAAGAGACTCGCACGGCATCAAGGTCCGGCCCGGGTGGCCGGGCCTTGATGCGTTCCGGGAGGACGATGGAACAACATGCCGAACTGATGCGCTCGTTCTACGCGGCGTTCCAGCGACGCGATCACGCCGCCATGACGGCGTGCTATGCCCCGGACGCCACGTTTTCCGATCCCGTCTTTCCCATCCTGCGGGGGCCGGCGGTCGGGGCGATGTGGCGGATGCTCTGTGAGCGCGGCACCGACCTGCGGATCGAGGCCAGCGGCATCACCGCCACCGGCGCCGGAGGCCGCGCGCACTGGGAGGCGTGGTACACCTTTTCAGCCACGGGGCGCCCGGTTCACAACGTCATCGAGGCGACGTTCGGCTTTCGCGACGGCCGGATTCAGCGGCACGAGGATTCGTTCTCGCTCTACCGTTGGGCGCGCCAGGCCCTCGGCGTGAGGGGGATGCTGCTGGGATGGGCACCGCCGGTCCAGCGCGCCATCCGCGCGCAGGCCGCCCGTGCGCACGAGACATTCATGATTCGACACGGAGTGGGCTGACTCAAACCGGGGGTGCGGACATGCGGGGATGTCTGACTCTGATCGGGCTGGTGTGCCTGGCCATCGGCCTGGCATGTGTCTATGTCCTGATCCTGATCAAGGGAAAGAGCGACGGCCCGGGCGCGCTGCTCTTCTACATCGGGGCGGTCGGCGGGCTCTGGATGGCGTGGTTGTTCCTTGTCACTTCCCGATCGAAGAAATAGGACACCGAGCCATGCGTCTCCTTGTCGTTGGCGCCAGCGGTGGCACCGGCCGACTCCTGGTCTCCCAGGCGCTCGACGCCGGGCACGTCGTGACCGCGTTCGTGCGCGATGCCGCCCGGCTCCCGCTCACGCACGCCGCGCTTCGCGTCGCCGTCGGCGACGCGATGCACCGGGACAGTTTTGGCCCCGCCATGGCCGGCCAGGAGGCGGTCCTTTGCACCCTGGGCGCCAAGCCGGAAGGCGCAGACGCCCACCGGGGGCAGCCCGGAGTGCCGGTGTGTTCCGCCGGCACGGGGCACCTCATCGAGGCGATGCGTTCAGCGGGCGTGCGGCGCCTGGTCGTCGAGAGTTCGGCGCCGTGCGGCGAGAGCGCGGCCACTGGACGATGGCCGGCGCCCTGGATCGTGCGGACGGTGCTGCGGGAGGTCATGGCCGACAAGGAGATTCAGGAGGCGGCGGTGCGGGCGAGCGGACTGGACTGGACGATCATCCGGCCGGTCAAGATGACAAACGGTCCGCGGACCGACCGGGTGCGGGTCGGCGCGGACCTGCGCTGGGGAATTACCTCGAAGGTGTCGCGGGCCGACGTGGCCGCCGTGATGCTCCGGGCGGTTACCGCCCCGGATACCATCGGGGCGGCGCTGACGGTGGCGCCCTAGCGGGCGGCGGGAGGCAGCGCCGGCTCGGCGGTGCTGGCCTTGGACTGGGTGGCGGTGGACGCCGAGGCGGCGAGCGAGGGGAGAACCGCCTTGGCGGCGAGTTTGAGGGTGAACGCCGCTGCCGGCACGCCCAGCCCGGCGCCGAGGAGGAGGAGGTTGGCGGCGAGGACCCGGCCGGTCCAGCGGTTGACCAGCGTCCGGCTGCGCGTCGCCATCACCACCGCCACGGCGGCCAGGTCGATCAGGACGAGCCCGGCGGCACAGGCCCAGAACACCTCGGCGCTGACCTGATCCAGCCACAGAATGGTGGTTTCGAGCATCGAGGTCCTCGAGGCGCGGGGTGGGACGGGCATGTCGTTGTGGTGTGTCACTCTAGTTACGCGAAAACGACCGACTTGTCCAGCGGCAATCTGGAACGCCTGACGGAGGTCCCATGACGGAAGCCCGGGCACGCATCCAGTCGATCGATATCATCCGGGGCGCGGTGATGGTCCTGATGGCGCTCGACCATGTGCGGGTCTATTCCGGCCTCCCGGCCGGCGGCCCGACCCCCGGCATCTTCTTCACACGGTGGGTCACCAACTTCTGCGCCCCGGCGTTTATCTTCTTTGCGGGCACCAGCGCCTACCTCTACGGGCGGAAGCACCCCGGGTTGCCACGGTTCCTCGCCACGCGCGGGCTCTGGCTCGTCTTCCTCGAGCTGGTCGTGATCCGGATCGTGTGGACCTTCAACCTCGACTTCTCGCATTTCCTGCTGGCCGGGGTCATCTGGGTCATCGGGTGGTGCATGATTCTGCTTGCACTCCTGGCGCGGCTGCCGGTCCGCGTGGTTGGCGTGCTCGGCCTCGTCATCATGGCGGGGCACAACCTCGTGGATCCCCGGTTCTTCGACCTGGTCGCTTCGGCCCAGCAAGGCGGCGGGTACGGGTTCTGGTCGATCCTGTATTTCGGGTTCTGGGGTGGGCCGGTAACGCTGGGCGCGGGCGGAACCGAGTTCTGGGTGCTCTATTCAATCATCCCCTGGATCGGCGTCATGGCGGCGGGCTATGCCTTCGGTGCGATCGTCACGATGGAACCGGCGCGCCGCAACCGTCTCTGCTGGCAGGTTGGCCTCTCGGCCACGGCGCTTTTCCTCGTCCTTCGCGGGTGGGACCTCTATGGCGACCCCTTCGCCTGGCGCGCGGCGGTCCACCCGACCGGCGGCCGCCCACCGATGCCGGCGGTGCTCGCTTTCCTGAACACCAACAAGTATCCGGCGTCGTTCCTCTTCCTGCTGATGACGCTCGGGCCGACGATCGCGCTCATGCCGCTGCTGGAGCGGGCACGCGGCGCGGTGGCGCGCTGGCTCATCGTATTCGGTCGGGTGCCGATGTTCTTCTACCTGCTGCACATCCCCCTCATCCATGCGCTCGCCGTCCTCGTCTCGCTGGTGCGCACCCCGGCCGATACCGCCTGGCTCTTCACCAACCACCCGATGGCGAATCCCCCCGCCCCCGCCGGCTATGCGTGGAGCCTGGGCATGCTGTACTTCGGGTGGGCCGTGGCGGTGGTGCTGCTCTATCCGCCGTGTCGCTGGTTCGCCGGGCTGAAGGCGAGGCGGAGGGAGGCGTGGCTAAGTTACCTGTAGGCAAACCCGGTCAGCTCACCGTGGCGCCCCGCGGGCGCCTTCATCGAGTTACTTGCAAGGTGGTCTCCAATGCGACATCCGTTCCGTCTCCCCACGCTCCTCGCGCTCCTCGTCTTCACGCTGGCGACGGCGCTTCCCAGCACCGTCGCCGCACAGGACGCGTCCCTCGTCGCCGGCCTCGACACCGCCGGCATGGACCGCGCCGTCAAGCCGGGCGACAACTTCTACGACTACGCCAACGGCACCTGGCTGAGGGAAACCCAGATTCCGCCGGATCGAAGCTCGTACGGGTCCTTCTCGGTGCTCGCCGACATGATCGACAGTCGGGTCGCCGGCCTGATCCAGGAGACCGCCCAGGCGAAGGCGCCGATGGGGTCGGAAGCCCAGATGGTGGGCGACTACTACTCGAGCTTCATGGATACCGACGCCATCGACGCCGCGGGCCTCGCGCCGCTCCGCCCGACCCTCGACTCTATTGCCGCCATCAGCAACCGGACCCAGCTGGCCTACTTCCTCGGTACGACGCTCCGTGCCGACGTCGACGCCATGAACGCTACGAACCTCTATACCGGCAATCTCTTCGGGCTCTGGGTCGCGCAGGATCTCGACGCTCCAAGCCAGTACACGCCCTTCCTGCTCCAGGGCGGCCTCGGGATGCCCGACCGGAGCTACTACCTCGACCCGTCGGCCGGCATGGCCACCATCCGGACGAAGTACCAGCGGTACATCGCCGACATACTCAGCCTCGCGGGGATACCCGGCGCGGATGCCAAGGCCGCTGCGATCATGCAGCTCGAGATCCAGATGGCCCAGGCCCACTGGACCCGCGAGGCCACCGGCGACTTTGCCAAGGGAAACAACCACTGGACTCGCGCGGAGTTCCGCACCAAGGCGCCGGGCCTCGACTGGGAGATCTACTTCGCCGCGGCGGGGCTGTCGAAGCCGGCGGTCTTTGACGTCTGGCAGCCGAGCGCCCTCACCGGGCTCTCGGCCCTGACGAAGAGCGTGCCGCTCGACACCTGGAAGGACTACCTGACTTACCACGCGATCCAGGCCCGGACCGCGGTGCTCCCCGCCGCGTTGGACCAGGCGTCCTTCGGGTTCTACGGCACCGTGCTGAGCGGCGCGCAAGTCCAGCGGGACCGCTGGAAGCGCGCCGTGGGGGCCACCAACGGCGCGCTCGGGTTCGCGGTTGGCAAGCTCTACACCGACCGCTATTTCTCCCCCGCCCAGAAGGAGCGGGCGGAGGCGATGGTGACCAACATCATCGCCGCGTTCGACGACCGCATCGATCACCTCGACTGGATGGCGGCGAGCACGAAGAAAGAAGCGAAGGCCAAGCTCGCGGTGCTGAAGGTGGGCGTCGGGTATCCCGACACCTGGCCCGGCTACGCCGGACTCCGGATCGTCCCCGGCGACGCCTACGGCAACATGGAGCGCGCCGGGGTGTATCGCCTGCAGGCCCGCCTCAAGCTGCTCGGTCAGCCGGTGAACCGTGGCGAGTGGGTCATGACGCCGCAGACGGTGAACGCCGTCAACATGCCGGCCATGAACGCCATGAACTTCCCCGCGGCCATCCTGGAGCCGCCGTTCTTCGATCCGAGCCGTGCGGCGATCATGGACTACGGCGCCATGGGAACGGTCATCGGTCACGAAATCAGCCACAGCTTTGACAATCTCGGTGCGCTCTTCGACGCGACGGGCCGGCTCCATAACTGGTGGACGCCGGAGGACCTCAAGCACTTCGAAGCGTCCGCCGCCCAGCTCGTCGCACAGTACAATGCCTACCGACCGTTCCCGGACCTGGCGGTCCACGGCAAACAGACGCTGAGCGAGAACATCGCGGACCTGGCCGGGATCGCGGCGTCCTACGACGCCTACCGCATCTCCCTCGGAGGCACAGACGCGCCGACGATCGACGGCTTTTCCGGCGACCAGCAGTTCTTCCTCAGCTTCGGGCAGATCTGGCGGACCAAGTACCGGGAGCCGGCGCTACGGCAGCGGGTCCTGACCGACGGCCACTCGCCTGGGGAATACCGCGCGTTCACCGTCCGAAACATCGATGCCTGGTACGTCTCTTTCGACGTGCAGCCGGGAGAGCGGCTCTATTTGTCGCCGGCGGATCGGGTACGGGTCTGGTGATCCGACGACTGGGCCAGATCGCATGCGCCTCCTGATCGTCGGTGCCAGCGGTGGGACGGGCCGCGCGCTGGTCCAGCAGGCGCTGGCCCACGGCGACGAGGTGACGGCGCTGGTGCGCAAGGCCGCCCGGCTCCCGATCACCGACCCTGACCTGACCATCGTGACAGGGGATGTGATGAAGCCGGAGACGCTCGACGCCGCCGTCCGGGGCCAGGACGCCGTCCTCTCAGCGTTAGGCCACAAGCGGTGGTTCCATCCGACGCGCATCCTGTCCCTCGGCACACAGAACCTCATCGAGGCGATGCGACGGCACGGCGTCCGGCGCCTGGTCGTGGAGACCGCCCTCGGCGTGGGTGACAGCTGGTGGCAGATGGGGATGTACTACACGTTGGTCGTGAAGGTGTTCATCCTCCCTTTCTATTTCTTCGACAAGGGGCGCCAGGAAGCACTGATCCGTGGATCAGGGCTCGACTGGACCATCGTGCGACCGGGCGCGTTGAACTATCGGGCATCCCGCAGGGTATACAGGGAAGGTCCGCGGGTCGGACATTGGCTCTGGACGGTCAGCATCTCCCGCGCGGACGTCGCCGCCTTCATGCTTGACACGGTGGCTGGCGCCCGATACTTGGGGGCGACCGTCGGAATCGCGGACTAGTCGAGCCCGTTCACCTACCCTCATCTCGGACAAGGATCGCGCCATGGCATCCTCAAAGAAGATTCTGATCACCGGCGTCACCGGGAACCAGGGTGGCTCCGTCGCCGCCGCCCTCGCCGGCAGTGACTTTCAATTGCAGGGCATGACCCGCAAACCCGACAGCCCCGCCGCACAAGCACTGCGGAAGCGGGGCGTCACGATCGTGCAGGGCGATCTCGACGATGCGGACTCGCTCACGAAGGCGCTCGCCAGCACCTGGGGGGTCTACGCCGTCCAGAACACCTGGGAGGCGGGGGTGGAGAAGGAAGAAGAACAGGGGAAGCGATTTGCGGCGCTGGCCCGGGAGGCCGGAGTGCAGCATTTCGTGTATGGCTCGGTGGGGTCGGCCCACCGCGCCACCGGAGTCCCGCACTTCGATAACAAGTGGCGCGTCGAGGAGACGGTCCGCGCCCTCGACTTTCCCTCCCACGTGATCCTGCGGCCGGTATTCTACATGGAGAACCTGCTGAGCCCCTGGTTCCTCAATGGCGACACGATCTACACGGCGCTCAAGCCGGACACCGTCCTGCAGATGATCGCCGTGCAGGACATCGGGAAGTACGGCGCGCGGGCGTTCACGGAGGCCACGCGCCTCAACGGGCGTGCAATCGACCTGGCGGGAGACGCGCTCACGATGCCCGACGCGGCCCGCCTGCTTAGCGAGGGGCTCGGTCGACCCATCAACTACGTGCAGATTCCAATCGCCGAGGTCCGGAAGAACAGCGAGGACATCGCCCTCATGCTGGAGTGGTTCGAGCGGGTGGGGTACGAGGCGGATATTCCGGTGCTTGAAAAGGAATTCGGATTCAAGCCCATCACCTTCGCTGCGTGGGCAGCCACCCAGCGGTCGTGATGATGACACCTTGTCCTGGGCGCGGGAGTTCGCCTTGGGTAGCGTAGTCGTCTGGGCCCTGGCCACCGGCGCCATCACCGGTGGGGTGTGGGTAGGCACCGTCCTGGTGAGCCACCTCCGGCGGCTGGCCAAGGAACAACTCTTCGTCTCGGCGCAGTTGGAAGACCGCCTGGATCAACTCGACCGGATGGAGCGACAGCTCGCCGACGTCGAGACCCGGCTCGAGTTTGCCGAACGGCTGCTCGCCGCCGGTCCCACCGCGGAACAACGCGCTCTCCCCGGCGACACGGAGCGGCACTGACCCGGCACGTGGCGCTGCTCCGGGCCATCAACGTGGGCGGCCATACCGTGAAGATGGCGCGCCTGCGGGCGCTCTTCGAGGAGTTGCAGTGCACGGACGTCGCCACCGTCATCGCGAGTGGCAACGTCCTCTTCTCCTCGGGCACCCGCAGTCCTGCGTCACTCGAGCGTCGGATCGAGGCGCACCTCCACGACACACTCGGCTACGCGGTGGCCACCTTTCTCCGCGCTGCGGGCGACCTGGCCACGATCGTGGCCCGGCACCCCTTCCATGAGGACGATCCGCTCGCATCGGGCCATGCCCTTTCGGTGGTGTTCACGAAGCAACCGCTCGACCCGTCGGCCCGAACGGCGCTCCTGGCGCTGCAGACCAGCACCGACGAGTTCCGGGTGCGGGGCCGCGAGGTGTATTGGCTCTGCCGCGGACGGGTGAGCGACTCCAAGGTGACAGGCGCGAAGCTGGAAAAGGCCATCGGCGGACCGGCCACCGCCCGCAACATCACGACCGTTCGGAAGTTGGCCGAGGCAGCCGCGTGAGCGGGACCGAGGCGAGCCACCCGCTGTTCGTCCTCGAGACGGAGCGCCTGACGCTGCGCCAGCTCTCCGAAGACGATGCCGAATTCATGCTGGGCCTCCTGAACGAGCCGTCGTTCCATCAATACATCGGCGACCGGGGCGTGCGCACGGTGGATGAGGCGCGCGCCTACATCCGGGCCGGCGCCATGGCCAGCTACGAGACGTTCGGATTTGGTCTCTGGCTCGTGCTGCGGCAGGCGGACAGGGAGCCGATCGGCATCTGCGGCCTCCTGAAGCGCGAGACGCTACCCGACGTGGACGTCGGCTTCGCGTTCCGGCCGGCGTACTGGTCGCAGGGATACGCCGTCGAGTCGGCCGGGGCCGTCCTGCGGCACGGGAAGGATGCCTTCGGCCTGACCCGCGTAGCTGCCATTGTCCAGGACGACAACGTCGCATCCATTCGGGTGCTCAGGAAGCTCGGGCTCGCGTTCGAGCGGATTCTCGAGTGGCCGGGCGATGGTGCGACCGTTCACCTCTATTCGGGAGCGCTTTCCTGAAGCGGGAGATGAGCATTTCCAGAATCCGCGGCCCGCACTAGCGGCGGCCCGCGCCTTGGCATTGATTGGTAGCGACGCGCGGCACCCGGCCGCACCCCATGAA
Organism: uncultured Gemmatimonadales bacterium; assembly: GCA_963705985.1. Classification (GTDB taxonomy): domain Bacteria; phylum Gemmatimonadota; class Gemmatimonadetes; order Gemmatimonadales; family GWC2-71-9; genus SPDF01. The sequence goes on along the minus strand of CAVPLK010000004.1, from coordinate 569,071 downwards.
CGTCGCTGTGGAGGGCCCGATGGCCACGAAGCACCAGAGTCTCATTGACAACCTGAATCAGGACCTCGCCGGCGAACTCGGCGCCGTCATCCAATACCTCACCTACGCCGCCAAGGCGACGGGCCCCTATCGGCCGCAGCTGTCGCAGTTCTTCCTGGCGGAGGTGGCCGACGAGCAGCTGCACGCCCAGTTTCTCGCCAATAAGATCGTGTCGCTCGGGGGCGAGCCGACGACGGTCCCGCGCGCGGTGCCCAAGGCGAACACCAACCGGAAGATGCTGCAGGAGGTCCTCAAGGCCGAGCGACGCGCCACGGCGGACTACATCGAGCGCGCCAGGCAGGCGGATGCGCTGGGCGAAAAGGGGCTCGCCGTGCAGCTCGAGGACATGGTGCGCGACGAGAGCGGCCACGCCGAAGAGACCGAACGGATACTGCGTGACTGGCCGTTGTAGCGGGGAGCGTGCGCTCTGAAGATCTGGATCGACGCCGACGCCGCGCCGCGGGGCGTGAAGGACCTGGTGTTCCGGGCCGCCAAGCGATTGCGGCTCGAGACCGTGCTCGTGGCCAACCAGCGGCTGCAGACGCCCGCGGGCAATCCGCAGGTGTCGGCGGTCTGGGTGGACGGCGGGCCGGACGTGGCCGATCAGCACATCGTCGACCACGCGGTGCGCGGGGACCTGGTGGTGACGCAGGACATCCCGCTGGCGGCGCTGCTGGTGCCGGTGGGTGTGGTCGTCCTCGACCCACGCGGCGAGGAACACACGATGGAGACCATCGGCGAGCGCCTCTCCATCCGCGACCTCATGGAGCAGGCGCGCACCGCCGGTGTCGTCACCGGAGGGCCTCCCCCCTTTGACGCCAGGGCCAAGCAGGCGTTCGCCTCGGCCCTCGACCGGGCGTTGACTCGGCTGGTCCCTCGGCCGTGAGGTATGGTCTTGTGGTCGCCGCCTCGGCGCTCACGCTTCTCGGCTGCCGCTCCCCGCGCGGGGGGAGCGCCACCGCCGGCGCCATCTCGGTCCGCCATGCCGTTGTCCCGGCCTCCCCCTCCCCGACCGATGCCTCCGCATTCATGGTGATCGACAATGACGGCGCCGTGCCCGATTCCCTGACGGCAGTCAGCTCGCCGGATGCGGAGATGGTCATGCTGCACGAGACGGTCGGGCAGCAGATGGAGATGGTGGAGGGGGTGACGGTCCCGCCCGGCGGGCGCGTGCTGCTGGTCCCCGGCGGATATCACCTCATGCTGCACGGGCTCAGCCGCCAGGCCACTGTCGGTGACACGCTGACATTGCGCCTGCAGTTCCTGGGCGCAGGCGCACTCCTCGTGCGGGTGCCCGTTCTGCGGTACACTGATGCAGTCGACGAAGTCTCACCCCCCTGATTCCAGCCGGAGGGTCCCAGTGACCACGACCGCCATGCCCTCGCTGCATCGCAATGTCCTGCTTGCGGCCGGCCTCGTCGTCATCGCGGCAGGAATGCACGCCGCCGCCGCGACCGTCAACCTGGTGCTGGTGTCCCTGCTGCTGGCCATCAGCGCCTCGCCGCTCACCTCCATGCTCCAACGCCGCGGCCTGAAGCACGGCGCTGCGGTGTTGCTGACGGTGGTGGGTACGTTGGTGGGCGGCGTCGTGGTCCTCGGCACGCTCACGGTCGCGCTCAGGGGGATGGAGGAAAAACTCCCGGCCTATCAGGCGGCGCTCTCCCAGCTGTTGGGCGGGCTGGATTCACAGCTCGCCGCACGCGGGATCGACATCCACGACATGGCCAAGCCGGACCCCGAACGGATCATGGAGATCGCCCAGGTCGTCGTGCGCGGCGCGCTCCAGGCACTCGGCTATGGGGTGTTTGCCCTCATTCTGGTCGCGTTGATCCTGGTGGAGCTGCCGAACCGACCGGACGACTATCTGCCGACCGGTACCGCCCGCGACCAGTTCGACGCCGTCGGGGCCAGCGTCCGCCAGTTTGTCGGGCTGACCGGCCTCATCGGCGCGGGTCAGGCGGGGGCAAATATCGCGATCATGCTGGCGGTGGGGACCGATTTCGCGCTGGTGTGGGGTGTGCTCTTCTTCCTGCTCAGCTTTGTGCCCTTCGGCTTCGCCATCGGGATGATCCCGCCGCTCGTCGTGACCCTGCTGGAGCACGGCAGCAGTCGCGCGATCATCCTGGTGGTCGTGCTGATGGTGGCAAACCTGATTTCCGACAACGTGATCAAGCCGAAGATGATGGGGAAAGGCCTCGGCCTCTCCCCACTCGTGATCGTGCTCGCGCTGATGGTGTGGTCGTTTATTCTCGGTCCGGTCGGTGCCATTCTCGCCGTGCCGCTCACCATCGCGATCACCATGAGCGTGCCCGGGCTGGCCAGCGGCGTCAGCGCGACTGAATGAAGGTCCCGTCGCGCAGCTCCTGCCTCGCCCGACGGAGTTCGGCCTCGGTGTTCATGACGATGGGGCCGTACCAGGCCACCGGCTCCTGGATCGGGCGGCCGGACACCAGCAGGAAGCGGAGGCCCCGTTCGCCCGCCTGCACCATGACGTCGTCACCCCGGTCGAAGAGCACCAGCGACCGGTTGCCGGTGGTTTCCCTGGCCACCGTATCGGTGCCGTCCGTCGCCTCGGTCAGGACCCCCCGGGGCGTGGAGGCGCCGCGGAAATTGCCGTCTCCCTCAAATACGTAGGCGAAGGTGTTGCGTGCCGCCTCGGCCGGAAGGGTCTTCCGCGTGCCGGGCGGCACCCAGACATCGAGATACCGCGGCCCCGACGCGATTCCGTCCACCGGGCCGGTCTTCCCCCAGAAGTCCCCGCAAATCACCCGGACCCTGGTCCCGTCGTCGTCGGTCACCTCCGGAATGTCCGCCGACACGACATCCTGGTAACGGGGCGCGGTCATCTTCAACTGGGAGGGAAGGTTGGCCCAGAGCTGGAAGCCGTGCATCCTTCCCTGCGGGTCACCCTGCGGCATCTCCTGGTGGAAGATCCCCCGCCCCGCCGTCATCCACTGCACATCTCCCGCCCCGAGGGCCCCCTGATTGCCGAGGCTGTCGCCGTGACTGACGGTACCTGCAAGGACGTAGGTGATCGTCTCGATGCCGCGGTGTGGATGCCAGGGAAATCCCGGCAGGTAGTCGACGGGACGCTCGTTGCGGAAATCGTCGAAGAGGAGGAAGGGGTCGAAATCGTCGGTCTTCCCGAACCCGAAGGCGCGGTGGAGCTTGACCCCTGCCCCTTCCATGGTGGGCTGGGCCTCGACGATCTCTTTGACAGGGCGGATGGACACGGGTGGTGCTCCTGATGTTAGTGATTCCGTACCAATAGAATACACCCTCGTCGTCGCGCCGGTTCCCCACCCTAGCGCCGAGCCCCTTCGGATGGCAGACTATCCTGTTCCCCCTTCCGGGGGAGTTCGCTTCGGGGAGCCCCTCTCACGCCTTGGAGGCCGTCATGATTGGCATTGCCGCGCTCTGGCTGCCCATTCTCCTGTCGGCAGTGGTCGTGTTTGTCGCCAGTTCCGTCATCCACATGATGACGCCGTGGCACAAGGGGGAATATCCCGGGGTGCCGAACGAAGACGGCGTCATGAAGGCGCTCCGGCCCTTCGCGATCCCGCCGGGCGACTACATGATGCCGTCCGCGCCGAGCATGGAGGCGATGAAATCGCCGGAGTTTCTCGACAAGCGCAACCAGGGCCCCGTGATCATCATGACCGTCCTGCCCAACGGCCCCTGGACGATGGGCAGGGCGCTCACCAACTGGTTCATCTATGCCGTGATCGTCAGCGTGTTCGCTGCGTACATCACCAGCCACGCTCTCGCCGCCGGCGCGTCGTACCTCGAGGTCTTCCGGTTCATCGGCGCCACGGCGTTTGCCGGGTACTCCCTGGCCATCTGGCAGATGCGCATCTGGTACCACCGCGCCCTGCGTTCGACCCTCACCTCGACCATCGACGGCCTGATCTACGCCTGCCTGACGGCGGGGGTCTTCGGCTGGCTCTGGCCGCAATAGGTGCCCATGGACCTCTCGCACGCGACGGTGGCCCAGCTGATGTTGCCCGTCACCGAGGTGGAACGGGCGGTGGTGTACTACCGGGATATCCTGGGCCTGCCGTTCCTCTTTTCTGCTCCGCCGCAGATGGCGTTCTTTCAGTGCGGGGACGTGCGGCTGCTCATCGGGGTGCCCGAGGCGGCGGCGCACCGCCAGCGGGGCGGCACGGCCTACTTCCGTGTTGAGGACATTCAGGCGGTTCACGCCACCCTCAGCGCTCGCGGTGTCGCGTTCCAGGTGGCCCCCCATGTTGTCCATCGGGGCCCGGGCAGCGACCTTTGGCTGGCGGAGTTTCAGGATCCGGACGGCAACCAGCTCGCGTTGATGGCCGATGTGCCAAGCGCGCCAGCCCCCGAAAGGACGGGATGATGTTCCTCGAGTACTTCCTGGCGGAGTTCGACCACGAGCTGCAGACGACCCGGACACTGCTGGCGCGGGTGCCGGATGCCGGTGCGAGCTGGCGCCCACACCCGAAGTCCACACCGGCCGGCACGCTGGCCCAGCACATCACCAACCTGGTCGGCTTCGGAGCACTGATCGCCGAGGCGTCGGAGCGGGACGTCGCGCCGGTTGGCGGCCCGCCGTTCGTGCCGGTTCCCTTCACCTCGGCCGCCACCATGCTCGCGACCTTTGATACGAACCGCGCCGCCGCGCGCGCCGCCATCGCGGACATTTCGGAGGACGGCATGCTGGAACCGTGGACCCTCAGGGCGGGCAGCCACATCATCTTCTCGATGCCGCGCGCCGCCGTGCTCCGCACCTACCTCCTGAACCACATCATCCACCATCGCGGCCAGCTCAGCGTCTACCTCCGCATGCTGGACGTTCCGCTCCCGTCGATCTACGGACCGACGGCAGACGAGGCACGATGAAGCGGCTTCTGTTCCTCGCATCGATCGGGATCGCCACTCCGGTGCTCGGCCAGAGCCTCGACCCGCGATCCTACGTCAACACCCCGGTGGGGATGCAGTTTGTCCTCGGCGCGTACGCCTACTCCGACGGCAACGTGCTCTTCGACGCGTCCCTGCCGCTGACCGATGCCACGCTCTCCGTGCAGGGCCCGCTCGCGGGCTACGCACAGGCACTCAATCTCTGGGGCCTCTCCGGCAAGGCCAGCGTGGGAGCGGGCTACATGTGCATCGACGGCCAGGCCATGCTCCAGGGCGTCCCGCAGAGCCGGCATGTGTGCGGCATGTCCGACCCCACCGCGCAGCTTTCGGTGAACTTCGTCGGCGGCCCGGCGCTCCGACTCCCCGCCTTTGCCAGGTACAAGCAAGACTTTCTGGTCGGGGGCAGCCTCAAGATGACGGTGCCCCTCGGCCAGTACGACCCGACCAAACTGGTCAACCTCGGCACCAACCGCTGGTCGTTCAAGCCGGAAATCGGCGTGTCGAAGGCCGCCGGGCGGGCCACCTTCGAGTTCCTCGCCTCGGCCACCTTCTACACCACCAACACCGACTTCCTGAACGGGCAGGAGCAGTCACAGGCGCCGCTCTTCGCCGGCCAGCTCAACGTGATCTACACCTTCAAGTCGGGTATCTGGGGCGCCCTCGGTGGGACGCTGTACGGAGGGGGGCGGCTGACGGTGGATGGGGCCGAGAGCTCAGCCTGGCAGCAGAACTCCCGGCTGGGGCTGACGCTGGTGTTCCCCATCAGCAGGCACAACTCGCTGAAGGCCTACGCCAGCACCGGCGTCTCGACCCGCACCGGCTCCGACTTCGACGCGTTCGGGCTCGGCTGGCAATTCCGCTGGGGCGGGGGAATGTGAGCGCCCGGGCGGAACCGCCCGGGCGCCTCGACCTGCCTGCGTTCTAGTTGCCGCCCTGGCTCGACGGCGGCACCATGCCGTTGGCCCGCATGTACACCACCAAATTGCCGTAGTGTTCGCCGTCGTGGGTCGCGTTCCAGACCAGCACCGCCAGCCGAGTCATCGTCGAGCCAAAGAACTGGGTCGCCTTCATTGCCTCGCCGTCGGAGATCTGGTAGGCCCGCTCGCAATACGCTACCGATTCGTTCATGCCGGCCAGCAGCGTCGCCTTGTCCGTGGCCTTCTCGTAGTCGGGGTGCTCGGGCTGCTCCTCGCCGAGGGCCGCCGAACAGAACAGATAGTGCGCGTTGGCCACGTGCCCCATCAGCTCGGACATGCTGCGCACCTGCGGATTCGGCTTGTAGCCGTAGAGGCTGTCGGGCACCTGCTCGACCGTCTGGACCAGCCAGGTACTCAACTCCTTGAATCGCGGCGTGACGGAGGCGACCATGACACCGTCACCTGCGTCGGCGGGCGGCAGGCAGGCCGGTACCGCTGCAGCGAGCAGGAGCGTGAAAATGAGGGACAGCTTCATGAAACATCCTCCTGAGAGTGACCATGGCGCGGCCGCGGACGGCAGAAACCTGCAACAGGGAGCGACAGTGATTCTAACGACCGTCCCACCGCAGGCAAGCGGCAGACCCGGCGCTGCGATTCGCTGCGGGTGGCTCTCCGTGGCGCTGGCGCTGCTCGCCACTGCCCCGGCGGCGGCGCAGGCCCGGCCGCGCGCCCGGGCCATGGGGGTCGCCCCCGGCATCCTCCCCACCGGTCCGCTCAACGCCATCACCGATGTCTCCGGCGTGCTCGTCGGGCAGACGACGGTGATCCACGGCGATTCGATCCGCACCGGCGTCACCGCCATCCTCCCCCACGGCGGCAACCTCTACCGCGACCGGGTCCCGGCGGCGGTGTTCGTCATCAATGGGTTCGGCAAGCTGGTCGGCACCACCCAGCTCCTGGAACTGGGCGAACTGGAGACGCCGATCCTGCTGACCTGCACCCTCTGCGTCTGGAAGGCGGCCGACGCCATGGCGGCTTACCTGCTCGCGCAGCCCGGCATGGACGACGTGCGTTCCATCAATCCCGTCGTCGGCGAAACCAACGACGCCTACCTCAACGCGATCCGGGAACGCCCCATCTCGAGCGCCGACGTCGTGGCCGCCCTGACGGGCGCGCGATCGGGGCCGGTGGCGGAGGGAAGTGTCGGCGCCGGCACGGGCACCCTGACGCTGGGGTGGAAGGGCGGCATCGGAACGTCGTCTCGCCGGGTGCGAATCGGGGACAGTACCTGGACCGTCGGGGTGCTGGTGCAGACGAATTTCGGCGGCAGCGGCGGACTGCTCCTGATGGGAGTCCCGGTGGGCCGCCTGCTGGGACGCGATGGACTGTCCGGCGCAGCCGCGCCGCGCGGACCGACCGGATCGATCATGATCGTGGTGGCCACCGATGCACCGCTCTCCGACCGCAACCTCGAACGCCTCGCGTCGCGGGCTACGATCGGACTCGGCCGGACCGGTGGCAGCGCCGGCAACGGGTCCGGCGACTACGTTCTCTCATTCTCCACCAATCCCGCCGTCCGGCGTCCCGCCGGCGCCGCGCGACTCGAATCGCCCGCGCTCGGGAACGACGTCATGAGCGCGCTCTTCGCCGGCGTGATCGAAGCGACCGAAGAGGCGATCGACAACGCCCTCTTCGCCGCCACCACCGTGACCGGCAACGGCCACACCGCCGACGCCCTGCCGATCGACGAGGTCGTGGCGCTGCTCCGGGATCGCAAGGCACTGGCGCCCCCCCTTCCGGCTGGCCCAACAAGCCCGTAGACTCGGAGGACGACCTCCCACTGCCGACACGCCAGGATGCGTCATGGACCTGCTGCTCGATTTCCTGAAGACCTACCTCTCGCGGCTCCTGCATCTCTGGCCGTTCATCCTCTTCCTGGTCAGCGTCATCGCGGCCCTCGGCCTCCGGATCGGTGCGCTGGAGCGGTGGGCGCCGAGTGATGCGCTGTATTTCGCGTTCATCACCGCCACCGCCGTCGGCTACGGGGACTTTCACCCGACCCAGCAGCGCTCGAAATGGCTCGCCATCCTCGTCGCCCTCATCGGCGTCCTCCTGACCGGACTGATCGTGGCCATCGGACTGGAAGCGGTGTCCCACGCCTTCCGGGAAACACACAGCGTCGCGCCGATCGGGCCCTGACCATGGCCTACGACGACTCCCTCGGCGATCGCGTGCGCGGCGTCCTCGCGGGCACCGCGGGCCTCTCCGAGAAGAAAATGTTCGGCGGGCTCTGTTTCCTGATCAACGGCCACATGTGCGCCGGGATCGTCGGCAGCACCCTGATGGTGCGCATCGGCCCCGACGGATACGCCGAGGCGCTCGCCGAGCCGCACGTCCGCCCGATGGACTTCACCGGCCGACCGATGACGGGAATGATCTTCGTCGACCCGCCCGCCATTGCCGCCGAAGCGGGGCTCGCGGGCTGGGCCACCCGCGGTGCCCGATTCGCTGCGTCGTTGCCTCCCAAGCCGGCGAAGCCCTAGGATTCAGCCCCTGCTCCGGGTCAAGTCTGCGATCTGCCGTCCGCCGGGTTAGATTGCAATTCGCCACGATCGCTGTGGCCGGTGGTGGCCCCAAGCCCCAATTCTGCCTCCGGTCCGCCTGTCCATCCTCGCCGGGGGAGTTCATGTCGCTCTATAAGCCGCAACAGCGCCACATCACCGTCCGCGACCGGGACCTGCACTTTGTCTCGTACGAAGCGCACCCGGCCGATCCCCGGCGCGATGCCGAGGCGGAGCCCGAGATGTGGTACCTGATGCGCGCCGGGAGGCGTTGGGCCGTCATGCCGAGGAAGCCCGACGAGCTCCCCGAGGAGACCGATGAGCTGCTCCGGGTGTGGGCGGAGGAGAATGCGTTCGGCGATGAAGTGGCCGAAGTCGGGCACGCCCCGGTCGTGGGGCCCCGGGCACAGCGCCGCCGGACCGACAACTGGTGGGGTCCGAGCGAGGGCCGCCAGGCCAGCTGACCCGCCTGCCCGCCCCGGCGTCCCGCCGGGGTGGGTGCCGCAGCATCGGCGGCCTCCCCCGGGACTCGCCCCCGACCCCTTCCCGCAGTATTCTCACAGAGATCAAGGCCGCACCCCGTAGCCCTCCCTGTCCGGAGTCCACGCCTCATGTCCCTCGATCGCCGCCAGTTTACCGGGCTTCTCGCCGGGATGATCGCCGGCTCCGCCTGCCGGCCGGCCGCCGTGGCGGGTGACACCCCGGCGGCCGACGTCGACCCCTGCAATCTCCCGCCAGAACTGGCGGCCCTGAAGCCGATGCTCGATGGAGTCGAGCCGATTTCGGCCGCCGAGCGCGAGCATCGGATGGAGCGGGCGCGGCGGCTGATGGGCGAGCAGGGCGTCGGAGCGATCCTGATGGAGCCCGGCACCAACATGACCTACTACACCAAGGTGCGGTGGGGCCAGTCGGAGCGGCCGTTCGTCGCCATTCTGCCGGCGCGGGGGGAGATGGCATTCGTCTGCCCTGGATTTGAAGAGGCCCGTGCCCGGGAAGGCATTCCCGCCGGGGCCGAAGTCCGAGTCTGGCAGGAGGACGAGAGCCCGTACGAGGTCCTTGCGGGTATCCTGCGCGATCGGGGATTGGCCACCGGGACGGTCGGGGTGGAGGCGGAGACGCGGTATTTCATCGCCAACGGGGTGCAGCAGGCGGCGCCGGCGGCCAGCTACCGCAACGCCGATCCCGTCACCGTCGGCGGTCGGTCGATCAAGTCGCCGGCGGAGCTGGCGCTGATGCAGCGCGCCAGCGACATCACCGTGGCCGCGTTCGGGGCCGCCTTCGCCACGCTCAAGGCGGGCATGAGCCAGTACGACCTCTCCGAAAACATGACGACTGCCATGCGTCGCCTCGGCGGTTCATCCCCCTGGGCGCTGGTGGGATTCGGCGAGGCGTCGGCCTTCCCGCACGGCACCTCGCGCCCGCAGAAACTCCAGGAGGGCGACATCGTCCTGCTGGACGCCGGCTGTGCCGTGCAGGGCTACCAGTCCGACATCACCCGCACCACGGTGTATGGCACGCCGACGACGCGCCAGACCGAGATCTGGAACCTCGAGCGCCGGGCGCAGGACGCAGCGTTCGCCGCCGCTCAACCCGGCGCCACCTGCGGGTCGGTCGACGCCGCCGCGCGGAAGGTGATCACCGACGCGGGCTTCGGCCCCGGCTACGCCCTGCCTGGGCTGCCGCACCGCACCGGACATGGCATCGGGATGGACGGCCACGAGGCGCCGAACTTCGTGAAGGGGAGCACCGTCGTGATCAAACCGGGGATGTGCTTCAGCGACGAGCCGAACATTTCCATCTACGGCGAGTTTGGCATCCGGCTGGAGGATTGCATCTACGTCACCGAGTCGGGGCCGAAGTTCTTTGCGCAGCAATCGCCGTCAATCGACCGCCCATTTCCCTGAGGCGGGGGAGCAGACATGGACCGCCAGTCACTCGCGCTGCTGATCCCCATCACCGCCATGCTGATCCCCATAGCGGCGATCGTGATGGGTGGCATTCTCAAGATCGTCCGGCTCCACGTGGAGGAAGCAAGGATCAAGGCGGGCGCCCTCCCCGACGGCGCGATGGCCGACCTCGACGCGGTCCGCGGCGAGATGGATCAGTTCCGCCACGAACTCGCCGAGGTGCAGGAGCGGCTCGATTTCGCAGAGCGGCTCCTGGCGCAGCGGCGCGGGCAAGAACAGCTGCCGGGAGGCAGTTGACCGGACCCCGATTCCCTCAACAGGAGAATTCCCGATGCCGGCCGTCGGCGCACGTCCCTCGCCCATCCCGCCTGCCCTTGTCGTCGTCCTGCTCGCCGCGTGTTCCAGCGGCAACAGCGGGATGCAGTCCGTCATCGAGCACCCGGCCCCCGTCACCGCCCCGCCCCGCTTCGCGCCGCTCGACTCCGCCAGGGTGATCGCGCCGACGGACACCCTCGCCGGCGACGGCTGCCTCAGCCCGATGCGAGACCCGATCACCGGGATCGAGATCGTCCTGGTCCGGTCCGAGAGCGGGCTGGGAGACTACAACGCCCCGAGCGGGTCCTACGGCATGCGCGACGATCAACTCATCCGGCTGGAGTGCAACACCGGGCGGGTGCTCGGCGTCGTGAGGCGATGAACGAACAACTCGAGGGGATCGCCGCCGATTTGCGCGCGGCGTCGGACCGACTGCATCGGCTCCGCGAGGCGGTTCCCGCCGACCGGTGGCCGGCGCGCAACGATCCCGCCCGGTGGTCGGTCTCGGAGTGCATCGAGCACCTCAACCTCACCTCGGCGGCCTTCGAGCCGCTGCTCGCGGCCGGGATCGAACAGGCCAGGGGGGAGAAGCAATCCACGAAGAAATACAGCCGTGGCTTTCTCGGCTGGGCGCTCTGGAAGATGACCGGGCCGGATTCGCGCGGCAGGGTGCAGACCACCCCGCCCTTCGTGCCGGCGAGCGCACCGTCCGCCGCCGACGTAACCGCCGAATTCGAGCGGCGGCAGGCGACCCTCCTTGCCCTGCTCGATTCGGCGGATGGACTGCCGATCGACTCGATCGCGATGACATCACCGTTCAACGCCAGGATGAAGTACAACATCTACGCCGGATTCGCCGTGCTTCCCCGCCACCAGCACCGCCACCTTCAGCAGGCGGAGCGGGTGTGGGCGCCGGCCGGGTGACCCGGCGCCCGCCGGGAGCGGCGCGCTAGTCGTCGCCGTCCCGGTCGCCGGGGGTCTTCTGTTCACCGGCCTCACCGTTCCCGGTGAACTGGGCGATGCCGGGACCGGCGGCGTCCCCGTACACCAATGTCCCGCCGGTATGGCCGACCTGGTAACCCGCCACCAGGAGGCCGAGGGTGGCAACCGTGGCGACGGCTCGCGCGCCCGTGCCGGTCGCCCCGCGAAGGAGTCCGGCCGCGCTGAGTGCGAAGACGATGCCGGAGAAGATCAGGAAGCGCTCGGCCGCCTCCTCGTGCGTTTCGATGCGCTGTTCGCCGACGACGTCTTCGACCCGCTCCTCCTCAGCCTGACCGGTCTGGAGCGCGGCCCAGGCACTGAGTGTGAGGGCACCGGCCAGGACCACGGGAGCGGCCCAGGCACGAACGGGGGCCACGCCGCGGCGAACGGCCCAGAGCGCCCCCAGGGCGGCGAGGGGAAGGAACACCATCAGTACGATCGGAAAATGTACGACCGCGGGGTGCAGTGGATCGGGTAGCATGTTCAATCTCCGGAAACGGGTTGGCTGACACGCTACCGCACACGATGAATCCGCACCATCCGACAAGTGACTTAGACGATGTTGGAGACGCGCGCCAGGGACGTATCCGACGGATGACGGAGGGAGCGCATGGAGACCGATGAGGGAAGGCAGTTGAAGCGGACAGTCGTGATCTTGTTGTCGATCATCGGCTTGGGGGCCGCGATTGACCTGGCGCTGGATCAGCCGACCGAATGGCTCTCCTTCCACGTCATCTACGAGGTCGCGCTCGTCCTTGGTTCACTCGCGACCGCCCTCTGGCTGGCGCGCGGCTGGGGGAGCGCGGCGGCCACCAACCGCGAGCTCCGCCGAACCCTCACCGAGCGCCAGGCCGAGCGGGACGCCTGGCGAGCCAGCGCCGAGCAGGCGCTGGCCGGGCTGGGGGCGGCGATTGACACGCAGTTTACGGCGTGGGGACTCACCCCCGCCGAGCGGGAGGTGGCGCTGCTGGTGCTCAAGGGACATGGACACAAGGAGATCGCCGTTCGAACCGGCCGAAGTGAACGGACGGTCCGCCAGCATGCCGCCGCCGGTTACGAAAAGGCCGGCCTGGGAGGGCGGGCGGAGCTGGCGGGCTTCTTTCTCGAGGGAGTGGCGCTTCCGCCGCCCCGGCGCCAAGTCGACCCCGGGCAGGCCACTTGACGGAGTTTCCGCCCAATGGCCGTAGGGAACGGTCCGACATCCCTTTCGCGAGGTAGACCATGCGGTTCCATCCGAAGATCTGGACTCCGATCGCGCAGCTGCTGACCGCGGTCAATGTGGCGGCGATCTATTTCGCGGCCCAGGCGGCCGAGCCGTGGCATGCGACGCTGCATGGCGCGCTCGGCGTGGCGTGCCTGCTCTGGGCGGAGCGGCTGCGCACCCGCCGCAACCGGGCACTGTACGAGGGAGCAGACGCGCAGTCGGAGTTGATGTCCGGGGAAATGGACCACGTCCGGAACGAACTGGCCGAAGTCCAGGAACGACTCGATTTCGCCGAGCGGATGCTGGCGCAGCGACGCGACGAGGTTCGTGTCCCCAGACCTGAGTAACGAGCCGGACCATCCAAGGGAGTTGTCATGACCGTTCGTCTACCCCTCCTCCTCACGCTCTGCCTCGGCGTCGCGGCGACCACCGCGGTCCAGGCCCAGGTGGCCCAGTCGACCGACGCCGAGGGCGTCACGCTCGCCGCGCGCGACTATGTCGAGGCGTTCTATCAGGGGGATTCGACCAGGATCGTTCGCAGCGTGAGCCCGACGGTGGTCAAGTACGGGTACTACATCCCCAAGGGCGACTCGACCTATCACGGCACGGGAATGTCCTACGCGCAGATGCTGGATTATGTCCGGCAGGTCCGGGCGGGCGGTCGCGCGACCCCGGCCAGTGCGCCACGCGAGGTGGTGCTCCTGGAGGTGCTGGACCAGATCGCGGCGGCCAAGGTGGTGGCGTGGTGGGGGACGGACTACCTGCACCTGGCCAAGCTCGATGGGCGGTGGATGATCACCCAGGTGATCTGGCAGAGCCCGCCCCAGTAGGGCCCAGAAACACAACGCCCGTCCAGTGTGTGGTCACCGGGCGGGTCGATGGTTCTTGGCAGTTTGATCACCCGGTCTGCTCTGCTACCCCGGGGCCCGAAGGCTATGTCGATTGCCCTGAACGTAATGGGTCCCCCTCCAAAGCGCCAGTGGCGAGTTGTCCCTGCCCCGCCAAGGGCCTATCCTTCGCCCCGGCGACCGGGTCCCGGCCGCCCCTCTACCGTCGCCCGCCCGGCAGCCCCCGTCACCAGGACGGCCCCCGCCGTGGTTGCGCTTTTCAGCAAGGAACGCCGTGCCTTTCGCCGCATTGAACCTGCATCCCAACCTGCTCAAGGGGATCAAGGAACTCGGATTCGCCCGCCCCACGCCGATCCAGGCCGATTCGATCCCGCCGGCGCTCGAGGGCCGTGACCTCCTGGCCTGCGCCATGACCGGCAGCGGCAAGACCGCCGCCTTCGTCCTCCCGATCCTGCAGCGGCTGATCGACACGAAGCGCGGAACGACCCGCGCCCTGATCCTCAGCCCGACCCGCGAACTCGCCCTCCAGATCCTGGAGGACATCAACGACCTCGCGGTGCACACCCCGGTCACCGCCGCCGCGGTGTATGGCGGCGTGGGGATGGGGCCGCAGGAACACGCCCTCCGGAGCGGCGTGGACATCGTCGTGGCCACGCCGGGTCGGCTGCTCGATCACATGAAGCAGCCCTACGCCAAGTTCTCCGGCCTCGAGGTCCTCGTCCTCGACGAGGCCGACCGGATGCTCGACATGGGGTTCCTGCCCGACATCAAGCGCATTCTCCGGCACATTCCCGCCAAGCGGCAGACCCTCTTCTTCAGCGCCACGATGCCGGCGCCCATTGTGGCGCTCACGCGCGAAATGCTCGACAACCCCGCGATGATCAATCTGGCGCGGAAGGCGGCGCCCGCCATCGGGATCACGCAGGCGGTGTATCCGGTGCGCCAGGAGCTCAAGGCCGGCCTCTTCCTGGCGCTGCTCGCCAAGGGCGACATGCGCGAGGCGCTGGTCTTCACCCGAACCAAGCATCGCGCCGACCGCCTGACCAAGCACCTGGTCCGCGAGGGGATCAAGGCGGAGCGGATCCACGGCAACCGGTCGCAAGCCCAGCGGACCGAGGCGCTCGCCGGCTTCAAGAGCGGCAAGTACCGGGTGCTGGTGGCCACCGACATTGCAGCCCGGGGCATCGATGTCGAGGAGCTCGGCCACGTCGTGAACTTCGACGTACCGAAGGTGCCGGAGGACTACATCCACCGGGTCGGCCGGACGGCGCGCGCCGAGGCGACGGGCGACGCCTTTACCTTCGTGTCGCCGGAGGAGGAGGGAGACCTTCGGTCCATCGAGCGGGCGGTCGGGAAGCGGTTGCCGCGAATCACGGTCCCCGACTTCGATTACACCGCCAAGCAGAGCGTCCAGCTCGAAGTGCCGCTGGCGGAGCGGATCGCCGTGATCCGGGCCAAGAAGGCCGAGGATCGGGCGCGTGCCAAGGCCAAGGAGGCGCGGCGGTCGGCGCACCAGGCCTCGCAGAGCCGGCCCTCCAGCGGGGCGCCCAAGCAGGGCGGCGGCTCCGGCCGCGGGCGCGGCGGCCCGTCGCGCCCGCGCAGCGGGGGCTCCCGCTAGCCCGACCGCAGACACCATCAGTGGAGGATGCTCCCGATGAAGACGCGCACGGGTTACCAGATCGGCGCCATCCTGCTCCTCGCGCTCTTCGCCTGGCTTGGCGTGCGGAGTTCGCTGGCCGCCGTGGGGGCGGAGCTGACGGCCGGCCAGCGCGCGGTGACCGTGCTGCAGTGGTGGTACGCCGTCCTCGCCGGCCTGGCGATCATCGGCCTCCTCCTCCGGCACGGCGGCACCCGCCTGGTACTTCTGGCCTGGGCGGCGATCTTCGTCACCCGCAACGCGATGACGCCGATCTATCTGGGCGGCAAGGGGATCGGACTCGCCGTGGCCGGCGGCGCGATCGGCCTCGCCATCGCGCTCGGCGTACTCTACCTGGCGTTCCGCGCACTCGAATCAGACGGTGATCCCCCCGCCTCATGACCACCGCCAGTGAAGCCGCGCCGCGCCCCGTGCGGGTCCGCGCCGCCGACGGCACCGCGCGCGACGACGGCTGGGTGCGCGTCGCGCATCGCCCTTTCGCGGCCCGTCTCGGCGAGGGAGTGCTGATTGCCGGCGGGGGGACCGCCATCGGCGTGCTCCTCCTCCCGATTCCGCTCATCCACCTCTTCGGGATCATGTTCGCCCTGACCACCTGGTGGTTCGGCCTGCAGCGCGTCCGCACCGACACCGTCATCGTGAGCGTCGGTGGCACCTGCCCGCGCTGCGGCAAGGCCGGGGCCTTCTTTGCCGGGTTCGGCCGCAAGCGCTTCCGGCTCCCGATCTCCACGTCCTGTCCCGCCTGTTCCCACGCCCTGACGCTCGAGGCACTGTCGCCGTGACCCTGTATGACATCAAGGTGACCACCATCGACGGCAAGACGATCTCCATGTCCCGGTACAAGGGCCGCGTCCTGCTGATCGTGAACGTCGCGAGCAAATGCGGATTCACGCCGCAGTATGCGGGGCTCGACGCCCTGTATCGCACGTTCAAGGGCAAAGGGCTGACGCGTGCTCGGGTTCCCCTGCGACCAGTTCGGCCACCAGGAGCCGGGAGACGAGCAGGCGATCAAGGCCTTCTGCAGCCTGACCTACGACGTGACCTTTCCGATGTTCGCGAAGCTCGAGGTCAACGGCCCGAACACGCATCCCCTGTACGCGCATCTCAAGGCGGCCCGGCCGGGGCTCCTCGGCTCCGAGGCCATCAAGTGGAACTTCACCAAGTTCCTCGTCAGGCAGGACGGCACCGTGGTGAAGCGGTACGCGCCCAAGGACACGCCGGACGACATCGAGCCGGATATCGCCTCCCTCCTTTCCTAGCGAAGTCGTCGGGCGACATCCCGTTCCACCCGGAAGGCGGCTGCACGATGGGCAAGCTGATGGCGCTCGTGGGGACCACAGCCGGCGGCGCCCTCGGCTGGTGGCTCGGCGCTCGGGCCGGCGTGATGACCGCCTTCATCTGCAGCATGGTGGGCACCGGGATCGGCCTCTACGCGGCCCGCCGGTTCACGCAGGACTACCTGGAATGAGCGACGCCCGGCGCACCGTGCTGCTGACGGCCCTCGCACTCGTCGCCTTCGCCGGAAACTCGATTCTGTGCCGGATGGCGCTGGGCAGCCGACTCATCGACCCCGCCGGATTCACGGCCGTGCGCCTCGGCTCGGGTGCTGCCACGCTCTGGCTCCTGATCGCGGTACGTAGCGGCGGCCTGCCGCGCATCGAGGGGCACTGGGCCTCGGCTGCGGCGCTCTTCACCTACGCCGGCGCCTTCAGCCTGGCCTACGTCAGCCTCGATGCCGGGACCGGCGCGCTCATGCTCTTCGGCGCCGTGCAGCTGACGATGATTCTCGCCGGGCTTCGTGCAGGGGAGCGGCCCCGTCCCGCCGAGTGGATCGGCCTCGCCTTGGCCCTGGCCGGCCTCCTCGTCCTGGTCCGTCCGGGTCTCACCGCCCCGGAGCCGAGGGGCGCGGTGCTCATGGCGGCCGCCGGGATCGCGTGGGGCATCTACTCGCTGCGGGGACGCGGCAGCCGTGAACCGCTCCGCAACACCGCCGGCAACTTCGTCCTGGCGGCGCCGGCCGCCGCGCTCCTGGTGCCCCTCGCCGGCGGCACTGCCCCCTGGAGCGCCGGCGGCGTAGGGCTCGCGGTCGCCTCGGGGGCGCTCGCCTCCGGCGCCGGTTATGCCATCTGGTACGCGGCGCTCCCCGCCCTGACCGCGACCCGGGCCGCGCTGGTCCAGCTGCTGGTACCAGTCCTTGCGGCGGCGGGAGGAGTCGCGCTCCTTTCCGAGGCCATCCCACTCCGCCTCCCGGTCGCGGCAGCGCTGGTGCTGGGCGGGGTGGCGCTGGCCGTGACCGCCCGATCCCCCTGACACGGGAGCCCGCCCAGATGCGCACCGCCCTGACCCGTGACGTCAGCCCCGCCATGCACCTGTGTGAACTGAGTCATCTCGCCCGCACCCCGATCGATCACGACCGCGCGCTGGCCCAGCACGCCGCCTACGAACACGCCCTGATGGAGCTCGGCTGCCACGTGCACCGGCTGCCCTCGGACGCCTCGATGCCAGACGCGGTGTTCCTCGAGGACACGGCCGTCGTGGTCGACGAGATCGCGGTGATCACCCGGCCCGGCGCGAAGTCCCGGCGGCCGGAAACCGAGGCGGTGGCCGCGGTGCTCGGGCGGTACCGGTCGCTCGCCTCCATCGAGGCACCGGGTACCGTCGACGGCGGGGACGTGCTGCGGGTTGGCCGGACGTTCTACGTCGGCGATTCCGCACGCAGCAATCGCGACGGCATCGCCCAGCTCGGCGAACTGCTCGCGCCGTGGGACTATCGTGTGGTGCCGGTCGTCACGCGGGACTGCCTCCACCTCAAGACGGCGGCCACCGTCGCCGCCCCGGGCATCGTCGTCCTGAACCCCGCCTGGGTGGACCGCGCCCTCTTCGGGCACGTGGACGTGATCGAGGTCGACTCGCATGAGCCGTTTGCCGGGAACGTGCTCCGAATCGGGGATATCACCGTCAGCGCGGCGGCCTTTCCGCGGACGAATCGGCGACTCGAGGAGGCCGGCGTCGCGGTCCGGACCGTGGACATGTCAGAATTCGCGAAAGCCGAGGGCGGCGTGACCTGTTGCAGCATCATCTTCGACACCAGTGAGGAATCAGGCGTATGACGTTCGCACGGCGGGTGTTTACGGTGGCCTGGGTGTATGGATTCGTGGCCCTGCTCCCGATGTATTTCATGGAGCAGTGGTACATGGAGCGCCTGCCCCCGGCGCTCACCCATCCCGAATTCTATTACGGCTTCATCGGCGTGGCCCTCGCCTGGCAGGTGTTGTTTGTGCTGATCGCGCGGGACCCGGCCCGGCTTCGGCCGGCCATGCTGCCGGCGGTGCTGGAAAAAGTGGGCTGGGGCATCGCAGTGCCGGTGCTGGTGCTGCAGGGGCGGGCGCCGAGCTTCTTCGTCCCGGCGGCGGTGATCGACCTGATGCTCGCGGTGCTGTTCGTGATGGCGTGGCGGAAAACCGAGGAGCCCCGATGATTCACCTTCGTTGGTCGACGCCCGCCATGCTCGCCGCATTCCTGGTGGCGGCGCCCGCGCCCACCCACGCGCAGGACGCGAAGCAGCGCACCAAGTGTGAGGAGGCCGTGCAACTCTTTCGGTCCGCCGACCGGGACATGGCGAAGTTCTTCGAGACGGCGGTCGGGTACGCGATCTTTCCGTCGGTCGGCAAGGGGGCGTTCATCGTGGGCGGCGCCGCGGGAACCGGGTGCCTGTACGAGGGAGGCGCCATCGTCGGGCAGGCGAAGCTGGTGCAGGTGACCGTTGGCTTCCAGCTCGGCGGGCAGGCCTACGCCGAGATCATCTTCTTCCAGAGTGACCACGCATTCACATCGTTCAAGTCGAGCAGTTTCGAGATGAGCGCCCAGGTCAGCGCCGTCGCCGCCGCCAGCGGCGCCTCTGCCAATGCCAAGTACGAGCTCGGCGTGCTGGTCTTCACGATCGCCAAGGGTGGATTGATGTACGAGGCGTCGGTGGGCGGGCAGAAGTTCACCTTCAAGCCGATGCCGGAGCCGGCCTCCGGCGATACCACCGTACAGAAGCGGGACTGAACCAGTCACCCGGAGTCTGGAATGGCGATGTACGAAGAATGTATCCAATCAGGGCAGTGGCTTTTCCGCCGCCGCAGTTGGCTGCCGATCGCCGGCGTGGCGCTGCTGCTCACCCAGGTCGGGTCGGTTGCCGTCGGGGGAACGGCCCCCGCCGTTCCGCTCGCCTGGCCCCTCTTCTGCTTCGGGATCTCGTGCCTCGGCCTGGTCCTGCGCGCCTACACTGTGGGGTGCGCGGCGCCGGGCACCTCCGGCCGCAACCGCGGCGCGCAGGTGGCCGAGTCGATCAACACCACCGGCATGTATTCGCTGGTACGGCATCCGCTCTACCTGGCAAACGCCCTGATGTGGATGGGGCCGGCGCTCTACCCCCGGCGCCCCTGGGCGGCCGCGGTGCTCGCGCTGGCGTTCTGGCTCTACTACGAGCGGATCATGTTCGCGGAGGAGGAGTTCCTCCGGGGCAAGTATGGACAGACCTTCACCGAGTGGGCCGCCCGCACCCCCGCCTTCCTCCCCAGGTTCCGGCACTGGACCCCGCCGCGGATGCCCTTCAACATCCGGGTGGTGCTCCGACGGGAATATTCCGGCGTGCTGCTGCTTGTGCTGATCTTCGCGGCGCTCGACGCCCTGGAGTGGCGGATCTCCTTCGGCCAGTGGCGGCTCGACCCCTTCTGGGCGTGGGCGCTCGGGATTGGCACCGTCGTCGCCGCCGTGCTGCGCGGGCTCCGGCGGGGCACCAGGCTGCTCGAGGACCGGAAGCCGCCGGCCGCGAAATAGGGACCAAACGAAAGGGCCGGTCCGACAGAATCGGACCGGCCCAGACGTGGTAGCCGGCGACGCCGGCGCCCCCTCTCGACTTACTTGAGCTTGACGACGTTCTCGGCCGCGGGCCCCTTGGCGCCCTGGACGATGTCGAATTCAACCCGCTCGCCTTCGGCAAGCGACTTGAAGCCCTGGCCCGAGATGGCCGAGTGGTGGACGAAGCAGTCCTTCTGGCCGCCTTCGGGGGTGATGAAACCGAAGCCCTTGGCGTCGTTGAACCACTTCACGGTGCCGGTCGTACGCATGCGGTACTCCTGATGGTGTGGTGTAATCGGAGTCCGGGCATGCCGTCCTGGCCGACTACGGTTGTTCGGGGCACACCGCCGGACGGCGGGGACCCATGCGGGCCGGGAACCAAAAAAGGGCATCGCGAATGCGAGCCCTTGAGTGAAACCCGGCACTAATCCACGCCGACAGGCGTGTTTCCGCAGAGCCAAGCTAAGACACGCCCCTTGAACGCACAAGATCCGGAAAGCCAGAACCCGAAGAAACCCCGAATCCAGGCGATATTGCCGAATGCCCGACATCGGTCACGCCCTCGCCTACTACGCCGTGTTTCTCGTGTCGGTCACGGTCCACGAGGGGGCGCACGCCTGGGCCGCCCTCCTCGGCGGGGACAAGACCGCCTACCACGGGGGCCAGGTCTCGCTCGATCCGCGCCCCCACATCCGGCGGGAACCGATGGGGTTGCTCTGGATCCCGCTGATCAGCGCCCTCGTCTCCGGCTGGCCGATCGGCTTCGCCAGCGCTCCCTACGACCCGGCCTGGGCCCGCCGGCACCCGAGGCGAGCCGCCTGGATGGCGCTGGCCGGCCCGGCGTCCAACCTCCTCCTCGTCTTGCTGGCGTTTGCCGCCCTCAGGGTCGGGGCGAGCGCCGGCCTCTTCTTCCCCCCGGAACGCGCCGGGTTCGACCGGCTTGCCGCCACCGACGCCGGGACCATCTGGCCCGCCGTCGTCTTCATCCTGAGTGTCTTCCTCTCGCTCAACCTCCTGCTCGCGGTCCTCAACCTCTTCCCCTTCCCGCCACTCGACGGGAGCGGGGCGATTCCCCTCTTCCTCAGCGATGCCGCCACGATCAAGTACCAGGATTTCATCTGGAACAATCGCGGGCTCGGCATCATCGGCATCGTGCTCGCGTGGCAATTGTTCAGTTACGTCTTCGACCCGGTCTTCCTGTTCACGCTCAACCTGCTCTATCCGGGCGCGGGCTACCACTGATGCCCCGCCGGCCAAACCGGCTCGCCGCCTCGACCAGCCCCTACCTGCTCCAGCACGCCGACAACCCGGTGGACTGGTACCCGTGGGGGGAGGAAGCGCTGGCGCGCGCCCGTGCCGAGGACAAGCCGATCCTCCTCTCCATCGGCTACTCCGCCTGCCATTGGTGCCACGTGATGGCGCACGAGTCCTTCGAAGATGCCGCCATCGCGGAGCAGATGAACGTGGGATTCGTGTGCGTGAAGGTGGACCGGGAGGAGCGGCCCGACCTCGACGACATCTATATGGCCGCCACCATGGCGATGAACCAGGGGCACGGTGGCTGGCCGATGACGGTGTTCCTGACGCCGGACCACCGGCCCTTCTTTGCCGGGACCTACTTCCCCCCGGACGACCGACATGGCCGGCCCGGGTTCCCCGCCATCCTGCGGCGGATCAGCGAGCTCTGGCGCGACAACCGCCCGGCCCTCGAACGGGTGGGCGAGGAGCTCACCACGCACTTGCGTCAGTCGGCGGCTCCCAGCCCCGGCGCAGTGGACCTTGCCGCTGCCTGCGCCCGGCTGCTCGACCAGCTCACCACCACGTTCGATCCCACGTGGGGCGGATTCGGGAAGGCCCCGAAGTTTCCTCCCGCGACACTGTTGCGGTTGCTGCTGGTGCTGCACCGCCGCGGCGACGACGGGCGTGCGCTGCCGATGGTCCAGCGGACCCTCGACGGGATGGCACGGGGCGGCCTGTGCGACCAGATCGGCGGCGGGTTCAGCCGGTACTCCACCGACGAGGAATGGCTGGTGCCGCACTTCGAGAAGATGCTCTACGACAATGCGCTGCTGGTCCGCGCATATCTCGAGGGATACCAGGTCACGGCGGACCCGTTCTACCGCCAGGTGGCCACCGAGGTGCTGGACTACATCCTCCGCGAGATGGCCACACCGGAGGGCGGATTCTATTCCGCCACCGATGCCGACTCCGAGGGGGTGGAGGGGAAGTTCTTCGTCTGGACCAGGAGCGAGTTCGACGCAGTCCTCGGGCCGGACGCCGCGCTGGCCGCGGCATGGTATGACGTCACCGAGACAGGCAACTGGGAGGGGCATTCGATTCCCCGCACGCCCCGCGCCCTGGCCGAGGTGGCGGCAGAGTTCGGGCTCGGCCTCGAGGAGGCGGCGGCCCGGATCGCGGCGGCACGCCGGCGCCTGTATGACGCCCGACTCCGGCGCGTCGCCCCCGGCCTCGACGACAAGGTCCTGACCGCGTGGAACGGCCTGATGATCGGCGCGATGGCGGAGGGCGCGCGGATCCTCAGCGAGCCGCGATATCTCGAAGGAGCCACGCGGGCGGCAGACTTCATACTCGCGCAGCTCCGGCGGAATGACGGCCGGCTCCTCCGGAGCTGGCGCCAGGGGTCCGCCCACCTGAACGCCTATCTCGAGGACTACGCCTTTCTCGGCGGTGGCCTGCTCGATCTCTACGAGGCCGGCGGCGGGGACCGGTACCTCGCGGCGGCACAGTCCCTCGCCTCCCGGCTTGTCGCTGACTTCTCCGCGCCCGACGGCGGGTTCTTCGCCACATCGGCGGACCACGAGACGCTGCTGGTGCGCCACCGTGAGGGGCACGACGGCGCGGTGCCGGCGGCCAACGCGGCGGCGGCGCACCTGCTGGCGCGGCTGGCCGCGCACGACGGCCGTGCCGACTGGCGCGCCATCGCCGAATCGGCGCTGGAGGCCTGGGGCGCCGCCATTGCCCGGGAGCCTCGCGCCTTTGCCCAGAGCCTCCTGGCGCTGGAGTTCCTGCGCGAAGGGCCGCTCGAGCTGGCCTTCATTGGCGGCGCCACCGACGCCGGGCTGCACGCCCTGCGGCGCGAAGTCGCCCGGCATTTTCTTCCCCACCGCATCATCGCCCATCACGATCCTGCGACGGGCCACTCGGAGCGGCCGCTCCTGGCCGCAAAGGGCCTCGTGGACGGGCGGTCCGCCCTCTACCTCTGCCGCAATCTTGCCTGCCAGGCGCCGGTCACCCGGGCCGAGGAGATCGGGCAGCTTTTCGGCATCTCGGGCGGCTGAGTCGGGTATTCTGGGGCGGGACCGTGTACCGCACGCTATATTCCCAGCGTACTCCCATTTCTCAGGCCGCCCCCGAACGGGCGGAAGGCGTGGTTCCCGATGTCGACAGTTCGCATCACCTTCCCCAGCCGGGACGCGGCATCGTTCTCGGATGATGTGAAGGCACAGGTCTCCGACTACTTCACGTCCCGCAATCTCTCGGACAAGGCCGACTGGCGGATGGTCCTCAAAGGACTGATCCTGCTGGCTGCCACCTTTGTCCCGTACGGGATGATCCTCAGCAACAACTTCGGCCCGTGGGCGATGCTCGGCCTGGCGGCGGTGATGGGCGTGGGCGTGGCGGGCATCGGCTTCAGCATTTCTCATGACGCCCTGCACGGCGCCTACTCGAACAACGCCTGGGTCAACCGGGTCATCGGGTGGTCGTTCGACGCGTGCGGCGCCAACGGGTACATGTGGAAGGTCACGCACAACGTGATTCACCACACGTACACAAACATCGAAGGGCTCGACGAGGACCTCACCGTCTCACCCCTGCTCCGGCTCTCGCCGCACACCGAGTGGAAGCCGTTCCACCGCTTTCAGCATCTCTACGGATTCCTGGCCTACAGCTTCTCGACGCTGTTCTGGGTGTTCGTGAAGGACTACAAGTACTTCCTCCAGAAGGACATCGGGCCGTTCCTCGACCGGAAGAATCCGCGGAAGGAAGTCGCCGGGCTCTTCATCGGGAAGGCGGTGTACTACAGCTGGGCCATCCTCATCCCCTTCTTCGTGGTGAACGTGCCGTGGTGGCAGTTCGTCATCGGCTTCGTGGTGATGAACCTGGTGGCCGGCACGATTCTCGGCGTGGTCTTCCAGCTGGCCCACGTCGTGGAGGACATCACCTACCCGACGCCCGACGCGGCTGGTGCCATGGGCTCGGCCTGGATGCAGCACGAGATGGAGACCACCTCCGATTTCGGTCCGAAGAACTGGCTGCTGTGCTGGTATGTCGGGGGGCTGAATTTCCAGGTGGAGCATCACCTCTTTCCGAAGGTGTGCAGCATTCACTATCCCGCCATCAGCAAGATCGTGAAGGAAACCGCGCTGGCGCACGGCCTGCCATACAACCAGCACGAGACGCTCCGCGAGGCGATGGGCTCCCACTACCGGGCGCTGAAACGGCTCAGCCGTCCGCCGCTGGCGGTCGCCGCCTGACGGACTCCTCCCCAGGTCGGGCGTGAGACGACTCTGGTATTGGCGGTGGCGGCTCTTGGGCCGGGAACCGGCGGCCTGCCTCGGATGCGGCGGGCCGCTGACACAGCAGGCGGTGGCGTGGTGCCACGCCGCCGCCGGGCAGGTTGAACTCTCCCTCCAGAGCCTGCCCTTCAGGGTGTGCGGCAACGGCTGCACCGACCGCCGGCAGCCGCGGCCAGGGTTCGCCGCCGAGCTCGAGACGGGGCTCCTCGATGGCGGTCACATTCCAATGGCTCACGTGACCGGACAGGCGGGAACCCTCAGCTGCTACGCCTGCGCCAACCGGGTCTGGCAACCGGACACCGGAATTGGCGACGTGCACGGCACGCTTCCCTTCCCCGCCCTTCCCGCGATGAACGTCACCGTGCGCGGCCCGGTCCGCACCTGCAACGGGTGCGGACGCATGCAGCTGCTCCCCTCGGACAGCGTCCGGGCCGATCTTTCCACCGCGCTCGCCGCTGCCATCGAGGCCGCGGGCGTGCGTTCCAGCTTCCGCCAGTAATCAGCGCCGCGTCAGCACCCGCTCCACCGAGTGCCGCGTCGACTCGAACCCCTCCTCGGCCGGATACCCCATCGCCACCAGCGCCGGCACCCGGGCGTATTCCGGGAGGCCGAGGATCGACTTCACCTTGTCCGGATCGAACCCGAGCATCGGTGAGGTGCCGATGCCCATGCTCTCCGCGATCAGCAGCAGGTACCCCAGCGCGATGTAGCTCTGCTCGGCTCCCCATTGTTCCCGGTCGGCGTCGGACTTGACGCCGAGCGTGCCCAGGAGATGCGCCTTGGTTCCCTCCGCCTTGTCGGCCGGGAGCGTCGGCGCGAAGGTCTCCTCGATGGTGTCGAGGGCGTCGCGCATGTCGGTATACAGCACCAGCACGACTGGCGCGGCGCCGACCTGCGGCTGGCCAAAGGCCGCGGCCTGCAGTTCGTTCTTGAGGCCCTCGTCACGCACCGCCACCCAGCGCCAGGGCTGGACGTTGAACGCCGAGGGGGCCTGACCGGCGCTTCCAACCAGGTGTGCGAGTTCGGCGTCGGGGACCGGGGCATCGGTGTACCGCCGAATGGAGCGGCGCGATTCGGCGGCCTCGACAACGGCCTGGGCAAGGGGGGTGGTGATCATATTCGTGTGCTCCTGATTAATGTGATAACACATATATATTTCAAACAAGGCCCCGGGACCCGGGGCCGGACCTAGTCGAAGTTGCGCGGCATCAACCGACGCATCTCGTCCAAGACGGAAATCAGCTGCCGCAGGCGGGCGGCCGAGATGGTGCCCACTTCGCGTTCCTCGATTTGCCTGAGTGGGACGGCCGCCTGCTCCAGCACCGCGAGGCCACGCGAGGTGATGGTGGAGGTCACCACGCGCCGGTCGTCGGTGTCCCGCGCCCGCGCCACGAACCCCATCTTCTCGAGTCGATCGAGCAGCCGCGTGGTGTCGGCCACCGGCGCCACGAGACGGGCCTGGACCTCGCAACGCGGAAGCCCGGCCGGGCCGGCCCCGCGCAGGATCCGAAGCACGTTGTACTGCGTTGGTGTAATCCCAAGCGGACGAAGCAACTCGGCGAGGCGCAGGTCCAGCAACGCAGCCGTGCGCTTGATGCTCACCACCGCCTCCTGCACCGGGGAGGGGAAAGGCCTGGTCTGCTTCAGTTCCCTTGCGAGTTGGCTCATGGATGAATATTATGTGTTGTAACACTAAATGTCAAGTGTCGTATCCAATGAGGAGGATAGCCCCGATGCCACATCCCGCAACGGCGGCCAGCCGCCCCACCGCCGGCATTCTCCCCGGCGTCGCCACCCCGGAAGGGGAGGGGATCACCGTCTACCGCCCCTTCCCCTCCGCTGCCGCCCGCGAAATCGATCCCTTCCTCCTCCTCGACCGCCTGGGCCCGGTGACGATCGCTCCCGGCGCCGGCGCCGGCGTCGCCCCGCACCCGCATGCCGGGTTCGAGGTGGTGAGCTACGTCCTCCAGGGCGGTCTGGAGCACCGCGACTCGGCCGGCCACCGCGGCCGCCTCGGCGCCGGCGACGTGCAGTGGATGACCGCCGGGTCCGGCATCGTCCACTCCGAGATGCCCACCGGAGGAGCTCCGTACCCGGGGCGGCACGCTCGAGGCCATCCAGCTCTGGATCAACCTCCCCGCCCGCGACAAGCAGATGCCGCCGCGCTACGGCGACATCGTGGCCGCCGACATTCCCACGGCCACCTCGGCGGACGGCCTGGCCACCGTGCGCGTCATCGCGGGTGAGGCGCTCGGAGCGCGGGCCACCCTGCCACTCCGCACCGCGATCACCTACCTCCACTGGACGCTGGAACCGGGCGCCGCCATCAGCCAACCGTTGCCCGACGGCACCGAGGCGATGGCATATGTGCTGCACGGCGCGGCACGCTTCGGCAGCGATGCCGCCGCGGCCGGACGGGATCAGCTGGTTCGGTTCGCCGGGGAGAACGGCCCTGTCACCTTCCGCGTGCCAACAGATCGTGCGCGCACTGAGGTGCTCCTGCTGGCCGGACCGCCGACGGGAGAGCCGGTGGCGCGATCGGGGCCGTTCGTGATGAATACGATGGCGGAGATTCGGGCGGTGATTGGCAGATACAAGGCGGGTGAGCTGGGGATGGTGGAGGGGTAGGCCTCACCCCCTATCCCCCTCTCCGACAAGCGGAGAGGGGGACGGGAGCTGTACCCGAGATGACGCTGGTGCCGATGAGGTGCTAGTTGGCCCGCATCGATCGCGGGATGCCGAGCGGGTATCGACGGTTGATCGTGGATTGAACCGGCGCACCGGGTGCCCGGGTCAGTCCGAGGGCCGGGGCCAGTCTGGCTGCCGCCAAGGGCACATCCACGCACCCCCACTCGTATTGCTGCTCCAAGATCACCGTCCCGGGGTTCCCTGCGGCTCGCACCCGCTCGTAGCAAACCGACGGCCATGGCGGAGGAACCGGGAACTCCCTCGTGAGGACCCGTCCGCCCTCCCGCGACCAAACCAATCCATCGAACCTGACGGCGCCGACATCGTGGCCGCTGCCGACCTGCGAGACACCGTTCGCGACGCTCCACCGTTCCAGCCTGGTGTTGGCATCGTAGTATTCGTGGCCATAGTAGAACTCTTGACCGTCGTCGCTCCACGCAATGCGCCCCCCCGCGGCAGTGGTGGACGTCACGACGGTGGACCCGGGGCCGCCACACCCGCCTGAATATGTCCGCCTCGAGAATTCCCGACCCTGCCCGCCCCGCAGCGGGATGAGCTGGCGGAATTCCTCCCCTTCACTGGGACGGGAGTTGCAGTCGTCATTAAACCCCCACGTGAACTCGAGGTACACCCAGTCCCCCGTGGGCGACACGCTTACCAGCTCCGGCGTGTACCAGGCCGACGCCCAGTAGAGCTGCGCGCCCGCCAGGTTCGCCGGGAAGGACTGGGTGACGTTCGTCGAGGGAACCCGACGGGATGAATCTGACGAGCCGATCCGCACTTGCAGGTCAGTGCGGACCCAGAGGGGGCCATTGCTCTCGACTGGGCGCAAGTAGGCGGTGTCCTGCTCGAGAAAGACGATGGCGTCCCCGCCAGAACTCCCCGCGCCAATCCACTGCCCGTTCGATAGCCGATACTTCTCGATCCCTGCCGCCGCCAACCGCCCGCCCTGCGCGATCGACGTGAACGCTACGGGCTGGCCGCCGACCTCGACTCCTTCCCCTCCCCCATCACGCTGGATGACCGACTGGACCTGGGACCACACACTGCCGGTGTTCGTGATGGCAAGCCCGCAGAGCGGGGTTCCCGGCCGCTCGTACGAGAGCAGTTTAAGGGAACCGTAGGCGTCGAGCTGCCGGACGTTCGCGTCGGGTGCGCCCGGACTTGGAGCCGGGATCGAGTCGCCGGTTGCAGGATCTTCGCGGTAGACGGAGGCTCCACGAATCAGGTAGTCCTTGAGTTGATCCGCCTGGAGTGACTGATCCATGGCAAGAAGCAGCGCGGCAACTCCCCCAACGAATGGCGCCGCCAACGAGGTCCCGTCTTGTGTTTGAAATCCCCCGCCGATGCCTTGCCCGATATCCCCTGCTGCGGCCAGCGTGGTGATGTTGGTCGCCGGCGCGAGGATCTCAGTAATTCCATCGAAGAAGTTACTGCCATCCCCCGGTCCCCTGTCCCAGAATTCCCCAGAATTATCAGTTCCGCCCACGAACAGTAAGCCGTTGCGACTGGAAGGGCTGGATTGGAGCAGTGATGCAACTGCCTGGACAAGCCCAAGGTTGGACGATCCCGTGACCGCCAACAAGGCCTCAGGGCTGTATCTTGCCCGTTCGTTTCCTGTTGCCTGGATGAACAGGCCGCCGGACGCGGTGAAGAGGGAAAGTCCTCTCTCAATCTCCTTCCTGTCTTCCGGCCGAGCGTTTCCGAGATTGACTGAACTCACAAGAATCCGGACCCCCCGTTGTGCTGCTTGGGGGAGTACGAACTCCGCGAGATATGAGCCCAAGTCGTCGGGGATCTTGCCGCCAGTACTGAGGCTGAAGAATGTGAAGTGCGCGTTCCAGACCATCCCGGCCAGTCCCAAGCCGTCATCACCAGATCCAACGAGAATTCCCGACACTCCGGTACCATGTGAATGGACCTTCGGACTCCCAAGAGGACTTGTCGACGCCAGAGGTATCTGTGCAGAATCAGGCTCGACTCGCGATACTCCGAATCCTGCGCCCGGAAAGTCAGCGTCGAGGAAGAAGTCCACCACGCCAACTGAGGGCGAAGCACCCCCATACGAACCCGTCTCACACCCCCAAGCCAGCGGAGCCCTGATGTCTAGCCGCGGACGAGTATAGGGAGTCGGTGTGCCGAGCCATGCGGCGCGAGACGCCCCCGGCCCATCATTGGGAAAGCGGCTCTGTACGCTGTATCCGGAGCGACGAACTGCAGGGGCAGCGTAGCTCACGGCAGGCGTCGAGTTTAGCTTCGACCTAAGTGAGTCAAAAGCTTGATAGCTAGGACCAGGATCGGGAAAGCGAA
This sequence comes from uncultured Gemmatimonadales bacterium, assembly GCA_963705985.1. Classification (GTDB taxonomy): domain Bacteria; phylum Gemmatimonadota; class Gemmatimonadetes; order Gemmatimonadales; family GWC2-71-9; genus SPDF01. The sequence goes on along the minus strand of CAVPLK010000004.1, from coordinate 539,377 downwards.
CGATGTATGCACCCGTATTCGGAGCCCCGCCAATGATCTCGCCTTGATTGGCCAGGAGATAAGCTCGAATTGTGCTACCGCTCGTGGAGTCCTCGAATCGGATCTTGAAAATGTTTCGGTAATAAACCGTGATAGTGTCACCGGGCACTGCAATGACGACCGTGGTGTCACGGGGAAAGTCAAAGGTTCCGGTCGTCGGTATCGCAGGCTTCGACGTATCCACCGGCAACTCACACACCGGCTTGTTCCCGTTGGCCTTGGTCTGGATCAGCACGCCATCCAGGAAAAGCCGCACCGTTCCCTTGTTGACCGTCGTGAAGTAGGTCTCGCTGTACGGCGCCGAAGCGGGCTTGGGCGGCAGCAGGAGCGTACCGGTCTCCCCCTTCTGGTACACATCCCAGGTGACCGTAATTTCGTTCGGGTTGGTGTTCCGCACCCGGAAGGAATTGCCGCAGATGTAGGTGAGGGTGATCGACTTGGGGAGCGCGGCCTGGCTCAGGGAGGGGCCAGTGGCCGCCTCCGGTTCCTGGCAGGCGGCGAGGGAGAGGACCAGGGCAAGGGACACCAGCATAGCGCGCTCCAGGCCGAGGGTGGCGGCGGACCGAACGATGGCGGCAGGCATCGGGGCCTCATGAAATGTGGTGGGGGAGCTGCCGCCAATCTACGCCCCCCCCCCCCCCCCGTTCTGCAAGTGGCAGGCCCTGCCCAGCCTCCCGGCACACCCCCTCTCCCGGAGGGAGAGGGGGACGGGGGGTGAGGGGTCGAAAAAGGGGGATGCAGGGAGAGGGCGGGGCAGCAGAGCACGTGCCAGCTAGCCCGTCGGGTGCTGCCTCAGCCGCAGCAGGTGCTTGAGCCGGGTGTGATCCTCCCGCTCCCGCTCCTCCAGCAGGGCGCGCACCCGGTGAATTTCGGCACTGAGTCCCGGCGCCACCTGGTTCTCCAGGGTGTTGACCTGCCGCGAGGTGCGGCGGAGTGCCTCTGCCAGGCGCCGCAGCAGCAACTCGGTGGAGGCGGCGTCGAGCAGCAACTCCACCATCTGTTCGAACTCGCTGGCGGCGGTGGCCGCCGCCGGACCGGTCAGCGGTGGCGCCTGCCCTCGCGCCTCCAGCGTGCGCCGCACCGGCGTCAGTCGCTGCACTGCCCCGCTCGCGACTCCCCACGACTCCGTAACCGTCAGCTCCACCTCGACCTGTCGCGTGGGCCATCCCATCGCGTCGATGCCGGCGGCGCCATGCATCGCCGCCGCGCCGAGCAGCGCCGGATAGGCGCGCGCCGCGCTCGCCTCCACCCGACCCCGCGCCTCGATGGCGGGTGTGGCCACGCGGAAGAGATCGGCCACCAGCGCCTGCCGCTTCCGGGTCAGCAGATCGATTCCCTTGCGCACCCGTTCCAGCCGGCGGCGATGCCGGATCAGGTTGGATCGGGTCGGGGGGCCGAGCACTCTCACGTCGCCGCCTCGCGTCCGTCACGGCGAGCCCACGCCGCCTCCGGAATGCGATGGAGGTCCTCGCGCGGAAGCGTCTCGAGCAGGGTCCACCCGATGTCGAGGGTCTCCGCGATGGTGCGCCGGGCGCCGCCCTGATCGATGAACTCCTTCTCGAATCGTTCGGTGAAGGCGAGCGCCCGTCGGTCGGCCGGCGGAAGTCCCGATTCGCCCACGATGGCCGCCGTCAGCCGCGCCTCTCGCCCCTGGGCATAGATGGCGTAGAGCTGGTCGGACCAGCGGCGGTGATCGGGGGCGGTGCCCGCCCCGATGCCGGCGCCCATCAGCCGTGAGAGCGACGGCAGGACGTCGATCGGCGGGAAGACTCCGCGCCGGTCGAGTTCCCGGCTCAGGACGATCTGCCCTTCGGTGATGTAGCCAGTGAGGTCGGGAATGGGGTGGGTGATGTCGTCGTCCGGCATCGACAGGATCGGCAGCTGGGTAATGGACCCTTCCGACCCGCGCACCACACCGGCCCGCTCGAAGATGGTGGCGAGGTCGGTGTACATGTATCCCGGGTAGCCGCGGCGGCCGGGAATCTCCTCGCGCGCGGCGCCGAGTTCGCGGAGCGCCTCGCAGTAGTTGGTGGCATCGGCCAGCACCACCAGCACCTGCATCCCGCGCTCGAAGGCGAGATACTCCGCCTGCGCCAGCGCGAGGCGCGGCGCGAGCAAGCGCTCGATGGTGGGGTCACCGGTGCGGTTGAGGTAAAACACGCTCCGCGCCAGCGCGTCACTCGACTCGAAGCGCTGCAGGAAGTGCTGGGTTTCCCGCTGGGTCAATCCGATCGCCACGAAGATGACGGCGAACGGTTCCCCGTGCGTGGTCCGCGCGTCCGCGACGACGCGGGCCGCCAGCTCGAGCCCGGGGAGACCGGCCCCCGAGAAGATCGGGAGCTTCTGGCCTCGCACCAGAGTGTTCATCCCGTCAATGGCGGAGATGCCGGTCTCGATGAAGTCCGCGGGCTTGCGGCGGCAGACCGGGTTGAGCGGCGCCGCCCAGGCGGCGCGGCGCGCCGTACCCACCGGCGCCGGCAGCCCGTCGAGCGGCGCGCCGGAGCCGGCAAACACCCGCCCCAACAACTCCTCCCCCACCACCGCGCGGGCGATGTCGCCGGTGAGGGTCACGACGGTCCCGGCAGGCGCCAGCCCGACGGTATCCTCGAACACCTGCACCACCGTTTCGTCGCGGCTCACCTCGATGACCTGCCCCCGCCGCACCGGCTGGCCCGGCGTCGCGATGCGCACCCACTCGCCGAGGACGGCACGGTGCGCCTGCGACACGGTGAGCAGCGGCCCGGCGGCCGCGTCGGCGCCGGCATAGCGGCGCGGGGTGCCGCTCATGGTGTCGCCCCTTCCGGCGACGCCCGCAGCGCCTCCAGCGCCCGGCGGGCCCCCGCCACGTCGACGGCCGCCATGGTTCCGCCACCCGAGAGCGCGTCGGCGCCGGCGCGATGGAAGCGGTGGATGGTGTCGGCGAGCTTCCAGGTCTTCGTCACCGGAGAGCTGGCGTCGGCGGGGTCGTACGCGCTCTGCCCGATGAGAAACTCGCGCAGCAGCCGCGCCGTCTCCAGGATCAGGCGGTCCTGGTCTTCCAGGGCGTCGGGGCCCACCAGTCCGGCCACCTCGCGCAGCTCCCGATCCCGCTGGAGGAGCGCGAAGGTCTCACGGCGGAGCACCGCCCAGGCTGGACCGCCATGCTCCTCGAACCAGGGCATCACGTCGGGGGCCTGCAGGCTGTAGCTGGTTTCCCAGTCCACCGCGGGGAACTGACGCTGGTGCGCCAGCGCGGCGTCGAGTGCCCAGAGCGCGCCGGCCACCCGCAGCGCCGCCTGCGTGACCGGTTCGGAAAAGTCGCCCCCGGGGGGCGAGAGCGCGTTGATCAGCGTGACCGCCCCCTCGCGCTCTCCCCCACCCAGGGCCCGGCGCGCGGCCCGCGCGTTCGAAGAGCTTGCCGAGTCGGTTGCCGAGCGAGGTGGGGTAGCCTTCCTCGCCGGGCATCTCGCGGAGCAGCGAGCCGATTTCACGCAGCGCCTCCGCCCACCGGCTGAGCGAATCGGCCATCAGCGCCACGCGATAGCCCATGTCGCGATAGTACTCGGCGATGGTGAGCCCGAGATAGACCGACGCCTCGCGCGCCGCCACCGGCATGTTGGAGGTGTTCACGACGAGCACGGTCCGGTCCATCAGGGAGCGTCCGGTCCGCGCATCTTCCAGCGTCGGGAACTCCTCGAGCACATCGGCCATCTCGTTGCCACGCTCGCCACATCCGACGTAGACCACGATGTCGGCCATGGCATGCTTGGCCAGCGACTGCTCGATGACCGTCTTGCCGGTGCCGAATCCTCCCGGCACCGCGACCGACCCGCCCTCCGCCACCGGAAAGAGGAAGTCGAAGACGCGCTGCCCCGTGACGAACGGCCGGTCGGCGGGGAGCCATCGCGCCACCGGCCGCGGAACCCGCACCGGCCATCGCTGCAACAGGGTCAGGACCGTCTCGTCTTCCATCCGCCCGATCGGCTCGTCAACCGCGTATGTACCGGCCGCGAGCTCGGCGAGCACCCCTTCCACGGCGGGGGGCACCAGGATCCGGTGCGTGACCCCGTCATTCTCCTCCACGGTGCCGAGCTCGTCGCCCGGCGCCATGCGATCTCCCGCCGTGGCCGACGGCGTGAACACCCAGCGGCGGGCCCGGTCGAGCGTCGGCGCCACGGTGCCAGCAGAAAGGAAGTTTCCCTCCTCATCGGCGAGTCGGCTCAAGGGGCGCCCCGTGCCGTCGAGCACCGACCCGAGGAGGCCGGGGCCGAGCTCCGCCTGCAGCGGCGCACCGGTGGCCTCCACCGGCTCTTCGAGCGCCAGGCCGGTGGTGTCTTCGAAGACCTGCACGGTGGCCGTCTCGCCCCGGATACGAATCACCTCGCCGAGCAGGCGCCGATGGCCGACCCGCACGATCTCGTAGAGCGCCACCTGCGGCAGGGGAGCGGCCTCGACCAGCGCGCCGGCAGCGCGCACGACGCGGGCGCCCGTCACCGGAGCCGCACCCGGTAGCCGATGGCGCGGCGCAGGAGTTCCACCACCTGCTCCTCGGCGGAGGCGGCGCCACGCCACGCCGGCCCGGGAAACGGCACTACGACCGGCTGTGCCACCCGGTCGACCACCGTTCGCAATTCCGGAGCGAGCCCCGCATAGAGCGACTCCTCGATCAGGACGACCCCGACCTCGGGGCGCAGCACCAACGCCCGGAGCGCGGCATCCGTCCCGCTCTCCTCGTCAGCGACATCGGCACCGAGCCCCGCGAGCGCGAAGCCAGCCGCCGTGGCCGGTCGACAGAGCACGCGAACGCCACGGTTCATGCGGCCTCCGGCATCAGCGCCGCCAGGGTCGAGGGCGGCGCACCGAACGCGACTCCCCAGGCGAGGGCGCGCAGCGCGCGCGCCTCGGCGCGAACCCGTTCGAGAACGGCAAGCACGACCGCCGGCCCCAGCGGATCGCGCCGCGCCACCCCCCGAAGCCAGGCGATCCGGGCCGCGGCGATCCGCGCCTCGATCGACGACCACTCCACCGGGTTTTCCGCCAGCGCGGCGCCGATGGGATGCCCCGCGAAGAGTGCCCGCAATGCCGCGGTCAGCTTCTCACCGTCGCGCTCCGCCCGGAGCCGGGTGAAGGCATCGCGCGTCAGCAGGCCGCCCCCCGGCAGGTATTCCTGCCCAACCGGCTCGCCACCTGTCGGCGGGGCCGCCAGCACCAGGGTCCAGAGGTTCTCCTGATCGATCAACTCCGCCGCGAAGCGCCGCACGATCGGCCCGCCGGCGCGTGCGGCACGGATGGCCCGCTCGCCGAACAGCCGGGTGAGCGCCCACTCGAGATCACGGAGGGCCGGGGGAGGTGACTGATGGCCGAGCTGCTCGAGGACGCGTCCGGCTGGATGCCCGAATCGCAGGAGGTCGCGTGCCATTTCGGCCACGGTCGTCGCGCGGGCCAACCGCTCGAGCGCCCGAAGCGGCAGGCTGGGTGTCGGCAGCGCGGCGCGCAGACGCACACCGGGCGATGCGCCCTGCGCCGCTCCGCGCAGCAGCGCGCGCAGGGCCCGGCGTTCCTCGTCCTCCGTCACCACCGCCAGCACCGCCCCCCGCGCGCCGAGCCACCGGCCGAGGAGGTTGAATCGCTGGGCCGCGACGAGGCTCACCGCGCGGTCGAAGGCCGGGGGATCGACCAAGGCACCGGCGCCGAGGTCGATCGGGTAGTTGAGCGCGGAGAGGCGACCGAGAAATGTCGGCCAGTCAGGCGCGCCGGCGAGCAGCGCCAAGGCGTCCCGATCGAGCAGGTGTGTGGCGAGACCGCGGGCGCGGGCGTTGACGTCATCCCAGCGCATCGTCGGCCCCTTCGATGCGGGAACACAGGTCGATGGCGAGATCGGCGCGGCTCCGGGCCAGGATCGCGACCAGCGTGTTATCCACCGTCACCCGGCCATCTGCCGAGCGGCCGGTGACTCCCGCCGCCACCTCGGCGGATTCCACCGTCATGCCTGGTAACTCGCGCACGGCCAAGGCGGTGGCCGCCACCGCGTCGGCGGGGCTCAGGAGGAGGGCGGGGCCGCGTTCCAGGAAGCGCGACGCCTCGAGGGCCAGCGCGCCGGCGCTGGTGGCATAGCTGGTGATCGGCATCACCTCGAGCAGCCCGGCGCCCAGCTCGAAGACCCGGTCGAGGACGCCGGCGCGCACCACGAGGAAGTGTTCTCTCGCCTGCGCGCGCGCCGTGGCGACCTGGCGCTCGCCGGCGGCTCGCCGCTGCTCGGCGACCCGCTCGAGATGGAGCGCGCGCTCCCGCGCCGCGTCGGCGTCGGCCCGCGCGAGAATGTCCGCCGCGCGGCGCTCCGCATCGTGTCGGAGCCGGGCCGACTCGCGGGCAGCGTCCTCCTCCAGGTGCAGGAGCAGGGCGTCGATGCTCACGCGCTCAGCCGCCGGCCCGCAGCATGATCAGGACCGCCACCACGAAGCCGAGAATGGCCATCGTCTCCGGAATGGCGACCAGCAGGATGGCGGTCGTGCTGAGCTCCGGCTTCTCCGCCAGGCTGGCGGAGATGGCCGGCCCGATGCGCGACTGCGCCCAGCCGGTGGCCAGCGCCGGGATGCTGACGGCCAGCGCGGCACTGAGGGGAACCAGAAACGCTTCCATGCGACCTCCGTGGGTTCAGCCGGCGTGCCCGCTGGGACGCCAGTGCGCAAAGGGGCGGTATGCCTGCCCGCCGGGGCTGTGGAACTTTCCGAAGAACTCGACATAGTGCAGCCGCAATCCGTGGATGGTCGGGGCAAAGATGCCGAGCGCGAAATTGACGAGATGGAACAGCAAGGCGAAGAGCACCCCCACCAGCACGCTGCCGACGCTGCCGGCGAGTTCGTTCGCCACCACCGCCATCATCACTGACGCCGTGCCGAGCGCCATGATGCGGGCGTAGGAGAGGATGTTGCTCAGGGTGGATAGGAACTCGATTGGCGCGATGATACCCTCTGCCAGGATCAGCACGGGGAAGAGCACCAGCAGGCCGATGACCGCCGGCGTCAGGAAGCCGTGGGGAAGCACTTCGAGCGCCGCCAGCAGGACCACCACGATGAGCACCACCATGACGAGCGAGGCGCCCTTCCCGACCGCCTGGCGTGGGTGACCGCGTGAGGCGTTGTACACGCCGAGCGCCAGTCCGAGGATGATGTGCACCGCGCCGATGGCGATGGCCAGGCCGAGGAAGGCCAGCAGAGAATGCTCGCGGTCGAGGAGAATGGGGCGCAGTCCGAACCACCGGGCGCCGAGGTCGCCGAAGAACTCGCCGAAGGCGATGCCAAACGCCACCGCGAAGGCGGCGCCCGCCCCGAGCACCTCGGCCACGGCGCGGCGGGTGGTGTCCGGAGCGCTGGCGTGCCGCAGCCAGAGCGCGAGCCCCGCCAGCAGAAGGCCGTAGCCGACGTCGCCCATGATCAGTCCGAAGAACATCGGGAAGAAGACGGCCACGAACGGCGTCGGGTCGATGGTGCCGTACGCCGGGAGCGGCACCAGGCGGGTGATCGTCTCGAAGGGACGGAAGAGGCGGGGGTTCTGGAGTACCACCGGGGCAGACCCCCCTTCCCAGTCTTCTCGCGCCACCGACTCGACCACCACCCGTCCATTGAAACGCTTGGCGAGGGCCTGGGAGAGGCGGGGAAATCCGGTGGCGGGAATCCACCCTTCCATGACAAAGCTGCGCGGCGTCGCCGCCACCTGTTCCCGCGCGGCGATGCCCAGCAGGCGGTCCTCCACCGCCGCGCGCGCACTACCCAACTGGGGGGCGAGCTCCACCGAGAGCGCGCGGCGCTCGCTGTCCAGCACCTCCAGCTCGGCATCGAGGGCGTCGCGGCGGGCGGCCAGCGTCGGGCCCAGTTGGCCCAGAGTCCGGCCTCCGCTTGCCTCGGGCATCGGCAGTTCGTGCACGCCGGCCTGTGCGAGGAGACGCTCGACACGCTCGGCATCGGTGGGAGGTACCAGGAGGACGGCGGCCAGTTCCCCGGTGGAGAGCGGCGCGGTCTCGAGGACAAACTGATCGCCGATGGCCTGGGCGAGCCCCTCACGCAGGCGGGCCACGATGGCGGCGTCCTGCCCACGGAGGACGAGATGGTAGCCGTGGGTGCGGGTGCCGCTGCCGGTGGGCAGCAGGCCCCGAAAGGCGCGAATGAACTCGAGCAGCCGAGCCGTCTCCGTGCGCTGCTCCTCGAGGGTCCGTCGCCTGGTTTCGATCCGGTCCACCTCGCGGCGGGCGCGGCGGAACTGCCTCAGCCAGGTGGCGAACGAGGAGGCCGGGGGCGGGGACGCCTTCGGGGAAGCGGAACCAAACCGGGATGCCAGCGCATCGACGTCGCGCAACAGCCCGCGCAGGCGTCTCGCTTCCCGTGCCTCGCGCGGCTGGGGCTCGACGGGGCGGAGGACGCCGCTCGGACGGGACTCGGCGAGCTGGAGGAGGCCGACATCCTGGATTGCGGCAAGCACATCATCCAGCTTGTCGCGGGGGCCGAGCACGCGGGCACGGATCATCGGGAGGATCATGGCGATCCCTCGGCCACGATCCGCAGCACCCGGCCGGCGATCCAGCGGGCGTGCGCCGCGAGGGCCGCCTCGTCCACGCACTCGTAGCGCGCACGTACTGCGGCGACCACGGCCTCTTCTTCGGCGATGCGCGACTCGGCCTCCGCCGTGAGTCGCACGGCAAGTTCGGTGTCGGCGGCGGCGATCTCGGCCGCGAGAGAGCCGTGGCGGAGTTCCGCCTGCTCCCGCGCGGTCTTGAGGATCGCCTCCGATTCGAGACGCGCCTCCTCCAGCATCGCCTCGAGGCGGAACTCCACTTCGAGGAGACGGGCGAGGGCGCTCCGGGGCGCCAGGTCGGGAGGTGACGACGTCCGTCGCATGGCTCTTCCCACGGGCCCAGGGAAATGCGGGCCCTGAGTCAAACCTGCCCGCACCCGAGTGAAGGGAAGGGGAGCGGGCCCTGAAGGGATCTTTAGGGCTGGGGCCGCGGGGTAGCGGGGTAGCGGGGTTGAGGGGGAGCGGGGCGAGCTGATAGCGTCTGTCGAAGCGCTGAGCTAGCATTGGGATATGACTATCGGCAAGGCGCCGTCACCCACCTACCATGCCATCTACTCGACCGTGCGGCGGATTCCGGCGGGCCGGGTGGCGAGCTACGGGCAGGTGGCGGCGGAGGCGGGCCTCACGAACGCGGCTCGCCAGGTCGGCTACGCCCTCCACGCCCTGCCGACCGGATCGACCGTGCCCTGGCATCGGGTGCTGAACGCGCAGGGCGCCATCAGCCTCCGGGACCACCATGCCCTGACCCAGCGGATGCTCCTGACCCGTGAGGGGGTACGGTTCGACGCACGAGGGCACGTGGACCTGGCGCGATTCCGTTGGGCGCCCCGCCGGCGGCGAGCGTGACTGGGTCGCGCGCGAGCGCCGTTGCCGCCGCCCTCCATCTGTTTCTTGCGGCCGGCCTGGCGGCGCAGACCTCGCCGGCGAGCAACGCCGGGTTCATGCTGGTGGAGCAGGCCCCGGTGGCGGGTGCCAACGCCGGCACGATGTACCGGTACCAGCGCCCTGACGGCGTCGGCGTGGAGCTCTTCGTGACACCGCTCCCTCCGTCGCTGGATCCGTGCGTCGCGGCCTGCGCGACCCGTGCCGTCGAATTGATCTCCAGTCAGCTCGTCCGGGAGCTCCTGATCGTCCGCGCGCGCGGCCCATCCGATAGCGTGCGTCGTGCGGGCTCCACCGCGGTGGCACCGCCGGAGGGCAGCTGGCTTGAACGCGGACGGCTCACCGCCATGCGCGAGTACCGCGACGGACGCGCTGCGGACTCCTATCTCTGGCTGTTTCTTGGACAAGAGACGCTGGTCCAGGTGCGGGGCGCCTCCCCCGCCGGCAGGATCGACTTCGCCACCCTCGGGCGATTCGTGGATACCCTGCTCCTCACCGTCCCTCCGACCTACGACTGCAGCGACGGCGTGGCCACCGATTCGACGATCTTGACCGTCTATTCGACGGAGGGGCCGAGGCCGAGGCTGTCACGCATCGTCGACTCGACGCTTGGAGCCCTTGGCTACCAGTTCGCCTATCACAGTGAGTCCCGGGGACTCTGGCGCACCGTGCCTCGCTCCGTCTGGCCGGCCGGCTCGGAGCTCGCGCAGGCGGTGGGGGACCATCGACCGGGCATCGAACTGGTCGCCACGACCGCCGCCGATTCCGGCTCTTCCGTGATCGCCCTGTCCGCCCGGGCGGTCTGCCTGCTTCCTGCTTCGGTACGAAGCTCGGGGGCCTCCGGGGCCGAGCTTGCGACACTGGCGATGCAACACGCCCTTGACGCCATCCTCGCGGGCCTCGGGATCGTGAAATGACCGATGCTCCGCAGCCCATCGATCCGCGCGTGGATATCGGGCATGTCCACCTCAAGGTGGCCGACCTCGAGCGGGCACTCGGTTTCTACTGCGGCGTGCTGGGGTTCGAACTGACCCAGCGATACGGCGACGGCGCCGCGTTCGTGGGCGCGGGCGGCTATCATCATCATATCGGCCTCAACACCTGGGAGAGCCTGGGTGGCTCACCGCCCGCGCCGGGCACCACGGGGTTGTACCATACCGCCATCCGCTATCCCGACCGCGCATCGCTGGCCGACGCGCTCCGCCGCGTGCGGGCCGCCGGCATCCGGCTGGACGGGGCCAGCGATCACGGCGTAAGCGAGGCGCTCTATCTGCGCGACCCCGACGACAACGGCGTCGAGCTCTACCGCGACCGGCCCCGCGAGGAATGGCCCCGGGATGCCGCCGGCGCGCTCGTCATGACCACCGGCCCGCTCGACATCCGCGCGCTGCTGCGCGAGGCGCCGTGATATTCCCTCTCCCTGGAGACCTGGCATGAGCAGTAGTCACGAAATGACCACCACCACCTTCGAGCTCGACGGGTTTCGCGTCGCGCAGAGCCTCGGCGTGGTCCGCGGCATCAGCGTCCGGTCGCGCAACGTGTTCGGATCGATCGGCGCGCGCATCGAGACCCTCTTCGGCGGCAACATCACCCTCCTGACGACCCTCTGCGAACGGACCCGGCAGGAGGCGTTCGACATCATGCTGACCCACGCTCACCAGATGGGCGCCAACGCGGTGGTCGGCGTCCGCTACGACGCCACCGAGCTGATGCCGGGGGTGACGGAGGTCCTCTGCTACGGCACGGCGGTCGTGGTGCGCGAGCAGCTGACCAGCGGCGAGGCGTGAGCGCCGCGCGCCGCAGCGCCCGGCCCGATCTGCTCCGCGCGCTGCGGACCAAACTCCGGCGCGACATGCCGATCACCAAGGCCCTCGGCCTCCGGGTCGTCGGGCGCGAGGGGGCGGGGCTGGTGCTCAGGTCGCCGCTGGCGCCGAACATCAATCACAAGGGGACGGCGTTCGCCGGCAGCCTCAACGCGACGGCCACGCTGGCGGGCTGGGGGACGATCTGGCTTGTCTTGCGAGAACACGGCATCAAATCCCATGTGGTCATCCAGGACAGCGCGGTGCACTACTTCCGGCCGGTCACCGGAGACTTCACCGCGACGTGCAAGGCGCCCTCGGCCCATGCCATCGAGCGGCTGGTCAAGTCGGTGGCGAAGAAGGGGCGCGGCCGCATCGAGCTGGACGTGATGATCGCCGACGCGTCAGGCGACGCGGTGCGGTTTCATGGGCGGTATGTAGCGCTAACTGAAGGCGGGGAAGCGGGGAAGCGGGGAAGCGGGGAGGGTGAATAACGGGTCAGTGGGGCAGGATCGTACAACGATCGTCACCCCGGCGAAAGCCGGGGTCCATCTTCCAGCTGCGACAACCAGCGCAGCCGCGCGAGCTCGTGGCTAAAGCCACGGCTCGGCCAATGTCGCTAAAGCGACGTGGATTCTGCCATCGCGCGGAACGAGGAACACCTCATCGGTCAGGCATCCTGTCCGCCGGGCCAATTTGGTGCCTGGGCGAAGTAGCAGGCCCACATGTCGCTTCAGCGACATCAGCCGAGCGCCGGCTTCAGCCGGCGATCGAAAACAAAACGCCGGGTCGTGTGACCCGGCGTCTTGCTATGAGTTCAGATTCTCGGACTCAGTTCACCAGAACCATCGGCTGCACGGTCCGACGGCGGGGGGCCCGGAGCCGCGATTCTGGCGTCCACATGACCGGGCCAGAGCGGCCCGCAGCTCTCGCCTGAAGGGTGGAAGCCAGTGGTCTCATGAGCCTCGGTGCAGCGAGAGGTTCCATCGTTGGATTCCCGCACCACGGCACTGGCCCAGTCGAATCGGCAACCACCCGGTCCGGCGCCAGCCCTGCCCGCACCACGCGTTCGCAGGAACCGTTCTCGAACCCCACTTGCTCATACGACACCAGGCTCGATCCATCCGAGCGCCACCCTAGTGCATACGAAAGCCTGTTGTTGAGGGTCGCGCCGCTTGCTAGAGGGACGCCGGAGACGACGCGAACCTGCTCGAAGCGCGTCTGCTGCAAGATTGGCGTGATGACGTTATGGGGATACGGGTTCAATGAATCTGGGACACCGGGCGAGACGGAGTAGGAGTAGTCCTGATGCCCCACCCAGGCGACCGCTCCGTCCGCCCGCCATGCCAGGACATCATTGCCAGGCAAGTCCCAAATCCCCGACTCCGGGGGGCAGGGATCATACGAGGTCTGCCGGAGTTCCTGCGCCGCGCCACTCGAAGCGACCGGGACCAGGAAACTGCGATAGAAGGCCACGCCGGGGCCGCACCCGATGACATCGTAGTTGCTCCGCTCGACTGTCACGTGCGCCCACTCTCCCGTTGTGGCGAGGGGTCCGAGATAGCAGGAGGTCGCACCATCCCACCCGCCGGGGACGAAGGCTGCGCACAAGTCAAATGGACCTCTGGCGCTGCCAGTTCCCCGAATCGTCAGGAGTGCCGAGCCGGTCGAGTGATCGGTGAATGCCGTGTCCTTCTCGAGAAACTGGCGATACCCCCGGAAGGCCATTGGGCTGCCCACCGTCCACGACGTAGTTCTGGAAGTTGATATTGTGACTTCCGTCGTAATTGTCGATGCCGATCCTCCGGCCGCCCTGGGCCACAGTCACGTTTTCGACATTGCCCTGATACACCGGCTTGATAATGGTTCGGTCGCGCAATGCGCACCACCGTCTCGACTCTCGCTGGTCTCCGGGATTCGTGACGAAGGACGTGACGACGGGAAAGCCGCAGATGGGCGTGGCGTCGTTCCCTGCGGAGAACAGTGAACAGTGAGCCGTATGCATCGAGTTGCTATACCACGTCGGACGAACCGGGCACTGGGGATCGCTCGGACGGCGTCTCCACCGCACCCGTGATGGCGTTCACGCGCTCCTGTCTTGCACCGTCCCGCAAGAGCCTCGCGATCTCGGAAGGCGTTAGCAACGGATTCATGGCCAGCAGTTGCCCGGCCACCCCGGCAACAAGCGGCGCGGACAAGGAAGTGCCTGAGGCCTGCACTATCGATCCACCCGTCGTCTGTACCGAAACATCCGCAGCCGGGGCCAAGATGTCCGTGAGCCCGGCAAAGAAATTCGAACCATCCTCGGGGTCTGGGGTTCCGAAAGGACGTCGCAAACTGCCCTGACTCGGAGGTGCCACCTACGATGAGAATGCGATCTGGGAATTGGACCTTGAGCCGGAGCAAAGCGCTACGAAGAATTTCAGGCCTTTCTTCCTGTTCGTAAGCCTGTCGAGTCCCAATGAACTTCTCATTGCCACTCGCGAGGAGAATCAACAGGTTCTGCTCAACGGTAAGAAGTTGTCTCAGTTCACTCTCGACGTCACCGATGAGATAGTCCTTCTCGCAGTTGAAGTACCGCTGTCAATCGGCTGGTCGATGGAAATGCTCAGAATGCGCGGGGGGTTGACAAGGTCGGATTACACTCGTCTATCTGGTAGAGGGATGTTCGGAACGGTAATGCGTACCCCTTAGGGGCGCAGTGCCTCATACAAATACAACTCACTCCCCCAAATAATTCCTGCAGTGCCAACGCCGTTGTCGCCCTCAGCACTAATGAGTCGACGTCTCAGTTGACTGGGCGATCACCTCGTTGACTTGGCCATCCCGACGGCTGCGGTTACTGGGCCCTGACCGCACTCTCGAACGGACTAATCGCGAACGACGTGCGGTGCGGATGAACCGAGTTCGGAGTCAGAACATCCTACCGCCAGTCCAATAGCCAATCCGAGGCCCAAATCTCCATAAATGCCGTTCTCGCATCCCCACGCCAACGGTGCTCGGATCGCCCTCATTGCCCAAGTGTTCTGTGACGGGTTGCGACCAGTCAGCCGCCGAAATCCTACCCCATCATTCGGGTACCTCCCGTCAATCGTCGCCTCAAGGTCAGCCGCGGATAATAGGTGTGGCATGGTCAACCCACGGGTCTGCGATGATCCTATCAAGCCGTTGGCCAAGTCTGTCCACGTCAGACCGGGATCGGGTATGCGGACGAAAAAGGGGCCTGTCGACACTTCGCCAAGGACGGTCATCCCAAATCGAGCGAAGAGGCTCAGTCTTCGCCGCGTCCGTCACTCCAGGTACGAATCGGATCTGATATCTGTCCTGAAGTACGACTGTACTCCCGACGCTGGACTCGCCACGGTCTGCTTGAATCAAAGAGCGGACGTCGTTCCGAGGAGCTAATGGGCCAGGTATTGTCGGCCCCCCACTGGCAAGCTCACACGCCGGCTTGTTTCCGTTCGCCTTGGTCTGGATCAGCACCCCGTCAAGGAAGAGCCGCACCGTCCCCTTGTTCACCGTGGTGAAGTAGGTCTCGCTGTACGGCGCCGAGGCGGGCTTGGGCGGCAGCAGCAGCGTGCCCGTCTCCCCCTTCTGGTACACATCCCAGGTGACGGTGATCTCGTTCGGGTTGGTGTTCCGCACCCGGAACGAGTTGCCGCAGATGTAGGTCAGGGTGATCGACTTGGGCAGCGCCGCCTGGCTCATCGAGGGGCCGGTGGCCTGTTCCGGTTCCTGGCAGGCGGCAAGGGAGAGGACGAGGGCAAGGGACACCAGCATAATACGCTCCAAGCCGAGGGTGGCGGCGGACCGAGCGATGGCGGCAGGCATCGGGGCCTCATCAAATGTGGTGGGGGGACTGCCGCCAATCTACGGCCCCCCCCCCCCCCGTTCTGCAAGGGGCAGGCCTCCGGGGCGGGGCAGCGGGGCAGCGGGGCAGCGGGGCAGCGGGGCAGCGGGGCAGCGGGGCAGCGGGGCCGAAGGTGCGCCCCACCTGCCGGACCGTCAAGCGCCCTCTCGGAGCCAATCGACCGGGGTGAACTGCTCATCCGGCACGTTGGGTTGGATTTGTTTGAATAGGGGTGGGCATATGCCCACCCCGGTGGGTCCGCCCGCGCATGGGATGGCCATGATGATCGGGGCCAGACCATGGACCCCGGCGTTCGCCGGGGTGACGGGTGATGGTCGATCGACCGGATCGAATCCCCTTACATTTGACCCATGCCCCCGATTACCCGCTGGTTCGTCCGCTCCGCCCTCCTCTGGTTCGTCCTGGCCCTGGCAGCCGGCGTGCTCCTCGCCGGGGGTGTCTCCGCCGAGATCCCGGGCACCAGCTGGATCCTCCCCTACCCCACCTATCTCCATCTCCTGACCGTCGGCTGGCTCACCAACCTGATCTTCGGCGTCGCCTTCTGGATGTTTCCGCGCTACACCGCCGAGCATCCGCGCGGCAGTGATGCGCTCGGCTGGCTGGCCTATGCCGGGCTCAACGCCGGGCTCCTGCTGCGGTTGGTCGGGGAACCGATCCAGATGTCGGGTGGAAGCACAGGCATCCTGCTGCTCCTCTCTGCGGGGCTGCAGCTCCTCGGCGCCTGGGCGTTCGTGCTGAACACCTGGCCCAGGGTGAAGGTGAAGTAGTGCCCATTCCTCAGCACACTCCTGGTGCGGAGCGCCCTCTGCTGGCTCGCTGCCGGCGCGGCGATGGGCGCGCTGCTGCTCAGCGCGAAGACGATACCATTGCCCGCCTGGGTCTTCCGGCTCTTCGCGATGCACGCCGAGGCGCTGCTGATCGGATGGATGGTCCAGCTGGCGATGGGCGTGGCGTGGTGGATTCTGCCGAAATACCCACGGCAGCCGGAGCGGGGCCCGGCGGGGCCGATCTGGGCGGCGTGGCTGCTGTTGAATGCGGGAGTGCTGCTGGCGGGGATCGGGCGCTCGACCGGAGCGCCGGATGGCGTGGTCTTGCTGGGGCGCGTCGCGGAATTGTCCGCCGCGGCGACATTCGCCGCGGCCGCCTGGCCGCGGGTCAAAGCATTCGGGCGCTAGAAGTCCTTCCTCCGAAACACACGGCTCGCCAGCAGCAGCGGCACCGTCGCCTGCACCACCAACACCCCGAGTACCGTTACCCTTCCGACCGACGTGCCGAAGAACCTCGCAAACACCGCACCGGTATACCCCATCAGCGCCGACGTGTCGAACTGCAGCAGGAGCAGCACCCGTCCCAGGTCGATCGGGTTGAGCATGGTGAGCGCCAGCACCGGCCGCTCGAGCGGGTAGTTCCGGAACAGGGTGATCAGCAGGAGGATCACCCCGTCGTAGAGGACCGCGCAGCCGAGCCAGGCCAGGATGGCCCCGCCAAGGCCCTTGGCGCGGTCGTCGAAGAGCATGGCGAGCAGCACGGCGACGGCGGTGAAGACCAGAGTCAGTAGCACACCGGCAATGAGCAGCATGGCAAGCGGCAGGAGCAGCGCCGCCTCCGGCCGGGCGTGGACGAGGAACGGCAGTCCCACGCCCACCAGGAACGCCCCCACCAGCGGCAGGGCCAGCCCGAGGTAGAGCCCGGCAAAGAGCGACCGCCGCCCCACCGGCTGGGCCAGCAGGAGCTCCGTGAACTCGCGGGCGCCGTAGACGTACATGGTCCCGAACACCACGCCCACCAGCGGCACCAGGAGCAGGACCACATTCAGGAGCGAGATCACCACCCGTGCGCCGTCGCCGCCGCCGAACCGGAAGAGGACGTCGGTCAGCAGGAAGAGCAGCAGCGTGTACACCAGCACCGTGCGGCTCCGCACCACGTTGTGCAGCTCGTACTTGAGGATGCGTGTCGTGGTCCTCATGCGCTCCGCCGCCGCAGCATGGCCGCCATGGCCCGCTCGAGCCCGGTCTCGCCGGCCCGCGCCTTGAGCCCGGCGATCGACCCGGCATACCGCACCTTGCCGTCCACCAGGAAGACCAGGTCCTCGGCGAGCTCCTCCAACTCCGCCATCAGGTGCGAACTCAGCACCACCGTTGCTCCGCCGTCGCGCACCCGGCGGATCTTGTCCTTCAGGATGCCGCTCGCCACCGGGTCGAGCCCCGCGGTCGGCTCGTCGAGAATCAGCAGACGGGGTCCGAAGAGAAAAGCGATGGCGGCGTTGAGCTTTTGCCGGGTGCCGCCTGAGAGCACGCGCACCGGGCGGTCGAGGGCCCCCGACTCCCCGAACCACTCCAGCAGCTCCTCGTCGGTCGCCGCGGTGCGCCCCCGAAGGTCGCGGAGCATCCCGATCACCTCCCGCCCCGTCAGGTTGTCCGGAAATCTCGGCGCCTGCGGCATGTAGCCGATGCCGCGCCGGTATTCCCATCCCCCGTCGAGCGGGTCACCGCCGAGCAGGATGCTGCCCTCGTCGGGCCGGACCAGCCCGAGGAGGCACTTGATGAGCGTGGACTTGCCGGCACCGTTGGGACCGACCAGCGCGGTGATGCGCCCCGGGGCCACCTGGATATCCACCGCATCGAGCGCCGTCAGCCGACCGAACCGTTTCCGGAGCGCGCGGAATTCCACCGCCGGGGCCATCGCGCCGGTGTCCGTCATGCCGGCGCCTGCATGAGCGGGCGGTCGTCCTTCAGCATGGCGGGGGTCAGCACCGGGAGGACCCGTTCCGCGGCGTCGAGCAGATCCACAAAGAAGCTCCGGAGGAGGATGAGCGCCGGTTCGTGTTGCGCCACCAGCAAGGAAAAGAGCCGCACCGGGTGGTAGGGCACGTCGCCGTAGCCGTCGTGGTCGAGGTCGTAGCCCTCGTAGTGATCCCAGTAGTTTTCACGGAAGGTGCTCACGTTGCTCCGGCTGTTGGTGGTGACGTCAAACGAGTTCTGCCGAAAGCTGTTGCCCGCAAAGGTATTTCCCTCCGCGTTGGCCAGCACCCGGACCGCCCAGCCGTTGGCCAGGAAGGTGTTGCCCGTCACCTCGTTGCGCGCGGAGCCCTCCAAGTAGAGGCCGACGCTGTTCTGGCGGAAGGTGTTGCCCAGAATGCGGCTGTCCCGGATCTCCTTCAGGAGGAGCCCGTAGGAGGCCGGCCCCCAATTCTCGGCGAAGGTATTCCCTTCCATGACCATGTTCCGGGTGTACATCACCGCCACGCCGGCGCCGTTGCGCTCGAACCAGTTGTTCCGGTACTCGCATTCGTGCGAAAACATGAAATGCAGGCCGTACCGCAGGTTGTCCATGCTCTCGTTGTCGATGACCCGGGCGTGCTCCACGAACTCCAGGTAGATGCCGTCGCGATGCCCCGTCACCCGGTTCCCGTCGATCGTCACGTCGGAGGAATGGAAGAGATGGATGGCGTTCCCGGCGGTCATCTCGACCTCCGCCGCCCCCTGGACCACGTTGCGCGAGATGCGGCAGCCCCGGCTCCGCGACAGGTAGATCGCAAAGAAGGTCGCCTCCAGCCGGCTGTCCTCGATGACGCAGTTGGCGACGCTGTCAAAGAGCACCGCGGCACGGTCCTCCATGAAGCTCGACGCGCCGCCGCGAAGGGTGAGTCCGCGAAGAGTCACGTTATCCGCGGACACCACGAAGATCTGGTGCTCGCCGCCCAGAAACACCGCGCCCGGCTCCCCCACGATGGTCACCGGCACCGTTACCCGGATCACCGGCTCGGTGTAGGTCCCCGCGTTGACCGTAATCCGCCCGCCGGGCGTCACCCGGGTCAGCGCCTCGGTGAGCGTCCGGACGGGGCCGGCCGGATCGACCACCACCACGGACTGGGCGGCGGCGACCGCTGGCGCGGCGAGGAGGAACCCGCCGGTGAGGCAGGCACGAAGGGAACGGATCATGAAGGGGGAAAACTACGCCGGATCGCGGGCTTCGGCGAGGATCTGCGCCCAATCCAGGAGGGTTCCGCCCAGGGCCGCCTGCACGCTGTCGCCGGCGGCGCGCGGCACGGCGAGGAGGTTGCTCGACATCGGGGTGTGCACGGCATCGGTGCGGAGGAAGATCGCATCCTGGGCGGGGATGAGCGTGCCCGGCAGACGGAAGTCGGTGACCCAGGCCGAATGCACCTGGTCCGGCTCCACCGGACCACCCACGATGAAGGTGGCCAGGCAGCCGACGTCATCGAAGGCGAACACCTTGCCGGTGCGGGTGACGAGCTCCGCCGCGAAGCGCTGGTCCACGATCGTCATGTGGCAGTGGTCGCAGCCTGCCTCACCGAAGGCGATGGGAACGGGGCCGGGGGTTCCGCACGCCAGCGCGGCCGCACCCAGGAGCGCGGACGCGTGGAGTCGAAGCGAGTGGCGCCTCACGCGCGGACGGCGTCCGGCGTCCGCCAGGCCCGGATGGCCAGCACCGAGACCAGCGTGACGGCGGCGATCAGCACCCACCCGCCGGCGGCGGGCCAGCTGGTCGCATGGAAGTTCAGCAGTTGCTTACTCCCGATGAGCGGCGGTTGGTACGTCATGCCTGGGATCTTGAGGATGGCCTCCGGGCTCAGGTTGTGCCCGTAGTCGTACGACCATTTGTAGAAGTCCGCGAGTCCCGCCAGCGAAAAGAGCATCAACACCCCCGCGTAGGCCATCAGGAGCCGACGCTTGCCCAGGGCCGCCGTCAGGAGTCCCAGCGCAATGAGCCCGGCGACGATCTTGGGCATGTACTGCAATTCGGGGATATCGTCGGGCGAAATGACCTTCATCCCGATGTAATGGTTGAGCCCGTTGATGCTGTTGAGGTCCTGCGGCTGCTGCCCGACGATCTTGTTGACGGCAATGTAGAGTCCCAGCCCCTCCGGGTACTGCGGAGCCTCCAGCCCGATCTGCCAGAGCGGAAGGACGTACACGATGGCCATGGAGAGGGCGGCGAGCGCGACGAGGATGCGGGTGACGCGGGACATGGCAAAACCTCGGTGGGCGGTACGGGAGGGGAACCGTTCCCCTCCCGCCCGCCGGTGAGCTGCTTACTTGGTCGGCTTGTTGGCCCACATCGCGACATCGCTGCCGCGCGGGGACACCCGGACCCACCCCGACATCTCCTGGTGGAGCGCCGAGCAGAAGTCGGTGCAGTAGAACGGGAACACCCCGACCTTCTGCGGCACCCAGACGATCGTGCGGGTCTCGCCCGGCATGACCAGGAGTTCCGAGTTGTTCAGGCCGGTGATGGCGAAGCCGTGCGGCACGTCCCAGTCCTGCTCGAGATTGGTGACGTGGAAGTAGACCGAGTCACCCACCTGGACGCCCTCGATGTTGTCGGGCATGAAGTGGCTGCGGATGCTCGTCATCTTGACGTGCACCACGCGCCCGTTCCGGGTGATGCCGGTGGCCGCTTCGCTGAGCGCCGCATACGGGTCCTTGTTCTTGGCCAGGTCATACGTCCGGATCTGCTTGTCGACCAGCATCGACGCCGGGATGGTTTGCGCATAGTGCGGCTCGCCGATCGTCGGGAAGTCGAGCAGGAGCTGCATCTTCTCGCCGGAAATATCATAGAGCTGCGCCGACTGCGTCAGCTCCGGCCCGGTCGGAAGGTAGCGGTCCTTGGTGATCTTGTTCAGGGCGATCACGTACTTGCCCCACGGCTTGCGGGTGTCGCCGCCGGGGATCGAGAGGTGGCCGATCGAGTAGTAGGTCGGCACCTTGTCGATCACCTTGAAGTCCGTGAGGGACCACTTGGTGATTTCCGACGTCAGGAACATCGAGGTGTAGGCGTTGCCCTGCCCGTCGAACTCGGTGTGGAGGGGGCCGAGACCCGGGTCCTGCACTTCGCCGGCCACGATGGCCTCGTACTTCAACACCGGCACGCCCTCGACTTCGCCCTCGAACGCCTTGTCCTCGATCGCCTTGATCATCTTCGAGAACGAGTGCACGGGAATGACTGACGCCAGCTTGCCGCCGCCGACGATCAGTTCGCCCGATGGGTCGACGTCCACGCCGTGCGGGGACTTCGGGGTCGGGAGGTAGTACACGACGCCGGGACAGTCCTTCGCGTCGAGGAAGTTGGTCGAGGTCTTCCACTCCGTGGTGGCGACGTTGGTCTCGTGGTTCAGCACGTTATGGGCGTACCGGGCCGGCACCTGCTTGGCCTTGCCGTCCGCCACGCACTGCTCGGCCACGGTCCAGTGGACCGCGGCGATGTAGTCCTTGTCCCGCTGCGAGGCGTTGACCTCGAGGAGGGTGTTGGCCTCCTCGACGTTGTAGGAGGTGAAGAACGACCACTCTCCTGACGGGCCCTTGCCCGAGTGCGACAGGTCGTAGTTGTAGCCGGGCATCAGGATCTGGAAGGCGATGCTCATGTGCCCGGTGGCGCTGTCCACCTTGATGAAGGTGAGGAGGCCGCGGAAGTTCTCCTTGTAGGAGGCGATCGGCACGTCCGCCTGCGGGGTCGGCACGCTGAAGCGCGTGGCGGCCACCGAGTATTCGGTGTTCTGGGTGACGAACGGCGAGGCATGGTTGCCGGCCGAATGCGGAATCTCGATGATCTCGGTGGTGACGAAATCGGTCAGGTCGATCCGCGCGACGCGCGGGGTGTTGTTGCCGTTGATGAAGATCCAGCGGCCGTCCGGCACACCGTTGGTCATCGAGAGTTCAGGATGGTGCGAATCGTCCCACGGAATGAAGCCGTAGGAGGTGTTCAGCATCGCCTTGGTCTCTTCGCTGTAGCCGTAGGCGTTCTCCGGATTCTGCGAAAACACCGGCAGCACCTTCAGGAGCCGCCCGGAGGGAAGGCCGTACACGCCAAGCTGACCGCTAAAGCCGCCCGAGGTGAACATGTAGAACTCGTCATATTGGCCGGGTGCCACATATACCCGCTGCGCCGCATCCGACGCACCTGCGGCGGGGGCGTTCCCCGAGCCACAGCCGGCCAGCGTCAGCGCCGCAAACGCGGCACCCAGCAACAGACGGGACTGGGTCTTGAAACTGTGCGACATGGTCAATCCTCCTGGAACGGTGGAGCCCGCGAGGGCGGTGTTACTGCGCAGGGGTTGGGGCCGTGGTGGTCCGCAGGTACTCGACCACCTCGCGGGCCTCGTCCTGCGTCAGGCCCTGGTTTGGCATCTGGGTCATGTATTCGCCGAGGAGCTGCTTCACGACCGGATGCCGGGTGTACATCTCCTGGGGATTCAGGATCATGTTCATGGCGAACGCGGGGGTCACCTTGTCGAGGATGCCGCCGAGGGCCGGACCCACGTAGCGCTCACCGAGCTTGTGGCAGGCGGTGCACTTCGCCTCGAAGACCTGCTGGCCCTCCGCCGCCTCGTCCTTGTCAACGGGACCGAGGGTGATCGCCTCGGTGATCGGACCGATGCCGTTCTCGAGCTGGAATGGGGTGAGATCGCTGGCGGCGGCGGCAGGGGCACCGCTGGACGGGGGCGGCGCCTTCTCTCCACCGCTGCAGGCCGCGAGTCCGACAAGGGAAGCGGCAGTCATCGTGCGAATCCAGCGCAATCCGGCCATGGTGTACCCCAAGTAGAAATGAGAGAAGTGACTCGCCACGCTCCGCCCCCCGTGTCCGGTGTGAATCACTCTTCACGGGGGGGAGGGTGGTGGCGTCATCAATGGCAGTTAAATTATCATGGCAATGTGATGATTATCGTTATTAACTGTGAAGCCATCTTCATACTTGATTGACGACCTCGATGCTCTCTCAGACCGCTGAATATGCCCTTCGAACTGTCCTCTATCTTGCTGCCAGGCAAGAAGATAGACTGTTTCGGGCAAGCGAGATCGCCGAGGAGCTTGGGATCCCCCAGAACTACCTCTCCAAGACGCTTCATGTGCTGGCGCGAGCAGGCGTCCTTCATTCGAGCCGGGGGAAAAATGGCGGGTTCCGCCTGGCTCGGCCGGCCAGCGCGATCACCCTCGCCTCCGTCGTGGCTCCCTTTTCGGGGCCGTCCGGCGAGCGCATCTGTCTCCTGGGGCGGGTCGCCTGCAGCGACAGCGATCCCTGTCCGGCGCACGGCAAATGGAAAGCAGTCTCCAATCAGGTCTCGACCTTTTTCCGGGAGACGATGGTCGGCGATCTGCTGGAGAGTCCGGTGGCGCGGGTGGGGAGGTAAGCGGACAGGGAGGCAGGGAGGCAGGGAGGCAGGGCGAGAAGGTCAGACCATCGTCACCCCGGCGAAAGCCGGGGTCCATGTTCCCGACGCGACAGCCAGCACGGCTGCGCGAGCTCGTGGCTGAAGCCACGGCTCGGCAGATGTCGCTAAAGCGACGCGTGGGCTCCCCTCTTCGCCCAGGGATTGCATCGACGTGGCGGACTGCGTCTGCATCGATGCGATGTTCTTTCTCCCGCGCGAGGGCGGAAACCACGTCGCTTTAGCGACACTAGCCGAGCGCCGACTTTAGTCGGCGATCGACAACGAAACGCCGGGTCGTGTGACCCGGCGTCTTGCCAAGAAGTCAGGAGCCTCGGACTCAGTTCACCAGCACCATCGGCTGGAGGGTTGGCCTGCGGGGGATCCGAACCCGCGCACCCGCCGACCCCATGAATGCACCAGAGGGGCGGGTCGCTCTCATTCGCAGTGTGGAAGCGAGGGGTGTCATGAGCCTCGGGGCGGCCAGCGGTTCCATTGGGCCGCTCCCGCACCACGGCACCGGCCCCGTCGAATCGGCGACCACACGGTCCGGTTCCAGGCCAGCCCGCACCACGCGTTCGCAGGAACCGAATTCCAACCCCACCAGCTCATAGGACACCAGACTCGCGCCATCCGAACGCCAGCCCAGCGCATATGAAAGCCGATTGACGAGCGTCGCGCCGGTCGCCAGAGGGACACCGAAGACAACGCGAGCCTGCTCGAACCGCGTCTGCTGCGAGATTGGTGTGATGACATTGTGGGGATTCGGGTTCAACGAATCCGGGACGCCGGGCGAGACGGAGTAGGAGTAGTCCTGATGGCCCACCCAGGCGACTGCCCCATCCCCCCGCCATGCCAGGACATCATTGCCAGGCAGGTTCCAGATCCCCACGTCGGGTGGGCAGGGATCAAAGGAGATCTGTCGGAGCTCCTGTGCCACGCCACTGGAAGCGACCGAGACCAGATAACTGCCGTAGAAGGCCCGGCCTGACCCACAACCCGTGATGTCGTAGTTACTTCGATCCACTACGACGTGTGCCCACTCCCCCGTGTTGGCTATCGGCCCGAGGTAGCATCCCGTGCCGAACGCGGGAAGGGTCGCGGTCACGCCTGCGCAGAGATCGAACGGCCCCCGCGGGTTCCCCGCACCCCTGACGGTCAGCATGGCCGATCCAGTTTCGTAATCGGTGAATGCCGTGTCCGTTTCGAGGAATTGTCGATACCCGTGGAAGGCCGTTGCGCTCCCGACACTCCAGGAGTAGTTCTGAAAGTCGATGTTTCGACTCTCGCCCCAGCCGTCGATGCCGATGCGCCGGCCCCCCTGCGCGACGGTCACATTCTCGACGTTGCCCTGATACACGGCTTGATAGTGGTTCGGCCGCGCGATGCGCACCACCGTCTCGATCTCGCTGGTCTCGGGATTCGTGACGAAGGAGGTGATGACCGGGAAGCCGCAGATGGGGGTCGCGGGATCCTCTCGCGAGAGCTTCGTGAGCGACCCATAGGCGTCCAGTTGAAACACCGACTGCGTGGCGCCCGACCGACGCAGGCGAAGCTGTTCTGGACCCATCATGACGCCCGTCTCCGGATTCAGACGCGGCTCCTGAGCTCCCTCGATAAGGTACTGTTTGACTTGCGCGGGCGTCAGGTTGGGCTGCATCGCAAGGAGCTGAGCCGCGACGCCGGCAACCATGGGAGCCGCAAAGGAGGTTCCATCCTTCACGACGACATCCTGACCGTATCGAGCGCCCCCCAACACTTCAATGCCATCTGCTGGGGCCAGGATATCCGTCTCTCCGTCAACGAATCGAGTCGGAGCATGCTGGGCGTAGCCACCAGAAGTCGGTCGCTGCGAACCGCCGACGATGACTACTCGATCCCGAAAGCCAGCGAGTCGGACACGCACCAACGCGTCCAGAATCAAGTGCGATCCATGCGAGAGCGATGCGAGTCCCGCGGCCGTGATCACCGTGTCATAGTTGCCGGACGATTTCACGATCAACATGGAAGGATTGTCGGTCAGTAGTTTCACAAGTCGCTTGGCCAAATCCTTCGGCGCATCCGGATTGTTCAGCGAATCCTTCCTGAGTTCGATTGAAAACGTCACGATGCGAGGCTGGTCCACAGATAGCTGTCCGAGGATCTCGTCACGGAACGCGAAGTACTCGGTCGTGGACACAGCCCCCTCTCGGCCTAGTGCGTACCGGCGCAAGTCCGAGTGCCACATCATTCCTGCGACCCCTCGACCGTTGTCACCTATGGCCGCAAGCGTCCCTGCCACCGCAGTCCCATGCCACTTCAAATCTGCCATCGTGCTCGGTGACATCGCCTCGCCCAAGGTCGCGTTGGCGGTGAAGACCGCGGGCATGGATCCCGCGAAATCGCTAGACCCCTGAACCGACTCGAAACCCCATTCAACCACAGCAACAACCACTGGAGCAGCCCCGTACGCACCGTTCTCACATCCCCATGCCAAAGGGGCTCGTATTGCTTTCAACCCCCATAATGACGGGCCTGCCTCGTCACCCCAAGAACGGCGATCGAACCCCTGGCCATCGGTGGGAAACCGAGCATCCACCGACGGTGGTCCACTGCGATACGTGATGAGAATCACGAACTCTACCTCCGGCTCAGCACGCATCTGTCTCGTGAGAGCAGCGAGGGACTCGAGTGAAGGACCGGGATCGGGTATCTGGATGACGTAGGCGGCCGCATCCGGCCGTCCACCCACAATCGTCGCACTGTACTTTGACAGGAATTGGGCTACCGCCGGACCGGTCGCCGTGGGCTGGAAGGTGACCGACAAGATCCGCCTGTAGTAAACGATGGAGTCAGGGGTCGGCTCGGAGACGAAGGCACTGTCCGCTGGCCAACCATAGGCGGGTATCGGTGGCTTTGTCGTATCCACCGGCAACTCACACGCCGGCTTGTTGCCATTGGCCTTGGTCTGGATCAGCACGCCGTCAAGGAACAGCCGCACCGTCCCCTTGTTCACCGTGGTGAAGTAGGTTTCGCTGTACGGCGCGGAAGCAGGCTTGGGCGGGAGCACCAGCGTGTCGGTCTCGCCCTTCTGGTACACGTCCCACGTCACCGTCATTTCGGTTGGGTTGGTGTTCCGCACCCGGAAGGAGTTGCCGCAGATGTAGGTGAGCGTGATCGACTTGGGCAGCGCTGCCTGGCTCAGCGACGGCCCGGTAGTCTGTTCCGGCTCCTGGCAGGCGACGTAAGGAGAAGACCAGGGCAAGGGGTACCAGCATAACACGCTCCAAGCCGAGGGTGGCGGCGGACCGAACAGTGGCGGCAGGCATCGGGGCCTCATCAAATGTGGTAGGGGGACTGCCGCCAATCTACGGCCCCCCCCCCCCCCAGATTGGCAAGGGGCATGCCGGTAGGCGGGGCAGCGGGGCAGCGGGGCAGCGGGGCAGCGGGGCAGCGGGGCCGAAGGTGCAATCGACTCGCGAGAGTGCCAAGTGCTCTCACGGAGCCAATCAGCCGGTGCGAACTGTTCATCCGGCACGTCTGGTTGAGTTCGTTTGAATAGGGGTGGGCATATGCCCACCCCGGTCCATGGGCCCGTGCATGGAGCGGCCCCCCCGGATCGATGTGGACGCACCCACCCCGGTTTGCGCGCCCGCGCATGGACGTGATCGACACACGAATCTGGACCCCGGCTTTCGCCGGGGTGACGCTCCTTCGACCCGCACATACCTGCTTACATTCCCTCCATGCCCGATCCCGCGACCAGAATCCGCAGCGCCTGGGGCGCCCTCTCGCCGCTCCCCGGCGGCAGCTGGCTCTTCAGCCGGCTCCTTGGCTGGATGGTCCCCTACACCGGCACGGTCGGCGCGCACGTGCGCGAGCTCCGCGCGGGATATGCCCGCGTCACCCTCCGCGATCGCCGCGGGGTCCGCAACCACCTTCACTCCATTCACGCTGTCGCCCTCGTCAACCTCGGCGAGGTGACCAGCGGGCTCGCGATGATCACCGGGTTGCCGACCGGCATCCGGAGCATCGTCACCCACCTCGAGATCACCTATCTCAAGAAGGCGCGCGGCACGTTGACCGCCGAGGCGACGGTGACGATCCCGGAGGTGAAAGTGACAATCGACTACGTGGTGGACGCTGATATCCGCGACGAGGCCGGCGACACCGTGGCGCGCATCGCCGTCACGTGGCGGCTCAGCCCGCCTGATTAGTCGTCACCGATGCCAAACAGAAAACGCGGGAAGCACGGAAGAAGTGGGAAGCGCGGAAGCAACTGAATTGGAATGAGATCACATTCAAGCGGTTTTCCGTGTTTCAGGCTTTCTTCCGCGCTTCCCTCGTCTTCTGGACCAGCGATTGGAAGGGTGTGAGGTAGTGACAAGTACCGCGTTCACAAAGCACGCCGGCGTCGAGGTGCCGCTCATCTGCGGCGCCATGTACCCCTGCAGCAATCCCGAGCTCGTCGCCGCGGTCTCCGCGGCCGGCGGCCTTGGGATCGTGCAACCGATCTCGCTGACCTACGTGCACGGCCACGATTTCCGCGATGGGCTCCGCCTCATCAGGCGGCTCACCGACAAGCCGATCGGCATGAACGCCCTCATCGAGGCGTCGTCGAAGACCTATCACGACCGGATGGTGAAGTGGGTGGACATCGCCATCGAAGAGGGCGTGCGCTTCTTCGTGACCTCCCTCGGCAACCCGAAGTGGGTGGTCGAGAAGGCGCACGCGGTGGGGGGCGTGGTGTATCACGACGTGACCGAACGGAAGTGGGCCGACAAGGGGCTTGCCGCCGGGGTGGATGGACTCATTGCGGTGAACCGCCGCGCGGGAGGCCACGCCGGCCCCAAGGGGGTCGAGGAACTCTGGGAGGAACTGGGCGGGCTCGGCGTGCCGCTCATTTGCGCCGGTGGCGTGGGAGACGAGTCTCATTTCGTCGAGGCGCTGAAGATCGGCTACGCCGGTGTGCAGATGGGGACCCGCTTCATCGCAACCCCCGAGTGCAAGGCGAGCGAGGTGTACAAGCAGGCCATCGTGAACGCCCACGCCGACGACATCGTGCTGAGCGAGCGGATCACCGGGGTGCCGGTGGCGGTCATCAACACCCCCTATATCCAGCGAATGGGGCTTCACGCCGGGGCCTTCGCCAGGTGGATGCTGCGCGGACGCAAGCGGAAGCACTGGATGCGGACCTTCTACGCGTTGAAGTCGCTCTTTCAGCTCAAGCGCGCCTCCCTAGACGAATCGGGGGAGAAGGACTTCTGGCAGGCGGGAAAGAGCGTGGACGGGATCACCGCCATCGAACCGGCCGCGGCCATCGTGAAGCGGTTCGCCGCGGCGGCCCGATGAACATCCTGGTGGATCCTGCCGCCTTCCCCCTCGTGGCCCACCGCGGCGCCTCCGCGGAGGCGCCGGAGAACACCCTCCCCGCCTTCGAGCGCGCCGCGGCGCTGCGCGTGGACGCCTTCGAGTTCGATGTGCGCCTCACCGCCGACGGTGCGGTGGTGGTGCACCACGACCCCACCCTCGATCGCACCACTCCACTGACCGGGCCGCTCATCGCGCGGACCCTCGCCCAGCTCCAGGCCGGCACCGATGTCCCCACCCTCGATGAAGTCCTGGGTTCGTTCCCCTCGATGCCGATGCTCATCGAGCTGAAGGAGGTGGCGGGACAGGAACGAGTGCGCGACGTGCTGCTCCGGCATAACGCTACCGGCCGCTGCCTTGTCGCCTCCGAATATCACGACGCGCTGAACTGCTTCCGCGACGACGACTTCCTGGTCGGCGCCAGCCGCAAGGACATCCTCCGCCTCCTGGTCGGCTCCGCCACTGGAACCCGGCCGAAACAGGTGGCCTACCACGCCCTCTCGGTGCCCGACCGCCACCACTTCCTCCCCGTCGCCACCCGTCGCTTCATTACGGACGCCCACGCGCTCGGCTGCCCCGTCCATATATGGACGGTGGACGACCCCGCCGAGGCCGATGAACTCCGCGCCCGCGGAGCGAATGGCATCCTGACCAATGATCCGGCCAGGCTGGCGGAGTTCGGGACGCGGACTCGCGGGTAAACCCGCGGCTCGGCTGATGTCGCTGAAGCGACACGGGTGCATTCGACATCCCGCCCTTGCGGCCCTCTCCACATGGTGGAGAGGGGGTGAGGGGGTGAGGGGTAGAAAAGCGGGGCAACGGGGCCGAAGCGCACAACCTCGTCATTCCCGCGCAAGCGGGAATCCAGAGGCCGACTCACTGGACCCCCGCTTTCGCGGGGGTGACGGCGACTCCTTACTTGACGAAAGGGGCACATTCGCACTATCTTATTATCCGGCTGAAAGGATATATATAGTGCCTGCTGTCCTCGACCGTCTCAGCGCCCTTGCCGACCTCACCCGGAGCCGCCTGCTCCTGGTGCTGGAGCGGGACGCCCTCACGGTCGGCGAACTCTGCCGAGTGCTGCGCCTGCCGCAGTCCACCGTCAGCCGGCACCTGAAGCTGCTGGCCGATGAGGGGTGGGTATCGGCGCGCGCCGAAGGCACTAGCAATCGGTACCGGGCGGCGCTGCGGGACCTGGATCCCGCCGCCCGACAGCTCTGGCAGCTGGTGAGCGGTGAAATTGCCGAGGCACCGGCGGCCAGGCAGGACGTGACTCGGCTCCGGAGCGTGCTTGCCGAGCGGAGCACCAAGTCCCGCGAGTTTTTCGCGACCTCGGCCGGTCAGTGGGACCGGCTCCGGAGCGAGCTCTTCGGCAGCCGGGCCGAACTCGCCGCCCTCCCTGCCCTGCTCGATGAATCGTGGGCGGTGGGCGACCTGGGCTGCGGGACCGGACAGGTGGCCGCGTCACTGGCGCCGTTCGTCCGGCAGGTCGTTGCCGTGGATGGTTCGGCACCGATGCTCAGCGCGGCCCGGAAACGCCTCGCGTCGTTCCGCAATGTGGAGATTCACCGCGGCGATCTCGAGGCGCTGCCGCTCGACGACGCGTCGCTCGACGCGGCGGTAATCTCGCTGGCGTTGCACCTGGCACCGGAACCGGCGCGGGTACTCGCCGAGGCGGCGCGGGTGCTGAAACCAGGCGGCAAGTTGTTGATCGTGGACATGATGCCGCACGAGCGCACCGACTTCATCGAATCGATGGGCCATCTCTGGCCCGGATTCGATGCGGAAGCCATCAACACCTGGGGACGCGACGCCGGTTTCGCCTCCTCGACGTATTTCCCCCTGCCCGCCGATCCGGCGGCCAAAGGCCCGACACTCTTCGCGGCGGTAGTGCAGAAACCGCGCGATGCTGACGATCGAAACGACGTTCCCGCTTCCCCGCTTCCCCGCCGAGGTTCCCTATGACCGCCGTCGCCCCCAGCAAGCACCCCTTCACTTCCATGTCGAAGGGCCGCGAGCCCTACAAGGTGGCCGACATCTCGCTCGCCGAGTGGGGCCGCAACGAAATCCGCCTCGCCGAGTTCGAAATGCCCGGCCTGATGGCGCTCCGCACCGAGTACAAGGGCAAGAAGCCGTTGAAGGGTGCCAAGATCATGGGCTCGCTGCACATGACGGTGCAGACCGCCGTGTTGATCGAGACCCTCGCCGAGCTGGGCGCCGACGTGCGCTGGGTGAGCTGCAACATCTTCTCGACCCAGGATCACGCGGCGGCCGCCGTGGTGGTGGGGCCGAACGGCACCGTGGCAGAGCCGCGCGGGGTGCCGGTCTACGCCTGGAAGGGTGAGACGCTGGAGGAATACTGGTGGTGCACCGAACAGGCGCTCGAGTGGCCCGACGGTTCCGGCCCCACCCTGCTGCTCGATGACGGCGGCGACGCCACGCTGTTGGTGCACCGCGGTGCCGACTACGAGGCGGTGGGCGCGGTGCCCGCCTTTGACGAAGCGAACGACTCCGAGGAGTGGGGCGTCATTCTCGAGGTCCTCACGCGGAACCTCAAGACCAGCCCTGGCAAGTGGACCAAGATTGCCGCCGACATCCGCGGCGTCTCCGAGGAGACCACCACCGGCGTGCACCGGCTCTACGAGATGATGCAGGCCGGCACCCTGCGCTTCCCGGCCATCAACGTCAACGATGCCGTGACCAAATCGAAGTTCGACAACCTCTACGGCTGCCGGCACTCGCTGACCGACGGCATCCTCCGCGCCAGCGACGTGATGCTGGCCGGCAAGGTGGCGGTCATCTGCGGCTACGGCGACGTGGGCAAGGGATGCGCGCAGGCGCTGAAGGGTCAGGGCGCGCGTGTCATCATCACCGAAATCGACCCGATCTGCGCGCTGCAGGCGGCGATGGAGGGCTACCAGGTCACCACGCTCGAGGAGATCGTGGGCACCGCCGACATCTTCATCACCGCCACCGGCAACAAGCAGGTCATCAGCGCGGCGCAAATGGCACGGATGAAGGACAAGGCCATCGTCGGCAACATCGGCCACTTCGACAACGAGATCGACATGGCCGGGCTCAAGAAGCTCCCCGGCGTCAAGCGGGTCAACATCAAGCCGCAATTCGACGAGTATGTCTTCCCCGACGGCCACAGCGTGCTGATCCTTGCCGAGGGGCGGCTCCTCAACCTTGGCTGCGCCACCGGCCACCCCAGCTTCGTGATGTCGGCCAGCTTCACCAACCAGGTGATGGCGCAGATCGAGCTGCACACCAGCGCCGCCAAGTACGAGAAGAAGGTGTACACCCTGCCGAAGCACCTCGACGAGAAGGTGGCACGGCTCCACCTCGGCAAACTCGGCGTCAAGCTGACCCAGCTGAGTCCGGAGCAGGCCAGCTACCTCGGCATCAAGCCCGAGGGACCCTACAAGCCGGATCACTACCGGTACTAGTCGGTCGCTAGGCCTGAACACAGCAAGGGCGGCCGAGTTGGCCGCCCGTTGTTCGCCTCAGCATTGTAAGGGCACGGCTTACGGACCACCGAACCCCAGCCTATTATTCATGATACGATCCACTCACCCCTGGGGACCCATGCACCGCTCCTTTCTGCCACTCGCCGCCATTGTGCTCTACGCCTGCGGGCCAACCATCACCGTCACGCAGGACGCCACCATTCCGATGCCGGGTGCCGCCACCTACGTGTGGGGCCCGCCGCCCCAGGGCGTCCCCAATTCACAGGGCGTCGTGGCGCAGAGCCCGGTCATCCACCAGCGGATCAAGACCGCCATCGACAACGAGCTGAAGGCAAAGGGCTACCGGCTGACCGATTCCGCGCAGGCGGCGTTCGTGGTCCGCTTCGCGGTCGGCTCCAAGACCGACCAGACACAGGTCGCCAACACGGTCGTCACGGGCAGCGGCGTAGCCAGTTCCAACAGCTGCGGTGGAGCCTCCTGCTGGAGCGGGTGGGACTATGGCTGGTACGGCACCCAGACGACCGACGTGCAGACCCGTCAGTCCGGCGTGGTGGTGGACCTCCTGGACCTGAAGACGAGCACCCTGGCCTGGCGGGGTATCTACAAGCATGACGCCACCGGCAAGGTGCCCACGCAGGAGGCCGTCCAGAAGGCGGTCGAAGAGCTGTTCAAGAAACTGCCCGCAGTGAAGTAGGAGTTTCGGTGACCCCCTCATGTCCTGGAGCCGTCATGTCTTCCCGCATCCTTTCCCTGGCCGGCGCCGCGCTGCTGATATCCTGCGGCCCGTCGGTCACGACGCAGACCAACCCGAATATCCAGATCCCGACCGGCGCGACCTACGCCTGGGTCGGCACCGACAACGTCAACGGAAGCGACCCGGTCGTCTCCAACGAAATCGTCCATTCGATGATCAAGCAGGCCATCCAGGGACAGATGGCCGCCAAGGGCTACAAGCTGGTGACCGATAACGCCGACGCGAAATTCTACGTGCGCTACTACTTCGGCACCCAGACCCAGACCAGCTACGTCACCACCTCCACCGGCGTCGGCTACGGTCCCGGCTGGGGCTACGGCTGGGGCTACGGCGGGATGGGGATGACGACCACGCAACCGGTGGAAACCACCCAGGGGAACGCTATCGTGGACCTGGTCGAGATGGGGAGCAACACGATGGTCTGGCGCGGCACCATGACCGGTGACCTCAGCAACAAGGCGCCGACCCAGCAGAAGGTGGATCAATCCGCCGCGCAGCTCATGGCGGGCATGCCGTACGCCGGTCCGCCGCCAGCCAAGAAATAGTACGGTCGGAGGCACCACCGACCACCAGACAAGACGGGTCTGCGCCGATGGCGCGGACCCGTTTTCGTTCAAGGCCGCCAAGAACCGCTATTTGGTGGAATCGTCCGGCGGGTAGAGCTGGAGGTCGATCGCGCCCTGGCCCTTCACGATCACCCGGGCCACGAGTGCGTCGGGCGCCGCCCAGACACCGATCGGCATCGCGCTGGTCAGGGTGGTCCGCAGGACGATGCCCGGCGCCAGTTCGCGATTCATGTTCTCTTCGGCCAGCACGCGCGCCTTTTCGAGCGTGGGCGCCAGGTTGATCCGGATCGCCTCCCGCAGGAGCTCCGTCACCTTGTCGGTGGACGCGAGCCAGGCCAGTGCACCGGTCAGGGCATCAGTCGTACCGGCGTCGATGATGAGGTCGGGCATGGTGAGCACCCCCGCCGAGTCGATCTGCGGACGCCCCACGGCGTAGAGCGTGCCGTTGGCCGCCCCCGACACCGTCAGCGCCACCACCACTCGGCCGTCGCCCAGGGGAGTCGGCTTGAGATGGCGAATGGACATCGTGTGCCGGCCCACCTTGATCTTCGTCTTCGCGAGCGCCTTGGAGAGAATGTCCTCCGCAACGTCGTACGGGAGTCGCCCTTCACTCAGAATCAGGAGCTCGGCCGGGGGCGCCTCACTCCGATCCGGGGGGAGGAGCGGATTGGTCGACGAGTCGGGGCGGCTGCCACCGACGATGCGGGGGTTCGCCTCCAGTCCCACCTGCCAGATCAGGGTGTCGCCCGAGGTCGTGGGCGGGAGGAAGCGCATCGCCACCGGGGTGATGAGGAGCCAGAGGCTGTCGGTCAGCCGGAGCGGCTTCTGGATGGTGCCCCAGATGCCCTCGACGCTGGCGCGGAGCGGGAAGGCGGCGAGCTTCTTGTCCACCTTGACAAGTTGGCCCTGCAGCGCCCCCTCCGCCGCCGAAAGCACCTTGTCCGTGACGTTGATGTGCGCGGCAGTCACCTCGCACTGGTCCCGCTCCGTGTCGGTGAGGGGCACCGCGTCGACGATGGACTTGGTGCGAAACGTCCAGGTGTCGTCGATCCGCCCCGTCACCCGCAGGGTGACCCGGGCGCGCGGCTGCTCGTCGCCCTCCCCGGTGCCGCACGACGCGCTCACCTCCGGGATGATCGGCGCATTGTACCAGCCGCGCCCCTGGTAGTGCAGCACCGAGGACATGGTGACCGTCCGGCCTTCGATGCCGAGATGAAACGGCTCGCGCACGATCTCATACGCGATGTGCAGCCGGTCGTTCCCCTTCACGGCCAGCTTGTCCTCGATCTTCCCGATGGTATCGGGCACTTCGGACTCGAGCCAGGCGAGTCCCGGCGTGAGGTCGTAGCGAACCGGAATCTCCAGCCGCGAGGACGGCACCGGCGGCAGGGATTCCTGGACGACGCCGGTGACGACCAGCGGCGGCGGCGCTTCGAAGCTGTCGCCCCCGCACGACACGGCGGTGAGGAGGAGGGCGGCGGCAACGGCTGCGGGCGGCAGCCGGGCGGGGTTGATCATGCCCGAAAGGTAGTCTCGGGATGACAGTCCGGGAGGGGCCGGCTAGGTTCCAAGCCGGTACCTTCCACTGGAGACACGACCATGGCGTTCGTGATTCACCGCCCGCACCTCACCCCGCTGCTCGCCGCCGGCTTCGTGGCCGCCTGCGCCTCCAGTACGCCGCCGGCCACGCCGGTTCCGGCGGCTGTCCCGGCGGCGGTGGTCCAAGAACGCCCCGTGCCCTACCCGATGGAGGAATCGGCCTGGTTCCAGCGGGCGGTCACCAACGACACCCGGACCCGCACCGGTGTCCCCGGCGCCAAGTACTGGCAGCAGTGGGCAAAGTACGACCTGGCCGCGACCTACGACCCCGCCAGCGGGCGGCTCACCGGCACCGGGACCGTCCGGTACTACAACCGGTCCTCCCGCCAGCTCACCACAGTGTACGTCCACCTGCACGACAACCTCTTCGGCGACAGCGCGGTGCGGAACCAGACGGTTCCGATCACCGGCGGGGTCACGCTTTCGCGGGTGGCCGTCCGCGGCACCGATGTGCCGGAGGCGGCTGGCAAGACTCGCGGCTACAAGATCAACAGCACCGTGATGTCGGTGCCGGTGTCGCCCGCACTGGCCGCCGGCGACAGCGTGGATCTCGCCTTCGCCTGGAGCCTGACGGTGCCGCCCGACGGTGCGCCGCGCGGCGGCCGCACCGACGACCTGGCGTTCATCAGCTATTGGTACCCGCAGATGGCGGTGTACGACGACGTGGTCGGCTGGCAGAACGATCCCTACATGGGGAACGCCGAGTTCTACATGGGCTACGGCAGCTACGACGTGGCGCTCACTGTCCCGGCCGGCTACCTCATCGGCGCCACCGGGAGCCTGGTCAACCACGCAGAGGTGCTCCCGCCCGAGATGATCCGGCGGGTGGGCCTGGCCTTCACCTCGGACACGGTGGTGCACGTCGTCACCGAAGCCGACCGCGGCGCGGGCAAGGCGACGCTGGCCGGCCCGTCGCTCACCTGGCGGTTCCACGCCGACACGGTGCGCGACTTCGCCTGGGGGGTGTCCGACAAGTTTGTGATGGACGCTGCGCGCGCCACCGTCGGCGACCGCGACGGGAACGGCACCCCCGACTACGCCCTGATCCACACCTTCTGGATTCCCGGCAACGCCGCGTCGAAGTGGGCCGAGGACGCCCGCTACGCGCGGCACTCGATCGAGTTTCTCTCCGGCTATCTCTGGTCCTATCCCTGGCCGGTGGCGACCGCGATGCAGGGCCCCGAGTCGTGCGGCGGCATGGAATTCCCGATGATCACCTGCATCGGCGGATTCCAGCCCGACAGCTTCGGCCTCTACGGTGTCACGGTGCACGAACTGGCCCACATGTGGTTCCCGATGCAGGTCGGGTCGGATGAGAAGCGCCATGCCTGGCAGGACGAGGGCCTCACGGAATTCAACGGCGTGCAGGGCGAGGCCGACTTCTTCCCCGGGCGCGACGCCGAGGCGCAGGACAAGAACATCTACGCCCAGGTGTCGCGGATGGGGATCGAGGAGCCGATGATGCGCCACGGCGACCGCTACGACACCGACATCGGATACGGCGTCGCGAGCTACATGAAGCCCGCCAATATCCTGATGACGCTGCGCGGCATGCTGGGGCCGGAGCTCTTCCAGAAGGCCTACCGCACTTACGGCGCCCGCTGGCAGTACAAGCACCCGACACCCTGGGACTTCTTCTACACCTTCGAGGACGTGACCGGACAGGACCTCGGCTGGTTCTGGCGCACCTGGTTCTGGGAGACGTGGACGGTGGATCAATCGGTCGGGAGCGTGACCGCCGGGCCGAACGGCACGACGATCGTCATCGTCGACAAGGGACTGGCACCGATGCCGGGCGAGGTGAAGGTGACCCGCAGCGACAGCACCGTGGTGCTGAAGCAGATCCCGGTCAAGTACTGGCTCGACGGCCACGCGAGCTACAGCTTCACGGTGTCCGGGGCGCCGGTGATCGGCGTCGAAGTCGATCCGGAGCAGAAACTGGCCGATGTGGACCGGAAGAACAACAGCTGGAGTCCGTGAACCGGCGCTTTTTCACAACATTGACTGGCGCGTGCCTCCTACTGGCCGCGCCGGCGGCGGCGCAGGGCACCGACGCGATCTCCGAGTCTATTCGCGCCCGGGTGAACACCCTCCAACCGCACGACGGCGACGTGACGGTGCTTGGCGTGCCGCTGCAGACCGGCGACATCCTCTCCAGATTCTACGCCGCCCGAAACTACCAGCCGGCCTGGACAGCCCGGGACGGCGCCGACGCACTGCTGCAGGCCATCCGCGCCTCGCGCGAAGACGGGCTCGAGCCGCGCGACTACCTCCTCGAACCCCTCGAGCGACTGGCGCCCTTTGCGCTGGCCCCGACGACGTCGCCCACGCTCCGGGCGGATTTCGACCTCCTGGCCACCGAGGCGCTGATTCGCCTCTGGTCGTCGCTCACCGTCGGCAAAGTCGATCCCGCCACCCTCGACACCACCTGGCATATCCCACTGCCGCCGTTCCCGCCCGACCCCGTGGGCACACTCGAGGCGCTTGTCACGTCGGACACGCTGGCCCGGGGCATTGCCGCCCTCGCACCCCAGCACGCCCTTTACCTCCGCCTGCGGAGCGACCTCGCGCGGTATCGCGCACTCGAAGCCGGCGGCGGGTGGGAGCCGATCGGCGGCGGTCCGAATCTCGAGGAGGGAGCTGTGGACGCGCGGATTCCCGCGCTGCGGCAGCGCCTCGCCCTGACCGGCGACCTCCGCCCGGTCGATGCCTCCGACACCACCGACCTGTTCACGCCACCGCTCGCCGCGGCACTGGCACGGTTCCAGTCGCGCCACGGGCTGTATTCCGATGGCGTCCTCGGCCCGCGCACCCGCGCCGAACTGAACGTGCCGGTGGGCGAGCGCATCAAGACGCTGCGCGTGAGCCTGGAGCGGGGGCGGTGGGTGCTGCGTGCGCTTGGCGGGACGTTTGTGGCGGTGAACATCGCCGGCTTCGAGTCGTATTTTGTGCGGCACGACGCGCTGGTGTGGCGGGCCCCTTCCATCGTGGGGCAACCATTCCGGCAGACGCCGGAGTTCCGGGCCACGATGACCTATCTCGTCGTCAACCCGACCTGGACCGTCCCGGCGCTGCTCCTCGACGAAGATGTGTTCCCGGCGGTCCGGCGCGACTCGACCTACCTTGCGACGCACGCGATGAAGGTGCTCGACCGGCAGGACGAGGTGGTGGACCCCGCGACGATCGACTGGAGCTGGTATCGCGGACGCACCTTTCCCTACCGGATCGTGCAGGCGCCGGGCGGCAGCAACCCGCTGGGACGCGTCAAGTTCATGTTCCCGAACCCGTACGCCGTGTACCTGCACGACACCCCGGTGCGCGCGCTCTTCCGGAAGCCCCAGCGCACCTTCAGCTCCGGCTGCATCCGGATCGAGCACCCGATGGCGCTCGCCGAACTGCTGCTGGAGGGATCGCCGTGGACTGCCGCGGCGCTCGACAGCGTCGTGGCCACCGGCGCGGAGACGACCATTTCCCTTCCGCGTGCCATCCCCGTCGTGGTGCTCTACTGGACTGCGTGGTCAGCGGAGGACGGCACGGTCCACTTCCGAAACGACGTCTACCAGCGTGATGCCGCGGTCCTGCGCGCACTCACCGCGCCGTGGACGCTCCATTGAACGGCGCGCCGGGGCGTCCTACTGCGCGATCGCCTGCGCGAAGTTGCTGCTGGTGATCGTCACGACGACACCCTTGGCCGAGGCCGTCAGCACCTTCTTCAGGGGGAAGCTGACCCCGTTCGCCAGCGTGATGAAGCCGACGGCGAGCGAGACCTTGGCACCGGGGTCGTTCAGCCAGGTGGCGATGTTCAGAGAGCCCAGGTGGTGGTCGTTGTTGTACACGACGATGGAGACGGCGTCGCCCTGTTCGATGTAGTTGCTCATCGTCACCTTGTAGGTGTTGTTCGACGGATTCGGCGCCACCGCGACATCCCCGCGCTGCTGTGCCTGCTGGACCAGCGCCTGCTCCGGCGGCACGTACTTCGCCACCAGCGTCTTCACGCTGTCCATGTAGGCCTTCAGGTCGGCAATCTTGCCCTTGGCGATCGACTTGCGAAGCGGCCCGCGCACCTTCTTCGGTTGCGGCGGCGCGCCGATCTGCGTGCAAATCGGTTTCTGTTCCCCGGCAACGTACTGGCACGACATGGAGTTGGTTTCCTTCACCTCACCATTAAGTGCCAGCTCCGTCGTCTCGATCCACGTGTACTTGCGCTGCTCCGCCGCGTTCTCGGCGAGCGTCCGTTTGAGCGCCGCCACCTGCTCCTGGACGGAACCCTGCGCGTGCGCGACAGAGGCCCCCGCCAATAGCGCGACGCCGACGAAGGCGGCGCCCACACGACCCAAAGAAAGACGGACCATTGTTTCAATCCTCCATCAAACAGGCGAGAGATGACCTGCAGGCCCCACGGGGATTATTGCGCGACGGCCAGCGCGAAGTTGGCGTCGGTGATCGTCACCACGATTTCCTTGGCGGTGGCGGTCAGCGTCTTGGTGGACGCGAAGCTCACGCCGTTCGGCAGGGTGGTGAACGCCACATCGAGCATCACGGTGGCCGTGGGATCGTTCAGCCAGGTGTTGACGGTGACGTGCGACACCTGCTTGGTCGCGCCGTTGATGGTGATGATGACGGCATCACCCTTCTGGAGGTAGTTGCTGATGGTCAGCTTCAGGGTCCCGTCCGACGGGTTCTGCGCCGTGGCCACGTCGCCCCGGCCCTGCGCGGCCTGAATCAACTCCGACGTCGTGGGCACATACTCGCCGACCAGCGTCTTGACGCTGTCCATGTACTCCTTCATGCCCTCGACCTTCGAGTCCTTGACCGACCGGCGCACCGGGCCGCGCTGCTTCTTCTCTTCCGGTGGCGCACTGGTGACAGTACAGGTCGGCTTGCTGCCGCCGGCCACGTACTGGCAGGAGGAGGTCGACGTGGACTTGACCTCGCCCTTGTAGGCGATGGCGGTCGTTTCCATCCAGGTGTAGTTGTGCTGGGCCGCGGCGTTGGCGCCCATGGCGGCCTTGATGGCCTCCACTTCCTGCTGCGCTCCTGCCTGGGCCTGCGAAACTGACACGAACCCGACTACGGCCAGGGCCGACAGCGTCGAGCGGAGCAGCAGTGACTTGCGGTTCATGGGGCGAATTCCTCAGAGTGGATGAACGTCACGTCGGACCGGGAATTATACCCAAACGCGTTCGCTGACAGAAAACCACAATCCACCTGGAGCCCTTTGCGGCTCTTCGCGTCGTTGCGGGGAAAGGCTGTTACCGCAAAGGGGGAACGATCACTCGATCGTCTGACCAAGAACGTCCATGGCGGCGTCCAACTGGGAATCGGAGAGGTAGGGTGCCGGACCGAATCGGAGTGCCTCGCCGCGGTGGTCCGTGAGCACCCCCCGGTCCCTCAGGGCGCTGCTCAGGCCGCCCGCGTCGGGAGCGCGAAGCGCCAGGAAACCCCCGAGTCGTTCGACTGCAACGGACCGGTCGCGGGTCACCACCGCCGGATCAAGATCCAGCGCGTCGAACCGCTCCGCAAGGCGGCCAATCTGGTGCTGGCTCACTTCGCGGAGGAACACCGGGGTGAGCCCCTGCGCCCCGAAGAAGTCAAATACCTCGGCGGCACGATAGTGGCTGGTCGGATCGTAGGTGGAGCCGGCAAACCGGTCGGCGCCCTTCCCGTAGATCACCGTGTGAGACTTGGCCTCCGCCAGCGCACTGAATTCACTGAACCACCCCGTGATGACCGGGCGGAACGACCGCCCGGGAGGGATCCGAAGGAAGCAGTTCCCTTCCCCCAGCTGGCAGTACTTGTAGCCGCCCCCCGTCACAAACGCTTCGGTCAGGCCCTCCTGCTCAAGCGACATCGGGACCACACCCAGCGCGTGATAGGCGTCGATCAGGAGCTCGCCGCCGTGCCGCGCGCACGCGGCGGCGAGGGTGCCGAGGCCGGGAACGATGTGCGCGTTGTGGAAGAAGACCGCGGAGACGAGTACCGCTGCGGTCTTGTCAGAAACGGCTGCCGCCAGTCGCTCGGCCACCGTGGCGGCGGGGTCGGCGGCCACCTTGACGATGGTGATGCCATCCTCGCCCAGCCGGTCGAGCTGGCGCCGGATGGTGTGAAACTCCCCGTCGGTCGTGACGAGGCGTGGGCGGGCGCGGAGCGGCAGCACTGAGAGGAATCGAAGGAGCAGATCGTGGGTACTCGGCGCGAGGGCGTATTCGCCATCCGAGTCCTCCAGCAGGGCAGCGAACCCCTGTCGGACCCGGTCGGCCATGGCGAAGGCGCGTTCCCACTTGTCGTCGACCAGCTCGGCGGCGTCCTCCCAGGCGCGGAGCTGCCCATCTCGTGCGCAGTCGGGCCAGGCCTGGTGGGAGTGACCCGTCAGGAGGAGGCGGTCGGCCACCCGGAACGCCGAGTAGTGAGGGGCCAGCGGGTTGGGCGAGCGGAAGAGGTCGTCAGCCCGCAATGGAGCCCCCAGACAGCGTCGAGAACGAAATGAGCAGCGGGGACAGCGGGCCGCCTAGAGCTGGGCTCGGATCGCCCACAGGTCCGGAAAGAGCGGATGATTCAGCGTCCGCATCAGGTATTCCGCCCCGTCCGACCCGCCCGTGCCCCGCTTCGTGCCGATGGTGCGCTGCACCATCTTCACGTGACGGTACCTCCACTCCTGCACCCCTTCGTCCA
This sequence comes from uncultured Gemmatimonadales bacterium, assembly GCA_963705985.1. GTDB lineage: Bacteria > Gemmatimonadota > Gemmatimonadetes > Gemmatimonadales > GWC2-71-9 > SPDF01. Next base: position 497,656 of record CAVPLK010000004.1, on the reverse strand, counting down.
GGTCCACCAGGCGCTCGCAAACCTGCGCCGCCAACCCACCCGTCCGGTACACCGCCACCAGCGCTGCCTGCACTCCCGTCGAGGGCTCGATCGGCACGGTGACGTCCCGCGCCCGCGCCTCGGCCGGGATGGCCGCGCCCTCCTGCGCGAGGTACGCGAGGAACCCGTCCCAGAGCGTGGAGGCGGCAAAGCGGCGCTCGAGCAGCGCCCGGTGTGCCGAGCCTTCGGGGTAACGCTCGAGGGCGCTGCGCTGCTTGTGTCCCAGCGCAAACTCGAACTCGCGGAACTGGAACGACTGGAAGCCGCTGCCCGACTCCAGCCGGTCGCGGAAGGAGAGAAACTCCAGCGGCGTCATCGTCTCCAGCACGTCGATCTGGGAGACGAGGACCTTCAGAATGGTGAGGATCCGCTTCAGGGTGCCGAGGGCGGGCAGCCCCTCGCCGGCGTTGAGGAGATGCTGGAGGCGGCCCACCTCATGGAGGATCTGCTTGAACCAGAGCTCGTAGACCTGGTGGATGACGATGAACAGCATCTCGTCATGCTCAGGCCCATCGCTCAACGGCTGCTGCAGCCCGAGGAGCTCATCCACCTTCAGATAGGTGGCGTACGTCAGAGGCTTGGGTGCGCGTGTCAAATGCCGTCCCGCTGGTTGGAGGATCCGACACCCGGGACCTGCGGCCGGAACATGGTATCGACCAGCACCCGCGGTTTGCCGCTCTGCCCGGGAAGCATCGACATGCCCGGCCTGCAGGGGCGCGCGTTGCGCACGGTCCAGCCGCTCGGTGCGCCGGCAGAATCGAAGCGGACGTCGCCCCGCTGGAGCAGCGCCACCCGCCGCACTCCGATGGGCGTGGCCAGCTCGACCCGGCCGCTCAACTCGTACTTGGCCATGACGTAGTCGTCGCCCTTGGCGTGGACCCGCGGCTCCTCGGCCCGCGGAATCTGCAGGACGACCGTCACATCGACCGAATCCCGCATTTTCATCGTGAAGGCCCGGCTGCTCTGGAGCACACCCACGGGGAAGCCGTCCACGATCAGTTGACCGTTGATGGTCAGCCCGTCGACATTGAAGTCGTTGAGGTTGCACCCCGTGAGGACGATCTGGAGGGTATCGGCCGGGGAGCCGCGAAAGGTGGTGCGGACCCCGCTCAGCGCGAAGGTGGGATCGGAATAGAGCCAGCCGCCGAGCGGCGTGCAGGCGACGGCACCGAGCCCCAGGAAAAAGAGGCCGGTAACGACTGCCGTTGGCGATACCAGCCTGCGAAATCCCATTGGTGCTGGCGGCTCCTGATGGACCTCATGGTGACTCCACCCGCGCCTCGCGCGCGAGCAGGGCCCGTTTCCGATCTTCTCCCCACCGGTATCCCCCGCCCGATCCGTCGGCCCGCACCACCCGGTGGCAGGGGATGATGATGGCGACCTGATTCGAGGCACAGGCGGTCCCGACCGCGCGGGCCGCGCCGCGCCGGCCGATCGACTCCGCCACCTCGGCGTAGGTGCGGGTCTCCCCGTACGGAATGTCGCGCAGGCTGTTCCAGACCGCCCGGGCAAACGGGGTGCCGCCAACGTCCATCCGGATACGGGCGAGCGGCGCCCCCTCGGACAGGTGGCGGCGCACGGCGGCCGCCAGCGGGGCCAGGGCGCGGTCGGCACGCGTGACCTCCGCACTCGGAAACTCCCGCTCCAGCGCGCGGGCGAGCCGGACCTCATCCTGACCGAACCAGGCGGCGCAGAGCCCCTGTTCGGTGGCGGCAAGCAGGAGCGGACCCGCCACCGTCTCGGCCACGGTGTAGCGAAGGGTGACGCCCTTGCCCCCGGCGCGATAGGTGGCCGGGGCCATGCCGAGCGCATCGCCCCCCTGCTCATAGAGCTGTCGGCTGGAACCGTAGCCGGCGTCCCATCCGGCGCGGCTCACCGACCGACCCTTCCGCAACCCCGCCTTGAGCCGCTCGCGGCGGAGCGCCTGCGCATAGGCCCGGGGGCTGACCCCGACCAAGCGGGAGAAGTTGCGCTGCAGATGGGCGGGGCTCAAGCCTGCGGCCCGGGCCAGCTCGGCCAGGGGAGGGACCTCCCCAGCGCGGCCCTCAATATAGGCGAGCGTCCTCCGCACCGCTTCATCCCCCGAACGAGGAGGGGTTCCGGAGACCGCGCTCTCGGGATGACAGCGCCGGCAGGGCCGGAAACCCCCGACCACCGCCGCCGCCGGCGTGGCGTAAAACGTTACGTTCTCACGCTTTGGACGTCGGGACCCGCAGGAGGGACGGCAGAAGATGCCCGTGGTTCGGACGGCGTAAACGAACTGCCCATCGGCACCCGCGTCGCGAGCAGCCACGGCGGCCCAGCGCTCGGCATCACCTGAAGGGGACCTGGAAAGCGATGCGGTGGTCATGAAGACAAGCTAGGGCGAAGGCCGGAATGGGGCTATCCGATTCATGCGATGAATCGGAGGCGAGGCCGGTCGGCAGGGAGGCAGGGAGGCAGGGAGGCAGTGACTGCCCACCCTGCCGCCCTGCCCCGCTGCCTTCCGTCACTCGCCTACTTGAGGAACAGCAATTCCCGGTACGTCGGCATCGGCCAGAACTCGTCGGCGGTGTGCAGCTGCAGCTCATCGGCCACCGTCCGCAGTTCCTGCATGGCGGGGATGACCTTGGCCTTGATCTGCTGGGCGTGCTTCATCGGCGACTCGGCGTGGGCCATCGTCGCCTTGTCGAGCGCCACCGTCGCCTTTCGGAGCCGGCTCACCGCACCCACGAAGGTCTGCAGCGCCACCCGCGAGTCGCCGTCTTCGACCCCGGCGGCCTCCGTCGACGCCACCGCTTCCGCCATCAGGGTCTGCTGGGCCAGGGCGGCCGGGAGGATCATCGTCCGGGCCATCGACACCATCGTCTCCGCCTCGATCGTGACCTGTTTCACGTACTTCTCCACGGCGATCGCGGTCCGCGAGTCCATCTCCGCCTTGGTGAGCACGCCGTACTTCTTGAACAGGTCGTAGTTCTTCCTGGCCGAGAGCGCCTGGAACGATTCCACCGAGTCCTTGAGCATCGGAAGGCCGCGCTTTTTGGCCTCGGCGTGCCACTCCGGTGTGTAGTTATCGCCGTCGAAGATGACCCGCTTGTGCTCCTTGAGCAGCTTCTTGAGCAGCGTGATGGCCGCGCTTTCGAGCTTGGCGGCGGTCGGCTTGTCGCCCACGGCCCTTTCCAGTTCCCCCGCCACGTAGTCGAGCGACTCCGCCACGATGGTGTTCAGCACGGTGTTGGGCCAGGCGATGCTCTGGCTGGAGCCGACCGCGCGGAACTCGAACTTGTTGCCGGTGAAGGCAAAGGGGCTGGTGCGATTGCGGTCGCCGGAGTGGCGGGGCAGCTGCGGCAGCGAGCGGGCGCCGAGGTCGATCATGCCGCCCTTCAGGGTGCGCTTCGGCGAGCCCAGTTCCACCTGCGCGAGGATATCGGAAAGCATATCGCCCAGGAAGATGGAGATGATGGCGGGCGGCGCCTCGTTGGCACCGAGGCGATGGTCGTTGGCCGCGCTGGCGATGCAGGCGCGCAGCAGGTCGGCGTGCAGGTCCACCGCGCGGATGACCGAAACCAGGAACACCACGAACTGCAGGTTGGTGTGGGTCTCGTCCTGCGGATCGAGCAGGTTGACGCCGGTGTCAGTGGCCATCGACCAGTTGTTGTGCTTGCCGCTGCCGTTGACGCCGGCAAAGGGCTTTTCGTGCAGCAGCGCGGCCAGGCCGTGCCGCTGGGCCACCCGCTTGAGGGTCTCCATCAGCAGCATCTGGTGGTCGCTGGCGATGTGGCTGACCTCGAAGAGCGGCGCGATCTCGTACTGGCCCGGCGCCACTTCGTTGTGCCGGGTCTTGACCGGCACGCCGAGGCGGTAGAGCTCGAGCTCGGCGTCGGACATGAAGGCCAGCACCCGGCTCGGAATGGTGCCGAAGTAGTGGTCCTCGAGCTGCTGCCCCTTGGGAGGGCGGGCTCCGAAGAGACTGCGCTCGCAGGTCATGAGGTCGGGGCGCTGGAAGTAGAGCTCCCGGTCCACCAGGAAGTATTCCTGCTCCGGGCCGACCGTCGTGATGACGCGGGCCACGCCGGTATCGGTCCCGAACAGCTTCAGGATGCGGTGCGCCTGCTTGCTGAGCGATTCCATCGAGCGGAGGAGGGGAATCTTGGTGTCGAGCGCCTCGCCGGTCCACGACACGAACGCGGTGGGAATGCAGAGGGTGACGTTGTTGTCGCCGCGCACCAGGAAGGCGGGGCTGGTCGGGTCCCACGCCGTGTAGCCGCGGGCCTCGAAGGTGGCGCGGAGGCCGCCCGAGGGAAAGCTCGAGGCGTCCGGCTCGCCCTGCACCAGCTCGGCGCCGGAGAAGTTGAAGATGACGCCGCCGGACCCGTCGGGGCTCACGAGCGAGTCGTGCTTCTCGGCGGTGAGCCCGGTGAGTGGCTGGAACCAGTGGGTGAAGTGCGTGGCGCCGTTCTCGATGGCCCAGTCCTTCATGGTGGCGGCCACCACGTCGGCTACCTGGGCGTCGAGCTGATCACCGGCGTCGATGGTCCGGACGAGGCTCTTGTAGATCTCCTTGGGGAGGCGCTGGCGCATGACGCGCCGGGAGAAGACGTCGATGCCGTACACTTGGTCGATGCGGTCGATGGGGGCGGTCACGGGATTCCTCGCACAGGTGGTCGGGAGTGACGGGCGGCGCACGGCAGCAGTCTAGCGCAGGGAGCGGGCCCGGGCTACTTTTTCCCATAGACAGTCTATGGAAGAGGAGTCACAACCGACAAAATGACGCTGCTCCCGGGCACCCTCGACCTCCTCGTCCTCCGCGCACTCGCGTGGGAGCCGACGCACGGCACCGGGGTGGGTGACTGGATCAAGCTGGTGACCGGGGGTGTGGTGACCATCGAGGAGGGGTCGCTCTATCCGGCGCTGGGGCGGCTGGAGCGGAAGGGGTGGATCACCTCGGAGTGGGGGCGGTCGGACGCGAACCGGAAGGCGCGTTTCTACCAGCTCACGGCGTCCGGGCGCCAGGAGCTGCGACGCCTCGCCGCCGAGTGGAATCGTTACGCGGAGGCGATGGGGTCGGTGCTGCGGCACGGGGCGCCGAGGCCATGGATGTAGCGGCGGGGCAGCGGGGCCGAAGCTGTCCGATTCGTCATTCCCGCGAAAGCGGGAATCCAGAGACTGGACCCCCGCCTTCGCGGGGGTGACGGCACTGCCCCCCTGCCCGCTGCCGCCCTGCCCCGCCGGCCAGCGCTAGCTGGCCCTGGCCCACACCTTCAGGAACGGAATGCGGCTCGGCGTCGGCGAGCTGACGACCGCCGCCGGCCGTTCCACCGGGGCGTCGAGTTCCACTTCGGCCATGTGGGCGAGCGCCTGCTGGTAGACCATCTGCGCTTGGTGGGCGGGGAGGTCCATGGTGCGGATGTAGTGGCGGATGCCTTCTTCCGACGAGCCGCTGCGCGTCCCGGCAAGCATCAGTGCGTTCGACTTGTGCGTGGCGGCGAGTCCTTCGAGGGCCCGCGCGGCGGCGAGGGTCATCCGGCGCCGTGCCTCCTGGGTGGCGGAGGCCATGCGGCGCGTCACGCCGAAGATCGTGCTCGGATTGAGCAGCGCCCATCCGGTTGGTGTCCCCGCCGGCAGCGGCGCATCGAGGGTCGAAAAGTCGAGGCGGAGGAAGGTGCCGGTTCGCACGGCGTCGCGCATGCCGAGGGGGACGGGCACTTCACGGAAATAGGCGTCGAGCGCCTCGTCCACCGACACCAGCGGGGCGAGTGCCTCGACGAAATTGGCGGCCTCGGCGCGGTGGGTCTCGACCAGCGCCTCCCAGGCGCGGGCGTAGGCCACCTGCACCTGGCGGTCGACGGCTGAGGCGTTCGGGGTCAGCGAGGGAACGGCATTCGGAGACTGCATCGTTCGACACTCCAGAAAAGGTCGTGTTTCTGGGGTGGTGGAGAGCAGGAGGAGTGCCAGCTGATTCAACTGGTGACAACCATCGGATTGCCAAGGGGTTGGGTCGCTGACCCGCAACGGCTTGCACGGTCGGGAGCGGGAACCTTCGCCGTCCGCCGCACCGCAGTGAGGGATGGGTGCGACAGCGGGAAGAATTGCCCGTGGCTCAGGTTCCCAGCAGGATCACCAGGAGTGACCCCCACAGCGCCAGCAGCAGGTTCCCCACCGCATAGCTGACCCCGTACCCAAGCGTCGGAATCTTGCTCCCGGCCTTATCCTGGACGGCCGCCAGGCCAGCCGGGGAGGTGCCCGCACCCGCGCAGATGCCGAGGAGGATGCCGGGGTGCAGCCGCAGCACGTACCGGCCAGTGAGGATGGTCACCACGTTGGGAATCAGGCAGACGAGAAATCCGGCGAGCACGAGGGGCAGCCCCGATGTCGCGAGGCCGGTGACGAAGCCGGGACCAGCGTTGATCCCGACCACGGCGAGGAAGCCGGTCAGGCCGATCGAGTCGAAGACGCGCAACACCGGCTCGGGCATGGCGGCCACCGCCGGACGCACGGAGTGGAGCCAGCCCGCCACCAGCCCGCCGAGCAAGACCCCGACCGGCATGCTGAGGCCGACCTCGAGTCCGCCGAGGCGGACGGTCGCGAGACCCCCGAGCCCTCCGAGTGCGATGGCGGCGGTCATGCTCAGGAAGTCGGTGCTGCTCGCGGGCGGCAGCGCGGGCCCGATCATCGGGGCGAGGATCGCCACGCGGGGCGCCGGACCCACGATCGTGACGACGTCTCCCCGCTCCACGACAAGGCCCGAGCCAAACGGAACTTCCTTGCCCCCGCGCCGGATCTTCCGGAAGAACACGCTGCGACTGCGCTCCTCCCGCCCGAGGGTTTCCACCAGGTACCCGAGGGTCCGCCCGACGATCTCCTTCTCGGCGACAACCACCTCGACGACGGCCGTCGGCAGGTCGAGCAGCTCAGGGTCGTCGATCTCGGCGCCGGCCAGGGGATGGCCGGGATCGACAAGCTTGGCGAGGCGACCCGCCAGGGCGACGACGAATCCGGTCCGGAGCTGCATCGCGGGTGCGGGCTCGAACAGCCCATCCGGAGTGCGGACTCGCTCCGTATACACCCGGGACGGGGCGAACCACCCTTCGAGTTCGGCGACCGAACAGCCGTCGAGGGCGGGGGGAATGACGTACGCCCGCACCGCAATCCCCTGGTAGGACGACTCGCCCTCTGCCTCGCCGCGCTCGATCCCCATCGCCGCCTCGAGCGTCCGGCATTCCGCGGCCAGGTCCGTCCGCATCAGCCAGGGACCGATGGCGGTGAGCGTGAAGATCTCGGTCAGGAGACCCACCAGGTAGGTGACGGCGAAGGCGACCGTGAGGCTGGTCGCGAGCGCCTGCGCGGCGGCGGGGTCGGACGGGAGCCGCGCGATCGCGTCGCCGGCGGTGCCGATGGCGGCCGACGCGTTCATGGCCCCGGCGAGGAGGCCGGCCCCGCCTCCGGCGTTGAAGCCGAAGAGGACAGCGAGCCCGAAGGCGCTGGCGAGCGCCGTGCCGCACAACAGGAGCGCGAGGCCCACCTGCGGCAGCGCGCTCCGGCCGAGGCCGCGGAAAAACTGCGGGCCGGTCTGGTACCCGATGGAAAAGAGGAAGAGGACGAAGAAGACCCACTGCAGCGAGGCGGGAACCTCGATCCGGAGTTGCCCGATGGCGACCCCGGCAATCAGCACCGCGACGACGGCGTTGAGCCGAATCGGGCCCACGCGCACACGGGTGATGGCATACCCGCACCCGAGGGTCAGGAAGAGCGCCACTTCCGGGTGCCGGCGAAGGGTGTCGATCAGCCAGTTCATGAAGCGTCCCGTTGCTTACTGTGCCGTGCACCCCGAAATGCAGAAGAACGGCGGGGTGAAGAGCATCATGCCGGCCTGGAACCCCGCGCCGAGGGAGCTCTCGAACTCCTGGCCGTAGGTAAACGCAAACGTCGTGTACTGATTGGGTTCCCAACGAACACCGGCCTTGAACTCCATCGGCGTCTCCACGTCCCCGATGCCGCCGAAGACCTCCCCGACCACCGCCAGCTTCGGATTGCTGGGATACCAGGCGAGCCGGGTGGAATAGGTGAACGCGAAGCCGACTTCCAGGCTGTTCCCCGTGTCGAAGGTGTAGCTCATCCCGGGCATCAGGTCCCAGGAGATCCGGTTGTCGAGGAAGGGCAGCGTAACCGGCGCATTCACCCACCAGGTCTGGAACGCGTCCTCCAGGCCAACGCTGGTCAGGTAGCCTGGGTCGAGGCCGGTGCCTCCCTTGACCGCGACGCCCCCGGTCTTGGCGGCATTCTCCCGCACCATGTACTTGAAGTAGAGGCTCGTCGAGTAGCCGTCGTCGGTCGAGCGGTCGTTGTCGCCGTTGACGATGTAGGCGGCGTAGGTGAACTCCCAGCGCGGAAGCAGCGAAAAGGTGGTCATCACCATGTCGCTCTGCTGTCCGACGGTCAGGATGATCGTCGCTATGCCCGCGGGCTTGGAAAGATAGTTGTCGGAATTGAACTGCTGGGCGTGGCACGGGGTCCACGCGACGACGGCCAGCGCCGCTGCCAGGGCGCCGGCCATCGCGGAAGCACGAGTTCGGGGGAAGGCTCGCACGGATGATCCCGTCAGTTGGTTGTCACGCCTGCTTCACCGGCGAGCGGTGGCCCTGCTAGAACAGGATGTCGGTCCCGAGCGAATAGGTCCAGCCGGTCTGGCCGGCGGTGTAGTACCCGAAGGTGGAGCCCGTCGGACTCTTGTAGACGTTGATGGCGTGGGCGTTCAGCCGCCAGCTGCGCGTCCCGGTCGGGTAGAAGCTGAGGCCGGGCGAGATTTCAGTCGGGTTTCGGTCGAACTGGTCCCAGACCCATCCGGCCGACGTGTACAGCATCACCCGCCTCGGCACGATCATGTACCCCAACTGAGCCTGGAAGCCCCGGTCCGTGACCGAACTGAGCGGCAGCGGCCCGTCGGCGCGGAAGTCGGAGAGCTCGCGCTGGTAGTACTCCGACTGGAAGCTCCAGCCCCGGTACTTGAGGCCGGCATTCAGGGAGAATTCGTTGTAGGCCAGGTACTCGACGGTGACGCCGTCAGCCAGCGCCCCGGTCTCGAAGGCGTAGACGCCGTCGGAGAGTCGGAGCTGTGTCTCGTTGGGCTTGGCCTGGTCGAGGGGGGCCCCGCGGTACTCACTCGGCGCATACGCATAGAGGCCGCCGAAGCGGGTGGCGAGTTTTTCGTGGTACTCGAGGTCGCCGAAGCCGCCCCGGGGTCCGAACTCCCCGGTGGTGGGCATCCACATGACGCTCCCGCTGTAGGACATGGAGCGCGCGTCGTTCGCCGCCGTGACGCCGAGCTGGCTGAGGTTGGTGTTGATCGACGCGGTGTACCAGAACCGGGACAGCGGCTGGCCGGTGATGAAGAAGCCGGTGGAGAAGCCGCCCCGCATGAACTCCTCGGTCATCTGCCGGTCGCTGCCGGCCCAGAAGGGCCAGGAGCCCTGCATGGAACTCACGGCGAGGTTCGGTGCCATGCCGGCGCCGAGGGTCAGCGCCGGACTGACCGTGTACTGGAGGTTGCCGAACAGCAGCGTCTGCTGTGTCGCCCCGAGGCTCCACACCGTGATGTTGTAGCGCAATTGCGGTTTCCAGAAGAAGCCGGTGAACCAGACCATCGTGCGCTGCCAGTAGAAGGCGTTCATCGCCGCCACCTCGCGCTCGTTGCCGAGGTGGTCGGTATAGGTCTGGTCGCCGGGGGTCTGGTCGATCCAGCGGAACAGACCGTACAGGCTGATGTTGAGGCTGGCGTCCTTGGACTTGAAAATCTGGAACCCCTTGGCCGGCGTGAATTCGCCGGCGGTGGTGTTCCCGGAGGTCCCGAACTCCCCCTGCCCGTACCTGGTGCTGTCTTGCGCGGTGCTGTCCGCGGGGGGCGGCATCGAGATTTCCTGCGCGAAGCCGCGCGCCGGCAGCAGCAGGAGTGCCGCGACCAGCGCGGAGCGCAGGTGCGGTATGATCGACCGACCGACCGGGGAGGGCGTCATGACAGTTATCCTGACGAGGGCGTGAAGGAGACCGACCCGACCGTGCGGAGACGAGGAATGCGCGACCCCGCCCCCGACACGGTGGGTGGCCCTGCCTACTTGGCGCCGGTCTGGGCGTAGGGATTGCCGCCCAGGGCGTTCGAGATGTCCGCGATGGCCAGCTGGGCGCGGACGCTGTTGCCGGCGGCGTCGACCGGCGGCGAAATCACGGCGATGCCGAACTTGCCGGGGGAGACGGCGATGATGCCGCCGCCCACGCCGCTCTTGGCGGGGAGGCCTGTATTGAAGAGCCACTTGCCGGCGTCGTCGTAGAGCCCGGCGGTGGCCATGACGGCGAGGACTTCGGGCACGTTACCCGCCTTCATCACCTGCGTGTTGGTGACAGGATTCTTGCCGCCGAAGGCCAGCATGGCGGCCATCATTGCCAGGTCCTTGGCGTTGACGCCGACCGAGCACTGCTCGGTGTAGATGTCCACGGCCTGGAGGGGGTTGTCCTTGATGTAGCCGTAGGCGTACATCAGCATCCCGATGGCCTGGTTCCGCTGGTTGGTGGCGGCCTCGGAATCGTAGACGTCCTTGAGGACCGTGAGCTGCCGGCCCGCCGCGGCGTCATAGAAGTTGGAGATGCTGCCCCAGACATCCCCGCGGCTGCTCCCCTTCACCATGCTGGTGGCGGTGATGGCGCCCGGGTTGACCAGCGGGTTCATCTCCGCGGCGCTCTCGAGCTTCGACCCGCCGAGGCCCTTGTAGGACCACTCCACCGACACGATGGAATTGAAGCGCATCCCGGTCGCGTCCGCGCCGATCGTCTTCAGGACGGCGTCGGGGCTCTGCTGGTCCATGACCAGCGCCATGGTGAAGACCTTCGAGATCGACTGGATGGACACCTCGGTCTTCAGGTCACCGGCGGTGTACACCTTGCCGTCGGCCGTCACCACCGCGATGCCGAACACCTTCGGATCCACCTTGGCCAGCGCCGGGATGTAGTCGGCGACGGCGCCGTCATTGTTGTTCTTGTACTTGGCGTACGCGGCGTCCACCGCCGCCTGGATCTGGGCCGGCGTCTGGGCGGCTGCCGGAACCGCGGTGAGCACGGCGCCCGCGAGCGCGAGGCCCAGGGCCCCGCGGCCGAGCGTGGTCATGAAGCGCGACATCAGCTGCCTCCGAAGGTCTGCTTGAAGGAGTACTTGAACGAGAGCGCGATGCGGTTGTCGTTGTAGTTCCAGTCGTCGGAGAAGTTCTCCCGCTGACCGTAGGTGTACTCGATGCCCGCCAGGACGTTCGGCGCCGGGTAGTAGATCAGGTTGACCGCCCCGTAGGCGCCGGCGTGGAAGGCGTCGGGCGACTGCCCGTCGCTGTTGTCGATGTTCAGGTAGGAGTAGCCGATCGAGCTGGTGAACTTCTCGCTCCAGGTGTGGTCGAGGAACGCCACCATGCTCCACATCGGGAGCGCCACGCCGATGACCGGGGAGACCGGATCGGAGAAGTTCTCCTGGATGCCGATGTCCACGGGGGCGTCGTTCATGTAGTTCTGGATGGCCTCGCCGTACACGCCCTGCAGCCGGAGCACATCCGACTTCCCGATGTTGATGTTGGAGCTCAGGGTCAGGCCCCACCCGGTCGCGGAGCCCGAAAAATCCGTCGCGCCGGAGCTGAGGTCTTCCCACTCGATGGCCCGCAGGATGCCGCCGATCTGGATGTAACCCCAGTCGTGCGCCGAGCGATACTGCGCGGTGAGGTCGGGGAGCGGGAACTTGGCCGCGACGCTGTCGAGCTCCACGCGGTCGCCATACTCACCCTGGTCGGCGCTGGCGCCGGGGCGCTCCAGCGCAATGTTCAGGAACGACTTGCCCTGGATCGGGGAGTAGCGAAGCTGGACGTTCCGGAAGAAGATCATGCCGTTCGGGCCCCAGTACTCCAGCGTGTTGGGGAAGACGTCAATGTCCATGAACGAGCTGTTGTTCTGGCCCGCGCCCCACTTGCCCAGCTGGCCCCACGCCTTGCGCAGCCGGATGGTGGTCTGCCCGGCGTCGGAGCCGACGCCGAACATGTCGAACTCGAAGATGGTGTAGAGCTCGCCCGCCTTGGTCGGCACCCAGGACTGGACACCGAACCGGCTCTGCCGGACGCTCATGAACACCTGGCCGTCGGCCCCGAACTGATTCTCATAGGCGGGCAGCTTGGTGGGGCGCACAACATCGTACCAGTCCGGATTGACCTGGTCGATCTGCTTGCCGAAGTCGAGCTGTGCGAAGCCGTAGATGTCGAACTTGGCCTTGGTGGGAGCGTCCTGCGCCATGGCCGGCACGGTGAACAGCACCATTGCCGCGAGAAGCCCGATGATGGATCGCGTAAGACCACGCAGGTATTGCATTGGATCCCTCCGCAATGGTGAAACCAGCTGAAAGCATTGGATGCGGCCCGCCTCACGGCAGGCCTCCAGCCTCCCGTGGAGAGTAGCGGGCGCGAGGGGATACGTAACCTCGGGATTTTACGGGGCTTGGGACTGGAAATTTACGAGTGGCGCCGGGGGGCAGGGCCTTAGAATTCGATCAGGCCCTGCTTGATGGCAAAGTGAATCAGTTCGGCGTTAGTGTGCACGCCCAGCGTCTCCATCATCTGGTACTTGTGAAACTCCACAGTTCGGGCCGAGATGCCAAGGCTGGCGGCGATTTCCTTGGCTGAGCGCCCCTCGGCGAGGAGCTGCAAGACCTCCCGCTGTCGCGGGGTGAGGGAGGCGACCGGGTCGGCGGGCTGATCGGGCCCCTTCCGAATGGCGGCCAGGACCTCGCCGGCCATCTGCGGGGAGATGTAGGTCTCGCCCTTGAGCGCGGCCCGGATGGCGGTGACCAGTTCGTCCGCGGCGGAGTGCTTCAGGACAAACCCGGCCGCTCCCGCCTCCAGCGCGCGCCGCGCGAAGGTCACGTCCCGGTGCATGGTGAGGAACACCACCGGGACCTGGTCTCCCCCCTTGCGCAGCTGGACCAGCGCCTCGATGCCGTTGAGGTGCGGCATCGTGATGTCCGCGACGACAACATCCGGCCGCAGCTTCGTCGCCGTCGCCACCAGCTCGCGGCCGTCCTCCACCACCGCCACGAGCTCAAACTCCGTCGCCAGGAGGCTCTTCAGCGCCTCGGCCACCAGCAGGTGGTCATCGGCGAGCAGGAGACGCGGGCGGCGGAGTTCGGTCATGCCGGCCTCTCCCCTGCCGGCACCCAGGCGATCACCGTCGTGCCGTGCCCGGGGACGCTCTCGATGTCGAGGGTGCCGTTCACCAGGCGCACCCGCTCCCGCATGCTCGCGAGGCCGAGGCTCCGCCCCGCGCCGCGCCGATTGGTGACGAATCCCGCGCCGTCGTCCTGCACGGCGAGGAGACATCCCCCGTCCATGCGGTGCAACGTCACGCTCGCGGAGCGGGCCTTGGCGTGACGGGCCACGTTGCTCAGCGCCTCCTGCGCGATACGGAAGAGACAGAGCGCCGCGTCCTTGCTGAGGTCCGCCGGGGTGGCCTCGATTTCCAGCACCAGCGCCAGCGGACCCCTGCGCCCGATTCGTTCACATTCGGCCCGCAGCGCCTCGGCCAGGCCGAGTTCTTCGAGCACCGACGGGTGAAGCTGGTAGGCGAGGGAGTGGACGTCCTCGCTGAGCCGGATCAGCCCGTCCCGGATATCGCGCATCGCCTGCGCGTGGGCACGGTCGGGGGCGTTCTTTTCCGCGCGGCCGGCATCAATCGCCAGCACGGCGAGCCGCTGGGTCACGTCGTCGTGCAGTTCGCGCGCGAGCAGGGCGCGCTCCGCCTCGTGCGCCGCGATGAGGCGTCGGCCGAGTTGCCCCAGCTCTGCCTCGGCGAGCTTCCGGTCGGTAATATCACGCAGCACGCCGAAGGTGCGGACGGAGCGGCGGCCGGCGTCACGTTCGGCCACCCGGGCCAGATGGTGAATCCATCGTTCTCCCTTGACCGGATGACGCAAGCGGTACTCGACGGAGACCTCTTCCAGCCTCCCGTCATGCATCTGATCCCGCATGGACAGCACTCGCGGCCGATCCTCGGCATGCAGCTGCTCCATCCAATAGGTCACCGCCTCCAGTCCCCCCTCCCGCTCCGGGGGAATGCCGCACAGCCGGCGGAACTGTTCGTCGACAAAGGTGGTTCGGGCCGCAAAGTCGACCGTGTAGTAGGCCAGGCCCGCCAGCTCGGCGCCCGAGGCCAGGCGCTGCTCGGCCTCCAGGAGCCCGGAGAACATCTCCTGCCGCACCTGTGCCCCGACGATCAACTCACCGAGCACGCGGAGCCGTGGAATGAGAGCATCCGGCCACTGATTCTCGTGATGGACGGTATTGAGAACGATCACGTGCCGGACGACCCCGCCGGATTCGATCGGAAGCGACAGGGCGGACCGGATCGGCATCTGCAGCCACATTTCCCGTTCGACGGCCGCCTCGGGGGGCAGATCCTCGATCTTCTCGATCCGGACCGGCTCGCGCTTGACCAGGAGTATTTCGCGCGACCAGGGAAAGAGCTCCACGATGTTGAGTTCCGAAGGCACCGGTGGGACGCCCTCGGAATAGGACCCGAGCTGGACATGGGCCTCCCGATGGTCGGCGCTGACCGCGAGAAGCGCACACCGGTCGGCATGGAAGAACCGCCGGACGGCGTCGAGGGCGCGTTCGATGGCGGCTTCCAGCAGTTCGGGCGGGGCGGAAAGGAGCGCGGCGGAGGCGTCGGAAATCAGCGTCTCGAACTCGAGACGACTGCCGAACGGCTCGGAAGCGGGGCGCGTCGCATCCAGGGTGGTCACATCGGTGAGTATACCCGCCGCTCCACGGGGTGGGAAGCAGGCACTAGTCGAACCATCCGCGCTTGCGCAGGTAGAAGTACATCCACGCCCCGACGGCGCACATCGAGCCGAGCGCGAGAGGGTATCCGTACCGCCAGCCCAGTTCCGGCATGGACACGAAGTTCATCCCCCAGAGGCCCGCCATCAGGGTGAGCGGCATGAAGACGGTGGACAGGATGGTCAGCCGGCCCAGCCGGCGGTTCAGCTCGTCCTGCGCCCGCGCGTCCACCACGGAGCGCATGACATCCAGCCGCCCCTCCAGCCAGGCGATGGTGCGTTCTGTCGCTTGGAGGTTGGCCAGGGCGCACGCCAAGTAGTCCCCGACGGCATCGTGCTCCGGCGACAACTGCGTGGTCGCCATCAGCGCCTCGAGGATCGGCAGCTGCCCGCTGATGATCGACTCAAGGGCCAGCAGTTCCGCGCGCCGGTCAGAGATCGCCTCCATCTCGACCGATTCGGGGTCGCCGTCGAGACGCCGCTCCAGACTGACGACCAGGTCCTTGAGGTGCCCCGCCTGCCGCAGGCCGGAGAGCGAGAGCGCGATCAACTGCGCGGCGAGCAGCCCCGCCACGCTGCTCTCGGGCAGCCAGCCCGGCGACTCCTCCAGCGTGCTGCCGGTTTCCAGGCCGGCGAGGGGCAGGTTGTGAATCGTCAACAGCAGGTCGGCCCGCGCCAGCAGCGTGATGTATCGGAGGGAAGGGTCGTCCGCGACGTCGGCGGGGAGCGGCACGACGAGGAGGGTCATCCCCTTGATCGGGTAGAACCCCGCCCGCTCCCCCGACTCCCGGCAGAGCCGCCGGGCCAGTCCTGTCACCTGGAGTGTGTCGAGGACTCCCTCGAGCGCAGCGGGCTCAGCTCCCTGCACGTCGATCCAGAAGCGCGCGCCGGGGGACCGGGGCGCCTGAACGAGGCGCGCGTAGTCCTGGGGGAGCAGCCGCAGGTCATCGGTGAGCTGAAAGCAGCTGACGTTCATCGGTCGATCGGTCCCCGGGATCCCCGGACAGCCTCCACGGCCGGCAGCAAGTCGGTGGCAATGGCCCGCTTCAGCACGTAGGCATCTGCCCCGGCGTCCATCGTGGCCCGTCGGACGGACTCCTCGTCGTGGACACTGATGACGATCACCTTGAGGTTGGGGCAGCGTTCGCGGATCGTCCCCAGCCACCCAAGCCCCCGCCCTCTGGCGAGCGAGAGGTCCACGACCGCCACATCGGGCTGCAACCGGGTTGCGCCCTCGATCAGGGACGCCTCGTCGGCCACCATCACGACGCTGCCGAACGCCGACTCCAGCAGCCCCCGCACCCCTTCCGCGAGTCCGTGGTGACGATCCGCGAGCAACACGCAACTCACCGCTCTCTCGATCATGTCGATCTCGATTCTCCGGCGACTGTCGTTTGCGGCAGCTCCCTCAGCTGTGGCCGGGAGCGAACGAACAGATCACGGTGCCACGCCGGATGCGGGAGTCGGGGCCGGGATCGGCACCGGCTTGCCGACGTTGGCTTTCTCCCACGCCCGCACCTTCACCCGGGCGGCGTCGAAGAGCCGCTGGTAGTTGCCGAGGCGAACCTGCTGGCTGGCCTGGGGGGTGAGCGCTTTCCAGAGCGGCGCGTAGGCGTCGTAGACCGCCATCGGCGAATCGAGACTGGCCGGCGCCACCACGTCGGTCCCGAAGAGGAACCGGTCGGGATACTTGTTGATCAGCGCCGCCGTGGCCTGGATGGCCTCGGGACTCGAGGTGATGTACTTGGCCGTTTCGTCCCACGAGATGTCGATATAGACGTGGCTGAGTTTCGGGTCGGCCAGGGCCACGTCGAGGAGCGCCAGTTGCTGCGGCACCGGCCGCACCACCCGTCCCAGCCCGATATGCGCCCAGATGATCGTTGCATCGGGATGCCGTTCGAAGAGCGCCCGCATCTGCGCCAGCAAGTAGGGGTCCTGGCCCGTCTTCGGGAACGGCATGTTGAGGTCGTTGTGCAGGATCGCCACCAGTCCGGTCTCGGCGGTAAAGTCGAAGAGGCGGTCCAGCGCGGGGTCCGTCAGGCTGGCCGGCCCGCCGGCGATCTTGGCGGAGACGAACTCCTTGTGGATCGAGAACTCGCCGATGCCGGAAAAGACACCGGGGAAGGTGAGCAGCACCCGGCGGACGTGGTCGGCGGCGTACATGTCGGCGGGGTTGAATCCGGTGATCATCGGGTCGAGCCGCGCCTGCTGCTCGGCCGGGAGCGACTTGTACGCCATCGCGATGAAGGCGTCGGTAAAGGAGTAGTAGTAGAGCGGCGCGTCCGACTGCAGGTAGTAGGTGGGCGCGAAACTCCCCGAGTTCCCGAAGGCCCACTCCTGCTGCAACGGGATGCCGAAGAGGGTGGAGCGACAGACCGTCGTCCCCATCATCCGCACGTAGTCGGCGACGGGGGTCCCCTCCTGGATGTAGTTGGTCAGGTGGAAGTGGGAATCGCTGTACTTGGCGTTGGCGCACCCGGCGTCCTGTCCGACAACCGGAGTGACCGCGATGAATGCGGGCGCCGCCACGGCGGTGAGCACGGCCGCGATCCGTCTCATGAATTTCCCTCGGCGTGTGTCGATGATCAGATGTGAAGCATCGGATGGAGTCTAGACCGGATGGTGGGAGGCGACACCTCGGGATATTACGAGGCTCGGAACAGCAAAATTACGGGGCGGGAGTGTACCGATGGAGCCGAATGCGAAGTCCACCGGTGGTCGTGTCGAGGGAGGGTTCGACCGGCAGCCCGGTCGCGGCGGCAAGCGCCGGGTCAGATGTCACGAAGCCGAGAGACCAGGCGGCCAGGGGACCGCACATGGCATTGCCGAGTGAGGCGTAGAGGTCCCGCAGCCGTCCACTCTCCCCGACGCGGACCCCGTAGGGGGGATTGGTCAGGACCAGCCCCGGTGGCAGCGCCGAGACATCGGGATCGGAGAGTGTCGTGGTGAGGGCGCCGCGCAGGATCGACAGGTCCCCGGCGACCCCCGCCCGCTCGGCGTTGGCGGCGCAGGCCTCGATCGCACCGGCATCGCGGTCGGCCGCCACGATGGGCACCGGAGACCGTTCGAGGAACTCCTTCGCCGCCTCCTGGCGGATGTACTCCCACACTGCCGGCTTGAATTCGGGCCAGTTCTCGAACGCGAACCGGCGCCGCCAGCCAGGGGGAATCCGCCGGGCCAGCAGCGCCGCCTCGATGGGGATGGTCCCCGAACCAGAGAGGGGGTCGACGAGGGGGACGGAACCGTCCCACTCCATGGCGAGGAGCATCGCCGCTGCGAGCGTCTCGCGAATCGGGGCCTTGGCACCCTCCTGGCGATAGCCGCGGCGGTGGAGGAGCGGGCCGGAGCTGTCCACGCTCAGCGTCAGCTCATCGTCCACGATGCGGACGAGAAATCGCTGCACGCCGGGCAGTGCGGAGACGTCGTCGTCGAGCGCGTCGGTCTCCGAGGGTGCTCGAACGGGGCGAACGCCGGAAACGGCCGCGGCGACGGTTCGCTCAAGCCGTTCCGCCACCGCATCCTGGTGGTAGAGGCGGCTCTTGTGACTGGTCACCCGGAAATGCACTGCGCCACCGGACCCGACCCATCGAGTCCATGCCACGCGGCGCGCCTCCTTCTCCAGCTCGGCGAAGGAGGTGGCGTGGAACTGGGCGACCCGGACCACGATCCGGCTGGCGGTCCGGACGCGGAGGTTGGCGGCGTAGAGGATGCCAGGCGGGGCCGTGAACGTCACCCCACCAGGCTCGACCGCACCGACCGAGGCGCCCACCGCCGCAAGCTCGGCGGCGGTCAGCTCCTCGAGGCCGGGGGCGGTAATGGCGTAGCAGGTATACATAAGGAGGAATGGTAGCGGCGGTGCCGGGCCATTAGTACTATTGCGGAAACCAAATGTCCCTCCTCGAGGTGCCCCGCCATGTCGGTGAAGCGCACACTGTTCCTCGGCGGCCTCCCCTTCCTGGTCGCGCTCCTCACGACCTCCCTCGCCGCCCAGAGCGGCTCCACCCCTGCTGAGATCGGGTGGCCGAGGCAGTTCTTCTACTCCGGCGACAGCATCACCATTTACCAGCCACAGGTGGACGCCTGGCAGGACAACCTGATCCGGGGGCACGCCGCCGTCGCCATCAAGGCCTCTGGCATGACGGAGCCGACCTATGGCGTCATCCAGGTCCAGGGGGTGACGGCGGTCAACAAGGACACCCGGCTGGTCGACGTGTCGGACATTGCCCTGACCAACGCCAAGTTCCCGATGGCGGGATCTCGCGAGCAGGAATTCACGGCGGCGCTGACGCTCGTGCTTCCGGTGAGCTACAGCGACGTGTCGCTCGACCGTCTCACCCTCAGCCTGGCCGCCAACCAGAGCCAGCAGACGGCGGTGGGGGTACCGATCCTGAACGACCCGCCGACAATCGTCTTTTCCTCCCAGCCCAGCATCCTGATCACCATCGCCGGAGCGCCAAAGTACGTGGCCGTGACAGGACAGCCAGTCATGCGGGTGGTGAACACCACCGCCTTCCTGGCCCGCGACAACAACGACGCCTACTGGCTGCATGTGTACGACGGGTTCATGACCGCGACCGTGCTCGCCGGGCCGTGGACCGTGGCGACGAAGGTCCCGTCCGCGGTGCAGACCGCGGCGCAGGCCGCCGCCAAGGCGGGACAGGTGGACATGCTGACCGGCGCCGCCTCCGATTCCACCGCCAAGCCGACGCTCAAGAACACGACGCCGCCGGCCATCTACGTCGCAACTTCTCCCACCGAATTGATCGTGACTGACGGGCCGCCCAACTACGAGGCCATTCCGGGGACCAGCCTCCTCTACGTCACCAACACCAACATGGACGTCTTCGAGGAGGTCAACACCCAGACGGCGTACGTCCTGATCTCGGGCCGCTGGTTCAGCGCGCCGTCCAGCCAGGGCCCCTGGGCCTTCGTGCCCTCCGATTCCCTCCCGGGCGAGTTTGCGCAGATCCCGTATGACAGTCCGATGGAGAACGTGCTCGCCTCGGTGCCGGGCACACCGCAGGCCCAGGAGGCCGTGATCGAGAACCAGGTGCCGCAGACGGCCACCGTCTACCGCGACTCGGCGCACCTCGACCAGCCGGCCTACGACGGCGGGACGCCGCAGCTCCAGGCCATCCCCGACACGCCGCTCCAGTACGTGGTCAACACCGGCACGCCGGTGATCATGGTGAGCGGCACCTCGTGGTATGCGCTGCAGGGCGGTATCTGGTTCACGGCGACCTCGGCGAACGGCCCCTGGACCGTGGCCACCTCCGTGCCCGCGGCGATCTACTCGATTCCGCCCAGTTCGCCGATCTACTACGTCACGTCTGTGAAGGTGTACGGCGCCACGACGACCGTGGTGTATGTGGGATATACGCCCGGCTACTACGGCGCGGTCATCTCACCGTACGGGACGGTGGTCTACGGCACCGGCTACGTGTATCCCGCGTATGTGGGCACCGTGTACTATCCACCGCCGATGACATACGGCTATGGCGCCACGATGATCTACACGCCGTACAGCGGCTGGGCCTACGGATTCGCGATGGGCTGGGCCATCGGCGCCTCCACCTGGCACTACGGCTACGCGCCGATGCCGTACTACGGCCCCTATTCCCCGTACCACGGCTATGCGTACGGTCCGCTACGGGGGCGCGGCCTACTACGGTCCCGGCGGGTGGGCCGGCACCACCGGTAACGTCTACCACCAGTACGGCGCCACCAGCGCGGTGAGCCGCACCTCGGGCGGGTACAACGCCTGGACCGGCAACGGGTATGCGCACCAGACGGAGCAGTCATACAACTCGATGACTGGCACGTCCACTGCCGCCGGGCGCAATACGGCGGCGAACGCCTACACCGGGAACTACACCTCGCGGAGCGCGGGTGCCGCATACAACAACCAGACCGGCGCGGCAGCCGCAGGAGTCCACGGCACCACAGGCAACGCCTACACCGGCCAGCAGGTGTCCGCCACCAAGGGGGCGGTGTACAACCCGAACACCGGCAGGACCGAGTCGGTCGGCGCCATGGGGTCGGACGGCAACTACGTGGCGCACGCCGGGAACAACGTCTACGCGGAAGACAACGGCAACGTGTACAAGAGCACGCCGAGTGGGTGGCAGCAGCCCTCGGCGGGCGGCGGGTGGCAGCAGGCCAGCATGAGCGATGCCCAGCGCCAGCAGGCCAACGGCTGGGCCAACTCCACCGGCGCCGGTGACACGCGGGCGGCGAGCAGCGGGAATTTCAACCGCGGATACGGTGGTGGCGGCGGGTTTCGCGGGGGTGGGCGGCGGTAAGCTCCGGGCACGAGTCCGCGAGGGCGGCGAAGTGCGAGCGAGGGTAGAAACCACGTCGCTTTAGCGACACCAGCCGAGCCGGGGCTTTATCCACGGATCGAGCACGAGAGGGGGGCGCCGTCTGGCGCCCCCCTCTTGTTGTCCGTAGCTTGGGAGATGGTCCTATCGCCCCCGCCCGGATGAGCGACACCCTCACCCGCCTCACCGCCGCCCTCGCCGAGAAGTACCGCATCGAGCGGGAAATCGGCGCGGGTGGCATGGCCACGGTGTACCTGGCCGAAGACCTGCGACACGGCCGCCAGGTGGCGCTCAAGGTGCTGCGGCCCGAGCTCGCCGCCACGCTGGGCAGTGATCGGTTCTTCCGCGAGATCCAGGTCGCGGCCCGCCTGCAGCACCCCCACATCCTCCCGCTGCACGATTCCGGCGAGGCCGGCGGCTTCCTCTACTTCGTCATGCCGTACGTGGACGGCGAGTCGCTGCGCGACCGGCTCGCGCGTGTCGGGGAACTGCCGGTACACGACGCCGTCAAGATCCTGGTGGAGGTGGTGGACGCGCTGGCGTACGCCCACAGCCAGAAGGTGGTCCACCGCGACATCAAGCCCGACAACGTCATGATTTCCGGCCGGCACGCGCTGGTGACCGACTTCGGCGTGGCCAAGGCGGTGAGCGAGGCCACCGGCCGCCAGCAGCTCACCACCGCCGGCGTGGCGCTCGGCACGCCGAGCTACATGGCGCCGGAGCAGGCGGCCGCCGACCCGAACCTCGACCACCGGGTGGACATCTACGCCGTCGGGGCGATGGCGTACGAACTGCTGAGCGGCCGGCCACCGTTCACCGGGATGACCTCGCAGCAGATCCTCGCCGCGCACGTCACCCAGACCCCCGATCCCCTCTCCCGGCACCGCCCCAGCTGTCCGCCGGCGCTCGAGGCGGTGATCATGCGCTGCCTGGCCAAGCGGGCCGCCGACCGGTGGCAGACCGCCGAGGAATTGCTAAACAACCTGGAGCCGCTGGCCACGCCGAGCGGCGGGATGACGCCGACGCAGACGCGGCCGATCACGGGGTGGCAGCCGGCGGCGCCATCGCGACGCTGGATGCCCGCAGCAGTGTCGGTCGGGATCGTCGCGCTGGCGGCTTTGGGGTGGTTTGCGTTCCGCAGTCGCGGCGCCGCGCCCGTGGTGCCACTCGAGCGGGTACAGGTCACCTTCACCGGCACCGCCGAGACGCCCGCCCTGTCGCCGGACGGCCAGCGGATCGCCTACAGCACCCGGCAGTGTGACGGGGAAGGACGCTGCACCCTGGACATCGTGGTCCAGGATGTCGGGGGGGCGGGGACAGCGACAGTGCTCCGTGGGGCCACGGGCGTCTGGAGGATCGGCTGGTCCGCGGACGCCCGGTTCCTGGTGTTCTCGGGAACGATTGGCGGGGAGACCTGGGGCGTCTACAGCGTGCCGGCACTGGGAGGGGCGCCTCGCCATCTCGGATGCTGCGACGGAGGGCCCAGCTTCGCCAGTGACACCGCGTTGGTTTCCCGATCCCCGGACGTCGGCGACTCGATCGGGTGGGTCCGCTGGGTGACAATCGCCGACGGCGTGGCGCACGACAGTCTGTCGGTTCGTTCGGACGCCCAGACAGGCCTCTCGGCCAGCATGTCGCCGGAGGGATCCCGGGTACTGATGTTCGTCCGCACGGGTCGGGTCCTCGCGGCCATCGTGACGGCCCGCGACGGCACGCCGCTCGACACCCTTCGCTTCGAGCGCGGGGCGTACCCGCCGGACTGGACCCCCGACGGGCGCGCCATCCTTGTCCAGGTGCCGCGTGCGGGAGTGACCGGTGAGGTGGATCTCCTCCGGTACCGGGTGAGCAGCCGGGGGCGGATCGCCCCCGACCCGGATACCCTGGCCCGCCAGCTGCCGGTCAGCGGCTACCCGGGGGCGGGGCTCAGCCGAACGGGGGTGCTGGCCTATGCGTCAGGTCCGGCGGAGTTTTCCGTCTGGGCGCTCCGGCGGGCCAAGGCAACCGACATGCGGTTCGAGCGGCGCCGCCTTGCCGCCTCGACCGGCCTGATCGGCGGCACGATCACCCCGGATGGCACCCAGGTGATTCTCAACCGGGGCGCCCCGGGCGGGGACGACCGGAGGCAGTTTTCGGTCATGCCGTTCGACAGCGGACCGGAACAGCCGATCGGCCCACCGGTGCAGCTGAGGGATTTCGATCCGACCCACGACAGCAAGGCCATCCTGCTCGCCACCCGCCGAGGCGCCGACAGCGTGACGCTCTCGCGCGTGGCGCTGGAGTCCGGACGCTCCGAGCCGGCGGGCGCGCTCGGAAGCAACGATTTCTTCAACTTCGAAGCCACGCAGGGGGGAGGACTGGTCATCACCCCAACGCGCGAGAGCTTTCGGCGCATCGGGATTCCGGGCCTGCCGGACAGTACTTTTGAGCTCCCGGTCGAGGTCGGCAACATCATTCGCATCGATCCCTCGCCGGATGGGCGGGCGTTCGCGTCGACCGGCTTCGATCAGACCGGCGACCGGCTGGTCTTCCATCGCATCTCCCTCGTCGATGGCAGCGTCACGCTGCTGGCGCAGTTCGGCCCGGAGGATCTCGCGGATATCGCCTGGCTGGATGACGGCACCGTCGTGCTCGGGGTGCAGGAATCGGACTGGACGCAGGCCTGGTATCGTGTGCCGGACACCGGCGGCACCCCGGTCCGGCTGGGCACCGCGCCCTGGTCCCAGGCCTACTACCGGTTCTCCAGCGACGGACTCCGGGTCACGGCCCGGGTCTTCGACCGCCGGACCGACATCTACATCGTGCCGAACTTTGCGGAGGTGTTGAAGTAGGGGCCGTTGCGCGAGGAAGCGAGCGCGCGCGAGTCCGCCGCTGAAGCGGCGGCTCGGCCAGTGTCGCTAAAGCGACGCGTGGGCTGTCTGAAATCGTCAGGCGCATCGCACGTTGACAGCCGCCAGACCGACCGGGTACTTGAGCTGTTCTCCGCGAGCGAAGGTAGAATCCACGTCACTTTAGTGACATCAGCCGAGCCGTGGCTTTAGCCACGGGTCGAGCAGCGACGCGTGGGCTGTCTGAAATCGTCAGGCGCATCGCACGTTGACAGCCGCCAGACCGACCGGGTACTTGAGCTGTTCTCCGCGAGCGAAGGTAGAATCCACGTCACTTTAGTGACATCAGCCGAGCCGTGGCTTTAGCCACGGGTCGAGCAGCGACGCGTGGGCTGTCTGAAATCGTCAGGCGCATCGCACGTTGACAGCCGCCAGACCGACCGGGTACTTGAGCTGTTCGCCGCGAGCGAAGGTAGAATCCACGTCACTTTAGTGACATCAGCCGCGCCGTGGCTTTAGCCACGGGTCGAGCAGCGACGCGTGGGCTGTCTGAAATCGTCAGGCGCATCTCACGTTGACAGCAGCCAGACCGACCCGGGACTTGAGCTGTTCTCCGCGAGCGAAGGGAGAATCCACGTCGCTTCGGCGACATCAGCCGAGCGCCGGCTCCAGCCGGCGTCCCGCGCCACGGGTCGAGCAGCGACCCTAGGCTGCTGAAATGGTCGGGGCAGCCTCTGGGGTGAGCGGCCAGGGTCGCTTCGCGTGCGCCGAGTCTGTTCCCTGCGAGTGAGGGGAGAAGCCACGTCGCTTCAGCGACATCAGCCGAGCCGTGGCTTTAGCCACGGGTCGCGCGGCGGCCACCCGTCAATCGCCTCTGTCGGATGACGGAGATGCTGGTCCCGCACATATGCCCCCACCTGATCGAGCGCGCGCGCACTCACACTGCTGATGCTGTACCCCTTGGCCCACCGAAGCGGAGCCAGCGACCGATCTCGCACCACGGTGGCACCGACGGCCGTCCCCCCCTTCATTCGCTGAAGGAGACGGGGGATGTTCGTCGAGGGATGGATGCGGGTGAGCAAGTGGACGTGGCTCGACACGATCCCGATCTCGAGAAGGCTGCCACGCTCCTGCCGGACGATCATCGGCAGATAGGTGGCCAGAAACTCCGCGACTGGCGCATTGATGAGCGGCTGTCGATCTCGTGTGGTCCAAACCATATGTACATAGAGACGGTCCCGCATCCACGCACGATGTGACCGCCCAGAAAAACGGCGGCATCCGACAATCGCAATGGGGAGCGCGGAAGCGCGAGCGAGGGTGGAATCCCCGTCGCTTTAGCGACACCAGCCGAGCCGTGGCTTTAGCCACGGATCGAGCGCCGAAACGGGGCCATTGCGGTATATTTCCGATCGGCCCACCCCCGGGCCCCATGAGGGAATACCATGACCGAACTGCCGCCATCGGCCACTCCGGTGTCCGAGACGACCGAGAAGTCCATTGACTGGAATGCCATGCTCGCCCCCTACCGTCAACCGGTGGCGTGGAAGAGCGGATTCCAGCTGGCCTCGACCGCCTTCCTGCTGGCTATTTTCTGGCTCGCCGCCGTCTGGAGCCTGAGCGTCGGCTACTGGCTCACGCTGATCATCGCCGTCCCGGCCGCCATGATGGTGGTGCGGCTGTTCATGCTGCAGCACGACTGCGGACACGGCGCCTTCTTCCGCTCCCAGAAGATGAACAACCTGGTTGGTGGCGTGCTCGGCGTCTTCACGCTGGTGCCCTACGCCTACTGGCGCCGCACCCACGCCATCCATCACGCCACCAGCGGCAACCTCGACGTTCGCGGCCTGGGCGACATCGACACCCTGACCGTGCGCGAATACCTGAGCCGCCCGCGCCTGAAGCGGTTCATGTACCGGCTCTACCGCCACCCGGCGGTGCTCCTCATCGTCGGCCCCACCTGGCAGTTCGTCCTGAAGCACCGCCTCCCCCTCGACATTCCCAAGGGCTGGAAACGCGAACAGGTGGGGGTGCAGCTGACCAACGTGGCACTGGCCGGCGTCATCGCGCTGATGTGGTGGACGCTGGGGCTGAAGCAGTTCCTGATGGTGCAGCTGCCGATCACCCTCATCGCCGGCTCCATCGGCGTCTACCTCTTCTACGTACAGCATCAGTACGAAGACACCTACTGGCGCTACCGCGAGGCGTGGAACTACTTCGCCGCCGGGCTCGAGGGGGCGTCGCACCTGACCATGCCGAAGTTCCTGCAGTGGTGCACCGCCAACATCGGCCTGCACCACATCCACCACATCGCCAGCCGGATCCCGAACTATCAACTGCAGCGGGCCTACGATAACCACCCCGAACTGCAGCAGGTCACCAGGCTCACCCTCTGGAAGAGCCTGACGACGCTCCGCCTCACCCTCTGGGACGAGGACGCGAAGCAGCTGGTCGGCTTCCGGGAACTCCGCGCCATCCGCGACCGGATCGCGGCGGAGCTCGAGGCGGGCGCGGCGATCATGGCCACCAAGCCCGAGGTCGTACCGGTCTCGTGGCGGTGAGCGTGTCCGGCGCGCGGCGCACTGCGCCTCTTGCCGCCCTGCTGCCTGCTGGCCACGATTCCCGTGGCGGCGCAGGAGTTGAAATACGAGGTGTCGTTTCCCAACGCCGTGCACCACGAGGCGCAAATCACCCTGAGCGCCTCGGGGCTCCCGCGCCGGCCGGTGCTCTTCCAGATGAGCCGCTCCTCTCCTGGTCGCTACGCCACCCACGAGTTCGCCAAGAACGTCTACGCCGTGACGGCCACCGACGGCGGGGGCAACGCCCTCGCCGTCACGCGCACCGACCCCACGACCTGGTCGGTGGCGGGGCACAGCGGCACCGTCCGCTTCACCTACACGCTCTATGCCGACTGGGCCGACGGGACGTATTCGCAGGTGGACGACACCCACGCCCACCTCAACATGCCCGCCTCCTTCGTCTGGATTCGGGGACTCGAATCGTGGCCGATGGCGGTGTCGTTCCGGGTGCCGCCCGATTCCCGCTGGAAGGTGGCGACCCAGCTCTACCCGACTGACAACGCCTACCGCTACACCGCGCCCAACCTCCAGTACTTCATGGACAGCCCGGTGGAACTCAGCAACCATGCGGTGCGCGAGTGGCGCGTGACGTCGCCCTCGGGGAACTATCCCGTGCGGCTGGTGCTCCACCATACCGGGACAGACGCCGAGCTGGACGCCTACGTCGGCATGCTGCAGAAGGTGGTCGAGCAGGAGATCGCCGTCTTCGGGACGACGCCGCAATACGACGTGCGGAACTACACCTTCATTGCCGACTACCTCCCCTGGGCCTCGGGCGACGGCATGGAGCACCGCAATTCCACCGTCATCACCTCGTCCCTTCCACTCCAGAACAACGAGAAGCGGCTCCTGACCACCGCGTCGCATGAGTTCTTCCACTCCTGGAACGTCGAGCGGATCCGCCCGAGGTCGCTGGAGCCGTTCGATTTCACCCGCGCCAACATGTCGGGGGAGCTCTGGTTTGCGGAGGGGTTTACCAGCTACTACGGGCCGCTCTTCGTGCGCCGGGCCGGGGTCACGTCGCTAACCGAGTACGCGCACGGCCTCGCGGGCAATATCAACGCCGTCATCAACGATCCCGGCCGGCAGTTCGCGAGCCCGGTCGGGATGAGCGAGCAGGCGCCCTTCGTGGACGCCGCCACCTCGGTCGACCCGACCAACGAAGACAACACCTTCATCTCGTACTACACCTGGGGATCGGTGGTCGGACTGGCGCTCGACCTGTCACTGCGGAAGGAGTTCGGGAAGCCGCTCGACGGCTATATGCGGAGGATGTGGACCAAGTACGGCCAGACCGAGGTGCCGTACACCATGCAGAACCTGCAGGAGACGCTGGTCCAGTACGCCGGCAACCAGGAGTTCGCCGACCAGTTCTTTGCGAAGTACATCACCGGACGCGAGGTGCCGGACCTGGTGGCGCTGCTCGCGCAGGCGGGACTCCTCCTCCGGCCCCGGAGCCCGGACAAGGCCTGGTTCGGTCCGGTGCGGCTCGACATCGACGCCAAAGGCGGGCGCATCGACGGGCCGACATTGATCGGGTCGCCGATGTACGAGGCGGGACTCGATCGGGGCGACGTCATCCTGACCCTGGATGGTCAGCCGCTCACCTCCGACAGCGTCTTCCAGGCCATCAAGGCGGCGCACACGCCGGGCGACGTCGTCCCCGTGAGCTTCCTCGGACGCGGCCGGCAGAGCATGGCACACGTGGCGATGCCCGCCGACAACCGCCTTGAGGTCGTCACCTACGAAGAGGCGGGGATGCCGGTGACCGAGGCGATGCAGAAGTTCCGGCAGAGCTGGCTGGCACCGGCCACCCGCCCCTGACCCCGCACGGTGTCATTTCCCGCCGCGACGCTCCTTCGCGGCGGCCTCCATCACCGCTTCAATCTCCATGAGTTCCCGCGGTGCCTGCGACAGCCACTCCAGCCCCGTTGCCGTCACCACGTAGTCGTCCTCGATCCGAATCCCGATGTGATTGTACCGCTCCACCATCGGCCGCACCTTCGCAATGAAGGTACGGTTCTTCGGCGTGTCGGCCAGCATGTCGAGGAGCGCGGTGCTGATGTACACCCCCGGCTCGATGGTGAACACCTCGTTCAGCTGGAAGCTGCCGGTGGGCGAATAGGAGTACCCGCCGGCGTCGTGCACCTCGAGGCCGATCCCGTGCCCCGGGCCGTGTGCCATATACAGGAAGGCCTGGGAGCAGACCACCGGCACCCGCTCGCAGCGCGCGGCGTCCGCCCACGGTGGATCGAAGGTGGCATCGGGCCCTTCGGTGAGGCCGAGCCTGGCGAGTTCGGTGGCCATGATGGCCCGAATGGCCTTGTCACCATCGCTGACCGGAACGCCGGGCCGCGCCACGTCGGCGGCGGCCTGCTGCGCCGAGCGGACGATGGCGTAGACGGCGGCCTGGTCGGCGCTGAACTTCCCGTTCACCGGAATGGTCCGCGTCACATCGCCGGCGTAGCCGCCGTACAGGGCGCCCATGTCCATCACGACTACCTCGCCCGCCTGCATCAGGCGGTCGTTGGCGCGGTAGTGATAGCTGGTGGAGTTGGGGCCGGAGCCGATGATGGCGCGGAACGAGGGGCCGGAGGCCCCGGCCATTCGAAAGGTGTAGTCGGTGAGGGCGTGAATCTGGCCCTCATTGACGCCGGGACGGACCGCCTTCATCGCGGCGAGCTCGCCCATGACCGAGATGTCGACCGCCTTCCGCAGCAGGGCGATTTCCGCCGGACTCTTTACCACCATCAGCGAGTCGAGCAGAGCGTCGGCGCTCCGCACCGTCACGTTTGGGTGCGCGGCCCAGAAGCGCTGCACGAAGTACCGCTCGGCGCTGAGCGAATCGCTGGAGCGGTAGTCGCGGCTGTGGGCGTCGGTCACGGTCCAGAGCGTGCCGCGGCTGGCCAGGGCATCCATCACATCCCGGAGCTGGTCCCGGTTCCGGAGACCGAGGCCGGTGCGGCGCTCCAGGTCGGCGGAATCGGGGGCGAAGCCGTCATAGAGGGCGCGGCGGGGGTCGATCGGCGGCTCGAAGAGCATCTGGTAGGTCACCTTGCCGCCCCGGACCGCCATCACGAAGACGGCGTTGACCCGCTCGTAACCGGTGAGGTACTCGAAGGCGGGGAGCTGGTGGAAATCGGCCTCGTCGGTCATCGACTCCCCTGCCCCGAACGACAACAGGACCCCGTCACCCAGATGCGCCGCCACGGTATCCCGGCGGGCAGCGTATTCGGCGGTCGGAATCTGGGCCGAGAGGGGGGTCGCGAGGAGGAGAGAAAGCAGGCCGAGATGGGTGATTCTGGGCATTCAGGACTCCGGGCGGACGTGGCAGCGGGGTGACAACCTCTCAATCTGGCGCAAGGGCTTGAAACTCCGCAACTTGGCCCCTTGCACTCACTTGAATTGGGGGGCAATCTATGGGGATATGTATTCTCAGGTTTGCCCCTTGCCGCCGGCTAAAGCCGGCGCTCGGCTGGTGTCGCTAAAGCGACGCGTGCTGGATGGGAGTTCTTCTGTCATTGCGAGGAGGCCCCGACAGGGGCCGACGAAGCAATCTCGGACTGGCACGAGATTGCTTCGGCCACTCCGTGGCCTCGCAATGACAACACGTGAATTGGGAGGACTTGATGACTGACCCGCCGTCCCGCCTCTCTTCCGCCCTGGTCGATAAGTACCGGCTCGAAGGTGAGCTCGGGCAAGGTGGGATGGCCACGGTCTACCTGGCGCAGGACATCAAGCATGATCGCAAGGTGGCCATCAAGGTGCTGCGCCCCGAACTGGGCGCGGTCATCGGCGCCGACCGGTTCCTGAGCGAAATCAAGACCACCGCCAACCTCCAGCATCCGCACATCCTCGGGCTGATCGATTCGGGTGACGCCGAGGGGCTGCTCTACTATGTGATGCCGTACGTGGAGGGGGAATCCCTCCGCGATCGAATGAACCGCGAGAAGCAGCTGCCGGTGAACGACGCGGTGCGCATCGCGACGGAAGTGGCGGGTGCACTCGACTACGCCCACCGCCACAACGTCATTCATCGCGACATCAAGCCCGAGAACATCCTGCTGCACGACGGCTCGGCGCTGGTGGCCGACTTCGGTATCGCGCTGGCGGTAAGCACGGCCGGCACGCGCATGACCGAGACCGGCATGAGTCTCGGCACGCCGCACTACATGAGTCCCGAGCAGGCGATGGGCGAGCGCGAGATCAATGCGCGCTCCGATGTCTATGCGCTGGGCTGTGTGCTCTACGAAATGCTCACCGGCGACCCACCGTTCACCGGGAGCACCGCGCAGGCCATCGTGGCGCGGGTCGTCACGGAAAGCCCCCGCTCGATGACCAGCCAGCGGCACACGATTCCGCCGCAGGTGGAGGCGGCGGTGCTGACGGCGCTCGAGAAGCTGCCAGCCGATCGATTCGCGACGGCAGCCGAGTTTGCCGCTGCATTGGCGGACCCGAGTTTTGCCTCGCGATCCACGGTTGTGACCGCCGCGAGTGCCGGGTCGCTCGGCGGCCGCGCGCGGGTGCGCCGGGTCATCAACGCGCTCGGCGCCGCGGTTGTGGTGCTCGCCGCCCTCGCCGCCTGGGGATGGCTCCGGCCGAAGCCCGTGCCGCCGGTTATTCGCTACAGCATGGGGCTCCCTCCCGACCAGGCGATGCGGCAGGGTGTGCTCGGGGTCAACCTCGCCATCTCCCCAGATGGGAGTCGTATCGTGTACGTTGGGCCGGGCGACGGCGGCGACCAGCTCTGGATTCGGGAACGCGATCGGCTCGACGCGACTCCATTGCCCGGGACCCTCGGCGCCTCGAGCCCGTTCTTCTCCCCTGACGGCCAGCGGATCGGCTTTTCCTCCACCCTCAACGTCCAGTTGAAGGTGATCCCGGTGACCGGCGGCCCGCCGATCACTCTGGCCAGCCCTGGCAGTGGGTCAGGAGGCGGGGGGGCGTGGGGACCGGGGGGGTGGATCTATTTCGACTCGCCGGGCGGGCTCAGCCGGATCCAGGCCGATGGCGGGACGCCAGAGCTGTACATCCCGCTGGACTCCGCGGCAAACGAGACCGGGCATGCATGGCCGTCCGCGTTGCCCAACGGCAGGGGACTGCTCTACCGCTCACGCCGAAACTCGGACCCGACCGATTTCGAAATCGTCGCCTTCGATTTCACGACCCGCGAGCGGCACATCCTGACCAAGGGTTTGCTGGCCCGGTACGTGGCGCCTGGCTTCTTGATTTACCTGCGTGCCGACGGCGCGGTGCTCGCCGCACCGTTCGACCAGGACAAGCTCACGCTAACGGGGCCGGCGGTGCCACTCTTCGAGGGGGTCATGACGAAGCCCTTCGGCTCCGCCGACATCGCCATTTCTCCCTCGGGAACGCTGGCCTACGTGCCCGGCCTCGCCTCCATCGGCGGTGGTGTTGCGGAAATCGTGTGGGTCAGCCGGGATGGCGGGATCACGCCACTGGACCCGCCGCTGACCTACAACCCCGGCGCCAACCTCTCCCTCAGTCTCTCCC
Source organism: uncultured Gemmatimonadales bacterium (assembly GCA_963705985.1). GTDB lineage: Bacteria > Gemmatimonadota > Gemmatimonadetes > Gemmatimonadales > GWC2-71-9 > SPDF01. The sequence continues at coordinate 465,555 of CAVPLK010000004.1, read as the reverse complement.
CGAACGGTTCCCGGATCGCCGTCGACGTGGTCGGGAATGCGGCACCGGACATCTGGATCAAGGCACTGCCCTCTGGCCCGCTGACCCGCCTCACATTCGAGACCCAAGCCGCCAATCGTCCCCGATGGACACCAGACGGACAATTCGTCACCTACATCGCCGTCGGGGACACCGGGCGTGAGGCCGTCTGGAAGAAGAAGGCGGACGGAAGCGCGGCCGCGCAACTGGTCTGGCGCCACCCCGGCCGGTCGATCGCTGAAGCGTCGTTCTCCGACGACGGGCAGTGGCTGGTCTACCGCATGATAGGCGACAGCGGCAATCGTGACATCTATGCGGTTCGCCCGGGGCGAGATACCGTGCCCATCCCGCTCCTCACCGATCGCTTTGCCGAGGAAGGCGCGGCGCTTTCCCCGGATGGGAAATGGCTGGCCTACGCATCCAACGAATCGGGGCGCAGCGAAATCTTTGTCCGGCCCTTTCCGAACACCGCCGGCGGCCGGTGGCAGATTTCCACGGCCGGTGGTTCGAGTGCGCTCTGGTCGCACAGCGGGCGCGAGCTCTTCTTCGAGGCGCCCTCGGGCGACATGATGGTGGCGCCGATTACACCGGGGGCGACCTTTGCCTCCGAGGCACCTCGACGGATCTTTCCGCTCGGCGGAGGCTTGATCGGCTCATCCATTGTGCCGCTGTATGCTCTTACGCCGAATGACACGCGATTCCTGATGGTCCGCCTCGCGGCCGTCAACCAGGCACCGGGCGCCGGGCAGCTGGTGGTGGTGGACAATTGGCTTACGGAACTCCGCGCGAAGATGGAGAAGAAGTGAGCCGGCTCGCGGACGCGCTGGCCGACCGCTACCGCATCGAGCGGGAGCTCGGGCAGGGGGGCATGGCCACCGTCTACCTCGCCGAGGACCTGAAGCACGACCGCAAGGTGGCGCTGAAGGTGCTGAAGCCGGAGCTGGCCGCCGTCATCGGCGCCGAGCGGTTTGTGGTGGAGATCAAGACCACGGCGTCGCTGAGCCATCCGCACATCCTGCCGCTGTTCGACTCCGGCACCGCCGACGGTTTCCTCTACTACGTGATGCCGTTCATCGACGGTGAAACGCTGCGTTCCAAGCTCGACCGCGAGACCCAGCTCGGCATCGACGAAGCCGTCTCGATCACCACCGCCGTAGCCGACGCACTCGACTACGCCCACCGGCACGGCGTGATCCACCGTGACATCAAGCCGGAGAACATCCTGCTGCGCGACGGCCGCCCGATGGTGGCCGACTTCGGCATCGCGCTGGCGCTGAGCGCCGCGGCCGGCGGCCGGATGACCGAGACCGGCATGAGCCTCGGCACGCCGCACTACATGAGCCCGGAGCAGGCCACCGCGGAGAAGGAGATCACGGCCCGGAGTGATGTCTACTCGCTCGGCAGCGTGCTCTACGAGATGCTCACTGGTAATCCGCCCCACGTCGGCGCGTCGGCGCAGCAGATCATCATGAAGATCGTGACCGAGGAGGCCGCCCCGGTCACCAGGCTGCGGAAATCGGTGCCGCCCAACGTGGCGGCCGCCGTGGCGCAGGCCATCGAGAAGCTGCCCGCCGATCGGTTCGAGAGCGCCAAGGCCTTTGCCGAGGCGCTGGAAGACGCCGGCTTCCGCGGCACGACCACCTATGCGGCGGTGGGGCACGACACCGGTGCCGACCGCCGGACGATGCTGATAGGCTGGGGAGTGGCGGTGCTGCTGCTCGTCGCACTCACCGCAACCTGGGTGTTGCGATCGCCGGCGGTTGAGGCACCGACGCACCGCTACACGATCAGCTTCCCCGCCGACGCCAGTTATTACAACTTCGGGGGGCTGGAGGTCGCGATCGCACCCGACGGGGGCCGGTTCGCCTACCCAGGCGGTCCCTCGCGCAGCGAAGCGGGGGTGATGATCCAGGAGCGGGACCAGCTCACCGGCCGGATGCTGCCGGGGACGGACAACTCCTTCACACCGAGCTTCTCCCCCGACGGACGCCACGTCGCCCTGCGCGAGGGCGGCACCGGCGCGATCCGGGCCTTGGCCGTCGACGGTTCCAGTTCGGTCACATTGCTCGACTCCCTCCCTGGCCTTGGCGGCGGCGGGATTGCGTGGGCCAGCGACGGATACGTCTATGCCGCGGGCCTGCACGCGGGACGCGGCATCCTCTACCGGGTCCCGGAGACCGGGGGGCCAGCCGAGCCGGTCTCGGCCGCCGACAGCTCGCCGGGAACGCTGGCCCATATCGCGCCGGCGGCCCTGCCCGGGGGGCGCGGCATCATCTACACCGACTGGCACGGTCCGACGCGCGCCAATGACAACTGGATCGTGGCGCGCGACCCGAAGCGGGACCGGAGCATTCGCCTGGTCCAGGGGCTTCAGGCGTGGTATCTCGACCTCGGGGCCCTGCTCGTCCTGCGGCCGAATGGCGCAGCAGTCGTGGTGCCGTTCGACGCCGACAAGCTCGCCATCACCGGTCCCGAGCTGCCCGTCCTGGAGGGGATCGCGATCGGACAGCTGGGCACCGCCAATGCTGCGATTTCCGCCGAGGGTACGCTGATGTACCGGTCGGGGAACGCCCAGCCGACACAGCGACCGGTCCGCCCCGTCCGGGTCTCCCGGACCGGGAAGGAGACCGATATCGACCCCGCCTGGTCGTACACCCCGGGCTTCAATGGAGGATTGAGCCTTTCACCGGATGCGACCCGGCTGGCCGTGACGATTCACGGCGATCCGGTGGGCGACATCTGGATCAAGGACCTCGACCGCGGGCCGCTCAGCCGGGTCACCTTCGACAACGCCATCAAGTACCGGCCGATCTGGATGCGGGACGGGCAGTCACTCAGCTACATCACCGAGGAGGGCCAGGCGAGCGCCGTGCTTCGGCGCCGGGCGGACGGCGGTGGCTCGGTGGACACCGTCGTCACCTCGACCCGCACCATCGCCGAGGCCGCCTGGTCGGGCGACGATTCGTGGCTGGCGTACCGGATCACGCTGCCGAGCCGGGACATCTACGCCATCCGGCCGGGGGTCGATTCTGCGGGCTTCCCGGTGGTGGCGTCTTCCAAGTATGACGAGCGGGCCCCGACGATGTCTCCGGACGGAAAGTGGCTTGCCTACCAGTCGGACGAGTCGGGCCGCGACGAGATCTACATCCGCGCCTTTCCCGACTCCGCGGCGGGGCGCCGACAGGTGTCGGTGGCGGGGGGTGGGGAGCCGCTCTGGGCTCACTCGGGCCGCGAGCTGTTCTACCGCTCGTTAACGGGGCAGATGGTGTCGATCCCGGTCACCACCTCACCCCCCACCCTGACCATCGGCGCGGAACGCGTCCTCTTCGCCGATTCCACTTACCTGAAGGCTCCCAGCTACCGGGCGTACGACGTGACCCGGGACGATCAGTCGTTCGTGATGCTTCGGGTGCTTCCGGAGACCTCGACCGGACCCACCGGTCAGTTGGTGTTCGTGGAAAACTGGTTCACGGAGCTGAAGGCGAAGATGGGGAAGAAGTAGCGCGCGATCGCCGGCTGAAGCCGGCGCTCGGCCAGTGTCGCTAAAGCGACGCGTGGGCTACCCTCTACGCCTGAGGGACGCTTCGAGCTGGCGGTTAGAACCGTCCGGTTCTCAATGAATGGTGTCACCACACGGAATGACAGAATCCACGTCGCTTTAGCGACATCAGCCGAGCAGTGGCTTTTGCCACTGATCGAGCAGCGATCCGGAGAACACATAGTGACCGACCCGCTATCCCGCCTCTCCGCGGCACTCGCCGACAAGTACCGCATCGAGCGAGAACTCGGCGCCGGCGGCATGGCCACGGTCTACCTCGCCGCCGACCTGAAGCACGACCGTCAGGTGGCGGTCAAGGTCCTGCGGCCCGAACTGGCGGCGGTGATCGGCGCCGAGCGGTTCCTGAGCGAAATCAAGACCACCGCCAATCTGCAGCATCCGCACATTCTCCCCCTCTTCGACAGCGGCGAGGCGGACAGCTTCCTCTTCTATGTGATGCCCTTCGTCGAAGGGGAGACGGTCCGCGACCGCATCAGCCGGGAGAAGCAGTTGCCGGTGGCCGACGCGGTGCGCATCACGACCGAGGTGGCGGCGGCGCTCGACTACGCCCACCGCCACGGCGTCATCCACCGCGACATCAAGCCCGAAAACATCCTGCTGCACGACGGCTCCGCCCTCGTCGCCGATTTCGGCATTGCCCTCGCCGCCAGCAAGGCCGGCGGCACCCGCATGACCGAAACCGGCATGTCGCTCGGCACGCCGCACTACATGAGCCCCGAGCAGGCGATGGGCGACCGCGAGATCACGGCGCGGAGCGACGTGTATGCGCTCGGATGCGTCGCCTACGAGATGCTGGTGGGCGAGCCGCCCTTCACCGGCCCGACGGCGCAGGCCATCATTGCGCGGGTCATGACGGAGGATCCGCGCACCCTCGCCGGGCAGCGGAAGACGATTCCCCCCGGCGTTGAGGCGGCGGTGTTCACGGCGCTCGAAAAACTTCCCGCCGACCGCTTCGCCACCGCCGCCGAATTTGCGACCGCCCTCGCCGACCCGAACACCACCACGCTCCGCCCCGGCGCCCAGCCGGCGGTTGCTGCCAAGCGCCGTAGCTGGTTCGTGGCCGGCGCGCTCGCGCTCGTCACGTTGGTGGCCGGTTTCCTGATCGGCAACCGGAAGACCAACCCCGGGAGCGTGGGTCCGAACGAGGTCGTGCGGGCGGCGCTGGCCTTCGGCGACAGCGCGGCCGTGCAGTCCATCGGCAACGTGCGGATCGCCATTGCTCCGTCCGGCCGGCGCGTCGCCTTTGTCGGATCGGATGGCGTCGACCAGCAGCTCTGGGTCAGGGAGCTCGATCAGCCGGACGCCCGTCCGCTACCTGACACCAAGGGCGCGTTCGGCCCGTTCTTTTCGCCGGACGGCGAGTCCATCGGCTTCTTCACCGGGGCGGGCGGGCGCACGATGCTCAAGGTGATCCCTGCGGCCGGCGGCGTGGCCCGCGTGGTGGTCAACGACTCGGTGGCCAATTACGGCGGTGGCGACTGGGGCGACGACGGGAATATCTACTTTACCAACGACATGCGAGGCCTCTCCCGGGTCGCGTCCACCGGCGGTATTGTCACCCAGATTTCCACTCCGGACACCGCCGACGGCACCAAGGAACTCGACTTCCCCGATGTGCTGCCCGGAAGCAAATTCGCCCTCGTGATGCTGTGGAAGGGCTCCATCGGCGCAAATCACGTCGGCATCGTCAACCTGGAGACGGGCGCCGCTACCGACCTCGCCCCGGGATCGTATGCCCGGTTTCTGCCATCGGGCTTCCTCGCCATCGGGACCTCGGACAGCCGGGTCCTCGTCGCGCGGTTCGATCCCGACAAGGGCACCCTGGTCGGCACGCCGGTTCCCGTGCTCCAGGGCGTCGCGACCGACGCGTCCAACGGCACCGTCCAGTTCGCGGTCTCCGAGCGCGGCACGCTGCTCTACCAGGAAGCTGCGCTGGGCGGCGACCGCCTCGTCTGGGTGGACCGGACCGGCACCACGACACCGGTGGATACCACCATGCGAGGCCTGATCCAGAACCTCGCGCTCTCGCCAGACGGATCCCAGATTGCGGTGTCCACGACCGAGACGGGCGGACCCGAAATCTGGGTGAAGCAGCTCCGGACCGGGACCTACAGCAAGGTCTCGTTCAATGTGACCGGTGCCGACCGCCCAGTGTGGACCCCCGACGGCCGCAAGGTGGTCTTCCTCGCCACCCGCAACGGCCGCCGCACCGCATGGGAGCGCCGCGCCGATGGCAGCGACAGCACCCGCCCGGCCTCGCCCGGAAGTACCCAGCTGGATGAGATCTGGCTCGACCAGGCCGGTCGGTACGCCGTGCTCCGGTCGGAAGGGGCCGGCGTCGGCAGCCGGCGGCTGCTGGTGGTCGAGAACGGCGTGGACACCGTCCCCCGGACCCTGATCCAGTCGCAATTCGACCATTACGCCATGGTCCTCTCACCCAACGGCCGCTGGATCGCCTACGTGTCGGAGGAGTCGGGTGCTCCGGAGGTCTATGTCCGGCCCTTCCCCAGCGTCGATTCCGCCCGCTTCGCGATCTCGGTCGGAGGGGGCATCGAGCCGCTCTGGCGGCGCGACGGCACGGAACTCTTCTTCCGGACCTCACGCGGCGAAATGCTCGCCGTGCCGGTGAATACCGGAACACAGTTCGAGCATGGCACCCCCCAGGTCCTCTTTGCGGTGCCCGGCCTGCTGCAGAGCATCTATCACCGCGGCTACGACGTGCACCCCGACGGCAAGCGATTCCTGATGGTGTCGTCGTTCGGGGGGCTGAGCACCCGCCAGCTCAACGTGATCTTCAACTGGCGCACGGAGCTCGAACGACTCGAAGGAACCCCAAAGTGACTGACCCGCTTTCCCGTCTTGGCACTGCCTTAGCCGACAAGTACCGCATCGAGCGGGAACTCGGTGCCGGCGGCATGGCCACCGTCTACCTGGCACAGGACATCAAGCACGACCGCAAGGTGGCGCTCAAGGTGCTGCGCCCCGAGCTGGCGGCCGTCATCGGCGGCGACCGGTTCCTGCAGGAAATCAAGACCACCGCCAACCTGCATCACCCGCACATCCTCCCGCTGCACGACTCCGGCGAGGCCGAGGGGCTGGTGTACTACGTCATGCCGTACATCGAGGGGGAGTCGCTCCGGGCCCGCCTCGACCGGGACAAGCAACTCCCGGTGGACGAGGCGGTGCGGATCGCGCGCGAAACAGCCGACGCGCTCGACTACGCCCACCGGCAAGGCGTGATTCACCGCGACATCAAGCCCGACAACATCATGCTGCACGACGGGCATGTGGTGGTGGCGGACTTCGGCATTGCGCTGGCGGCAAGCCGCACCGAGGGCGGCTCCCGGATGACCGAGACCGGCATGTCCCTCGGCACGCCCCACTACATGAGTCCCGAACAGGCGATGGGCGAGCGGGAGATCCACGCCTCGAGCGACGTCTACGCGCTCGCCTGCGTGCTGTACGAGATGCTGATGGGGGAGCCACCGTTCACCGGGCCGACGGTGCAGGCCATCATCGCCAAGGTAATGACCGACTCGCCCCACGCGATGACGGTGCACCGAAAAAGTATTCCACCGTACATCGAGGCGGCGGTGCTTACGGGGCTCGAAAAGCTCCCGGCCGACCGGTACGCGACCGCGGCGGAGTTTGCGGCGGCGCTCTCGGGAGCCACCTCGGCGCGCACCACCGCCCACCTCTCGCACGCCGGCGTAGTTCACACCGGCCTGTGGCGGCGGATAGCCATGGGCACCGGGACCCTGGCCGTCGCCGCGCTGGCGTTCGGCGTGTGGGCCTGGGGGCACGAGCCGGTCCAACCGACCGTTCGTGTGTCGGTCTCGTTTCCGACTGGCGAAAAGATCCGCTCCTCGCCCACACGCCGCTTTGCCTTGTCGCGAGACGGGTCCCGCCTGGTCTATGTCGGTGCCGACAGCTTGAGTGGAGACCAGCTCTGGGTCCGGGATCTGAACTCTCTCTCCGGGCGGCCTCTGCCCGGTACCAGCGGGGCGTTCGCCCCCTTCTTCTCGCCAGACGGCCAGTCAGTCGGGTTCTTCACCGGCAATCCGGGCGACCTCCGCGTGGTGTCCATCAACGGCGGCCCGTCCCTCACCGTGGTCCGGGATTCCGCCATTCCGTGGGGAGGCGACTGGGACGCATCCGGTTTCATCTACTTCACCACCGCGAAGTCCGTCGTTGGCCGGGTGCCCGAGGGCGGCGGGGTGGTCGAGGCAGTGAGCAGGCTTGATTCGGCCCGCGGGGTCACGGAGCACGACTGGGCACAGGCCCTCCCTGGCGGCAAGCGCCTTCTGATCCAGCTCTGGCACAGCTCCATTGCCGATGCCGAGCTGGCTGTGCTGGAGCTCGCAACCGGTGAGGTCACTCCGGTCGTCCAGGCACTGTACGGCCGGTATGTCCCGACCGGCCACGTCGTGTACGCCACCAGCACCGGTTCGTTGATGAGTGTCGCATTGGATGCGTCCACGGGGAAGCTGCTCGGAGCCCCGATCGCAATCGTCGAGAAGGTCCAGGTCGATGCCAGCAGCGGATCGGCACAGTTCAGCATCAGCGACAACGGCACCCTCTCCTATATGTCGGGCGGCGGCGCAGGATCCGCGCAGGTGGTCTGGGTCGATCGCACCGGAAAGCTGACTCCGGTCGACAGCGCATGGCGCGGCCAGTTCAGTGACGTTGCCCTGTCGCATGACAATTCGCAGCTTGCCATCGCCGTGCTGGGAAGCGATGGCGAGCAGATCTGGGTCAAGCGGCTCCCCGGTGGTCCCCTCTCACGATTGACATTCACGACCGGTGGCGCCAGCCGGCCGACTTGGGCCCCCGACGGGCGCCGTTTGGCGTTCATTGCGGCACAAGTCGGGGGAGCACGCCAGGGCTGGATTCAGCGCGCCGACGGCAGCGCCGAGGCCGAGCTCTTGCTCAAGACCAGCCGGAGTGTCGAGGAAGTTGACTGGACACCGGACGGGAGGCAGTTCCTGGCCCGACTCGGCAGCACGACGGGGGGGCGCGACATCGTGCTCATCTCCGAAGGCGACACCACGCAGCGCGTCCTGGTATCCGGGCCGGGTGACGAGTTCGCCCCCGCCGTGTCGCCCGATGGCCGGTGGTTCGCGTACGGCTCCAATGAGTCGGGACGGAGCGAAATCTTCGTCAGGCGTATCGATGATCCGGGGGCCGGCCGCACCCAGGTCTCGTTGCACGGGGGGGAGGAGCCGCGCTGGGCCACCTCGGGCAAGGAGTTGTACTATCGCACGCGCGCTGGTGAGATGATGGCCGCGGAGGTCACACTGGGTGCCACCTTCAGCGCACGGCCCCCGCGCGTCCTCTTCGTCATCCCCAATGCGGCCACGGACAACTTCCATCAGGCCTACGACGTGAGCCGCGATGGCCTCTTCCTGATGGTGAACCAGGCGGCAAATGAAGACGGCGAACTGGTGATGGTCTTCAACTGGTTCGATGAGATGAAGGGGAGGAAATAGTGATCGCCGGCTGAAGCCGGCGCTCGGCTGGTGTCGCTAAAGCGACGCGTGGGCCGCCCTCTCTGTCAGAGCAATCCGCGGAACTGGCGGACAGAGTGAGTATGACCTTCACGGATGCTTTTGGCTACACGAATTGCCAGAATCCACGTCGCTTAAGCGACACCAGCCGAGCCGTGGCTTCAGCCACGGGTCGAGCAGCGATCCGGAGAGAACCCATTGACTGACCCACTGTCCCGCCTTTCCGCCGCCCTTGCCGACCGCTACCGCATCGAGCGGGAGCTGGGCCAGGGGGGCATGGCCACCGTGTATTTGGCCGAGGACATCAAGCACGACCGCAAGGTGGCGCTGAAGGTGCTGAAGCCGGAGCTGGCCGCCGTCATCGGCGCCGAACGGTTCGTGGTGGAAATCAAGACCACGGCGGCGCTGCAGCATCCGCATATCCTACCGCTCTTTGACAGTGGGGAAGCGGACAGCTTCCTCTACTACGTGATGCCGTTCATCGACGGCGAAACGTTGCGCAGCAAGCTCGACAGGGAGACGCAGCTCGGTATCGACGAGGCGGTTGGCATTACCACTGCCGTGGCCGATGCGCTGGATTACGCGCACCGGCACGGCGTCATCCACCGCGACATCAAGCCCGAGAACATCCTGCTGCACGACGGCCGCCCGATGGTGGCCGACTTCGGCATCGCGCTGGCGCTGAGCGCCGCCGCCGGCGGGCGGATGACCGAGACTGGCATGAGTCTTGGCACCCCGCACTACATGAGCCCGGAGCAGGCGACGGCCGAAAAGGAAATCACCGCCCGGAGCGACGTCTATTCGCTGGGCAGCGTCCTGTATGAGATGCTCACCGGGAACCCGCCGCACACCGGCGCCTCGGCGCAACAGATCATCATGAAGATCGTGACCGAGGAGGCGGCGCCGGTCACCAAGATCCGGAAGTCGGTGCCCACAAATGTGGCGGCCGCGGTAGCCAAGTCGCTGGAGAAGCTGCCCGCCGACCGGTTCGATTCGGCCAGGGCCTTCGCTGACGCATTGAAGGACACCCACTTCACGACCGCCTCGATGGCCGATGTGGTGCGCGCACCCGCGTCCGCCAGCCGACGCGGCCTGACCCTCGCGCTCGGTGCGGCCCTCGCCGTGGTGACGATGGTCGCCGCATGGGCGCTCACGCGGCCCGCGCCTCCGCAGCTCGTGACGCGCTACGGCCTCTTCCTGCCGCCAGACCAGGCCCCCGATCCCCTTGGTTTTGCGGTCGTCGCGCCCGACGGGTCGCACATTGTCTTTCTCGGTTCGTCTGCGGTCGGGCCTGGCAGCGCGCACCTCTGGGTCAAGGAGCGGGACCAGCTCTACGCGACCCGACTGGCGGGGACGGAAGGTGCCTCCTCCGCCGCCATCTCACCGGACGGCAAGTGGGTCGCCTTCGTCCAGGCGGGCCGGCTCCGAAAGGTGCCCATTGCCGGTGGGGCCGTCGTCCCACTGGTCGATCACGCCGGCACCATTCCCGGCGGCGTCGCCTGGCTGTCGGACGGCACGATTCTCTATGTCGCCGATGACGTGCGGAGCATCGCCCGCCTGTCCGGGAACGGCGGGGCCGAGCCCGTACCGGTCTGGTCCAGGGACTCGCTGGTCATCTCTGCGCTGGCACCCCTGCCGGATGCGCGCGGTGTACTCTTCCAGGCCTGTTACGCCCCCTGTGACCGGGGCGACCTGATGGTACTCGACCTGAAGCGCGATTCCGCGCACCAGGTCGTCGCGGGGGCGGGCATCGGGTACTATGTCGACAGCGGTCACCTCGTGTACGTCCTGCGAGCCGACCAGACGGTCCTCGCGGTGCCCTTCGATCTCAAGACGCTGCAGCCCAAGGGAGCTCCGGTCGCGGTGCTCGACAGCGTGGGCGCCGGAGGACGGCTGGGTGCCTACCTGACCGTGTCGCCCGGAGGCACCGTCGTCATGCGGAGCGAGACCATCGGGCAACTCCGGGAGTTCACGATGGTCTGGGTGGACCGGAATGGCCGCGAGACCCCGGTGGACTCCGGGTGGACCTTTCGCCTCACCCAGTTCGCCGGCAACTATGGCTGGCGGCTCTCCCCCGACGGCACCAGGCTGGCCATCGGCCTCAACACACCGGCCGGCGACGATATCTGGGTCAAGCCGCTTCCACGCGGCCCGCTCGCACGCGTCACCTACGGCGAGGTGTCGGAGAACCGGCCCCGGTGGACCCAGCGCGGGGACGCGGTGACCTTCGTGTCCTCCGCCGGTCTCTTCCAGCGCCGTGCGGACGGCACCGGCCAGGACTCGCTGCTGTTGGCCGGGGGGCTGGACGAGGGGGTGGTCTCCCCCGACGGCCAGTGGATCGTGTACCGGAAGGGGGCCTCCTCGGCGTCCGCGGGCGGTCGTGACATCTACGGCATTCACCGCGGCGACACCGTTCCGGTTCCGCTGGTCGTCACTCCCTTCGATGAGATGGCCATCGCTCTCTCCCCCGACGGCAAGTGGCTGGCCTACCACTCGGACGAGACCGGACGCATCGAGGTCTTCATCCGTCCGTTTCCGAATACGAGCAGCATGAAGGTGCAGGTCTCGAACGGGGGCGGCATGGCACCAGTCTGGTCCCGCGACGGCGGGGAGCTGTTCTACCTGGGTGCGGATCAGAGGATGATGGCCGTGCGGGTGACGGCCAGTCCCACCCTCCAGGTCGGCGAGCCGCGGGTGCTCTTCCGGCTCTCCGATGCGCTGGCGAAGCTCAACGCCGACTACTACGCCCCGTGGGACGTCGCACCGGATGGCCGGTTCATCATGGCGCGGACCATCGAGCAGGAGGCCGAAGTCGTCGCGCCCCTGATCGTCATCGAAAACTGGCTCGAAGAGCTGAAGACCAGGGTGAAACCATGACGGACCCCATGACCCGCCTGTCCGCCGCCCTCGCCGACCGCTATCTACTCGAGCGGGAACTCGGCCAGGGCGGCATGGCCACCGTGTTCCTCGCCGAGGACCTGAAGCACAAACGCCGCGTGGCGCTCAAGGTCCTCAAGCCGGAGCTGGCGGCGGTCCTCGGCGCCGACCGCTTCGTGCAGGAAATCACCACCACAGCGGCACTCCAGCACCCACACATCCTGCCGCTGTTCGACTCCGGCACCGCCGACGGATTCCTCTACTACGTGATGCCGTTCATCGACGGTGAGACGCTCCGGTACCAAGCTCGACCGCGAAACCCAGCTGGGCATCGACGAGGCGGTTGGCATTACCACTGCCGTGGCCGACGCCCTGGACTACGCCCACCGCAACGGCGTAATCCACCGCGACATCAAGCCGGAGAACATTCTGCTCCACGACGGCCGCCCGATGGTGGCCGACTTCGGCATCGCCCTGGCGCTGAGCGCCGCGGCCGGCGGCCGGATGACTGAGACTGGCATGTCGCTCGGCACGCCGCACTACATGAGCCCGGAGCAGGCCACCGCCGAGAAGGAGATCACCGCCCGGAGCGACGTCTACTCCCTCGGCAGCGTCTGCTACGAGATGCTGGCCGGCCAGCCCCCGCACCTCGGCGGGTCCGCGCAGCAGATCATCATGAAGATCGTGACCGACACGGCGCGGCCTGTCACGGAGCTCCGGAAGTCGGTGCCGCACAATGTGGCGGCCGCCGTGGCCAAGTCGCTGGAAAAGCTGCCGGCGGACCGGTTCGGCTCGGCAAAGGAGTTCGGGGACGCGCTGAAGAATCCGAACTTCACGATGGCGGGCGGTACCGTCGGCATGGCCGCGGCGGCCCCGGCAGCATCGGGGCGCTGGCGCATGATCGCGATTGCAGCCTCGGCGTTGGCGGTCGTCGCCACGGCGGCGGCCGTCTGGGCCGCACGCCGGCCCCAGCCCACCGGACCCGTGGGGCGCTACCCTGTTGCGCTCGACAGCACGGCACCCCTGGCATACTTCGGTGCCGATGAACCGGGCCGCCTTGCACTGACGCCGGACGGCCGGGAACTGGTGTATGTGGGCCAGGTCGCTGGACAGGATCGACAGCTCTTTGTTCGGCCTCTCGGCAGCCTGGCGTCGCGTCCCATCCCGGGGACGCAGGGGGTCGCGACACGCCCCGCGGTGTCCTGGGACGGTTCACAGGTCGCCTTCATGATGCTCAACCCGGCCACAATCCGGGTCGCGTCGCTGCGGGGCGGGCCGCCGCTGACACTGGTGGACTCCGGGTTCCGGAGCAACCCGGCCTGGGGACCCGGCGGGTACGTGTACTTCATCGGCACTGGCGACACGATCCGGCGCGTGCCGGCTGGCGGGGGACCGATCGAGGATGTCGTGGCCCTCCCCGCGCCCGGCAAAGGGGGGCGCCACGGATGGCTGAATATCTTCCCCGGCGGGCGCGGCGCCCTGGTGGGGGAGGATGCGGGTGAAGATGGGCAGTACAAGCTGCATGTCGTGGAGCTGCAGACCGGGCGCATCACGAACACATTGCAGGGCGTGCTGGGCTCCTACGTCGCCGAGGCAGAGGCACTCGTGTACGTGGCGCCCGAGGGAACGCTGCTGGCCGTGCCCTTCGATCCGGACAAACTCGCCCTGCGCGGCCGCCCCGTGCCACTCTTCGGCAATCTCTCCGTGCGCGGGAACGACAGCGACCTGTCCATCGCCGGCGGCACGCTCGCCTACACGCTCCCCGGCATCAACTCCAACGAAACGATGATGTGGGTGGACCGCTCCGGCGCCATGACGCCGGTGGATACCGCCTGGCACGACCCCGAACTGGAGGCGTACGCCCTCTCGCCCGACGGCAGCCGGCTCGCCATCGGCATCGCGACGTCAGATGCGGGGACCGGCCGCATCGACATCTGGGTCAAGCAGATGGACGCAGGCCCGCTCTCGCGGCTCACCTTCGGCGGAGATGGCAACTGGGCGCCTGCCTGGAGTGCCGATGGGAGGTATGTCAGCTACAACTCACGCCGTGACGGCCGCACGAGCCTCTGGCGTCGCCGCGCGGACGGTGTCGGGTCGGAAGAACTGGTCGCGGACCCAGGCCGGAACGTGCTCGACGCCCGCTGGTCCGCCGACGGCGCGTGGCTGGTGGCGGCCGTCGCTGGCCCGCCATCGCGTGACATCATGGTGATGAAGAGCGGCAGCGACACCACGCCACAGCCGCTCCTAGCCGAGAGCTATGACGAGCTGCAACCGAGCCTGTCACCTGATGGGCGCTGGCTGGCGTACGTGTCGAGTGAGACCGGTGACCGGGAAATCTTCGTTCGGCCCTTCCCCGATGTGGACCAGGGAAAGTGGCAGATGTCACAGGGCGGCGGCACCGATCCGCTCTGGAGCGGCGACGGCAGGGAGCTCTTCTATCGATCGGATGGCGGAGACGCGTTCCACGTGGCGGACATGGCGCAAGGGCCGGCGCTGGCCGCGCATCGTGTCGTGCTGCGCGCGCCGGTCGGCACCGCGTTCGAATGGAACTTCAATGACCGGATGTTCGAGCTCTCGCGCGATGGCCGTCGGTTCCTGATCAACACCCAGGGCATGGGCGACAAGTCGGGAGACCTGGTCATCGTGGAGAACTTCATCACCGAGTTGCGGACGGCGCTGGCGGCGGAGAAGGCGGAGTGAGGGAGATCGTCGCTAAAGCGACGGCTCGGCTGGTGTCGCTAAAGCGACGCGTGGGCCGCCCTCTCCGTCAGAGCAATCCGCGGAACTGGCGGACAGAGTGAGTATGACCTTCACGGATGCTTGTGGCTACACGAATTGCCAGAATCCACGTCGCTTAAGCGACACCAGCCGAGCCGTGGCTTCAGCCACGGGTCGAGCAGCGATCCGGAGAGAACCCATTGACTGATCCACTTCCCCGCCTGGTTGCCGCTCTTGCCGACCGCTACCGCATCGAGCGGGAGCTCGGGCAGGGGGGCATGGCCACCGTCTACCTCGCCGAGGACCTGAAGCACGACCGCAAGGTGGCGCTGAAGGTGCTGAAGCCGGAGCTGGCCGCCGTCATCGGCGCCGAGCGGTTTGTGGTGGAGATCAAGACCACGGCGTCGCTGAGCCATCCGCACATCCTGCCGCTGTTCGACTCCGGCACCGCCGACGGTTTCCTCTACTACGTGATGCCGTTCATCGACGGCGAGACGCTCCGCACCAAGCTCGATCGCGAGACGCAGCTGGGCATCGACGAGGCGGTCGGGATCACGGTGGCGGTAGCCGACGCGCTGGACTACGCCCACCGCCACGGTGTCATCCACCGGGACATCAAACCGGAGAACATCCTGCTCCACGACGGCCGCCCGATGGTGGCCGACTTCGGGATTGCGCTGGCGCTGAGCGCCGCGGCCGGCGGCCGCATGACCGAAACCGGCATGAGCCTTGGCACGCCGCATTACATGAGCCCCGAGCAGGCCACCGCCGAGAAGCTGATCACGGCGCGCTCTGATATCTACTCGCTGGGCAGTGTGCTCTACGAGATGCTCACCGGCAACCCGCCGCACGTGGGCGCCTCGGCACAGCAGATCATCATGAAGATCGTGACCGAGGAAGCCGCGCCAGTCACGAGGCTTCGGAAGGCCGTCCCGCAGAATGTCGCGGACGCTGTCGGTAAGGCGCTGGAGAAGCTCCCCGCCGACCGGTTCGCCACCGCCAAGGAGTTCGCCGATGCCTTGGGGAACCCCGCGTTTGCATCAATGGCAGGAGTGCACGCGAGTGGTCAGTCGCGGCCTCTCGGCCCCACTGCCCCGTTGCCCCGCCTGCTCACCATTGGCCTTCTCACGGGCACGGCAGCGCTTGCACTCTGGGGCTGGCTGCGTCCAGCGCCGACCGCCGAGACGAGCCGCCAGCGGGTGGTGCTGTGGCAGCACGCGGCCGGAGCGATCCTCTCACCCAGCATCGATCGCTTCTATACCCAGGCCACCATCGCGCCCGACGGGTCCAGCATCGTCTTCAGCGATTCGATCGACGGGACGCACCGACTCATGCAGAAACTCCGCGGCCAGCGCGATCCGACGCCGATGTCCGGCACGCAGGGTGGGCTCTCACCGTTTTTCTCGCCGGACGGCAAGTGGATCGGCTATATCACCACCGATGGCAAGCTCAAGAAGGTCCCGGTGGGAGGGGGCGGTTCGCTGACACTCTCGGACAGCGCGAACGTCATCTATCCCACGGCGGCCTGGCTGGACGACGGGACGATCGTGTTCGAAGGCAGTCGGAGCGAACTCCGACGACTGCCCGCCAACGGAGGGACGAGCACCGTCGTCCTTGCCGACAGCTCCAACCAGCGCCTCACCCTTCCGGTCGTCGCGCCCGTGGCGGGGAGCCGCGGCGTGCTCTTTACCGGCTGCCCCGGCAACTGCGCCAACGGCTCGTCGGTCTATGTGTTCGACTTCGCGGCCGACAGCGCCCGCCTTCTCGTGGCGGACGCCGCCGGCGCCTGGCATTCCCCCACCGGCCATCTGCTTTATACCGACCGGGCGGGCGGGCTCTTCGCGGCGGGATTCGATGCGAAGCGACTGGCACTCACGACGGGGGCGGTGCCCGTGCTCGAGGGAGTGACGCCGGCAACGCTTGCCTTTTCCCCATCGGGAGAGGCGCTCTACTCCGTCGAAACCGGCGCCAAGGCACAGTCCTCCCTGGTCTGGGTCGCGCGCGATGGCAGCGCGCAGTCCCTCGATGCGAGTTGGACGGGGGCGTTCGCCTACCCCGCGCTCTCGCCGGACGGGAAGGCGCTCGCCGTCAGTATCCGCGACGGAACCACCCAGCTCTGGGTGTGGCGTGCCGACGGGACGAGGCAACAGATGACGCGCGACGGGACCGTCAGCTGGCGCCCCTCCTGGACGCCCGACGGCCGGTCGATCTACTACGTCAGCAACACTGGCAATGCCGCCAACGGGAGCTCGATGGATGAGCTCGACGTCTACCGGATGCGCGTGGACGGGAGCGCCCCACCCGAACGGTTTCTACACCATGCCTTCGGGCTGTGGGAGGCGGAAGTGTCACGGGACGGCCAGTGGCTCCTGGTCCGCGCGGACGAGATCGGCGGCATTGGGCATATCTACGGTCGGCGCCTGACCGGCGACACGGCACTCGTGCCGCTCCTCGTGAAGGAGACCCAGAGCAACCAGGCCGCCATCTCGCCGGACGGTCGCTGGCTGGCGTATACATCGATCACAGCTGGTGGCCGGGACGTCTATGTCACCCCCTTCCCCGGCATGACAACCAGCCGGCTGGTGTCGCGCGACGGCGGCTCTGAGCCGCGATGGGCGCACAGCGGCCGAGAGCTCTTCTACAAGAGCGGCGACCAGCTGATGGTCGTCCCCGTGGTGCCAGGACCGACGCTCACTCTCGGCGTCCCCCGGGCGCTCTTTTCCGTCGATGGCTACGCGTCGGCCCGCAACCGTCAGCAATACGACGTGGCACCCGACGATCGCCGCTTCATCATGATCAAGGAACCGGAGAACACCCCCGGCGAGGTGGTATACGTGGAGAACTGGTTCACGGAACTCAAGGAGAGGGCGAAGCAGTGAACGACATGACACATCGCCTCATGACCACGACCCGGTGGCTGGCCCTGGCCACCCTCTGTGTTTCCTGCAATCTCGAAACGGCCCCTCCCGCCGGAACCGAGGATCTCTCTCGGCAATTCGACCGCCAAGAGGTCCGCATCCCGATGCGGGACGGCGTCGAGCTCTTCACCGTCATTCTCACGCCCAAGCGCACGAGCGAGGCGCTCCCCTTCATCCTGAGCCGCACCCCCTACGGCACCGCCGGCTGGGGCGGTACCAGCAAGATCGGCTACGGCTTCCAGGAACTGATCCAGGAAGGCTACATCTTCGTCTTCCAGGACATTCGGGGCCGCTTCCAGTCCGGTGGCACTTTCGTGATGAGCCGGCCCGCCTGCCTGGTCCGTGGCGACAGGTGCATCGACGAGGCCACCGACACCTGGGATACCGTCGAGTGGCTGCTCGCTAATGTGCCCAACAACAACCGCCGCGTCGGCCAACTCGGCATCTCGTATCCGGGGTGGACCACCAACGCCACCGCCTTCGAGCCCCACCCCGCCATCAAGGCGCTGAGCCCCCAGGCCACGATGGGCGACGCCTGGATGGGCGACGACTTTTTCCACCAGGGCGCCTTCCGGCTGAGCTACGGCCTGGAGTACGCCTGGGACATGGAAGCCAGCTCCGACCAGAGCATCCCGCCCACCCCCGGGCGGTACGATACCTACGACTGGTATCTCTCCTTCCCGACCCTCTCGGCGTTGAGCGCTGCGGTGGGCGCCGACGCCTGGCCCACCTGGCGGAACTTTGCCACGCACCCGTCCTATGACACGGTGTGGAGCGCGCGGTCGATTCCGGCGCGGCTCACGAGCGCCCCGGTCCCGACGCTGAACGTGGGCGGCTGGTGGGACCAGGAGGACATCTACGGCACGCCCAACGTCTATGCGGCGATGGAGACCAACGACTCCGCGCACCGGAACTTTCTCGTCATCGGCCCCTGGTACCATGGCGAGTGGTTCCTCGAGTCCGGCGACTCCCTCGGCGCCATCCGCTTCGGCAGCGCCACCGGCGAGACCTACCGCCGCACCATTGAGGCGCCGTGGTTCGCCTACTGGCTCAAGGACAAGGGGGACGGAAACTTCGCCGAGGCGCGGGTGTTCGACGCGGGGGCCCAGCAGTGGCGCACCTTCGACGCCTGGCCGGCGCCGACCTCCGCGCCGAAGCAGCTCTACTTCCACGACGGGGGCAAACTCTCGTTCGACCCACCCGTGGCCACCAGCGGCTTCGACCAGTATGTGAGCGACCCGGCGCGCCCGGTTCCCTACCGGCACCGGCCGATCGAGTGGACCTATGACCCGCGCGGGTCCGACTGGGACTACTGGATGACCGAGGACCAGCGCTTCGTGGACAGCCGGCCCGATGTGCTGGTCTGGCAGACGGAGCCGCTCACCGAGGAGGTCACGGTGGCCGGCTCGATCGCGGCCAGGCTCTTCGCCTCCACCACAGGCACCGACGCCGACTGGGTCGTCAAGCTCATCGATGTCTATCCCGATTCGATCGTGGACCGGCCAAGGATGGGCGGATACGAGTTGATGGTGGTCGGCGAGATCATGCGCGGGCGCTACTACAAGGGGTGGGACAACCCGCGGCCGATTCCCGCCAACACCGTAACCCCGTTCAGTGTGGACCTGCACCAGCAGGCCTACACCTTCCGGCCGGGGCACCGCATCATGGTTCAGGTGCAAAGCACCTGGTTCCCGGTGCACGACCGGAACCCGCAGACCTTTGTGCCCAACATCTTCGAGGCCAGGGCCACCGACTTTCAGGCCCAGACGCACCGCATCTACCGGAGCGCGCAGTACCCGTCGCACCTCGAGCTGGATGTGCTGGGAGCGGCCGGGCCATGACTGTGGCTCCGCGTCTGCCCATCCGCAATGTGAGGATTGCCGCTTGATTCGCTGGTGTACCTTTGCGCTCACCGCACTCATCCTCGCTGGGCCCCTCACCGCCCAGCGCCCCTGCGATCCGGTGAGCGTGGTCCCCAGCGCGAGTCACGACCTCTACTGCATCCATCTCCTCCCGGCGGCCAGCTACGCCGCCACCGGCACCGCCGAGCTCGACTGGATCCCCGGTCCGTTCACCGTCAACGTCTCCCGCGACGGCACCAATCGCTGGGATCTTCGTGTCTCGCTCCGCGACCTCCCGCCGCTGCCAAGTGGCCCCGCCCCTGGCTACGTCGCCTGGGTCATGCCACCCTCACTCACATCGATGATCCGGCTCGGCACCGTGCGGGAGGGCACCACCGATCTCGGTCCCTTCGCGCTGCAAATCTTCCTGGTGCACATCTCGGCGGAGCCGGACACCAACGCGACCACGCGGCAGGGCGCGCTCGTACTCCGCGGCGAATCGGCCGCCACCCGGCTCCGCCCCGCCGACAACTACGAGTTCCTCCTCGGAGCGATCGGCGTGCCCACCGAAGCGGACGCGCATGCGCATCACATGACTATGGAGCCCGATTCGCTCGGCTGGACCGGCGTGCCGATGTACCCCAGCCTGCAGATGCTCCTCTCCGAGATGCGGCTCCGCCCCGCGGTGCGCGCGTGGAAGCCGACCGAGAGTCCGAACGCGCCGGTGGCCCGGCCGCGCGAGGTCGTGACCCTCGCAAACGGCGACACGCTCGACCTGACCGCCGGCGTGGTGCGGCGGACGCTGGCGGGACGCAGCTACACGATGTTCGGCTTCAACGGGCAGTATCCCGGCCCCCTTCTCAGAGTGCCGCAGGGTGCCCACGTCACCGTCCGGTTCCACAACGCACTCCCTCAGCCGACGACGGTGCACTGGCACGGACTCCGGCTCGATCCACGCTTCGACGGCGTCCCCGGGCTCTCCCAGCCGGCGGTCGAGCCGGGCGAGAGCTTCACCTACCAGCTCGTCTTCCCCGACGGCGGGACCTTCTGGTATCACCCCCATGTCCGCGAGGACGTCCAGCAGGACCTCGGCCTCTACGGCAACATCTTCGTGCAGTCACCGAGGCCCGACGCGTGGGGTCCCGTCCACCGGGAAGAGTTCCTGATTCTGGATGACCTCCTGGTGGGAGACGACGGCCTGGTCCCCTGGGGCCTCGAGGAGCCGACGCACGCCGCGATGGGCAGGTTCGGCAACATGCTTCTCGTCAACGGGGAGCCCGACTGGAGGCTGGCGGTGCGCCGCGGCGAGGTGGTGCGGCTCTTCCTCACCAACGCCTCCAACACCCGCACCTTCAACCTTTCCTTCGGTGCCGACACCCGCATCAAGGTGGTGGGGTCCGACCTCAGCAACTTCGTGCGGGAGAGCTGGGCCGAGGGCGTGGTCATCGGGCCGGCGGAACGGTATGTGGTCGAGGTGCGGTTCGACGCGCCGGGCAGGGTGGCGATGGTCAATGCCGTCCAGGGGCAGGACCACTACAATGGCCGATTCTTCCCGGTGGTGGACACTTTGGGTATGGTGACGGTGTCGGGGCAGCGGGCGACGCCGGACCTGTTGTCATCCTTCAACGCCCTGGTCACCGACCGCCTCGTGGCCGACGAGACGATGGCGCTGCTCCGCGCCAACCAAGGGCTGCCGCCGGAGCGGGTGCTCGAGCTTCGCGCCAGGTGGGTCGGTCTGCCGTTCGTGACCGAGCGGTTGATGCGGGTGGACAGCATCTATCACAACCCGGTTGAATGGGCCGGGACAATGCCGGGGATGAACTGGGCCACCATCGGGCCCCAGGCCCAGTGGACCCTGCGGGACCACGCCACCGGCCAGGAGAACCACGACATCGATTGGCGTTTCAGGCAGGGAGACCAGCTCCGCCTCAGGCTGGTCAATATCCGCGAGACGCTCCACGCGATGCAGCACCCGATCCACCTGCACGGCCAGCGCTTCCTGGTCCTGGCCGTCAACGGCGTCCCCAGCGACGATCCGGCCTGGAAAGACACGGTCCTTGTGCCGGCGGGTTCCGCGGTGGACCTTCTGGTGGAGATGTCGAACCCCGGCCCGTGGATGCTGCACTGCCACATCGCGGAGCACCTGCAGTCGGGCATGATGATGACCATCAACGTGGAGGCGCAGTGACCCACCCTTCCCTGCTTCGGACCTTCCTGGCGTCCGGCCTGGCGGCGCTCTCCCCTGCGCTGCTCCTGGCGCAGCAGCCTCAGCTCTCGTCCGCGACCAAGGCGTACGTGAGCGTGGACAGCGCCGTCATTGCCATCACCGACGTCCTGGTGATCGACGGTACCGGCGGCGCGGCAAAGCCGGGCCAGACGGTCGTCCTCGAAAACGGGGTGATCACGCAGGTCGGGCCGGCCAAGAAGGTGAAGGTGCCGGCAAACGCAGCAAGGATCGACGGCAAGGGAAAGACACTGATCCCCGGCATCATCGGGATGCACGACCATATGTACTACTCGGCCGCCGGTGGCCGCTCGGCACAGATGAGCTACACCGGCCCGCGGCTCTACCTCGGCGCCGGGGTCACCACGATTCGCACCACGGGCAGCCAGTCGCCCTATGGGGACATCAACCTCAAGCGCCGCATCGACCAGGGTCAGGTGCCGGGGCCGCGCATCTACGTGACCACTCCCTACCTGACCGGGCCCGGGGGCGGCGGGACCATGTCCGTGGCGGAGACACCCGAGCAGGCGCGACGGTTCGTGGCCTACTGGGCCGAGGAGGGCGCCACCTGGATCAAGTTCTACACCAACATCAGCCGCGAGGCGATGGGGGCCGCCATCGACGAGGCGCACAAGCAGGGCATGCGGGCCACCGGCCACCTCTGCTCGGTCACCTTCCGCGAGGCGGTGGGGCTCCATATCGACGACCTGGCGCATGGCGGCATGACGGCCACCGATTTCATCGAGGGGAAGGAGCCGGACAAGTGCCCGCCGAATTCGCTCGTGGCCACCGATCGCTCCGTGGCGGGAAATGGGCCGATCGCGACGCCCCTGATCAGCTACATGATCGAGAGCGGCGTCTCGATGACCACCACGCCGGCGGTGTATGAACTCTTCTATCAGAACCGGCCGGTCACCGACGAGCGGGTGCTGAGCCTGATGGCGCCTGAGGTCCGCACCGCGTACGTCGCGGAGCGGAAGCAGATCGACACCACCGCCAACTGGCCGCTCACCGAGGAGGGGTTCGCGCGGGCGCTGGCCTTCGATCTCGCTTTTTACAAGGCAGGCGGTGTTCTGGCCAGCGGGGTCGACCCAACCGGCAACGGCGGTGCCCTGCCCGGCCTGGGCGACCAGCGCGGATACGAAATCTTGATCGAAGGGAAGTTCACGCCGGAGCAGGCGGTGCAGGTCGTCTCGCTCAACGGCGCGAAGATCCTGGGCATCGCCGACGTCTATGGCTCGATCGAACCGGGAAAGGTGGCCGACCTGGTGTTGATGGGCGGTGACCTTCGCACCGATCCGAAGGTGATCCAGAACGTGGAGCTCGTCTTCAAGGATGGCATCGGATACGACTCGCCGAAGCTGATCGCAGCGACCAAGGGCAGAGTCGGGATCGATTGACGCACAGGCTCGGGGATGAACCGGCACGAGAGGCGATCCATGCCAGCTGATGCGCAGTGGGTGCGCCCGACCGACACCGAGCTGGACATGTTCGGCCTCACGCACATCGGCCGGGTTCGGAGGGAGAACCAGGATCACTTCATGCTCTGCACCGTGCATCCGCAGGTGGTGGTGCACGGCACCAGTCTCCCCGATCCGGAGTCACTGCCGCTCCGGGGCGAGCGGATCGCGACCTACATGCTCGTCGCCGATGGGGTGGGCAGCGGGTCGGGTGGCGGGGAGGCGAGCCGACTCGCGCTCGCCACGATCACGCAATACGTCGCCTCCTCCATGCGCTCCTACCACGCCGCCGGCGCCGCGTCAGACGCCGATTTCCACCAGGCACTGACCGATGCGGCGCTCGAGGCGCACGCGGCCGTCCTGAAGAAGCGGGCCCTGGACCCCGCCGCGAAGATGGCGACCACGCTGACGCTGGCGGTCGCGGTGTTCCCCTGGATGTACGTCACCCAGGTGGGCGACAGCCGCTGCTACCTCTACTGGCAGGGGAAGCTGACCCAGATCACCCGCGATCAGACGCTTGCCCAGGGGTTGGCCGATCAGGGCATCCTGCCAGCGGACCGCGTCAGCAGTTCACCCCTCAGTCACGTCCTGTCGAGCGCCATCGGCGCTGACGAGGCGGTACCGGTCGTCAGCCGGGTCGAGATCCCCCGCGGCTGCGTTATTCTGCTCGCCACGGACGGGCTCACCAAGCACGTGAGCGACGCCGAGATCACCGATCAGATCGAGGCGATGGAGTCGTCGGAACAGCTCTGCCGCACGCTGCTCGAGATGGCACTCGATCGCGGCGGCAGCGACAACGTCACCCTCATTGCGGCGCGGGCGCCGATTCGTGCGGACAGGGGGTGAGGCGATTACGATCGCGTTGAATGCGCCTCAACCCGCCGCGCGAACACGATCCGCCCGTCGCGCGGCGCGAGGCGGCGGTAGCCGCAGAGATGGAAGATCGGCACCACCAGGAACCGTGCGATATTGGGATTGACGAGCACCTGCCTCGGCCGGGCCGGGTCCCGCTGGACACCTGGGAGCCAGGTCAGCGCCCGATCCACCCGCAGCCACCGCAGCACGGCCGACACGCTGAGCCAGCTCCGCCGCACCGGCCGCGTGATGAAGAATCCGTCCGACCCCAACCCCTGATACCTCGGCATCAGCAGCAGTCCGCTCATCGGCGCGCGGACCGGTCCGCGCACATCCTCGGCGAGCAGCTCGCCGCGGCGGATCGGCTGGAAGTGCCGAAAGCCCGGCAGCATCTCGAAGTGGTCGTCGGGTGTGATGTTATGCCGATAGGCGATTTCAGCAATGAGCGGTGCTCCCTCCGCCGCCTTCCGAAGTCGCTGCGCCTTCGCCTCCACCACCGCCGAATTCGCCGGTACGGCGTGAATCCCCGACAGCACCATCCAGAGCGCCGACTCGAGGTTGTCCGCCGTTTCCGGGGCCTCGTGCTGGCCTCCCTCGATGACCAGCACCGACCTACCCTGGCGCTCCATGTAGTCGAGCATGGACCCGCGGATCGATTCCTCGATGCCGAGCACAAGGGGGATGGGGCTGGCGAAGGCGATGGCGCGGTCGTGGAGGGTGTCGTTGATGGCCTGGAAGGGGACGCCGGGGCCGGAGGTGGAGTGGAGCTCGACGAGGAGGATGTCCCGATCGAGGAATTCCCGTGTGAGGACGTCGATTGCCTTCAGCAGCCCGCGCAGCTCCGCCTGTTCGGCGCACGAGGGCTGTTCGGTGCCGCGCGCCCGGGTCACCTCGGCCGCGGTCCACAGCCGGGCGAGGTCCCGGTCCACGAACCGGCGGCCGAGCTGCAAGGCGGCGAGGTTGCCGGTCAGCGCCACGAAGGTGCCGGTGAGTGGAAGCGCACCGCCAGCGAGCGACTCGAAGACACGGCGTGCCGCGATGGGGCCGGCCGGCTCGTTGCCGTGGATGCCGGCGATGACGACGACGACCGGCCCCGGCTGCCTCCCGTCCACCCGGCCAATGATGCGCTCCCGTACGGCGTGTGCCGCGTGGTGCGTGGCGCTGGTCACTCCGATGCGGGCCCCTTGAGGTAGCGTTCGAAAATGTGAAAGGCGATGTCGAGGAAGTCGCGCTCGCTCACCACGCCCACCAGCATCCCGTCCTTCACCACCGGCAGGCAGCCGACCTTGTGCTCCCGCATCAGCGCGAGGGCATCGAGGCAGGGCATGTCCGGGGTCGCGGTGATCGGATTGGCCTTCATCACCTCCCGGACCGGCACCGGCGCGGCGGCGCTGGCCCGGCCGTTGGCGACGAGCCCGAGCAGGGTGCGGTGCGATAGCATCCCGACGAGGCGCCCCTGTTCATCCTCCACCGGCACGTGCCGCAGGTGGCGCCACCGCATGACGCTCGCGGCGACGTCCACCAGGTCCTCGGGATTCACCGTGAAGAGGTCGGTGGTCATCAACTGGCCGACCACGCGGTGGCTGTCCCGCCACTCGTCGACGCTCATCTCCTGTGGCGGGTCCCAGGTGTGCACCGGTTCCCCCGAGCGCTGACGCTGGAGCATGACGCGGGTGAGGGCGAGGTAGCGCGCCGTCGCCGGGCGCATCCCATCCAGCCGGTCGGCGGCGTCGAGCGTCCACTGGGCACCGGTCTGGCCCGAGGTCACCCGTCCCTCGAGGACGCCCATGTACCGGTCGATGTCCCCGGCCGGAATCCCGCGCCGTGCCAGGCCGGCACGGGCGTATGGCAGGAGCACGTTCAGCAGGAGGGGGCGGGCGGCATAGGTCTCACCGTCGGCCCAGCGGAAGTTGGCGTGCAGGCCGTAGCGCGCCGCCGCCTGGAAATTGGCCTTGACGTGCGGGAAGGTGAACGACTTCCGAACATCTCCGTACTCGTGGCTGAGTTCCACCATGAGCCCGAAGAAGAACGCGGCGTTGGCCACCTCGTCGAGCACGGTGGGGCCCGAGGGGAGCACACGGTTCTCAATGCGCAGGTTGGGTTTGCCGTCCAGCACGCCATAGCAGGCGCGGTTCCAGCGATAAATCGTCCCGTTGTGCAGCGCGAGCGCGCGCAGCTTCGGTATCTCCCCCCGCTCCAGCTGTGCCAGCGACGACTCGCCGGTGTCCGCGCGCAGCAGCAGGCGGAAGCGCGCGATGTCTTCCTTGAAAAGCTCCGTGACCGAGTGATCCACCCAGTCGTCGCCGAACGACACCCGCTGCGGTGCCCCGCGTGCCTTGTGCTGGTCGGAGCGCACGTCGAGCGACTGCTCGAACATCGCCACCCGCGTCTCCCGCCAGAGTTTGTGCTGCAGGAGGAGCGGCGAATTGGCGGCGGCGGCGAGAACAGGGGCCGTCACCACCTGGGCCAGGTTGTAGCAGCGCGCGAAGTCTGCCGCGCCGATCTGGATGTGGACCTGGAAGCTGGTGTTGCAGGCCTCGAGCAGGACATTGTCGTGGGTGAGGGCCAGCTCCTCGATTCCCATGATCTGCGTCCGGAACTTCCCGCCCGAGAGTTCGCTCATCACTCGGTTCAATTCCTGGTACCGCGCCAGCGGGGTCATGCTGGAGAGCGCCAGGTCCTGCTTCTCCAGGCTGGGGAGTGTGCCGGACAGCAGGATATCACCGCCGAGCGCGCGCGCCGCCTTGCGGGCCCGCTCGAGAGCCTCGTTCAGCTTGCGTTCCATGTCGGAGAGGCAGCGGTTCTCGAAGGCGAGCGGCTGGAGGTTGTATTCGATGTTGAAGAGGGCCAGCTCGGTGGTGAATCCCTCGCCGATATCGCGGAGCACTCCTTCGGCGAGGAGCGCCGGGCGTCCGTCGGGATGGACCAGGAACATTTCCTGTTCCGCGCCGATGCGGCAGAGCCCCGGCTCGATGGCGCCGCTGGCGCACATCCGGTCCAGCGCCTCGACATCGTCGAGGAGGGCGCGGGCGATGCGCCGGAGCTGGTCGTCGCCGGCCGGGGCGGTGATGTCGAGTTGACCCATATATAGGGAAGATATCGGCCACCCGATGGATGGCTAGGCAGGCGATTGTGAAGAAATACCTAAGGACGGGTCGCAATTGAGCGCTGCCGCCTGCTCGTAGTTTCGGGTAGCGCAGCTCCGCCTCGTAGCGCACCTTGGGAGTGAGGTATTGGGACCGCCGGGGCCCGCTGAGCCCGGTCTCCGGATTGCGCCGGAATGACCTACATTATGTGTACCGGACCCTGACTTGACCGATTCCACCCTCAGCCACCACCCAATGACCCTCGCCGGTACCACCCTTGGCCGCTACCGTCTCCTCGACCGACTCGGTGCCGGCGGCATGGGTGAGGTCTGGCGCGCCCACGACGCCAACCTCGATCGCGAAGTGGCCATCAAGCTGCTTGCGCCCGGCGCCCTCGCCGACGCCGACACGCAGGCGCGCTTCCGGCGAGAGGCGCTGGCCCTCTCCCGACTCTCGCACAGCGGCATCGCCACCGTCTTCGACTTCGACGCCCACGAGGGCACCTCCTTCCTGGTGATGGAACTCGTTACCGGCGGGACCCTCGAGGCGCGCGTCGCCAGCGGCCCGATGCCCCTCGACGAGGTGCGGCGCATCGGGGCCGCGGTCGCCGACGCACTGCAGAACGCGCATCAGAACGACATCGTGCACCGCGACCTGAAGCCCGGCAACGTGATGCTGACCTCGGCCGGCCAACCGAAGATCCTCGATTTCGGCATCGCGATGCTGCTTGGTGACGCAGGATCAAAGCTCACCCGCCCCGGGATGATCCTGGGGTCCCTGCCGTACATGGCCCCCGAACAGCTGACCGGCGACGCCGATTCTCCGGGCAGCGATATCTACGCGCTCGGCGTGCTGCTCTTCGAGATGCTCACCGGCCGCCGGCCCTTTGTGAAGGAGCGCGCCGAGGCACTGATGTTCGAGATTTTCGGCAACGCGCCGCCCACGGTGCGGTCGCTCCGCGCCGATGTGCCGGACGATCTCGAGCGGCTGGTGATGGCCTGTCTCAGCAAGGACCCCTCGGCGCGCCCAGCGAGCGCCGCCGTGGTCAGCACAGCACTGCGGGGTGACGCCGCGACAGCGTCTGGCCCCGCAACGGCTGCAGTGGAGGTGATCCGCTCGATCGTGGTGCTGCCGCTCCGCAACACCTCCGGCGATCCGACCCAGGAATATTTTGTCGACGGGATGACCGAAGCGATCATCTCCGATCTGGCCCATATCAAGGCGCTGCGCGTCATCTCGCGAACTTCCGCGATGCAGTACAAGGGGAGCACCAAGACGCTTCCTGAGATTGCGCGCGAGCTGAACGTCGACGCCGTCCTGGAGGGCTCCGCCCACCTCGTCGGCGCGCGGGTGCGCGTCAGCGTCCAGCTCATCGCGGCGCGGAGCGACCAGACCCTCTGGGCCGATCGCTATGATCGCGACCTCGTCGATGTCCTGGCGCTGCAGAGTGACGTGGCGGCGATGGTGGCGCGGGAGATTGCCGTGCAGCTCACGCCGGCGGAGGCGGGCCATTTGGCACGGCGACAAGTCGTCAACCCCGAGGCCCACCTCGAGGTGCTGAAGAGCCGGCACTCGATGTTTGCCGCCACGAAGGATGCGCTTGAGGTTGCCCTTCGCCATGTCAGGCGGGCGCTTGAGCTTGCCCCCGGCAATGCCGTGGCGTGGTCGGCCCTGGCTGACTGCCAGATCATCCGTGTCGTGCGTGGCATGGCATCGCCAGCGGAAGCCGGCGCGGAAGCCTATGCCGCAGCGTTCCGGGCGCGAGAACTCGATCCCGAACTGGCCGATGCCTGGGCGTCGCTTGGCTTCATCGCGTCTGCCACCGGCGATGTCCGCGGCGGACTGCGCCTGCTGCAGCAGGCGGTCGAGCTCAACCCGGGCCGCGCATTTACACATGAGATGCTCTCACGCGGCCTCTGTGCCTTTGATCGCATTGATGAGGGGATCGCCGCGGCCATGCAGGCGGTCGAGCTTGACCCGCTCTCGTCGATCATCCGGACGGGGGTGGGCGATGCGCTGTACTACGGTCGGCAGTACCAAAAATCGGTGTTTCACTACCGGATGGCGATCGAGCTCGACCCACGCTTCGACGGCGCGCACACCGACCTGGCCCGCGCGCTCGAAGCGCTCGGTCACTTCGAGGAAGCGCGCGCGGCCTACGAGGAGGGTCGGCGCCTGGCGGGTGGCATCGCCGGGCCGTCGTTCGGACTGGCCCACCTCGCCGCCGCCGCGGGCGATGAGGCCGAGGCCCGCCGCATCCTGGCGGAACTCACCGCGGCGCGAGGCAGTCGCGTGGTCTCGGCGTGGGGCATCGGCGCCCTTCACGCCTCGCTGGGCGACATCGAGGACGCCTTTCTTTGGCTGGAGACCGCCATCAAGGAGAAGGCGTCGGGCCTGATGTGGCTCCGGGTGCACCCCCGCCTCGATCCGATCCGGCAGGATCCGCGCTACTGGCCGATGGTGGAGCGGGTGGGGCTGGCCGGTGTGCCGGAGGACGCTTGAACTTCGCCAAGCCGGTCGCAGCCATCCTCGCCCTCGGCGTCATCCTCCTCGCACTTCCCGCCCGAAAGCCCCCGGTGCCTCCCGCGCCGCCGGGCGCCGCGCCCTTCGAGTGGAACCAGGACTCGCTCTGGCGCGCACTCGAGACGCGTTTCGTATCGGTTCGTACAGGAGGGTGTGTCGGTGCGCCCGAGGAGATGGCACTCGGCTTCACAGCAGTGAGCACTCTGCTCGACTCCATCGGGGCAACCACCGTCACGCCTGCTGATCCACGCCTGGACACCCTCGAAAGTTCCTTCTTCGCCGTCGGCCCCGTCGTGGCCGCCTGCCCTGCCGGGCTGCGCGAGTACGTCAATCTTTCGGGCAGGCTCCGCGAAATCATCAAGGACCAGTCGCAGCACTGGGATGCCACTGACCTGCCGAGCCGGCAGCGTGTCTATCGCCTGCTTTATGGCACCCGCGCCGCCGTCGAGGAGGCGATGCTGCAGCATCCGGACAGCTCGCTGCCCCTCCTCGTGGGCCGTGACGAGCCGTCGGCCACACCCGCCGCCGAGGTGCTCGGCGTCCGCATTCATTCCGGTGACATGCTGGTCTCCCGCGGCGGATATCCCACCTCTGCCCTGATTGCGCGGGGCAACGACTACCCCGGCAACTTCTCGCATGTCGGACTGGTCTACGTCGACTCGGCGACGAACGAGATATCCGTCATCGAGGCGCATATCGAGGTCGGCGTCGCCATCACGACCGCCGAGGGGTACCTGGCGGACAAGAAGCTGCGGCTGATGGTGCTTCGGCCGCGCGCCGACCTTCCCGCGCTCGTGGCGGACCCGATGCTCCCGCACCGCGCCGCGGGAAAGATCCTGGAGCGGGCCCGGTCGGAACACATCCCCTACGACTTCGCGATGGACTACAGCGACCCGTCGGGACTC
Source organism: uncultured Gemmatimonadales bacterium (assembly GCA_963705985.1). GTDB lineage: Bacteria > Gemmatimonadota > Gemmatimonadetes > Gemmatimonadales > GWC2-71-9 > SPDF01. The sequence continues at coordinate 435,064 of CAVPLK010000004.1, read as the reverse complement.
TTCTGCTCGGAGGTGGCATCCACCGTCTACAAGGACGAAGGGGTCACCCTCTGGATGGGGCTTTCCACCATCTCGCGTCTTGGCATCCGCACCTGGCTCGCCGAGCTGGGCGTGAAGCACTTCGAGACCCAGGAACCCTCCGATCTGGAGTACGACCCGCAGCTGGTGGTGGTGGCCGAGTGGCGCGACCCCGGCGCGCTCAAGCAGGACCACCTCGACAACGCGGTGCTCGACGCGATGCTCGAGGGCGCGGATCAGGGAGTGGAACTCGACTACCCCTGGTACAAGCTCCCGGCGGTCCGGCTGGCCAAGGGCTACAGCGCGGTGCGGGTGCTCCTCGCCGGGCACGGGCCGATTCCCGAGGGCATGTCCTCCTCGTCGGCCCTGAGGCATGACACCTTCATGACCCGGCAGCGGAAGCTGGCGGCGGAGGTGCAGGCGGCGGCCGACTCGACGGCTGCCTCGCAGGGCTACCCCCCGTTCTACTGGACGCTGGTCGATCTGGCGACCCGCGCCACGCAGGCCGATTCCCCCTAGCCGTCCCCTCTACCTGGCGGTACTCTAGGAGGTTAGCCGTTGCCCCCTCCCGTCACCCCGGCGAAAGCCGGGGTCCAGTTTCCATGGATTCCGGCTTGCGCCGGAATGACGATCATATCACCGACTGGATCCCAGATTGACTGATCCGCTTCCCCGCCTGACCGAAGCCCTGTCCGACCGCTACCGTATCGAGCGCGAACTCGGCCAGGGCGGCATGGCCACCGTGTACCTGGCACAGGACATCCGGCACAATCGCCGCGTGGCGGTCAAGGTGCTGCGGCCCGAGCTGGCCGCGGTCATCGGCGCCGAGCGGTTCCTCTCGGAAATCACGACGACCGCCAATCTCCAGCATCCGCATATCCTGCCGCTCTTTGACAGTGGCGAGGCCGACGGCTTCCTCTTCTATGTCATGCCGTATGTCGAGGGAGAAACGGTCCGCGACCGGATCAGCCGGGAGAAGCAGCTGCCAGTGGCCGACGCGGTGCGGATCACCGTCGAAGTGGCGAGTGCGCTCGATTACGCCCACCGCCAGGGCGTCATTCATCGTGACATCAAGCCCGAGAACATCCTGCTGCACGATGGCAGCGCGCTCGTCGCGGACTTCGGCATCGCCCTCGCCGTCAGCACGGCCGGTACCCGGATGACCGAGACCGGGATGTCCCTTGGCACGCCGCACTACATGAGCCCCGAGCAGGCGATGGGGGAGCGGGAGATTACCGCCACCTCCGACGTGTACGCCCTGGGCTGTGTGCTCTACGAAATGCTGGTCGGGGAGCCGCCCTTTACCGGTCCTACCGCGCAGGCCATCATCGCCCGCGTGGTGACGGAGGAGCCGCGCTCCCTCACCATCCAGCGGAAGACGATTCCCGAGAATATCGAAGCGGCGGTGGAGCAGGCGCTGCAGAAGCTGCCGGCCGATCGCTTCGCCTCCGCGGCGGAGTTCGCCTCGGCACTTCAGGGCCAGGGCACCGTTTCCATGACACGGGCACGGCCCCGCGGGGCCGCGGACCCTCATGCCCGCCGCTTCATCCCCGTCCCCCTGATGGCCGCCTCGGGGCTGCTGCTCGCGGCCCTGGGGCTCGCCGGGGGATGGGCGCTCTGGCACCAGCAGGCGCCAAAGTTCCCGCCGGTCGTGTCGAGGTTTGCCCAACCCTTGCCGGACAGCGTGGCCTACTTCGAAACCCTGGCGGATCAGATCGTCTATGCGCCCGACGGCTCCGTCTTCGCCTATACCACGCAGGCCGGAATCGTGCTGCGGTACGCCGATCGTGTCGAGCCCGTGCCGGCGCCTGGGACGCGCCGGGGTGTCCTGCCCTTCTTCTCCCCGGATAGCCGGTGGCTTGGGTACTCCGAGGGCCCGCGGGTGATGAAGGTTCCCCTGGCCGGTGGTGCGGCGGTGGCCATCTGCGACTCCTGCCCGGGGTATGCGTTCTCCTGGGGGAGCGACGACTCGGTCCGCTATTACGCATCCGGCGATGCGGAGCTCCAGACACGTCAGTTGTATGTCGTGCCTGCCCAGGGCGGCATCCCCCGCGTATTCGCCACGCCCGACAGCGGGTCGGGTGAGGCGTTCCGTTCTCCCGTTCTACTGCCAGGGGAACGCACCGTGTTGTTCGCGCTCTTCAAGGGGCGGACCAGCCGCCTCGCGGCGCTGAACCTCGACAACGGCGTCATCACCCGCTTCGAGCAGGTCGGGTTCTCACCCCAGTGGGTCGATCGCGGTTTCGTGGTACTGGGCAACCAGGACGGCTCCTTGATGGCACTCCCCTTCGATGCCCACCGGGCGCGACCCGCCGGCGCCCCGGAGATAATCGCACGCGATATCAATCAGTCCAACGCCTTTGTCACGACCGCCGGGGTTTCAGCGTCGGGGGCCATCGCCTACCCACAGTCAGGGTCCAGCGCCCTGCGCCAGTTGATGCTTGTGTCGCGGACAGGGCAGGCGAGTCCGCTGGCAAGCGAGCCGCGGGCGTTCGACAATCCCCGCTTTTCGCCGGATGGCCGCCGCATCGCGGTGACGATCAGGGTCACCGACGGACCCGGGCGCGATGTGTGGGTCCTCGATATCGCGCAGCGGTCGTGGTCCCGCCTGACTACCGACGGTCTCAGCGATCTCCCGATCTGGACCCCGAATGGCCGGCGCGTCGTGTTCTCGAGTAATTCCGACCTCTGGTGGGTCGCGGCGGATGGGAGCGAAAAGGCCGAGAGCCTCTACGTGGCGAACGGAGGCAGGATTCCGGGAAGTGTCCTCCCCGATGGGAAGAGTGTGGTGTACCAGGAGTATGGCAGTGGGAACGATGGCATTCGGACCATGGTGTTCGATTCCGCTCCGGCCTCCCGCATGATCCTTCCCGCCGCCTTTAACGAGTCTCAGGTGACCCTCTCCCCCGACGGCCGCTGGCTGGCCTATCAGTCGGACGAGGCGGACCGGATGGAGGTGTACGTCCGGCCCTATCCAGGTCCGGGGGGCCGCGTGTCGGTCTCCCTGCTGGGCGGGACGGAGCCGACCTGGTCGCGGGACGGGCGCGAGCTGTATTACCGCACCGGGGACAGCCTGATAGCCGCGACCGTCTCCCTCACTCCCACCTTCACCGTGACCGGCCGGCGCGCGCTGTTCACCGGCTCGTTCCTGCGTGCGACCAACTCCCGCGAGTACGATCCGGCGCCGGATGGACAGCACTTCGTCATGATTCGCGGTGGCGCCACGCAGTCCACGCTGATCGTCCTGCAAGGTGTGTTTGAGCGGCTGGTGTATGAGCGCGGGCAGAAGAAGTGATTCGAGCTCGTGACTGAAGTCACGGCTCGGCTGACGTCGCTGAAGCGACACAAGCCAATTCAGGGAATCGTCCCTTTGCGCTCCTTTGCGTCCCTTTGCGTCTTTGCGCTAAATGCTTTTCACGCGAGGCCGCGAAGACCGCGAAGGTCTATTCATGGGAGCAATAATTTGACTTCCCCGCTTCCCCGCTTAGCCGCCGCTTTATCCGACCGCTACCGCATCGAGCGTGAGCTCGGCGCCGGCGGCATGGCCACGGTGTATCTGGCCGAAGATCTCAAGCACAAGCGCAAGGTGGCCATCAAGGTGCTGCGCGCCGAGCTGGCGGCGGTCATCGGCGCCGAACGGTTCGTCACCGAGATCACCACCACGGCCAACCTGCAGCATCCGCATATCCTGGCGCTGCACGACAGCGGCGCGGCCGACGGCTTCCTCTACTACGTCATGCCGTATGTCGAGGGGGAGTCGCTCCGGGATCGGTTGAGCCGGGAAAAGCAGCTGCCTATTGCCGACGCGGTGCGGATTGCCGGTGAGGTGGCCGGGGCGCTCGACTACGCCCACCGGCAGGGCGTCATCCACCGCGACATCAAGCCCGAGAACATCCTGCTGCACGACGGCCGCGCGCTGGTGGCCGACTTCGGCATCGCGCTCGCCGCCACCAGTGCCGGCTCCCGCATGACCGAAACCGGCATGTCCCTCGGCACGCCGCACTACATGAGCCCCGAACAGGCGATGGGAGAGCGCCAGCTCGACGCCCGCACCGATGTGTACGCGCTGGGGTGCGTGCTCTACGAGATGCTGGCCGGCGACCCGCCCTTTACCGGGAGCACCGCACAGGCCATCGTCGCCAAGGTGATGACGGAGCGGCCGAGCGCGCTCTCGACGGTGCGCGACACCGTGCCCGAAGAAGTGGAAGACGCTGTGCTTACGGCGCTGGCGAAGCTGCCGGCGGATCGGTTCGCCACGGCGGCCGACTTTGCGGCCGCCCTCCAGGGCCAGGGGACGGGACCCATGAGGCGTGTACGGCCTCGCGGCCCCGCTGCCGCCCGGCCCCGCCCGCTGCTCCTGGGGCTCCTCGCCGCCACCGTCGCGGTTGCGCTGTGGGGCTGGCTCCGACCCCAGCACGCGCCGCCGTCATTTCCACCGTCCCGGCTGGCGATCCCGACCCCCACACTCGGTGGCTCAAGCACCGGATTGCAACGGCAGATCGCCATCACTCCGGACGGGAGCACAATTCTGTACACCGCGATCGAGGGCGGCGGAAACTTCACGATGTCACGTGCGCTCGACGAGACCGAGGCCACCGTCGTACCGGGTGTGCCCCAGTTTGTGGCCGGGTACGCCGTTTCCCAAGACGGCCGAGAATTCGTCGCAAGGGACTTCACCACAAGGACGGCGGCCCGGTATCCCATAGGGGGAGGAAGCGGGAAACCGATTCCGGCCGAGCTCGAATCCAACGGCTACATCACCTGGGCCGGCGACGGCTCCCTCTGGTTCGGGGCCCTGCAGACCATCGACAGGGGGATTGCGAGGCTCAGTCGGGGCGACAGCATCACATATCCATTCGGCGCCAGGAACGCCGACCTGGTCCCGATGTTCATTTTCCCCGGCGAACAGACCGCGCTTGCCAATCGCCGAAGCCTGGGCAGTGCCGCGGGGCCGGCCTTCCTCCTGGACCTGGAGAGCGGCGAGGCAACACCGCTCCTGGAGCAGAATGTCGTCGACATGAGGTACGCCGCGGGGTTCCTGGTGTACGCCCTGACCAACGGCAACCTCGAGGCGCAGCCGTTCGACCTCGCTGCGATGAAGATCACCGGGAATCCGGTCACGATCGCCACCGGCGTCTCGCTGACTGGAACCGGTGTCGCACAATTCGATGTCGCCAACAACGGCACGGTCGTCTATGTGCCGGAAGATCCACGCTCCCTGGTGCTCGTTGACCGGTCCGGCGGGATTCGGGGCGCCATCGGCCAGAATCACAATTATCACTCCCCCAGATTTTCGCCCGACGGCAGTCGCGTGGCGCTGGACTTCACATCCCCGGACGGTCGGGACGTCTGGCTCCTTCGCCTTCTCGACGGCACCCTCACTCGCACCACCTTCCTGAAGGATGGCCACGACCCCACCTGGACCCCCGATGGACAGTTCGTCTCCTTCATCTCGACGCGGAGCGGGACCCTCGGCGTCTATCGGGTCCGTCCCGGGAGCACGGCGCCGGCCGAATCGCTCTTCGCGTCGCCCCAGCTCGGCTACACCGGCGTCTGGTTGAAGGACCAGAGTGCGATCGTGACGGCTGGCACCGGCATCGAAGGAGGGTCGCGGACCGACATCGGCATCCTGCGGAACGGCGGCCGCGGGCCGATCGAGCCGCTGGTGGCGACCCGGTTCGAGGAGCAGTATCCAGCCATTTCCCCCGATAACACCTGGCTGGCGTTCGCATCGTCGCAGTCGGGCCGCGAAGAGGTGTACGTGCGCCGCTTGGATGGCACGGGGGAACAGGTCCAGATCTCATTAGCGGGAGGCGCGGAACCGGTCTGGGGTCCGAACGGACGGGAACTGTTCTATCGGGCGTCCAATGGGAGCGGCGTGGACCTGGTGTTGGCCAGGCTCCAAACAACGACGTTGCTCTCGGTGACCAGCCGGGAGACGCTGTTCCCCGTCTCGGAAATGGCCACCGCCACGCCGCATGCCAACTACGACATCTCGCCCGACGGCAAGACCTTCGTGATGGTGCGCCTGAACCCGGCGTCCCGGATCATGGTCCTCCAGAACCTGCCCGGGCTGGTGGCGAAACTGCGGGGGAACTCTCCCTAGCCCTCCCCCATATCTCGCGGTATCATAAGGGGTTAACCTGCCATCGATCGCCGGCTGAAGCCGGCGCTCGGCTATTGTCGCTAAAGCGACGCGTGGGCCGTCCTCTCCACCCATGCGGCGTCCGAATTGGCGGGAAGATCCACGGCGACTTTGTTTGGACTGCTGGTTGACTCGCGATGGCAGAATCCACGTCGCTTTAGCGACACCAGCCGAGCAGTGGCTTTAGCCACTGATCGAGCAGCGACCCGGAGATACTTCGTTGACTTCCCCGCTTCCCCGCCTTTCCGCCGCGTTGTCCGACCGCTACCGCCTCGAGCGCGAGCTCGGGCAGGGCGGCATGGCTACCGTCTACCTGGCGCAGGACATCCGCCACAACCGCCGCGTGGCGGTCAAGGTGCTCCGGCCCGAACTCGCGGCCGTGATCGGCGCCGAGCGGTTCCTCTCCGAGATCACCACCACCGCGAATCTTCAGCATCCGCACATCCTCCCGCTCTTCGACAGCGGCGAGGCCGACGGCTTCCTCTTCTACGTGATGCCGTATGTCGAGGGGGAGACGGTGCGCGACCGGATCAGCCGGGAGAAGCAGCTCCCGGTGGACGACGCGGTCCGCATCACGGTGGAGGTGGCCTCCGCGCTCGACTACGCCCACCGGCACGGCGTCATCCACCGTGACATCAAGCCTGAGAACATTCTCCTCCACGACGGCAGCGCGCTGGTGGCCGACTTCGGCATTGCGCTCGCCGTGAGCACCGCCGGCTCCCGCATGACTGAAACCGGCATGTCGCTCGGCACGCCGCACTACATGAGCCCCGAGCAGGCGATGGGTGAACGTGAAATCACCGCGCGCTCCGACGTCTATGCCCTCGGCTGCGTCTTGTACGAAATGCTGACGGGGGACCCGCCCTTCACCGGCAGCACCGCGCAGGCTATCGTGGCGCGGGTCGTCACCGAGAATCCCCGGCCGATGGTCCCCCAGCGCGGTACAATTCCTCTACATGTGGAAGCCGCGGTCCTGACCTCGCTGCAGAAGCTCCCGGCCGATCGCTTCAAGACGGCATCGGAGTTTGCGGAGGCGCTGACCGACAAGAGCTACACCTCCGCGACCACCGTGCTGATGCCCGCGATGCGGGGCCAGGGTCGGCTCTCCCGCTATGCCGCCCCGCTGGCCGTCCTCGCGACGATCGCCACGATCGCGGCGCTCTGGGGATGGTTCCGCCCCGAGCAACCGCGGGCCGTCGCCCGGTTTGGACTGGGATTTCCCGAGGGCCAGGCGCCGACTCTCCAGATGGCACTCGCACCCGACGGGGCGCGCCTCGTGTATGTGGGCCCTGCGGCGGACGGACAAGACCAGCTCTGGGTCAAGGAACGGTCCCAGTACACCGCCACGCCCCTCGCGGGAACGAGTACCGCTGTCACGCCGACATTCTCCCCCGATGGGCAGTGGATCGCGTTCGACCAGCTCGGGCAGCTGCGGAAGATTCCCGTCGGCGGAGGGGCGGCGATCACCGTGGCGGATTCGACCCTCTTTCCGCTCGCGGCCTGGCTCGACGACCACACCCTGGTCTACTCACGCGCGGACTTTACCCTCGTCCGGGTCTCGGAGGCGGGCGGAGCAACGACCGTCGTGTGGCGAACGCCGGACTCCCTGCTGGTTCGGCGCGCTCCGGTGTTCCCCACGGCCCTTCCGGGAGCGCGGGGCGTGCTGTTTTCGCTGTGCACCGCCAACTGTGCGCAGTCCGAACTCTGGGTGCTCGACCTGAAGTCGGGCGACGCCCACATGCTCGTTCCCAATGCCCTGCAGGGGTGGTATCTCCCAGGCGGGCACCTCGCATATGCGCGCACAGACGGGAGCGTCCTGGCCGCCCCCTTCGACCTCAAGCGACTCGAGCTGCGCGGCACTGCCGTCCCGGTCCTGGACAATGTGGCCTTGCTCTTCGGGGTGTTCCCGAACGTGACGTTCAGCACCAACGGGATGATGGTCATGCAGGTGGGGAGCGGGACCGGGGAGATCCCGCAGTATGAGATGTCGTGGATCGACCGAACCGGCCGAGTGGCCCCGGTCGACTCCACCTGGAGCTTCCACCACTCCCAGTCCAGCGACAACATCGGGTGGGCGCTCTCCCCCGATGGCAGGAAGCTGGCCATCGGGCTGAACACGAATTCGGGCGATGACATCTGGATCAGGGACCTGGTGAACGGCACGCTCTCCCGGCTCACCTTCGACAGCACCCCAGACCAGCGGCCGCGCTGGACACCGGACGGGAAATCCGTCACGTACATCTCGGACGGACTCACCACCCTTCGCCAGCGTCCCGCCGACGGCACCGGCAAGGGCGAAGTCGTCATCGCGACCCCGGACCTCGTGCTCCTCGAAGGCTCCTGGTCGGCGGACGGGAAATGGCTGCTGCTGCGCGCCGGCGGTAACGGCCCCACCAAGCTGCGCAACATCCTCGCCTTCCAGCCCGGCGTGGACAGCGCACCGCGGGAACTGCTCGCCAGTTCCCAGGCCGACGAATCGGCGCCGGCCCTCTCCCCCGACGGCAAGTGGCTGGCCTACGCCTCCGACGAGACCGGCAGGACCGAGGTCTACATCCGTCCCTTCCCGAACGTGGACGACGGGAAGTGGCAGGTCTCCACCAGCGGCGGCCAGTCGCCGCTCTGGGCCCACAGCGGCCGGGAGCTCTTCTACGTCGACGCCGCCCGCAACATGATGGCGGTGGCGGTGCCGGCGGTGGGACCGTCGCAGATGGGCGCTCGCACCAAGCTCTTCACCCTCGGGAACGATGTGCTGTTGCATGCGAACGAGTGGTATACCCCCTTCGACATCTCGCCGGATGACAAGCGCTTCCTGATGTCCCGTCTGGTGTCCGCCGGCGCCGCCGAGGCCCCGACCTTCCTGCTGGTCGAGAACTGGTTCGAGGAGGTCAAGGCGAAGGTGGGTGCCAAGTGAGTTCTTCCCCGCTTCCCCGCCTCACCGCCGCCCTATCCGACCGCTACCGCATCGAGCGGGAGCTGGGCCAGGGGGGCATGGCCACGGTGTACCTGGCCGAGGACCTGAAGCACGATCGCAAGGTCGCGCTCAAGGTGCTCAAGCCGGAGCTCGCTGCCGTCATCGGCGCCGATCGGTTCGTGGTCGAGATCAAGACGACCGCCAGCCTCCAGCATCCGCATATCCTGCCCCTCTTCGATTCCGGCACCGCCGACGGCTTCCTCTTCTACGTCATGCCATTCATCGACGGCGAGACCCTGCGGAGCAAGCTGGACCGTGAAACGCAGCTCGGCATCGACGAGGCGGTCAAGATCACCACCGCCGTTGCGGACGCCCTCGACTATGCCCACCGCCACGGAGTGGTACATCGGGACATCAAGCCGGAGAACATCCTGCTCCACGACGGTCGCCCAATGGTGGCCGATTTCGGCATTGCGCTCGCCCTGAGCGCTGCGGCTGGTGGTCGGATGACCGAAACCGGCATGTCGCTCGGCACGCCGCACTACATGAGCCCCGAGCAGGCCACCGCGGAAAAGGAGATCACGGCGCGGTCCGATGTGTACTCCCTTGGCAGCGTGCTCTACGAGATGCTGACAGGAAATCCTCCGCACACCGGCGCCTCGGCACAGCAGATCATCATGAAGATCGTGACGGAGGAGGCCGCACCCGTCACGAAATTGCGTAAGGCCGTGCCCGCAAATGTGGCGTCGGCGGTGGCGAAGTCGCTGGAGAAGCTCCCCGCCGACCGGTTCGGCTCGGCTGCGGAATTCGGCGCGGCCCTGGCTGATCCCAACTTCCTGTCGAGCTCCACCCTGTTGCTGTCGGCCACGGGCGATCCGCGCACCCGAGCCGCCTCGATGATGCCGTGGGCATTGGCCGGCGTTGCACTGCTGGCCGGCCTCGCCATCGGCGCCAAGCTGCTCGCCCCGAAGGCCGAGGTGCGCCCGCTCCGGCTCTCCGTGCCAATCCCGGCTGAGACGCCCCCGCTCGCGCTTCGGCTCTCGCCCGACGGCGGAACATTGGCGTATGCCATCGGCCTGGGCGACCGGCTCGCGATCTACACCCGTCCCCTCGATGGCTCGCAGCCTCGGCGTCTCGAGGGGACCGACGACGCCTTCACCATCAGCTTCTCTCCCGACGGCCAGACCATCGCCTTCCTCGGCAACACCGGCGGGGCGCGCAAGATTCCCGTCGCGGGCGGCGCTTCCATCGCCATCCCACTCGAGAACGGGGTCGGCCTGACCGGGCTCGAATACGCCGGCGATGATCACTTCATCGTGGCTACCCAGGGCGACCTCGCCACCCTGGCCCCAAACGGTGCGCTGACGCGATTCGCCGCGCCCGACTCATTTACGAGCAACACCGCCTGGGCGCTCGACCAGGTGCTTCCCGACGGCTGGGTACTCGCCCGGTATTGGCGGTCTCCACCCAGCGGACCGATCGTGGCCGTGGATCCCGCCACGGGACGCCGGGTGATGGTGCTCAACGCAAATGTGGCCTGGGCGAGTTATGCCGACGGGATGCTCGTCTGGGTCCTGCCCGATGGGAATCTCTTTGCCGCCCCTTGGGATCCCGACGACAAGAAGCCAGTCGGCCCGGGCACCCCGCTCGGCGCCACCGTCCTCTCCGTCCTCGGCTTCCTCCCGCCGGTGACGGTCGGATCGGGCGGACTGGCATACATCCCGACCCAGCCCCGCGTGCTGGTGCAGGTGGCACGGTCCGGTCAGTCCACGGTGTTGCTGGGCACCGATCGATCGTATCACAACCCGCGGCTCTCTCCGGACGGTCGTCGGATCGCTCTGGACTTCACCGAGCAGGAGCGCGATGTCTGGATCTTCGACATCGCCGATTCGACGCTCACCCGCTTCGGATTCGACTCCACCGCCCACGATGCAGAGTGGCTCCCGGACGGGAGCGGCCTGCTGTTCGCAGTGGTCCGGAATGGCATCATCGGTGAGTACGGCCGCAGGTTCGACAAGGGGGGCCGGGCCGATTCGATATTCATGGGGCCTGAACAGCTGTCACTACACTCCATCACCCGCGACCAGCGCACCGGCATCGGCGTCGTTATCGAAGGCTCCACCTTCGACATCGTATCGGTCAAGCTGGACGGTCCTGGCCCGGTCGACACTATTCTGGGGACGCGGTATTCGGAGGGGTGGCCGGCACTCTCCCCCGACGAGCGGCTCTTCGCCTACCAGTCGGACGAATCGGGCCGGATGGAGGTCTATCTCCGCGCCTGGCCCAGCCTCGGTTCCAAGGTGCAGGTGTCGCAGAATGGCGGCACCGAGCCGGTCTGGTCCCGCGACGGCAGGGAGCTGTTCTATCGCTCGGGGGGCGGCGCGGAACCGAAGCTGGTCTCGGCCCTCATCGTGGGCGGACGGGTGCAGTCCCGGACCGAGCTCTTCAGCGTCGGCCGGTACGAGTTCTCCACCCCGCACCGGAATTACGACGTCTTCCCCGACGGCAAGTCATTCGTCTTTGTGCGGCAGGGGACGCCGGGCCAGCAGGCCGAGGTGGTGTACCTGCAGAACCTGAAGGGGCTGACGGCCGGCAAGTGACGCTGGCCCTCGCCTCGCGTTGACCGTATGCTGATGGGAGCGAAAGATCCCCGGCCGTCACCCCGGCCCCCGGCTTTCGCCGGGGCAGGGTCGCCGGGGTTCATTGAACCGGGATTCCGGCCTGCACCGGAATGACGATCATATCACTGACTGGATTGCCATTTGACTGCCCCACTCCCTCGCCTCACCGAAGCCCTGTCCGACCGGTATCGCCTCGAGAGCGAGCTGGGCGAAGGTGGCATGGCCACGGTGTACCTGGCGCAGGACATTCGGCACAACCGCCGGGTGGCGGTCAAGGTGCTGCGCCCGGAGCTGGCCGCGGTCATTGGCGCGGAGCGGTTCCTCTCCGAAATCACCACCACCGCGAATCTGCAGCATCCCCACATCCTGCCTCTCTTCGACAGCGGCGAGGCCGACAGCTTCCTCTTCTACGTGATGCCCTACGTGGAGGGGGAGACGGTCCGCGACCGGATCAGCCGGGAGAAGCAGCTCCCGGTGGCTGACGCGGTGCGGATTGCCTCGGAGGTTGCCGCCGCGCTCGACTACGCCCACCGCCACGGGGTGATCCACCGCGACATCAAGCCCGAGAACATCCTGCTGCACGACGGCTCGGCGCTCGTGGCCGACTTCGGCATCGCGCTGGCCGCCAGCAAGGCCGGCGGCACCCGCATGACGGAAACCGGCATGTCCCTCGGCACGCCGCACTACATGAGTCCCGAGCAGGCGATGGGCGAGCGGGAAATCACCGCCCGCTCCGACGTGTACGCCCTGGGCTGTGTGCTGTACGAGATGCTGACCGGCGACCCGCCGTTCACCGGTTCGACGGCGCAGGCCATCGTGGCGCGGGTCGTCACCGAGAATCCCCGCTCGATGACCAGCCAGCGGCACACCATTCCGCCGCACGTTGAAGCGGCGGTCCTGACCTCGCTGGAGAAGCTCCCCGCCGACCGCTTCGCCACCGCCGCGGAGTTTGCCGCGGCACTGGCCGATCCGAGCTACGCGTCGAAGACGACGGTGATGATGGCGGCGGCAGCAGGCCGCGGACGTCTTTCCGGCCTTGCTGCCCCGCTGGCCGTCCTCGCGACGCTCGCCACGATAGCCGCGATCTGGGGATGGATGCGGCCCGAGCCTACTCGACCGACGCTCCGCTACACCATGGTCCTGCCCGAAGGGAGAGGGCTCTCAACCGAACGGGGCACCAGGTTCGCGCTCTCGCCGGATGGGTCGAAGTTCGTCTATGCCGGCCAGGGACCGGAGGGAACACAGCTCTTCCTCCTCGACCGGAGCCAGATCGATCCCGTGCCGCTGCCCGGCACCGACGGCGCCATCATCCCCTTCTTCTCCCCCGACGGAGAACAAGTCGGCTTCAACGTCCTTGGGAATACGGCACTCAGGGCGGTGGCCCTGAACGGCGCTCCACCTGTGACCATCGCTGATTCCGGGCTGGGCGCCGACGGCGCGACCTGGAGCGCCGACGGCTATGTCTATTTCGACGGGCTCACCGGCGGCGGTACCACCGGGCTGGTCCGGGTGGCGGCTACCGGGGGCGTGCTCGAGCAGGTGACGGCTGTGGACACCGCGGCGGGAGAGCAGGATCACTACTGGCCGGTGGCCATCCCCGGGGGCCGTGGTGTCTTCTTCACGGTGCAGTATCGCAACACCCGGCAGGCGAGCAATATCGCCGTCTACGATCCGGAATCCGGCACCTATCACAAGCTGGTACAAGGCCTGACAGCGCGATACGCGCCGACGGGCCACATGGTATATGTCTCGGCCAGCGGCGATCTGCTCACCGTGCCCTTTGACCTCGCCTCGCTCGAAGTGAAGGGGCCGCCGGTCGCCCTCACCAGCGGCGTCGCCGGTCGGGCCTTTGGGGCGGTGGACCTGGCGCTCTCCACCTCGGGCACCCTCATCTACCAGATCGGGACCGTGAACACCGACCCCGGGAATGTGGCGTATGTCACGCGTGATGGTCGCGCCACACCGGTCGACTCGACGTGGAACGGAACCTTTCAGACCCTTGCCCTTTCCCCCGACGGCCGCCGGCTTGCCGTGAGCGTCATCACGGGCGGCGAGCAACAGATCTGGATCAAGCAGCTTCCCGACGGACCGCTCAGCAAGCTTACATTCGAGGGATCGCAAAACTACCGACCTGCGTGGCACCCCGATGGGGAGACCGTCGGGTTCACGACGGCCGTGACCACCTTTGCCGAAACGCGGGCCGATGGCAGTTCGCAACCCCGCGGCATTCTGACCGACTCCCTGGGCGCGGGGGTCCAGGAGGCGTTCTGGTCCCGGGATGGTCAATGGCTGGTCTATCGGACCAGCAGCAGGGATGTCTACGCCCGACGCACCTCGGGCGACATGACGGCAGTGCCGCTTCTCGTCACGTCGGATTTCCAGGAGATCGAACCGACCTTGAGCCCCGACGGGAAGTGGCTGGCCTACGCATCGAATGAGAGCGGACAATTCGAGGTCTATGTGCGACCGTTTCCGGATACCAGGCGGGCCAAGTGGCAGGTCTCCACCGACGGCGGCGCTGATCCGCTCTGGTCGCACAGCGGCCGGGAGCTATTCTTCGCCTCCAATGCCGCAGGGATGGTCGCGGTCGAGGTGCTCCCCGGCACGACCTTCACCACCGGCAAGCGGACGACGCTTTTCAGCGCCAGTCAGAGTGCCGGGGGCCCGCGCTCATGGGACATCACCCCCGACGACCAGCGCTTTATCATGATCCAGCTCGCCGGGAACGAAGGTACCGCAACCCGTGAACTGCTGGTGGTCGAGAATTTCTTTCCTGAACTTCAGTCACAGAAGAAACCATAGATGTCGCGACACCCGATGGATCGGGCCCATACCAGAGGAATGACCGCATGAACACGCAATTCGTCCGCCGAAGTGGCACCGCCCTCCTCGCCCTGGCCACCGCCGTCGCCGCGCTGCCCCTTGCGGCGCAGGTGCCGGAAGCCACCCAGGCAGCGCTCAAGCAGATCTTTGCCTCCCGCACCTACGCCCCCGAGCGGTTCGGGCCGGCGCGGTGGATCGAGGACGGCACGGCCTACACGACGCTGGAGAAGCCTGCCGACAGCACCGGCGGCTACGACATCGTCCGCTACGACTCGAAGACCGGTGCGCGCAGCATCCTGATTCCTGCGGCGTCGTTCATCGCCCCGGGTGACACGGTACCCCTCTCGGTCGACAACTACATCTGGTCGCCCGACGCCTCCCAGCTCATGATCTTCACCAACACCGAGAAAGTCTGGCGTCAGAACACCCGCGGCGACTACTGGGTGCTGGATCGCGCCAGCGGCTCGCTCCGCCAGCTCGGCGGCAAGGGCGCGCCGCCGTCGCTGATGATGTACGCCAAGTTCTCTCCGCAGGGCGACCGGGTCGCCTTCGTCCGCAAGGGCGACATCTACGTCGAGCAGCTGTCCGACGGGGCCATCATCCGGCTCACCACCGGCGCCGACTCGCTGCACGTCAACGGGATGAGCGACTGGGTGTACGAGGAGGAGTTTGGCGTGCGCGACGGCTTCCGCTGGTCGCCCGACGGGACGCAGATCGCGTACTATCACTTCGACATGACCGGTGTCGGCACCTTCCTGATGATCAACGACACCGATTCGCTCTACCCCTTCGTGATCCCCATTCAGTACCCGAAGGTCGGCACCACCAATTCAGGCGTCACTGCCGGCGTGGTGAGCGCCAGCGGCGGACCCACGACCTGGTTCCAGCTCCCCGGTGACCCACGCGAGGACTACATCCCGTACCTGGAGTGGGCCGGCAAGGACTCGGTGCTGGTGCAGCGGATGAACCGCTGGCAAAACAACGACGCCCTGATCCTGGTCAGCGCCGCCACCGGCGGCACCCGCACGATGATGACCGAGACCGACCAGGCCTGGCTCGACGTCATCGACGACATCTACTGGCTCAAGGGAGACACGGAGTTCGTCTGGCTGAGCGAGCGGGACGGCTGGCGGCATGCCTATGCCATTTCCCGCGCCACCGGCGCGGCGCGCCTCATCACCCCCGGCGAATTCGACGTGATGAGCATTGCGCTGGTGGACAACAAGGGCGGCTGGCTCTACTACAACGCGTCACCGACCAACGCCACCCAACTGTATCTCTGGCGCACCCGCATCGACGGCAAGGGGACGGCCGAGCGGCTCACGCCGATGAACCAGCCCGGCGGCCACCGGTACACCATCGCGCCGGACGCCAAGTTCGCCTTCCACAGCTGGTCCAGCTTCGACACGCCGGGGCCCACCGAACTGGTGAG
This sequence comes from uncultured Gemmatimonadales bacterium, assembly GCA_963705985.1. Lineage (GTDB taxonomy): Bacteria > Gemmatimonadota > Gemmatimonadetes > Gemmatimonadales > GWC2-71-9 > SPDF01. The sequence continues at coordinate 419,114 of CAVPLK010000004.1, read as the reverse complement.
CCTGCCGAAGCACGGCGTCGAACGCACCCTTGCCGCCAACACCGAACTCATCGCCCGCGCCAAGGCGGCCATTACCCGGCCCGGCGAATTCTTCCAGGTAGAAATCGCCGACGGCTCCACCCTCGACGGCTGGATGATCAAGCCGAAGGACTTCGACCCGAACAAGCGCTACCCGATGCTGATGTACGTGTATGGCGAGCCGGCGGGGGCGACGGTCCAGGATTCCTGGGGCGGCAGCAACCGGCTCTGGTACCAGACGCTCGCCGACCAGGGGTACCTGGTCGCCAGCGTGGACAACATGGGCACCCCCGCGCCGAAGGGACGCGCCTGGCGCAAGGCGGTCTACGAGCAGATCGGCGTCCTCTCCAGCATGCAGCAGGCGCAGGCGGTGCAGGCGCTCGCCCGCACCCGCCCGTACGTCGACTCCACGCGGGTCGGCATCTGGGGGTGGAGCGGCGGCGGGTCATCGACGCTGCAGGCGATGTTCAGGTATCCGAACGTCTACTCGATGGGGATGGCCGTGGCGCCAGTGCCCGACGAGCGGCTCTATGACACCATCTACCAGGAGCGCTACATGGGGCTCCTCGGCCCGAACGCCGAGAAATACGACTCCGCCTCGGCCATCCACCAGGCCAAGGGGCTCGAGGGACACCTGCTCATCGTCCACGGCTCCGGCGACGACAACGTGCACTACCAGGGCACCGAGCGAATGATCAACGAGCTGGTCAAGCTGAACAAGCCGGTGGACGTGATGGTGTACCCGAACCGCAGCCACTCGATTCGCGAGGGCCAGGGGACCACGCTGCACATTTACTCGCTGCTGACCCGGTACCTCATGCAGAACCTGCCGGCGGGGTCGAACTTCACCCCGACGCCGTGACGCCAATAGCGCGTCCCCCCTCTCCATATCATGGAGAGGGGGACAGGGGGTGAGGTGAACAGCTTTTCAACGCGAAGACGCCAAGAGCGCAAAGCCCCCCGCACCCCACCGTGGGCCGAATAGAGGCCACCGCATGCCTGGTCGAACTCGCCGCGGGATTGTTGTGGCCGTTCTTTCTGTTCAACTCCTCAGTGCATGCTCCATGTGGGTGCCCACGACCGCTCCACTGCCGACCCTGGTGGCGGAGCAGCATCCGTCGAAGGTCCGCCTGGGACTACAGGACGGCACTCACGCCGATATCACGTGGCCGGTGATGATCGGGGATTCGATGATCGGGAGCGATTCCGCTGCAGTACAGCCGGTGCACGTACGGGAGGTGGCGACGGTCAAGGTGCAGGAGTTCAGCCTGATCAAGACACTTGTCTTGGCCATCACTGTCCCCATGACCGCACTCGTGATCCTCTGCGCAATCAGTGGCGGGTGCTACGTGGGAGACTGATCGGGAAGCATACCACCTGCATTTCTTAGCGGCCTTTGCGTCTCTTGGCGCCTTTGCGGTGAAGAGCTCTAACCGCAAGGACGCGAAAAGCGCAAAGAACAACGACAGGAATGTCCTCTTTGTTTGCGGGCTGACCTCTATTTGGTGTCCGGCACCACCGCATACTCCCCCGTGATCTCGTCCAACGCCGACGCGAGCCCGTCCCCCGTGGTGCGGTTCTTGTCCAGGACATACTTGGCCAGCGTCGTCGTCAGCGGCAGCGTCACCAGCACGAGAATCGCCGAGAGCCAGAAGGGCACCCCGACGCCGGCGTGATCCATGAGGAAGCCGGCCAGGATCGGGAAGGCGACTCGGCTCACCCCGCCGAAGGTGTGCTGCACCCCCATGTAGAGTCCGCGTTCATTCGACGCCACGACGGTGCTCAGCAGCCCCGTCACGCAGGGAAAGATGAACGCCGTGCCGATGGGCATCAGCGTGAAACCGATGGCCAGCACGGGATACCCGGTGGCCAGCCCCGTGGCCGCGAGGCCCAGCGCCAGGATGACCACGCCGAGCCGGGAGAGGCGCACCTCGCCCAGCCGGTCGACCATTCGCCCGAGCAGGAGTGAGCGCACCAGCACCCCCATCCCGCCGAGGTACATCACGAAGTAGCCGATATTGGCTTCGGTGACCGCGAACCGGTTGGAGAGCAGGAGCGGGACGATCTGGATCGTTCCGTAGAACGCCCCGATGGCGATGGTGTAGATCCAGATGAGGCGCGGTGCCGGCTCGCGCCACCGGGTGAGTACCCGGATGATGGCGCCTCGACTGGTCTGGGTGGAAGCGGGCGCGTGGCTCGCGGTCTGGCGCAGTTCGTGGGATTCGCGCAGGAACCGCCAGGCAAATACGGCTACCAGCAGCGAGAGCGCCGCGGCGGCAAGGCCGGGCGCGCGCCGGCCGCCGAGGCTGATCATGGCGGACCCGAAGGCGGGGCCGGCCACGGCGCCCATGCTGGTGACCACCGAGAGCCAGCCGAGGCTCTTGGTCCGCTCCTTGGGTTTGGATACGTCGGCCACGTAGGCCTGCACGACGCCGATGGTCCCGCCCCCCGTCCCCTGGATCAGTCGCGACACCAGCAGTGCCACGATGGTCCCGGCGAAAGCGAAGAGGACGTAGGCCACGGCGGTGAGAAGGAGGCCGGTGAGGATGGCGGGGCGGCGGCCGTACCGGTCGGAGAACCGCCCCCAGGTCGGGGCGACGATCAGCTGGGCAATGGAAAACGCGGAGATCAGGACGCCGACCATCGTGGCGCCAGCGCCGAAGTCGGTGGCGTAGTAGGGCAGGAGCGGGATCACCATGGTGAGCCCGATCATGTCCACGAACGCGGTCACGAAAAGCACAAAAAGCGGCATTTTCGACGCCCAGCCGCTGTCCACCTTCCTCGCCCCCTGGGTCACTCGCGGGTCGCCGTCGCGTCCGGCTGGTCTTCGATGCCCCACACCTCATAGCCTGACACGATGCCGTCCTTCTTGGCAAACTCGAAGACCCACTCGTCCATCAGGTCGGTCAACTTTCCGTCCACTACGGTCCCCACCATGAACCAGTCTTCCTTGATCCTGACCAGCACGATGGTCGCGGCCTCCGGCCACGGCGCGGGAACCCAATGGCCGATGAGCATCCCGTTCTCGCGGACCAGGGTGACTTTCGATGGTGCGGCGCTCTTCGGCTCCCCCGTCCAGCGAGAGGCGTACGTGCCCAGGTACGGCTTGGCATCGGCCTCGGCGATGGTCAGCCTGTGCTTCGGTTCCACTTCGACGTCGAAAGTCACCTGGGTGGTGCCCCAGCGGAAGATCAGCCTGCCCTCGTCTCCGTGGACGCTGTCAAACGTGAAGGAGAGCATCTCGGTGAATGGGCCGGTGCCCGGCGTGACCTGGTACCGGATCTGCTCGGGGATGGGCTTGGGATAGGGGACGTGATAGAGGTGAGCACGCGGGTCGATGATCATGGTCCACTCCTCCGGCTGGATGACGAACCAGAGCGAGTATTTGCCGGGCGCCACCGGGTGGCCGTCGAGCTTGATGGGGCGGTTGACCTCGAGCGTGGTGGCGAAGTTGGCGCCGGGCGTCCAGACTGCCCCCCAGTGCTCGACGCCGCCGAAAAGCGAATCCCGCCCCCGGACCTGGGGCCGGGCATAGTCGATGGTGATGGTGGTGCCGTCGATCGTCTGGGAAACCGCGCCCCGCTCGCTGGCCCGCATCTGGGCCGCCAGGGCAGAGGGCGCGAGCAAGAGCACGGTCAGGCAGGCGCCACGGAGGCGCGCTGTCGATGCGGTCATGGGGACTCCAGGGTCAGTTGGGAATGACAGAAGGCTTCCAAGCTACCGCATCCGGCGGATTCGGGCCAGCAACGCCGCCCTACCCTTCCGTACGATACGTGGCCGTCCAGCGAATGGTTCCGCCCTCGGCGCCCTCCAGCCGAATGACGCGCAGCGCCCCCTCCCTGCCCTGCCTGACCACCCGCGCCCCCGTCACCTCGATGCGGTCGAAGCGGTACCCGGCTGGCTCCGCCAGGTAGAGGAGATACGGGTCACCTGCCACCAGCTCACTCTCGCCGCTGAGTGTGCTGTCCCGCCAGGAAACATCCTTCAGGTCGGGGCCGCCACAGGTTACGTGACGGCTGGTGGCGAGCAGCTGCGGGTGCTCCACGCGGCGGCGGAGACACACCACCTGGACTCCGAACCGTGCATCAATGGGGCCGGGTGACAGCGTGTCGCGCACAATGCCGAGGAATCGTTTCGTCCAGAACTCGAATGCGAGGTAGTCGGTGCCAGGCGCGAGGCCGAGTTCGCCGAAGGGGATCGGCGTGCCGTCGTCGCCGGTGCGGGCCAGCACAGTCCACTGCTCGAACGGCCGCGCGATATCGAGCTGGTAGAGGGAGACGATCTCCCGCTGGTCGGCGTCGAACGGGCGGGGGCCGGACCCGCTCAATTCGGTGTTCGCCATGGCCAGCAGTGACGATCGCGATGGGTCCACATCGTACACCTGTCCCGGCTGGGTGAAGAGCACCGGTGCCGTCCGCCTGGCCGCCTCCACCCGGTCGGTCCGGTATACCTCCGGGAGATCCGTCAGCATCAGCACGGAGCCGGTAAGCGAGGTGAGCGTCGCGGCCTTGTAGCCGTCGGGCTGGTGAATCTCGATATGATCGGGGTCGTTGCGCCAGACCACGTTGTTGAAGGAGTTGTACTGCGCGAACGACCCGTAGCCGAAGCCGTCGTCGCCCACCCGCATTCCGTCCACCAGCCCGATCAACTCCGGCCGAATGCCCCAGCACGCCAGCAGGTACACATCCTGCCCGATCGCAGCGCGCACCTGCTCCACGAACCCCCGAAACACCGCCTCCCGGTCCAGGCCGCGCTCGCGGAAATAGCCGGCGTAACTGTTGTACCCCTCGTAGCGCAGGTGCCGTAACGCATCGAGTTTGAAGTAGCTCCAGCCCATTTCCTTGAGCGCCCGGTAGACCGGCGACACCAGCGTGTCCAAGGTGCCGGCGGAGCTGCCGTCCATGACGTAGCCGACCCAGTTCCCCCGCGCGGGCCAACCGTCCGCCGTGCGCACGAACCAGTTCGGGTGTGCCTCCGCGGCCGCCTCGTCGGCAAAGCTCACGTTGGTCCAGATGCCGGGCTCCAGCCCCCGGCCAGAGATGTACTTCTCCAGCGCCGGCAGCCCGCTCGGAAACTTCTCATTGGCGTTGAGCCAGTGACTCGGCAGGCCGATCGGCAGCGTCTGGTAGCCGTCGTCGATCTGCAGGTAGTCGTAGCCGAAGGGGCGGAGCACCTCGCCGAGTACATCCGCCGTGTTCCGGATATCCTGCTCAGTCACCTTGTCGAAGTAGGCGTACCACGAGGTCCACCCCGCCACCGACTTGCTCCACGGCTGATACTCCCACGGCCGGTATTGCGTCAGGCCGCGGTGTTTCTGGTAGAGTCGGGGCCGGAACCGGAGGGAGATCTCCCCGCCGGTGGCGGTGAGCTGATACGCGACGGCGCTGTCAGGCAAAGGCATCGCGACCAACTCCACCCCGGCCGGCTCATCCACCGACAAAGCCCAGTCGCCGCGTCGGTCGTACACCGCCTGGTTGAGCCCATTGCTGACCGGCCCCACCGCGTGCCGCACTACCCGCAACCCGTCCTCCCTCGGCTCCGACTCTGCCGCGAACGCCTCGGACGACCCCCGGACCACACCGGTGAGCGTGATCCGGTCCCGGGCGGTCGCCGTCCACTTGAGCACCTGCGTCACCCGGCCGTCGGTCGAATCAACGAACTGGATCAGGGAGGCCGGGGCGCCGGTAGTGGAAACGGCCCCGTCGAACAGCACTTCGCCGGCATAGGTCAGGAGCACTCGCCCATTGCTGACCCTGACAGCGGCGGCGGCGTTCGGTGGTTCGGCGGGAGTCTGGGCCGAGGCGAGGATCGGGAACAGGCAGGCGGCGAGTACGGCGGTGGGTTTCAGCACGCAGGTAGCTTGCGCCACGCCGCGGGAAATGGCAAGATGGTGCTTCCCTTCCAGCCACGGACCACCATGGGACTCTCTGCGCTCGACATCGCCGGCTTCGTGGGGTTCCTGGCCCTGGTCTTCGGGGTGTCGATTGCCGCCTCCCGCAAGCGGAGCACCACCACCGAGGACTACTTCCTGGCCGGCCGCGAGCTCAACTGGTGGCTGATCGGCATCTCCCTCGTCGCCTCCAACATCTCCACGGAGCATTTTGTCGGTCTGGCCGGCCGCGGATACGAGCTCGGCCTCGCGATTGCCAGCTACGAATGGATGGCGGCGGTCACCATGGTCGTGGTGGCGCTCTACTTCCTCCCCCGCTTTCTCCGCGCCGGCATCTTCACCATGCCGGAGTACCTCGAATACCGCTACGACGGTCTGGCCCGGAGCATCATGGCGTTCTTCATGATGCTGGCCTACGTGCTGGTGGCGCTGGCCACGGTGCTCTACAGCGGGTCGCTCGCCCTCAACGCCGTCATCGGGCTCGACGTGGTCGCCGGCATCTGGATCATCGGCGCCCTCGCCGGTCTCTACGTGACGTATGGCGGCCTCCGCGCCGTGGTCTGGACCGAACTGATCCAGGGCACCGCTCTCCTCCTCGGCGCCCTGCTGGTGTTCGTGCTCTCGCTCAAGGCGATCGGCGGCTGGGGAGAGTTCACGGCGCTCTCCGCCGGGAAGCTGCACACCGTGCTCCCCTGGAATCACCCGGAAATGCCATGGCTCGCGGTCTTCATCGGCGGGCTCTGGATCCCGAACCTCTTCTACTGGGGACTCAATCAGTTCATCACCCAGCGGGCGCTCGCGGCGCGGAGCCTCGCCGAGGGGCAGCGGGGGACGCTCTTCGCCGCGGCCATCAAGGTGAGCATTCCCTTCCTCATCATCATGCCCGGTATCATGGCGGCGCACATCTTTCCCGACCTCATCAAGACGCCCGACCAAGCCTATCCGGTGCTGATCCGTGAGCTGGTGCCCGCCGGCCTCCTCGGCATCATGCTCGCCGCACTCTTCGGCGCGGTGTTGAGCACCTTCGAGTCGCTCCTCAACTCGGCGGCCACCATCTTCAGCCTCGACATCTACCAGCGCCTCTGGCGGCCGAGCGCCGAGCCGGCGGAGCTGCTCCGTGTGGGTCGGTGGGCCACCTTGGCGCTCTTCCTGGTCGGGTGCCTCTGGGCGCCGATCGTGGGCCGGGCCGGCAGCGTCTTCCAGTACATCCAGATGTTCTGGGGGTTCATCTCGCCGGGGATCGTGGCGGTCTTCCTGGTGGGGATGCTCTCTCCCCGCACCCCGCCGAGAGCGGCGCATGGCGCCATGCTGCTGGGCATTCCGGTCTACGGGCTGCTGCTCTGGTTCCTGCCGGGGGTGGCCTTCCTGCACCACATGGCCATCACCTTTGCGGTGATTGTCCTATATATGGCGGTGGAAACGGTGCGCCAGCCGCTCGCCGAGCCGGTGGTGCTCCCGGTCAAGGCGGGGCTGGTCCTGACGCCGGCGCCGCACGTGAAGCTGATCGGGGCGGCGGTGATCGGGGCGGTGGCGGCGCTGTACCTGTATTTCTGGTGAGGGAGCCGGGCGACCGGGCCCCGATTGACGGAACATATCCTATCAGATATATTGAACCATGAACCCGATCCGCTCCCTGCGGGACCAGGCCGAGCTGACTCAGGCGGCGCTGGCACTGGCCGGCGGCACCTCCCAGCCCGCCATCGCCGCCTACGAGGCTGGCCGCAAGAGTCCCACCGTGGCCACCCTCCAGCGGCTGGCCGGCGCGGTCGGACTCGAGGCGACGGTGGAGTATTTCCCGCCGATGACCCGGGAGGAGCGCCGGTCCCTCGCTGTTCACCGGATGATCGCCGATCGCTTTCGGCAGAATCCCGAGCGAGTATTGGCCCTGGCGCGGGCTGGCCTGGCGCGGATGTGCCGGCGCGCCGACCCGGGATCCCCCGCCCTTCGGGAATGGGGAACCCTCCTGGACCGGCCGATCGAGGCGCTGCTCCCCCTGCTCACCGACGCCAGTCCCTGGGCGCGGGAGCTGCGGCACGTCACACCATTCGCCGGCGTGTTGTCCGCGGCGGAGCGCGCCGAGGCCTACCGCTCGTTCGCGGACGCCGAGCGAGACTCCGCATGAAGCGCGAGGAGTTCGAACATGCGGTCCGGGCGGCTGGCGCCGTGCTCGGCGTGCGCGAACTCCTGGTGATCGGCAGCCAGGCGCTTCATGCCAGCGTACAAGGCAAGTTGCCGCCTGAGGCGGCCCGCTCGGTCGAAGTGGACGTCGCGGCCATCAGTGGCGATCCCGACGGCCGGCTCGCCGACCTGGTGGATGGCTCGATCGGGGAAGCGTCCATGTTCCACGCGACGTTTGGCTATTACGCCCAGGGTGTCGTCGAGACCACGGCGGTGTTGCCATCCGGATGGCGGAGGCGACTGGTGCCATTCGAGACGGCTGGCACAAACGGCGTGGTCGCGAAGTGCCTCGAGCCGCATGACCTCTGGATTTCCAAGGCGATCGCCGGGCGCCCCAAGGACATCGAGTTCTGCCGTGCGCTGATCGAGCGGGACCTCGTGAAGCCGTCCCTCCTGCGGAAGCGCCTCGCCACGGTTCCCGACTTGGATCAGCGCCTCCGCTCGGCGGCGGCAGAACGGATTCCCGACGCATGAGCAGCATCGCCAGCCACCTCACCACCGCCCTGGCCGACCGGTACCGCATCGAGCGTGAACTCGGCGAGGGCGGCATGGCCACCGTCTACCTCGCGGCCGACCTCAAGCACAGCCGCCAAGTGGCCATCAAGGTGCTGCGACCGGAGCTGGCCGCGGTCATCGGCGCCGACCGGTTCCTGAGTGAAATCAAGACCACCGCCAACCTGCAGCATCCCCACATCCTCCCCCTCTTCGACAGCGGTGCGGCGGACGGATTTCTCTTTTACGTCATGCCGTACGTGCAGGGCGAAACCGTCCGGGACCGGATCAGCCGCGAGAAGCAGCTGCCCATCGCCGATGCGGTGCGGATCGCCACCGAAGTCGCGGGTGCGCTCGATTATGCCCACCGCCACGGCGTGATCCACCGCGACATCAAACCCGAGAACATCCTCCTGCACGACGGCCGAGCCCTGGTCGCCGATTTCGGGATCGCCCTCGCCGCCAGCAAGGCCGGCGGCACCCGGATGACCGAGACCGGTATGTCCCTCGGCACCCCGCACTACATGAGCCCCGAGCAGGCCATGGGCGAGCGGGAGATCACCGCCCGCTCCGACGTGTACGCCCTCGGCTGCGTGCTCTACGAATTGCTTCTTGGCGAGCCGCCATTTACCGGCCCCACCGCACAGTCCATCGTGGCCAAGGTGATGACCGCCGAGCCGGCGGCGCTCTCGGCGCAGCGGAAGTCGATTCCGCCCGCCATCGAGGATGCGGTGTTGACGGCACTGGAAAAGCTCCCGGCGGATCGGTTTGCCTCGGCCGCCGAATTCGCGACCGCCCTCGGCGGTGGACAGACATCGAGCATGACCAGCAGGTCGACACGCACCCTGCCTCCCGGCCACCCTGCCCTCCTGCCCCGCCTGCTGGTGCTGGCGCTCGCGGCGATGACCGCCCTCGCCAGCTGGGCCTTCTTGCGCCCACCAACAGCAGGTGGTCCCGCGGTCTACGATGCGGCGCTCCCCGACAGCGCGCCGATGACGTTCGGTGCCACGACCTTGACGACTTCCTACGGGGCATCGTTTCGCAACCTGTCCATCGCGCCGTCCGGTGACTTCGCGGTCTATGCCGCCAGGCAGGGGGACTCAACCTCCCTCTGGTACCGGAGCCTCCGCGATGCGACGGTGCGGCCGATCGCCGGCACTTTCGGCGGGATTGCGCCGCGCATCTCCCTCGACGGCTCGCGCGTGGGATATCTCGTTGGCGATCGCGTGATGGTGGTCCCGATCTCGGGCGGCGATCCCCGCATGCTCCTGGCTGGCCAGATGGCGATGTCAGGTGAGTGGATCGGCCCGAACGAGCTTCTCGTGATCGACACCGATGGCAATCGAGTCAACTGGCTCGACCCCGAAGGGGGCGCCCCCCGCTCCAAACCGATCCCCCGCTGTGTCTTTGGGAAGTGGTCCGGCGTCGGCAATCTTCTGCTCTGCGGGTTCAACTGGACCGCGCAGGTAATCGACCCAGAATCAGGGGAAAGCTGGAGTGTTCGCACCGTCCGCCCCGACGGTGCGCCGGGCGGTCTCCTCGAGGGGTCAGCGTTCCGCGTCGTGGACAAGACCTACCTCGTCTACCTCTCCCTGGATGGCAACCTCGTCGCGGCCCGCTATGATCCGGATGCCCACTTGGCCCAGCGGCCGGTGACGATGCTGGGCGGCATCCGGCGCGAAGCCATCGGGGAGACCCAGTTCGATATCGCGGCCAATGGCACCCTGCTCTACGCACCCGGCGTAGATGGGACGCTGGGTCGCATTGTTGCGCTGCATCCGGGCGGGATCCCACAGCCCCTCATGTCCGAGTTGGAGGACTATCAGCGTTACGACCTGAGCCGGGACCGGCGCTGGTTCGCCGCGGCAGTGCGAGCCACCGAGGGAACCGAGCTGAGAATCTACGACCTGCAAAACGGACAGCGCTACACCTGGCTGCGAGCGCAACAGGTCCGGCACCCGATCTGGAATCCGGATGGAGACCGGCTCGTGGTCGCGGTGCGCGACTCCGCCCGGTGGAGCATCCTGGCGGGTTCGCCTGGCTCGGGCACGCCGCCCGACACGTTGGCGGTGTTCGAGGCCGGTCCATCTTCTCCCGACCCAGTCGACTACCACGACGATCACACGGCACTGGCCCAGGACTGGAATGGCTCCATCGTCATGCGCTTCGATCCAAGTGCGCCGAAGCCGGTGTTCGATACGGTCCTGACCGGCGCCAGGTTCGCGTCAGTCTCGCCGAACGGGAAGCTCATTGCGTACCAGGCTCTGGAAGGAAGCCGCATCCTCGTGACCACCTTTCCCGTGGCAGGGCGCCGCTGGCAGATTGCCTCGGAGGGGGTGGAGCCCATTTGGCTTTCGGCCACGGAGGTGCTGTACCGCTCAGGTACCTCCTGGTACGTCTCCCGCATCAACCCGGAAACCGGTGAACCCGCCGGAGCTCCCAGCTTCTGGGCCCGTGACCCCCGCTTCTCGGATACGTCGGGTTGGTCGAACCGCCCATCGCATGATGGCGGGATCGTCTTCGTCGAGGGACCGGCGGAAGCCAGCACCCCCTACCTCCGTGTCATCCCGAACTGGGTGGACCAGATGAAGGCGGCCGTGGATGGAGCCAAGCGATGAACAGCCCTGCCCGCCTCACCACCGCCCTGTCCGACCGCTACCGCATCGAGCGGGAGCTCGGCGAGGGCGGCATGGCCACGGTGTACCTGGCCGAGGACATCAAGCACGATCGCAAAGTGGCGGTCAAGGTGCTGCGGCCCGAACTGGCCGCCGTCATCGGCGCCGACCGGTTCCTGAGCGAAATCAAGACCACCGCCAATCTGCAGCATCCGCACATCCTGCCGCTCTTCGATAGCGGTGCGGCGGATGGCTTTCTCTTCTACGTGATGCCCTACGTGCAGGGCGAGACGGTCCGGGACCGGATCGCCCGCGAGAAGCAGCTGCCAGTCGCCGATGCGGTGCGCATCGCCACCGAGGTCGCCGGCGCGCTGGATCACGCCCACCGCAGCGGCGTCATCCACCGCGACATCAAGCCCGAGAACATTCTCCTGCACGACGGCTCCGCCCTTGTAGCAGACTTCGGCATCGCCCTCGCCGCCAGCAAGGCCGGCGGCACCCGGATGACCGAGACCGGCATGAGCCTCGGCACGCCGCACTACATGAGCCCCGAACAGGCCATGGGCGAACGGGAGATTACGGCGCGCTCCGACGTGTATGCGCTGGGGTGCGTGCTCTACGAGATGCTGCTCGGCGAGCCCCCGTTCACCGGCCCCACCGCGCAGTCCATCGTGGCCAAGGTCATGACGGAAAAGCCGGCGGGGCTGATCGCGCGGCGGGAGCGGATCCCGCCCGAGGTGGAGGGGGCAATTCTCACGGCGCTCGAGAAGCTCCCGGCCGACCGCTTTGCCTCCGCGGCGGAGTTCGCCGCGGCACTGACTGACACAAGGTACCAGTCGACGGCCATGCTCGCGTCGTCACCGTCGGCGGGGCCGGGCGGCAGGGTATGGCAGCGGCGCTTCATGGTCGCGGCGGCAATCGCGTGTGTCGCCGTGGTCGCAGCGGCCTGGGGGTGGGCACGCGTCCGCGCCGCCGCCGACCAGCCGACCACGTGGCAGTACATCTCCCTGGGCGACAGCGTTGCCGTCGCCCTCACCGTCCCGGCCCTGGCCATTTCCCCCGATGGTTCCGAGCTGGTGATCAAGGAGGATGGCCAGAACGGGCTGCTCTGGATCAAGCGAGATGGGGCCCTGGAGCCCGTGCCCATCCCCGGCACGGAGCGGGCACAGAATCCGGTCTTCTCGCCTGATGGTGAGTGGGTGGCATTCATCGCGAATGAAAAGCTGCGAAAGGTGCGCCCCTCCAGTGGCGCGGCGATCACCCTCGCTGACTCTGCCGGCGGAGGCTTCGGTGGGGCCACGTGGCTTGACGACGGCACGCTGGTCTACGTCACGCCGGATTTCAATCGCATGCTCCGCATCGACGCCTCCGGCCGCAACCCCACCGTCGTCCTCGACACCAGGGGGATGCCGGGAGGCGGGTTCTCCTCCCCGACGCCGCTGCCTGACTCGCGCGGCATCATCTTTCTGTCATGTTCGTCGGGCTGTGTCACGATGAGCCTGATGGCGCTCGACTTCAAGTCTGGCGAGCCCAAACTCCTGCTCAGTGAGGTAGCCCAGGGATGGTACCTCCCGACCGGCGACCTGTTGTACTACCGGCGAGACGGCACTGCGCTGGTGGCCAAGTTTGACCTGGACAAGCTTGAGGTTGTCGGGGCGGGCATCCCCGTCTTCGAAAACGTCTTCTTCGCAACCAGCAGCCAGGCTGACTTGGTGTGGTCACCCTCAGGAACCGTGGTGTACGTGACCGGAGGAAACCAGAACAACGAGAACAACGTTGTCCGCATCACCCGGGACGGTCTCGTGGCTCCCGTCGACACCACGTGGACCGGCCAGTTTACCGCCCTGTCCATGTCGCCCGATGGGAAGCGCATGGCGGTCGGCATGGGCGTCGGCGTTGGCGGCCAGAACATCTGGATCAAGCAACTTGACCGGGGCCCCCTCACCCGCCTCTCCTTCGGCGGCTCCGACCGGCGGCCGGTCTGGTCGGCTGACGGGCGGATGGTGGCTTTCATTCGCGACACGCTGGGTGCGAGCATCGTTGTGGGGCGATTCGCCGATGGCAGCCGCCCGGACACGGTACTGGCGCATATTGATCGTCAGGTGCAGGAGGTGGACTGGTCGCCCGACGGCAAGTGGCTGGTGCTTCGTACGGACAACGGAACCACCGGCGCGGGCGACCTTGTGGGCATCCGGACCGGTGGCGACACCACCGAGGTCCCCCTGGTGGCGAGCCCGTTCACGGAACTGCATCCCGCCGTCTCGCCGGACAGCCGATGGATAGCCTACACCTCCAACGAGTCCGGCCAGAACGAGGTATACGTCCGCCCCTTCCCGAACACCGGCGACAGCCGGTGGCAGGTGTCCACGACCGGCGGCAGTACACCCCGGTGGGCCCCGGACGGCACGGAGATCTACTATGTCGATCCGTCGGGGCGAATGTCATCAGCCAGGGTTACCACCACACCAACCTTCGCGGTCGGTGAACGCCAGGCTCTGTTCGGCGCCGCAGGGTACACGCTCGACGCCTTTCACCAGGCATACACGCTCTCGGCCGACGGGAAGTACTTCTACATGGCCTCGCCGCGCCGAATCGCCGACCTCGGGCGCGCCCCGACGCTGGTGCGCGTGGATCATTGGTTCACCGACATGAAGGCGCGGTTGGCGCAGTAGGACCCCCATCACACTGTGCACCGATCCGGTACCACCTGCGGTTCAGGGGTACCACCCACCAGCCAAACACACCCCACACTACCAACACATTGTAGTTCTTTGCGCTCTTCATAGTTCTTTGCGTCTTTGCGTTAAAGGCTTTTCAACGCGAAGACGCAAAGAGACGCAAAGGCATCGGCGCTTCACCGATCATCGCAAAGTCGGTCCAATTGAAGAAGAAAAAGGAAGAGCTGGAACAGATTGCAGCGATGGTGGTGGATGCTGCGTTTGGAGTGCATTCCACTCTCGGGCCTGGACTCCTCGAGTCGGTCTACCAGGCGTGTCTCGTCCACGAGCTGCAGCGACGCGCGCTGTATGTGGAGTGCGAAGTACCCTTTCCAGTGACGTATGCCAACCTGATAATCGAGACTGGGTACAGAGCGGACATTGTTGTTGAGGGTGAAATCATCGTAGAGAACAAGGTCCTCCAACATCTCGCTCCCGTGCACCGCGCCCAACTCCTTACCTACCTGAGAATTTCCGGTTTGCGGTTGGGCTTCCTCATCAACTGGAATGTCCCACGAATCAAAGACGGCATCAAACGAATCGTGAACCATCTCTGATTGGATCGGAGTCCTTAGCGCTTCTTGGCGCCTTTGCGTTAAAAGCCTTTCAACGCAAAGACGCCAAGAAACACCAAAGCCGCAGCAAACTGCATGGAGCTACTTCAACCCCGCCAGGATCCCGTTGATCCGCGCCTGCTGCACCGGGTCCGTCGTCATCGCCAGCGCCTTCTGGTAGTTGGCCACCGCCTTCTTCTTGTCGCCCAGCGTGGCGTACATCTCGCCGAGGCTGTCCCAGGTGTTCCAGCTGTCGGGATGCTCCTTGGTGTTGCGGAGGAAGATGGCCAGCGCCTCCTGGTTCTTCTTCTGGCTCACCAGCAGGTACCCGTAGGCATTCAGCTCCGCCTCGTTGGCCGAGGCAAGAGAGGCCTGACGCAGCGAGTCCGCCTGGGCGGTCTTGCCCTGCCGGTCGAGCACCCGCGCCTTCACGCTGTAGCTCGCGAACGTGGGCGCCAGCAGGATGGCGGAGTCGGCCCAGACGTTGGGCAACTCGAGGTTCTGGGTGTTGGTCAGCGCCCAATTGGCCGCCTGCTGCCAGGCGGGAGCCCAGAAGCGGGGGAGGTCGCGCAGCTGACTCTTGAGGCTGTCCAGCACCACGACGCTGGTGTTGACCCCCAGTGGCAGGCTTACGGCCAGCTTCTCCCAGCGCATGGTCAGGGTGACAGCGGTGTTGGTCGGGTCGTCGAAGTTGTACTGCAGCCGCTCGGTGAACTCGGCGGCTTTTGGAGTCACCACCAACCGCACCGCGTCCTCCCGCTGGTCATAGCTGAACGCGCCCCAGGCGTTGGACTCCCGGCTCAGGATGATCGTCCAGCTGGTCGGGGTGGGAAGCATGAAGAGGCCGTACCGCCCCGCCGGGAGCGTCGTGCCCCCCACCGTGAATGGAGATGTCGCCACCAGCAACGTGTTCTCGTTGGCTCCCGCCCGCCAGACCGAATCCCACGGGACCAGCCCGCCCCAGACCGCGCGGCCGTTCACTCCGGGCCGATGGTAGTCGATCGAGAAGGTGGTCATCCCCACCACCTGGCTGACCGTCGCGTGCGGGCTGGGCCAGGGGAGATCGAGCCGGTAGTTCTGGGCCTGCAATCGGTGTGGGGTGACAAGAGCGGCGGATACGAGGAGAATCGACCGGACTATACGTAAAGGCAGCTGCAAACCGACGGAATGCGACATCGCCAACTCCGGAGTCTGAGGGATCCTTCCACTACGAAATCACCACAAAAGAGTTCCTTTGCGTCCTTGGCGTCTCTTTGCGTCTTCGCGTTAAAAGGCTGTTAACGCAAAGACGCAAAGAAGCGCGAAGGTTGGGAGGAGCAGGAACTGTCGTGACTTGCTACTGTGCAAATAGGTGACGATTTCACAACTAAGGCCTCGTCCTTGCGGCGCTTTCCACGACTATTCCGTGCGCCAAGGAGTGTCGTGTGGCCCGAGTCCGCAAGGTCGAGTGGGACACCAAGATCAAGCTCATCGCCACCATTCTCTCGGCTGGCGCCGCCCTCGTCTCCATCCTCTCCTTCGTGGCAGGACGCCGCAGCGCCAACGACGGCGTCCCGGCCGCCGGGCTGGACGCCGTGGCGGTCACCCGGATTACCCTTTCCCCCACCGCCGATACCGCCTGGTCGCTGGGCGACACCCTGCATTTCACCACCGTCGCGGCCGATGCCCACGGACAAGTCTTGCATGCAGCATCGGTCCACTGGACCGTGGACAATCCCACGATTGCCCACATCGACAGCGCCGGTCAGGTCGTGGCGCTTGCCCCGGGCGAGACCTTTGTGACGGTCGCGATCGGCGGCCGGGCCGGGCGGGCCAGGGTGGTCGTGCACCCGAAACTCACCGTGCTCGCCATCGTGAGCGACACCGTGCTGTCGATCTCCGAGGGGACGACCCTCGAACTCCGCGTCATGGGCAGCGACGCCCGCGGCAACTGGCAGCGGCCGACAGGCGTGGCCTGGAGCGGTGGAGACGCCGAAGTGGCCATCATCGACACGCTTGGCGCGCTGCGGGCCGTGGCGCCTGGCCGCACCACGATCGCTGCCACCGCAGCCGGGCTGGCCGCGGAGCGGCAGGTGCTGGTGACGCCGGTGCCGACGTCGCTGACGCTCACGGCAGGGGCCGCGCAGCGGGCCGCCATCGGGCAGCGACTGCCGAGCGCCGTGGCCGTGCAGGTGGTGTCCCGGAGCGGGCGTCCGGTTCCGGGCATCGACGTGCGATTCGACCCGTCCGAAGCGATGGGCGAGGCGGAGCCAACCCTCGCCACCACCGATAGCTTGGGCGTGGCCACCACCCGCTGGCGGCTCGGGCCGACCCCGGGGCGTCAGCGTCTGGCGGTGGAGGTGTGGGGCATCGACAGCGCGCTGATGGTGACGGCCGAGGCGGATCCGATGCCGGGCAACACCAGGATCGCGATGCAGTCGGACAGCCTCGTGGCCGAGGCCGGGATGGTGCTGGCCACTCCGGTGATGATCCAGGTCACCGACAGCACCGGGGTGGTGCTGGCCGATGTGCCAGTGGCGTGGAATGCCCTTGATGGAGGGATGTTCTCGCAGGCGAGCGCGCGCACCGACAGCATGGGCGTGGCGCAGGCTCACTGGCGCGTGGGGCCGAAGGCGGGGGTCCAGCGGGCGCGGATACAGATCGGGAACCCGCGGAGCATGCCACCGTTCGACGTGACCGCGCGAGTCACCCCGGGCCCCGTGTCCTCTGTTCGGCTTGTCAGTGGCGACGAGCAGCGCGGCGTGGTCAGCCTCACGCTCGCCAAGCCGATCGTGCTGCGCGCGCTGGACAGCCTCGGCAATGGTGTGGGCGGCGTGGCGATCCGGCTCGCGTCGCACAGCGGCGAGGTCGACTCCGTGTCGCAGACTGACAGCGCCGGCTACGCACGTGCGCGCTGGACGCTGGGGAAGATGGCGGGGGATGTGCGGATCGTGGCACGCATCGAGGGAACGACCGACAGCGCCGTGGCCACCGCCACCGCAAGGCCCGGAAAGGCCAGATCGATCGAAATCGTGGCGGCACCCGCCAGCGGTACGGCGGGCAAGGCGTTGCCGAAGTCGGTGCGGGTGGTGGTGCGGGACCAGTTCGGGAACCCTGTGCGGCAGGCGACGGTGCGATTCAGCGTATCGGGAGGCAGTGCCAGCCCGCGGTCGGGGGTCAGTGACGCGTCTGGCGCGGTATGGACGAAGTGGACGCTGGGAGCGAAGGTGGGGAACCAAATACTGACGGCGTCGATCACGTCGCCAGCGCTGAAGGCGACTCACACCGTCAAGGCCGCAGCACCTCCCGCACCAAAGACTCCAGCCACAGCGAAGAAGCGTACCTCCAAAAAATAAGGGGCCGGTGGTTCCGGCCCCGCTGCCCCCCTGCCCCGCCGACTCCTGCCCCGCCTAGCTCCCCTTCACCAACTTCTCGAACCGCGCATTCCCCCGCAGCGAATTGAAAGTCGGATCGATCTTGAGCCAGGCCGGCGTGTACAGGTATGGCATCTGCAAGAGCAGCCCCAATTCGTCGATCGCCTTTTCCCGCTCTCCGACCGCGAGCAGTGTGCGGATCAACAGGACCTGGTTGTACGACAAATTGCTGTAGTCGCGTTGGCCAGTCTTCGTCATCGCTCTTTGGGCTTCAGCCACGGCCTCGGCTTTCCGGCCGGCATAGGCGAGCATCAATGCGTGAAGGGCGATTGTTTGCCCGTCATTGGGCGATGCAGCCAACTGGGCTGCAGTGAAGGGCAGCGAAGAGTCGGCGTACGCCTTGGCCTGTGCCAGGTTGCCTTGTTGCCAGTGAGCGATCGCGAGCGTCTGACCCCACCAGGCGCGGTCGTTGTCAAAGGCTGCCGGCGTCAACCGGAAGAGTAGGTCTCGATCGGCGGGTTCGAGCGCCCACGAGACCTCCTGATACCCGCCGAAGAAGGCGGCCACTGCCGGTGCCGGGTTCCCGCGATCAATAGCCGAACGGACCACCTCGCGAGCATCGGGGAGTTTCCCCTGCGCGAGGTACCCCATCGCTTGCCACTCGACAAGGTTGATATCTCCCGGCACCAGGGCCATCGCCGCCTGACCAGCGTCCACCGCCTCAGGGTATCGCCGCTGGAAGACGTAGACCTGTTGCATGGACGCAAGCGTATTGGCCGAGCGGGGGTCGAGTTCGCGTGCACGCTCAAGCTTGATGGCGGCGGCGTCGATGTGCCCTTCACGCAAATCCACTCCGGAGGCAATCGCCAGAACATCGGCGTCGTTTGGCGCTACGCGAAGCGCCCGTTCGATGGCAGCGGCCGCCTTGGCGGGGTCTGGTTCCACCGTACCGTAGTAACGGGCGGCGGCCATATATCCCGCCGCAGCGTTCGGATCCAGCGAAATGGAGCGCTCCATCGCCTCGCGTGCGCGAGCCGCAACGACCGGGTCACGGCTGCCGTTCGAATACACCCGGCTCAGTGCCCGGGCCAGTCCTGCCCAGGCGTCCACGAAGGTGGAGTCAAGGGCGACGGCCTGCTCGAAGTAACCCGCTGCCTGGCGCATCGTGCCGGCATCAACGCTGGTGAGCGCCTTGCCCTTCAGGTAGAGGTCGTACGCCGCCACATTGGCGGTTGGTCGCTCCGCGAGTTGGCGCTCGTCCTGGCTGCCTAGTTGCGCACCGAGTGCGCTCGCCACCCGGGTGGCAATCTGCGACTGGACCGTGAACACGTCCGTCACGTCCGTGTCGTAGCTTTGCGACCACGTCGTGGCGCCGGTCCGTCCGTCCACCAGCTCGGGCACCACCTGGACCCGCCGCGCGGTACCGACCGCACCCGCCCAGCGCACCTTCCCGACGAGCAGGTAGTCCGCCCCGAGTTCCCTGGCGATTTCCTGCGGGGTCTTGGTGGTTTCCTTGTATTGACTCGCACTGCTCGACGCGATCACGGTGATGCCGCTGACCCGAGCCAGCTTGCCGCGCACCTCGTCGGCAATGCCGTCGGCAAAATAGGCATCCTCGGCGGGGCCCTGATTCTCGAAGGGGAGGATGGCCAGGTGACTCCCCCGCGCCGCCACAACTCCCCCACCGCCCGGACCTGAGAACGCCAGTGCGGTTGCGATGCCGGCCCACAGGAGGAGTGCCGCCACCCCGCCGATGGTGGCGAACCGCCAGGTAAACCATCGCCAGAGCGGATGGGTGACCGAACCCGACCGGCGCCGGGCCTCCACCTTGCCCGTGATCATCAGGACCATCGCGCCGATCCAGAGCAGCCCGAGCGCCAGCCCGAAGGTCCAGCTGGGCAGGTTCCACTGCCGAATCAGCGCGCTCACCAATGCCAGCATCCCCATGCAGCCGAGCGCGAAGAGTCCCCAGACCTGCAGCGGTGCGGGGCCGGCGGACACCGGGACCTCGCTCGTGCCGCTCCGCGATCCTTCGATAGCGCGGTCCAGCGCGGCGACCATCTCCCCGGCGTTGGCGTACCGGTCGGAAGGGCTCTTGGCCAGCGCCTTCATCACCGCGCTGTTCACCCCGGCCGGCAGCCCCGCCCGCGACGTGATGAGCGAGCGCGGCTCCTCGGTCAGGCTGCGGGTGATGATGGCCCGCGCGTTAGGACCGGTAAACGGGGGCTCCCCAGCCATCATCTCGTACATCACCGCGCCCAGCGCGTAGATGTCGGCGCGGCCGTCCACCTCCCGCTCGCCGGTGGCCTGTTCCGGCGCCATGTACTGCGGCGTGCCCACGGCCAGGCCGGTTTTGGTGAGGACCTCGCCTTCATCACCCAGCGCGCGTGCAATCCCGAAGTCCGCCACCAGCGCATGCCCCGATTGGAGCAGAATGTTCCCCGGCTTGATGTCGCGGTGGATGATGCCGCGGGTGTGCGCGTAGGCCAGCGCCTCCGCCACCTCGCGCCCCAGCCGCATCGTCTCGCTGACCGAGAGCTGCCCCTGCTTGGCGACGTACTCCTTCAGCGTCTCGCCCTCGACGTACGGCATGACGTAGTAGAGGAGGCCGTCGGCCTCCCCGGAGTCGTGCATCGGGAGGATGTGGGGGTGATTGAGCTGCGCCGCCACCTGCACTTCGCGCAGGAAGCGGTCGGCGCCCAGGGTGGCGGCCAGCTCCGGCCGCATCACCTTCACGGCCACCTTGCGGTTGTGCTTCTGGTCTTGCGCCAGGTACACCGTGGCCATGCCCCCCTCTCCGAGGACACGCTCGATCTGGTAGCGACCGGCGAGCGCCTTCTTCACCTGGGCCACTTCGACCATCCCGGTGGCGGCGGTGCGCGATGGCACTCCCGGGTCGGTGGGGGTGGCAACGCCGCAACGGAGGCAAAATTGTGCCTCTTCAGGCAGTGGCGTCTGGCAAGCGGGACAGGCGCGGGCAGCGGTGGTCATCGGTGCTCGGTTACGGGAAGGCGCCAGCACGTATATAGATGGGGGAGCCGATGGAAGTTCGCGCCAAACTGGAGCGGACGCAAGATGCGGGGGGACATGGGCTTCCCATTCCTTCCGGTGGCGTCCTGCCCGGGCGGACCGTACCTTCAACGCCTCCGTCACCACGAGCCGCCATGTCCCGCCGAACCACCTGCCTGGCCCTCGCGCTTGCTCTGGCCAGTGTACCGGATCTGGCCGCCCAGGCGCTTCCCGCCGGTCACCCGACACAGCTGGGGTACTCCCCAGAACGGCTCGCCCGAATCGACACACTTCTCCAGTCTTACGTGGACTCGGGTCGGACGCCGGGGGTCGTGGCCATGATCGTCAGACACGGCCAGGTGGCGTGGAGTGGCGCCTTCGGGGTGGCCGACCGAGAGTCCAACCAGCCGATGCGACCCGACGCACTGTTCCGCATCGCCTCCCAGACCAAGGCGGTGACAAGCGTCGCGGCGATGATTCTGGTTGAGGAGGGGCGGCTTCGCCTCGGGGATCCCGTCTCCCGTTTCATACCGAGTTTCGCCGACGCACAGGTCGCCGTGGCCACCGACAGCGGCCGGGTGCTGGTGCCCGCAACCGACCGGATCACCATCCGCGACCTGCTGACCCAGACCGCCGGCCTTTCCTACGGCACCGGGTCCCTGATCGAGGACGAATATCGCGCCGCCGGCCTCGGCCCTGCCGCGGGGTACGGCTGGTACCTGGCGGACAAGGCGGAGCCGGTCTGCACCACGATGGATCGCCTCGGCACCCTGCCGCTGGCAGCACAGCCCGAGGAGGTCTGGATCTACGGCTACGCCAGCGATGTTCTGGGCTGCGTCGTGGAACGTGCCGCGGGCGTGCCCCTCGATCAGTTCTTCGAGGAGCGGATCTTTGGACCCCTCCGGATGCACAACAGCTGGTTCTTTCCTCCCGATTCTGTCGGCCATCGGTTGACCACGGTATACTCCGTGACCGCCGAGGGAGCCTTGGTCCGCGCCCCGGCCGGCTCGATGGGCCAGGGAGACTACCTTTCCGGCCCCCGACAGAATTTCAGCGGTGGTGCCGGCCTGGTCTCGATCGCGGGAGACTACGCCCGCTTCCTGCAGATGCTCCTCAACGGTGGCGAACTCGACGGGGCGCGGATTCTCTCACCGGCCACAGTCTCGCTGATGACCAGGGACCAGGTGGGGGCGCTGTACCCGGACCCGGGATTGGGGTTTGGGCTCGGTTTCCAGGTACTGGAAGACCCCGGATTGGCAGGAGAGTACGGCTCGGTCGGACGGTTCGGCTGGGGCGGCGCCTACGCCACCAACTATTGGGTCGATCCCACCGAAGAACTCGTCGTCGTCCTCATGCAGCAGCTACTGCCCTCGCGGGGTCTCGACCTGGCCAGCAAGTTTCGCACGATGGTCTATGCTGCCCTCATTCCACCAGCACGCACCAAAGGACACTGACCGATGCGCCTCTCATTGCTGATGACCTCGCTCGCCGTTGTGGCCGTCGCGGCACCGGCCGCCGCCCAGGAGCGGACCGCCGCCTGGCAAGTCGCCGCCGCGGTCCTCCCCCTCCCCGACAGCATGCGGGCCGGCGCCGAGGTCCTCGGCTACAAGACCGCCGGCGGGCCGCTGGTCCAGCTCCGGGCCGGCACCAACGAGATGATCTGCCTGACCGACGATCCCGGCCAACGAGGGCTACGCCGCCCACTGCTACCACAAGTCGCTGGCGGCGTTCATGCTCCGGGGCCGCGAGCTCCGCGCTGCCGGCATTACCAAGCGTTCAGCAGTCGACTCGGCGCGCCTCGCCGAAATCAACGCCGGGACCATCACGATGCCGGCCCGCGCCGCCGCACTCTACTCGCTCTATGCCGACAGCGTGAACTTCGACCCGATGGCCGGCCGGCCGAAGAACTCCAGCAAGCTCCTGTCTCTGTATGTGCCGTACGCCACCCAGGAGTCGATCGGCATTTCGGCGATGCCGCTCACCGACCAGCCCTGGCTGATGTACCCCGGTAAGCCGTGGGCGCATTTGATGATTCAGTAAGCGGGGAAGCGGGGCCGAAAATGCGAAACGTGTATTGGGCTGTCAAGCGCCTGTCTCACGGAATTGATCAACCGGGGCGATCCGTTCATCCGGCACAGTTGGGCGGGAGCTGGTGAATAGGGGTGGGCATATGCCCACCCCGGTGGGTCCGCCCACACATGCGTTTGCCATTGATTCGTCGGCATCCGCCCACCCCGGTCGATCCACCCACGCATAACGACGCGCGAGCCCGCTCCGCCTCACGGCAACAGGTCAAACTCCCAGATATAGCCGCCGGCACCCATCACATAGGCAGTGGAGCTTGCGTCGTCCGCGATGATGTCCGCGTCGAGCCATCCGCCGACGCTCCCCTCGGCTTCGGGTGGCGATTCGAGCCGTCCGAGGAGCGCCAGGGTGCCGGCGTCGTACACCAGGATATCGGGGGCGGATCCCCGCTGCACGGCCACCAGGAGCCTGGTGTCGTTGCGCGCCAGGGCAAGCCCGAGCACGGCAAAGGCATTCACCGGAAGCGGGGTCTGGTTCAGTACCGTGCCGTCGGCCGCGTTCACGACCACGATCCCGCTCGCCCCCACATACAAGGTGCCGCCGTCGGCCGTGAACGCTGCGCCGGAAACCCACCCAGAGGTCGGCACTCGGTACAGCGTGTCCCCCGTCGACATTTGGAAGACCACCGCTCCCGGGCCGGAATAGCCGCCGTTGGCGATGGCCCGGTCCGCGACTCTGGACAAGGTGAAGTGGTGAGGGTCCTCGATCTGCACGGCGAAGGTCGGCAAGCCGGGCCGGATGACGTCGGTCGTATGATTGTGCGTGTTGAGCCACACGTTCTCGCTCAGCCGGACGATGATCCTGGCATAGGGGCTCTGCAAGAACGATGGTACCGTGTCCACCAGTGTCGGTCCCGGAAGGAGTTGCCATTCGGCGATCATGCCGGCGCTGTCGCGGAGGATGTAGCGGCTCGAGTCGAACGTGACACCGACGGCTCGCAACATCGCCCAATCCACCGGCTTCACTCCCGGCTCCACAATGACGCGCCGCTGTTCGAGCGCCACCACACCGACGGCACCACCGGTCGGCTGAGGGTAGACCCCGGCCACGCCGAACGCTCCCCCGCTCGATCTGATCAGCACCGGATTTCCGAACACCGCAGGGCTCGTTACCCAATACCCCCGAAACCCCACGATCCCCACCGAATCCACCAGGTAGCGCGTCACCCCGTCGATGACCTCAACGGCCGCGGTCTGCGTCGGGATGGACGGCAAGGTGGCCGAGATGGTGCTGTCATCGACCCGCACCGTGACCATCTCGATGCCGGCCGCCGTCACCGGCGGCAGCGAATCGAGCCCATCGAAGAACTGCGACCGGACCAGCACCGTCCCGCCAGCCCACTGCGAGGCCGGTGACACGGCAAAGGTGGGCGGCACCGCAGACGGCTCCGAGGAGTCGCTGCAGGCGGTCAGCAGGAGCAGCATGAGGGTCAGATGACGTGTGACGCGCATGAGTTTCCTCACGGCAGCAGGTCGAACTTCCCAGATCACCGTCGACGGGGGCCGTCGTAGCCCATCACATAGAGCGTCGGCATGTCGAGGGCAGCGACGATGACCGGCGGCGTCGAGCCCGCCAGGGCAATCGCAGCCGCGCCTGCCGGCGCGACCAGCCGGCCGACCAGCGTCCATGTGAACTCGCATCGACCACGGAATCTCGGGCACTTTGTCTACCTGCGGAGACCATGGCGAAGATGCGCGTTGCTCCGTCGCGTCAAGCGCCACCCCGAAGCACGCGACCTGCGGGTGAGCGTGCGGCGCCAGCGGAGCAACGGCTCCCGGCGTCGCGTTCACGGTGACCAGCGACTCGTTGTTGGCCGCACCGATCTCCGGCGGCGTACGAATGCCGAACCGTCCGCCGTGAAGGCCGCCCCGATGGACAGGTGACCGGCAAATGCGAAGACGCGAGCTCCCGCCGATAGATCGAACGCCTCTGCGATCCCCAGCGGGATCCCCCGCCGCTCAGCAACGCTCGATCCGCCAGAATCGACCCGTTGAAGCGCCCAGGGATCCTCAACGACCCATGTGGACCATGGCAGAACGCTGTCGTGGTACGACAGCAGCGCTGTGCGGGCCCCAGTGGAGCCAGACGCTGGCGCTGAGCCTCGCGACGTCGCCGCCGTTGAACGTGTTTCGGACCGCGTTGGGGACCGTATCCGTGTGAATGCAGCGTCGGGTGAACTGCTGCCATTCGCCCGCCGTTTCCGTGCTGTCCCGCAGGATGAACGCGTGCCCGGAGTCGTAGGTCACCCCGACGCCGCGCCACCACTCCGTTCGACGGGTCCGCACACCCGTCACCACCTCCGCCTGCGCCAGGGTGAGGTCCACCAGCCCGATGGCGCCGCCGGGTGGTCTCCCGGTTGAGACTGCCGAATCCCGACGGGCCCACCGGGGGTCGCACGAGTACCGGATTCCCCATGGCGGCGGGGCTGGCGTCCGCCCGGCTCCGAAACCCCACGATCCCCACCGAATCCACGAGGTAGTGCGTCGTACCATCGACGACCTCGACGGCCACCGCCTGCGTCGGAAGGGACGGCAGGGTGGCCGAGACGGTGCTGTCATCGACCCGCGTTACGACCATCTCGATCCCCGCCGCCGTCACCGGCGGCAGCGAATCGAGCCCATCGAAGAACTGCGACCGGACCAGCACCGTCCCGCCGGCCCACTGCGACACCGGCGAGACCGCAAAACTCGGCGGGGGCACGGGCGCGCTCGGCTCCGAGGCGTCGCTGCAGGCGGCCAGGACGAGAAGGAGGGGCAAGGAATACGAGACGCGCACGCGTACCTCGTTCTGCTACGGGGGCTAACCCACTCTACGGCACGAGCTTGGAGACGTCAAGGCAGCGGGGCCGAGGTCCCGCACTGTCCAGCGCCCTGACGGAGCCTATCAACCGGGGTGAGGCCCTCATCCGGCACGTTTGGTTGAATCCGTTTGAATAGGGGTGGGCATATGCCCACCCCGGTCCACGGGCCCGCGCATGGGATCGCGATTCGCATCGGAACGGATGCCCACCCCGATGTGTGCCAACGATGGACCCCCGCTTTCGCGGGGGTGACGGCCCCCGCGTCGCTTTAGCGACACCAGCCGAGCCGCGGCTTTAGCCGCGGGATATGGCTAGGGAGGGAATTGATCCGAAGGACAATGGGGCGATCAGGCGGGGTCCTAAGTGGCTAGGGAGGGAATTGAACCCCCGACACGCGGATTTTCAGTCCGCTGCTCTACCAACTGAGCTACCTAGCCTCAAGCGGCGGGAATATAAGGACTTGGGGTACCAATGCCAAGCGGACCACCCCTCCCCCCTTCCCCGCTTTCCCCCCTATAATCCCCCATGCCACTCTGGTCAGCCATCGCCGCCGAAATCGCGGACTTCCGCCGCCGGATCCGGGACCTGCCGGTCGTCCCCGATGCCACCCCGGCCTCGCTCCGCGCCGAGCTCGAGCCGCGGTACAAATTCGACCGGCCCATCGACCTGGAGACCCTGACCGCCGACGTGATGCGGCTGCTCCGGACCCAGCAGGTGCACGTCACCCATCCACGCTATTTCGGCCTCTTCAACCCGCAGGTGCGGGAGGCCGGCATCGTGGCCGACACCCTCGCCGCGCTCTACAACCCGCAGCTCGCCGTCTGGAGCCACAGCCCCGCCGCCAACGAAATGGAGCGGCTGGCGCTCCGCGCGCTGGCGGTCCGCATCGGCTACGACCCCGATAGCATGCTGGCCCAGTTCACCTCCGGTGGGGCCGAGGCCAACCTCTGCTCGGCGCTCTGCGCCCTGGCCTCCAAGTTCCCGAAGTGGGCCGAACAGGGTGTGGCCGCGCTGGGCACCCGCCCTGCCATCTATGTCTCGGGCGAGAGCCACCACTCCTTCGTCAAGATTGCCAAGATGACCGGCCTCGGCACGGCAAGTGTGCACGAGGCGCCGGTGCGCACCGATCTCAAGCTCGATCCCGTCGCCCTCGAACGGTTGATCGAGGCCGATCGCGCGTCCGGGTGGAGCCCGCTGCTCATCGTGGGCACCGCCGGCACCACCGCCGCTGGAATCGTCGACCCGCTGCCGGAGCTTGCCGCGGTCGCCAAACGCACCGGCGCCTGGTTCCACGCCGATGCCGCCTGGGGCGGCGGCGCGCTGATGTCGGACCGGCTGCGGCCGCAACTCGACGGGATCGCCCTCGCCGACTCCGTCACCTGGGACGCACACAAGTGGCTCAGCGTGCCGATGGGGGGCGGGATGTTCTTCTGCCGCCACCCCGAAGCGGTGAAACAGGCCTTTGCCGCCGTCCACACCTACATGCCTATCCCCACCGGGGACACCGTGGACAGCTTCCAGACCACGCCGCAATGGAGCCGCCGCGCCACCGGCCTCAAGGTGTTCATGTCGCTCGCGGAGCTGGGAATCGGGGGCTACGGAAAGCTGGTCGACCACCAGGCGGCGATGGGCGCACTGCTCCGCACCAAGCTCCGGGAGGCCGGCTGGACCCTCGTGGCCGACACGCCGCTCCCGGTCGTCTGCTTCACGCATCCCGACATCGAATCGGGGCGCATCTCGATCGACGACGTCATCACCCGCGTTTACGAAAATCGCCAGACCTGGATCAGTCCGGTCATCCTCGGCGGTGAGCGCAAGCGGGCATTGCGGGCGTGCATTACCAGCTACGAGACGGAGCCACGGGATCTGGATGCCTTGCTGAGCGAGTTACTTCGCGCCCTTCGCGGCTTCGCGTGAGCCAACCCTGGACCCCGGCTTTCGCCGGGGTGACGATTGGTACCTGGATGTAGATTCGGCCCTCGGCCCTCGGCCCTCGGTCCTCAGTCCTCAGTCCCCAGTCCCCAGTCCTCAGTCCTTCTCTCCTCCCCTTTCGGGCCATACATTCCCCCCATGCCTCCCTCCCCCCTGACCGTCGTCTCGCACCCCCTGGTGCAGCACAAGATGGCGCTGCTCCGCGGGGTCGAGACGCCCACCCGGGAGTTCCGCCAGCTGGTCGGCGAGATCGCCACCCTCCTGGCCTACGAGGCGACCCGCACCCTCGAGACCGAGCCGATCGCCGTGCGCACACCGCTCGAGATGATGGAGGGCCGCCGCCTCCCCGGCGACCGGATCGTGCTCGTCCCGATCCTCCGCGCCGGTCTCGGCATGGTGGACGCCGTCGCCGCCCTCTTCCCCAACGCCGGCGTCGGCCACATCGGCCTCTATCGCAACGAAGAGACCCTCGAGCCGGTCAGCTACTACTTCAAGATCCCGCCCCTCGGCGCCGACAAGGTCTACCTCGTGCTCGATCCGATGCTCGCCACCGGCGGCAGCGCCTCCGCGGCCATCGCCAAGCTGAAGGAGTCGGGCGCAAAGCACCTCCGGCTCATTTCCCTGGTGGCCGCCCCTGCCGGCGTCGACCGGATGAAGCGGGACCACCCCGACGTTCCAGTCTTCGTCGCCGCGCTCGACCGCGAACTCAACGACCACGGATACATCCTGCCCGGCCTCGGCGATGCTGGAGACAGGCTCTTCGGAACGACCTGACCGGGCGTTCCCCCTCTCCATATCATGGAGAGGGGGACAGGGGGTGAGGTGGAGAGCTGGCGGGGCAGGTGGGCCGGGAGGCCGGACCTGAAGTCTGTGTCATTCCCGCGCAAGCGGGAATCCAGTTGCGTCTTCACTGGACCCCGGCTTTCGCCGGGGTGACGGCGCGCGCGTCGCTTTAGCGACATCAGCCGAGCCGCGGCTTCAGCCGCGAGCTCGGGCGGGAACAACCTGGACCCCCGCTTTCGCGGGGGTGACGACCTTCCATTGGAGTTCATGGTGCCTTTCACTTCCCCGCTTCCCCGCTTCCCCGCCTCGCGCTCATGAGAATAACCTTCCACGGTGCCGCCGGCGGCCAGGTCACTGGCTCGATGCATCTCCTCGAAGCGGCGGGCGCCAAGGTCCTGCTCGACGCGGGCCTCTTCCAGGGGCGTCGCACCGAGTCGCGGAAGCTGAACGCCGAACTCCCGTTCGACGCGCGGCACATCGACGCGGTGGTCGTGAGTCACGCCCACATCGATCACACCGGGCGGCTGCCGCTGCTGATCAAGGAAGGGTTTCACAACCCGATCATCGCCACGCCGGCCACGCGCGACCTTTCGGCCGTCATGCTTCCCGACTCGGCGCACATCCAGGAAAGCGATTTCGACTTCCTCAAGCGGCACGACCGCGTCGGCCCCGAGGCGGAGCCGCTCTACAACATGGCCGACGCCATTGCCGTGCAGGATCTCATCGAAGCCGTCCCCTACAATCGTCCGCACCACATCCGGAAGCATCTTGTCACCACGTTCATGGACGCCGGCCACATCCTCGGCTCGGCGTCGGTGGACATCCGGATTACCGAGGGGGCAGGTCACCGGCTTGTCTTTTCGGGCGACATCGGCCGGAACGACCTCCCCATCATCCGTGATCCGGTGCCGCCCTCGGGCGCGATCGACACGCTGATCATCGAGAGCACCTACGGCAACCGCGACCACGAGTCAGTGGCCGGGGCGGAGGAACGCCTCGGCGAGATCGTGCGGCGGGTCGCCGGCCGCGGGGGCAAGGTCCTGATTCCTTCTTTCGCGGTGGGTCGCACGCAGGAACTGGTCTACGCCCTCCACGCGCTCTGGCTGACCGGCAAGATCCCCGGGATTCCCATCTACATCGACAGCCCGCTGGCGGTGAACGCCACCGAGGTGTTCCGACTGCACCCGGAAATCTTCGACCAGCGCGAGCAGCTCATCGAGCGCTCCAAGGCCCTCTTCGATTTCCAGCTCGTCACGTATGTCCGCGACGTCGGGGAGTCGAAGGCCCTCAACACCCTGAACGGCCCCGCCGTCATCATCGCCGCCAGCGGCATGGCGGAGGCCGGCCGGATCCTCCACCACCTGAAGAACGGCATCGGCAGCCACAAGAACGTCGTCCTCTTCGTCGGCTTCCAGGGGGAGCACACCCTCGGCCGCCGGATCCAGGAAGGCGCGCGGGAGGTGAAGATCTTCGGCGACATGTACCCGGTGGCCGCCGAGGTCGAGACCATCGGCGGGTACTCGGCCCACGCCGACCGGGGTGAACTCCGCCAGTGGGTGCGGAAGATCGGCGGCCCCGTCAAGCGGGCCTTCGTGGTCCACGGCGAGACGCCGGCGCGCGAGGCGATGGGGAAGATTCTCAAGGAGGAAGGGGTCCAGGAGGTCGTGCTGCCGGCGCTGGGAGAGGGGTTCGACCTCTAGGTGAAATGGCTCAAGACGGTCCTCGGGTTCGGCCTCCTCTTCGTCGTCGTGGGCTATCTGGTGGCGTTCTTCTCCGTCCTGGCGGTGAGCCGGCAGGACCAGGCGCGCCCCGTTCCCGCCATCGTCGTGCTCGGTGCCGCCCAGTACAACGGCAAACCGAGCCCGGTCCTCAAGGCTCGGCTCGACCACGCAGCCCAACTCTACGCCGACAGCATCGCCCCCATCATCGTGCTGACCGGCGGCGTGGCCACCGGCGACAAGATCAGCGAAGCCGAGGCCGCGGCGGTCTACCTGGCCGGCGCGGTGCCACCCCCCGTCCTGGTCGTGCTCCCCACCGGGCGCACCACCGACGCGTCGATCGTGGCCGCCGCGGAGTGGTGCCGGGGCTATGGCATCACGGAGGTGGTGGTGGTGAGCGATCCATTCCACATGCTGCGCGTGCGGCTCGAGGCGCGGCGGCAGGGGCTTACCGCCTACACCAGCCCCACGCGCACCAGTCCGATCTCGGCCCGGCTGGGCCGGGAGTTTCCCTACCTTTTCGCGGAGGCGGCGAAGGTGCTGGTCGCCGGCGGGCGAGCCTGGTAGCTGTGGTAGGCCGGCCTACCGCAGGTACCTGAGCCAGAGATAGACGTGCGCGATGCCGACGCTCAGCAGCATGAGCGGAAAGGCGCGCAGGGTGAACTTGGTGAACCGGAACGGCACACCCGCCCGCTCCGCCAGGCCGGCCACGGTGAGGTTGGCGCTCGCGCCGATCAGCGACCCGTTGCCGCCGAGGCACGCGCCGAGGGCGAGCGCCCACCAGACCGGCTCCAGTCCGGCCGCGCCGCCGAACGCCGGCTCCAGCCCCTTGACCAGCGGGATCATGGTGGCGACGAAGGGGATGTTGTCGAGCACCGCGGAGAGCAGCGCCGAGACCCAGAGCACGGCGAGGACGGTGACCGTCGGGTCGCCGCCGGTCGCCACGAGAAGTTTGTCACCCAGAAGACTCAGCAGCCCCGTCTTGCTCACCCCCTCCACCATCACGAACAGCCCGATGAAGAAGAAGAGCGTGATCCACTCCACCTCACCAAAGGTGGAGTGCACGTGATGCGTCTGCTCCTCAGCGGTGCGGTCGTGGACGTCGAGGAGGAGCAGCACCGCGGCCCCGAACATCGCGATCGTCCCGACTTCGAGGTGGGTGATCCGGGCGGTGATGAACGCGACGACGACCGCGGCCAGCACCATGAGTACGTGGCGGAGCAGGCGCGGATTGGTGATCGACTCCCGTTCGTCCATGGCCAGGACCCGTGCGCGGGCCTCGTCCGAGGCCCGCAAGCGGCGCCCCCAGACCAGGTGGCCGATCATGCCGTGCACCAGGACGATGAGCACGACGACGGGGCCGAGGTTGAAGAGGAAATCGTTGAAGGTGAACCCGACGGCGGAGCCGATCATGATGTTGGGGGGGTCGCCGACCAGGGTGGCGGTGCCACCCACGTTGGAGGCCATGATCTCGGCAAAGAGATAGGGCCAGGGATCCACCTCCAGCTGACGGGTAATGGCCAGCGTCACCGGCGCGACGAGCAGCACCGTCGTCACGTTGTCGAGGAGCGAAGAGAAGAGGGCGGTGATGACAGCCAGGAGTGCCAGCATGGCGGCGGGGCGGGCCCGCACCAGCTTCACCGCGCGGATGGCCACGTACTCGAAAAGACCGGTGCGGCCGGCGATTCCCACGATCAGCATCATGCCGGCCAGCAGCATGATCGTGTTCCAGTCCACCCCGCGAATGGCCTCGTCCTGGCTCAGGACCCCGGTCACGATGACCAGGCAGGCCCCGATGCCCACCACAACAGCGCGGTTTACCCGGTCGGCAATGATGGCGACGTAGGCAATGACGAGAAGGGCGGTGGCGACCCAGATGGGATTGAGGCCGAAGAGGAGGTGCGGAGACTCCATGGAGCTCGCCGGGAGGAGGAGGAGGGAAGATTACGACAGGCTGAACGGTATGGCCAGCCGTGGCGAGAATCCCTATCTTGACCAAGTTGCTCCCCTAACCCCGAGCTCCTATGCGCCGAGTCCTCCGGTGGC
This sequence comes from uncultured Gemmatimonadales bacterium, assembly GCA_963705985.1. Classification (GTDB taxonomy): domain Bacteria; phylum Gemmatimonadota; class Gemmatimonadetes; order Gemmatimonadales; family GWC2-71-9; genus SPDF01. The sequence continues at coordinate 386,924 of CAVPLK010000004.1, read as the reverse complement.
TCCGGTACACCGTCACCATGCTGGTCGTTCTGCTGCTGCTCGCGGCGGCGACGCTGTACACCCTCTCCGAACGCATCCTGCGTCGCACCTACGACGAACCGCTGGTGGCCATCCCGATCCCCGCGGACTCGGGCTCCATTGCCGAAGGGGGCCGCTTGGCGCTGATTCACGGCTGCCGCGGCTGCCACACTCCAGACCTCTCCGGCCAGTGGTTCGAGGACGATTTCCTGATCGCCCGGTTTGCCGCGCCGAGCCTCACCCTGGCGGCCCAGAAATACTCCGACGAGGAACTGGTCCGGATCATCCGGCGCGGCGTCCGCCCCGACGGCCGAAGCGTCTGGGCCATGTCGTCGGAGATGTTCGCTCCCCTCACGGACGCCGATCTCGGGAAGATCATCGCCTATGTGCGCAGCGTCTCACCGCCGGGTGGGCTGCCGCAGATGCTCAAGCCGGGCCCCCTGGGTCGCCTCGGGATCACCACCGGCGAGTTTATGCCCGCAGCCAGCCTGGTTCGCGTCACCGACTCGATCACCGCCTCGGGCTACTTCCCCAGCGGGGACGAGCCGAACGCCTTCGGCGCCTACCTGGCGAGGACCTCCTGTCCCGAATGCCATAACCTTGCGCTCCAGGGATATCCGGGTGACACCCCTGATCTCAGCATCGTGGCGGGCTACACGCCGGAACAGTTCGCCCACTTCTTCGCAACCGGAGAGGCGCTGGGCGGTCGGGAACTCAAACTCATGAGCGAGATGGCCCGGAACCGCTTCAGCAACTTCACCGACGAGGAAGAGGCCGCGCTCTACTCCTACCTGGTGGCCCGGGCGCAGGCGACGCAGGCGGGCCGGTAGGGCGTCTGTCGTCTCCCTCTGGTAATCGGCTCCCGAAATCCCTATCGTGGGGGGGCCCATCCTTTGGACCATCCTGCACGGCCTGTTCGGCTGGTTCTACGTCGTCTACTACGCGATCCGTTACTGACCATCGGAGGAGCGCATGGCGAGGATGAAGACCTATCGGCTCGATCGGGTCCTGGTCGAACAGGGCGAGGCGCACCCGGCGCAGTGGACCTTTGCCGGCACGTCGATGAGCGGAACGGAACAGTGGTACGGCGTCACCGACGGCAACTTCCCCGCGCGCAACAAGTGGGAATTTGTGCTGCGGCTGCCCAAGGCGGCAGGCGATCGCATCGAGGTCCGGCCGAGGAGCACGCCGGCCCTCAAGGTCTGGGAGGAACTGACCGACCGGTCGCTCACGTTCATGCGGGCGACCCTGCCGGCGGCGCGCGGCAAGCGCTATTGCCTCGTGGCGCTCGCCGACGCGACGGGCCGGAAGACCAAGGACGTGGTCCGCACCGACGAACGCCACCTCCTTCCCAAGTGGTTTGATCTTGTCAGCCATCGGCTCCGCGCCAAGGAAAGCGTCCGCCGTACCAAGGGGACCGACGGCAAGGCCCTGGTGGCGCTGGTGCAGGATGGTGACCACGAGATGATGATCCGGTTATTCTTCGCCATGAAGGTGTGGGTGCTGAAAGAGAAATTCTCCCTCCCGGAGTGACGCCAATGGATCCGCTCTTCCTCCTGATGCGCCTGCTGCATGTCGTGCTGGGTGTGTTCTGGGCCGGCACCATCATCTTCGCCGCGATCCTCCTGATGCCGAGCATCCGCGACGCCGGCCCGGACGGCGGGAAGGTCCTGCTCGCCCTCCTGCGGCGGGGCTACGTCACGATCCTCCCGGTCGTCGCCGTGATCACGATCATCTCCGGCTTCTGGCTGTACATGTTCCTGATGAAGAACGCCGGCCCGGGCTGGGCCGGTTCGATGTCGGCTCGGGTCTACGGACTCGGCGCGGTCGCCGGGCTCGTCGCCCTTGGACTCGGCCTCGCCATCATGCGCCCCAACGCCAAGAAGATGCGCGCCGCCATGGAGGCGCTGCCGAACACCCCGGAAGGCCCCGCCCGCACCGCGCTGATGGACAGCATGGTCCTGCCGCGCGCCCGCACCGCCGCCGTCTCACCCTGGATCGCCGGGCTGCTCACGATCGCCGCGGTTACGATGGCGGTCGCGCGCTACCTGTAAGGGCGTCCCCCCTCTCCACATGGTGGAGAGGGGGACAGGGGGTGAGGGACTCACGCGAAGTCGCGAAGCCGCGAAGTCATGGGGGGGAAGTTTGACGAAGCGACTTCTGGGGACGGTGCTCGGCCTGTTCATCCTCGCCACCGCCGGCTGCGCCAAGGGCTCGCCCGAAGGGACCAGCCCGATGCCATCTCCCGTGGGGACGGAATGGCGGCTCGTCGCCGTGGTGGGCGTGCCCGCCGGGACCGGCGCCAACGGCCAGCCCGCCACCCTCCTCCTCGACGCGGTGAGCGGACGCGCCAGCGGGTACGCCGGCTGCAACAGCTTCTCGGGCAGTTTTGCCCTGACCGGCGCGTCGCTCACTTTCGGGCCGCTCGCGATGACCCGGATGGCCTGCGCCGAGGGGGATGAACTCGAGTCCCGCTACACGATGGCGCTGGAACGCACCACGGAGTGGAAGCTGACGTCCAAGGGACTGGAACTCCGGATGGGGGCCACCCTGCTCGCCAAGTTCACGAAGTAACGCACCGCATCGATCACTTTTGGGAGGCTGTCGTGGCCAAGTTTACTGTCAACGGCGCGTCGATCGACTCTGCCGCCGCCCCGGACACCCCGCTGCTGTGGGTCCTCCGGGAGGACCTCGGGTTGACCGGCACCAAGTTCGGGTGCGGCATCGGCCAGTGCGGCGTCTGCACTGTCCACCTCGATGGCGAGGCGGTGCGCTCCTGCCAGATACCGGTTTCTGCGGTGGAAGGGAAGCGCATCACGACCATCGAAGGGCTCTCCGACGACGGCGAACATCCGCTGCAGGTGGCCTGGATCGAGGAGCAGGTGCCGCAGTGCGGGTACTGTCAGTCGGGCCAGATCATGGCCGCCGCGGCGCTCCTGGCCGACACGCCGAAGCCCACCGACGCTGACATCGACGCCGCCATGTCCGGCAATATTTGCCGCTGCGGCACCTACCAGCGCATCCGCAAGGCGGTGCATCGGGCGGCAGGAGGTGCCTCGTGAGCGCCAACGACGTCTCCCGCCGCGACTTCATGCGCGCCGGCATCACCGCCGGCGCCGGACTCGCCATCGCCATCCACCTGCCGGGTTGCTCCCCGCGCGCGCCGGTCGTCACCGGCCCGCCGTTCGTGCCCAACGCCTGGCTCAAGATCGGCACCGATGGCATCGTCACCGTCGTGGTGGACAAGTCCGAAATGGGTCAGGGAGTGATGACCGCCCTGCCGCAGATGGTCATGGAGGAGCTCGACGGCGACTGGACCACCGTGAAGATCGAGCCGGCCCCCGCCGGCCCGCAGTACATCAACCCGGCGTTCGGGCTCCAGGGCACCGGCGGCAGTACCAGTGTCATGGTGTCGATGCAGCCGATGCGCGAGGCCGGCGCCAAGGCGCGCGCCATGCTCATCGCGGCCGCCGCGCAGCAGTGGGGCATCGATCCCTCCGCCTGCTCCACCGAAAACGGCTACGTGCGGGAAACGGGTACGCGCCGCAAGCTGAGCTACGGCGAGCTGACCGTCGCCGCGGCAGCCCAGCCGGTCCCGGAAACCGTCACCCTCAAGGACCCGAAAGACTTCAAGTTGATCGGCAAGCCGGTCAAGCGGCTCGACCTCCGGGGCAAGGTGAACGGCACCGCTGGGTTCGGGATCGACGCGCACGCGCCCGGAATGCTCGTGGCCGTCGTGGCCCGGGCACCGGTCCTCGGCGCCACGGCCACCGGCTTCGCCGCGGAGCCCGCGCTGGCGGTCCCCGGCGTCAAGCGGGTGGTCCAGATCAACAACGGCGTCGCGGTGGTCGCGTCCGGCTACTGGGCCGCGATGAAGGGCCGCGAAGCGCTCCAGGTCACCTGGAGCAACAGCCCGATGGCCAAGGTCAGCAGCACGAGCATTTCGGCCAGGCTCAAGGCACTCGCAGACAAGCCGGGCGTCACCGCCCGTCACGACGGCGACCCCGCGAGGGCGTTCCGGGGCGCCGCGACGAAGATCGAGTCGACCTACGAGGTTCCGTATCTCGCTCACACCTGCATGGAGCCGATGAATTGCACCGCGTCGGTCGAGGCCGACAAGTGCACCGTCTGGGCGCCGACCCAGTTCCAGTCGGGCGGCGGACTTGGCGTGCAGGGCATCGCCGCCAAGCTGACCGGCCTGCCGGAGAGCGCCGTCACCTGTCACACCACCTTCCTCGGTGGCGGCTTCGGCCGGCGCTTCGAGCTCGATTTCGTGATCGACGCGGTGCAGACCTCGCAGGCCATCGGCGCGCCAGTCAAGGTCATCTGGCCGAGGGAAGACGACGTGCATCACGACTTCTTCCGCCCGGCGGCGTACGCCAAGTGCAGCGCCGGCCTCGACGCCAACGGCCAGCCGGTCTCCTGGTCGCAGACCCTGGTGTCCGAGTCCACCATGAAACGGTTCGTGGCAGTCTTCGGCCCGCTCCCCAACGGCCTCGACGTGGACGCCGTCGACAGCGCAATGAACGTCGCCTACGCCATTCCCAACTTCCATTGCGGTTGGGTGGATGCCAACATCGACGTGCCGGTCGGCTTCTGGCGCTCGGTCGGCAACTCGCAGAACGGGTTCTTCGCCGAGGGGTTCGTGGATGAACTGGCCGTGGCGGCGGGAGCGGATCCATACGAATTCCGCCGGAAGCTGCTGACCAACGCCCCGCGCCATCTCGGCGTGCTCGAACTGGCGGCCAGCAAGGCGGGGTGGGGCACGCCGCTACCGGCCGGGCGGGCGCGCGGCATCGCGGTGGTGCACTCCTTCGGCAGTTACGTCGCCGAGGTGGCGGAAGTCTCCATCGAGAACGGCAAGGTGCGGGTACATCGGGTGACGTGCGCGGTGGACTGCGGCGTGGTCGTCAATCCCGACATCGTCGCGGCCCAGATGCAGAGCGCCATCGTCTTCGGCCTGACCGCCGCGCTCTACGGCAAGATCACCATCGAGAACGGCGCGGTGGTGCAGGGCAATTTCGACACCTACCCGATGCTCCGCATCGACGAGATGCCGGAGGTCGATGTCCACATCGTGCCGAGCACGGAAGCCCCCAGCGGCGTGGGCGAGCCGGGCACCCCGCCGATCGCGCCGGCGGTGGTCAACGCGATCTACGCGCTGACCGGGAAGCGGATCCGGACGCTGCCGATCGAGGTCTGACACGCAGTCCTTCGCCGAAGACGACTCGAAAAACCAGCCGCCCCGGTCCTTCCTGGACCGGCTGGTCCGCCGGTATGCGCGGCCCGCCTACCTTCTCGTGGTCCTCGGCGTCTACGCGATCGTGGCGAGTGCGCTCGGGCTGGCCCTGACGCCGGCGGTGTTGGTGTGGCAGTGGGTGGCGGCATGGGGCGCCAGACTGTCCCTGCTGGGGCACGCCTTCGCCATCGCCCTTGGGACGGCGGTGGCGTTCTTCGTCTTCGGGTTCGCCCTCCTCGTTGTTGTCCCCGTGTACAACTTGGTGCTGCCGACGCGGGTGCGACCCTTCAAGGGGGGCTACTACACGCTGCGCGCCGCCCCCTGGCTGCTGCACAACGCCCTGTTCTACCTGGTGCGCTACACCTTCCTCCCGTTCGTCACCCTCACACCGTTCGGCGTCTGGTTCCTCAAGGCGATGGGGATGAAGATTGGGCGGCACGCCTTCATCAACACCGAGTACATTTCGGATCCGCAGCTGCTGCAGATCGGAGACGATGCGGCGCTGGGTGGCAGTGTGCGGATCTGCGCGCATTTTGGTGGCGGCGGGCATTTGACGGTGGCACCGGTCATCATCGGCGCCCGCGCCACGCTTGGGCTGGCCGTGACGGTCATGGGTGACGTGGAGGTGGGTGACGGCGCGACGGTCCTGCCGAACTCGGTGCTCCTGCCCGGGTCCCGCGTTGGCGCGGGCGAGACCTGGGGCGGCGTGCCGGCGCGCCGCATCACGCGGGAAGAGATGGAAGCATTCAAGGAAGGAATACGCGGGGTGCAACACCTATGAGCGTTGCGACCATTGCGCCGGAACTCGAGGCGCGGCTGGATGCCCTCCGCGAAGCGGGGTGGGCGCTGTTCGACCAGTTCGACCACGAGGTGCGCGACCAGCGGTGGCATCCCTTCGTGGCGGCCAACTACGAGGCGGTGCTTGATGCGCTCATTGCACAGCGGGCGCCGGGACTGAAGTTTCTGGAATGGGGGTCGGCCACCGGCGTCATCACCATCATGGCCGACCTCCTGGGCTACGAGGCGTACGGCATCGAACTCGACGGATCGCTGGTGGACACGGCGCGCGCGCTCGCCGCGCGATTCGAATCGAAGGCAACGTTTGTCGCCGGCAGCTTCCTCCCCGAGGGGTATCAGTGGAAGCCGAAGGACGGCGATGGGCGCCTCGGCACCATCGGGCAGGGGCGGTCGGGGTATCTCCAGCTGGGCAAGCCGCTGGACGAGTTCGACGTCGTCTTCGGATACCCCTGGGCCGGGGAGGAGGCGATGATGCACGACCTGATGCGGTGCTACGGCGGTCGCGACGCGCGGCTGATGATCCACGGAACCGACCGCGGCATGGAGATCTATCGGGAGGGGAAGAAGCAGGGCTGAGAGGTGAGGACTGAGGGCTGAGGGCTGAGATCACGATCGCGATCCAGCCTGGACTTCGCACCCCTGGACAGGAGGAGGCCGAAATGTCGCGTCGCTCCGTCCCTCGATTCGCGGTGGTGGGGCTGTTTGCCGTGTTCGTTGCTGCCAGACAGTCTGCTGCGCAGGAAGGAGCGAGGTCCGCCCAGGCGGATTCGACCCATCGCGCCGCCGTGCTCGAGATGCTCCAGGTCATGAAAATTGGGGACGGGATCATGGAGATGATCGAGCTGTCCGTGGCGGATACAACGGCCGGCGGGGGCATGGTCGAACCCCTTCGTTCGGCGTTTCTTGCGAAAGCCAGAGCGCGTCTGCCTGAACTGTTGCAGTCCCTCGTGCCGGGATTCGCCTCCAGGTTGACGCCGGACGACGTGCGGGAGATCACCGCGTTCTTCCGGTCGCCGAGTGGGGAACACTTGACCGCTGCTCGATCGACGGCCGACCCCCAGATGGAGCAGGCGGTGGAACGCTGGGCGCTGAAGGTGGTCGGTGAGGTGATGATGGAGATGGGTGACGCACCCATCCCGGAGAACTAACGCCGCCGCACGAGGATTCCACCGAAGTGGCCCGGAGTTGCTCCGGGCCACTCACGGCGGGCGCCGCTACTGCCGGACCGCCCTCCCCCCGCACATCCCGCCGGTGCCGACGTTCGGTCCCTCCTGGAACACATAGTTCGACACCTGGGAAATCAGGTTCCCGTTGGCCGAGAGCTCCCAGGTGAAGTCTTCGCGGTAGGTGCTGCCCGGGGGGCCGGCAATGAAGTAGCCGCGCGCCTTGTGGGGGCTCCCCGCGATCACCGTCGCCGTGTAGTTGGCGATGTCGCCGGATCCCGGCGGATCCTCGTCTGCGATCGAGATGGTGCTGCCGCTCACTGTCAGCGTGTGCTTCGCCTGGCCGTACTCCACGGGGAGGCAGGCCCAGTTCTGCACGAACACGCCGACCCAGTCGCCCGCCTTGCCGGTCCCTGCGCAGGGAAAGGTGATCTCGCTGTTCGGCAGGTCGGTCGCGGTCCCGCCGTTGTCGGTATAGGTGGCGCCGGTGACGGTGACCGTCGCGCTGTTGGACCGGAATTGCCACACGGATTCGAGCGTGCCCTGGGTGCCCTGGATCTCGAAGAGCGCGTCGCCGTGGAGGCTGTACCCGCAGATGTTGGCCACGGCGTTCGCCGTGCCGTCGGCGGGCTTGAGGAGCAGCGGGCTCCCGAGCGGGACGGTCAGCGTCGTCATGTTGCCCGTCACCCCTTCGACGAAGGTGCCGGACCCGGTGGCCTCCCGTCCCACGGCGGTTCGGACAAAGTCCATTTCTCCCGCGAAGTTGCCGAGCCCGCCGGCGGTGGTGAGCGTCATGTCGACGTGCCCCGCAAAGCCGGGCGCCGCATCGGCGGGGTCACCATTGAAGGCGGCGGTGCCCGCCACGGTGGTTTCGGTGGAACCGTTCCCGTCGCCGTCGAGCGGGGCCGAGAAGGTGTAGGTGTTCGGCGCCCCGGTGGGCGTAAACACGAAGCCACCGGACCCGGCTGATCCGGGATTGAGCATGAAGGGGATCACGGCCTCGAAGTTCGCCATCCGGGTGACGAGCAGCGTTGCCCCGGTCTTCGCGTACGCGGCCAGGGCTGCGGACGGCGTGGTGACCGGGTTCGGTTCGGAGTCGGAGCTGCACGACACGAAGGACAGGACCAGCAGGCTGGCGAGCACACGGCGCACGAGGCCTCCTCAGGGGGGGGACACCGGCAGACGGCGGGCGACGAAGGGCGATACCTTACAGGCCGGTACAGGGGGAGTCAATAGGAGCTCCCGGACCCGAGCGCCCGTATCAAGACCGGGGCGTGCGGGCGGCTCGATGCCTGTCCAATCCTGCGCCATGGTGCAGATTACGGGACGCAGAACGAGGGAGTCACGCTGATTCAGCTCTAACCAACCCGAGGTCGTCGCCATGGGTCCGCTGCTGAGGGAAATCCGCCACAACAAGCTGCTGTGGATGCTGATCTTCGTGCCGCTCCTGTTTGGCGCCACGCAGTGGAGGCCCGAGGCGCACTCCGCGTTGTTCGTCATCTCGGTGCTGGCCATCGTGCCGCTGGCGGCGCTGCTGAGCCACGCCACCGAGTCCGTCGCGGCCCGGACCGGTGACGCCATCGGCGGCCTGCTGAATGCCACGCTCGGCAACCTCACCGAACTCATCATCGCGCTGGCGGCGCTCCGCGCCGGCGAATACGCCCTCGTCAAGGCGTCGATCGCCGGGGCCATCGTCACCAACACCCTCTTCATGCTGGGCGGCTCGTTCCTCCTCGGCGGCCTCAGGCACCACGTGCAGGAATACAACCGCGCCGGCGCGCGCCTGCAGGCGGGCCTCCTCTTCCTGGCCGCGGTCGCGCTGTTCGTGCCCTCGGCGGTGGCCGATCTCGACGCCCCGGCGCACTCGGCGTTCAGCCGGCAACTCAGCCTGGGGCTGGCGGTGCTGCTCATCGTCACCTACGCCCTCAGCCTCCTCTTCTCGCTCAAGACCCACAGCACCCTGTTCGCGAGCGCGGAGGCGGGGGAGGACGACGCGAGTGAGGCGCCCTGGCCGATCGGCCTGGCGCTGGCCACGCTGGCCGGCGTCACGCTGCTGGTGGCGCTGGTGAGCGAGGTCTTCGTCGAGTCGGTCCAGGTGGCGGCGGTCTCATTCGGCATGACCCCGGCCTTCGTGGGGTTCATCATCGTGGCGCTCGTCGGCGGCGCGGCGGAGATGGCGTCGGCCTTTTCCGCGGCGCGCAAGAACCGGCTGGACCTGAGTGTGGGCATTGCGATGGGAAGTGCGTCACAGATCGCGCTGTTCGTCGCCCCGGTGCTCGTGTTGCTCAGCTACGTGATTGGGCCGACGCCGATGGACCTGCACTTCTGGCCTGGCGCGGTGGTGATGGTCTTCTTCGCAATGCTGGCCACGACGCTGGTGACGAACAGTGGTAGGTCGGCGTGGTTCGTCGGCGCCCTGCTGCTGATGGTGTATGCCATCCTGGGCATGACCCTCTACCTCCTGCCACCCCAAGTGATGTGATCGATGAGACTCCCGCCATGACAAATCCCACCGCAACCATCCGCCCGGCGGACGGGCGCAGCGAGTCCCGCCGCGTCCTCAACCCGATCGAGCGCCTCTCCGAAATCCTCTTCGGACTCATCATGGTGCTCACCTTCACCGGCGCGCTCAGCGTGGCGGAGGCCGGGCGCGCGGATGTGCGCGAGATGCTCATCGGCGCGCTGGGGTGCAACCTGGCCTGGGGCATCATCGACGGGGTGTTTTACCTGATGGGGACCATGGCCGAACGGGGCCGGAACCTGCGCGCGCTGCGGCGGGCCCGCGCGACCGAAGACGCCCAAGAGGCGGGGCGGATCATTGCCGACGCGCTGCCGCCGACCATCGCGGCGGTGCTTGAGCCGAGCGAGCTCGCCAGCCTGCATCGGCGGCTGCAGAAGCTCCCCGAGCCGGCGACCCGCCCGCGTCTCCATCGTGAGGATTGGGTTGGCGCGCTCGGCGTCTGCCTCCTCGTGTTCGTGTCCACCCTCCCGGTGGTCCTGCCGTTCCTCTTCATGCACGACGTCGGCCCGGCCATGCGCGTCTCCAACGGGATCGCGATTGCCCTGCTCGCGCTGACCGGGGCCGCGTTCTCCCGGATGACCAACCGGAATCCGTGGTTCGATGGCATCGTCGCGGTGCTGCTCGGCTCGGCGCTGGTGGCGCTCACCATGGCGCTCGGCGGATGACGGCACCGCGGCGCTTTGCCCTGATTGCACTCGCCAGCCTGCTGGCGGCTCCCGTCTCCACGGCCCAAACACCGTACGCGACACCACCCGCCGCCCAAGTGACCGGTCAGGGTCCTTTCACCTGGTCCGCCTCGGCCTACACCTACCTGGTCCCCGGGGACGCAGACTACGTGCTGCCGATTATCACTGGCGACCGCGGCGCGCTTCACCTCGAGGGGCGCTACAACTATGAAGCGCTCGAGGCCGCCTCCGCCTGGCTCGGGTACAACCTGAGCACCGGCAAGGATCTGTCTCTGGATTTCACGCTGATGGCGGGCGGGGTATTCGGCAGCACCACCGGCATCGCGCTCGGCTACGAGGGCACGTTGAGCTGGGGGAAGCTCGAGCTCTACAGCGAGGGGGAGTATCTCTTCGACCTCGAAGACTCGGCGGAGAACTACTTCTACAACTGGTCGCAGGTGAGCTTTGCCCCCGCGGACTGGATCTTCTTTGGCATCGTCACCCAGCGAACCCGGGTGTATGAAACCGACCGGGAACTCAATCGCGGCCCCTTCCTCGGCTTCGCCTACAAGGCGGTGAACCTGACGACGTTTGTCCTCAACCCGGATGACGCGGCAGCCACCGTGATTGTCGCCCTCGAGGTCGGGTTCTAGGGCGGAAGAGAAGACGAGGGAAACTCGGAAGACGGCCGGAAGCTCGGAAACAGTCCAAGAATGGCAAAGATCGACGCACGCTTGACAAATTTTCTACATTTTCTTCGATTTTCAATCAACAATGTGTTGTTTTCCACGTTTCCTGCCTTTTCCCGAGCTTCCCGCGTGAATAGACTGGCGCGCAGGACCAGAGGCGAGGGAATTGCGGAAGACAGCCGGAAGCCAGGATTTGTCAACTATCGGCAGAAATCTGTCATTATTAGCAATAAGTCACCGAAAAATTCCCAGTTTTAGATGATTTCTTGTTCTTTTCGCGTCTTCGCGCCTTCGCGTGAGCTCCCTTCCCTATCCCGCCCCAGGAGGCCACCCATGTGGCTGATCACCACCACCGGTTTCTACAGCATCGTCCAGAAGCCGTGGGATCAGGCAGCCGACACCCTCACGGTTCGCGCCCGCGCCAAGACTGACCTCGACGCACTCCGCGAGGCCGGGCTCCCGGAGTTGGGTGAGATCAAGGAGGACCCGGGCGCCGACTATCGATTCCGGGCCCAGGCGCCGAGGGCGGCAGTGATCCGAGCGGTGGCGGCGCAGGTCGAGGCAATCGACTATGACAACTTCAAGTCGGCGGTGGCCAGGCGGCAGGGATCGGCGCGCGCCCACCTGTATCATGGCGTGTGGGATGCGCTGTATCGGATTCAGTCCGGGACTGAAGGGGCCTAGGCTTCCCGCGCCCATTGGGCTCCTCGCCAGACAAAAACACTCAAGAACGAGCAGTTTTTCTCCAGAACTCCTCAGTTTCTTCCTGTTTTCTGCGAATTCCAGCACAATACGGTGTCTTTTCGCGCCTTCGCGCCTTCGCGTGAGCCCTTGGGGAGTATCGAAGTGGCTTGCGCCGTTGCTGGTATTATCAGATATTATTCCGTATGCCGAAGAACCCTAACATTGCCCGGATCTCCATCACCATCACCGCTGACACCCTGCGGCTGGCGGATGAGCTTGCCGCTCGGCTCGATCGGTCGCGCAGCTGGGTGATGGGGGAGGCAGTCCGACATTGGCGCCCTGCGCCTCACGGCGGGAGCGTTCCCGCCCCAGAATGGAAAACCCCGCCCAGATCGAGTCGCCACGACCAACTCCACTCCGACATGGCCCTGTCGGTCGAGGCGAGGGTGGACGCGGCCGAAGACGGCAACCGTCTCGACCGCGAGCTCCGCCCTCCATGTCGGGGAGTGCGGCTCACGCTCTTCGATCGATATGAGGACTACATCGACTGGAAGAAGTACGAGGGGATCATCCGGTGACCGGCTTTCGCACGATGCTCGCGACCGTCTGCGCGGCGCTCAATGCGGACGCCGCGCGGTACGTCTTGGCGGGGGGACGGGCGCTTCAGCTATGGGGAAGCTCCCGCGCTACTCGAGACATCGACCTCCTGATCGAACCAATGTTCGAGAATGCCACCCGGGTGGTGTCGGCGCTCTCCCGCGTCGGCATCGCCACCGGCGGTGACTGGCTGGCGAACGAACTGATCTCCCGCCAGGCGGTGACCATCGGCGACAATCCGAAGGTGGACGTCTTCACGGTGGCGTGGACCCTGCCGTTCCGGCAAGCGCGGGCCGGCGCGGTCCATTTCACCCTCGAGGGCGTGGACATTCCGACCATGTCCATCGAGCACCTCATCGCGTCCAAGCGGACGGGCCGGATGCAGGACGCTGTTGACATTGACAGTGCTCGAAGAAATCCGGCGCAGGCGCAGGACCGACCGATGACACGTCATCCTCCGCGCCGTCCTCGCCGACATCACCACCCTCGAGGTGGACGCCATCGTCAATGCCGCCAACGACCAGCTGGCGCCCGGCGGCGGTGTCTGCGGCGCCATCCACCGCGCCGCCGGCCCCGAACTCGCCGAGGCGTGCGCCCCGCTCGGCCCCTGCCCTGCCGGCGAAGCGCGCGTCACTCCCGGCTTCAACCTCCCCGCCCGGCTCGTGATCCACGCCGTCGGTCCCCGCTGGCTGGGCGGCGATCAGGGCGAGCCGGAGCAGCTGGCGAGCGCCTATCGCTCCGCCTTCCGCCTGGCGCAGGAGAGCATGGTCAAGACCCTCGCGTTCCCCGCCATCAGTACCGGCATCTTCGGGTATCCGCTGCACCCGGCCACGGCCATTGCCGTGCGGGTGACGCGCGAGGTGGCGCCGGCGTCGGGGGTGGAGGAAGTCGTCTTCGTCTGCTTCAGCGAGGAGGTGCTGGCGGCGTACCGGAAGGAAGGAGTGGACACGTGACCCTCGGGCCCAGGCTGACGAAGACCCTTTTCCAATCTGGCCTAGCCTGTCCGAAGCGACTCTGGTGGGAAGTGCACGAGCCGGACGCGCCGGAACTCCGCCCCAACACTCAGGCGCAATGGATGTTCCGCCAGGGGCAGGAAGTCACACTTGCCGCGCGGCCTCGGGTACCAGAGGCACGTCCGGAGGTGACGCTCCAGGCAGGGCATCTCCACGCGCGTGTCGACCTGCTCGAACGACTGCCGGACCAGACCCATGTCCTCATCGAAGTGAAGGGCAGCAACGAAATCAAGGACGAGCATCTCTGGGACGTTGCCTTTCAGCGGCACGTCGCCGCGCTGGCCGGCGTCGAGGTAACGCGCGCCGACCTGATGTACCTGAACCGGAACTGCCGCCACCCAGACCTCGGCACGCTCTTCATTCGGCGGGACGTTGTCGCCGACACCGATCCCCTCGTGCCAAAGGTGCCCGACACGGCGGCGCGGCTGATGGAGGTCATCCACGGTGCCCTTCCAGGTGAGAGCCGCAATGCGACCTGTGGGGACTGTCCCTTCTACAGTCGTTGCTGGCCACACAGCCGGTTCGGCGTCAACCGGTTTTACCGGATGAAGTGGAGTGACAAGCTCGCTCTCGAGCAATCGGGCAACGGTACATTCACGACCGTGCCGCCCGGCAAGAAGTTGAGCTCGATCCAACTCCGTCAACAGCGATCAGCCTACATCGAGGAAATGGTCGTGGACCCCACGCTCGGTGACGCCCTGGGTGAATGGGCTGGGCCACTGGTGTACCTCGACTTCGAGACGGTCGCCTTCGCCCTTCCCCGCTTTCCGGGCACGACCCCATGGACCAAGATCCCGGTGCAGTTCTCGGTGCACCGGGAGGAGGGCACGGACCATCGCCACCTCGCCTACCTGGCGATCGACGGGGACGACCCCCGCCGCGCCCTCGCCGAGTCACTGGTCGAGGCCTGCGCGGGTGAGGGCTGTGTGGTCACCTATCACTCCAGCTTTGAGAAGGGGTGCCTGCGGGACCTGGCAGAGGCGCTGCCGGAGTACTCTGCGGAATTGAGGCAGATTCATGACCGGGTGGTCGATCTCGAACCAATGGTAGCCCACCATCTCTACCACCCCGACTTCAATGGGTCATTTTCCCTGAAGGTCGTGCTTCCCACTCTTTGCCCGGATGTAACCTACGAAGGGCTCGCGATTGCCGATGGAAGCACGGCGCAACTGGAGATCGCCCGCATGCTGTATGGCCCCGTCCCTCTCCCGAGCCAGGAACAGGCAAAGCTTCGGGCCGACCTCCTCGCCTACTGCGAGCGCGACACCTGGGCGATGGTTGTCCTCCATCAGAAACTCCGGGAGTTGGCTGATTTGCCTGAATAGCAGATTTGAATGAATTCTGGTTGTTTTCCAGTCGATTTCAGTAATTTCTTGCTATTTTCTGCCGTTTTCGCGTCTTCGCGCCTTCGCGAGAGCCCTCGGACCACTGCGGCAGCACCCATCGATGATTGACGAGAATCAGGTTGTTTGTCGTATTTTTTTCCGTATTTCCGGCTGTTTTCCGCTGTTTTCCCTCGTTTCTGTTGAATTCCGCGCTTTCGCGTGCCCCCTCCCCAAACCCTCACCCCTATGGGTTGCACGGCACCCCTTCCCCACCGGACCCGTCTTCGAACCCGCACCCGCAGGTCACCGCCGGGTCCACCACGACGGCGGCATAGGTGAACGGCGCTGCCTGGACCGTACAGCTCCCCGCCGAGACCGTCGCCCCGGCGGGATCGAGCACCGTCGTGGTCACCACGGTTCCGCCGGTGAACTGGGCGGTCACCTCTTTCCAGGTGGCGGGCTGGATCGGGTAGGTGCCGATCGTCCTCGGCCCAACCTGTACCCGCACCCGCAGATCGGTCCTGGCCGTCGAGTTGAAGTAGTCGATGTGCGTCGGATCCTGGGCGCCCGTCGAGTCGGTGGCGCACCCCGCCACGAGCAGGACGAGAACCGCGAGCCTTCGGAACATGGTGCCCCCATGCCGTGATGGTGCTGGCCGCCAACTCTGGCCGATCGATAAACCTAGGCGCCGTTCCGCCGGAACAACATCGTCCACTAGCCCTCCCCATTTCTTCGCGCCAGATTCCCCAGATGCGAACACTCCTCCTCGCCGCCGCCCTGCTCCTGCCGGCCGCGGCCACCGCCCAGACCCTCTCCGTTCCCACCGAGACCTTCACCCTCCCCAACGGGCTGACCGTCGTGGTCCACGAAGACCATGAGAACCCGCTGGTGGCCGTGAACGTCTGGTACCACGTCGGCTCCGGCCGCGAAGAAGCGGGCCGGAGCGGCTTCGCCCACCTCTTCGAGCACCTGATGTTCCAGGGCTCGGCCAACGTGGCCGATGAACAGCACTTCGGCCTGGTGCAGGAGGCCGGCGGCACCCTCAACGGCTCGACCAACACCGACCGCACCAACTACTACGAGACGGTGCCGTCCAACTACCTCGCCATGGCGATGTGGCTCGAGGCCGACCGGATGGGGTGGTTCCTCGACGGCATCACCCAGGAAAAACTCGACAACCAGCGCGACGTCGTGAAGAACGAGCGCCGTCAGAACTACGAGAACCGGCCCTACGGCATCGCGTCGATCCGGACCAACGAGCTGCTCTACCCCGACGACCATCCGTACCACCACCCCACCATCGGCTACCAGGCCGACCTGACCGCGGCCACGCTCACCGACGTGAAGGCGTTCTTCCAGCGCTGGTACGGTCCCAACAACGCGACCCTCGTGGTGGCGGGTGACGTGACCGCGGCGCAGGTGCGTGAACTCGCCGAGCAGTACTACGGGCCGATTGCGCGGGGCCCGGACGTGGCCAAGCCGGCGCCGCGTCCCGCCGTGCTCACCGTCGACAGGCGGCAGACGATGGAAGACCGCGTCACGCTCGCCCGCCTGACCCTCAGCTGGCCCGGGATCGAGATGTGGAACGCCGACCAGGCCCCCCTCTCGGTGCTCGCCGGCATCCTCGGCTCCGGCAAGACCGGCCGGCTCTACGAGCGGCTGGTCTACACCGAGGAGGTGGCCCAGAGCGTGTTCGCCTTCAGCAGCTCGGCGGAGATTGCGGGCGCGTTCAACGTCACCCTCACGGCGCGCGACGGCGCCGGGTTGACCCAGCTCGAGCGGGAAACCCTTGAGGAGATCGCCCGCATCGCCACCGACGGGCCGACCCAGGCCGAGGTGCAGCAGGCCATCACCCGCGCGGAGGCGTCGTCGGTCTTCGGGCTGGTGTCGGTGGCCGGGGTGGCCGACCGGATCAACAGCTACCAGACCTTCCGTGGACAGGCCGATCTCTTCAACGAAGACCTGGCCCGTACCCGCGCCGTGACACCCGCCGACGTTCGCCGCGTGGCGCAGACCTACCTCCACGGCAAACCCAAGGTGGCGCTCTCGGTCGTCCCCCTCGGCAAGCCCGAACTCGCCTCGCAGCCGATGGAGACCACGCCATGACCACGCGACAGCTCGGTCTCCTTCTCGCCGGCGCGGCCCTGCTCGGCGCCGCCCCGTCTCTCGCGGCCCAGGACTTCGACCGCTCCAAGGTGCCCGCCGCCGGCGTCACCCCGACAGTCCCGTCGCCCGAGGTCCATCGCCGCACGCTGCCGAACGGACTGGAACTCTGGACCGTCACCCGGAACGACCTGCCCATCGTCAACGCCACCCTCGTCATCCGCGCCGGCGCCGCGGAGGACGGTGCGTTGCCGGGACTCGCCGGCGTGACCGCCGGGCTCCTCGACGAGGGTTCCACCACGCGGACCGCGATTGAGTTTGCCCGGGCCGTCGAGGGCCTCGGCATTTCGCTGAACGCCGGCGCCGGCCTCGAGCGCACGTCGGTGAGCCTGCAGACGCTGACCCGCACCGCCGACTCCGCGTTCGCGCTTCTCGGCGAGCTCGTCACCCGCCCTGCCTTTGCCCCCGCCGAAATCGAGCGCGACCGGCAGCTGCGCCTGAACGCCATCCGCGCGCGGCGCGACCAGCCCACCGTCGTGGCGACGATGCTCTTCAACGCCGAGGTGTACGGCGCCGATGCCCCGTACGGTCACCCCGCCGACGGCACGCCCGCGTCGCTCACGGCCATTTCGCAGGCCGAGATCCTCGCCTTCTACCACAAGTACTACCGCCCTGGCAACGCCGTGATGGTCGTGGTGGGTGACGTGACCCCCGACCGCGCCGCCGCGCTGGTCTCCTCGGCGCTCGGCGCGTGGCAGGGGAAGGCGGCGGTGAACGAGCCGGTGCCGGCCGCCCCCGCCCCGCGGGCCGCCACCGTCTACCTCGTGGACAAGCCGAAGGCGGCGCAGAGCGAGATCCGGATCGGCGGCGTCGGCGCATCGCGCGCACCAGCCCCGACTTCTACGCCCTGACCGTACTCAACACGGTGCTCGGCGGGCAGTTCAGCAGCCGGATCAACCTCAACATCCGCGAGAGCAAGGGCTACACCTACGGCGCGCGGAGCAGCTTCACCTTCCTTCGCGGCCGCGGCCCCTGGATGGCGAGCAGCGGCGTGGTGAGCGCCAAGACCGACAGCGCGCTGGTGGAGTTCATGCGGGAGCTGGTGGACATCCGCGGCAGCCGGCCCGCCACCGAGGCGGAAGTCGCGTTCGCCACCGGCGCAATCGTGCGCAGCTACCCGCGGCGCCTGGAAACCAACGCCGGCACGGCGAACGAACTGTCGGAACTGGCGTACTACCGCCTCCCGCCGTCGGAGCTGGTGGAGTTTTCAGACCAAGATCGGCGCGGTTACCCCCGCCGACGTCGACCGGGTGGCGAAGCAGTACATCCAACCCGAGCACTTCCTCACCGTCGTCGTGGGTGACCTGGCCAGCATTCAGTCGAGCATCGAGGCGCTCAACCTCGGCACCGTGCACGTGGTGGACTGCCGAAGGGCGTACAGTCCCCTAGGGGCGCACGCGAAGCCGCGAAGCCGCGAAGCACGCGAAGGCGGGGCTGTTTTCGTGGTTTCGTGTTTTCGTGCTTTCGTGTATGCAGTTTCGTCTGACCCTGCAGGAGGCATCCCATGGCCGACCAAAAAACCAAACCCACCAAGGTCAGCGTCACCAGCTTCATTGCGGCGATGCCCGGATCAGCGCCGCAGAGCGAAGCCCGCACTCTCCTGAAGGTCTTCAAGGCCGCCACCGGCAAGCGCCCGGTGATGTGGGGGCCGTCGATTGTCGGCTATGGGAGCTACCACTACAAGTATGCCAGCGGCCACGAAGGGGACTGCTGCCTCACCGGGTTCTCCCCACGCAAGGCCGCCATCTCCATCTACATTCTGGCGGGATTCGCCGAGTACGGCGCGCTGCTCAAGAAGCTCGGCCCGCACAAGAAGAGCGTCGGCTGCCTCTACCTGAAGCGGCTGGACGACGTGGACCTCAAGGTGCTTGAGCAGATGATCCGGGCGTCGATCGCCGACATCAAGAAGCGGGTCACGACCCTCACCTCCGCTTGACCCGCGACCCTGCCGCACCACTCGGCGACATCCTGGACCGCGCCCGCCTCCCGGCCCGCGTCGCCTTTGTCGGCGTGCTGCTCCTTGCCACCCTTTCCTCCTTCGACTTCGATCCCGACAGCGCGACGAGTGGCCTGGCGCCTGGGCCGTGCGCTCAACCCGCAGGTCGGCGCGCGCGACGCCATCGACGCCCTCCGCAACCTGGCCCTCTTTGCCGGATGGGGCGTCGTGTGGATGGCCACCGCCGCGACGGGCCGCACCACGCGGCAACTCCTCGGAGCGCTGGCGTCCGGTGCCGCCATCAGCGTCGGCGTCGAGGCGGCGCAACTCTTTTCCGCCACGAGAAACGCGAGCATCGTCGACGTCCTCACCAATACCGTCGGCACCGCCATCGGGGCGCTCGGCTTCGTCTTCCTGGTGCGGCTCGCGGCCTCCCTCAAGGGCCGGCGTTCGTTCGTCGGGATTCCCGCACTGGCCATCGCCGGTCCGTACGGCCTGGCCTGCTTCATCGAGGCGACCGTCCCCCTCTTCCGGCAGGACGAGGTGTTCGGCGCATCGGGGGGACCGTTCGGACGGATGAGCATCGCCCTCGGTTCGTTCAGCTGGCGATCGCTGCTCGACCTGCCGATCGAGGACTTCTTCCTCTTCCTTCCGGCGGGTGTCTTCGCGCTGGCCGCCCTCGTCGAAGCCGAAACGCCCTATCCCCTGGCACTGCGGCGAACCGTCGGCTTCGGCGTTCCGTGCTCGCGCTGCTCGCCGAGCTCCTGCACGGCCCCAACGGACAGCCGATCATTGCCGGCGCCGTCGTGGTGCACGCCCTCGCCATCCTCGCCGGCGCATTCCTGGCTGCGCGTGCCTTGCCTCAGTTTTCGCAGGCGCTGCGTGGCGCCGCCCGCCCACGATTCGTCCTTCGCTTCCTCGCCGGATCTGATCGCCCTCTGGGCGCTCCGACCCTGGATGCCCGAGTTCCTCCCCCTTTCCGAGCGCCTCTCCGCCGACTGGTGGGTACCGCTCGCCGCACTCGGCGGGCGGATGGATGTCTTCAGCGTGGCCGACGTCGTCGGGCCCTTCTTTCTCTACTTTCCACTCGGTGCGCTGCTCGCCGTCTGGCCCTGGCAGCGGACCGGATGGATGGCCGACCTCTGGCCCGTGGTCTGGCTCGCCTTCGGCACCGAGGCGCTGCAGCTCGTGGTGCAGGGGCGCTTCGTCGATGTGACCGATCCGCTCATTCAAATCTCCGGCGCCGTCATCGGATGGACCATCATTCGCCGCGCCGGGTATCGTCCCTACGGAGAGAGCCACCCGTGACCCTCAAGCGCGCCGACGTCATTCACCAGGGCCGCATCATCCGGCTCGAGCGGCACACCGTGGAGTTTCCCGACGGCAGCGAGGGGCAGCTCGACGTGGTGCGCCACCCGGGCGCCGCCGCCGTCGTCCCCTTCCTCGACGATCCGACGGGCAACGACCCCCGCATCCTCCTCATTCGGCATTTCCGCCACGCCGCGGGCGGCTGGCTCTGGGAAGTGCCCGCCGGGAAACTCGACGCCGGCGAACAGGCGCACCCGGAGCGCTGCGCCCATCGGGAATTGCAGGAGGAGACCGGCTATTCGGCGAGTACCGTCACCCACCTGCTCTCCATCGTGACCACGCCCGGCTTCTCCGACGAGGTGATTCACCTGTACATGGCTGCCGGGTTGACCCCGGGCGTGCACGCCAGGGAGGCGGACGAGTTCATGGAGCTGCACGAGTTTCCCCTGTCCACGCTGCGCAAGATGATACAGGACAAGGAGATAACGGACGGCAAGAGTCTCGTGGCGCTGCTCTTCGTACTGAATTTTCGGATGGGCACGCAGGGGTAAGGCGCACTTCCCCGCTTCCCCGCTTCCCCGCCTATCTTTCCTCGAATGGGCACTCACTCCTACGGCACCTTCACCAAAGCGCTCGATGCCGGCAAATTCGCGCCGGCGTACTATTTCCTGGGCGCGGAAAATGTGCTGAAGGACGAGGCCACCACCGCCCTCCTCGACAAGGTGCTGGATCCCGGGCTCCGCGACTTCAATCTCGATGTCCGCTCCGCCCAGCAACTCGAACCCGAAGACGTCCTCTCGCTCTGCACCACACTCCCGATGATGGCGGATCGCCGGGTCGTGGTGGTACGCGACGTCGAGGCGTGGAAGCGGAAGACCCGCGGGAAGAAGGCCGTTCTGCAGTATCTCGAGAAGCCGATTCCCGAGACGGTGCTGGTGCTGGTGCAGGGCGCCGGTGGTGAGGCGAAGGACGACAAACCTGACACCGATCTCGCCAAGCACACCTACACGGTCGCGTTCGACGAGCTGTCGGCCGAGGCCGCGGCGCGCTGGGTGGCGCGCGAGGCCAAGGCGATGGGGATCACCTTCGCCTCCGGCGCCGAGGCCCATCTCCTCAAGACCGTCGGCACCGACCTCGGCGCACTCCGCTCTGAACTGCAGAAGCTCTACGGCCTGGCGAGCGAAGGCCCCGTCACCCTCGAACGGCTCGGCGACCTGGTCGGCGTCCGGCATGGCGAGACCCCGTACGACTGGCGCAACGCCGTCATGCAGGGCGACACCCCCATGGCCCTCCGGCTGACCCCCGTCGTCCTCTCCCAGACCGGCGTCTCGGGAGTCCGGCTGGCGCAACTGTTGGGCACGGCGCTGGTGGCGACCGCCGCCGCGCGAGCGCATTATGAGAGGAAGGCCCGCGGCCGCCAGCTCAACGCCGCAGTCTGGGACATCGTCAAGTCGGCCCGCCCCGCCGGTCTCGGCCAGTGGGGCGAGGAGGTCAACAACTTCTGCCGCTGGGCAGAGCAGTGGACCCAGCCCCGCCTTCGCGCGGCACTGTCGGCCACTCTCGACGCCGACCGCGCCAGCAAGAGCACCACCATTACCGGCGACATCGGGACGATGCAGGAGCTGGTGTTGCGACTGCGGACGGTGGACTGAGGACTTTCGTGTTTTCGTGCTTTCGTGTTTTCGTGGATTCAGTACCCGGAGCTACCGTGAACCGCCTACTCATTGCGGCGCTGGCACTCGCCATCGCGACGACAACAGCCCACGCCCAGACCGACGCGCGCCTTAAGACCGCCGTGCAGTTGGCCGCCGAGGGCTTGCCCGACTCCGCCACCGCCATCGTCAACGGGCTGCTGGCCGTCACCCCGGTCAGCGATCCCTTCTACCCTGAGATTCTCTACACCCAGGGTTCCATCGCCCGCACCACCACCGAAATGCAGCGCGCCTACCAGAAGGTCGCCGTCGAGTTTCCCACCAGTCCCTGGGCCGATGACGCCCTGCTCCGGCTGGCACAGATGGACTTCGCCTCCCGCAACTTTGCCGGCACCGTCCGCGGCGCCGAGCAGATTCGCGCCAACGATCCCTCGAGTCCGCTCATCCCGTCGGCGTCGTATTGGGCCGCCCGTGCCAGTTTCGAACTCGACAAGACCGCCGACGCCTGCGCCTGGATCACGCGCGGCCTCGCAGGCCCCACCGCCGATATCGAAGCGAAGAATCGGCTTGAGTTCCTGCAGGGCCGCTGCAGTGGCCAGGGCGACAGCAGTGCCGGCCCCCCTGCTCCCGGCCCCGCGGCCCAGCCGGCCACAGGCACCTGGGGAGTGCAGGTCGCCGCGGTCTCGTCGCAAGCGTCCGCCAACAGCGTCCTCGCCGACCTCAAGGCAATGGGGATGACCGGCACGGTGGTCAAGGAGCCGGGCAACCTCTACAAGGTGCGTGTCACCGGCCTCGCCTCGCGCGACGCCGCCGATGCCGCCGCCGCCGCCATCAAGGCGAAGCTCGGCGGCAGCCCCTTCGTGCTGGTGCCCTAGGACCCGCCCGTGGCCGACCCGCTGAACTCCCCCCTCATGCTGCAGTACCGCGAAATCAAGTCGCGGCACCAGGACGCGATCCTGTTCTTCCGCATGGGCGACTTCTACGAGATGTTCTTCGACGACGCCGAGCGCGCGGCCAAACTGCTGAGCATCACGCTCACCAGCCGCGGTGACGGCATCCCTCTCGCCGGCGTGCCCGTGAAGGCCGCCGCCGAGTACCTGCGGCAGCTCGTCGGCGCCGGACTCCGGGTCGCCATCTGCGAACAGGTCGAGGACCCGAAACAGGCCAAGGGGATCGTCCGGCGCGAGGTGATCGAGACCATCACGCCAGGCGCGCTTCTCGAGGACGGCTGGTTGTCGGGAGGGCGGAACAACTACCTGGTGGCGGTCAGCCGGGGCAGGCGGGGCAGCGGGGGCAGGGAGGCCGTCGGACTCGCTGCGGTCGACCTGTCGACCGGCGAGTTCCTTCTCGAGACGCTTTCGGCGGAGGAGCTCCCTGAAGCGCTGAGCCGTCTTGCTCCCGCCGAAGTGGCCAGCCCGGCAGATGCCGAAGTGGACCTGGAAGAAGGCGTGATGCGCACCGCGCGGGAGCGGTGGGAATTCGACCCGGCGCTGGCCCGTGAGGAACTCGCGCGCCGCTTCAACCTCGCCTCGCTCGACGGCCTCGGCCTCGGCCCCGCCGACGATCCCGCCATCGGCGCCGCGGGCGCGCTGCTCCGCTACCTCTCCGAACTCCAGCCCGGCGGGCTCAAGCATCTCGCCCGGCCGACCGTGCGCCGCTCCGATGGGCATCTCTGGCTCGACGAGATGACCCGCCGCAACCTCGAGCTGGTGGAACCGCTCCGCGCCGGGGCACGTGGCGTCACCCTCCTCGAGACGATCGACGCCACCGTCACCCCGATGGGTGCCCGGCTCCTCCGTGCCTGGCTGCTGAGCCCGCTCTCCGACCTGGCGCGCATCGAGGAACGGCTCGACGCCGTCGCGGTGCTGGTGGACGACACCCGGGGCCGTTCCCGTCTGCGCGAGGCCCTCGAGGGGGTCCGCGACATCGAGCGTCTGGCCGGGCGGGCCGCCGCCGGCCGCGCGACGCCCCGGGAACTCGGCGCCCTCCGCGATTCGTTCCTCCGCCTCCCCGATGTGCTCGAAGGGCTCCGCGGACTCGCCCGCCGGGACGACAGCGCGGCGCTCACGGCCGCCGAAGCCGGCTTCGACCTCCTCTCCGACCTCGGGCTGCTGCTGGCGTCGGCGCTCGAGGAACGGCCGCCGGCCACGCTCGCCGAGGGCGGCGCCATCCGGCGGGGGTACGACGCGGAACTCGACGAGAGCCGCGACCTGCGCGACGGCGGCAAGCAGTACATCGCCGCCCTGCAGCAGCGGGAGCGGGAGCGCACCGGTATCCCGTCGCTCAAGGTCGGGTACAACAAGGTCTTCGGGTACTACCTCGAGGTCACCCACGCGCACACCAGCCGGGTCCCGGCCGACTACGAGCGCCGGCAGACCCTCACCGGCGCCGAGCGCTACGTCATTCCGGAGCTGAAGGAATACGAGAGCAAGGTGCTCGAGCGCCGAGGAGCGGATGGCCTCGCGCGAGGCGGAGCTCGTGGCCGCGCTCCGCGATCGGGTCGGCGCGCGACGTCGCCCGGATCCAGCGCACCGCGCAGGTCCTGGCCCGCCTCGACGTCTGGTCGGGGCTCGCGGAGCGCGCGGTGCATGGCCGCTATGTCCGGCCCGTCATGCACGCCGGCTTCGGCCTGTCGCTCACCGCCAGCCGCCACGCCGTCATCGAGCGGATGATGCCGCGCGAGGCGTTCATGCCGAACGACGTGCGATTCGCCGAGGCGGAGCGGGTGCTGCTGGTGACCGGCCCCAACATGGCCGGCAAGAGCACCATCCTCCGGCAGATCGGCCTCTGCGTGGTGCCTGGCGCAGATGGGCGCCTTCGTGCCCGCCGATGCCGCCGAGATCGGCGTCGTGGACCGGCTCTTCACCCGGGTGGGCGCCAGCGACAACCTGGCGCAGGGACAGAGCACCTTCATGGTGGAAATGGCCGAGACCAGCGCCATTCTCCATAACGCGACGCTCCGCGTCCCTCGTCCTGCTCGACGAGATCGGCCGCGGCACCAGCACCTACGACGGCGTGGCCATCGCCTGGGCGGTCAGCGAGCACCTGCACGACCGGGTCGGCTGCAAGACGATGTTCGCCACCCACTATCACGAGCTGATGCAGCTCCCGGAGCGGCTGGCCCACGCCCGCAACCTCAACGTGGCCGTGCGCGAAACCGGGGACACGGTAGTATTCCTCCATCGGCTCGAAGCCGGCGGCACCGACCGGTCGTACGGTGTGCACGTGGCGCAGCTCGCGGGGCTCCCCGATGCGGTGGTGGCCCGGGCACGCGCCGTGCTCACCACGCTCGAGGGGACGCACCGGGTGGTGCAGGGCCCCCCGCCACCGGAACCGGACCCGACTCAGCTGCCGCTGTTCAATGAGCCCCGCTCCCCACCCCGCCCTCGAGGCGCTCCGAGCGCTGGATGTGTCGAACATGACGCCGCTGGAGGCGTTGAATCGGCTGGCGGAGTTGCAGAACAAGGCGGGAAAGGACTGAGGACTGAGGACGCCAGCGCCTGATCTTTTCGTGCTTTCGTGATTTCGTGCTTTCGTGTATTCAGTTCCTGGAGCGCTGATGCATCGACCCGTCCTGCTCGCCGTCGCCCTGATCGCCCTCGCCTGCGACAAGGGCCAGACCGGCATCATCCAGTTGCCTCCTGGCACGCCGCCGCCAGCCGACCAGCCGCGTGACCTGCCCGCCGGTGGCGCTCAACGCCCAGACGCCCGGTCGAGTACCCGCCGGCGCTCTTCGACCAGGGGATCGAGGGCACCGTGATTCTCCGGCTCTACGCCGACACCGCCGGCGCGCTGGTCAACGACTCGACCCGGGTCCAGGAATCGAGCGGCTACCCCGCCCTCGACTCGGCCGCCGTGGCCGCCGCGCCCAACCTCCTGCTTCGCCCCCGCGCGCCGCGATGGAAAGCCGGTGGCCGCGTCATTCCTGCAGCCCATCTATTTCCGCCATCCCGGTGTCGGAGGAAGTCACGCCGTGACCCATCCCCACCAGACGCCCTACGACAACGTCCTCGAGACCATCGGCTGGACCCCGCTCATCCGGCTCGGCCGGGTCGGCGCCGGCGTCCGCACCCCCGTCTACGGCAAGGCGGAGTACGCCAACCCCGGCGGGTCGGTCAAGGACCGGATCGGGCTCGCCATCATCGAGGACGCCGAGCGGCGTGGCGACCTCAAGCCCGGCGGGACGATCGTCGAGGGGACCAGCGGCAACACCGGCGTCGGCATCGCCATGGCCGCGGCGCTCAAGGGCTATCGCTGCATCTTCACGATGCCCGACAAGATGTCGCAGGAAAAGGTCCGCCTGCTCAAGGCGTACGGCGCCGAGGTGGTCATCACGCCGACCGCCGTGCCGCCCGATCATCCCGACAACTACGTCATGAAGGCCAAGCAGATCGTCAAGGACACGCCGGGCGCGGTGCTGGCCAACCAGTTCTACAATCCGGTCAACCCCGAGGCCCACTACCGCACCACCGGCCCCGAAATCTGGGAGCAGACCGAGCGGCAAGGTGACGCACTTCATCGCCGGCGCCGGGACCGGCGGCACGGTGAGCGGCGCGGGGAAGTTCCTCAAGGAGAAGAACCCGAAGATCCGCGTCATCGCCGGCGATCCGGTCGGCTCGCTGTACAGCAACTGGGCACCGGACCGGAACATGGGCGAGGGCGCGCCCTACAAGGTCGAGGGCATCGGCGGCGACAAGATCCCGACCACGATTCTCTTCGAGCACATCGACGAGTTCCGCCAGCTCGGCGACCGCGATTCGATGGCGATGGCGCGCCGGCTCGCGCGCGAGGAGGGGATGCTGGTCGGCGGCTCGGCCGGACTCAACGTCGCCCTGGCGCTCCAGGTGGCGCGCGAGGCTCGACGACCCGAAGGCCTGCGTCGTCACCATCCTCTGCGACACCGGCGAGCGCTACCTCAGCAAGCTCTTCAACGACGAGTGGATGCAGGAAAACCAGCTCCTCGACGCAACGCACAGCACCGTGGCCGACCTCCTCGCCCGCCGCCAGGGCTCCCACCCCGCCCTGGTGAGCCTGGCCCCATCGGCGCAGGTGCGCCAGGCGCTGGGGCTGATGAGCACCTGGGGCGTGAGCCAGATTCCGGTGCTCGAGGACGGCCGCTCCATCGGCACCCTGACCGAAGCCACCGTCATGACCCGCGCCCTCGGCCAGCCGGCGCTGCTGGATCGCCCGGTGCGCGAGGTGATGGAGGCGTCGCTCCCGGTGGTCAATGCCGAGTTCGCCTCCGACCGCCTGGCGCCGATGCTCACCCGCGACCTCCCCGCCGCGCTGGTGGAGAAGGACGGGGTCTTGATTGGCATCGTCAGCCGATACGATGTACTGCGGGAGATGATCGGAGCCCGATAAGGCGTCCCCCCTCTCCACATGGTGGAGAGGGGGACAGGGGGTGAGGTGAGACGATGGACCCCGGCTTTCACCGGGGTGACGGCAATTGCGACGTGTTTTCGTGTTTTCGTGTTTTTGTGAATTCAGTTTCCTGAGGAGACCGAACCCTCGTGAAGGTCACTGTTCTGACCGGCGGAACAAGCAGCGAACGCGACGTCGCCCTGGCCTCGGCCGTCCAGGTGGTGGCCGCGCTGCGCAAGTGCGGGCACGAGGTGGCGGTGGTGGACACCGCGCGCGGCTACATCCCCGAGTCCGATGAGGCGCGCGAGCTCGTCGGCACCGTGGGCATCGCGCCCCCCTCCATCGAGAAGCTCCGCTCCCTCGAGCGCGGCCTCCTCGTCTCCGGCCTGGGCGACCTGCACGTCGTTCGCCACGCCGAGGTCATCTTCCTGGCGCTGCACGGCGGGACGGGCGAGGACGGCACCCTCCAGGCGCTGCTCGAGATCATCGGCGTGCCCTACACCGGCAGCGGGCCGATGGCGAGCGGGATCGCCATGGACAAGGACATCTCGAAGCGCCTCTTCAAGACGGCCGGCGTGGCCACCGCCGACTGGGCCATGGCACCGATTTCGCTGACTGAAGTCCAGCGCCGGTTCGGCTGGCCGGTGGTCGTCAAGCCGTCGAAACAGGGCTCGACCGTGGGGCTCAGCGTGGTGCGCAAGGCCTCGGAACTCGAGCCCGCGGTGGCGCTGGCCGCCAAATACGACGACGAGGTCATGATCGAGGCCTTTGTGCCAGGCCGGGAACTCACCGTCGGGATCCTGGACGACGAGGCGCTGGCGGTGGGGGAGATCATCCCCCAGCACGAGATCTTCGACTACGAGTGCAAGTACACCCCGGGCATGTCGGAGGAGATCTTTCCCGCCGACCTCTCCCCCGCCCTGACCGCCGACTGCCAGCAGCAGGCGCTGGCCGCCCACCGCGCCCTCAAGCTCGGCGGGTACAGCCGGGTGGACTTCCGCTTGACACCGGAGGGCTCGCTCTTCTGTTTAGAGGTGAATACCCTCCCCGGCATGACCGCCACGAGCCTCCTGCCGCAATCGGCCCGGGCGGTGGGGATCGAATTTCCCGAACTCTGCGACCGGATCTGCCGGTCGGCCCGCATCCTGGGGCCCTCTCCGACGGGGTGACATGAGCATCTACGGCCTTCCGCGCCCCACTCCGTGGGTCTGGCGACTCATCATCGCCAACGCGGTCGTATTGCTGCTGCTGACGGCGCTCCTCCCCGCGCTGGAGTCGTCGCTCCTGTTCGTCCCCGACCTGTCGTACGCCCTGACGCATCCGTGGACGTTCGGCAGCTACATGTTCGTGCACGCGGGGCTCATGCACCTCGCGTTCAACATGCTGATCCTCTACTCACTCGGCACCCGGGTCGAAGAGCGCATGGGCAGCCGCGCCTTCATCCTCTTCTACCTCTACTGCGGACTCGGCGGCGCCCTCTTTTCCCTCGGCCTCGCGGCGCTGCAGCCCGGTCCCGTCGTCGGCGCCTCCGCCGCGGTCTTCGGCGTCGCCGTGGCGTACGCCATGTTCTGGCCCGACGCGGAGCTGATGGTGTTCCCGCTCCCCTGGCCGATCCGCGCCCGCACCCTCGTCATCGCGCTGCTGGCCTTCGACCTGGTGCTTGGACTCCTGAATTCGGGCGACGGCGTCGCCCACATCGCCCACCTCGGCGGCGCCGCCTTCGGCTATCTCTTTTTCCGCATCCAGAGGCTGGCCGGCCCCTCCCGGCTCCCGAAACCCCGGGCGGTCGAGCGCACCGTCATGGTGCAATCGGGATCCCGCGAGGCGGAACACGCCGAGTCACCCAGTGCCGCGACCCCGCCGCCGCATCGAGCCGGAGCGCGACGAGATCGCCGTCGAGACCGACCGGCTGCTCGACAAGATCAGCGGGCAAGGCATCGCGAGCCTCACCCCGGCCGAGCGCAAGTTCCTCGACGAGGTCTCGAAGAAGAAGCGGCACTAGCGCGCCGCAACTTGACAATCACGCCCAACTGCCTCCCCGCTTCCCCGCGTTTCAATTCTCCGCGTTCATTGCCACTTGCATCGCGCGCCGAATTTTCCTATTCTGGCGCGTGCTGATTAATCTCGTCCCCGATTTTCTCGCCGTCCTTGCCGACGCCGATCGCGAAGCCGCCTGGCAACGCTACTTCGAATCGCACAGCGCCATCCTGACCGCCTACTGGCGGAATTACGTGCTGGAGCCCGGCTCGCCCGCCGCCACGACCGTGGTCCGCAACGCCCTCGCCGCCGACCGCAGTGATTTGCACGCCCTCCTGGCCGGTGTCGATGTCGTGCGGGTCGTCGAGGAGACGCTCGCGCGCGCCGAGGCCGTGCTGCAGGTCGATCGCCCCACCGACTGCTACCTGATGGTCGGCATGGGCGGCGCCAACGCCGGCGAACTGGTGGTCGGCGGACGGGGCGTCGCGTTCATCTGCCTGGAACACTTCACCGGGCGCGCCAACCCCGAAACCTACGGCCTCGGCCTGACACCCGACCTCATCCCCCTCTGGGTCGGCCACGAAATAGCGCACACGGTGCGCTACACCTCGCCGTCGAGCCGGAGCGACCTCCGGCGCCTGGTCACCGACGCCGCCGGCTATTACGACTACTGGGAAACCGGGCGGCGGGCCACATTGCGCGAACTGCTCGTCAACGAAGGGCTGGCGGTGCGCGCCGCCGAGGCGGTGGCCCCCGGTTTCCGGCTGAGTGACTATTTCGGATACACCCGCCGCCAGTACAGTCGCCTCCGTGAGCTCGAGGCCTTCCTGACCCGCGCCGCCGAACCCGATCTCGACCGCACCGCCCTTGGCCTCCGGCTCCGCTACCTCTCCGGCGGCATGAGCCCGGCCGCCCGCCTGGTCCAGGGCAAGGTCATCCCGGAACGGAGTGGCTACTACCTCGGGCACCGGATGACGGAAGCGCTGGTGCGGCAACACGGCATCGCCGCGGCACTCCGCGCGCCGGCTGAGGATGTACAGGCGGCGGACGAAGCGGCGCGAGGGGTAGCCTGACAGCGGGGCAGCGGGGCAGCGGGGCAGCGGGGCAGCGGGGGCCGAAGGTGGGAACGGCATCACGATGTGTCAAGCAGGGTCCTGACGGAGCCAACCATCCGGGACGATCCAACCATCCCGCACAAAGTCGCGTGTTCGCTTGACCAGGGGCGGGCATGTGCCCGCCCCTTTCGAGGCCGATATTCCCATGACCAAGCCCGTCACCATCACCATCAAGTCCTCCGGTAGCATCTCCATCGAGGGGCACGTCGTCCTGCAGGACCGGGACGGCAATCCGATACCCCGGCCGGTCGAGAAGCATCCCGGCATTCTGAAGCTCTGCGGGTGCGGCCACTCCAAGACCCCGCCGTTCTGCGACGGCACCCACCACGAGTACAAGCAGGCCGCGCCGGCCAACTGACCCGTCGCCTGGAGCCATGATGCCTGTTTGGCACGCCGACCTCGACATCGCTAGGGCCGCGGCGCAATCGTCCTCGCGCCCCATTCTGCTCTCCACCTGGTCGCCTGGGTGACTGGGGTGCAAGAAAATGGACGCCGTGACGTATCCATCCGCCCAGACCGAAGCCTTTCTCTCCAGCCACTTCGAGTGCGTCAAGGTGAGCGTCGCCGACAGGAGCCCGGAGGCGCGCGCTGCCGTGCGCGGCTATCGGCACCTCTGGGCACCCGGCTTCGTCGTCCTTGATCGGCGGGGGGAGGAGTTGCGGCGATTCCTGGGGTATCAGGCGCCACGCGAGTTCATCGCGGAACTGACCGTGGCGCTGGGCAAGGTCCGGATGCTGCACCGCGATCCGGCGGGGGCGTTCGAGGCGTTCCGGTCGGTGGCCGATCTTGAGCCACCTGCCCCCGTCACCCCCGAAGCGGTGTATTGGGCCGGAGTGGCAGCGTACCAGCGGGATGGGAAGGAGTTGGATTTCCTGCGGGAGTACTGGGAGGAGCTCCGGCTCAGGTTTCCGGAGAGCCGGTGGTGGGTTGCAGCCGATGTCTATTGATTAATTTCGAACAAATGGACCCCGGCTTTCGCCGGGGTGACGACGAGGCCGGTCGGTAGTTCGCGCCTTCGCGGCTTCGCGTGAACTACTTCCCGACGCAGAAGCTCCGGAATACACGGTCCAGCACCTCGTCGACATCCACCACCCCGATCAACTCCTCCAGCGCCCGGGCTGCGTCGCGGAGGTGATGTGCCCCCAGCACCGCGTCGCCGCCTCCCTTCAGGTGTGGCATCGCTTCCCGCAGCGCCTCCTGCGCCCGCGTAAGCGCGATCCGGTGCCGCTCCCGCGTGAGCCCCGGCTCGAGATCGGGCAACGCCGCCTGCTCGCCGAACGCCAGGTGGACGATGGAGCCCTTCAGGGCGTCGAGACCCTCCCCTGTGAGCGCAGAGGTGCGGAGCGCCGAGTCGGGTCCGCTGGTAGGCGGGGCCGCAGCGAGATCGGCCTTCGTAAAGACATGTATCGTTCGTCCACGCGCCAGAGTCATTCCGGCCAAACTGCCCCGCGGCCCTGCGGCCCCGCTGTCGTTCTGCCTCCCTGCCTCCCCGCCTGACCCGTCGTCGCATTCGACGACGACATCCGCCCCCTCCACATAGCGCCGGCTGAATCCGACCCCTAACCGCTCGGCCTCGTCCTCCGATTCGCGCAATCCGGCGGTGTCCACCAGCCGAATTGGCCAGCCGAGGAACTCGGTACCGGCCTCGATGGCGTCGCGGGTGGTCCCTGGGGTGGCGGTCACGATCGCCCGGTCGGATCCGAGGAGGGCATTGAAGAGCGAGGACTTGCCCACGTTGGGCGGACCGGCCAGGACGACCAGCGCGCCTGCCCGGAGCCGTTCGCCGGCGGGTGCGGTTGCCAGGAGTCGCGCGACCCCTTCGCGAAGTTCCGCCATCCGTTCGGCGAGGTGTGCCGGCGCCACGGGGCCGTCGTCTTCCTCGGGGAAGTCGATGTCGTAGGCAAGCAGCGCCTCGACTTCAAGCAGTGCGGTGCGGAGGTCGGTGAGCCGTCGGGACAGCCCCCCGTCCAGCTGATGCAGCGCCGCGCGCGCCTGGGCGGGAGCGGTGGCGTCGATCAGGTCGCCGACCGCCTCCGCCTGCAGCAGATCCATCCGCCCATGGAGCACGGCTCGTCTGGTGAATTCCCCGGGGAGGGCGGGGCGGGCGCCGGCAGAGAGGAGGGCGGAAAGCAGCCGAACGGGGACGACAAGCCCGCCGTGACAGGAGAACTCGACGAGGTCCTCGCCGGTGTAACTCTGGGGGCCCGGGAAGACAGTGTAGAGCCCCCGCTCGATCAGCGTCCCGCCACTATCAACGAAATCGGCGAGGTGCGCCGTTCTGGGCGGCTCCGTGGCGAACCGGGGAACCACCCGCGCCGCCACCCCGAACGCCCCCCGACCGGAGAGGCGTACCACCGCCAGCGCGGACCGGCCTGGCGGTGTAGCCAGCGCGGCGATGGGATCGGATAACATGAGTGCAAGGTAGTGCGGACGGGGAAGCGGGGCAGCGAGAATCCAGTCGCGGCCCCGTTGGACCCCCGCGTTCGTGGGGGTGACGGCTACTTCTGCTTCCCCTTCTTCTTCGCCGGCGCGTCCTGCTGCTTCTCCCCGCCGCCATTCTTCAGGGCGTTGAGCTTCATCCGCTCCTCGCTGATCAGCCACTGCTGCGGAATGCTCGCGATGTTGCTGACCGCGTAGTACAGGTTCAGCCCCGACGCGAAGTTGAGGAACAGCACCGTCATCATCACCGGCATCACGTACATCATCATCTTCATCTGCGGGTTCGGCGGGATGCCGCGCTGCCCCATCTTGGTCAGCCCGAACATCGAAAGCCCCATGATGAGCGGGATGATGTACAGCGGGTCGGGCCGCGCCAGGTCGGGGAGCCAGAGGAACGCCTGCCCTCGCAACTCGATCGTGTTCTGGAAGACAAAGAACAACGCCAGCAGCACCGGCATCGGCAGCAGCATCGGCCAGCAACCGCCCAGCGGATTGACGCCGTGCTCCTTGTAGAGCTTGAACATCTCCTGCTGCAGCCTGGCCGGATCTTCCTTGTACTTGGTCTGGATTTCCTTCAATTCGGGCTGGATGGCCTGCATCGCCATGGTCGAGCGCATCGCCTTCTGGTTGAGCGGCCACAGGATGAGCCGCACCAGGATGCCGAAGAGCACCAGCACCATGCCATACGCCAGATGCAGGTTCTCGTGCATCCAGACCAGCATCCAGCGGACCCCGATCGCCACCGGCCGGATGACGGTCCGGAAGCCGGGCCAGCCGTAGGGGTTCACGTCGTCAAAATCGTGCCCCACCCCGGCCAGACGGGTGTATTCCATCGGCCCCGCGTAGAGCTGGTACCGGAAGTCGCCGGCGGCCGGGAGCAGCATGCTCGCCCAGATGGCCGCGTTGTGCGCCTTCTTCTTGCCCGGCACCGGCAACGGGCGCACCGTCAGCCCGCCGATCGGGGCCGCGCCTGGTTCAAAGGCAAGCACCGCCGCCACGAAATACTTCGACTTGACCGCCACCCACTCGAAGGGCCCGCTGATCGTCGCCACCTCGGCGGTATCCAGGGACTCAAACGACTTGAACTTCGTGCTCTGGGCCTTCGTCACGAAGCCCATCGACCGCTCGTTCTCGGTCAAGTTGGTCTCTGTGTTGGCCAGCCCGGGGCCCATGCCCACCAGCAGCAGCCCGCCGTTGGGGCCCACGCCACTGATCGATCCCGTCACGCCGACCCGGTAGTCGTCGGGGCGGAAGGTGTAGACCAGGCGGACCGTGACATCGCCCTGGGTCGACGTCAGGTCGATCGCCTGGGCGACATCGGTGGACATGTTGGTCGCCGACGTCACGAAGTTCCAGTCGTCGAGCTTCAGCGTGTCCGACCCCACCACCAGCCGCAGCCCCATCAGGGCCGAGCCCGGCGAGGTCAGATTGGCGCGCTGGCCCTTCTGCCCGGGGGCCTGATCGGCGTAGCGCTCGAGCTCCGCCGTCACGAGGCGGGCGCCGCGGGTCGAGATCCCGTAGGTGGCGAGCGGCGTGTGAATCAGAATGGTGTCTTCGGGAGCGGCGGCGGTGGAGCCATCCACCAGCGAGGGCGTGGACGACGGGGCCACAGCGTCCGGGATGGCCTCGGGGGTCGGTGCCGTCGTGGAGACGGAATCGGCGGGAGCCGTCACCGGCACCGGGGGTTTCTTCAGGAGCAGGGCCGGGGCCATGACGATAAGAGTCATGAGCGCCATCGCCCAGATGAATCGACGATCCATGGTCAGGTCACCCTGTCAGGGTACCGGGTCGTACCCGCCGGGATTGAACGGGTGACAGCGAATGAGGCGCCGGACACCGAGCCAGATGCCCTTGAGGGCGCCGTATTTCGACACCGCCTCCAGCGTGTACTGCGAGCAGCTCGGCGAGAACCGACAGCTCGGCGGAAGCGCGGGGCTGATGAACTTCTGGTAGCCGCGGATCGGCAACAGGACGATCCGGCGGGGGACTTCACGGAGCCGCATCGGGACTCCCGGCAACGGCATCGCGCCAGGCGTGAACTTCGGACCGCAATACCGCGAACGTCGCCGCGTACGCCTCGCGCCGCGCCCGCACCAGCAGGTCCACCGGGGGCGTGGTGCCCTGCACTTCCCGCCGCCACAGCTCCTTCAGGCGCCGGCGCAAACGATTGCGGGCCACCCCCGTGGACTGGTACTTCGGGACGATGAGTCCCATCCGGGGAAGGCCCGCCACATTGTCCGACCAGAGAAACTCCAAATGTCCGGTGCGCATCCGGCGGCCCGTGTTGAGCAGACGGCGGATGTCCGACGATTTCGCGAGCCGATTGGCGCGCGAAAATCGCTCACTGGACGTCAGGAGCCCCCGTGCTTCGACGGAATGCTCACGACGAGCGACTTCCGACCCTTCTTCCGACGCCGGGAAAGCACCGCACGACCCCAACGGGTTGCCATCCGCGCGCGGAAGCCGTGCTTGCTGATGCGCCGCTTGTTTCTCGGCCTGTACGTAGGCTTCATAACTCTATCCTATAGTGAGACTTAATGAGCCCGAAAACGTAATCTCAGGGTGTGGAAAGGTCAAGGAGGGGGGAGGGCAACGGGGCAGCGAGGCAGCGGCTCGCATCCCCGTCATTCCCGCGCAAGCAGGAATCCAGTGGGAGCACAATGGACCCCGGCATTCGCCGGGGTGACGATAGAGCTCTGGGTTTGGCGAGATGACGCCGATGTCGATTCATCGTTCCCGATTTCCCGCTTCCCCTCCAATTGCCCATGTGGACACGCACGGCAACTCGCTTCCACCCCTCTGGTTCTGGAGTTCATGAACATCGATTTCGGCGCTGTCAAGTGCATGTAACAGAATCCACATTTTCCGCTACGTTGACTTTTCCACACTGGTCCCGTAGAATCGTCCCCCCAAGGTAAATCTCCCACCGGGTACACGAGTCTCGATGCAGCTGTCTGCCAAAGAAGCCTGGAAACGCATTCTCGAAGATGCGCGCCGTGAGCTTCCCGAACACGCGATCCGCACCTGGCTGGAGCCGACTTCGGCGATAGCCCTGGACGGCTCAGAGTTGGTGATCGGTGCGCCAGACCAGTTTGCCGTCGAGTGGAACGAGACCAAGCACGCCGGCGTGCTCTCGAGGTTGGCCGAGCCGCTCCTCGGGCAGGCCACCAAGATCGTCTTCCGGGTCCAGGAAGAGCGCAAGACGCGCCCCCAGATGGACTTTTTCGTGGCCCCGCCAGCCAGCCAGCCGACGGCGGCGGCCGCGATCCGCAACACCCAGCCGCTCAACGAGCGCTACACCTTCGACACCTTCGTCATCGGGAAGTCGAACGAGCTGGCCGCCGCCGCCGCGCACGCCGTGGCCGAAGCACCGGGGAAGACCTACAATCCGCTCTTCATCTATGGCGCCACCGGGCTGGGCAAGACCCACCTGATGCAGGCCATCGCCCATGCCGTCGTGGAGCGGGCGCCGGACACCCGGGTCCTGTTCGTGGGCGCCGAGCAGTTCATCAACGAGGTCATCGAGAGCATCCACAGCCGCACCACCCCGGAGCTCAAGCGCCGGTACCGGAGCGACGTGGATCTGCTGCTGGTGGACGACGTGCACTTCCTGGAGGGCAAGGAGCGCACCCAGGAAGAGTTCTTCCATACCTTCAATGCGCTCTATGAGGCCGGCAAGCAGATCGTGGTGACCTCCGATCGGCCCCCCAAGGAGCTCCCGGGCCTCGAGGCTCGGCTGGTCAGCCGGTTCGAGTGGGGTATGGTGGCCGACAGCGGGCTTCCCGACCTGGAGCACCGGATTGCCATCCTGCAGAAGAAGCAGGAGCAGGACCATCTCGAGATGACCATCCCGGACGACGTCCTCCGGTTCATCGCGGAGCATGTCCGGTCCAACGTTCGGGAGCTCGAAGGGTGTATCATCAAGCTGCTGCTCTTCGCGTCGCTGAAGCACCGGGAAATCACCATCGAGCTGGCACGGGAATCTCTGGCCGACAAGATCAAGGCCAGTGAAGAGGCTGCCAGTGTGACACCCCGGCCGCTGCCGTCAGTCGACCGGGTACAGGAAATTGTGTCGCGACGGTGGGGCGTCACTCCCGAGGGGCTACGCTCCAAGGCGCGCATTCAGACGCTGACCGTGCCGCGTCAGATCGCGATGTACCTGGCGCGCGAAGTTCTCCAGATGCAGTTGGTCGAAATTGGCCAGGCTTTTGGCGGACGCGACCACAGCACGGTGATTCACAGTGTGGACAAGGTCGAGCGCCAAATGGCGCGCGATCGTGCGTTCCGGGAAAGAGTTGAGTTGGCCCGGCAGGAGTTGTTCGCACAATAGTCGGCGCGCCGAATGTGGTAGAATGTGGAATCGACATTCCCACGGCCTGACAGCGGAGCTTTCCATATGCTCCACACGCAACCGACAGAGGTAGAACGGCGCAGGGTGTTACCGGGTGACGAGTTGAGGCGGTCACCCACATGTCCACACCCTCTACTACTACTACTAGTCATATATATCTATAGAAGTACTAGAACTACTTGCACGACGGGGACGGTATGAAGTTCACAATCACACGCGAACAGTTCCAGGAAGGCCTCGTGGCCGTGGCGGCCAGTGTTCCCGCCAAGACCACCCTCCCGGTGCTGGCCAATATCCTGCTCGAAGCCACCAAGGACGGTCTCCGGATTTCCGGGACCGATCTCGACATCGCTGTCAGCACGACAGTGGCGGCCAGTGTCGATCAGGAAGGGGCCATCACCCTGCCAGCCCGAAAGCTGGTGGAGATTGTCCGGGAATTGCCCAGCGCGAGCATCAGGTTCACGGCATCGGGCGAGCAGCGGGTAAGCTTGGAGTGTGGCAAATCGAAGTTCAAGCTACTGGGGTTGCCGCGGGAGGAGTTTCCTGCCTTCCCGACGGTCAGCTTCGACGGCGGCTGGACGGTCGCGGCCAAGGAACTGCACAAGCTCATCGGGCACGTGGCGTTTGCGGCCAGCACCGAGGAGAGCCGCCCGATCCTGAACGGTGTCCTCTGGGAGCTCCGGCCCGACAAGATGCGGATGGTGGCCACCAACGGGCATCGCCTGGCACGGATGGATGTGCCGGTGTCCGGAGGCAAGACCCAGGCAGACCTGATCGTCCCGCCCAAGGCGCTGGACCAGATCCGCCGACTCTTCGGCGCCGACGACAGCGTGGAGATGGCCCGGAGCGACAACCACCTCGGCTTCCGCTCCGCGACGACCCAGGTCTATACCCGGCTCATCGAGGGGCCGTACCCGAACTACGAACAGGTCATTCCGAAGGAAAACGACAAGGTGGCCACCGCCGACAAGTCGGCCCTGGCAGCGGCCCTGCGGCGCATGAGCACCGTAGCCAGCGACCAGACCCACCGGATCCGGATGGCCTTCTCCAGCGGCGGCTGCAAGCTCTCGGTCCAGACCCCAGACCTCGGCGAGGCCCAGGACGAGCTCACGGTCACTTACGAAGGCGAGCCGCTTGAAATCGGCTTCAACGCGACCTATCTGCTTGAAATCCTGAAGTTTATCCCCACCGATGAGGTGCGGATGACCTTCAAGGCTCCAGAGCGGGCCGCCACCTGCGAGCCAGTCGGCTGGGACGACCCGGCCAGCTACATGACCCTGGTGATGCCGCTGCGACTGGTGGACTAGGCTGGTCAGACGGGCAGCGGGGCAGTAGAAGACACGAGGGGCAACCACCTCCCGGTTGCCCCTTGCCAGATACCCTCACTTTCTTAGCTTCCTGCCCCGCTGCCCCGCTGC
This sequence comes from uncultured Gemmatimonadales bacterium, assembly GCA_963705985.1. GTDB lineage: Bacteria > Gemmatimonadota > Gemmatimonadetes > Gemmatimonadales > GWC2-71-9 > SPDF01. Next base: position 348,489 of record CAVPLK010000004.1, on the reverse strand, counting down.
CCCGCTGCCCCGCTGCCCCGCTGCCCCGCTGCCCCGCTGCCCCGCTGCCCCGCTGCCCCGCCCTCCTTGCATCCCCAAGTTTCGGTGACAGGTTTAGACTTCGGGCCGCCGAAGTTCGCGGCTGGACAGGCCCCTTTTCTCCACCTGGTGCACACCGCGATGCGCGCCGGGCGGCTGGCCGGATGCCTGTTTCCTGCCACGATGTCGCTCGGATTGCTCGCCACCACGTCGGCGTGCCTCGTCGTCAGTGATACCTTCTATGCCCAGTTCGTGATGCCCGTGAAAATGTTCTAGCCGCTGTCGAGCGAGCGGAAACAACCAGGAGAGCGTATGTCGAGAACAATGAGTCTGGCGCTGGCCGCGGCCGTCACCATGGCCGGGGCGCCGTCGCTGTCGGCTCAGGATTCGGCACAGGTCGCGCAGGTCCAGGCGGTGGCCGAGGAGGCGTACCTCTACGGCATACCGATGATCGTTGGGTACAAGGTGATGTACCAGTTCTTCATCGACAAGACCTCGGGGCAATTCAAGGCGCCGATCAACCAGCTCAACAACGAGGCGCGGGTCTTCACCCCGGCGGACACCGCCATCAGCACGCCCAACAGCGACACCCCCTACTCGATGGCGCTGCTCGACCTGCGGGCAGAGCCGTTCGTGCTCTGCATGCCGGCCATCGAGAAGGCCCGCTACTACGACGTGCAGCTGGTGGACCTCTACACCAACAATTACGGCTACATGGGCAGTCGTACCACGGGGAACGGGGCGGGCTGCTATCTGGTGGCCGGACCCGACTGGACGGGGAGCAGCGCGCCCAAGGGAGTCAGCAAGGTCTTCCGCAGCGAGACGCAGTTCTCGCTCGTGGTGTATCGGACCCAACTGTTCAATCCCGCCGACATGGACAATGTCAGGAAGATCCAGGCCGGCTACAAGGTGCAGCCGCTCTCGGCGTTCCTCGGCCAGCCGGCACCCCCGGCCGCCCCCGCCATCAACTGGCCGGAGCCGACGGCGGAGGCGTTTACCACTGAGTTTCCTGAATTCCTGACCTTCCTCCTGCAGTTCTGCCCCGCCACCGGCACCGCCGCGGTGGAGGCACCGCTGCGGGCGAAGTTCGCCAAGCTCGGGATCGGGGTCGCCAAGCCCGCCGGTGCTCCCGCGCCCTCCCCGGCCATCAAGGCAGCGGTCGGTGCCGGCATCAAGGCCGCCGTGGCCAAGATCGGCCAGACAGCAGACAACGTCGGGACACGTGTCAACGGCTGGCAGATCGGTTCCGCCGCCGGAAGCCGGGAGTTCTACAACGGCGATTGGGCCCTCCGGGCTGCCGCCGCCAAGCTCGGTATCTACGGCAACAGCATGGCGGAGGCGGTCTATCCCTTCACGCACCATGACGTCAACGGCATCCTGCTCGACGGGAGCAAGCACACCTACCTGATGACGTTTCCGGCGGGAGAGCTGCCGCCGGTGAACGCGTTCTGGTCCATCACCATGTACGATGCCAGGACGCAGCTCCTGATCGCCAACCCGATTGACCGCTACCTCATCAACTCGCCGATGCTGCCGGGGCTGAAGAAGAACCCCGACGGCTCGCTGACGATCTACATCCAGGCGGAGTCGCCGGGCAAGGACAAGGAGTCCAACTGGCTGCCGGCCCCGGCCGGTCCGATGTTCGTCGCGATGCGCCTCTACTGGCCGAAGACCGAGCCGCCCTCGGTCTACCCGCTCGGCAAGGGGACGTGGAAGCCGCCCGCGATCGTTCCGGTCCGCAACCTGAACGCCCTCGACGTGCGGCGCTTCGGCGACAAGTCATTGGAGAACATCGTCCGCACCGACACTCGCTACGGCCATGACGGGATCTTCCAGGGCCCCCGTGGGTGGGGCTACTGGCACTACCTCGAGTACCCGCGACCGGTCCAGAACCCCAACCTCTGGCCCGACATGCAGTCGACCTACTTCATCGGTCGGCTCGCGCTCCCGGCGGGCGCCACCATGACGCTCAATTACACCTTCCCACGCACCCGCTACTTCCAGTTCGCCATGTACAAGGCGGAGCACGGCACATTCGTCTCCATCGGCGAGGACTTGTCGGGGCCCAGCATCGAGCCGGATGCGGGGTCGATCAACCCGTTCCGGGTCGGCGCCAACCGCCTCGTGGACAATCGCGACTTCACCCTGCGCCTGGTCGGGGAGAATGCTCCCACCGACCCGAAACAACGCCGAAAGAACACCCTGTATGTCGGCCGTGATGGCGCCGAACTGATGTTCGTCAACCGCGCCTACCTCGCCGACCAGGGGAGCGACGGTGCGGGATGGGGCCCGGCGTCCTCGCCGGACCCGGGACCGGGCCTGCCCACCTACACCGGCACGCTGGCCGACGGCACGCAGCTTTCCGCCGAGGAGGTCGTGAAGCAGTTTGGCCGCGCGATGGACGCCCCCAAGGCGCCGGTCAGCGCCGAGCAGTGGGAAGGGCTGGTGCATGCGAAGGCCAATGATCCGACCCTCGATCCAGCCACCGCGCCGGCACGCCCGGAGCCCCGATGGGAGAAATACTGGAACATCCAGTACTCCATTCTCGGTTCGTTCAAGACCCCTGAGGAGCGGGCCAAGATTCCCTATGCGAGCGCCATCGACGGTGGGGGGGACCCCGAAACCGAGTACATGTTGATCCAGCTCTCGCGGAAGTTCGGCCCGGTATACGTGATGCGGGCCAAGATGCCCACCTTCCCGAACACCTATGCCGGCGCAAGCGGGGCGGGGCTGGAAGTGATGCCGGCGGCGCAGACCCAGTACTGGTCGATCGTCAGCGCGGAGGCGATGCCCTCCGGGCAGATCGTGGATGCGCTGACCGACTTCCAGGTGCCGCTCGATCAGGACGGCTACTACACCATCGTGTACAGTCGCAAGGAAGACCGGCCCGCCAACGCCACCGACGCCAACGGCATCGCCTGGATCGAGTGGAGCCCGCGGGGTGAAGGGGTGGACGGGCCCAAAAATCGGCCGGACTTCGGCATGCTCATGCTGCGATTCATCGCGAACGACCCGGACTGGGCCGAGAGCCCGGTCAACGTGACGAAGCCGGGGATGGAAGAGAGCGTGATGGGGCCGTACTATCCGAAGGGCTACTACACCACCAAGTCGGACTTCGAGGCCAACGGGCCGCGGAAGTAGGCAGGGTTTTCCGGCGGCGAATTCAAGGAGACTGTTCACATGGCCAAGTCCCGCACCTTTAAGCTGATCCTGTGGGCGGTCGTCCTCCTCCTCGGCGTGCTGGTGTATCGCCTCCTCGGACCGGTCATCGGCGCCAAGGCGGAACGGCGCGCCGAACAGGTGGGCCTCACGCCCGACCAGCGGGCGGCGGACGGCCCCCTGCCGGGGGACATCACCTTGTACGCGCAGGAACTCGCCTGCCAGCAGCAGATCCCCACGCCGGGCTATTACTCCTCCCTGAACGGCGCGGAAATCTCCGACGCCGCGCGGAGCGGCATTTTTCCTTGCGCCACCTTCACCGGCTCCTTTGACGGCCCGAACCAGGTGTACGCCTGGCGGAGCGTTGACGACTACCCGGGCATCGCCTACATGAACAATCGCCGGCCCGGCGAACTCTACATCATGGGCGGCGAGGTCCCCACCGCCGCGGACCCGATGCCGGCGGGGCCCTACCTCGCCAGGGTCAACGCCACCACGGGAAAACAGGCCTGGCGCACCTACCTCGACAACGCCAACGCCTCGGGGTGGTTCATCGGCAACACCAACCTCAACATCCTCCCCAACGGCAACCTGGCCCTGGCCTGGTCCAACAAGGCCGTGCTGGTGGACGGCAACACCGGCGAGATCCTCAAGACCGCCACCCTCCCCGGGGGCGACGCACCGGCCTACACCGTGAACTTCAAGCACCTGACCATCGCCCCGGATGGGACGCTGATCTTCAAGGACCAGACCCGTCCCCTGGGGTGCGAAGTCCAGGGCACGATGGGCATCATCAAGTGCATCCAGGAGGGAAAGAAGCAGCCGAACTCGGTGCTGGTGGCGGTCGATCCCGGCACGCTCGAGGTGCTGAGCATGCTGCAGCTTCCCGAGCCGGCGTCGGCGCCCCACATCGTCACGATGGTCGGTGGCAGGATCGCGATCTATGTCGGGATGAACGTCAGCGTGCGGCGCTACTTCTGGGATCCCGCCACCCGCGAACTCTCTGTTGACTCCACCTGGGTGGTCTACCCGGTCGAAAAGGGCCAGACCACCGCCACAGCGGCGAGCATCGTCGGGGAGTGGGTCGTGTTCCAGCTCAACGGCGCCGGCAGCAAGGAGGTGTCCTCCAGCATCGTGGCCATCCATCGGGATGACGCGACGCGCAAGGAGGTCATCTTTCCCTTCGGCGCGCTCCCGCCCGGCGGGTTCAGCTTCGCCCCGCCCAAGGCGGGCGCCGATCCCGAGAACAACATGGTCTACTCGGCCGACATGGGGCTGGGGAAGGTGGCGGGCATCAAGCTCGACCAGGCCACCGGCAAGATGGAGGTGGCGTTCGTGGTCGACGACGTGACCAGCACCTTCCAGCCGGTCATTGGCCCCGCGGACCGGCGGGTGCTGCTGCTGACGAACGCGAAGCAGAACGTGGCGCGGGAGCCGCTGATGGCGGCCATCTTCACCGGCAACTACAAGGAACAACTCACCTGGCGCGACGCGGCGACCGGTCGGCTCCTCGCCGAGTCGTCCTTCCTCGAGCCGCTGACCATCAACTCCCTCACCCCGCCCGGGTTCGGAGGCGGGTCTACTTCCCGAGCGCAGAGGGGAAGGGATTCTACGTGCTGCAGGTGATGCCGAAGCCGACCGCCGCCGCGTCGCAGTAGCGCGAGAGAGATCCATCTCAAGGGGATGGCATGACTCGCAATCGAAAGATCGCACTCGGGATTGTCGTGGGTCTGGTGGTCGTGCTCGGCTACAAGCTCCTCTGGACCACGGTCGAGCCGAAGCTCGAGCGGCGCCTCGGCAACGTCGGACTCACCGCGAACGAGATCGCCGCCAACGGCCCGCTGCCGGGCGACACCCGGCTCTACGCGAAGGAACTGGCCTGCAGCCAGGCGAATCCGGCGCCCGGCTACTACTCCTCGCTCAATGGTGCGGAGATTTCCGACGCGCAGCGCAGCGGCCTCTTCCCCTGCGCCACCTTCACCGGTTCATGGGACGGCCCGAACCAGGTCTTCGCCTGGCGCAGCGCCGAGGCGTACCAGGCCACCGCCTATCTCAACAACCGACGGCCCGGCGAGCTCTACGTGGCAGGGGGCGCCAACCCGCCGATGACGGGCACGGTGCCCGCGGGTCCCTACGTGGCCAAGGCCGACGCCGCGACGGGCCGGGAGATCTGGCGCACCTACGTCGAGAACGCCAACGCCTCCGGCGCCTGGTTCGGGGCCGTCAACCTGAACATCCTGCCGGACGGGAACATCGCGTTCGCGTGGGAGAACAACGTCGCCATCCTGGACGGCGAGACCGGACTGATCCTCCGGCAGGCCGCCCTGCCGACCGGCTCGACCCCGGCGGCGCAGTCCAACTACAAGCACGTCACGATCGCGCCGGACGGCACCCTCCTGCTCAAGAACCAGACGCTCCCGAACGACTTCCAGGGACAGGGCACGATGGCGCTCATCCGGGGCGTCCTGGAAGGGCATTCCCAGCCCAACTCGCACCTGGTGGCAGTGGATCCTGTCACGCTCGCCATCCTCGACGACCTCGACCTCCCCGAGCCCGCCACGGCGCCCTTCATCGTGGCGCCGTACCGGGGGCGCATCGCGCTCTACATCGGCGTGGACACCGGCGCGCTCCGCTACTTCTGGGATCCCGTCGCGAAGCAGCTCTCGCAGGACACCACTTGGGTCGTCAAGGCGATGCGTCCCGGGCAGCTGGCCGCCGACGCCCCCACCATGCTGGGCGACTGGATCATCATCCAGACCAACGGACTGGGGAGCGACACCACCGCCTCGAGCGTCGTGGCTGCGCACCAGGACGACGCGAGCCGGACGGTGACCATCTTCCCCTTCGGCGAACTCCAGAAGGGTCAGTGGAGCTTTGCGCCTCCCAAGGCGGCCGCGGACCCGGCGACCAACATGATCTACTCCGCCGACATGGGCGTGGGGAAGCTGGCCGGCATCAGGTTCGATCCGGCCACCGGGGCCATGGAGACGGTGTTCGTGGTGGATGACATGACCACCGCGTTCATGCCGCTCCACGGGCCGCCGGAGCGGCGCGTGCTGGTGGCGTCCAACATGCGGAAGAACGTGCCCCGCGAGCCGATCAAGGCGGCCATGTTCACCGGCAACTACAAGGAACAGGTGGTCTGGCGCGACGCGGCCACCGGGCGCGTCCTGGCCGAGTCGGATTTCTTCGAGCCGATGACCTTCGGCTCACTCATCACGCCCGGGTATGGGGGCCGGGCCTATTATTCCTCGGACAAGGGCTTCATCGTGCTGCAGGTGCGACCCCGGCCCGCCTCCAACAGCCCCAACGGAGACTGACAATGCCCCGTTCCCGCGGCTTCAAGCTCGCCCTTGCCATCGCGATTGTGGTGCTCCTGTTCGTGGCCTACAAGCTCCTCTGGACCACGGTCGAGCCGAAGGTCGATCGGCGGCTCGGCAACGTCGGGCCTCACCGCCAACGAGCAGGCGGCCAACGGCCCCCTCCCCGGCGACACCCGTCTCTACGCGCAGGAACTGGCCTGCAGCCAGGCACGGCCCACACCGGGTTACTACTCGTCGCTCAATGCCGCCGAGAACACCGACGCGGAGCGGAGCGGCGTTTTCCCTTGCGCCACGTTCACGGGGTCCTGGGATGGGCCGAACCAGGTGTTCGCCTGGCGGGCCGCCACCGACTATACCAGGCCACCGAGTACATCGTCAACCGTCGGCCTGGCGAGATCTTCATCGCCGGCGGCGGCAATCCGCCCGCTCGACGGCGTCATGCCCGCGGGGCCGTACATGGCGCGGGCCGACGCCGCCACCGGCAGGGAGACCTGGCGCACCTACTTCCTGAACGGCAACACGCAGGACAGCTGGGTCAACGCCGTCAACCTCAACATCATGGCCAACGGCCAGATCATCTTCGCCTGGCAGAACAACATCGCCATCATCGATCCCGAGACGGGGCTGATTCTCAAGCAGGCCGCGCTCCCGTCCGGCACGACTTCGCAAGTCCAGTCGGGCTTCAAGAACCTGACCATCGCTCCCGACGGCACCATCATCCTGAAGAACCAGACCCAGCCCAACGGCTACGACAAGCAGGGCACCCTGGCCATCGTGCACGGCGTCGCCGCCGGCTTCAAGCAGCCCAACTCGACGCTGGTGGCCGTGGATCCGACGACACTCGAGGTGCTCGACCAGCTGATGATGCCGGAGCCGTCCACCACGCCGCACACCATCACCATGTTCGACGGGCAGGATTGCCATCTACACCGGCGTGGACAGCGGGGCGCTGCGCTACTTCTGGGATCCGAAGACGAAGAAGCTCTCCCAGGACACCACCTGGGTGGTCCACCCGATGGCCGAGGGGCAGACGACCTCGGACGCCCCCAGCATGCTGGGCGACTGGATCATCCTCCAGACCAATGGCATCGGCAGCAAGGTGACCGCCTCGAGCATCGTCGCCGTGGACCGGCAGGGACGCCAGTCGGAGCGCACGGTCATCTATCCCTTCGGGGAGCTGGAGAAGGGGCAGTTCAGCTTCGCGCCGCCCAAGCCGCAGACCGACCCCGAGAACAACATGATCTATTCCGCCGACGTCGGCGTGGGGAAGGTGGCCGGCATCAAGCTCGACCCCGCCACCGGCGAGATGACCACGGCGTTTGTGCTCGACGTGGCCACCTCCGGCTTCCAGCCCCTCTTCGGCCCGAAGGACCAGCGGGTGCTGGTGCTCTCCAACATCAAGAAGAATGTCAAGGCGGAGCCGATGACGGCAACCATCTTCACCGCCAACTACACCGAGCAGGTCACCTGGCGCGACGCCGCCACCGGGCGACTCCTGGCCGAATCAGACTACTTCGAGCCGATGACCTTCAACGGGCTCGTCGTGCCGGGGTATGGCGGGCGCTACTATTACACCACCGATCGCGGATTCATCATCTTTCAAGTGCGGCCCAGCCCGGCCGCTTCCACCAAACCCTGATGCACAGCGCCAAGGAGAACTCGATGTCGCGTACCACCCCAGGTCTGCTTCTCGGCCTTGCCCTGCTCGTCGGCGCTGCCCCCGTGCAGGCACAGTATCCTCCTCCGACCCGCGGCCAGTACACGCCGGGCATGAGCGCCACCAATTCCGGCACCCTGCCGGGCGCCGGCCTCAGCTTCGCCAACTACTTCCTTTTCTACTCGTTCGACCAGCTCAAGGACGCGGACGGCAATGCCGTTACGGCCGTGTCCGGCGACGCGGCGGTAGCGATCGACATCGCCCTGCTGGAGTGGGTAAGCACCAAGAAGCTCCTTGGCGGCACGTACGCCGCCGCCATCGGCGTGCCGTTCGCCACCAGCGCCCTCACGGGTGCCAACCTCGGCTCGCTCGGCGGGGCCGGAGGCGTCTCCAACCTCTACGTGCAGCCGCTGCTGCTCGGGTGGAAGCTGACGCGCGCGGACCTCACGGCGGGCTACGCCTTCTTTGCCCCCACCGGCAAGTTCACCGCCGGCGCCTCCGACAACGTCGGCACCGGGTACTGGACCAACGCCATCACCGCCGGCCAGACCATCTACCTGACCAAGAACAAGGGCACGACCCTCTCCGCCTTCGAGTTGTACGAGTTCCACGGCAAGCAGGACGGCAGCGACCTGACGCCCGGCAATACCTTCAACATCGACTATTCGCTGATGCAGTTCCTCCCGCTCGACAAGGAAATGAAAACCCTTCTGCAGGTCGGGCTGGTGGGGTACGGCCAATACCAGACGACAGACGCCACTCAGGCGGACGGGACCCCCTTCGTCGTGCCCGGGCGCTACAGCGTGAACGCCCTTGGCGGCGCCCTCAACGTCCTTCTGCCGGAGCGTGGGGTCCTCGTGGGGTTCAAGTACTTCGGCGAAATGGGGAATTCCTCGACCGTGCAGGGCTACTCGATCCAACTGAACGCCGCGGTGACGTTCTAGGGAACGTCAGGGGGCCAGCGAGTCGGCAAGACAGGGAGACCGCTGGCCCCCTACAAGCTGTCCGGCACCACCATCTCCTCGATCACCGGCGGCGGCGGCACCGCCACTTCCTCCTCTTCCTGCGGTATCTCCACCACCTCCCCACGCATCCGGCGCAGGATCAGATCGCGCCGCCAGCGCATCCGGCCGGTGCGGTACGCCGGATTGGAGGAGAGGGGAAAGGGCAGCGACCCCGCCAGCGACGCCGCCTGGGCCGGCGTCATGCGGCTGGCCGGCCGGTCGAAATAGAACTGGCTCGCCGCCTCGGCGCCCCAGATGTTGGGCCCGAACTCCGCCACGTTCAGGTAGAGCTCCATCAGCCGCCGCTTGCTCAGCGCCCCTTCCAGTCGGTACGCCGTCACCCCCTCCTTGACCTTCCGCAGCGGATTCCGGTCGGGAGAGAGGTAGAGGTTCTTGGCCAGCTGCTGTGTGATGGTGCTGGCACCGCGCAGCTTGCCGCGTCGGCTCCAGAGCGAACCCAGGGTATACCGGAACTCGGCCCGGTCCTTCGGGTCGTTCCACGCGAAATCTGCGCGGCGGTAACCCAGCGCCTCGAGAATGGCGAGATAGTCGATGCCGTGGTGCTCGAGGAAGCGGTTGTCTTCCCCGATCATCGCGGCGCGTGGCAGCCAATCTGAAATGGAATCCAGCGGTACAGGGCGGTAGGTCGGACGCTCCGGAAATCCGCGGCCCCGCTGCCGTCCGGCCCCGCCGCCCTCCTGCCCCGCTGCCCCGCCGTCCAGCGCGTTTCCCCGCATTGACATAAACGCCGTCCGCTCCGGCCAATGCGTCCGGTACCAGAGCGGCGGCGGCCAGACCGCCACCAGCCAGAGGAGGAACACCCCTCCGGCGATGGCGGTCCAGCGAAGTGCGGTGCGCAGCACGCCTGTCTTAGAAGGAACTGATGGTGACGATCGTGTGGAGTTTGCCAGGAATGGGCATCGGAACCTGGCTGGTGGTGAGGACGATGTCCGTATCCAGCGTGTTGGTGCCGCCGAGGTAGGTGCCGTCCTTGCTCACGTAGTAGGCGCCGACTCCGGTGCCTGAGCCCTCCATCTGCATGTCACCCCCTGCCCCCTCCTGGCTCCCGACGGAGGAGGTGGTGCTCGTGGTGTTGATGGTCAACGCCTTGGCGTTGTTGTACATCCCCTCACCGGCGGCGGTGAAGGTGGTCATCATCTTGATGTTGGTGGAGCCGCCCTCGGTGGTGGATGTGTAGGTGAGGGTGTCACTCCAGACGTCGCCCTGCTTCTTGGTGTGCGCCGCGCCGCGCGGGAAGAAGCCGGCCAGAACCGCCTCGAACTGCTGCGCACCGGCGCCACCATGGACGAAGACGAGGTTGTCGATCTTCCCCTTCTCCGTGAGCAGTCCCTGCCAGGTCGACCCCTTGGCCGAATCCGCGGCGGTCTGGAGCATGGCAAGGCCCTGCGTGGCGCTATCGATGACCATGCTGTCGAGCAGGACCGTCAGCGCCTTGCCGCCGGTGGTGTCCTTCAGCGTCATCGTGAAGAAGCCGGTAAAGCCGGCGGTGTTCTTTTGTTCGCCGGCGCCCATCGCCGACAGGTCGAGAGCCGATTGGGCGACGATGCCGACCCGGTAGTGCAGTGTCGTCACGGCGGCGGTGGGGTCCGGCTGGACCGGGGTGGCGACCAACCCGCCGGCCATGGCCACGGTCGAAAGCAAGCGAACGAACATGGGATCCTCGGTGTGGGGGCGAACGTGGAAACCCCGGACCGCTGGGCGCGGGCCGGCTCACGCTGCGCAGAATCTATAACGAACGCCGCCCCGGCGGGGGCCGGGGCGGCGTGGGACAGGCCATAAGCCGAGTTCTGTACCCTGTCGCCAGGGGATGGTCATCTGTCTGGGACGGTCGTCGCCGACCGCCTCGAGCAGCCTACCCGCGGCTCACCGTTGCCGGTGGGGTCGGTGCGGGCCGCACCTCGCCGCTTATTTGGCCTTGCTCCGACTGGGGGTTGCCGTGCCATCGCTGTTACCAGCGACGCGGTGGGCTCTTACCCCACCCTTTCACCCTTACCCTCCGGCGCTTGCGCACCCTCGGGCGGTTTGCTTTCTGTTGCCCTGTCCGTCGCCTTGCGGCGCCCAGGCGTTACCTGGCAGTCTGCCCTGTGGAGCTCGGACTTTCCTCGGATGCCGAAGCACCCGCGACCATCGAGCCTGCCCCGCCCCGAATATAGCCGCCGGGACCGGTCCCCGCCGGGGTCACCCTCGCCCCTGGACCCGCGCCAGGCCAGCCTCCGCCTCCTGGCGGAATTCGTCAAGGTCGTGGTCCGCCGCCTTCCATTGTGCCAACACCAACTGGTATTGCTCGGCCGCCTCCGCTCGCCGGCCGAGCTTCTCATAGGCCGCGCCCCGGAGCAATCGGACCCGACCGATGGCAGCCCAGCGGGAGTCGAATCCCCGCGTACTGAACAGGGCGGTCTCGTAGTGGGAAAGGGATCGGAGGACGCCTTCGTAGTCACCGAGTTCAAACAGTGCCACCGCCGTGAGCGGCTCCGACCCCGAGTAATTCATCATCTTGCGGGCACTATCCGGGGCCGCCAGCGCCGTGCGGGCGGCCACCGTGTCCTTCCGGCTCAGGGCGAGCAATGCCGCCACGACGGGCGGGAGCGGCTCACTGCTGATCGCCTGATACTCCTCCACCGGGCGGGTGTCGCCGCGGCTTAGCAGGAGCCCGACTGCGGCGTCGGAGCCACTGTGCAGGACGTGCTCGCGCTGGTCGGCCGGAACACTGCGTGCCTCCTCTGCGGTCGCGGCCCAGATCCGGTCGAGCTGTGCCAGGGGAACGCCCGCGGAACCGTATAACGCCGAGAGCATCGATCGCTTCCAGACGCCTCCCTTCATGTCCTGCGCGACGGAGGCCGGGAGCACGTCGGTGCGGATCTCGTCGGCCAGCTCGATCACCCGCGCCGCACTGGCCAGATCCCCGTAGTAGGCAAAGATGTTGGTGCCCGCCATCACATCGGCCATGACCGTCGGGGCGTCCTCCGCTCCCGCGAAGTCGCCCGGGGTGATGGTCGCCAGCGCCGACTTCAGCTCCGCCGCCGCCCGCGGCCCCTCACCGCTCGCGAACCGCACCCGCGCCTCGAGGAACGGCATCTCCGGATTCCTTGGGTCCGCGGCGCGGAATCGGGACACCTCGGCCAGGGCCTCGGGGTACTGTTCATTCGCGAGGAAGGCATCCACCATGGCCAGGTGGGCGCGTCCGGCGCTGGGCTGCGCCGCGCTCCACGCCCGCGCCGACTCCAGTCCGGCCAGCCTTGCCCGGGTAAGCGCAGTCGCGCGGGTGACGCTATCCACCCCGGAGGCGAAGGCAAACGAGTCCGGGGTCACCATGAGCAGTGGAGCGCTGGGCTGGCTCGCCAGGTTCAGCATGGCCTGCACATGTTCATAGGCCAGGGTGTAGTCTGGTGCCAGCGCCAGTGTGCGGCGGAACGCGCGAACCGACTCGGTGGCATTGCGGTCCATGTACCGCCGGTCGTCGTGGAACCAGGTGTCACCCAGTCCGTACCAGGCATCGGCATCGCGCGGATTCCGGGCCAGCAGCTGCTGGTAGATGTTGCGGGCCGCGGCGTTCTGGCCCAGCACGAAGAACCGATAGGCGGTAATGACCGCCCGGTCGTGCGCCGGGAGTTGCTGTGAGTAGAGGACGGCCCGGTCGATGGCCTGCTGGCCCGCCGAGTCGGCGGCTCCCACGAGCCAGCCGCGGGTCAGCGCCAGCTTGTAATACGCCAACCCGAACGTGGTGTCGACCTGCACCGCCCGCTCGAAGTTGCGCTGCGCGGCGGCCAATTCCCACCGGTTCAGCCGATCCAGGCCGCTCAGGTACGACCGGTAGGCCTCGATCGAGGGGGTGGTGACTGAGGCCAAATCGGCCCACACCTCCCCCGGTGCGCCGGAAAGATCGAGCAGCCGCAGCGCGAGCTGGTCGAATCCAGGGCGCGGGTCGTCTGATGCCGGCCCATTCACCTCTGCAACGTCGGTCCGGACGCCGGTGGCCACATCGAACACCCGCGCCGTCAGGTGCAGCGAATCCCCCACCTGCTGGAAGTCGCCCAGGACCACCGTCCAGACCCCCGCCTCGCGGGCGAGCTTGCGGGCCATGTCGAGTCCGATGTCGTCGGTCGCGCTGAGGCTGTGGCGCGCCAGCAGGTCGTGCACCCGTTCGTGGTCCACCACCGTCAGGTCCTTCCACTGCGCCATGTTGAGCGCCAGCATATTCACGCTGCCGTTGCGCAGCCACTCCATGCTTTGGTCGTCGCGCAGGTTGTTGAACGGGAGCACCAGCATCGACAGCCGCGGATTGACGCCCTCCGGGGGACCGGCCGGGCGACGGGCCACCACCGTGGCGACGATTGCCACCAGCACCAGCACGGCCCCCGCCAGGAGAGCTCGCCGGTTCCGCTTCCGCCCGAAGAGGGGAAGCGCTGTCGGCGTTCCCCCGAGGGCGGCCCGAAACTCCGATCCCGACTGGAAGCGGTCGCTCGGCGCCTTGGCCAGCGCCCGCATGATGCCGGCGCCGAGGTCGGCGGGGCACTCCGGGCGGAGGCGGGTCAGGGTGGTCGGTTGTTCGGAGATGTGCTTCGACACCACCACCCGGTTCGGTCCCACGAACGGCGGGTGCCCCGCCACCATCTCGTAGGCGACGACGCCGAGGGAGTACAGGTCGCTCCGGGAATCCACGTCCTCGCCCGAAGCCTGTTCCGGGCTCATGTAGTTGGGGGTGCCGACCACCATGCCCTGGCCGGTGACCGGCCCTTCCGGCCCCGCCGCCAGGGCACGCGCGATGCCGAAATCGGCCAGCAACGCGCGCCCGCTCCCCGCCTCGAGCAAGACGTTTTCCGGCTTCACGTCCCGGTGCACCAGCCCGGCGCCGGCCGCCGCGTCGATCGCGGCCGCGATGTCCATCGTGATCCGCCGCGCCTCTTCGGGCGGGAGCTTCCCCTCGCGATTGAGCCGTTCCCGGAGCGATTCGCCCGGGACGCGATCCATCACGAAGTAGAGGATGTCCTCCGCCTCGCCGGCGGTGTACACCGTGACGATGTTCGGGTGCCGGAGCCGCGCGATCATGCGCGCCTCGGCGAGGAACCGCTGGGCGATCGAGGAGTGGATGGCCAGTTCAGGATGGACGGCCTTGACCGCGACGTCCCGCGCGAGCGTGACGTCCCGCGCCTGGAACACGACGCCCATGCCGCCGCGTCCAATTTCGGGCCCCAGTTCGTACTGGGACCCGAGCGCGGCCTGCAGGCGCTCGGCGAGTCCGGGGCCTGTCTGGGGCTTGGTCACCCGCGGGCTCCACGTGAGAGAAAGGTCATCCGAGATGGGCGGTGGGGCCGCACCGCCAACGGGCTCCTCAAAATACACGCCGGCCCCCTTCCAGACAGGGACATGTAACGGTCGGATGCCCGCCGCGCCAAAACGGTTGCTTCATCGGCTGGGCCGCGCCCACTCCCGTTGGGGTGCTGTTGAGGGGAGACGCCTAGCGTGGTCCCCATCACACCAATACGGAGCCAGCCCGTGCCTGATTCACCCGCCGGGACCCCGGAGGGTCCGCCCACCATCGCCGCTGTCCTCCTCCCCGCCGAGCGGATCAAGGTGGAGGCCGCCGGCCAGGGGTGCTTTACCCTCCTCCACCGGGACTCCGTGCCGGAGGCGGTGCGCGCGGTGCGCGAGCGCCCGGTGGACGCCATTCTCCTCTCGGTCCACCGCTGTTCCCCCGCCGCCGTCCAGGATGTCCGGCGCCTGGTCCACGACTTCCCCGGCATCCCCACCGTCGCCCTGGTGTCGAGCCACGACGCCTCCGCGTCCGAGACCCTCCTGCACCTCGGAGCCACCGGGCTCCGGCAGGTGGTGGACATCACCGGCCCCGGCGGATGGCAGCGGCTTCGTCAGCTGATGGCCGCGCCCGTCACCCGGGCCGCCGCGCGCATCCAGGGACCCCTTATCACGGCGCTCGGCGAGGCACCAGGCGATCTTCGCCTCTTCTTCGAACTCCTGGTCCGGATGGCTCCCGACATCACCACCGTGCGCGCCCTCTGCCGCGCCTGCCAGGTGCGGCCCAGTACCCTGATGTCGCGCTTTGCCCGGGCCGGGCTTCCGTCGCCCAAAGGCTATCTGGCCAGCGTGCGGCTCCTCCACGCCGCCCACCTTCTCGAGGCCCCCGGCCGATCCATCGCCGACGTGGCCTATCGGATGGAATACTCCTCGCCGCAGAGTTTCGGCCGGCATATCCGCGCGATGCTCGGTATCACTAGCCTCGAGTTCCGGCGGCGCTTCCCGTTCCCCATTGCGCTCGCCCGGTTTCTGGATCTCATGGTCGTTCCTTACGGAGGCGTCTGGCCCGCCTTCCATCCCCTGGAAACAGGGAGCTGGGACAGCGGACACTGTTTGGCGGGTCAGGCTCCTCCCTCTTGCTGAAGGCGGTGTTGCGGCGGCACCCGGCCCACCCCTAGCTTGGGGCGGGTTCCCCTCACCGCGAGTGTGTCCGTGCCTTTCCGCCGCCGGCTCGTCTGCCTCCTCCTGCTCGCCGCCGCCTGTTCACGCGAGCCCTCCCCGGAGGCGCTGCAGCGCACCCTGAGCGCGCATCCCGAGGTCCTCGTCGCCGCCATCAAGGCGCACCCGACCGAGTTCATCCAGGCAGTCAACGCGGCGTTTCAGGCCTCGCAGGCGGCGCAGCAACAGGCCGCCGCCGACAAACTCGACGCCGAATTCCGGACCCCGAAACATCCCGATCTGAGCGCCCGGGTGTCGCTCGGCAATCCGTCGGCACGCGTCACCATCGTGGAATACACCGACTTCGAGTGTCCCTACTGCCGCCAGTCGGTGGCCGTCATGCACCAGTTGCTGGAGCAGTACCAGGGCGCGGTGCGGCTGGTCATCAAGCAGACACCCCTCGAAATACACCCGACTGCAATGCCGGCCGCGCTGATGTTCGAGGCGCTGGCCCTGCAGGGGAGCGACAAGGCGTTCAAGTTCTACGAGGTGGTGTACGCCGAGCAGGAGCAGTTGAAGGCGGGAGGCCAACGGTTTCTGGAGGAGGTGGTACGACGGGTGGGGGCGGATGTGCCGCGGGCGCTGCGCGACCAGCAAAGTGACGCGATCCGCGCTCGCGTGGCCGCGGACATAGCGGAGGGTCAGGCGTTCGGGTTTACCGGCACACCCGCCTTCGTCGTCAACGGCGTCTCGCTCGAGGGGGCCCACCCGGCGAGTAACTTCGTGCCGATCATCGATCGGCACCTGGCGGCCGCCCCCTAAATCAGCCCCAGCTCCGTCGCCGTGGTGAGGACTGCCACCGAGTGCCCGCGCCCGGTGAGCGCGGCCCGCCCGCCCTGTTCCCGGTCCACCACGGCCAGCACCCCCAGCACGTTCCCGCCCGCCTCCTCAACGGCCGCGATTGCCTGGATGGCGGAACCGCCCGACGTGATGACGTCTTCCACCACCACCACACGATCGCCCCGCCGGAAGTTGCCTTCTACGCGGCGCTTCGTCCCGTGGCCCTTCGCTTCCTTGCGGACGCTGAACGCATCGATGACCGGGGGGGCGCCCCGGCTCGCGAGCGCCACGGCATAGGCCACCGGGTCGGCGCCCATGGTGAGCCCTCCGACCGCCGCAGGCACCCAGCCCTGCGCCCGAATCGCGGCGACGCCGAGGCGACCGATGAGGTAGATCCCCTCGGCGGACATGGTGGTCGGGCGGGCATCGATGTAGTAGGTGGAGTGGACGCCGGAGGCGAGCGTGAAGTCGCCGTGGCGAATGGAGCGGTCGTGGAGCAGCTGCAGGAGCGCCGCGTGCTCGTCCACCGTCAATCCTTGCCGAACAACCCGGAGAGGAAGCCCTTCTTCTTTTCCGGTTCGGAGCGGGCCGCCGCACAGAATCGCGCGGCAAACTCCTGCACGGTGGCGGGGCGCTGCTTGAGGTCGCGTTCCAGCCCGGCCATCAGCGCCGCCTCAAGGTCGGGACCGAACTTGGCCCCCTTCGCGACCTCGCTCAACGGGCGGGGCGTCTGGGTCAGCAGCTGCTGGAACAGTTCCCGCGGCGACTTGCCCGGAAAGGGGAGTTCGCCGGTCAGGAGATAGTACGCGATGGTCGCGAGGCTGTACACGTCGGCCTGCTCCCCGACCAGCTCGCCGGAGAGCGCCTCAGGGGCCACGTACTGCAGAGTGCCCACGAAGAACCCGGCCCGGGTGAGTCGCTCTTCCTGGGGAAGCTCGGCATCGCGCGCGATGCCGAAATCCAGCAGCTTGGCGGTCTGCGTGGCGGGATCGTACATGATGTTGGCGGGTTTCAAGTCGCGATGGATGATCCCGGCGCGGTGGGCGGCGGTGAGCGCCGCGCCGACCTGCTCGACGATCTGCGCCACGACCAGCGGCGCCAGCGGCCCGGAGCGGGCGGCGAAGAGCTCGAGCGCCTCCCCCTCCGCCCATTCCAGCGCCAGGAAGTAGGCGCCGGACTCCTCGCCGTATTCCCAGGTCCGGACGACGTTCGGGTGCACGACGCGCACGCCAAACTCGGCCTCGCGCAGGAAGCGCTTGACCGCGATGGGGTCCTGCCCCAGCCGCGGGCGGAGCACCTTGATTGCCGTGGGGCCGCGCTCCGGATGTTCGGCCTTGTAGACCAAAGCCGTGCCACCCTCGCCGACATGCTTCAGGAGGCGGTGGCCAGCTACCGTGCGGCCAATGAGTTCGTCTGGCGTCATGAGAGTGAGGGAAGGTACTCGCCACCAGCGGGACCGGCAAGCAGCAATCCGGCCCGCGCTTGACCGTGCTTCGGCGCAGGGGATACTTTCGCCTGCACCGCACGCCCTGAATCCTCGCCAGTTCCCGAAGGGGGCCACGTGCTCCGGTTCCACCGCCGTCTCCTCCTCCTCCTCCTGCCGCTGATGGCCTGCAGCTCGTGGCAGCGCGTCGGGCACAGCTCGACGCCCTCTCCGGAGGAGACGCTCACCAGCCTCTTCGATATGCCATCGGTCTACCGCGCCATGGGACGGTTGGCGGCGGGGCCGCCCCTTCCGTTCGTCGGCACTATGGCGTTCGCGGCGGGGCCCGGCGATTCCGTCAAGGCGATTCTCGGGCTCTCCATCGAGAACCGCGCGCTCTCGTTCCGGAAGGACGGCACGACTTTCCTGGCCCAGTACCGGGTCGAGATGTTCCTTGAGTCGCCCGACGCCCCGCCGATCCGGTTCGCGCGGGACCAGGAAGTGCGCGTGGCCGACTTCGCGGAGACCATGCGGAACGACGAGAGCGTGCTCTTCCAGCAGCTCTATCACCTGAAGAGCGGCGCCTACCACGTCACCGTCTCGGTGCGCGACCCCCTGTCCTCCCGACAGACCCAGGCCACGGCGGATTTCATCGCCCCCGACTTCAGCGCGGCGTCCTACAGCGCCCCCATCCTCGCCTACCAGGTCACCGGGCGGCGCAGCCGGGACCAGGACCTCGCGGTGGTGCTGAGCCCCCGGGGCACCGTCAGTTACGGCGGCGACACCCTGCTCGCGCTCGTCGAGGGCTACAACTATGCGGCCCCGACCGCGGTTCCCTTCGAGATCATCGACGACTTCGACAGCGTCGTGACCCGGGACACTCTCCGGTTCACCGGTGCCCGGGAGGTCGAGTCGCAAGTGATCCGGATCGTTCCCGACAACCAGCCCCTCGGCGAATTGCGCATTCGGGTCGGCAAGGACTCGGCGATGCGGCAGACCAGCGCGCTGGTGTCGTTTTCCGGCGCGTGGATCCTGACCAACTACACCGAAATGATCGACCTCCTGCGCTACTTCGGGCACGAGGACCTGGTCAAACAGCTCAAGAAGGCGGCCCCCGACGAGCGCCCGCGCCTCTGGCAGGAGTTCTACCGGAAGACGGACCCGGTGCCGATTACGCCGGAAAACGAGGCGCTCGACCAGTACTTCGGCCGGATGGCGATCGCCAACCAGCGCTTCACCGACGAAGAAGTCCCCGGCTGGCGCACCGACCGGGGGATGGTCTTCATCACGCTCGGCGACCCGGAAGAGATTTATAACGGGAGCTCGACGACCCAGGGCCGCATCATCCGGTGGACGTACACCCAGTTGCGGCTGGAAGTCGTCTTCGAGGACACGGCGAACGTGAGCCGATTCCGCCTCACCTCCGAATCGCGCTCGGCGTACGAACGGGTGCTCTCGCGGGTTCGCCGGGGAGACTCGTGAGCGGAGCGCCGGCACTCGGGGATACCCCCCGGCTGTTCCTGATCGACGGCTTCGCCCTGATCTATCGCGCCTTCTTCGCGATGATCTCGCGTCCCCTGCGCACCGCCAAGGGTGAAAACACCTCCGCGGCGTGGGGCGTGGCCAACTTTCTGGCCCGCCTGCTCGACACCCACCAGCCCACCTACGTGGCCTGGGTGCACGACGCCGGCGATTCCTTCCGGACCGCCAAGTACCCCGAGTACAAGTCGACGCGGGAAAAGCTCGACGAGGAGCTCCAGGCCGACTTCGACACCGCGGTCGTCCGCATCACGCAGCTGCTCGCCGCCTGGCAGGTGCCGCTCGTATCGGTCGACGGGTACGAGGCGGACGACGTCATCGGGACCCTGGCGGTGCAGGCGGCCGCGCAGGGCATCCAGGTGGTGATCGTCTCGGGCGACAAGGACTTCTACCAGCTGATCGGCCCCCGCGTGGCGCTCCTGAATCCGGGGCGCGGCGGTCCCGGCGCCGTCGAGGAGATCTACGTCGACGAATCCAACGCCGCCGACCGCCTCGGCGTCCCGCCCGGTCAGGTCACCGACTACCTGGCCATGGTGGGCGACAGCTCCGACAACGTCCCGGGCGTCAAGGGCATCGGCGACAAGGGGGCCCGCAAACTCCTCGAGGCATACGGCGACCTGGAGACGATCCTCACCCACGCGGCAGAAGTCCCGGGGAAGCGCGCCCGCGAAGCCCTGCTCGAGCACGCCGACCTCGCCCGCCTCAGTCGCGAGCTGGTGACGATCCAGAAGGATGTCCCGACGGCGTTCCATGCCGGGACGATGGCGCGCCAGGAACCGGACCGTGAGGCGCTTGCCCGGGTCCTCGCGGAGCTGGAGTTCTACGGGTTGGCGAGGAGACTGGGCTTGGGTGGGGCCGGGGGGCAGGGCGGCGGGGAGGCAGCAGGGCCGGAGGTCGGCCCTGCTGCCTCCCCGCCGCCCTGCCCCCCGGCCGACGCCCTCGCAGTCGCCGTCGTCGATGACCCGACCGAGCTTCCGGAACTTGCTCGGCGACTGCGACTTGCCCCCCTCGTTGCGCTCGACACCGAGACCACCTCCCTCGAGCCGCACGACGCCGAACTCCTCGGCCTCTCGCTCGCCGCGAGCGCCACCGAGGTCTGGTACCTCCCGTTCGGCCACCGGCCCCGCGCCGGCGCGCTGGCGGCACCCGCGCCGGTGACCAACCTCCCTCCCATTACCGATCCCGCCTGCGCGCCGATCGCCGAGCTGCTGCGCGACGCCTCGGTGCCCAAGGCCGGCCAGAACATCAAGTACGACTGGCAGGTGCTCCGCCGCGCCGGCGTCGAGCTCGGCGGCGTGGCGTACGACTCGATGCTGGCCAGCTTCGTCCTCGACCCCGGCCGCCGCTCCCACGCCATCGACGCACTGAGCCTCGAGCACCTGGGGCGCGGCATGCGGAGCTACACCGACCTCACCGGCAAGGGGGCGGCGCAGATCCCCTTCGCGGAGGTCCCGGTGGCGGACGCGGCGGCGTACTGCGGCGCCGACAGCGCCACGGTGCTGGCGCTGCACGAGTTCTTCGCGCCCCAGCTGAAGGAAATGGCGCTCGAGCCGCTGTTCGAGACGCTCGAGATGCCGCTGGTCGAGGTGCTGGTGGACATGGAGTGGGCGGGGATCGCCATCGACCACGCCCTGTTCGAGCGCCTCTCCCGCGAGATGGCGGTGGACCTCGCGCGGCTTGAGGCGGAGATCCATGCGGCGGCCGGCACCACCTTCAACCTGAACTCGCCCAAGCAGCTCGGGCAGGTGCTGTTCGAGCAGCAGCAGCTGCCGGTGCTGAAGAAGACGCGCACCGGCCCCTCCACCGACGCCGACGTGCTCGACCAGCTGGCCGCGATGGGGCACGAAGTTCCCCGGCTGATTCTCGAGTACCGCGAGCTCCAGAAGCTCCGCTCCACCTATGTGGAGGTCCTCCCGGCCCGGGTCAACACCACGACGGGGCGGATCCACACCAGCTTCAACCAGACCGGCGCCGCCACCGGGCGGCCTCAGCTCGTCCGACCCGAACCTGCAGAACATCCCGGTGCGCACCCCGCGCGGCGAGGAGATCCGCGCCGGCTTCATTCCGGCGCCCGGGTGCCTCTTCCTGGTGGCGGACTATTCGCAGATCGAGCTCCGCCTGATGGCGCACCTCTCCGGCGATCCTGCCTTCATCTCCGCCTTCCGCCAGGGCGACGACATCCACCGGCAGACGGCCGCCGTGATCTTCGGCGTCCCGCTCGCCGACGGTGACCTCCGAGATGCGCGCCCGCGCCAAGACGATCAACTTCGGCACCATCTACGGGCAGGGGCCGTTTGCGCTCTCGAAGCAGCTGGGGATTTCGCAGGACGAGGCGAAGGAGTTCATCGCGCAGTACTTCGAGCGCTTTGCCGGTGTGCGCGCCTTTCTCGACCGGCAGGTGGAGGTGGCGCGCGAGCAGGGGTATGTGGAGACCCTCCTCGGCCGCCGTCGCTACATCACCGACATCCGCGACAAGAACTTCAATGTCCGGGCCTTCGCCGAGCGCACCGCCCAGAACACCCCGCTGCAGGGATCGGCTGCCGACCTGATCAAGATCGCGATGCGCCGGATCCACGACGCGCTGCGCGACGGCGGGTACCGCACGCGGATGCTGCTGCAGGTGCACGACGAACTGGTCTTCGAGGCGCCGGAGGACGAGGTCGAGCGGGTGCGGCCGCTGGTGCAGGGGCTGATGGAAGGCGCGGCGACGCTCTCGGTGCCGCTGGTGGTCGATGTGGGGGTGGGGAAGAACTGGCTGGAAGCGAAGCGGTAACGCCGGGCGATCCCAGGAACCTCCGGCACTTCAATCCTCGGACTTCGCCTCCTGCCGCACGCCCGGCCACCAGTTCCATCGCCCCGCCAGGTGCATGAAGGCCGGCACCAGCACCATGCGGATGAGCGTCGCGTCGAGCAGCACCGCCACCGCCAGGCCGAAGCCGAGGAACTGCACCATCAGCACCCGCGCGAAGGCGAACGCCCCGAACACCACGATCATGATCAGCGCCGCCGAGGTGATCACCGACGCGGTGGCGGAGAGCCCCTCCATCGTCGCCTCGTCGTTCTTGCCGGTCCGGTCGTACGCCTCCTTGATCCGGCTGAGCAGGAACACCTCGTAGTCCATGCTCAGGCCGAACACGACCGCGAAGACCATGACCGGCACCACCACGTAGATCGCCGAGGTCGGGCCGTCCAATCCGAAGAGTCCCGCCCCCCATCCATACTGGAAGACCAGCACGATGAGCCCGAAGGTGGCGCTCACCGAGAGGCTGTTCATCACGATCGCCTTGATCGGCACCAGGACGGACCGGAACGCGATGGCCAGCATGACGGCCGTCACACCCAGCACCACCACGATGAGCAACGGGAAGATGTCGAGCAGGTCGTCCTGGAAGTCGGTGGCCGCCGCGGTATAGCCGCCGACGACGATAGTGGCGCCCTTGAGGCCCGCGGATCGGTTCGCTGCCCGATCGTCCGGATGTCCCGCACCAGGTCCATCGACGTCGTCAGGCTGGTCGTGTCGGCAGGGAAGACGTCCACCAGCGCGATGCGCTCGTCGCGTGCCGAGGTAGGCGTCGAGGAAGTCCGCCCATCTCGGCGCGCGCCGACGGCAGGTCGCTGTAGAGGACCGAGTACTCCAGGAGCGAGGCGTCCCGCCGCGCGGTCATCAGGCTGGTGACACGTCGCCACCCGCGGGTCCGCCGCCAGCGAGTCGGTGAGATTGCGGAGGCCGCGGAGCCGGGCCGCGGTCGTGATCCGTTCGCCTTCCGGCACCTCCACGAGGACGCGAATCGGCAGCATGACCCCGGACGCGCCCATCGCGGCCAGCGTCTCCGACGCCGCGGCCCGCCTCGGTGGCGCTCGGCCACCAGTGACGGGAGGGGAGGCCGATCTTGAGCAGGAACACCGGGGCGGTCAGGAGCGCGATGCCGAGGCCGCCGAGGGTCGAGGGCGCGATAGGGATGCCGGCTGAGGGAGCGCGCCCACCGTCTCCCAGATCGTCGGGGCGTGGTACCAGGTCAGCCGTTTGGCGAGCCACTTCGGCGTGTCGATGGTGCGCCCGAGGATCGCCAGCAGCGCCGGGAGGAGCGTGGTCGAGAGCAGCACCGCCACCGCCACGACCACCAGGCCGCTCAAGCCGATGCTTCGCGTCTCCACCATCGGGGGGATCAGCAGGGCTGCGAAGCCCACCAAGACCGTCAGCCCCGAGGTGATGACGGCCGAGCCCGCGGTCGGCAAGGGTGCGGCGCGCCGCCTCGTGCCGGCGCAGGCCGCGCTTCAGCTCTTCCCGGAACCGGGTGACGATGAGCAGTGAGTAGTCGATCCCGACGCCCAGCCCGATCATCGTCGTCAGTTCAGCACGAAGACCGACATCGGGGTGAACAGGGCGATGACTCCGATGATGGCCAGCGCCACGAAGATGGCCATGACGCCCACCGCCACGGGCAGCAGCGCCGCCACCAGCGCCCCGAACGCCAGCACCAGCACCATCAGTGTGAGCGGGAGGACCCGAATCTCGCTCCGGCGGCTGTCGTCCGCGCTGACGCTGCGAATGTCGAGGTCGAGCGCGGCGCGCCCGGTCACGATCACCCGGTAATCCCCGGCATCGGGGAAGGTGGTGAGCGCCCGGCGGATTGCCGCGCGTGCCGGGAGCACGTAGTCCCCCGCATCGGCTCCCTGCACGTTCAGCGCGGCGAGGATGAGGGTGGTCCGCCCGTCCGTGCTGATGAAGAGCGAATCGCCGAGGGTGGGGAAGGAGAGGATGGACCGGACGTAGGGCTCGCGGCGCAGCACGGCGATGAGGGAATCGAGCACCGCCGCCGGGCCGGGGCGGTCGATCGGGCTCGGCGCCTCGAGGGTGATGGCGAAGAACTCGCCGATCGACCGGCTGAACCGGTTCTGCAGCAGGCGGTCGGCGAGCACCGCCTCGGTCTCGCGCGTGCTCCCGCCGCGGAGATCGAGGCGTTCGGGCGTGTGCCGCGCCTGAATCACCGCCACCGTGCCGATGACCGCCCAGAGCCCGATGACCGCCCAGCGATACTTGACGACGGCCCGGGCGAACAGCCTCATGAACACTGCGTGGTCTTCTCCTGGTCGGCTGGCCGCGGGACCGAGTGGGGCCCGAACCAGCCAATGTTAGGGGACGCGGGCCCTGCCCGCTACCGGATGTGGCGGCGGCTCCGCCCTCCGGCCCATATTTCCGCCGTCATGCAACGCATCCTGACCCTGATGCTCACGGCGCTGGTCGTCCTGTTGTTCGTCGGTACCGCCCGGCGGTACCGCGCCGCGCGAGCGCAGCAGTCCCTCGCCGCGGCCAGCGCGCCCGACATCGACTCCACACCCCGGCCCGTGTCGGATAGCGCGCGGCTGGCGGCCCGGGCGCTCCTCGCCCGCGACGCCGGACAAACATACCTCGATTCCATGCTGGCGAGCACCGATTCTCTGGTCCGGCGGTGGCCCGATCGCGGAGGGCGTCCCTTCCGGATCGCCATCCTCGAAGGGGGCTCCCCCGACTACGGCGTGCGGATGGCCGATTACGTCCGGGAGGCGGCCTCCCGGTGGCAGGCGGCGGACGTCGGCCTCTGGTTTTCCTTCACCGGCGACAGCGCCGATGCCGACATCGTCTTTCAATGGCGCACGAGCTTCGGGAACGGCAACCAGGCCGGCGTCACCGATCTGCGCTGGTCCAACGCCGGCCCGGTGGTGCACGCCTACGTCTCGCTCGCCACCCGGAACGGGGGCGATTCCCTCTTCACGGACGAGGCGCTGCTGGGCGCGACGGTGCACGAACTCGGACACGCAGTCGGGCTGCCGCACTCCCCGGACAGCGCCGATGTGATGTACCCCGTCACCCGCGTGACCGTGCCCTCGACGCGGGACCGCGCGACCGCCCGACTGCTCTATTCCCTTCCTCACGGGTCACTCCGCACTCCCCGGCCGCGGTAGCGGCCTGGTGCCCGGCCGTCCGCTGGTTCTTTACGATGGCCACTGCGGCTTCTGCCGCGATTGGGCCCGCCGCCTTGCCCGCTGGGACGGGCCGGGGCGCCTGCGAATACTCCCCTACCAGGAACGCCACCGGATCGCCGGGCTGCCCGACCTGTCCGACGGGGCCCTGGATCAGGCGCTTCATGTCATCCTGCCGGATGGCACGGTGGGGATTGGCGCCCGCGGGATCCTCGCGCTCCTTCCCTGGCTCCGAGGGGGACGCCCGCTGAGCTGGCTGGCGCGGCTGCCGGGCGTGGTCCCTCTCGTCGACCGTGTCTATCGGGCGGTCGCGCGGCGCCGGCACCCCAATGGTGAGGCGCACGGTACCTGTGCCCCGCGTTGACGCGCCGAGGGCGCACGCGATAGGTTGCCCCCACGGAGGTGGACCATGCTGACCGTTGATCTGGTGCGGAAGGCGCTGAAAGGCGTGAAGGACCCCGAACTGGGCTTGAATGTCGTGGACATCGGGCTGATCTACGACGTGGTCGTTTCGGAGACGGGTGACGTGCACATCACGATGAGCCTGACCTCGCCCGGGTGCCCCTCGGGGCCGGAGATCATGGGCGATGTGAAGTCGGTGGTGGCAGATCTGGACGGGGTGAACAGCGTCGAGGTCGAGCTGGTGTGGGAGCCGTACTGGACGCCGGACCGGATGGACCCGCGGGTGCGGGCCTTCCTCGGCTGAGCGTCCGTCGTCAGCCGCCGGCCGGTGCCGCAGGCGGCTCCGGGACGGCGGCGAGCAGTTCCTTCCCGAATTCTTCCCGCTGCCAGCGCCGCATCGATGGAATCGCCTCGAGCGCGGCGAGGGTCGCCGGCGCCTGCCGGGCGATCTCCTCCAGGGTCCCGTTGGGGCAGGCCACGCCGGGGGCGAGGTCGAGCCGCTGGGCGATCAGGTTGCGCGCGGCCTTCAGCCGGTCGAGCCGCGCGTCGGCCGCGGGGTCGGGGGCGCGGCGCGGCAGACGCGGCAGGCGGGGGAGATCGCGCTCGGGAATCGCCATTGCCTGCTCGACGGCATCGAGAATTTCGGCACCCCGCCGGGCGATCGTCTCCGGCCCGACGCCCTTGACCCGCTGCAGCTCTTCCATCGTCCGGGGAGGCTGGCGGGCCATGGTAAACAGGGGCTCGTTGTTCAGGACCCGGAACGAGGCGCGGTCGAGGCGTCGCGCAGTGCCCTCGCGCCAGTCGTACAGCGCGCGGAGCAGTGCCAGTTCACGGCCCTTGAGCGCCTTGGCGCCCTTGAGGCGCAGGTAGGACGACTCACCGGGTTCGGCAGCAGCCCACGCCACCCCTTCCAGCAACCCGAACTCCTCCTCGACCCACGAGAGACGGCCCCGCGCCTCGAGCTGTCCGCGCAGTTCGTCGCGGAGTCCCGGGAGGTGTCGCGTGTCCGTGGCCGCGTACGCCAGCATCTCGTCGGACAGTGGGCGGGCCGACCAGTCGGCGCGTTGATATTTCTTGTTGAGGGTGACGCCGAAGTACTTCTGCAGCAGCGCGGCGAGGCCGATGCCCGGCTCGTTGAGGAATTGCGCCGCGATCCGGGTGTCGAAGAGCCGGGCGGCACGAATCCCGTACTGGCGCTCCAGCAGCCGCAGGTCATAGTCGGCGTCGTGGAAGATCACCTCGATCCGCGGGTCGGCCAGCATCGCCGCGAAGCGGTCGATGCGTTCGACCGCGAGCGGGTCGACGACCGCCGTCCGGTCGCGTGAGGAGATCTGAAGCAGGTACACTCGGTCCTCGAAACGGTGGAAACTGGCCGCCTCGGTGTCGACCGCGAGCAGCGATTCGCCGGCAAAGGAATCGAGCAGTCGATCGAACGCCGCCTGGTCGGCGACCACCTCGACCTCGAGTGGGGTTCCGGCGGTGGGGGCGCGCGACGATCCATTTGATGAGCCTGGCATGCCCGAATAGTGTCCGGACGGCGAATACGCCGCAACTACCCGACTCAATGGACAAAGAGTCGTAAATGTGACGCAACCGTGTCGCGCTACTGCTACTATATCCACCTGACTTATCTCTCTACCCCATCTACATTTCGTGCTGCACCCTGACCAACCCCCATACCGCACGTCCTCTGGAGCAATGATGTCACGACCCCTCACACTCGCTTCGCTTCGCCCGGTCGCCTGGACCGCGAGCCTGCTCGTCGGCTTCGTCGCCTGCCGCGACACCCCCGCCGTGGTTCCCGAGTCTGACGCCGGGCCGCTGGTCGCCGATTCCGCCGGGATTCAGGCCACCGAGCAGACTGCGCCCGCGTGGGGGGCGACTCCCCAGTGGTCGGTGGCGGATGCGCCGACGCTCGACCTCGGCGAACCCGATCAGACCTTTGCGGGCGTGGCACCCGTCCTGCGCCTGAACGACGGTCGCATCGTTGTGGCGGATGGCTCCCAGCAGACGATCCGGTACTTCGATGCGAGCGGCAAGCTGTTGACGACCATCGGCGGCCGCGGCGGTGAGGATGGACAGTTCCACGCACTCGGATGGATCGGCCGCGGCACGGGCGACACCCTCGTGACGTACGACTTCATCGCCCGTCGGCTGGGGCTGTTCGATGGCAAGGGGAAATTCGTCCGGACCGCGGTTCTGGCTCCGGCCGATCCGCAGGCGCTCGCCGAGCCGATCGCATCGTTCCCGGACGGCTCCGTCCTCTTTCGCCTGGCCAAGTCGCTCAATCCGTTTCCTGGCAAGGCCGGCTCGGTCGTGCGCGACTCGGCGGCGTACCTGCGATTCGGGCTGGACGGCATGCCGTATGAGGCGTTCGGCGTCTTCCCGCAGAGCGAGGCGTTTGGCGTGCAGGTGCGCGCCGACCGGCCCACCGCGCCCTTCCCGGTACCCTTCGGGCTCGTCACCGTGGCGGCGCTGCGCGCCGACACCCTGCTCGTCGGGACCGGCACCAGCTTCGAGGTGGCGCTGATCGGGCCTGGCGGCGTGCCGGCCGGTCTCCTCAGGGCCGCCATCGAACGGGAGGCCATCACCCCGCAAGACAGGCAGGTGTTCACCGACGCAGCCATCACCCGGCTCAAGGCAGGCGCCAGAACCCTGAATACACCACTCGACAGCAACCTCATTCGCGCGCTGGAAAAAGCGCCGTTCCCGACGCGGAAGCCCGCCTTCGGGCGGATGCTGGTGGATCGGACTGGCGCGCTGTGGCTTTCGGCGCCGCTCAACCCGCCTGCGTCGGCCTCGAGCTGGACGGTCTTTGCGCCCGATGGCACCTGGCTGGGAACCGTCACCACGCCCGAGGGACTGCGGGTCGACGAGATCGGCGCCGATTACGTGCTCGGGGTCTATCGCCAGCGCCACGGCGAGGAGCGGGTGCGGATCTATCCGCTCTCGCGCGGCGCCGCGCACTGAGTCAGTCGCGCTTGGAGGCCAATTCCAGCCCGACGGCGATCTCCTCGAAGGCCTTGGCGAGGGTCTTGTAGAACTCGGCGTCCGGCGCCGGGGGACCGCCAAGGGCGGCGTCGAGCTGGATCTTGCGAGCCAGCCGCGCGGCGTGGCGGATGTAATCGGTGGTCGGGGGCATCGGCGGTTCCGGTTGGGGGGATGACGGCTCGACGGCGCGATGATCGCTGAGAAGGAGAATAGCCGATGCCCGAGGCACCTGTCGTCTTCACCGTCTATCCGGCCGACTGTGACACGTACGGGCACCTCAATCAGGCGTCGTTCCTGGCCTATTTCGAGCGGGCCCGCTGGCAGATGCTCGCCGATGGGCCAGGGATGGACCTCTTCGAACGGGCGGGTGTCTGGGCCGCCGTTCGGCGGGCGGTCATCGAGTATCACGCCCCTGCCCACCCCGGTCACGCACTCCGCTTTCAGTTGGCCGTCACTCGCCTCGGCAGGACGAGCTTCACCATGCGCCAGGTGGCGCGCCGCGAATCCGACGATGTGCTGCTGGCGACCCTCGAGTCGGTGTTCGTCTGCATTGACCGCAACGGTGCCACCGCCTCCATCCCCTCCGCCGTCCGGGACTTCCTCCTCCCCGCCCTGCCGTCGGCCGCCGCCTCGCAGCGCCGGATCGCCGTCCACGGCGTGGAGTTGGCGCTCGACGACCGCGGGAGCGGGCCGGCGCTGCTCTTCGTCCACGGGTACCCGATGGACGGCACCCTCTGGCGGTATCAGGCGGGGGCCTTCCCGGGGTGGCGCACGCTGATTCCCGACCTCCGTGGACTGGGTCGCTCCGACGCGCCGGATCTCGGATACAGCATGGCCACGTACGCCGACGATCTTGCCGCCCTGCTCGATTCCGTCGGGGTGGACGACGTGGTCCTCGCCGGGTCATCGATGGGGGGGTACATCGCGTTCGAATTTCTCCGGCGGCATCGCCCCCGGGTGCGTGCGCTCGTCCTCGCGGACACCCGGTCACAGGCCGACAGCGCCGAAGGGCGGAAGGGTCGGGAAAGCGCCATGGCCGACGCGCGCGAGGGTGGCGCGCCGTTGGTTGCCGAGCAGATGCTGGAAAAACTGCTGGCGAAGGGCGCCCCAGACGGGGTGCGCCGCGAGGTGCGGGCCATGATGTCCGCGGCGCCCGTGCCCGGCATCCTGGGCGCGCTCGCCGCCATGCGTGACCGTCCCGATTCGACGGAGCTGCTACCCGCCCTCAGTGGCTTGCCCACGCTCATCGTGGTCGGCGCGGAAGATGTGCTCACCCCGCCGAGGGACGCCGAGGCGCTGGCCAAGGGGATTCCAGGTGCGAAGCTGGCTGTCGTTCCGGATGCCGGGCACCTGACGCCGCTGGAACAGCCGGAGGCGTTCAATCGTCACCTGCAGGTGCTGTTGGACCGCCTGGGAGACGCGTCCCAGCCACCGGGGTGAAACCTTTTGGCCCTCTCGGGCGTCTCAATTAGTGAGGCGCCGGTTCGGTTGGTATCACCCCGGCCTCCGACGCTTCAGTAATCCTTCCTACCTACGGCTCCGGGACCGCGGCCAAGCAGTACGGTTCCGGGGCCGCCTCGCGTCCATACCCCAACTCTCCCTCGATCGGCAGACCGCGGCGCCCTTGCCCGCCATCGCTCGCCCGGCGCACCTTTGGGTCCGGCGCCAAATAGAAACGGCGCCACCTTGAAGGCGGCGCCGCATCGTGGGTTCGGCGGTCGGGCTACCGGTCGGGTCGGCCTGGGGGGTTGTCGCCCTCGAAGACTTCCTTGTTCTTGTCGATGAACGCGGTGTATTGCGGCGGGACATCCTCTTCCGGGAAGATCGCGGTCACCGGACATTCCGGCTCGCAGGCGCCGCAATCGATGCACTCGTCCGCGTTGATGTAGAGTTGGTCTTCGCCTTCGTAGATGCAATCCACCGGGCAGACGTCGACACACGCCCGATCCTTGACACCAATGCAGGGTTCCGTGATCACGTACGTCATCGTGCCAGCCGCTCCCTCGGGAAGATGGTTCGCCGCACAGAGGGTGCGGCAAGTCCTGCGGCAAGTATTGCGGCCTCCCTTCCCGTGGCGCAAGGGGTGGGGGGTTGCCGTGGTGATCGGCATGGCCGGCCACATCGCCCCACTGGCGGCGCAGGCCCCGGCCTGCACCGACGGCCGGACCGCCCTCGTGCTCTCCGGCGGCGGGGCGAAGGGCCTCGCGCACCTCAGCGTCATCGCCGCCATGGACAGCCTTGGGGTCCGCCCCGACTACGTCGTCGGAACGAGCATGGGCGCCATCGTGGGGGCGCTCTATGCCGGGGGAGGCACTGCGCACCAGGTCGACTCTCTCGCGGCCCTCTATCGTCCGACCGCGCTCTTCTCCTCCTCTGCCTCTGCCGGCCCGATCGCCTGGGAACCCTTCACGCCACTGCTCACGTGGGCACAGGGGAAGAAGGGGTTCACGCTCCAGAGTCCGACCGTCGACGAGGCAGACGCCAACGCGCTCATCTCGGCGCTCCTGCTGCGGCCAAACCTGCTGGCCCAGGGCGACTTCGACCGGCTGCCGATTCCGTTCCGCGCGGTGGCCACCGATCTCGCCTCCCGCGACACCGTGGTGCTCTCCTCCGGTGACCTCGCCCAGGCGGTCCGGGCGAGCATGTCGGTGCCGCTGGTCTTTCCACCGGAACAGATCGACGGTCGGCTGCTCGTCGATGGAGGGCTCTCGGCCAACGTCCCGGTCGCCATTGCGCGCGCCCTCCCTGGGGTCACGCGTGTCATTGTCTCCGACGTCACCTCCAGGCTGCTCACGGAGGAAGAGCTGGGGGCGGGTCCGCTCGCGGTGGCCGACCAACTCGCCGGTTTTCTCTTCGTCCAACCCGTCGACAGCCTCGGTCGCGATGACGTCTACATCCGCGTGGACCTGAAGCAGTTCAAGAACTTGGACTTTGCTCCCGCCACGATGGATTCCATTCGCCGACTCGGCAGAGAGGCCGCCGATGCGGCGCTCGCGGCCGCCATCTGCCTCCCGATCGGGCTGGCGCCTGTCGGGGTCCTGCCCCAACGGGTGGCCAGTTTCACCGTGACCGGCGGTGCGCCCACCGATGCCGCCCTCCTGCAGCGCTATCTCGGACTCTATCCCGGATCGCCGGTCGACGAGGCAGCGCTCGCGCGGCAGGTCAACGCGGTCAGCGGGCTCGGGGCGTTTGCCGAAGTCTGGCTTCACCCCACACCGGCCTCCCGCGATCGCGTGGCCTTCCAGGCCACCCTCGTCCCGGGGCCGTCCCGGCTCGCGGGAGTGGCCGCGGCGTACGACCGAGACCTCGGCGCTCGGGCCGGCATGATGTACCTCGACCGGCGGCTCGCCGGCAAGCCGCTCGAATTGAGTGCGATGCTCGGCGTCGGTACCCTCAGGAACGATGTCACGCTCGGGTTTCGCCGGTACTTCGGCGTCGGCCTCACCTGGGTGGCCCCGACGGCGACGGTGCACCTCGAAAATCAGGCGATCAACTTCTACACCGAGGACGGGACCGACGCAGGACGCACCGACACCCGGCAGGGCGTGCTCTTCGCCGGGGTGGAACAGGGGTTTTCCGCGGGATGGGTGCTCGGGGTCGGATTCGACGGAAGGAGCTGGAACGGCGGTGAGGTCCCCACGGGGAGCGACGCTTCGACATCGGACGGCTCCAGCGCGGGGGTGCGGTTCTTCGCCCGAAGGCCGCACGGTGCGTGGAAGACGAACGCGACTCTGGTCTGGTCCGACTCGTATCAGCGTGCAGGACTCACGACCTCCTACACCTTCAAGGTAGGCAAATTGTTGCTGACGCCGATCGCCCGACTCGGATGGGGCGCCGACCTGCCGCTGCAGGATCAATTTCCGCTGGGCGGCGCGGCGGGCTTCCCTGGGCTGTCGGTCGAGGAGCTCCGCGGCGATCGGGAGCTGTTCGGCGGCCTCGAGCTCTCACACCCGATCCGGGGCTCGCTGCGCTGGGAGGTGCTGGGGGCGCTGGGGCGGAGTGCCAACGGCGGCGACCTCTTTGCCGACACCGACTGGTTGGGCGGGGTACGCGCGGGGCTTGTCGTTGATACGCCGATCGGCGATGTGCAGGCTGCCTACGGGTTCACCACCACCAGCATCGACAACGTCTTCGTGCGAATCGGGCGCTGGTTCTAAACGGACTCAGATGAGTCCGGTGAGTGGCGTGGCATAGCTGGCGTGGCGCGGTTCCGGTTCTCCATAGCGGCCTTCCGACGCGTGGAGCCGGTTCCACTCCTCCCGGAGGCAGAAGGGGTCGAGCCCGTGCGGCCGGTCCACCGCCAGCACCCCGTCGAGATGCTCGATCTCGTGCTGCAGCAGCTCCGCGCGATCCCCTTCCAGGTCGACTTCGTGCGTCTCCCCCTTGATGTCTTGATACTGGATGCGGATCCGGTACGCGCGTGACACCTGCACCATCAGGTTCGGGAACGAGAAGCAGTCGTCCCAGACACTGAAGTCCTCGGTGCCGATATCGATGATCTCTGGATTGATGAGCGCCCACGGCTTGTCCATTTCGACGTAGACCATGCGCACCGGGGCGCCGATCTGGGGCGCCGCGATGGCGCGGCCACTGCCAAAACGGGACTGCCAGTCGCGGAGGGTCTCCCGCATATCGTCCAGAATCACCCGCACCGCCGTGGAGCGCGGCTTGGTGATGGGTTCACAGCGGGCGCGAAGGATCGGGTCGCCGAGGAGCCGGATGCGGTGGATGGTCATGGCCTAAGATTGCATTTCTGAGGGGCGGAAACAAGAGACCTGCCGTTGCTTGGTAAGGAGTTGTAATCACAACTACCTATCACTATTACCGCTCCTGGAACGACTTACAGGGCAGGAGGGCGTCGGCGGATGCTCCGCTCTCCGGAGCCATGCGCTTCGCGGGCGGATCGACCGGGGTGGGTTCATGCCCACCCCCCGCTGGATTCCCGCTGGCGCGGGAATGCCGCGGCTGCCAGGTTCGGCCACGCCGCCATAAAGCCTTGCTGTACCTAAGATTACGAATTCACACTAATAATACCACGCGAACTTGACAATCCTGACCGCGAACCATAGAATTCCCTCCATATGGCGATACCGATTGCCCACCTCCGCGCCTCTGCCGCCCTGCCGGTCGGCTACAAGGGACCTCGAGCCTCCATCCTGGTGGAGCTCAAGCTCGCCCCGGGCGTCACCGCCAAGGAACTCTCGGGGCGCATCGGCCTCTCCCTCAACGCGATCCGGCATCACCTCAAGGAGCTCGAGGTCGACGGATTGCTGGAGCATGAGCGAGAGCAGCGCGGTGTCGGTGCGCCGGTGTTTGCCTATCGGCTCTCGGCCGCGGGCGAACGGGTCTTCCCGCGGCGCTACGAGGCGGCGCTGACCGATGTACTCGAAACGCTGGTGGAGCGAGAGGGACGCGACGCGGTGGTCGGCGCGCTCGAGGCACGCTATGCGGCGCTGCTCCGCCGGCTCCCGCCCGACCTGGCCAGCCTCCCGTCTGAACGACGGCTGGCGGCCGTCACCCGGCTGCTGAACGAGGATGGGTTCATGCCGGGGTGGGAGGGTTCGGCGGAAGGGGGCACCCTGACCGAGCACAACTGCGCCATCCGCGCCGTCGCGGAGCGCTTTCCCGAAATCTGCGCGGCGGAAGAGCGCTTCCTGAGTGCCGCCCTCGGTGCCTCCGTGGACCTGCAGGCCCATGTGCTCGACGGCTGTTCCGCCTGCGAATACCAGGTGCAGTTCACCCCGCCGGTGTCCATCGGGACGAGCCGGCCCCAGGGAGTCATTTTATGACCTCACCCGTCGAATCCTACGTCCAGCAGGATTACAAGTACGGCTTCGTGACCGATATCGAGGCCGATACCGTTCCGCGCGGACTGGACGAAGACACGATCCGGCTGATCTCCGCCAAGAAGGAGGAGCCGGCCTTCCTGCTCGAGTGGCGGCTCGCCGCCTACCGGCGCTGGCTCGACATGACGGAGCCGCACTGGCCCAACGTGCAGTATCCGCCCATCGACTACCAGGACATCATCTACTACTCGGCGCCCAAGCAGGTGAAGCCGCTCGGGTCGCTCGACGAGGTCGATCCGGAACTCCTGGCCACCTACGAGAAGCTCGGCATTTCGCTCTCCGAGCAGAAGCGGCTCTCGGGCGTCGCGGTGGACGCGATCTTCGACAGCGTCTCCGTGGCCACCACCTTCAAGGAGAAGTTGAGGGAGTCGGGCGTCATCTTCTGCTCCTTCTCCGAAGCGGTCAAGGAGCACCCGGAGCTGGTCAAGCAGTACCTGGGCAGCGTGGTGCCGGCCGGCGACAACTTCTTCGCCGCGCTCAACGCCGCCGTCTTCACCGACGGCTCGTTCGTGTACATCCCGAAGGGCGTGCAGTGCCCGATGGAGCTGTCCACCTACTTCCGCATCAACGCCGCCGACACCGGCCAGTTCGAGCGCACCCTCATCGTGGCCGAAGAAGGCGCCACCGTGAGTTACCTCGAAGGCTGCACCGCCCCCAAGCGCGACACCAACCAGCTCCACGCCGCGGTGGTGGAGCTGGTGGCGCTCGAAGGCGCCACTATCAAGTACAGCACGGTGCAGAACTGGTACGCAGGCGACAGCGAGGGCGTGGGCGGGATCTACAACTTCGTGACCAAGCGGGGCAAGTGCGCCGGTGCCCGGTCGCGCATCACCTGGACCCAGGTGGAAACCGGCTCCTCCATCACCTGGAAGTATCCCAGCGTCATTCTCCAGGGCGACGACTCCATCGGCGAGTTCTACTCGGTGGCCGTGGTCAACAACCGCCAGCAGGCGGACACCGGCACCAAGATGATCCACGTGGGGAAGAACACCCGCAGCACCATCATCTCGAAGGGGATCTCCGCCGGCCGCGGGCAGAACAGCTACCGCGGCCTGGTCAAGATGCTCCCCAAGGCGATCGGCGCCCGCAACTACACCCAGTGCGACTCGATGCTGATCGGCAACGCCTGCGGGGCCCACACCTTTCCGTACATCGACGTGCAGCATCCCAGCGCGTCGGTGGAGCACGAGGCATCCACCTCGAAAATCGGCGAGGACCAGATT
This sequence comes from uncultured Gemmatimonadales bacterium, assembly GCA_963705985.1. Taxonomy (GTDB): domain Bacteria; phylum Gemmatimonadota; class Gemmatimonadetes; order Gemmatimonadales; family GWC2-71-9; genus SPDF01. The sequence continues at coordinate 312,674 of CAVPLK010000004.1, read as the reverse complement.
TTCTATTGCAAGCAGCGCGGCCTCGACACCGAGGACGCGATTTCGATGATCGTCAACGGGTTCTGCAAGGACGTATTCCAGAACCTGCCCATGGAATTCGCCGTTGAGGCGCAGAAGCTCCTCGGCATCAGCCTCGAAGGCAGCGTCGGCTGAATCACCGGCGCCCGCCCCGCGGGCGCCATTCGGGAGACTGGCACGTGCTTGAAATCAAGAACCTGACCGCCACCGCCGGCGGCACCGACATCCTCCGCGGGATTTCCCTCACCGTCAACGCCGGCGAGGTCCACGCCATCATGGGGCCCAACGGCAGCGGCAAGAGCACCCTCGCCCAGGTGCTGGCCGGACACCCCGCCTACGAGGTGACCGGCGGGTCCGTCACCTACAAGGGGCAGGACCTGCTGGACATGGAGCCTGAAGTGCGGGCCCAGGCCGGCGTCTTCCTGGCGTTTCAGTACCCGGTGGAGATCCCCGGCGTCACCAACGCCTACTTTCTCCGCGCCGCGTACAACGCCAAGCGGGCGGCGGCGGGGCTCGAGGAGCTCGATCCGATGGACTTCCTCGACCTCCTCGAGGAGAAGCTCAAGCTGGTCGAGTGGGGCCCCGAGATCATGAGCCGCGCGGTCAACGCCGGCTTCTCGGGCGGCGAAAAGAAGCGGAACGAGATCCTGCAGATGGCGGTGCTCGAGCCCTCGCTGGCCATTCTCGACGAGACCGACTCCGGCCTCGACATCGACGCGCTCAAGATCGTGGCCGAAGGAGTCAACTCGCTCCGCCGCGCCGACAGCGCGACGATCGTGGTGACACACTACCAGCGGCTGCTCAACCATATCGTGCCCGACGTCGTGCACGTGCTGGCGGGCGGCCGGATCGTTCGGTCGGGCGGCAAGGAACTGGCCCTCGAGCTCGAGGAGCGCGGGTACGAGTGGCTCACCGAAGCGGCGGGAGCCGTCGCGTGACCGCCACCCGCACTCCCGTGGCTCCCTCGCCCCGCGCCACCGAACCGGGGTGGCTCGCCGAGCGTCGGCGCGAAGGTGCAGCCCGCTACGAGGGGTTGCGCCTTCCCACGACGCGTGACGAGGACTGGCGCTTCACCGACCTCTCGGCGATTGCCAAGGCCGCTCTCGGGCCGGCCCGCGCTCCCGGCCCGCTGACCGAGGCGGACATCGCCCCCTTTCTCTTTGGGCATGCGGAGTGGCCGCGCCTGGTCTTTGCCAACGGCCGCTATCAGCCGGCGCTGTCGCGGGTGGCCGGGCTTCCGGGCGGTACTCGCGTGGGTCCGCTCGCCGAGGTGCTGGTTGACGCACCGGAACTGATCGCGGAGACCCTCGGCATGGTGGCGGTGCAGCCTGCCGCCGCGTCGCTGGTCGGCCAGAACGCCGGGGCCTTCATGGACGGCTACGCCATCGTCCTGCCCTCCGGCATCGCCATCGACACGCCGATCCATGTCCTTTTCGTGGCCGACAGCCGCGCCGCGCAGGGTGCCGTGCATCCCCGCAACGTCGTCGTGCTGGGCGCCAACGCCGTTGCCTCCGTGGTCGAGAGTTACGTGACCCTCGCCGAGGGCGTCGCCCTGACCAACACCGTGACGGAGGCGACGCTCGCCGCCGGCGCGCGGTTCGACCACTGCAAGATTCAGCGGGAGAGCGCCCAGGCGTTCCACCTGGCCACCCTCGAAGTGCGCCAGGAGCGGGACAGCTACCTGAACTCGTTCTCCTTTGCGCAGGGCGCCGCCCTGTCGCGCACCAACATCTACACCACGCTGGCCGGGCCGGGCGCCCACGCCACGCTGTACGGGCTGTATCTCGGCGAGGGCCGCCAGCACGTGGATCACCAGACCCGGATCGAGCACGCCGCTCCCGATTGCACCAGCTGGGAGGTCTACAAAGGCATCCTCGACGGCCACAGCCATGGGGTGTTCAACGGCAAGGTGTATGTCCATCCGGAGGCGCAAAAGACCGACGGCAAGCAGACCAACAAGAACCTGTTGCTCTCGCCGACGGCCAAGGTGGACACCAAGCCGCAGCTGGAAATCTTTGCCGACGACGTGAAGTGCACCCACGGTGCCACGGTGGGGAGCCTCGACGCAGTGCCGCTTTTCTATCTGCGGAGCCGCGGAATTCCCGAGGCGGAGGCGCGGACCCTCCTCACCTACGCCTTCGCGGCCGATGTGCTGGAGGAAATCCGGAGCCGGCCGGTGGCAGATCATCTGGAGGACCTGATGCGGGAGTGGCTGGGAGCTTCGCGGCGGGGCAGGGAGGCAGGGCGGCAGGACGGCAGTACGTCGACGGGGCCTGGAGCAGCCTGAGCATGGCGACCGCCGGCACCGCCCCCCTGCCCAGCAGCCCCGCTGCCCCCCTGAACGTCGCCTCCATTCGCCGCGACTTTCCGATTCTGGGCTCGCTCGTGAACGGGAAGCCATTGGTGTACCTCGACAACGCCGCCACGGCACAGCGACCGGCCGCGGTCATCGAAGCGGTGCGGCGGTCGATGGCGGAGGAAAACGCCAACATCCACCGCGGGGTGCACTACCTCAGCGAGCGGGCCACGCTGGAATACGACGCGGTGCGGGAGGATGCCCGCGCGTTTCTCAACGCGCCGGCCACTCACGAGGTCATCTTCGTCCGCGGCACCACCGAGGCCATCAATCTCGTGGCCCAGAGCTACGGCCGGAGCACCCTCCGCCCCGGTGATGAGATCCTGCTCACGACCATGGAGCACCACAGCAACATCGTCCCCTGGCAGATCGTGGCCGGGCAGACCGGTGCCGTGGTCCGTGCCATTCCGATCACCGATGCCGGCGACGTCGACCTCGACGCCTATCGCAACATGTTGAGCCCCCGCACCCGAATTGTCGGCGTGGTGCACATTTCCAACGCCTTGGGCACCATCAATCCGGTGGCGGAGATGGCGCGGCTGGCCCACGAGGTCGGTGCCGTGGTGGTGGTGGACGGCGCACAGGCCGCGCCCCACAGGCCGGTCGACGTGCAGGGGTTGGGCTGCGACTTCTACGCCTGCTCCGGCCACAAGATGTTCGGGCCCACCGGCGTCGGAATCCTCTGGGGCCGAACTGCGCTGCTCGAGTCGATGCCCCCCTGGCAGGGGGGCGGCGACATGATTCACACCGTGAGTTTTGCCGGTACCACCTTCGCGCCGCTCCCGGCCAAGTTCGAGGCGGGCACTCCGGCCATTGCCGAAGTGATCGGGCTGGGCGCCGCCATCCGCTACCTCCGGGGAGTCGGATTCGACGCCATCGGGGCGTGGGAGCGTGAACTCCTGACCCGTGCCACCGACGCGGTGCGCGCGGTCCCCGGCGTCCGCCTCGTGGGGACGGCACGGGAAAAGGCCGGTGTTCTTTCCTTCACGCTCGAAGGCGTGCACCCGCACGATCTCGGGACCATTCTCGACGCCGATGGTGTGGCCATTCGGGCCGGGCACCACTGCGCGCAGCCGGTCATGGAGCGGTTCGGCCTCCACGCCACCGCCCGCGCGTCGTTCGCCTTCTACAACACCCTGGAAGAAATCGATGTGCTGGTGCGCGGTCTGCACCGGGCCCGGGAGGTCTTCGCGTGAGCCGCGACCTGGACGATCTGTACCAGAGCGTCATCCTCGACCACAACAAGACGCCGAGGAATTTTCACGAGTTGCCCCCGCCGGCCAGCCACGCCGACGGGCACAACCCGCTCTGTGGGGACCGGCTCACGGTCTGGGTGGATATGGATGGCGACACCGTCAAGGACGCGGCCTTCCTGGGGAACGGGTGCGCCATCTCCAAGGCCAGCGCCTCGATGATGACGGCGGCGGTCAAGGGGAAGTCCCGCGCCGACGCGATCGCCCTCGCCGATGAATTCCAGAAGCTGGTGACCGGCCAGCTGGAGGGGACGGCGGAGCGGAAGGCCCTCGGCAAGCTGCAGGCGCTGGCCGGCGTCTCCGAGTATCCCGTGCGGGTCAAGTGCGCCAGCCTGGCGTGGCACACGTTGAAGGCGGCGATTGCCGGTGCCGCGCAGCCGATTTCGACCGAGTGACTACCGGGGCCCGATGGCCCCGTTCAACTACACCCTGGAGAACTGCATACATGCCGTATCCTGAATCCCTCGTGGCCCCGATGCGGGCCGAGATGACCGAGATGGGCGCCGCGGAGCTGCGCACGGTGGCCGACGTGGACGCCGCCATCGGCAGCACCACCGGCACCACGCTCATCTTCGTGAACTCGGTCTGCGGCTGCGCGGCCGGCAACGCGCGCCCGGCGGTGAAGATGGCCCTCGGACACGGAGTCCTGCCGGACCGGACCGTCACCGTCTTTGCCGGGCAGGACCTCGACGCCGTGGCCCGGGCCCGGAGCTACTTCGGCGAGTACCAGCCGAGCTCGCCGTCGATGGCCCTGCTCCGTGACGGCGAGGTGGTGCACTTTGTCCACCGGCACCAGATCGAGGGACGGAGTCCGGGGGCCATCGCCGCCGATTTGACCAAGGCGTTCGACACCTACTGCAGCAACTCTGTCCGCGCGTGAGCGGCCACGTCTTTCATCCCGGGCACCACGATCTGCACGGGATCACCGTGGTGCTGGAAACGGACGCCGAGCTCTGGGTCGGGCGCTTCGATTCCGTGACCCCCAAGGGGGTGCTGCTGCACGACGCCGGCTGCTATGAGGACGGGGTGACGGAGGGGACCCGCGAGGAGTACCTGCGGAAGACGCTCAAGTTCGGGGTACGGGCCACCGTCAAGAACAAGCTGATTCCCGAAACCGAGGTGCGGGGGATGAGGCAGCTCGCGGAGGTGACGGGGTAGAACCAACGACCTGACAGGCAGAACCGGAAGGACCGAGGCAGAAACTCCTGCCCTCGGTCCTTCGTCCGTTCTAGGAGGGCCAGGCCTGGTCGCCGTGTTCGTCGACGAGGGTGATGGCGTCTACCGGACAGGCGCGGGCGGCGTCGAGCACCATCTCGTCCTCCGCCCCCTCGGGGTCCAGCACGACGGAGATGTTCTCCCCGTCCTGAGCGAAGACCTCCGGCGCCAGGCCCACGCAGTCACCGTACCCGCAGCAAAGCGTGCGATCAATCCGGATGGTGTAGGGCATACGGCGAACATACAAAACCGATTTTGATCATGCCAGAGGAACGGAGAACCCCGGACCTCGGCCCCGGCTCTCTTGCCATCCTGCCCCCGACCCTCTCTTATTCATCCTCGACCACTCCTCTCCCTCCCAACAATTCAGGTTGGCGCCGATGACTGACGCTGTCGTCTCCGTGGACCGTATCACCAAACGATTCGCCGGCCACACCGCCGTGGACTCGCTCTCCCTCTGCGTGCCTGCGGGCGGGGTGTTCGGCCTCCTCGGTCCGAACGGTGCCGGGAAGTCCACCACCATCCGCATGATCATGCATATCATCGAACCGGACGAGGGTCGGGTGACCCTCTTCGGCGGACCGGGGACGGGTCGGGATCTCTCCGCCAGGATCGGCTTCCTCCCCGAAGAGCGCGGCCTGTATCCGAAGATGGAGGTGGTGGAACACCTGATCTTCCTGGGGGAAGCCAAGGGCCTCCGCCGTCCTGATGCCCGTGCCCGTGCGCTCAGGTGGCTGGACCGGCTCGGGCTTGGCGACTGGGGCAGGCGGAAGGTGCAGGAGCTCTCCAAGGGCATGCAGCAGAAGGTCCAGTTCATCGGCACCCTGCTGCACGATCCCGACCTGGTCATCCTCGACGAACCGTTCAGCGGACTCGACCCGGTCAACCTGCAGGTGATGAAGGACGTGGTGGTGGAGATCGCCCGGTCGGGCCGGACAGTCCTCTTTTCCACCCACATCATGGAGCAGGCCGAGCGGATGTGCGACCGGATTGTCATCATCGCCCGAGGAGAAAAGCTGGTCGACGGCCGGATTGCCGACATCAAGGCGGAGGGGGGCAGTCGCCATGTGTTCCTCTCGTTTTCGCACGATGCCGCCAAGGCCGGCCCCACCCTGGCCGACCGGACGCTGGTCACGCACGCCGACGACTCAGGGGCCACGGCCGAGGTGGAGCTGGCCGTAGGGGCCAATCCGGACCGGCTGCTCCGGGCCCTGATGGATGCGGGGGTTGGATTGAGTCGATTCGAGGTCGCGGAACCATCGCTGCAGTCGATCTTCATTGCCAAGGTTGGGCAGCAGGCCGCCACCGCCCCGGCCCGGGAGACGGCCCATGCGTAAACTCATCGCCGTCATCCGGCGCGAATTCATGGTCCGCGTCCGGACCCGCGCTTTCGTCATCAGCACCGTGCTCGGCCCGGTTCTGATGGGTATGCTCTTTGTCCTCCCGATGCTGCTCGAGTCCCGCGACCGGGCACCCAAGCGAGTCGTGGTGCTCGATGCGGCGGGCGGGGCGTTCGGGTCACGCGTCGCCGAGGCGCTGGCGGGAGCCCGGCGCGGCACCGGGGCGGATGCGCCGCCTCGCTATCAGGTGATGACGGTCCACGCAACAGACGGCAGCGCCGCTCCACTCGATACCCTGATCCTGCATCTCGGCCTCAAGGAGGCCGGCCCCGACCAGCTGGTGGGCGTCGTCCTGGTGGCGGATTCGGTCGTCGAGACCGGCCGGCTGCACTACTACGGCAGCAACGTCGGAAGCTTGTCGGAAATGGGCGACCTGCAGCGCATTCTCCGCCAGGCGGTGGTTGCCGAGCGACTCTCACGGGCGGGGGTCGATGTGTCCGTCCTGGCCGCCGCCACCGCGCCGGTATCGCTCGAGACTTCGCGCGTCAGCAACGGGCAGGCCAGCGGTGAGAGCGGCGAATCGTCGTTCATGCTCGCGTACGTGATGTCGTTCCTCCTCTATTTTGCCCTCATTGTGTACGGAATCCAGGTGATGGGGTCGGTGGTTGAAGAGAAGAGCAACCGGATCATGGAGATCCTTGTCTCCAGCCTCAGCCCGTTCGAGCTGATGCTCGGCAAGGTGCTCGGGGTCGGATCGGTGGCGCTGCTCCAGCTCGGGATCTGGACCGGCACCGCCAAGGTGTTGACCTCGCAGCGCGTGGCCATCGCGGGTCTCCTCGGCGCCTCCCCATCGGATGCCATGAGCATGCCGATCCCCGCAATCAGCGGGGGCCTGCTCGCCGTGTACCTGTCATTCTTTGTGCTGGGCTTCTTCCTCTACTCGGCGGCGTATGCTGCGGTGGCCGCCACCGTCAGCACGCAGCAAGAGGCCCAGCAGGCGGCGATGCCGATCACCCTCTGCATCGTCGTCGGGCTGATGCTGATGTTCGGACTGCTCGACGAGCCGAATGGGACGCTGGCCCGAACGATGAGCCTGATTCCCCTCTTCGCGCCGTTCGTGACACCGGTGCGCTACTCCCTCAGCCCCCTTCCGCTCACCGAGGTGCTCGCGTCCGGTGGGCTCACGGCGCTTGGCGTTGTGGCCATTGCCTGGGTGGCGGGGCGGATCTATCGGGTGGGAATCCTCATGTACGGCAAGCGTCCCTCGCTGGTGGAAATGCTGCGCTGGATCCGGACGGGGTAGGGAGGCCGGGCAGCGTGGCCCGGCTGCAGCGGGCCCGCAGGGCAGAATGGGCGGAGCTCACGCGCCGTTCCAGCTGAAACTGATGTCGACTGCGCGGATCCCAAGGGCGGGCATAGGCCCGCCCCACGCTGGATCCCCGCTTTCCCGCTTCCCCACCTATTTTCCCCCATGCTCTACGATGTCATTGTCATCGGCGGCGGCCACGCCGGCGCGGAAGCGGCCGCGCTCGCCTCGCGGGCCGGCGCACGCACCCTGCTGCTGACACAGAATCTCGAGACTATCGGGCAGATGTCGTGCAATCCCGCCATCGGCGGCATTGCCAAGGGGACCGTGGTGCGCGAGGTCGATGCCCTTGGCGGCGTGATGGCCCGCGCGACCGATCTGTCTCGCATTCAGTTCCGGATGCTGAACCGCTCCAAGGGGCCCGCCGTCTGGTCCCCGCGGGCCCAGTGCGATCGGGCGCTCTATCGCCGTGCGGTGCGCCAGATACTCGAGGCGAGGCCCAATATCCAGTTCGCGCAGGGCACGGCCGCATCGTTCGTGATCCGCGGAGGCCGAGTGAGAGGGGTGGTGACGATCGAGGGGCTCACAGTCGAGGCCCGGGCCGTCGTTCTTACGACTGGCACCTTCCTGCGCGGCGCGATCCACCTCGGCCTGGACCCCCAGATTCCGGCCGGTCGAGCCGGGGAATCCCCCGCAGTGGAAATCTCGCAAGCAATTGCTGCCCAAGGGATTACAAGAGAACGCTTCAAGACTGGAACCCCACCGAGAATCGATGGTCGGACGGTCGATTTCTCCAAACTCACCCGGCAGGACGGCGACCCGGTGGGCTACTGGTTCAGCCAGTATGAGCGGGCCGAGCATCCGGAGCAGTTGCCCTGCTACCTGGCTTGGGCTGGTGCCGAGGTGAAGGAGATTATCCAGCGGCACCTCCAGGAATCGGCACTCTATGGCGGGGCGATCAGCGGACGCGGGCCACGGTACTGTCCATCGGTGGAGGACAAGGTCGTTCGCTTCCCGGATGTGGTTCGGCACCAGGTCTTTCTCGAGCCGGAGGGGCTGGGAACCGCCGAGCTGTATGTGAACGGACTCTCGACCTCACTTCCCGCTCGGGTCCAACTCGCTTTCCTGCGGGCGGTGCCCGGACTCGAATCGGTCGAGATGACCCGGCCGGGCTACGCCATCGAATACGACTACTTCCCCCCGACCCAGCTGCACCCGACGCTGGAATCACGGGCGCTGCCGGGGCTCTTCTTCGCCGGACAGGTAAACGGAACCACCGGATACGAAGAGGCCGCGGGGCAAGGGGCGATCGCGGGGTTGAACGCAGCGCTCCAGACGCAGGGGAGGGAGCCCGTCGTTCTCTCCCGTGACGAGGGGATGACGGGGGTGCTGGTGGACGACCTGGTCCACCGCGGGGTGGATGAGCCGTATCGCCTCTTTACCAGTCGGGCGGAGTTTCGGATCCTGCTCCGGCAGGACAACGCGCTCCGACGGCTCTACCCGCTCGCCCGGGGGTTGGGACTCCTGAACGAACGGGAGATTCGAATTGCCGAAGAGCGACTGGAGGGGGAGGCAGGTGCGTCTCGACAGGCCGTCGAGACGGCCATCTCCCCTGAGGCGGCTAACCCGATTCTGGCGGCGGCCGGGGAATCTCCGATCGGGGAGCCGGCTCGACTCAGGGATCTCTGCCGCCGACCCGGTGTGGCGCTTGCTTCCCTCCTGTCAGCAATGGGAAGCGATACCGCTCCGGAATTTGCCGAGTGGGCCGATATCGAGATCAAGTACGAGGGCTACCTGATCAGGGAGCGGGACGCCGCCGCGCGACTCGCGGAGCTGGATGATGTGCCACTTCCCGTGGCCCTCGAGTACCACGCCATCAAGACGATTTCCTGGGAGGCACGCGAAAAGCTCACTGCCGTCCAGCCTACCTCGATCGGCCAGGCGGGGCGGGTGCCAGGCGTCTCTCCGGCCGACCTGCAGAACCTCGCCTTCGCCGTGCTCCGGCAGCGGACCTAGATCCAAGACCGGGTAGGCACGCGAAGGCGCGAAGCCGCGAAGGGCCACGCTTCACCATCCCACCCGTTTCACGTGAAACAACACCAAGCCCAGTCCTAGCGTTTCACGTGAAACACCGGGATGGCCGCTCGGTTTCGCATTGCCCGTCCGGGGGGGTCTCGTATATTGCAGGTTCATAACTTGTTGTATATCAGTAGTTTATACGACTATTGTCTGGTTTCTTCTTCGCGTCTTCGTGCCTTCGCGTGAGTTAAGGACTGCCAAACCGAACTCCGGGTCGCCGATGTCCGGATAATCGTCTATATTCCTGTCCTCCCTGACCTTACCCCCTCGACCCAGGCGCTCACACCGCTCATGGCCAGAGTCATCGCGATCGCCAATCAGAAGGGCGGCGTCGGCAAGACGACGACAGCGGTCAACCTCGCCGCCTCGCTTGCGATTGCCGAGAAGCGCACGTTGCTGATCGACGCCGACCCGCAGGGGAACGCATCGAGCGGCGTCGGCGTGCATCGTGATCAGGTGCGCCTCTCGTTGTACGACGCGGTGATCGACGAGCGCCCTGCGCGCGACATCATTCTTCACGATGACACCCTGCCCTTCCTCCACATCCTGCCGGCCACGCAGGATCTCGTCGGTGCGGAACTCGAGCTGGTCGATCGGCCGCAGCGCGAGACGGCGCTCCGGCGCGCGCTCGAGCCGGTGCTCGACGACTACGACTACATCCTGATCGACTGCCCCCCGTCGCTCGGCCTCCTGACGCTGAACGTGCTGACCGCAGCGAACGCCGTGATCATTCCCATCCAGTGCGAGTACTACGCGCTCGAGGGCATCTCCCAGCTGCTCAACACCATTCGGCTGGTGCAGCAGAACTTCAATCCGGGGCTCGCCATCGACGGTGTGCTGCTGACGATGTTCGACACTCGCATCAATCTGGCGCGCCAGGTGGCGAACGACGCGCGCGAATATTTCGGTCCGGGTGTCTTCCGCACCGTCATACCCCGCAACGTCCGGCTCGCCGAGGCGCCAAGCTTCGGCAAGCCGATCCTGCTCTATGATGTGCAGTCGGTGGGAGCGAAGAGCTATCTCTCGGTCGCGCAGGAACTGCTGCGCCGTGTCGACGCCGGAACGGCGCAAGGGGTGGAATCGTGACTGAAGCCCGTCGTCTCGGCCGCGGCCTCGAGGCACTGCTGGGCCCGGTCTCCAAGGAGCAGGCCGAAAAGGAGGGGTCGCTTCGCGAGCTGCCCGTGACCGCCATCCGTCCGAACCCGTTCCAGCCCCGCTCTCGCGTGGACGAGGAACCGCTGAAGGAGCTGGTGGCCAGCATCCAGGCGTCCGGCCTGCTGCAGCCGGTGGTCGTGCGCCCGCAGGGTTCCCACTACGAGTTGATTGCCGGTGAGCGCCGCTGGCGCGCGGTCCAGCGCCTCGGATGGACCCGCATTCCCGCCGTCATCAAGGAAGCGGACGACAAGACGCTCCTGACACTGGCGCTGATCGAGAACCTGCAGCGCGACAACCTCTCGCCCATCGACGAGGCGCTTGGCTATCAGCGTCTGCAGGAACAGTTCGGCGTGGCGCAGACAGAAGTCGCACGGCTCGTCGGACGCGACCGGTCCACCGTCGCCAATCTTCTCCGCCTGCTGGCGCTGCCCGAGGCGGTGCGCGACCTGGTCGACCACGCCGCGCTTTCCGCCGGCCACGCCCGCGCGCTGCTCGGCCTCACCGACGCCAAGCTGATCGTGAAGCTGGCGCGCCAGGCGGTGGCGGACGGCTGGTCGGTGCGGGAAATGGAGGCGCGAGTCCGCCAGGGCCCGGAGGCCGCCAAGCGGCCGAGGACCAAGCGCACCGAGCCCGGTCCCGTCAGCACCGAGGCGCAGCGGGTCGAGGATGCACTCCGCAAACACCTCGGCACCGACGTCCGGGTCACGCAGCGGCGGAAGGGCCGCGGCATCGTTCAGCTGAGTTATTACTCGAACGACGATCTGGCCCGCCTGCTGGAACTCATCCTCGGCACCCCGTTCGAGGGATGAAGACGCCGCGCCCCCAGATCACGGTGATGGTGCACCGCGACGGGGAAGTGAACTCACGCACCTACCGGATGCCGATCTGGCTGTTCCGCATCCTCGCCGGGGTCGGGACTGTGCTGCTCGTCGGCGCGGTCGTCCTCGGGGCGTGGTACGCCCCCCTCCTCAAGGCGGCGGTGAGCGTCCCTCGGCTCCGCGAGGACATCGCGCGGCTCGAGGGGGAAACGGCCAAGGTGCGCGACCTCGCTGCGGCGCTCGACAGTGCGGAGCGGCGCTACGGTCGGCTCCGGGAAATGCTTGGCGCGGACATTGTGCCCGATCCGATCGCGCTGGCGTACTCGCTGCCCCTCGCGCCCCCGGTCAACGCGGCGGCCCCTGGGCCGCGCGTCACATCGGCGACCGGACCGACGCTGCCGCATCGCTGGCCGCTGGATGCCGCGGGATACATCACCCGCGGAATGGTGCCCGCCGGCGGATCGGAAGAGGCCCACACCGGACTCGATCTGGCCCTGACCATCGGCACGCCGGTGCGCGCCGTCGGGGGCGGCACGGTGCTGGACAGCGGCAACGATCCGGAATACGGCCTCTTCATCCTGCTGAGCCACCCCGACGCCTATGCGTCGAAGTACGGCCATCTGTCGCGGTCACTGGTGACTGCCGGCCAGGTCGTCAGCGCGGGGGAAGTCATCGGGCTCTCCGGTAACACCGGGCGCTCGACCGCGCCCCATTTACATCTCGAAATTCGTCGGGGCGATGAAACGATCGATCCCCTCACCATGGTGAACGAGGACTCCCGCTAATGGCCATCTTCTCAAACACGCCGCGCGACCCCGAAGTGAACCAGATGCGCCGGCGGACCGACCACACTTCGCTGTCCATCATCGCGAAGGACCTGACGGTCACCGGCGACCTCGCGACCGAGGGCGTCGTGAAAATCGAAGGGAAAGTCAAAGGAACGATCCGCGCCAACACCCAGGCGCTGATCGCGCCGGGCGCGCTGGTACAGGGGGACGTTCACACTGCCGAGGCGGTGATCGGTGGTCGGGTGGAGGGAAATATCCACGCCACCGACCGGGTCGAGGTGCAGGCGACCGCCGAAGTCCAGGGCGACGTGTTCACCCGGCGCGTGGTGGTGCTCGAGGGAGGCAGCGTGAACGGTTCGATCAAGATGGGGTCGGTCCGGGAGCCGGAATCCAAGCCGAATCTGGAGCTCGGCTCCGAGGAGTGATGGCGCGCGGCGCACTGGGTTGGGTGCTGGCCGGCGCGCTGCTGGCCGGGTGTGCCACACGGGAGGCGCCGGCGCCGTTCCGTGTGGCACTTGTCACACCCGGCTCCATTGCCGACGCTGCGTGGAACTCCGGTGCGTACACCGGGCTGGGGCGCATCCACGATTCGCTCGGCGTGCCGGTCAGTCATGTCGAGGCACGGACCCCCGCCGAGCAGGAGGAGGCGCTGCGGACCTATGCGGCGCAGGGCTACAACCTGGTCTTCGGGCATGGGTTCGAATTCCAGGGCCCGGCCGAGCGGGTCGCTGCCGACTTCCCCGCCGTGGTGTTCATCATCACGTCGGGGGAGCGGGCGCGGGGGAACGTCGCTCCGCTGATCTTCCGGCTGTACGAGGCGAGTTATCTCGCGGGGATGGTGGCCGGTGGGTTGACGAAGAGCGGGGTGATCGGGTTCGTGGGCGGGGTGGAGCTGCCGCCGGTGCGCGAGGCCTCGGAGGCATGGATGGCCGGGGCGCGCGCGGTCAATCCGGGAGTCCAGGGCCGGACGACCTACCTCAACAACTGGGATGATGCCGCGCTGGGGCGCGAGGCGGCGCGAGCGCTGATTCGCGTGGGCGCGGACATGCTGCACCACAACGCCGACGCCGCCGCCATCGGGGTCTTCCAGGCGGCGAAGGAGGCTCCCGGCGTGTATCTCTTCGGCGCCAACGCCGACCAGGTGGCGCTGGCCCCGAACCGCGTTCTCGGATCCGCGGTGATCGACCTTCCCCGGGCGCTGCTGCTGGTGGCGCGCGAGGTCCAGGCGGGTACGTTTACGCCGAGGGTCGAGTCCTTCGGGCTGGCGAGCGGTGTGGTGCGGTACGTCTCCAATCCTGCGCTCGATTCCCTGGTACCAGCCGCCCTTGCCGAGCGCATCCGCGTCGCCGAAGACAGCATCCGAAAGCAGGATGGCCCATGAGCGAACATGCCGTGCCACTCACCGAGGTCACCGAGTACCTCGATACCTACCTCCGCGTTGCCGACATCCCGGACGAGGGGAATGCCGTCAATGGACTGCAGGTGGAGAATGGCGGCACAGTGGACCGGATCGTCGCGGCGGTCGATGCGTCGCTGGAGGCGATCGAGAACGCCGCGTCGGCTGCCAGTCCCGGCGGCACCCTGTTGCTGGTGCACCACGGGCTGCTCTGGGACGGCAATGTGCCGCTCACTGGACGCAGGCACCGGCGGGTGCGGGCGCTCTTCGACCGGAACATCGCCCTCTACTCCGCGCACATCCCCCTCGACCTGCACCCCGACGTCGGGAACAACATCGTGCTGGCCCGCCGTCTGGAGGTCGAACTGGAGGGGTGGTTCGGTGAGTATCGGGGCCAGCGGCTCGGCGTCTACGGTGCACTGGCGCTGCCGCGGCAGGAACTGGTCCGCCGCATCGAAGGGCAACTGACCGCCACTGCCCGACTGATTGCCGGTGGCCCGGACACCACGCACCGCGTCGGCATCGTGACCGGAAGTGGCGGCGGGTTTATTGCCGAGGCGATCGCCGCCGGCATCGACACGCTGATCACCGGCGAAGGCCCTCACCACACCTATTTCGACGCCATGGAACTCGGCATCAACGTGATCTACGCCGGACACTACGCCACCGAGCAGGTCGGGGTCCAGGCGCTGGCGCAGCACCTCGGGCTCCGGTTCGAATTGCCGTGGGAGTTTCACCGGCATCCGACGGGGATGTAGGGACGAGGCGGGGACGCGGGGAAGGCCCCTCCCGTCACCCCGGCGAAAGCCGGGGTCCATGTTGTCACTGCTCCGCTGTCTCGCTGCCTCTACGCATCCCCTGTCCCGCTCTTCACGGTAAGGACCGGATGGTGCCAGGCCGCCGTCATCTCACCTCACCCCCTGTCCCCCTCTCCATGATATGGAGAGGGGGAACGCCCATCTGCACCTGATGTGCACATGCCAGTGACGCTCTCCGGCATCTCCAAATCGTTCGGCTCCGTTCGAGCCCTCGCTGGAGTTGATCTTACGATCCATGCCGGCGAGGTCCACGCGGTCCTGGGGGAGAACGGCGCCGGCAAGTCCACCCTGATGCACATCGCCGACGGGTTGCTGCGTCCGGACGCGGGAACCGTGGCCGTAGATGGGATGCCGGTCCAGTTCCGCTCCCCGCGCGACGCGCGGCGGCACGGCATCGGGATGGTGCACCAGCACTCGTCGGCAGTGCCCGCGCTCTCGGTCATGGAGAATATTGCGCTCGCTGCCGGGTGGCCCGTTGCGCCGGCTCGGCTCCGGCGGCGCACCGCAGAACTCACCGCGCGTCTCGCCCTCCACCTCGATCCCCGCCAGCCCGCCGGTGAATTGTCGATTGCCCTCAAGCAGCGCCTCGAGATCGTGAAGGCGCTGGCGTCCGATGCGCGCATCGTCCTGCTCGACGAGCCGACGGCGGTGCTGGCCCCCGCCGAGGCCGATGAGCTGTTCCGGTTCGTGCGTGAGTTCGCGGCGGCAGGTGGGGCGGTGGTGCTGATCGCCCATAAGCTGGACGAGGCGCTGGCCGTCGCCGACCGGGTCACGGTGCTGCGGCGGGGTGTGGTCACCCTCGCGGCGCCACGGTCGGAAGTAACCGCGGACTCGCTCACCACGGCGATGATCGGGGGCGCGCTCGCCGTCGCCCCACGCACGCGACGAGTGGTCGATGGTGCGGTCCTGGTCCAGTGCGAGGGTCTGGAGGTAAAGGGGGAGTCCGGGGTCGGGCTGCGGAATGCCTCGTTCGTAATCCGCGGTGGCGAGCTGGTGGCGGTGGCGGGCGTGGAAGGAAGCGGCCAGCGCGAGCTGCTCCGCGCAGTGGCCGGCCTCCACCGGCCGTTCCGCGGGTTGCTGGAAGTCTCGCGGCCGATTGCCTTCGTCCCGGAAGACCGTACAACCGAGGGGCTCATCCCGCCGTTGACGCTGACCGAAAACGTCGTGCTCGGCGTTGGTCGCGAGGCGCCCTGGATCCGGGGGCGCCGATTCGGGCGCGTGGACTGGTCGGCGGCTGGGAGCCGGACGGAAGAACTCCTGGCGTTGTTCGACATCCGGGCCAACGGGCCGGCGGCCCTGGCGGCGAGCCTGAGTGGCGGGAACCAGCAGAAGCTCCTGATTGCGCGGGCGCTCGAACGGCGCCCGCGGGTATTGGTGGCGGAGAACCCGACCCGCGGGCTCGACCTGCAGGCGGCGGCGGATGTACATGCGCAGCTGCGCGCGGCGGCCTCACCTGGCGCAGCGGTGCTGATCTACTCGAACGATCTCGATGAGGTGCTGGAACTGGGCGACCGGATCCTGGTGGCGGCCAACGGCTTCATCGCCGAGGCACCGCCGGGGGTCGATCGTCGGCACTTGGGCGACATGATGCTGCGGCCGGGGGCGCGGCATGAGAGATAATCTCCGCGCACTGGCGACCGGCGCTGTGGCGCTGGCGGCCGGGCTCTTGGTGCTTGCCGCGGGCTTGCAGTTGGCGGGATATGACGCCGGCGCCGCGCTCGCCGCGCTCTGGAACGGCGCGTTCGGGTCGTGGCGCGCGTTCACGGGGGCCACGCTGCTCCGCGCCGTGCCGCTGATCCTGATCGGACTGGGGTTTGCGCTGGCGCTGCGCGGTGGCGCGCTCAACATCGGCGCCGAAGGCCAGTTCTACGCCGGGGCGATCGCCGCCACCTGGGCGGGAGTACATGCGGGAGCGTGGCCGGCATGGATCGCGTTGCCGATGGTGGCGTTGGCGGGCATTGCCGGCGGTGCGGTGTGGATGATCCTTCCGGTGGTGCTCAAACTCCGGTTTGGGGTGCTCGAAGTGATCAGTACGCTTCTGCTCAACTTCGTGGCCGAGGCACTGGTGAGCTGGATGGTGCAGGGGCCGATGCAGGAGCCGGGCGGCGTCTACCCGCAGAGCGCACCGATCGTGGAGGCGGCACGGTTGCCGATGTTGCCGGGGACGCGGCTGCACGCCGGGTTTGCCGTTGCGCTGGTGATCGCGGCGCTGCTGGCCTGGATCTTCGCGCGCACCTGGTGGGGGTTCCGGTTGCGCGCACTAGGCGAGGGACCGAGGGCTGCGGAGGTGAGCGGGCGAGTGCGCGCGGGCCGGATGATCGCGGTGGCGCTGTTCGGTTCGGGGGCGCTGGCGGGGCTGGCGGGGGCGTTCGAGGTGAGTGGGGTGTCGTATGCGCTTTACCAGAACCTCTCCCCGGGCTACGGGTTCACCGCCATCGGCGTCGCGCTGCTGGCGCGACTCCGGCCGTCGGCCATTGTGCTGACCGGCATCGTGTTCGCCGCACTGGAGGCGGGGGCCGGGGCGATGCAGCGCGACGCGGGGATCCCGGCGGTGGCGGTGTATGTGGTGGAGGGAGTGATCATCCTGATATTGCTGGTGGGTGATGCGGTGGCGCGCCGCGGCGGGCGGCGACAGATAGAGGCCCGTCTGGGGGATGGCGCCGCATGATCGACCATGTGGCGGTGGCGGCGGATGTGCTGGTGGCGGCGGTGGGCATCGCCACCCCACTGGCGCTGGCCGCCACCGGAGAGACGGTTGCCGAGCGATCGGGGGTGGTCAACCTGGGGGTCGAAGGGGCGATGCTCTTCGGCGCGCTGGGAGGGGCAATCGGCGCCACGCTCGCGGGCCCGGTGGCGGGACTCGGGGTTGGCATTCTGGCCGGGCTGCTGGTGGCGGCGCTCTTCGCGGCGGTGGCCATAGGGGCCGGCGCCGACCAGATCATCACCGGAACGGCGGTGACGCTGGCAAGCGTGGGGATGACCGGGACGATCTACCGTCAGTTCTACGGGCCGGCGGGGGTCGGGCTGTCACTGCCGACGTTACCCCTGCTGCCGATCCCGATCCTGGTGGATACGCCGGTCGTTGGGCCAGCGCTCTTTGCCTATCCGGTCACCACCTACCTGGCCATCGGACTGATACCGCTTACCTGGGCGTTTCTCTTCCGCACCCGCTTTGGCCTGCAGCTTCGCGCCGGGGGCGAGGATCCGGTGGCCGCCCGGGCGGCCGGCGTGTCGGTGCGTGCCACACGGATGGTTGCGGTACTGATCGGAGGCGCATTTGCGGGACTGGCCGGTGCCACGCTGGTGCTGGCGCAGGTCGGGACGTTCACGGAGCGGATGACGGCCGGGCGCGGATTCATCGCGATTGCCATCGTGGTGCTTGGGCGGTGGAATCCGGTGGGAGCAGGGCTGGCGGCGCTGCTCTTCGGACTGGCGACGGCGCTGCAGTTTGCGCTGCAGGCCGCCGGGTTCGAGGTACCGTACCAGTTCTTCCTGATGTTTCCCTACCTGCTCACGCTGTTGGCGCTCGCCGGCGCGGTCGGACGGGTGACGGCGCCGGCGGGGTTGGGGAGGAATGAGGGGTGAGGGTCAGTCGCCCGGATTCTGGATCTTGTACACCGCCGCCGCGGCCCATCCGCCGAGGAGGGGGGCCACGAGATAGATCCATGTCTGGCCGAAGGAGCCGCCGGCGAAGATCATGTCGGTGATGGTTGGGCCCAGGCCGACGGCCGGGTTGAAGGCGCCACCGGAAATCGGACCCGCCGCATACGCGCCGACGACGACCGTGAAGCCGATGGCCAGACCGTAGAACGAGTTGCCCTTTGTGGTGGTGGCCGTGGCGGTATTGAGGACCACGAGTGCCAGCGCGAAGGTAAAGAGGAACTTGAGCACCAGCGAATGAATCAGCGCATGTTCCGCCGACGGAGTCACGACCAGCGTGTGCCCATGACCAGCAAGACGCCGTGCGATGCGGCGATGGCGCCCAGGAGCTGCGCACCCCAGTAGGGGAGGAGGTCTTTCCGGTCCAGTTTTCCTCGGAGGAAGGCCGCCAGCGACACGGCGGGATTGTAGTGCCCACCAGAGATGTGGCCACCCATGTACACCATGATCATCAGCGAGCAACCGATGGCGAGCGGTGGGAACGGATTGCCGCTGAGAACGGTGAGGCCGACGGTCAGCACCAGGAAGAAGGTGCCGATGAACTCGGTGAGCAACTTGGAGACGTGAGTCTCCGTAAACGGAAACCAGCACTTCGGTTGCGGGCCGACCAACGCCTATATTGCGCCTCGAGCGGGGGATTCGCGAGAGCCCACCCGCCTCTCCATCGTCCCGTTCCGGAGGCTCCCGTGCCCAGCTCCTCCCCCGCCCGCCCCGCCGACTCGGAGTACAACTCCTATTATCAGCCATACGTCAAGGAAGTGCCCGACGGCGACCTCCTGGCCATGCTTCGCGAACAGCGAGACTCCACGGCTGCCGTGTTGGCAGGTATTTCAGACAAACAGGCCGGGTTCAGGTACGCTGAAGGGAAGTGGAGCATCCGGGAAGTCTTTGGACACCTGTCCGATGCCGAACGGGTCTTCTCCTACCGGGCGCTTCGGATTGGCCGGGGCGACACCGTCGACCTTGCTGGGTTCGACGAAAACGCCTGGGTTCCTCTCGCGAGATTCGAGAGCCGGCCCATGGCCGATGTCGCCGCCGAGTTTCGCGCCGTTCGGGAGGCGAGCATCGCCCTCGCGCGCTCCTTCGATGCCGAGGCGTGGCTCCGGATCGGCTCAGCCGGCGGCCATCCTGTTTCAGCACGAGCACTGGTCTGGATCCTGGCTGGCCACGAACGGCATCACCTCCGGGTGCTCGCCGAGCGGTACTTCCCCCACCTCAACTCCTGACAGGCCAAGGGATTCTCCCACCGGCTTCACCGCCGCTTCATGGCGACCTCGCCATCCTTGGAGTGTTACGAGGAGGCTACTCATGGTCAGCCAGCGGACATTTACGGCGGAAGAGGCCCGGCGGGTCGGCGATCAGATCGGCATCAAGTGGACCGACGTCGACGTGGAGCAGTTCCGCATGGGGCTGGAGGTCGAGCTGGAGCACGGGATTCGAAACGTCGTCACCAACGTGACCAACGACGACCTGGTGCTCACCGGCAAGATTGCACTCGCCCACCTGATGGAGTTGCCGGACTACTACACCCGGCTGCTGCGCATGGAGGAAGAGGCGCGTGTAATGCTCGCCCGGTAGCGCCCGCTCCCACGTTGCGGCCCCTCGCCGTTGTGGGTAGCGTAGTGCCATGAATATCGAACTGCTCGGCGTCCCGATGGACCTCGGTTCCGGTCGGCGCGGCGTGGACATGGGTCCCTCCGCGCTCCGGATCGCAGGCGTTGGTCCCGCCCTCGCCGCCCGCGGCCACCGCGTCGTTGACGGTGGCGACCTCGACATCAAGAACATGGAAGAGACTTCCTTCGGGAGTCGGCACGCCCGGTACCTGGGGGAGATTGCCCGCGCTTCCGGGCTCCTCGCCAAGGCGGTCGAGCGGATCCTCGAGCGCAAGCGATTCCCCCTGGTGCTGGGTGGCGACCACTCGATTGCGGTCGGCACGATTTCCGGTGTCGCATCCTACGCCCGCAAGAAGAAGAAGAAACTCGGACTCCTCTGGATCGACGCCCACAGCGACATCCACGTGCCGAAGACGTCTCCTTCCGGCAACATCCATGGAATGCCGCTCGCCGCGCTCTTTGGCCTCGGGCCCAAGGAACTCTCCGCCGTCGGCGGAGCCTGGCCGAAGATCGACCCGCAGCATACCGCGCTGGTCGGCATCCGGAGCCTGGAAGACGGAGAGCGGCGCCACCTGGCCGAACTCGGGATCCGGGTCTACACGATGTCGGAGATCGATCGCGACGGTGTCCACGCCGTCATGAGCGACGCGCTGGCCCGGGTCACCGCCGGGACGGACTTGCTCCACGTGAGTTTCGACCTCGACGCCGTCGATCCGACTTTGGCGCCCGGCGTCGGGACCCCGGTCAAGGGGGGGCTCGACTACCGGGAGGCGCACACCATCATGGAACTGATATCGGCGTCGAAGCGGATGACCTCGCTCGAAGTGGTGGAGGTCAATCCGATCCTCGACGAACGGAACCGATCGGCGGTACTCGCCGTGGAATTGCTCGAGTCGGCCTTCGGGAAACGGATCCTCTAGGTCATGGGCGCCCGGCTGATGGGCCTCGTCGGATTGGTGCTCCTCTTCCTGAGCGCCGTCCTGATGGACATCAGCCACGGCCTGTTCAGCGCCGAGGACTTCGCCAACCGGGTGGCCTCGAGCCTCGGCGATGAGCGGGTGTCCGGCTACGTCGCCGACAAGATCACCGACGTCCTCATCGAGCGCCGACCCAACCTCACGGCCGTGCGACCGCTCCTCGTCGGAACAGCCGACGGCTTGGTCGGCAGCGCCCCCTTCCGCGCCATCGCACGGACCGCGCTCCAGTCGACCCACCGGGCGTTCTTCTCGCAGACAGGGGAAGAGGTCTTGCTCTCGGTCCCCGATGTCGGGGTCCTGGTACAGAGTGCCCTCGGCGGGATCAATCCGGAGCTGGCGGCCAAGATCCCGAAACAGCTCGAGACGGTGGTCGCCCGGTTGCCGAAGAGCAGGCTCGGCACGACCCTCGTCACTGCCCGCCGCGTCCTGACGCAGGTGGCCTGGCTCCAGCGTGGCCTCTTCCTGCTCGGTATCGCGCTGCTCAGCGGGGGCATCCTGCTCGAATCCGACCGCCGTCGGGGCCTGACGCGGGCCGGCGTGGGACTCGTGGTGGTCGCCCTCCTCCTGGCCCTCGTGATTCCGGCGGGGCGGCTGGTAGCCCTGGCGGTGACTCACGACGTTGCCGCTCGCGGCGCGCTCTTCGGGGTGTGGCGGCAGTACTTCCTCCCGCTCCTGGGATTTGTCTACTCCTTTGCCGGCACCGGCGTGATCCTGGCCGCTGCGGCCAATTCCCTGCACGAAAAGACCGACCCAATCGAGGGACTGCGACGGCTGGCTCGCCTTGCCGCGGAACCGCCACCGGGCCGGGGCGCCCGCCTGTTCTGGATTCTCGGCACCGCCGCCGCGGGAACGATCGTACTGATATGGCCATCGAGCGTCGTCGCCGTTGCGGCCGTTCTCGGCGGGCTGCTGCTGATCTTCGTCGCGCTCCGGGAGCTGTTCCGGGTGGTGCTGGAGAACGTGCCCGAGCGCATCGGCTCGTCCGCCGCGTCCGGCAGACGGCAGTGGCCGCTCCGGACACTGGTCGGCGTGGGCTTTGTCGCCGGGCTGGTTGCACTGATACTGCTTTGGCCCCGTCCGGAGGCGGCTCCAGTCGCCGCCGCCGATATCGTGGCCTGCAATGGTGCGCCCGAACTCTGTGACCGCCGTATCGACCAGGTGTCGTTCCCAGCCACCCACAACTCGATGTCGAACGCCCAGATTCCCGACTGGCTCTTTCCGCACCACTCTGTCGATTTCACCGGGCAGCTCCAATACGGAATCCGCGCGCTCCTGATCGACATCCACTACGGATTCCCGGGCGCGTCGCGCGTCAAGACCGATCTCGAAGGCGAAGGTGCCACCCGAGAAAAGCTGGTTGGCGCGGTGGGCGAGGAGGGGTTCGAGGCGGCGCAGCGGATTCGCGACCGCATGGTTGGGGTCGACGAAGGACACCGGGGGCTCTACTTCTGTCATGGCTTCTGCGAGCTCGGGGCCTACCTGGTGGCGCCGGCGCTCGGGGACATCCGCAACTGGCTGCTGGTGAACCCGGGCGAGGTCCTCCTCCTCGTCATCGAGGACTACGTGACCCCGGAGGAGATTGCCGAGGCGTTCGAAGCGAGCGGTCTCCTGGAGTTCGTCTATACCGGTCCGATCGCGCCGTGGCCCACCCTGCGCTCCATGATCCTATCCGGCGGACGGGTGCTGGTGTTCACCGAGTCGGGCAAACCCGGCGTGGCGTGGATTCATCCGGCCTTCAGCAGCTTTCAGGAGACGCCCTACACCTTTCACGCACCGGACGAGTTTTCCTGCAAGCCGAACCGCGGCGGCAGTTCCGGAACGTTGTTCCAGGTCAATCACTGGATCGAGACGACACCGGCTCCGCGTCCGAGCAACGCCGAGATCGTGAACACGTACGATGCCCTGCTCCAGCGGGCCAAGACGTGCCAACGCGAGCGCGGGCTGCGACCAACCTATCTCGCGGTCGATTTCGGGGATATCGGAGAGATCGTGAACGCCACGCGGACATTGAACGGACTCGATACGTTGACTGCGGGACAATAGACCGTAGGGGAAGCAGACTGGACCCCGGCTTTCGCCGGGGTGACGATATTGGGTGTCGCTTCAGCGACATCAGCCGAGCCGCGGCTTGAGCCGCCAGCAAATGCACGGCGCGGAGTGCATAGGCAGAGAGGCAGACATGTCCGACGCACTGGACTTCGTAATCATCGGCTCCGGCTTCGGCGGCAGCGTTTCGGCGCTGCGACTGACCGAGAAGGGCTACCGCGTGCGGGTACTCGAGCGGGGGAAGCGCTACCGCGACGAGGAATTTGCGCGCACCAACTGGAACGTCCGCAAGGCGCTCTGGGCCCCGGCGCTCCGGTGCTTCGGCATCCTCCAGATCAGCCCCTTCCACGACATCTTCGTGCTCCATGGATCCGGGGTCGGTGGCGGCAGTCTCGGGTACGCCAACGTCCTGATGGCGCCTGGCGACGCGATGTTTTCCGCCCCGGGCTGGAGCCACCTCGCCGACTGGAAGGCGCTCCTCGAGCCGCACTACGACACCGCACGCCGGATGCTCGGGGTGGCGGTCAACCCTCGCGTCTGGCCCGCCGACATCCTGCTCCAGGAGATTGCGGAAGAGCTCGGGACCGCCGACACCTGGCAGCCGACACCGGTCGGCACCTTCTTCGGGGTGCCCGATGACGAGGGGGAGGAAGTTCCCGACCCCTATTTCGGAGGCGAGGGTCCCCGGCGGAGCGGCTGCATCCACTGTGGGGGATGCATGGTCGGGTGCCGCTACAACGCGAAGAACACGCTGGTCAAGAACTACCTTTACCTGGCGGAGAAGTGGGGCGCGGAGGTGGAGGCGGAGGCCGAGGTGCGGGACATCGTTCCGCTGCCGGCGGGACAACCCGATGGGGCGCGGTATGAAGTGGTGTACCGCTCGTCATCGGCGCTGCTGTTCAGGCGCGAGCAGCGGATCCGCACCCGCAACGTCATCGCCGCCGCCGGCGCGCTCGGGACGATGCGCCTCCTGTTTCGCTGCCGGGACGTGACCGGCTCCCTGCCCCGCCTCTCCCCGCGGCTCGGCGACATGGTCCGCACCAACAACGAATCGCTGCTCGGCGTCATCGCGCGGGACGACCAGGCGGACTATTCGCAGGGGATTGCCATCACCTCCATCGTCTACGCCGATGCGATCACGACCATCGAGCCGGTCCGGTATTCGCCCGGATCGTCGATGATGCGGCTCCTCACCGGTCCGATCATCGAATCGGGAGGGTTTCTCAGCCGCCTGGCCCAGTCCGTGTGGCAGGTCGTTGCCCGGCCAATCGATTTTGCCCGCACCCACTTCCTTCCGCGCTGGGCGCAGCGGACCACGATCATCCTCGCCATGCAGACCGACGACACCCGGCTCCGGTTCCGGTTCGGTCGGAGCGTCTTCACCCTCTTCCGGCGCGGACTGGTCTCGCATCCCGATCCGGAGAGCGGCCACCCGTCGGCCATCGACGTCAGCCGGAAGGTGACCCGGCGGTTCGCGGAGAAGACCGGCGGGATCGCAGCCGGATCGATCAACGAGGGGTTGCTTGGCATCCCCATGACGGCGCACATTCTCGGTGGGTGCCCGTTCGGCGCGGACGCAACCGAGGGTGTGGTCGGCCTCGACGCGCAGGTGCACAACTATCCGGGCCTATACGCCATCGATGGGTCCATTATGCCGGCCAATCCGGGCGTGAACCCCAGTCTCACCATCACCGCGCTGGCGGAGTACGCTATGGATCGGATGCCCGCCAAGGCCGGCGTGCCGGTCCGCGCGCCGATCGGGGCGAACGAAAGGAGCACCGTATGACACTCACGCTCTCCTCCACCACATTTGTTCACGGCGGCGAGATCCCGACCCGCTGTACCTGCGAAGGCCAGGATCTGGCACCGGCTCTCGCGTGGGCCGGGTTCCCGGACGGGACGCGAAGCCTGGCGTTGATCGTGGATGATCCGGACGCCCCCGATCCCGCCGCGCCGAAGATGACCTACGTCCATTGGGTGCTCTACAACCTTCCTGTCGACGCGGCGGGGCTCCCGGAGGGAGTGAGGCCGGACCAGCTGCCGCCCGGCACCCGCCAGGGGATCAACGACTGGAAGCGCACCGGGTACGGCGGCCCCTGTCCGCCGATCGGGCGGCACCGTTACTTCCACAAGCTCTACGCGCTGGACAAGGTGCTGCCAGACCTCGGCGCGGCGACCAAGGCGGTCTTGGAGACGGCCATGGCGGGGCATGTGCTCGCGCAGGTGGAATTGATGGGTACGTACGTCAAGAAGGGAGTTGCGACATGACGATTGCAGCACTGGCATTCGAGGTCAAGCTCGCGGTGCCGTACGACCAGGCGCTCGACCTGGTGGCGGCGGCGCTCAAGGCCGAAGGGTTCGGCGTCCTGACGCGCATCGATGTGCACACGACGCTCAAGGAAAAAATCAACGCGGAGTTCCGCCCCTATTCCATCCTTGGCGCCTGCAATCCGACGCTGGCCCACCGGGCGCTGAGCCACTATGCGGAAGCCGGGCTACTCTTGCCGTGCAACGTGACGGTCGAGGCCGAGGGGAGTGGCGCGGTGATCCGGATCGCCGATCCTGATGTGATGCTGTCGGTGGGGGGTATGGATCAGGATCCGGCGCTGCGCTCGGTCGCGACCGAGGCGCGAGTCCGGCTCTCCCGTGTGGCCGAAGCGCTTCGCGCGCACCCGGCGGCTGCATGATGAAGGACGCCCCCGACCATCTCGACGCCGACCTCATCCTGAAGCTGTACGACCTCCGCCGTGAAGCGGTGCTGCGCGAAGCACGGTCGACGCTGACCAATGGCTTCTGGCCGAAGAACGCGAAGGAGGCGGTGGCGGTGCTCGATCACGCCCACCCGCTGAATCGCGCCTACCGCCAGGTGTCCACCTACTGGGAGATGGTCTACCGGATGGCCCGCCACGGCATCATCCACGGCGACTTCCTGGTGGAGAACAACGCGGAAGGGTTGCTGCTCTACGCGAGGGTGGAGCCGTACTTGAAGGAGATTCGTGCGGCAGCCAACCCGGCGTCCTTTCAGAACGCGGAGTGGGTGGCCACCGAGGTGCCGGCGGGGCGGGCGACCGCCGAGCGGATGCGCGCCCGGGTCAAGAAGGAGATGGGCGGGAAGTAGCGCCTAGGACAACCGGACCCGCAAGGCGTCGCGGGCCGTCTCGATCGTGGTGCGTACCCGTTCCTTGAGCGCCGGCAGGTCGTCGAGCGTCAGGCCCGCGGTATCGATCGGCGGCAGGACCTCGACCACGGCGCGCGCGCGACTGAAGCGCCAGTCGTGCTTGGGGAGGGCGGTGCGCGTCCCCGCCACGGCGAGCGGGAGAATCGGCACACCGGCCTCGATGGCCAAGCGGAAGGCGCCATCCTTGAAGGGCAGCATTCGGCCGTCGGGTGATCGGGTCCCTTCCGGGAAGAAGGTCACCGACACCCGATGCCGCAGCGACTCGCGGCAGCGTTCCATCGCCTCCACGGCACTGGGGCCGAATCCACGCTTGACCGGGATGTCTCCCGCCATCCGCATCATCCAGCCAATCAGCGGAATCTTCAGGATCTCGACCTTCGAGAGCCATTTCATCTCGAAGGGGAGGTGGCTGATGAGCAGGATGTCGGCAAACGACTCGTGGTTTGCGACAATGACGTAGGGATGCCGCGGGTTCTCCACGCGGATGCCGGCGCGGCGAAAGCTCCAGTAGGGATTGACCGTGGCCATGGCGACGCCGAGCCGGCGAAACCACCAGCCGACGACGTAGCGGCCCCGGTCGAAAGGGACCGTGACGAGGAAGACCAGCACCATCGTCGGAAACCACGCGACGATGACGACGGCGATCCAGAACCAGGCCCACGCGGAGCCGATGGTTTGAAAGAAGCGGGGCATGAGGGAAAATAGCGGGGCAGCGGGGACGCGGGGAAGACGTGAAGCGGGTCGAACGTCACCCCGGCCCCCGGCTTTCGCCGGGGCAGGGTCGCCGGGGTCCAGGGTCGTCTCACACGAAGCGCGAGTAGAACAGAAGCCCTTCGCCTACGGCAACCGCTCGTTTCGACTCCGCGCCCGATCCGACAACGTCACATCGAGGGGACCGGTCGCGTCGTCGATGGTCACGCTGCCCCCACGTGCCAGGGACAGGATCTGTCCGGTGGCGGCGTCGCGCACGACGGCGAGGGGGTAGTCCGCCGCGTTCCAGCGAATCGTGCTCGCTGTGCCGGAGCGCTGCCGCAGGAGATCGGAGCGACGGCCGGCTGCCCCCGCGCCCGTCGTCGTGACGGTGGCGCGCCGGCCCCGGCTCTCCAGTTGCAGCCGCGCAATCGAACCGCGGATCATCCGGAGCGGCACCGCGAAGGCGAAGTGCTCCTCGGACTGCGGCGCGTCGGCCACCCAGGTGCCGCCGAAGGCGAGACGGATCGCCTCGCCGCCGTTGGCGTCGAAGCCCTGCAGGAGGTTCGGGCCGGCGGCCGTCGGGAGCAGCGCCTCGGTGACCGCCTCGAACGCCGGTTCGAGCGCAATCTCCCCGTCCCGGATGCGTCCCCAGATGATCAGGCTCGGCTCGCGCACGCTCCCCTGCTGCACCGAGGAGGCAGGCCCGCGCTGGTTCATCACGCCGAGGTAGGTGTAATCGCTGATCCAGGTGTTGTTGCAGTAACCCATGAGATCGGTCAGCGTCGGCGCCTTCAGCGCGCCCGACACCAGGTCGTATCCCCACTGCCCGGTCACCCCGCCGCCGTAGGGGTAGTTCGGATCGGACGAGCTGACGCCGCCACAGGGGGCGTGCGAGCGCCCGAAATTGTGCCCCAGCTCGTGGGCCACCACGCCCGACGCGCTCGGCAGCTTGTCCCACCCCACCGATGCCTTGCCCGGCACGTATCCGTACCCCGCGATGCCGCCGCCGTACGGCACGGCGATCACGCCGTAGTAATTCCGGGTGCCTCCCTCCGAGGCCCGGAGCGCGTTGATCTCGCTCAGGATGCGAAGCCAGACGCCGTTGCCGTCGCCCGACTGAATCTGGGCAGTGTCGGTGTAGGTGTAGGCGGCGCGCACGTCGACGTTGACGGCGGCCAGCGGATGCATGCGCACCGTCAGGTCGGCGAACTGCGCCGCGTTGCCGACGGTCACGTTGCCGGTTGTGTTGTCGGCGGTGCGGTGCACCGGAACCAGCCGGAGGTCGAGCGTCGCGACGGTGCGGAGGTTGAGCGTGACCGGCGTGCCGTTGGCGGGGTAGCTGTTGTCGCTGTCGCTTGATTCGGCGATGAGGTTCGCCGGATCGACGTCGAGCACCACATCGAGCCCCGGCTGCAGCAGCGACGCCGGGAGGGTGGCGTTCCAGGTACGATTGAGCGCGGCCTGGCTCCCCACGGTATCGGTCGGGGCACCCGCCGCAGGCGCCGCGATCGTCACCGTCTGGATCAGCGCGCCGGCCCGGTAGAAGCGGGCCCGCACGTCAGGGGCGGCAGTGTTGGCCTGATTGGCGACGGCGAAGACGCGCAACAGACCGTCGCGCCCGGCGACGAGCGGAACGGATCGTCCGTAGGTCTGCACGCTCTGCGTGACGTAGAAGCCGTCGATGCGGAGGTTCAGGGAGGTGGCCGATCGGACAGTGTAGGCCACCGAGGCCGACGCGGCCGCGCTGCTCGACACTGCCACCGTCTGGGTGAGCGGAGTCGGATCGTAGAGGGTGCTGGAGCCAGCCACTCCCGCCGCCACGGTGTAGGTACCCGGCGCGAGCCCGGTGAGGGCCGCGCTGCCGGTGTGGACGGAGGAGTAGCCGCTGGGACCGGAGATGGTGACGGCGGCGTCGGTCGCCGGTGGCAGTCCGCTGACGGTCAGGCTGAGCGAGCCGGGCGTGGCGGTGTATCCGACGGAGACGGAGGCGGCGCCGCCCGCCGCGACCTGCACGACCTGGGTCGTCGGAAGCGCCACGTAGGAGGTGCCACCGTCCGTCACGGCGGTGGCCGAGATGGTGTACGAACCGGGGGCGAGGTCACTCAAGGTGGCGTTCGATGGACCGACCGCCTGGGTGAAGTCGCCCGGTCCCGAGACGGTAACGCTGGCGGCGGCAGTGGGCGGAAGCCCGGTCACCACAACGGCGAGGGAGCCCACGGTGGGCCCGGTGGCGTCCTTCCCGCCGCACGCTGCGGCGAGGAGTAGCAGGAGGCTCGGGAGCGAGGCGGCGACGGATCTGGGAAAGGTCATGAGTGGGAACGGGGCAACCCACGTGCCGACCCTGCGCGGAAGGCGGAAGTCGAGCAGGAGCAACATCTTGAAGGCCTGGTGTGCGCCATCCTGCACCCCGCCTTGTCAGGGCGGAATGCGCTACTCGGGGAGCTTCTCCTCCCAGAGGGCCAACACGTTCCCGTCGGGGTCGGCCACCATGGCCATGATCCCGAAGCCCTGTTGAGTCGGTTCAGTCACGAACTTTACGCCTCGCTGGTGCAGTCGTTCACAGAAGTCGAGCAGGTCCTCGACATGCAGGGTGATGCCGGTCTCCCGGCCCACCATGGCCAGGGCGTTGGGGTGCACCGCCGGGTGGACGCCGAGTCGGGTCTTCCCCTTCTGCCCCTCCATGAACTCGGCGCCGAACGAGCCTTGGTGCAGGAGCGGGAGGCCGAGGTGATCGCGGTAGAACAGGAGCGCCCGGTCGATGTCGGTCACGAAGATGGCGATGCTGTGGATGTGGGGCATAGAGGGCAGTTCGGCAGGGAAGCAAGGAAGTGACACACGTGATTCGGCAAGAAGGATAACAGGATTGCGCTGCTCAGTCGTCCACCCTGCACCTGCCCGACGCCGACATGGAAGGACGCACACTGCGACCGACGACCTCCCAGCGGCCATCCACCAGCACAATGACGTAGTTGCGCATCCAGTACCCCATGAACCCACCTTTCACGGAGCGACAGGTCGCAGGGTTCACTCCGACCTCATCGACGTCGACCAAGACAGTGTCAGCGTGCAGTCGCTTGGGGTATCGCAGTTTGACGAACGTCGTGACTTCGTCCTGCGGGCAGTTTCGGACGTTGATTTCCCGGCACGTGTTCTCCACCAGCCCGCGGTCCACTAGGGCGTCGAACCACTCCAGCAGCTCCGGCATCGGGGCGACATCGCCGTGCAGCGCCAGGACCACTGCTGCGGGGCCGACGGTGTCTGCAGACGTCCCCGTAACCCTGAACGTCATCCGCACGAAGTCTCCTTCGCTGACCCGCACAGCTTTGCGGTAGTGGCGAAGCACCGCCTCCCACATCGGGAAGGCGTCGGCATAGGAAATCTGGCGGCTGGCGGAGTCGACCGCGTTCACGTAGATGACGGGGAGGGAACGGTTACAGTCGGGGTAAGGTTCGCTGGCGGGGACATCCGGCTCCAGGACATACACGCGGCGCGGCACGGACTTCTTCTGGATCGTGACGGTGTCGAAGATCGTGTGGTAGCCGTCGGCCTGCACGCAGACTTCGGCCAATCCAACCGGTATTCGGCGGATGTAGAAGGGGCGGTCGTCAAACATCCACTGACTGCCGCCACCCGGGGTCTCGTACGACCTGACACGGATGGTGACCACCGGATATCGCGATATCCCGTCCTTGACCCGCACTTCGCCGGCCAGGCTGCCGGTGCCACCCTGGGCAGAGGTGGCGGCCGGCGCCAGACAGCCGAGGATCAGGGCGAGCGCGAGTCGCATTACCCAGCGGCGTCTTGCTTGGGCGTCAGCACCGCGAGGAGCGCACCCACGATGGCCAGCGCCGCCACGTCACCGAGCATGTGACCACTGTTGGCCGGGGTGGTCAGGGCCTGGTATGCCATGATCCCCGCATGGACGAAGCTGGACCAGACGGCGAACCAGATGAGGCTGAGATGCTTCATCGGGTCTTTGGCGGCGAGGAAGAGGAAGATCCCGAGCGTGGCATAGACGCCGAGAATCATCTGGAGATACATCGGCTGCGCCGGGATCCAGCTCCAGCCGCTCGGCCAGATGATGGTCAGCGGGTAGATGCCGGCGACGAAGATGACGCCGACGAGCCGGAGCGCGAGGCTGAGGTTCTTGGTGTTCGGCATTGCAGTCACAGGGTAACTCACTTTTCAGGGAAAGCAGGAGGTCGCATGCGTGCCATCGTTCTTCAGGTTCTGTCTGTTACGCGAACGTACGGCATGATCGACTATCCCGCTAGGCTGCGAATGTGCCCCGCCACCGCCAGCAGCTCGCTTCCATCCATCCGCTTGATGAATCGCCGGCAGACCGAACTGATCATCTTGACCGCACCCGCGATCCCCAGTTTGGCTGATTGCTGGGCCAGCGGGCCCGCGTCGGAGAGGTGCAGGGCTCGCAGGTAGTAATAGTCCATGCCGCTCTCGGTGAGCTCTGCGACCAGGTCGGCCAGGGCATCCCGGTGACCTTCCGGTTCATCGGCTTCCTCAAGCGCGCTCAGCACAGCGAACATCCGTGCCTCCGACTCCACGGAGTGATGAAATCGAAGCGAGGGGCCGTTGGCGGGCTTCCTGGAGGGGCGTTTCGCGGACTGCTTGGCTGGGGGAGGCATGGTGTTCCGATCAGTGCATGGAAGGTATGGCGACGTACGGTACGGCAGAATCTAGCCCAGTCCATTCCGAATCGTGTCGTG
The DNA here is from genome assembly GCA_963705985.1 of uncultured Gemmatimonadales bacterium. Lineage (GTDB taxonomy): Bacteria > Gemmatimonadota > Gemmatimonadetes > Gemmatimonadales > GWC2-71-9 > SPDF01. The sequence continues at coordinate 281,241 of CAVPLK010000004.1, read as the reverse complement.
ACCGCTAGCGCCCTCCCCTGCCCCGCCGTACCTTCGACCGTGACCCTATCTGGAGCCTCTGTGGCCGTTACGTACGCCCGCCGTCTCGGTCTCTTCTCCGGCACTATGTCCGTGATCGGCGGCATCATCGGCGCCGGCATCTTCCTCAATCCAGCCATTGTGGCGCAGCGGGTCGGCACTCCGGCCATGACCATCGGCGTCTGGGTCGGCGGCGGAATCGTGGCGCTGATCGGGGCATTTATCTATGGTGAGCTGGGCCAGCGTAGACCGAAAGTGGGTGGCGGCTACTCCTACCTTCGCGAGGCGTTCGGTCCCTTCCCTGCGTTTCTGTATGCCTGGGGCCTGCTCCTGATCATCGCCCCGGGCGCCATCGCCGCGGTGGCAGTCACGTTCGGCAACTACGGCGCGGCGCTTTTCGGCGTCTCACCGGACGTGGCGCGGCCCGCCGCCGTGACGGCCATTCTCGTGCTGACGCTCATCAATTGTCTGGGCGTCACGTTCGGCGCGCTGACGCAGAATGTCTTCACCGTTCTCAAGCTTGCCGCGATCGGCATGGTGGTGGTCGCGGGACTCCTCGCGCTGGGGAACCCGCCGCCGCCGTGTCTCGACTGCGCCGCGCTCGTGGCGCCGGCAGGGGGTGGCGCCCTGATCGGCGCCGTGGGAGCGGCGCTGGTGCCGGTGCTCTTTTCGTATGGAGGGTGGCAGCAGACGAATTTCATCGCCGAAGAGCTCATCGAGCCGGAGCGGAACCTGCCGAGGGCGCTGGTGTTGGGTGTCGTGGTCGTGGTGCTGGTCTATGTCCTGGCCAACGCGGCGTACCTGGGCGCGCTCGGTGTGACGGGCCTCGCGGCGAGTCCGGCACCGGCAGCGGACACCATGGAGGTGCTGCTCGGACCCGCGGGGCGCGTCGTGATCACGGCAGGGATCGTCTGCTCCACCTTCGGGTTCCTGAACCTCGTGATCCTGGTGACACCGCGGGTCTTCCAGGCGATGGCGGCCGACGGGCTCTTCTTCGAGCGATTCGCCCGGCTGCACCCGAGATTCCGCACTCCCGTGGCGGCCACCGTCTTCCTCGGCGTGTGGTCGGCGGTGCTGGTGTACTCCGGTCAGTACGGCGCGCTTCTGGACTACGTAGTGTTTGCCGACTGGATCTTCTTCGGGCTGACGGCGCTGACGCTGGTGGTGTTCCGACGGCGGGACGGGATGGCAGGCGTACGCTTCAGCGTACCGGCATTTCCGGTGGCGATGACACTATTCGTGGGTGTGGCTGGCTATGTGGTGGTAGGGTCGATCCTCTCCAACCCCGGCAACGCGGTCCGTGGGGCGGGATTACTGACGCTTGGTCTTCCGGTGTACCTCTACTGGCGGTCCCGGTGAGGGGTGGCTCGGGGCGCATGGCCGGGCGACCCTACCCCTCCCGCAAATTCGACCACGCATTGCGCCAGTTGCGCCGCATCCGCTCCAGCCCGGGTCGGGCGAGCGGCGTGTCTCCGAACCGGGCCTGGAATTCCTCCTCGGACAATTCGTCGAAGTAATCCTCTCCCTCTCCTCGCAATTCGCCGCGATCCCTGAACTCCGGGACGACGGTTTCCGTGGCAAACCGCAAATTCCATGGGCAGACATCGTTGCAGACATCACATCCAAAGGCCCATCCGCCGAATTGGCCGGCCAGATCGACTGGAAGCTCCCTTTTGTATTCGATGGTGAGGTAGGAGATGCACCGGTTGGCGTCGAGGACGTAGGGCTCGACAAAGGCATCGGTCGGGCAGGCATCCAGGCACTTGGTGCAGCTGCCGCAGTGGTCGGTGGCGAACGGGTGGTCGACCGCGAGGGGGAGGTCGGTGAAGATGGTGCCGATCACGAACCAGGAGCCGAGCCCCGGGCGGAGGAGCATGGTATTCTTGCCGATCCAGCCGAGACCTGCCCGCTCGGCGAGCTCGCGCTCAGGCACGGGACCGGTGTCGACGTACGGTCTCGCCGTCCTTGCGCCATGCCCCAGCAGCAACTCTGCTAATCGGCTGATTCTATTGAGAGTAACAAGATGGTAGTCTTTGCTACGACTATAGCGGGCGGTCCTTGGCTCGCCGGTGCTGACGCCTGAATCTGGATAGTAGTAGTTGTCAAGAATAACAACTGCCCGTGTCGCCTCCCGGTCGATCAGGCGGGTGTCCTTCCGCTTTTTCGCCTGTCGGTTGATATACCTCATGTTTCCGCCGTAACCCAGCTTCAGCCATCGGTCCAGGGCATCCGCCCTGGTCGAGGGGCCGAGATCGGTGATTCCGCAGGCCGCAAACCCGAGCTCGGCGGCCAGCGATTTCACGTCCAGGGCGGTGAGGGTCACGGCGCAGGGAGGGGCGACGGTGGGGGAGCAGGCGCCTGATTCTGGGCGGTGATGATCCGCGCGCCCCGGGCATAAGTCAGATAGGAGATGGCCCACTCGATCAGGACGAGGAGCCGGTTCCGGAACCCGATCAGGAAGAAGATGTGCACGAAGATCCAGGCGAGCCACGCCGCGAAGCCGCCGAAGTGGAGCCGACCCAGGTCCGCCACTCCCCGCCCCCGTCCGATCACGGCCAGTTGGCCACGATCCCGATAGACGAATCGGTCCCGGGCACGGCTCCCGAGATCCCGCCGGATGGTGAGGGCGGCGAACCGGCCCTGCTGGATGGCGACGGGGCAGAGCCCAGGGAGGAAGACGCCATCGCCGGTCTCGAACGCAGCGGCATCGCCAAGGACAAACACTTCCGCATGGTCGGGGATAGTGCAGTCCGGCCGCACGAGCACCCGGCCGCTTCGGTCGAGCGGGGCTCCGAGTGACTGCAACAGCGGGCTCGCCCGATTGCCGGCGGCCCAGACGACGGTGTGGGTGGGAATCACCAGCTTGCCGGCCGAGACATGATCCGGTTGGACGTCGGTCACGAACGTCTCGGTGCGCACCTCGACGCCGAGGCGGCGGAGTGCCTCCCGCGCCTCGGCGCCGAGCGAGGGGGGATAGCTGGGCAGCAGCTGCCGCCCTCCCTCGAGGAGCATGACGGTCGCGGCCCGGGGGTCGATCCGCCGAAAGTCGCGACGCAGGGCGTACTGCCGGATTTCAGCGAGCGCCCCCGCCACCTCGACTCCCGTCGGCCCCCCACCCACCACCACAAATGTCAGTAGCGCTCGGCGCCGCTCGGCGTCCGGCTCCCGTTCCGCCGCCTCGAAGGCGAGCAGTATCCGCCGCCGCACCTCCTCGGCGTCGTCGGCCGTCTTGATGCCCGGCGCGAACCGCTCCCAGGCGTCGTGCCCGAAGTAGGAGTGCCGCACGCCCGGGCGCGAGCAGGAGATAATCGTACGTCCAGCGCGCTCCCCGTCCGCGAGCAGGAGAACGGGCGGCCGGCGACGTCGACGAGCCGCCACCTCCGCCATCAGCACTTCGGTATTCCGCTGGCGCCGCAGGATCGATCGGATGGGGGAGGCGATGTCGCTGGTGTCCAGGGCGGCGGTGGCCACCTGGTAGAGCATCGGCTGGAAGAGGTGGTAGTTGGTTCGATCGATGACGGTGACGTCGACTGGCGTGCGCCGCAACGCCTTGGCGGCGTACAGGCCGGCAAATCCTCCGCCGACGATCACTACGCGGGGACGCGACACGCCGATCAGAGCCCCATCGTCTCCCGGCGCCAGCGGACAAACCGCAGCATGTCCTCGAGCGGCGGGACCGTGTCTTCGGCGCCGTAGGCGGTATACATCCGCCAGCGAAGGTAGGTCGTGTCCGGGAGCGGAAGGAAGGGGGGCATTGCCCACCACCGGCGGCGACGGAAGGCCCAGCCGGCGCGGAGCAGGTCCACTGCCAGCCGGGGATTGACTGCCGCACGCAGCGTGGCGGCGGCGAGGAGCGTCACCCAGGACCCACGGAACGCCGCGGCTCCCGGGTGCTCCGGATGGTGGGGGGAAGCAGGCATGGGCGGGAATATACATTCCGGACTGAGGACTGAGGACTGAGGACTGAGGACTGAGGACTGAGGACTGAGGACTGAGGGCGGCGGGCTCGGGACCGGGCGGTGGGGGTGGCAGGCATCCGCGACGGCGGTAGTATTCTCCTGCCACGCTGTTGGCCGCGAATCATGCCGCTTGGAGTGTACATGCTGCTGAGTGCCGTCCTGCTTGGTACCGCGCTTCTTATGACCCCGCCCTCGGTGCTGGGTCCGAAGACGGACGTCCTGTACATGAAGAACGGCGACAAGCTGACCTGTGAGATCAAGACGATGGACGCCGGGGCCATCTACGTGAGCCTGGACTACGTCAATGGGACCATCTCGGTCGAATGGTCCCGACTGGCACGGCTGGACAGCCCGAATCTCTTCCTCGTGGAACTCGACGACGGCACGGTATACACCGGCAATCTCTCGATTCATCCGGTGGAAGGGAGTGATTCGGTCCTGGTGGAAATCACGGCGCTGGACGGCCGCCGGGTGGTGTTCGACAAGTCCCAGATTGCCGGGTTCAGCAGCACGTCGGCTTCGTTCTGGGGCCGCCTCAATGGCAACATCTCATCGGGCATCAGCTACGCGAAGGGCAACGAGACGAGCACGTACAACCTCAGCTCGTATGTGAACTATCCGCGACCGAGGTGGACCGCCGCCGTCGGGTTCAACTCCAACTTCTCCAACAGTTCGGGCGCGGACGCATCGACACGCAACCAGCTCCAGCTCACGTTCGGTCACCTCATGCGCTGGAATAACTGGTACTATACCGGGTTCGGCAGCGGACTCCAGAGCTCCGAGCAACAGATTTCCATGCAGACCAACCTGGGTGGCGGCGTCGGCCGGTACCTGAAGAAGACCAGCAACGTGCGGATCTCCGTGGCGGGTGGGCTGGTCTGGCAGGGGACGACCTACGAGTCGTCGGTGTCCACGGCGTCGCGAGAAGACATGCTCGGCGCGATGATCCTGGGGACGGTCAACTACGTGAAATTCAAGAAGACCACCCTCACCCTGACCGCCAACGCGATCCCGTCCCTCAGCGACGCCGGTCGGTTCTACTTCAATACCAACGCCACCTATTTCCTGAAGCTCTTCGGCCAGATCAACTGGAACCTCTCCTTCTACGGGAACTGGGACACCCAGCCCCCCTCGGGCACTTCCGGCAATGACTACGGCATCAACTCCGGGCTCAGCTTCACCTTTGGCAACCAGTAGCGAGGTGCCAGACGCCATCGCGGCGCGCTACCGCGCCGAGTTCCCCATCTTCGACCGCTGCACCTATCTCAACAGCTGTTCCCTCGGCGCCCTCTCGCGGCGCTCCCGGGCACGGGTCAACGACTACCTTGACCTCTGGGACAGCCGGGGCGCCTCGGCATGGTATGAGACCTGGTGGGCGGCGCTCGCGGAACTCCGCCGCCGGTACGGTGCGCTGATCCACGCGCCATCGGGCGCCATCGCGCTGCATCCGAACGTGTCGAGCGGGCTCGGCGTCGTCGCCTCCGCCATCGACTACACCCGTCGCCCGAAGGTGGTGGTCACCAGCCTCGACTTCCCCACCATCGGCTACCAGTGGATGGCCAAGGCACGCGATGGGGTCGAAGTCGTGATACTCGAGAGTCCGGACGGCATCGGGGTGCCGCTCGAGATGTACGAGCGCGCGGTGGACGGGCGCACCGCGCTCGTGGCCACCAGCCATGTCTTCTTCACCAGCGGCGGCATCCAGGATGTTCAGGCGCTGGCCGGCATTGCCCACCGTGCTGGCGCACTCTGCCTGGTGGACGGCTACCAGGCGGCCGGCCAGCTGCCGGTGGATGTCCAGTCGCTGGACGTGGACTTCTATCTCGGGGGCGGGCTCAAGTGGCTGCTGGGAGGGACGGGCGTGGCGTTTCTGTATGCGCGGCCAGGCCTGACCCCCACCCTGGATCCCACGGTGACGGGGTGGTTTGCGCATCGGGACCAGTTCCGCTTTGATTCCCGCGCGCTGGAGCTGCATGACGACGCCCGGCGGCTGGAGGCGGGAACGCCACCGCTGATGCCGGTATACGCGCAGCTGGGGGGACTCGACATCCTCGAGGAGATCGGCATTCCGGCCGTGCGTGCCGCCACCGCCGCGCTGACCGAGGACTTGATATCCCTCGCGGCGGCTGCCGGCCTGGCGCCGAAGGTGGCGGCGCGCGCCGAGGAGCGGAGCGCCATCGTCATGCTCCCGTCGCCGGATCCCGCGGCGGATGTCCGCCGGCTCGCCAGCGCAGGGTTCATCGTCGATGCGCGCCCGGGACATGTCCGGGTGTCTCCCTTTTTCTATAACCTGCCCGACGATCACCGGGCCCTGCTGGAGTGCCTGACCCATGGCCGCTGACGCGCCAACCCCGCCGCACCGCAGTCTGACCGAAGACGAACTCCTGTTTGACCGGTTTGCCACCGACGCGGAGCGGCAACGCGCCGATGCGCTCAAGATCAGTGATTCGTGGCGGGTGTTTCGAATCATGGGCGAGTTCGTCTGGGGATTCGACAACCTGGCGTCGATCAAGGACGGCGTGTCCATTTTCGGTTCGGCCCGCACCAAGCCGGACGACCGGTACTACCGCGACGCGGTGGCGGTGGCCCAGCTGCTGGCGGCCCACAAGATCCCGGTCATCACTGGCGGTGGTCCTGGCATCATGGAGGCCGGCAATCGCGGCGCCAAGGAGGCGGGGGGCGAGTCGGTGGGCTGCAACATCGAGCTGCCGTTCGAGCAGGGGAACAATCCCTACCTGACCAAGAACCTCCTTTTCAAGTTCTTCTTCGTGCGCAAGACGATGTTCGTGAAATACGCCACGGCGTTCATCGTCTTTCCCGGCGGCTACGGGACGATGGACGAGCTCTTCGAGGCGCTCACCCTGATCCAGACCGGCAAGGTGAAGTCGTTTCCCGTCATCCTCTTCGGCCGCTCCTACTGGCAAGGCATGGTGGAGTGGCTCTCGGATACCGTGGCAGGGGCGGGCAACATCGATACCGGTGACCTGACCCTCTTTCACCTGACCGACGACCCGGAAGAAACGGTCCGGATCGTTCTCGAAGCCCGCGCGAAGCGGGCCTGACCATCCGTCCAGACCGGAGCACGGTATGACACGTCCCTCGGGACCCTACTTGCGCGGCCAGCGCATCGACCCGAGCGCCATCACCGGCGCCGAGCAGATTGCCGATCTCGTGGACAACGCCTTCCTGGCCTATAACGCCGGGCGGCTCCGCGAGGGGTGCCAGCTCTTCACCACCCGTATGCTGCAGCCCGACACAACGGTGGGGATGAGCCTCACGGGTGCCATGACCCCGGCCGGCATCGGGATGAGCTGCCTGATCCCGCTGATGGAGGCGGGGTTCGTGGACTGGATCATCTCCACCGGGGCCAACCTCTATCACGACGCGCACTTCGCGCTCGGGCTCGCGCTGCACCGCGGCCGCCACGACGCGGACGACGTCGAGCTGCGCGACAAGGGCGTGGTACGGATCTACGACATCTTCTTCGACTACAACGTACTGCTCTCCACCGACGCCTTCGTTCGCGAGGTGTCGGCTCGGCCGGAGTTCCAGCGCGCGATGAGCTCGGCGGAGTACCACTATCTCCTCGGTGGCTACCTCCGGGAGCGCGAGGCGGCCCTGGGCCTGTCGAAGCGGTCGGTCCTCTCCACGGCGCACGAGCTGGCGGTACCGATCTACACCAGTTCCCCCGGCGACAGTTCGATCGGGATGAACGTGGCGGAGCAGGCGCTGGCCGGCAGCCAGTTGCGCTTCGACGTCAGTGCCGACGTGAACGAGACGGCGGCCATTGTGCTCGAAGCCAAGCGCACGGGGGGCAAGAGCGGCGTCCTGATTGCCGGCGGCGGGAGCCCCAAGAACTTCATCCTGCAGACCGAGCCGCAGATTCAGGAGGTCCTCGGCATCGACGAGCGGGGGCACGACTATTTCCTGCAGATGACCGATGCCCGGCCCGATGTTGGCGGCCTCTCCGGCGCCACGCCGAACGAGGCGGTGAGCTGGGGAAAGATCGACCCCGACCAGCTCCCGGGGACGGTGGTGGTGTATGCCGACAACACGATCACCCTGCCCTTGCTGACCGCGTACGCGCTGCAGCGGAACGCGCCCCGCCCCCACAAGCGGCTCTACGACCGGCGCGAGGCGATGATGGAGCGATTGGTGACGGAGTACCGAGCCGCGCTGGCCTTCCGGGACCAGCGGGCCGACGACGCCGTGGGGGATCGGGGTGGGCAGTAGCACCCCTCCGGACCTTCCCGGCCCGACGCGGGCCTACGGCTGGTACGCGCTGGCGCTGCTCGCCCTGCTCAACCTGCTGAGCTACGTCAACCGCAACGTCATCTTCGCCCTGGTCCCTCCGATCGAGTTCGACCTCCGCCTGACCGACGCGCACATCGGGTGGATCGCCTCCGCGTTCGTGCTCCTCTTTTCTGTGGCGGTCTTTCCCTTCGGCGTCTTGAGCGACCTGCGTTCCCGGCGGGCGGTGGCGGCCGCGGGTGTCGTGGTGTGGAGCGCATTCGCCTTTCTCGCCGGATTCTCCCGCGGATTCTGGGGGCTCTTCCTGACGAGGGCCGCAGTCGGCATCGGGGCGGCGGCCTTCACGGCGGCCGCGGCCTCCCTGGTGGCCGACTATTTCCCAGGTCGACGGCGCGCCGTGGCCATGGGCGTCTTCTCGGCGGGGATTCCGATCGGCGGTGTCGTCGGGATCGCGATCGGCGGGCAACTCGAGCAATTCTACGGGTGGCGTATCGCGATGATGGCGGTCGCCGTCCCCGGGTTCCTGCTCGCGGCGCTCGCGGTTCGGCTCACCGATCCCAACCGGCCGCCGCCGATCCTCACCGTGCGGCAGTACTGGCGCCAGCTCGAGCTCGGCGCCACCGGGGCGCTCAAGGTCCTGTGGCCGGTGTTGGCTGGCTTGTCCCTCGGACTCGTCGCCGCGTGGATCCTTGACAGCCGATACGGTGCCACGTCGAGCCTCGACACCGCGGCGCTCGCCACCGGCATCGGGCTCGGGCTGGCGGGGAACCTGGTGCTGGTGGTCCGGGCGAATCGCCGGAAGGAGGACGTCTTCGATTTTCTTCCCGCCGAGAGCATGAACGACGCGCTCGGCGAAATGAAGATTGCCGTCGACACCGTGTTCCGCACGCCGACGCTGAAGTACCTCTTCGTGGGCGGCGCGCTGGTGTCCTTCGGGATGAACGGCCTGGTGGGGTGGGCGCCGACATTCATGTCGCGCGCGCTCGGGCTCAGCGTGGCACAGGGGACGCTGCTGCTCGGTCAGTGGGGGCTCTTGGCGGGGACCTCAGGAACCCTGGCTGGCGGGTTCCTCGCCGACTGGCTGGGCAAGTTCACCGGACGCGGTCGAATGCTGGTTTCGTCGCTGGGGCTGTTTGTCGGAGGGCCGTTGGCCGTCTGGCTGCTGTCGGTGCGGGATCTCCGTGTCTTCGTGCCAGTCTTCGCCCTGGCGTTCTTCTTTCTGACGCTCTATAACGGGCCGGTCATCGCGGCCGTCTTCGATGTGGTCCCCGCCCGCATCGGCGCAACGGTGGTGGGCGCGTACCTGCTCTTTATTCACGTGGCGGGCGACGCGATTGCCCTGCCCCTCGTCGGGTTCCTCTCCGATCGATTCGGCATTGATCGCGCGATATTCATCCTGCCGGCTGCGGCAATCGCTGGGGGCATCGTGCTCTTTCTCGGCGTGGGAACGGTACTGCGAGATATGGCCTTCGTGGCGGCCAGAACCACCGCGACCCATCCCATCGTCCGGTAGATGGCGAATCGACGGGACCATGGACCCCGGCTTTCGCCGGGGTGACGAACCGCTGACATTCCTGCCTCGCTGCCTCGCTGCCTCGCTGCCTCGCTGCCTCGCCGCCCCGCCCCCTGCCCTACCGAGCGTTTCGATACAGGAGTTCGACCAGCTCGTCGTACATGGCTCCCGACTGATCGGGATCTCCGGAGCGGATGGCGCTGGCGGCGCAGTGCTCCAGGTGGTTCCGGAAGAGGATGCGCGCGACGCCGCGCAGCGCCTCGTGCACTGAGGAGACCTGCGTCAGCACATCTGCGCAGTAGCGCTCCTCCTCCAGCATGCGCTGCAGCCCGCGCACCTGTCCCTCGATCCGCTTGAGCCGGTTGAGCGCCGCCTCCTTGAGTGCGGGATCCACCGCCACGGCGTGGGTGCCGTCGCCTGGCCGGGCGCAGGCGCAGGGCGCCATCGGTTCCTCGGCGGTGACGCGGGGGTCGGGGGTGGATGCCGGCATCAGGCCCTCCGGAGCCGCAGGCTGTTGGTGACCACCGACACGCTGCTGATGGCCATCGCCGCCGCGGCGATGGTCGGCGTGAGGAGGATGCCGAGGACCGGATAGAGCGCGCCTGCCGCCACCGGGATGCCAACCACGTTGTAGGCGAACGCCCAGAAGAGATTCTGCTTGATGACGCGGAGGGTGCGCCGCGCCAGCCGCACCGCTTCCGGCACCCCCGCCAGGTCGCCGCGCATCAGCGTCACGTCTCCCGCCTCCACTGCCACATCGGTGCCGGTCCCAATGGCGATGCCCACATCGGCCTGGGCGAGCGCCGGGGCGTCGTTGAGCCCGTCGCCCACCATCCCGACCACCTTGCCGTCCGCCTGCAGGCGCTGCACCACCTCCTGCTTGTGCTGCGGCAACACCTCCGCGACCACCACATCGATCCCGACCCGACGGGCGACGCTTTCGGCGGTGCTGCGCGCGTCGCCCGTCAGCATCACCACGTCCAGACCGAGCGCGCGCAGCGCCGAGACGGCGGCGGCGCTGGTCGGCTTGATCGGGTCGGCCACGGCAATGACACCGACCGCCGCGCCGCCGATCGAGACGAGCACCGGCGTGGCGCCCAGGTGGGCCAGCTCGTCGGCGGCGGCGTACAGCGCGGAGCCGTCGACGCCCCAGTCTGCCAGCAGCGTTCGGTTCCCGACCAATACCCCGTCGTTGTTGACCACCCCGACGACGCCCTTGCCGGGAAAGACCTGGAACGATTCGACGGCTGGTATGGTCAACCCGCGTTCGGCGGCTGCCGCCACGATCGCCTCACCCAGCGGGTGTTCGCTCATCCGCTCGAGCGCGGCGGCGGCCGACAACATGCCCGCCTCGTCCCCTGCCCCGATCAGCCGGATCTGCGTCACGGCCGGACGTCCTTCGGTGATGGTGCCGGTCTTGTCCAGCACCACCACGTCCAGCTCGGCGGCGCGTTGCAGGATGTGGCCGCCCTTGAAGAGGACTCCGCGCTCGGCCCCGCGCCCGGTGGACACCATCACCGCGGTCGGCACAGCGAGCCCCATGGCGCAAGGACAGGCGATGATGAGTACGGTGACGGCGGCGGCCAGCGCGCGGACCACGCGGGGATCGGGCCCGAGGAAGTACCAGAGGGCGAACGTGCCGAGGGCGATGACGATGACCACCGGCACAAAGACGGCGGCGATCCGGTCGGAGAGCTGCTGGATCGGGGCCTTGGCTCCCTGCGCCTCGCGCACCATCCGGATGATCTGGGCGAGCACCGTGTCGCCCCCGACGCGGGTGGCGCGGAAACGAATGGCGCCGGCGCGGTTGAGGGTGGCGCCGACGACCGTGCTGCCGGGCTGCTTGGCGACCGGGGTCGGCTCGCCGGTGAGCATCGCCTCGTCCACCGAGGTGGTGCCCTCCAGGACGAGGCCATCAACCGGAATCGTCTCGCCTGGGCGCACGAGGAGTTCGTCGCCGGTGCGCACCTGGTCGAGCGGGAGTTCGAGCACTTCCCCGCCCCGCAGCACGTGCGCGGTGTCGGGGCGGAGCGCCACCAGCTTCCGGATGGCCGCCGAGGTGCGGCCCTTGGCGCGCGCCTCGAGGTAATTACCGAGCAGGATCAGGGCGATGATCCAGACGACTGCTTCGTAGTACACGTGCGGTTCGACGCCGCGGGCCAGGAAGAACGGTGCCCCCACCGTCATGGCCAGGCTGAAGAGGAAGGCGGCCCCGGTGCCGACGGCGACCAGCGTGTTCATGTCGGCGCCGCCGTGCCGAGCCGCCGCCCAGGCGCGCACGTAGAAGTGTCGCCCGGCCCAGAAGACGATCGGCAGCGTGAGGAGCAGCAGCGTCCAGCGCCAGGTGTCGGCGCCGACGTCAAAGAGGGAGGGGGCCACCGACCGCAGCGCGTCACTGAGCGGCATCATGAGGTGCATCAGCGGGTCCGCCGCTCCCTGCGCGGCGGCCGCCTCGCCGAGGGGGAGGCCGATGAGCATGGCCAACACGGCAGCGGTGAGACTGACCGCGACTTTGCGCCGCAGGGTGCCCAGCTCGACGGCCAGGCGCAGCTCGTCCGCGGTTTCCTCGTCGCCCGGTGCGGCCTCGGGGCGGGGGAGTTCGGCACCGTACCCGGTGTCGCGGATAGTGGCCACGAGCGACTCGAGCGAGGCGACCGCGCCGTCGAATTCGACGGTGGCCGAGTTGGTCATCAGGTTGACGTTGGCGGAGGCCACACCGGGGGTGCGCTCGAGCGTGCGCTGGATGCGCGCGCTGCACGCGGCGCAGGTCATTCCGGTGACGGGAATGGTCGCCCGTTCGGTGGTGGCTGGCATCGGCGCTATCCGGTCATGCCGCGCTCGGCGCGGGAGTGGCGCGGTACCCCTCTTCGGAGACGGCGGCAGCGATGGCGGCTGCGGTAATCTGGGCGGGGTCGAAACGGAGTTCGGCCCGGCCGATCTTGACGGAATCGACTTCCACCCCCGTGAGGGTGGAGAGAGCCTTGCTCACGGCGTTCAGGCAGTGCCCGCAGGACATGCCTTCGACGTGGAGAATGAGGTTTTCCATGATTCCGATGCGTAGTAGTAGTGACTACCAACTATGTCTGCTGGTCCAGGAGTCTCAAATCCAGTCGCTCGAACTGGGTGCCGAATCCCGGCCTGCAGCGGCGAAAACAGCGTCCAATGTATATAGGGGTGGGGGGTATGTCAATGGGCTTGCCGAATACGGCTGAAGTTCTTTCCCCGCAGGCATTTGCAAGATGAGGTGGTGCATGAGGGATGAAGAACAGCCGGTGGATTGGGCGGCTAACCTCTTTTTTAGCATTGCCTTACGCAATAGCACTGCAACTCGGGGCATGCAAAGTGCACTAGGCGGCAGCCATGAACGACCACCGCGACTCATTCCGCTCATCCTCCGATGGGGGGGAGATCGAAGCCCTGGATGTCCGGGTTCCGCTCCTCCGCCTCAAGGGGAGTTCGTGGGATGCCGTCGCGCTGGAGACCTGGCTGGAGGCCCTCTCCGGGCTGCTCGCGCCGGAATTGCCGCATGACCTGATGGCGCTCTGGGTCTATCCGCCGGAAGGTCCTGCCATCCTCGTGGGCCCTTCGGCCCTCGCCCAGGACCATCTGGAGGTGCCGGCGCCCGCCCCCCATCTCGGGCAGGACGAGCTCTACACGATGGAGCAGCGCATTCGTTCGGCGGGATATGCCTCCGTCGTCTGCATGGCGGTCCCGCACGGCGACCGGGATGTCGGCCTCCTCCTCCTCGCCGACCTTCGCTCGGCCCGCTACGGGCTGCCGGAGGCGGTGCTGCTCCGAAACGTCGCCGATTCGCTCGGTCCGACGCTGGCGCGGGTGGCTCGGCAGGGCAGGGGGCCGGAACTCGAGCCGCGGGAGGACGGGTCTCCACCGCCTCCCGAGCGCCGCCGCTCGGAGCCGGGCCGCAAGCTCGTGGAGCTGCACGAACTGCTCGCGAAGCTGGGACTCGCCGAGTCGGCGTCCCGCACGCCGCGGGAATTCTCGGAATTTGTTTCGCAGGCGCTCCAGCCGATGCTGCCGCACGACCGGCTCCAGATCCTGGTGCCCGACGCGTCGGCGCAGGAGCACTACCGTTTCGATCGGCATGGCCCGGGCACCTTCTGGTCCGACCCGGCGCTGGTGGTGACGCGGGAACAGTTCAATCCGGCCGCGCAGTTTGGCGATGCCGACGACATCCTCGTCGGCGATACCCAGCAGCAGGCCGGGGCTCCGGCCTGGTGTCCGGACGCCCCCGGCCCCGGGCGTGAAGGCGACGCGGCGCCGGCCCGCTCGGTCGTGGGCGTGCGCCTGCTCTCCCAGACCCGGGTCGCGGGCTACCTCCTCCTCGGAGGGAACGGCCCGGAGTTCTTCCGGCAGGACGACCTCGACCTGCTGCGGCAGGTCGCCCCCCTGGTTGCGGTGCGTGTCGACAGCTTCCTCCTCGCCTGGCAGGTGCAGGTGATGCGCTCGCACCTGAGCGTGCTTCGGAACGTTCCGGCGCACCTCGGGCGCATCGCCGAGGTCCTTGCCACCACGGCGCACCTCGGCGCGGCCACGCGCCTATTCGCGCGTGAAGCGTCGACGGTGCTGCCGTTCGACCGGATGGAGTTTTCGCTGAAGCTCGGGGATGCCGATGAAGTCGTGGTGGTGGCGCCGGGCGATGCCCATCCATTGCCCGATCTCCCCCTGATGTCGGTCGCCGGCACGGAGCTGGGCCGAGTGCTCCGCGGGGAACTGCCCCACGCCTACGCCTCCGCGCGGCGGCATCTCGAGACGGAGCTCGGGGCGGGGCAGCCGACCGCGGCGCTGGTGGTCCCCCTCCGCGTGGCCGGGCGAATCTTCGGGTGCCTGACCCTGCTGGCCGCGGGCGCAGACGCCTTCACGCGGGCGGACATCGCCCTGGCGCAGCAGCTGGCCGACCTCTTGGCTCCGCACCTCGAATTGCTGCGCCGTGCGTCCCTGTCGACGCCGCCGGTGGCGCCGGGATGGAGGCGCCGACCGTAGGTCGGCGCCGGCTGGGCAGGGGGGCGGCGGGGCAGGGGGGCAGAAACGCGTAGGGGCGCACGGCTGTGCGCCCCTACGTCGTTATCACGGCCCCGCCGCCCCGCGGCCCACCGGCCCCGCCTAATTCGGTGCGTGCACCCCCGGCCCGCCGTAATCACGATTCCCACCCAGCGTCGGCCCTCGGAACTCGAATGAATCCGAATTGTCCAGCTTGGCGATGACCTGTTTCACCGAGCCGGGGAACGGTGCGGTGCGTCCGTTCTTCCCGAACGGGTCGGTGTACCAGATCTCGGGCCCGTCGGCATTGCGCAGGCGGTTGCCGTTGATGTCGACCTGTCGGCGAACGCCATTGAACGGCGACCGCGGATCATCGTAGGCCAGTGAGGTGAGCGTGCCGTTTGCGGTGGCCTGATCGCAGAGCCAGCCAGTCGCACGGTCGCCGTTGGCCTCGACCGCGAAGCACATATCCACTGTGCGCCCCGTGAGGCCGGGCAGCGACGGGTCGTAGAACCGGCTCGGATAGAACACCTGGTAGTAGGGGTCGATGCTCGCCAGGGTCTGACCGGACGCGCTCCGGAGACTCGCGCTGATCTGCCAGCTTTCGTGCAACGCGGACCCGAAGCTCGAGTTCTGTCCTGGCGGCACGAGCATGTGCTGCTCGATGCAGGCGCGGTCGGGCAGGGTACGCTTGCCTCCGCCGTTCGGACTGTTGAGCGGGGTCGGAGAGCCGACGGTCAGGTGCACGTCGTGGTCGCAGGACTCCACCATCTCGCCCGGGACGCCGATGGCGGCCATGACCGTCATGCCGATCCGCGTCCCGCCGGTGCATTCCACCTGGTACACCAGTTCGTGCAGGTTGTTGGTGAACGCATCCTTCGAGTGGGTGCCCTGGTGCAGCTTGGTGAGCACGTCACACGTGATCTCGAGCACCGAACCGGCCACGCCATCGCCCAGGTCGAAGGGGACGTCGTTCTCCCATTCGATCTTGTGCCCGACGTGATCCTCGTTGCGGACGCCGGCAGGATCCCAGATGGCCAGTTGTTCGTTCGCGTACCCGAAGGGAATCGGGCCGACGCGCCGATAGAGATCGGAGCCGCGGGGGTCCCGGCCGTGCTCATGGCCGAAATGGCACCCGGTGGCAGGATCCACCGGGGGATGCCAGGTCGGATAGAGCTTGCCGTCGGGGCCGACCGTCGAGTACTGGTTGTGGATGTCGGCGGTACAGTCGTCGTTCGGGCCAGGCTGCCAGAGATTGTACGCCACGCTCACGCCGGTCGCGACCGGGGGTGACGGTGCACCGGCGTCTTCTGCGCAGGCACCAAGGGCCGTCGCGGCGAGGAGCAGGGCGGCCGCAGTGCCGACCGGGAAGGGCAGGGTGGGGTAGCGCATGGTGATGCCTCCGCTCAGTGAATCACGAGCCCGACGCCCAGCTGTACCGAGGAAACGCTGGCGTCGTTGGCGATGATGACGGTGGTCACGGTGTTGTCTTCGGTATGCTCGAACTGAAGGTCACCCGCCAGCGTGTATTGGTAATTGAAGTAGGGATTGATCGAGTAGTTCTTGCCGATCCGCCACTCATAGCCCACGCCGATGATGCCGCCCGGGCGCGTGGTCGAAATGACGTCCGCCGAATCGCTGGCGCTGTATCCGGTGATGCCGAGCCCGCCCTTCACGTAGGCCCCGCGCTCGGACCAGGGATACCAGAGCACGATGGCGTTGGCGCTCCACGACCGGCGGGTCGCGACGTCCTGCGAGTTGGTCCACCCGTTAAGCTCGGCGCCGACGAGCCAGGACTTGGACACGACCCCGCCGGCACGGATCGACGCGGCGAGGTCGGTCCCGCTCTGATCGTTGCAGATGTCACAGTGGAGCTGACCGGAACCCGCGCCCAATCCGAACCCGTACCAGAACCCTTGGCGGGTGTTGGGATGCTGGGCGGTGACGGGCGTCACCAAGAGCACCAGGGCGATGGCGAGGAGTAGCAATCGGTTCATGAATGGAATCCTCCTGAGCGAGGATTGAGGGGCAGATTGGGGGCCAGAGAACGGCCGGGCAGCGGGGCAGGGGACGGCGGACGCCAAGTCCTTGCGAGGCGGGGCTTTCGGGCGCCCTGCCGAGTCGTCCACTTCCATTGCCGACCAGGGCGCCAGGAATTGCACGGGCAGAGCGCGAATTTGCATACAAAAACGCGGGAGGGCTCTCGCCCTCCCGCGTGCCCGGCTGCACGGCAGGATCGGCGAGCGGCTACGTCGACCGGGGCACGAACCGCCGAAGTACAAAGGCCAGCACGAGCATGAGGCCGAAGGCGCAGACGATGACCGGCCCGGTCGGCAGATCGTACTTGAACGAGACGGCGATGCCAGCGGCCGACGCCAGAATGCCGGTCAGCCACGACGTGACGGCCAGATACTTCTGGTTGCTCGTGAACTGGAACGCGGCGGCGGCGGGAACCACGAGGAAGGAGAAGACCAGCAGCACCCCCGCGATCGGGACCGAGAAGGTGATGACGACGCCGAAGCTCAAATAGAACCAGAAGTCCCACCACCGGATGCTCCATCCCTTGGCGAGCGCGGTTGCGGGCTCGAAGGAGATGGTAAGGAAGCGGTTCCGCAGGACGAAGTGGAACACACCCAACGCGGCGTACACGGCCGCCATCTTGAGAATGGCGGGCCAGGTAACCCAGAGCAGGCTGCCCACCAGGATGTCCTTGATCGCCTCGCCTCCCCGGGGGACGCGGTCGGCCACGAGGATGGCCGCCGCCGACGCGACGACGTACACGATGCCGATGATCGCTTCCTGCGGCACCCGTCCCTTGTTGTGGGTGCGGGTGAGCGCGAAGAGCGCCGCGCCGATGGTGGTGAACCCGAGCGCGTAGACGTAGGACATCGTCGAACCGGGCTCGGAGCCGGCAAAGATGGCCACGGTCGAGCCGAGCGCCGCCATCTGCGCGAGCGAGAGATCCACGAAAATGACCTCGCGCGCGATGATGTGGAGGCCGAGGTAGGAGTGGATGGCCACGATCACCATGCAGGCCGCCAGCGGCGGCAGGATCAGGTCGAGCATCGGCTCATCCCTTCTTTCGGAAGGCGGCGGCGAGGCTGTTCACCCAGGCATCGACGAGCTCGAGATAGGTAGTCACGCCGGGCGCGCCGAAGGTGTTTTCCGGGACGACGACTGCGGTGGCGCCGGTCTTGGCCGCGACCTGGTCGATCTGTGACTTCGGGTAGTAGTTGGACGCGAACAGGGCGGGTATCTGCCGCGCCTTCATGAGGGCGATGACCTCCTCGACATGGCCCGGGGTCGGCGGGATGCCGGGTTTCGCTTCCACGTAGGCCACGCAGGTCACCTGGAACCGGACGCCGAAGTAGGACCACTCCTTGTGGTAACAGGCGATTTCCCTGCCTCGGAAGTCGCTGCCTGCCCGGAGCCAGCCGCCGAGCTGGTCGGCGAGCGGCTTGCCGTGCAGCATCGTCTTCGTGACGAACCCGTCGAACTGCCCCGTCTTGAGAAGGTTGAACGCGGTGGCGGGCGTCAGCACGTCCACCAGCTCCTTGCCGATCGTGGCCTCGAGGACCCTCTTCTCGAACTCGAGTTCTCGCGCGCGATAGTACTCGGCGCCGGCCGGGTCCACCCTGGTCAGGCCGGTAAGGATGTTCCGGCCGATGATGATCCCGTTGATCGGGTCGGTATGGAGGTGTGGATTTCCGTCGGCATGGACGTCGCCGCCGGCGCGGCTGAGGGACGTCGGCACCTCCAGCAGCGTGATGCCGACGTACGCCGCCACATACCCCGGCGCTCCCTCCATGATCTTCCGGTTCCCCGCGCGGTCGAGGAGGGTGGGCACCCAGAGCTCGAGATCGAGGCCGGTGGTCACGAAGAGATCGGCGTCGCGGAGCAGGGCCACGAAGCTCGGCTTCGGCTGCACGAAGTGCGGATCCTCGTCGCCCTGGGCGATGGAGGCGACGGTGCCGCGGTCGCCGACGATTTCCCGGGCGATGGACCCGTAGGTGGTCAGGCTGGTGACAACTTTCACCTGGGCCCCGGCGGGCGCTGCCCAGAGCAGGGCGAAAAGGAACAGCGTCGCAGAGCGCATGTCAGTAGTTCTCATGTTTATGGGGACCCATTGCCCAGACGACCTGGAGCGTCAGGTTGTCGAGCGATCCGGTGGACTCGAGATGGTTGCGGAACGCCTGGAGGCGGAGGTACACGAACTCGCTCTGCCACCAGGTAGCGACGGCGGTGACGCGCCATGTCGGATCCTCCGGCCCGGTGGGCGCCTCCACGTAGTCGTAGCGGCCGCCGACGATCCAGCGCCGGCTCAGGCGCCAGCTCAGGTCGGAGTACATGCCGTACCGGGTGGTGGTCGGGTCGGGGCCAACCCGCTGGAGCCGGTACCCTTCCGTCCGCCAGGTGATGTCCTGCCGGTTGCCGGCGTTCGGCGGGCGGTACGTGAAGCGCAGGTCGGCGCCGAGGAGGTTGCTGGTGAGGCCGGAGTCGCCGTTCTGCGCGCCCAGTCCGGTGAACCCGAGTTCCATGTACGTATTGCGCGACACCTGCCAGAAATTCTGCAGCCGGCCGAGCAAGGCGGGCTGGAACCCGCCGTCGTTGAGCGGCTCGCTCTCGACCGCGGCCCCCTGCAGGAAGATCTCGGACGTTCCGCCGACGAGCGAGACGGGGAGGATGGTGTAGAGGCTCGCACCGGTGCCGGCCAGTCCCTCCGGGGAGAGGAAGGCCTGGTACACCAACGGATAGTTCGTCTCGGGCAGGGCGTGCGGGTGCCAGCGGTTCAATTCGCCCACGGCCATGCGAAATTTCCCTAGGTCGGCGCGGAACTTCCCGGGCAATCCCGTCCAGTAGATGTACGCCTCCTCCACGCCAATCTCCTCCGCGCCCCAGGTGAGGTAGATCTTGGTGGCCGAGTAGGGATCGAGCGCGGCCTGCAGCGACACCTCCACTTCCGCGAGCTCGAGCGCCAGTCCCTGCATCGCCCGTTTCGGCGGAGAACTGCACGTTCGCGGTTGCGGAGATCTCCGGGTTCATGGCGGACTGGTCGCGCTGCCGGCTCACGAACTGGGTCGGCGCGGCGGGCACGGAGTCGGGGGTGACGGGGACGCCACCGGCCGCGGCGGCGCTGTCGGCTGCCGCGCGGATGGCGGCCAGCGGGTCCGCCGCATCGCTCACCGCCGGGGTCGCGGCGAGGTTGCACCGCGCGGCTACGGTGGCGTTGACGCGGGCGGTGAGCGACGCGACCGTGAGGGCGAGCGAATCCACCGCGGCGTTGCCGGTCTTCCTCGGCGGGGCCGGTGGAGGGAGCGGGGCCGCGGGGCAGAACCCGGCATCGAGTGAATCGAGCCGGGCCGTGAGTGTTTGCACTGCCCGTTGCAGTGAGTCCACCGTGGAGGTGGGCACTCCCTGTCCCATGGCATTGGCCGACACGCCCCCGGCGAGGGCGGTAATCACGAGTGCCGTGCGGATGACTAGCCGCATAGGCCTCCTCTTTCCTGTTGTTGGAGAGCCGCGTGCGATGGCTCCGATGTCACATGCAGGGTGCGTCGAGGAGGGTCAGGCGGGTGGGGCCCGGGAATGCTCGAGGGTGGTGGACTCGAGGTCCGTGGGGAGGACGGCGGTGGGTGCGAGGCCGCGTTCCGGCAATGATGGGGCGACCCGGATGGCCTTGGCACTGCCGAGGGCCGCGCGCTGCGCGGCGGCCGGCTGGGCGATGGAACACCGATCGGCGTGATGCGAGCCGCCGTGCGGTTCGACGTGGGTGACCCCCGCGCAGGGGTCCTGGCCGGCCCGATGAAACAAGGCGGCATCGGCCAGCGGGACGCCGAGCGTTCCGAGCAGGAAGAGGCCGAAGAGCAGGGCCGAACGGAGTCGGGCGGTCAGGGAACTCACGGGATGGAATGTGCCGGGTCGGCGCGCAGGGGACAAGGCGCGCCGGCCCAGCGGTCCTTCGGGCTAGTGCGCGTGGCCGCCCACCATCTTGGGTGGCTCTCCCGAGTGGGAATACGGGCCCTTCGGGCAAGTGATGGCCGGGTTGGTGGGAGAAAAGACGCCGGCAGGGTTGGTTTTCCAGAGCCAGACGTGCAGGTCGTAGTGGTGCAGGCCAGGCGGCATGATCGGCTCGTGCCCCTCCATCGGTCCCTCGAGCTGCTTGCCGAAAATCGACGGTGGAGTGTCCCCGACAGCCGCTACCGGCGCGAACCACTCGGCCGCCACGAGCTTGAGCGTGTCGCCAACCGGCTCATAAATAAGGACCTGTGGTTTGGCCGGATCGAGGGTCGGGCCGATGTTTCCAAGGTTGAGGAAATGGACGCCCATGCCGCCGGCCACATAGTTCATGCTGCCATCGGTGTGGCCCTTCGGAAAGTCCACGCAGATGAGGGTCGAGAGAAACCCGTCGGCCACGGCCACGATCGGGTCCTGATATTTCTCCAGCCCGGCGCGCACGGTCTGCAACTCCGGCGAGAGACCCGACGCGCCACCCTGGGCCTGCGCGACCGAGCCTGTCGTCAGCAGTGCGATGGTGGTTGCGGCGAGAAGGCAACGCAAGGGCCGTGTGGCCAGCAAGCGAGTCGCGTTGTTCATGGGGGCTTCCGAGAAAAGGTGAAGGAACCTTCAGGCTACACTACAGTACCCTTGCCCGCCGAAAGCGCAAGCACAGTCTCCCGCCCTGCGTTCCCGTGCCCGCTAGCGGACCCCCGGGCCCCGGCCGCCGACGCCCACGCCGTGATAGCCCGCCCCGACGCCGCCACCAACTCCGACCTTGTCGATGAAGAGGGCCGTCGCGCCGCCGCTCGCGGGAATGCTCCCGTCGAGCAGTTTGTAGCTGTACACGATGTCGGCTCCGTCGAGGTGCGGGTTGCCGATTTCGAGGATGGCGATGGAGTTGTTGGGATTCCCTGCCTCATAGACTGAAAGCGTCGCGTTGGGATTATCCGCGCTCAGATTGTCCTCCCCGGCCGCCGCGGTCCATTCAGCCAGGTACTGTTTCATCGTGAGGTGGCCCGCGATGCGATTGGGTCGATCCGAGAAGTAGACGACCTGGTTGCTCACGTCCCCCAGCCGGAGTGTGCTCGACGCGGTGTCCGCCTGAAAGTCCTCGGCGAGCTGCACGAACATGAACTCCGGAGCCTCGGCGGCGGGCGCGGCCGGTCTTGTGCAGCCAGCGAGGGCGAGGAGGGCGGCGACTGGAAGGAGTGCTGCGCGGGTCCGGTTGGTCATCGTGCGCCTCACGGTGGTAGCAATGGGGAGGAACTCGCTCAATCCTAATAGGGGGTCGATACAATTGGCGCGTGGGTAGCGACTTGTACCGGGGCATTATGTTGTGTATCTTTAATGTATCTACTTAATCTGAGGCGACAATTGCGAACGCGTATATCCAAATGGGGCAACAGCTTAGCCGTCAGGCTCCCCAAGCCGTTCGCGGATGAACTGGGGCTTGGTGAGGGTACCGAGGTCGAGCTGACCCTGCGTGAGGGCCGACTCATCTTGGTGGCGGCCAGCCGCGAATACGCGCTCGAGGAGCTGGTCGACGGCATCACCGTGGAGAATCGACACCAGGAATCGGACTGGGGGCGTCCCAGGGGGCGCGAGGGATGGTAGCCCCGGACCGCGGCGATCTCGTCTGGGTGACCATCGAACCCGGCGACGGTGGCAAGGCGTTCCGGCGTCCCGCGCTGGTGGTCTCGCCGGCTCTCTACAACGCGCGATCCGGGCTGGCGCTGATGTGCGCCGTTGGCCGGGAAGCCAAGGGGTATCCCTTCGAGGTGGCGCTTCCATCCGGCCTTCCGATGGCAGGGGTCGTGCTGGCGGACCACCTGCGGAGCGCCGACTGGGAGGCGCGCGGGGCTGAGATTGCCGGTCGGGTACCGCAGGCCGTCGTCGACGATGTACTCGCCAAGCTCAAGCCACTGTGATCGGGGCCGCACGATGAGTGATGAGACGCTGGTTTTCCTGACCCCCGCGCCGGAACGGGTGCGCGGCACGTTTTGCGTCAACGGTGAGACGCGCGAGGCATTGTATCGCCCGCATGTCACGTTGCTCGAGTTGTTGCGCGAGGATCTGCAGCTCACCGGCACCAAGCACGGCTGCGAACTCGGCGAGTGCGGCGCCTGCACCGTGCTGCTGGACGGCGTGCCGGTCCTCTCCTGCCTGGTGCTGGCGCAGGCGGTGGAGGGGCAGGAGGTGTCGACCATCGAGGGAATGGCCGACGGGCCCACCCTGCACCCACTGCAGCAGGCGTTCGTGGAACTCGGCGCGGCGCAGTGTGGCTACTGCACGCCCGGCGTCCTCCTGGCCGCGGAGGCGCTGCTCGTGGAGAACGCCACCCCGACGCGCGACGACATCAGGCTCGCGCTCTCCGGCAACCTCTGCCGCTGTACCGGCTACATCAAGATCTACGAAGCGATTGCATTGGCCGCCGCACGGATGCGTGGAGAGGCAGCGGAGCCGAGACGGGAGACGCTTCATGGGTACTGAGGAAAGAACCCTGGACCCCGGCTTTCGCCGGGGTGACGCCGCGACTGAGCCTGCCTACGCGGTGATAGGAACACCGCGACCGAAGACGGATGCACCCGGAAAGGTCGCGGGGCAAACCCTGTTTGCCGACGACATCGTGCTGCCGCGCATGCTCTGGTCCAAGCTGCTGCGGAGTCCGCACCCGCACGCGCGCATCCTCTCGATCGACGCCAGCCGCGCGCTGGCCCTGCCAGGCGTCGAGGCGGTCATCACCGGCGCCGACCTGCCGATTCCCTTCGGCATCCTCCCGGTCAGTCAGGACGAGCACGCCCTCTGCCCCGACGTGGTCCGCTTCGTCGGCGACCCGGTCGCCGCCGTGGCGGCCCTCGACGAGGAGACGGCACTCGCCGCGTGCGGCCTGATCGATGTGACCTACGCGCCACTCCCGGTCGTGGCGTCCGTGGACGACGCGGCAGCCCTTCCGTCGCCACAGCTGCACGCGTACGCCGATGAGGGCAACTGGCACAAGCTGGTGCACCTGCAATTCGGCGAACTCGACGAGGGATTCCAGCGGGCCGACCTGGTTCGGGAAGACCTCTTTCTCTACGAGGGCAATACCCACCTCCCGATGGAGCAGCACGCCAGCATCGCGCACGCGACTCCGGACGGACGCGTCACCGTCTGGTCCAGCACCCAGACTCCCCACTACCTCCACCGCGCCCTCTCGAAGGTGCTCGACTTCGCCCCGTCCCGGATTCGTGTCATCGCCACGCCGAACGGCGGCGGGTTCGGCGGCAAGAGCGACCCCTTCAACCACGAAATCGTCGTGGCCAAGTTGAGCCTCGTGACCGGGCGGCCCGTCAAGATCGGCCTCACGCGCGAAGAGGTCTTCTACTGCCACCGCGGCCGGCACCAGGCATTGATGAAGATCCGCACCGGGGTCACGAAGGACGGCGCCATCACCGCCATGGACTTCGAGTCCTACCTCGACGGTGGCGCCTACGGCTCGTACGGCGTTGCCTCGCTCTACTACACCGGCGCGTTGCAGACGGTCACCTACGACGTGCCCACCTATCGGTTTCGTGGTGCCCGCGCCTTCACCAACAAGCCTCCGGGCGGGCCGAAGCGCGGGCACGGCACCACGCAGCCACGCTTTGCCGTCGAGGTGCACCTCGACAAACTGGCCGAGGAGCTCAAGATGGACCCGGCGGAGCTCCGGCTCCGGCATCTGGTCAAGCCGAATGAGGTCACCGCCAACTGGCTGCAGCTTGGCACCGTTGGCCTGGAGGCGTGCATTCACAAGGTGGTCGAGGGCTCGGGCTGGAAGAAGCGTTTCCGGAAGCTGCCCTACGGCCGAGGACTTGGCCTGGCCTGCTCCTCCTATATCACCGGCGCCGGGCTGCCGATTTACTGGAACGACATGCCGCACTCCGGCGCACAGATCAAGTGTGACCGGGGCGGTGGTGTCACCGTCTTCTGCGGGTCCACCGACATCGGGCAGGGGTCCGAGTCGGTCCTCGCCTACGTGACCGCCGAGGTCCTCGGCATCGAGCCGGCGGACATCAAGGTGGTCACCGCCGACACCGACCTGACCCCGGTCGACCTCGGCAGCTACTCCTCGCGGGTGACGCTGATGACCGGACAGGCGGCGATGCAGGCCGCCACGCGGGTGCGCGACCTGATCGCCTCCGCTGTCGCGACCAGGCTCGATGTCCCGGTGGAGCGGCTGGTGTTCGGCGGGCGGCGGGTGTTCGACGCGCAGGACCCAGACACCGGGCTGAGCTTTCGTGAAGCACTCGGCGTCGCCGAGGCGAAGCACGGAACGCTGGGCGCGGTGGGGAGCTACACGCCGCCGCGATCACCCGGGCGCTATCGCGGCGCCGGCGTCGGTCCCTCTGCGGCGTACAGCTATTCCGCCGCGGTGGCGGAGGTCGAGGTGGACCCCGAGACCGGCGTCGTGCGGGTGCCCACGATCTGGATCGGCCATGACATCGGGCAGTGCATCAACCCGGCGCTCGTGATGGGCCAGGTCGAAGGGGGCGTGTACATGGGACTCGGCGAGGCGCTGATGGAGGAGATGGCGTATCGCGAGAAGCTCGGTCTGGTGCACAAGTGGCCGTCGATGCTCGAGTACAAGAGCCCGACCACCATGGAAATGTGCGATGTCGTCACCTACCTGATCGAGGATCCCGACCCGAACGGACCGTTCGGCGCCAAGGAGGCGGGGCAGGGGCCGCTCAATCCGGTCATGCCGGCCATCGCCAACGCGATCTACGATGCGGTGGGAGTGCGGATCGACGAGGTGCCGATGAGCGCGCCGAAGGTGCTGAAGGCGATCCAGGCGAAGCTGAAAGGCAAGGAACCGCGTTTTGGACCCAGCGGCACACCCACGGTGCCGTGGCCGGAGCGGACCTACGTCCGCACTCCTGCGCAAGGCGGGAATGGGAAAGACTGAGCTCGTTTACCCCGCGACCGGCCCGCTCCTCCGGCACTGGAGGTCCACTCGATGGAAAGCGCCAGCATCGGACAGGGACCTCACGTGCCTCCGGAGCAGCCCGGTCATCGGCGCGCAGAATCGTGAACTACAGCTGTGGAGCCCGACGATGGGAGCGGTCCGGAGGAGAGTTGGTGAGCAGTTGTGCGATGTTACCAACTCGCCGACCACTCGCGGACCATCCTCTCCGGAGGACCGTCCCGAGTCGGGCGACCATCTTGCCGAATCACACCGGATCGAACCGAAGACCGAGGACCTGAACGCATGTTGAGACTACCACCGCACGAATCCTCCTTCCCCACGTCGATCGCCGACGCGGTCGCGCAGCGTGTCTCTGCGGGTGCGGCGGGCGCCTACGTCGCGGGGGGAACCGACCTCTATCCCAACATGAAGCGCCGCCAGCAGGAGCCGATGCGGGTCATCGATGTGCGGCGGATACCAGAACTGAGTCGGCTCGAAGTGACGGCGGACGGAACCATCATCGTTGGCGCCGGCGTCACCCTGACGCGGTTCATGCGCGACGCGCGGGTCCGTGCGGGCTGGCCCGCGCTGGCGCATGCCGCGAGTGAGATCTCCACACCGCTCCTCCAGAACATGGGGACAGTGGGCGGCAACCTGCTGCTCGACACCCGGTGCAACTACTACGACCAGGGGTACGAGTGGCGGAAGGCCATCAACTTCTGCATGAAGAAGGATGGCGACACCTGCTGGGTGGCGCCCTCCAGTCCGCGCTGCTGGGCGGTGCAGTCGAGCGACCTGGCGCCGGTGATGGTGGCGCTGGAGGCGCGGGTGGTGCTTGCCGGGCCCGATGGTGAACGGACGATTCCCGCGTCGGCGCTCTATCACGACGACGGCATGGCCTTCCTGACCAAGCGCCCGGAAGAGCTGCTGGTGCGGGTGGAAGTCCCGGCACTCGGTGGTGCCCGCGCCAGTTACCGCAAACTCCGGCGGCGGGGCGCCTTCGACTTTCCCGTCCTTGGGGTGGCGGCGTGGGCGTCGTTCGATGCGGCGGGGACAGTGACGGAGGCGCGGATCGTTCTGGGCGCGGTCGGGTCGTACCCGAAGCCGGTGCCGGATGCCGCGGCGGTGCTTGTGGGGGGCACGCTCGCCGACGAGCAACTCGATGAGTCGGTGCGGCTGGCGAGCAAGCTCGCCAAGCCGCTCGACAACACCGACTTCACCCTCGGATGGCGGAAGGAAATGGCGTCGGTGTTCGTGCGCCGGGCGCTGGAGGGGCTGCGCCCCGGCCGCTAGCCTAGGTGCCGCTCTCGAGCGTCACGGTGATCGTGTAGGTCCCGCCGTCGAAGGTGCCGGTCAGTTGCGTCCCCTTCGCATGCAGGGTTGTGTCGCGCAGGAAGGTGTCCGCTGCGTGGGTGAACGTGGCGATGCCGGTCGTCGCATCGTAGTTGTAGGTGCCGAGGAGTGAGAGAATTTCCTCCTCGCCGGATTCCGAGTATGCGGCGGGCACGGTCATGGTTCCCGTCGTCGCGCCTGCCGGTGTCAGCACGAGCGTAATGGCGACGCCTTCCGCGACCAGGTCGGTGTTGCCACCGGCCTCGGTCAGGGTCAGAGTCGAGGCGCGATATGTGCCGTCGATGGTGGCCGGATAGGAAGTGCCGCCGCTGATCCCAGTGGTGGTGGGACCGCCGTCCCCGCACGCCACCTGCAGGAGGAGCAGCGCCAGCGCTCCGATTGACCGGGTCAGGATGGGTAGTCGCATCGGCGTGCCCCCAAGGAAGTTGGTGTGCCGCGGGGAGGGTCGTCCATTCCGCGGTCAGCAGCAATCTAGAACATGAATCCGCTGCTCAGCCAGAGCGAGGAGCCCTCTGGGCTGCCGACGATCGTCATCACACCGCCCAGGGAGCGGTCGGGAAGCGCGAACCAGATGCCGCCGCCCGCCCCGCCATGCCAGACGTTGTCGCCGTCGGCCGCGTTGAACACCCGCCCCAGGTCTCCGATGGCTGCGACGCCAAACTGCCACGGCACCACGAACGGAAACGTCGCGACGTGGATGCGCAGCTCTGCGTTACCGAACGCCGAAGCCTCTCCGGCGTAGCGCCCTGACTCGTAGCCGCGCACGGTGTTCGACCCCCCGACGAATGCCGCCTCATGCACCGGCGGGTCGCCCATGGTCAGGCGGCCGCTCACGCGGGTGGCGAGCGTCACCCGGGAGAATTCCGGGAGAGTGACGTACGTGGCGATCGACGCATGCATGGCGCCGAAGGGGGTGCCGGACCCGAAGAGGATGGGGTAGAAGCTCCCGCCGGCGAGCAGGTACATCCCGGTCCGGGTGAACCCAACGGCGTCCCGCGTGTCGTAGCTGGCGGTGGCGGCGACACCGACCTGCGCGAACTCCGGCACTCCGTAGGGGCGGGTGAGGTTGATGAGATTCACCGCCGATGTGTCGGTCCGGACATGCTTGAACACCGGGCCGACCGCGAGGCGGCTGCTCGGTGTCATCTGATAGTTCCACGCCGGATAGACGTAGAGCTGGCGCTGTCGCGCCAGGTAGAAATCAGCCGGTTGGGTGAACGGCGTCGTGTTGCCGTATCCGAAAAAGTGCAGCACTGCGATTTCCGAGAGCCCGGCATTGAGGGTGAGCGCCTCGCGAGACCGCCACCGCCGGAACTCACCTTTCACCTCGATCGCGTAGTTCTCGGTGGCCGTGGCGTAGGCCGACCGGAAGATCAGCTTGCGATAGTAGGGATTGTGCCCCGCCCGATAGGTGGTCAGGGTGACACCACCACCGATCAGGAGCCCGACGTCCGAATTGACGTCGAACCAGATGTTCGGGCCGACGTCGGTGCCGTGGAGCGGAACCGGGGGAGGGCGGGTGAGGTCGAGGTCCTCGGCCTCCGGGACACGCAGGGTGTCCAGCACGACCTCCGCCCGGGTCCTGCCGAAGTGCGATGTGGCACCGTAGATCGCGGTGCGCTGCCCGGTACCGCGCTCCCCGGTCACGGTAAGCCCCGGCTGCCAGGCCACGTCCAGGAGCGGACCCGCCAGGCCGGGTCCCTCCAGCAGGATCCTGTCCTTTCCCCCGCCCAGGTAGAGCGCCACTGCATCGGTCTCACCTGGGCCATACCACCGCTTGAACCCGTCCTGAAACACCAGCGCGAGCGAGCCGTCGTTCCCGCGCGTTACAGTCACCGTGTCGGCGGCAGCGGTGCCGAAGAAGGCAGCCTCCTGGTTGACCAGGCGGTACAGCCCCCAGGCTGCCTTGGGGAGCTGGTCCCGCCGCGCCCGCAGCGCCGCGGCCAGCGGTTCCGCGTTGGCCGCCTGGAATTCCGGGGGGAGCTGCTCGACGGCCCTCCTGATCGCTGCGTCACTCAGCGCTGCCTGCATCTCGCCGACGACACACTCCCAGACCGACCAGTCCAGCAGCGACAGCAGCTGCCGATCGAGGGTGCGCTGGTAGCTCATGACGCCGAGGCGTTCCTGGTAGTCCCCACCGAAGTTCACGAACGCGGGGACCTTCCCTCGGGCCAACCCGACCAGAAACCCGTCATACTTCGCGAACGCGCGCTCGCGATCCCGCGGCACCGGCGCCCAGCGGCCGGACGGCTCGCGGCGCATCCATCGCCACTCGTTGGGGCGGTCGTCAACCGACCCGACGTAGGTATCGAAGAGGCGTTCGCGCAGGTACGCGACGGCGTCCACCTCGCGCCCACCGCCCGCGCGGAGGCTGTCGAGCACCTCGGCGGTGGACCGGCCCTCGGTCGCGGCCGCGACCAGGTACCCGAGTTCACCTCCACCAGGCGTCCGTGCCGAGTCGACGATCCGGACCAGTTCCGATGGGGCGACCCGCAGTCCCAGCGTCTCCGCCAGTGAGGCAACCACCGGCGCCGCGCCGGGGTGGCGGGAGGCGTTGAGGCCCTGGATGGCGGAGGGGAGGAGGTTCTGCCGGATGGCGGGAGGAGTCACCGCGACGAGATCGCGATTGAGCGGGCGATACTCCCAGAGCGCGCCGTCGGGCGACCAGAACCACCGCGCGCCGATTCGCGAGCTGGTATCGGGCGCGCCGTCGGCGAGGTGGTCCGGAAGTGGGGGGGCGGCAACGGGAGTGGCCCAGAGCGAACGGTACCGGCTCCCGTACAGCACCCGTTCCACGCCGGCAAACACGCCCCGGAACCGGTACTCAGATGCCGCAGCGACAGTGGTGTCGGCCCGATCCTGCGCGAGGGCCGCGGGGGGGACGGCGAGCACCAGGAGCAGAGCGCCGGGCACCCACCGCCAGGCCGCCCGGGAGGAGACCGGCATCAATTGCGCGCGGTACCCAGCTCCGACCATGGTCCGCCCAACGCCTTGTAGAGCCGAACTCCGCTGGCCAGTTGCAATGCCTGGACCTGGGCGAGGCTCAGTTCGGCGTTGAAGAGCGTTCGCTGTGCGTCGAGGACTTCGAGGTAGGTGGATAATCCGTTCTCATACCGGTGCTGCACCAGCTGGAGCGAGGTGGACAGCGTCTCGACCTGCGCGGCCTGGGCCACGACCTGGTCGCGGCTGGTGCGGATGGCCACCAGCGCGTCCTCCACATCCTGCAATGCGCGCAGGACGACTTGCTGGTATCGGGCGGCGGCCTGCTCGGACTGGGCCTCCGCAACGGTGAGTTCCCCCTGCAGCCGTCCGCCGGTGAAGATCGGGACGGCAATGCCGAGGAAGAGGCGATTGGTGTTGTTCTGGCTTTCGAAAAGTGTTGAGAGATCGTTGCTCACGTAGCCATACTCACCGGTCAGCACGACCTGCGGCAGGCGATTTCCCCACGCGACGCCGATCCGGGCGTTGGCGGCGCGCAGGTCCTCCTCGGCGGCGCGGACGTCGGGCCGCCGGGCGAGGAGGTCCGAGGGAAGCCCTTCGGGCACATCGAAATTCGCCACCTGTTGATCGAGCGGCACGCCCCGCGGCAACCCGCGGGGCGGCAGGCCGACGAGCACGCTCAGCGCGTTCTCCTGTTCCGAGCGAAGCCGGGCGATGGCGGCCAGCTGCGCCTGTGCCTCCTGCACCTGGGACTCGAACTGCAGCACATCCAGCCGCGACACCTGCCCCTCGCGGAACCGGGCGCGGGAGAGCGCCGCCGTTTCCTGGCGTGACGCGAGGGTCCGCTCGGCGACCGCCAGCTGCCGATCGTACTGAAGCAGGGCGAAGTAGCCGGTGGCCACCGCGGCGGAGAGGCTCAACTCGGCGCCGCGGAGCTCTTCGGTCCGCGCGAAGTAGGACGCCTTGCCGGCCTCGCTGGTCCGCCGGATGCGACCCCAGAGGTCGAGTTCCCAGGCGGCGTCCGCGGAAGCGGAAAAGAGGTCGCCGCTGACGCCCGGGATCTTGGAATCGATGGTCCCGCCGGCGCCGGTGACGTTCACCTGGGGAAAGAATCCGCTCCGGTCGATGGCGTAGCGCGCCTGGAACTCGCGCGTGACGGCGATGGTCGCGATCAGGTCCTGGTTGTGGGCGCGGGCGGTGTCCATGAGCGCCAGGAGGACGCTGTCGCCCAGGGTCTGGTTCCACGTGGGGGCGACGGTATCGGCCGGCGTCGTGGCCGGTGGCACCAGCGGAGCGATGACGGCGGCCGTGTCCCGGACGATCTGCAGGGTGTCGCCGCGCCACTCGTTGGGCATCGGCGTGGCCGGGCGTTCATAGCTGCGCCCCACGGCGCAGGCGCCGAGCGCCAGGGTCGCCGCAACGGGAACGAAGGAGAACCGCATCAGGCCTCCGCTCCTTCAGCAGGCTTTTTCTCTCCGGCGCCGGCGATCAGGTAGAAGAAGAGCGGGATGAAGAGCACGCCGACGGCGGTGGCGATGAGCATCCCGGCAAAGACGCCGGTCCCGAGCGAATGCCGGCTCTGGTCGCCGGCCCCGCTGGCGATCACCATCGGGACGACGCCGAGGATGAAGGCGAACGACGTCATGAGAATGGGTCGAAACCGGTCCTTGGCGGCCTCCAGGGTTGCCTCGCGCACGCTGTGTCCGGCTACCCGGAGGGCGTTGGCGAACTCGACGATCAGGATGGCGTTCTTGGCCGCCAGCCCGATGACGGTGACCAGCCCGATCTGGAAGTAGATGTCATTGGGGACGCCGCGAATGAGGATGCCGAGGAGCGCGCCGATGACGCCGAAGGGCACCCCGAGAATGACGCCGAACGGGATGGACCAGCTCTCGTACTGCGCGGCGAGCACCAGGAAGACCAGGATAATGCCGAGCAGGAAGACGGTGTTCCCTTGCCCCTGGGCCAGCTTCTCCTGGTACGACTGGCCGCTGTAGGCATAGGCCACGCCGCGGTCGGCAAACGGCACGGCGGCCGCTTCCACCGCGCGCATCATCTGCCCGGTACTCTTGCCGGGGGCGGGCTCCGCCGTGATGAGGGAGGAGGTAAAGCCGTTGAAGCGACTCACGACCGACGGGCCGCCGATGAACTCCGTGGTGGTGAGGGAGGAAATCGGCACCATGGCGCCGCCGGGGGCCGCCACGTAGAGCTCGCCGATGTCCCCGGGATTGACCCGGAACTGGGGCTGCGCCTCGGCCTGCACCCGGTAGGTGCGCCCGAAGAGATTGAAGTCGTTGATGTACGACGCCGAGAGCATGGTCTGGAGGGTCTGGAACACGTCGGTCAGCGAGACGCCGAGGCTCTTCACTTTTTCGCGATCCACGGTGACGTACACCTGCGGCGTGTTGACGCTGATGAGGGCGCGCGGCCGGGCCACGTCAGGCGACTGCCGCGTGGCGGCGACGTACTCGCCGACGACCCCGGCAAACTCCTTGACGCTGCCGCCGGAGCGATCGAGCAGGTTCATTTCGAGGCCGGCCGTGGTGCCCATGCCGGTGATTTCCGGCAGGTTGAACGCAACGGCTGTGGCCTCCGGCAGCTGGGAGAGGTCGCGGTTGACGGCGGCGATGATGGCGTTGATCCCGGTGGCCTCGTCGGTGCGTTCGTCCCAGGGTTCGAGCATCACGAAGATGGTCGCCATGTTCGTCAGGTTGGCGTTCATGATGAAGTCGAAGCCGACGAGGGAGATAACGTTCTTGACGCCGGCCTTCGCAGCCACGACGCGTTCGACCTGGGCCACGACCGAGTCCGCCCGCTGCCGCGAGGCGCCGGAGGGGAGCGAGACGGCCAGCGCGAAGTACCCCTTGTCCTCGGTCGGCACGAATCCGCCGGGAATCGTCTTGAAGAGCGCCACGATCAGGACAAGGATGACGGCGAACATCGTGAGGAAGGTCTTGGGGCGGCCGAGCACGCCGCGCACGCCGCCGAGATAGGTCTCGGTGAACCGGTCGAACACGTCGTTGAACTTGGTGAAGAACCGTCCTTTGGTCGGGTGTTCGTCCTTGATCAGCATGGTGCAAAGCGCGGGCGTCAGGGTCAGGGCCACAACACCTGAGAGGATGACCGACACGACGATCGTCACCGCGAACTGCATGAACATCGAGCCGGTGACGCCCCCCATGAACCCGACCGGGATGAACACCGCCGCCAGTACCAGCACGATCGCGATGAGCGCGCCGGCGACTTGGGACATCGCCTTGTCGGTGGCCTCGACCACACCCACGTGCTCCGTGGCCATGATGCGCTCGACGTTCTCGATGACGATGATCGCGTCGTCCACCACGATGCCGATGGCCAGCACCAGCCCGAACAAGGTCAGGATGTTGATGGAGAAGCCGAGCATCGCCATCCCGGCAAAGGTCCCAACGATGGACACGGGCACGGCCAGGAGGGGAATCAGCGTGGTGCGCCAGCTCTGGAGGAACAGGAACACCACCAGCGTGACCAGCAGCATCGCCTCGGCGAGGGTGTGGAGCACTTCCTCGATGGAGGCGGTGATGAACGGGGTCGTATCGTATGCCACGGTGTAGCCGACGCCGGGAGGGAAGTTGGCGGCCAGCTCGTCCAGGCGCGCCAGCAGGTTGTCCTTCACCTCGAGCGCATTGGCGCCGGCGCGGAGCTTCACCAGCAGCAGGGCGGTGGGCTGACCGTTCAGCCGGCCCTGCAGGTCGTAGTTGCGGGCGCCAAGCTTCACGTTGGCCAGGTCGGACAGCCGGAGCACGGCACCGTCGCGTCCGGTGCGCAGGATGATGTTCCCGAATTCCGCCGCGGTCTTGAGGCGGCCCTTGGCGGTGACCGGGAGCGTCAGGTCGGTGCCCGGCGGCGACGGTTCCCGCCCTACCCGTCCTCCTGGATTGGTGGCGTTCTGCTCCCGAACGGCGTTCTGGACGTCGGCTACGGTCACGCCGAGCTGCGCCATCCGGTCGGGGTCGAGCTGCAGCAGCATCGAGAACTCGAGCTGCCCGAAGGTGTAGGCGTCGCCGACGCCCTGGATGCGCTTGGCCTCGTCCTCGAGGTTGATCTTCGAATAATTGCTCAGGTATTCCGCGTCGTAGCGCGGGTCGCCCGAGCTGAGGGCGATCATCAGCAGGATGTCCGGCTGCGACTTCTTGACGGTAATGCCCTGGCGGCGGACTTCCTCGGGGAGCTGCGGTTCGGCCAGCTTGACCTGGTTCTGGACGTCCACGGCGGCGAGGTCCTGGTCGCGGCTGATGTCGAAGAAGATCGACAGATTCATCGTGCCGTCGCTGCCATTCGACGACTTGAAGTAGAGCAGGCCGTCCATGCTGGAGAGCTGCTGCTCGATCGGCGCGGCCACAGACTCCGCGACGTCTTCCGCCGTGGCGCCTGGGTACACCGCCGTCACGTCGACGCTGGGCGGACTGATGCGGGGATAGAGCGTGATCGGCAGGCTGACGATGGATGCCACGCCGAGGAGGAGGATGACGATCGAGATGACCGAGGCCAGGATCGGCCGCCGGATGAACAGGTTCTTTGCGACGTATGGCGCGCCGTCCCCCGATGCCGGAGGGCGTCCGCTCATGGCGTCGCGCCCGCTGAGGTCGCCGCGGAGTCCGCGCCGGTCACGATCGTGACCGGCTGTCCGGGAATAACCCGCTGGGTGCCGTCCACCACCACCCGCTCACCGGCGGTGAGGCCGCTGTCGATGACCCAGCCGCCGCCTTCCCACGTCGTGGCCCTGACGGTGCGGGCGCGTGCGGTATCGCCCTCTGTGGCCACGTACACGAACGCGCCCCCGAGGCCCTGGAGCACCGCCCGTTGCGGCACGAGGAGGGCGCCGCGTCGTGTGACCCCGAGGATCCGCACCCGAACGAACTGCCCCGGGAGGAGGATCCGGTCTGGATTCCGGAATTCGGCCCGGTACTGCTGCGTGCCGGTGCGCGAGTCGAGCGACAGGTCGGCGAAGTCCAGCTTCCCCCTGGACGGCAGCGGCGTCCCGTCGGAGAGCCGGACCTCCACCTGCAGCTTGCCGGTGGGGAACACCAGCTTGCCTTCCGCCCGCTCGCGGCGGAGACGCAGCAACTCGAGGTCGGAGGGGCTGAAGTAGACGTAAATGGGATCGATCTGCTGCAGGTCGGTGAGGATGTCGGCGGGACCGGTCACTCGCGCGCCGAGCGGAAGCGCCGCGCGGCCTGCCCGGCCCGGAATCTCGGCACGAATGAAGGTGTCGTCGAAGTCCTTCTTGGCGCGGTCGGCGTTTGCCTGGGCCTGTGCCAGCCCGGCCTGCGCCTGCTGGAGTTCGGTCGTCGCGTCGTCCACGTCTTTTTGCGAGACCGCCCCCTCGGCGAGGAGCGGAACCAGCCGCTTCAGGGTTCGCTGGGCGTTGTCCAGCCGGGCCTGGGCGTTGTCGGACGCGGCCTGGGTGCTCCGGTAGGCCGCCTCGTATGTGGTGGGGTCGAGCCGAAAGAGCAGGGTGCCCTTGGCAACATCGCTCCCCTCGGCATACGGCCGCTCGATGATCACGCCGTTGAGTTGGGAGCGGACCTCGATGAATTTCGAGGCCGCCCCCTGGCCGACCAGCTCGATGCGGGCCGGGATGTCCTGGGGGGCAGTGGTCACGATGGTGACGTTGGGAGGCGGCATCTGCGGAGCGGTCTTGTCGCCGCAGGCGGCGAGCCCCACCACCAGCCCGAGACCGGCCAGGGACCGCCACGTGGGTGTCAGAGAGGGCACGAGTGCTTCCTCGGGTAGAGTCCGATTCGCCACCGCCGGGACGGTTACGTTTCGTGGGGGCGACGAGTGGGCCTGCGAACAGGGGAAAGTGGCCCTCCGCCAGAGCGCCGTCAAGCACGAAAGCAAGGAGAGTGTCCGGGGAATGATGGGGACGTTGGTCGTACTGGGTCTTGCGCTCTCGACGGCGCGTCCGGGCTGGATCACGGTGGGCGCCGGCATCTCCTGCCGGGATACCGGGCGGACCGGCGTGTACGGGACGTTCGTCGCGTATGGCGGCTGGGGCGTCAGGGAGACGTGGGCCCGTGCCTGGGTCGAGGAGGTGTACCGTGCCGCGCTGGCCAGGCGGGGAATCCGGTATCTCTGCGCGGTCCGCGGCCCCGCGACCGTGGACTACGCCGGCCGGGAAATCAGCAATTCGGCACTTGCCGCCCACCTGCTGACCCGGCCGCGCGGTCTCGTGATCGTGGCGGCGCACTCGAGCGGGAGCTTTGTGGCCCACGAACTCCTCGCGGAGCTGGGGCAGATGGGTCCGGGGGGAGCGGGGCTGCTTCGGCGAGTCGTTTACTACGATCTCGACGGCGGGGAGTCGGGCCTGACCACGGCGATCATCGACTCCCTGCGCCGGGCCTATTTCGTCTATGCCGAAGACAGCACCACAGGCACCCGGTCGGCCAACGCGGCCACGATGATTGCGCTGGGGACCCGGTACGCTGCGGCCGGCGGCGTTCTGGCCGTGAATGCGTCACGCTCCGGCTGCCAGCCTGGGGCAAAGTGGTGCCTGCACGATGCGCTGGTCACCGAGCGTCCCCACAACCCTGAGACCTTCGACCTCGAACGGGACTATCAGGGATTCCTGCCCGACCGTCCGGCCGCGATCGCCTACCTCGCTGCCCCGTGGAATCCGCCTGCGCGGCCGGCGGCGGTCCCGCCCCCACCCTGACGCCAGGGGCCAGCCTACCGCCCGCCGGCGGCTTCGAGGCGGCTGACGAGTTGGTCGATCTCCTGGTTGCCAGGATTCAGCGCCGCCAGCCGGCGCGCCGCCGGCAGCGCGACCTGAGGCTTCCCGGCCGAGGCGGCGATCGACGCCAGCCCATAGAGCAGTTCCTGATCGTCGGGCGCCGAGACGAGCGCCTTCTGAAACTCCGCAATAGCGGGTCCCGCCTGTCCGGCCTCGTACAGCGCCACGCCATACACGTAGCCGTAGTGCGCCACGCCGGAGGCGGCCGCTGCCTTGAGGTACGACAGTGCGTCGGCCATGCGTCGCTGCCGGATCAGCGTCAGGCCCAGCTGGTACTGCAGGTCGGTCGTGCCCGGGACCCGGTCGAGGCCGGCCCGGAGGACCGAATCGGCCGTCGCGTCCTGTCCGGAGGTGCGGTACACCTCGGCGAGCTGCAAGTAGGCCGGCACAAACTGCGCGGCGAGGCGGAGCGCGTGGCGATAGTCGGCCACCGCCTCGGTCGGGTTGCCCAGACGTCGCTCGAGGTTGCCGAGGTTGGCCCAGGACTCGGGGCGGTCGGCGTTGAAGTGCTGCGAGGCGCGGTACTCCGCGAGGACCCGCGCGAACGAGGCGCGCTGCGCGGAAGACCAGCCGGAATCCGGCAGGCCGGCCAGGGCGGGGAGCGCCGCGAGCCGGACCGTGCGCACGGTGTCGTCGAGGAGCGGGAGCGCCATCCGCTCGCGCATCGTCGGCTCGAACAACTCGAGTTGCTCGGCGGCCGTACGACGGACGATGGGGTCGCGCGCACTCAGCGCCATCTGGATGGCGCTCAGGGCGTAGCGGGACGGATTCCCGGCCATCAGGGAGATGGCAGTGGCCCGGACGATCCCGGGCTGAGCGGAGTCCCGCGACATCGCGACCAGCGCCTCCCCGGCACCGGGCGTCTGCGACCACGCGGCGGCGATGGCAACTGCCGTGGGCATCGGTGTGCTGTCGGGGGCCCCATACCACGCGGCGGCGGCGGTGGCGGCCCATGCCGCGGACTTGTCCGCGTGGCATGCGGTGCAGGCGTTCGGCGCCCCGGTTACCGGCGTGAGGTTGGGACGGGGGATCTTCATTCCGTGGTCGCGCCTGGCGTCCACGACCATGTAGTTCCGCGGCGTCATATGGCAATCGACGCATCCTGCGCCGGCGGTGCCGGTCGCATGGTGGGTGTGCGCCGTGGTATCGTAGCGCGACAAGAGGTGGCATGTGGCACAGACGGCATTCCCCGTCGCCCTGGTAGTGCTCCGGTGCGCATCGTGGCAATCGCTGCAGGTCACGCCGGCGCGGTACATCTTGCTCTGCAGGAACGAGCCGTACTCGTACACCTCGTCCAGCTGCTGGCCGTCGGCGTAGTAGAGACCGTCTTCGAGCAGCGCCACCCGCTGCGTCTGCGCCAGCATCTGGCCTGCTGCGGAATCCGGCCAGACCTGCCCCCGACGCGCGTGACAAAGCCCGCAGGTTTCGACTTCCATGCGATTGGGTCGGGCTCCGCCGCGCTGGGCGATGCCGGTGACGGTGTCCATCGTCCAGCTCGTCGCCGCGCTGTCGCGGAACGCAACGGTCAGCCCGCTCTGCCCGCTCCAGGGGCTGGACTTCCCCTTCCGGCGCTCGGCGAGCGCCACGTGCGTGCTGCCCGGGCCGTGGCACGCCTCGCACGAGACGTCGATTTCCGACCAGGTCGTGGCATAACTGTCTGCCGCCTCGCTGTACCCCTTCTGCAGGTTGGTCGAGTGGCACTGGGCGCACATGAAGTTCCAGTTCTGGAGCACGCCGGTCCAGTGGAGCACGTCGCGGTGGTCCACCTGTTCACTGGGATACAGATGGTACCAGCGCTGGCCCCCTTCGGCGGCGGTGCGCGTGTCCCACGCGATGCCGAGCGCCTGGTAGCGCCCGCGTGGGAAGGCGATGAGGTACTGCTGCAGGGGGTAGACGCCGAACGTGTAGCTGATCGGATAGTCGACCAGCGCGCCGTCGGGACCCTCGGTGTTGACCCAGTACGTCCCATCCCGGCGGAAGAAGCGGGAGGTGAGACCGTTGTACGTGTAGGTGGCGTTCTCGAAGTTGCCGAGGACGGTGGTGCTGTCGGCCACGGCCATGGCCTGCGCGTGGTGCGAAGTCTGCCAGTTCGAGTCCTGAGCCTGGTGGCAGGAGGCGCAGGCAGCACGGCCGACGAACTCGGCCCTTGGCGCCGTGTCGGGCTCGCAGGCGCCGAGGGTCAGGATGCAAACCGCCCCGGCCATGGCCAGGAGGCCACGCCGGGGCGGTTCGTGTGACGCGCGCAGGGTTACTTCACCGGCACGAGCGGGATTGCCGAGGCCAGCGACGCCTGGACGATCAGGTCGAGGCGGAATTCGATCTGGTAGAACCGAATGGTGCCTGTGGTGCCGAGGACGGGCTGGAACTTCTTGATCCACGCACTCTGGAGCTTGGCGTAGTCCTCGCCTGCCTTAACCCATGTGGTGAGGAAGTTCTCGAGCTCCTTGTCGGTGGCCGTGTCGCCAGCCGTGGGGGTCATGATCGCGTTGATGCGCTGGTCCATGATCTTGCCGACTTCCGTACGGTACTGCTGGTACAGCGGCCAGAAGGCGGTGGCCTGGGCGTCGGTCAGCGGCAGGTTTTCCGCGACGATGGCCTGGCGGTCGGCCTGGATCTGCTGGCGGGTGACCGCGATATCGGTTGCGGCCTGTGCGGAGGCCGCGGCCGGCAGGGCCAGCAGGGCGGCGAGGGCAAGCAGCGAAGTAGAGCGACGCATGGGACAATCTCCGTGGGGGGTGACAATTAAGGGACAGCCCCAAAGATACCCCCACCGCGCGCTGGGGTAAAATCTGGGGATGCTACCGCTGTGGGGCCCGGCGGCGCACGATTTCCGCCGCTACCCGGGCCTCGAGCATCTGGATGGCGATGGTGTTCCGGCCGCCTTCGGGCACGATGATGTCGGCATACCGCTTGGAGGGTTCCACGAACTCCAGGTGCATCGGGCGGACCGTGCCCAGATACTGGGTGACGATCGATTCCACCGAGCGCCCGCGCTCCGAGACATCCCGCTGCATCCGGCGGATGAAGCGCAGGTCGTCGGCCACGTCCACGAACACCTTCACATCGAAGAGCCTCCGGAGCCGCGCGTCGGCAAAGATGAGGATGCCGTCCACCAGGATGACATCCCGCGGTTCCAGCCGCACGGTCGTGGCGGCCCGGGTGTGCTGGGCAAAGTCGTAGGTGGGTTTGTCGATTGCCTGTCCGGCCGCGAGCGCCTCGAGATGCTCGACCATCAGGTCGGTGTCGAGGGCGTCGGGGTGGTCGAAGTTGGTCCGGACCCGCTCTTCGAGCGGCAGGTGCCCGAGGTCGGCGTAGTAGGCGTCCTGGTCGAGGAAGACGGCGTCCACACCAAGCCGGGCGTGAATGGCCATGGCGACGGTCGTCTTGCCCGAGCCGGATCCGCCGGCGACGCCGATGATCAAAGGACGCATCAGACGCCTTTGCCGGCGTGGGGCAAGGCGGTCGGGGCCTGGACGGGGAGGGGGCCGTCCACCGGGAGAATGAACCAGAAGGTGCTCCCCCGACCGAAAATCGACTCCGCCCCGATGGTGCCCCCGTGCAATTCCACGAAGCGTTTGCTCAGCGCCAGGCCGAGTCCGGTGCCCTGCTGCTGCCGGCTGGCGGAGCTGTCGACCTGGCTGAACTCGAGGAAAAGCCGGGCCGCGTCCTCAGGCCGGAATCCGATGCCGGTGTCGCTGACCGAGACCCAGATGGCGTCGCGGGAGAGGAGTCGTGCCCCCTCGCCCTCGATGCCCGAAGAAATCGGGAGCGGCGCACGGGTGCGGACGACCGCGAGACGGATCTGTCCTCCCTCCGGGGTGAACTTGGAGGCGTTGGAGAGCAGGTTGATCAGCACCTGCTTGACCCGCAGCTCGTCGGTCACGGCGACCAGCGCCTCGTCGTCGAGCTCCACGGTGCAGGTCTGGCGCCGGACCGTGCGGAGGCTGGCGGTGTCGGCGACCGCGGCGGTGACGGCCTCCCGGAGATCCGTCGGCGCGAGCTGCAGGCTCATCGCCCCCGCCTCGATCTTGGAAAGGTCGAGGACGCTGTTGATCATCTCGAGCAGGTGCTGGCCATTGCGCAGCACCGCATCGAGAAACTCCCGCTGTTCGGGGTTGACCGGTCCGACCGCCTCCGTCAGCAGGAGGTCGGAGAATCCGTTGATGGCGTTGAGCGGAGTGCGGAGCTCGTGGGACATGTTGGCGAGAAACTGGCTCTTGAGTTGGGTGGCGCGCACCAGCTCCTGGTTCTTGACGGCGAGCGCATGTTCGTTCCGGCGGCTTTCCTCGAGCACGTTGGTACGGTCGAGCGCCACGACCACCTGGTCGCCGAGGGTCTGGAGCAGCTGGAGCGCGTCGTCATCGTACTGACGGCCGTCGCGGCGGTTGTGGACGCTCAGCGTCCCGATCACGAGTCCCGCCGAGCGAAGCGGGACCAGCGCGGCGCTCCGGAGCGATGCCGGGGTGCCCTCCGGCCGAAAGCTCCGCGGGTCGGCGTCCATGTTCTCGCTCAGGAGCGACTGGTCATTCACCACGACCCAGCCGGAAAGCGAGTGGTCCACCGGGAGCAATTGCCCGATGACCGGGGCAAGCGGGCCAGAGCCCGCGGCAATGCGGAGAAACCGGCCTTCCTCGACGACGAGGGCGACGAGCGCGGCCTCGCTTTCGAGCAGGTCCGCCGCCGCCTGGGTCACCTCGGTGAGGATGCTCTCGAGGCTCCGTCCGGCGAGGAGGCTGGCGGCCAGCTGCCGGAGCCGTTCCAGCTCCCGGTTGCGTGCGGCGGCCGCCGAGAGGGCGTCGCGGAGTGACCGCGCCTGGCGGCGAGCCAGCGTCCGGCCCCGGCGGTAGCCGGCCCACGCGAGGGCGGTCGTCACCACCGCCAGCGCCAGCCCAACGAGGCTCTGTCGCCAGACGAGGTACACGCCTGCCCACCCGCTGAGCATCGCGAGGGCCGTCAGGGCGCCCGGGGAGAGCAGCCGGCGCAGTCGTTTGGGCGTGGGGAACGGCATCGTGGAAGGCTAGCGGAATGTGGAGAGGCGGGGAAGCGGGGAGGGGGTTTTCACGGCCGGGATGGAGGCGGGCGGCCCACGGGATGACATGCAATGAATGGGCAGCGGCCCTCGGTCCTCCTTCTCCTTCCTCTCTCCTTCACACTCGCTTCACAGCTCTCCATTCGCTCATCCGAAGTCCGCCGGAGGGTCCATTTGACAACACGCCTCCTGCGCCGCACTATCCCTGTACACTGATTCAAGGAGGTGCAGACCATGCGTGTCTATGGTTCGGACGCGATCCGCAACGTGGCGTTTGTCGGCCACGGCGGGAGCGGCAAGACCACCCTGGTTGACGCTCTCGCCTTTGTGTCTGGTGCCAGCCGGCGCCACGGGAACATCAAGGACGGCACGACCCTCACCGACTACACTCCCGACGAAATCTCCCGCCAGCACTCGATCAGCCTGGGCCTGGCCTATGCCGAGTGGATGGACACCAAGCTCAACCTGCTCGATACCCCCGGCTATCTCGACTTCTTCGGGGAGGCGATCACCGCGCTGCACGCCGCGGACGCGGCGGTCGTGGTGGTGAGCGGCATGAGCGGCGTCGAGGTCGGGACGGAAAAAGTCTGGGAAGTCTGCGATCAGCTGCATCTGCCGCGGCTGCTTTTCGTGGGCCAGATGGACAAGGACAACGCCGATTTCGAGCGGGTGTTTGCCGACATCAAGGTGCACCTGACGCCCAAGGTCCTGCCGGTCGAAATCCCGATCGGAGGCGGCTCCCAGTTCGGCGGCATCGTGAACCTCTTTTCCGGCAAGGCGCACCTCTACACCGCCGGGACCAAGTCCGGAGAGTACGAAGAGGTCGACGTCCCCGCGGCCTATCAGGCCGTGGTCAAGAAATA
The DNA here is from genome assembly GCA_963705985.1 of uncultured Gemmatimonadales bacterium. Lineage (GTDB taxonomy): Bacteria > Gemmatimonadota > Gemmatimonadetes > Gemmatimonadales > GWC2-71-9 > SPDF01. The sequence continues at coordinate 238,624 of CAVPLK010000004.1, read as the reverse complement.
CACCGACCTGCTGATCGAGACGGTGGCGGCCACCGACGACGCGCTGATCGAGCGCTATCTCAGCGGCGAAGCGTTCCCGCTGAGCGAGGTGATCGCGGCGCTCAAGAAGGCGGTGCTTGCCGGCACGATCGTGCCGCTCTTCGTCGGCAGCGCGCAGCTCACCTTCGGCATGCGGGCGCTGCTCACCAAGATGGTCGAACTTTTCCCCTCGGCTGCCGAGATCACCCCCCCGGTGGACGCCCCGCTCCTCGGCCGGGTCTTCAAGACCACGTCCGAGCCGCACGTGGGCGATGTCACCCTGTTCCGGCTCTATGCGGGCTCGCTGAAGAGCGGTGCCGACGTCTGGAACGCCGACCACGAGGTGGGCGAGAAGCTGAACCACCTCTCGGTACAACAGGGCCGGGAGCGCACCGAAGTGAGCGAACTGCACGCCGGCGATATCGGCTCGGTCGCCAAGCTGCGCGACACCCATACCGGTGACACCTTCTGCCTCCGGGACGCGCCGGTCCGGCTCGCACCGATTCCGTTTCCCGAGGCGGTGGCCTCGGCCGCCGTGGTGGTCAAGCAGCGCGGTGAGGAAGACAAGCTCGCCGCCGGGCTCCACAAGCTGCACGAGGAGGATCCGACCTTCCACTTCGAGTACAACTCCGAACTGCGCCAGACGCTGATCCACGGCATGGGCGAGCGGCACTTCGAGATCCTGCTCGGGCGCCTCACGCAGAAGTACGGCGTGCACGCCGACCTGGCGAGGCCGCGGATCGCCTACCGCGAGACGTTCAAGGGGAAGGCCGAAGGGCAGGGGAAGCACAAGAAGCAGAGCGGCGGCCGCGGCCAGTATGGCGACTGCAAGATTCGCATCGCGCCGAAGGTGCGCGGCTCAGGCTACGAGTTCGTGGACAAGATCGTCGGCGGGGTCATCCCGAACAAGTACATCCCGGCCGTGGATCGGGGCATCCAGGAATCGGCGGAGCGGGGCGTGGTCGCCGGGTACCCGGTGGTGGACTTCAAGGTGGAGTGTTACGACGGGTCGTATCACGATGTGGATTCGAACGAGATGTCGTTCAAGATGGCTGGCATCCTGGCGTTCCGCACCGTGGCGCCAAACGCCCGGCCGGTGCTCCTCGAGCCGCTGGCCGACCTGGAGGTGTGGACACCGGACGATGTGCTCGGCGACGTCATGGGCGACCTGAGCGCACGCCGCGGGCAAATTCTGGGGACGGCAGTCGATGGTCGGCTGACCAAGGTGCAGGCCGTGGTGCCGGAGTCGGAGCTCTATCGGTACACCACGACCCTGTATTCGATCACCCACGGGCGCGGTACCTTCCGCCATAGTTTCCACGGATATGTGGAGGCGCCGCCGGACGTGGCGACCCGGGTGGCAGACGAGCACAAGGAGGAGCAGGGGCACTGACCTGCCGGACGAAACGGGGCGCCGATCAGGCGCCCCACTCGTTTGTGAGCTGGTCGAGCAGTCCGGCGGCGCCGAGCCCTGTCAGCCCCGCCTCGGCCTCGGCCCGCAACGACTCGGCCAGTTCGTGGCGTTCGAGGACTCGCGCCGCGCGGGCGGCCACGGTGGTGCACTCCGCCTCCAGCAGGGCGGTTCCAAGATCTCGGGCCTCCGCGCGCGCTCGCTCCGCCTCGTCGAGTGCAGCGACCGCGTGGCCAAGCCCCAGGTGCAGCGCCGCCCGCAGCCGACGCGCCTCCACGACGCCGACGGGGTCATCGCCTTCGGCGGCGAGGGTGGCGGCGCGCTCGATTTCGCGCTCGGCCAGCGGCCACGCCTTCAGCTCCAGGTGCAGTTCGGCCAATCCCACCAGGGCCAGGCCGCGGAGGGCGGCGTCGCCGAGCTGCTCGGCATGCCGCACAGCTTCCTCCGCGGCCCGTTCCGCATCGGTCCACTGCCCTAGCTGCCGGAAGGCGATGCCGAGATTGTGCGACGTCTCCGCCATGCCACGCCGATCGCCGAGCCGCTGATAGGAAAGCAGGGCGGTCCGGTAGAGACTCAACGCGAGGTCAGGGCGGCCGGTCAGGTGCGCCACGGAGGCGAGGTTGTTCGAGGCGCGGGCCGTCATCAGGCTGTCGTCGAGCGTGTGAGCGAGCTCCAGCGCCGCCCCGAAATACCGCTCCGCGTCCCCGACGTGTCCGGTTTCCCAGGCGACCGCGCCGAGCAGGTTTTCGGAACGCATCCGGCCGTCCGCGTCCCCCCGCGCGCGGAAGCGCGCTTCGGCCGCCGCCGCCAGCGCGGCGGCGCCGGGCAGGTCGCCCTGGCGCATCGCGGCGGTGGCGTCGCGGAGCACGGTGCCGGGATCGGCGGCGGGAGGCGTGGTCATCGGGTCGTCAGTAGGCGATCGCGTACCGGGTGAAGCCGAGGATGTCCGCCTCGATCTCCTCGAGCTCCTCGACCTTGACGCTGCCGAGCTTCAGGTACGAGTCACCCGGCTGTTCCTGGCGCCAGAGCCCCATGATCTGCTCGATGGTCGCGTCTTCGGCGTCGACGTCGCCATCGTCGTCCAGGTCGCCGCCGGTCTCCCCGTACTCGATCTTGAGCTGGGCCGGCACGCTCGGATTGAAGGTGAGCCCGGCCGGCTGGAATTCGAACTGCACGAGCGCGGGATCCTGCACCCGCACTGTGATGAGCACCGAGTCGCCCACCTGGAACAGGGTCCCGTCGGGGCGCGCCAGCAGGGTCGGGGCGTCGACGCGCAGTCGAAGGTACTCTTCGCCGGGACCGTTGCCGTTGGCATTGGTGAAGTAGATCCGCAGCTCGCGATCCGCGCCCTTCTTGGCGTAGAACGAGTCTACCGGATTCCAGATCGGCGTACTGCCGGCCGGGAGCCGGATGATGGTCAGCTCGCTCGGTGGCTTCACGCCGCTGGTGTCCGGCCCGCCGGAGTCGCTGCACGCCGCCAGGGCGGCGGCCAGGAGGAGCGGAAGGAATCGGGCGGGTCGCATGGAAAGTCCTTTCACGAAGTCGAAATGCATCAGTCGTCCGTCTGGTCGAGCACCCGCTGCAGCCGGGGGCGCGAAATGCCGAGTTGACGCGCGGCGGCGCTCTTGTTGCCGCCGCAGAGATCGAGCGTTGCCCGCACGGCGGCCATGGTGATCGTGGCCAGGTCGGCGGGGAAGGGAAGTGCACCGCCGGGCGTCCCCTCGTCTGCAGTCGGCGCCGCGCCGAAGTCGAGCGCGGAGACATCCAGCGTGCCGGGCTTGGAGAGCACCAGTGCTCGTTCGATCGCATTGCGCAGTTCGCGCACATTGCCCGGCCAGGCGTGGGCCCGCAGTGCGTGACGGAACTCGGGGCCGCTCGCAGGTATCGGGAGTCCATACCGATCCGCCAATTCGGCGGCGAACGTCTCCGCCAGCGTCACGAGGTCGGCGCCGCGGTCCCGTAGCGGCGGCAGCACCAGCCGGACGACGTTGAGCCGGTAGTACAGGTCCTCCCGAAAGGTCTGGTCGCGTACTGCGCGAGCCAGGTCGAGATGCGTGGCGGCCAGGAGCCGAATGTCCACCTTCTTGGTGGTGGTGCCGCCGACCCGCCGAATCTCCCGGTTTTCCAGCGCCCGCAGCAGCTTTCCCTGGAGCTCGAGCGGTAGCTGCCCGATCTCGTCGAGAAAGAGCGTCCCGCCATGTGCCTGCTCGAACAGTCCGGGCTTGGCGGCCACCGCGCCCGTGAAGGCGCCGCGCTCATGCCCGAACAGCTCGCTCTCGAGGAGGTTGGCCGGAATCGCCGCGCAATTCACCTCCACGAACGGTTGGGCGGCGCGGGGGCTCGCGTAGTGAATGGCCCGCGCCAGGAGCTCCTTGCCGGTGCCGGTCTCGCCGCCAAGGAGGACCGTGACATCGGCGTGGCGGGCGACCCGTTTTGCCTGGTCGAGTACGGCGACCAGGTCGGGGCTCTGGCCCACGATGGCCGCGAAGCCGGCGCCAGTACCCTCCTCGGCGGCAAATTCCGCCGCGTCCACCCGGGCGCGCGCGGTCCGGATGTCCCGCTCGAGCGAGCGCCGCAGGACGTCGAGGTCTTCCGGCAGGACCAGGTAGTCGCTCGCACCGGCCCGGACGGCCGCGGCCGCAATGCGGTGGTCCACCGTCGAGCCGATGAAATACCAGGGAGCGGCGCCGAGCGGAGGCAACTGTGCCAGCGCCTCCCCCTCCCGTCCTCCTGCCATCACGATCACCGCTGCCGGGATTTCGGCCGGGGCTTCGCCCCCGGCTGTCCGTGTGGACAGTCGCCCCCCCACCTCCTTCACCAGGTCGGCGAGCGACCCATGGAAGCTGTCGCTGATGACGACAGCCTCCACAATCGGGGTGCGTTCAGCCATGCCGTGCCGTGGTCAGGTCAATCCCCTCCGTGGTCGTCGTGGCCGTCGTGGTCTTCGTCCTCGAAAGCGTCGAACGAGTTGGTGATGTTGCTGTTGACGATACTCTCGTTCGGACCGCCGTTGTTGGCGCTGGACGGGTCGATGAGCGAGTTGTCGTTGGCGCGGAACCAGGTGCCGATATCAATGTACAGGGTGAAGTCGGAGGTCCCGGCATCGGTGACGACGAGCGGCGGCACCAGGTCCATCTCCTGCTCGGCACTGACGTCGGTCTCGTAGGTGAACGCGGCGCCGTTCCACGTGCCGGTCACCCGGATGCTGACGCCCTCGAAATCGGGATGGGCGGCCAGGAAGGCGGCGTTCTCCGCGTCGTCAGAGGGGGTGTGAATCTTGAACTCGAATTCGTCATAGGTCCCCGGCAGCACGTCCACGGTCACTACCGAGGTGGCGCCGGCGGAAAGCGGCAGGTCGAGCAGGTAGGGACCCGACTCGAGCTCCTCGCATTCATCCTCCGAGGCCGTGCTGTCGCACTGGCTGTTGAACTCGGAGCGCTTGAGTTCGACTTCCTTGACCACCATCTCGACGCTATTGATCACCAGCGTGTTGGTGCCGTCGGTGTATTCCACCGGCCCCCCGCTCAGCTGCAGGCCAGGTGCTGCGGCTGCGGCGGTACCGCGCGTGGCGATGTTGAGCGAGACTGCGGGGTTCTGGCTGGCGGGGCCGGAAGAATCACACGCGGCGAGCGCGCCGGCAATGACGAGGGCACCGACCAGCTGACGATTGCGTGACATGCTATGACCTCCTGAAGAAGTGCGAAGAGCCAATGGTTTCGACTCCCTCAAGGGCAACCCGGGTGCCAGCAATGCCGTCAGGACTAACATGTTGTCATATGGTGAGTTACGCAATTCTGCCAGGTTGATTGTCCTCGAGAATCGCATCGGAAGAATACCGCTTGTAATGATACGTTGCAACGAGGGCAAGCGGTTTGGCCCGCGTGGGGGTCCGACGCGAGCCCACGGTCCACCCCCGGCACTCCTTATATTGAGTCCAATCCCTCACAAGGACCCTTCGATGTCCAGTTCAACCCGCCCCCTTCACCGGTCCCGCAAGAACCGCATGATCGCTGGCGTCCTCGGCGGGCTCGCCGAGTACTTTGACCTCGATCCCACGCTGGTGCGGGCTGGTTATGTCGTGGCGTCCATTGTCTCCGCGGCATTCCCCGGCATCCTGGTGTACATCGTCCTCTGGATGGTGATTCCCGAAGATCAGGACGCGACGTGACTGTCGCAAGACGCGCCGGGGCTGCGCTGGCCCTCCTGACGGCGCTGGCGGGTTGCGCGTCGGACCGGTCGCTGGCGTGCGAGGAGTGCGGCACCCTGGTCATCGCGGCCGCAGGCGAACCGTCGTCGCTGTTCCCTCCGCTGGTCTATGAGACGGTCGGGCGCGACATCACCGACCAGGTTTTCGAGCGGCTCGCAGACCTGGCGCCGGGGGCCGCGCCAATCGATCCCGCCGGCTACCGCCCGGCGCTTGCCGACCGATGGGAGCGGATGGACAGCCTGACGCTCCGTTTCCACCTGCGGCCCGATGCGGTGTGGCAGGACGGTGTGCCCGTGACTGCCCAGGACGTGGTGTTCTCGTTTGCCGTCTACACTGATCCGGCGCTCGATACGGAAGCGGGGCCGGCGCTCACCGGCCAGGCAACGGTCGAGGCCGTGGACTCCTCCACCGTACTGGTTCGCTTTGCCCGCACTTATCCCGAACAGTGGTACGACGCGACCTGGCACGTACGGATTCTCCCGGCGCACATCTGGGAGGCGATTCCGCGTGAACAGTGGGAAGGGGACACCGCGCTTTCACATGTGGTGGGAAGCGGCAGGTTCCGGGTGGCCGAGTGGGTGCCGGCGCAGTCGCTCCGGCTCGAGGCGGACCAGAGTAGCGGGGGCGCGATTGATCGTGTCATCTGGCGCTTCGTGCCTGATCCCGATGCCGCCGTCAACCTCCTCCTCTCGGGCGAAGCCGATCTGGTCGAGCAACTCGGCCCGCCGTCCCGCGTGGCCCGCGTGGCCTCCGATACCAACATTCAATTGATTCACTATCCCTCGGCGGCCTACGGGTTCCTGGGATTCCAGCTCATGAACCCCAAGGACAGGCGGCATCCGCTGCTGGGGGACCGGGCCCTCCGCCGCGCGCTTGCCCTGGGCATCGACCGTCCGCTGCTGGCCGTCGGCATTTTTGGCGACGGGACCGTGGCGCCCTCCGGTCCGATGTCGCAGTTGCTCTGGATCAACAGCCCCGATATTCACGTCCTGCCCTTTGATTCTGCCGCCGCCGGTCGCCTGCTCGATTCGATCGGGTGGACCCGCGGCGGCGACGGCGTGCGGCGGCGCGGATCGGAGATGCTCACGTTTGACATCCTTGTCCCCGGCACCAGCCCGACACGGAAGGACCTCGCCCAGGCACTGCAGCAGTCGTGGAAGCTGCTTGGCGTGGAGGTGACGGTCACCGCGGTGGACTTCCCGGTCTTCAGCCAGCGGCTGGCGGCGGGCGCCTTCGACAGCTACGTCGGCGCCTGGCTCGATGAGCCGAGCCCGCGCGGCCTGGCCGACCAGTGGGCACGAAGCGGCTGGGGCAAGCTCAACTTCGGGCGCTACGACAACCCGCAGTTTGACGCACTCTTCGCCCGGGCGGTCGCTGCACCAGACACGGCGGCGGCCGGTCCCCTGTACCGCGCCGCCATGGATACCCTGAACGCCGACGCCCCGGCGCTCTTCCTGTATGCGCCGATGCAGGTGGCCGGTGTGTCGCGCAGGGTCGAGGGGGTCACCATCAACCCCTACTCCTGGCTGAGCGATCTCTCCGGGTGGCGAGTGGGGCCACGCCGATGACCGACAAGCTTGAAGCGGTTGCCACGAAACTCGAGGCGTCACCGGACTATCGGGTGCTCCGTCGCTTCGTGCCGCCCGCGCGGTATCATGAGGGCGACGGTACGGCCACGGCCAAGGGTGTCGTGGTGGATGTGGAGACGACGGGGCTCGACACGGCGCGCGACAAGATCATCGAGTTCTGCGGCGTGCCGTTCGAGTTCGAAAAGGAGAGCGGCCGGATCCTCACTGTGGGAGCGGCGGTCAGCCACCTCGAGGACCCTGGCCGCCCGATCCCGGCCGAGGTGACACGGCTCACCAGCATCACCGACGGCATGGTGGCCGGGAAGTCGATCGACGTCGAGGCAGTGGGCGCCATGCTGACCGATGTCGGGCTGGTGATCGCTCACAACGCCGGATTCGACCGGCCGTTCGTGGACCGTCGGCTCCCGGTCTTCAAGGGAAAGGCATGGGCCTGTTCTCAACGTGAAGTCCCGTGGAAGGCACTGGGCGCCAGCTCCGGGGCGCTCGAGTTCCTCCTGATGAAGCGGTGCGGGCTCTTTTTCGACGGGCACCGCGCCGACGCCGATTGCCACGCCGTGCTCCGGCTGCTGCAGGAACCGTTTGACGATGGCAGGCTCCCGATGCAACTTCTTCTTGCCTCGGCCCGAACCCCGTCGTTCAAGGTCTGGGCGCTGAACTCCGCATACGACAAGAAGGACGTGCTGAAGCAGCGGCGGTATCGCTGGAGCGGTGGCGAGGGTGGACTGCCGAAGGCATGGTATATCTCCATCTCCGAGAGCGAGCTGGAGGAAGAGCAGGCGTGGCTCTCCGCGGAGGTGTACGGAGGCGGCAAGGGGTGGCGGGTGGATCGTCTGGATGCGCGAAGCAGATACACGGAGGCAGGCTAGTCCCGCCCTGCAGCGGGAGACTCACATCGGGGGTTGCCATGTCAGGTGAGATCAGGGTCATGCGGGAGGGATTGCGGGTTGGATTGGTCGCCTATGCGGCTGTCGCCGTTTTCTACGCCGCCTTTGATTTCCTGGCCGCGCGGGGGCCGCTCTTCACCGTCAACCTGCTCGGGCTGGCGGTCTTCGAAGGGGTCCGCGATCCGAGCATCCTGCAGCGTCCGATTCCGGTCGACCTGGGCGTCATCTTCTGGTACAACGCCCTGCACCTGGTTATGTCGCTCGCCATCGGGTTGATCGTGGTGCGACTCATCGCACAGGCCGAGGCGCACCCGTCGCAGGCGAAGGCGATGCTGTTCACCATCGTGGCGGGATTCGTGGTGACGATCGTGGCGGTGGGGATGCTGACGGCGCCGATGCGCGCGCTGTTACCCTGGTGGTCGATCGTCGTTGCGAATTCGGTGGCGGTATGGGTGGCGGGGTCCTACCTGCGGCGGAAGCATCCGGGGATTGGGCGGAATCTTCTCGGCGCGTAGCGGAGCGGCAGAGCCCATCTGCGGCCGCGGTGTGGGGGGCGCACAATGATGCGCCCCTTTTGCTGTCGTCACTCCGGCGGTTCGCACGGTCCGCCTGCATCGATATGAAATGTTTGTATCGTGTCGATACATCCCCCATAACAGAAACACCTCGGTTGAATCGGTTGCCCGCTCACGCAAGATGTTGTGCAACATCCCGTTAGCGCCGCAAACCTCTTTCGGCTCGGTCCGGTCTGTGGATTGCCTCATTTCCCGGCACTACCGCCAGCGAAGTGAGATTCGCGATTTGGCGGATCATACTCACTTACGGAGGATTGTCCCATGCGCACCAACTTTCGCCTCACCCTGTCTACGCTGGCGCTGGCGTTGTTGGCAGCGGCCTGCGGTAGTGACAACGCCCTGGGCCCCCAGTTCCAGCCCGAGGTCGTGAATACGCCCAACATCGCCTTCAGCTTTCAGGCGACCGGGCTCGCAGACGTCAGCGACGCCGTTTCGTACACTTGGAACGCCTCCTCCGGCAGCGTCGTGATTCACCCCGCCACGAACACTACTTCCGGGACCGTCACCCTCAGTATCAAGGACGCCGGCGGGGCCGTCATCTACAACGGCAACGTTCCAGCCAGCGGTGATATCACACCTCCGACCGGATCGGCTGGCCCCTGGAAGATCGGTGTGACGCTCGCGCACTACACGGGCACCATCAATTTCGCGGTGCAGATGCAATAAGCAGCCTGCCCATGGCCGGATGCCGCTTCAAGCCCTCGGCCGTCATCGGCGAGGGTCGCGGAGGGCGCGCTGCAGCGCAGCCCTCCGCACTTGCCCACCGCCACTGTCGAGCGGCCCCCACCATCCTCCCCATCCGTCCCGGCTTCCGGCACATCCCGTTCTTGACAATTCAGTATATTCAAATACTCTTTTGAATACTCCGTCAAGGGTTCCTCCATGTCCCACCGCAGGCCCAAGAACCTCCTCTACGCGCAGCTCGCCCGGGTCGGAAAGGCGGCCGCCAGCCCTCGACGACTGGAACTGCTTGAAGTGCTTGCCCAGGGAGAGCGTGTCGTCGAGGTGCTCGCCCGGGAGACGGGGCAATCCGTCGCGAACACCTCCCATCATCTGCAAGTCCTCCGCGAATCCGGCCTGGTCCAGGCCCGGAAAGCCGGGCTTTATGTCTTCTACCGCCTGACAGAACCCGGGGTGTATGACCTTGCACGGATGATCCGCGCGCTCGCCGAGCGCCACGTGTCCGAGGTGGGCGCCATGGTCGAGATGTACTTCACTGATCGGGATCATCTCGAGCCGGTAGCCCGCGAGGGCCTGCTGGAGAGGGCCCGTGCAGGGACGGTCACCGTCCTGGACGTTCGGCCGGTCGAGGAGTACCGCTCGGGGCACATTCCTGGTGCCGTGTCGATTCCGATCAATCAACTGGAGAAGCGCATGCGCCAGCTTCCCGTCGATGGCGAGTTTGTCGCATACTGCCGAGGGCCGTATTGCGTCATGGCATTCCAGGCGGTCGAGTTGCTCAGGAAACGTGGACGCTCGGCCAGGCGACTCAGGGACGGGTTTCCGGAATGGCGCGCTGCCGGGCTTCCGGTCGAGGTCAGGGGAAAAGAGGAGGCCGCATGATGTTCCTTGTCACCCTCAACGATGGCCCGTACGGATCGGAGCGCTCGTACAACGGGCTGCGACTGGCGGGCTCGTTGGCCAAACGTCCTGGCGTCGAGGTGCGCGTCTTCCTGGCTGGGGATGCCGCCAGTTGCGCCAAGAGCGGCCAGAAGGTTCCCAACGGCTACTACAACATCCAAACCATGCTCAGCGCGGTGATCCGGCAGGGCGGACAGGTCGGCGTCTGCGGTACCTGCATGGACGCGAGAGGAATCGCCGAACCGGAGCTCCTCGATGGTGCTCGCCGCAGCTCGCTCGAGGAATGGACCACCTGGACCGCGGAAGCGGACCAGACACTGGTGTTCTAGGGAGGGTCGATGCCTACACGGATTATCCTGGTGCTCGGCGGTGGAATCGGCGGGATCGCGGCGGCCACCAGGCTCCGTGCTCTGCTTCCCAAACCCCACCGGGTGGTCCTCATTGAACGAGCCCCGTCGTTCGTGTTTGCGCCGTCCCTGATCTGGCTGACGACCGGCGATCGGACGGAGAATCAGATTTCGAAGTCGCTTAACGGGCTGGTGCGACAGGGAATCGAAGTCGTCCACGGCGAGATTGAACGCATCGACCCCGAGGCGAGGGAGGTCACGGTGTCCGGGCGCCGGCTCATCGGCGATGTCCTGATCATCGCCCTCGGAGCCGAACTCGCGCCGGAGTCCATTCCCGGTCTGGCCAGCGCGGGGCACAATGTCTACACGCTGGAAGGCGCGAAGGGGTTTCGAGATGCGTTCGCCAGCTTTGTCGGGCGGAAGGTTGATCGTCCTGACTGCCGCGCCGGCCTACAAGTGTCCGGCGGCGCCGTATGAGACCGCCATGCTGCTCGAGGCTGCCTGCCGCAAGCGGCGTATCCGTGACGCGACGGAACTCGTGCTCTACGCAGCGGAACCCGGCCCCATGGGCGTCGCCGGTGCATCGGTGTCTGCGGCTGTTCGCCAGATGATCGAGGCCAAGGGCATCGGCTACCATCCGGAACACCAGGTTCTGAGCGTGGACGCTGCTGCTCGGCGCCTCCAATTCGCGAATGGGGCTGAGGCGAGCTACGACCTGCTGGCCTATGTGCCGCCGCACCGGGTGCCCGCCGTGGTGCGTGCGTCGGGGCTTGCCAGCGCCGGTGGGTGGGTCTCGGTCGACCGGAGCACCATGCAAACCGACTATGCGGGGGTCTTCGCATTGGGAGATGTCGTGTCCATTCCCCTCGCCCTTGGGAAGCCGCTGCCGAAGGCCGGTGTGTTCGCCGGCGCCCAGGCCGAGGTAGTAGCCGGCAATATCGCGCACCGCATTACCGGCAAAGGGAAGCCGGGCATGTTCACGGGGGATGGTGGCTGCTTCATTGAAGTGGGCGACGGCAAGGCAGGATTTGGGAAAGGGAACTTCTATGCCGAGCCAGTCCCCCAGATCACATTGCGGCCGCCTGGACGGCTCTGGCACGGCGTCAAGGTGATGTTGGAAAAGGACTGGCTCTGGCGGAGGATGTGAGGTGATGTCACTCGCGAGGCCGTTCCCCTGACACCTCCGTCGCACACGGCAGTGTCCAGCTCACGTTTACAACATCCTGAGTCGGCGTCGGCGCTTCCGGGCGAGCACCTGAACGACGGCGCTGCGGCCGCTGTGACACGCCCCCTCCTGCACATCGCGTTCGAGTTCCGCCGCATGCAGGAACTCGAGCCCGGGCAACTCGGCACGCGCCAGCTTGAGCGTCAGCAGCAAGTCGGCTGAACTCGGGCCGCCGGTTCCGTGGCGGAGCTGGTCCACCGAGTAGCTTTCCATCACATAGACCCCGCCTGGCGCCAGTCCGCGGACGACCTGGGTGTGTACCGCTTGCCGCAACGGCGCCGGAAGGTGACAGAAGATCGAGACGATCCCTTCCCACGCGCCCGGTGCGATGGGATACTCGGCGAGGTCGGCGACGGTGGTGGTAATATGGACGCCGCGCGCGCCGGCAAGGCGCTGCGCCTTGGCCAACCCCACGGGCGAGGCATCAATCGAGGTGACGTCGTGGCCGAGCGTGGCCAGGTAGACGCCGTTCCGGCCCTCGCCATCGGCGATGGAGAGCACCCGGCCCTTCGGAATGTGTGATGCGACCGAGGCCAGAAAATCGTTCGGCTCGGTGCCGTACACAAAGTCAGGTGACGCGTACCGTGCATCCCACATCGCGGTTGTCCGTTCACTAGGTAGCTTGACTTGGACCCCGGCTTTCGCCGGGGTGACGAGCGTCCCATCTTCGTGCCCCGCTGCCCCGCTGCCCCGCTGCCCCGCTGTTGTCAGATCTTTGCCCACCTCAATGATACCGCGTTCAGCGCCACGATGATCGACGAGGCCGACATCAGCAACGCCGACACCTCCGGCCGCAGCGACCAGCCGAGGGAGTTGTAGAACACTCCCGCCGCCACGGGGATGGCCAGCAGGTTGTAGACGCTGGCCCACACGAGATTCTGCTTCATCTTCCGCACGGTGGCCCTGCTCAAGCGGATGGCGCGCGCGATATCTGCCGGATCGGAGCGCATCAGCACCACCTGCGCCGCCTCGATTGCCACGTCCGTTCCCTTGCCGATGGCGATCCCGATGTCCGCCTGCGCCAGCGCCGGCGCATCGTTGACGCCGTCGCCCACCATCGCCACGAACTGTCCCTCCGCCTGGAGCGCGTTCACCTGCGCTGCCTTCTGCTCCGGTCGCACCTCGGCCAGCACGCGGGCAATGCCCACGCTCGTTGCCACGCGCTCGGCGGTTTCCCGCAGATCGCCGCTCATGAGCACCGGTTCGATGCCCATGGCCTTCAGCTCCTCGATCGCCCCGGCCGACGTCGGTCGTACCGCGTCGGTGATGCCGATGACGCCCACCGCCTCGCCTCCGGAGGCGACCCAGACCAGCGACCGCCCCTGGGCCGCCAGGTCCGAGGCAGCGGACTTGAGCTCGGTGCGATCCACCAGGTTGTCGTGAAGGAGCGCTGCGTTGCCGAGCAACACCCGGGCTCCCCCGATCAACCCCTCCATCCCCCTGCCGGGGCGGTCGGCTACCTCAGACACCTGGTCGGCAATGGCAAGGCGCTTTGCCTCCGCGGCGGCCGAGATGGCGCGTGACAACGGATGGGTGGACTTGCCCGCCAGGGCGGCCGCCCGAATCAGCAGTTCATTCTTCGTGTGCCCATGGGCCGGGAGAATGTCCGTCACACTCGGCGTCCCCTCGGTGATGGTCCCGGTCTTGTCGAGGACGAGCACCTCGATCCGGCTGAGTCCCTCGAGGGTGGCTGCGTCCTTGATCAGGATGTTGTGTTTCGCGCCGAGGCCGGTGCCGACTGCCACCGCGGTGGGGGTGGCCAGCCCGAAAGCATCTGGGCATGCGATGACGACGGCGGAGATGGAAAAGGTCAGGGCGGTGAGGAATGGCGCGTCGGCAAGGAGGCTCCAGCCGGCGAACGTCAGCACGCCCGCGCTCACGGCCACGACGACGAGGATCGCCGCGGCCTTGTCGGCGAGTCGCTGCCGTGGCGCCTTCGAGTTCTGGGCCTTGGACACCAGGTCGGCAATTTGCGCCAGCACGGTGTCCTTGCCGACCCGTGTGGCGCGCATGGTGACGGCGCTGGTCACGTTGATCGCCCCACCGACGAGGGGATCCCCCGGGTTTCGCTTGACCGGCAGGCTCTCGCCGGTCACCAGCGCCTCGTCGACGTCGGTCGCTCCCTCGGTGAGTTCCCCGTCCACCGGGATCTTGTCGCCCGGGCGGAGCCGGAGCAGGTCCCCCACGACCACCTCACTCGTCGGTACCTCCACCTCCCTGCCGTCTCGCAGCACCCGCGCGGTGGGCGGCACCAGGGCGAAAAGGGCGCGGAGTGCGTCCGAGGTCCCCCTGCGCGACTTCATCTCCATCCAGTGCCCGAACAGCACGAACGTGACGAGCATGCACGCCGCCTCGTAGTACGACGTCGGTTCCGCGATGATCGTCAGGTAGAGACTCGACAGCCAGGCCGCGAGGACGCCGGTGGCGATCAGCACCGACATGTCGAGCTTTCGACTGCTCAGCGCGTGGTAGCTGCCGCTGATGAAGACCCAGCCCGCCCACCAGACCACGGGAATCGAGAGCACCAGCTCGACCCAGCCCACCAGCGGCGGGTGGAGGAGCATCGGCACTCCCGGGATGTGCCCGGCCAGGAGGGTGACGGGGATGGTGAAGGCGAGCGCCACCCAGAAGCGGCGGCGCATGTCCTTCTCCATCTCCTTGGCCATGTTCGGGTCGGCCATCATGGAGGCATGGTCGTGGCTCGCCGCGCGTGCCGAGCCTGGCATGTTATCGTGATGATGCGCGCGAGCGTGCTGGGCGGTCATGTGATCTCCCGTTCCTTCCAGAGTGAGTAGATGGCGGGAATGACGAGGAGGGTCAGGATGGAGCTGCTGATCATCCCTCCCACCATCGGTGCCGCGATCCGCTTCATGACACTGGCACCCGCGCCCGTCCCCCAGAGGATAGGCAGCAGGCCCGCCATGATGGCGGTCACCGTCATCAGTTTCGGGCGGACGCGCTCGACCGCCCCCTCCATCACTGCCTCGTACAAGTCATCCAAGCTGGGGGTGCGGCCCGCGGCACGCTTCGCCTGCCAGGCGTGGTCGAGATAGATGAGCATGATCACCCCGGTTTCCGCCGCGACGCCGGCGAGGGCCACGAACCCGATGGCGACGGCTACCGACCAGTTGTAGTCGAGAAGCCAGATGAACCAGAGTCCGCCGACGAGCGAAAACGGGAGCGACAGCATCACGATCGCCGTTTCACCCAGGCGGCCGAAATTGAAGAAGAGCAGCAGTAGGATAATTCCGAGTGTCGCTGGCACGACCACCTTCAGCTTGGCCGCCGCGCGCTGCATGTACTCGTACTGGCCGCTCCAGACCATTGTGTACCCCGTCGGCAGTGTCACCGCCCGCTCCACCATGGCGCGGGCCTCGGCGACGTAACTACCGATATCGCGGTCACCCACGTCGATGAAGACCCAGGCGGTCGGTTGTGCGCCTTCTGTTCGCACGACCATCGGCCCCGCCTCCTGCCTGATCGTGGCGATCTGCCCCAGCGGGACGAATGTCTCCGCTCCGGGTGCCAACCCCACAGCCGAGGCGCTGCCCATGCCGCCGGACATGGCCGTGCCTGGGCTGCCGCCAAGTCCATGACTCACAGGAATCAGGACCGAGGCGAGGCGCTCGGGAGTGTCGCGCAGTTCGTGGGGGTAGCGGATACGGACGCCGTAGCGTTCCCGTCCCTCAACCGTCTGGGTGACAGTCATTCCGCCGACGGCCGTCGCGATGACAGTCTGGACATCACCGACGTTGAGGCCGTGACGCGCCGCTTCGGCGCGATCGATGTCGATATCGAGGTAGTATCCCGACACCGCGCGCTCGGCGAATGCCGAGCGGGTCCCCGGAACCATGCGGACGGCGTCCTCGACTTCCCGCCCCAATCGTTCAAGTTCGCCAAGATCGGGACCGAAAATCTTGACGCCGACGGGCGTGCGGATGCCGGTGGCAAGCATATCGATGCGCCCCTTGATCGGCATCGTCCAGGCGTTGGTCGTGCCGGGCAGGCGCAGCGCCGAGTCCATTTCGGCCACGAGTCGTTCACTGGTCATACCGGGACGCCATTCCGATTCGGGCTTGAGGGTGATCGTCGTCTCGAACATATCGAGCCCGGCCGGGTCGGTCGCGGTGTTGGCCCGGCCCGCTTTCCCCCACACATGGTCTACCTCGGGGAAGCTCTTGAGGATCTGGTCCTGGATCCGCAGGAGCTCCCGGGCCCTCGCGATGCTGATGCCGGGGAGGGTCGTCGGCATGTAGAGAATGGTTCCCTCATGCAATGGTGGCATGAACTCGCTCCCCAGTCGCTTCCAGGGAATCCAGCTCAGCATCACCGCCATCCCGGCCACCGTCACGACGGCCCATCGGTGCCGGAGCACGGACGCGATCATGGGGCGGTAGAGCCGGATGAGAAACCGATTGACCGGGTTGGCTGTTTCGCGGTACAACCGACCCCGGATGAACAGCCCCATCGTGACTGGGACGAGCGTGATGGCAAGCAGGCTGGCGGCGGCCATCGAAAACGTCTTGGTATAGGCCAGCGGGTGAAAGAGGCGCCCCTCCTGGCCTTCGAGGGTGAAGACCGGGATGAAGGAGACGGTGATGATGAGCAGGGAAAAGAAGAGCGCTGGCCCGACCTCTCGCGCCGATGCGCCCACGATCCGCCATCGTTCTCCCTGCGAGAGCACGGCGGTGTCGTACGACGCCCCCGTCACCGGATGTCCCGCCTGGCGCCGCTTGGCATCTACCGCACGCTCCAGGTGCTTGTGCAGGTTTTCGATCATCACGATGGCGGCGTCAATCATCGCCCCGATGGCAATGGCAATTCCACCGAGCGACATGATGTCGGCCCCCACGCCCACCCACCGCATGGCGATGAACGCCATCAGGATGCCGATCGGAAGGGTGAGAATGGCCACCAGCGCCGACCGGGCGTGCAGGAGAAAGACGATGCAGACCAATGCCACAATGAGACTCTCATCGAGAAGCTTCTCCCGCAGGGTCTCGATGGCGCGCAGAATCAGGTCGCTGCGATCGTAGACCGGCCGTACGATCACTCCGGGCGGAAGCCCCGCCTGGATCTCCGCGAGCTTCGCCTTGACGCGGTCGATGGTGGCCAGGGCATTCTGCCCCGACCGCATGACGACGATGCCGCCCACCGCGTCGCCCCGGCCGTCGAGTTCGGCGATCCCCCGGCGCACCGCCGGCCCGACGCTGACGCGGCCGAGCTCCGCGACACGGATTGGTGTCCCGCTCCGCGTGGCCCCCACGACGACGTTCTCGATATCGCTCAGGCTCTTGAGGTAGCCCAGCCCGCGGACCATGTACTCCCGCTCGGTCAGCTCGACCACCATGGCACCGACATCGGAATTGGCGTTCTGGATGGCGGTCATCACGGCGGTGATCGGAACCCGATAGGCTAGGAGGCGCGCCGGGTCGAGGTCGACCTGGTATTGCTTCTCGAACCCGCCGATGCTCGCCACTTCCGACACCCCGGGCACCGCCGTCAGGGCGTAGCGCAATTGCCAGTCCTGGAGACTGCGGAGCTCCGCGAGCGTCATCCGCCCGGTGGTGTCCTCGATGCTGTACTGGAACACCCAGCCGAGGCCGGTGGCGTCGGGTCCCAGGATGGGGGACACGTTTGCGGGGAGCTTCCCCTGGATGCCGTTCAAGTACTCCAGCACCCGGGAGCGGGCCCAGTAGAGATCGGTGTCGTCCTCGAAGATCACGTACACGAACGAGATGCCGAAGAAGGAGTATCCACGCACCACGCGGGCGCCCGGCACCTTCAGCATCTCCGCGGCGATCGGATACGTGACCTGGTCTTCCACGATCCGGGGTGCCTGTTCGCTGAATTCCGCCTGGACGATGACCTGCACATCGCTCAGGTCAGGGAGGGCCTCGAGGGGCGTGGCGCGGAGAGCGAAGATGCCCCCGACCACGGCCGCCAGCGCGAAAAGCAGGACGATCGCGCGGTTCTGCAGCGACCAGTCAATGATCCATTTGAGCATCGGCTCCTCCCTTCGCCGGAGCCGGCAGTGTCATTCCTGGCATGGTCGCGCTGTCCCGCGGGGTGCTGCGCTTGCTCGGCGCTTTCATGTCCATCCCCGGCATGTCTCCCATCCCTCCCATCGCGGCACCGAGGTTCGACTCGGCGTCGAGCAAGAAGGTGCCTGACGCCACCACCCGCTCGCCGGGCGAGAGGCCTCCGAGAATTTCGATGCGATCGTCGGTGGCCGCGCCGATCGTCACGTCGCGGGGCGTGAACATCCCGTCGGGATCGACGACGAACACGAAGTTCCGTTCTCCAGTGGCCAGGACCGCGGATCTTGGAACCGCGAGAGCCTGGCGGGGCTGGCCGCGAAACCGGATCGTGGCGTACATCCCCGGCTTCAGGGCCAGGTCCGTGTTTGGCAACTCCACCCGGATGCGACCGGTCCGGGTCTCCGAATCAAGCGTCGGGTAGACGTAGGTGATGCGACCGCTCCGTTGCGCCCCAGGGATCGCCGGAAACTCGGCGGTCACCTCGAGGCCGACGCGCGCCGCCACGAGGTCCGGTTCAAAGACCTCGCCTTCCAGCCAGACCCGGCTCAGGTCGGCGATCTGATAGAGCGGCTCTCCCGCCATGACGCGCTGACCCGCCAGCACCGGCTTCTCGATGACGATGCCCGAGACAGGAGATGCGAACGGAACCGCCTTTCGCGCCTTCCCACCCTGCTCAATGGCCGCAAGGACGTCCGGCCCCACATCCCAATAGGCCAGACGGCGCCGGGCCGATTGCAGCAGATCCTCCGCTCCGGCTCGCGCGGAAGCTGTCCCCGCCGCCACGTCGGCCGAGAGCCGTAGCGCGATCAGCAGTTCCTCTTGCGCGCTCACCAGCATCGGCGAATAGAGGTCAAGCAGCGGTTCGCCCTTGCGCACCGGCTGGCCGGTGATGTTCACGTACAATCGCTCCACCCAGCCGTCGATCTTGAGGGCGACGGTGGTTACCCGGGTCTCGTCGTACGCCACCTGAGCCACGGTCCGGACCTCGCGCTCCATGGGGTCACGCGTCACCTCCGCGACCGTGACACCGATGCGACTGGCGTCCTCGGCCGAGAGCATGATCGGCTGTGCGCTGTCGGCGATCGCGGCGGCAGCGTGGTTGTGTTCGACGGAGGCCCCCCCCGGCGCGGGGATGCGGGTCGCCCAGTACGCGACCGCCGCGGTTGCCAGGAGCAGTACGACGGCCAGGCCGGCCAGCAGCCGACGACGGCCCGGTGAGTTGATACGGCTGGAAAAGGGGGAAGTGGTCATTGGGCGCCTCCGGGCGCGGAGGTGACGATCGGGTGTGCAGTGACCATTTCGAGTTCGGCCAGCGCCTGTCCCTGGGCGGCGTCCAGCCGGATCACCTGGATGTGATAGCCGTATACCGCCGTGAATGCGTCGAGAAAGGTCATGAAATCCACATTTCCCACCTGGTAGGCGGCGCGGGCGGAATTGAGGGTCGCATCGGCCTGGGGAAGGAGGGTCCGGGCATAGATGGCGCGCAGGACCCGGGTCCGTTCGAGTTCGGCGACGAGTTCGGCGACACGGCCGCGCGTATCGGCCTGCATCGCCTTCAGGTCATCGGCGGCCATTTGGCGCATCGCCGTCGTCTCGTCCCGCATCTTCAACTGGCGGCTTCCCGCCCAGATCGGCACGGAGGCCCCGAGCATAAAGCTCATCATCTGGCCGGTGCCGCCGTCCGCCATGGGCTGTCGTCCGTAGCTCACCCCGAGTTCGAGGTCCGGCCAGATCTCGCGCCGCGCGAGTTGTTCCGCGGCCGTGGCGGCACGGACCTGGTCGGCGGCGGCCTGCAGCATGCCCCGGGAGCCCATCGCTGCGATCGTCAACGAATCCGTCGGGAGGATGGCCTCGGGAAACTGGGGCAGCACCGGTATGCCGGTCGATGCGTTCGGCGGGCGGTCCAACACCGTGTTGAGCCGGGTGGCCATGGTCCGGCGCATGGCCTCCATCTCCGCTACCTGCCCGGTCATCCTGCCAATCTCGAGTTGAGCCCGGAGGACATCGGCCTGCCTCGCCTCCCCCACCGAATACATTCCGTTCACGGTGGAAGACACCGCTTCGAGTAACTGGAGCGTTTCACGCATCACGACCAGCGTCCCCTCCGCCTGGTAGAGATCGTAGAACGCCATCGCTGCGCGAGTGCGCTGCTCCCATATCGACTCTCCCACCCAAGCCTGCTCGGCATCGGCCCGCGACTGTGCAACGTCGCCCGCCAGGCCGAGTTTGCCGGTCCCTGGAATGGGGAACATCTGGCTCACCAGGATCTGGTTCATCCCCAGCGGCTGCTGGAGCTCGAATCCCGGGAGCTGACGGTTCATGGTGGAGAGCTGCAGCCTGGGGTCGGGAAGGCGGCGGTTGCCCGGGACGCGGGCCAGTGCGGCATCGGCCGATGCACGCGCCGCCGCGATCCTGGGGCTCAGGCTGTCCACCGCGCGGTAGAGCGCGTCGATGGTGAGTGGATCGGACGGGCTCTGGCCGGCCAGCGGCAGGGCCAGCCACGTGCCGACGAGAATGGTTGGGAGCATGCGTCGCACGGCCCGAAGCAGCCACGCGGCGCGACACCCCGGGGAGGGGGAGCGCGTATTCATTTCCTGATCCTGGTTTGTGTGGTGCCGAGTGCGTCGTTGGCGCACTCGGCGAAATCACCAACAAATGCGGATCAGGCGATGGGAGGGGGTGTTTCCGGAGTCGGGATGGTGGAACGCAGGGCCGCGGGTTCGCAACCGACAGCGTGAGAAGTCACTGGGGGAGCGACCACATCCACGGCGCCGAGTGAGGTGAGGCCGGTGGGGGCACACCCCGTCATGGCGAGGCAGCTCGACAGTGAGTGCGGGGAATTCGAGTCTGGTGCGGTCGGGGCGCAAGGCTCCGTCGGTCCATGGTCCATCGGGCCGTCGTGGGACATGTCGCCCATGGCGCCCGCACTCGCGGTCGACGCCCCGTGATGATCACCGGCGCACAACGGCTGGGCCCCCAGGGCGGCAAACTGCACCGCCATCAGGGTCATCAATCCGGAGACCAATCTGCGTCCGATCATGAGTGCAAGGTACGCTGCGGTACCGTGAAGTGCCAGTGAAGCGCGGATGCAACGACTCGTGGGCCGAGAACTGGACCCCGGCTTTCGCCGGGGTGACGACATTTGCCCTGCCTCCCTGCCTCCCTGCCTCCCTGCCTCCCTGCCTCCCTGCCCCGCCTACCGCTGGCTGAACCGCTCCAGGAACTCCTTTTCGCCGTCCGTCAGTCGCGCCACCCCTTCCTGCTGCAGCTTGGCCATGACCCGGTCTAGCTCCTCGAGGTTGACGGGGTGCAGCCCCTCCCGCTGGATGTGAGCCCAGCGGGCCACCGCCGCGGTGGAGGAAATCGAGGGTGCGGTGGCGGTTGCCCGGGTCTGGAACTGCCGCGCCCCGCTGGTCCGCTCCATCACCTTGAGGTAGACCCAGGCGCCGAGGAAGCCGCCGAGGTGTGCGAAGTGTGCGATGCCGTCCCCCGCGCCGCCAAAGCCGGAGACCAGCGACAACACGGTCAGTGCCACGACCAACCACCGCACCTCCACCGGCAGCACCCCCCAGATGTGGACCACTTCGCGGGGCCAGAAGTAAGCGAAGCCGAACATCACGCCGTACACCGCGCCCGAGGCGCCGATGACACCGATCATCGGGCTGGTGAAGGACAGCAGGCCGCCCATCACACCGCTCGCCAGGTAGAGCCCGAGGAACCGCCGGCTCCCCAGCCTCGCTTCGAGCCGCGGCCCGAAGAAGAAGAGCGCGAACATGTTGAAGAAGATGTGCCCCAGCCCGCCGTGCAGGAACATGTAGGTGACGATGGTCCACGGCCGGACGAGGAAGAGCGCCGGCACGAACATCAGCGCATCGCCCAGCCCCGGTACGACAATCGTCAGGCCGAACATCAGCACGTTGAGGAAGATCAGTCGGGCGACCCAGGGTGTCATGCAGCCTCACGGAGATACCGGCACAGCACGCCGGCGGACCCGGGAAGGTATGTCGGGGTCACGGAGGGACGAAAGCCCCGGACCGTTTGGTCCGGGGCAGGAGGGCGGGAAGTTACTTGGACGGGGCTGGTGGCGCGTTGTCGCTGTTCCAGATGTCGTACTTCATGAGCCAGGTGCCGCTGGCCTTGGTCCACACCGCGAGGTACTTCCCGTTGTCGTTGAACGCCCCGCCGTCCGGCATGGGGAGGGTGAGGGCCCAGGTCCCGACTTCCACCGCCATCTCTCCCGACGCGGCCACGGTCACTTCCAGCGGCGTCACGGCCATCTGGATCCCCAGCTGTTCCATCCCACTGAAGTAGTCGTTCAACTGCGCCGATTCGGTCATCCGCTCCTGATTGGGGGCGAAGACGACGGCGTCGGGGGCGTACACGGCCAGAACTCCAGCCTCGTCATAGGCCTTGACGGCGGCGTTGAACGCCACGACCTGGGCCAGGATCGCCTCCTCCTCGGCCACGAGGTCGACCGCGGGTGCTGCCGGCTGACAGGCGGCCAGGACGGGAAGCAGGAGGAGAGAAGCGAACAGGCGGCGCATGCGGGCTCCGTGAGGGATAAGTGGAGGAGAGAAAATGCACGGTGAACGGCGGAAGCACCAGCCCCCGGCGCTTGCGGAGCCGCCGTTCGCGTGCGAACGTATCGGAGGCCGATACACCACCCGATTCCCGCCTCCGAGTTCCTGATGACCTGTCCGAGCCGCCGCATCGCCCCCGGAGCCATCCCTCTCCTTCTCCTCCTCGCCGCACTCGCCTCCACACCGGCCTGCGCTCAGGAGGCGGCCCCGAACCGGCTGACCGAGGCCGAGCGCGCGGCGGGATGGCAGCTGCTGTTCGACGGAACGACGACGGCCGGGTGGCGGGGATACCAGATGGACACCGTCCCCGACGGGTGGCAGGTCGTGGACGGGGCGCTCACCCGCGTCGGCCAGGGCGTCGACCTCATCACCCGGCAGATGTACGGGAGCTTCGAGCTGGCGCTCGAGTGGATGATCGCGCCCAAGGGCAACAGCGGCATCCTGTACCGGGTGACGGAGGCGGAGACCAACACCTACTGGACCGGCCCGGAATACCAGGTGCTCGATGATGCGGGCCAGTCGTCGGGGCTCACCCGCGCCATCGCGGCGGCGGCCGTCTACGCCCTCTATCCCGCACGGGAGGGCCTGACGCGCCCGGCGGGAGAGTGGAACGAGGCACGGATCCTGGTGAAGGGGAACGAGGTCCAGCACTGGCTGAACGGCACGCTGGCCGCGGAATACGTGCTGGGCAGCGTCGACTTCAACGAGCGGGTGGCGAAGAGCAAGTTCTCCGAGTGGCCTGCCTTCGGGAAGGCGGCCACGGGACACATCGCGCTGCAGAATCACGGTGACCGGGTGGCGTATCGGAGCATCAAGATTAAGGTCACTCCGTGAAACTGAAGCTCTCCATCATGATGTTCCTCCAGTTCTTCATCTGGGGTGCCTGGTTCGTCACCATGGGCACCTACCTCGGCACCACCCTTCAGTTCGACGGCGAACAGATCGGCCTGGCCTACGGCGCGCTCGCCATTGCCGCGATCATCTCCCCCTTCTTCGTGGGGATGGTGGCCGACCGCTTCTTCGCCACCGAGCGGATCCTGGCGGTGCTCTACCTGCTCGGCGCGGCGATGCTTTGGTGGGCATCCACGGTGACCGAGTTTCTCCCCTTCTTCCTGGTGCTCGTCGGCTACGGGCTCTGCTACATGCCGACGCTCGCGCTCACCAACTCGATCGCCTTCGACCACGTGCAGGATCCGGCAAAGGAATTCCCCGCGATCCGGGTCCTTGGCACCATCGGCTGGATCGTGGCCGGCGTCGTCGTCGGCCAGATGGGGCTCGAGGCGACCGCCACGCCGTTGCGGCTGGCCGCCGCCGCGTCCGTGGTTCTCGGACTCTTCGCCTTCCTGCTGCCCCACACACCGCCGCATGCCGCCGGCAAGCCGCTCAGCGTCCGCGACATCCTTGGCCTCGACGCCCTGGCGCTCCTCAAGGACCGCTCCTTCGCCACCTTCGTGGTCGGCTCGTTTCTCCTCTGCATTCCGCTCCAGTTCTACTACGCCTTCACCAATCTCTTCCTGAATGAAGTCGGCATGGCGGAGCCGGCCAGCAAGATGACCCTCGGACAGATGTCCGAGATCGGGTTCATGCTGCTGTTGCCCTGGTTCCTGAGGCGGTGGGGCGTGCGGCGGATCTTGCTGGTCGGCATGCTGGCCTGGGCGGTGCGGTACTTCTTCTTCGCCTACGGCGACACGGGGCCCTCGATGTGGATGCTCTACGCCGGCATCCTGCTCCACGGCATCTGCTACGACTTCTTTTTCGTGACCGGCCAGATCTACACCGACGAACGGGCGGGGCCGAAGGTCCGCGCGGCGGCGCAGGGATTCCTGGCGTTCATCACGCAGGGGGTCGGGTACCTGATCGGTGCCTGGGCCTCCGGGCGGGTCGTGCAGTACTTCATGCTCCCAGGCGGTGGGCACGACTGGCGCGGCATCTGGCAGGTGCCCGCCATCGGCGCCATCGTCATTCTCCTTGTCTTCGCACTACTCTTCCGGCCCGCCTCCACGCGGGCCACTACTCCGGCCTGACGGACACCGACATGACCAAGACCCTTCCGACCCGGCGGGACTTCGTGGGCAGCATGGCGGCAGCGAGCACCGCCTTTACCATCGTCCCGCGCCACGTGCTCGGCGGCCCCGGCTACACCGCGCCGAGCGATCTGCTCAACATCGCCTGCATCGGCGTGGGCGGCATGGGAGAGAGCGACGTGAAGGGAGTGTCGAGCCAGAACATCTACGCCCTCTGCGACGTGGACCTGAAGCAGTCGGAGGACACCTTTCGAAAGTACCCCGACGCGAAGAAGTACCGCGACTATCGCGAGCTGTTCGCGCAGGAGGCGAAGAACATCGACGCCGTGACCATCACGATTCCGGATCACGGGCATGCCGCTGCCGCGATGATGGCGCTGCGAATGAACAAGAACGTCTACTGCCAGAAGCCACTGGCGCGGACGCTGACCGAGGTCCGGACGCTCAAGGCGCAGGCGGCCAAGACCAAGGTGGCCACCCAGATGGGCAATCAGGGGCACACCGGCGATGGGGTCCGCATTCTCCGCGAGTGGATCGAGGCCGGCGTGATCGGCACCGTGCGGGAGGTGCAGTACTGGACCAACCGCCCCATCTGGCCGCAGGGGATGGACCGGCCAACGGACCTGCACGCCCCGCCGCTCACGATGGATTGGAACCTCTGGCTGGGCCCCGCACCGGAGCGCCCCTACAACCCGGCCTACGCGCCGTTCCGCTGGCGCGGCTGGTGGGATTTCGGCACCGGTGCCCTCGGTGACATGGCCTGCCACGGCATGGACGCCGCCTACTGGATCCTCGACCTCGGCTACCCGGAACGGATCATTCCCGAGTCGACACAGCGCTACCTCGAGACGGCGCCGAAGTCGACGCGTGTGGAGTACCAGTTCCCGGCCAAGGGGAAGCGTTCAGCGGTGAAAGTGGTCTGGCGGGACGGCGACCTCCGGCCGCCGCAGCCGGTGGGCTTGCCGATCACGATGGAGTGGCCGCCGGCCGACATCGGTGGCCAACTCTGGATCGGCGATGACGGCGCCCTGATCGCCGGGATGTATGGCGAAGATCCGGTACTGCTCGACCCCAAGCGCGACGCCGAGGTGCGGGCCAATCCGCCCGTCAAGGTGTACGAGCGGTCGAAGGGGGTATACGACGAGTGGATCGACGCCTGCAAAGGTGGGCTGGCCACGCTGTCGAGCTTCGACGGTTACGCGGGTGGGCTGACGGAAATGGTGCTGCTCGGGTGCCTGGCCATCCGGGCGGGCCAGACGCTGCAGATCGATCCGGTCACGGGGAATGTGACCAACATGAAGCTGCCAGAGGAGTGGATTACACCGAAATACCGGAGTGGGTGGACTCTGTAGTTTGGTGCCGTCATTCCCGCGCACGCGGGAATCCAGAAACTGGACCCCCGCTTTCGCGGGGGTGACGGGGGGGCATTCCCCCCTCTCCGCTTGCCGGAGAGGGGGTCAGGGGGTGAGGTATTACGGCTTCCAGGTCCCTTTCGCGACCTTTGGCACAAACGCATCCAGCCCGCGCGGCGGGAACTTGACCGTCTTCCCCGACTCCGCGCTCATGTAGGCCGCCATCAGCGTCCGCACCACTTCCACGCCGTCATCGAAGGTGAGCTTCGGCTTCTCGAGCCCGAGGAAGACCCGCACGAAGTGGCGGTCCTCCGCCTCGTAGCCGTAGGCCATCGGTTCGTTGGCCACCACCGGCATCTGTCCCTGCTCCGCGTTTTGCTTCTCGACCAGGTCCTCCCCCTCCCGTCCCTTCACCTCCCGGCTGAAGAAGAGCTTGAGCCCGCTGTCGAGGGTGTTCCACGTCATCGAATATTCCGGCCCGAGCAGCTCCGCCGAGAGCCGGAGCCCGGCGCCGACAAAGCTCCAGGACGTGGTCGCCTCGCCGAGCACGGTGTGCCCGCTCTCGGTCTCGAACTCGATGGTGACGCTGGCGAAGTCCTCGGCGGGGCGGCGAGCGTAGTCTACTGCGGGACCCATCGACTTCTTGAGCCGGCGGACGTACTCCGGCCGGGACCACTTGAGACTGGCGATCCGCCCGGTGATGGCGACCGGCCGCACCGAGGAGCGGGGCGCGCCGGGCTTCGTGAGGAGGTGCCGCACCACCTCCACCGAGTGGCACATCATGTCGTTGAGGACCCCGCCGCCCTGGAGCTTCCCCTGCCAGAACCACGGCATGTGGGGCCCGCTGTGCTCTTCGGCCGCGCGCGCGAGGTAGGGCCGGCCGGTGGTGGCGGCGCCGCGGGCCCAGAGGAGCATCCGGCCATGCTCCACCTGCGGGCTGAAGAGCTGGTTCTCGAGGTAGCCGTGCGGAATGCCCGCCTTCCGCGTCAGGGCGGCCACCTGCTTCGCCTCCTTGACGGTGCGGGCCAGCGGCTTCTCGCAGGCGAGGCCGAGGAGCTCGCCCTTGCCGCGGAGGACGGCGTCGGTGATCTCCTCGACGTTCTCGACCCGGGCGTGGTTCGGGCCGCAGAGCCAGATCGCGTCGATGGCGGGGTCGGCCACCATCTCCGTGATGGACGCATATGCCCTGGCGCGGCCCACGTCGAGTCGGCGGGCGAGGCCGGCGGCATCCGCGGCATTCTTCCGGTTGGGGCTCCAGACGCCGAGGACGTCGGCGTCGCGGACTCCCTGCCAGGCCTGCATGTGGAACCGGGTGTTGAAGCCGCTGCCGATGAATCCGACGCCGAGGCGACGCTTGGCCATGATGACTCCGCTCAGGTGTAGCTGACGCCCAGCTTCTTGAGCTGGGGTTCGGGGCAGCCGGTCCATTCGGGGACGAAGGTGTTGCCGATGTACTTGATGTCCTCGACGCCGACCTTGCTGGTCCAATAGCCGGTGGCGGTCAGGTTCCGGAAGCTGGTTGAAGAAGGCCACCGGCTCCTTGAACTCCTCACTCGCCTTCTTCGGCCATGCAATGTCGTCGAGGATCAGTTGCTGGTCGGTTTCGGATGCGGCGACGAAGGACGATTGATACCGCTTCTGTGACTCGTCGTCGAGCCAGGCGAGCCCGGTGCGCATCCGTTCCCGGTTGTCCATCTCCTCCGACATCACGAAGTCGAGGAACTCCGGGCACGCCCGCCTCGGTGGCGCTGGGGCCGCGGTCGTCGGCCGGCAGCGTGAGGTCGGCGAGCACCGCGACCGTGGCGTATTCCTCGGCGGTGAAGAAGGTCGGCACATAGGGCGTGGCGCGATTGGCGGCCTTGCGGATCGTGTCGGGGCGGCACCCGGCGGCGCCGGCGGCGAGCGCCACTCCCAGCAGGCCGAGCATGTCGCGGCGGGAGAGATCGGTCACAGGGCCCCCTGGCGGCGTTGCGCCGCGATGTACTCGGAGGTGCGCATCGAGAGCGCGAGAATGGTCCAGGTCGGGTTCTTGTCCGCCTGGGACACGAACGGCCCGCCATCGGCCACGAAGAGATTCTTCACGTCGTGCGCCTGGCAATTGGCGTTGACCACCGAGCGGTCAGGGTCGTTGCCCATCCGGACACAGCCGAGTTCGTGGATGATCTGTCCGCCGGTGGCGATGCCATAGCCCTGCTCCTTCGTGGGCATCGGACTGAACACCTCGCCGCCCATCTCGTCGATCAGCGCGCGAAAGGTCTCCTGCATGTGCTTGACCTGCCTGTACTCGTAGTCGCTCCACTTCCAGTGGAACCGGAGGACCGGGATGCCCCACTGATCCTTGATGTCGGGGTCGATCTCGCAGTAGGAGTCGGCGTTCGGGAATCATCTCGCCGCGGCCGCTGAAGCCGATGGTGGTGCCGTAGAGCCGCCGGTAGGAATCCTTCAGCGCCTTTCCGTAGCCGCCAAACGCGGGATAATTCTGGATCCCGCCCATGAAGCCGTATGACGGCTGGCCGCGGCCGCCCCAGATCTCGATATGGTAGCCGCGCGGGAAGTCGAGCTTCCTGTTGTCGAGCCACCAGGGGCCGTAGAGGTGTCCCCCGCCCACGCCGTCTTCGTTGTGGGGGATGCCGTTCTCGAGCCTGGGGATGAACCCCGCCACGTCGGTGCCGGTGGTGTCGGTCAGGTACTTCCCCACCACGCCGCTCGAGTTGGCCAGCCCCTGCGGAAACCTGGCGCTCTTCGAGTTGAGGAGGAGCCGGGCCGACTCGCAGGCGCTGGCCGCCAGGACCACCACCTTCGCGCGCACCTGCCGGTCGGTGTTGGTCGTCTTGTCCACGTAGGTCACGCCGTCGCAGAGCCCGTTGGAACCGACCGTCACCTCACGCGCCATGGCGTTGGTGACCAGCGTCAGCTTGCCGGTGGCCAGCGCGGGAGGAATGAGGACGTTGGTGGAGGAAAAATTGGCGTTCACGGAGCAGCCGCGGTTGCACTGGCCGCAGTAGTGACAGGCGGCACGGTCACCCAGCGGCTTGGTCAGAATCGAGAGTCGGGCGGGAATGCAGGCCACCTTGAGGTTGTCGCAGGCCTGTTTCACCAGCAGTTCGTAGCAGCGTGGCCTCGGCGCCGGGAGGAAGTGGCCGTCCGGTTCGTTCGGCAGTCCCTCGGCGCTGCCGAAGATGCCAATCAGGTCATCGACCCGATCATAGTAGGGGGCAAGGTCGTTGTAGCTGATGGGCCAGTCGTCACCCAGCCCGTCGAGGCTCTTGCGGCGGAAGTCATTCGGTCCGAAGCGGAGGGAAATCCGGCCCCAGTGGTTGGTGCGCCCTCCCACCATCCGGGCCCGCCACCACCCGAACTTCGAGCCCTCCGCCACCGTGAAGGGCTCCCCGGGCAGCTCCCAGCCGCCGATGCAGGCGTCGAACTCACC
Source organism: uncultured Gemmatimonadales bacterium (assembly GCA_963705985.1). Lineage (GTDB taxonomy): Bacteria > Gemmatimonadota > Gemmatimonadetes > Gemmatimonadales > GWC2-71-9 > SPDF01. The sequence goes on along the minus strand of CAVPLK010000004.1, from coordinate 209,360 downwards.
GAACGGGCGCTCCTTCGTCGAGGCGCCGCGCTTCGGGGTGTTGAAGGGCCAGGTGAGCATGGCGGAGTCGGTGGTGTTGTCCCACTGACCGCCCGCCTCCAGGAGCACGACATCCGCCCCGGCCCTGGTGAGCATGTAGGCGGCCATCCCGCCGCCGGCGCCCGAGCCCACGATGCAGACGTCGTACACCTTCGACTGGTCCTGTTGGGTCATCGAGAATTCCGGGGAGAGGGGACGTCGGAAAGTACTGCGCGAAGTACTGCCCGGCCAGAGGGGCGTGCAGCAAGTATCAAGCGGCTTCGCGGCTTCGTGTGAGGCCCTCCGCGACCCTACATTCCCGCTTCCCCGCTTCCCCGCTTCCCCGCTTCTTTCACCTCACCCCCTGTCCCCCTCTCCATGATATGGAGAGGGGGGACGCCGCGCCAGCGCCACCCAATCGTTCATTGCGCCCTTCGCGCTTCTTGGCGTCTTTGCGTCAACTGCGCTTCACCGCAAAGACGCAAAGCGGCGCAAAGGACTCCTCCCGAAGGATCGGTTCGCGTATTCTTTGGACGGACTCATGACTATTGAATGGGGTATCCATGCAACGGTTCGGGATTGTCGGGATGTTGTTGATTGCCGCTTCACCTCTCGCTGCGCAGTCCAGCTTCGAGATTGCGCCCACCATCGGTTACCGCTTTGGCGGCACCGTCAACGGCGAGACCGGCCAGTTCTCGGCCAATGACAACCTCGCCTGGGGCGGAACCATCGGGTTTCGCGTCAAGCGTGACGGGCTGGTGGAGCTGGTCTACAGCCGGCAATCCACCAGCATCGACTTCAAGCCCGACACCGCCGGGAAATACACCGTGGGCGACGCCGCTATCGAATATCTCCAGATCGGCGGCGCACTCGAGTTCGGCAACAACCCGAACACCAAGCCGTTCTTTGCCCTGACCGTGGGCGGGACCCACCTTGCCCCGCAGAACGACGACCTCGGCGACGAATGGGTCTTCTCCTTCGGTGGCGCGCTCGGACTCAAGACCTGGGTGAACCAGCACATCGGCTTCCGCGCCCAGATACGGCTCTGGATGAGCACCCTCTCCTCCAACACCGAGTTCTGGTGCAGCCTGCCGGGCTACTGCGTCATTACATCCTCCGACGGGGTCTTCTTCACGCAGGGGGAACTCAGTGGCGGGGTGATGTTCGTGTTCTAGGCGAGATGTCACCCCCTGTCCCCCTCTCCGGCAAGCGGAGAGGGGGGACGTCCTTCGCGGCTTCGCGCCTTCGCGTGAGCTTCTGTTACCGACTCCGAAACACCGGCAGCCGCGGCGCCGCGCCGGACTCGGCCACCCAATCCATCCCCACCGCCGCCGCCACCGTCGCTGCGATCTGCGCCTGCGTCAACTCCGGCAGGTTGTGCCGGACGCCGAGGCCCGGGGTTTCGGGGCCAAGCACCGCCACCCAGATGTACTCCGCGCCTTCGACCTTGGCGCCGTGATTGCGCCACGCCTTCAACCCGCTCCCGCGCCCGTGATCGGTGGTGATGATGAAGGTCGTCATGTCGGCATACTCTGGCAGTGACTGCATCGTATTCCAGAGATCGCGGATGAACCCGTCCACCCGGTGCGCCGAGGCCAGGTACTGGTCGTATCGGCCTTCGTGGGCCCACTCGTCGGTCTCGCCATAGCCGATGTAGAGCACCTGGGGCCGCTCGGTTTGGACGTAGTCCATGACCACTGCCTGCATGAAGGCGTCGTACGGCATTTCCTGCCAGACGCGGGTGGTGGTGGCGTAGAGAGTGTCGAGCAGAACTCGGCGAGGGGCGGTGTCGCCGGGAAATGGCGGATCCCAGCCGGCTCGGACCCACATCGGGGCGCGGTCCTGGTTAAAGATCGACGCGAACGCGTCCCAGGTGCCGAACGCCGCCACCTTGTCCCGCGAATTCCGGCTGCCCCGCCAGCCACTCGAACACCGTCACGTTCGGGTTGGGGCCGTAGTCGTTCCGGTCGATGCGGGGGTCGGCCTTGCCGGTCAGCATCTCGTTGTAGCCGGGATACGAGAACTTGTACCCGTTGGTCACCACGACATCGCTGCCGAGGGCCCGGTCCCCGAAGAGCTGCCCTCGGTTCGCGATGACACTCCACATGAACGGCATCAGCGCCCGGCGGTTGGCCTCCGCGTCGCCCACCAGGAAGGCGCGCCGCAGCGCGGCGGTGTCCTCGACGCCGCCGTACTCGGCGTTGTTGAGCGCCGGGTCGGCGCCGCCGAAGAGCTCCTGCCAGCGGAAGCCGTCGGTCACGATGAGGACCACGTTGTGCCGTCGGGGGGACTGGGCGCTGGCGGGAGCCGCCACGACGAGGAGCAGGAGCAATGTGCCGAGGAGCCTATTCATTCTTGAACCGCAGTTGTCGGAGGTAGGCGTAGCTGGCGGCCGCCGAGGCGAAGGGGTCGGTGGCGTCATCGTGTTCGACGAAGCTGTGGCGGACGCCAGCCTGCTTCGCGTGGGCAAAGATGGCTGCCCAGTCCACGGTACCCGGCACCGACGTCGACCATCGTGCCATCCGCGGCGCGTCCCTTGACGTGCAGCAGCGGGAAGCCGCCCGGGCCACTTGGCGAAATAGGCGAGGGGATCGCCACCGCCCGCCAGCACCCAGTAGATGTCCATCTCGAAGCCGATCACGTGCGCGGGGTCCGTCTCGCGCGAGCAGAATGTCGTAGGGGATCTCGCCGTCAATCGGCGTCAGTTCGGCGGCGTGGTTGTGGTAGGCGAACCTGAACCCCGCCTCGCGGGCCACCTTCCCGTACCGGTTGAACCGCTCGGCCCACCGCGTGATAATCGTCGAGCGTCTTCCGCTGCCCGGCGTCGATCCAGGCGAGGACCAGGTACTCGACCCCCCAAAGTCCGCGCGCGCGGCGACGGTGGTGCTCCATCCCGACTCGAATTCGTCGACGGACGAGGTGCACCGCTGGAGCCGTCAGTCCAGTCGTTCGCCAGGATCTCCTTCGTGTCCGAGGGGGAGGTCCCGCGGTTCCACGCGAACTCCACCTCCTGGTATCCGATGGCCGCGAGCCGTTCCAGCGTGCCGGCAAAGTCGGCGTCCAGCGCCTGCCGGACGGTGTAGAGCTGGATGCCGATGCGCTTGAGCTTGTCGGCGTCGGGGTCGAGGAGGGAACGGGGCAGGGCGACGCCGAGGCCGGCGGCCCCGGACGAAGCATGAATTCCCGCCGGGAGAGCCTCACGTCCGGCCCTGCAGCTTGGCCACCCACCAGCGAAGGCCCACGAACAGGAATCGCCAGTCCTTGAAGAACTCGGGCGGTTTCCCCTCGAAGGCATGGCCGATGAACTGAAAGATCCAGCCCGACCACGAAGAGCCTCAGCGGCCAGTTTCCAGAGGCCTGCGCATCCAGATCGACGGGACGAGCAACAGAATGGAGGCCACGATCAGCGGGATGCCGATGGTGTGGCACACCCGGTTGACCGGGTGCTGGTGACTGGTGGCGTACTGCGCAATCCACTCCTCCCAGCTCTTGCCGCCGAGCGCCATGGCTCCCCTCCGATGCAGGTTCCCTACAAACGTTCAACCCCGCGTGACGCAGGGCAAGAGGGATAGAAAAATCCCGCCCGGCAACGGCCGGGCGGGCTCTTCCAGGACGGTGCGGGCTCACGCCCGCACCTGATGAAACGGCGCTGTCGACGCCTCAGGCCAGCTTTCGCTTCGCTGTCTTGCTGGTTCGCTTCGCCGGCTTCTTCAACTGCAACGTCGGCTGGAAGAGATACTCGGGATCGGTGCGGCGGCCCATCGCCACCATCGCCTCTTCCTCGTTGGGCTGCTGTACACGAACTGGTCGCCGCGAAGTTCCGGAGCACCACCTCCTCGTCGTTCATCGAAATGACGTACTCGGGGAGCAGGGGGATCTTCCCGCCGCCGCCCGGGGCGTCGATGACGAACTGCGGGTTGGCCAGGCCGCTGGTCCAGCCCCGCAGCGACTCCATGATCTGGATGCCGGTCTGGACGCTGGTCCGGAAATGCTCGGCGCCGGCCACCTGGTCGGCCATGTAGATGTAGTAGGGCCGCACCCGGGCCAGCATCAGCCGGTGCATCAGCTGCTTCATGACCTCGGGGGTGTCGTTGACCCCCCGGAGGAGCACCGTCTGGCAGCCGAGCGGGATGCCGGCGTCGGCCAGCATGCCGAGGCCCTTCACCGCCGCCGGCGTCAGTTCGTCGGGGTGGTTGAAGTGGGTGTTGATCCACACCGGATGGTACTTCTTGATCGTGGCACAGAGCTCGGGCGTGATCCGCTCCGGGCAGGTGGCAGGGGACGCGGCTCCCGATCCGGATGATCTCGATGTGCTTGATGCTCCGCAGCCGGGACAGAATGGCGTCCAGTCGCCGGTCGTTGAGGAGCAGCGGATCGCCGCCCGACATGATGACGTCGCGGATTTCGGTGTGGGCTCTCCAGGTACTGGAAGGCCGACTCGAACTGCGACATCGGGATCTTCTCGGGGTCGCCCACCTTGCGCCGCCGGGTGCAGAACCGGCAGTAGCTGGCGCAGACCGGGCTGACCAGGAAGAGCGCCCGGTCGGGATAGCGGTGCGTGATGTTCGGCACCGGGCTGTCCTCGTCCTCGTTGAGCGAGTCCACGATGCCGTCGTGGACCTCGAGCTCCTGGACGGTGGGCACGTACTGGCGCCAGATCGGGTCGTCGGGGGACTTGATCAGGTCCACCATCGCCGGCGAGATCCGGAACTCGAAATTCTCCGCGGCCAGGCGGAGTCGGTCGAGCTCGGGGAAGTTCTCGGCACCAAACCGGCTGGCGAGCGTGTCGAGCGACGCGATCGAGTTCTTACGCAGGACTTCCTGCCAAGTCTCCATGCCAGTACCCCATCCTCAGGTTGTTGCGGGGACCTCGAAGTACTTCACGAACGTCACCTGGTCGTCTCCCGGCGCGTAGAAATCCGGGATCAATCCGACGGCCCGGTACCCCCGGGCCTCGTAGAAGGCGCGTGTCGGTGCGTAGTCCGCCCGGCCCGCCGTCTCGACCACTATGAGCCGCGCCGCACCCGCGAGGCGCCGCTCCATCTCCTCTACCAGAAGCGTGCCGAGTCCGAGCCCGTGCTGCGCCGGATCGACCGCCATCCAGTAGAGATCCCAGGTGGCCACGGTGCAGGGGGTCGGTCCCCAGCAGATCCAGCCCGCCAGCCGACCGTCCACCTCGACACCGAGCGCCGTGTAGTCCGGGCTGCCGGCCACCGCGGCGTCGAAGACCTCCAGCGCCACGGGCACTTCGTCGTCTCGAAAGAGCCCGACCGCCCGCGTGATTTCCTCGAGTCGGCTCCGGTCGGCGGTGGTCAGCCCCCGGAGCCGTCCGGCAACCGCCGCCCGCGTCACGAAGTGACTCGCCCCGAAAGGGCGCCCTCCGCGAGCGCGATCCGGCCCCGCTCCAACGCTTCGTCGGCGATCTGGAGGACCAGCGCCGAGTAATCCCATCCGAATGCCCGACCCATGCGCGCCAGTCCGGCGTCGCTCGAGAGGTCAGGATCGGGATTCAGTTCGAGTACCCACGGCGTGCCGTCGGCATCGAGCCGCAGGTCCACTCGTCCATATCCCTCGCACTTTGCCAGAGCGCGCCACGCGCGTTCTGCAACACTTACCAGCTTTTTTGCCGTTGCCTGGTCCACCTTGGCGGGGCAGACCGGTATGGTGTGCAGGTCGTAGTCGCTGCCCGCATTCCACTTGGCGGCGTAGGTCACGATGGGCGGCTTGCCTTCGCCGAGCCCGGTAAAATCGATTTCGGAAATCGGCAGGGCGGTGGTCCCCACGAAGCCGACGTTGAATTCGCGCCCTTCCACATACTCCTGCACCAGGACGTCTTCCCAGGTGGCTGTCACCTTGGCGAGCCGTTCGAGGAGCGCCGCTGGGGTGTGGCAGACGGACCCTTCGTCGATGCCGACACTGGCGTCTTCCATTGACGGCTTGACGATGACCGGGAACCGCAGCCCCTCGGGTACCACCGGCTCGTGCACCAGCGCGAAGGCCGGGACCGGGAGCCCCTCCTCCCGGAGGAGGGTGTTGGCCACATGCTTCCGGTGGCAGATCGTGATCGGCCAGGAGCGGCACCCGGTAAACGGCACCCGGGTCAGCTCGAGCGCGGCCACCACGTAGTCCTCGAACCGCGCGTGGCCGTTGATGCCCTCGCAGAGGTTGAAGACCAGATCGGCCTTCTGGCAGCGCTCCATCCAGCCGAGGTCCGCCAGGTACACCGGGATCATCTCGGTGGCGTGGCCCGCCGCCTTCAGGATCCCCTCGATTTCCCGGACATTGGCGAGGACGGCGGCGACGTCGGCCGCGCTCCACTCGTCGCTGCCGCCATCATGGAGGAGGGCAACCCTCACGCCGCGACCTCGGCAAGGAGCCGCCGACCGCCGGTGATCCGCCGCCAGGCGATGTCGGCCACTGTCTGGATCAGCTCGTCGTAGTCCAGGCCGGCCGCCCGCGCCGCCTTGGGGAAGCAGGAATTGTCGCGCGGATCGGGGAGGACGCCCGGCAGCGGGTTCAGCTCGACGATCATCGGGTTGCCGTCGGCGTCGCAGCGGACGTCGATCCGGCACCAGTCCCGGCAGCCGAGGGCGTGGTAGGCACCGAGGGAAGCCTCACGGATCCGGCGCGCCAGCGATTCCGGGATCGGCGCGGGGCACTGATAGATGTCGAGCGGATTGTCGAGGGTGTCCCAGAGCCACTTCGCCTCGTAGCCGTAGATGGGCGGGGCCCCCTCGGGGAGGTCGGCGTAGTCCATGGCCACGATTGGGAGGCAGCGCGCCTCGGCGCCGTTGCCGAGCACGGCGACGGTGAACTCGGCGCCCGGCAGCCAGGCTTCGATGAGTACCGGCTGACGGTAGGTGGTCAGGAGGTGCTCGACCCGGCCGACCAGGGCGTCGCGGTCGTGGCAGAGGTTGTCGACCGTGATTCCCTTGCCCGATCCCTCGCAGGCCGGCTTGACGAATACCGGGAAGGGGAGGGTGCAGGTGGCGGCGTCGGCCACCGACTCGGCGATCCGGAACGGCGCCGTCGGGACGCCGCGCGCCACCATCGTCTCCTTGGCCCGCCCCTTGTGGAGGGCGAGACCGAGTGCGAGCGGGTCGGAGGCGTGACAGGGAATGCCGTAGAACTCGCAGATGGCGGGGACGTGCCCCTCGCGGTTCGGGCCGTAGAGCCCTTCGGCAATGTTGAACACGAAATCGGGACGGGCATCGGCCAGCTTCTGCGGGAACGAAGCGTCGGCCTCCAGGCGAATGACCTGGCCGAGCGGCTGCAACGCGCGCTCGATGGCGTCGATAGTGCCGGGTTCGTCCCACTCGGCGTAGAGATCGGGTTGGTCGAGATCGGTACGGAGGGCGCGGAGGGCGGTGTTCCGGTCGACAGGGGAGGCGAAGTCTCCCCCAGCGATCGCTGCGGCTTGGGGCTTCAGGTTGTAGGCGAGTCCGATACGAACTCCCAAACACTCCCCCTAAAAAAAGCTGCCACCGAATTGCGGCGAGCCGACGTGCTTGCTGTTGTCGGACACTAAGTTAAGAAAAAGGGGAGCGAAGCACAATAGATTTTTGGCGGATTGGTGGACTGAAGTTGGGATGGAGGACTTAGGACTGAGGACTGGGGACTGAGGACTGAGGTCGGTATGATCGGCTGTTCTCAGTCCTCAGTCCTCAGTCCTTTTCCGTTTGTATACCCGAAACTCTGAGGAGAATTCGTTCCTGTCGTCCGCGCCACGGAGTTCCGTCGAGACCAGCGCCCACTCGTTTCCCTCGGGGAGAGGGAAGTGCGCGTCCCCCTCGGGGGAGGCGTGCACCAGGGTCAGGTAGATCTTCTCGGCGCGCGGCATCGCCTGGCGGTAGATGTCGGCGCCGCCGATCACGAACACCTCGCCGGTCGGGCCGGCCTCGGTGAACGCCGCCTCGAGGGTCGGTACGCGAGTGGCGCCTTCGGGGCGGAATTCCGGATTCCGGCTCACGACGAGGTTCCGTCGGCCGGTCAGTCCCTTCCCGATCGACTCGAAGGTCTTCCGTCCCATGATGACGGTGTGCCCCAGGGTGAGCGCCTTGAACCGGCGGAGGTCGGCGGAGAGCCGCCAGGGCAGGGCGTTGTCCCGGCCGATGACGCCGTTCTCGGCGACGGCCACGACCAGGGCGATGCTCACACCGCCACCTTGCCGGGGATGTGGGGGTGCGGGTCGTAGCCGACGACCTCGAAGTCCTCGAAGCGGAAATCGAAGAGGGAGGTGACGGCGGGGTTCAGGCGTATCGTCGGCAGGGGCCGCGGGGTCCGCGACAGCTGGAGCCGGGCCCCGTCCAGATGGTTGGTATATAGGTGGGCGTCCCCGAAGGTATGGATGAACTCCCCGGGCCGGAGCCCGGTCACCTGCGCCACCATCAGGGTCAGGAGGGCGTAGCTGGCAATGTTGAACGGCACGCCGAGGAAGGCGTCGGCGCTCCGCTGGTAGAGCTGGCAGGAGAGGCGGCCGTCGGCCACGTAGAACTGGAAGAGGGCGTGGCAGGGGGCCAGCGCCATGTCGGGAATGTCGGCGGGGTTCCAGGCGCTCACGATGAGCCGCCGGGAATCGGGGTTCCGGTGGATTTCCTCGACGACCTGCGTGATCTGGTCGATGTGCCCGCCGTTCGGCGTGGGCCACGAGCGCCACTGCCGTCCGTATACCGGGCCCAGTTCGCCAGACGGGTCGGCCCAGTCGTCCCAGATGCTGACGCCGTGCTCCTGCAGGTACCTGACGTTGGTGTCTCCCCGCAGGAACCAGAGCAGCTCGTACACGATCGACTTCATGTGGAGCTTCTTGGTGGTGACCAGCGGAAACCCCTCGGCCAGGTCGAACCGCATCTGGTGACCAAACACGCTGAGTGTGCCGGTGCCTGTTCGGTCCGACTTGGCGGCGCCGGTGTCGAGGATGCGGGAGAGGAGGTCGAGGTAGGGCTTCATCTGGCCAGCTCCAGGCGCGCGCGGGCGTAGCCGCCAGTGCGTTCGATGTCCCGCAGGGCTCGGGCAATGTCGTCGGGAATGCTCGCGGCGGCGGCGCCGACCTTGAGGCGAGCGATGGGCATCTTCCCCGGCCGGGAGCTTGATCCCCGGGTTGAGGATTCCGGCTGGATCGAAGGCGGTCTTGATGGAACGGAAGAGCTCCACCAGCTCGGGTCCGAACACCGACTCCAGGGCGTCGACCCGCAGCCGACCGTCGCCGTGCTCACCGCTCAGGGTGCCGCCGAGGGCGGCAGTCCCGGCCGAGACCTCGTTGAGCACGGCGGTGACCCCGGCCTCCCAGCCCTGCTTCGTGGTGTCCACCATCAGGTTCACGTGGATGTTGCCGTCTCCCGCGTGGCCGAAGATGACGGCGCCGAGGCCGTGGGCCTCGGTGACCCGCCGGACGAGTCGAACATAGTCCGCCAGGCGGGAAATGGGGACGGCGCCGTCCTCGATGACCTGCATCGAGCGGTGGGTTTCGGGGAGGCGGGCCAGGATGGGACTCGCGGCGTGCCGGATTTCCCAGAGTTCGGCGGCGTCGTCCGGGGTGATGGCGGTCTCCACCTCGCTGGTCCAGGCGCTGACGGCGCGGACAGCGTCGCCCACCGCGCCGCGCGCGGCGGCGTCAGTGGCCCGCTCGAACTCGACCAGGAGAATGGCATCGGCGCCGCGGATCAGGTCGGGGACCCGTCCCCCCTCCCGGGCCACGAGTTCCAGGAAGGTGCGGTCGAGCATCTCCAGCGCGGCGGGCCGGAGGGGGCGGAGCGCGGAGACGACGTCGGCCAGGTCGTCGAGGGAGCGGAGCGCCATGCGGACGCCCGCCGTCGCTCCCGGCGTCGGCGCCAGTCGGCACTCGAGTCCGGTGATGAAGCCGAGCGTGCCTTCGGAGCCGATCAACAGGTCGAGCAGGTCGCCAGAGTCGAGGACGGCGTCCACCGCGTAGCCGGAGGAATTCTTGCGGACCCGCGGAAAGCGGGAGCGGATGACCGGTTCAGCGGCGGTGATCTGGTTTCGGACTTCGACCCACCGGGGTGACAGGTTCGCGGCGTCGCCCCGCGTCCACCGGCGCAGCTCAGCATCCGACCCGACCCACTCGATGGCGGTGATCCAATTTCGGACACTTCCGATGCGGACCGCCGAAGCGCCGGCGGCGTTCGTCGCAGCCATCCCGCCGAGGGTGGCCCACCGGCCGCTCGATGGCATGGGAGGAAACCGGAGGCCGTGCGGGCGGGCGGCGGCGTCGAGCGCCCCGGCGGTGATGCCGGTGGAAACCCACGCGCTTCGGTTGGCCGGATCGACCTCGAGGCGAGTCGGAGCGAGCGCCGTAAGGTCGACGATCACGCCGTCACCCACATTGCCGCCGCCCATGGCGCTGCCGGCGCCGCGTGCGACGAGTGGAGTACCAGTGTCGGAGGCCCAGCGGACCAGTCGCTGCAGGTCGGCCAAATCGACGGGGACTGCCACGGCGGCGGGCACGATTCGATAGATGCCGGCCCCCTCGGCGTAGGCGGCGCGGGCGCGGTCGTCGGTCCTGAACTGGCCCTGCAGGCGTGGTCCCTTCAGCATGGGCGAAACGTAGGGCGGTGCACGGCGTCCGCCAAGCGAACCGCCGATTCGGCTGCTATCTTGGTGTCCCATGTCTGATACTGCGCGCCCTCAGCTGATCCGCATCGAGGTGGACCGTCGACTCGGCCACGAATGGGATGAGTGGGACGGCAATCCGCTGCCCAACCAGGGCAACTACGATTCGCCGCCCCATCTCTTCTTCCTGTGGTCGGCCGCCGGCCTGGCCGCGGCGCTCGGTGTCGTGTCGCTCGGGCTCTACCTGCTGGGCCCCCGGATCGGGCTCCTCCTTCCCGGCGTCCCCAAGTTCCTCTGGATCGGCCTCGGAGTCGTGTCGGGGGTTTCGTGGCTCTGGTGGGGGCTGATTCTCCTGAGCTATGTCACCAACCGCGCGCTTCTCCCCGCCCGGCTCGCCGAGCAGGGGCTCTTCCTCCGGTTGATGAGCGTGACGTCTCGCGTGGCGGACAGGTTCGGCCGCCGCGACTGGGTCGAGAACGCCGCGGTGAAGGCGTACAACGCCCTCGCCCTCCGCCGCGCCAAGAAGGTGGGGCAGGGGGAGCTTCTCCTCCTGATTCCGCGCTGCCTCTCCAAGCCCGCCATCGACGGGGTGCTGGCGCTTTCCGGCAAGTACGAGGTGCCGGTATTCGTGGCCACCCGCGGCCAGCTGGCGCGGCGGGTCATCAAGGAACGCCGCCCCCGCGCCATCGTGGCGGTGGCCTGCGAGCGAGACATGGTGAGCGGACTGCACGACGTCGCGGGACGGGTGCCGGTCCTCGGCCTCACGATGACGCTGCCGGCGGGGCCGTGCAAAGATGCAGGGCTCAATCTGGTGCAGCTGGAGGAGTGGGTGAGAGGTCTTCGTTGAAGAGGCAAAGGGCGGGGGGCGCGGGGCAGCGGGCGGTAACGCGCAATTCGTCACCGCGAAAGCCGGGGTCCATGTCTGTCCGGCTAGCCTTGCCACCTTACTGCCGCTGCCGCCCGGCCGCGCTGTCTCGCCTTCCTGCCTTACCTGGAAGTACAAGCTGATCATGGTAGTCACCCCCGCTTTCGCGGGGGTGACACATCGGCGAACCTCGCCGCGTGAGCTGCCCTGGAAATTGTGTCTCCGTTCATCATCATTTCCCACGACCGCATGAACCGCCGCCACAAAACATATGGCCGCATCCCCATCCCCATCTGCTCCACGAAGAGATGGCGGAATCTCCCTGGCGACAGGAACACCGTCGCGGCCACCTCCTCGAGGGTGATCTGCTGTTGGAGGTTGGCGTTGATCCAAAACACGGCACGCGTGATACGCTCATCCGACACCAGCAGGGGTCGGACCCCCCGGGTCAGGGCCTGTATCACGGCCCGCGCCGCCTCAACCACTGCCGCATCCCCGCATCGAGCGAGAAACCGCTCCAGAAGCTCGGCTTTCTCGTCTGCGGCAATGGCCGGATCTACCCCGCCGATCGAATCGGCCAGGTACAGCTCGGTGAAGGCGCGTCCCTCACGGGTTTCGGGTTCGATGAACAGTGTGGCACCGACAGAGACTTCAGTGGCATCAAACGCATGAGGTTGGTGCGAGCCCACAATGCCTACCGGATAGCTCCTCCACGGCGCGGCGTCCGATGGCCGCAGGCGGATATTCCCGCCGCGTCCGAAGGAAATCTGGATGGCCTGGTGGGCGTGCACCGACAGCTGGCCTCCGGCGCTTCCCAGGAAGATGCATCCACCGTCCCAGAAGAGCAGTTCGACATCGCCGAGCACCTTGCCCACTGGCCCCCCCCCTGAGAAGCGTCCCAGAATCTACCTCCCCCTCGCACCGCCGATAGAACAGGTCAGCCCTTCCATTCAAGCCGGTAGCACTCAACTGACCGACATTATGCCCTGCAGCGTGCGCTGCGGGTCTGGTCACATCTTTGCCAAAGGACAATTATGCCGGCGCTCATCGGTCTCCTCCTCGCAGTTGCAACGATTCCGGGCGCCCGCCTGTTCGGGCTGGATCGCAACCGCGCCTTCTACCCGAGGCTTCTCGTTCTGATCGGGTCACTGTACGTCCTCTTCGCCCTGATGAACGGCGTGCCCGCCATCGTGGCCGGTGAGGCGCTGATGGCTGTGCCATTCCTAGTCGTAGCTGCTCTTGGCTGGCGGTTCAATCCCTGGTGGATCGTGGGGGGCCTGACCGCACACGGGTTCTTCGACGCAGTCCATGGGCATGTCATCACGAATGGCGGAGTGCCGTCATGGTGGCCTGCCTTTTGTGCCACCTACGATATCGCCGCCGCCATCGTGCTGCGAGCAACGCTGAGCGGAGCCCGTGCTCATGGGCCCGCGGTCGAAACGAACGCCCCAGCCTCCAGGCCGCTCGGTAAGACGTTGCTTGCCGCGTCGTTCCTGGCCCTCGGTCCGGCACTGGTGCACGCCCAGGACAGCGCCGAGATCCAGGTCCAGGTGCGTGCACAGAGCGCGGTCTCGATCGCCTTCATCCAGACACGGCCGGTGGGTGACATGGCACAGAACGCCGGCGTCGGGTACGGCATCGCCGGCGCGCTGCTGTGCCCCTGAATCGTTCGGGCGTCCTGAGTCTGCGCACGGATCTCGGCGTGTCCACCTATGGCGAAGAGGAACGGCGAAGTGCGTTCAGCGAGACAGTTGGCGGAGAGTCGAGGTAAACGTCCGGACGACAAATGCGTCGGTCCCGGCAGTGTCGGACTCCAACTCAGCGCGATTGCCGCCCGGTACGCCCTTACGTGACCGCGGGTGTCGGCGTGCAGCTGTTCTACACCGAGAGTGCCGTCGAGCCGACCAGCGGGACTATCTGCTGGCGACGACGGTCAATCGAATCGGACGTCGCACTCGCGTGGACATTCGGGGCGGCCTCGATGTCCCGCTCCGGGTGGCGGCGGTCACCGTCTTGATCGATGTGAGCGGCCAGTACATCCAAGGGGGGAAGCGCAGTACCTCACCCCCGGGAGCATCATCGACCTGCCTGGCGGCCGAATCAGGGTCACACCGCTGGAGTCCAGCACGCACGTGATTGCCCTGCGCCTTGGCGCGCGGCTCCGGGTGTGAGGGTCGGGTCAGGTCAGCCCTTGCATTCAAGCCGTGGCGCCCGGCGTGCCGTATTCTGACTCCCGTAACGGCTGGCATTGCTTCCATCACGGTGTCTCACACAAAGGAACTTCCAATGCGCTACCTGTCGCTTGCCGCCAATCGGGTGCGGCTCCGTTTCACCGCGCTCCTGTCCTCTCCCTCCTGAGGGAGCCCACTCCTGACGGGGTGCATGATGTTCACGCAGCGGCCGGTGGATCTCGATCATGGACGGGTGAGGACCAGCGAGGGCGGGCGATATGTCGCCACGATCGTCCCCGACGGCGACTCCATCCCGAAGGGGAAGCTCCAGCAGTGGACGCTGCGTGTCGTCACGATCGACAGCGCCCCGTTGGCCCGGCGACGATTGCCGTGGGCGGCGGCATGCCGCAACACGGGCACGGCCTGCCCACCAAACCAGTCGTGACCGGGCCGCTGGACTCGGGCGACTACCTCGTCCAGGGCCTGAAGTTCAACATGGGCGGCTGGTGGGTGGTGAAGTTCCGGATCATGGCACCGGCCACTCCCGATCCTGTCTTCTTCAACCTAAGCCTCTGAGCCGTCACCATGCCGAGCCTCCTTCCTCGATGGATGCGCGACCGGGCGATCGCGGTCGTGACGACTGCTGGCGTTGCCTTGGCCTCAATTGGTGCCTCACGAGCCGTCGGTAGTTCGCCGCGGTCGTGGACCGCCGATCAGCGCGACCTTCTCCGATCGCTCTCCTACTCGAGTCTCGAGGCGTTCCCCGCTGACCCGTCGAACCGGTACGGAAGCGTACCAGGGGCCGCGCGACTTGGCACCGCACTCTTCTTCGACACCCGGCTGAGTGCCAATGGCCGGGTCTCCTGCGCCAGCTGCCACCTGCCGGACCAGTCCTTTCAGGATGGCATCCCGCTCGGCAAGGGCGTCGGAACCGCCGGGCGCCGGACGATGCCAATCGCAGGAACCGCCTACAGCCCCTGGCAGTTCTGGGACGGACGCGCCGACAGTCACTGGTCGCAGGCGCTGGGTCCACTGGAAAGTGCCGTGGAGCACGGAGGCGACCGCCTCCAGTACGCCCGCCTGATCCTGAGCGAGTATCGGGAGGAGTACGAGGCGGTGTTCGGAGAGTTGCCGGATCTGGGCGGACTTCCGGAGCGCGCCGGACCCGTGGCGGATCCGGTGCGTTCCGAGGCATGGTCGATCATCGCACCCGCGCGCCAGGACGAGGTCGCTCGTGTCTATGCCAATATCGGCAAGGCGATTGCCGCCTTCGAACGGCAAGTCACGTTCACCCCGACACGCTTTGACCGGTTCGTCGATGCGGAACTCGCCGGCCAGCGTCACACCCCGGCAGACGCACTCACCGATGAGGAGCAGGCCGGCCTGCGCCTGTTCATCGGCAAGGCCAACTGCGCGAACTGCCACAACGGTCCCCTGTTGACCGACCATCACTTTCACAACACGGGCGTTCCGTCCGCCGATAGCGGGTTACAGGACGATCGTGGCAGGCTGGATGGCGCGCGCACGGTGATGACGAACGAGTTCAATTGTCTCAGCAAGTACAGCGACGCCAGGCCCGCGGAATGCACCGAACTGCGGTTTGCCGTGACGGAGGGCCCGGAGCTGGTGCGCGCCTTCAAGACACCGTCGCTCCGAAACGCCGCGACCAGAGCGCCGTACATGCATGCCGGCCAGTTGTCCTCCATGATGGCGGTGCTGTCACACTACAACCGTGCGCCCGCGGCGCCTGCCGGCAAGAGCGAACTTGTGCCGTTGCACCTGTCCAAGACCGAGCTGCGACAGCTTGAGGCGTTCCTGCACACGCTGGTCAGCCCGGTGGTGTTTCCGGCTCCTGCGACCGCGGCACGCCGCCGTGGGGATCTCCCGGCCTCTTCGTCTCACTGATGCCAGTATGGCGGCTAATGCAAGCGGGGCGCCCAGGTGGGCGCCCCGTCGTTGTCTTTCGGGATTCCGACCTACCTCGCGTCCGGCGGCCTCCCCTTCGGAACCGGCTTCCCGGTGGCACTATCCGGCCGCGCTGCGCCGGTTGAATCCGGCATCACGCCCGGCGGCGGCCCCTTTGGCTCCTCCGCCCCCGGCACCGGATACCGTTTCGCCATGTCGGTCAGCACGCGTGCCACCCGCACCGCCACCGGACGTTGTCGATCGGTGCCTGCTGGTCGAGCTCGCGCGGCGGCCGCGAGGGATTGGCCAGCGGCCGCACCGCCGTCTCCACCCGGATCGACCCCCGCTCCTTCCCGTAGGCGTTGACCCATCCCCGCACCCGTACGATGCTGTCGCCGAGAATGCGATCGTTGGTCGGCTGGCCAGTCACAGCGCTCGAACCACTCCGTCTCGAGGTACCCGTCCTTCGGCTCGACTCGGCTGACCGGAATCGAATCCGACTTCAGCTGTTCGGCGAGCACGCTCCGTCGCCTTGGCCACGTCGAGATCCACGATCGCCTCCGCCGCGTTCGGCAGCGGGCCGAAGGATGGCCGCGTGGTGTAGGGCTGGCAGGCGAGAGCCAGGATCGGCAGGGCGGCAGCGAGGCAGAACGGCAGGTGCTTCCTTCGACGACCGTTGCCGCCTCCCTGCCTCCCGGCCGCCCAGCCTCGCCTCATCAGTCCGTGTGCTCCGGTGTTCCCGGTGCATGTGTATGAGTGGGTGTGGTCGTCGCGCCACTGTCCGTTGCGGTCCCCGCTGAGTCCGCGGGTATCGGCGCCTTCGTCGTGCTCCTCGCCCGGCGCATGCTCGTGCTCGCCCGCGCGGTTCTTGATCTCCGCCTCCATCGCCTCGGTGCTCATGCCGGCGGCGTGGTCGAACACCAGTTCGCCTCCCTCCACTCCGGTGGCGGTGAGGAAGCCGAGCCCAACGACGCCGATCAGCGCCACGGTCCACCGCTCCTTCCGGAGCATCTTCGACTCCCGCAACACCCGCCAGACCGCCACCACGCCGAAGAAGCCGAGGGTGATCCACGCGAAGCGCTCGTGGACCTCCATGATCTCGTGGATCGACTGTCCGTGCTCCAGGGTATCCTCAGCCCGCAGCCCCGAAAAGAGCGCCACGGCCGTACTCACTGCCCCAACCACGAGCGACCAGTACGCAGCGCTCCGGAGGCTCTCCCGTTTCGTGAACAGGTAGGCCAGTTCGAAGAGCACGCCCACGACGAGGAGCGCCGGGGGGAAGTCGTTGATGACGGCGTGCAGCCGCGGGGCATCGTAGCCGAAGAGCGCGCCGGCGGTGGCGGCATCGCCGTGGAGCAGGAGAGAGAGCAGCATGGCTCGTCAGGTCTTTCGCTGTCTGGGTTAGAGGCCGAGGTCCACCGGCACCGGCGGATTGGCGCTGTAATCGTAAAACCCCTTGCCGCTCTTCCGGCCGTAGAGTCCCGCCATCACCATCCGCTTGAGGAGCGGCGGGGGCGCGTAGCGTGTTTCCCGGTACTCGGTGAACATGATCTCGGCAATCTTGTAGGTGGTGTCGTTGCCGACGAAGTCGAGCAGCGTCAGCGGGCCCATCGGATACCCGCAGCCGAGCTTCATGGCGTTGTCGATGTCCATCGTGCTGGCCACGCCGTGCTCCAGCGCCCGGATCGCGTCGAGGAGGTAGGGCACCAGGAGCAAGTTGACGATGAAGCCGGAGTTGTCCTTGGCCGCCACCGCCTCCTTGCCGAGGCTCCGGGCAAAGTTCAACGACCGCTCGAAGGTGACCGGCGAGGTGGTGACGGTGCGGACGACTTCCACCAGTTGCATCAGCGGGACGGGGTTGAAGAAGTGGAGCCCGACGAACCGGTCGGCCCGCGCGGTGGCCGAGGCCATCGCCGCGATCGTCAGGCTCGAGGTGTTGCTGGCAAAGATGGTATGCGCCGGGCAGAGGGCGTCCAGCTGTTTCCAGAGGCCGTTTTTGAGATCGAGATCCTCGGTGACGGCCTCGATGATGATATCGCAGTCCTTGAGCGCGGTCACGTCAGTCACGTAGGAGAGGCGGCCCAGGGTCGCGTCGCGGTCGGCGGCGGGGAGCTTCCCCTTCTCGACGAACTTGTCCAGCGATTTGCCGATGCCCGCCTTCCCCTTGGCCATGACGGCGTCGGAGACGTCACGCACGACGGTGGTATAGCCGGCGGTGGCGGCCACCTGGGCAATGCCGCTGCCCATCAAGCCGCATCCGAGCACGCCGACCTTCTTGATCTCTGCCATGATGTGTTCCGGTGGTTCAGGGTTTGAGCGCTTTGCGCACTTCCTGCACGAGTGAGGTGATCATGCTGTTCCGTTGGGGTGGCAACTCCGGCGTCGGGTGATTGCCGCGCCGCTCCAGTTGATCCAGCGCCCGCTCCAGCCCGAGGCGGGTCCGCTCCGCCACGCCAGCGTAGGGCCGCGTCGCGGCCCAGCCCGCCGCCAGTGCGGCGGGGAGCGGGAGGAGGAGCACGAGGGGAAAAGCGCCCAGGACCCCCAGGACTGCGGTCGCGGCGGCGCCGACCGACACGAACGCCGCCGCACCGCCGATGAAGGCGCCCCGCGTCATCCGCAGGTCGGCGCTGAGCTGCACGTGGGCATAGCCCGACTCGAGGGGTGTGATCGTAGCGCCCACGACCCCCGCCTTGCCCAGCATCGCACGGGCGCCGCCGCTCAGGGCGGCGCCAAACTTTCGGAGTTCGCCGTGAATGCCGCTCATCTGTTCCCAGGTGATCCGGCCGCTCTGGTGGCGCTGGACCACGAGGTGCTCGTTCCCCTCCATCCACTCGAGGAGCAGGCCCTCGTGCCGCTCTGCCGTGCCCATCACCACCCGGTCGGCGGTGACGGTGGCGGTCCCGATTGTCCGGTCGAGCCAGCGGGACTCCACCGGCGCCCCCCGCACCCGCTCCTCGACCAGCGCCTGCTGCAGGTACCGGGCGGGAATGCCGACGTCGCGGCCAAGGGCCAGTACCTGGTCCTCGGTCATCTCGTCGCCCAGCTCGTGCTCGCCGGTCTGGAGCTCGGCGGCCCGCCGGATGATCCGGTCAAGTGCGGCGCGGTCGATCCGCGCGGGAAGGTCGGCCATGTCGGGCTAGGTGGTTTCCTTCTTGATGCCCGACTCGATCCGGGGGAATCCCGCCAGGATGTCGGGGGCCGGCAGCTTCGGCATCGACTCGCCGGCCGCGGCCTTCTGTTCCGCCATCTGGAGGAACGGCTTGATCAGGTCGATCGGGATCGGGAAGATGGTCGTCGAATTGTTTTCGGCGGCGATCTCGCTGACCGTCTGCAGGTACCGGAGCTGGAGCGCACTCGGCTCTGTCGCCAGCATCTTGGCCGCCTGCGCCAGCGTCTCCGATGCCTGCAATTCGCCCTGCGCGGCGATGACCTTGGCGCGCCGCTCCCGTTCCGCCTCCGCCTGCCGCGCCATGGCCCGCTTCATCTGCTCCGGCAGGTCCACGTCCTTCACCTCGACTGCCGACACGTGGATGCCCCAGGCGTCGGTCCGCTCGTCGATGATCCGCTTCAGTACCGCGTTGATCTTCTCCCGGTCGCTGAGCAGCTCGTCGAGCTCCACTTCGCCCAGCACGGCGCGGAGCGTCGTCTGCGCCAGCTGGCTGGTGGCGTAGAGATAGTCCTCGATCTCGATGACGGCGCGCTCCGGGTCCGACACCTTCATGTACAGCACCGCGTTCACCTTGACCGAGACGTTGTCCCGGGTGATGACGTCCTGCGGCGGGATGTCGAGCGCCATGATCCGGAGCGAGACCCGCTTGATGGAGGTCAGCCCGGCCGGGAGGAAGAAGAGGCCCGGCCCCTTGGTGCCCCAGTACTTGCCGAGGAAGAAGGCCACCCCGCGCTCGTACTGCTTGAGTACGCGCAGGCTGGCGAAGGAGTAGGCAACGGCGATGGCCAGGGCCACCAACAGGATCGGCATGAGTGTCCTCCTAGGCCGGGAAGGCTTCGACGATGACGGCGGCACCCTGGCCGCCGCCGATGCAGGCGCTGCCGAGGCCGTAGCGCTTGCCGAGCTTCCGGAGCGCGTGCAGCAGGTGCAGGGAAATCCGCGTGCCACTGGCGGCCAGCGGATGCCCGATGGCGATGGCACCGCCGTGGATATTGGTGCGCGCGCGGTCGAGGCCGAGTTCCTTCTCGACGGCCACGTACTGCGCGCTGAACGCCTCGTTCACTTCCACCAGGTCCATCTGGTCGAGCGTCAGTCCGGCCTTGGCCAGCGCCTTCCGCGCTGCCGGGGCCGGCCCGATGCCCATGTACTTGGGCTCGACGCCCGCGATGCCCCACGACACCAGCCGGCCAATCGGCTTCAGCCCCTTGGCCGACCCTTCGCTGGCCAGTACCACCGCGGCCGCGCCGTCACAGATGCCCGAGGCGTTCCCGGCCGTCACGACGCCGTCCTTTTTGAAGTAGGGTGCCAGCTTGGCCAGCCCCTCGGCGGTGGTGTCGGGCCGCATATGTTCGTCGGCGCCCCAGGGTTCATCCTGCTTGGTCTTGCGATTGCGGATCGGCACCGGCGCGAGCTCGTCGGTAAAGAACCCGCCGTCCCACCCCGCCTTGGCACGCTGCTGACTGGTCAGCGCGTAGGCGTCCACCTCCGCCCGCGAAATCTTGTATTTGTCGGCGAGGTTCTCTGCGGTTTCCGCCATGGAGAATCCGCACTGCGGATCCTTGAGCGATTCCCAGAGCAGGTCCTCGAACGGGGGTGCCGGCCCGAGCCGCAGGCCCCAGCGCGCGCCGCGCACCACGTGCGGCGTCTGGCTCATCGATTCCGCACCACCGGCCAGCACGATGTTCGACTCGCCGAGGAGGATCTGCTGGGCGCCCTGGATGATCGACTCGAAGCCGGAGCCGCAGAGCCGATTGACGGTCACGGCGGGCGTCTCGATCGGCAGCCCGGCGCGGAGCGCCACGTGCCGCGCCAGGTAGATGGCGTCGGCGCTGGTCTGGAGGGCGTTCCCGAAGACCACGTGGTCCACCGCAGCGCCTTCGACCCCGGCCTTTGCCAGGGCGTGCTGAGCGGCGTAAACGCCTAGGGTAGTGGCAGTTAGGTCTTTGAGAGTGCCACCGAAACTGCCGAACCCCGTGCGGGACCCGGACAGGAAGAGGACGTCGGATTGCTGGCCCTGCGTTTTCATCGCGGTGCCCTTCTGGAAAGAGGGTCGGTCGAGACCCGAAAGATGTCCCGAACCGACCCCCCGTTCAAGGAAGGCGACCCAACAGCAAACCCGGCGTCAGGGATTCGCTTTCGGCGGGGGCTGCCAGATGTCGTAGAGGAGCTTCCACTGGCCGCTGGCCGTCGCGAACCCAGGTCACGAGATACCTCCCCGAAGCGGTCACCGGGTCCTTGCCTTCGCGCTGCCCGGTGCTGTTCCAGGTCCCGACGTCCACCGCCAGGTCCCCTGGATCTGCAGGTGCTCGATGGTCAGCACGTGCACCAGCTGCCGATATCCCTCCGGCCAGACGAAGAGGTGACCGATGGCGGCGGGGCCGACCACCTCGCGGCGTCCGGGGGGAAAGGCGATGGCGGAGTCCGCGTACGCATTGGCCAGCGCAATGGTGTCGTTCCGGAGATAGGCGGCGGAAAAGGCGCGTGCTGCCGTCGCGATGGCGGTGCTGTCCCGGACGTAGGTGGACTGGGCGTACAGCCCGGGCGCTGCCATGACGGTGGCCAGCAGGGCCACTGCCGGAATCGCCCTCATGCCTTCTTGAGGAGGCGGATGACGAACAGCAGGATGACGGCACCGGCGGTAGCGCTGATCAGGGTGCCGATGATGCCGACGGGCAGGAAGCCGAGCATTCCGAACAGCCACCCGCCGACGAAGGCGCCGATGACGCCGAGCACGAGGTCGCCGAGCAGGCCGAATCCCTTGCCCTTCATGATCTTGCCGGCAAGGAATCCGGCCACGACACCGACGATGAGAAAGACGATCATGCCCATGGAACCTCCTCAGGTGTCAGGACCCGCTCGATGCGCCGATCGGGGATCAGCCAGATCAGCGCGACCACGACGAAGGCCGTCCCCGCGATCCACACCTCGAAGAACGACGCGACTATACCGATGACGTACAGAGCCAGCGAGATGTTTCCCTTCCGGTCCTTGCCGATGGCCTGGGCCAGCTTCGAGTCGGGGCCCTCCACGCGCAGGGTGGCGCGCACCAGGATGGTGTACGCGATGGCGGCCATCAACAGCACCAGCCCATAGAGCGCCACCGGGGCAGCGGCGAAGTGGTTTTCTCCCATCCATCCCGTCACGAACGGCACCAGCGACAGCCAGAAGAGCAGGTGCAGGTTGGCCCACAGCATCGGTCCGCTGACCCGGTGCACCGCGTGCATCATGTGGTGGTGATTGTTCCAGTAGATGCCGAGGTAGACGAAGCTCAGGACATAGCTGAGCAAGACGGGAGTCAGTGGACGCAGCGCGGCGAAGTCGGCGCCGTGCGGCACCTTCATCTCCAGCACCATGATCGTGATGATGATGGCCAGGACCCCGTCGCTGAACGCCTCCAGGCGCCCTGTGGTCACGACTTCGCCTTGATCGGTCCCCGGCCCGTGACGGTGAGCCTCACCGCCCGGCCGCTCGGCGCCCCCGTCGCCCAAATCTGATATTCAGCGGTCGTGGTGGCCCTGATTTCCCAGGTCGATCCCCCCGCGACTCCACCCGACATCAGCCGGCCGACGTAGGGCATCTGGGTGCCCGACTGCCGGGGCCGCAGCTGGATGGTGATCCCGCCGACATCGGTCTCGGCGTAATACAGACATCCGGCCTCGAGCGTGATGGCGGCGCGCTCTCCGGTCGAGGTGAACTCGGTGGACAGCACCGTGGTGCCGGACGAAATGGGGCAGACCGGGGCGACGCCGGTGGGCGAGCCCGGCGTGGGGGCCGGTGTGGGGTCGGACTGTCCGCCGGAACTGCAGGCGGTCAGCAGGGCGAGTACGGCCAGCGAGGCGAGACGCATGGACACTCCGGGTGAGGGGAGGGAGGAGAAGGGGAATCTATCCCTCGCCGGTCACGAGGCGAGCCGCGGCGATGGGGCGCGCCTTGACAGTCCCTGAAATCTTGACGATCTTGGTCGCAATAGAAAACTTCTTTGAGAGTGACTCTCATCTATGCGATTGCAGGCGGTTCTCGCCAAACTCGGACTGATCGGGACGCTCTTCTTCCTTGTCAAGGGACTCATGTGGCTGATCATTCCGGCGCTCCTGGTGGCACTCCAATGAACACCGATTCCTCCGGTACGATGCTGACCCTGCGGGAGGGTACCGCCAGCCACCATCGCCGGGCCGAGCAACACGAATTCCAGCAGCAGTTCGTGCGGGGCACCCTGCCGCGCGCACTCTACCTGAGCTGGCTCGGGCAGATGCTCCACGTTCACGCGACCCTCGAGGCGCATCTCGACCGGCTCGTGGCCCGGAATCCCCAGTTCAAGACCCTCTTCGACGATACGCGGCGCAAGGTCGGGCCGCTCCGGAACGATCTTGCCTACCTCGGGGCGGGCACGGACGCCCCGACGCTCCCAGCCGCTCGCGCCATGATGGCGTGGATGGATGCCCTCGCCGATTCGCGGCCGGCATCGCTCCTCGGCGTGTTCTATGTCCTGGAGGGGAGCACCAATGGGTCGAAGTTCATCGCACGGAAGGTGCGTCCGGCCTACGAGCTGCCGGCCAGCGGAGAGGGATCGGCGTACCTCGACCCGTACGGCGACCTGCAGCCGGCGCGCTGGCAGGAATTCAAGGCGGCGATGGACGCGCTGAACCTGCCGGCGAGCGACGTCGACCCGATCGTAGCCGCGGCACAGCAGACCTTCGATATGGTTCGGGAGTTGGGCGCCGAGCTCCTGGCGACGAACGTCGCAGCCGCCTAGCGTAGCTGGCGCACGCCGTCTATCGCTGGGCCCCGAAGAAGAAGCTCAGGGAGACGCCGGCCACATTGACGTGGTCCGGGTCGCAGGTGGTGCAGTTTTGCCGCAGGTAGTAGGTGTCCAGCAGCCACTTGTCCCGGTACGGCCATTGGATCCCCGCGCTATACCGCTGTTCATTCCACGACTTCTTGGCCCAGCTGTAGAAGACCTCCGCCGATAGATAGGGGCTGTACCGGAACGCCTTGTGGCGCAGGTCCGCCTCAACCCGCAGTCGGTTCCGGTACCGGCTCGAGTACTCCCCGTCCACCCATCGAAACTCAAAGAGGTTGCGATCCTCGATAAGGAGCGCGTCGGTGGGGCGATGTCGCCCCGTGACTTGGGCCTTCAACCGGTTTTCGTACTTGGGGGATCCATCGTCCTGGGTGTCCAGGTACTCGTACCCGGCGCCGAGGACATACGCATGTTCCTTGGCGGGGTCCACATTCCGGAGGTGGGGCCGCTTGATGGCCTTGGCCTGGTAGCTCAAGTCGGTGCCGACGCCCAGCTGCTGGGAGTCGTTCTCCTGTTCGTTCTTGATCTCCGCGTAGAGCGTCTGGCTCAACTTGGAAGGCCACTGATAGCGAACGGAGAGCTTGGGCCAGAACGCCCCCGCGGTGCTCGAGTCCTGACCGGACGCCGCCGTGGCCGCTCCCAGCGTGAACAGGGCGACCAGTGCGCTCGCGAACCGATGCGACGTCACACGACCCTTGCTCAGCTCAGTGCTTCCAGGAGCGCCCCCGCCACCTCGGCGGTACTCCCGCGGCCGCCAAGGTCCGGCGTGAGCGGTCCGCTCGCTACCACCCGTTCCACCGCCCGCTCCAGCCTCGACGCCCCCGCGGCGCATCCCAATTGCTCCAGCATCAGCGCCCCGGTCAACACCGTGGCCATCGGGTTGGCGACGCCCTTGCCGACCAGCGGCGGCGCCGAACCGTGCACCGGCTCGTACAACCCCGACCGCCCGGGGTGCAGGTTGGCGCTGGCCGCGATGCCGAGTCCACCGATCAACCCGGCGCCGAGGTCGGAGAGGATGTCGCCATACAGGTTGGTGGTGACGATGACCTGAAACCGTTCCGGTTCCCGTACCAACTCCAGCGCCAGCGCATCGACGTAACGGTGCTCCCGCTGGATGTCCGGGTACCGCTCGCCGATGTCCTGGAAGAGGCGTCCCCAGATCCGCTGGAACTGGATGGCGTTGGACTTGTCACTCATCGTGACGCGGGTCTTCCCGTGCGCCGCGGCCCAGGCGAACGCCGCCTCGATGATGCGCGCCACGCCCGCCCTCGTGTTGATCTCCTCCGAGACGTGCACCTCGTCCGGCGTGCCGATGCTCTCGGAGCGGCCCTTGCCGAGGTACTGGCCTTCGGTGTTTTCGCGGAAGATCACGAAGTCGATGGCGGTGCTCCCGCCGTCGCTCCGGCGGTCGGCGCGCAGCGGCGAGAGCTTCGGGTGGAAGAGCCGGGTCGGCCGGAAATTGATGTAGAGGTCGAGGCGGAACCGGAGACCGAGGAGGATGTCGCGGGCGTGCTCGTTGCCGGGCACGCGCGGATCGCCGAGAGCGCCGACCAGGATGCCATCCACGTCGTCGCGGAGATGCTCGAACGCCTCATCGGGGAGGGTCTCGCCGGTGCGGAGGTAATGGTCGGCGGAGTAGGGGAGGTGCTCGACCTCGAGCGTCAGCCCCTCGGCGCGGGCCGCCGCCTCGATGACCGGCAGGGCGGCGTCGATGACTTCCGGGCCGATGCCGTCGCCGGCGATGATGGCGATCTTCGCTCGCGTCACGACATTCCCCCCTGGGCATCGTCTCCACAGCTGACGCAGTAGCGCCAGCCGACATCCATGTCGGCGCCGCAGGTGCGGCAGGTACCGACGTCCTGCCCCATGCCGCAGTGGGGGCAGAAGTTGATCATCATCCGGGGCGGGAGGAGGCCGCCGCAAAAGGGGCAGCGCACGGGGGCCTTGCCGCCCTCGGCGGGAGGGGCCGACAGCTCAGGGTCTGCATCGACAGCGGGGCCGGGCCGGAGCTCGATCACGGGATCGGCCTCCCACGTGTCGCCCGTGGACTCCTCATCCTCCGCTTCCATCTCCCGCTCCGCCACGGCATCGGGCGCCAGGTCCAGAGCCAGCTCGAGTGCCTCTCCCTCCTCCTCTTCCTTCACCTCAGGTGGCTCCTCCCCGGGGGGTGCATAGCGCTCCTCGGGGCGGGCTTCCATGGCGTCCATCAGGGGGTCGGTCCGAAGCACGACATGGGTGTCGCCATAGACACGGAGGAAGGCGAGGTCGGGGAGCGGCTTCTTCAATTCGGCCTGCAGCGCGGCCTGGGCGGCGGGGTCCGCCTGGACCAGGTCGCCCTCGCCGGCGCAGAGCCGGAGGAGGAGCGTCTCGTAGTCTTCGGCGCTGTCGACCCCGAGTTCGCGGCGGACCAATCGGTACGGCAGGACGGAGTCCATCAGCTCATTGATGGCGATCGGCTGGTGAACCCGTGGTGGCGTCTGCTCGGCGAGCGTGCGCACCAGAAGCCGGAAGAGAGGGTCGAGGGAGGTCATGGTTTCAATTTCGTCCGCGAAGGCGATTGTCGCTAGACAGGGGCTCGGCCCAGCAGGGGGCGGGCTTACGCCCGTCCCTGGGCCAGCGAAACCGCGATCTGGCGCCTGGGGATGAGCCGATCTTGGTCATCAAGCTCCAGGAAAGGCACGGAATCGCGCATTCGCCGTTCGAGGGGTGGGCGTAGGCCCACCCCTCAGTGCGGGCGGCGCTATTCCACGTCCCGCAATTCAATCACGTCCCCACGAATCAGCCGGTCCGCGAGACGGCTATATGCGGCGTCGGCGTCGTAATCGAGGTAGTGCCCGCGGCCGCGCTTCGCGGTGATCCAGGTCTCGAACCCCGACGGAATGGCACCGTCGGAGGTGTGCTGCTCGGTCGCGGCGGCCACGGCGAGGTCGTTGGCGTACTCATTTTTGGCGTGTCCCTGATGGCCCCGCACCCAGGTCCACTGGACTTCGTGCTTGCCGGCCGAGGAGACCAGCTGCTGCCAGAGGGGGAGGTTCTCGATGGGGCCGCCCTTCCGGGTCCACCCGCGCGCCTTCCACGCCGGCACCCACTCCCGCATCCCCTTCACCAGGTACTCCGAGTCCGACACCAGCAGAACCCGCATCCGCTGCCCCTTGCCGGCCAGCAGCTGCAGCGCGGCGATGCCGCCGGCCAGTGCCATCCGGTTGTTGGTGGTGTCGGCGGCGTGCAGGAAGAAGTCGCGGCGCTGGACGCCGCCCCTGGTGGCGGTCTCGATGAGACCGCCGGCGCCACCGGGCGTGCTGCCTGCCTGCCCGTTGCCGAGGCAGCTCTCGTCGAGATGGACCACGGCGATGGCGAGGGGCTGGGTCATCCGTCGTTCCTCAGTACCTGAAACCACTCGATATCCTTGAGCAAGAACTCCATGGATCTCTCCCGTCATCGGCAGCCGCGCATGAAGCGCTTCGCCGCGCGGCCCGTTGGCAACCCGGTCGGCAAGCACGATGTACTCGCTCCCCCGGCGCTGCACCACGACACGCAAGCCGTTCCGGGAAGCATGTTCGAGCTGATCGTACTTTTCACTATTCCAGCGCACTATGGACCCCGGCTTTCGCCGGGGTGACGAACGTGCGCCTTGGTCGAGACTCGAACATGCCCGACGGGGCCCGCCACCAACCGCCCAATCACCGCCGCGGCTGGCGTCTTCTCACGCCGAAGCGCCGCCAGCAACTCGCCGAGCCGTTCCGGGTCCACGGCCAGAAGCAGCCCCCCGGAGGTTTGCGCGTCTGCCAGCAGGATCCGCTCGGCGGGAGCGACATCCGGAGCATACGTGGTGACGGCCGCCGCCGCTTCGATGTTCCGCGCCGTGCCGCCCGGCACCAGTCCTTCGTCCGCCATCTGGCGTGCGTGCTCGAGTACCGGCAGATTCTCCATCCAGAGCTCGGCGGCGAGCCTGCTCCCGGCCAGGATGTTGCCGAGGTGGCCCAGCACGCCAAATCCGGTGATGTCGGTCGCGGCACGGACGCCAGCGCTGCGTGCCGCGCGTGCCGCGCCGGCGTTCAGGGTACGCATGGAGGCGACCGCCGCCGCAATCTCCAGCTCCGTCAGCCGGTCGCGCTTGAGTGCCGTGGTCAGCAGTCCGGTGCCAAGCGGCTTGGTGAGGACCAGGAGGTCGCCCGCCTTGCCGGCGGTGTTGGTCATCAGCTGGTCCGGGTGCACTTCTCCGGTCACGGCGAGCCCGAACTTCGGCTCCGCGTCGTCGATCGAATGTCCGCCGAGCAGAAGGCACCCTGCCTCCTGGGTAACTTCCGCGGCACCGGCCATGACCTCGCCGAGCAGGGCGAAGGGGAGCCCCGTCCGGGGCCACGCCACCAGGTTGAGCGCGAAGAGCGGTGTGCCACCCATGGCATAGACATCGCTTAACGCGTTGGCGGCGGCGATGGCGCCCCAGCTCCGGGCGTCGTCCACGATGGGCGTGAAGAAGTCGGTGGTGGCAATCAGGGCCCGGTCGGCGGAGAGCCGGAAGACCGCGGCGTCGTCGCGTGACGCCGCATCCACCAGCACCCGGGGGTCCGTAACCTTCGGCAGGTGGCGCAGGACTTCCGTCAACTCGGCGCTGCCGAGTTTGCAGGCGCAGCCCGCACCGTGTGAGAGCGCCGTGAGCCGGGTTGGGGCCTCCGCCTGCCGAACGGTCATTCGTACTTCCCTCGCAGTGGAGTCGTCCACGTGAATCCTGCGGTCGCGCTCAGCACGGCGTTCCTCCTCGGCCTGGCGCACGCCATCGAGGTGGATCACATGATCGCGGTGACGGCATTCGTCAGCACCCGCCCAGCGCTGCGCTCCGCTGCCGGCTTCGGTCTCCGCTGGGGGCTGGGCCACTCGCTGGCGGTGTTCGTCGCGGGTGGCATTCTCATCGCCACCGGACTCCGGTGGCCCGCCGGATACGACCAGTTCGGTGAGGCGCTGGTCGGCGCGCTGCTGGTGGCGGTCGGGGTCTGGGCCATGCGCCGCGCCCGCAAGTTACATCTCCACCCGCCCGAGGAACACGGGGACCACGCCCACCTGCACGCGCACCGGGCGGCGGCACCCTCGCACACCCACGGACATCACGCGCACGCAGCGCCTGCACACCCCCCCGTGGGGCACCACCATCATGGCCCCCCGCAACGCGAGAAGCACGGCATCACGGTGGTCGGCCTGATGCACGGCCTGGCCGGGACCAGCGCGGTGGTGGCGCTGGTGCCGGTGACGCTGATGGACCGTTGGGCCGTGGGTCTGGGCTACCTGGTGGCGTTCGGGCTGGGGACCGTGGTGGCGATGACCGCCTACGCGGTGGTGGCGGCGGCCGCACTCCGCCGCGCGTCGGAAGGGTCGCTCAAGTGGGGGCGGATGCTGGGCCGGTTTGTCGGAGCCGGGAGCATTCTGGTGGGGGTGTGGTGGATTTGGCGGGCGGTGGGATAGCGCGACCAGGACTCTGGCGAAGCACCGTACCGCTTGCTAGGTTGGCGCACTCCTCCAATAGGAGAGGCGCGCATGATTCCGACCCAGGATCTCCCTTCCAACACCTTCGCCGTCGACGACGTCGAACCGGCCACCACGTGGGTGGACACGTGGAGCCCCAAGCAGGCCATCCAAAGCCTGCTCGGGTCGGGAACCGGCCCGGGATTCGGGCCCATCGAGGCCTGCTGGAGCGCCACCCAACCCTGCCTGTCCGAAATCAGCGTCCACCCGCTGCTGGCCGCGACCCACCGTGCCTTCGCCGAGCATCGGCCGCTGTCGCTCTCGCCCGACGTCATCTGGGTCACCATCGTGCAGGGGCTGGCACAGCATGTTCGCCGCGACCCCGAGCGATTTCGTAGCCTCCTCGTCGGGCACGAGGGGAGGCGGACCATCGAGATCGAGACTCCCGAGATCACGGGAGACAGCCCCGAGAATCCATGGGACGACGTGATCACCAATCTGGCGGATCGCCTTGCCCGCGAGGCGGGTCCCCTTGTGGGTCGCCTCACCGCCGACTTCAGCACCACGGGGCCGGTGGAACGCGTCGTGAGCGAAGTGGCGCTCCTCGACCTCTTTGAACCGTACTTCACCTACGAAGTCAGATGCGTGTGCGGGATCCCGACAATCACGCTGGAGGGCTGCGCCGACGATTGGAAACGGCTGCGCCAGAAGGTCGACCTGCTGGAGGGATTCGGGCTGGAGTGGTGGCTGGCGGAGTTGCGTCCCATCTGCGACCAGTTTGTCCGTGCCGCCTCAGGCGATGTGGACCGGGCGCACTGGCAGCGGATGTACAAGCCGGCAGCGGCGTATGCGAGGACGGTGATGACCGGATGGCTGGGGATGATGTTCCCCTACCTCAAAGGTGGACGGGATCGCAACCCGCTGTTCGAACCCGCCACGCGGGCGGCGATCGAAGAGTGGACACGCAGGCAGGGCGAAAGCGCCTACATCCTTGGCGTCGCCCTCGGTTCTTGGATGGGCGACCCTCCCGGCCTCGACGAGGCGACCGTACCGGTTGGGTTGAGCCTTGTTCCCTTCTCCCTGATTGATGAGGAGACGAGGAGCACGCGAAGAATGCAGTTCGTGGCGGGGGCGATGGCAGTCACGTACGATCAGACCTCGGGCGCGCTTCGCCCGGTGCTTGGGTGGGCGGTCCGGGGGGAGCCGCCGATCGTCGGCGCGCGTGCACACATGGGGGCGTTGCTGGGCGCCTTGGCCGGTCAGGGCAGCAAGCCGCCCGCTGATTTTCAGGAGGGTCGGCGTCCGTTCGACTTCCTCGTCCACGAACTCTTGGAGGATGATCTCAGGCAGTTCTATGGCACCTACCACAGTGCGGCAATTCATCCGAGGCCGCGCGGGAGGCTCCTCGGCTGGCGCTTCCTGGACCGTTGGCGAGAGTTATCCGCGACGTATACCATCTTTCCGCTCTCCGATTGGTCAGTCCCGGCGTGGGCCAATGAAGACACGAATGCACCGGAGTATCTCTGTTTCGGGGTCCTTGCGGACAGAACAGAACTACTCATTCGGCTTGGGTGGTTGGCTGCCGACGCCACGGGTGAAGTGTCCGTCGGGCGACGGAACGGTGCCCCGGTGGCCGACACCGGGATCACGGTGGCACGCAGCTTTGCAGAATTTCTCGGCCAGGCGATTGCAAATCCGGAGCCCTTCTTTCGCGCCTCGGAGTTCGTGCCACTGCACCCAGCAGACGGAGTGCGCCCGCCAACGGGTGGCTAACCCGGGGGGTAGGTCACCTAGCCGCCGGCCCCGCTGCCCCGCTGCCCCGCTGCCCAGCCGAGCAGCGCCCGCAGCCCGATCAACGCCCGCTCCTCTTGCGCCGTCGCCCCGAAGGCGCCGTCCTTCCGCTGCATCGAGAGCAGGGCCGGCACCGCCCGCGCAATAGCCTTCCGGGCGGGCGGCGTGTTGGCCACCAGCAACGACTCCAGCGCGTGGAAGAGGTCGGCGTTGGCCCAGGTGCCGTCTCCCTGCTGGTTGTCCGCGATGAAGAGCGCGGTCTTGAGCGTAGCGCCGCGGTAGACCGGCGGCGAGATTGCCAGCGGATGCAGGGCCGCGATGATGAGGTCGGGCGCGTAGTACCCGCTCCAGTCGTCCCAGACATCGGGCAGCACCGCAAGGCTGGTGAGGTGCTTCTTCACGCTCGCCTTCCCGGCCAGTCCCGCCATCAGCACCGCGCGCAGCGCCAGGCAGCTCACCGCGAAGCGGGCCTGCGCTTCGGCGCGAAAGGTCTTGCCGCAGGGCATCGTGATCGGCGCCAGCCGCTCGGTCTCGGGTGCCGGCGCGAAGAACCCCGCCAGGTAGTGGTCACAGGCCTTCTGTTCGTGACGGGCCGGGTGGCATCCTTCGCCGAACGCCCCGGGTTGTCCCGCCAGTCCCAGCACCCAGGTGATGAAGCCTGCCGTCCCCGGTTCCTGCCCCGAGTGCCCCAGGTCCATCAATTCGATGGCGCGCCAGATGGTAGGGAGCGCGGCGCCGCCAACACTGCCGTCGGGACGGAGTCCCTTCTGCAGTCCCGCGATGATCGCCGCCCTCGCCTCGTCGTCACCGGGTGCGGGTTGACCGAGCGCCTCGCGCGCCAGGATGGCCGCGCGGGAACTGCGCGGGCCAAAGAACTCCTCCAGCCGCGCGATGGCGGCGGTGGTGTTGGGGTGCTTCATGCCAGGATCAGGGAGAGGATTCCGCCTGCGGCTGCCCCGCGAACGCCACCGAGGAGGACCTGAATCAGCGGAGGAAGGGGGGAGTCGTCCATGTCGGCGACTCGCATCCAGCCGGCCCACTCGACCAGCAGGCCCATCAGTCCGAACAACAGCCACCACCCGCCGTGCCCGAGGCTCGCGAACCAGAGCCCCGCGATGAGCGTGAAGAGCAGCGCCTCGACGAAATACGCCCCCGGCGCCCGTCGCAGCAAATTCCGGCCCGGACCGCGAGTGCCGCCGGCGGCCTTTCCCTCCACCGCCTCCCACACGAGGAAGAGAAGCCAGGTGGCCATCCAGCCGAGCAGCACGCGCACGAGGGGCATCGACGCTACCAGCGATTGCGGATCGAGTCCGCCAGGATGAGCTGACCGCGCACCATCACGCGGGTCACCGAGCGGGTGTTCCGGATGTCCGCCAGTGGGTCGCGACTCAGAATCACGAGGTCGGCGGCCATTCCGGGCACGAGCGTGCCCAGCGAATCGGCTCCCAGCAGGGCCGCGGCGTCTCGCGTCGCCGCCCGGAGTGCCTCGGCGGGCGTCAGCCCCGCGCGCACCAGGAGTTCGAGCTCGAGATGCTCGCTGGCGCCCGGCACCAGCATCTGGTTGGCGGCGTCGGTCCCGGTCACGACTCGTCCCCCCGCCTGCCGAAACGCCCGCACGAAGAGATCCTGCATCGGACGGCCGCGGCGGAAGGCCACGAAGTCGGCGTCTGTCCATCCGGCCCGGCTCACCATTTCCGGAACATTCCACGCCGCGCGCTGGTTGGCCGGGACCGAGAGGAGGTCGGGATTGGTGGCGGAGGCACTGTCGTCCAACTGGCTGAAGACCTCATGGAGCGCCAGTGTCGGCACCATCGTCACCTTCGACTCGGCCAATTGCCCCGCCAGCCGGGTCAGGGTGACGGAGTCGAGCGTCGCCCAGCTCCGCTCGAAGGCGGTCCACCCCGCCCAGAAGCCGTTCTGGTGCGCGGCAAAGAGCGGGTCCGCCCGGCCCGCGGCCTCCGGGACTCCGCTCAGGTGCTCGATCGACGTGACGCCGATCTTGCTGGCCGTGAGCGCGTCCGTCAGGCCGAGGTGCACCGCCACGGGCATCCGAAAGGTGCGTGCCTCGTCCACGACGGCCTCGAGAAGCTCAGGCGTGAGGCGGGTGTATCCCTTGATGAGGTGTGCGCCCGCCACGGAGAGGCGATCCACCGCCTGCCGCGCGGCGCGGGAGTCGGTGACCTCGGTGGCGTTGGGGTAGGTGGCGGGCGCGCCGTCGATCATGGCCCCCGCGACATAGATCCGTGGACTGAGCCCGCCGCCCAGGTCGGCGGCTTCCGACATCGCGAAGATGCTGTCAGGATCGGTGTGGACATCACGCACCGTGGTCACGCCGTAGGCCACGTAGCGGTCGAGCGCCCAGCGGGCCACGTGTGCATGCGCATCGATCAGGCCCGGGATGATCCAGCTGCCGGCGACGTCGACCTGCTTGGTGCCTCGCGGGAGGAGGACATTCTCCCGTGAGCCGACGGCCTCGATCGTCTTGCCGCGGACCAGCACCACACCGTCGCGAAGCGGCGTGCCGCCCCGTCCGTCGAGGATGGTGGCGCCCATCAGCGCGGTGCGCGGCGGCCCCGGCTCGGCGCAGGCTCCGAGGAGCGTCACGCCGAGTGCGAATATGGTGACGGTCGCTGCGGCTTTGAGCATTGAAAGGCCTGAACGGTGACGGGGGTGGCGGAAAAGCGCCCCGGGGTGGCCGGGGCGCTCGAGGAATCTACTTCCCTCTCTTCTTCACCGGCGATTTCTTCCTGGCCGGTGCCTTCTTCTTCGCGGACTTTTTCACCGCCTTCTTCTTCGCGGGCGCCTTCTTCTTGGCAGGCTTCTTCACTGCCTTCCTGGCTGGCGCCTTCTTCTTGGCGGCCTTCTTCTTGGCGGCCTTCTTCGTGGGCGCTTTCTTCTTGGCAGCCTTTTTCTTGGCCGGGGCCTTCTTCTTGGCCGGGGCCTTCTTCTTCGCGGCCGGCGGTTTCACCGCCCTGGGGGCGGGGGCCAGGGGGGGCGGCGGAGGTGGGGGCGGCGGAGTCGGGACCTTTTGGGGTGACATCGGCATGGGATCCATCCATCCCGCCCCGGACCAGCCCATTTCCAGATCGCTCATCGAGTGTTCCTCCGCCTGCTGGTGCGACGCCCCCCGTCGCCGGACCGCGCAGCTAGCGCGGGCGTAATTGCATCCTTAATTACTCGCACTTCTGGTGAGGTTGTGCAAGCACCGGAACCGTCGAGTGGATGGCGTAGCGGGTCACCCGATCACGGGGCGGGCATCAGAGGCTCATGTGCTTGCCTATAAGAACAAATACTACAACAGCTTACGTCATTGCGCCTGTGGCCCGGGCCTTGGTGACCCTCACCGAGGGGGTGGGCATACGCCCACCCCTCGCACGGCGAATTCAAGACTCCTCGCCCGGTACCGGGGGATGGCTTCCATCCACAGGTCCTCATGGAACTCCCCAACAGGGAGGATCTCGTCAGCCGGCACCGCTTCGGGCCTTCGCTGGCGCAGGGGCGGGCCTTTGCCAGCCCCTGGCATCCGTCCGCCCCGCCTTTCACCCGCGCCGCCCATCCATATACTTTCCCCTGGTGAAACTTCCCCGGCCGCTCCTCCTTTGCACCCTCACCGTGCTTCTGCTCGCGCTGGTCCCGCCGCTCTGGGCGCAGGCCGCTGTCGAGGTGCAGGTCACTCCCGCCCAGCTCAAGCTGAAGGTGGCGCAGCAGGAGCGGCTCTTCCTCAGCGCCTACGACGCCGACGGCAACCTCCTCACCGCTCCGGCGTTCAGCTTTGCGGTGTCCCAGGCCGGTGTTGTGAGCGTGAATCGGGAGGGGACGGTCGTCGGCGTGGCCCCCGGTTCGGCGAGCATTGAAGTGCGCTCCGGCACCGGCACGGCCACGGTCGCCGTGACGGTGACTGGTCCGCCCCCGCCCCCGGCAGCACCCGAGCCGGTTCCCGTGCTTCCTGACGGCGCCCGACTCGTCCCGAATCCAGACTCGCTCTGGCTCCTGCGGCTCGAGATGGCGCGTGTGTCGATGGCCCTCACCACCCCGAGTGGTTCGGGGCTCGGTCAGGTGCATGTGAGCTGGCGCTCGTCCGCACCGGATCTCGTTTCGGTCACCGACGCTGGCGAGGTGAGCGCCCTCCAGTGGGGGCAGGCGCAATTGGTCGGGACCGGACCGGGTGGCCTGACCGGCGTGGTCACCGTCATTGTGCGTAACGACTCACTGGCCGTGGCGCCCGAGCGGATCGTGCTGCCGGTTACCGGTGTGGACTCGGTACAGGTCACCGTGCCGGCTCAGCGAGGGCGCACCGTACGCGAGGGACTCGCCTGGCGGAGCAGTGACTCAACCATCGTCCGCGTCAGCCGGGCCGGCGTGGCGCTGGGCGCCTCGCCCGGCGAGGCGTACATGCTCCTCGTCGGATACGGCCAGCAGCGCGCGGTGCGAGTGACTGTTCACCCGCCGATCTCCCGTCTCCTTCTCGCTCCCATTCCGAGCGCACCGATCCGGCTCATCCCCGGCGGCACCGCCGCGTTCACCCTCCAGGCGCTCGCGGCCGACTCGGTACCCGTCGCCGTCGCCGAATACGACTGGATGGTAGGTGACACGACCGTGGCCACCTTCGACCCCGTCTCCCGACAGTTGACCGGCCAGGGGCTCGGCCGCACCACCCTGACCATGACGACCTTCGGTTTCGAGCCCACCGTCTGGGAGGTGGAGGTCTTTGCCGGCGGGCTCGCCTTCCGTCGAGAACGATTCCGACTCCTCCCGGGGACGGCCGATTCGCTGGTCGTGTCGGTGCTCGATGCGAACGGGCGTCCCATCGGCCCGCCGAGCGCGGTGGAGTACACGATCGATCGACCGGAAGTGGCGACCGTCGGCAGTATGGGATCGGTGGTGGCCGCCAGTGTCGGCGG
The DNA here is from genome assembly GCA_963705985.1 of uncultured Gemmatimonadales bacterium. Lineage (GTDB taxonomy): Bacteria > Gemmatimonadota > Gemmatimonadetes > Gemmatimonadales > GWC2-71-9 > SPDF01. Next base: position 173,716 of record CAVPLK010000004.1, on the reverse strand, counting down.
CGCGACGCTCACCGCCCGGACCCCGTGGGGCACGAGCGCGACGACGCGGCTCTTTGTGACGGAAGATCTCCTGCTCAGCGTCCGCCGCGGCGCCGGGGCGGACATCGTCCAGGTGGACCCCGCCGATGTGGGTTCCCTCGTGCCGGTGCTGGTCAACGGCCGCCTCAATCAGCAGGGGAGCTGGTCGCCCGACGGCACCCGCATCGTGTTCAGCGCCTCGGTCGACGGCAACGCGGACATCTATGTGATGGATGCCGATGGGAAGAACGCCACCCGCCTGACCACCGCCCCCGAGGCGGACCTGGAACCGGTGTGGTCGCCCGACGGTGGGACGATCGCCTTCACCTCCCTCCGGGGCGGCACCTCGCACATCTGGGCCATGAACGCCGGCGGCACCGGTCTCCGTCAATTGACCACGGGTGGCGGCACCAATACCTCGCCGGCATTCCGGCGCGACGGCCGGATGATCGCCTTCATCTCGACCCGCGACGGCAACGCCGATCTCTTTGAAATGGGGAGCGAGGGCGCCGAGCCACAGGCCATCACGCGGACGCCGGAGTCCGAGTCACTCCCGGCGTACTTCCCGAACGGGGACCTCGCCGTGGTGGTCACGCGCCCGGGGCGGGGCGACATCCTGCGGATCCGCGCCGGCGATGGACAGCGCATCATGCTGCAATCGATGGCGGGAACCATCACGTCCCTGGCGCTCGCGCCGGACGGCGGCACCCTCGCCTTCGCGCTGGCGCAGCCGGCCGCCGACCCGAAGGCGCCGCCGGTCGTTTCGTTCCAGTTCAAGGGCCTCACCCCCGACCTCGCGCCGCTGGTCCTGCCGATTCCGGGCGACGTCCTCTCGGCCTCCTTCCAGGGCACTCGGTGAAGGCCCTCGTCCTGCCGAAGCTGGGTGGCTGGGAAGACCTCGTCGTGGATGACGTCCCGGCGCCGGAACTTCGCCACCCGAACCAGGTCCGGGTGCGGGTCCACACCGCCGGCATCAACCATCTCGACCTGTTCATTCTCGGCGGGCTGCCCGGCATCACCTACACCTTCCCGCACATCGTCGGGAGCGATGCCGCCGGGGTGATCGAATCGGTGGGGTCGGCGGTGACGGGCTGGCAGGTCGGCGACCGGGTGATGATGAACCCCGGCATCGGCTGCAACGAGTGCGAACTGTGCGCCGCCGACCAGCAGCCGCTCTGCCGCGACTACCGGCTCCTCGGCGAGCACGTGCCAGGCACCATCGGGGAGTTCGTCGTGGTCCCGGCGACCAACCTCGCGCGAATCCCCGATGCCATGCCATGGGCACAGGCGGCCGGCTTTTCGCTTGTGGCGCTCACCTCCTGGCGGATGATGATGGCCCGCGCCAGGGTCCGAGCAGGCGAGACGGTCCTCATCTGGGGCATCGGCGGCGGGGTGGCGCAGTGCTGCCTGCAGATTGCCGGGATGCTCGGTGCGACGACGATCGTCACCAGTTCCTCCGACGAGAAACTGGAGCGGGCCCGTGCCCTGGGCGCCGACCACCTGCTCAACCACGCTCGCGAGGATGTGCCGAAGAGAATCCGGGCGATCACCGACGGCCGCGGCGCCGACGTGGTGGTCGACAACGTCGGCGAAGCCACGTGGCAACAATCCCTGCGCGCACTCGGTCGCGGCGGTCGCCTCGTGACGTGCGGCGGCACCACCGGGCCGATGGTCACCACCGACGTGCGGAAGCTCTTCTGGTATCAGTGGGACATCCTCGGCAGCACGATGGGCGGCGATCGGGAGTATCAGGAAGTGGCTCGCCGCGCCGCCGAGGGGCGGCTCTGGCCGGTGGTGGACTCGGTGGTCCCGCTGTCGGAGGGGGCGCAGGCCTTCCGTCGCATGGCCGATGGCGCACAGTTCGGCAAACTCGTGATCGAGGTGGCACCGTGAACGAACTCTGGGATCGGCTCTCCTACGGCATGGAACAGCTCGGCTTCTTCCTTCCGGCCATCGTCGGCGCCGGCGTCCTCCTGCTGGCCGGCTATTTCGTGGCGCGGCAGGTCGAGAAGTGGGTGGACCGCACCCTGGCCAAGCTCGACTTCAACCGTGTGGCCAAGGAGGGCGGGTTCGCCGAAGGGATGGAACGCGCGGAACCGTCACTCGACCCGGTGCACGCCGTCGGCAAGCTCGCGTTCTGGCTCGTCATGCTGGTGGTGATTCTCCTGGCCAGTACCGCGCTCGGCCTCGAAAGCATCAACGAGATGTTCGGCCTGATGCTCGGCTTCCTGCCGACGCTCATCAGCGCCATCGTCATCGTCATTCTCGGGATCGTCGTCGGGGAATTCGTCCGCGGGCTGATCGTGGCATCGGCCGGCAAGCTGGAGGGGGTGCCGACGCTGGCCCGGGTCTCGAAGGGCGTGGTGGTGATGATCGCGGTGTTCATGGCGGTGCAGCAGGTGGGTGTGGCCGAGGACATCGTGACCACGGCGTTCACGCTCATTCTCGGTGCGGTGGCACTCGGGATCGGGCTGGCGTTCGGTATCGGGAACACGAAGTTGGCCGGGGAGGTCACCCGCCGCTGGTATGAGGAGGGGCGGCGCAGGCGGACCGAGCGCACGCGGTCCACCGATCCGAAGCCGGAGGAGTAAACGCCGTCTTTCCGAACCGTCACCCCCGCGAACGCGGGGGTCCAGTGAACAGACATCTGGATTCCCGCTTGCGCGGGAATGACGAGCTTGGCACCGTCGGTCCCGCTGCCCCGCTGCCCCGCTGCCCCGCTGCCCCGCTGCCTACCTGACGTCAAACATGTAACTGTTGAGATACTGAATGGTGGCGGTCTTCTCCGCCACCTGGAAGGCGAGCAGGTCGCCGCTGGTGACGAGGCCGATCAGCCCCCGCGCGTCGGTGATCGGCAGGTGCCGGATCCGCTTCCCGCTCATGATGGCGCCACACTCGTCAATGCTGGTTTCAGGCAGGCAGGTGATGACGGGTGACGTCATCACTTCGCGCACCTTGGTTTCCGCCGGGCTCCGTCCCGCCGCCACCACCCGCCGCAGGATGTCGCGCTCCGTGAAGACGCCGAGCAACTCGCCCGACTCGAGCACGACGAGTCCGCCGATGCTGTGCTGGTTCATGACCTGGGCGGCGGCGAGGACGGTGTCGGATGGGGCGATGGAATGGACGTCGCCGCTCTTGCGAGCGAGCAGGTCGCGGACGGTGGGCATCGGCGCGCTCCTGAGGGGGATGCTCCGATATTACGTGTTCGGCGCGGGGACCGCCAGCGCCGGGCCGAAGCCAGGGCTAGCGGCGTGACCGACGGATGACGGCGGCCAGGATCCCGGCGCATGCCGCCGCGACGAGAACCGCCAGGATGGGCCAGGGTGCGGAGTCACCCCCCGCTGCACTCCCGGATCCGATGAAGCCGGCCGCAACGCCCAGTCCGATAATCCCGGCGACGAGCGCCGCCGCAAGCCGACGGCGCGGAGGCACCGTCACCGATTCCTGGCCGATGGCAATCGCGGCGGCCGCACGGAGGTCTTCCTTGCTGGTGCCGGGGTACTGGGTCTCGAACTTCTCGACCTCCGCCTTGAGGCGCCGGCCGAGGTCCTGGGCCCGCGCCGAGACGGCACGCTGGGGCGGGACGACCATCGGGACGAAGACCATCTAGAACTCCCGCTTCTTCATCTCCTTGAAGAGCCGCCGGGTCTCGGAATCCATCTCTTCCGGCTTCTGCCGGAGGGTGGAATCGTACTGCGCCGCGCGCTCGGCCACCGGGGGCTTGATCTTGGCGGCGTTCTTCTGGGCCAGCCGGGCAATCCGCTGGTCATCCTTCTTGGACATCGGGCCTCCGATTGGGTGTGGGTGAAATCTAAGGAAACGCCCGCCAATTTGCTTCCGGGTAGGGGTGGGCTCACGCCCACCCCTACCGAGACGAACTCGCAAATTTGTGCCGGGCGACGGGCCTTTCCCGGCCAATTGGCCCGGTCAGGTTTCTGGTTGGCAAATCCCAGGGCTATTCAACGCCCCGGCCTTGCTGCCCCGCCGCCGGTCGCCGGTACCGGAGGAAGATCATCCCCTCGGGCCGGACCTCCTTGACCAGGACCGCTTCGGGGCTCGCGGCAAGAATGTATCCGTATCCGTTGAAGGAGACCGATTCGATCAGCCGCCCGTCGCGCCCGACCACCTGATAGCGGCGCACGGTGTCCGGGATGACACGGCTCTTCTCCAGCCAGACGTTCCCCTCGCCGCCGGTGAAGGCGTCGTCGAAGGGCGGCTTCACGGGGCTGAAGGGGACTTTTTCGGCGGCCGACCGGAGGTCCGGGGGAAACTTCCGCAGGAAGGCCTCGCGGTCCGAGACGGTAATGGTGAAGACCCGGTCCGGGAGCTTCTGTCCCTTCTGAATCTTGCCGTCCGGTCCGATCCAGTCGACCCGGTTGGGGTAGACCCGCGCCACCCAGACGCTGCCATCCCCCTGGACTCCCCAGTGATCCTCCCCGCTGAAGACGCGGCGCTCAAACCGACGGCCGGCGTCGCCGTCCACCTCGGCCAGGTCCAGGGGCGAGAGCCGGAAGAGGGTGTCGCCCCGCGAGAAGTCGAGCGGGAAGCGGACCACCACGGCGGAGTCCCGCTTGCCGCTGCCATCAGGGCCGGGGGGCGGATTGAACTGCACGTACCAGTTGCCCTGTCCATCGCGAGCCCGGGGGAGGTTGCCCCGAGTGATCTCCGGGCTCCCGATGGCCGTGGCGTACGTCCCCTCCAGGGTCCATGCCGTCAGCCGGCGGAGCGCCCAGTCGGCCACGTAGAAGCCGTCACCCGCCCGGAAGAGGGAGAAAGGCCCCTCGAAGAGGGCCTTCATCCCCTTGCCGAGGTCGGAGACCGACCCGTCGGCAAAGTCGAGGATCACCACCCGCCGGTCGGCGGGGGAGAGGACAGCCCAGCGATCGCCGCCCAGCCAGGCGCCGGCGGTGGCCTCGAAGAGCGTCGTAGGTATTGAGTCGGCCTCCGGCCCGAGAGCGATGTCTGGGGCGTCGGCCGCCCTGGTGCTGCAGGCGGCAGCAAGGACAAGGGCGCCGAGGAGGGCCGGCCGGACGAGGGGGGAGGGGCGCATTCTGGGAATCTATAGAGTCAACCGCCGCTCCGCCTTCCTGGCCTGCAACCCTTTGCGCCGTGAGGGCATCAAAGGAAGTACATACAGAAAGGAGGCCCCCATGGTCATGCTCGCCACAGACTCCCCAATCCCCACCTTCCGACTGGTGGATGACAGCGGGGCCTCCGTCGGTCGCATCGTGCTCCCCGTGGCCGAGCGGATCAGCGGCGTGGGGGCGGAGACGATCTTCCTGCAGCGCGACCCTCCCTTTCGACGGCGGGGTCAGTCCACCACCTCAGGGCAGCACCGCTCCCTCACTCAGCACTAGCTCGGTGAGGGGGTTTGCTATCGGACCCCTCACCCCTAACCCCTCTCCTTCCTGGAGAGGGGAAGGTGGCATCCGGACGGACCCCCTTTGCGTCTCTTGGCGTCTTTGCGTTGAAAAGCTGTTAACGCAAAGACGCAAAGGAAACGCGAAGGCCGCCAGGAACAGCAGGAGTGTGGCCCCACCCCACCCCCGCTTGCGACAGTAGCATCCTCCCGTGCATCCTCCCCTCCAGAACCCACCCAACCCGAGGTCCTTGTGTCGCGACGCCCGTCCCTGCGCCTCATCCTTCTCCTGCTTGCCATCTCCGCCGTCTCTTCAGCCGTCAGCCTGCCCGCCCAGCAGGGCAAGGCCCCGGTCCAGAAGCTGACCAAACCCGATGCCACTTTCGACGAGCCATTCACCCAAGTGGCCGGGCTCCGGGAATTGAAGAACGGCGACGTCATCGTGGCCGACATGCGGGACCGGACGCTGCAGAAGATCGACCTGAAGACCGGCACCGCCACGGCGCTGTCGCGCGAAGGGAGCGGCCCGACCGAGTACCTCTTCCCCACGGGGGTCTACGCCCTCCCCGCCGACAGCACCGCCATCTATGACATGGGCAACCAGCGCTACCTGCTGCTCGACCCGACGGGGAAGCCGGTCAGCACCTTCCGAATGGACGAGGGCAACAGCGGTGGTGGGATGATGATCCTCCGCGCCGCGAGCGGGGCCGACAACCAGGGCCGTCTCTACTACTCCACGCGAGGGGAGCAGCGCGGAGGCGGAATGGATGGGGGCCCCCCGGAGTTTTCCGATTCCGGCCGCGTCGTGCGCTATGACCGGAGCAGCAAGAAGTTCGACACCCTCGGCGTCGTGATGGTGCCGAAGCCACTGGTTGAGGCGAGCGGGAGTGCCAACAACCGGTCGGTCAGCATCCGTCGGGTACCGATGGCACCGGAGGATGCCTGGGGCGTGGCGCCGGATGGGCGCATCGGGGTGGCCCGCATCGCCACCGACGAGGTGCAGTGGTGGCTCCCCAATGGCAATCGTGTGACGGGGCCACCGGTTCCCTTCACACCGATCAAGGTCGTCGAGGCCGACAAGCTGGCCTGGCAGGCGCTGCAGGCGCGCAGCGGCATCAATGTCAACAACAACAACGGCCAGATTACCGTCAGCCCGGCGGCGAGCAAGCCGGAGCCAATCGACCCGTCGATCCAGTGGCCGGCCACCAAGCCGGCGTTTCCCGCCAACGCAGTCCGCGTCGCCCCAACTGGCGAGCTCTGGGAACTCCGCTCCACCCCGGCGAATGACCCTCTCCCGCTCTACTACGTCTTCGATTCCTCCGGCAACCTGATCAAGCAGGTACGGCTCCCGGCCCAGACTCGGCTCGTCGCGTTTGGCAAAGGCGTGGTGTACCTTGTCCGGCGGGATGCGGATGATCTGGAATATCTCGAGAGGTACAAGCTGTAAGTCGCGTTGATCGTCACCCCGGCGAAGGCCGGGGTCCAGTTGTTGTCGTTCTTCACGCCCTTCGCGATTCCTTTGCGCCTTTGCGGTGAAAAGCATTTACCGCAAAGACGCAAAGAGGCGCGAAGGGCTCAACACTACGCCCAGCTACCCCTTTTCTGATGCGAGAGGCCGATGAGAAAATTGGTGTTGGGACTGGCTTTGGTTCTTGTGGTGGGGTGTGGGGAGAAGCGCCCCACACTGGACGCGCCGGTCGTGACCACGCTTCCGAACGGTGGGGTCGAGGTCAGGAATAGCGGGCCGAGCGGGTGGGCCGACACCAGCGGCTGGAAGCTGGTCGAGTTGTACCGGGTCGGTGGTGTGGACGCCGAGGGGCTGGGGGCGGAGGAACTGGTCGATCCGCAGAGCGTGGCGATCGATGCCAGGGGCGGGATCTATGTGGCGGACCAAAAACCCTCGGTCATCAAGCAGTTCGGCCCCGATGGCGGTTACATCCGGAGTTTCGGGCGGGAGGGTGGCGGGCCGGGTGAGTTCCAGGTGGCGTTCATCGCCGCGGCGCCGGGGGCGCTCGCACTGCACGATCCGCAGTCGAGCCGCACCAGCGTGTTCGATTCTGCCGGCAATTTTCTGAAGAGCTGGCCGTCGAGCTGCTGCTACTGGTCGAATATCATGGTCAGCCGTGACGCGCTGATCTACGTGCCGACATCGGTGCGGTCGGAAGGGCCGAGCGAGCCGAACGACAACTATTACATCCGCTACCGACTGGACGGGACGCTGGTCGACACGCTGAAGATTGCTGGGCCCGCTCGTGCCGATGAGGACAAGTACTGGACGGTTTCCGGGGGGGAGGGGCGCAACAAGATGATGTTCATGACGTCCATCCCCTTTGCGCCGGAGGTACGGACTCCGCTCGATCCTGCGGGCGGCGCCATCGTCGCCTGGACAGGGGAGTACCGCTTCTGGGCGACCTCGAACGGTCGAGACACCACCCAGGTCGTTTCGCTCGCGGCGACGCAGTCGACCCTGAGTGAGGATCGTCGTCTGCATATCCGCGACTCGATGGTCGGCCTGTACGCAAAGCAGTTCGACAAGAAGGCGGTCGAAGAGGCGTTCAAGGTCTCCGACATCCCGACGGTGGCGCCGTATTTCCGTTCGCTCCAGGTCGACGGTCGCCGCAATCGGTGGGTGCTTCCGGACGACGGCGGAAATCACGCCAACGCGCGCTTTGAGGTGTTCGACTCGACGGGGGCGTATCTGGGCGCGGTGCCGCTGCCGGAGACGTTCGGCACGTTCTGGCAGACGGTGTGGGGAGTCGATCGCGTGGCGACGATCGCGGAGGATGCGGATGGGTTGCCGGTGGTGGTGGTGTATGGGATTGAGAAGCGAGGACTGAGGACTGAGGACTGAGGGCGACCCCGCCGTCCGTCACCCCGGCCCCCGGCTTTCGCCGGGGCAGGGTCGCCGGGGTCCATCGCGACTCCCCCCATTGCGACCCTCCCCCTCCGTGGTGCATCATTTCGAGAGCCGAATTCCCTGCCATCCCAGGATTGCCATGCGCCGAACCGCCGCTCAGCGGAGTTGGTATCTCCTCCTCTGCCTGACTGCCGCCCTCCCTGGCTGCTCCGGCAAGGCCGACTGAGGCGAAGGACGCCGCCGCCGATTCGACGGAGGCGCTGCCGTCGTCCCTGTCGCTGCCGGTGGTGGGCCGCGAGGTCCGGAAGGGGGATCTCGTCCTCAGCGTCGTCACCACCGGGCAGGTCCGCTCCGACGCCGTGGCTGAACTGAAGTTCGAGACGGCCGGCACGGTGGAAGGGGTGCTGGTGCGCCCCGGTGCGGTGGTGAAGAAGGGGGATCCTCTCCTCCGACTCGACCCGCGCCCCTTCGACCTGGCAGTGCAGGAGGCGCAGGCCAGCGCCGATCAGGCCGAGATGATTTACCTCGACGCCATCGTTCCCGACTCGCTGGTGACCGGCGAGCCGCCGACTCCCGAACGCCGCAAGAACGCCATGGCCCGCAGTGGCCTCCTCGGGGCCCGCGCCCGGCTCGGCAAGGCGCAGCTCGACCGCGAGCGCTCGGTGCTCACCGCGCCGTTCGACGGCGTGGTGGACCGCGTCAACGTGGCCAATGGTGAGCGGGTCTCCGTAGGGCAGGACGCCGTCACGGTGGTGGACCTCCGCCACCTCCGCATCGAGGCGCAGGTGCTGGAGCACGACCTGCCGCTCATCCGCATTGGCGGGCAGGCGGTGGTGACCACGGCCGCCGCCCCCGGCAAGGAAGTCATCGGTCGGATCGAGGCGGTCCTGCCGCTCATCGACTCGACCACCCGCTCCGGCCGCGCCCTCGTGGTGGTGCCGAGCGGGAACGGCGCGCTCCGCCCCGGGATGTACGCCGACCTCCGGCTCGAGGCCACGCGCCTCCCCGGCCGCATCCTGGTGCCGAGTCGCGCCGTCATCGAGCGCGATGGACGGCCGCTGGTGTTCGTGGTGAAGGGGGGCCGCGCGCAGTGGGTGTACATCAATCCCGGCCGGAACAACGGCGTCGACACCGAGGTGCTCCCCGATTCCTCGTCGAATCAGATTCCCGTCGCCATTGGTGACACGGTGCTGATCGAGGGGCACCTGACGCTGACCCACGACGCGCCGGTGAAGCTGGTAAACGACCAATGATCCGCGCGCACAGGGGGATCGTCACCCCGGCGAAAGCCGGGGTCCAGTTCCCGTGAGCCTCTCTTCGTCCGCAGTCGCCCGCCCCGTCTCCACCATCGCTGCCGTCCTGGGCCTGGTCCTCCTCGGCAGCGTGTCGCTGGGTCGGCTGCCGGTCGCGCTCCTTCCCGACGTCACCCTGCCGGTGCTCACCATCCGCACCGATCTCCCGGGTGCCGCCCCACCGGAAGTCAGTCGCTTTGTCGCCGAACCGATCGAGGAAGCGATCGCCGCCACGCCGGGGCTGGTCGAGCTCCGTTCCATTGCACGCACCGGCCAGCTGACCACCACCGCCCGATTCGCCTGGGGCACCGACATGGCGTCGACGGTGCTCACCGTGCGCGAGCGGCTCGACAACGCCCGCGGCCGCCTCCCCGAGCAGGCCACCCGCCCGACCCTCCTCACCAGCGACCCTGGCGAGCGCCCCATCGCAGTGCTGGCGCTGATTGGCCCCGGCGACCTCCGCTCGGTGAGCCGCACCGCCGAGGAGGTGCACGCCCGGCGACTGGAACAGCTGGAGGGGGTGGCGAGCGTGGCGGTGGTGGGCGCGCCGAAGGACGAGATCCGCGTGGACGTGGACCCGGCACGGATGCGCGCGCTCGGCCTCTCGCCCAACGACGTGGCCCGCGCCATCGAGGCCGCCAACGCGACCGCTCCCGGCGGCACCATTCGCCGTGGACAGTTCCGCTTCTCGGTGCGGGCGCTCACCGAGTTCCGCACGCCGGAAGAAATCGGCGCCACCCCCGTCGGCCCCGCCCAGCGCGGCATCCGGTTGGCCGACATCGCCACCATCAGCCTCTCGACCGCCGACCCCCTCACGATGGTCCAGCTCGACGGCGCCGCCGCCGTCGGGCTGGTCGTATATAAGGACGCGGGCGCCAACACCGTCGCCGTCACCCAGCGGCTCTACGGCTCCATCGGCCAGCTCGAGGAGGAGTTCCCCGACATCGGGATGACGGTGGTCGCCGCGCAGGCCCGCTTCGTCAGGGACGCCCTCTCCAACCTCGGCCAGGAGATCGTCCTCGGCGGATTCCTCTCGCTGCTGGTCATCCTCTTCTTCCTCCGCGACTGGCGCGCCTCGCTCGCCATCGGGCTCATCGTCCCGCTCTCGGTGATGATCGCGCTGGTGATGCTGCAGCTCCTCAACGTCAGCGTCAACATCCTCTCCCTCGGTGGCCTCGCCCTCGGCGTCGGGCTCCTGGTGGACAACGCGATCGTGGTGGCCGAGGCCGGCGCGCGCCTCCGCGAACAGGGGATGGACCCCGTCACCGCCGCGCGTACCGCCGGCGAGGAAGTGGCGGGACCGCTCACCGCAGGGACGCTGACGACACTCCTGGTGTTCGGGCCGATCATCTTCGTGCAGGGACTCGCCGCCGCCCTCTTCCGCGACCTGTCGCTCAGCGTCGTGACCTCGCTCTCGGCGGCGCTGGTGCTGGCGCTGACGCTGATGCCGGTGATGATGGCGCGGCGCTCGCCGGCACCAGGCGAGGGCCGCGGGGCCGGTCGTGGGGCGCCGAGCTGGGCGCCCGCCTGACCGATCTGTACGAACGCGGCATGGAATGGTCGCTCGATCATCCACGCCGCGTCTTCGGCATCGCGCTGGTGAGCGTCGCCCTGATGGTGTTGCTCGCGTCGCGGCTGCCAAAGGAAATCCTGCCGCAGGTGGACGAGGGCGTCGTCGTGGCCGACCTGACCCTCCCCGAAGGGCACCGCCATCGAGGAGACCGCCCGACAGGCGGGGCGGCTCGAGAATGCCGCCGAGTCGCTCGGCTCCGCGGAGGTATACGCGCGCATCGGCGCGGCCACCGACGAGGAGGTGCTCTCCGGCGCCGATCCCGGCTCCTCCAGCACCGCGCAGTTGATCATCCCGGTGCCCGACGGGAAGAGCGCCGCGAAGTTCGCTGAAGCCCTCCGTGGATTGGTGCCCGACCTCGCGGCCGGCGCGCTGGCGCTCGACCTGGCTGGCCAGACGGAATTCGGTTCGCTGATTGGCCGCGAGGGCCGGCTGGTGCGGGTCGAGGTCGGTGCGCCGCGGCTGGCCACGGCCGCCGCGTGGGCCGACACGGTGCGTATCGCGATGGCCACCCTGCCGAGGCTCTCCGACGTGCGCGAGGCGCAGCGCGGCACCCAGCCGATGATCGAGATCTCGCTCGAGCGCCAGCGCATCGCCGAGCGGGGCATCGACGTCCAGGCGGTGGCGCAGGCGCTGGCCGGCGGGCTCGGCGGCGTCAGCGCCAGCGAACTCCGGGAGACCGACCGCCGCACGCCCATCACGGTGCGCCTTGCCGGCCACGCCAACGAGGACCTGGCCGCCGCGCTGCAGACCACCATCAAGGGCGTGCCGGTGGGGGAGCTGGTGACGGTGGAGGAGGTGCGGGCGCCGATCGAGGTGGTGCGCGTCAACCAGCGTCCCGTCACCGTCGTGGAGGCCACCGTCGAGACCGGCGGCACCGCCCGCGCCAGCAGCGACGTGGCCAAGCTGCTCGGCACCCTCGCCGCGCCGCCGGGTGTCACCTGGACACTGAGCGGCGCCGACCAGGAGCGCCGCCGCACCACGCAGGAGCTGCTGCTGGTGGCGCTGCTCTCGGTGGCGCTCGTGTTCCTGGTGCTGGCCGGGGAGTTCGCGTCCTTCAAGGTGCCGCTCGTCATCATGCTGACGGTTCCGCTCGCCGCCGCCGGTGGCATCGTGCTGCTCTGGCTCACCGGGCAGAGCCTCAACGCCGTTTCGATGATCGGCATGGTGGTGATGATCGGCATCGCCGACAACGACGCCGTGGTCAAGCTCGACGCAATCCGCCGCTTCCAGGCACAGGGCCTCCCGCTCCGAAAGGCGATCATCGCCGGCGGGCGGCAACGCCTCCGCGCCATCGCGATGACCTCGCTCACCACCATCATGGGCGTGCTGCCGCTGGTCTTCGGCTTCGGCAGCGGCGGTGAGCTGTACCAGCCGCTGGCGGCCGGGGTGATCGGCGGGTCGGTGTCTGCGACGCTGGTCACCTTCTTTCTCATGCCCACAGCGTACTATGTGATTGAGAGGCGAGGCGAGACCCCTCACCCCCTGACCCCCTCTCCCTCCGGGAGAGGGGGGACGCTGGAGAAGGAGCGGTGATCGGCTGGGCGGTCAGGAGACCCGCGGTCATCGCCGCGACGGCGCTGGCGCTCTGCCTGGCCGGCGGCTGTCGCCTTCTCGCGGCTGCCGCTCGCCACCCGCACCACCGTGGAACTGCCCGAAGATCAGCGTCACCGTCTCCTGGCCCGGCGCCGCCGCGGAAGTGGTGGAGACCTACCTCACCTCGCCGATCGAGGCGGCGGTGCAGGCGGTGCGCGGCGTCCGGAAGACCAGCAGCGAGTCGTCCGAGGGTCAGTCCCGCCTGACCATCGAGCTCGACCCCACCACCGATGTCCGCATGGCCCGGCTCGCCATCCTCGAGCGGATGGAACTGCTCCGGCCCGACTTTCCGCCCGGCGCCCGCGCGCCGATGGTCGCCAACTGGGTGCCGGAGGAGCTGAGCGAGAGTCCCCTCATCCGCTACACCATCACCGGGCCGTACACCGCCGGCGCGCTCAGCCGCATCGCGCGCGACGACATCACGCCCACGGCTCAGCGCGGTCCCCGGCGTGGCCGGCATCAACATGCGGGGCGACGCCGACCTCGGCGTGGCGGTGGCGTACGACCCGACCTTCCTCCGCCGGCAGGGGGTGTCGCCAGGACTGCTGTTCGAGGCAATCGCCAACTCCCGCATCGTACAGTCGCTCGGCGACGAACGGCTCGGCGCCTCGGTCCGCACCGTCGTCCTCCGCGACCAGCCCAACGCCATCGAGGACCTGGCCGACCTGCCGATTGCCGGACCCGGCGGGCGGGTCTTCCGGCTGGGAGACCTCGCCACGGTGCGGCCGGAGGAAGACGCCCGTGGCCGCTTCTACCGGATCAATGGCCTTCCCGCCGTCTCGCTCGATGTGTCACGGCTTGCCGCGGCCGACGCGATCCAGACTGCCGCGCGGGTGCGCGCGCTGGTGGCGGAACTGCAGCCGGTCCTGCCGCCCGGCGTTCGCCTCAGCATCGAGGATGACGAAAGCGTCGAGCTGGCCAAGCAGCTCACCGACCTGGTGCGCCGGGGACTCCTCGCCGCCGTCTCGGTGGCATTGGTACTCCTCCTCACACTGCGAAATGTCCGGGCCGCCGCGCTCGTCCTCGCCAGCGCCGCCGTCGCCATCGCCGGCACCGCCCTCGGTCTCTACCTCCTCGAGATTCCCGCCAATCTGCTGACGCTCGCCGGCCTCGGGATGGGCATCGGCGTGCTGGTGCAGAACGGCCTTGTGGTGATGGAACGGCTCCGCACCGCTCCCGACACGCCCGAAGGGCGCGCCGAGGCGGGGCGAAAGATCATGCCCGCCGTGCTGGGGAGCACCCTCACCACCGGTGTCGTGCTGCTGCCCTTTCTCTACCTGCAGGGGAACGCCCGTGCGGCGTTCGTCCCCTTCGCGGCGGCGTTCGCGCTGGCGCTCGGCTCCTCGGTGGTGTCGTCCCTGGTCATGGTGCCCGCACTCGGTGCCGGGCACGGCGTGGCACGCGGCGGCTGGCCGCGGCTGGATCGCGCCTACCGCTGGGTGCTGATCAAGCTGCTCCGCTGGCGCTGGGTGACGGTGACGCTCACCACCGCGGGGCTGGCGGTCCTCACCTGGGGGTTCCTCAACAAGGTGCCCCGCTACAATTGGGGCGACTGGTTCGGCCGGCGCACTACCCTCAGCGCGTCGCTTGGGTTCCCGCGTGGTTCCGATCCGGTGAGCCTCGACCTCGGCATGCGCGAGTTCGAGCGCTTGGTTGTCGGCGTGCCCGGAGTGGAACAGGTAGTGACGATGGCAATGGGGGACCGCGCCTACATGCAGGTCCTCTTCGAAAAGCAGGCCGGGCTCGGCGCCCTCCCTGGCCAGCTGCAGGAGGCGCTGACCCAACGGGCGGTGTTGATCGGCGGGGCGAGCGTTTCCGTGCAGGGGAGCGGCCCCGGCTTCAATTCCGGGTATGGCGGTGGGAGCAGCGTCTCCTACCGGGTCAAGCTCCTGGGCTATTCATTCGACGGCGTCGAACGACTGGCCCTCGACCTCAAGGAGCGACTCGAGCGGATCCCGCGCGTCCGCGACGTGGACATCAATGCCGGCAGTTTCTGGGGGCAGGACAAGGCGTTCACCGTCACCCTCATTCCCGATCGCGCGGCGCTGGCCCGGTACGGCCTCACGGCGCGCGATCTCGCGGCGGCGGTGGCGCGCGAGGTTCGTGGGCCGGTGGGAGCCCAGCGAATCGACATCGGCGGCGAGGAGATCGAGGTGAACCTCAAGGCCGCGGGCGCCCGTGAGCGGAGCCTCGAGGAGCTGCGGTCGGCGCTGGTGCCCAACGCCGCCGGGGCGCCCGTCCGCATCGGCGACCTGGCCACGGTGGAGGAGCGCGAGGGGCTCGGCACGGTCACCCGCGAGGATCAGCAGTACGTGCGGATCGTGGGGTACGACTTCCGGGGACCCAACAAGCTCGCCGAGCGGACGCATACCGCGTTCATGGCCTCGATCGCGGTGCCGCCGGGGTATTCGGTCTCCGACCAGCGCTTCGACTACAACCGCGACGAGAGCGGCAAGGGACTCTGGCTGGTCTTCGCCATCGGTGTGGCGCTGGTGGTGCTCGCGGTCGCCCTGGTGTTCAACTCGGTCTGGGCGACCGCAATGGTGGCCCTCGCCCTGCCGATCGCGGTGGCGGGGGTGGGCGCGGCGTTCTGGGTGGCGGGAGCGGCCTTCGGGCGGGAGGCGGCCGTCGGGGTGATCCTGGTGGTGGGGCTCGCGGTGAATCAGGCGATCCTGCTGGTGCATGGGGCTCTCGAGCGGCGGGGAAGCGGGGAAGCGGGGAAGCGGGTCAGCTTGAGTGGAGCGGATGTGGTGCGGGTGGCCCGGGACCGCTCGGCGATGATTGTGCTCGTTACCCTCACCACCGTGGCGAGTCTCCTTCCCTTGGCCATCGGGACCGACCCCGACAGCCTCTTCGGGTCGATCGCCCTCGCCACCGCCGGCGGGACGCTGTTCGGCACCATCGGGGCGATGTTTGTGTTGCCGGTCCTCTTGGCGGGGCGGCGGGGCCGCGGGACAGGGCGGCGGTGATCGTCACCCCAGCGAAAGCCGGGGTCCAAGTTGCGGTTTCGCTTCCCCGCCTCCCTGCCGTCTTCCTCCCCCTCCATCCCTTTGTCCCCCAATACTTTACCATCCCCATTTTCGGTTGATTTCCCCCCCCGTCACAAGGTATATTTCGCCGTTCCCGGTGGCCCGGCCGGCCACCCGGTTGTCCGCACCAACCCCGAGTTCACATGACCGCCCCGAATTCCCGCGAGCGCATCCTTCCTCGCCTGATCGAAGAAGAGATGCAGCAGTCGTTCATCAACTACTCGATGAGCGTCATCGTCTCCCGCGCACTCCCCGATGTGCGCGACGGCCTCAAGCCCGTCCACCGCCGCATTCTGTACGCGATGAACGAGCTGGGGCTGGTGCCCGGGCGGGCCTACAAGAAGTCCGCCACGGTGGTGGGCGACGTGCTCGGCAAGTACCACCCGCACGGCGACTCGTCGGTCTACGACGCGCTGGTGCGCATGGTGCAGGACTTCTCCCTCCGCTATCCGCTGGTGGACGGCCAGGGCAACTTCGGCTCGGTCGACGGCGACTCAGCGGCGGCGTACCGGTACACCGAGGCCCGCCTCACCCGCATCGCGATGACGATGCTGGAGGACATCGACAAGAACACCGTCGATTACCAGCCCAACTTCGACGACCGGCTCCAGGAGCCGACCGTCCTCCCGTCCACGATCCCGAACCTGCTGGTCAACGGCTCCAGCGGCATCGCCGTCGGCATGGCCACCAACATCCCCCCGCACAACCTCCGCGAGGTGGCCAAGGCGGTGGAACTGCTGGTGGACAACCCGGAGGCCGAGATCGTCGACCTCCGCAAGGTCATCAAGGGCCCGGACTTCCCCACCGCCGGCTACATCTACGGCCGCGAGGGGATCAAGGAAGCCTACGAGACGGGACGCGGCCGGGTGGTCATGCGGGCCCGGGCGCAGATCGAGGAGAAGGAGTCGAGCAACAAGTCGCAGATCGTCGTCACCGAGATTCCCTACCAGGTCAACAAGGAAAACCTGGTCCGGTCCATCGCCGAGCTGGCCATGGCCAAGAAGATCGAGGGGATCACCGGCGTGCGCGACGAGTCCGACCGCGACGGCATGCGCATCGTCATCGAGCTCAAGCGCGACTGCATCCCCAACGTGGTGCTGAACCAGCTCTACAAGCGCACCACCATGCAGTCCACCTTCGGCGTCATCATGCTGGCGCTGGTGGGCGGCGTGCCCAAGGTGATGGACCTCAAGGAGATGCTGTCGCACTTCATTGCGCACCGGCACCAGATCATCGTCCGGCGCACCCAGTTCGACCTCGACGCGGCGCAGGCGCGGGAGCACATCCTCGACGGGCTCAAGATCGCGGTCGACAACATCGACGAGGTCATCAAGATCATCCGCGGCTCGGCCGACACCGCCGAGGCGGACGCCAAGCTCCGCAAGCGGTTCAAGTTCAGCGAGAAGCAGAGCGACGCGATCCTCAACATGCGGCTGGCCAAGCTCACCGGGCTCGAAATCGACAAGCTCGAGGCGGAACTGGCCGAGGTGCGTGCCACCATCACCGACCTCAAGGACATCCTGGGCTCGCAGTCCCGCCGGAACGGGATCCTGAAGACGGAGACCGCCGAGGTGGCCACCAAGTACGGCGACGACCGGCGCACGGAGATCGT
This sequence comes from uncultured Gemmatimonadales bacterium, assembly GCA_963705985.1. Classification (GTDB taxonomy): domain Bacteria; phylum Gemmatimonadota; class Gemmatimonadetes; order Gemmatimonadales; family GWC2-71-9; genus SPDF01. The sequence goes on along the minus strand of CAVPLK010000004.1, from coordinate 156,383 downwards.
GGCCGACCAGGGCGACTTCTCGGTCGAGGACCTGATCGCCGAAGAGGACATGGTGATCACCATTTCCCATACCGGCTACATCAAGCGGATTCCTGTCACCACGTACAAGCGGCAGCGCCGCGGCGGCCGCGGCATGGCCGGCATGGGGACCAAGGAAGACGACTGGGTGGAGCATCTCTTCATCGCCTCCACCCACGACTACCTGATGTTCTTCACCGACCGCGGCCAGGTGTACTGGCTCAAGGTCCACGAGATTCCGCAGGGCGGGCGCGCGGCGCGCGGCAAGCCGGTGGTCAACTGCATCGCCATCGGCAGCGACGAGCAGGTCGCGTCGACGGTGGCGGTGCGCGAGTTCACCGACGACCGCTGGCTGATGTTCGCCACCCGGAACGGCACGGTGAAGAAGACCGTCCTCTCGGCCTACGGCAACGTCCGCTCCAACGGCATCAACGCCATCAACATCGACGGCGACGACGCGCTGATCGACGTCCAGCTGTGCGACGCGAACAGCGACATCGTGCTGGCCACGCGCGACGGCATGAGCATCCGGTTCCACCAGGGCGACGTGCGCGAGATGGGCCGCGCCACCAGCGGCGTGAAGGGCATCGAGCTCGACAAGGGCGACGCGATGATCGGCATGGTGGTCGTGCGCCGCGAAGCCACGCTGCTGGTGGTGAGCGAGAAGGGCTACGGCAAGCGCTCCGAACTCAGCGAGTACCGGGTCCAGAAGCGCGGCGGCAAGGGGATCATCACCCTCAAGAAGACCGAAAAGACCGGCCAGATGGTGGCGCTCAAGGAGGTCATCCCCGACGACGAGCTGATGATGATCACCCGGCACGGCGTCATCATCCGGGTGCCGGTCGAGGGGATCAGCGTCATCGGCCGCAACACGCAGGGCGTGCGGGTCATCAACCTCGACGCCGGCGACCTGCTGGTGGACGTGGCGCGCGTGGTGAAGGAAGACGACAGCGGCACCGAGGAGCCGACCGGCGACGAAGCCGCCGCGCCAGCCGGCGACACGGACGAGGACGGATGAGCACGGTGCACGCGCCCGCCGTCACGCTCGAGGACATCCGGGCCGCCGCCGACCACGATCGCGGGTGTCACCGCGCGGACGCCGCTGATCGAGATGCCGGCGCTCACCAAGCTCACCGGGCACTCGGTGGCCCTCAAGTGCGAACAGCTCCAGCCGATCGGCGCCTTCAAGGTGCGCGGCGCCTACAACGCCATCCAGCGCATGCCCAAGGAGACCCGGGCGCGCGGGGTCATCACCTACTCCAGCGGCAACCACGGCCTGGCCGTGTCCTGGGCCGCCTCCCAGGTGGGTGTCCGCGCCGTCATCGTGATGCCGGACACCGCGCCCAAGGTCAAGGTGGACGGCGTGCGGAAGCTCGGCGGCGAGGTGGTGTTCGTGGGCCCCCGGTCGCTGGACCGCAAGGTGAAGGCGGAGGAAATCTGCGCCGCCGAGGGGCTGACCATGCTGCCGCCCTTCGACCACCCCGATGTCATCGCGGGGCAGGGCACCTGCGGCCTGGAGATCGTGGAGGCCTGGCCGCACGTCGACACCATCGTCGTGCCGGTGGGTGGCGGCGGGTTACTGGCGGGCATCTGCGTCGCGGTGGCCGCCCTTCGTCCCGAGACCAACGTGGTGGCGGTCGAGCCCGAGGGTGCGGCCAAGCTGACGGCCGCGATGCAGGCCGGCGGCCCCTCGACGCTGGACAGCGCCACGAGCATGGCCGATGGACTGCTCACGCTGTCGGTGGGCTCCATGACCTTTCCGCTCATCCGCCCCGTCATTCGCGAGGTGGTAACGGTATCCGACGACGACATCGCGGCCGCCGTGCGCCTGCTCCACCACGAGGCGGGCCTCCGGGTGGAACCCTCCGGGGCGGTCACCACGGCCGCGCTTCTGGCCCGGCGGGTGCGGCCGCGCGGTCCGACCGTGGCGGTGGTGAGTGGCGGCAACATGGATGACGACTTCTTCGACCGACTGGTGAACTGAATGAGCCTGGCACCGAAGATCATCGTCGCCGACGACGATCAGGCCCTGACCCGGACGCTGTCCTGGATCCTCAAGGACAACGGCTATGAAGTCACCACGGTGCCCGGTGGCGAGAACCTCCTCGACCACCTGCTGGCCGAGCAGTTCGACCTCCTCCTGCTCGACATCATGATGCCGAAGGTCGACGGGCTCCAGCTCCTGGAAAAGGTCAAGACCGACTATCGCTTCAAGGACCTGCCGGTCCTGATGATCTCCTCGATGCCTCCCGAGGAGGCGACGGTGCGCGCCCTGGGCCTGGGCGCCGCCGATTTCATCTCCAAGCCGTTCCGCGTGCGCGAGCTGCTGGCCCGGGTCAAGGCGCACCTGCGCACCGGACGGGAGCTCAACCAGGCGCGCGCCGAGGCGCGATCACGCACCGAGATGGTGGACATCCTGCAGGAAGTGACCGCCACCCTGAAGCCCGACGAGATCTACCAGATCCTCGTGCGGCGGGTGGCGCGCGGGCTCCGGATTTCCAAGTGCTCCATCCTGATCGGATCGCCGGAAGACGAGGCCGGCACCGTGGTGGCGGCCTATGAAAACCCCATGCTGCGGAACCTCCGCGTCGATCTTCGGCGCTATCCCGAAATTCAGCAGGGGCTCAAGACCGGCGAGGTGGTGCTCATCCAGGACGTGCTCACCGACCCGCTCTATTCCGCGGTGCGGGCGGAGTGGGAGGCCGAAGGCGTGGCGGTGCCGACCCGCTCCGCGCTGGCGCTGCCCTTCCAGCTCAAGGGCCAGCAGGTGGGCGTCTTCTTCCTCCGGACCACCGCCGAGGACGCGCCGCTCAACCAGCAGGACGTGCAGTTTGCCGATCAGGTGATCAAGGCCGCGGTCGCGGCGCTGGAAAAGGCCTATGATCTCGAGACCGCCATGGATGGCCAGGAGCAGATGCGCCACCTGGCGGAGACCGATCCGCTGACCGACACCTTCAACCGCCGCGCGCTCAGCGACAAGCTGGTGCAGGAAATGGAGCGCGCCGAACGGTACGGCACGGTGCTCACCTGCCTGATGGTCGACATCGACGAGTTCAAGAAGATCAACGACGAGCACGGCCACCTCGCCGGCGACCGCGTCCTGCGGAGCCTGGCCAATCTCCTCAAGCGCGAGCAGCGCGCGGTGGACGTCCTGGCCCGCTACGGGGGCGAGGAGTTCACTCTCCTGCTGCCGGAGACGGGGCCGACGGGCGCCCGGATCTTCGCGGAGCGGATCATCCGCCGCGTCGCCGCTCACGATTTCGGCGAGACGGGGCGGCCGGTGCACGTGACGATCAGTATCGGCGTGGCCACCTTCCCCGACGAGCGCATCACCGATCCTGAGTCGTTCCTCAAGCTGGCCGATGCCAACATGTACAAGGCGAAGGCGGACGGCCGCAACCGGTTTCGGGATTGAGCGCGCTGCGCTGCCCCCAGTGCCGGGCAGTGTACGCCGAGCCGGCGCGGTTCTGCACGCGGGACGGCGTCGCGCTGGAGCCGAAGGAAGAGGCCTCCGATCTTCCCGGGACCGTCCTCGACGAGCGGTTCGAGGTGCGGCGCCAGATCGGAGAAGGCGGGATGGCGGCGGTGTTTCTGGCGGCGGATCGCACCACCGGCGCCGACGTCGCGGTCAAGGTCCTCGCCGCCCACCTCATGGCCGACCAGCAGTCCGTCGAGCGCTTCAAGCGCGAAGCGCTCATCGCCAGCCGGTTCGACCATCCCAGCGTCTGCCCCATCCTCCAGCTCGGCGCCACGCCGGCCGGGCTCGTCTACCTCGTAATGCCCTGGCTCCCCGGTGAGGCGCTGCACGAGCGCATCAACCGCACCGGGCCGCTGACCCTCGGAGAAGGGCTGCCGCTCCTCCTGCAGGTGGTGCGCGGCCTGCAGCACGCCCACGAGCTGGGCGTGCTCCACCGCGACCTCAAGCCCGAGAACATCATGCTGGTCAACGATCCGGCGCTGCCGGGCGGGACCCGCGCCGTGGTCATGGATTTCGGCCTGGCGCTCGAACTGGTGCGCCGCCCGGCCAGCCAGAAGCTCACGGCTGTCGGCGTGGTCCTTGGCACGCCGGAGTTCATGAGCCCCGAACAGATTCGGGGCCGGGACCTCGACGCCCGAAGCGACGTCTATTCCCTCGGGCTCCTGGCGTTCGAGATGTTCGCCGGGCGGCTTCCCTTCGACGGCGAGAGCGCGCAGGAACTGCAAATCGCCCGGCTGCGCGGCCAGCCGACGCAGCTCCGGGCGGTGCGCCCGGAGTTGCCGGCGCGGCTGGAGGCGGCGCTCACCCGCGCCCTCGCCATGGACCCGGCCAACCGCTTCCCGTCCATGGCCGCGTTTGGCGATGCCCTCGATACGGTGCTCCGCTCCACCCCGCCCGGCGGAGCGCCCCAGCCGTGAAGCGCTATCCCGCATTCGAGCCTCCCGAATACGTGAACTGGACAGCCGACCCCGCGCTGGTGGACGCCTATCGCGCCACCGTCAACCGGCTTCCGGAACGGCGGGAAGTGGTGGCCCGGCTTTCCCGCGACGAGCTCCTCACGCTCTACGCGCGCCTGGTCCGGGCGCGGCAGCACGACATCGCCCTTTCACGGTGGGTCCGGCAGGGCGTCATCACGAAGGCGTGGCTCGGGACCGGCGAAGAAGCGGCGACGGTGGGGCCGGTGTTCGCGCTCGACCACGCCACCGACTTCGTGGCGCCGATGATCCGGAACGCCGCCGCCTGCTGCGACATGGGGATGCCGCTCGCCGACATGCTCCGCGCCTACCTGGCCACCGCCGACTCCCCGTCCGCCGGCCGCGATCTGCACGCCGGCTCCCAGGCACACCACGTCCTGCAGCCGGTGTCGCCGGTCGGCGTGATGGTGCCGGTCTCGGCGGGGATCGCACTGGCCGGCCGGATCAGCGGCACGCCGCGCGTCGTGATGAACTGGGTGGGCGACGGCTCCGCCAAGTCGGGCGCCAGCCACGAGGGGCTGAACTTCGCGGCGGTGCAGCGCCTGCCCGTCGTCTACATCCTGCAGAACAACCAGGTGGCCCTCGGCACGCGGCTCGACCAGCACCACCTGAGCGGAGACTTTGCCGACTGGCCCGCCGCCTACGGCATGGCGGGCTGGAGCTTCGACGGCAACAACGTGCTCGACGCCTATGCCGCCGCCATGCTCGCCGTGGAACGGTGCCGGCGCGGCGAAGGCCCGGTGCTGCTGCTGGCCCACACCTTCCGCATGGGGGGCCACGCGACGCACGACGAACGCGAGGCGCGCGCGACCTTTCCTCGCGGAACTGTTCGCCTATTGGGGACAGCGCGATCCGATCGGGCTCTACGAGGAGTACCTGAAGGGCGCCGGGGTCACGGAGTCGGAGCTGGCCGACATCGAAGCCGCCGCCACGGCCGTCGTCGAAGCCGCGGCCGATGCCGCATTGGCGAGTCGGGATCGCCTTCCGGAACCCGCCTCCGCCCTGAACGGGGTATACGCGGAGCGGACTGAGGACTGAGGCCTTTTCGTGTCTTCATGTTTTCGTGCTTTCGTGCATTCGTGAATTCTGTTGCTGGAGGATCCATGCGCCGCCCACTCTCTGCCCTGCTGGCTCTCGCTGCCATCACCGTCCTGGCCGCCTGGATCGCCCACCCGCGCGCGGCCGCCGAGCCGCATGCCGAGTGGGTCACGTTCACCAACGCCGCGGGCGAGACCATTCCTGCGTACGTGGCCTGGCCGGAGCGGAGGGACCACGCGCCCACGGTGCTGGTCATCCACCAGATCTTCGGACTGACGCAGTGGGAAACGACGGTCGTGGACAAGCTCGCCGGTCAGGGCTACGTCGCCATCGCGCCCGATCTCCTCGCGTCCAAGTACGGAAAGTCGCCGGCCAATCCCGATTCGGCGCGAAAACTCTTCGCGGGCCTCACGGCCGAGCGGGTGATGGGCGACCTCGACGCCACCGCCGCCTTCGTGGATACGCTTCCGGGCGCGCAGCGCGGCAACATGGCGACGATCGGATTCTGCTGGGGCGGGCAGCAGAGCTTCGCCTACGCTACCCACAACCCGAAGCTCAAGGCTGCGGTCGTCTGCTACGGCCCCGCCCCCGATTCGGCGGCGATGGCCCGTATCACGGCACCGGTGCTCGGGGTGTACGCCGAGAACGACGCGCGGGTCGACGATCCGTTGCCACAGGTGAGCGCCACGATGAAGCTGCTGGGCAAGTCGTTTACCTATGACATCTACCCCGGCACTGGCCACGGATTTCTCTCCCCCGGCCGGATGGGGAACGACACCGACCAGCCGGACAAGGCGTGGCAGCGGATCTTCGAGTTCTACCAGAAGACGCTCAAGGACTGAGGACTGAGGACTGGGGGACTGAGGGCTGAGGACGGATACGGCATTCCAGGAACGGGGTCCATTTCGTGTTTTCGTATTTTCGTGTTTTCGTGAAAGCAGTTCCTCGGGTGCTTCCCCTCGCACTGCTGCTCTCCTTGACGAGCTGCCGCGTGTCCATGTCACCCGTCCAGAACCGCCTGGCGCCCGGCGAGGAGCCGTTCGCCGTGTTCGTGGCGACCGGCGAAGCGGGCGTCGGCGACCTCTTTGCCGTCCGCGCCGACGGTGGCACCACCTTCCCCATCACCTACACCCGCGTCCGGGAAATGGACCCGGCGCTTTCTCCCGCGGGGACCGACATCGCCTTCATTCGCGAAGGCGTGCGCGATGACCCCTCCAGTCGGCGGGTCGTGGTGATGAACCTGCTCAACGGCGCCGAGCGGATCGTTCCGACGGACGGGGCGATTCCTGGCGATCTGGCCTGGAGCATCGACGCCGCCCGGCTGTACATCCGTGCGGGGTCCGGGACCCTGGTGGCCCAGGCCCCTCCTGCCGACCCCGACACCCGGCCGCTCGACCACATGGAGGAGCTCTACGCGGATTCGGCCTTCATGGTGCTGGTCGGCACCCCGGCATTTGCGCGGGTGATCGACTGCCCGGAGGGTGGTGTCTGTGTCGAGCAAGGCGGTGGCGGGCAGCGGACCCTGTATTCCGCGGACGGCAGGGGTCCCGTGCGGTGGGGGAGCGATTCGGTGGGTTACTTCGTCGGGTCGGCGTTCTTTGTTCGGCCCCTCGGACCCGGGCGGATGCGTGAGCTCAGGCTGACCCCGCCGCGGCTGGATCCGCGGGAGATGACGTTCTTCCCGGGGCCAACGGGGCAGGCGCCGCAATAGCGCTCCAGGCCGACTCGATCGCCTGTCCCACCTGCGGCTGCTCCATGGTCCACTCGCGAGACGCGACCCGCTCGATGATGAACGCCAGGATCACCAGCCACACCGAGGTCCAGAGCTCCGCCGGACCCGCCCGGACCATTCCGTCTGCCTTCCCCGCCGCCACCACCTGCTGGACCGCCTCCCGGAACTCGCGTGCCGCGTCGCGACTCGGCACATCGAGGAACTTTCCGTCCCGCTGGCGAAGCAGCATCCGCGCGCCGGCCGGGTCGCGTTCCGCGGTCTCCACGAACCGCCGGGCAATCCGCGCCAGCCGTTCCGGCGCCTTCAGAGACCGGTCTGCGTCGACTTCCTTGACGACGCCGGTGGCCCAGCGCTGGGTGCCACGGAAAACCTCGTTGAGGAGGTGTTCCTTGCTGGTGAAGTGCCGGTAGATGGTCCCCTCCGCCACCCCCGCCCGCTCGGCGATGATGGGCGTGGTGCTCGCCAGAAACCCTTCTCCCGTAAAGAGTTCCAGCGCCGCACGGAGGAGTTTCTGCCGGGTGCCTTCGCCGTCGCGGCGGCCGGGCAGGGGGGTGACAGGGGTGGTCATCGTGCTCCAGAGGTCTGGGTTGAAGCCGGAACCCGCTCCGGGGTAGATTTCAAGGCTGTCTCGAAACCCGTGATTTGACAAGGACTGACGTATGAAGATGCTGGTTCTCGGCGCCGGCCTGCAGGGCTGCGCAACCGCCTTCGACCTCCTCCAGAACCCGGCTGTCACCCAGGTGACGATCGCCGATCTCCATCCTGAACGGCTGGCTCCGTTCCTCGATCCCTTCAAGGGGACCGCCCGCTTGAAGGCCGTCAAGCTGGACGTGAAGGACCTGCCGGCGGCGACCGCCCTGATGCACGGTCACGTCGCCGTCATGAGCGCCATTCCCTACTATTTCAACGCCCCGATGGCCGGCTGCGCCATCGAGGCCGGATGCCACTTCTCCGACCTCGGGGGGAACACCGAGATCGTCTTCGAACAGAAGAAGCTGAACGACGCCGCCCTTGCCAAGGGGCTGTCGGTCATCCCCGACTGCGGCCTCGCGCCCGGGATGGTCAACATTCTGGCCGCGGAGGGGATCCGCCGGCTCGACAAGGCCGAGAAGGTCAAAATCTACGTTGGCGGCCTGCCCAGGCATCCGGAACCGCCCCTCAACTACCAGATCGTCTATTCGTTGGAGGGGGCGCTCGACTACTACACGACCACGTCCTGGATTCTGCGCGGCGGGAAGCGGACGCCGGTGGAAGCGCTGAGCGAACTGGAGCCGGTGGTCTTTCCGGAGCCGGTCGGCACCCTCGAGGCGTTCCACACCGCCGGCGGCGTCAGCACCATGCCGTTCACCTACGAGGGCAAGGTGGACGTGCTGGAATACAAGACGCTCCGGTATCCCGGCCATGTGGCGATCATGAAGCCGATTCGCGAACTCGGCCTGCTCGGCAACGACCCGATCGACGTGAAGGGCGTCCAGGTGCGGCCGCGGGACGTCTTCATCGCCGCCTCGACGCCGGTGCTGAAGAAGCCGAAGGCCGAAGACCTGGTGGCACTCCGGGTGGAGGCGAGCGGCACCAAGGGCGGGAAGCCGGTTTCCGTGGTGTGGCAGCTGGTGGACCACAAGGACACCGAGCGGAATATCAGTGCCATGATGCGCACCACCGGCTACTCGCTGGCCATCACCGGGATGATGCAGGCCGACGGACGGGTCAAGACCAAGGGCGTATGCACGCCGGACGAGGCGATGCCGTTCCAGCCCTACGTGGACGAACTCGCGAAGCGCGGCGTGATGATCCGGGAACTCTAGCCGGTCCTCCGGTGTTGGGAGAGTGACGGAATCGAGAGCCGCCGTCGGGATCTTCCCGCCGGCGGCTCTGTCACATTGGTCAGGCTTCAGGAACCGACCCGGAAGGAAATCGCCATGCCTGATTTTCCATCGCTCTGGCGCACCGCCTTGCCGTACCACGATTTCGTGGCAGCGAGCACCGAGCACTGCGGCCTCTGGGTCGGCGTCCACAAGCTCGCGCGGCTGCCAGCCTGGGCGGTGGAGGCAAGGCTGCCCCCGGCCCCGCGGCACCTGCTCGTGCTCGCCGAGGACTGGTGTGGCGACGCCGCGAATACCATTCCGGTTCTGGCCAAGTTGGCGGAGCAGGCGCCCGGCCTCGAACTCCGGGTGCTGCGGCGGGACGAGCACCCGGCCGTGATGGACCAGTACCTCACCAACGGATCGCGGTCGATTCCGATCGTGATTGCGCTCGACGCTGATTTCAGGGAATTGGGGCACTGGGGTCCGCGCCCGGTGGAACTGCAGCAGTGGGTCATGGCCAACCGGGGCACCGTGCCGAACGCGGCGCTCTACCCCCAGGTGCGCCGGTGGTACGCCCGGGACCGCGGCGAATCCACCCTGCGCGAGGTGCTGGCCATCGCTACAGGTTCTGGCTCGATCGGGCTGGCGCCGGCACCGACACCGGCTCCGGCGTGAAGTCTTCGCCGGGATTGATGAACCGGTCCATTTCCACGTTGTACTGACGGTCGTAGAGCTGCCGGTACCGTCCGTTCAGCGCCAGCAGCTCGTGGTGCGTTCCCCGCTCGACGATTTCCCCGCCCTCCAGCACCAGGATCTGGTCCGCCGTCACGATGGTGGAGAGCCGGTGTGCGATGACGAACGTCGTTCGCCCCCGCCGCAGCGCCCGCAGCCCGTCCTGGATCTGCGCCTCGCTCTCACTGTCGAGTGAACTGGTTGCCTCATCGAGGATGAGGAGCTTCGGGTCGGCGAGGATGGCCCGGGCGATCGCGATCCGCTGCCGCTGACCCCCGGAGAGCTTGATGCCCCGCTCCCCCACCACCGTGTCGTACCCCTGCTCGAACCCGCGAATGAACTCATCGGCGTGGGCCACGCGCGCCACCGACTGGATCTGCTCCCGGGTGGCGTGCGGACGCGCGAAGGCGATGTTGTCAGCGACGGTGCCGTCGAACAGGAAATTTTCCTGCAGCACCACGCCGATGGCGCGCCGGAACTCATAGAGCCGGATCGTGGCCAGATCACGGCCGTCGATGAGCACTCGGCCCGACTTCGGCCGGTTGAACGCCATCACGAGTGAAATGAGCGTGCTCTTGCCGCCCCCCGACGCGCCGACCAGCGCGGTGGTCGTCCCGGCCGGCGCCTCGAAGGAAATCCCCTTGATGACCGGTACGCCCGCGTTGTACTCGAACCACACCTGGTCGAACGCGACGTTGCCACGGATCTCGCCCACCGGCTCGCGGACGGCGTCTTCCTGATCCTCGGTGGCGAGGAGGCGGATCTCACGGATGCGGTCCAGGCCCGCAAACGCCTCGGTAATCTGGGTGCCGATCGAGGCGATCTGTACCATCGGCGCCGCCATCAGGCCGGTGAAGAAGACGTACATGATGAGGTCGCCGACCGTCATCCGTCCCGCCAGCACGTCACCCCCGCCGACCAGGATCATCAGGACGCCGATGCCGCCCACGATGGCGGTCGCGAACGCGCCCGTCCCCGAGATGGCGGTCATCGACTGCGCCACGTTCCGGAAGAGGCGGTGCGCTCCCGTCGCGAAGACGTACCGTTCGCGCCGCTCGGCGCTGTACGCCTTGACGATGCGGATGCCCCCCAGCGTTTCGGCCAGGCGGCCGGTGACGTCGGCGTTGATCTTGCCGCGCTCCCGAAAGAGGGGACGGAGGCGCTTGAAGAAGATCGCCATTCCCCCGCCAAAGAGGATCAGCACCGTCAGGGTGACGGCGGTCAGCTTCCAGTTGAGCCAGAAAAGCACCCCCACCGCGATGGCCGCGGTGACGAACCCGCCGACCAGCTGCACCAGCCCCGTGCCGACGAGGTTCCGGATCCCTTCCGCGTCCGACATGATACGCGAAATGAGGACGCCGGTCTTGGTCGAGTCGAAATAGCTGACCGGGAGCTTGGCCACGTGGGCCTGGACCCGCTTCCGCATGTCGGTGATGGCTCGCTGGGCGGCCACGCCGAGCACCTGCGAGAGGGCGAAGCCCGTCATGGCCTGGACCAGCGTGGCCGCGCCGACTGCGAGGGCGATCCAGGGCAGGAGCTCCGCGCGCTGCTTCCCGATCACGTCGTCGATGAGGTACTTGGAGGAGGCGGGAAGGACGAGCCCGGCCAGGCGGCTCAGGAGCATCAGCGCCAGTCCGAGCGCCAGGCGGAAGCGATAATCCCAGACCACCTCGCGGGCTTCCGCCCAGGCGGCCTTGTAATTGACCTTCGGTTTTGCGGGGGTCGGGTCGGCCATGCAGGGAAGGTAATCGGTCGGCTAGAAACTCCATCCCGTGTTGGCGGAGAAGACATAGCCGTCGGGGCCCCAGGCGAAATTGAGGGTCATGATGCCCGCCTTGAGGGCGCGGAAGAGGAGGCCGACCCCGCCGGTCAGCGCCATCCCGTCGGTCGTCAGCGAGAGGTCCCCTTCGGGGAAGACCCGCCCGACGTCCAGGAAGCCGATGACCCCGACCGCGGCCAGATCGCCGACGTCGATGACCGTCTGCCGGACTTCGAGCGAGGCCGACAGTTGGTCGGCGTCGACCAGGCGGCCGCCGACCAGGCCGCGATTGGTCTCCTGTCCGCCGTACTGCCACCGGGACTCTTCCCAGAGCTGCAGCTCGTAGTCGGAGCTGAGCGGCGGAGAGCCCGAGGTGCTCACGGCCGTCACGCGTCCGGCCACGACCGTCCCGAAGAACGGATGCACGAACCCCCGGGCATCGCCGTAGAAGCGGCTGTACGCATTCCCCACCAGCCCGCCGACCTGGAGCAGGGTGCCGGTGGAGGGGTTGTATTCCCGGTTTCGCGTGTCGAAGACGAACCGCGCGCTGCCGGTGTAGTCGGTCCCGTCGAGGGAATTCCCCACCTGGGTGCCGAAGAGCGTCGGCGCCGGGAGTGAAGTGAATTCGGTCCCGACGATGCCGCCCGCCACCGCCGCCGCCAGGTGGCCGGCGATGCGCCGCGTCACCTCGACCCGCCCACCGAGCCGGGCCCGGCGTACCCGGTAGTAGTTGCTGTTGTCCACCTCGAGCGACGGGTCGTACGGGGTGTCGTTGCCGACGCCGAAGTACCCCATCCGCGCGTCCTTGAGCCAGTACCCCTCGGCAAAGAGCCGCCAGTCCTTCCGGAGTCCGGGCGCGCGGAAGACGAGCGTAGCCATCTGGCTGCCGTTGAACCCGAGCGCCACCGTGGCGGCGAGCGAGCCGTCGGAGAGCCACGGATCGTCCCATTCGGCGTCGCGCCGGTAGTCGTATCGGGCGCCGAGCAGGGGGAAGGTGTTCGGCGAGGAGGCGATGTAGGGGTAGTAGTTGCTGAGCCAGCGGCCCTGCGCCGCCAGCGGTGAGGCGGCGAGGAGCAGGATCAGCAGCAGCGGCAGTCGGCGGAGCATGCGCACCTATTTCGGCGGGAAGAGAACGGCGCAGTCCTTGAACGCGGCGGCCGTGCCGTCATGCACGGCGTAGCGGGCCTTGTAGAGCGACGCTGCGCCGTATTCCCCCTTCTTGTTCACGGCGTAGAACTGGAGGCTGAACGTCGGGCGTCCGTCCTCGCGCAGCAGCCGCGGCGGCGTCATCGCCATCACACGCCGCAGCGTCTCGAGGCAGGCGTCGGTCGGCGACATGCCGCGGCGCATGTGCTCCACCGTCAGGAACCCGCCGCAGACCATGATGTTGGATTCCCCGCGGCCGGTGGAGCCCGCCGACCCGACGTCGTTGTCGGTATACTGGCCGGCCCCGACAATCGGCGAGTCGCCCACCCGGCCGTCGATCTTCCAGGCGAGCCCGCTGGTGGTGGTGACCGAACTCAAGTCGCCGGCGGCGTTGACCACGTCCAGGTTGATGGTGCCGGTTGGTCGCACGACCATCGGGGTGTTGTCCGGCACGTCGAGCCAGTCGTCGCTCCCGCCCCGGTTGGCGCGCCAGGTGAGCCACCGCTGCCTCGACTCAGGTGTCAGGAGGTTCTCGTCCTGGAAGCCATACGAGAGCGCGAACTTCTTGGCGCCCTCGCCCACCAGCATGATGTGGTTGGTGTACTTCAGGACCAGCTTGGCGACCTCGCTGGGCGTCTTGATGCCCTCCAGCGCCCCCACCGCCCCGGCCCGGCGCGTGGGGCCGTGCATGCACGAGGCGTCCAGCTGCACCACGCCCTCCTCATTTGGGAGACCGCCGTAGCCGACCGAGTTGTCTGCCGGGTCGAGTTCCTGGATCTTGACCCCCTCCACCGCGGCGTCCAGCGTGTCGCTCCCCTGCACAACCAGCTCGAGGGCACGGGTGACGGGTGCGAGGCTGTTGGCCGAGCTGATGGCCACCGGGCGGCTGGGACCACGGAGGATGACGGCGGGAGCTTCGATGGCGCCGAGGCGGGCGGGCAGTGCCCCGGCGGCGAGCGCAGCGGCGCCGGCACCGAGGAAGTTCCGGCGGGAAAGGGTGTCGCTCACGGCGTCTCCTGGGTGACGTGCAAGGGGGCCTGACGGATAGAGTTAGACGCCGCGGGGGCCGCTGTCAACTTGCCCCCCCTTCCCGCGCCTCCTAACTTCCCGGGTCGCCTTCCCCATCGAGAGAGAGCCCCCAGCAGATGGCCCGTCGCCCCCGGCTCGACCCGCACATCTTCAACCTCCCCGTCGAGAAGATGCGCTCGGGGTACTACTCCGATAAATACTTCGTCCGGGCGCGCGAAGTGCTGATCGCCGACGCCTACCGTCCGCGGGTCACCATGCAGGTCTTCGGCAAGCAGCAGGCGCTCCTCGGCGGCGTGGACGAAGCGATCGCCATCCTCAAGCTGTGCGCCGTGGAATGGCCCGAACTCGAGGTTCACGCCCTCTTCGACGGCGACGAAGTCGAGCCGTGGGAGACGGTCATGCTCATCACCGGCCCCTACGACGCCTTTGCCCATCTGGAGACGCTCTACCTGGGCGTGCTGGCCCGGCGCACCCGCGTCGGCACCAACACCCGCCGGGTGGTGGAGGCCGCCGCTCCGCAGACCGTGATGTTCTTCCCCGCTCGTCACGACCACTGGCTGGTGCAGACCGGGGACGGATATGCCGCGCACATCGCCGGCGCCATCGGGGTCTCGACCGACGCGCAGGCCTCGTGGTGGGGCAGCGAGGGGATCGGCACGGTCCCCCACGCCCTGATTGCGGCCTACGGCGGGGACACTGTCCGCGCCACGCTGAAGTTTCTGGAGCACGCACCAGCCGGCGTCCAGGTGGTGACGTTGGTGGACTTCGAGAACGACTGCGTTCGGACCTCCCTCGAGGTCGCGCGCGCCCTCGGCGACAAGCTCTTCGGGGTCCGGATCGATACCAGTGAGAAGTTGGTCGACAGGTCGGTGCTGCCGCAGATGGGACGCTTCCCACCCACGGGCGTCAATCCACAGCTGGTGTGGAATGTCCGCCGGGCGCTCGATGCCGAGGGGTTCCGCAACGTGAAGATTGTCGTGTCCGGCGGCTTTTCCGTCGACAAGATCCGTGAGTTTCACCGTCAGGGCGTTCCGGTGGACGCCTACGGTGTGGGGTCGTCGCTTTTTCAGGGGCGCTTCGACTTCACTGCCGACGTGGTCCTGCTCGATGGAACACCCTGCGCCAAGGTGGGGCGTGAGTATCGCCCCAACCCGCGTCTCGAGCGCGTGACGTGACCCGCACCCTCTTCTGGGACGTCGACACCCAGCACGACTTCATGCGGTCGGATGGGCTGTTGTATGTCCCCGGGAGCGAAGCGCTCGGCCCGGTCCTGCGCGCCCTGACCGACTATGCCCACCAGCAGGGCATCCGGATCGTGGCCAGCGCCGACGATCACCTGCCCGGCCACCGCGAGCTGAGCGACACCCCCGACTTCAAGACCACCTTTCCGCCCCACTGCATGCGGGGGACGCCCGGCCAGCACAAGGTGCCCGAGACACCCCTGCGCAATCCCCTCGTTTTCGAGCCCGAGCCGATGGACCCTGCCAAGGTGCGGCGCCACGTGGCAGCGCACCAGGGCGACATCCTCTTCCACAAGCACTGGTTCGATGTCTTCACCAACGCCAACGTCGAGCCGGTGCTCGACGAGCTCGACCCCGGCGTCATCGTGCTGTACGGCGTGGCGCTCGACGTCTGCGATCGGTACGCCGTGGAAGGGCTGCTGGCGCGGCGGCCCGGCGGCCGGCTGCTCCTGGTGACCGACGCCGTCCGCGCGATCGACACCGAGGCCGGCAAACGACTTCTGGCCGACTGGCAGGCGCGCGGCGTCCAGCTGGTGACCAGCGATGACATCCTTCGGGGTGGTGCCCTCGAGGCACGGCGCGCCACGCCCGATGAGGAGACGACATGAGTTCACGCGGCATGCCCCCGGGATACCAGTTCGGCCGGTTCTTCCTTCCCGGCCCGACCGACGTGCACCTCGACGTGTTGCAGGCGATGGTGTCTCCCATGTTCGCGCATCGCGGCCCCGAGATGATCGCGATGCTCCAGCGGATCGAGCCCCAACTGCAACGACTCTTCCGCACGACGCGCCCCGTCCTGATGGCCACCAGCTCCGCGACCGGGTTCATGGAGGCGGCGGTGGCCGGCGGCGTGCGGGAACGGGTGCTCGTGGTCGATGGCGGCTTCTTCGGCGACCGCTTCGCCCGCATCGCGAAGCGCTGTGGCAAGGAGGTGGTCCGCCTGCCGGTCCCGCTCGGCCGGGCGCTGGAACCGGACGAACTGGCCGCGACCCTCGACAAACACCAGGTGGATGCCGTCGCACTGGTCCACTGTGAGACGTCCACCGGGACCCTGGTGCCGCTCGAGGAGCTGGCGCAGGTGGTGCGGGGGCGGAAGGATGTGGTCCTCCTGGTGGACGCCGTCACCTCCATCGGCGGGTCGCCGGTCGAGACCGACGCCTGGGGGCTCGATTTTGTCTTCACCGGGTCGCAGAAGGCGCTGGCCATGCCCCCGGGCATTTCCCTGGCCGTCGCGTCCCCGCGGATGATGGAACGCGCCTGCGAGCAAACGAATCCCGGGTGGTACTTCGACCTCGTACTCCACGACGAGGCCATCAAGATCCACCAGCCGACGCAGACCCCCGCGCTGCCGCTCTACTTGGCGCTGGAGGCGCAGCTCAAGCGGATCGACGCCGAGGGCGGGGTCGAGGCGCGCTGGACCCGGCACCGTGCGATGCTGACGATGATGGAGGCGTGGGTGGCCGCGCATCCGGCGTACGAATTCTTCGCGCCGGAGGGTCGGCGGGCGTGGACGGTGTCGGCGCTGCGGGTGCCGGAAGGAACCACCGGGCGGGCGGTCGCCGGGGCGCTGCTGGAGCGGGGGTGGACCATCGGGGCGGGGCTCGATGAAATGGCCGACGCGATGATCCGCATCGGCCATATGGGAGACCTCACGCCGGGGCATTTTGCCGGCCTGCTCTCGGCGCTCTCGGAGATTGCCGCTTAACTGACCCGGAATCCGCCGACGGCGCTGGTGAGCCGCTCGGCGGCGTCGGCCAGATGACCGGCGGAGGAGGCAATCTCCTCGGTGGAGGCGTTGAGCTGCTGGGCGGCGGCCGCGATCTGCTGGGCGGCGGCCGCATATTCTTCTGTGCCGGCGGACACTTCCTTCATGCGCCCGGCAATCCCGTCAATGAGGATGCGCACGTCGTCGGCCGAGGCGGAAATCGCCTGGGTCCACTGATCGTTGGCGTCGGCATCTTCCGCCACGGTGCGGAGCCCGAGCGCCGCCGCCTGCGCCGCGTCGCGGGCCACGATGCCGCCCTGCGCCAGCCGGAGCAGCCGCTCCCGTGCGGTGTGCACCCGCGCCAGGACGCTCTGCACCGTCTCGCTGGTGGAGGTGGCCGCCTGCGCCGCCTGGCCCGCCAGCTTCCGCACCTCTTCCGCCACCACGCTGAATCCGCGCCCCTCGCCGCCCGCCCGCGCCGCCTCGATGGCGGCGTTGAGCGCCAGCATGTGCGTCTGCTTGGCGATCGCCTTGGTCTGGGTGATGAATTTCTCGATTTCCTCGGAGGAAGCGGCCAGCAACTCCGCCTCTTCCGCACCGAGCTCGACCTCTTCGGTGAGCTTGGCCAGTTCGGTGGTGCTGCGGTCGAGCTGCTCCCGGTGGGAACGGGCCAGCTTGGCCAGCGCCGCGTTCCGCTGCGCCGCCTGGGTGGCGCCGGAGGCCAGCGTCTCGGCGATGCCCAGGATCTTGCCGGCATCGTCGGCGGCCAGGCGGACCACCCCGGCCTGCTTCGAGGCGCGGTCGGTCAGGTCGGCGGTGGTGCTCGCCACCTCCTGCGTCGAGGCCGACATCTGCTGCGTGGCCGCCGAGATCTCCTCGGCCATCGCGGCCGCCTCGCTCGAGGCACCCCGGATGGCGCCGACCAGATTCTGCAGCGCGCCGACCATCGCCGCGATGGCCCGCAGCAGGCGATTGCCCTCGGCGCCCGCCGCGTCGGTCTCCGAGACGCTGGCGCTGAGGTTGCCCTGCGCCACCTGCGTGGCCACCTCTTCCGCGACGAACAGCGGACGGAGAATGCGGCGGTCGAGCCAGCGCGCCAGGAGCCAGAGGGTGATGATGCCGCCAGCCGTGAAGATCAGGATGCTGAAGAGGACGAGGCTGCCCGTCAGGCTCACCCGCCCCGCCTCCGGAGCGCTGGCCACGACCCGCCAGTTCGAGCCGGCGACGGGAAGCACGGCGGCCCGGGACGCCACGCCGCCGAGCGTGAGGGAGAGGACCTGCAGCCCGCTTCGGCCGGTGGCCGCTTCCAGCCCGCCGATCTGCGAGCCGAGCGCCGTGGCCGGGCGGCTGCTCCAGAGGATGCCGCCGGTCCCGCCCAGCACCGAGATCTCGACCAGATCGGCCTCGGTCCGCGGGGTGGACAGCAGCGTGCTCAGGACCGCGGCCGCATCGGTCGAGGGGACCCCGGGGGCGGCCAGCCTGGCCATGGCCCCGGGCTGGTACTCCAGTACCTGCTCAAGGAGGGCCGCGGAGCGGTCAGCGAGGCCGACGAGTCGCTCGTCGAGTTCACGACGGACGTGTCGGGACTCGTTGCCGTTCATGATCCCGGCCATCAGGGCGCCGAAGAGGACCAGCACGGCGGTGCCGTACAGGTAGAGGGATCGGGTGAGGTCTTTCCTGACGCCGGCCATGGGGCTCCGCTGGCGATGTAAGTGGGGAGTGCATGAAAACTTAGGCTTGCCGGCCCGCTCCAGCAAGGCGCGGGGCCGCGCTTGGTTCTCTCTCCGGCGGCGGGTAGATTTCCACCATCATGAGTGACCCGCAACCGTTTCGCTATGATCCACAGGCCGTCGAGGCCAAGTGGCAGGCCCGCTGGGCCGAGCGCCACACCAACGAGCCCGATCTCGCCGCCGCTGCCCGGCCCTTCTACAACCTGATGATGTTCCCCTACCCGTCGGCCGAAGGGCTGCACGTGGGGAACATGTTCGCCTTCACGGGCAGCGATGCGTTTGGCCGCTTCAAGCGGCTGCAGGGCTTCGATGTCTTTGAACCGATCGGGTTCGACGCCTTCGGGATTCACTCCGAAAACTACGCCATCAAGCTCGGTATCCACCCGGCGGAGCTCATCCCGCGCAACATCGCCAATTTCACCCGGCAGCTGACCCGCGTCGGCGGGATGTTCTCCTGGCGCAACGTCCTGTCCACCACCGATCCCGCCTACTACAAGTGGACCCAGTGGCTCTTCCTCCAGCTGTTCAAGTCGGGGAAGGCGTACCGCAAGCACGGCGCGGTCAACTGGTGCCCCGAGTGCAAGACGGTCCTGGCCAACGAACAAGTCATCAACGGCTTCTGCGAGCGGCACCCCGACACGAAGGTCGAGCAGCGGGCGCTGCAGCAGTGGTATTTCCGCATCACCGACTACGCCGAGCGCCTCCTCGCGAATCTGGACGATCGCTCGAAAATGGACTGGTCCGACACCACCACCCAGGCGCAGCGGAACTGGCTGGGGCGCTCCGAAGGGGCGGAAATCGACTTCGCAGTGGAGGGCGACTGCGACACCATCCGGGTGTATACCACCCGTCCCGACACCCTGTACGGCGCCACCTTCATGGTGCTGGCGCCGGAACACCCCCTCGTCGCCCAGCTGACGTCGGACGCGCAACGGCCTGCGGTCGAGGCGTATCGCGCGCAGGTCGCCTCGCTCGACCTGATTTCCCGGAAGGTGGGTGACAAGGACAAGACCGGGGTGTTCACCGGGGCGTATGCCGTCAATCCGGCCACCGGCGGGAGGATGCCGGTCTGGATCGCCGACTATGTGCTGATGGAGTATGGGACTGGTGCCATCATGGCTGTGCCGGCGCACGATGAGCGGGATTTCGCCTTCGCGAAGAAGTTCGAGCTGCCGATCGTCCGGGTCCTCGCCCGTGAGGGCGCGGACGCAAACGCGCCGATGGCGGAGGCCGAGACCGACACCGCGGGCTATGCCATGGTGCATTCGGGGCCGTGGACCGGCCGGCCGGCGGACGAGGCGCTGTGCGACATTACCGCATGGCTCGAACGTGAGGGGCACGGCACGAAGACGGTGCGCTTTCGCCTCTACGACTGGTGCATTTCCCGGCAGCGCTACTGGGGTCCGCCGATCCCGATCATCCACTGCCCGACCTGCGGGCCGGTGCCGGTGCCGGAAGCGGACCTGCCGGTGCTGCTGCCGCCGATCGACGACTTCCGGCCCGACGACTCCGGCGTGTCCCCGCTGGCCCGGCATGAGGAGTGGTATTTCGTCCCCTGCCCGGAGTGCGGGATCCAGGCGCGGCGGGAAACCGACGTGTCCGACACCTTCCTTGACTCGGCGTGGTACTACCTGCGGTATCCCAACACCGAATTCGACGACCGGCCGTTCGACACCACGCGCACCGCCAGGTGGTGCCCGGTCACGATGTACATCGGCGGCAACGAGCACGCGGTGCTGCATCTGCTCTATTCACGCTTCATCGCGATGGTACTCCACGAGCTGGGTCATGTGCAGTTCGAGGAGCCGTTCCGGACGTTCCGGGCCCACGGGCTCATCGTCAAGGACGGCGCCAAGATGTCCAAGTCCAAGGGGAATGTGGTCATTCCCGACGAGTACATCGCCAAGTGGGGCGCCGACACCTTCCGGATGTACCTGATGTTCCTGGGGCCCTTCCAGGAGGGCGGAGACTTCCGCGACTCCGGCATCAGCGGCCCGCGCCGGTTCCTGGAAAAGGTCTGGGACCTCGTGAGCCAGTGCGAGCATGTGACGCTCGCCGGGGTGGAAGTGCATCAGTCGGTCGTCGTGAAGCGTCACCAGACGGTCAAGAAGGTGACGGAGGCGATGGAGGCGCTCAGCTACAACACCGCCATCGCGGCGCTGATGGAGCTGCTCAACACGATGCGGGAGACCAACTGCTCCGACCGCCATCTGGTCAAGGACATGGTGATCATGCTGGCGCCCTTCGCGCCGCACTTTTCGGAGGAGTGCTGGGAACGACTCGGCGGTGTGACCACCGTCTTTTCGGCGGCCTGGCCGACCTGGGAGGAGGGGCTGACCGTCGAGGACATGATGGAAATTCCCGTGCAGGTCAACGGCAAGACCCGCGGCAAGGTGCGGGTGCCCCGCGGGGCGGAAGAAGCGGCCATCGCGGCGGCGGCGATGCGGGAGGACGCGGTGAAGCGGTTCACCGAAGGGAAGGAACTGCGCAAGCAGATCTATGTGCCGGGGCGGTTGCTGAACCTGGTGGTGGGCGATTGATGAACTGACGAAACCTGGACCCCGGCTTTCGCCGGGGTGACGGTTGGCCGATATTCCTGCCCCACTGCCCCACTGCCCCACTGCCCCACTGCCCCACTGCCCCGCCTACTGCCCTGGAAGTACCTCGTACGTCGCTTCCATTCCCATCAAGAGATGCGGCGCCACGTGGCAGTGGAAGAGCCAGGTCCCCGGGTTGTCAGGAACCATGTCCGCCACCAGCATCCCCATTGGCAGGAGCGCGGCAACGTCGGTCGTCATGTGCGAGGCCTGTACCGTGTTGCCATGCCAGTGCGGTGCGTGAATTTCAAAATTGGTGGAGGCCAGCAGGTACCAGCGCACCCGTTCCCCCTGCCGCATCGTCAACCCGGAGAGATTGCCATACAGGAACCCGTTCAGTGTTTCCTTGAACGCATACTGTGATTCCGGCCCGACTTCACGTACCCCGAAGAGGTGGTCCGGCTTGAATCCGGCTGGGAGCTTTCCGTAGACCCGGAGATTCTCCTCCCAGAGTGTGCTGTTCGTCTCGTCAAACTCGAGGAATCCCACCACCAGCTCCCGATCCACGTCGTCCGGCGTGGCATCGGTGCGTGCGTGCGCGCGCGCCGTGATGATCATGGGGCCCACCAGGCCGGCATTCACGTCGCCGACTTCCGTGGTGTGGGAGTGATACATCCAGAACGCCGTGCTCCCCTCGTCGTGGGACGGGCCGGCGCGCTCCGGCACCGGCCAGATGTAGACGTGCTGCCCGCCGGTCGGGACCCCGTCGTCGGCGCGGTCGGCCGGCGGCGTGCCGTCCTCGTAGGGCGCTCCCTCCGAGTCCTTGAGGTAGAAGACGCCATGCGGGTGCATGCTGGCAGGAAAGCTGGCACGGTTGAGAAACACCACCCGAATCGTGTCGCCCACCACCCCGCGGATCAGCGGGCCCATGATGCCGAGGTGTTCCCACTCGGCGGGGCGTGGCTTGGGAGTGGTGAACGTGGAGTCGGTGTATTCGCGGTAGACGGCCTTCCGGGCCAGGCGGCCAACGTGCAAGTCGCCGGCCGTCACGAAGGGCCGCTGCACGTCGTCCCAGTCCGCGTTGCTGATCAGGCTCCGCCCCGCGGGGGCGTAGTCCCAGACCACCTCCTCGGCCGCGACGTAAAAGGTGCGGGTCATCGGGACGACCGTTCCCTGGCCCGACGGGCTGCACGCGGCGGCGAGGAGGAGCAGCAGGGCAAGCGACTGCACGGCCAAGTGCGATCGGGAACGGGGCATGATTCCTCGGCGGGAAAATGGCATGAAGGAGAGGAATGTCACCCCCGCGAAGGCGGGGGTCCAGTGTCGAGGCTGCTGGATTCCCGCTTGCGCGGGAATGACGCGAATTCAAGCTTCGGCCCCGCTGCCCCGCTGCCCCGCTGCCCCGCTGCCCCGCTGCCCCGCTGCCCCGCTGCCCCGCCTACATCAGCTTCACGATCCAGTCTCCCACGAAATACCCCACCACCGCCACGCCGAAGCCCACGATCAGCATGTCGAAGCCGCTGCGCGCCACGCCCCGGCCGGTGAAGAAGCTCCGTGCCGCGCCCACCCCGAAGTGTGAGAGCATGGCGAGGGTGAACGACGTATAGAGCGCCCACGGTTCGACGCTGATCAGCAGCGGCGCGACCGGAATAAAGGCCCCGATGGCGGTGGCCAGCCCTGTCACCCACGCCTCGCGGAACGGGGTGCTGGTGGCGTCGCCGATCTTCAGTTCTTCCCGGACCTTTTCCTCGAGTGCCCGCTCGGGGTCGCTCATGACCTGTCGGGCGAGTTCGTCCGACTGGTCCTCGGGGATGCCCTTGGCCTGGTAGAGGAGGCTGAGCTCCTCGGTCTCCAGCTCGGGCATGAGGCGGATTTCTTCCCGCTCCATGGCGATCTCGTGCTCGTACACCTCGCGCTCGCTCTTGGCGGCCAGGTACCCGGAGGATCCCATCGACAGCGCGTCGGCCACCATTCCGGCGAGGCCGGCCACGACGACAGCGTGGCCGGCGGTCCCCATCGACTCCGCGGCGCCCACCATGCCGGCCAGCAACCCGAAATTGGCGGTCAGGCCGTCATTGAACCCGTACACCACGTTCCGGAGAAACCCACCGGCCTGCGTCTTGTGCCACGGCTCGCCCTCAGTCCCCGCGATTTTCGAGAGGGTGGTCGCGTGTTCCTTCGACTCCCGTGCCAGTCGCAGCGCGGTGGGGCCGGCGGCACCCTCCGGAGCCGACTTGTACAACTGGAGATAGCCCTTCACCTCCTGCCCCTCCTCCTCGAGGAGCATCGGAAGGAGCCACTGGGGGCCGAACCGCCGGGCCACCCACGCCATGGCGCGGGCCTTGGCCGACACGCGCACTTTCGGGAGGGTATGCCCGTGCTCGCCCAGCAGCTTCTGCCAGGCCGCGACGTGGCGGTTCTCCACCTCGCTCAGCCGGGTGTAGAGCGCAGATCGTTTGGGGTCCGGTTCGCCCCGGGCCAGTTCCTTGTACAGGAAGGCGGCGTCGGCCTCGTCGGCCAGGTGGTGGAGCCAGATCTTGGGCGCTGGGGTGGAGTTCGCCATGGCGCAAAGATACTAGGAAACGGGCAGACGCCTCGCTCCTGATCTGCGAGTTCGATGGTAACCTTTGGTGGGACAATGCATTAGGACTGATTTGTCGGCCCCGGGCCTCCCGCCGCCCCGACCCAGCCAACCCGATGCCGCGCTGCCCGGCACGCCACCGGCCCCGCCGATATTCCCCCCTGCAACCATCCGGGCCATCCCTGCATCTTTAAAGGACCTATGACAAAGGCACTGGCAGTGGACTCCTATCTCGCAGGCGACGCCGAATCGGTCGTCGCGCGGGTGCGGGTGGGCGATCCGGCCGCGCTGGAGATCCTCTACCGTGCCTACGAGACTCCCGTGTTCAACCTGGCCCGGCGCATTTGTCGCACGGTCGAGGACGCGGAAGATGTACTCCAGGAGACCTTCTTCGAGGTCTACCGGAGCATCGGCCAGTACCGGGGCGACGGCCCGCTCTGGGGCTGGGTCCGCCGCGTGGCCTCCAGCAAGGCGCTGATGCGGCTGCGGCGGAACAAGTATCGGGAGACGGACGAACTCTTCGACGAGGCCCACGCGGTCCGCCGGGAGGACACGCCGCTCCGCATGGACCTCGAGGCCGCGCTCGAGCGGTTGCCGGAAACGTCGCGCGCCGTGGTATGGCTCCATGACGTCGAGGGATATACCCACGAAGAAATCGCCGAGATGATGGACCGGACGCCGAGCTTCTCCAAGTCCCAGCTGTCGCGGGCCCATGCCAGGCTGCGGGTATGGCTCGGCGAGGAGGCCCGGACATGAGTCATCTCACCATGGAACAGTTGGTGGCCCTCCGCGACGCCGGCAGCGAGCCGGGCAGCGCGGAAAGCCAGGCCCACGTGCTGACGTGCGCCGCGTGCGCGGCGGAACTCGATCGCCTGCATCAGCGGGTGGCGCGGCTTCGCGCGTTGCCGACCCTGCGCCCGCCCCGCGATCGCTTCGCGGCCGTGGCGGACCGGGTACGGCACGACCGCCGCCAGCGCCTCGTCCGTCGCGCCGGCATCGGCGCGCTGGCGCTTGCGGCCTCCCTCCTGCTGGCGGTGGTGGGACGCGATCTCCTGGCGCCCCAGACCGCCGCTGCCTCCGATCAACTCTCGGCCGTCATGGCCGAGTCGGCCACCCTCGAGCAGGCGCTGCGCCAGCTCCGGGGCAGGCAGCAGGTGACCGATGGGTACACCACGCGCGCCGCCGCCTCGCTGGAGGACCGGATCGCCGAGCTTGACCATCAGCTCGAGTCGGCCCAGTTGCAGGCGTCTCCGGCCACCAGGAACGACCTGCTTCCCCTCTGGCGGGAACGGGTGGGGCTGATGGACGCCCTGGTCGACGTGCACCTCACACGCGCGCACAACGTGGGGCTCTGATGTTCGGTCGCCGGTCGGTCGTCCTGTCCCTCACCCTCGTGACTGCCGCGCCACTCATGGCGCAGACGGTGGCGGCGCCGCGGGCTCCCAGGGCCCCGAAGTCGGATTCAGTGGTGATCGTGTCGGACTCGATGCGGTTCCGTCTCGATTCGTTTCGCACCAACGCCTACTTCTTCCGTGACTCGATGCAGCCGATGATGGCGCGCGCCTTTGCCAGCCGGCGGGTGCGCATCGGGGTCGTCGTGAACACCCAACCCGCCGAAACGGATTCGATCGGGGCCCTGCTCGACGCCGTCACGCCGGGGGGGCCGGCCGCCGCCGCGGGCCTCATGGCGGGGGACATCCTCACCCGGTTCGGCACGACGTCGCTGGCGGTGGATCTCTCCAAGGTCCCCGCGGGCGACCGGGTCCTCAGCCCGGGGTTCCGCCTCATCGAGCTCGTCGCCAAGCTGGCGCCGAATGACACCGTGTCCTTGGAGTATCGTCGAGGGAAGAAGCGGACCAAGGGGCAGGTCGTGACGGCGGCGATGCCCGACAATCTCGCCGTGATCGTCGGTCCGGAAGGGAACTACGCCTTCCGTTCCATGCCTGGCGGAGAAGAGTACTGGGTGGGGCGGGAGGGCCAGGAGAACCAGCGTGCGCTGGAGCTGGCCCTGCTTCGGAGCGAGGCGATCAGGGGTTCGCGAGACAATGTCGAAATGACCTTCTCGCTTTCCATGGGCGGCGCCCTGCGCGACCTCGAATTGGCGCCGGTCAATCCCCAGCTCGGCAGCTACTTCGGGACCACCGAGGGCGTCCTGGTCGTCGATGTGCCGGATCCCGCGCCGCTGGGCCTCAAGGCGGGTGACGTGGTCCTGGCGGTAGATGGAAGGTCAGTCGCCAGCCCACGGCAGTTGATGCGGGTATTGACGAGCTACGATTCGGGAGAACCGCTGAAGCTCGAGGTGATGCGGCAGAAGAAGCGCGTCACCCTGAAGGGGACGCTGGGACGCTAAGCGGGTGGGGCAGGGGAGAAGAGGTAGGTCTCCATCTGTTCGAACAGGAACTTCTTGGCCTCCGGGCTTCGCAGATCCAGGCCGTAATGGTTGATGAGCTGCTGTTGATACTTCAGCCACTCACCCCAGCACACGGCGCAGATCTGTTCGAAGGCACGGAGGCCAAGGTCGTTCTGGAAGGGCCGGAAGCCCATCTGGTCGCGGGTCTGGCCGCAACGGACGCAGGAGACGGTTGCCATGCTCCCAAGATATTCGGGGTCGGCCGGCCTAGCCATCTCCCCGGCGCAGCGCCTTGACGCCACTGGCGGTCCCGACTCCGGCGCCGATGCCAAACACCGCGGCGGTCACGGCGGTCACAATGGGAAGCAGCGCAACCGGCAGGGCCACCACCGCGGCGATCAATCCCGCGGCAAAGGGGAAGACCGGGTTGTAGACGCCGTCCACAAACCGGAGGCGGCGGCGGACGAAATTCCTGGCGATGGCAAAGCCGCCGACGGCGGCAGCTACGGTAACGGCAAGGGCGATGAGGCCCATATGTCCCTCTGAGGTTGCGGGCTCGTTTCAGTACGGAACATTGAGAGGGGATGTTTCAACTGAGACCGCTCGCCCCCCGTCACCCCGGCGAATGCCGGGGGGGCCAGCACCCGCCTGACTGGATTCCCGCTTGCGCGGGAATGACGCATGTTCGATGTTCGGCCCCGCTTCCCCGCCTACCATCGAATCACACAACTCCCCCACATGAAGCCGGACCCGAACGCCGTCAACACCAGCAGGTCCCCCCGCTTGAGGCGTCCGCTCCGCACGCACTCATCGAGCGCGATCGGGATCGTCGCGGAAGTGGTATTGCCGTAGCGCATGATGTTGTTGTAGACCTGGTCGTCGCGGAGCTTGAGCGACTTCTGCACCGCTTCGGAAATCCGCAGGTTGGCCTGGTGGGGAATCAGCAGGTTCACGTCGTCCCAGGTGTAGCCCGCCTTGGTGACAGCGGTCGTCGCCGACTCCGGCATTTTCGTCACGGCGTGCCGGAAGACGTCTCGTCCATCCATCGTCAGCCATTGCTGCCCCTGCTCGAGCTGCTCGGCGGAAATGCGGGGATGGTACATCGAGCCCGGCACGTCGACCCAGAGCTTCTCGGCGTAGTTCCCATCGGTATGCAAATCGAAACAGAGCAGCCCGCGATCCTCCGCCTCCTCCACCGGCCCGAGAACAGCCGCGCCGGCCCCGTCGGCAAAGATCACCGCGGTGTGCCGGCCTTCGGTGCTCAGGTCCATTCCGGTGGACTGGATCTCCTCACCCACCAGGAGGACCCGGTCGTATTGCCCGGATCGGATCCAGGCATCCGCGACGGAGAGTCCATAGACGAAGCCGCTGCACTGAGTCCGGATGTCGAGGGCAGGGAGGTGGCCGGCGCCGAGGGAGCGCTGGAGGTACACGCCATTGCCGGGACAGAAGTGGTCGGGGGTCGAGGTGGCGAATACGATCGCGTCGAGATCGGTGGGCGTCAGGCCGGCCGCCTCCAGCGCCCGCTGGGCGGCGGGGAGGGCGAGATCCACCGAGGTCTGTCCCTCGCGCACCCAGCGGCGCTCCTCGATGCCCGTCCGCTCGCGAATCCACTGATCCGAGGTATCCATGAGGCCCGCGAGGTCGTCGTTGGTGACGACGCGGTCGGGAACGCAGAAGCCGGTGCCGAGGATGGTCGAACGACGCACGGAACCTCCGGGTGGGTGTGGCAACTCTCCAATGTTGGTCCGGATCAGCGGAGGACGCAAGCGCGCGCCGGCGGCGCCGGCGGTGCCCGCTAGTTGCGGAAGAGGTACGCGAGCTTCACGAAGAAGCCGTCGTTCTGGCGCTGCAGGGTGGAGAAGTCCCAGGCCTCGGTCGCGGTCGAGGCGGAGCCGTAGCCGAGGAAGGCGACGGTGCCGGGGCTCGGTTCATAGGAGGCGAGTACGTCGAGGCGAAGGCCCTGGTTGTTGCGGGCCGGGACCGGAACGCCGTTGATGAAGAGCGCTTGGCCGGTGACCGGGTCACGCAGCTCGGAACGGCGGGTGGACTGGTACTCGGTGATCAACCGGAAGAAGAGTGGCCGGGAGGGCTGGTACTCGAACTTGAACCGCGGAATCACGCTGTTCGCATACTCGGACCCGTCCGACGTGCGGTCCAGGGTGGCGTAGGCCACCCGGCCCTCAAACCGGAGCGTCTTGCTCGGGCGGAAATTGATGCTCGCGCTCAACGAGGCACCTTGTCCCTCGCTCCCCTCCGCGTACAGCGGTGCATGGCCAAATTCATAGCTGGCGGAGGCGTTGAAGAGCTGGTAGGTGGGCGTGGTGACCGAGAACCGTCCGGTGTACAGGTCGTCCAGTCCGGAGGGGGGGACGAAGGCGATCCCGGGCGCTGTTTCCAGGCCGTCGTAGTCTGCCAGGTAGAACGAGGTAAAGGCCCGCGCCGCCTTGGCGCTCAGCTGCCAGCCGCCGCGCACCTGGAACTGAAAGGTGGCGTCCTGTGTTCCTTCGGCCGGACTGTTGTCGCTGAAGCCGTCGTACTGGTAGATCCACGTTGGCCCGAAGAAGACGGTGAACGTCTCCAGCCACGCGCCCTTGGCGCCGTAGAACGCCAGGCGATTGAAGATGTGGGCGGTCACGATGTTGTTGCGCGGGATAAAACCGGAGCCGGCGATGAAGTCGGTCCCGATCCCGTTGATGGTGTAGTTGAAGCCCCACGTGCGGCCGGTGCGGTCGAAGGTCAGCTTCCAGATCGGGTCGGTGGCGGTTCCCGCTCCGTCATCCAGGTTGGTCCACGATTGCCCGTACTGCGCTTCGACGAAATAGAGCTTGGCAAAAATGATGTGGGCGTCCCCCTCGAGGAGACGGTTGTAGGCGCCGCCCTGGATCCGGTCCGTGTAGGTCAGGCCAACCACGCTGTTCTCGCCGAGATCCCGCCGCACGCGGACCAGGTTGAACCACGCGTCGTCGATGTCCTGATAGTCATCCACGGCGCCGAGGTAGGCGATGCTGTTCCGCCCGACCTTGCCGGTCACCTTGGCGCCGCCATAAGGATCGGCGATGCGCCGGGTGTAGATCAGGTTGCCGGGCGTGGAGAAGAGGTCGATCCCCTTGAGGAAGAAGGGTCGTTTTTCCGGAACGAAGAGGGCGAACCGTTCGTTGACGGTGATCAGGCCCACGTCGCTCTCGACCTGGCTGAAGTCGGGATTGACCGTGCCGTCAAACGCCATGGTCGTGGTGGCCAGTTGCAGGTTGACGCCGGCGCTGGGCTTCGGGTCATCCCGGGTGAACTCCCCGCCGGTGTTCCGGCTGCCGGCCCAGGACGCGGTCACGAATGGCTGGGCCTCGAACACCAGGCCGCGCTGCATGCCTTCGAGCCCCGTCAGCACCCCTTCCTGGGCCAGGAAGCTCGAATTGGCGCGCCGAACATCGGTCCAGGTGTCCTCGTAGGCGCTCCGCTGCACGTAGCGCACCGCGTTGAAGCCCCAGGATTGCGCTCCCGCGCCGGCATACTGCAGGCTCTTGAACGGCACCCGCACCTCCACTTCGTACCCATTCTCGGTGCGTCGCCCCTTCGAGTCCCAGAGGTAATCCACGCTGAGGTCGTCCTGGCCGCCGAAGAGGCTGCCGGCGCTGGTGCCCGTTTCGCTTCGGAGCCCGTCCTCCTGCACGCCAAGCCCGTTGACCCCGAAGAACGAGGCGCGGCGCCGATCGTTGAACGTGTCCAGGTAGAGACGGACGCGGTCCTCTCCCCCGATCTTGTCGCGGTCGGTGAAGGTGGCGCGGATGCTCGCCGGGTCGGTGTCGTGCGCGATGATGCCGAAATGGATTGCGGTGGGCGAAAACCAGACGAGGACGATCGTCTCCTGCTCCGCCATCCGGCCGTCCACCGGCCGGTACTGGTGGAAGCCGTCGAGGCGTGCGGCCTGGGACCAGACCGGTTCGTCGAGGACGCCATCGATGGTGACGGCGGCGTCGATTCGGGGAATCGTGACTGTGGGCGCGGGTGCCTGGGCCGGATCCTGGATCAGCGCGGCAAGGAGGGGAAGCAGCATGTCGGGAAACTTAGTGTGTCCCGGCCTCCGGGTCGCGGCTGCGGTCGGGGATGGTGCCGCGGAGCACCGCCACGCCGTCCACGGCGACCAGCATCTCCGCCTCCGGAAGCGCCGTGACGCCGATCATCGTCAGCGCGGCGCCCTGGCCGGACGGGAAGAGCCCGGCCGCGGAGGTCCGCATGGCGTCGAAGTCGTCGTTGCTGCACCCGACGCAGTACACCGTCAGTTTGATCAGGTCGGCGGGGACGCCCCGCGCGAAGCGCAGGATGGCCGAGGCGTTGTAGAGCGCCTGCCCGAGTTGGGCCACGCGGTTTCCGCGCCCAACCAGGAGACCGGTGCTGTCCAGCGGCACCTGGCCGGCCAGGTACACCGTCTGGCCGACCTTGACCGCGCTACTGAAGCCGGGAAGCGCCGGGACGTTGGGCGCCTGGATGAATTCGGGCGGCGGCGGCGCCACGGGGTAGATGCGCCCCGTTCCACCGGGGGGCCCCGAGGGGGTCGCGGTGGGGCCACAGCCGATGAGCACCAGCGATGCCAGGGCCGCGATCGCGGTCCTACTCATAGCGGAGGGCCACGATCGGGTCGAGGGAGGCGGCCCGCCGTGCCGGCAGGATCCCGAAGAAGAGCCCCACACCGGCACTGAACACAAAGGCGACGAAGATGGCCATGGGGGAAATGTAGGTGTTCCACCCCGCCAAACGCGAGAGGGTAATCGCCGCGCCGGCGCCGAGCAGGATACCGAGAGTGCCGCCCACGAACGAGAGCACCATCGCCTCGACCAGGAACTGCAACTGGATGTTGCTGCGTGTGGCCCCCAGGGCCTTCCGGATGCCGATTTCGCGGGTCCGCTCGGTGACCGAGACCAGCATGATGTTCATGATGCCGATGCCGCCGACCAGGAGGCTGACCCCGGCGATGCTCGCGAGCAGGGCGGTGAACACCTGCGTGGCCTGCTGCTGGGTCGCCAGGATCTCCTGCTGGTTCCGCACCTGGAAGTCGTTGTCGGCGCCGGGCCGGATCTTGTGCTCCCGGCGGATGATCCGCTCGAAATCCACCATGCCCTGCTCGAGGGGCACCCCGTCGGCCACCTGCACCGTGATGGACCGAAGTCGGTCGGTGCCGAAGATCCGATAGCGCGCCGTCTGGAGCGGGATGATGATTTGCTCGTCCGGGTTGGAAAAGGAGCCGGCGGAGCCCTTTCGGCTGAGGACGCCGATGATCTCGAAGGGGATCCCGCGAATGGCGATCGTCTGGCCCAGCATCGCGGCGGCGTTCCCGCCCAGCATTTCCGGCACGTCCCACCCCAGGACGGCATATCGCTGACGGGACTCGTCGTCCCCCGCGGTGAACATCCGGCCAAACGGGACGGTGTAATTGCGCACCTCCGCGTAGTTGGCCGTGGTGCCGACGACATTGGTGTTGATGTTCTTGTTGACGTACTTGATCTGCAGCGATGACTGCATCTCGGGCACGACGGCGGAGATGAGCCTGGCATCCTGGCGAAGCGCCTGGGCGTCGTCCGTGGTGAGGCTGACCCGCTGGTTGGAGGCCACGCCCCGGTTGAACATCTGGCCGGGGTAAATGGTGAGCAGGTTGGCGCCGAGGGCGTTGATCCGTTCCTCGACGGCGCGCTGGGCACCGGTGCCGAGGGCCACCATGGCGATGACCGCCGAGACGCCGATGATGACGCCGAGCATGGTCAGCGCGGTCCGAAGCTTGTTGGCGCGGATCGACTGGAACGCGACCGCGACCGTCTCGCCGAGCATCATGGTTAGCGCCCTCCGCCGGCCGCCGGCGTCGTCGTGGACCGAACACCCGGCAGCCCGCCCCCGGTGATATTGCCGATGCGCTGCTTGAACTCCGCCTGCGACTGGATCAGGCTGGCGCTCGGCAGGACGAGGACCGAGTCGCCGATGGCGAGTCCGCTCATGACCTCGCTGTAATCGAGGTCGGTCAGCCCGGTCCGGACGTTGACCGGCGTCGGCTGGCCGTTACGCAGGACGAAGACGATGTACCGCCCACCGAACTGGAAGTCGTTGCTGGGGGCGCGCTGGCCGCCGCCCGGCCGGCCACCCCGGTTGCCGCCCATCCCCGCCATGACCGTCCGGAGGGTGGCCGCTTCCGAGGCGCTCAACTCCTGGCCGCCCATCCGCTTGGCGAAGAGCGCGCGGACCTGCGCCTCGGTGACGCCCGCGGGCAGCGGAATCACCCGGCCGTCCGGGGTGGTCATCGTGGTGCCGGAGGGCTTCGCCGGCGCGGCGCTGTCGCCCGGTGCGGTGGCGGCCGACTGCGTACTCCGCCCGCTCGCGCTGTCGGCCCGGGCGGCCGCGGCGCTATCGGTTGCCGCGAGCATCGCCGGGATGTCGCTCGGGTTGAGGCCCAGGACCTGGGCAGCCGACGTCACGTCGCGCTGCGTGCGGAGCGCGGCGTTCGGGATGGCCAGGACGCTGTCCCGCTGTCCGACGTGGATTTCCACCTCCGTGTTCATCCCCGGGCGGAGCCGGCCGTCCCGGTTCTGGATCCGGACGATGACGGCGAACATGGTCACGTTCTGCTGCGTCTCGGCCTGCGGCTCGACCTTGAGCACTTCGCCCTCGAACGGCGTGTTCGGATAGGCGTCCACCGTGACCGTGGCGCGGAGGCCCGACTTGATCTTGCCGATGTCGGTCTCGTCCACGAGGGTCCGGACCTGGACCAGGTTCAGGTCGGCCATCTTGAGCAGGATGGTGCCGCCCCCGACGTCACTCGTGGGAGACGAAATCACCTGCCCGCGCTCCACATTCTTCTCGATGATGGTGCCGGTGATCGGGGCCCGGACGTCGGTGTCCGCCATCCGGATCTTGGCGTTTTCCACCGCGACCTCGGCCCCGACCACTTCGGCCTTGGCGTTGGCATACGAGAGCACGGCCGCTTCCTGCTCCGTCTGTGTGATGGACTGGGACTTGTACAACTCGTTGGCCCGCGCCCGCTGGGAGGCGGCGTTCTGGAGCCGCGCCTGGGCCACCTCGAGCTGGGCTTCTGCTTGCGCGAGGGTGTTCCGTGGGGTGCGCTGGTCCACGCGCACCATCAGGGCGCCGCGCTCCACCAACTGGCCGGTCTCCACCAGCATCTCGAGGATTTCCCCGGAGGCCTTTGACTTCACCTCGACGGTGGTATCGGGCTGGACGATGCCCGCGGCCTGCGCGGACACGACGATGTTGCGCGATTCCACCGGCACGGCCTGGTAGACCAGCGGCGGTGCTTCCTGCTTGCAGGCCGCGAGGGCCAGGGTGGCGAGGATCAGGGTCTGGGTCCGCATTAGCTGCTCTTCTCCGTCAGGAAGTCTTGCTCGACGCGCCCGTCCAGAAGGTGGACCTGGCGCGCGGCGTGGTCGGCGATGTCATGCTCGTGGGTGACCAGCACGATGGTCTGGCCCCGGCTGTGGAGTTCTTCGAAGAGGGCCATGATCTCGGCGCTCGTGGCCGAGTCGAGGTTGCCGGTGGGTTCGTCGGCCAAGATGATGCTGGGCGTGTTCACCAGCGCGCGCGCCACCGCCACGCGCTGGCGCTGGCCGCCGGAAAGCTCGTTGGGCCGGTGGTGCATTCGGTCGGCCAATCCCACCTGCCGCAGCGCTTCTT
The DNA here is from genome assembly GCA_963705985.1 of uncultured Gemmatimonadales bacterium. GTDB lineage: Bacteria > Gemmatimonadota > Gemmatimonadetes > Gemmatimonadales > GWC2-71-9 > SPDF01. The sequence goes on along the minus strand of CAVPLK010000004.1, from coordinate 122,857 downwards.
CAGCCTTGGCCTTCCGCTCCTTGGCCCCGATGCCGGCGTAGACCAGCGGCAGCTCCACGTTGTGCAGCGCTGTCGCGCGGGGCAGGAGATTGAAGGTCTGGAACACGAACCCGATTTCCTTGTTGCGGATCCGGGCGAGCTCGTCGTCCGCCAGTTCCGAGACCCGAAAACCGTTCAGCCAGTACTCGCCGCCGGTGGGGCTGTCGAGGCAGCCGATCATGTTCATCAGGGTGGACTTGCCGGAGCCCGAGGGGCCCAGGAGCGCCACGAACTCGTTCTTGCGAATGGTGATGTCCACGCCGCGCAGGGCGCGCACGACTTCGCCTCCCATGTCGTATTCCCGCTGCAGGTTGCGGGTGACGATCATGGCGTCGCGCGGCACGTCGGACGGCAGCATGGCCATCCGTTCGGCGGTCGTACTGATGGCAGCGTTCACAGGGACCTCCCGATGAGGGCTTCGATCTGGGCCTTGGCGATCAGGTAGTTGTACCGGGCCTGGATGACATCCACTTCGGCCTGGGAGAGCGCTTCCTGGGAACTCAGGACGTCCACGATCGTGGCCGCGCCGACCCGGTACCGCTCCTGGTTGACCCGCAGGTCCTCGGTGGCCGCCACCAGGCTGGTGCCGGTAATGTCAATTTGCGCCCGGGCAGCGTCGAGTTCGGCCAGGCGCGCGGTCAGCGAGGCATCGACCTGGCGCTTGGCGTCGGCGGCGGTGGAGGATGCCGCGTCGGCGTTCGTCGAGGCGTTGACGATGGACTGGTCCCGCTGAAACTGATTGAAAATCGGATAACTCAGCCCGAGGCTTGCCGATCGGCTATTGAAGAACTGGTAGTCGGCGCTGTTGCTTGCGTTGTAACTGTACCGCCCCGAGAGGTTGAGCTGCGGCCACCAGGCGGCCTTGCTCGCCTTCACGTTGGCCCGGGCGGCATCGGCCTGGGCCTGCGCGGCCCGAACCCGGGGGGAGTTGTTCTCCGCATCGGTGCGGATGGTGGCGGTGTCCCCGATCGCTGTCACCACGAGGTAGGCCGAATCCGGGAGCGCACGCACCCGCCCGTCCATCCCCACCAGGCGGCCGAGGTTGGCTTCGGTCGTGGCCACCGTCGTCAGGGCGTTCAGCAGCTGGAGCCGGGAGTTGCCGAGTGTCACCAGCGAGCGCAGGGAGTCGGAGCGCGTGGCGCTGCCGGCCTGCAGCTTCGAGACCGAGACGCTCAACTGCTCCTCGGCGCGCTTGAGGCTCGCCTCCCGCACCCGGACCAACTCGTTGGCGGCCAGGGCGCCGAAAAACGTCTGCTTGGCGCTCAGCGCCGTCTGGTACTCTGCGTCGATCAGGCCGGCGTCCGCCGCCGCCTCCGTTGCCTTGGCGGAGCTCATCTGCGCGCCGCGACGGAAGCCCGTGAACAAGTCCACTGACGCGCTCAGCGTATTGCTGAGCGACTGAGAGTAGGAGTTCCCCACGGTGAGTTCACCAGCGTTGTTGACGAAGGGTTGCTCGGAGAAGCTGGTCCCGTAGCTCGAATTGAGGGTGAGCGAGGGGATGTAGGAACCCCAGCTCGTCTTGTACTGGGCGGCTGCCCGCCCCACGGCGCCCTGTGCCGCCACGACAGACGGCTGGGCGAGCTGGGCCTTGGCGATGGCCTCCGCCAGCGTGATGGTGGGCGTGGCCGGTTCCTGGGCGCTCAGCATGGCGGGCACCGCCAGGGAAAGCGCGAGGAGTCTAGCGAGGTGCATTCGAGGCGTCCTTGCCGTTGCGGCGCCGGGCGTCCTGGCGTTCCAGGAGGTCAGCGTAGCGGCGCTGCTGGTCGGGGGTGAGTTGGGCATTGATGTCCGAACGGAGTTCCGTCCGAAGGGTTTCGAACTTGGGCCGGATGTCCTGCCAGATGGAGTCCATGCCGGGCTCGAACCGTTTCAGGATGGCGTCGACGCTGTCCCGCTGGGTCGGCGACAGGTCGAGGTCCTTCGCGAGGCGCGCAAGATAGGTCGACGCCCCGCCGGAACGCCCCATGCCCGACGGGCGATGGTACAGCGCAACCCCGCCGATGCCCGCGATCGCCCCGAGGGCGAAGGCGACCAGGAGAAGAAGGGCTGCCGTACGCGTGGATTTCGTCATCGGGATCCGCTCCCCTGCTCAGTAGGCCATGACGGCGAGCAGCGCGACGCTGCCAGCCGGCGAGGTGTCGCTTGCCAGCTCGACCAGCGAGCCCGCCGCCGAGCCCGCGGCGGCGCGCGCCGTGGGCTGGGGGGCGGAGCCACCCAGCGTCGCGCCAAGCACAGCCAGCACAACCGCGGCAGCAGCGAGTCCGGGCAGGGTCCAGCGGGCAACCGAGCGCCAGGCCGTTTCATCGGCCGTCGCCATCGCTGCCACCCGCATCCGCGCGGCGAACGCCGCGTCGTCCGGGGCGGAGAGATGCGCACGCAGGAGCGAGCCGAGTTCCTCGTCGCGTCCCTGGGCGAATTCGTTCATGTCTGTCATCCGTCAGTTCCTCCCATTGGACCCAGGGCCGCCCGCATGGTGCGGCGGGCGTGAAACACATCAGAGCGGACCGTGCCGACCGGGATGCCGAGCATCGTGGCGATCTCCTCGTGCACATACCCCTCGGCATCGTGGAGCACGAGCGCCATCCGTCGGCGTTCCGGCAACGTGGCGAGCGCTCGATCCAGTGCCTCCCGCAGGAGTGCCCGGTCGGTGTCCCGGTCAGGCATCGAGCCGGTGTCCGCCGTGGCGGCGGGAATCTCCTCGGTCCGCCGGAGCTTCCGGCGCCGCCGCAGGTCCGCGGCGGCGTTGACGACGATCTTCATGAACCACGGTCCGAACGGCCTGGCCAGGTCGAACCGGCCGATTGCCCGCCAGGCGGAAAAGAGGGCATCCTGCACCGCGTCGTCGGCATCGTGGGCGTCCAGCAGGGCCGCCCTGGCCACCCGCCGGGCCCGCTCCGCGTGCCGCTCCACGAGCGTCCCGAAGGCCTCGCTGCTGCCTTCTCGCGCCTGGGCGGCCAGCTCGGCATCGGTCACGGGGTAGGTACGCACGTGGGCCGAAAAGCGTTGAGGGGAGGGGGGCTCACAGGTCGATGCGGCTGCGAAACGCCTGCACAGCGGCACCGATGGCCAGCCAGGCGCAGAGGGCTGCCACGACGATGCCCATCGTCTTGGGCAGGATGAGAAAGAGGAGGGCAAGGGCGCTCAGCCCAAGGGCGACCGGACCGAAGACCGACCGCTGGGCCGCGCTCGCCAGGCTCCGCACTGCCAGGCCGGTCTGCCGGCGGGCGTCGCGGAACCGCCGGCCGCGGGACAGATGGGTGGTGACCGGGAACTCGGCGGATTCCGGGACCACCCGTTCCAGCGTGCGGCCACGTCGCCGGAGGTGCAGTTGCACCTCCGCACTCTGGGCCATGTCGCGCCGAAACTGGGCCTCGAGCTGGCTGCCGAGCTTGGGGTCGTGGAGCAGGACGTCCAATTCGTAATTTCCCACGAGGCTGGAGCTGTTGAGGTTGCTCGAGCCGACCCGGCACCAGGCGCCGTCGGCCACGATGGTCTTGGCATGCAGCATCGGGCCGCCCCACTCGAAGATTCGCACGCCAGCTTCCAGCAGCGCCCGGTAGCCGATCCGGCTGAGGTTGCGGATGACCGGGAGGTCGCTCGCGCCGGGGAGCAGGAGGCGGACATCCACCCCGCTGTGGGCGGCGTCGAGGAGCGACTGGAAGAGGGATCGGGGCGCGACGAGGTAGGCGTCGGTGATCCAGAGCCGGTCGACGGCACCGGCGGCCAGCAGCTCCACAACGCGCTGGATGCGTGCCCGCCGGGGTTCCCCGACGATGACCCCGACCTCGGCATCCCCCGCCGACGCAAACTCGCCGGCGTGCCGTCCGGGGAGAATCGTCCCGCCGGCCAGGGTCCAGATCTGCTCGAAGGCCTGGTCCAGCGCCATGGCCGCGGGCCCGTCCACCTGGATCGCGGTGTCGCGCCAGGGGGGCACGCCTCGCTCCGGGTCGCCCGCCCATTCGTCGCCGATACAGAGCCCACCGATGAATGCGGTGCCGGCATCGGTGACGAGGAGCTTGCGGTGATCCCGAGACACGTTGCCGAGCAGATCGAGGAATCGCGGCGGCCGAAAACGGCGGAGCTCCACCCCCGCCGCCGCGAGGTCGCTGGCCAGCCGGCGGCCCAGGCTGCGGCTTCCCAGCCAATCGGTGAGGAGACGGACCGTGACGCCGGCCCGCGCCCGCGCCATGAGTGCGGCGCAGAATCGACGCCCGGTCGCATCGTCGCGGATGATGTAGTTCTCGAGGTGGACCCACCGCGTCGCCTGCTCGATGGCCTCCAGCATGGCGGGATACACCCGCGGCCCGTCGAGGAGGAGCCGGGTCGCGTTGCCCGGAATGAACCGCGTGCCTCCAGCCCGGGCGAGCGAGCGCTCGGCGAGCGCGGCGACGGCGTGCGTGCTCATCCCGTGGGGCCGAGTCCCAGCACCGATTCGTGCGGGCGGAGGGCCTCGAGGAGGAACTGGATCAACTCCTCGAGCGGCCACCCCAGCTCCTCGGCGCCGAGGCGAACGTCCTCTCGACTCACGCCGCGGGCAAAGGCCTTGTCCTTGAGCTTCTTGAGGACGCTCTTCGGCTCCAGGTCGGCCAGGGACCGGGAGGGGCGGACCAGCGCGCAGGCCACCAGGAAGCCGCAGAGCTCGTCCACGGCAAAGAGGGCGCGGGCCATCGGGGTCTCGCGGGGCACCCCGGTGTAGGCGGCGTGGCCGAGGATGGCCTGTTGCCATTCGGCGGGGGCGCCGAGCGAGGCGAGGATCCGGACGCCCTCGCTGGGGTGCTCGGCGTCAGGGGCGTGGGCGGCGTTGGGGAAGCGCTCGTAGTCGAAGTCGTGCACCAGCCCGACGGTCCCCCAGGTATCCGGGTCGGCACCGGCGCGGGTGGCCATGGCGCGCATGGCGATTTCCACCGCGTACATGTGCTTCCGGAGCGCTTCGGACGGCGTGTATTCGTGGACCAGGGCGAGCGCACGGTCACGGCTGAGCGTCATGCCATCTCCTCGAGGGGTCTGGTGGGAAAGCTAAGGGGATGCGAGTGCGGAGTAAGAGGGCCGAGAAAAGCGAAAGGGCGGCGGGCCAGACCTGGCCCGCCGCCCTTCGCATTCTACTCGGTGAAGTTCAGCCGATCAGGGGATGCTGGTCCCGAAGAACCGGTTCACCGTGGAGATGAGTGAGTCTGCCACCAGCTGGTGTGCCAGCGTGGAAGGATGGACGCCGTCGAGGCTGAAGTATGAACCGAACCCGACCGACCCGCCCGCCAGCGCCGGGAGGAGGTTTGGGATCGACGGAATAGCGCCCGTTGCCACCAAGGCCAGGAGCGGCGGATTGACGTCGAGGTATGCCATGCCCCGACTGACTGCTTCCGCCTGGATGTAGTCGTTGAACGACACCACGGCCGCCTGCATGTTTGCAAGTTCGCTTGGCGTGACCACCAGGGCATCGTTCGAGCAGTCCATCGTCTGCGGTGCGCCGCCGGCGGCGGCGGCGAGCATCGGCACCGACTTCGTCCACGGAATGAGCGTGGCGAGACCGGCCGGCGCGGCGCAGTTGACGTTGATGTTCCACAACCCGAGCGCCTGCAGGCCTGCCAGGTTCGGGTCCGGGGTCGTGGGCAGCGGCGCCTGGCAGCGGGCCGGGTCAACGTAGGTGAGGCAGTAGTAGATGGCCGTCCGCGAGGAATACGGGATGACCGAGACGTCGGTGACACTGATCAGGGTGGTGGGCGCCCCGGTCATCTGAATGGTGTCGAGCATGGTCGAGTAATTGGACTCGAACACCGGAAGCGGCGTGATGAGGGCGGGATTGCCCGGGTTCGACTGGCTGGTCAGCGCGCCGAGGACGTCGTTATTGCCGATCCAGGCGGTGACGAAGGTCGGGTCGGCGTCCATCATCGCCTGGTTCTGGTTCCGGCCGCCGAGGATGAACGTGGTCAGCGCGTTGCTGTTGGCAAAGGCGATCATGTTGTCGTTCGGGGAGAACGACGTGGCGCCTGGCACGGCCACGTTGCTGACGAATGGCATCCGCTCGTTGGCGCGGAGGTCGCAGGTGGTGGAAGTGCCGCCGCCGACCCGGGTCTGCGTGACGTTGTTCGTCAGCGGCGGGGCGCAACCGCGGCCCTGGAGGGAGGGCACGTAGAACGGCGCGTTGGCGCGGCTGGCAAAGAGCACCGCGTAGGAGCGCTGCTGAGTGCTGTCGTTGATGCCGCCGGACTGGTAGCCGGCGGTGATGCTGTTGCCCATGGAGACGTATCGGGCCATCAGCCCGTTACTCGTGGACAGGTCGGGTGCGTTCAGCGGATCGTTGTCATAGCACCCCGCCAGGAGCGGGAATGCCAGCAAGAGAGCCGCGGCCACTCGGATGCGCTGCATATGCTGTGATCTCCCGATCAGAACGAGTAAGTCAGCGTGACGCCGACGAGGTTGGCGCTGAACGTGTACAGCCCGTCGTTCAGGGCGGCGGTCGGGACTGCCATGCCGCCGTCGCCGCTCCGCCCCTGCCGGTCAGCCTGATCGATGTACTGGTACGCGAGGTCGAACCCGAAGCGATCGGAGAGGTGCGTTCCGAAGCCGACGGTGAACTCGGTGCGCGGCCCTTCTGGAAGCAGGGGAGTCACGGTCTGGTCGGGTGCCGCCGCGTTGTGGGCGATGACGCCGAGCCGCGCGGTGGACTTCGACCCCACCATGTACTCGGCGCCGAGGCGCCAGGAGGTCGTGTTGACGTACGACTCGACGAGGGTCTTGTCGCCCAGCAAACTGAAGCTGAGGGGGAGCGTCGAGAAGACCTCCCAGAACTGGATGCCGACATCGCCCAGGATCGTGAGCTTGTCGGTGGCCTGCAGGGTCAGGCCCATGTTGAGCTGAGCGGGATAGGGCAGGATCGCGGTCCCGATCTGGTCGACCAGTGACCCGCCGGGCTGAAACTGCGGCGCCACCAGCGCGTCGACGGGCGTGCCGGCCGGGTAGCCGAGCGGATTGTTGGGCGCCAGGTAGAGGCCGGTTGACACCTGAGTGATGGTCGCCAGCCCGTCATCCACATCGACCGTCTGCTTCGAGAGGTAGCGGATGCCGAAGGCGAGGTGGTCGGTGATCTGGGCGATGGCGCCCAGATGGAACCCGGTGGAGATGTCACTCCCGGCCAGCTGGACATCGGCAAAGTCGGTCCCGTAGGCGATGCCGAGGTTGGCGAAGGTGATCCCCCCGCCACCGGGGACCAGCTGGCTCGCCAGGTCCACGCGCTGCTTGAGCTCGACGGTGGAACTGGTAATGTCGAACCCGATCCCGAAGCTCAGTCGCTTGCCGGCCTTGAGCCCGAAGGTAGGCTGGAAGTAGATGCCCTTCACGGAGCTGTAGTACCCGAGGAAGCGTCCCTGCGCGTCGTCCGGCCACTCGATCGCGAGCCCGTACGGCGCGAAGATGCCGAGGCCGATGGTCGCCTGATCGGAGAGACCGTACCCCACGTAGAGCGCGGGGACCGGAGTCGTCTCCTCGACGAGGCTGCTGACCTCACCGGTGGAACTGTTGGTGAAGTCGCCCGACGCGCGGATCATGGTGGCGCCACCGCTGAAGACTCCCTTGCCTGCTGGGAGGATCAAGCCGGCCGGATTGAAGAAGATGGCAGAGCCGTCAGCGCAGGGCGAAGCGACGCCGGTGCCGCCGCGACCCATGGCACACGAACTCTGTTCGTTGACGCTGAATCCTTGGGCTTCGGCCGAACGGGGCATGACCAGCACCGCGGTCAATACCCCGGCGGCAATCCAAACCTGGAACCGTCGCATACGTGGACTCCAATTCGGGACGACTTCAGGGACGCTCCGGGCGAACCCGGCGAGAGAGAGACAAAAACATATCGTGCGAAGGAAAGGGTTGTCAAAGCCGACTTTCATACCCGAGCGGCCGGGTCGGCAAACCAATCAATGGGCGTCGATGGCCTTGGCCCGGCTGGCGGTCAGCGGGACCCGGGTCACCCCCCCTCCTTCGATCGAGATTTCGAAGGCGAAAGCACCGGCTCGCGGAAGCGGCACGTCGAAGACAAGCACTGCTCCTGCTTCGACTTCCGTCACTCCCGAGGGCGGCTCGCCGAACTGGACGCTGCCTTCCCCGCCCAGCAGTTCGGTGTCGTCCTCGTCGACGAATCGGATCCGGATGCCGTGGGAGCCGATGTCGGTCCGCCGGCCGCGGACCCGGAGCACCAGGTGGGTCCGCGGGTGGACGGTGGGGAACTCCGCCACCCAGACGTGCTGGAAGATGCCGAGAACAGAGAGCTTGCCCTGCTGGTCGACCAGGGCATAGTCGGCGAGCACCGCGAAGTCGAGCCGAAGGGTCATGCGACCCGAATCGACTCGATGACGTCGTTCTGCTGAATCGCGTGAACGATCTCGAGGCCGGTGGTGACCTGGCCGAACACCGTGTGCACCCGGTCGAGGTGGCTCTGCGGCGAGTGGCAGATGAAGAACTGGCTGCCGCCGGTGTTCTTGCCGGCGTGCGCCATCGACAGCGTGCCGGCCACGTGCCGGTGGGTGTTCTTCTCCGTTTCGCACTTGATGGTGTACCCGGGCCCGCCGGTCCCGACCCGCGCGTGCTTGGGGTCGCGGCTCAGGGGGTCGCCCCCCTGGACCATGAAATTGGCGATGACGCGGTGAAACCGGGTGCCGTCATAGAACTTGTCGTTGGCCAGCTTTTCGAAGTTGGCGACCGTGCCCGGCGTCTCCTCGTCGAAGAGGTCGGCGACGATGGTGCCTCGGCTGGTCTCGATGGTGGCGGTCTTCATCAGCAAGTCCGTGCAAGGGGGTCAAAGTGTCTGCGGGGCCCGATCGGCCGGCCTGAAAGATAGCGAGGCCGCGGCCAGCCCGGCGACCACCCAGAGCGCGCCGGTCCAGTACGGCGCGCCGTGGCCGATATGGTCGAAGGCGAGCCCCGCCCAGAGCGGCCCGAGGATGCGTGTCAGGCTGGCCACCGATTGCATGGAACCCAGGATCTTTCCCTGTTCGGCTGCGCTCACGCTCCGCGACACTTCGGCAGTGAGCATCGGGGCGGCGGAGGCGTTGCCAAAGGCGAGCAGGGCCGTGGCCGGGTAGAGCCACAGGGCCGCGGGGGCGAAGGCGGTGCCGGCAAAGCCCAGCGCCATCACCGCCAATCCGCCCATGGCGATGGACCGCTCCCGCCCCGAAGTCGGGATCTGCCGCAGCAGGACGCCCTGCACCAGGACGCTGATGATCCCGACCAGGGTGAAGAGCCAGGCAGTCCCCTGCGGCCCGAGGCCGAATTGTTCGCGGGTAAACACGGCGTAGTTCGACTGGAGCCCCGCCATGGCGAAGCTGATGGCGAAGAACGCGACAAAGATCCGGCGGACGCCCGGCCGACGGATTGCCTCGCCCAAGTGCCCGAGGGGATGAAGATCTTTCAGCCGAAACGGAGTCCGGACGCGCTCCGCCGTCGGCAGCGACTCGGGGAGGACGAAGTACCCGAGGGTCACGGTGACGAGGGAGAGGATTCCCGCCGCGAAGGCCGGAGCCCGGAGGCTCCAATGGCTGAGGATGCCACCGAGCGCCGGCCCGAGAATGAACCCGAGCCCAAAGGCCGCCCCGACGAGCCCGAAGTTCTTGGCGCGGTCCTCCGGGGCGGAGACATCGGCGATGTAGGCCTGGGCGGTCGAGATGTTGCCCCCGGTAAAGCCATCGATCAACCGAGCCAGGAAGAGGAGCCAGAGCGTGTGGGCGAACCCGAACAGGAAGTAGCCGATACCGGTGCCGAAGACGCTCAGCAGGAGTACCACCCGCCGTCCGTGCCGGTCGGAGAGGGCACCGAGGACCGGGCTGGCCAGGAACTGCGCGGCGGCGAAGGTCAGGCTCAGGAGCCCGACGGTCAGGGCGTCGCTGCGAAACTCCGCCACGATAAAGGGGATGACGGGGACGAGGATGCCCACGCCGAGCAGATCGAGAAAGACGGTCAGGAAGATGAAGATGAGCGGGCGGTGGGCCCGCGCGCGCACCCTATCCACGCGTTGTTCGTTTGGCACTGGGGCACTCTGGCGCAATGGGACAGGCGGCGCAGTTGGGCCGCCGCGCGATGCAGACGGCGCGGCCGTGGCTGATGAGGAGGTGCGAGAGGAGCGTCCACTTGGGCTGCGGGACGATGGCCATCAGGTCCCGCTCCACCTTCTCGGGGTCGGTGGCCGAGGTCAGGCGCAACAGACGCGTGATCCGCCCGACGTGGGTGTCGACGGTGATCCCGTCATTGCGGCCGAAGGCGTTGCCGAGAACGACGTTGGCGGTCTTGCGGCCGACTCCCGGCAGGGCACGGAGTTCCTCCATCGTGCCTGGAACCTGTCCGCCGTGCTGCCGCACCAGCGCGGCCGCCATGGCGAGGAGATTCTTCCCCTTGTTGCGAAAGAACCCGGTGGATCGGATCAGGTCCTCCACGTCGTCCTGCGTGCCCTGCGCGAGTGCCGTGGCATCGGGAAACCGCGCGAAGAGGGCAGGGGTGACGAGGTTCACGCGCGCGTCGGTGCACTGGGCCGACAGGATGGTGGCGACGAGCAGCTGGTAGGGGTCTGCGTGGGCCAGCGCGCAATGCGCGTCGGGGTAGGCGGTCTCCAGCGTCCCGAGAATCCGCGCGGCCCGCGCCGTACGTGCCGAAGCAGATTCGCGGGCCATTCAACTCCGCCGGGCGCGCGCGAACGCCAGGAAACCCTCGGCCGAGCGGGTGTTGAGCACCTCCCCCGGCCCGAGCCATCCCTTGCGCGCAATCCCGACGCCATAGGGGACATTGTCGAGCCCCGCGAGGTTGTGCGCGTCCGAGCCGATGGAAATCATGACGCCATGGGCGCGCGCGCTGCGCAGCACGCGCCAGTCGAGGTCCAGCCGGTGGGGGTCGGCGTTGATCTCGATGGCCACACCCACCGCGCCGGCCTTGGCGAACACCGCCTCGAGGTCGATCGCGTAGGCATCGCGCGAGAGGAGGAGCCGCCCGGTGGGGTGGCCCAGGATGGTGAGGTAGGGGTTGTCGAGCGCCGTGAGCACGCGCGCCGTCATCTCCGGACCGCTGAGGTTGAAACGGCTGTGGATCGATCCGATGACGAAATCCAGCCGGGCCAGGACATCGTCCTCGTAGTCGAGGCGGCCGTCGGCCAGGATATCGGCCTCGACGCCATGCAGGATCCGGAAGTCCGGCATCCCGGCGCCCACCTCGGCGATTTCAGCGGCCTGCCGGGCCAGTCCTTCCGGAGACAGCCCGCCGGCGTACGCCGCTGACTGGCTATGGTCGGTGATGCCGATCCACTCGTAGCCGGCGGCCTGCACCCCCTTGGCGAGTTCGGCGACCGTGTTGGATCCATCGGAATAGTTGGTGTGGCAATGAAGAAACCCGCGGAGGTCGTCCTCCTCGATCAACCTGGGAAGGGCTGCCTCGGCGGCTGCGGTGATCTCGCCACCGCCTTCGCGCAGCTCCGGCGGGATCCAGGGCAGGCCGAGCGCCTGGTAGAGCGCCGGCTCGTCCGGCGTCGGCACGAATTCGCTGCCCCGCCAGAGTGCGGCACCACGCAGGGAGCACCCCAGGGTGGCGGCACGCTCCTCGAGGAGACCCAGATGCGTCTCGCTGCCGGTGGCCTGGGTCAGCACGGCACCGGCATTGAGCGGTGGCGTGACGACGATCTGGGCGCTGGTGCCGCCCACGAACCGGAGGGTGACATGGCGCTCGTCCTGCCCGGCGAACTCGTGGACGCTCGGAATCTGGCTGAGTCGTGCAAAGATCTCCGCGGCAGGAACCTCCGCGATCAGGACGATGACGATATCCCGGACGACCTCGGTGCGACGCCGCACCTCGCCGGCCGCCGTCGCGCTCAGCACCCCCGGGACGCGGCACAGCGCCTCGGTCAACGCGCGCGCCTCCTCGGCGGCGTGATGGGCGAGCCGGAACGCGCTGGCGTGGCGGAGAAAGGCGATGCTCTTCCGGATGTTGTCGGCGGTCTTCTGGCCGAAGCGGGGCAGCGCCGCGAGGCGGCCGTCGTTGGCGGCGGCATCGAGGTCGGGGAGCGAGTCAATGCCGAGTGTCTCGTGGATTTGCCGGATCTTGGCGACCCCGAGCCCCGAAATCGAGAGCATTTCGACCAGCCCCGGCGGGACCTGCCCCCGCAATTCCTCGAGGAGGGCACAGCGTCCGGTGGTGGCCAGCTCGGTGATGACCTCCAGCGTGGCCGGCCCCACCCCCTTGGTCGCGGCGAGGGAGCCGTCGTCCAGCGCCTTCTGCAGGGTTTCGGGAAGGCCGCCGACGGCGCGCGCCACCGTCTTGAAGGTCCGGACGCGGAAGAGGTTTTCGCCCTTCAGTTCCATGAAGGAGGCGATCTGCTCCAGGGCATCGGCGACCGCGCGCTTCTCGAGCCGTTCGGTCATGCATCCTCCAAAGGCGCGGACACGAGTCCCGGGTAGGCGCACACGCGAGCCACCAGTTCCACCAGTTCGCCCGGTTCGACCAGCGCGTGCAGGCCGGCACTCGCGCCGCCCTCGAGCGTGGGCGAGAAGAGGGGCGTGCCGTCCCGCCGAGTGACGCACGTGCCGGGCAGGCCGCGCGCTTCCGCCACCGTAAACCCGGCCCGTGAGGCGTGGAGACCGAAGACTCCGAGCGCCCGGAGCTGCCCCCCTGGTTCGGTGTGGGCGAAGCACCCGTCAAGCGGCTCCCAGGGTCCGGGCGAAGTGAGGCAGGCCCAGATCAGGCGTTCGGGAAATTGAATGTACCCGGGCTCCGGTGGGGTGGCAGTGCGCGCCTTTCCCGCGGTCAGCAGACCTCGGAGGTCGGTCGCAGGAATAGCCCACACCGTTCCGCCGGCCTCCCAGTCGAGGTAGGCGTGATGGACCAGGGCGGTGAGTTCGTCGAGCCCGCTCCCGGCGTCCTCGTCATCGGGCCGGAGGGTACGCAGCAGGGTCATGGCCGGGCGGGTGAGGAAGAAGGCGTCGCGGTCGCGGGGGTCGGCCTGGGCCGCGGCGAGCGCCTCCCGGATCGGAGGGAAGTGGTCCGTCGCCAATCCAGAGAAAACGAGTTCGAACGGCCTCGGACGCTCCATGTCCGGAAGATAATCCCTCTGGCGAGAGCCTCCGGGTGCCAGTACTTTCACGCCTCGGGTCGGTCCTGGGGGTTTCTCTGACGGAGGTGGCGGTGGTCAAGACTCGCAGCATCGCCACCAAGGTGGCGCTGGTCGTCTCGGCGGTGGTCATCGGGGCGCTCGCGCTCACCGGCTGGTTTGCCCTCAAGCGTTCCGATGCCGAGCTGGTCCGGCTTCAGCTCTCTCAGGCGAGCACCCGGTTGACCACCAACCTCGGCATCGCCCAGCGGATCTTCGACGAGCGGTTTCCCGGCCCGTGGCAGCTGGCGCCCGGGAGTTCGCTGGTGTTCGGCGCCGGGTCGGGTGCTCCCCCCGAGAGCCTCACGACCCAACTCTTCAAGGGGCGGTCGCCCATCTACGGCAATGCCGAGGTCACGGCGGCGCTGGTGGAACTCTCGCGCCTGACCGGCACCAAACTCAGCATCGCGCAGCGTGCGGGGAACGACCGGGCGCTCCGGCTGGCGACCAGCGACACGATCACGGTGACCGCCGGCCCGCTGACGGTCATGCCCTCGCGCGACCCTGAGACAGGGCTGCCAGTCGCGGCCGGGTTGGCCCTGGCCCAGGGGGAGGTCGTGGACGGGCGGGCCACGATTGGCGAGGACGACTGGACCCTCTACTGGCCGATCCGCCAGAGCGGGACGGACTCGATCCTCGGCGTGTTCTACGCGGCCACTCCCTACGCGCCCTTCGCCGCCGCCGCCACGGAGGCGTCGCGGCAGGTGGCCGAGGGGCTGCTCCCGCTGGTGTTGCTGATTGCGCTCGGATCGTCGCTCCTGCTGTTCGTCCTGACCCGCGGAATGCTCCGTCCGCTGCGGGCGATCCACACCGCCGTTTCCCGTCTCGGTGAGGGGGAGTGGCCCCAGGAAGTGAAGGTGCGCAGTCGCGACGAGGTCGGCGCGCTGGCCGGGGCCTTCAACCGCATGGCGGCGGACCTGCGGCAGACGGTGGCGACCATCGAGGACAAGGTGAAGTTGCGGACCCGCGAGCTCGAGGAGAGCAACACCGCGCTCGGGCAGGCGCGGGAGGCCGCCGACGTGGCCAACAAGGCCAAGAGCCGGTTCCTCGCCAACATGAGCCACGAACTCCGCACCCCGCTCAACGCGATCATCGGGTACAGCGAGATCCTCGAGGAGGAGGCGGAGGACCGCAAGCTCGACGACCTGGTGCCCGACCTCCGCAAGATTCACGGCGCCGGCCGGCACCTCCTGCAGTTGATCAACGACATCCTCGACCTCTCGAAGGTCGAGGCGGGGAAGATGGATCTTTACCTCGAGACGTTTGCGGTGCGCGCGATGCTCGAGGATGTCGTCAGCACGATCCAGCCTTTGGTCGCGCAGAAGAACAACACGCTCGTGGTCGATTGCCCCGACGACGTCGGCAGCATCCACGCCGACATGACGAAGCTGCGGCAATCGCTCTTCAACCTGCTGAGCAACGCCTCGAAGTTCACGGACGGTGGCACCGTGACGCTGCGCGTCCGGGCCGAGGTGACTGACGGACAGCGGTGGGTGAGGATGGCCGTGCAGGACAGCGGCATCGGGATGACGCCGGAGCAGGTGGCCCGGCTCTTTCAGCCCTTCACGCAGGCTGACGCTTCCACGACCCGCAAGTACGGCGGCACCGGGCTGGGGCTGACCATCACGAAGCGCTTTGCCGAATTGATGGGCGGGACGGTGACGGTGGAGAGCGTGCAGGGCGAAGGGTCCACCTTCACCCTGGTGCTGCCGGCCGAGGTCGTGGCGCGCCCGGTGACCAGCGACCACGTGGCGCTGCTGGCGGGCCCGAAGGGGATGGTGCTGGTCATCGACGACGACCCGGCGATGCACGACCTGGTGCGCCGCACCCTCGAGAAGGAAGGGATCGCCGTCATCCCGGCGCTGAGCGGCGAGGAGGGCATTGAGCTGGCGCGCCAGCTGAAGCCCGCCGTCATCACGCTCGACGTGATGATGCCCGGCAGCGACGGGTGGAATGTGCTGCGGACCCTCAAGGCCGATCCCGAACTGGCCAGGATCCCGGTCGTCATGCTCACCATCATCGACGACAAGAACCTGGGGTTCTCGCTCGGTGCGTCCGAGTACCTGACCAAGCCGGTCGACCGGGAGCGCCTGATCCGGGTCATCCGCCGGTTCCGGCACGAAGGGGGCGGCCGGGCGCTCGTCATCGACGACGATGAGGCGGCGCGCGACCGGATGCGGGAGCTGCTGCGCGGCGAGTCATGGGAGGTGAACGAGGCGCGGAACGGGCGGGAAGGGCTCGAAGCCCTCGGGCGCGGGCTGCCGGACCTCATTCTCCTCGACCTGATGATGCCCGAAATGAACGGATTCGAATTCCTGGCGGCGCTGCGTGGCCGGGAGGGTGGCGAGCAGGTCCCGGTGGTCGTGGTGACGGCGCATGACCTGACTGCGGAGGAGCGTGAACATCTTTCCACCCACGTGGCGCGGGTGTTCGACAAGGATCACCTGGACAGCGACGCACTGGTGGCGGAAATGAAGCGCCTGTTGTTGGAGTCCGGTGCAGGGGAGGGTTAGGCGGTGGCGAAGATCCTGCTGGTGGAAGACAACGAACTGAACCGGGACATGCTCTCCCGCCGGCTGACCCGTCGCGGATACACGGTCGTCGTGGCCGAGGACGGCGAGCGCGGCCTGGAGCTGGTGCGCTCGGAGCGGCCCGACCTCGTCCTGATGGACATGAGCCTCCCGGGGATCGACGGGTGGGAGGCCACCCGTCGGTTGCGCGCCGATCCCGACATTGCCGACGTCCGCGTCATCGCGCTCACGGCCCACGCGATGGCGGGCGACCGGGAACGCGCCATCGAGGCGGGCTGCAACGACTACGACACCAAGCCGGTCGAGATGGACCGGTTGCTGCTGAAGATCACCACCCTTCTTGGAGCGACTCCTTGACCGCATCGTTTCGTCGTCCACATGTCGCCTCCCTGGCCCTGCTCGGCGCGCTGGCGTGCAGCAGCGGCAGCCCCACGCCCTCCGAGGCGCCGACGCCGGCCGCCCCGCCGGCCACGGTGCCGTCCGTTGCGGTGAACACCGCGGCGGCGCCCTCGTTCGAGGGCACCGCAACCGGCAACGGGTGGGTCGACGGCTCGGCCACCGCCGCGACCAGCACCCGGTATTTCCGGGAAGTGGCCGGCACGCGTGGGCAGGTCTTCGAGCTCAAGGGCGAGGCCACCGGCGATGAAAAGGACAAGGCGTGCGGCACCGACTGGCGCGCCTCGACGGCGCGCTCGGCGGTGGTGGTCACGCCGGAGGCAGGGAAAGGCAGCGTGGGATTCACGCTCAATGCCACGGCGACGGCGCGTCGCGGCTTCTGGCGCACCAAGGCGACGCTCAGTTGCACGACCCTGAACGCCACGGAAGCCCAGGCGGCCACGATGGCGCGGGGCCAGGCGTGGATGACCCTCGGCGGCGGGGCAGCCGACCTGGATCGGCTGGTCATCGAAACGACGGGCGCGACGGGTGGAGAATGGGCACTGAGCGTGACCGACTCCGCTGGTGAGAAGTACCCGACCGTACCGATGGGCTCCGCACTCGTGGCCGCGCTCCCGGGCGCAGGGCGCTATTCGGTCGCGGCCTCGATTACCGCGCGGGCGGGCACCGCCGGCGGCAGGGATTCGGTTGAGCAGCGCCTCCGGGCCACGGTCAAGGTGGCCAGCGTCCGCAATGCGCTGGCGGCGGCCCTCGGCACCTCGCCACTGCAGAACCTCGACGCACCGTTGACTGTCGATGTGCCCGCCTCGGGGCTGGCGGATCCGATCGAGGCCGCACTGGCGGGGTATCAGCCCTGCGCTGCCAAGCCGGGGTGCGCCGGCAAGGTGTCGGATCTCTCGGCCCGCTCCGCATCGGTGTGGGCTGCGGACGGGGGTGCGCTCGTCGAGCTGACGCTGGTCGGGAAGAAGCGGTCGCCGATGCGGGTGCTCCTGGTCGGCGTGGCGGAGGTGCGGTCGGACTCCCTTCGGCTGGTCGGCCTGCGGCTCGCGGGCGGGCAGACCCAGGTGAGCAAGAAGAAGGACCTCAGCGCGGCCACGGCGCTCTTCGCGGCCAGGGCCTCAGGCGTGGCGGTGCCGGTCGCGTCGGAATCGTCGGCGGCGGAGTCGCGTCTCCGGACCCGGTTTCCGGTCCGCGTCGGCGATCTCTGCCTCGAGGCCCCGGCCGCGCCGGCGAGATTTCTCGGGACCACCCCGGCGGCTGACTCGGCAGCGTTCCGGGTCTATTACGGGCTGACGCCGGCTCCGCTGCAGGCCTGCGGCCGTCCGAAATAGCCGGTGACCCTCGTCCGCGTGGTCCACGCCACGGCGCGCCTTGACGCGCTGGCCGACCTCCTCGAGGTCGCGACGCATGCCGCGCGGGAGTCGGGGGCCGACGACGAGGGGCAGCATGACGTGCGCCTCGCCGCCGAAGAGGTGCTCATCAACGTGATCAACCACGCATATCCGGGCGGCACGCCGGGGCCGCTGGTGCTGCGGGCGCGGGTCGAACCCGGCGCGCTCACGTTGACCGTGCTGGACGAAGGGACGCCCTTTGATCCCGTGCAGGCGCCGGCGCCGGACCTCGCGGCAGGGTGGGCGGACCGACGGATCGGCGGGCTGGGATGGCACCTGGTCGGGAAGCTGATGGACGAGGTACGGCACCGCGCCCTCGGTGAGCGGGGCAACGAACTGACCATGATCAAGCGGTTCGGGCCGACCGGATCGCCTTCTTCCACTACGCTGGGGCAAAGCGCCATGCAAATCGAAGTCGAACGACGCGGACAGGTGACCGTCGCCGGGGTGAACGGGAACGTCGATGGATTGACGGCGGCAGAGTTGAGCCGGGTGCTCGGGGGGGAGGTGGCGGAGGGCGGCCACCAGATGGTCGTGTCGCTGGCGGGAGTGGACTACACCAGCAGCGCCGGGCTGCGCGTCTTGCTGGCGGTGGTCAAGGACGCGCGGAGCCGGGGCGGGGATGTCCGCCTGGCGGCGGTGCGCGACAATGTGCGCAAGGTGCTGGAGCTGAGCGGGTTCACCAGCATCCTCAAGCTCTTTCCCGACGTCGATGCGGCGGTGGCAAGCTTCGGCGGCTAGGAGCCTTCCGGGAGGCGGCGCACGGCCAGGAGGGTGATGTCATCCGACTGCTCGGCGCTGCCCGCCCATCGATCGACCGCGGCGAGCAGCCCGTCGAGCATGCCTTCCGCCGAGCCAGTCGGCGCCTGTACCGTCTCCAGCGCCCGTCCCTCCCCAAACAGCTCGTCTCCCACGCCGGTCCGGGCTTCCGTGACACCATCGGTCCAGGCGACCAGCGTTTCGCCTGGGGCGAGGGTCGTCTGGCCGACCGTGAACGGGAGGCCCGGCATCAGGCCGAGCGCCGGGCCGGTGGGGGGAAGCTGGCGCACGCCGTGGGGCCCCACGATCACCGGCGGCTCCTGACCGGCATTGACGTACTGGACCAGCCCCGAGTCCCCATCGACGATGGCGAAGAACACGGTGGCGAACATGTTGGACTGGCTGTGGGTGCCGGCCACGTAGTCGTTGGCGAGCGTGATGGTGCGCAGCAGGTGTCCGGTGACGGCCGCGGTTCGGGGACCGGTCTCGCGCCGCCGCTCCTGACCGGCGCCCCGGTCGTTCCAGCGGGCGCCGTCCGACTGTTCCGCCAGCGCGCGGAGCAGGCTTCGGAACAGCGCCATGAAGAGCGCGGCACCGACCCCCTTGTCGCAGACGTCTCCGATCACGGCCACCATCTCCCGCCCCCCGCCGAGCGGAAAGAGATCGTAGAAATCCCCGCCGACCATCTTGGCCGAGCGGAGTCGCGCCGCGAATTCGAACCCGCTCATCGTCGGGAGGGTGGCGGGGAGGAAATGCGCCTGGATCTCCCGGCCGATCTCGAGCTCCCGGACCAGGCTCCGCTGGTAGATCTGCTCCCGTTCGCGGAGGCGCTTGCGGGCCAGCGAGGCGCCGAGGCGGGCCTGCAGGATCAGGGGATCGAAGGGCTTGGGGAGGTAGTCGTCGGCGCCGAGTTCGATGCACCGCGCGATGCTCTCCCTCTCGTCGATGGCGGAGATCATGATGACCGGGATCTGGCGGAGCCGTTCGTCGGCCGCCATCGCCTCCAGGACCTCGTAGCCGTTCATGTTGGGCATCATGATGTCCAGCAGGACGACGTCCACCGGGCGGGCGCCCAGCGCCGCCAGCGCCTGCACGCCGTCTTCCGCCATCAGCACTTCGTGCCCCAGCCGTCGGACGCGCCGCGCCAGGAGGTCGCGGTTCATCTCGACGTCGTCCACGACCAGGATCTGCGCAGGGGCGTCGGGAGGGTGGCCGCTCACGCCGGTACCTCCGCCATCAGCTTGCGGATATAGGGGATGTGCGGCATCGCCGCCCGCCGCCCCTCCTCGATCACGTAGGGAATCTTCGCGGTGTCGAAGATGCCGACCGGCTGTCTGAACTCCGGCAGGATCGGAATCACCTCGGTGAAGTGGGTGAGGTTGTGAAAGGCGAAGCGGGAACGGAGGAGGTTATTGGACATCACGCTGGTCAATTGCAGCCCGAGGCGCATGGGACTCGTGAACCGGCGGAGATAGGGACTCTCGAATCCCATCGCCAGGATCACGCCGGCGCGCTCCTGGATGGCCACGTTGACCGGCAAGGGATCGGAGAGGAAACCGTCCATCAGGAGGCGCTCGCCGATCCGCTTCGGTGCGAAGACGAACGGGATCGCCACGCTGGCGCGCATCGCCTCCCAGAGGAGCCCCTCGGCCAGCACGACCTGGGAGCCGGTGTGGAAATCGGTGGCGGTGATGTAGAGGGGAATCTGCGTGTCGGCGAAGGTGCGCGCCCCGAACGCCGCCTGGAGCCGCGCGTTGAGGAGGCGGTCGTCGCGAAACGAAAAGTCGGTCGAGAACCCGAAGAGGCGGGGGAAGGCGGCGCGAAGCAGCGCCATCCGTCGCGGACGCGAGGTGGTCTCGCGCGTCCAGAGCTGCATGGTGAGGTCGATGGTCTCGCCGACGGTCCAGCCGAGTGCCGCGGCCGCCGCATACATGGCGCCACCGCTGCACCCCACGACCAGGTCGATTTCGATCCCTTCCTCGTGGAGCGCCTGCTGGAGGCCGAGCGCCGCCGCGCACTTGACGCCGCCGGAGCCGATCACGAGGGCAATGCGACTGCGCGGTGGTTCGAGGGTCATGGGGCGAAGGATGCGGTCGCCCGGGCCGGGGCGCAACCGACGATCAGGGAAGAAATGCGTCGAGCAGCGCGCGGAACTCGTCCAGCGCCTCGACATAGGGCACGTGCCCGCAACCGGCAAGGAGATGGAAGGGCGCGCCGAGGGCGTCGGCAAGGGCGCGGGCCGACGCCGCCGGTATCGGGTCGTCGTCGCCGTGCAGGACGATGGCGGGGACGCGCAGCCTCGCGAGCGCGGGGCGCAGGTCGTAGTCGCCGAGGCTCTCCCACACCTCCTGCTGCGTGCGGCCGGTTACCCGGAAGGGGGTGAGCCCGGACACCTTGGCGGGGTCGTGGAAATAGCCGGCCACCGAGAGCTCGAACACCCGGCGCTGGTAGGCTTCCGGTTCGCGTTCCCGCAGTCCACTGGCCCGGAGGGCGGCGCGCGCTTCCTGAAGCGCCGGTGCCATGGTGCGCGTCGAGAGTCGACGCTCGAATTCGGCCCGGCCTGCCCGCCACGCGGGGGCGGGGGACACGAGGGCGAGACGCTCGATGCGGTCGGGGTGTTCGGTGGCATAGAGGAGGGAGAGGAGCCCGCCCCAGGAGTATCCCGCGAGCGTCAGCCGTTCCATTCCCCAGCGTTGCCGAAGGGTCTCGAGGTCCGCCACCTGCTCCCGCCAGCCGACCGGCACCTCGCGGGGCACGGCCGATCGTCCCCCGCCGCGCTGGTCGTAGTAGACCAGCGTCCGGCCGGTGGCCAACGCATCGAATCCCGGGAGGAGATAGTCGTGGTGTGCCCCGGGGCCGCCGTGCAGGACCACCGTGGGAGGACCGCTGCCGACCCGGCGCTCGAACAGCGTGACGCCGCGAACGTCCCGGGTGCAGGTCTCAGCCGCAGGCGGCACGCGGCTCCTCCGCCGGATTCGCGTGCACCGTCACGACGTGCTCCACCCGCTCGGCCAGGTACTTGGCGATCGGGACGCGGTGGCCGGCGAAAAGGGCGACGGGACGGCGGGAGAAGGGCCCGGCGCTCACAGCAGGACGGCGAGGGCGTCCGCCACCTGGCGGACCGCGGCCTCTTCCGCCGGCGTGAACGGGTTGAGGACGTCGCTATCAACGTCGATCTGTCCGAGAATGGCGGCGCCGCGACGGATCAGTACCACCAGTTCCGAGCGGGTCTCGAGATTGCAGGCGAGGTAGTTCCCGACGGCGCGGACGTCGCCGACGTTCTGGTCCTCGCCGGTGGCCACCGCGGTGCCGCACACGCCCTTGCCCACGGGAATGCGGGTGTGGTCGGTCTCCCGGCCGCTCCAGGCCTCGAGCACCAGCTCCGAGCCGTGGAGCATGTAGAGGTACACCGACGTGTACGGCGGGCCGGCCTCACGGATCCGGTCGGCGGCAAGTTGGAGCAGTCCCTGCCGGCCGGCCTCGTGAGTGAATGCGCCGCGGAGCGCCGCGACAAGGCGCTCCGCGTCCAGCACGGTCCCGCTCATCCGCCGCGCTTACCCAGCGTGACGTCCAGGCCGATCGTCTTGCCGTCGCGGATGACGACGATGACGACCTTGTCGCCCGGCTTGTAGGCGCGCAGTGCGTCGGTCATGCCCGCCAGGTCGGGGACGTCGTAGTCGCCGATCTTGGTGATCATGTCGCCGCCCTGCATGCCGCCCAGTTCCGCAGGACTCCCCTTCGACACGCCGGTGATGCGTACCCCGCCGCTCTCACCGGAGGCCATGTCGGGGACCGTGCCGAGGTAGGCGCCGTAGCCGGGAGTGGCTGCCGCGCCGCCCTTCGGGGCCGGCGGCGGCACGTCGATAAAGGTCAGGCGCGAGGGCCGGTTGCCGAGCGCCGTCGCCATGGCCGCGGCAAAGTCGGCGATGCGCACCAGTCCCTTGGCGTTGATCTTTTCCCAGTCATCGGTGCTGCGGTGATAGTCGCCGTGCAAATCGGAGAAGTAGTGGAGCACCGGGATCTTGGCGGCGTAGAAGGAGGTCTGGTCGCTCGGGCCGTAGCCCTCGGGCTGCGGACGAAGGTCGAACTTCGCGTACCAGTTGAGCGAGTCGAGCAGCGCGGGGATCTCGGTCGCGGTGCCGGTGCCGTAGACGATGAGCTTGTCGTTGGTCAGTCGGCCGACCATGTCCAGGTTGATCATGGCCTCGGTGGCGCTGAGGGGATAGATCGGGTGCTTCACGTAGTAGTCGGAGCCGAGCAGGCCGAGTTCTTCGCCGCTGAACGCGATGAACACGATCGTCCGCGCCGTGGGTGCGGCCTGGAGGCGTGTGGCGATGGCCAGCAGCGCGGCGGTGCCGGAGGCGTTGTCGTCGGCGCCGTTGTGCACCCGCCCGGTGCTGTCGGGGTCGAGCGCGCCGAAGCCGCCGAGACCCAGGTGATCGTAGTGCGCCCCGACGATGACGGTCTCGTTGCGGAGCACCGGGTCACGTCCCGGGACAATCCCGATCACGTTTTTCCCGTGCAGCTCGCCGAGATTGGCGTGCTGCACCGCGGGCGCGTCCTTGGAGACCGTAAAGGGCTGAAACCATCCGCCCGGGGGGGGCTGCAGCCCGATCTGCGCGAAGCGCCGCGCGACGTACGCCGCGGCCGAGTCCGCGCCGGCAGTGCCGGTGAGGCGGCCACCGAGCTCGTCGGCGGCGAGGACCTTCACGTCGGTCTGGGCGCGCTTGGCGGCCTGGTCGAGCGAAGAAGTGGAAGTCTGGGCGGCGACGGGTGCGACCAGCAGGACGCCGAGAAGGACACCGAGGGAGGACCGAACGAGTTGGCGGGTCACGAGGGGCTCGAATGTTGGAAACTGGCAGGGTTGCCGGGGTGGTGCGAACATCTAAGATTCTAACCCCGGGGAGGGCCTGAACCCAAGGTGCCGCCGCCCCCGCCTCCCACCTCCGGAGTTCCGTGAACGCTCGTCTTCTGGCCCTCATTCCCGCCGCGATCGCCATCAATCTGGTCGTCGGGGGTCTCGTCAACGCGATGGGGCTTCCCCTCTATCTCGATTCCATCGGGACGATCCTCGCCACGGTGCTCGCCGGCCCCGCAGTCGGCATCGTGGTGGGCGCCATCGGGCAGGTGCTCTTTGGCCTCATCAACGGATATCAGTGGATTCCGTTCGGACTGATCCAGGTGGTGATCGCGGTGCTCGCCGGGGCGGCTGCTGCCCAGGCGGGGTTTCGCTCCGGGGGCCGGAGCCTCGCCTGGGGCCTCCTGACCGGCCTGGTGGCTGGCGCACTCTCCTCGGTCATCAGTTACAGTGCTGTTCAAGGGGGTGACCGCCACCGGGACCACGGCGGTCGTCACCGTGCTCCGGCAGATCGGCTTCTCGCTCCCGGCCGCGGTCACCGCGTCGAGCCTCGCGCTCGACCTGGTGGACAAGGCCGCCGCCTTTCTCGTCGTCGGCGTGCTGGTCCGTTCGCTCCCCAACCGGCTGATCGGGCGTTTTCCCCGCGCCGCGCGGGCCGCCGGGCGGTGAGCCCCGCACCCGGCGCGCTCGCCCACCGGCTGCACCCCTTCACCCCGCTCGTGCTCACCTGCTGCGTGGCGGTGGTCGCGGTGGCGGCACCCGGGCCGGCGGCGGCGACCTCCCTCTATGCCGCGACGGTCCTGGTCGTCGGCGTCGCCGGGGTCGGGCGCGCCGCGCTCCGGGCGTTGGTGCCGCTCGCGCCGCTCTGGCTCTTTCTTTTCCTCCTGCACGGCGTGCTCGGCGAGGGCGGCCGCGTGGTCGTGGCGGGGCTCTCGCTCTCTCGCGACGGCCTCGCGCTCGCCGCGACGCAGGGGTCGCGACTCGGGGCCATCACCACGGCGTCGCTGGCCCTCTACGCCTCGTTCTCCCCCGCGCGGTTCGTCGATGCGGTGGCCGAACGGGGCTGGTCATTCTCCTCGGCCTACCTCGTGGTGGCCACCCTGCTGGCGCTTCCCCGGTTTCGCGCGCGCGCGCTCGCGATCCTCGACGCCCAACGGAGCCGGGGACTCCGGCTGCGTGGAAGCCCCCTCAACCGGGTGCGTGCGATCGGGCCAGTCACCTTTCCGCTCCTGCTGGGCGCGCTCGCCGAGGTGGATGAGCGCGGATTCGCGCTGGAGACCCGCTGCGCCACCGGGGTCACCGGGAGAACGCCGCTGGATCCCCCTCACGACGGCGCCGGCGGTCGGGCGGTGCGCTGGCTGGCGGGCGCCGCGGCGGTGGCGGCGGTGCTCTGGAGACTGCTCAGGTGAGCGCCCTCTCCCTGGAGGACGTCGGCTTCACGTACCCCGGCGCGCCGGCGCCGGCGCTGCAACGATGCTCGGTTCGGGCCGAAGCGGGGACGGTCACCTGGCTCACCGGGGCGCTCGGTGCCGGCACCAGCACCGCGCTACTTGTCGCCGCCGGGCTGGCGCCGGGCCACACCGGCGGCGAACGGAGCGGAGCGGTCGTCACGCTCGGACTCGATCCAGCCGCCCCGGCATCGGGTACGGCGCTGCGGGGACGGGTGGCGCTCGTCCTGTCCTCGCCGGCGACCCAGCTTTCGGGCATCGCCGAGACGGTGGCACAGGAGGTGGCCTTCGCGCCCGCCAATCTTGGATGGCCGCGGGAACGGATTCGCGTCGGGGTGGAGCGCGCGCTGGCGGCGCTGCGCATCGCGCACCTCGCCGCGCGGGATCCCGGGACGCTGTCGGGGGGCGAAATGCAGCGAACAGTCATCGCCGCCATGCTGGTGCTCGAGCCGGAACTATGGCTGCTGGACGAGCCGACCTCGGCGCTCGATGCCGCGGGCCAGACGCTGGTCCACGAACTAATCCGGCGCGAAGCAGCGCGGGGCGCGACCGTGATCATCGCGAGCGAGGACACCGACGGGCTGCACTCGGTGGCGGACCGCCTGCTCGTCTTTGCCGGAGGGCGTCCCGTGCTGGAGGGGACCCCGCGGGAGATTCTCCGTGGCGCACCAGTGTGGGAGCAGGGCGGGGCATCGACCACCATCGGCGGGCTCTCCCGCGCGACCGGGGATGCGCCGCCGCACCCGCTGACGGTGGACGAGGGAGTGGCCCGGTGGACGCGGTGATGGCGCTGCGGATGGATCAGGTGCGGTTTGCCTACGGAAGTGCGCCGGTGCTCGACGGGGTGTCGCTGCAGGTCGGCGCAGGCGAGGGGGTGGCGATCCTCGGCGCCAACGGCGCCGGGAAGACCACTCTCTCGCGCCTGGCCATGGCGCTCCTGCACCCTGGCGCCGGGCGGGTGGTCACCGCCGGATACGACACCGCCGGCCGCCGTCCGGAAGACCTTGCCGTGGCGGCCGGGTATCTGTTTCAGAATCCTGAGGCCCAGCTCTTCGCGCGGACGGTGCGTGCCGAAGTCGCGTTCGGCCCCGAGCGCCTGGGGTGGTCCCCTGCGCGGCGTCGTGAAGCGGTCGACGGAGTCCTCGGCGAACTGGGGCTGGCCTCGGTCGCCGACCATCATCCCTACGATCTGCCCCAGCCGACCCGACGACTGGTGGCGCTTGCGGCGGCGCTGGTCGTCACACCCAAGCTCCTGATCCTCGACGAGCCGACCGCGGGCCTCGACCGGTCGGCCCGGGCGCGGGTGGCCGAGGTGGTGGCCGCACGGCGGGCGGCAGGCACCGCTGTCCTGGCGGTGACGCACGACCTCGGCTTTGCCGCCGCCGTTCTCGACCGCGCCATCGTGCTCGGGGAAGGACGGGTGGCCCACGACTGCCCACTCCTGGAGCTCCTGGGGCACCACCCAGACTTTCCAGCGCCGCCGCTTCTGGAGCTGGCCCGTCGGCTCGGCATGGACGGCGTCCGCCCAGCCATCCAATCACTGGCACCACTCTTGACTTCTTACCCCAAGACCCGGACGCTTGAGGCATGACAGCTCCCTCCTCGATCGTGGCCGCGCTGGCACGGATGCTCGAACTGCTCGAGCACGACCTGACCGACCGCGACCAGCTGAAGGCGGCCTTCCGCGACCTGTACGCGGTGCTTGAGCCGGCGGGTGCCACGATTTCGGTCGACGTAAAGGGGATCATCCTCGACGGCACGCCCCTCCCGCACGGGCTGCCTGGCGGGGGAGAGGTACGGGTCCGGTTCCACACCCATGGCATTGGGAGCATCCGGGTCCTGGCCGGTGTGAAGCCGGCGGATCTCCTGGCCGTGGTGCGGATGCTGGCCACGGAACCCACAGGCGAGGCGACGGTAGAGTCGTTTGTCCGGCGTCTGCCGGTCGAGGCGGCGCTCGCCATCCAGGTGGACGGTCCTCGCCAACTCCCGAAATCGAGCGATACCCGGACCCTCGACCATTTGAGCGCGCCGATCGGCGGCACCTCAGCCCCGCTTCCCCCACCTCCGCCGGCACTGCTGGCGTCGCTGAATGATCCCGGCGTGCAGGTCCGTCGCGACCAGCCGGGCTACGACCAGCTTCGTGACATCGAGGTCCAGGCGGACCTCGCCTATCGTCGCGAGGAGTGGGATGAACTGTTGAGCGTCGTGACGGAACTCCTTCGTCTCGAGGGACTGGAGGTGGACGAGAGCCGCCGCCGGCGCTATTCGGTGGCCCTGCGGCGTGTCCTCCCGAAATCCGCCCTTCAGCACATCGCACGTGCCGCGCTCTCGGAGGCCCGACGGGTCGAAGCCACCGCCGTCCTCAAGCGCATGGACGCGGAAGCTGTCGAGGCGCTGCTGGAGCTGCTCACCGCCGCGCCGACGCTGGGAGAGCGCCGGGGGTACTTCTCCGTGCTCACCAAGATGGAGACCGGGACGGAACGCATCGTCCACCGGCTGCATCATCCGGACTGGTTCGTGGTGCGCAACGTGGCGGAACTGTGCGGGGAGTTGCGGCTGACCGGCGCGGTTCGCCCCCTCGCGGAGCAATCGCAGCACCGCGACGAGCGGGTGCGGCGGGCCGTGGCCGGCGCCCTCGGCAAGATCCGATCGACGGATGCGCTCGAGGCGCTCCGGCGGCTGCTGAATGACGTCGAGCCGATGGTGCGCCTGCAGGTGGCCCAGGGAATCGACGGCGACTGGGGGCGGGGGCTGGTCATGTCGATCGCGGTTCGGCTGCCCGAGGAAGGGCATGCCGACGTGCTGCGCGAGATGCACCTTGCCCTCGGCCGGGTGGGGACGGCGGAGGCGGTGCAGGTGCTGCGTGCCGCCGCCGCGCCCGCCAAGGGGCTGCTGGCGCGGAAGTCTGCCGCCGCGCGGCTGGCGGCGGTCGAGGGACTGGCGCTGGCCGGGGGCCCGGCGGCGGCGGGCGCGCTGCAGGACCTGCTGCGCGACGCCGACGAGGCGGTCCGCAGCGCCGCCGAGCGAGGATTGTCGGGCGGCTGAGCGCGCGGTGACCTATTGCGGGGCGAATCCGGTGCCGGGTTTGACGGATCGGGCAAACGCCGCCAGCAGCCGGGCGGCCCGGTCGAGGTCTTCCAGCTGCACCAGCTCATTGGGGCTGTGCATGTACCGCAGCGGCACGCTGACCAGGCCGGTCGCCACCCCGCGGGCGGCGGTAAAGATGTGGTCGGCGTCGGTGCTGGTCATGCGCGGCGCGGCCTCGACAGCGTACGGGATCTTTTCCTTCTCCGCGGCAGCCACCAGCTGCTCGAAGACGGCGGCGTTGACCGCGCTACCCCGGCTGAGCACCGGTCCTCCCCCGAGTTTGTAGTCTCCGTGGCGCCGCTTGTCGATTCCGGGATAGTCCGTCGCGTGCGTCACGTCCACCACGATGGCGACCTGCGCGTCCAGTTCGGTGGCGCTGGTGCGCGCCCCGCCCCCGGTATAGCCGATCTCCTCCTGCGTCGTTCCCACTGCCGTCACCTGCGCCGCCAGGCGCTTGCCTGCCAGGAGCCGCAACGCTTCCAGCACGACGTAGGCGCCGATGCGATTGTCGAGCGAGCGGCTGGAGAGTCGCCCGTTGGGAAGTCGCAGGACGTTCGACGTGAGGACACCGGGGTCGCCGACCTTGACCCGGGTGAGCGCCTCCTTCCGGTTCCTCGCGCCGATGTCCACCCACAGGTCCTCCACCTTCGAGACCTTTTCCCGGTCGTCCTTCTCGATCAGGTGAATCGCCTTCTTGCCGATGACGCCGTCCACCGGGCCGGCGTGGCCGAGGAGGGTGACCCGCTGACCGACGAAGACCTGCGGATCCCACCCACCGATGCCGGCGAACGAGAGGAAGCCGTCATCATCCACGTGGACGACCATCAACCCGATTTCGTCGAGGTGGCCGGCGAACATGATGCGCGGGGAGGCGCCACCGTTCAGGGTGGCGTAGCAGTTCCCGTGGACGTCGCTGCGCACGTCGTCGGCAAAGTCGGCGGCCTCGGCGCGCCAGAGCCGCGCGGGGGCGGCCTCGAAGCCGGATGGTCCAGGGGCGTCGAGGAGGCGGGTCAGGAAGTCGTAGGAGCGGGGGGGCATGGGAGTCCGGTCAGTGAAGGGGGGCGGTGGCGATGTGGCCAGTGCTAGGGGGCGAGTCGTCCGGGAGCGGTGGCCATCAAGACGCCGAATCCGGCGAGGACGACGGCGAAGGCGGCGATCGCCTGTCCGCCCACCACCAGGACGAGCGCGCCTACCAGCACCGTGCCCTCGCCGATGGCCCACACGGCGACGGCCTTCGGCAGGTGCTGACGCCACCACGCGTCGAGATCCTGCGAGGCGGCGCGCTCCGGAATCAGGCGGCGAAAGGCCAGTCCGGCGAGGAGCCCGGAGGCGGCGAGGGCGTAGGCGGCGAAGCTGACTGCGCTCCCGGCTTCGCCCGGGAGCGCGAGGCGGCCGCGGAGCAGCCACGCGAGCACGGCGAGCGCACCCGCGCTCGCACCGAGGCTCATATAGAGGATGCGGGCGACGGTGGCCTGCGACGTTTGGGCGGGAGGAGGCGGGGCGGTCATGGGCTAGGGCAAGGTAGGGTCTCCCGGCGTCTGCGTCCAGACTACCGACGACCGAGGAACTCCAGGATGCGACCGGCTCGGCGCCCCCACGACAATTCCGTCGCGCGGATCAGGGCCGCGGATGAGAGCGATGCGGCGAGCGCCGGTTCGGTGAGGACCCGGGTGATGCCGGCAGCCCACGACTCCGGGGTCGCCTCGACCACCAGCCCGCACGGACCCGCATCGAGGAGGTACCGGATGCCGGGCAGGTCGCTGGCCACCGTGGGGATGCCGTAGGCCAGGTATTCGAGCACCTTCAGCGGGGTGCCGATTCGGTTGCGCGGCGTGATGGCCAGGGGCGCCAGTCCGAGATCGAGGCGGGCCTTGATCGCCTCGAGCTCGCGCGGCGACCGCCACGCCGACACCTCGACACGGTCCCCGACCCCCAGGGACACTGCGCGTTCGCGCATCGCTTCCGCTTCTGCGGCGTTTCGGGCGCCGACCATCAGGAGCCGGCAGCCGGGCACCTCGACCAGGCCGATGGACCGGAGCACCAGGTCGAGGTCGTAGCGGTCCGCATCGAAACTGCCGAGATATCCGATCGTGGCTCCCCCGCCGCTCCGCCGGGCCCCGCGGCGGTTCGAGGGTTTTACGCCGCTGACGGCGGTAAAGAACCGCTGAGTCGGGAAGCTCTGGAAGTAGTACTGGCGTTGCGGTTCGGAAACGCAGACGACGCCGTCCACCCGCGGGAGCCACCGGCGTTCACGCCGCCCCTGTTTTTCCGCCGAGCGACCGCTGGGGTCGTCGCGCAGGGTGGCGTCGACGTAGAAGTCGTGCGACTCGAAGATGACCCGACCCCCGCGGAGGCCTCGCAACAGCAATGCCCACGGCAGGAACCCGAGATTGCGGGTCATGAGCACGTCCCAGCTCGCGAAGAGGAGGCGCCAGAACGCCAGGACGTGCACGACGCGGTGGGAGCGGCGGAACGGGCCCGCACCGAGCAGCCGCATGGGCACGGGGGTGGGAATGCCGAACTCCTGTTCCAGCACTTGAGCGATCGGCTCGGAGGTGTTGGCGACGGTCAGGAGCTCAAAGTCGGCGCCGAGCTCCGCAAACCCGAAGGCGTTCCAAGTGACGAAGGTCGTGCTGGGGGATGGGCTCGGCCAGAGACCGTGGTGGAAGTACTTAATCCGCATCGGCCGCCAGCACTTCGCGGTAGAGGCCAAGGAGGCGTTCCTCCATCCGCTCCCAGTTCAACTCGTCGGTGAACAACCTTGTCGCAGCCGCGGACATCTTCGCCACGCGGGCGGGGTCCGATGCGAGGCGGTCGATGATGTCGGCCAGCGCGCGTGGGACGCCGGGCCTGGCGAGGACGACGCCGCAGTCGGCGCCCTGGACCAGGGGACCCATGACGGGATGTGCCAGGGTGAGGATCGGCAGGCCGAATCGAAGGTAGTTGAAGAACTTGTTGGGAGTGCCGGTCAGCGCATTCGGCGTCTCGTTGAGGCAGAGCCCGGCGTGTCCGCAGCGCAACCAGTCCGGCACCTCCTGATACGGCAGGAACCCCGTGAAGTGGAACCGTTCCGCCGTGCCGTCTGCCGTCGTCTGGGCTGCGAACCATTCCGATTCGGCCGGAGGAAGGTCGCCGATCACCAGGAACCGGACTTGGGGGGAGCGGAGCAGGCGCGCCGCCTCCACGATCAGCCGCAGTCCGCGATCAAACGTCGGGCGCCCCTCGTGGACCACCCAGAACGTACCGTCGGAGGGGAGCGCGGCCTCGCCGGCAGGGAAGAGACGAGCGGATTGGCTGTTCATGACCGTGACGACCGGCTTGTCCGTGAGCGTGCGATAGTACTCGCTGATGAAATCGCTCACGGTGATGACTCCGTCGGCGGAGGCCAGCACCCGATTCTCGGTGACGACGAAATGCTGCAGCACCTGCTGCTTGTGTTCGGAGACCCGCAGCTGATGCAGGTAGAATTCATGGTAGTCGATGATGAGCTTCGTGCGTGGAAGCCGCAGCTTCAGCTCCGCGGCCACGTCCAGCGTGATGTCGTCCTCGTGAAAGTGGCAGACGTCCGGTTGGATCCGCTCCAGCGCGGCGAGGATGTCCCGGCGACAGACGGCAAACCGGAGGCCGAAATTCTTCGGAATCCAGCGGCGATAGGGATAGCTCTCAAAGCGCACGCCCTCCCGGACGAACGGCGCGGATCCGGCCACCTGCTGGTCTTTCCGCCTGCCCAGCCACCCCCCCGGCAACCCCGGGACCAGGAGCACGACATCGTATCCCGCCCGCGCCAGCGACGCCGCCTCCTTGAAGAAGACCCGACCGTCGAATGTCCGGTGCTTGAATATCACGTGGCAGACACGCGGCTTGTGCACGGTCACATCCCGGCGCGGGGGGAAGACGGTACCGCGCGGCCCTGGGTCAGCAGGGCCGCGATCGCCTCGCCCGCCGCCCCGCCCCCGTAGAGGGAATGCGTCGGCTCCGCGGGACGAGGCCGGGCGAGGGTCGCCCGGATCGCCGCCGCGATCGCGTCGGCGGAAACCGGCGGGACCACCTGATTCCACCCCGCCTCGACCAGTTCGGTCCACTCGGTTTCGTCGCGCAGGGTCAGGCAGGGAACCCGCTGGAAGAACGCTTCCTTCTGCACGCCGCCGGAATCCGTCACCACCACCCTGGCGCCCTGCTCCAGCGCGAGCATGTCGAGGTAGCCCACCGGGTCGATCACCCGGATATCCGCCGCCAGCTTCCGCAGGGCGCTTTGGGCGGAGAGGATGGCCCGCGTGCGGGGGTGAAGGGGGAGCACCACCGGTGCGTCCGACGCCACGGCGGCGAGGCCCCCGAGAATGTGCCCAAGCCGTTCGGGCGAATCGGTGTTCTCCGCACGGTGAATGGTGGCCAGCACGTACGATCCAGGCCGCAGGGCTTCCCGGGCAAGGAGCGCGCTCCGTTCAGCGGCGCGCGGGGCCAGATGGAGCACCGAGTCATACATGACGTCCCCGACGAGGTGGCAGCGCTCAGCGGGTACGCCCTCGCGGGCCAGGTGCGCCATCGCCGTCGGGGTCGGGGCAAAGAGCAGCGACGCCACGTGGTCGGTGACGATGCGGTTGATTTCTTCGGGCATGGCTCGATTGAACGAACGGAGGCCGGCTTCGACGTGGGCTACCGGGATATGGAGCTTGGCCGCCGCCAGGGCCCCGGCGAGCGTCGAGTTGGTGTCGCCGTAGACGAGGACCCAGTCGGGCCGAGTCGTCGTCAGGACCTCTTCGATCGCCTCCAGCATCCGTCCGGTCTGCTGGCCGTGCGGCCCGGAGCCAATGCCGAGGTTCCACTCCGGCGCGGGGAGCTCCAGTTCGTCGAAGAACACATCCGACATTTGGGCGTCGTAGTGCTGCCCGGTGTGCAGCAGGCGCTCGCGAACCCCTCCGTGCGCGGCCATGGCGCGACTCACGACGGCGGCCTTGATGAACTGTGGTCGTGCGCCGAGGATGGAGACGACGTCGGTCATGGCAGGGCTGCCGGGGCGACGGCATGCCGGGCGCGGTCGCGCACCGTGGTGGGAGTCATAGGGTTCGGGAAAGTACTGATGGCCCCGCGCGGGCGCCACCGTGCGGTGGTTTCGCGCCGCCGTCGGTCACTCCGCCGCTGGGTCGCTGAGCGAGGCGAGGTCGGATCGGGCCACGAACGCGAGCGATTCCGAGTTGACGCAGTAGCGCAGCCCACTCGGTCGTGGCCCATCCTCGAAGACGTGGCCGAGGTGGGCATCGCAGCGGACGCAGAGGATCTCGGTCCGACGCATGCCATGCGACCGGTCCTCATGCGTCGTCACGTTTTCGGCGGCGAGCGGCTGAAAGAAACTGGGCCAACCGGTGCCCGAATCGAACTTGGCGTCGGAGACGAACAGGGGCAGCGCGCAGCAGCGGCAGGCGTACACGCCGTCGCGCTTGTTGTCGAGGAGCGTTCCACAGTGTGGCGCTTCCGTTCCCTTGCCCCGGGCGATCGTGAACTGTTCGGGCGTGAGTTGCGCCTGCCACTCGGCGTCGGTCTTGGCGACCCGCGCCGACTCGACCGGGCCGACCAGGCGGCCCACGTGATTGAACACTTTCACTTGCATCGGGCGTCCGCCTATTCGAAGGCCGGTGGGAGGGGATTCTCCGGTTGCTCGGAATCCCAGAAGACCGACATGATCCACCACCGGCTGCCGTCCCAGAACAACTCGATCGAATTGATCCCGCGGGCGAACGAAATGGTTTCCTCGCCGCGATGGCTGGCGTAGGAACTGAACGCCTGCGCGATGGCGCCGTAGCGTTCCGTGGTGCGCGTCAATTCCGATTCCCGAAAGCCCGGGGCGACCAGGAAGGAGTCGGCGCGGGGCGGTGGGACCCTCGACTATCGATCCCAATGCAGGGTATGGAAGAGCCGGTGCAGCAGCGGGGCGAGCAGCACGCCGGCGGAAAAGATGAAGACGAGGCCGGCAAAGAGGGCATAGAGGCCCGCGAACAGTTTGCCGTTGTCCGTCTGGGGCGCGTTGACCGGCCCCATGCCCCCAAGCAGCATCGCGGCGTTGAGGAAGGCGTCGCGCCAGGCCAGATCTTCGAACCGCATGTACCCCAGCATCCCGACGCCGAGGGAAGCTGCCAGCAGCAGCAGCACGGCAACGAAGTGCCTGCCGACGCGCTGGAGAAATGCGCGGATGGGGAGCGGGCGGTCTCTGCGTGATTCGTACATCTGTCCCCTCCTGTCCGGCCGGGACTACCGACGGGTGGGCCCGCCTCGGGTCAGGTCGAGGACTCGTCGTGCCAGAACGTGATCTCCGGCGGGCCCGCGAAAATGGCGGCTGCGCCCTGGATGAACGCCTGGATGTGCGGGGTCCGCATGTGCGGCCCGGTGTACGCGGCCTGGCTCGTCCAGCGTTCGTACAGCAGGAACCGGGTGTCGTCCGCGGCGTCCTGCAGCGTGGTGATGCCGAGGCAGTCAGGCTCCCTGGCGAGCACCGTCTGGATCAGCGGAGCCAGGGCCGCCCGTGCCGCGGCGCCTTTGCCCGGCTGGGCGCGGTAGATGATGACCACGGTAACGGGGGTGCCGGACATCGCGGTTCCAGTCGGTTGGGAGGATTAGGCAATATCCTGCGTGCGGGGCGGTTCCGCCAGCACCGCCCGGGCCTCGAGCCCCGCCGCCTCGGTCAGGTCCAGGTCGCCCATGGCCACGCCGACCTTCTTCAGAAACGCGTTGGGCGGTTGGCCCCCCGCGAACACCCACATCCAGTCGTTCGACAACTCGGTGACGCCGCCGCCGGTCGCGATGAGCACCGACCGCTCCCGGACTTCCGTCGGCTGGGACTCGAATAAGACCCGGATCTTCCTTCCCTTCATCGCCTCCTGGATCTTCTTCGCGTTCCGCTCCTTGATGCGACTGAACTCGGCCTGGCGGTAGGAGAGGGTCACCTCGTTGCCCTTCTGGTACGCCAGGCCGAGGGCCGCCTCGACCGCGCTGTCGCCGCCGCCCACCACCAGGATCCTGGAGTTGATGTAGGCCTCCGCCTCGATCAGCCCGTACATCACCTTCGGCAACTCCTCGCCTGGGATGCCGAGCTTCCGCGGCGTGCCTCGGCGGCCGAGGGCGAGGACCACGGTGCGGGCGCGGAACGTCCCGCCGGTGCTGGTGATGCGGAACACTCCGCCCTCCTCGCGGTCGATGGCCTCCACCTTTTCCCCGGTGCGCACGGCGACCTCTCCCTTCGAGATCACCGAGGTCCAGAAGTCGATCAGCTCCTCCTTGGAGATCTCCAGCTTGTTGAATTTCCCGTGGAGCGGAAACTCGACCGGGCTCGTCATCACCAGCTTCTGCCGCGGGTACTTGGCCACCGTCCCGCCGATCTGCTCCTGCTCCAGCGTCACGTAGCTCAGCGCCCGTTCCACCGCGCGCAGCGACGCGCTCAACCCGCCCGGCCCCGCGCCCACAATGCAGACGTCCAGGAC
This sequence comes from uncultured Gemmatimonadales bacterium, assembly GCA_963705985.1. Classification (GTDB taxonomy): domain Bacteria; phylum Gemmatimonadota; class Gemmatimonadetes; order Gemmatimonadales; family GWC2-71-9; genus SPDF01. Next base: position 87,774 of record CAVPLK010000004.1, on the reverse strand, counting down.
CCCCGGCGTGCTCGGCAGGGTGGCGACTCGGCGGGCGATCGTATCCAGGCAGTCCCGCCCCTGGTTGACGGCGTTCTTGATGAGGGCGAGGCCGCCCAGCTCGCCGACGATGAAGAGGCCGGGGACATTCGTCTCGTACTCGGCGGAGAGGCGCGGCATGTCGGCGCTGATGCTCGGATTCGCCATCACGATCTCGATGGCGCCCACCGGACAGACGTCGGCACAGAGCCCGTGCCCGATACACTTGTGGCCGTTGACGATGGCGGCCTTGCCCGCGATGACCCCGAGCACGTCGCCCTCGGGGCAGACGTCCACGCAGGCACCGCAGCCGATGCAGTGGAGGATGTCGATGTGGGGATGCTGCGCCCGCGGCCCACCCGAGTGGAGGCTCCCGCGTTCGGCCGCCGCCAGGGCCGCACGCTCGCGGGAGCGGGTTCGCCGGATGTGCAGCGCCAGCGGCCCGATCAGGAATAGCGCAAAGGCAGCGTAAATCAGGAGGTCCATTGCCACTCACGAGCCGAAGGGCATTCGCACCGCACGGTGCAAGAGGAACGGGCGGACTGCTTGTGCGTCCCGTCACATTTCGCCCCCACCCTCGGGGCTTCGGCGCCGGCAGATGCACCGATCACGCCGCCTGATCGATCGCAATATGGCAGCGCTGAGCTGTCCCCGCCTGCGAGGCTGGCTGCAAAGGCACTTCGCAACCCTATTCTGAAACGCCCCGATGCACCTGCAATGAAACGATACATACCCCGAGTATTCCGATCTCACATGAACTGCTATAACTCTTTTCATATCAGTTCGTTACGCCTGTTCTTCACGATTACCAGATTCCGGTAGGATCCTTGCTGAATACAGCTCCGTACTCCTACGGCCCCTTCCCCATCTGCTCAACAATGCTGCCCCCGTTTTGCCGGGGGTCGGGGGGCGAGTCGGCCATCATCCATGCGACCGAAAGACTGATGCCCATCACGCACTCCGCCCCTGCGTCCCGGACCTCCGCCGAGCCGTCCCGCACTCGCGAGTCGCCGAGGGAGGCCGCCCAGGTTCGCGTCCTCGTGCCGCGGCGGTCGGTCGCGAAGGCCAAGTGGTCGCCGGCGACGACCGCCGCCCTCGGATTCGGCGTGCTCCTGGTAGCGCTCAACCTGTTTGGCATGCGGTACTACCTGCTGCCCCGGGCGGAACAGGTCCGGGATCCCCTGCATGTCTGGCTCCGTCCGTCGGGGTACCTCGGTCAGGGCGCCGGTGTCCTGGCGCTCCTGATTTTTCTCTTCCTCTGGCTCTACCCACTCCGAAAGAAGTTCCGCTGGCTCGGCTTCACCGGCGCCATTTCGAAGTGGCTGAACGTGCACGCACTGGCCGCGCTCGGCCTGCCGCTCCTCGTCGCGGCGCACGCGACCTGGCAGTTCGGCGGGGTCATCGGGCTGGGGTTTTGGTCGATGATGGTCGTGTGGGCCAGCGGGATCGTCGGCCGGTACATCTACGCCCGCATTCCGCGGAGCCAGGCCGGCGTCGAGCTGACCATCGAGGAAATCGCCGTCCAGCGACAGGAATTGCTCGACGACATCGCCGGCCTCTCGGGACTCGAAGCGAGGGAAGTCGAAGGGCTGCTGGCGCCCGATGCCGCCCCAACCGCCGGCCTCTCATTGTGGCAGACGATGCGACGGATGGTGTCCGATGACCTCGCGCGACGCCGTGCCGCGGCGACGCTCCGGCGACAGATCACGCAGCGCCGCCCCATGGCACGGCGCGACGACGCGGCGGCCCTGAAGGAAGTCCTCCGGCTGGCCAATCGGGAAATGGCGCTGGTGCAGCAGTCCCGGATGCTCGGCGCGACCCAGAACATCCTCCGTTTCTGGCATGTGGCGCATCGCCCGCTGGCCATCACGGCGTTGGTCGCGGTCATCGTCCACGTGGTGGTCGTCGTGTCGCTGGGCGCCACGTGGTTCAGGTAGGCCAGCATGGCGTTGCTGCTTTCCGGTTCGGCGTCCGTGCCTCCGCATTGGTGCTGGGGTGGTGGATGCTGACCGCGGCGCCGTTGACGGCCCAGATCTCCCCCGGCCCCCTCGCGACCGCGCACGCGACGCTCGAGGGACCGACGCAGTGCACGACCTGTCACGGCAACCGCCGCGACGCAATGAGCGGGCAGTGTGCGGCCTGCCACAAGGATATCGACTGGTTGCGGGAGCAGGGTCGGGGCTACCACGGCAGCGTGGAGGTGAAGGGGGCGACCTGTGCCTCCTGTCACCCGGATCACGCCGGGAAGGGATTCGCGATGGTGCAATGGCCGGACGGCGGGAGCAAGACCTTCGACCACAAGCGCGCGGGCTGGGCGCTTGCGCAGAAGCACGCCGAGGCCACGTGCGAGGATTGTCATACCGCGCAGTTCCAGGCTCCGCGGGCGAAGCTCTCGGTGCGAAAGACCGGACAGGGCTATACCGGGCTCGACACCACCTGCACCGCGTGTCATGAAGACATCCATCGCGGCGCGCTCAAACCGGAGTGCACCGAGTGTCACGACGCCGGATCGTGGACGACGACACCGGGCTTCGACCACGACACGACGGCGTATCCGCTCACGGACAAACACGCCGAGGTGACGTGCGACAAGTGTCACCTCGATGCGCGGCTTGCGCCCCGAAGCGACGGCAAGGGCCATCTGGTTCCGGTCTACCAGCCGGTGTCGTTCGAATCCTGCGCCAACTGCCATGCCGACCCGCACAGCGGCGGGTTGGGGCCAAAGTGCGCCGATTGCCACAGCACCAGGGGTTTTCAGGTCATCGACAAGAGCCGGTTCGACCATGACCGCACCAAGTACCCGCTGCGGGGCAAGCACCTGACCACGACCTGCGCGAGCTGCCACAAGGACTTCTCGACTCCGGCGCTGAAGAAGCCGCTGTTCGCCGCCTGCACCGACTGCCACAAGGACGCCCACAACGGGGCGGCCACGCTGGCCGGCAAGACGGTCGATTGCGCGTCGTGTCATTCGGTCAACGGCTTCGCCCTGTCGACGTACACGACCGCGAGTCACGCCTCGACCCCGTATCCGCTCGAAGGGAAGCACCTGACGGTGAAGTGTGGCGCCTGCCACACCCGGAGTACCGCCACGACCGCCGCGAAGACGCTTGGGAGCGCCAGGGTCGTGATGCGCCCGAAGCATGCCCGGTGCCTCGATTGCCACGCCGACGATCACGGTGGCCAGCTGGCGGCGAGCGCCAACCAGGGGGAATGCGCCAGCTGCCATCGGGTGACTGGGTGGATGCCGAGCACGTTCGACAGCGCGGCGCACGCGAAGACCGCGCTGGCCCTCGACGGGCGACACCAGGACATCGCCTGCGTCGCCTGTCACGGCGCCGGGCGCCCCGGCCTCCCGCCCCTGCCTGCCAGCCCCGCCCTCGGCAAGGCCAGGTTCCGCTTTCAGCTCACCGAGACCGAATGCTCGGCGTGCCACAGCGACCCGCACACCGGGCGCTTCGCCAGCGGCGGAGCCCGGGCGCAGTCCGGCGGCTGCCCGACCTGTCACAGCACCCGCGTCTTCCGTCCGTCCACGACCACCGTGGCGGTGCACGCCCTCTTCGATTTTCCGCTCGAGGGCGCGCACCGGGCGACGGCCTGCTCGGCGTGCCACGAGGAATTGACCCGGCCGCCGGCCACCCAGACGCAATCCACGCTGGTCCTGGCGCGCACCCGGTTCGGCACGCTCCAGTTCACGGCGAAGCGCGCGTGCGCGGACTGCCACGAGACGCCGCACGGCGACCAGTTCGCCGCCTGGGAGGCGAAGGGGAGCTGCGCCGCCTGCCACACGCAGGACGCGTTCGTGCCTGCGGCGGCGTTCAACCACGATACCGACGCGTCGTTCGCGCTGAAGGGCGCGCACGAGGCGGTGCCGTGCGGACGGTGCCACGTTCGTGACGTGGCGGCCCCGCCCACGGCCCCGATGCGCTATCGCCCGCTCTCCGGGCGCTGCGAGACCTGCCACGGCAAGGAGTCCCAATGAGGCGCTTCACGCTTCCGGTGCTGGCCCTCCTGGTCGGGCTCCTCGCGGGCACCGCGCAGGCGCAGGAACGGACTACGTCACCCCACGGCGACCTCAAGCTCGAGTGCACCGTCTGCCACCAGTCGAGCAGCTGGAACGCCATCCAGGTGAGCAACCAGTTTGACCACGGGAAGTTCGGCTTCCCGCTGACCGGGGCCCACGGGGCGACCACCTGCCGCGCCTGCCACGTCTCGCTCGACTTCAAGCAGGCGAGCGGCCGCTGCGCCGCCTGTCATACCGACAATCACCGCGGCGAGTTCGGCACCGACTGCGCCCGGTGCCACACGACCCGGAGCTTTACCGACCGCGACGCGATGCTCAAGGAACACCAGCTGCGCCGCTTTCCGCTTTCGGGCAGCCACCTGGCCACCGACTGCACCACCTGCCACAAGCCGGGGGCGCGGGGCCAGCTGCAGTTCGTGGGCACACCCGCGACCTGCGTGGCCTGTCACCAGGTGAACTACAACACCGCGCCCAACCACCGGGCGTCGAACTTCCCGACCACGTGCGAAACCTGCCACTCGACCGTGAGCTGGAACGCCGCCAACATGGGGGCGGCCAACCACCCCACGGCGCCGATTGCCCTGACCGGGGTGCACAGCAGCAACCTGGTCTCCTGTGGCCAGTGCCACACGACGACGCCGTATTCGACGGTCCAGACGACCTGCGTGGCCTGTCACCAGGCGGATTACAACGGCGCGAAGGATCCCGATCACGTGGCGGCGAAATTCTCGACCACCTGCACCGACTGTCACGGCCTGGTGGCCGGGTGGCTCGGCGCCAAGTTTGACCACCCCACGACGCCGGTGGCCCTGACGGGCGCGCACAGCTCGAACCTGGTGCAATGCTCGCAGTGCCATACGAGCATGCCCTACTCGACGGTCAAGCAGACCTGCGACGGCTGCCACCACGCCGATTATGTGGCCACCAGCAATCCCAACCACACTGCGGCGGGCTACGGGACCGACTGCGCCACCTGCCACCAGGTGGTGGCCAACTGGGCCGGGGCCACGGTCAACCACCCCACGACCCCGATTGCCCTGACCGGTGTCCACAACGGCAACCTGATCGCGTGCGCCCAGTGCCACACGACGACGCCGTACTCCACGGTGAAGCAGACTTGCGACGGCTGCCACCACAGCGAGTACGTGGGAGCCAGGGACCCCGATCACGTGGCCGCCAACTTCTCGACGAACTGCACCACTTGCCACGGCCTGGTGTCGGGGTGGCTCGGCGCCACGTTCAGCCATCCGACCGCACCGATCGCGCTGACCGGGGCGCACAGCGCCAACCTGGTCAACTGCTCGCAGTGCCACACGACCATGCCGTATTCCACGGTCAAGCAGACTTGCGACGGTTGCCACCATGCGGACTATGTGGCCACCACCAACCCGAACCACACCGCTGCCGGGTACTCGACCGACTGCGCCACCTGTCACCAGGTGGTGGCCAACTGGGCGGGGGCCTCGCTGAACCACCCCACCACGCCCATCGCGCTGACCGGTGTGCACAGCAGCACGGCGGTGCAGTGCACGCAGTGCCACACGACCATGCCGTACTCCACCGTCAAGCAGACTTGCGACGGCTGCCACCACGCGGAGTACGTGAGCACCTCGGACCCGAACCACACGGCGGCCAGCTTCTCGCTGACCTGCACTACCTGTCATTCGCTGGCCGCCAACTGGGCGGGCGCGCGGTTCACCGCACATGACGGCAGCATCTCGCAGTTCCGGATCTACAGCGGCAAGCACAACGGCAAGTGGAGCCAGTGCTCGGAGTGCCACAAGCTCGGTCAGCCGTACGCGGCCACGCCGCAGCTGCTCTGTCTCAATTGCCATGCGAAGGTGCAAACGGACCAGCACAAGGGGAAGAACTACACGCCCAGCGACTGCGTGCGGTCCGGCTGTCACGCGAATGGATCGAAGCCGTGACCACCGTACGCACACTCTCGGGGCGCATGCGGTGGCCGTTTGCCGCGCTCCTGCTCGCGCTCCTGGGAGCGGGGCAGCTCAGCGCCCAGCGCTTTGGGCCCGACTCCGCCCCCCTCGGGGCGCAGGCCGCGGTGGGGCCCGCGGTGGTGTACCTCCACGAGGGTGGCTCCATCCGCGGGACGTTGCTGGCCGACAACGGGCCAAACGGTGTCCGCATCCGGAGCCAGAAGTCGGGGGCGACTTTCGTGGTGCCTGCGTCGAATATCGACAGCGTCGTGCGGGGGCCATTCGATCCCTCCGCCGGGCCGGAACCGGCGTCGGTCGCGGTGGCGGCCAACACGCCGACGCAGGCGCCGGCGGTCAATTCGGGCGCGGCGGTGGCGCTGACCCTGACCGCGGTCAAGCCCGCTCAAGTCCCCGCGAAGGCTCCGCCGCCGGCCGCACCAGCTGCATCCAAGCCGGCCGAGTCGGCGCCGTCGTCCATTCCGGCCCCCGCGCCGGTCGCCGTCAAGCCGACGGAGGCCGCTGCACCGACCTCGCTCCAGGCGGGACTCGACGCCCCACCTCCAACATTCGAGATCCCAGCCACGAGTGCGGCGCTGCCGGCCGCGGCGCCGGATGCCGTGCCTTCCGCACAGGATACGGCACCTTCCGCACCGGATACCGCTGCGGTGATTTCGAGCGTCACGTTCATCTCCGGCACCGAGATCTACATCGGTGCGGGCCGACAGGACGGCCTGGTGGAAGGGTCGGTGGTGGAGGTCATTCGGGGGGATAGCACGGTGGCCACCCTGCGCGTGAAGTTCCTCGCGTCCCACAAGTCCAACACCGAATTGGTCAAGGGGACGCCTGAGCTCGCCCTGGGCGACAGTGTCCGGTTCCATCGGCACACGGCGACGGAGCAGATAGCGATCGGGGGGCCGATTACTGCACCGCGGCCCCGCCGGCTGAGCGGCCAGGGCCTGCACGGCCGCATCGGCAGCCGCTATCTCCGCGCCACCACGAGCACGGTCGCGGAGGGCCAACCGACGTGGAGCAACGGATTCAACCAGCCCTCGCTGGACGCGCGGCTCTATGGGCTGAACATCGGCGGCACGCCGCTCGGCGTGGCCGTCGACCTCCGGGCCCGCCAGACGACGACCTCCTCCGCTGGCGGGACGAACGTGGACGGTCACACCCGGGCGTACCAGGCGGTGCTGTTCTGGAACGCGCCGGATGCCAAATTCCGGATGGCGGCCGGGCGCCAGTACCTCACCTATATCAGTTCCATCGGCCTGTTCGACGGCGGCCTGGTCGAACTCAATGGCCGGCACCTTTCGTTTGGCGCCTTCGCCGGCTGGGAACCGGACGCGTCGACGCTGCAGTTTTCGAGCACGGTCCACGATTACGGCGCCTACCTGACGGCGCACAACGCGCCGGGCGGCCTGACGTCCAGCGCGTTCACACTTGGGGCCGTCGGTTCGTACGAGGGGAGCACCGAACGCCGGGAGTGGGGCATCGCCCAGGCCAACGTCAGCAACCGGTACCTGTCGCTCTACCTGCTGCAGGAAATCGACTACTACCGGCCCTGGAAGCTGGAGGGCCCCAACGCCGAGTCGAGCGCGCTCTCCTTCACGAGCCAGTTCGCCAACGTGTCCGCTCGTCCGAAGCCGTGGCTCTCGATCAACGCCACGTACGACAAGCGACGCAATGTCCGCCTCATCCGGGACTTCACCAACCCGGAGACGACCTTTGACGATGCCTATCGCGAGGGCTACGGCGGCGGCGCGCAGTACTCCGGCCGGCGCTTCTACCTGGGTGGCGACTGGCGGCGGAGCACCGGCGCCACCGTCCTCGGCGCCAATTCCTACACCGCCACGCTGGGTGCCAACCGGGTCGCGCCGCTCGGCCTCGGCTTCTCGGTGCGCGCCACCTGGTACCAGAATCAGAACGACTCGAGCGCCATCAACCCCGGGTCGATCCAGACCGACGGACACCTCTACTCCGGCCACGTGAACTTCGATCCCACCAACGCGATTCACGTCGACCTGAACGGTGGCATCCGGCAGGAGGACAATCCGGCATTCGTCGAACGGCAAGAGTCCACTTGGTACGGCGTCGATCTGGACGTCGCCCTGGCCCGCCAGTGGTATCTCACGCTGTCCGGTCTGCGGCAGAAGGATCCCGCCAATCCTGGCACCAGCCAGCTGACCCAGATCTACAGCGGGCTGACCTGGAGGTTCTAGGCAGCCTTCCCCCTTGAGCTCCGCCCGACCGGGCTGTATTTCTGAGCCACGCTCCCCCGCGCGACACTCCAACAGATCCGGCCTTATGAGACGATTCCTGGGCGTCCCGCTTCCTGTTCTGCCAGCGCTCGCCGTCCTGGCCGCCTGCAACGACCCCGCCACCGCGCCACTCCCCGTCACACTCGTCCTGGTACAGGAGCCTTCGATCGTGGGTGCTCCTGGTTTCGCCCTCGCGGACACGCTCAAGGTACGGGTCGAGGACGCAGGCGGGTCGCCGCGGCAGGGAGTCACGGTGACCTGGCAGGTGCGTGCGGGTGGCGGGAGCATCGCGCCCATCGCCGATACCACCGATGCCAACGGGGTTGCGGCTGCCATCTGGACGCTCGGTGGTACTCCCGGACCGAACGAGTTGCGGGCCAGCTCCTCCGACGAGTCTTCCGTCACCTTTCGCGCCACCGGAGATGTCTTTCGCGTTGACCGCCTCGCCTCCGATTGGCGGCTGGCCTGCGGGTTGGTGAGCGGAGACCTCTGGTGCTGGGGGCGGTATTTCTGGGCGAATTCCGCTCCCGCCTCCATCTACGCGCCACACTGGGACAATTTCAGCCCCGGGTTGGTGGATGACACCCACGACTTCGTCGACCTGGCCGTGTCGGCCCGGTTCGTCTGTGCGCTCGACCAGGTGGGGGCGGTGTGGTGCGCGAGTGCCACCGACCCGCAGGTGGCACAGGTCGCTGGACTCCCTCCGATTCGCGGGCTGGTGGGGCGGGGCTGGGGTCCGAGTCGATTCTGCGGCCTTGCGGTGGCCGACTCGACGGCATGGTGCTGGTGGACCGGAACCGGCACCACGGTCGCGCCGGCGCAGGTGCCAGGTTCGCCGGCGTTCGTCCGACTCTGGAGTGATTTCTCCACCTCCTGCGGCTTGCTCGCGGATTCCACCGCGGCCTGCTGGGGCGCCGGTCCGCTGGGGAACGGGTCGGAGGATTCATCCAGCACCCCGGTGGCGGTCAATGGGGGGCACAAGTTCGTGGAACTGGGGGTTGGGAGCTGGGTGAGTTGCGGCCGGACCCCCACATTCGAGGCCTGGTGCTGGGGGCGGCGGTTTGCCGGAGCCCTCCCCTTGATCCTCGAACCAGCCCGGGTGGCGTCGAACGCCTCGGTGCTCGGTGTCGAGTCCTACTACATCATGGTGTTGGGTGCGGCGACGGGACTGACGCGGGGAACGTTCGCGGACTTCTTTCCCGCTCCCGCCACCGGGCTCTCCGGCGTGCCCGTGGATCGGTTCGCGAACAACGGCGTGTCATGTGTGCAATCGGCGGGTGGTGGGGTGCACTGTACTGAGGAGATGTGGAATGGCTGGACCGGGGTGTACTATGAGATTTACCATCCCGTGCCGCCGGTTCGGAGCCTGCCACTCACTGTGCTCAGGCAGTAACGCAAACGGGGCGGCCAACCTGGCCGCCCCGACGTCCTTTCCGGCGCCCGCGTCACTCCCTAGAACTGCCCGAAGCCCACAATCGGCGCCGGCGGTGCTTCGTCCTCGCCGCCCAGCTGCACCGGCTCGATGTCCAGCGAGGTGTCCTCCGGGATCTGCACCGCATCGGCGCCGAGCGTCCGGAACAAACGCCACTGTTCCTGGCGCGCGGTGTATGAATACCCACCGTTGTACATCAGCGTCACCACGAGCACGCCCTCCGGGCGACCGAGGTAGCCCACCAGCGTGCTGACGTTGCCGAGGGTCCCTGTCTTGGCCCGCACCACGCCGCGCCCGGGCATGCCGCCGAGGCGGCCGAGGGTGCCTTCGCCGTTGGCCGGCAGCAGCAACGGGAAGTTCTTCCCCTCCGGCGTCATCGGGAAGCGCGTCAGGTAGGACACGAACACCGAGGGTGCGATCCGGTCCTCGGTGGAGAGGCCGCTGCCATCGACCAGGTGCACCTCGGTCGTGGTGGCACCCGTGATGGCCCGGACGTGCTCCATCAGCTTCTCCGCGGCGTTCGTGGCGCCACCGGCCCAGCGAAGCAGCAGCTCCGCGCCAATGTTGAGGCTGCGGGTGTTCACCTCGGAAGCCAGCGAATCAAGGGTGGGCGATTCGACCTGCGCCAGCACCGCGGTGTTCGCCGGCCCCGACGTGGAGGACGCCAGCGCAAAGGTGTTGTCCCACTGGATACCCGCATCCTTCAGCGCCTTGCCCCAGACCGCCCGCAACACCGCCTCGGGATTGTTGGCCACCGAGGTCAGGCGGCGGGCACGGGCGCTGGTGCCGATGTTGCCCGTCAGCACCCAGCCGCCGCTCGACGTGGACGAGAGCCGGAGCGAGGACCGGCGGCCGGCCACGGTGCGGGCGCGGTTGGTAACGAGCTGGCTGACGCCGCGCGGCGACTCGCCGATAACGACCGGCCGGGCGCCTGACTTGGCGCCGGGACGGACGGTGAACTCCACGGTGTTTTCGTGCAGGGAAATGGCGCCGATCGGGGGAGCGAAGAGGCGACCGCGATGCCGACTGGCCCACACCGACGGGTAGGTCGCATCGGCGGGGCCGTCGGCGCTCTGGACGACGAGGGGGCCCTGCAGGCGCGTGATGCCGCGCGTCGCCAGTTGCTGAGCCAGCTCGGATAGCTGTGGCCCCTGGCGGGTGGCGCGCTCCAGCGAAAGATCGCCGTTGAGCTCCAGCGCCCACGTGCCCATCCACTGACCGGTGAAGGGGTCCACGGTGCCGGTGCCGACCACGCGGGTGGCCACCCGGGCGTTGCCGCCGAGGGTGCTGCGGGCAAATCCGGTGGTGAACAGCTTGACCGCCGAAGCCGGAAGGAGCGGGCGGTCTTCGGCCACGCTCCAGATGATGCGGCCAGTCTGGTCGGCAATGGCGATGCCCCACTCACCCGGCGCGCGGCGCTGGGCCCGCTTGTACCAGGTAGCCAGCGCCCGCTGCACCTCGGCGTCGCCCTGCGCCTGCGCAACGACCGGCGACACGGCCAGCCCGCCCATCAGGGCGAGCAGGCCGAGCACGGCGCGAAGCGTTGGGCGAGGCGCGCAAAGGAAACGCGTCACTGGGGTACCGCCTGGTTGATGATTGGGGTCCGGCTGGGGGGCCGTCCGCCACATAGGTAGAGCAAAGACCGTTCCCGGGGACCGATGGCGGTCCGGTCGCCGGTCCAGACAACGAGGGCCTACGGCAACCGCCGCAGGCTCGTGCTTCAATACTATGTGCCAAACCATTGTGGCGTCAAGAGTTGACTTGCCACCCCGTCTCGCCCTGAAACGCCGAGCCCCCCGGTGGCTTCCGGGGGGCTCGGGGGTGGAGCGTCCTTCCCCCGCTACTTCAGCATCAGCTTGGCAATGGTCTGTAATTGCATGTTGCTGGTACCCTCGTAGATCGTGCCGATTTTTGCATCACGATAGAACTTCTCGGCGGGGTATTCCTTCGAATATCCATAGCCGCCGAACAACTCGAGGCACTGGGAGGTGATCCGATCGGCCACCTGCGAGCTGAAGAGCTTGGCCATGGCGGCCTCACGCAGGAAGGGCTGCCCCGCGCACTTGATCCGCGCGGCGTTGTACACCATCAGCTTGGCCGCTTCGAGCTCGGTGCCCATCTGGGCCAGCTGGAACTGGATGCCCTGGAACTCGGCGATCGGCTTGCCGAACTGCTTCCGCTCCTTCACGTATGCGGTGGCCGCCTCAAGCGCCCCGGTGGCCACCCCGATCATCTGGGCGCCGATCCCGATCCGACCCTCGTTCAGCGTCTCGATGGCAATCTTGTACCCCAGCCCCACGGGGCCGAGGACGTTTTCGTCGGGCACGATGCAGTTCTCGAGGATCAGTTCCGTCGTGCTGGAGGCGCGGATGCCGAGCTTGTCCTCCTTCTTCCCGACCGAGAATCCCGGAAAGTCCCGCTCGATCAGGAACCCGGTGATCCCCTTGTAGCCCTTCGAGAAATCGGTGTTCGCGAAGACGATGAAGAGCTCCGCTTCCGCGCCGTTGGTGATCCAGAACTTCCGGCCGGTGAGTTCCCAGTGGTCGCCCTTCCGCTCCGCCTTCGTCTCGAGGGCAAAGGCGTCACTGCCGCTCGCTGGCTCCGAGAGGGCGAAGGCCCCGAGCATCTCGCTGGACATTCTCGGCAGGTACTTCTGGTGGAGGGCTGGCGATCCCCACCGCAGCACGCAGTTGTTGACCAGGGTGTTGTGCACGTCCACGTAGATGGCGGCCGAGGCGTCGACTCGCGCCAACTCCTCGATGGCGAGGACGGCCAGGAAGATATTGCCGCCGGCGCCGCCGAACTGCTCGGGAATCTCGACGCCCATCAGCCCGAGCTCGAAGAACTTCGGGATGATGTCCGGATTGAACTGGGCGCGGGCGTCCATTTCGTGGACGTGGGGCCGGATCTCGCTCTCGGCGAATTCGCGGACCGCGCTGCGGAACATCTCCTCTTCCTCGGTGAGCGTCGTGATCGGAAGGGGGGCGGTCGAAAGGTCAGTCATGGGATTCCTCCCCGCCGAGCGGGGGCTTGGGTCGAGCGGGAAGATACCCGCGGACCCCGAAGCGTTCAACGCGGACCGAGCACCTCCAGGACCACCGGCACCCGGCCCAGCGGCGCGGCGACCTGCACGCCCTGCACGCGCGGCCGGACCGCCTCGAGGAGTTCCCGGGCAATCTGCACCCCCTCCGCGAGTCCCGCCTCCCGTCCCGCCGCGCTGGCCACCCGCATCCGCTCCAGGATAGCGGGGGGCACAGACACCCCGGGGACCTCGTTGGCCAGGAACTCTGCGTTTCGCAGCGACACGAGGGGCCAGATGCCGGCGATGATCGGGATGTTGTGCTTCGAGGCGCGATCGAGGAACCGGTCCAGCTGTTCGAGGTCGAACACGGGCTGGGTGACGGCGTATTCGGCGCCGGCATCCACCTTCCACGCCAGGCGCGACATCTCCCGTTCGAAATCGGGGGCGGTGGGATTGGCGCCGACGCCGATGACAAACTTGGTCGGGGCGCCGATGGCGTTGCCGCCGGGGTCGAGCCCGTGGTTGAGTCGGGAGACGAGGTTGGTGAGCCCGATCGCGTCGATGTCGAAGACGGCGGTGGCGTCAGGGTAGGGACCCATCTTGGGCGGGTCGCCGGTGATGATGAGGAGGTTGCGAAGCCCCGCAGCAGCGGCGCCGAGGAGGTCGGAAAGCATCCCCAGCAGATTGCGGTCGCGGCAGGCGTAGTGGACCACCGCCTCCAGTCCCACTTCCCGCTCGATGAGGAGGCCCGAGAGGAGGGCGCCCATCCGGCTCTGGGCCCGGGGGCCGTCGGGCACGTTGACGGCGTCGACCCCCGCCGCCTTGAGCGCGCGCACCTGCGCGTACATCGGCGCGGGGTCGACTCCCTTGGGCGGTACGATTTCAACGGTGATGACGAATGCACCCGTCGCCAGCTTGGCGCCCAGCTTGGAGCGCTCGCCCAGGGGCGTCGCAGGGACGCCCTGCGCGGCGGCCGGCGCGACGGCCAGCGTCGCATGTCGTGGCGAGGCGCTTTGCACAAACCCCACCATCGCCTTGATGTGCTCGGGCGTCGTGCCGCAGCACCCGCCGACGATGCGGGCACCCGCCTCGACCATCCGCTTCGCGTAGGTCGCCATGTATTCCGGCGACGCCATGTACATCTTGCGGCCGCCGACGTCTCGCGGGAGGCCGGCGTTCGGCATGGCGCTGAGGGGGAGCGTGACGACCCGGGCCAGGTGCTCGATGGCCTCCAGGACCCCGTGCGGGCCGACCGAGCAGTTGACCCCGATGACGTCGACCCCCATCGCCGCAATGGCGGGCCCGAAGGCGGAGGGCGCCGTGCCGTAGTGGGTCCTGCCGTCCTCCCCGACGGTCATCTGCGCGATGATGGGAAGGTCGGACAGGCCGTGAATCGCCTGGACGGCCGCGCGGAGCTCCTCGACGTCGCTGAACGTCTCCAGGAGAAACCCGTCGACACCGCCGGCGAGCAAGCCGGCCGCCTGTCGTGCGAAGGCGGCCTGTGCTTCCTCCACCGAGGTTTCGCCAAACGGTTCGATCCGGATGCCGAGCGGGCCGATGGCGCCCACGACGCAGGCGCGGTCGGCGGCCGCCTCCCGTGCCAGCCGGGCCGCCGCCTCGTTGATGGTCTCGGTGTCGGCGGCGAGGCCGTGGTGCGCCAGCTTCATTGGATTGGCGCCGAAGGTGTTGGTCTCGATCAGTTCCGCGCCGGCGCGCACGTACTCGCGGTGGATATCGCGGATGATATCGGGTTGCCGCAGGACCAGCTCGTCGTAGCAGACGTTGAGGAAGACGCCCTTGCTGTAGAGCATCGTTCCCATGGCGCCGTCCGAGACGTGCACATGGCCGTCGGCCAGCAGTTGGCGCAAGTCAGGCATTTCCGAACCTCCCGCGTGACTCAGCCACGCTCGTACCCCAGGTTTGGCGCGAGCCACTCCTCGGCCTCGGCCACGCTCCATCCCTTGCGACGTGCATAGTCCTCGACCTGGTCCCGGCCGAGTCGGCCCACCCCGAAGTACGCGGCGCCCGGGTGCCAGAAGTACATCCCGCTGACCGCGGCGGTCGGCGTCATGGCGCAGCTCTCGGTGAGATGGATCCCCGCCCGCTGCTCCGCCTCCAACAGCGACAGGATGGTGCGCTTCTCCGTGTGCTCCGGGCAGGCAGGGTAGCCGGGGGCAGGGCGGATCCCCTGGTACTGCTCCTTGATGAGCGCCGCGTTCTCAAGCGCTTCCGTTGGGGCGTAGCCCCAGAATTCCTGCCGCACCCGCTCGTGCAGCCGCTCCGCGAACGCCTCGGCCAGCCGGTCGGCGAGCACCTTGGCCATGATGGCGCCGTAGTCGTCGTGCGCCGCTTCGCGCGCGGCCACGATGGCGTCGAGCCCGTGTCCCGTCGTCACCGCGAACACCCCCAGGTAGTCGGGGGCGACATCCGCGGGGGCCACGTAGTCGGCGAGCGCGCGGTTGGCACGCCCGTCCGTCTTGGCCATCTGCTGGCGCAGGGTGTGAATGACGGCGCGGACGTCCTGGCGGCGCTCGTCGACGAAGAGTGCGATGTCGTCCGGCCCCTGTCGGGACGCCGGGAAAAACCCGAGGACGGCGCGCGCCTCGAGTCGCCGGTTCGTCACGATGTCCTGCAGCAGCCGCTCGGCGTCCGCCATCAGTTCCCGCGCCGCCGCTCCGGTGGTCGGGTCGTCGAGGATGGCGGGATAGAAGCCCTTGAGCTCCCAGGCCTGGAAGAACGGCGTCCAGTCGATGCGCGGGACGAGTTCCTCCAGGGGGTAGTCGACAAACGTGCGGAGGCCGAGGAAGGCGGGGCGCGGTGGCGGTGTGGGCCACTCCAGGCGCACCGCGCGCCTGCGCGCCTCGGCGAGGGGCCGGAGCGGGGTCGCGTCACGGGCGGCGTACTCCTTCCGAAGCGCCTCCTGGGCGGTGCGCGCCTCCGCCACGAACGCGGGACGGAGGCCGTCGCTGAGGAGGCTGCCGGCCACCGCCACCGCGCGCGAAGCGTCCTGCACGTGGATGACCGCCCCGGGATACGCCGGCGCGATCCGGACCGCCGTATGGGCGCGGCTGGTCGTGGCCCCGCCGATGAGGACCGGCTGCGTGAAACCCTCGCGCGCCAGCTCCGAGGCCACGAACGCCATTTCCGAAAGCGACGGGGTGATCAGGCCGCTTAACCCGATCAGGTCCACGCTCTGTTCGCGCGCTGTCTCGAGAATCCTGGCGGCCGGCACCATCACGCCGAGGTCGATCACCTCGAAGTTGTTGCACTGCAGGACCACGCCGACAATGTTCTTGCCGATGTCGTGCACGTCGCCCTTCACGGTGGCGAGGAGAATCTTCCCCTTCGGCCGCCCGCCGTCGCGCGCCTTGGCCGCCTCGATATACGGAATCAGGTGTGCCACCGCGCGCTTCATCACCCGTGCGCTCTTGACCACCTGCGGCAGGAACATCCGCCCGGCCCCGAAACGGTCGCCCACCTCGTTCATCCCGTCCATCAGCGCGCCTTCGATGATGTCCAGCGGATGCGCGGCCTGCTGACGGGCCTCCTCGGTGTCCTCCTCGATCCAGTCGGTCAGCCCCTCGACGAGGGAGTGGACCAGCCGGTCGTGCACCGACCCATCCCGCCAGCGGCAGGTCGGGCCCGGCCGACACCGCCTGACCGGCCACGCCCGCCGCGACCGCCAGCAGGCGCTCCGTCGCGTCGGCGCGCCGGTTGAGGATCAGGTCCTCCACCCGCTCCCGCAGGTCGGCGGGAAGGTCGTCATACAGCGCCAGCTGCCCGGCGTTGACGATCCCCATGTCGAGGCCGGCGCGGATGGCGTGGAACAGGAAGACCGCGTGGATCGCCTCGCGCACCGGGTCGTTGCCGCGGAAGGAGAACGACACGTTGCTGATGCCGCCACTGACCGACACATGCGGCAGTTCCGCCTTGATGCGCCGGGTGGCCTCGATGAAAGCCAACCCGTAGCCGGCGTGCTCCTCGAGTCCGGTCCCGACGGCGAACACGTTCGGGTCGAGGATAATGTCTTCCGGCGGGAAGCCCGCCTTGGGTGACCAGGAGCTCGCAGGCCCGTTTCCCGATCGCCACCTTGCGCTCCACCGTGTCGGCCTGGCCCTGCTCGTCGAAGGCCATGACCACCACGGCCGCGCCGTAGCGCCGCACCAGGCGAGCCTGCTGGAGAAACGACTCCTCGCCCTCCTTGAGCGAAATGCTGTTCACGACGCTCTTGCCCTGCACGCACTTGAGCCCCGCCTCCAGCACCTCCCAGCGAGACGAGTCGATCATCACCGGCACCTTGGCGATCCCCGGTTCCACCGCCGCCAGGCGGAGGAAGCGCGTCATCGCCGCCACGGCGTCCAGCATCCCCTCGTCCATGTTCACGTCGATCAGCTGGGCGCCGTTGTCCACCTGCTGCCGCGCCACCTCGAGGGCGGCCTCGAACTGGCCGTCGAGAATCAGCTTCGCGAAGCGGCGCGAGCCGGTCACGTTGGTCCGCTCACCGATATTGACGAAATTGGTGGTCGGCCCGATGACGAGCGGTTCGAGGCCGCTCAGGCGAAGCCGCGGCTCCAGCGCCGGAGGACGGCGCGGCGCGCAGCCCGCGCACCGCGTCCGCCACCGCGCGGATATGGTCGGGAGTCGTCCCGCAGCAGCCGCCGACGATGTTCACCAGCCCCTGCTCCGCAAACTCCCGCACCACTGCGGCCAGCTCCGCCGGAGTCTCATCGTAGCCGCCGAAGGCGTTCGGCAGTCCCGCATTCGGATAGACGCTGATGCGGGTCGGCGCGACGCGGGAGAGGTCCTGCAGGTGCGAGCGCAGGGCCTTGGCGCCGAGCGCGCAGTTGAGCCCGACCGCCAACGGGCGGGCGTGCGACACCGCCAGCCAGAACGCCTCGACCGTCTGCCCCGACAGGGTCCGTCCGCTCTGGTCCACCACCGTGCCGGAAATGATGACCGGCAGGCGCGCCCCCCAACGTTCGAAGCACTCCTCGATGGCGAAGATGGCCGCCTTGGCATTCAGCGTGTCGAAGATCGTCTCGACCAGGAGGAGGTCGGCGCCCCCTTCGACCAGCCCTTCGACCGCCTCGCGATATGCCGCCGCGAGGGTGTCGAAATCGACGTTGCGGTTGCCGGGGTCGTTGACGTCCGGGCTGAGCGAGGCGGTCCGGTTGGTCGGGCCGATGGCGCCTGCCACGTACCGGAAGTGTCCTGGCTCCCGGGCCTCGGCGCGGTCGGCGGCGGCGCGCGCCACTTCGGCGGCCGCGCGGTTGAGTTCCCGGGCGATCGGTGCCAGCGCGTAGTCTGACAGGGCGATCGAGGTGGCGTTGAAGGAGTTGCTCTCGATCAGGTCGGCGCCGGCTTCGAGGTAGGCGTCGTGGATGCCGCCGATGATCCCGGGCTGGGTCAGGCAGAGGAGGTCGTTGCAGCCGCGGAGGTCGCTGGGGTGGGCCCCGAAGCGCGCTCCGCGAAAGTCACGCCTCGTCGAGGTCGTGGCGCTGGATCATCGTGCCCATCGCGCCGTCGAGCACGAGAATCCGCTCGCTGAGCAGGCGCTCCAGGGCGGCCAGCCGGCGGGGACGGGCAGGGAACGCAGGACCGGGGAAAGACGTCACGCGGGGCTCCAACAACGACGCCCGGAACCAAAACGGCTCCAGGCGAGCGTTTTAGCAGGTTGTTTAACGTGGCCGCAATATGCGCAAATCACCACGAATCGACTGGTCAGACCTCTGAATTGTACCCCCCGACCTCTCGATGGCAAGGGCGGCCTCACGATCGCGGGAGCCCCAGGGCCGCCTCCGCGGCCGCCACCCCGATGCCCCGAACCAGCACGGTCTTCTGGCGCCCGCTGTGGCCCGCGGTGATTTCGACGGCGCGCGTCGGCACGGCGAGTGTGGCGGCGAGGAACCGAACCAGCTCCTCGTTGGCCGCGCCGTCCACCGGAGGAGCCGAGAGCCGGATGCGAATCAGGTCGCCGTGGAGGCCCATCACTTCGGTGCGGGATGCGCGGGGCTGGACGCGGAGCCGGAGCCGGACGCCGGCGTCCGTGGGTTCCACCGGGTTCATCGAACGAGGCTGAGCAGGATCGACCGGAGGAGGACGAGCGCAAGCCAGGCCACCAGCGGGCTGAAGTCGATCATCCCCATCGGCGGCAGCACCCGCCGGATCGGGGCGACCAGCCATTCGGTCAGGAGGATGATCGGGCGGAAATGACGGTGGTAGGCGCCGATGCCAAACCAGGACGCCACGACCCGGACGATCAGGGCAGCGATCAGCAAGCCGAAGACGCCGTTGATCAGGAACGCGGCCATCCCACCCGCGCCGCCACCGGCCGCCAGCTGGGCGCGAAACCAGAAACGGATCAGCCAGTCCGTGAGTGAAATCAGCAGCAGGCCGCCGAGGACCGTGAAGCCGAAGAGCCAGAGCGGTGCGTCCTGGGGGTTCCGGCCGGCGCGGACCAATTGCGATTCGATTGGGCGGAGGATCGGATCGGCCACTCGGCGCACCAGCCGGGGCCAGGCTCCGAACGGGGTGAGATGTCGCGCGCGTACCAGCCAGAAGGTGAGGGCCACCACGGATGTGAAGCAGAGCGCCGCGACGCTGACGCCGCGCACGCCCAGCGCGATCATGTCCACGGCACGCTCACCGGCCGTGCGCTCGCTGCACCTTGTAGGGGGCGCTCTGGCCTCCGGCGTCGGTACACGTCACGGTAAAGCGACCGTCGTTGAGCGCCGATTCTTCGAGCAGGTCGGTGGTGCCGCGACAACTGGTGAGCTGGTGGCCCAGGGGATTCCGGAACATCGCGAAGGCCATCGGTGGGTTGGCGCGGGTGTCGATCTGCCGTGCCACCTTGGGCGTGAGGCTGTCGATGCCGGCCGCCCGGAGCGACGCCGGGTACTTTCGCTGGTTGGCGGCGGCGTAGGCCGCGAGGCGGTCCACCAGCAGAAAGACGTCGCGGCCGAGCAGGGTCGCCTCATCCGACGCGACGTCGCCCGGTGACTGGGCCGCCCGGGTGGGCTGGCTGGCCGGCGCGGGCGCCTTGTCCTTGCCGCATGCGCCCGACGCCATCCCGAGGACGGCGAGCACTGCCGCGCGGGCGACCCGGTTACTCCATCGCGAATTCACGATTGAACACCACTTCGAAGGTGAAGGTCTTGGCCCGGCTCCGGGTCTCGATCAGGTCGGCGATGCGGCGTAGCCGATCGGGGACGGCCATGATCCGCTCCTGCGCCTTCCGGCCCATCTCATTCAGCCCCTCGAGCTTCTCGATTTTCCAGAAGGCAATCTGCTCCTGGACGATCTTGAGGTAGTCGCGCGGGCCGTAGATGCCGGAGCGCCGGATCACTTCGGCGAAATCGCGGAAGCCGGGGATCGTGATTCCGGGCATGTCGATTCCGGGCAGGATGTGTGACGCCGACTCGAGGCCACCGTTCGGGTCGCGTTTGAGCACCTCACTGAAGACGGCACGGTAAAAGGTGAAGTGCCGCGCCTCTTCCATCGCGACCTTCTCGAGCACCGTCCCGAGTTGCGGGTCGTACTCCGCCACGATCTTGCCGGTTTCGGCGTGGGAGCGCTGGGTGGCCCGCTCCTGCACCGAGGTGTAGACGAAGACCCGGTAGGGATCCTTGTCCCAGTCCGGATTGAACCCGGCCCGCATGTACTCGAATTGGATCTCCTCCAGCTTCCGCTGATCGAGGAGGCCGGTGTCGCGGACGTAGTCGTGGAGTACCTGCCCGTGCCGGTCCTCCTCGGCGGTCCAGAGATTGAGCCAGTCCCGCCAGTGGCTGTCCTCGCCGGCGTGGGCCGCAAAGACCCGGTGAAAATGGGGCAGCCCTTCTTCCGTGAGGAGGTTGAGTGCGACGGCCGCGCGGGCGGGGACCGGGATCCCCTCCGCACGGCGCCGGGCGCGCTTGCGGTGATCCTCGGTCGATTCGTCGGGGCCGGGGCCGATCAGGTCGTGCGGAAACCAGAGGGGACGCTTCTCCTCGTGAGAGGCCATCAGGTCGCGCACGGTGTCCTCGAAATCCCGGAGCACCTCGAATTTGGCGAGGATGTCGCGCGCGGTGTCACGGATGGTCATGGTGTCCTCCCGGGGCTGCCGGCCCGGTACGAGAGAGAGCCGGGGCGGTCCTGCCGCTCCGGCTCTCTAAGCTAACGCCCTGCCTGCGCCTCCGCATCACCCGTCAGGATGCGTGCATCGCCTTTTCCAGCAGGTACCAGCTGCGGCCGCCGATGTATCCGGCGCGCTCCATGACGCGCCGCCATCCCATGGCCGCCAGGAACGCTTCCGAGCGAAGGTCGTCGGTCCAGAATTCGATGAGGTGCGCTCCATGGCTGGCGGCACGCTCCTCAAAGGCACCGAGCAGGCGGTGCGCGTGGCCCTGGCGCCGTTCCGCCGGTGCAACCGCGACCTCGACCAGATGGGCCACGCCGCCCTGCAGCGTATAGCGCAGGCCGCCGACCCAGTCGCCGATTTCGCTGGTCAGGACGAGGTACCGGTCTTCGACGCGACTCGTCGTGCCCTCGGCTGCGTCCTCCTCGCTCAGGAGGTCCGCAAACCAGGCCGAGAATTCCTCGTCTTGCTCCATTTCACGGATCGTGATTTCACTCATCGGTCCGGTGTCTCCCGGTAGCGGGCGAGGCGCGAGTGCCTACCCGTCCACAATCGTTAGCAACTAAGGTGCCATCGGGGCGGACTCCCCGTGGCCGGCGACGGGCAAGTGCTCATCGTGTATTGCTGTTACACGGTACGGCGGCATCTGGTTCCGGCCCGACGGCGTCCCACTGGGGGGACGTCCGGAACGAGGGGAAATACCGTCAGGTCAGCCCGATCGCGATGCCGAGGGCCAGCGCCACGGTGGCCAGCACCGTCAGGAGAAGCATCACCGGGACGGCGAATTTCCACCACTCCTCGAGCCGCACCCCGACCGCGGCGACCATGGCCAGCAGGGCGCCGTTGGTGGGATTGATGAGCTCCATCAGCCCCACGCCGAACTGGTAGGCCAGCACCGTCACCTGCCGCGAAAGCCCCAGGAGATCGGAGAGCGGCACGAGGAGCGGCATCGTCAGCACCGCCTGGCCGCTGGTGCTGGGCACCGGGATGTGCAGGAGGGCGTGCGCCAGCATCATCCCGAACGCGGTCAGGGTGACGGGGAGATCGGCGACCGGGGCGAAGAGCCCGCGAACCACCGTGTCCACGATGTGGCCCTGGCTCATGACGACGTAGATGGCGCGGGCAAACCCGATGATCATCCCGGCATACGCCATCGACTTGAAGCCGTCGACATACGCCTCCGCCGTGCCCTCGAGGCCCAGCTTGCCGATCAGGCCCGCCACGATGCCCATGGCGAAGAAGAGCGCCGACATCTGGTCGAAGTCCCACTCCCACCGCAGAACCCCCACCACGAACAGGGCGAAGGCGCCGATGATGAGGGCCAGGATGGTCCGCATCCGCCATCCGCTCGCGCCCGCGGCGGCTTCCTGGCCCGTGGAGGCGACGCCCGCGGTCCGGGTGCGTGCGGCGTAGCGCATGGTGTACCAGATGTAGATCCCGAGCGCGGGGACCAGGAAGGCGATGCGAAACGCCGATCCGCTCAACAACGGAAGGCCGGCCACTTTCTGCGCAATCCCCACCATGAAGGGGTTAATGGGGCTGAAGGTGGCGCCAACGATGGCGGCGCCGATGCTCATGGCGACCGCGGTGACGCGGTTGAAGCCGAGGCGCGCCACCAAGAGGAGGAGGATGGGCGCAAACGCGATCAATTCCTCCTGCATCTGGATGAGGATGCCGCCGAGCGCAAACACCACGCAGGAGATGGGGATGACGAGCGTGTCGTGGCCGCGCAATCGTTCCACGAGCCCGTCGAGCAGCGTCCCGAAGACGCCGGTCCGTTCGACGACGGTCCAGGCGGCGCCGACCAGAAAGACGAGGAAGATGACCGAGGCGGCGTCGGCCATCCCCTTCGGGATGTCGACCAGCGCGTCGGTCAGGGAGACGGGCGACGGCGCCACGGCGTGGTAGGTCCCGGGCACCACGACCTGCCGCCCGGTGGCCGGGTCTTCCTGCCGATCGTACTCGCCGGCCGGCACCACCCAGGTCAGGACCGCCGCCGCCAGCACGAAGCCGGTCAGCAACACCAGGGGATGCGGGAGGCGAAACCTCAACAGGTTCAAAGAGGCCTGCACGACTTCGCGACCGGAATCGCCTTGCCGCAGGCAATCGACTCGTTCATGCCGGCGATGATCGGCCCGCAGGCGGTCGTCTGGGCCTGCTGCAGGGCGTCGGTCTCCGAGGCGCCCGACGCAGTCGCCGTGTTGCTCCGTCCGTTGTACTCGATGGTGACGGTGCACTCCACGTTCTGGCTGTTGAGCGTGGAGTAGAGAAGCATCGCGCCGAATGCCAGGGCGACGCCGATCGTGATCAGGGTGCTGCGCTTCATGGGTTCCCCTGCGGGATCGGGTTGTCTTCAGAATACTCGCTCCCGGGTGCTGGCGTAACTGTCACGGATTGCTCCACCCCACGCCGTGCGGGTACCCTCCCCTTCATGCCCCTCCCCGACTTCCGTTGCTCCGCCCATCGGCTTGGACTGGCGCTCGCCCCGCTCCTGAGCGCCCCCTGGCCTGCCCCGGCGGATGCACAACCGGGATTTCGCGACCTGGACCCCCTGCACCCGGTACCGGTGGAGGCTGCTTCGCCGGTGGCGCGGTACGCCTTCGAGCTGCTGACGCCCTCGGACTACGTGAGCCGGAGGGGAAGGCAGCGATCAACCAGCTCGCTCTCGACCTGGCCTACGGCGTGGCGCTGAACTGGCACGCCGGTGTGCGACTCCCGGTTGCCTTTGGGCCTGGTGGCCAGACCGGCGTGGTGGGGGTGGGCGCCGTTGCGCTGTACAATCCGGTCCGCGAGGGTGTCGGCGTGCCCGCGCTCTCGCTGCGCGGCGACTTCTTTTCGCCAACCGGATCCTCCGCGCGCGGCGGGCTGACGGCACTCGCCACCCGAAGCCTCGGGGCGGCGCGGATTCACCTGAACCTGGGTGCGGCGATCGGCGGGCACGAACGGGAGGAACTCCCCTGGTGGCGGGGCGGCGCCTCAGTTCCGGCGGCCCCGACCTGCGCCTCACGCTCGGCGTCTCGATCACCTTCGGCTTCAGGCCCCTGGTACCGGTGCGGGCGCCCTCAGGGGCAGCGACAGTCAGCGGCCGCACCGAGCAGTACTCCTACCCTGGGTCGTTCAACTGGGAGTTCCGGCGGACATACCCGGAGGCGGCGCGGCTCTTCAACGCCTTCGACGACGGGCATGCCATCTTGTATGAACGCCTCACGATCGATCCCGCCGGCGATCCGGCATGGTTCGAGGTCGGAAGGTTCGGCTACCTCACCACCGACCTGCTGGTCCGCCCGCCCCGGATGCCGATCGCCGAGGAGGCGATCTTCCCGGCGTACGCCGCGCGCTACTGGCCGGCGGCGCTCGCCTTCGACTGGGCCCATCTGTTTCATCGCCAGGTTTACGACGCGTTGAGCGACACGCGGCTGACGGCGGCGGGGCGGGACTCGCTCGTCGAGCGGCTCACCGACTATGACCTGTCGCGGCGCGAGCTGGCGTTCGCCCCGGTGCCGAAGAACATGGCGCTCATGCTGGAGCAGCCCTACTCCGAGGCGTTCCATCACGCGTATCCGAAGTTCAATGGATTGATCTGGGCCTACCACTGGCTGCAGGTCGGCCTGTACTAGCCGCTGATGGTCGAGGAGGGCGCCGAGGCGCGCCGCGCCGGCATCGACGCCGCGGTCACCCATTTTCGCGCGATAATCCCCGACGACTTTCCCTCCACCATGCCGATGACGCCGATGGTGGCCCCGACGTTCACGGCTCGGCATCCGCGAGCCGCCGCCATCTTCGACAACCTGCACAGCCTGCACGACATCATCTCCGGCATGCTGTTGTCGGACCTCGTGGCCCCCGAAAACAAGCGGGCCGCCGTCGAGGCGGCCCTGGAGGAGTTCCGGGACGGCACCCGGAACGTGATGCCTCAGGAGCAATGGCGCGGGACGACCGGCCACGCGCCCTGAGTCAGCCGCTGACCATCGCCCCCAGCACGCCGGGGAGCGCGCCGATCACCCAGACGATGGCCGCGGCCACGAGGGCCTTGTTCATCGGAAGCTTGCCGACCACCCGCAGCCCCACCGCGATCAGGACGGTAATCCAGAGGGTGAAGAGGTCGAACCGGAGGAGGAGCGCCATCGTCATGGACGAGGCCACGTCGGGATCGAATAGCCGGGCGACTCCGATGGACGTCGAAGCGCGGCCGGTCAATTGGTCCTCGGGCAGCAGCAGCACCTGGGCGCCGCCGACCAGCAGCTCCAGGATCCGCGGGAAGTAGCTGTAGGTCGCGATCATCATCGCCGCGCCGACGG
Source organism: uncultured Gemmatimonadales bacterium (assembly GCA_963705985.1). Taxonomy (GTDB): domain Bacteria; phylum Gemmatimonadota; class Gemmatimonadetes; order Gemmatimonadales; family GWC2-71-9; genus SPDF01. The sequence continues at coordinate 62,678 of CAVPLK010000004.1, read as the reverse complement.
TCGTCACCGCACCGACCAGCTTCCCGGCGAGCCAGGTGGTGAGGCCGAGCATCAGGACGATGAGGGGGAGGAAGACGGTGGCCAGGATGGCCGCCGTGTTGGGGTTCACGACCGACCGTTCGGCCATCATCTCTTCGGTGATCTGCGGGTTCTTGGCCATCACCCTGGCGATGGTGCGGGCGTTCTCCGCATCCATGACCGGCTGAAACGCATCCTTCAACCCGAAGAAAATCAGCCCGAAGAGGACCACGAGGATCAGGAGCGGGACGAGGAAGCCAGCGTCCTTCCGCCGCTCGAACACTGCCGACGGCTTGATGAAGATCTCGAGGAAGTCTTCCCAGAGCGCGGCGCGTTCGGGGGTCGGTGCGGTGGGAGCGGTCATGTGGATCCTCCGGTTGAGGGCGCCGTTTCGGCGCGGAGCCAGCTCAGGTACTCATCGCTCCCCGCCACGATGGCGATGGCGATGATCTCCGGGTTCTTGTAGCTGTGCATCTGCCGCAGATGCCGTTCCAGCCCTGGGTAGCGGACCAGGGTGGTCTTGAGCAGGCACAACCACTCCTCCGCCCGTTGCACCTGCCCGTCCCAGCGATAGGTGGACATCACCGGCCCTACGACCTGACTGCAGGCTGCCAGCCGCTCCTCGACCGCGCTCCCGGCAAGCCGGTCGGCCTCCTCGCGCGAGGACGCCGACACCGTCACCTGGAGGCAGTCGTCGCTCACGAGGCCGGCGCGGCCGCCGCAATGCCGGGTGTCTCGTTGCCGCGCCGCCCGTCGGCGATCGGGTCGACCGCCGTGCGCCAGCCGCTCCGGAACTGCAGCGTCAGGCGGTGTCCCAGGCTGTCCACCGTCACGGTCACCACATCGGGCAGGGTGCGGGCATACGCGGCGGCCGTGGTCGCCTGCGCGCCGTAGTCGGCCGGCGTGTCGCCCTGATAGGCGAATCCGAACTCCCGCGCGACGGCGACTGCCTGTGCCTGCTCCGTTCCGTACCGGGCAAACTGGTCGGGAGCGATCAGCCCCTTCTGGGAGACCACCGGGGAATAGCTGTCATAGCTCGGGCAGCCGGCCAGGGCCAGCACGAGCAGTGGGAGGGCGAGAAAGCGACGCATGAAAGTCGTCCTGGGGTGTGGTGGACCGTTCGGGCGTCTCCGGCCGTGCAGGTCGGAGCGGGATTCAACTACCTTAAATAATGCCGATTACGCGTTCTCCCAAGGGGTGGCACCTCCGGTCGCTCTTTCAAATTGGGCTGGCGTGCAGTGCCGCATCCCCTGTGTTTTCCCAGGATGCGCCCCCGCCGCACCAGATCAAATGGTATGAGCCGGTGGTCGTCGCCGCCGGTGTCTCGGTCTTCTTCCTGGTCGACAATCCCGTCCGGAGTTACATGCTCGACAACCAGACGACGACCAAGGACGATGCGGCCAGCGCGTTCAAGAAGATCGGCGAGCCGGAGGTCTGGGCGCTGGTGCCGGCGGTCATGATCGGCACCGGCCTCGCCCTGAAGAAGCCGGGGCTCACCCGGTCGGGGCTCCGGGCCGTCACCTCCGCCGCGCTGGCGGGTGGGGTGACCGCGATTCTCAAGGTCTCCTTCGGCCGGGAACGGCCGATTGAGGCGGACGCCCAGCCCCTCGATTTCGAGCCATTTTCGCTGTCCACCGATGATGCCTCGATGCCGTCGGGGCACACCTCAGCGGCGTTCGGCTTTGCCGCCAGCCTGGCGGAAGACGTCCACCCGCTCTGGGCCAAGATCGGCCTCTACGCGCTGGCGACCGGCACCGCCTGGTCGCGCGTCTACAACAACCAGCACTGGACCAGCGACGTCATTGCCGGCGCGATCGTCGGCATTTCCTCGGCCAAGATCGTGAGCGGAAAGTGGCAGGTGTGGGGAATCCGGCCTCCGGCGGTGTTCACCGACGGCCACCGGGTGACGATCAGCTGGCAGGGCACCTTCTAGGAGTGCCACGCATGCCTCTGCTCCTTCGGAAGCGGCCCCTGATAGCCGCCGCGTTGATCCTGATGGGCCTCCCCGGGGTCGCGCCGGCCCAGGAGGCCCCGCTCAAGGGCGAACTCGTCGTGTTCAACGCCGGAAGCCTCGGGTTGCCGTTCCGCAACCTGCTCCGGGCGTTCAAGAAGTTGCACCCGGAGGTGCGGACCTCCCAGGAATCGGCGGGGAGCCTCGAGTCGGCCCGGAAGATCACCGAGCTGGGCAAGACGCCTGATATCCTCGGGGTGGCCGACTACGCCATCATCCCCAAGTTGCTCATCCCCGGCCATGCCGACTGGTACGCCACGTTCGCCACCAACGCGCTGGTGCTGGCGTATCGGGACGAATCGCAGGGGGCGTTCGACATCAACATCCAGAATTGGTATCGCGTCCTCCTTCGCTCCGGCATCCGGACCGGCCGCTCCGATCCGGCCCTTGATCCGGCCGGTTACCGCACGCTGATGGTGTGGCAACTGGCGGAGCGGTACTACCGGCAGCCGACGCTCGCCCGCCTCCTTCAGAACGCCAGCCCGCCCCGGTACATGCGGCCGAAGGAGGCCGACCTCACGGCGCTCCTGCAGCTGGGAGAACTCGACTTCGTCTGGACCTACGCCTCGATTGCGCGGACCAACGGCTTCCGGTGGCTGGATCTTCCCCCGGCGATCAACCTGAGCGACCCCGGACAGGCGGCCAGCTATGCGGAGGCGCGCGTCGTCCTTCCCGGTGCCAACCGGGCGGCGAAGGACAGCGTGGAGTTTCGCGGTGAGCCGATCGTCTACGCCCTCACCATCCCGAGGCACGCGCCGCATCCCGGCATCGCCGAAGCGTTCGTCCGGTTCGTCTATTCACCGGCTGGACAACAGATCCTCGCCGAGGCCGGGTTGGAGCCGACTGTCCCGCCCGTCCTCGGCGGACCGGGCCAGCCGCCGTTATCTTTGCAGGGACTTTTTCCCCATGAGTGAGCAGACATGAGCGCGTATCGCACCCCCGCCCCCCGCAACGAACCGGTCCTCAACTATGCCCCCGGCTCCCCCGAACGGGCGGCCCTCAAGGCCGCGCTGGCCCGGATGTCGGGCGAAACGATCGAGATCCCGGTCGTCATCGGCGGCCAGGAGTTCCGTACCGGCCGGACGATCGACGTCGTGTCTCCCCACGCGCACCGCCGAGTCCTGGCCAAGGCGCACCTGGCCGATCCGGCGCTCATCACCAAGGCCATCGACAACGCCACGGCCGCCCAGCGCGAGTGGGCCGCGATGCCGTTTGCGGACCGTGCGGCGGTCTTTCTCAAGGCGGCGGACCTGCTGGCCGGGCCCTGGCGCCAGGTGATCAACGCCGCCACGATGCTGGGCCAGAGCAAGACGGCGTACCAGGCGGAAATCGACAGCGCCTGCGAGCTGATCGACTTCCTCCGGTTCAATGTCCACTTTGCCGAGCGGCTGTACGCGGAGCAGCCGGTGTCCTCGCCCGGGATCTGGAACCGGATGGATCACCGCCCGCTCGAGGGGTTCATCTACGCGATCACGCCGTTCAACTTCACCGCGATCGGCGGCAACCTGCCGACGACGCCGGCCCTCCTCGGCAACGTGGTCCTCTGGAAGCCGGCCTCGGCGGCCCTGCTGAGCAACTGGTACGTGTACAAGCTGCTGGAGGCGGCCGGACTGCCGCCGGGCGTGATCAACTTCGTGCCCGGAAGCGCGGCCCAGGTGTCCGACCTGTTGCTCGCCGACCGGCGGCTCGCCGGGATCCACTTTACCGGGTCGACAGAGGTATTCCAGACGCTCTGGCGGACGGTGGGCACCAATCTGCCGCACTACGCCTCCTACCCGCGGCTGGTCGGCGAGACCGGGGGCAAGGACTTCATCGTGGCGCACCAGAGCGCTGACGCCGATGCGCTGGCGGTGGCGATGGTCCGTGGCGCGTTCGAATACCAGGGGCAAAAGTGCAGCGCGGCCTCCCGGGCCTACGTGCCGGACAATCTCTGGCCAACGGTGCGGGAGCGCGTGCTCGCGATGATGGCCGACATCAAGATGGGCGACGTCGCCGACTTCCGGAATTTCGTCGGCGCCGTCATCGACAAGAAGGCGTACGCCAGCATCTCCGAGTACATCCAGACCGCCAGCAAGGCCAAGGGCGTGGAGGTGGTGGCCGGTGGACGGTGTGACGACTCGGTCGGGTACTTCATCGAGCCGACACTCCTCAAGGCCGACGACCCGAAGTACCGGACGATGTGCGAGGAGATCTTCGGTCCGGTGCTCACGCTGCACGTGTATCCGGCGGGCAAGTGGGACGAGACGCTGGCCCTGGTGGACAGCACCAGCCCGTACGCGCTGACCGGTTCCGTCTTTGCGCGCGACCGCCGGGTGCTCTCGCAGGCCTCCGACACCCTCCGGAACGCCGCGGGGAATTTTTACCTCAACGACAAGCCGACCGGTGCGGTGGTGGGGCAGCAGCCGTTTGGCGGCGCGCGGGCCAGCGGCACGAACGACAAGGCAGGCTCGATCCTGAACCTGATGCGGTGGATTTCGCCGCGGACGATCAAGGAGACTTTTGATCCGCCGACGAAGTACCGGTATCCCTTCATGGACGCGGAATAGGCGGAGGCGGGGCTGCCGGGCAGGGGGGCCGCCGGGCTGTTGGGGGTAGGGGCGCACCTCGGTGCGCGCCTACCCCTTCTCGTTGTGTTGAGCGTGGCGATACCCACGCGGGCCGACGCCCAGGCGCCGGCCTACACGGCCGCGGTCCTCGACTGCGCCCGGTTCTCGGAGTCGGTGCAGGGGAAACTCGAATCGGCATTCGGCTCGGTACGGCGGACCGAAACGCTGGGGCGCGAGGGGGTACTCGTGTTTCGTGCGGTACCGGACAGCGCCGGCCTGGCGGTGGAAGCGTGGTACGACACGCTCGCCCTGTTCCGGGAGGGCCCGGAAGGGCGGTTCGTGCCTGACGCCGAAGGGATATTCGGCGGGCGCTACACCGGTATCCTCGACCCGCAGGGCGACTACCTCTCCAGCGTCACGCCCTTCGTTCCCGCTGCGCTGCGAGACGTCTTCGAGTTCGGCCGGATCCTCCTCCATTTCTTCCCCCCGCTGCCGCCACACCCTCTCGCGCCGGGCGGCGAGTGGACCGACGGTGCTGGCCTGACGATGTGGCGGCTGGCCGACAGCGCGGCGGCCGGGGGACCGGTCGGCCGCTATCGATGGATCCGCCGCGATGCGTGGGAGGAAGGGATCGGGGTCGGTGACACGACCGTGGTGGTGCATCGAAGCGAAACGGAGGATGGCGGCCTCCAATGGCGGGAGGGCGAGGGGCCGCTCGGGTGGAGCAGCACCACGGTGGCGACGCTGGAGTTGACGGATGGGGCGGGGCAGAGTGCGCTCAGCCAGCAGGTGCGCGTGCGGCGGGAGCCTGGAGCCTGCCGCTGATCGGATGCGTAACCGAATGCACGCCGGTTCCTGCCGCGGATTCTCTTGCGTGGAATACCGGTCCATCCTAATTTGGTGCAACCTGCCTCCGGAGGCACCGCCGATGTCGGAAAGCTTTCTAAGCTCCGACGAATACGACGAGAACGCCCATTCCCTCTATAACGAAGGCCGGTACGACGAAGCACTGGATCTACTCCGCGTCGGGGTGACGCTCTACCCGCACGCGGTCGAACTGCATGTCGGCATGGCGTACGCCTACCTTGCCCGCGAGGAATACGCCTGGGCACGTCGGAGCTTTGACCGTGCCGTCGCGCGCGACCCCGACCACGAAGACGCCCTCGCCGGACTCGGCGAAACCCTTCTCAAGATCGGCGACCGCGGCGGCGCTCTCGCCGCGTTCGAGCGCGTCGTCGCCCTCGGCTTCCGCGACGACCACGAACTCATGCTGCAGCTCGGGCGCGCCCTCTTTCGCGAAGGGTTGCTGGCGCAGGCGCACCGCTTCTTTGAGTTCGCCGTTTCCGCACACCCCGACTCCCCGGAAGCCGCCGCCTGCGTCGGCTACGCCTCGCACCGGCTCGGCAACGAAAGCGGCGCCCTGTACTGGCTGCGGCGCGCCCTCGAGATCGATCCGACCTACGCCGAAGCGCGCGTCTACCTGGCCAACCTGCTCTACGACCGGGGAGAGTCGGAGGCGTCGCTGCATCACCTCGAGCGGACCCAGCCCGAGGAGCACTTCGACGAACTGGCGCTCTGGCGGTACATCGAACTGAAGAAGTCGCTCTTCCGCCTGCCGGACGACGACCCCGAACTGGCGCCGTGGCTCGCCCGGCTGGGCGAGGTGGCCGCCGAGCCCGATTCCATCGACATGCTGCTGGCCGAAATGGAAGCGCTCCTTCCCGACGGCACCCTCCGCGACCCGAATCAGCTCGAACTCTTCGGCACGCTGCTCACCGAGTTGCAGGCCATGCAGAAGCGCCCTAACGTCGGGGAGTCGCACCTGGTGGCGACGCTGTCGGGCCACCTCTTCAACGGCACGTGGGAGGAGATCCTCCTGCAGATGAAGGCCGCCGAACACGGCGGATCGGCGGCCTCGCTCGTGGAGTTCATGGCCAGCCTCGCCCGCCGCGGCCAGGCCGAGACCGGTATCGTCATCCCGGTCACCGACGCCGAGGCCTTCATTCGCGGCAGTTCCGAAGCCGGGGTCCTCCGCATCATCCAGTAAGACCGCCCATCCACCTCTGTCGGCGGCTGGAAGCCCCCGGTTGGGGGGCTGACCACGCAATCTCATCGGGGCCCTCGCGGGCCCCGTCGTGCATCTGGGCCTTGTTCGAATACCTTTCGGCATGCCGACCACGAAATCCTGGACCGCGGGCGTTGTCCGCGAGGTCCTCCCCAACGGCCTGACGCTGCTCGCGCAGCGGGAGCCATCCGCACCTGCAGTGGCCGTCGTGACCCACGTGAAGGCGGGGTTCTTCGACGAGCCCGACCGGTGGGCCGGTATCAGCCACGTGCTGGAGCACATGTTCTTCAAGGGCACGCCGACGCGCGGGGTGGGAGAGGTGGCGCGGCAGACCAAGGCGGCAGGCGGGTACCTCAACGCCGGCACCGCCTATGACTATACGACGTACTACGTGACCCTGCCCGCCGCGGAGCTCGAGACGGCCCTCGACATCCAGGCCGACGCCCTGCAGCACGCCACGCTGGACCGGGAGGAACTGGCCCGCGAACTCCAGGTGATCATTCAGGAGGCGAAGCGGAAGCTGGACTCGCCCGGGTCGCTGACCCACGAGACGCTGCACGAGGTGCTCTTCGACCACCACCGAATCCGTCGCTGGCGGATCGGGACGGAGGAGGCACTCGCGGGCTTCACGCGCGAGGACGTGGCCGGATACTACGGGTCGCGCTATGTGCCCGACCGGACCATCGTGGCCATCGTGGGCGATGTCGAACCGGCGGACGCCCTCCGCGCAGCCCGGGCACGATACGGCGACTGGCCTGCCCGCCCGGCTGGAACCGATCCCTCGCCGGTGGAGCCACCGCGGCGAGACGTGCGCGCCCGCACCCTCCGTGGTCCGATCACCCTCGCCCAGCTGGCGCTGGGGTGGCGCACCGTGTCGGCGCTGCATTCGGATGCGGTCGCGCTCGACATGGCGGCGGCCGTCCTCGGCAGCGGCCGCGGGTCGTGGCTGTACCGGGGCGTCCGCGCCCCCGGACTGGCCACCGGGATCTCCACCTATCACTACTCCCCCACGGAAGTCGGCGTCTTCAGCATCGGGGCGGAACTCGAACCCGAGCGGCTGCCCGCGGCCCTCGGGGAGATCGCCAAGGCGGTGCTGGCCCTGCGAAGCGGCGGACCGACCGATGCCGACATCGAGCGCGCCCGGGCGCTGCTGGTGACGCGCTGGGGGCGCCAGCTGGAGACGATGGACGGGCGCGCCAGCGCCCTCGCGTCGGCGGAGGCGCTGCGTGACATCGCGCTGCTGGACGAGGAATTCTCCCAGTTGGTCGCGGTGACGGCCGCCGACGTCCAGCGGGTGGCGGAGCTGTACTTGCGGCCGGACAGCGTCGGGGCGGTGGCCTACCTCCCGGACGGGCGGGGCGCAGACTTGACGGCGGATGCCCTCGCGGCCGTCTTCGCCAAGGCGCCGGCTCCGCGGGTCGCCGCCGCCGCCGAACCGGTTCCGGCCGTCCCCCGGGTGAACGGGCGTCCCCGCGGGCAGACCGCGGCAGGGGTGCTCCACGTGCCACTCGATGGGGCCGATCTCCTGATCCGCCGCAAGGCCGGCGTCCCAGCCGTTTCCCTCGGGGTCTACGCCATGCGGGACGGCGCGGAGGGGCCAACTGAGGCCGGCCTCGGTTCACTCGCACTCCGCAGCGCGATTCGCGGCGCCGGGGCCTACGATGCGGAACAGCTCGCCCTCGCCTTCGAGCGGCTCGGGGGGAGTCTCGGCGCAACGGCCGCCACCGACTGGCTCGGCATGGGAACGAGCGTGATGTCGGAGCGGCTCGCCCCCGCCGCCGCGCTGCTGCGTCTGGCGCTCGACGAACCGCGGCTGGCGGAGGCGGAGGTGACCCGTGAGCGGGAACTGATGATCGAGGAGGCGCGACAGGTGGCGGACGACACCTTTCGCTACCCGTTCCAGCTCGCCTTCCGGGGCGCGTTCGGGGACACCGCCTATGGACTGCCGGCTTCCGGGCTGGAGGAGACGCTCCGGTCCATCACCCCTGCGCGCGTGGCCGCCTGGCACCGGGACGCGGTGCGGGGGCGGCGCCTGACGGTGGTGGCGGTTGGTGACCTCGAACCGGCGCGGGCGGCCGACGACCTGGCCGCCGTCTTTGACGATTGGCGGAGTGCCCGGAAAGAACCCGCGCCGCCGGTCGCCTGGATCCCGGGTGTTTCGCCCATTGAGCGCGTGGTGGATCTCGGCAAGGCGCAATCCGCGTTTGCGATGCTGTTTCCGGGGCCGGTGCGGCGCGATCCGGCGCGGTACGCCGCCGAGGTCTGGGCGGCGGTCGCGAGTGGACTGGGTGGCAGGTTGTTCGATGCGCTTCGCGAGCAGCGCTCGCTTGCCTACACCGTGCTGGCGTTTGCCTGGCCGCGGCTGCGAGCCGGGGCGCTGGGTACCTACATCGCCACCGCGCCGGAGCGGGAGGCTGAGGCGCGGGATGCGATGCTGGACGAACTGGCGCGGTTTGCGGGCGAGCCGGTGAGCCCGGAGGAGCTGCAGGGGGCCATCGGCTACCTTGCGGGGCAGGCGGCGGTGCAGCGACAGAGTGCGGGCCACCTGCTCGCTGAAATCGTGGATGCCTGGATGGTGGGGCAGGGGCTCGACGAACTGGAGGATCCGGCCGCGCCCTATCACCGCGTGACCGCGGAGGCGGTCTGGGAGGTGGCGCGCGAGTCGCTCCGGCCGGGGCGCCGCGCCGAGGGGGTGGTGCGGGGGACGGGCGGCGGGCGCTAGAACATCGACATCGCGAGGATCGACCGGAGGTTGTCGTTCGTGGCGCGAAGCCGGATGGAGAGCAGGCGCACCATTGCACGCAGCACTTTGCCGGCCAGCTCAGGGTCGAGGTCGAGCACAATCTCGAGATCGGCGCGGCTGATGGTGAGAAGGCGGCACCCACCGTTGCTGATGGCGTCGGTGGAGCGTTCTGAACGGTCGAACACCGCCATCTCGCCGAAGCAGGCCCCCGGCTTCAGGATGGCCAGCGCCTCTTCGCCGCTCCCCGGGATGTCCCGACTGATCCGGACGTCGCCCTCGAGGATCAGGAAGAGCCGATTGCCGGGCTCCCCCTCCTTGAAGATCGTCTGGCCGGGGTGGTAGCTCTGTTCCTTGCAGATTTCGGCGACCTTGGCGAGTTCGCCGTCGTCCAGTGTGGCGAAGAGCGCGACCTGGCGAAGCAGCGGCTGGTGCATGGACGCCTCGGGGCACGGAGGGAGATGGAATGACCGAAGCTAGGCCCGATCCTCAAACCGAGCAAGCGCGCCGGAGCCGGTTCACCGTGGCGGATGCCTTCACGGTGATTCGCCTGCCGCTCGCCGTCGCCTTCCCGCTGGTGAACGACAGCTGGCGGCTCGTGGTGCTCGGCGTGGCCGCGGCCTCCGACCTGCTGGACGGCTTCCTGGCCCGCCGAATCGGGAGCTCACGATTCGGCCCCTTCATCGATCCGGTCGCCGACAAGCTCTTCATGGCCGTGGCCTTCGGCACGGTGCTCTTTTCCGGGCAGCTCACATGGTGGGAGCTGCTCGGTGTGCTGGCGCGCGATATCGTGGCCAGCGCCGCGTTCTTCATGACCGGCGTTCGCGGCCGGGCCAGCGCCATTCCGGCCCGTGCCGGGGGCAAGGCGGTCACGGTCCTGCAGGTTGCCACCCTCTTTGCCTTCGTCCTCGGTTCTCCGTTGCTTCGCCCACTCGCGTGGGCCACAGCCGCCGTCGCGCTGTACGCCATCTGGGACTATACCCGGGCGGCGGCGGCCTCCTCACGACCACTCTAGGAATCGTATCATGACTGCCCCACAGGAAACCAAACGGGTGACGCTTCGCTGGCTCGACAATCTTCGCTTCGAGGGTGGGGAGCCCGGCGGGCCCCAGGTCCTCATCGATGCCGACAATGCCGAGTCGCCCGGCCCGATGCTCCAGCTCCTCCTGGCCGCCGCGGCGTGCAGCGGCGCCGACGTCGTCTCGATCCTCAAGAAGATGCAGGTCGGGCTCGAGTCGGTGGAGGTGGCCATGACGGGCGAACGCCGGACGGAACACCCCAAGCGCTATACCGCCATTCACTACGCCTGGACCATTCGCGGCCTCGGCCTCGACGAGACCAAGGCGCGGCGCGCCATCGACCTCTCGATGGAAAAGTATTGTTCCGTCCTCCATACCCTGGCCCCGGATATCGCGACGAGCTATGACCTCACGCTGGGCTAGCGGCGTCCTCCTCCTGGCGCTCGCCTCCGGCGGGGGCGCCGCGCCGCTCCCGGCGCAGGGCGGTAGCGTTCGCGAGGCAGGGCTGGAGGCGGTCGTCACCGCCGCCGATCCCGCCGTCTACACCGCGGGCGTGACCGCCTCGATTCGGCCGACCGTGCGGACCCGGATCGGGCTCTACGCGGGGGGTGGAGTGACCGGCGACGGCAACGGGGTGGGACGCGCCGAACTGCTCGGACAGTTTCTGCTCAATCCCCGCAGCACCCGTCTCGGGCTCTATGCCGGTGGCGGTCTGGCGGGGGTGTTCGCGAGCGGTGCCGATAACGGCTACCTGGTCTTGATGCTGGGCATTGAAAGCCGGCCCGGGGGCAAGGGGGGGTGGTTCGCGGAGGCGGGAATCGGGGGCGGGGCGAGGATTGCCGCGGGATTTCGGTGGCGAAAACTCCCGCCGGGTTGGCGGGTCGAGCGGTGAAGCAAAACCGCCCCGGGAGCGTATCCCGGGGCGGCGTGTGCTACTCCGCGGATCCGCTGCCGACGGTCTCGGGCTGGCGCTGCACCACGGGCTGACAGTACCGCTCGCCGAGGAGGCGCAGGTTGGCGCGATCCTCTTCCGCGAGGTCGGGATAGCGCTCGGTCAGATACTGCATGGTGTCGTCAAACCAGTCCTTCTGGTGTTCGAGCTCGGCTTCCATCACGCCGCACCGAAGGATGTGGCTGAAGAGTTCGTCGCGCGCCTGATCGAAGGAGGCGGGCGGCGCCGACCGCTGGGTCTTTTTCTTGGTCATGCACCTTCCTCTGGGTGGAACTCGGCCCCGGTGTCCTATGCGCCGGGCGTGCCGAAAGATAACAGGGGACGGGGGGAAACCGCAAAGGTTTCGGCCCGAGCGGCGGGCCCGTAATCCATTACATTCCAGTCGGTTGATGCCACCGACCGACCCGTCGGGCCGCCCGTTCGCAACGCCGTGCGACTCAATTGAGGACAACTTGCCATGGCCGGATCCACCTCCCTGAACCGCTTCTATCTCATCCTGCTTGTCATCGCGATTGCCGGCGGCGGGCTCCTCTTCTGGCAGGTGCGCCGCAACGTGCCGACCATCTCGCCCGACGTTGTGGTGACGGTGGCGGACACGGCGGGGTTTTCCGGCTACTACCTCGGCGATGCCAGCGCCCCGGTCGTGATCACCGAATATGCGGACTATCAGTGCGGGTTCTGCCAGCAGTTCGACATGGTGCAGTTCCCCGACATCGTCCGGCAGCTGGTCGAGACCGGCAAGGTCCGGTGGCGGTACCGGGATTTCCCGCTGAATATGCATCCCTTCGCCTGGATGGCGGCCCACTCGGCGGCCTGCGCCGACGACCAGGGGCGCTACTGGCAGCAGCATGCCGCGATCTATCAGGGGACGGGGCAGTGGTCGCGCGAGTCGGAGCCGTCGGGCACCTTCCGCGACTACGCGAAGAAGAACGGCCTCGACGTCAAGGCCTACGACGAGTGCATGATGACCGCCAAGTTCGCGGGCCGGATCAAGGCGAGCTATGACGAGGGAGTGAGCGCCGAGGTGGACGGCACGCCCACCTTCTTCATCAATGGCCGCCTCTACAGCGGCGGCCCGACCTCCGATGCGTTCAAGCGGATGGTCGATTCGCTCACCCCGGCGGCCGCGTCCACCCCATGAGGTTTCGGATGGCGGTGGCCGCGCTCAGCCTGACCGGGCTCCTGATCTCGGCGTATCTGTGGATGTTCAAGCACGGCTATATCGGGGCGCTCGCCTGCGGCAGCGGGGAGTGCGCCACCGTCCAGCTCAGCGAGTACAGCAGCTTTCTCGGAGTCGATGTGGCGCTCCTCGGCGCGCTGGCCTATGCCGCGCTCCTCGGCCTCGCCATGCTCGGCCTCCAGCCGGCGTGGCAGGACCGGCGGGAACCGACCCGCGGCATCCGGCTCCTCTCCGCGGGCGGCGTGCTGTTCGCCGCCTACCTCACCTGGCTCGAGCTCTTCGTCATCCATGCCATCTGTCGCTGGTGCGTCGCGTCGGCGGTGATCATCGTGCTGGTGGCGGTGCTGGGGTGGCTGGACCACCGGCGCCTGGCTCGCGGCTGAGATGAGCGCTCCCGACGGTTCAGCTCAGGCCCAGAAGGCGGGACTTGCCGCCCTCGCGCTCGGGGCGCTCGGCGTGGTGTACGGCGACATCGGCACCAGTCCGCTCTATGCGATGAAGGAGGCGTTTACCGGGGCGCACGGACTGCCCCCCACGCCCGAGAACGTCTACGGTGTGCTGTCGCTGATCTTCTGGTCCCTCAACTTCGTCATCTCCTTCAAGTACATCGGCTTCGTGATGCGGGCGGACAACCGGGGCGAGGGGGGCATCATCGCCCTGCTCGCCCTGGTGCGTTCCCGCAAGGCCACGGGGCGGGGGCAGGCGATCCTCGTGGGGCTCGGCCTCCTCGGCGCGGCGCTGCTCTACGGCGAGGGGATCATCACCCCGGCCATCAGCGTGCTGGGCGCGGTCGAGGGCATCGCGGTCGCCTCACCGACGTTTGCGCATTTCGTGGTGCCGATCGCCCTGGTCATCCTGGTCGGGTTGTTCTGGTTCCAGCATCACGGCACCGACCGAATCGGCAAGGCATTCGGGCCGATCATGGTGGCCTGGTTCCTGTCCATCGCCGTGCTCGGGGTCCGGGGCATCAGCATGCATCCGGAAGTGCTCCGCGCCGTGAATCCCTGGTACGCGGTGGAGTTCTTCATCAACGACCGGCTCGAAGGGTTCCTGATTCTCGGCGCCGTGGTGCTGGTGATTACCGGCGGGGAGGCGCTCTACGCCGACATGGGGCACTTCGGGCGCAAGCCGATCCGGTGGGCGTGGTTCACCTTTGCGCTGCCGGCGCTGTTGTTGAACTACTTCGGGCAGGCGGCGCTGCTGATCGAATCCCCTGGCGTCGAGAACCCGTTTTTCGCCCTGGCACCGGAGTGGTTCCTCTACCCGACCATCGCCATTGCCACGCTCGCTGCCATTGTCGCGTCGCAGGCGCTGATTTCCGGGGCGTTTTCCCTGACCCGGCAGGCGGTGCAGCTGGGGTACAGCCCGCGGGTCACGATTGTGCACACCTCGCGGACCGAGGCAGGGCAGATCTACATCCCCGAGGTCAACCAGGCCCTCGCGGTCGGCTGTATCCTGCTGGTGCTCGGGTTCCGGAGTGCAACCAACCTGGCGGCGGCGTACGGCATCGCCGTGACCGGCACCATGGCCATCTCGACCCTGCTCTTCTTCCGGGTGGCGCGAGACCTCTGGAACTGGAAGTTTATCGCCGCCGCCGCGCTGTGCGGCGTCTTCCTGCTGGTGGACCTGTCCTTCTTCGGCGCCAACATCATCAAGTTCGCCGATGGCGGCTGGTTCCCCATTGCGGTCGCCGCCGTCGTCTACACGCTGATGACGACCTGGAAGCGGGGCCGCGCCAAGCTCACCGCGCTGGCCCAGCAGACCAGCCTGCCGATCGATCTGTTCATTGCCGACGTGGCCAAGCGCCCGCCGGTGCGGGTGCCCGGCACGGCGGTGGTGCTGACTTCCACGCTCGACATCGCCCCACCGGTGCTGCTCCATCACCTCAAGCACAACAAGGTGCTGCACCAGCGGGTCATCCTGCTCTCGATCGTGACGGAGGAGGTGCCGCAGGTGTCGGCCGCGGAGCGGGTGGAATCCCGTGAATTGGGGGAAGGGTTCTGGCGTGTCGTGGGGCACTACGGCTTCATGGAGACCCCCGATGTGCCGAAGTTCCTGATGCGGCTCGGGGAATCGAGCATTCCGGGTTCACCGGATCCGATCTTCCTGACCCAGACCTCGTTCTTCCTGGGCCGGGAAACGCTGATCCCGACGCCACGGGGGAAGATGCCGAAGCGGCTCCCTGGCGACCCCCGGCCCATGCCCTATTGGCGCCGGAAGCTGTTCATCATCATGACCCGGAACGCGCAGTCCGCCGCCGCGTTCTTCGGCCTGCCGCCGAACCGGGTCGTTGAGCTGGGGGCGCAGATCCAGATCTGACCATGACCTCCCACGACAATCGACCGGGGCATGATCATGGCACACGGCTGGGCGCGCTGGCGCTCGGCGCCCTCGGCGTGGTCTACGGCGACATCGGCACCAGTCCGCTCTACGCCCTGAAAGAGGCCTTCACCGGGCCCCACGGCCTGTCGCCGACTCCCGCCAACGTGTACGGCGTCCTCTCGCTGGTCTTCTGGTCGCTCAACTTCGTCATCTCGTTCAAGTATATCGGCTTCGTGATGCGGGCCGATAACCGGGGGGAGGGAGGCATTCTTGCCCTCCTGGCGCTGGTGCGGTCCCGTGGGGCCGGTGGTCACGGCCAGGCGGTGCTGGTGGGGCTGGGCCTTTTCGGTGCCGCCCTTCTCTACGGCGACGGCGTCATCACCCCGGCCATCAGCGTCCTCGGCGCCATCGAGGGGCTGGAGGTTGCGGCGCCGGCGCTCGCCCATTTCGTCGTGCCCCTCTCGGTGCTCATTCTCGTCGCGCTGTTTTCCGTTCAGCGTCATGGGACCGACCGGATCGGAAAGGCGTTCGGACCCATCATGCTGGTCTGGTTCCTCTGTCTCGCCGCGCTCGGGGTACAGGGCATCGCCATGCATCCGGAAGTGCTCCGCGCCGTAAACCCCTGGTATGCGGTGGACTTCTTCCTCGAGGACGGGTGGAGGGGGTTCCTGATCCTCGGCGCGGTGGTGCTGGTGGTCACCGGCGGGGAGGCGCTCTACGCCGACATGGGGCATTTCGGCCGGCGACCGATCCAGCTCGCCTGGTTTGGCGTCGCGCTCCCGGCACTCCTCCTCAACTACTTTGGGCAGGCGGCCCTGCTGATCCAGACGCCGGGCATCGAGAACCCGTTCTTTGCGCTGGTGCCAGAGTGGTTTCTCTATCCGATGATCCTCATCGCCGCGCTCGCGGCGGTGGTGGCCTCGCAGGCACTGATCTCGGGCGCCTTCTCCCTCACCCAACAGGCGGTGCAGCTGGGCTACAGCCCCCGCGTGACAATTGTGCACACCTCCCGTACTGAAGTGGGGCAGATTTACGTCCCCGAAGTGAACCAGGCGCTCGCGGTGGCGTGTGTGCTCCTCGTAATCGGCTTCGAAAGCTCCACCAACCTGGCCGCCGCCTACGGGATCGCGGTGACCGGCACGATGGCCATCACGACGATCCTGTTCTACCGGGTGGCGCGCGACTTGTGGCACTGGAGCCGTCCGGTCGCGGGAACGCTCTGCGGGCTCTTTCTGCTGGTCGACCTGGCCTTCTTCGGCGCCAACATCATCAAGTTCGTGGACGGCGGGTGGTTCCCGGTGGTCGTGGCAGCCGGGGTCTACACCCTGATGAGCACCTGGAAGCGGGGGCGGGACACGATCCACGCGCTTGCGGATGAAACAAGCCTGCCGATCGACCTGCTCTTGTCCGACTTCGCGGCGCGTCCGCCAGTACGAGTCCCCGGAACGGCGATCTTTCTTACCTCGGCCACGGGCGTCGCTCCCTCGGTCCTGCTCCATCACCTCAAGCACAACCGGTCACTGCACCAGCGGGTCATCCTGCTCTCGATGGTGACGAGGGAGATCCCGCAGGTCGATGCGACCGAGCGCCTGGAGTGTGCCAACTTGGGGGAGGGGTTCTGGCAAGTCATTGGGCACTACGGGTTCATGGAGACCCCCGACGTCCCGACGCTGCTCGCACAAATGGACGAGGTGGAATCGCCGGAGGTGCCCGCCAAGGTGTTCCTGACCCAGTCTTCGTTCTACCTGGGGCGCGAAACGCTGATCGCCGTTCGCTCCCCGCGGGCCGCGCGGGCTCCCGGGAGCCCGCGACCGATGTCCTATTGGCGGCGGGTGTTGTTCGTCGTCATGAGGCGCAACGCGCAATCGGCGACGACGTTTTTCGGCTTGCCGCCGAATCGCGTGGTTGAACTGGGCGCTCAGATCCAGATCTAAAAAAAATGGACCCCGGCTTTCGCCGGGGTGACGGCTGTCGCATCTTCCTGCCCCGCTGCCCCGCTGCCCCGCTGCCCCGCTGCCCCGCTGCCCCGCTGCCTACTCCTTGTCCTCGTACTGCGCTTTCAACCGCGCCACCACATTCGGGTCGGCCAGCGTCGTGGTGTCGCCCAGCGCCCGCCCTTCGGCGATGTCCTTCAGGAGCCGCCGCATGATCTTGCCGCTGCGGGTCTTCGGCAGGTCGGCGGAAAAGAGGATGTCATCCGGCTTGGCGATGGCGCCGATCTTCCGTGCCACATGTTCGCGCAGGTCATCGCGCAGTTCCGCCGACGCCATCACCCCTTCCTTGACCGTCACAAACGCCGCGATGGCCTGACCCTTCAGCTCATGCGCCTTGCCGACCACCGCGGCCTCGGCCACGCTCGGGTGATCCACCAGCGCGCTCTCCACCTCCATCGTGCCGATGCGATGCCCCGCCACGTTCAGCACGTCGTCCACCCGGCCGAGGAGCCACCAGTAACCGTCCTCGTCCACTTTGGCGCCGTCGCCGGCAAAGTAGCGCCCGGGGAATCGGCTCCAGTAGGTCTCCCGGTAGCGTGCATCGTCGCCGTAGATGGTCCGGAGCATGCCGGGCCACGGCTCGGTGAGTGTGAGGAATCCCCCGCCCTTGGTCATCGCCTTGCCGGTGGTATCCACCAGCTCCACCGAGATGCCGGGGAACGGCATCGTGGCCGAGCCGGGCTTGGTGGTGGTCACACCGGGGAGCGCGGTGATCATGATGCCGCCGGTTTCCGTCTGCCACCAGGTGTCCACGATCGGGCACCTGCCCCGTCCGATGTGCTCCTGGTACCACATCCACGCCTCGGGGTTGATCGGTTCGCCGACGGTGCCGAGGAGGCGCAGGGTGGAGAGGTCGTGGGCGGCGGGATGCGCCGTGCCCCACTTCATGAACGCCCGGATGGCGGTGGGCGCGGTGTAAAACACCGTCACGCCGTGCCGGGCCACGATCTTCCAGAAGCGGTCCCGCTCCGGCCAGTCGGGCGCCCCCTCGTACATGAGGACGGTGGCGCCATTGGCGAGCGGGCCGTAGACCACGTATGAGTGTCCCGTCACCCAACCCACGTCGGCGGTGCACCAGAAGATGTCTTCCTCCCGCAGGTCGAAGACATACTTGGTGGTGGCCGTGACTTGCGTGAGATAGCCGCCGGTCGTGTGCACGATGCCTTTCGGCTTGCCGGTGGTGCCCGACGTATAGAGGATGAACAGCAGGTCCTCGGCGTCCATCGCCTCGGGGGGACAGTCGGGGCTTTCCTTGTCGAGCAGGCGGTGCCACCAGTGGTCGCGGCCCTCGGTCATCTCGGCAAACGACTCGTCCCCCTCGGTCCGGGAGCCGCGGCGCACTACTACCACGTGCCGGATGCTGGGGCAGTCGGCCACCGCCTCGTCGGCGATCCGCTTGAGGGGGAGCATCTGGCCCCGCCGGTACCCGCCGTCGGCGGTGATGAGGACGGTGGCCGTGGCGTCGTTGATCCGGTCGCGCAGCGATTCCGCGGAAAAGCCTCCGAAGACGACGGAGTGCACTGCGCCGACGCGGGCGCACGCCAGCATCGCGATGGCCGCCTCGGGGACCATCGGCAGGTAGATGGCCACCCGGTCCCCCTTGCGTACGCCCAGTCGCTTGAGCGCATTGGCGGCGCGGCCGACCTCGCGCGCCAGGGCCCAGTAGGTATAGACCCGGCGGTCGCCCGGCTCCCCCTCCCAGATGATGGCGGCCTTGTTGCGGCGCGGGCCCGCCAGGTGACGGTCGAGGCAGTTGGCGGCCACGTTCAACTGGCCGCCGTCGAACCAGCGGGCGTGGGGTGGGTCCCAGGTCAGGACGCGCTTCCAGGGGGTCATCCACTCCAGCGCCTTCGCCTGCTCCTCCCAGAAGGCCAGCCGATCGCGGGAGGCCGCCTGGTAGAGCGCCGGCGTGCCGATGGCGTGGGCGGCGAACTCGGGCGGGGGAGGAAAGCGGCGCTCTTCGGAGAGTAGGGTGTCGAGCTGGTCGGCCATGTGTGAAGATCCCCCGGTCGAATCGAGTCCAGGCAGGTCGGCGGCCCTCGCAGGGAGGCCGCAGGGATGGCGGAGTGCGGGAGGTGAGGCCGCTGAAAGGCCTTGCAGTTCATCCGCAACCGATGAATTGACAATGTGTTAGACCGATGGCACCAATTTCGCCTTTTCCAGCGGCGGGAGGCATCTTGCCCCCCAGAACAATACAACTGATCCGCCCGATAATAGCACACCCGGAGTGATCCGGGGCCGCAAAACTGGAGGTCTCATCCGCAGTGGGTGAGATAGCTCGGTGCCGAAGGTGGAATGCACACGACTCGATGAGCGTGGCGTTTCGGCCGGCTGGCGTGGCGAAACGACCACGCTTTGCTTTTGTGGGGCCAGGGAGAACACCGTATGGTGCCCGACACCCAGACCGTCCGAGAACTGACCGCACCGGCCTCGCTCGGACTCGATACCCGCTCCAGCTTCCGTCAGGCCGCCGTCGGCGTCCTCGAGGAAATGCCCGAAGGTGAGAGTCGCCTCGTCATCGACCTCAGCGCCACGCGCCACGTGGACTCGGCGGGTCTCGGCGCCCTGATGCTGGTGCAGCGCCGGGCCGGCGAGCGGCGGCAGCGCGTGACCCTTCGCTCCGCGAGCGAGGAGCTCCGCTTCCTGCTCATGCTCACCAAGCTCGAAGACCTCTTCGAACTGGAACCGAAGCAGCTCTAGTCTTATACTCCGGGAACGCCCGCCGCTCCGGTGGGCGATCCGTGCCTTCCGGACGGGGTAATGATCGATCAGCCCACACGGCGCCGGGTGTTGTTCATCGAAGATGAACCGGCCCTGCGCATCAGCTACGAACGGTTCTTCCGCCCGCGCTACGCCATGGCGTTTGCGTCGTCGGGGGCGGAGGCGATGGCCCGGTTCGCGGAGGAGCTGCCAGACGTCGTGGTGCTCGACATGCGCCTCCCCGACACCGACGGCGTCGAACTCCTCCGGCGGATTCGCGAGACCCACCCCGACGTCCCCGTCATCATCACCACCGCCTATGTCAGCGTCGAGCCGCAGCTCCGCGTCCTTGACCTGGCTCACAGCGCCTACCTCATCAAGCCCTTCGACCTCGACGAACTCGGCGCCGCCATTGACCGAGCCGGCTGACGCTCCGCTCCTCTCGGCGCGCGGACTCGTCCGCGCCTTCGGGGCGTTGCAGGTACTGCGTGGAGTGGACCTCGACGTCCGGCCGGGCGAACTCCTGGCCGTGGCCGGGCCCAACGGCGCCGGCAAGACGACGCTGCTCCGGTTGCTGGCCGGCCTCATGCGGCCCAGTGCCGGCGAGGTGCGGATCCGGGGAGCGCGACTGACCCGCGACGACCCGGCCCCCCGGCGCGCCATCGGGCTGTTGTCGCACCACACCTTTCTCTACGACGACCTCACCCCCGCAGAAAACCTGCACTTCACGGCCAAGCTGTACGGGCTGTCGGACGCCGCCGCGGCCACCCGCACGGCGCTGGAGGAGGTCGGGCTGTCGGCCCGGGCCAATACTCCCGTGCGGCACCTGAGCCGCGGACTGCTGCAGCGCGCCGCCATCGCCCGGGCGCTGCTCCACCAACCCGACATCCTGCTGCTCGACGAACCGTTTACCGGTCTCGACGCACCGTCGGCCGACCGGTTTCGGGCGCTGCTGGCCTCACAGCTCGCACGGGGACGCGCGCTCGTGCTGGTCAGTCACCACCTCGCCGAGGCGTGGGACTTGGCGACGCACGTGGCCGTCCTGTCCGGCGGACACTGGGCGCTCGAAGGGGCTCGCCCCGCCGATCTGACCGCGTTTCACACCCGCTACGCCGAGCTGGTCCATGGCTGAGTTTCTGCGGCTGGCGTTCGCGATTGCCGGAAAGGACATCCGGCTTGAACTGCGCAGCCGCACCGCGCTGCTCTCGGCCATCGTGTTCTCCGCGCTGGTGCTGGTGGTCTTCAATTTTGCCCGCGACCCGACCGCGCTCGCCGCGGTGGACCTCGCGCCGAGCGTCCTCTGGGTCACCTTCGCGTTCGGCGCCGTGATCGCGCTCAACCGGGCGTTCTACGTCGAGCGCGAGAACGCCGCCCTCGACGGCATCCTGCTCGCGCCCGTGCCGCGGAGCGCGCTCTACGTTGGCAAGCTGCTCGCCAACCTGGCCTTCGTGGGGGTGGTGGAGGCCGTGGCGCTGCCGCTGTTCGTGCTCTTCTTCAACGTCTCCCTGGGGCACGCGCTGCCGGGCATCCTCGGCGTGACCGCCCTCGCCACGATCGGGTTCGTCGCCGTCGGGACCATCTTCAGCGCCATGGTGGTGCGGACCCGGTTCGCCGAGCTGATGCTGCCGGTGCTCCTGCTGCCGTTCATGGTGCCGCCGCTCGTCGGGGCGGTGCAGGTGACGGCCAAGCTGCTGGCGGGCCGCCCGTTGAGTGAGATGCTGGGCTGGCTTAGGTTACTGACGCTCTACGACATCGGCTTCGTGACCCTCTGTATCCTCGTTTTTCCGGCGGTCGTCGACGAATGACATCCGAACTGATTGCCGCCACCCGCATCGTTCGCCGCGGGCAGGTGCTCACCGCGCTCGGCCTGCTCGCCTCCGCGGCCGTGTACGTCATCGCGCTCTGCTACACCCCGGTGGAAGTGCGCCAGGGGCTGGCACAGAAGATCTTCTACGTCCACGCCCCGGCCGCGTGGGGTGCCCTGGTTGCCTTTGCCGTCGTCGGGATCGTCAGCATCCTCTACCTCTGGCTGCACGACGAGCGGCTCGACCTCTTCGCCGCGAGCTCGGCCGAGGTCGGCATCGCCTTTTCGCTCGTGATGCTCACCACCGGCCCGATCTGGGGCAAGACCGTCTGGGGCACCTGGTGGACCTGGGATGCGCGGCTGACCCTGACCCTCTTCCTGTTCTTTCTCTTCGTGGGGTACCTCGCGCTGCGCGCGGCGGTACAGGACCGCGGGGAGCGGGCCCGGTTCAGCGCGGTGGTCGGGATCATGGGCCTGGTGCTCGTCCCGTTCATCCACCTGAGCGTCTATCTCTTCCGGACCCTGCACCCGCAGCCGGTGCTGCTCAAGCCGAGCGCCCCCTCGATGCCCCCGGAAATGCTCCGGGCGCTGCTGTCGGGAATGGCCGCGTTCACGATCCTCTACATCGGGTTCGTCGTGTTGCGCTACGGGCTGGCGCGGCTGGAGAACCTGCGCGAAGGAGCCGGCGATGCCCTTTGACACTCCCCAGAACGGCGGATTCCTGGCCGCCGCCTACATCGTGGCGGCGGTGATTTACGTCGTGTACGCCGTGAGCCTGTGGGTCAGGGCGAGCCGCGCCATGCGACAGGCGGGGCAGGGGGGCGGCGGGGGAGTAGGGCAGTAGGGCGTGCCGGTGCAAGCGACAAACGGCCCCCCGGTGGATACCGGGGGGCCGTTTGTTACGAAGGAACTGGTACCGCCGAGGCGTCAGTCGGTCGCCTTCGGCAAGAGGACCTTTTCCCAGAGGAACGCGGCCACGAGGGCGCCGAGGATCGGGCCGACCCAGTACACCGCCTGGCTGATCCACTGCCCGGCCACGAGCGCCGGGCCGAACGCCCGCGCCGGGTTCAGGGCGGCGCCGGTGAGCGACCCGCCGAACAGGATGCCGATGAACAGCGTAAGCCCGATGCCGAACCCCGCCACCTTGGGCGCTTCCGCCGAGACGGCGGTGCCGAGCACCGCGCTCATCAGGAAGAAAGTGAGGATCGCCTCGATGGCGATGGCCTGCCCGAAGGTGATCGTCGCGGCAATGGCCGGGGTGCCGAGGGCCAGCACCTTGGTCACGCCGCCGGGGAGGAGGGACTTGAGCACCAGGGCCGCGATGGTCGCCGCGAGCAGCTGCGCAATGATGTAGAGCGCGGCGGACTTCGCGTCGATGCGCCGGATGGCCAGCATGCCGGCGGTCACCGCCGGGTTGAGGTGGCCACCGGAAATGGCCATCGTGGCGGTGACGCCGATGGCGAGTGCGATGCCGTAAGCAAAGGCGATCCCGAGGAGGCCGAAATCGGCCTTCGGGAAGTTCGTGGTCATCACGGCGCCGGCGCCGAAGAACACCAGCATGAAGGTGCCGAAGAACTCGGCGACCAGTCGACGGGTCATACGATGCATCCTGCTACCTCGCGAATCGGGGAAGAGGGCCGTCTCGATGGCGGCGAATCTAATCAGGCCTCGCGGCGCAGCACCAGCGCGGCGTTGATACCGCCGAACCCGAAGGAATTGCTGAGCAGGTATTCGGGCGCTGCCGCTCGGCCACCAGTCGCAAGATAGTCGAGGTCGCAGGCGGGGTCGGCTGTCTGGAGGTTGAGCGTCGGGGGGAGCCATCCCCGCTGACTCGCGAGAGCACAGATGGCCACCTCGATGGCGCCGCTCGCGCCGAGCGCATGGCCGTAGTAGCCCTTGGTGCCGCTGATGGCCAGCCGGCCGGCATGCGCGCCGAACACCTCCTTGAGTGCCACCGTTTCCGTGGAGTCGTTCAGCGGCGTGGACGAACCGTGGGCGTTCACGTACCCGATGGCCGATGGCGCCACCCGCCCCTCACCCAGCGCCAGGCGCATCGCCCGCGTCGCCTGGGCGCCGTCGGTGCGCGGGGCGGTCATGTGGTGGGCGTCGTTGGTCAGCCCGAACCCGCAGAGTTCCGCGTAGATCCGCGCCCCCCGCGCCAGTGCCCGGCCCCGCTCCTCCAGGACCAGCACCGCCGCGCCCTCCCCCATGACGAACCCGTCCCGGCCGGCATCGAATGGCCGGCTGGCGGTGCCGGGATCGTCGTTGCGGGTCGACATGGCGCGAATCAGGGCGAACGCCCCGAAACTGAGCGGCGCGAGGGGTGCCTCGGCGCCGCCGGCGAGCATCACGTCGGCGTCGCCGCGGACGATGGCGCGGAAGCCGTCGCCGATCGCGATGGTGCCCGAGGCGCAACTCATCCCGTTGGTGCTGTTCGGACCGGTGACCCCGAACGCGATGGCCACGTTGCAGCTTGCCGCCCCCGCGAAGACCATCAGCGCCAGCCCGGGGTCCACCGCCCGGATGCCCCCCTCGACGTAGCGTCCATGCTCCCCCTCGGCCATCCCGATTCCGCCCAGGGCGGTTCCCATCATCACACCGATCCGGTCCCGGTCCTCGCGCGCCAGGGCCAGCTCGGCATCGGCAAGAGCCAGCCGGCTCGCCGCCACACTGAACTGGCCAAATCGATCGATCCGCCGCGCCTTCCGTTCCTCGATATGGTCGGTGGCATGAAAGTCGTCCACCTGGGCGGCGATCCTGGTGCGGAACGGACTCGGGTCGAATCGCGTGATGGTTCGCACCGCCGACTCTCCCCGCTGGAGCCCGGCCCAGAGGCCCTCGACCCCGATCCCGATCGGCGTGATGGCGCCGATCCCCGTGATCACGACCCGCCGAGTCTCAGCCACTGGCGGCCTCCACCGCGCGCCCGAGTCCGGCCAGGGTTCGAGAGGCAATCCCGTGCACGAAGACCGGGCCGATGACCCACTCGGCGGCCGGCACGCGAATCAACGGCCAGTCCGGCCCGTCCCAACTATGCACGATGGTCACCTCCGTCTCCTTCGGCCCGCGGGAAACCACGCTCCAGACGACGTCCATTCCCCGGGTGATACCGCGGACGTGTCGATACCGGACCTCGCGCCGCGCGCTGTCGATCCACATCTCCGACTCCCACCACACCGGCCAGGCGAGTGGACCGAAGGGGCGGACCGCCGCCATCTCCACCACGCCGCCGTCCCCACGCCGGCTGTTGAAGCGCACCCACCGGTAGTGGGACAACTGTTCGGGCCACCGCTCCACGTCGGCCGCGGCCTCAAATATGAGGGCGGCCGGCGCCTGAACGAGCCTCCGATCCACGGTGCGCATCAGCCTGTTCTCCAGTAGGCCACCACCCGAAAGCCCGGTCGGCGGGAGACGTGTGCCGATTGACCGGCACGGGCCACGAGCGCCGCCAGCTCCCCGACGTGGTACCCCCGGCGCACCGAGGTGACTCCGTCGGCCCGGGTCACGGCATCGAAGCCGAGGAGTGCGCTGCCGAGTCGAAATCCGGCCACGGCCAGCTCCGAGCGCCTGAGGTCGGCGACCACGACGCCGAGGCGCGCGAGCCGGCTGGCGGCGCGAAAGAGCTCGACGACGGCGTCCCCCGCCAGATGGTGCGCCACCTGACTGAGTAGGACGATATCGACGGCCGATGTGCGCACCGGAAGGTGGCCGGCGCAGCCCAGCGCCGTCGGAATCCCTCGCGCGGAGGCGAGGCGGGCGGCCACCGGGCTCCGCTCGAGGCCGACGGGGCGGAGCAGCAGGCCGCGGCGCGCGGCGCGCTTCATCGCCGCCGCTGGGAGGTCGCCCGCCCCCGTCCCGATGTCCAGGAGCGATACCGAGGGTCCCGCCGCCCCGCCGCGCAGCAGGCGGTCGATTCCCCACAGCGCTGCGGCCCGGCCGCCGAACCACCAGTTGGCGCGGGAGATATTTCCGAGGGAGCGCGCGACCACCGCCGGATCTGCGCCGGGGTCATCGAGCAGTTCGCTGCCGAACGGCGCGACGCTGGGGGAGGTCACCCGCGGTTCAGCCCCGCATACCCGCCGCGGAAGTAGACGAGTGGAGTCCCGTCGGTGGTGCCGCCGCGCCGGACTCGTCCCACCACGATGGTGTGGTCGCCACCCGGGAAGGTCGCGTGCGGCTCGCACTCGATCCAGGCGATGACGCCCTCGAGGACCGGCTGCCCCCCGGGCGCGGTGTGGTAGCCCACACCATCGAACCGGTCGAGGTGCTTCGTCGCGAACCGCCGGGAGAGCGACTCCTGCGACGCCTCGAGGACGTTGATCACGAATCCCGGCGCCGCCAGCAGGTTCTTGTACAGTTCGGCGGCGTGGTCAATGCACACCGAGACGAGCGGCGGGTCGAGCGAGACGGACGCCAGGCTGTTGGCAGTCATTCCCGCCGGTTGCCCGTCGGGAAGGTGCAGCGTGACGACGGTGACGCCGGTGGCGAAGCGACCGAGGAACTGGCGGAAATCGGCAGGGTCGAGCTCGGGCCGGCTCATAGGATCATCCGGGTCAGGAATCGTGGATTGAGGACGCTGGCGGCGGGAACGAAATCGCCGGTGACGCCGATCAGGGTGTGGGCCATTTCGGGGCGGCGGCCCAGCCGACCGACTGCCCGATCAAACACCCTCGGAAGGTACATCCCATACCCGATGAGGCGTTCGACCGCCCACTTGCCGGCAAAGGCCCGGCGCCGGAGCGCGTGGTACGGAGCCAGGGCTCCGGCAGACAGGATGCCGGGCTGTTCGAGTGCCCCGCAGGCGGTGTCGGCCGCCATCTCGGCGCCGCGGAGGGCGGAGTAGATGCCCTGGCCGGTGAAAGGGTCGAAGAAATCGGCTGCGTCGCCCACCAGCAGCGCTCCAGCGGCGGTGATCCGGCTGGCCCGGGAGGCGAAGGGGCCCGTCACCAGGACGTCGCGCTCGAGGCGCGAGGGGTCGATGCGTCCGAGCACGCCGGGAAAGCTCTCCAGCGTGGCGAAGAAGAACCGCCGTGCGTCGCCCCGCGCCGTGGTGGCACCGGCCTGCGGAACGACCAGCGCCACATTGTAGAGATCGGCGCCGATCCGGTTGAGCCCCACGTACCCGCCGTCTCCCACGTGCATTTCCGCGGTGGCTCCCATGCCGCGCACTCCGCTGAGATGGGCGACGAACGCCAGCCTGCGGGGGAGGGTGCTGATGCGCCGGCCGAGCCGACGCGCCACCAGCGAGCCCAGACCATCGGCGCCGATGGTGAGCCGGGCCCGGATGGGGGAGTGCCGGCCATCGGGGCCACGGGTCAGTACCCCCGCCACGGACCCCCTGTCATGCAGCAGCGCTTCGACCCGGGTCCGTTCCCGCACCTCGGCGCCGGCCTCCCGCGCCGCGCGTACCAGACGGGCATCGAGGATGAGCCGGGGAAGGGAGAGCCCGGCCGGCCGGAACGGCTGCGGTATGGCCTCGCGGAAGAGCCCGGTGAGCCGACTCCCCCGCGGGGCGACAACAGTGGTCCCTTCCAATGCCACCGCGCCGGCCGCCTCGAGGTCAGGCACAACACCCAGTCGATCCAGCAGGCGGACCGCCTCGGGGCTCATGTATTCGGAGCAGGGTTTTTCCCGTGGGAAGGCGGCGCGATCCACCACCACCACCCGCCAGCCTGCACGCGCGAGATGTACCCCGGCGGCACTACCGGCGGGGCCGGCGCCGACAATCAGGACATCCGCATCGGTGGCGCTCAGGGCAGCCGCCCCCACCAGCCTGCTGCGGCCCAGCCTGCGGCCGTGGCGGCCAGGGTGGCCAGCGCGTTTACGCCGTCGTTGTTGAGCAAAGCCCATCCTCCCACCTGCCGGGTCCGGCTCCCGCAGCGGTGCACCCTCCGCTCGCTCGTCTGATCGCATTGGTCACAACGGAACCTGCCCTGCAACCCGGCGCCGAGTGCGGAGTCGAGCAGCATCCCGGCGACTCCGATCGCCGAGATCACCACCACGCCATCCCAGCCGACACTCGGCATCGCCGACACCGCGACAAGGACGGCACCTGCGGCGGCGCCGGCCGTGCCGAGCGGCGTGACCCCTCCACTGGAGCCGGGAGGCACCTTCTGGCTGGACAGGATGTGGCGCGGAGGGCTGCTGCTGTGGATACCGACCGCAGTGGCCCAGGTGTCGGCGGCGGCGGCGGCCAATCCGGCGGCAAAGGCCAGGAATGCGGCGGGGCCGCCCAGGACGAGCGCCGCCACGGGAGCGCCACCGTTCGCGAACACCTGCCAGGCGTCGCGTTGGTCGCCCTTCGGATCGAGGGTGGAGACGGGGCCTGGCCAGAGGCGGGAGATGGCGCTGCTGGGGAGGAAGAAGGCGATCAGCGCGATCCCGGCTGGCCATCCGCCCACGGAGAGTGTCACCGCTCCCAACACCCCCGCCGCCACCGCTCCCCCGCGGTCGAGCGCCCCGGCGCGCCAGGCAACGGCCGCGACGGCGGTGGCCACGAGGAGGGGCGGCGCGATTCCCACCGTCAGGCCGGGGGGTCGCTCCGGAGCGCCTGCCTGATGCGCGAGACGACGGCGTCAGGGCAGCGGACCCCCTTGGCGGCGCGCGCGAGTGCCACGAGGAAGTTGCGCTCGAAGTGGGCGTGCTCAAGGCAGTGTCCACAGGCGGCGAGGTGATTTGCCACCCGCGTCTGGTTCTCGACGGTGAGCTCTTCCTTCAGGTAGTCCTGGAGGAGGGCCAGCGCCTCGCCGCAATCGAGCTTCTGGTCGCTCATGATGCCTTCCCCGGGCGCACGATGCCCGCCTCGATGGCGTATTCCAGCAGCGTGCCCTGCAGCTGCGTTCTCGCGCGGAAGAGCCGGGACTTCACCGTCCCGATCGGAACGTTCAGCGTTTCGGCAATCTGCGCGTAGCCGAGTCCTTCGACGTCGCTCAGCACGACTACTTCGCGAAATTCCTCCGGGAGCGCGTCGATCGCGGCGAGAATCCTGTCGTCCACCAGGGCATGAAAGAATTCGCCATCCGGATCGTGTCCCGCCTGCGCGTGCACCAGGGCGTGCTGCTCTGCCACGTCGATGTCGACCGTGACCGGCGCCCGGCGCCGGCGGCGGTAGTCGTTGATGAAGGTGTTTCTCAGGATGGTCAACAGCCAGCCCCGGGCGTTGGTTCCCTGGCGGAAGCTGCCCCAGGCGCGAAATGCCTTGAGGACGGCGTCCTGGACGAGGTCCTCGGCGTTGGCCGGCTCCCCCGTCAGCCGCAGCGCCACCCGGTACATCACGTCGAGATGCGGGAGGACGTCGCGCTCGAAGGCAGTTTCGGTCGAGGGGTCGAGGGCCATCGCTGCAATGTCCCCGCTCCCCGAACGGATCGCAAGCGCCTCTGGTTCGCTGGGCGGTCCGTGGGTAACTTTTGCCCGTCTATGTTGAGGCTTCCCTGTCGTTTCCCGTGCCGCAGGTGACCGACGCCGGCGGCACCCCGGCCATCGTGCCGCTCAGCCTGCTCGAGGCGCTTCGCAATCTCGACACCCCCGTCGGTGACGGGCTCGAAGAGCTCGCGGGGGAAATCGTCGCCAAGCGCTTCGGGTTGAGCTCCACGGTGGCCGCCCAGATCCAGCGGTACCAGGAGGCCCTTCGCCGCGGCCTGCCGGTCCCGCTTGACGAGACGGTCGGCGTGTTCCGGCTGGTCGGCCGGCGGCCCGACGCGGCCCTGGTCTACGCCGACGCCGGCCGTCGGGCAGCGCGCTACGCCGCCCGCCAGGCGTCGGTCCCGGTGCGCCTCCTGCTGCACACGACACCGGGCTTCATCCGCCGCCGCGTGGGGGCGGGGGCGGCCAGCCGAGCCTCGCGACAGGTCTTTGCCGCCTCGCTCCTCATCCGGGGCCGTTCCGCCGAGGCGACCATCGCTCGCCCGTTGTCCCTGCTCGCCCTGCCCGATGGGCAGGCCTGCTCCTTCTATGGCGCGGCGCTCGCCGAACTGCTCCGCGCCCTCACTGGGTTCGAAGGCGCGATGGTGCACGCGCGCTGCCGGGGCCGGGGAGACGACACCTGTCGGTGGCAGGCCGCCGCCGTGGAGGGTTACTCATGAGCACTCACGCGCTTCCCGATCGCCAACAGCTCGCCGCCGGCCTCGATGCCGTCGGGGCCGACGGCTGGCTCCTGTTCGACTTTCACGGCCTCAATCCGGTGGCCGGCCGGGTGCTCGGTCTCGGCGGAATGGGCAGCAGGCGGCTCTTCGTGCTCCTCCCGAAAGAAGGGGAGCCGGTGGCGGTGGTCCACAAGATCGAGATGCAGCCCCTGGAGGGATTCCCGGGGCGGCTGCTGCCCTATGCCCGGTGGGAGGAGTTGCACGCGGCGCTGGGCTCGATCGTGAAGGGCCGGACAGTGGCCATGGAGATCTCCCCGGACGACGCCGTACCCTACCTGGACCGCGTCCCGTACGGGGTCATCCAGCTGATTACCCGGCTCGGTGGGACCGTGGTCCCGTCGTCGTCGCTGGTGACCCGGTTTGCCTCGCGCTGGAGCGCCGGGGAGCTGGCGGACCACCGGTACGCGGCGGAGGCGCTGGCCGACATCGCACGAAGCGAACTGGCGTGGGCGGTCACCCAGGGGGGGAAGGGACTCAAGGAGACGGTACTGCAGGCCCGGGTGGTGGCGGCCATGGAAGGTCGGGGGCTGAAGCTGACCACGCTGCCGATCGTCGGGTTCGGCGCCAACGCCGCCAATCCCCACTATGAGCCGGAGGCGGGCAAGGACGCCACGCTGGCCAAGGACCAGGTGATTCTCCTGGATCTCTGGGGAGGGAAGGGGAGCACCACGACGGTCTTCGCCGACCAGACCTGGATGGGCTTCTCGGGGACGGAGGTGCCGGCGGAGGTGGAGGAGGTCTGGCGGACCGTTCGGGACGCCCGGGATGCGGCCATCGCCGCGATTCAGCGGGGGGCGAAGGAGGGGCGAGCGGTGGCGGGGTTCGAGGGGGACCGGGCGGCGCGGGGGGTCATCGAGCAGGCGGGGTACGGGGAGTACTTTGTCCACCGGACCGGCCACTCGATCGACCGGGACCTGCACGGCTCCGGGCCGCACCTGGATGACTACGAGACCCACGACGACCGGGAGCTGATGCCCGGGGTGGGGTTCTCGGTGGAGCCGGGCATCTATATATCTGGGCGGATCGGCGTCCGCAGCGAGATCAACATGTACTGGGGTCCGGAGGGGCCGGAAGTGACGCCGGCGGCCCCCCAGCGGAGCCTGATCAAGATTGGAGGGTAGCCCCCCCTTCCCAAATTCTGAATCGGGGGATAAGCTTGTCGGGCAAGGTGGTGGCCGCACCGCCGCGCACCGTCCCATCCCGGTTTGTTGCATTCAGTTACAGCAAGGCCCCTGTCGCATTTTGATTCGTGACAGTTCCTTGACACGTGATTTGGGTCACGTCATATTACGAAAGCCGACCGGGCCGCGGTCGGGCGTCTCAATTTCATCGCAGCACCCTCGTGTAGTTTTCTCCCGCCGGCGTGTCCGGCGTATCCGCAGTCGCATTCCCCAACTCGGCGCGTCTGGCGCAAGGAGGGAAGCGCGTGCATTTCGTTGTTCGATTCGCAGGCAACACTGGGTTCACACCTTTGGAGGACGTGTCCATGAAGCAAAGTTGTGTGAGCGCCTTCACCCGTGCGGCGCGCTACCTCGCGCTGACGGCAGTCGTTCTGGCGACGGGAGCCTCGACGCTCTTCGCCCAGGCCGCGACTGGTAAGATTGAAGGCAAGGTGCGCGACCAGCAGGGCGCGCCAATCGCGAACGTGCAGGTCATCATCCTTGGGACAAAGTTCGGCGCGCAGACGAACGCCGACGGCTACTACTTCATCAACCTCGTTCCCGCCGGCAACGTCACGTTGCAGGCGTCGTTCATCGGATACAAGAAGACGCAGGTCACCGACCTCCGCGTCCTCTCCGGCCAGACCATCACGGCCGACATCACGATGGAATCGACGCCGGTCGAAGTGACCGAAATCACGGTTGTCGCGGCGCAGAACGAGCTGGTCCCGCGGGACGCGGTGACCACGAAGCAGAACGTGCAAGGCACCTACACCGAGAAGCTCCCGGTCGACCGGATCACCAACGCCCTGGCGCTGCAGCCGGGCGTGGTGGCGAGCACCTCCGGCAACACCCTCTCGATTCGTGGCGGCCGGACCGACGAACAGGCGGTATACGTCGACGGCGTCCCGGTCGGCGCGGGCAACCGCGGCGGCGGCTTCGTGACGGGCGGCGGCAACTCGGTCCAGATCGGCACCAACGGCTTCGAAGACGCGTCGATCACCACCGGCGCCTCCTCGGCGGCCTTCGGCGGCGCCCAGTCGGGCGTCATCTCGATCTCGACCCGGACCGGCGGCGCCAAGTTCACCGGCGCGGTCGGCTTCGAGTCCGACGGGCTCTTCGGCAACAGCGTGAGCCTCGGCTTCAACCGGATCACCGCCAGCCTCGGCGGCCCGATCGTCTCGAACCTGTCCTTCTTCATCAGCGGTGTGCTCGAAGGCGCCGCCAGCGCCGGCACCGGCCAGAACCGCGCCAACTCGCCGTACTTCACGGTGGCGGGCACGGACACGGTGGTCGCGGTGCCGGACAGCAAGACGAGCCAGTACTCCGACACCACGTATGTCGCGGTCCAGGAGTTCGCCGTCTACACCGGCAAGTGCGACGAAACGATGACGTACGCCGGCATCAACATCCAGAACAGCACCAACCCCGACATCGCCAACAACTACGGCGTTGACTGTCAGGGCATTCAGCTGCCGGGCACGGCCAATTCGACGTACAACCTGCAGGGCAAGCTGAACTACACCTACGGCACCGGTTCGCGCATCTTCCTCAGCGCGAACGCGAGCCAGGTGCAGGGGCGGAACTTCACTTACGCCAACCTGTACAATCCGTCGCAGATCTTTGGCAACACGGGCACCAACCAGGTCTACACCCTCGGGTGGACGCAGAACCTGGCCAAGTCCTCGGCGCGCGCGCTGGCGCTCGACGTCTCGCTGTCCTACCAGCAGGACGAGTTCATCCAGTCTCCGTTGACCCGCGAGTCCGAGGTCAACAGCCGCAACCCGTGGGGCGGCTTCATGATTTCGCCGCTCAAGTACGACTTCAACTTCGAGAACTTCCCGCTCAACCAGGAGCTGTTGGACAACTTCCAGCAGAACAAGGCTGGCAGCCGGCGCTCTCCGTACGACCTGGAGAACACCGCCCAGTACTCCCTGGTGGACAAGTGGCGGAACAACGCCTACGGCCTCATCGGCTTCTCCGAGGGCGGCGGGCCGACCGGCCGGCTGTTCCTGAACCAGGAAAACCGGTTCATCGGCGCCGCGGCGCTCGACTGGCAGGTCGACCGCTACAACCGCCTCAAGATCGGCGGCGGCTTCACCAACTTCGACATCAAGTCGTACTCGTCGCAGATGACGAGCCAGGCGTTCTCCGACTTCTACATGGAAAAGCCGACCTCCTGGACCGGCTACGCGGAAGACCGCCTCGACCTCGGTGACGTGGTCCTGGTGGCCGGCCTGCGCTACGACTACTACAACAGCAACGCGTCGCACCCGCAGTACTGCGACTCCACGGGCTCGTGCCAGCCGACCGTCCGGATCTCGAGCAATCCGCTCTGGGACCCGAACGATATCCAGGCCTCGCTCGACACCATCTACACCCCGGACCAGTCGCACGACTACCTGTCGCCGCACATCCAGGTGTCGTTCCCGGTGAGCGACCGCACCAACATGCGGTTCTCCTACGCCCACCAGGTCCAGCCGCCCGACTTCGCGCTGGTGCTTGGCGGCATCAACACCGACCTCGCCGTGACGAACACCAACCACGTCTACGGGTCGGACCTGGACTTCGGGACCACGATCACCTTCGAGTTCGGCATCCGGCACGCCTTCTCGGACGACTTCGTGCTCGACTTCTCGGCGTACAACCGCGACGCACAGGCCAACCAGGCCGGCCGCCTGCTCTCGTTGTACGATCCGCTCAAGCAGCAGAATCAGGACATCCGGATGATGACGAACGCGGACTACGGCAACTACCGCGGCTTCGACATCCGGCTCGACAAGCGGATCGGCAGCCTGTTCAACGGCACGCTGGCGTACTCCTTCAGCGACGCCAAGAACACCGGCTCGGATCCGTTCACCTACATCAACTTCGGCTCGCGCATCGTGAACCAGATCAGCGGTGGTAACGATCCGCCGCCGTCGGCCTA
The DNA here is from genome assembly GCA_963705985.1 of uncultured Gemmatimonadales bacterium. Taxonomy (GTDB): domain Bacteria; phylum Gemmatimonadota; class Gemmatimonadetes; order Gemmatimonadales; family GWC2-71-9; genus SPDF01. The sequence continues at coordinate 29,097 of CAVPLK010000004.1, read as the reverse complement.
CCTGCCGACGACCTATACCCGGCCGCACAACCTGGCCGGCTCGTTCTCGATGACGTTCCCGAACGGCTGGAACTCCGGCTCGACGAGCGGCGCCATCCTCCAGAACGTGGGCATCTTCGCCACCTTCCGGGTGGCCAGCGGCACCGCCTACACCCGCTGCCCGGTCGAAACCGGCAACGAGTCGGTTATCTCCCCAGGCGTCTGCGCCCGGCAGTTCGAAGGCGACGTCAACGGCTCGCGGCTCCCGACGTTCCGCAACACCGACCTCCGGGTAACCAAGGGTTTCCGGTTCGGCGGCGTGGACCTCACCGGGTACATCGATGTCCGTAACCTGTTCAACTTCACCAACACGACCCAGGTCTTCGCCGAGAACAACTCCATCGAGAACGCGGTGGAGCTCGAAGAGACCTGGACCGGCGACTCCTCCGGCTACGCCAAGGAGGCCATCGCGTCGGGCAGCTACGACGTCGAAAACGGCGACATGTTCCTGCCGACGCCGGCAGGGTGTGGCAACTGGGTGACGCAGGACGGCAAGGCAGCTGCGCCGAACTGTGTGTACCTGGTCCGGGCCGAGGAGCGCTTCGGCAACGGCGACGGCGTGTTCAGCCTGTCCGAACAGCGTCGGGCGTCGGAGGCCCTGTACTACGCGGGCCGCAGCGAGGCAAGCTTCACCGCCGCCCCGCGGCGTATCCGGCTTGGGTTGGAGCTCAATTTCTAGCCTGAACGATCCACGGTGGGAGGGGGGTCGGCGCGCCGAACGGCGCCGCCCCCCCGTCCAACCGAACAGTATCCATCTGAGAGAGGATGCAATGCACTCACCATTCCGTAAGAGGGGCGTCATCCTGGCGGGCCTGCTGGCGCTGGCGCTCGCGGCGGCCTTGCCGTCGAACGCCATGGCCAAGCCGGAACCGGGGGCCAAGTCGGCCAAGGGATTCCGGCTCTTCGCCCGTCCCCTGGGCGCGATGACGATTAACCGCGTGTATTGCGGTCTGTCGTCGGACGGCCAGATCTGCGTCGACTCCACCAACTCCTCCACCGTCGGTGGCGGGTACTGGCCCAAGGGCACCGCGGACCAGTACATCTTCAACACCGGCCTCCAGCTGGCCGGCATCGTCGGGACGGACGGCGGCCCCTGGGCCGGCGACACCACCGGCGCGTTTTTCTTCGATCCGAAGGGAACGACCCAGCACGGCACCCAGGTCGAGCCGATCTACAACACGTCGAACAGCTCCGACGCCGCCGACCTCCCGCTGGCCGGGTATGTCCCCTACGGCGACGCGGAAGCCGACCTGTACAACCCGCTCCTGACGGGCACGCCGGCCAACCGCAAGAAGCAGGCGTCGCAGGGTGACGTCTGGTGGATGTCGTGGGACGGCGATCCGGCGCTCAACGCCGGCCGCAAGCACCCGCTCGGCATCGTCGTGGAAACCCGCGGCATGGGGTGGAACTTCCCGACCGGCAACGAAGACATCATCTACTTCGTCTACACCTTCTATAACGTCACCACCACGAACCCGGCCGACTACGTCAACATCCGGCCGGAAATGCAGTCGATCCTGCTCGACAAGGCCGTGGAGTTCCAGGCCAAGAACAACGCGACGTTCAACGTGACCCTGCCGAGCGGCGGGTACACGATCGACGAGCTGTACGCGGCGTTCGCCACCGACATGGACGTGGCCTCGGCCGGCACCAACTACTCCAGCGTCAACCTGCCGTTCGCCCTGGGCTATACCTATGTCCAGAGCTTCGCGGGAGAAGTCTCCTGGACCTTCGACCCGAATATCTTCTCGCCGCCCTTCATGTTCGGCGCCGGGTTCTCGGGCGTGAAGTATCTCCGGAGCCCCACCGGCCCCGGCGAGATCCAGCTCTTCTCCAACACGGTCAACGGCTCCCCCTTCCCGGGTGCCTTCAACGACCCGCAGAACACCATCCAGCTCTGGCGCTACCTGTCGGGCAACATCTCGGTGCCCGCCGGCGACCAGCCCTGTAACACCGGCAACCCGGCGACCACCCGGATCTGCTGGATCAACAACACCCAGCCGGCCGACATGCGGTTCTACCAGTCCTCCACCGGCTTCTCACTGCCGCCGGGTGGACAGGGGTCGATCGTGGTGGCCTACATCTTCGCGGCGCCGGTCGCGACCGGCGGCTGCCCAACGCCGGGCCTCCTCTGCGGCGGCGGCAACGTCAAGCCGGGCAACCCGACGCTCCTCGGCATCCCGGCCGCCATGGCGAGTGGCGTGAACCTGGTCGACAGCATCACCGGCTACATCTCGGCCACCGACCTCGACGCCAGCGGGTTGTATGAGCAGTCGGGTACCGCCGGTCCGGAATGGACCGTGGTTCCTGGCTCCCTGCTGGGCAAGTCGTACATTGCCCAGGCCGTGTTCGACGGCAAGTTCCTGCTGCCGTTCGCGCCCGACGCGCCGAAGTTCTTCCTGATTCCGAGCAACAATCAGGTGACGGTGGTCTGGCAGGCGTCCCCGTCGGAATCGGGCGGCGACCCGTACTATACCCTCGCGTCGGATCCGGCCAGCGCCCTCTACGACCCGAACTATCGCGAGTTCGACGTGGAAGGGTACCGGATCTATCGCGGCCGGGTGGATAGCCCGGACGAGATGGCGCTCATCGCCCAGTTCGACTTCTCGGGCACCATTTTCAACGACTACGACGGCGTCATCAACCCGGTGGACACCTGCGCCCCGGAACTCAACATCTACACCGACTGCCCGGTCAACTATGACCCCGTCATCCCCGGGCAGCCGCGCACGGTCGCAAATCCGAACCCGATTGTCAGCCCGTTCATCGAGACGCGGTTCGGCAACCGGCTGGAGCTGGCCAGCGGACTGGCCATCACCACCAAGGCGGACACGGTGGTCACCGGCGGCAACTCCGGGCTCCCGTCGCTCAAGGACACCGGCGTCCCGTACATCTTCGTGGACAACGGAGTGCGCAACAACTTCCGGTACTTCTACGTGGTCACGGCGTTTGACGTGAACTCGTGGTCGTCCGGACCGACCAGCCTCGAGTCACCGAAGGCCGGGACGGTGTCTGTCATTCCGCAGGCGCTCGCGTCCAACCTCGTGCAGACCGGCACCCTGACCCCGGCCATGATCGGGCGTGGTGTCAACATGAGCGAGGTGTTCCTCAAGACGCCGGGCATGAACAGCAACGGCACCTTCACCGGTCCCTTCCCGCCGGCCACGATCCAGCTCGGCTTCGTTGGATTCGCGAGCCAGGTGGTCGGCGCCTCGGGAGCCCTCTCGGCCACCCTGGACAGCCTCCAGCTCGGCCAGGTGAACCTGACCGGCTGCTGCGGCGGTGCAGACCCGACAGGTGGTGTGCCGGTGGTGTACTTCTTCACCATGTCCAATGGTTCGGACCCGGCGTTCCAACTTGCCGTTCCGCTCCAGCAGGATCTCGGCAGTTACGCCACGACCGACGTGTATTTTGCCGGTCCGGCCATCGACGGCTCCCTCGCCTCGCTCTACGGCGGCGACGGAACCTATGGGTCGCTCAGCGCACTCTTCACACCGACCATTACCAGCGGCCCGATCGCGGGTGACTGGGGTCTCGGTGGTCCGCTCAATGAACCTGGTTTCACGTCGGCCGACTACCCGTCAGGCGTGACCGGCACCAACTACAACGGCATGCGTTGGTTCGACGGCCCCTCGCCCATCACCAACGAGGTGATGGCCGACCCGATCAGCGGCTCCTGCGGCACCGGGACCACCGGCACCTCCGCCTGCACTGCCAACGGCACCTCGGCGCCGACATTCAACAACGCCGGTATGCTGACGGGCGTGACGACGGTCTACCAGCCGCTCTCGTACAACATGTACAACCGTGAATGGCGGAACATGGGCGAGACCCAGTCCGGCGCGACCCGCGCGGCGGACTTCAATGTGTACTGGGGCGCGGCCGGTGCCATCGACTCGATCATCGACGTCACCCACAACGTCCCCGTCACGTACGACGGCCAGACGGTTGGGGGTGGTTGGGCCATCCTCAACAACGCCGGGCAGGGCGCCGGCGGCTTCGACAACCGGCCGACGGTGCTGACCCCGACCGACTGGACCTGCGTCAACCCCTTCCGCTCGGGCCAGGGAGCCGTTGGCTTCTTCCCCTGCGCCTCGGCGGCGCCCTTCACCCTGTCGAACGTGGCCACACTCGGCACGATCGCCTTCGGGTCGGGCAACGCCCAGTCGGCCACCGCCACCAAGTCGGACCGGAACCCGGCCAACGTCCAGCCTGAGGGAGGTTTCTTCCTCTACCTGGCCGGCACCATCACCGGGTTCGAAATGCCGGCACTGCCTGCGCAGGGTACAGTTTGGGCGCTGCGGAGCTACGTCGGTATCATCTACGGTGGCAACGGGCTCGGCCAGTCCGGCAACCGCGGTCCCTACTCGTTCGTGGCGGCGACCCGGCCGTTCACCGCGGTGGGCGCCACGATGGCCGTGACCTACGACGTGGTCAACGACTTCAACGTCGCCACGTCCAACCTGGATCTCTCCACCATCCACACGGTGCCGGATCCATACTACGTGACCAACGCCTACGAGGTGGACTACACCTCGAAGGTCATCAAGTTCGTGAACCTTCCGCTGCAGGCGACGATCCGTATCTACTCGTCGAGCGGTATCCTGGTCCGGGTCCTGAACTACGAGGCACCCGAGAACGGCGGTATGCTGGACTGGAACGTCCGAAACCGGAACAACCAGGTCGTTGCCAGTGGTGTGTACTTCTATCACGTCGAATCGGGCAGTGCGCGCCACATCGGGCGCATGACGATCGTCAACTTTGCCAAGTAGCCACGCCGGGGGTGGGGGGAACACTTCCCCCCACATCCCGCATCCAGGAGACAGAATACTTATGAAGCGGCACACTGCGCATGGGTTGGCCCTGGCGGCGCTGCTGGTGGGCGGGTTGCCCGTGGCCCTCGCGGCCCAGGCATCCGAGATCAACGCGGACAACACGCCGTATGGCACGACGTCGGGAGAGTTTCTTCTCCTCGGCGCCAGCGCCCGCGGCGCCGCCCTCGGAAACGCTTTCCAGGCCATCGCCAACGACGTCTCGGCCCTCTATTACAACCCCGCCGGCATCGCCATGATGGATCGCCCCGGGGCCATCGTCAGCACGTATTCGTACGTGGCGAGCACCCGGTACAGCTGGGGCGGCATGGCCTTCCCGTTCTCGGGCGGCGCCCGGGCGGTCGGGTTCCACCTCGGCACCTTCGGGTTCAAGGACCAGCCGGAATACACGGTGGACCTGCCCGACGGCACTGGCGGCACCTACTCCGTCAGCGAGTCGTACCTCGGCCTCACCTACGCGGAGAACTTTTCGGACCGCTTCTCGGCCGGAATCACGGCCAAGGGCGTCTTCGACCAGCTCGGCGAGGTGAGCGGGAGCGCGTTCGCGGTGGACTTCGGCACCAATTTCCATTCGGCGCTGAACAATCACCCGATCAAGTTCTCCTTCGTCATCCAGAACCTCGGCACCAACCTCAGCTACAGCGGCGACGCGCTCAACGTGGGCGTCCCGCGGGATCCGGCCGAGGGCGAGGAAGCGGTCCCGAGCAACCCGCAGCCCGGTTCCTACCGGACCAAGGCGTTCTCGCTGCCGACCACCTTCACCGTGGCCGTGGCGTATGACGTGATCGCCAAGGAGAACACCCGCTGGACGCTGCTGGCCGACTTCAACCAGCCGAACAACACGGGCCCCGGCTACGTGTTCGGCATGGAGTTCGGCTTCCCGCAGATGGGCGGCAGCAACTTCAACGGGGCGGTGCGGGCCAGCTACAGCTACGCCTCCGCCAACTCCGGCCAGGACGTCTCGGGCAGCCAGCTCAACGAAGAGCAGAGCTACCAGGGCAGCGCTGTCGGCGGCGGCTTGAGCTACAAGACCGAAACGTTTAACCTCGGGTTCGATTACGCCTGGAAGTACATGGGCATTCTCGGCTCGACCAACTTCTTCACGTTCAGCATCGGCTGGTAACTGGCGCGATGCGACGGCGGCGGCCATGGCCGTCGCCGCCCAGGAGCACAATGGTTCGTTGGTTTTCGCTGGCCCTCGCGGCTGGCGTCCTCGTCGCCCCGACCCGGATCGGTGAGCGGCAAGCCGAAGATGTCATGGCGGTCCGGGCGGTCCGGTTTTACCGGGCCGAAACCCGCCAGACACTGGTCAAGGCGTTCGTGCAGATCCCGTACGTGGTGTTCTCGAGCGACGCCGGAAGCGGAACCAGCGACCAGGTCACCTATTTCGTGACCGTGAAGGTCTCCGACTCCACCGGACTCGGATTGTTGCAGGAAGGGTGGACCAACCACATCGCGAAGGCCCTGGCGTTGCCGGGTGTGGTCGGGCTGGAAATGCTGGAGTTCCCTGTCCTTCCCGGGTCCTACGTCCTGGACGTGACCGTGGAGGACAGCGTAACGGGGCGAAAGGCCTACGCCACGGCGGCCATCGAGGGGTTCCGGTCGCCACCGCCGGTGTCAGACCTGCTGCTTTCTCCGGAAATCCGGATGGCAGCCCCGGGCGACACGGTGCCCCAGCCGGGGGAGTTGCGGATCGGCAATGTGCTGGTGACCGGAGCGGTCGAGCTGCACCTGACCCCGCTCCAGAGCCAGGCCTACTACCTGATCGAGGCGTACAGCGATCAGCCCGCGAATGGCACTCTGTCCGCCGCCATTCGGGACTCGGCAGGCAAGACGATCCTGAAGACGCCATCGGCGGCGGTGAACGTGCCAGCTGGCGGAGGGGTCCTGAAGGGACAGCTGGACCTGACGGGGTTGCCGGAGGGGACGTACAGCATGGCGGTCTCGGTCACCCTCGAGGGTGTCACGTCGGAGCGGGCACAGCCGTTCGTGATGGCCAATCTGGAGGAGACGCTCGCCAAGGAGGCGGCGAGGATCGAGATGGAGCAACGGACCGACGCGGGCTATTTCGGCGCCATGAACGAGGCGCAGCTCGACAGCGCGGCCGGCCCACTGCTCTACATCGCGTCGCAGTCCGACGGGCTGAACCTGTACAAGGACCTGAGCGTCGAGGCCAAGCGGCGCTGGTTGACGGAGTTCTGGGTCCGCCGGGACCTGAGTCCCGGGGTGGCGCGCAACGAAACGCGCGAGAATTTTTACGAGGCAGTCGCGTACGCCAACACGCAGTTCAAGGTGGGCGGACGACGCACCACCCCAGGGTGGCGCACGGACCGGGGCCGGATCTACGCGAAGTACGGGCCCTACGACGCTTACCTCGACCGGGTCTCCGTGGGCAAGGCACCGCCCTACCAGGTCTGGCGCTACACGCAGCAGAAGGATCGGTATTTCATTTTTGTTGACCGGAACAATCTGGGCGAGTTCCTGTTGATTTACACCAACGACCTCACCGAGGTCTCCAGGCCGGACTGGCAGGACATTCTGACCGCCGATGGGGTCATCGATGTGGGGCGCTGGCTGGGCGTGAATTTCTTCGGGTCACAGGGCGTCCAGTAGCTGATTTCAGTACTATCAAGGGAGTTTCACTGCAGGACGCCGGAAAGAGCCGCTTTCCACCGTCTTCCGAGAACGAGGTACAAGTATGACACGTTTGATTCGTGGTTCGGTCCTGCTCGCCGCCTGTGTGGGCCTCTGGTCGTGTGGCACCGACTCGACCTCGAGTGAGGCCGGGGTGCCCTACAAGATCAGTTCACTGCCATCGGTGGTGTTCATCAAGACCGATTCGTCCCAGCTGATTTCCTTCCAGCTGGTCGATGAGCTCGACGGGCAGATCCCCGCAACCTGGACGATCACCAGTTCGTCGCCGAACTTTACGGTGGCGCTCGATTCCAGCTACCGCCCGGTCTACAACTCCGACGGCACCCTCACGCTGCCGGATTCCCAGGTCCTGGTGCGGGCCACCATCACCGGCGTCGCGCTTGGCGGCTCCACCTTCACCGTATCGGCGGGCGGCAAGACGCTCGACATCCCGGTGAACGTGGTCCCCGGCACCCTGTACGCCACCTTCAGCCCGGCCAACCCGGCGCCCGGCGCTGTCGTCACGATGACGATGCCACCGACGCTCCGGCTCACCCCGGCGTCCGCCATCACCTTCCCCGGAAACGTCAATCCGGTGGCGTACACCATGGCGGCGGACTCGATGTCGGCAACGTTCATTTCCGCGCCGACCACCGACACGATGGCCACGGTGACCAACGTCTACAACATCGAGTACCCGACCATCACCCCCGTCACGCTGCGCTCCCAGACCAAGGTAACCGGCACCCAGTCGGGCACCTGGAACGGGAAGCTCCCTGCCGTGCTCTCGCCGCTGGTGGCGGGCTCGATGACTGCGACGCTCAACCCGGCGTACGCGTACAAGTGCGATCCGACCTGCGCCAACGCGCTGCCGTCGGTCTTCACCTTCCCGACCCAGACCGCGCCCATCGTCGCGGGCGTCTCCGCGGACAGCACGGTCGTCACCCTCAACGTCGGCCCCAACGTGGCGTCACCGCTCCAGGTGACCCGCGTGACCTTCAAGGGCGCCCCGCAGTTCGAGTACACACTGGTGTCGGAGGACTCGGTCACCAGCGCCGTAATCTCGAGCTTCGGAGCACGACTCGACCAATTACAATCCGCAAATTGCCTCGCACGATGCTCTGATCGCCGGACGCCGGGTTCACCTTCAGCTCGACCGCCACGGTGTCGTGGCCGCTGGTCGGGGCCGCGGTCGTGGCTCTCCCGGACCGGCACCGCCATCACGGTGCTCACCGACCCCGGGCTCGGCGGGCAGCCCCGCTCGGCCATGACCGGGGTCATTAGCGCCACGGCACCGGCCTTCCAGCTTACCGCCATTCCAGCCGTTCTGCCGAATCCGCTGGTCATGCAGGGCACCGTGGGCTTCACGCTGCCGGGCACTGACGATCCTAACACCGCTCCCTTGGTGGACTTGCTATCCAGCCGCTACGGGCATCATGGACGGCCCGACGTGGGCTGGCGGTCTTCGGTTACCCGTGCAGCTGGTATTCGATCAACGTCGCAGCGGCCGGGCCGAGCGTCTGTCACGGCTCACGTGGGACAACACCACGGACCTCGGGCTTTACTTCTATGACTGCCGCGTTGAACGCGGTCAATCCGACGGGCGGGGCCTTCGCCTGCGACGCGCATCGGCAACGGCGGCAGCGCCCAGCCCGAGACGTGCACGGTCAATTTCCCGGCGGCCGGCACGTACTACCTCGACGTCGAAAATGTTGCGGCATCTTCGACGGGCCAGACCCGGATCCGCACTCGTGGATCAGGATCGCCTGGCAATAGACACAGGGAGGCGGGGCCAGGACTTCCTGCCTGAGCCTGCAATGCGAACGAAGCGCCCCCGCGATGTTCGCGGGGCGCTCTCCGCGTTGTGGTGGCCGGACGAGCTGCCGGATCTGAGTGGTACAGCGCCTAGCGCGTCGGGTCTACCCGGCCCGTGGTGTAGAGCGAGCCAATCCGCTGGGCCCGGAAGATGTACGTCGCCACCAGTTCCCGTGAGCTCCCACACCTTGCTTCCCGCCCCCTCCACTTCGATGACCCGTCCGGCCCGCCCAAAGGACACCGTGCCGTGGCCGTCGGGATGGTACTGGGTGGTGCCGCCGACGTTGGTGTAGGTGGTGGGGGCGTCGATGAATTCCCACTGCATCGTGGCGGTCAGCGCCACCGGGTCGACCAGGTACCGCACCAACCGGCTCGGCGCCGAGAGGCCGTTGTCCAGCAGCTGGACCTGGCCCGGGCCCGCCCAGCGGACCCCGTGCTGGCGGTCGAAGCTCCCCTTCGGGTCGCCGATCAGGGTGAACTCGTTTGCCAGGCCGCCGAACCGCCAGATGACCGCGCCGGTGGTCCGGTTCACCTTGGTCACCTCACTCAGGCTCCGGAACCCGAGGATGAGATTCGAGTCGCTGTCGAACCCGATGCCGTTGCCGTGGGTGAAGTTCACCGCCGGGCCGCTTCGATCCGCGGCCGGGAGATCGGTCATGGCAAAGTGATCGAAGGCGTTCCACTCCCAGAGCAGTGCCCCGGCCGGGTCGAGATGCTGCACCACCGTGGCCGTGACCGCCGCGGTGGCGACCCCGCCGAGCGCGCTCAGGTCCATGGTCCGGGTCTCGTCGCACAGGACCCAGGCGTCGCCACCCGGCGCGATGAGGAGGTCGTGGAAGCGGGTGGGGCGCCCGGCGCAGGCGAGGGTGCCGGTCTGCTCCCCCAGCGCGTTCAGGACCCGAAACTCGGTCTCGAGGGGGCCGGTGCCGAGCAGCGTGTAGCTCCCGATCGGGTGGGCCTGAAAGGAATTCAGGGTGCCGTTCGGCGAGTGGTGGTACCAGACCACCCTCCCGGTGTTGTCGACCGTGACGGCCCCATCGGGTAGGGAGAGGGCCAGGTACCCGGCCTCCGCCGAGGTGCCGAGGGTACCGATGACCGGAATCCAGGCGGGCAGTGATCCGCTGGTGAATGGGAGGGAATCCACCACCCGGTCGGCCGACCCAGCGAGCGTCAGGATGACGCGGAAGGTGTAGGCGGTCGCCGTATCGAGGCCCAGAACGGGTACCCGGACGAGGGTGTCGCCGGCGAACCCGACGGCAGGGGTGCTCGAGGCCATCCCCCCGGCGCTCGGTTGATATTCGATGGAGGCGCTGTCGAAGGCTTCCGCCCGGACGACGACCGCCGCGGCAAGGACGTTCTCGGCGATGGACTCGACGGCGGAGCCCATGTATCGCTGGGGCGCGGGGGCCTGGGTGTCAGAATCGGTGCAGCCTGCCGCCACGGCGAAGGCGAGCGTGGCCGCAAGGGTACCATGGAACCGCTTCATGTTGGCCTCAGGTGTTCGGCTGCGTTTGTCGGGGGTCATGCGCCGGCGGTGACGCCCTCCAGCTCGGCGTCGCCATTCCGGAACTGCCGCTGGTACAGCCGGGCGTACAACCCACCCTGCGCCAGCAAATCGGTGTGCGTCCCCTCCTCCACCACCCGCCCGTGATCCAGTACCACCAGCCGGTCGGCCCGGCGCACCGTGCTGAGCCGGTGGGCAATAATAAGGGTGGTACGGCCCACCAGCAGCTTCTCGAGGGCGTCCTCCACCAGCCGCTCACTTTCCGTGTCCAGGCTGCTGGTCGCCTCGTCGAGCACCAGCACGGCGGGGTCCTTGAGGACCGCCCGGGCAATGGCAATCCGCTGCCGCTGGCCCCCCGACAGCTTGACCCCCCGCTCCCCCACGATCGTCTCGTAGCCGTCCGGCAGCCGCTCCACGAACTCGTGGGCGTGCGCGGCACGGGCCGCCCGCTCCACGTCGGCCTCAGAGGCATCTGGGCGCGCATACGCGATATTCTCGCGCACGGTGCCGCTGAACAGGGCCGGTTCCTGGGGGACGACCCCGATGGCACCCCGAAGCTCCTTGAGCCGGAGCTGGCGGACATCGATGCCCTCCAGCCGAATGCTGCCTTCCGCCACGTCCCAGAACCGGGGGAGGAGGCTCACCAGCGTGGTCTTGCCGGCCCCGGAGGGGCCCACAATCGCCACCACCTCGCCCGGGGCCAGTGCCAGGGTGACCTCCCGGACGGCCCAGGGGGCGTCGGGGTGGTCCAGGTACCTGAAGGAGACCCGGTCGAACTCGACCCGGCCTCTGGGTGGCGCCGGTAGCGGGGTCGGGACCGGCGGATCGGCGATCGGCGTGTCGGCCTCGAGCAGCTGGAAGACCCGTTCCGCCGCCCCCACCGATTCCTGGTAGTTGCTGAAGAAGGAGGCCAGCGCGCCCACCGAGGCCGCGATCGTCACGGTATAGAGCAGGAAGCTCACCAGGGTGCCGGCGGTCAGGGAGCCATCCAGCACCAGCCGCCCCCCCTGCCAAAGCACGATGACGATGCCGGTGAACATGCTGAAGGTGATGGCCCCGAAAAACACGCCCCGGACCTGCGCCCGCACCAGCGCGGCCTCGACCACCCTGCCGATCATCCCGCCATAGCGCGCCCGCTCCGCCGGTTCCTGCACAAAGCTCTGGACCGTCCTGATCTGGCTGAACGCCTCTTCCGCCACCGCCGTGGCGTCGGCCACCCGGTCCTGCACCCCGGTGCTGATGCGGCGGAGGCGGCGCCCGAAGAAGAGCGCTGTCCAGACCGCGACCGGCACCACCGCCAGCGCGGTGAGGGTCAGGCTGGGCTGCAGCCAGGTCAGCAGGGCGATGCCACCCACCAGCGCCAGGATCTGCCGGGAGAACTCGGCAATCTGGTGGCTCAGGACCCCCTGCAGCAGCCCGATGTCGGTGGTGAGGCGGCTGGTCAGTTCGCCGGTCTTTCGGTCCGCAAAGAACCCCGGGGGCATGTCCAGCAGCTTGGCGAAGAGCTCCTCCCGGAGGCCGGCCACTGCCCGCTCGCCGGTGGCGCTGAGGAGGTAGGTCTGCGCGTAGTTGAGGAAGGCCTGAATCAGGAAGAGCCCCGTCAGTCCCAGCGCCACCCGGTCGAGGAGGGAGCGGTCCTGGTCCACGAAGGCCGCGTCGAGGAGGCGCCCCACCACCAGCGGAAAGGCGAGCCCGATGGCGGCGCTCAGCAGGAGCGCCAGCGACGCCAGGGTCAGCGCCCGGCGGTGGGGCCGGACCCGCGGCCAGAGGCGGGTCAGCTGCTTGGGAGAGGGGAGACGGCGGCGGGCGGCTGGCTCGAGGGGGATCGTCACCGGCCGAGCGGGCTGGCCACAGGGGCCGGCTGGTCGAGCAGGAGCACCTCGGGAGTCTCGGCCTGCGCCTCACGTGGGAGGGCGCGATCCACGCTCATCGCCACGAACAGCAGCGCGAGGTACACGAGGGAGTACTTGTACATCTTCCAGGCGGTCGGAGTGACCCCATCCTCCCGGAGCAACTGAAAATTATACCAGAGGAAGCGGCCACCGAGGGCCAGCGCGGCCACCCCGTAGAGCAGTCCGAACGCCCCGAAGAACGCCGGGAGGAGCGTCAGGGGAATCAGGATCAGGGTGTAGATCAGCATCTGCACCTTGGTGTACCGCTCGCCGCGGACCACCGGGAGCATCGGCACGCCCGCCTTGGCGTACTCTCCCTTCTTGAGCAGTGCCAGGGCCCAGAAGTGCGGTGGGGTCCAATAGAAGATGATGGCAAATAGGTACAGCGCCGTCAGGTCGAGGTGCCCCGCCACCGCGGCGTAGCCCACCAGCGGAGGGAAGGCGCCGGCCGCGCCGCCGATGACGATATTCTGCGGCGTCGAGCGCTTGAGCCACACGGTATAGATCAGGACATAGAAGGCGAGCCCGCCGAGCGCCAGCCAGGCGCTGAGGGGATTGGCAAACCGCCAGAGGATGGCAAAGGCCAGCGTCCCCAATCCGATCCCGAAGGCCAGCGCGGCTAGCGGGGCGACCCGCCCGGCGGGGACCGGGCGGAGCCTGGTCCGGGACATGAAATGATCGATGTCCTGATCGAACCACATGTTGATGGCATTGGCCCCGCCGGCCATCAGGAAGCCGCCGAGGAGCACCCAGCCAACCAGGGAGAGCGGGGGGGCGCCGAGCCCGGTGATGTACATCGGGGCCACGGCGGTCACCAGCAGGAGAGAAATCACCCGGGGCTTGGTCAACGCCAGTAAGTCACGGGCGAGGCCCGTCTGTCCCTGCCGTCCTGCCATGCCTGCTCCGGGTCACTGGGAAAGGGGAAAAGAAACGGCCCCGGCGGGGTCCTTGTCAAGCGGAGCCAGGGGGCGCAAACTCCACCGATGCAAACATCTAACGCTGGAACCGGCGTCCGCGACGCCTGGGGTGAACGGCTTCCCCGTCGCCTCGGCCTGCTGAGCGCCGTGGCGGTGCTGGTCGGGTCGACCATCGGCAGCGGGATCTTCCGGGTGCCGGCCAGTGTGGCCGGCCGGATCACCGAACCGGGCCCCTTCCTGTTCGCCTGGGCGCTTGGCGGCGCCATCGTGCTCTGCGGGGCACTCACCTACGCCGAGCTGGCGGCCGCGCTCCCGAGATCCGGGGGCGTCTTCGCATATATCCTCGAGGCGTTCGGTCCCCTCCCCGCCTTTCTCTTCGGATGGTCGACGCTGGCGGTCATTCGCGCCTCGGCCCTCGGGGCCATCTCGACGATCTTTGCCGAGTATCTGGGGTATTTCGTGCCGCTCACCGCGGCACAAATCCAGTATGTGGCGGCGGGGGCGATTGTTCTCGTGGGGCTCTTCAACTACTTCGGCGTGAACGTCGCGGCGGTGCTGGTCAATCTCTCGACCGTGGTCAAGTATGGGGCGCTGGTCGCCCTGGCGGGGCTGGCCTTCGTCATCGGGGAGGGGACCACCGCCAATTTCAGTCCGGTCTGGGGCGGGGGGGTCCAGGTGTCGGTCATGGGAACGGCCCTGATCTCCATCATGTGGACCTACGACGGCTGGGCTGACCTGGCGTATCTGGGTGGCGAGGTGAAGGACCCCGCGCGCAACCTCCCGCGCGCCCTGTTGCTGGGCACGCTGGCCATCATTGCCATCTACCTCGTGGTGAATCTGGCCTACCTCTACCTGGTGCCGTTGCCGGAAATGGCGGGGTCCGCGCTGATTGCCGCCACGGCGGCCGAGCGGATCCCGCTGTTTGGAGGTGGCGGGGGCGGGGGCGTGATCGCAGGGGTGGTGATGATCTCCACCTTCAGCGCGCTCCTCGGCTCGATGATGACCGGTCCGCGGGTGTTTTTCGCCATGGCGGACCGCGGCCTCTTCTTCACGGCCATTGCCCGGGTCAGCCCCCGGTACAAGAGCCCGTCGGTGGCCATTCTGCTGGCGACCGGCCTTGGCGTGGTCTACGTCCTCCTCAACGACTTTCAGCAGCTGGCCGACAAGTTCATCCTCGGCATCTGGCCGTTCTACGCCCTGGCGGTGGGGGCGGTCTTTGTCCTCCGGAAGAAGCAGCCTGACCTGGTGCGGCCTTACCGGACCTGGGGCTACCCGGTGGTCCCGCTGCTCTTCCTGGCCGCCTCGATCGGGATCATCGTGAACGCGCTCTGGACCGATCCGGTGAATACCGGCATCACATTCGGGATTATTCTGGTCGGAGTTCCGGTGTACTTCGTCTGGCGGGCGTGGGCCCGGGCAGCCGGGCAATCCACGACCTGAAGTTGAGGCGGGCTCCTTGACCCCGGGCGGGCGAGGCGTAAGTTTTTCCGCCATCATTGGGGTTCTTCCGGCCCCCCGCCCGGGGTCGTTCCGACGGTGCTGGTGGGCGGTTCACTCGGTGCAGGGTCTGCGGACGGATCTGCGCCTCTTTCACTCCAGTCGAGGTGTCCCTATGCAGTCATGGTTTCGTCGGGTAGCGATCGCGACGGCCGTGGGCGTGCTGTTTGCGCTCGGAGCCGGCAATCTGTTCGCGCAGGGCGTCACAACGGCCGCGGTGTCGGGGACTGTCACCCAGGAATCGGGGGCGGGGGTGGAAGGCGCCATGATCACGGTGACCAACCGCGCGACCGGGGCCAAGCTCCAGTCCAGCACCCAGGCCAACGGCAGGTTCTCCCTGGAAAACGTGCCGGTCGGCGGCCCGTACACCATCGAAGCCCGCGGCATCGGTTTCGAGCCTTCCCGGCGCGACAACGTGATGCTTTCCCTCGGCCAGCGGTTCATCGCGAACTTCACGCTCCGGCAGCAGGTGGTCGAGCTGCAGGAAATCGCGGTCAACGCCGAGACCGGTGACCCGGTCATGAACACGGCCAAGACCGGCGTGGGGCAGTCGATCGGCGATACCGTCATCAACCGGCTCCCGATCCTCGGGCGCAACTTCCAGGATCTGGTGGCCACCACGCCGCAGGTCGCCTCGATTGGCGCCGGCGTCTCGGCCGCCGGGCAGAACAACCGCTTCAACAGCATCCAGATCGACGGCGGCGTCAACAACGACCTCTTCGGGCTCGGCGCCACCGGCGCCCCGGGCGGGCAGACCAGCGCGAAGGCCATCTCCCTGGAAGCGGTCAAGGAATTCCAGGTGCTCATCGCGCCGTACGACGTGCGCCAGGGCAACTTCGCCGGCGGCCTCCTCAACGCCGTCACCCAGTCCGGCAGCAACAAGTTCGGCGGGTCGGTCTTCGGCTACCTGCAGAACCAGGACCTGGTGGGCACCGACGTCAACGGCGAGAAGGCGGCGGACTTCAAGGTCCTGCAGTACGGCGGCACCCTGAGTGGCGCCATCATCAAGGACAAGCTGCAGTACTTCGCCGCCGCCGACATCCAGCAGCGCACGACGCCGTTCGACGGGATCACGCTCGAGGAGTCGGGCGCCAACATCGGCGACGCCCAGCGGATGATCGACCACCTCGACGCTCTCGGGGCAGATCAGTGGGGCGGAGCGGGCGACGCCGGGGGCTTCGTCATCGAAAACCCCAACCCGACCTTCTTCGGCAAGCTCTCCTGGGCACCGGCGGCCAATCACAACGTGTCGCTCTCGTATAACAACGTGGAGGCCTCGGTGGACGTCATCAGCCGGCGCCAGAACGGCGACTGGCAGCTCACCTCCGGTGCCTACTCCATCGAGAACAACACCAACACCCTCCGCCTCATCTGGAGCGCGGTGTTCGGGGGCAAGTACTCCAACGAGTTCATCAGCGGTTACCAGACCATCCGCGATTCGCGGCCCCCCAACAGCACCTACCCGACCATCATCGTCGGTTCCGGAACCACCGGCACCCGGCTGGTCGCGGGCGCCGAGCGGTTTTCCCAGGATAACTCGCTCGACCAGGACGTCTTCGAGCTGACCGACAACCTGACCGTCGGCCTCGGCGACCACCGGCTCACGGTCGGCACCCACAACGAATTCTTCGGGTTCAACAATCACTTCTTCCCGCAGAGTATCGGGCAGTGGACCTTCGCCAACATCGACTCGTTCGAGAACAACGCCGCGGTCCGCTTCGACCGCGCGCTGCCGCTCACGCCCGGCGGCCCGGTGTCCGACTTCAGCGTGAATCAGTGGGGGCTCTACGCCCAGGACCAGTTCAACCTCGGGACCCTCGCGCTGACCGTGGGCCTCCGGTGGGACAATCCGATCTTCCCCGATTCACCGACCTTCAACCCCACCCTCGATTCGCTGACGTCGGACGGGGCGCTGTGGACCGGTGGGACGATCAACACCAGCGTGATGCCGAGTGGCAACGCCACCTGGTCGCCGCGCATCGGCTTCAACTGGGACGTCGACGGCTCCGGCATGACCATCGTCCGCGGTGGTGTCGGCTACTTCGGCGGCCGGCCGGCCTACGTCTGGATGTCGAATGCCTACGTCAACACCGGCGTCACCCAGACCCAGCTCACCTGCCGGAACGACAACTCGAACCCGGACGACAACGTGCCGGGCTTCTCCCTCGACCCCTCGCTGCAGCCGACCACCTGCGCCGGGACGGCCGGGGTCACGCCGCCCATTCCGACCATCAACTACTTTGACCCCGACTTCAAGTTCGAACAGAACATGAAGCTCTCCCTCGGCATCGACCGGCGGCTGCCGTGGGGGATCATCGGCACCCTGGACTTCCTCTATACCAAGTCCAAGAACACCCTCTACATCCAGGACAACAACCTCCAGGGGGTGGTGGATGAAAGCACCCTGACCTACGCCACCGGTGAAGGCAACCGGGCGCGCTACGGCGTCAACTCCCTGAGCTCCGGGTCCGCCACGCCGCGCAAGCAGACCGCGGCCTTCGGCAACGTCCTCGAGCACCTCAACAAGTCCGAGGACCACGCCTTCAGCGGGACCATCCAGCTGCAGAAGCGCTTCTCCAACGGCGTCGAGTTCAACGGCGGGTACACCTACAGCAACGCCCAGGACGTGATGTCGCTGACGTCGAGCATCGCTTTCTCGAACTACGGATTCGCGACGCTCAACGGCCTGCTCAACGACCGCGAGTTGACGACCTCCGCCTTTGACCGTCCGCACCGGGTGGTCCTGAGCGGCACCGTCAACCTCCCGGCGGATTTCGCCTTCTCGCTCATCTACTCGGGCGTGTCCGGCAATCCGTTCGGCTACGTGATCAACGGCGACGCCAACGCCGACGGCGTGGGCGGGACCAACCGGGAATTCAACGACATGTTCTACATCCCGCGGGACCGGGATGACATCACGATGTACGGCACGACGCCGGCCGCGTCGTACGACTCGCTGGCCAACTTCATCAACTCCCAGGCCTGCCTCCGCAACCAGCGGGGCCAGATCATGGAGCGGAACAGCTGCCGGAACCCCTGGATCAACCGGCTCGACGCCCGGCTCCAGAAGGCGGTCCCCACGTTCAACGGCCAGATGATGATCCTGTCGCTCGACGTGTTCAACCTGCTCAACATGATCGACAGCGACTGGGGCCTCGTGAAGAGCACCTCCGTCTTCGAAGGCCAGAGCATGGTCCGCCTCCGCGGCTGGGACCCGCTCTACGACCGGGGCATCTACAGCATCGCGCTCCCGACGCTGAACCGGGTCGATCCGAATTCCTCCGTCTGGCGGATCCAGCTGGGCGGCAAGTACATCTGGTAGCTGTCTGAGGGACTGCAGGAACGAAACGGCCCCCGGGAGTGATCCCGGGGGCCGTTTCGCGAGTGGGGGCCTGCGGGGCCTCTACGTCCGCACCCGTTTCAGCAACACCAGCGCCGCGCCGAGAAAGAGGATGTTGGGCGCCCAGGCCGCCATGAGGGGATCGAGGATCCCCCCTTTGCCCACCGCCTTGGCGAGGTTGATGATCAGGAGAAACAGCACGGTCGTGGCCAGGCTGACGGCGATGCCGTACGCCGCCCCGGCCCGCGGGGAGCTGAGGCTGAGCGGGGCGCCGAACAGCGCGATGATGAGGCAGGTGACGGGCACCGCGATCTTCAGGGCCCGCTCCACCCGCAGCTTGTTCACGTCGTTGCCCGAGCGCCGGAGCCCCTCGATATACTCCCCCAGCTCGGCGTAGCGCATTTCCGCGGGTGCCTTGGCGGCCGCGAGCAGCTGGCTCGGCGTCTGGGAGAGCGCGCGAAGCCGCATCTCCTGCGCGGTGAAGACCGGCTGCGTCTGCCCGCCGAAGATGAGCCGGCTCGAGGCCCCCCAGATCCGCCAGAGGGCGGCGGTGCTGTCGTAGGTGGCGCTGTCAGCGCTGACCGCCAGGTAGGGATAGGCCGGCTCGTGACCCTCCTCGAGGGCGGCCGAGTCGCGGCCCTGACGGAGGAAGACCGGCTCCCGCAATACCTGGTTGACCACGTCGAGGGTCCGGATGGTGTACACCCAGTTTGCGTCGCCGCGGTACACATAGTTGTAGCGGTAAGTCGTGGCGCGCGACTCCCGGGACTTCTGCAGTTCCAGTGACTTGCTGGAGGCCGCCACCGACACCTCGCCGACGACGAACGCCAGCACGGCCGCCGCCGCCGCCGCCCCGAAGATAGGGCGGGCCAGCCGGTGGAAGCTCATCCCCCCCGCGTGCGCGGCGATGATCTCCGAATTCCGGCTCATGGCCCCCAACGTGAACACCGTCGCAAAGAACACCGAGGCGGGCATCACCATGGCGATCTCTTCCGGCAACACGTACACGTAACTCTGCAGGATTTCCGGGACGGTCAGGCCGCCGCCGAGCAGCCGGCTCATGTTGTCCGTGATCTTGATGAGTACCGACACGACCGGGAAGCCGAAGGCGGTCAGCGCGAAGATCCGGATCCACGAGCGCAGAATGTAGCGGTCGAGAATGCCCAGGGGCATCAGCGGTTCCTCCATCGCGCCACCCGGCGTCGCAGCAGGTCCGTGACTTCCGCGAGGTCGCCGCCGCGGGTCGAACCGAGCTCGCGGTTGACCCGCAGGAGTCCCACCACGCCGAGCAGGGTGAAGATCACGTTGGGCGCCCACATGACCACCGCGGGCGGGAGGATGCCTCTGTCCGCCAGCGGTTCGCCGGCGGTGAGGCTGATGTAGTAGAGGGCGAAAATCCCGAGCCCCCCGCCAAGCACCAGCCCCATCCCGCCCCGCGGGAAGCGGAGCGCCAGCGGAATGCCGACCAGCACGAAGACCATGCACGCCACGGTGATCGCGTACTTCTTGTGCACCTCGACCAGGAGCCCGTCGGCGGTCCGGCGGGCGGACTTGATCCCCTCCGACGTGTTGGCCACGTCGACCCACGACGTGAGGGTCACCTCGCGGGAAGCGCCGTACACCCATCCCTCGGCCGCGTCGGGGGGAACCGTCGGGGCCGAGGTGACGGAGTCCAGGTTGCCGGACTCGAGCTGCGCCTTGATCCGCTCCCGCTTCCAGAGCGGCAGCTGCCCCTCCTGAGTGCGGGGGTCCCGCGGCGACGGCCGGACTCCCGGCTTCACTCCCGGCCGCTGTGCGGGGTCCTGCGCCTCGGCCGTCTCCGGGAGGAGCCGGCGGCCCAGCGACCGGAACCAGCCGCACCAGGGCGCTCCCCCAGCCCGCCCGCTCTCCGGAGCCGCGCTGGGGCCCCGCGGGAGGCCAAGCAGGGTTCGAAGATCCGCCTCCAGCCGGTCGGCCCGGGCACGGGAAAATGACTCCAGGGCGGACGTCGTGTCGTTCACCGTGTCCAGCATCTCGCAGGTGGTCATTTCCCGGTCGCTCTTCGCCATGTCTCCTTCGCTGCGGGTCAGGGTGTTGCCGACGCTGCGGACCCGGATGGTGTTGACGGCGAAGTAGGTCAGCTGCAGCAGCCCCGGATCGACCCCCTTGAACTGGAGGATCGACCCGTCGTAGAGCGTCAGGTAGAGGTCGTTCAGGTTGGCCTCGAAGCCCATCCGCCCGCTGTCGGCGTAGATGACCTGACGCCCCTGCGTGCCTGACATGTCGAAGATGGTCACGTCGCGGAGCCGGCCGTCGCCCGGCTCGATTCTCCCCGCGCGGAGAAACAGGTTGGAGGGGGGGACGTCGTTCAGCGCCTGTTCCCGGAACTGCACCGTGGGTCGCTTGCGGCCGATGTCGAAGAGGAGCGCCTTCAGCCGGAGGTTGGCGGCCGGGAGGCCCTGGTCGACGAAGACGAAATCGGCGGCGGTCAGCAGCAACGCCGCCAGGAACACCGGCCGCAGGAGCTGTCCGATCGAGATGCCGCTGGCCCGCATGGCCGTGATCTCGTTGCTCGAGGCCAGCGTGGTGAAGGCGTAGAGCACCGCGAGGAGGACCGCCATCGGGAGGGTCATCGCCACGATGAACGGCAGGCTGAGGAGGAATACCTCGGCGATCAGGCTCCAGGGCAGGCCCTTCCCGACCAGCGCGCCGAACCGTTTGGCGATCTGATTCAGGAGCATGATGCTGGTCAGCGCCGCCACCGCGAAGACGAACGGGGCGGCCAGCTGCCGGAGCACGTAGCGGCTCAGCAGGCGCACGGGGGGCCCTGGCGGTTGAACCGGGTTTTTTCGGGCGCTATATTGCCGAAGTTCCTCACCACTCTCGCCTCTCTTCTCCCGGACACGCGTGGCTCGTCTTGCGGTTGCTCTCGGGTGCCTGCTGTTGCTCTTCCCCGCCGTCGCGTCCGCCCAGGACCAGGCGGGGGAAATCGGTGTCGGTGCCAGCTTCAATCTACCGCTCCCGTCCCTCCGGCAACCGCCGGAGGGGCGGGCCGTCTGGCTGGGGGCGGCCAGCGTCACGCCGGCGCGGACCGGCGCGCGGTGGCAGGGGCAGCTCGACCAGCGCCTCAGCCGGGAGCGGGCGGCCTGGGCCTCCGCCTCCCTCATGGCCTCCCTCTACGGGACCAACAACCTGCAGGTGCAGTACATCGATGCCAGCATGGAGGAGCGCAAGAGCATCCTCGGCATCCCGTCAAAATACGCAGATTTGCGCATCGACGGCTCGGTGTTTCTCGAGGTGCGCTCCGATCGTCTCCGAAATCTGACCTGTACCCCCGCCCAGCTCCTCGACCAGAACTCCGGCTGCCGCGGCGGGTTCAAGGCGCCCCGCCTCGACAACGAGTTCAACGCCAAGGTCGGCGGCCTGATCGGAAGCCGGCTCCACCTGAACGTCGATTACGATTCCCGCCGCGAATTCAACGCCAATAACGATATCCAGGTGTACTACCAGGGGCTGCAGGACGAAGTCCTGCAGCGCGTCGAAATCGGCACCGTGTCGTTCCGGACCCCGGCCACCCGCTTCCTCACCGCGGCCATCCCCGCCAACAATTTCGGCCTCAACGCGACCTTCGAGTTCGGTGCCTTCACGCTCCAGGGCATGATGGCCACGCAGGAGGGCAGCGTGGTCGGGCAGCGGAGCTACACGGTCGGCTCCACCACCAGCGAACCGCAGGATCGCCTGGTGCGCGACCTCGACTTCGAAACGGGACGGTTCTACTGGGCGGTGGACCCGGCCACGCTCCCGAATTTCCCCTTTGTCGACATCCTCAACCTCGACGTCGTGGCCATCCCCCCGGCGCTCCAGCCGGCGGATGCACAGGTCCGGGTCTATCGCTACCGCACCGGCGCCGGCAGCGGGCTCAACCCGAACCTCGGCGGCATCACCGCCCTCGGGTTCCGGCCCGACGGGCCCGAGCGGGTCGACGGCACCTGGCAACTGCTGCTCCAGGGCGCCGACTACTATCTCGACCCCTCGGCCACCTGGTTCGCCCTGGCCAGCAAGCTCGACCAGAACGACTACCTCGCCGTCAGCTACGTGACCGTCGACGGCACTCGCGTCGGGACCTTTCCGGCGGTGGAGAACCCGGCGGTGACGGACAGCGTGCTGCTGGTCTCCATCCCGCTGCAGGGGCCCACGCAGCAGACCTTCCGGCACGAGATGCGGCAGGTCTACCGGGTGTCCGGCACCGATCTCGAGAAGCCCTCGCTCAAAGTCACGGTGTCCCTCAACCAGTCCGAGCGCCCCACCAGCACCGAGTCGCAGACCTACCTGGCCTTCTTCGGGCTGGCCATCCCGGCCGATCCGCACATCTTCGACGTCGAAAACCGGCTCTTTCCGCGGCCTCGCGACCCCGGGGCAGACCTCGTGCTGCGGGAGTCGTATATCGCCTACCCGTCGCTCAAGCCGTTCATCGACCCGCGGCTGCAGCCGAACGAGCGGGCCGATTCCATCTACAACTCGCCCACCTACCTGCTGTTGACGCCGCAGGGGCCTCCCTCACGCTTCCAGATGCGTCTCGAGTACAACGCCGCCGGCGGGACCGACCCGGGGAGCCTGAACCTCAACGCCCTCCAGATTCGCCGCGGGTCAGAGCAGCTCATCGCCGGGGGCCGGGTGCTCGAACGCGGTGTGGACTACGAGATCAACTACGATCTCGGCCAAGTGACCTTCAACAACCCGGGCAGCCTGTTCCCGTCCGGCGTCGGCTTGGTCACGGCGCGGTTCGAGGAGCGCGGCATCTTTGCCGTGGCGCCCACCTCGATCCTCGGCGGGACCCTCGGCTACTCGCTGGGCGAGGTGGGGTCGATCAACCTCATCGCGATGTACCAGAAGGAACAGTCGGTCTTCACCCGGCCCACCCTGGGGTTCGAACCGACTTCCAACCTGCTCACCGGCGTCACCACCGACCTCCGTTTCCAGGTCGACGGGGTCAGCCGGTTCTTCGACAAGTTGACGTCGCAGCGGGTGACGGCTCCGTCGCGCCTCGACATCCGCGCCGAGTATGGAACGACCCACCCCGACCCCAACATCGCCGGCCTGGCCTACCTCGAGGACTTCGAGGGAGAGTCCGCCATCCCGGTCTCGCTGCTCAATTCCCGCTGGGAATACGGCAGCGTGCCCCAGTCGTCGGTCGGCGTCGAGAGTCTCGGGTTCGCCAGCGGGTTCGACTCCCTCTGGGCGGTCCAGCTCGCCTGGCAAAACCTGGTGCCCGCCTGTTCCGGCTGCCCGCCAGTCGAGCTCTATCCGCAGGACATCGACCCGACCATCCGGACGAATGGCCAGGGCAGCCTCAACGAGACGGTGCTGTATACGACCTTCCACGCCGACACGGCGGGCGGAATGGTCCAGCAGAACAACCGGTCGCTCTGGAGCCAGCCGGCTCAGCCCTTCACGCCCCGCTGGCGGTCGCTGGTGACCCCGCTCTCCCAGACCGGCCTCGACCTGTCGCGGGCGGAGTACCTCGAGTTCTGGGTCTTCCAGGGTGGGGAGAAGACGGTGGATTCGGCCGGGATGCAGCTGGTCGTGGACCTGGGGTCGGTCAGCGAGGACGCGCTTGCGGTGGCCCCGGACAGCCTCACGGTGGTCGGCTCCGACAGCCTGTACACCGGCCGCCACTACACCGGCGTGGGGCTCCTCAACAGCGAACGACAGTCCACCGGCATCTTCAACGCCTCCACCGACGACATCGGCATCCTGCTCGACCGGGTCGACTCCCTGTTCGTCAACGGCACGGTGCAGCCCGAGGTCCAGACCTGCGCGCAGGTCCTCTCGGAGACGGTCGCCATCTATCCCTGGGGCGACCTGGGCAGCCGGTGCTCCAACGGCAACGGATTCCTCGACACCGAGGACCTCAACGGCGACAACCGGCTGAACGCGCAGGGGGCCAACGACAACGTGCTGCGGTGGGTCATCCAGCCCAACGAACTCTCCCAGTACTACGTGCGGACCGGCGCGACCTATACCAACACGCAGGGACAGACCTCCACCTGGACCCTCTACCGGATCCCGATGCGGGTGCCGGACGCCACGATCGGCACGCCGAATCTCCGGCTGATCCAGAGCATGCGGCTGACCATGGTGGCCCCCGACATGCCGGAGCCCGATGTCGTGGCGCGCTTCGCCCTGGCACGCATGCGGTTCATCGGGGCGCCCTGGGTCCGGCGGGCCGATACGCCGCTGCTCGGCATCGGCGGCTCGATTGCAAGCCCCTCCGGGACGATGTTCGCCGCCGTCATCTCCACCGAGGACGTGGCGCTGGGGTACACCTCGCCGCCAGGCGTCGTCAACGAGCCCGCCCAGAATAACAACGGGCAGGCGGTGCAGGGGGTGCAGATCAACGAAAAGTCCCTCCGCATCGTCGCCACCTCGCTCGATGTGGGGGAGCGCGCCGAGGCCTACCAGCGCTTCCCCTCCGGTCCGCAGAACGTGCTCAAGTACGAGCAGGTCCGGGTCTGGTTCCGCGGCAAGGGCAACGGCTGGACCAGCGGGGACCTCACCGCCTTTTTCAAGATCGGCAGCGACGACAAGAACTGGTACATGTTCCTGCGGCCGGCCAGCAGCATCATCTGGGAACCGGAGGCGCAGATCAGCATCCCGGTCTGGCGGCAGCTGCGCGCGGAAATCGAGCAGCGGTGGCTGCAGGGTCTCCCGCCCGACGGCGCCGCCGCCTGCGGCATCGGCGATCCGGCGGCGTACGTCGCCTGCGACGGCCCCTACGTGGTCCAGGTGGCCGACCCCGGCGTCAACCCGCCCAACCTCGCCGCCGCCCAGGAAATGGCCGCCGGGATCTACCGGGTGGCGAACACCGAGGTCCTGAGTACCGTCGAGCTCTGGGTGGACGACATCCGGCTGGATAATCCGCTGACCCAGGCGGGCTCCTCCATGGCGTTCGATGCGCGGCTGGCCGCGGCGGATGTGGCGGACTTTGCGGTGAATTACGTGCGACAGGACGGGCTCTTCCAGCAGATTGGCCGCAACCCCAGCTACCGGACCACCGGCGCGCTGGTGTTCGGCTCCAATATTCGAGTGGATCGCTTCCTGCCGGCCTCGCTCGGCCTGGCCATTCCGTTTTCCATCAGCCACACCTACACCTCCGCCGATCCGATCCTGATCGGCGGAACGGATATCCTCGCCGCCGACATCGACAACCTGCGCCAGCCCTCCAGCGGACTGACCCAGATCAACTTCGGCTTCCGCCGGACCCGCAAGGGCACAACCTCCCTCCAACGCGGGCTGGTCGATCCGCTCAGTTTCTCGGCGTCGCTCGCCTCCGGAAACTCGCAGACCGAACTCTCAACGGGGACCACGTCGGCTTCCCTGTTCAACCTGACGTACCTCCTGCTCCTCCCGAAGACAGGCCCGAGCCTGTCGCTGGGAGGCGCCGTGGACCAGCTGCCGGGATGGGTGGGGCGGAGCGACGGACTGACCGCCGTCCGGACCACGCAGTTCAGCGTCGTCCCGACGACGATCCGCCTCGGCAGCCAGCTGACGCGCACCGAGAGCGACTTCACCGGCTACCTCGTCCCGGTGCTCCGCCCCGGCGACGCCGCGCTCCAGCCGGCGGTGTCGCTCACCAATCTCTGGCGCAACAGCGCCGGCCTGACCTGGCAGCCGGTCGGGATGTTCACCTTCAGCGCCGACCTGGCGAGCACCCGGGACCTCCGGGAGTACGACGACACCACCTCCATCGGCCGGCTGATCGACGCCTCCCGGAAGGAGTTTCTCGGGATCGACGTCGGCGTGGAGCGCGACCGGACGCTGGGGACCGCCATCATGCTCAATCCCCGCCTGACCTCCTGGCTGCGGGGGCGGTTCATCACGACCAGCAACTTCGTGCTCTCCCGGAGCCTGACCAGCCGGGCGCCGATCCAGGAATACGGCGACACCGGGATCTACATCCTGCCCCAGACGCTGAACAACCTCCGCTCCCGCGAATTCGGCTTCACGATCGACGCGCCCCGCGGGTTCAAGCAGCTGTTCAAGGACTCGAGCGCCGCCACCCGCGCCCTGCTCGGACTCCGGGTGCTGGACTTCGTCTACCGGACCTCGCGCGCCTCGACCTACGACCTCGCCACCTTTTCACCCGACCTCCGCTACATGCTCGCCCGCGGGAGCACCTCGGACTTCCTGACCCAGGACGGCGATTCGGCGCTCAGTGTCGAGACACGACGATCACCGTGGGCGGCGGCGCCGACCTGCCCTACGGCATCACGGCCGGGCTGCAGTACTCCTCCTCGGACATCGACCGGTACGCCCGCGCCAGCAACAGCTACCTCCTCTCCGAGATCACCCAGAAGGAGTGGCCCATCTTCCAGGCGCGATGGACCCAGACGGTCAAGAACGGACTCCTGTCGGTGATCAGCCTCTCCACCAACATCCGGAAGCGTTCCGGGCAGACGGTGCTCCCCTCCTCCGCCGCCAGCGCCGTGTCCCTCAACGAGACCTCGACCTGGACCAACGACCTCCAGCTCCTGTCGGCAGGGCATCAACCTCACGCTCGGGTACGGGGTGTCGAACAACGAACGCCAGAGCAACGGCACCACCACCCTCGGCGACGGCACCGACATCACCGCCAACCTGATCTACCTCTTCCGGCTTCCCGGCAGCGTCAGCAGCGCCCGCAAGCAGATGCGGGTCTCGATCAACGCGCTGTCCAGCAAGGCGGAGACCTGCCTGGAACTTCCGGGGAACCCGAGCTGCATCGGGATTTCCGACATCCGCCGGAAGACGCTGCGCGCCGGCGTCGACACCGACATCCTGAGCATCCTGACCGGCGGCTTCCAGGGCGGCCTATGGTCAACGACGTGCGCCAGCTCAATCGGAAGACCGAACAACTCACGCTCAGCCTGACCTTCCAGCTCTCCCTCTTCTCCGGAGATTACTGATGCAGTTCTCTCGCGGGCCGGCCCTCGCGGCCGTCCTGGTGCTCGCCTGCGCCGGCCCGAAGCCCTCCCGTCCCTTTGACGGTGCGGCGGCGTATCGCGCGGTGGAGGTGCAAGTGGCGTTCGGCCCGCGGATTCCCGGCGAGCCGGGGCACGCGGCCGAGGCGGCGTGGCTCGACAGCCTGCTGGCGGGGCTCGCCGATACCGTCATCGTGCAGCGCTGGACCCACCGGACCGCGCCGGGCGACTCGCTCCCCCTCGTCAATTTCGTCGCCCGCTTCAATCCGTCGGCGGGGGAACGGATCCTCTTCCTGGCGCACTGGGACACCCGGCCGATCTCCGACCAGGCCAAGGGCCCCGACAGCCTGCTCCCCGTGCCCGGGGCCAACGACGGCGCCTCCGGCACCGCCGTCCTCCTCGGCGTCGCGGCTGCGCTCCGCGCGGCGCCGCCGTCCGGTCGGCGTGGACCTCCTCTTCGTCGATGGAGAGGACTACGGCGTCTTCGACGACAAGGTGGACGTGCTGCTTGGCTCACGGTATTACGCGGCCAACCCCGCGCCCGGCTCGCCGCCGCTCTACGCCGTGCTCTTCGACATGGTCGGCGACCGGGACCTGCAGATCTACCAGGAGGGCAACTCGGTCACCGGCGCCCCCGAGGTGGTGGACCTGGTCTGGCAGGTGGCGCGAAGGGCGGGCCACGGCAACGTGTTCATTCCCTCCCTCCGTACACCATCACCGACGACCACCTCGTCGCTGCAGGCCAAGGGGATCCGGGCCATCGACGTGGTGGACTTCGACTACCCGTATTGGCACACGCCCAAGGACACCCCGGACAAGGTGAGCGCGCAGAGCCTGCAGGCGGTTGGGGAAGTCGCGCTCGCGCTGGTGGCAAACACCGAACGGTAGCTGCGCAGAGCCCGCTCGGCTGCTGTCCGTGGCGAGGCCCTGCCGTGGGCCGACGCATCGGTACCGACGATGCCGAAGATCCAGGCCCCGTGCGGCGCTCGCAGGATGTCCCGGTGACGGCCCAGCGCCGGCATCCTCCGAGGCATGGTCCGACCGAGCGCCGGGTGATCATGATGCTCCTCCTCCTGGGGGCAACCGGCCCAGGGGGCCGCTGGTGGTGGGCTGCCCCGGGAACCGCCCGGGCAAGCTGGCCTGATGGCCGGTGAACGCCGCAAACCCCGCCGCCCATCGCGACAGCGCGCTGCCCGCGGCCCGACCGATGGCCCCGGGGGAGACGCTCGACCCGGACCGAGCCGCCACCGTCGCCGAACTGCTCCGGCTCCCCAAGGTGGGCCCCGCGTTGGCCCGCGCCATCGTTGCCGACCGGGAAGCGAAGGGCCCCTTCCACACCCTGCAGGGCCTCGACCGCGTCTCGGGCATCGGCCCAAAGCTGCTCGAGGCCATCGGGCCCTATCTGGCCTTCCAGGGGGGGACCACCGCTGGGGGAGTGAGCGGGTGTCCCGGCAGCCCTGTGCGCCCTAGGCGTCCCCCTGCCGGCTCAATCTCAGTGCCGCCACAGCGGGGGAGCTCGAGCCCGCTGCTGGAATTGGGCCGGCCCTGGCTGCCCGGATCGTCTCATACCGCGATTCGCACGGGGACTTTGCGGACATCGGGGGGCTCCGCGCCGTGCCCGGCATTGGCACCCGGATGCTGGAGCGGCTGACCCCGCTCGTGGCAGTGCGTTAAGTGATTGTCATTCA
>CAVPLK010000003.1:332500-1624403 GCA_963705985.1 uncultured Gemmatimonadales bacterium | reverse complement strand
TTAGTATTATACATTATTTCGAATTAATATTAGTGAATTCGTGAAATAAAATCTTTTTGTAAGAAATTCTTAATATGATATCGTTAAAATGTAAAGTTTTATTCGTGTCAGTAGCTTTTGTTGGAAGATTGGTAATCTTTTTTTTGGCTTGTTTCCAAATCTTCTAATTTAAGAGCGCACAACCGACTTTTGCGATCTTTTCGAATTGCTATTGCTTTCACATTAGCTTCGTGGGTGTATACCAATTGACCGCTCTAGCCTTAGTCGCACTAGAGTTATCCTCAATAGGTTCTAAGGTCGAAAATGTTACAGTAGTCACCTCGGGTATTGGAGGCGATGATGAAGAGTAAGCACGGTGAAGTCTGGTGGACGGAACTTAATACTCGCGATCCCGAGGAGGCTCGCGAGTTCTATTCCAAGGTCGTGGGATGGACGCCCATTCGTTGCGGCGATGGGCGACGTGACCCGGCCGGCGCAACCGGCCGAACCCAATTATAAGGTCTTCTTGATGGGTGAAAAGCCGATCTGCGGTGCTTTCGATATGAGTACGCTGGAGGGCTTGGATAATGTTCCCGCCCATTGGCTAACTTATTTGGCTGTCGATGACGTCGATGAGAGTTGCCGCCAAATTACTGCAAGCGGCGGCAAGGCGATGCAAAAGCCGTTCGATGTCGCGATGGTTGGCAGGATCGCCGTTATTCAAGACCCCACCGGCGCAGCCGTCGGAATTGGGACGCGTGCGGATTGCGAGCCTGAGGCGTCCTAGTTGGCGGTAGCGGTTGCAGATTGTCGGTGCATTTACACCGGCATCGCGAGCGTGTCGGTGTGCCCGATGACGGCGCCCGTTAGTTTGCGGGAAGCCCAGCTTTTCAGAGCAGCTTGTTCGACGGCGCCGGTTTCGGCGACCGCGGACTGGTGTCCGGCTTGAACCTCCGCGAGCAGTGCTTCGTCCTGCGCTTCTAGCTGCCAGGGACTGTCGCCCTCCTGCACACTGTAGCCAGCGAGTTTGAATTGATCCGACAGGTACATTGGTGCCGTCGGACCCACTGAAATTCCAAGGCCTTTGTCGGTCATCTGGTGACGATGAAACGCGGACGTCACAGCGTTGTCTCCAGGATGATGGGGCTGCCAGCGGCATCTGCCGTTGTAGGTGAGGACCGTGTAGAACACGGCGTTGCGTGCTGCGACGGCTTGCGCGAATTTGCGGATAAAGGCTTCTGATGCCAGATCGAAGAAGGCTGCCGCCGTGATGATGCAAAGATGGCAAGCGAATCGATGTCTGGAAGCTCTACCTGCATCGCGACAACGATCGTATCCTCGGAATAGTCCTCCAGCCACAGGTCGGAGGGGGAGAGATCGATCGAGTCCTTCTGATTTGTGCGATACATGCGCTCGGCGACCAGGAACTGCGCGCTGTAGGCGCTTCCTGCCTCGCATTGCACCGGAAGGGACGGAGCTGCGTCCACTCCCAGGGCGGCCACTACTTCTGGACCTTGACCCGGGGGCAATTGCGCCGGCCCATCACGACCGCTGCATCCTGTGCCCAGGGATACGATCAGGAATGCAATGAGGGTGCGGTCAGTCATCGCAGGGCGCCTTGGGTAGGTCCGTGTACGCCTAACGAACTGGCGCATCAGCTGCGAGGGCGCTCGCGGCAGCCGCCGCGCGACCTCCCAGCAGTATCAGGCGCGGCGGCTGCCGCCGCAAGAGCGCGCCCTCGACAGCTGCATGCGCTGGTTAGGTGGCCGCTGTCAACTACCACCAGGTAACTCCACGCAATCGCCCTTCCGAAGACAGGCCAAACGCGAGGCCGAACTCACCAGCTCCGGCATTTGCTGGAAAGGCAACGTATAAATCTCCCAGCGGGTAAACAATCACGGCAGGAGGAGAATCCTCCCAACCCAGAAACTCACCATTTATGTCCGCGGCAATGAGCTGGCACACTTGCTCGTCCGTGACCTGAGTGAAAGTTGCTGTCCGCCTCCTTCCCGCACTGAGGCTCCCACCGATCGCTGCCCTCCCAGGAGCGGCCATCTTCCTGTTGTGTCCCGAAAGCATGAACAGGAGCTTCTGCCTCATGGTCCACCCAGGGCCGACCGACGAGGCCATAATCACCAGTGGCCTGACCGGCATACTGGAGGCACCATGCGAACCAGGAGTCGCTCAGGCCGGAGTCGTGATGGTGGCCGCCCCAACTGTGAGCCAGTCCTGGCCCTCGAATGCTGTCGCGCCACGGATAGGGACGCAATCAGGCCGCTGCGCGGGAAGACTGCCAGCGGCAAGCATAAGGATTAGGAAAGCGGGCAGAAAGCGGGCACAACCACGAGATGTCATAAGGCTCCAAGTGCTGGTGCCTACCGCAATCTACAATTGGGCGAGCATCGGTCCGCCTAACGAATGGCGCATCAGCTGCGAGGGCGCTCGCGGCAGCCGCCGCGCGACCTCGCTATCAGTATAAAGCGCGGCGGCTGCCGCAGATAGAGCGCGCCCTCGTCAGCTGCATGCGCTGGTTAGGCGGCAGGCTGACACCGTCCACGCTCGACCTGCCATGACGTCTGGGATCGCGAGAACGGCTGGTCAGACCGCGCTTGCAAAGTCGATCGGTAGCGATCGACGAGCGGTTGATACTGCTTCGCACGCTGAAGGCCACGAGCATCGGCCGCAGTAGCAGCAAAGTCGCCAATCGAGGCCGACTGTCGCAAGTTGTCGGCTGTCAAGCCGAGTCACAGGCTGTCGGCCTGGCAGGGACGGCGGGGAGCGCCCGCGTCGAATGGGCGAGCCATGTCGCAGACCGGCGCGCTGAAGCGGGCCGTGCCGAGACTCCTGCTGAGGCGGCCGGATGAAAGATGATCTGACGTCCCGCAGCTCGTGCGTGATCGCTGCAGCATTGCGAGCGAGGCGCAAGCTGACGGCATGCAGCGTCTTCGGATCGGCATGCGACTCGGAGACCGTGTGGCCATGCCGCGCTGCTCAGCTCGTAGGTATACGTGGGTCGATGCTCGATGCCGGATTTGGCTGCACGGCAGAGGGCATCTTGTCCGTGCTGTGCCGCCTAACGTCTATTGGACTGAATAGTAGTTCTCGGCCTCAAATCTACGATATCCCGCAACCTAATCTGGAAAGACTGCAGGGCGGAGCAGGGCACTTCCCAGACGATCCGCGGGGCTCTTCACCCCCCGGCCGCCCTTCAGTAGCACGTGGGTATAGAGCATTGTCGTGCTCACGTCGGAGTGGCCCAAGAGCTCCTGGACGGTCCGGATGTCGTAGCCAGCCTCCAGCAGGTGTGTGGCAAAGGAATGCCGCAACGTGTGACAACTCGCCCTCTTCCCGATCCCCGACTGCCGAACCGCCTCGGCCATCGCCCGCTGCACCGCCGACGGATGCAGATGATGCCGGCGCAGTTCGCCGGTGGACGGATCGGCGTGCAGCCGACTGGCCGGGAAGACCCACTGCCACGGCCAACTCCGGTCTGCGCGCGGATATTTCCGGGCCAGCGCCCCCGGCAGCGTGACCGTGCCGGTGCCCGTCTGCAAAGCCCCATCATGCAACGCTTTAACTCGGGCGAGATGCTCGGCCAGCGGGCCGGACGCCGCATCCGCCAGCAGCGTCACCCGGTCCTTCTGTCCCTTGCCCCGCCGGACCCGGATCTCGCACCGCACCAGGTCCACATCCTTGGCCCTCAGCGTCAGACACTCCAGCAGCCGTAGTCCGCTGCCATAGAGCAAGAGCCCAATGAGCCGATACACCCCCGTGAGCTGCCCCAGCACCCGCCCAACCTCATCACGCGTCCAGGACCACCGGAATGCGTGTCGGCCCCCGCCCCCTCGGCACCACACCTTCCAAGTGGAGCGGTCGCCCCACCACCTCCCTGTACAGGTAGAGCAGCGCCGCCTGGGCCTGCACCTGCGTCGAGACCGAAACGCCGCCGCTCCTCGGCCAGCCACGCCAGGAACGTCCCCACCTCCCGCTCCCCCATCTCACGGGGATGCCGCATGCCGTGGAACTGTACGAACCGAACGACCCAGCCAGCGTAAGCCTGCTCCGTTCGCAGGCTGTAGTGTCCCATTCGCAGTCTTAGACTGCAGCTGCTGCAGTAGACGCGGATTAGACTGCGAGGGGCGACGGGGATCAGAAACAGACATCCCCCACCCTAAGGGATGGGGGATGAAACGCCGTCACCAAAAAACCCCGACTCGCCAGCCTCCGGTCGCCGCCTGCCGGCCTGGCCGCCTGAAGAATCCGCTCACTTGACCGGCGTGGGCGTGATGGTCCACGACCAGTCGTTCAGTCCGGTGGCCTGCTCGCCGGTCGAGCCCCCCTTCACCTTGAGCGACTTGCCGTCCGCCGTCGATTCGTATCCCGCTCCGGCAGGCATCACCACCATCATCGCGGGGGGGACCACGGCGATCCATTCGGATGTCACCGTCGCGGCGGCGACCACCTCCCAATTCACTCCGCCACAGACGTTATCCTCCCCGATGAGCGGAATGGCGCCGGCAGGGAAGGTCCGTTTGCTGGTGATCGTCAGCATCGCACCCCCCATGTCCGCCACCGCGGTCACCGTCGCCATCTCGAATTCTCCCTCCACGCGCGCGAACGGGCACTTCGGGCTCGGGAGCACCTTTCCGACCGTACTCGGGAAGTTCTTGACGACGGGGTCCCCGATCACCTGCATCTCGTTCTGGTCCCAATTAAAGTCGATCTCGACGCGGTCCGTCACCGGCGCGATTCCAGACAATCCCTGCCGGATGTTCAGCAAATAGATGTCACCCGAGTACGCCCCGACAAAATGGTAGTGGACGACCTCATAAGCGGCCCACTTGGCCATCGCATCCACATCCTGCGCGGAGGCGCGCGCCGGCGCGACGGTCAGGCCGGCGAGAAGGGAGACGGTGACGATCGGGAAGGGACGCATGGGGAGTGGCTCCTTCGGTAGCGTAGACCTGCGTGGCTGATGGCGGTGGAGGGAGGCACTGCGGCCGCCCGCCGGCCAAGATATGCCCCGCGGATCGGCGGCCGCAAGAGGGGGAGTCACTGGGGCAGTCGCAGGAACGCGGAAGTTCGGAAATCAGGGAAGCGCGGAAGAACACCTTGGCGCTCGTTTCGGCACCCCATTCAATCAGTTCTCCGTGCTTCCTGTTCTTTCGCGTTTCCGCGGCAACTGCTTGGATTCACCTGGACCCCGGCTTGCGCCGGGGTGACGACGGGCTCACCTTCTCGCCCCGCTTCCCCGCTTCCCCGCTTCCCCGCTTCCCCGCTTCCCCCCCGCCTACGGCGTCACCGGCCTCGGCTCCAGCTGCGCCGCCCACAACCCGCTGTTGAAGTCGGTGAAGAGGATGTACCCCTTCCACGGCATCGCGTTCATCACGAACGCCGCGTTCGCCGTGTAGCCGGCCGGATCGAACGGCTTGTACACCGCGATCTCCCGGCGCTGGTCCGCCAGGTTCCCCACCAGCTCGCCGCTCACGTCCACCACCCGGAGCCCGCCGTCATAGTACGCCTGGTACATGACGTCGTCCTCGACGATGATGTCGTGCGCTCCCGAACTCCTCCTGGTGGTACTTGGCGATGTTCTGCGGATGCCTGGGGTCGGTGAAGTC
This sequence comes from uncultured Gemmatimonadales bacterium, assembly GCA_963705985.1. Taxonomy (GTDB): domain Bacteria; phylum Gemmatimonadota; class Gemmatimonadetes; order Gemmatimonadales; family GWC2-71-9; genus SPDF01. Next base: position 1,618,803 of record CAVPLK010000003.1, on the reverse strand, counting down.
GACGATGTGCGTGTACCCCGCCGCCGTCTGCGGCGGCCCCCCTTGGCGTTGAGGTTGTTGAGGTAGCTGGTCCCCTCCCACGCCTTCCCCTGGCGCGACATCACCTCGTCGCCCAGGAAGAGGTACACCTTGCCGGTCGACGCCTGCACATACGGATAGATCTCGTGCGTCGCCCCGCTGGTGGTCTTGTAGGTGCCGATCAGCACCGGCTTCTCGATCGTGCCGCCGTACGCGCCGTTCCCCACGTCCACCGCCACCACGCCCGTCCCCCACTCGGAGGAGTAGGCGATCCCGTTCCGCACCCAGACGTCGTGGACCCGGCTGTCGGGATGGTCGTATTCGCTGACGTACTTCGGGTGGTAGATGTCGCGCACGTCCACAATGACGTACTTGTCACCCCCCGAAATCGCGAAGAGATAGTCGTTCATCGCGTAGATGTTGTGCACCCCGCCGGTCAGCTGCTCCGAGAACGTCGCCGACACCGTCGGGTGCGCCGGCGTCGCGAGGTCGAGAAGCACGATGCCGTTCACCCGGTTCGACGCCCCCTCCCGCGAGAGCACCCCGTAGCGCCCGTCGGGCGACACCGTCACGTCGTTGATGGTCCGGGCGTTCACCTGGATCGAGTCGGTCTTGACCGGGTTGGCCATGTCGGTGATGTCCATGACGTACGCCCAGCCGTCGCCGCCCCAGGTGCCGACCAGTGCATAGTCCCGCCCGTCCACCCCCGTCCACGGCCAGAAGTCCGACGTGTGCACATGCGTGATCGACCCCCGACCCGCCACGTTGATGCGCCGCCGCACCTGCCTCGGCTGGACCTCCACCACCTGCCGGGCCGACGCCGTCCCCGCCGACGCCAGCAGCGTGTACCGCCCCGGCACCTCCGCGGCAAAGAGCCCGCGATCGATGACGCCCGTCGCGCCCGGCGCCGCCACCGTGTCGTCCGGCGTGTACAAATAGCTCCAGGTAATCGGCACGTCCGGCACGACGCTGCCGTTGGCGCGCGTCGCCCTGGCCGTCAGGTGCAGCACGTCCCCGGTCCGCACCGTCGTCTGCGCCAGCTGAATCTCCAGGTGGGTGACGGGGTTCGGCACGACCGTGTAGGTGAGCAGTTCGGTGACGCCATCGGCGGTCGCCGAGATCGTCGCCTTCCCCTTGGCCTGGCCGGTGACGTTGCCGAAGCGGTCCACGCTCGCCACCGCCTCGTTGGAGCTGGTCCACCGCCAGGCGACCTCGCCCGAGGGACGCGTCGATCCGTCGGCGTGCAACGCCTCCGCCTGGTGCGCCAGCGTGACGCCGACATACAGCGTGCCCGTTTCGGGGAGGATCACGACCTGGGAGACCGCCGGCCAGGTCACCGTGACGGGTACCGTGATCGTGATCGACCGCACGCTGGTGTCCGCGGGCACGGTCGAGAGGACGATCTCATACTTCCCCGCCTGGATGCCCTTCACGCCGTCCCGGGTCATCTGGATCCCACCCCGCGCGCCGCTGGCCCGGATCGAGGGATTCTCCACCACCAGCCCCTGCGCGTCGTAGGCGGTGAGCTTCACCGCCACCGTCTGACCGGCCTGCATCGACAGGCTCGAGGGCTCCGCCACCAGCCGGGTGACGGGATGCGCCGCATCCTGCGCCGCCAGCACGGGAACCCCCAGGAGCGCCAGCACGCCGGCGACCCTGACGGTGCGCCCGATCGAGATTACGTTCATTGAAGAGTCCCTCGGCATTGGTCTGATGAGACAAGGCGTCCTATATATGGTCCGACTCCCAGATGCCCGCAAGTCGCGCGCGCGCCTCCTCGGCGGATGCCTCGCGTGCGTCACCCTGGCCGCCCCGCTCGTCGCGCAGAAACCCGCGCCCAAGGCGCCCCCGCCCCTGGCAAACACCTACTGGGTGTACCTCGGCGCGGAGTCGGCCGACATCATCCAGCGGATCCGCTTCAACGCCGACGGCGCCGTGGTGGAGAAGACCACCGCCGTCGGGGAGACGCCGGTCGAGATGGAGGGTCCTCACGGCCTGGCCATTTCTCGCGACGGGAAGTGGCTCCACATGACCACCGGCCACGGCTCCCCCGACGGCAAGTACTGGCGCTACGCCCTCGGCCCCGACACCCTGGCCAGCCCCGGGCTCTTCCTCGGCTACTTCCCCGCCACCCTCGACGTCACTCCCGACGGACTCTACGCCTTCGTCGTCAACTTCAACCTCCACGGCGCCATGATCCCCTCGTCGGTGTCGGTCGTGTACACCCCGACCAGCACCGAGGTGGCCCGGGTCACCACCTGCACCATGCCGCACGGGAGCCGGATCGACGTGACCGGCAAGTGGCAGTACTCCGCCTGCATGATGGACGACCAGGTCGTCGAGATCGACACCCGCACCTTCGCGATTGCGCGCCGGTTCAGCGTCGCGAAGAATTCCGAGGGGCCGATCGACACCGCGGCGGCGAGTGGTCATCAGCACGCGCACGCCGCCGGCCAGCCGATGCCGGCCCCCGACTGCTCGCCGACCTGGGCCCAGCCCTCCGCCAGCGGCGAGAAGATCTACGTCGCCTGCAACAAGCGGGATGAGATCGTGGAGATCGACCGGGACACGTGGGCCGTCACCCGCCGCTTTCCGACCGGTCGCGGTCCCTACAACCTGGCGGTGACGCCGGATGGCAGGTTGCTGGTGTCGTCGCTCAAGCAGGGCGGCGGGGTGCAGGTGTTCGACCTCGCCAGCGGCAGCAGCGTCATGCAGATGAAGAGCTCCACCACGGTGACCCACGGCGTCGCCGTCTCGCCCGACTCCCGCTACGCCTTCGTCAGCAGTGAGGGGGTCGGCGCCGAGCCGGGGAAGGTGGATGTGTACGACCTGGTGGCGCGCACCCGCGTGGCGTCGGTCGATGTGGGACAGCAGGCGGGGGGGATTGCATTTTGGCGAATGCAGGCGGGGCAGGCGGGCAGCGGGGCAGCCGGGCAGTAACAGCAACGAGATCCGGCCTACGCGTCGCTTTAGCGACATCAGCCGAGCCGCGGCTTCAGCCGCGACTCAAGGGCAGGGGCTGGTCTGAAGACACTGGACCCCCGCTTTCGCGGGGGTGACGGCCGTCGTTACCTTCGCAGTCCTCAGTCCTCAGTCCTCAGTCCTCAGTCCTCAGTCCTCAGTCCTCCGTCCTCCGTCCTCAGTCCTCCGTCCTATATTCTCGCGTTGTAATTGTTCAGCGATTCGTATTGCGGCGGCCACCTGAGCGGATGCCCCAGCGCGTACGCCGCGTGCCGGGTCCAGTACGGGTCCCAGAGATGCGCCCGCGCCATCAACACCAGGTCGGCGCGGCCCGCCGCCAGGATGGCGTTCACATCCTCGTGGCTCTGGATGTTCCCCACCGCCATCGTCGCCACCCCCGCCTCGTGCCGGATCCGGTCGGCAAAGGGGGTCTGGAACGCCCGCCCATATATAGGACGCTGGTCGGGGATGGTCTGCCCCGCCGACACATCCACCGCGTCCACGCCGGCCCTTCCGATGAGCCGCGCCACTTCGACTGATTCCTCGCCGGTGAGGCCGTCGGGGTGCCAATCGGTGGCCGAGACCCGCGCGGTGAGGGGCTTGGCGTCGGGCCACGCCGCCCGCACGGCGCGGAGGACCTCCAGCGGGAAGCGCATCCGGTTCTCGAGTGACCCGCCGTACTCATCGGTGCGCCGATTGGTGAGGGGACTGATGAAGCTCGCCAGCAGGTACCCATGCGCCAGGTGAATCTCGATCAGGTCGAAGCCCGCGTCGTCCGCTCGCCTCGCGGCCTCCACGAACTCGTCGCGTACCCGGTCCATCTCGGCGCGCGTCATCGCGTGCGGCACCTGGTTCTCCGGCTTCCACGGGATCGCGCTTGCCGACATGATCGGCCAGGCGCCCTCGTCGAGCGGCTGGTTGTCCCCCTCCCACATCAGCTTCGTCGCCGCCTTCCGCCCCGCATGCCCCAGCTGCATCCCCAGTCGCGTGTCCGGCGCATGCTCGCGCACGAAGTCCACAATCCGCTTCCACGCCGTCAGCTGCGCATCGTTGTACATCCCGGTGCACCCCGGCGTAATCCGCCCCTCCGCACTCACATCTGTCATCTCCGTCATGACCAGCCCCGCACCACCGATGGCTCGGCTGGCCAGGTGCTGCAGATGCCAGTCGTTCGGTACCCCATCCACGGCGGAGTACTGGCACATCGGCGACACCACGATGCGGTTGCTGAGGCGCATCCCGCGCAGGTGATACGGCGTCAGGAATGGCGGGGGACTCGTCCTCCCCTTCACCGGCTTGACCCCCGCCTTGTCGGCGTACCACCGCTCCACCCGCTCCACGAACGCCGGGTCGCGCGTGCGGAGGTTCTCGTGGGTAATGCGGAGGCTCCGCGTGAGCAGGCTGTAGGCAAACTGCAGCGGCTCGAGGTCGTCGTAGCGCTCCGTGGCCTCAAACCACTCGAGGCTGGCCTGCGCCGCGCGCTGCACGCTCTCCACCCCTGGCCGCCGCTCTGTCTCGTACGTCTTGAGCGCCGCCGCCACATCCTTGGCTCCCTGCAGCACCCGGCTCAACTCGATGGCGTCTTCCATGGCGAGCTTGGTCCCGCTCCCCACCGAGAAGTGCGCCGTGTGCGCCGAGTCGCCCAGGAGTACCAGTCGGCCATCCGACCAGTTCCGGCACTTCACCGTGGGGAACTGCCGCCAGATGCTCCGGTTGGCGATGAGCCGGTGTCCCTCCAGTTCCTCCCTGAAGAGCGCCTCGCAGTACGCGATCGTCGCCGCCTCGTCGCCCTCCTCCAGTCCCGCCGCCTTCCACGCCGCGTCCGTCGTTTCCACGATGAACGTCGACTCCCCCTCGGCGTACTGGTACGCGTGCGCCCGCCAGAGGCCGTGCGCGTTCTGCCGGAAGGAGAAGAAGAAGCTGGGGAAGGGACGGGTGGTGCCGAGCCAGACGAACCGGTTCGGGCGCATGTCGACGGTGGCGCCGAAGGCTGCCGCGCGGGATTCGCGCACCGCGCTGTTCACGCCGTCTGCCGCCACCACGAGGTCGTGGGTCTTCAGCAACGCCTCGACCGGCGGCGCCTCGGTGAGCTCGAGCACCGTGGCACCCAGCGCCTTGGCCCGCTCGAACAGGATTTCCAGCAGCACCTTGCGGGAGACGCCGCTGAAGCCGTGCCCCCCTGAGGTGATGCACTCCCCGTTGATGTGGACGTCGATGTCGCCCCACCGGTGCATCACCGCCGACATCGCCGCATGCGTCACGTCGTCCGCCTCGGCGAGGATCCCCTCGGTGGCGTCGGACAGCACCACGCCGAACCCGAAGGTGTCCTCGATCCGGTTCCGTTCGTAGACGGTGACGTCTGTCGTTGGATTGGCTCGGCGGAGCAGGATGGCCAGGTAGAGTCCCCCCGGCCCGCCGCCGATGATGGCGACCTTCATGCGCCGCCCAGCACTTCCCTGGCAATCAGGAGTCGCTGAATTTCGGTGGTGCCCTCGTAGATGCGGAGCGACCGCACCGCCCGGTACAGCTTGTCCACCGGGTGCGAGGCCAGCACGCCGCGGCCGCCCAACAGCTGCACCGCGCCGTCGACGATGCGCTGGGCCGCCTCGGTGGCGTAGCTCTTGGCCATCGCGGACTCCAGGGTGACGCGCTCCGCGCCCCGATCCTTGGCCCACACCGCGCGGTACACAAGCAAGCGCGCCGCGTGGAGCTCGGTGGCCATCTGCGCAATCCGGTCCTGCGTCAGCTGGAACTCGGCCAGCGGCTTCCCGAACTGCTTCCGGCCCTTCACATGCGCCACCGCCTCGTCGAGTGCCCGCGCCGCCATGCCGCACGCGGCCGCACCCACCGTGGCGCGCAGGCGGTCCAGCGTGGCGAGTCCGAGTCCCAGCCCGCGTCCCGGTTCACCGAGAATGTTCTCGGCGGGGATGCGGCACCGCTGGAACGCGAGTTCCCCCAGCGGATGCGGCGCGCTCATCACCTGCGCGCCGGCAAAGACCAGCCCCGGTGCGTCGGCCGGCACCACGAACGCCGAGATTCCCTTGGCCCCCTTGCTGCGGTCGGTCGAGGCGAAGACGGTGTACACGTCGGCGATGCCGGCGTTCGAGATGAACGCCTTTCGCCCCTCCAGCACCCACTCCTTCCCCTCCCTGCGTCGCGGTGGTCGTCATCGCGCCGACGTCGGAGCCGGCCTCCGCTTCCGTCATCGCGAAGCCGCACATCACCCGGCCGCCGTCGATGAGTGGGAGCCAGTTCCGCTGCATCTCCTTGTTGCCGCTGAGGCGGATCGGCAGCGAGCCCAGCGCCTGCAGGGCATACACCTCGTCGGCGAGTGGCGAGTGATACGCCAGTCCCTCGCGGATCAGCGCCACCGCGCGGAGGTCGAGGGTGACCAGTGCCTCGCCCAGCCCCGCCTCGGCCAACAGCGGCACCAGCGCGCGGGCTCGGCTGCGTGCCGCCGTGTCGGTGTCGGGATCGGGATGCTCGGCCAGCACTTCCGTGCCGAACGCGGCCACCCTCGCCGCCACGTCGGCGTGGTGCGGATCCAGGAAGGCGGCGACCGCATCGATGTCGGGTCTCATGGAAACTTCGGGTCCCGCTTCTCGGTGAACGCCTGGTACCCCTCCATGTAGTCTGGGCCCAGCATCAGCTGCGCCTGCGCCTCCGCCTCGTGGTCGAGCCCCGATTCGAGATCGAGTTCCGCCTCCAGGTCGATCGCCTCCTTGGTGGCGGCCAGCGCCTCGCGCGGGCCCCGCGCCAGCTTCTCGGCCAATGCGATGGCGGCCGGCATCACGTCGCCCTCGACCACCTGGTGGTAGAGCCCGATCTCCTTCGCGCGTGCCGGCGAGGTAAACTCGCCGAGCATCAGCATCTCGGTGGCCATGCTGTGTCCCACCAGCCGTGGCAGCAGCCACGCCGCCCCCATATCGGCGCCGGAGAGCCCGACCCGCACAAACAGATAGGCGATCTTCGCCTTCTCGTTGGCCACGCGGAAGTCGCACGCGCTGGCAATGACGGCGCCCGCCCCGGCCACCGTCCCGTTGAGCCCGGCCACCACCGGCCTCGGGCAGCGGCGGATCGAGAGGATGAGGTCGCAGGTGAGCCGGGTGAAGGCGCGGAGTTCGTCGATGTCCATCTCCAGCAGCGGCCCGATGATGTCCTCGACGTCACCGCCGGAGCAGAACGCCCGCCCGGCCCCGGTGATGATCACCGAGCGGACGTCCGGTTCCTCGCCGAGGGCGTTGAAGGTGTCGGTCAGCTCGCGGTACACCTCGAAGGTGAGCGCGTTGAGCTTGTCGGGGCGGTTGAGGGTGATGGTCGCGACGCCGGTCGCCGCGTCGAGCGTGTAGAGGAACGAATGCGGGCTGATCGTCATGCGGACCTCCCGGCCTGCGCGGGAATCACCGCGGTGGTCTCCATCTCGAGGAGCGCATGCTCGTCGAGCAGCGCCGACACCTCCACCAGCGCCATGGCCGGGTAGTGCCGCCCCATCAGTTCCTTCCAGATGCCGCCCAGCTCCCGGCGCGCCTCGCGGTACGCCTCCATGTCGAGCACGTACACCGTCATCCGCCCGATGTCGGTCGGCTGCCCGCCGGCCGCGCGCACCACCGCGAGCGAGTTGGTCAGCGCCAGCCGGAACTGGGCGACAAAATCGGCGGGATGCACCTTGCCGGCGGCGTCGCTCGCCGTCTGGCCCGCCACGAACAGCGTCCGCCCGCCGGCCGGGGCCAGCAGGCCGTCGTTCCACCCGCTCGGCTGGCCTCGGGGGTTGATGATCTCCCAGCTCATGCTACGCCTCTCTGCCGTCGATGATGACGGCCTCTCCGTTGCGGTCGCCGGATTCGTCGGTAATCTGCGCCAGCACCGCCGCGGCCACTTCCTCGGGCTGGATCATCCGTCCCCCTGGCATCGTGGCCAGGAGGGCGGCGCGCGCTTCGTCGGCGGTCTTGCCCGTCTTCCGGACGATGTTCGCGATGGTGGTCTCGGTCATCGGCGTGTCCACATACCCGGGGCAGACGGCGTTGACCGTCACGCCGGTGCCCGAGAGCTCGGCGGCGGCGGCGCGCGTGAGCCCGACCAGGGCGTGTTTGCTCGCCACATACGCGGAGATGTACCGCGCCCCCTCCAGCCCCGCCACGCTGGCCACGTTCACCACCCGTCCCCACTTTCGCTCCAGCATGTCGGGGAGGAACGCCTGCAGGCAGAGGAAGGCGCCGGTCGCGTTGACCCGCAGCATCTTTTCCCAGTCGTCCAGGCTGGTGCGCATGATCGACGCCGACTCCGCGATGCCGGCGTTGTTCACCAGGATGTCCACCGGCCCCAGCTTGTCCTTCGCGATGGCCGCGAGGCGGCTGATCGCCGCGGGGTCGCTGACGTCGCACGCCGCCCCCCAGACGTTGCGGCCTTCCTGCCGCAGTTCCTCCGCCGGCGCTCCAGCTTGCTGAGCGTGCGGCCGGAAATGACCACCGACGCGCCGGCGTCGGCCAGCGCGCGCGCCACCGCCGCGCCGATCCCCTGGCCGCCCCCCGTCACCACCGCCGTCTTGCCATCGAGTCGCATCCGGGTACTCTCTCAGTCAGTCTGGAGCAGGGGAAGGGCGGCCTCTTCGAGAATGGCGCCCAGCGCGTCGATCAGGCCGCGACCCTCGGCGGCGGAGGCGTCGGCAGGCCAGCCGAAATAGGCCCGCGGCCCCCCCGCCTCGGCAAAGGTGCCCTGACCGGCGCGGATCGCCACCGAGAGCGAGTTCGGGTTCGGTGGGAGCTCCGCCCGGATGTCGCGCACCAGCTCCGGCCGCTCCGCCATCACGATCGAGGTCTCGAACCGCCCCGCGTGGCAGGCGCCGGTCTGGAACTCCTCGCCCAGCCGCTGAGACCACGGCTTGCGCGCGAGGTTGGGGAAGGCCACCCGCATCCCGTCGGCGCGGATCGTCTCGACCGCCTCGGCGACGGCGCCGAGATGCTCCGGGTCGAGGTGGGCGCTCGCCACCACCATCCGGGTGAACCCTTGGGCGGCGAGGGCGTCGGCGACATCTTCCAGCAGCGCCACGAGGGTGGCGGGCCGCACGCCGATCGTGCCGGGAAAGGCGGCCGCGAATGGCGCAGGGGTCAGCGCGACCGTCGGGAGCACCACCGCCGTCACGCCCCGGGCGGACAGGCGCTCCGCGCCGACCCGGGCCATCGCCTCGACGATGATCACGTCGGTGGAAAGCGGCAGGTGGGGGCCGTGCGCCTCGGTGGCGCCGAGCGGGACGATCGCCACCGCGCGGGACCGGTCGAGCGCCGCGACCTCCTCGTATGTTGCCGTGGCGAGCCAGCACACCGTCATCCGAACCTCGTTCCATCCGGGAGTCCGCCCGTGACGTTTGAACCGCCGGAGCGCTTCAATATCGCCGATCACCTGCTCGATGCGCGCATCCGCGAGGGGCGCGGGTCGCGCGTGGCGCTGGTGACCGATCAGCGGACCTGGAGCTATCGGGACGTGCAGGACCTGGCCAACCGCTACGGCAACCTGCTCAGGGAGGCGGGGGTGATGCCGGAGCAGCGGGTCATCATCGCCCTGCCCGACGGGCCGGAGTTCGTGGCGGCGCTGTTCGGCATCTTGAAGATCGGGGCAGTCGTGGTGATGGTCAACCCGGACCTCAAACCCGACGCCATCGCCTATTTCTATCAGTACACCCGCGCCCGGGTCGCCTTCGTCCACCCGGGCAACCGCGAGGCGTTCGAGGCGGCCCGCGCCGAGGCGCCCCTCCTGGCCGAATTGATGGTGACGGGCACCGAAACCCTCGATCGCCGGCTCGACGCCCAGTCGCTGGAGTTGGAGACCTTCCCCAGCCACCGCGACGACGCCTGCATCTGGCTCTTCTCCGGCGGCACCACTGGGCAGCCCAAAGCGGTGCAGCAGAGCCACTGGAGCTTTGCACACACCACCTCCTGCTATGGGCAGGGCGTTTTAGGCCTGACGGCAGACGATGTCACCATCTCGGTGCCCAAGCTCTTCTTCGGCTACGCCATGGGCACCAATCTCTTCTTCCCCTTCTCGGTCGGCGCCCGGAGTGTGCTCTTTCGCGACAAGCCGACGCCGGAACTCCTCTTCGAGGAGATCGCGAAGCATCGTCCCACGGTGCTGGTGAACGTCCCCACCATGGTCAACCACATGGTGACCCACTCCGCCGCCGCCGAGGCCGATCTCTCCTCGCTCCGCCTGGCGACGTCAGCGGGGGAGGCGCTGCCAGCCGAGCTGTATGCACGGTGGAAGGAACTGTTCGGGGTGGAGCTGTTGGACGGCCTGGGCACCGCCGAGATGTGGCATGTCTTCATTTCGTCCAGGCTCGGAGCAGTTCGGCCCGGCACGATGGGGACGGTGGTCGAGGGATTCGAGGTGCGGGTGACCGACGACGACGGGACCGAGCTGCCCGACGGCGAGATCGGCTGGCTCCGGGTGCGGGGGAATGCCCGGGCCATCGGGTACTGGCAGCAGATGGAGAAGACGGCGCAGGCCTTCCAGGGGGAGTGGTACGTGTCGGGCGACATGATTCGCCGAGACGCGGACGGGTACTTCACCTATTGCGGCCGCGGCGACGACATGCTCAAGGTGGGGGGGCGTTGGCTGGCGCCGCAGGAGGTGGAGAACTGCCTGCTGCAGCATCCGGCGGTGAAGGAGGCGGCGGTGGTCGGCGTGGTGGACGGGCAGGGGCTCACCAAGCCGCACGCCTTCGTGATCGCGAAGACGAGGACTGCCGGTCTGGATGAGGAGCTCAAGGCCTTCGTCCGTGAGCGGCTGGAGCCGTACAAGGCGCCAAGGGAGGTCGTATTTATGGATGAGTTCCCACGCACCCACCTCGGCAAGGTCGATCGGGGCGAGCTGCGAGGGCTGAGGACTGAGGATTGAGGAAGCATCGGAGCGGGAAGATCAGACCGTCGTCATCCCGGCGAAAGCCGGGATCCAGTTGCGCCGGTACACTGGACCCCGGCTTTCGCCGGGGTGACGGGTGGGGTCCTCCCCGCTTCCCCGCTTCCCCGCCGTTGTATTACCCTTCAGAGACACCGCCAGGGGCATCCCCGCGCACGTCGGCGCGACGGATTGAGACGATACCCTTGGAACCTGATCCGGCTCATACCGGCGAAGGGAGCGCGGCATGACTGCCTCTTCTTTTTCTGACGCCTTTCCCAACTCCCGCAAAGTCACCCTCGAGGGCGGCCGCGGCATTCACGTGCCGGTCCGGGAAATCCTCCTCTCCGGCGGCGAGCCCCCGCTCCGCGTCTACGACACCAGTGGCCCGCAGGGGGGTGATGTCCGCCAGGGTCTGCCGACACCCCGGCTGCCTTGGATCGTCGAGCGCGATGTGGAGCGCACTGCCCGCAGCCCCGCTGCCCCGCTGACGTCCGTCGCCCGCGCGAAAGCTGGACTCCCTGTCGTCACCCCGGCGAAAGCCGGGGTCCATGTTGTCACCCCCGCGGAAGCGGGGGTCCAGAATGACCTGCCGGCCTCCCTCCAACGCCCTGTCTACCGCGGCCGCGGCCCCGTCACCCAACTGTTCTATGCGCGGCGCGGCGAGGTCACCCCCGAAATGGAGTTCGTCGCGCTCCGCGAGGGCATGACCCCCGAATTCGTCCGCAGCGAGGTGGCCCGCGGCCGCGCCATCATCCCCGCCAACATCAACCACCCCGAAATCGAGCCGATGATCATCGGCCGCGGCTTCGCGGTCAAGATCAACGCCAACATCGGCAACTCCGCCGTCAAGAGCGTCATCGAAGACGAGGTGGAGAAGCTCCGCTGGGCCACCCTCTGGGGCGCCGACACGGTCATGGACCTCTCCACCGGCAAGAACATCCACGAGACCCGGCAGTGGATCCTCCGGAACAGCGCCGTCCCCATCGGCACCGTGCCGATCTACCAGGCGCTCGAAAAGGTCGGCGGCGTGGCCGAGGACCTCACCTGGGAAGCGTACCGCGACACCCTGATCGAGCAGGCGGAGCAGGGGGTGGACTACTTCACCGTCCACGCCGGCGTGCTGCTGCGCTTCGTGCCGATGACCGCGAAGCGGATGACCGGCATCGTGAGCCGGGGCGGGTCGATCATGGCCAAGTGGTGCCTGTCGCATCACAAGGAGAATTTCCTCTACACGCACTTCGACGAGATCTGCGAGATCATGGCGGCGTACGACGTCTCCTTCTCGCTGGGCGACGGGCTCCGCCCCGGCTCCATCAAGGACGCCAACGACGAGGCGCAGTTCGCCGAGCTCAAGGTGCAGGGGGAGTTGAACAAGATCGCCTGGAAGCACGACGTGCAGGTAATGAACGAGGGCCCTGGCCACGTGCCGATGCACCTCATCAAGGAGAACATGGACAAGCAGCTCGAGTGGTGCGGCGAGGCGCCGTTCTACACCCTCGGGCCTCTCACCACCGACATCGCGCCAGGGTACGACCACATCACCTCCGCCATCGGCGCGGCGATGATCGGCTGGTACGGCACCGCCATGCTCTGCTACGTGACGCCCAAGGAGCACCTCGGCCTCCCCGACCGCGACGACGTGAAGGCCGGCGTCATCGCCTACAAGATCGCGGCGCACGCCGCCGACCTGGCCAAGGGGCATCCCCACGCGCAGGCGTGGGACGACGCGCTCAGCAAGGCGCGCTTCGACTTCCGCTGGGAGGACCAGTTCAACCTGGCGCTCGACCCCGTCACCGCCCGGGCCTTCCACGACGAGACGTTGCCGGCCGACGGCGCCAAGGTGGCGCACTTCTGCTCGATGTGCGGCCCGAAGTTCTGCTCGATGAAGATCACGCAGGACGTGCGGGAATACGCCGCGGCGTTGGAGGAGAAATCGGTGGAGTTTCGCCGCCGGGGCGGTGAGATCTACGTGAAGCAGGGGCAGGAAGCGTAAGAGGAGGCACCATGGCCGGACGGATGGATGCCCAGGCGCGGGCCGACCGGGTCCGCGCCTTCCAAGGGGAACTCGCCGAACTCGAGTCCGAGCTGGGCGGCGTCCTCGACGATGCCCAACGGCAGCGGGTCGCCCGGCACCACGAGCAGCTCCTCGCCGAGCTGGCCCGCCAGTACGATGTCGCCACCACCACCTCCGACCGCCAGCTCGCCCTCGGCCTCCGCTTCGCTTCCTTCCTTGGCGCGCTCGCCCTCTGCATCGCCGTCGTGCTCTTCGTCGAGCGGTTCTGGGGCGGACTCTCGACCGGCGCGCAGGTGTCCCTGCTCGCGCTCGCGACCGCCTCGATGCTCGGCCTCACCGAATTCGCCTCACGGCGCGAGAAGACCCTCTACTTCGCCGGGCTCGCGGCACTGGTGGCGTTTGCCGCCTTCGTCACCGACGTCTCCATGGTGGGGCAGGTATTCAACCTCATCCCCTCCCAGCACGCCTTCCTCCTCTGGGCGGTGTTCGCCGGGGCGCTCGCCTACGGCTACGGGCTTCGGATGCTGCTGCTCGCGGCGCTCGTCACCCTGACCGTCTGGCTCGGTGGAGTCCTGGCCACCCTGCTGGGCTACCATTGGCTGGACCTCTTCGGCTGGTCCGAGCTCTTCCTGCCCACCGCGGCACTGGCGATCATCCTCGGCGTCACGCCGCACCGGGGCATTCGCGAACAGTTCTGCTCGCTCTATCGGCTCTTCGGGCTGATTCTGCTGTTCTGGGTCGTGATATGGATGGCCGCCAACGGGAAGGGCAGTCTCCTGCCCTTCGCCAACGGGACCGTCGAGGCGATCTACCAGGTGTTCGGATTCGCGGCGGCCGCCCTGGCCATCTGGTACGGTATCCGCGAGGGGTGGAACGAAGTCACCAACACCGGTGTCGCGACGTTCACGATCCTGCTCTACGTCAAGGCGACCGACTGGTGGTGGGACTGGATGCCGCACTGGCTCTTCTTCCTCGTCCTCGGCGGCATCGCGGTGGGCGTGATGCTCCTGCTCAAGCGCCTCAAGGCGCGGATCGGGGAGGCCACATGACCAATCGCGGCGTGCTCGTGGCGGCAGGCACATTGGTGGCCGCCAACCTGCTGATCCTCGGGGGCGTGATGCGCAACCGCGCCGGCAATCCTGACGCCGTCGTCCGCCTCAGTGAACGGGAATTGGTGAGCTGGGGCGACCAGTCGCTCGGCGCCGAGCCGTTCCTCAATCTCCGGGTGCAATGGACGATGGCCACCAGGCCGGATGGCGGACCGTGGTTCGACCGGGCCAAGCTCGAATCGCTCGGCAACACGGCGCTGCCGGCGGCGGATGATACGGCGGCCCACCGGCAGTGGAGACGGGGGTCCCGGCCGGGATACGCGGTGCTGGAGCTGGCGGGGCCGGCGTGGGAACGGTGGCTCACGACCAAGCAAGCCAGGAGCGACTCTGCCATGGCCTTCGACACGGTGACGAATCCGGGCCATGTGCATGGCGGGGCTTCCCGCGCTGTAGGGGAGAGGGCGACGCGCCTGATGGCGGTGGACTTTGGCCTCGATCCGGCGGCCCTGCGGCAGCAGTACCCCGAGCGCAGCCAGTACCTGATTCTGCCTGCCACCTACCAGATGGGAATCACCCCGGCGAGGCGCGACTCGCTTGGCAACCTCACGGCGCGAGCGCAGGTCGAAGGAGACATCGGCCAACTCCTTCCCGGAACCGTGCACGTGCCCAGGCCGCTGCGGGATTCACTACTCGGACTCGGCGCCGCGATGAGGGACTCCACGACCCGTTTCGAACTGACGTTGAAGGTGGGGAAGCAGTGGGAGGTGTGGGTGGAGTAATGAGGCGGGGCAGGGGGGCCGCGGGGCGGGGAGGCAGGGGAATGAACCTGATTGTCACCCCCGCGAACGCGGGGGTCCAGAATGCCGCACCTGGATTCCCGCTTTCGCGGGAATGACGAGCTTCGGTCCCGCTGTCCCGCTGTCCCGCTGTCCCGCTGCCTACTCCCCCCTCTTGTACTTCTCGATTTCCCGCCGCTGCTTTTTGTTCGGCTTCCCCTTCTCCTGGAAGAGCGGCGGGGGCATCGCCTTGAGCCGGAGCGCCATTGATTCCCGAGCCGAGCGGCTCGCGGGAGTCTCCTCGTAGAGGGTCACGGCCACGCTGGCCGGCCCCCGCCGCTCACTGAGCCCCCGCACCGCCACATCCCATTCATAGGGGGGCTGCCGGAACTGGATCCGGTCGCCCACTCGCACCGCCTTGCTGCGCTTGGCGCCCTGGCCGTTCACGTCGACCTTGCCGCCGTCGATGGCCTCGACCGCCAGCGCGCGGGTCTTGTAGAACCGCGCCGCCCACAACCACTTGTCGAGCCGGACCGTCCCGGGCACCTCGCGTTCAGTCATGCGGGAAAGATACCGCCGGGGACAGGGGGTGAGGTGAGATGACGGCGGGGCAGGGGGGCAGGGGGCCCGGGCGGCAGCGGGCGGCAACAGAAACGAGATCCGGGCCACGCGTCGCTTTAGCGACATCAGCCGAGCCGCGGCTTCAGCCGCGACTCTCTGGACCCCGGCTTTCGCCGGGGTGACTGCAGTCGCTACATTCGCAGTCCCCAGTCCCCAGTCCCCAGTCCCCAGTCCCCAGTCCCCAGTCCCCAGTCCCCAGTCCCCAGTCCCCAAGTTCCCCTTCCTTGACATCTTCCCTTCTCAACTATATAGTTGTAGACTAGTGAAAGGGCCCCGACGCCCAACCAAGGACACCATCGCATGCTGAGATCCATCATCCCTGTTGCCCTGGCCCTCGCCGTTGCCACCCCGGCGGGTGCGCAGGCGCCGCTCACCCTGGCCGACGCCTTCCATCGCGCCGATTCCGCCGCCTACGCCAACCGGATCGCAGCCGGTGGCGCCCGCGCGCAGCGAGCCCAGTCCACCGCCGCCCTCCAGGGGATCCTGCCCACGGTGCGCGCCGAGGCCGGCTACTTCCAGACCGACGAGCCGCTGTCCGCCTTCGGCTTCACCCTCCAGCAGCGGGGCGTCTCCCTGGCTTCCTTCAACCCGGCGAGCCTCAACTACCCCGACGCGGTCACCAACTGGAACGGGGGGCTGGTCGCCGAGGTCCCCCTGATCAACGCCGACGCCTGGTTCGGGCGGGCCGCCGCATCGAGTGCGGGTGCCGCAGCGGACGCCGGCGCCGGCTGGACCCGACAAACCACCCGCGTGGACGTGACCCGCGCCTACTTCGGCGCCATTCTCGCCCGCGAACAGGTCCGCACCCTCGAGGCCGCCACCGCCGCCGCCAAGGCGCACGTGAAGCAGGCGGAGTCGATGGTCACCAACGGAATGGCCACCAGGTCCGACGCCCTCCTCGCCGCGGTGCAGGCAGGGCAGGTCGAGGCCCAACTCATCGGCGCCCGCGGCAACGCCGGCATTTCGCGCGCGCAACTGGCGCTGATGCTCGGCCAGCCGGGCGACACTTCCTTCGTCCTCCCAGATTCGCTCCCGTCGGCCGCGCAGATTCGCGGTCTCGTGGCGCTCCCCTATGGCGACTCGATGAGCGCTCGCCTCGACGTGACCGCCGCCCAACTCGGCGTGCAGGCCGCCGAGCGCGACGTGCGCCGCGCCAACGCGGTCTACCTCCCGCGCCTCAACGGCTTCGGCCGCCTCGACTGGAACAGTCCAGACCAGCTCTTCGGCGGCCAGAGCAGTTACACCGTCGGCGTGATGGCCTCGTGGACCCCCTTCGCCGGCGCCTCCGAAATCGCAGGTCGCCAGGCCGCACAGGGCCGCGCCGACGCCGCACGCGCCATGGCCGAAGCCGCCACCGCCGGTGCCGCCCTCGAGCAGAACGCCACCCGCACCCAGCTCGCGGTAGCCGTCGCCCGGCTCGGCATTGCCGAAGTGTCGGTGGAGCAGGGAACCGAAGCCCACCGCATCGTCGCCAAGAAGTACGCCGGTGGGCTCGCCACCGTCGCCGAACTCCTCGGCGCCGCTGCCGTGGAAACACAGACCCAGCTCGGCCTCGCCGATGCGCGTTACCAGACCATCACCGCCGATGCGGCGGCTCGGCAGGCTGCCGGCGCCGACCTAACGGTGCTTTCTGCCCTGGAGAATTGAGATGCGGAAGCTGATTCCCGTGACCGGAGCCCTCCTCGTGGCCCTCGCGCTGGCCGCCTGCGGTTCCGAAGCTGAGAACATCCCCGGCGAGAAGCTGCCGCTCGGCGGCGTGGCCGTGGCGGCGACCGATACCACCGTGGTGGACGCCTTCGAGGCCGCCGGCACCGCCGATCCGATCCGCGCTGCGACGCTGAGCACCAAGCTCATGGGCTCGGTGACGTCGGTCCCGGTCCACGAGGGTGACCGCGTCACCGCTGGGCAGTTGCTCGTCCAGCTCGATGCCCGCGACCTCGACGCCAAGGGCGCCCAGGTCGAGGCGGGGCTCGCCGAGGCGACCGCGGTGCACAGCGACGCCACGGTGCAGGTGGGCCGCATCCGCGCGCTCTACGCCGACAGCGCCGCCACCCGCGCGCAACTCGATCAGGCCGAGACCGGACTGGCCCGCGCCACCGCCGCCGTGGCGAGCGCCAGGGCGATGGCCGCCGAACTCGCGGCCACCGCCTCGTACGCGGAAGTCCGCGCGCCGTTCGCCGGCGTCGTGACCCATCGCTTCGTCGATCCCGGATCGTTTGCCGCGCCAGGTGCGCCGCTCGTGACGGTGGAAGACGCCAGCACGCTTCGCGTCACCGTGAGCGCCGCCCCCGACGCCGTGCGCGGCCTCAAGGCCGGCACCACCGTCACCGCCATCATCGGCGACGTGACGGTCGATGCGAGGGTCGAGGGCGTCGTGCCATCCGGTCCCAACCTCTACACCGTCAACGCATTGGTGCCGAACCCCAAGGGTGAGTTCCTCAGCGGCAGTTCGGCCACGCTGGCGCTCCCCCGCGGTACCCGCCGCGCCATCCTGGTGCCGGCCGGTGCCGTCGTTCGCCAGGGCGACCTGGCCGGTGTGCATACCGTGGTAAATGGCCAGCCCACATTGCGCTGGGTCAAGTTCGGCCGCACCGCCGATGGGATGGTGGAAGTGCTCTCCGGCCTCGCTGCGGGAGACACCGTGGTGGTGGCCGGCGGGGAGCGCTGATCATGGGCATCGCCGGACGGATGGCGCAGGCGTTCCTGCATTCGAAACTGACCCCGCTCGTCACGATCGCGTCGCTCGCCGTCGGGGCGTTGGCCATCTTCGCGACACCGCGGGAGGAGGAGCCGCAGATCTCGGTGCCGATGATCGATGTCATCGCCGTGATGCCCGGTGCCTCCCCCGAAGAGGTCGAGAACCTCCTCACCCGTCCCATCGAGAAGCTGATGTGGGAGGTTCCGGGTGTGGAGTACGTCTACGCGATGGCTGGCGAATCGATGACGCTGGTCACCGTGCGCTTCAAGGTCGGCGAGAACCAGGATCTGGCCACCAGTCGCGTCTTCAACAAGATCGGATCTGCGGCGGATCAGGCGCCCCCGGGCGCAATGCCCCCGATGATCAAGCCGCACGGCATCGACGATGTCCCGATCCTGGCGCTTACCCTGCACGGTGGCGGCTACGGGTCCGACGAGCTGCGCGCCATGGCGACGCACCTGGCCGATGAACTGTCGACCATTCCCGACCTGGCGCGCATCGACCTGATCGGCGGGGAGCCAACCCAGCTGCGGGTGACGCTCGACCCGGCGCGGCTGGCCGGCAGCGGGGTCACCCCCGGCGAGGTGATGCAGGCGCTCCGCGCCGCCAACGTGCGCCTCCCCGCCGGCGAGTTCGCCTCCGCCAACGAGGTCTTCCTCGTGACGGTGGGCGCGCCGATCCGTTCCGCCAAGGACGCGGGTGACGTCGTCATCGCCAACCGCCGCGGTCCGGTCTATCTCCGGAACGTCGCCACCGTGGTCGAGGCCCCGGGCGAGGCGACGGACTACGTGAGCCACGCCGCGCGCGGAGAGGGCGGGGAACAGGCGGTGACCATCGCCGTGGCCAAGCGTCCCGGCGTCAACGCCACCGACATCGCGCACGCCGCGCTGGAGCGGGTGGACGAGGCGCGGAGCCGGCTCCTTCCGGCCGACGTGCTGGTGGACGTGACCCGCAACTACGGCGAGACGGCCAGCGAAAAGTCCAACGAGCTGATGCTGCACCTGCTCATCGCGACCCTCTCCGTCACCATCCTGATCGGCCTCTTCCTCGGCTGGCGCGAGGCGCTGGTGGTGCTGGTGGCGGTGCCCGTCACCCTCGCGCTCACGCTCTTCGTGTACTACGCGATGGGGTACTCCCTCAATCGGATCACCCTCTTCGCGCTGATCTTCTCGATCGGTATTCTCGTGGACGACGCCATCGTGGTGGTGGAGAACATCTACCGCCACCTCCAGATGGGCGACCGCGCCCCCGACGTGGCGGCGGTGGAGGGTGTCGACGAGGTCGGCAACCCGACCATCCTCGCCACCTTCACCGTCATCGCGGCCATCCTGCCGATGGCCTTCGTCTCCGGCCTCATGGGTCCCTACATGCGGCCCATCCCGGTCGGCGCATCGGCGGCGATGCTCGCCTCCCTGGCGGTGGCGTTCATCATCACCCCCTACCTGGCACTGCGGCTCCTCAAGGGGCACGTCGCCCCGGGCCCGAAAATGCCCGACCGCGCGCACGAGCCGGAGGAGCTCTCGGGCTTCGCCAGGTTCTACACCGGCATCATGACGCCGCTGATGGACATCCCCCGCCGCCGGATGGCCTTCTACGGCGGGATCGTGGCGCTGCTCCTGGTGTCGATGGGCCTGCTGGCGGTCAAGATGGTCGAAGTGAAGATGCTCCCCTTCGACAACAAGTCGGAGTTCCAGGTGGTGCTCGACCTCCCCGAGGGGGCCACGCTGGAGACATCCAACGCGGCGGCGGGTGCCGTGGCCGCCTACCTCCGGACGGTGCCGGAAGTCACCAGCACCGAGACCTACGCCGGCACCTCGGCGCCGTTCAACTTCAACGGCCTGGTGCGGCACTACTTCATGCGCCGCGGTGCCAACGTGGCCGACGTGCAGGTGAACCTCCTCCCCAAGGGAGAGCGGAGCCGGCAGAGTCACGACATCGCGGTGGCGGTGCGGCCGGCGGTGGATTCCATCGCGCGGAGCTTCGGCGCCAACGCCAAGATCGCGGAGATTCCCCCGGGTCCGCCGGTACTCTCCACGCTCGTCGCCGAGGTGTATGCCGCCGACGACAGCACCCGGCTCGCCGCCGCCGCCCAGGTCAAGGCGGTCATGGAGTCCACCCCCGGGGTGGTGGACGTGGACTGGACCGTCGAGGCGCCGCAGGCCAAGCGCTCCTTCCGGGTGGACCGGGTGCGCGCTGCCGAGGCGGGTGTCACGGTCGAACAGGTGGCGCAGGTGCTGACGATGGCGCTCTCCGGCGCCGACGCGGGGTTGGCCAGCGTGCCGACCACCCGTGAGGGCGTCGCGATCGTGCCGCGGCTCGGCCTGGCGAATCGGAGCAGTGTCGAGGCGCTGCTGGCGGTGCCGGTGGCCACGCCGCGCGGGCCGACGCCGCTGGGGCGGTTCGTCACCGTGGAGTCCACGACTCGTTCGCCGCTTCGGATGCGGAAGAACCTCCGGCCCGTCATCTACGTGACCGGGGACGTGGCCGGCACCATCGAGTCGCCGGTGTACGCCATCCTCGCCATGAACGAGGCGCTCGACACCGTGCAGGTGAACGGCGCCTCGATTGCGCGCTACAACGCGGTGGCGCCCGACCGGCTCGACGAGACGGCCATGAAGTGGGACGGCGAGTGGCAGGTCACCATCGAGGTCTTCCGCGACCTCGGCCTCGCCTTCGCCGCGGTGCTGGTCCTCATCTATGTGCTGGTCGTGGGGTGGTTCCAGTCGTTCAAAATTCCCCTCGTCATCATGGCGCCGATTCCGCTCACCCTCATCGGCATCCTGCCCGGGCACGCCCTGACCGGGGCGTTCTTCACCGCGACCTCGATGATCGGGATGATCGCGCTGGCGGGCATCATCGTCCGAAACTCAATCCTGCTGGTGGATTTCATCCAGCTCGCCGAGGCACGGGGCCGTCCGCTCCGTGAGGCGGTGCTCGAGGCGGGGGCCGTGCGGTTCCGGCCGATTGCCCTCACCGCCGCGGCGGTCGTCATCGGCGGCATCGTGATGGTGCTCGACCCGATTTTCCAGGGCCTCGCCGTGGCGCTGATGAGCGGCGCCATCGTGGCCACGCTGCTCACCATGGTCGTGGTGCCGCTCCTCTACTGGGAGCTCCGGCGCCGCGAAGGAGCCTCGTCATGAAAATGCTGATGCTGACCTACAGTGGTGCCGAGCCGGCACGGATCTCCGCGCTGCTCGATGGTGCCGCCGTGCCCGGCCACACCTGTTTCAAGGGCGGCCATGGCCACGGCCTTACCGGACCGCGGGCCGGGACCCGCGCCTGGCCAGGTGAGGTGACGGTCTGCTTTGCAGTGGTGGAAGATGCGGTGGCCGTGACGGCTGCCGCGAGTTGTCGCGAGGTGGAACTTCCCCCGGGCGAGCGGCTGCACGTAGCCGTCATGCCCGTCGATTCATTCTTCTAGGAGTGGAGGTGGCTGATGTGCAATGATGTGATCATCCGGCGGATCGCCGGGCTCTTCGTGATGGCGTCGGTGGCGCTGGGGTACTGGGTGCACCCCGGCTTCTTCGCGTTCACGGCGTTTGTGGGGTTCAACCTGTTTCAGTCGAGCATCACCGGGTTCTGCCCGCTCGAGCGGATCCTGGGGAGCGTGGCCCTGTTCGGCTGCGAGCCGAAAAAGGCCTGAACCCTACTTGCGGCGGCGGAGGAGTTTCTTCTTCCGGTCGAGCTCCTCCTCCAGCCCGCCGCACACCAGCTCGCACATCGTGAACACCTGCGGGTCGGTGATCCGGTACCAGCTGGTGGTCCCTTCCTTCCGCCGGTCCACGTACCCCTGCTGCAGCAGCACCTGCAGGTGCTTCGACACGTTGGCCTGACCGCCACCCGTACGCTCCGCCAGCTCCCCGACCGAACACTCCCCCCCGCGCAGCGCCTGCAGTAGCCGGAGCCGCATCGGCTCGCCCAGGGCCTTGAACCGTTCGGCGATGGCCGAGGCGTTGGAATCGCTGAGTTCCGCCATGGAATCCTCCCCGCGTGAACGCTATACAACTATCAAGTAATATAGTAATGTCTACTCCCCCGCGCCATCATTCCACGCCTCCCCCCTCTCCGCTTGCCGGAGAGGGGGACAGGGGGTGAGGATTCGCCCATGCCCCTCCTCGGTCTCGCCCTCGCCCTCGTCATCGGCGTCTCCCTCGGCCTCCTCGGCGGCGGCGGCTCCGTGCTCACCGTCCCGATCTTCCATTACATCCTCGGCTATGGGGTGAAGTCGTCCATCGCCATGAGCCTGGCCGTGGTCGGCGTCACTAGCGCCGCCGGCGCCCTCGGCCGGCTTCGGACGGGGGAACTCAATGGCCGAGCGGTGCTCACCTTTGCGCCGGTGGCGATGCTCGGCACCTTCGGCGGTGCCCGCCTCGCCCTGCTGGTGCCCTCGCTGGCCCAGCTGGTCCTCTTCGCGGTGACGATGCTGGTGGCCGCCGTCTTCATGTGGAGGGGTCGGCCCGCCGATGCCGCCGCGCCGGCGCGCCCCCACGTGCTCCTGGTCGCGCTGATCGGCGGCGCGGTCGGGATCCTCACCGGGCTGGTCGGCGTGGGCGGCGGGTTCCTCATCGTGCCGGCGCTCGTCCTCCTGCTCGGCGTGCCGGTCGGGGAGGCCGTCGGCACCTCGCTGGGGGTCATCGCCCTCAACTCGGCCTCGGGGTTTGCGGGCTACTGGGGGAAGGTGGAGATTGATCTGGGCGTCATGGCGGCCTTCACGGCGCTCGCCATCGTCGGCGTCTTCATCGGCACCCGGCTCGGCCGGCGGGTGAGCCCGGCCAACCTCCGGAAGGGTTTCGCGGTGCTGCTGGTTGTCGTCGGCTCCGCGATCCTCCTCTCGAGCGTGCTCGGGCAGACCTGAACCTCATCTCGGACACCTGACCATGTTCTTCCAGCGCTTCTACGACGACACCCTCGCCCAGACCAGCTACCTGATCGGCTGCGCCGCCACCGGCGAGGCGATGGTGATCGACCCCAATCGCGACGTCGCGCAATACGTGCGCGCCGCGGAAGAGGAGGGGCTCCGGATCACGCATGTCACCGAAACGCATATCCACGCCGACTTCCTCTCCGGCACCCGGGAACTGGCGCATCTCACCGGGGCGGTCATGTATCTCTCCGACGAGGGCGGCCCCGGCTGGCAATACGCCTTTGCCAGGGAGGGCGGCGCCGTGCTCCTCTACGACAACGCCCACTTCATGGTCGGCAACATCCGGTTCGACGTCCTTCACACGCCGGGGCACACCCCCGAGCACCTTGCCTTCGTGGTGACCGATACCGCCGGGGCCACCGGTCCGATGGGCATCGTCACCGGCGACTTCGTGTTCGTGGGTGACGTCGGCCGGCCCGACCTGCTCGAAAAGGCGGCCAAGGTGGCGGGCTCGGCGGACGGTGCCGCCCGCGCGCTCTGGAAGAGCCTGGCGAAGTTCCGGGGCCTTCCCGATCACCTGCAGGTCTGGCCCGGCCACGGCGCCGGCTCCGCCTGTGGCAAGGGGATGAGCGCGGTGCCGCAGAGCACGGTCGGCTACGAGAAGCTCTTCAACTGGGCCTTCGGCGCCGCCACCGAGGACGAATTCGTGGCGCAGGTCCTGGCTGGCCAGCCCGAGCCGCCCCGGTACTTTGCCGAGATGAAGCGTCTCAACCGCGATGGCCCGCCGATCCTCGACGGCCTCCGCACGCCGCCGCGCATCGAAGGCACGCGCCTGCGGGAGCTACTGGCCGCCGGCGCCACCGTGGTGGACGCCCGACCCAGCCAGGCGTTCACCGCCCGCCACATTCCCGGCACCATCCACATTCCCCTGGACCGCTCCTTCACCACCTGGGCCGGGTGGCTGCTGTCGTACAGTGAGCCCTTCTACCTGTTGGTGAGCGGGGACTCTCCCCAGCGCCTCCACGAGGCGCTTCGCGACCTCGCCCTGATCGGCCTCGACGGGGCTGCGGGGTGGTTCGGGTCCGACGCGATCGCGGCGTGGGGGAGCGCGGGTCTCGCCTACGGCCACACCGCCCATATCGAGCCGGTGGAGCTGGCCCGGCGCCAGGAGCGCGGCGAGGTGGGGGTCCTCGACGTGCGGGGCCAGGCAGAATGGGAGGCCGGTCGGCTCCCCGGCGTGGACAATGTGCCCCTGGGCTACCTGCTCGACCGGATCCAGGAAGTGCCGGCCGGCCGGCCGCTGGTCCTCCAGTGCGGGGGTGGGGGGCGCTCCCTCATCGCCGCCAGCCTCCTCGAATCCCGCGGCATCACCGATGTCATCAACCTCACCGGCGGCATCACCGCCTGGGAAAAGGCGGGCCTCCCCGTAGAGCGCTAGTTTCGGCCCCGCTGCCCCGCTGCCCCGCTGCCCCGCTTGACTCTGGCTTGACCCCCCAACCGCAACCTCCAGTCGCAACCCTGACTGGAGGCGGTTATGCGGTTCCCACGGTTTCTTCCTGCGCTCTTCCTGGCCCTGGCCCTCGGCGCCTGCCACAGCTACGAACCGGTGACGGTTCCCCTGCCCGATTACGCCCCGGCGGTCGACGGCCGGAACGAGATGCGCCTGACCCTGGTGTCCGGGGAGCGGGTCACCCTCCGGGACACCTACGTCGCCGGCGGGTCGGTCTATGGCTATTCCCTCGACGCCCCCAGCACCGGCTATGCCCCCGTGTCGGTGCCGGTCAGCGCCATTCAGAAGGCCGATCTCCGCAAGCCGCACGCCTCCAAACCCCTCGCCTACCTGGTGGGTGGGGCGCTGATCGCGGGCACGGTGGCGGCCTCGGCGAGTCTCTTTGGCGCCGTGCGGAAGTGAAGCCACCTGCCGCGCCGGCAGGAGTGCGCGGCGCACTTTCAGTGGAGGCCTCCATGTCGTTCCATCGAGTCGTTTCCATGCTGCTGCTGGCTGCGTACCTGCCGGCGTGCACCAGCTTTCGTCCTGCCCCTGAACCGCTCAGCGGGTTGAACACCGCGTCCAACCCGGTTCAGCAGGTTCGGGTGACCACCACCGATGGCGCGCAAGTCGCCGTCGATGGACCCCGGGTCGCGAATGACACGTTGTTCGGCACCACTTGGTCCACCGAGTCCGGTGGCAAGCAGGCCGCGCAGGCCGTAGCCTTCCCGCTCGCCGCGCTGCGCACGGTCGAGGTGCGGCGGTCTGACGGGGGAAAGACCGCCCTCCTGATCGGCGGCATTGTGGTGGGGATCGTGCTGCTCGGTGTGGCCGGGTCCTGCGGCTCAGCCTACGGCTGCTAGGGCATCGTGCGATTCCATCGGATTCTTTCCCTGCTGCTCCTCGCCGCCTGCCTGCCGGCGTGTACGGCGTACCACGAGACGGTCCAGCCGCTGGCCGAGCTCACTGCTCCGCCGAAGCCGGCCCAGCGCCTCCGAATCACGCGAGAGGGAGGTATTCGGACATACCTCGACGTGCCCAAGGTGATCAACGACTCGCTCCGTGGGTACGATGCTCGATCCTCCGGGGCAGAGGTCGCCATCCCGCTGACCGACATCCGTACGGTGGAAGTGGCGAAGCCGACCCTCCTGGTGATCGGGATCGTCGTCGGCGCGCTGGCCGTGGCGGTTGGGATACTCTGGGTGGTCATGTGTTGCTAACTGGTCGGAGCGCCTTCCTGGACAACCGGGAGAACATGTGAACTTCCGAACCGCTGTTTCGACGATGCTCCTCGCCGCCTATCTGCCGGCCTGTACCGTCTATCGCCAGTCGGAGGCGCCGCTGGCACCGGCAACGGCATCAGCGAAGCCCGTGGAGCGGATCCGGATCACCACGCTGGAGGACACCCGCATCCAGATCTGGTCACCACGTGTGGTGGGGGATTCACTCCTCGGGTTCACGAAGGTGGGCGAGCGGGATGACACCCGGATCGCGGTCGCGTTGTCCGACATCCGTTCCACCGAAGTCAGGAAGGTGAGTCCGGCGTTGACGGTGGGCGCAGCGGTGCTTGGCGCCGCGGTGGTCCTCGGCGCCTTCACCTACGTGTCCGCGGTGTTCTTGTGCGATAGTGACGGACTCTACTGTTGAGGGATGGGCTTCGGGGCAACGCCGTGTAGATTTCCGCCTCCGATCCCTGTCCGGAGGCCCTATGGAGTCCCGCCGCATTGAAGCACTGGCCGATGGCGTCTTCGCCGTCGCGATGACGCTGCTGGTGCTCCAGGTGCCGGTCCCCAATCTGGCCGACGGGGTGACGGGGGCGGACGTGATTGACGCCCTCTGGGCCACCCTCCCCGCGACCGCCAGTTTTGCGGTGAGCTTTCTGATTCTCGGGACGCTCTGGGTCGGCCATCACAACCAGTTCCGCCTCATCCAGCGCCTCGATCCTGCGCTGATCTGGGCCAATCTCTTCTTCCTTCTCTGCATTGCGTTCGTCCCGTTCGCCACGGCATTCGTCGCCCGCTATCCCCTCCAGCCGGCCGCCATGGTGGTCTACGGTGCCACGCTGCTGCTGGCCGGAATGTTTCTCTTCGCGCACTGGAGCCATGCGGTCAACAGCGGCCTCGTGACCGACGAGGTGACCCCGGAGCTGGCGGAGGTGGTGCGGGAGCGGATCTCGATGGGCCTGGCGGCCTACCTGGTGGCCACCCTCGTCGGCGCCTTCCTCCCCAAGGTGGGCCTCCTCTTCTTCGCCTGCCTGCCAATTCTGTATATGCTCCCTCGGCGCATCGATCCGGGCATGCTCGAGGAAGCCGAGATCGACGGCTAGCCTTCGGGCTGCCCGTGGCCTCCGCGCCCCTCTCTGGATGGTCCGGGGAGGGGCGTCGCGTTGCTGGTTCGCTTGACGCCCGCTTGACCCCTCCGCAGCACCCTTCCCTTGTCCAGAACAGGGGAGGGTCCCATGCGCCGCATCCAATGCACTGCCGCCATCCTGCTCGCAGCCTGCCTGCCGGCCTGCACCAGCTACCGGGCGGTCGCCAATCCGGCGGCAGGGTTGCCGGCCTCCCCCATGCAACTCAACGAAGCCCGCATCACCCCCTGGATCGGGCGCCGATTTCTGCTGACCTCTCCGGAAATTGTCGGGGATTCGGTCCGGGGAACCCAGAAAGACGGGACCACGAAGCGGGTGGGACTGATCGACGTGAAACGCATCGAGATGCATGTGGTCGACGCCGGGAAGTCGATGACGCTGATCGGGATCGTCATCTGTTCCATCGGGTTCGCCGTCGGCCAGGCCACTTCCTGCACACCGGATGAGTCGGAGTGACGCGGCAAACCAGGCAACTACGGAGGAGTCCATGCGACCCACTCGACTGATCGCAGTCGCCCTGCTCGTGGCCTACCTCCCCGCCTGCACCAGTTACCTGGTGCTGGCCGATCCGGCCGCGACCCTCCAGGCCCCGCCGAAGCCGATCAAGAAGGCGCGGGTGACCATCGATTCCGGGAAACGCTTCGAGGTCATGGCTCCCCGCATGAACGCCGACTCCTTGCAGGGGCAACTGCGCGACGGAACGGCGGTGAGTGTGCCGATGAGCGGGATTCAGAAAGTGGAAATCCGGGAGTATCACGGTGGGAAGACTGGCTGGCTGATCTTCGGCGGGATCCTGGCGGTGGGAGCGATCGGCTTCGGGATCTTCGTGTACATGATCAGTCTCAGTTCCTGAGCCCCGGTGGGTCGTCGGGTAGCGGGGGGCGGTACTCGGGGAGGCTAGTCCACCTCCGCGTCCAGCCCCGCCTCCAGCGCGAACCGCGTCAGCCCCGCCACCGTGCGGATCCGGAGCTTTCGCATCAGGCTCTCCCGGTGGGTCTCCACCGTCCGGTGGCTGATGCCGAAGCGGGCGGCGATTTCCTTGTTGGTCTCCCCCTTCACGATGCCGAGCAGCACGTCCCGCTCCCGGCCAGTGAGCGCGTCGAGCGCCTGGCCGCGCTGTGCCTCCTCCAGCTCGCCCCGGACCGCCGTGGTGAGCATCGCCGCGATGCGCTGGCTGTAATACGACTCTCCCGCATGCACCGCCGCCACCGCCGCCCGCAGTTCGGTGGCGGCCAGGTCCTTGAGCAGGTAGGCGTGGGCGCCGGCCCGCACCGCTTCGAGCACATACTCCGGGTTGTCGTGCATGCTCAGGATGACGACCCGCACTCCGGGCAGCTCGTCGTGCAGCGCCGCCGCCACCTGCAATCCTGTCGTCCCCGGCATCGTGATGTCGAGCACCGCCACATCCGGCACCGCCTCCCGGGCCAATCTCAGCGCCTCGTCGCCGCTCGCCGCCTCGGCCACGACCTCGAACCCCGGTTCCTGGCGGAAGACGTGGCGAATTCCTTCCCGCACGATCGCGTGATCGTCCGCGATCAGGATCCGGATGGGGGTGGCGTCGTCGGTCATGCCGTCGATCCTTGGTTGGAGGTGGGGAGACCGTCGACCGTCAGGGGCACCGTGACCAGGACCCGCACGCCGGCACCCTGCGGCGCCTCGACCGTCACGGTGCCGCCGAGCGCACCGATTCGCTCCCGCATCCCGGTGATTCCCATGTGCCCCGGGCGCTCGATGCTGTCGGGGGTAATCCCGGCGGGCAGGCCGCGGCCGTCGTCCTGCACCGTCAGCGCGAGACGACCGTCCTCCTGCTGAATCGACACGGCGATGGCCCCGGCGTCGGCGTGGCGCGCCACATTCGACAGCGCCTCCTGTAGCGCGCGGAAGAGCGCCAGCTCGGCGTCCTTGGAGAGCGGGAGGACCGAGGCGGGCGCGTCGAGCGTGACCGCCAGGCCGCTCCGCTGCGTGAACTCGGTGATCAGCGACCGGAGCGCCGGGAGGAGGCCGAGGTCGTCGAGGAGCGACGGCCGCAGTGAATGCACCACGCTCCGGATGCCGCGGATGCCGGTGTCCACCAGCGAGAGTGCGTGATCGATGCGTGCCACCGCGTCTGCCGGCACCCCTTCGCGCAACACCCCGAGCTCCATCTTCACCGCCGAGAACACCTGCGCCGTTTCATCGTGCAGTTCTCGACTCAACCGGCGGCGTTCCTCCTCGTGCTGCTCGACCATCCGGGCGGAGAGGTGGGCCAGCTCGACCGTGCGGGCGTGGAGACGACGGGTGAGGTCGGCGTTGGCGAGGCCGGCACCCACCTGCTGGCCCAGCGTCACCATGAATCCCTCGTCCAGCGCCGCGAACGGGTCGCGTGCGTTTCCCGTGAGGACCAGCGCGCCGGACGCCTCGGTTCCGCGAAAGACCGGCAGCACCGCCTCGAAGAGGTGCTCCCGCCCCTGCCGCAGGCCGGACGACCGGAGCTGCGGTCGGCCGGTGGCCATCGCCTGGTGCAGGCGGGCCGCCAGGTCGGGAGAGGGCCTCGCGGGCCACGCCGCACAGGCCCCCGCGCCCCGCACGCACTGGACTCCCTCGTCGCTCCGCATGTAGAGCGCCGTCCCGTTCACGGCCGGCAGGGCCAGCGGCCGCTCGAGCAAGGCCGCCAGCACATCCTGGTCCTCGCGTCCCGCCCGCTGGAGGTCCCCCGACAACGCGCCGAGAGCGCTGAGCCCGCGGCGGAGATCATCCAGCACCAGGAGCAGGATCCCCGTGCCCACCGCCAGTTCGAAGAAGATGTCGAGGTAGTAGCCCCACGGATTCCACGCTCCCTGCGCCCGGAGGATCAGGTAGTCGAGATGGTGGACGCCCCAGAGCAGAAACGCCCCGGCCAGGAGTCCCGCACCCGTCCCGCCCACGCGATCGAAGTGCCGGAAAAACGCCCAGCCCGTGGCCAGGGTGGCAAAGGAGAGGAAGAGCACCGCCGGCAGCGCCGCCCAGACGAAATGGTCGAGCCGGTAGATGGCGATGTACGACCAGACCGGGGGAAACAACGCGAAGAGGAAATAGCGATGCCGCCAGCGGGGCTGCCGGACGAAGACCAGCGCCGCCCAGAGCAACGCCAGTGCCGTCCACCCGGTGAACACCTGGTGCCAGTAGAGCCATCCCGGACGCGCCGTCGCCAGGAAGCTGAGGATGGCCCACATCCTGAGGACGTACATGGCCCACGCCGCGGCGAACCAGGCGAAGTAGGGCTTGCGGTAGCGGCGGTAGAGGTGGAGGCAGAGCGCCGCCAGGCCCACGAGGATGACCGCCTCGAGGATGGCCGCCGCGCGCTCCAGACCGACCGGTGGCAGGGGGAGTTGCATGCCTGCAAGATATTCGGTGGGGAGCCCGGCCGCGCTCCGGTTCGCGGGTCCGGGTTCTGGCGTATAGCTTTGACCTTCCCCGCCGGAAGGAGACGTCTTGGGTGCTGGACAGGGAGCTTCCGCCTTTGCCGTCGCGTATGGACGCCTGATCGCCGCCTACCGCGCCGGTCCCACCGGGGTCGCGGAGGCCGGCGACCTTCTGGCCAGCGCCGTCAAGCTGGTGGCCACCCAGTCCGTCGCAACCGAGGCAGGGCTCTTCCTCTCCGGCGAATACGACGCCGCCAACCTCCGGTCGCACCTCCTCCGCCGCCAGATCGAGGTACTCACCGTGGCCGCCGGGGCACCGGCCGACGCACTGGAAGCGCTCGCGCGGGCGCTCGGCGGCGCCGCGCCGCTCCCGGTGCATCCGGCGCTGAGCTATGAGATGGTGACCCAGGTCGTTCCCATGACGCGGGCGCCCGCCGCCGCGGCGAGCCCCGCCGCCGCACCGCCACCGCTGGTGCTGATGGGGAGCCACGGCTTCGCCGACGAGGACGATCGCGCCCCCTCCGCGTTTGGGGCCGAGGTGGCCGCGCTCACCGCGGAGCTCGGCTCGGCCCGCGAGCGCGGGGCGTGGATGGAGGCGCTGCACGCCGCCCAGGCGCTGGTGCGCCTCAGCAGCCGGGTGCCGGACATGGACCGGCGCACCGTGGCCATCACGGCGCGGCGTGCCCTCTCCCGGGCGATGCTGGCCGGGATCATCGAGCACGCCATCCGCACGCCGGAGGAGCAGGCGCGCGCCGCGGAAGTGCTCCAGTGGCGGGGTGGCGAGGCGGCCGAGCTGATGCTCGAGGCGGTCCGGAAGACCGAGTCGCCCGAGCCGCATCGATTTCTCCTCGACGCCCTGGCCCGGATGCCCGACGCCGTCCCGCTGCTGATCCCGATGCTCGGCAGCCGCCAGTGGCACGAAGCCCGGCACGCCGCGGAGATCCTCGGGCGGCAAATGGTCCCCGAGGCCCTCCCCCCCCTCCGGGCGCTCCTGGCTCACCCCGAGGCGCGCCTGCGTGGCGCCGCACTGGATGCCCTGGCCCGCTACCCGGCACAGCATGGGACCGAGGCGTTGAGGGAGGGGCTCGCCCATCCGGCACCGGAGACCCGGCAGGATGCGGCGATGGCCATCGGGAGGCGGGGAGGCGGGGCGTTGGCGATGCCGCTCCTGGCCGCCATCGAATCCGAGCGGGACCACACCACCTGGCGCGTCATGCTCACCGCCCTCGGCCGAATCGAGGCCCCCGAGGCGGCGGCAGCGATGGGCTCCGTCGCGTTGCGCAAACGGGGCTTTCTCTCTCGTGGCGGGTTTTCGCTGGCGCAGCGCCTGGAAACCGTGGCGGTACTGGCGGCCTCACCGACCAGGGCGGCCAGGCAGGCGTTGACGAGGGTGGCGCGGGAGGCGGAAGGGGAGGTCGGTGCGGCGGCCCGCGGAGAACTGGACCGCCGCGCCTGACGGGCTACAGGGGGTGCACCTGCAGCTTCTCGAGATGAATGCTGAGGTTGTGGTTGATCCGCACCCCGACCACACCCTTGGTGTCGACGTCCGCCGCCTTGGCGGAATGGACTTCCTTCCCGTTCACCATGAACGACACCGTGCCGTCCTTGATCAGGACCGTCAACTCGTTGCTGGCGTTGCCCTCGGCATCAGCCGCCTTGATCGCGTCGTTGGCGGTCCAGTCCACGACCTTCGTGGTCTTGTCGCCCATCCGCCGCTTGATCAGGAACTTCCCGTCGCCGCGGATCAGGAAGTAGGTGTAGGCCTGGTTCGGGCCCTGCAGGTCCTGCCCGCCGATGAACATCCCGTACGACTCGGCGTGGGTGGGCTTCGGGGGAGTGCTGTGCATCAGGGCGACCAGGTGCGCGTTGCGGCTGGTCGTATCGGTCGGCTGGTAGAAGATCGCCGCTGGCCCAAGGTTGATATGCCAGCCCGGCGCCATCACCACGAACTTCACGTTGGTCATCGCTGCGCCACCGTCGGTGCGCGCCATCCAGCCGGTGGGCAGGGAGCCACCTCCCTGGACCGCCTTGTCGGGGTCGGCCTGGCCGAACGCCGGAGCGGCCAGTGCCACGCTCAGTGCGGAGATTGCAAGAATACGTCGCATCGGGACCTCGGATTTCTGGGGGAAGTGTATGGAGGCGCGCTAGTTGCGAGGCGCTTCCAATCCGTATAAGCTACTGCCCGGACCGTGGGATGTTAACCCCGAGGAGCGCCAGATGTACAACTTCGTCGAAATGGTGTTGGCCGGTCTGGGCGCGGGGCTGATCCTGGCGGCCCTGACCTTCGTGTCTGCACTCATCGGAGTGCTGGTGAACGCCATGATTGCGCTCTTCGCCGGCCCGGTCATCGACCAGGTGCTCGCCAGGAAGGCCGCCCGCTGAAGGCAGTGGTCGGCCAGCTGGACCCCGCCCTAGCCGGAATCCTTTCCTTCCCGCGTTCGTACGTGTATCCTAGACCCCGCCCCGGTGGCGGGAACTTTTCGTAACTCCAAGCCGTATAAGCATCTTCGCCACGTGAGCCGGGGTCCGGAGTTCACCGGAGTCCCCGCGCCCTCGGCCTGCTCAGGAATTCGGCCCCATGTTTCTCTCAGATACCTCCGTCCGGCGCCCGGTACTCGCGACGATGATGAGCCTGGCCATCGTGCTCTTCGGAGCCATCGGCTACACCCGGCTCAGCGTCCGCGAGTACCCCGACATCGACCCCCCGATCATCTCGGTTTCGACCTTCCTCCCCGGCGCCAACCCCCGGGTCATGGAATCGGCGGTCACCGACATCCTCGAGGAAGAGCTGAGCACGGTGGAAGGGCTGCGGACGCTGACCAGCACCAGCGGCGAGCAGTCCAGCAACATCACGCTGGAGTTCAACCTGAACCGGAGCGTCGAGAGTGCGGCGCAGGACGTCCGCGACAAGGTGAGCCGGGTCCGGGGCCGCCTGCCCCGTGAGGTCCTCGAGCCGGTCATCGCCAAACAGGACGCCGACGCCCAGCCTTTCTATTGGCTCGCGCTCTCCGGCGCCAACTACACCCTGCTCGACCTCTCCGACATCGGCGACCGCATCGTCAAGCAGCGGCTGCAGACCATCCCGGGTGTCGGCAACTCGTTCATTGCCGGCGAACGTCGCATCTCGATGCGGGTCTGGATCTCGGCCAAAGAACTCGCCGCCCGCGGCCTGACGGTGCAGAACGTCGAGGCCGCCATCCGCAGCCGCAACGTGGAGATCCCCGCGGGCCGGATCGAGTCCGACAACCGCGAATTCACCGTCCGCTCCCTGGGGGAACTCAAGACTCCCCAGGAGTTCGGCGACCTCGTCGTCGCCAACCAGGACGGCCAGCTGGTGCGGCTCCGCGACCTCGCCCGCGTGGAGCTCGGCCCCCGCGATGAGCGCAGCGTGCTGCGCTTCAAGGGCACCTCGGCGGTGGCCGTCGGCATCGTCCGGCAGTCCAAGGCCAACATGGTCGACGTGGCCGATTCGATCCGGGCAGCCCTGCCGCTGATTGAACAGGCGCTGCCGGCCGGCGTGCAGCTCAGCACCGCCTTCGATCAGTCGGTGTACGTCAAGCGGTCCATCAGCGAGACCATCGACACCCTCTTCCTGGCGTTCGGGCTGGTGGTCGTCATCATCTTCCTCTTCCTCCGGAACCTGCGCGCCACCCTCATTCCGGGCCTGGCAATCCCGGTCTCCATCGTCGGCGCCTTCGGGGTGATGTATTTCCTCGGGTTCTCGATCAACACCTTCACGCTGCTCGCGCTCATTCTGGCCATCGGCCTGGTGGTGGACGACGCGATCATCGTGCTGGAAAATGCCTACCGGCACCAGGAGGAACTCGGCGAGTCTCCCGAGGACGCGGCGATGCGCGGCACCAGCGAAATCGGCTTCGCCGTCATCGCCACGACCGTCTCGCTGGTGGCCGTCTTCGCCCCGCTCGCGTTTCTCCAGGGGACCACGGGCCGGCTCTTCAACGAGTTTGGCGTGGCGCTGGCCGGCTCGGTGGTGATTTCGGGGTTCGTGGCGCTCACGCTCACGCCGATGCTCTGCGCCCGGATTCTCCGGGTCCCCAAGAGCCACGGTGCCGTCTACCAGAGCCTCGAGCGGGGGCTCAACTGGCTGGCGGTGACCTACGCGGCCACGCTGGCCTGGGCCATCCGCCATCGCGCCGTGGTGCTTGGCGGCGCGGCCGTCTCGCTGCTGGTGGCCTACGGGACCTTCAATGCCCTCAAGCGGGAATTCATCCCGGCCGAGGACCGGGGCTGGTTCATGGCGGCCGTGACCGCCCCGCAGGGCGCCACGGTGCAATACACCGACGGGTACCAGAAGCAGGTCGAGGCCGTCATGGCCGGCGTCCCGGAGATCAATTCCTACTTCAGCGTCGTCGGGTTCGGCGGCGACGTCAGCGGCGGGTTCGTCTTCGTGAACATGAAGGACTGGCGAGAGCGCGTCCGGAGCACGCAGGAAGTCGTCGGCGGGGTTATGGGGCAGCTCTTCGGGATTCCCGGCGTGATGGCGTTCGCCTTCACCCCCTCGCCGATCGGCGGGTTCGGAAGCCCGGTGCAGTTCGTGATCCAGCACCCCGACTTCGACTCGCTCGTGGCGGTCATGCCCGCCTTCCTGGCCCGCGCCAGCCGGATCAACGGGCTGGTCAACGTGCAGTCCAGCCTCAAGGTCAACAAGCCGGAGCTGACGGTGCGCTACGACCGCGACCGCGCGGAGGATCTCGGCGTG
The DNA here is from genome assembly GCA_963705985.1 of uncultured Gemmatimonadales bacterium. Classification (GTDB taxonomy): domain Bacteria; phylum Gemmatimonadota; class Gemmatimonadetes; order Gemmatimonadales; family GWC2-71-9; genus SPDF01. The sequence goes on along the minus strand of CAVPLK010000003.1, from coordinate 1,583,955 downwards.
TCGGTGTCCGATGTGGGGTCGACGCTCGAGACGATGCTGGGCGGCCGGCGCACCAGCACCTTCACCCGGGACAACAAGCTCTACGACGTGATGGTGCAGATGAGCCCCGACGACCGTGCGACGCCGTCGGACATGACGGCGCTCTACGTGCGGGGCCGCGCCGGGCAGCTGGTCAATCTTGCCGCCGTCACCACGGTGGTCGAGGGCGTCGGCCCGCAGCGACTCTTCCACTACAACCGGGTGCCGTCGTTTACCATCAGCGCCAATCCGCTGCCCGGTTTCACCATGGGCGAGGCGCTCGACAGCCTCAATGCGGTGGCGGCGGAACTTCTCCCGCGGGGCGGCTCCACCGCCCTCAGCGGCGAGATGCGGGAGTTCGCGGAAAGCGGCACCGCGCTCTACTTCGCCTTCCTCCTGGCCCTGCTCGTGGTGTACATGGTGCTGGCCGCGCAGTTCGAGTCGCTGGTGCACCCCTTCACCGTGCTCCTCGCGGTGCCGCTGGCGGTCACCGGCGCGCTGGTCACGCTCTTCTTCACCGGGGCCACCCTCAATCTCTACAGCCAGATCGGCATGATCCTGCTCATCGGCCTGGCGTCGAAGAATTCGATCCTGCTCGTCGAATATGCCAACCAGCTGCGCGAGCAGGGCAGGGGGCTTCTCGAAGCCACGCTCGAGGCGGGCCGGGTCCGACTCCGCCCGATCCTGATGACCGCCTTCGCGACGATCTTCGGAGCGCTCCCGATCGCGCTCGGGCTCTCGGCCGGCTCTGAGAGCCGCCAGCCGCTGGGCTACGTCATCGTCGGCGGCATGGTCGTCTCCACCTTCCTGACCCTGTACCTCGTTCCGGTGGTCTACGTGCTGCTCGAAACGGTGCGCGAAAAGATGGGTGCCCGCCGCCACGCGGTGCCCGAGTCGTCCGCGGGGATCGCATGATGCTGTTTCCGCTCATGGCTGCGCTGCAGCTGGCACAGGTGCCCCAGGTCGCGCAGGCCGACACGCTGCCCCAGGTCACCCTCGCCGAGGCGCTGACCGAGGCCACGCGATACGACCCGAACTACGTGCAGGCCGCCGGCTTCGTGGCGGATGCCACCTGGGTTCGCCGCGCGGCGATGCTGGTGTTCGTGTTGCCTTCGATCTCGGTGTCCGCGGACGTCACCGGATTCACGACCCCTTCCTTCAATGTCGGCACCAACAGCCTGTCCAACACGATCGTGACCGCGCGCATCGACGCACGCTACGAGCTCTTCACCGGTGGCCGAAAGATCGCCGAATACCAGCGCGCCAAGGCCGACCTCCAGGCCGCGTCTGCCAATGAGGTCGGAGCGGCCTTCCTGGCGGCCGCCGAGACCGAGGCCGTTTTCTACGATGTGACGGCCCGGCGCGGGCTCGTGGATGTGGCGCGGCGCCGCGTCGAGCGGGCCGAATCCCAGCTTGCCACATCCCGGGCCCGCGTGCTGTCCGGCGCCGCGGTCCAGACCGATTCCCTGCAGGTCCTGCTCGAGCTGACGAGGGCCAAGGTCAACCTCCTGGTCGAACGGACCGGGCTCGACGTCGCTCGGGCCGAACTCGGCCGGCGGGTTGGTCGGTCGGTGGCCGTGGACGCCGCGGGCACCGATACGGCGACCGCCCGGGCGCTCCCGATCACGCTGGCCGATGCTGTGAGCATCGCTCTGGCTCAGAGTCCGCAGATCCGGGTGGCCGAAGCGCAGGCGCGGGCAGCCGCGGCCGACGTGCGGGTGCGAAAGGCCTCCTACCTGCCCTGGGCCACGCTGACCGGCACCGCCGTGTCGTACGACGACAAATTCTTCCCGACCGCCCTGGACCGTTCCGCGGCCACGCTGACCGTGAGCCTCCCGATCTGGAACAACGGTGTGCGGGAAATCCTCCTCACACGGGCCCAGTCGGCCAACAAGGTGGCGGAGGCCGTCCGCGACGATCTGCAGCGTGCCGCCCTGGCGGATATCACCCGCACGTATAGCTCCTACGAGACGGCCGCGGCCGCGGCCGAGCTCGCGATGGTGGCGGTCGTCGTGGCCCGGGAGAATTACCGGGTGCAGGAGACCCGCTACCGCGCGGGCGCGGTGGACATCATCGAATTCCTCAACGGTCAGGTCGATCTGGCCGACGCCGAGTCCGGGCTGGTCCAGGCCCGGTTTGCCACCAAGCTTGCGCTGGCCGGGCTCGAAGTGATTCTCGGCCGTCGCCTCTTCCCCAGCGAGAGCTCCCAGTGACCCGATCCCCGACCCTCTTCCTGCTTGCCCTCTGCGCCGCGGCCTGCTCCAAGGGCGATTCCAGCGCCGGCGGCCCCGGTGGCCACGGCGGTGGCCCACCCTCCGCGCTGGTGGAGGTCGCGGTCGCGTATACCGACACCATCGTGGACGCGATTGCCGCGACCGGCGAGATCGAGGCGATCCAGTCCATCAACCTCCGTCCCGAGGTCGACGGCCGGATCGTGGGCATTCTCTTCCGCGAGGGCGATGAGGTGGCGGCGGGCACACCCCTCTTCAAGGTGGACGATGCGGAACTGAAGGCGCAGGTCGCCCGCGCAGCAGCCGATCGTGACCTCGCCGCGCAGGCGCTCGCCCGCACCCGGCAGCTCATGGCGGAAAAGGCCTCTTCCCAGGCCGACCTCGAACGCGCCGAGGCGACGGCCCGCAGCACCCAGGCGGCGCTCGACCTGCTGGAGCTCCGGCTCGCGCGCACTACCGTCCGCGCCCCCTTCGGCGGCGCCACCGGCCAGCGCATGGTGAGCCTCGGCGATTACGTCACCTCGTCGACGCAGCTGGTCTCGCTCCAGACCGTCAACCCGGAGCGCGCCGCCTTCCAGGTGCCCGAACGGTACGCCGAGCGTCTCCGCCGCGGGCAGGAAGTCAGCTTCCATGTCGCCGCCCTTCCCGGCCAGGCGTTCGTCGGCGTGGTCGACTTCGTGGATCCCGTCGTCCGCCTGCCGGGACGGACGATTACCGTGAAGGCGCTGGTCCCCAATCCGAAGCGCGCCCTCCAGGCGGGGATGTACGTCGATCTGCGGCTGGCCGCCGAGGTGCGCCCCAATGCCGTGGTGGTGCCGGAGGAGTCGATCGTCCCGCTCCAGGGCGCCAACTTCGTGTATGTCGTGCGGGACGGGAAGGCGTCGCGGCGCCAGGTCGGCCTGGGGATTCGTTCCCCCGGGGTTGCGGAAGTCCGCAGCGGCGTCGATGCAGGCGACACCGTGGTCGTCGGCGGGCAGGAACGGCTGCAGGATGGCATGGCGGTCATGATCAAGCCCCTGCCGGAGGCCGTGGCGCCCGCTCCAGGAGAGGGCTCCTGAGCCAGATCGAGCGGCGCATCTGCCGCGTCGGTACGACCCTCCTCCTGCTCCTCGCCTCCGCGGCCGGGACTGTCGCCGCCCAGGCGTCGGTCGCCGGCCGCTGGCACATGCGGTTGATCAACGGGACCACGATCCTCCGCGGCGATCTTCGCCTGGAGCTGCGCGGCGGCGCGCTGACGGGGAGCCTGGCGCTCGAATCAAGCGACGGTCCCCCGGTGAGTCTTCGCGCCGGCCGGATCGGGTCCGGCGGGGCGGTGGAGTTCAGTGTGGACGCGCCGGAACCGATGAGCTTCACCGGTCGGCAGAATGGGCCGGCATTGGCAGGGCAGGTGGCCGTGGATCGGGGCCGCACCTGGCAGTGGACCGCAGAGCGCCTTCCCGAGGGCGCCGAGTTCTATGCGGCGTTGCCACGATTCCGTGTGGCGCAGCTGACGCTCGGACGAAATGTGACCGAGCTTCGCCTGCCGGGGGCCTGGGTGGAGGCCGCGGCGCGCGAGCCGGGTGCCGCCGGCCGCGCCACGGCGCTGGCCACCGCAGCCGGCCTCATTCCGATTCCTGCGGATTCCATTCGTGACCTGGGCTTCCTGCCGGCGCTGGGATTGGCGCGCCGGGAGACACTGGTCCCCGCGATGGAGCAGGCGCTGGCGGCAATTCGCGCCGAGCTGCCGCAGGGCGAGCAGGCGCGCTTCGACGCGATCTTCCGCCCCCGCGGCGGTTGGCTGATCGATCTCCATGCCGCCGCCCTCGACGGGGCGCGGCGCCGGTTCCGGACGCTCACGTGGGACGACGCCGAACCGGCGCTTGCCGGGGCCGGACTGCTCCCCGCCAACCTCCCGGCCGGCACCTCGATCATCCCCCTCGCCCTGTATCGGCTCGCGGTGCTTCGCGAGCGGGACACCGTCGCCTTCGAGGGGGCACGCGATCGGCTCTCCCGCGGGGGAACCGCGTCCGCACAGATGACCGAGGCACTGCTCGACGGCTACCGCGACGCGGCGTCATGGCAGGGCCAAGCAGTGGCGTTCCTCGTCTCCGCCAGCTGGGTGCGGGTCGAAGGCGAGCATACCTCGCCCGCCGGACTGCTGCGGGCGTCCTGGGGCCAACCCGACCTGCCCCTCCCCACGATCCGGCCTCTGTTCTTCGGCATTCCCGAGGCGGTCCCCCGGGTCGGGATCCCCCGGGTGGCCGTTCGGCGCATCGTGCTCCCCCAGAACTGGGCGGCGGAGGAGTGGGTGGCGTTCCGCGGTGAGGGGGCGGTGCTCGATGTGGTGCGCCGACTGCAGCTCGAGATCGGGGTCAATACCACGCTCGACGCCGAGGGCCCGTGGATCGTGACCAGCGTGGCGAGGGAGGCCGCCGCCACACCGGCCGGCTTCCTCGAATCGGTCGACGAGATCGTCGAGGATCCCGGCAGCCCTCCGCTCTTCGCGGTGGCGACGGCGCTGCACGAGTGGCAGCACCTCCTGATGGAGCGCCACCGGCTCTCGCTCGCGGCGGGCGGCGCCCTGCGCGATGACGCGACCGGGCTCCGATACGTCGCTTCCGACCTCTTCCTGGCAGAGGGCTTCGCGGAGTGGGCGACGGAGCGCCTGCTGGCACCGGTGCTCAGGCAGACACCGATGCTCGGCGTCGGCGACGCCCTGAAACTCGCCGTCCTCGAGGCGCAGGACGCGGCCGATCCGCACGTACTCGGCCTCCAGCTGATGCGGGTGCTCGCGGCCGCCCTGGGCACGCCCGAGGCTCTGCGCACGCTCGTGCTGGCCCACGCCGACGCGCCCGCCGAGGTGGCCGCGGCGGTGCCCGGCTGGCGCGACGCCACCACCCCCGACCGCGTGGTGCCAGCCCGCGGCCAGCGGCGGCTGGCGCCCGAGACTATTTTTACGGTCGAAGACGGGGTCGGTGATGTCATCGGTGCGCGCATCCGCGTCGCACCCGGCCCCGCGACCAACAGATAGGTCTCCAGTGACAGACACCTTCCAGTCGATCGTCCCGCGGGCGCCGTCGCTCAAGTCCCCCGAGTTCGGGCTGGCCCTCGGCCTGGTGCTCGGGCGCTTCGCGCTCGACATGAACGACCTCCACTACGGCTACTGGACGCCGGACCTGCCGCTCACGGCGGCCAACCTCCCCGTGGCCCAGGCGCGGTACACCGACAAGCTCATCGCCGACATCCCGGAGGGGGTCAAGTCGATCCTCGACGTCGGCTGCGGCGCCGGCAACACCGCGCGCAAGCTGCTCGACAAGGGCTACGACGTGGTGTGCCTGTCGCCCAACGCCTGGCTGAACGTCGAGGCCCAGAAGGCGGTCGGCGACCGGGCCGTCGTGCATCTCTCGCGGTTCGAGGATTTCACGCTGGACCGGAAGTTCGACCTGATCCTCTTCAGCGAGAGCTTCTTGTTCATGAACGCCGACCAGGCGCTCGCCAAGGCCGAGTCGATGCTCAACCCGGGTGGGTACATCCTCATCTCGGATATCTTCCGCGTGCCCTCCGATCAGAAGAGCCCGATCGGCGGCGGACAGGATATCCGCCGCTACCAGGCGCTGATGGCGGCGTCCCGGTTCGCCATGGTGAAGGACACCGACATGACGGCGGAAATCGCGCCCACCTTCGACCTCCTGAACCTGGCGTACCAGGAGGCGATCATGCCGGCATACGCGCTGATCCTCGCCAAGCTGGAGGCGTCCAACCCGCTGGTGATGAAGTTCGTGCGCTGGAAATGGCGCAAGAAGTTCGCGAAGCTCGAGGCGAAACACTTCACTGGCCAGCGCACCGGCGCCAACTTCCGCGTCCACAAGAGCTATCGCCGCACCCTCTACCGGCTGGCCGCCTGATGGCCGCAGGTTCCGAGCTGCCCGTCGGCGCGAAAGCGCCCCCCTTCCGGCTCCCCACCGACGCCGGCCCGGCCGTCGCGCTCCAGGATTTCAAGGGCCGCCCCGTCGTCCTCTACTTCTATCCGAAGGACGACACCTCCGGCTGCACCACCGAGGCCTGCGAGTTCCGCGACAGCTGGCGCGCGGTCCAGGCGGCGGGTGCGGTCGTGCTCGGTGTGTCGCCAGACGGGGTGGCAAGTCACCAGAAGTTCAAAAAGAAGTATGAGCTTCCCTTCACGCTGCTGGCCGACGAAGACCACGCCGTGGCCGAGGCGTACGGCGCCTGGGGCGAGAAGAGCATGTATGGCCGGAAGTATTTCGGGGTGCTCCGCAAGACCTTTGTCATAGACGGACGCGGGAAAATCACGCATTGCTTCCCGAAGGTGAAACCCCGCGGCCATGCCGCCGAAGTGCTCGCGGCGCTCGCCGAATGATGGCAAGCCGTCCGTAGTCCTACGGATTGCCCCCCCTGCGGCGGCGTTCGTACTCTGGTGGGCCCAACTTCATGGAGATTCCCATTCGCACTGCATCGTTCGTGATCCTGCTCGCCGCCGCGCCGCTGCTCTCCTGCAGCAGCACCGTCAAGGTGGTGGCGACGCCTGCCATGTCGGTCGAGGCCCTGCCGGGCGAGACCCACCTCCGCAACATCCAGCAGCTGACGCATGGCGGCAACAATGCAGAGGCGTATTTCTCGAAGTCCGGGCGGCAGCTGATCTTTCAGCGCCAGGAAGACCTGACCGCCGGCTGCGACCAGGAATACGTCATGAACATCGACGGGACCGGCATGCGGCGGGTGTCGAGCGGGCTGGGACGGACGACCTGCGGCTTCTTCTACGACAACGACAAGCGGATCCTGTACAGCAGCACCTTCGAGTTCGACGGTGCGTGCCCCGTCCGGCCCGACATGTCGAAGGGGTACGTCTGGCCGCTCGGGCACTTCGAGATCTACGCGGCGCGGAGCGACGGCACCGAGCTCACCAAGCTCACCGACGACAAGGCGTACAACGCCGAAGCCACCGTGTCCCCCGACGGCAAGCGGATCATCTTCACCAGCACCCGGGACGGCGACATCGACCTGTACAGCATGAACATCGATGGCTCCGACGTCCGCCGCCTCACCTCGCGGGTCGGGTATGACGGCGGGGCCTTCTATTCGCCCGACGGAAAGCAAATCGTGTGGCGCGCCTCGTACCCGGAGACGGCGGCGGACAGCGCCGACTACCGGAACCTCCTGAGCCAGCGGCTGGTGCGGCCCGCGGCGCTCGAGCTCTGGGTGGCGAATGCCGATGGGAGCAATCCGCGGCAGGTCACCCGGATCGGCGGCGCCAACTTCGCGCCGTTCTTCACCCACGACGGCAAGCAGATCATCTTCACGTCGAACCATCTCGACCCGAAGGGCCGGAACTTCGACCTCTTCCTGGTCAACGTCGACGGAAGCGGGCTCGAGCAGATCACCACCGACCCCGATTTCGATGGCTTCCCGATGTTCAGCCCCGACGGCAAGAAGCTGGTCTGGGCCTCGAATCGGAACGCCAAGACGCGCGGGGAGACCAACGTCTTCATCGCCGACTGGGTGCGCTGAACGGGCGGCTCGCGGTCGCCGGAGAAACTGCGGGGCATCGGCGCGCGTACGGGGCGTCGATGCCCCGTGCCGCGAGGCCCCTTCATCATGTGCGCGCCGGGGGTTAGGTTACCGCGCCCTCCCTCTCACCTGGATTCGACACCGTCATGCCCCAGACCAAGCCCGCTCCGGCACACCCTGCGTTCCTGCTCTGGCTGTGGGAGTGGGCCAAGTCCATCACCGTGGCGCTCCTGGTCTGGCTGGTGCTCCGGACTTTTCTCGTGCAGGCGTTCCGCATTCCCTCCGGCAGTATGGAAAACACCCTCCTGGTGGGTGACTTCCTCTTCGTGAACAAGGCCCTCTATGGCGCCGAGATTCCCCTGATCCACAAGCGGCTTCCCGCGTTCCGGGAACCGCAGCGGAACGACATCCTGGTCTTCGACTCGGTCGAGGAGCCGATCGACGTCGTCAAGCGGATGGTGGGGATGCCGGGGGACACGCTGGCCATGGAGGGGGGACAGCTGATTCGCAACGGCCTGCGCCTCGATGAACCCTACGTGGTGCACGCCTCCCCGCTGCCCCTGGCCGGACCGGAACAGAGGTTTCTCATGCGCCAGTGGCAGGTCCACTACCTCGTCGGGCGCGATACCGCCAGTTACAACCCCGACCTGCAGGACTGGGGGCCGATCGTCGTCCCCCCCAACTCGTATTTCATGATGGGCGACAGCCGGGACAATTCGCACGACAGCCGCATGTGGGGATTCCTGCCACGCAAGAACGTGCGGGGACGCCCCATGTTCATCTACTACAGCTACGATGCCAAGAGCTGGAAGCCGGTGCCGTTCCTGACCGCCATCCGATGGGGACGGACCCTCAGCCGCCCGAGGTAACGACGGAGCGTCCCGCGGGGCGACTCCGGCGGTGGTGGCGCTTCCCCAAGAGTTGGGCGGAAGTGCGCCGCCTCGGCTGGCGTGCGGTGGTGGCGTTCGTTCTGTTCTACCTCGTGCGCGACCTCATCCTCTATGTGCTGATCCCCTATCTCCTGTATCGAGAGGTCCTCGCCCCCTAGCCGGTGCCGGGCGGGTGATAGGGCGATTCGGGCGAGCGGGCGGGATCGGGGGCCCGGGGCAGGTAGGCGGCGCTGCGGCCGCACTTGGTGCAGTGCAGGGCAATCCGGCCCAGTTCGGGCGGGGCCTTGGAGGACGGACGTTTCGGCGTGCGGGTGATCGATTCGGTTCCGCAGGACGGACAGACCAAGGGCTTCCCGTCACGGTCAGCTGCGACCAAGGCGAGCGCTTCAGGCGCACGGAATTCCTTAATGCCCCGACGGCCCATGAGCGGTCCTTACCGGGGAAGAGAGTCCCCCCATCACCAATGTATGGGTCACCTTCGGAGCGCGCAAAGCGGCCGGCGGGCGCTCCCGTGGGTCGGTCCACGCCCCACAAACCCCGGAGGCGATGGTGGCGTGAAAGTGTGACGACACTGGTGCTTGTCCATCCTGGTTTTCGTCCCTGCTGACCCAATTCGCCCCCTTTCGACGCGGCTGGCTTGACTGGACCCCGCCGGTGTGGTACGTTGGCGCCGGCAAGGCTTAACGCGACATAGCGTTACGCCACCTGAAGCTCTCAGCTGTCCCGGTCCGAAGGAGTCCTTGTGGTGTCTGAACTCGGCGGTGCACAAATCTCCACCCTGCTCGAGAGCCTTCCTGGCATCGCGACGGTGCTTCGCAGCCCGGTCGCGGACGCCCTCGTCAATGTCATCCGCGCAGCCGCCCGGCTTTCCGAGTTCGACATCGCCGATGCCGATGAACTAGTCAAGTACGCCACCCGCCGCAGCCTCTTGGCCGAGGACGAGGGCGACCGGCTCATGACCGACCTGCAGGCGGCGCATCAGAAGAAGCTCGACCGGATCGCGGCCCGGCCCAAGGCCAAGGGAGGCAAGGGGCCCGCTGCCAAGTCGAAGCCCAAGCCGAAGCCGAAGCCAAAGCCGAAGGCCAAGCCGGCTCCTCGGCCCGCCAAGAAGACCCCGGTCAAGAAGGGCTCCTCGCGCTAGACCGGCTGCCTCGCACAAAACTCAGCGCCCCCCCCCAGCCACTGCCGGGGGGGGGGCGCTTTCGTACACCACCTCCGCCAAGCTCAGGTACGGAAGGCGTTCATGGCGTCGTTCAGTCGCGTGGCGCCCTGCAGCAGGTCGCCGGCGGCGGCGGCCATCTCCTCGGTCGAGGCACTCTGCTCCTCTGCCGCCGCCGTCACTTCCTGGCTGGCCGAGGCGTGTTGGGTGGCGGACGCCGCCACCTCGGCCGTCTTCCCGCCGAGCTGGTCGACGATGGTGCGGTTGAGGGCGGCCTGGGCGGAAACCACCGCGGCGGCGGTCCGCACCTGCTGCACCGCGGCGCCGATGTCGTCGAGCGCCCGGGCCGCGGCACCCGCCACGCCCTCGATCCCCCGCACCTTCCCGGTGCCGATCTGCATGGTGCCCGAGACCTCGCGCACCTGGTTGCGGATGAACTGCACCGTCTTGGTGACGTCCTCAGCGGCACGTGCGCTGGAATCCGCGAGGTGCCTGACTTCCTCTGCCACCACGGCGAATCCGCGGCCATGCTCCCCCGCGCGGGCCGCCTCGATGGCGGCGTTGAGCGCCAGCAGGTTGGTCTGCGAGGAAATCTGCTTGATCAAGTCGACGAACTCGGTGATCGATTCTGATTTCTTGGCCAGCTCCTGCACCTGTTGGGCGGAGGTCTGGACCACTTCCCGCACATCGAGCAGGGTCTGTCCGGCGGCGGCCACGTCGGTGCGGTGCCGGACCGCGAGGTCCCGGATCGTGTCGCCGAGCGCCACGACTCGGCTGGACGCCTCGTCGGTTTCGGCCGCGGTGGCCCGGAGCCGGCCCAGCAACTCGTCGGCGTCGCGCATCCCGTGCACCTGCGTCTCGGCGCTGTGCGACATCTTGACCATGGCGGTCGAGATCTCGCCACTGCTGGCGGCGAGTTCTTCGCTCATCGCGGAGAAGTCGCTGGCGCTGGCGGAAATCTGGTTCGATTCCTTCACCACGATCCCGACCACTTCGCGGAGCCGGGCCGCCATTTCGTCCATCGCGCCGGCGAGCCGCCCGAGCTCGGTGGGCATCTCCCCGAGGGTCACCGGGCGGAGGTCGCCCCCGCCGAACCGCTCGGCGGCGCCCACCAGCCGGCGGAGGGGACGGTCCACCGTGCGCACGGTGTAGATCGTGGTTGCCACCCCGAGGATGAGCGCCAGCCCGAAGAGCGCCCAGACGTTTCGCTCCCGGCGTCCGGCGTCCTGCCGCAGCGCCTGGATGCGGATCAGCGCCCGCGCGCTCTGGGAGCGGGAGAGGGTGCGGACGTCCGCCACCAGCGTGTCTGCGGGGGCGCGGGCCGCGTCGGCAAACCGTCGCGCCTCCGCATCGCGGCCGAGGTCGGCCAGGGCGTGGGCCAGCGAGTAGGAGACTTCGATCGTCGCCTGTTCTTCGGCAATCTTGTTGGTGATGTACCGGTCCTGCGTGGACAGGCCGCTCAGCTGCCGGAAGGTCTGCTGGTAGGCGTAGGCGGAATCGCCGCTCGCGATGAACTCCCGCTGCAGCGCCACCGACGGGTCGAGGAGATACTGCTCCGCGCTCCGGATCTCATTGAGCACCGCACCGACCAGCCCGCTCCCCGCTTCGGTGCCGGCCAGGAGCGCGGCGGTCTCGACCTCGACCGCCTGGCTGATGGACCGCACCGCGCGCGTGGCGCTGACGGCGATCAGGAGCACCAGTGTCACCAGCACCGCCATGCCGAGGCTCACCCGGCTGCGGAGGCTCTTGAGGAGGTTCATTGCCCCTCCGCCATCTGCATGACGCCGCCGCGCACTTCACCGACGTAGATCTTGAGGCTGGGCACGTCGCCGTTCGCGTCGAAGGCGATGGTGCCCATCGCGCCCTCGTAGGCGGGCGTGACGGTGCCGATCCCGGCGAAGGCGTTGCGCACCGCCTGGCGGTCGGTCCCCACCCGCTGCATCGTCTCGCGCAGCATGTACACCGCGTCGTACGCCGCCGCGCCCGAGCCGTTGGGGTCTCCCGCCGTGGGGAAACGGGCGCGGTACGCCTCGACAAAGCGCCGGTTGGCGGGGGTGTCGGTCTGGGGAAAGTAGGAGGAAGTCACGTAGGTGCCGTTGGCGACGGGTCCCGCGAGCGCGATCTGTTCCAGCCCGTCGCCGCCCATCGCGGGGATGGCGAGGTTCTTCCGTCGCGCCTCGGTCAGGATGGTGCGGGCGTCGGGGTCGTATCCGGCGATGACCAGGAACTGCGCCCGCTGATTGCGGGTGAGCAGGTCGACGTAGGGGCCCACGTCCGGGGTGTCGCCGAGATAGGGATAGGCGCCGACCACCGTGCCCTGCAGCAACGCGAACTCCGCCTCGAAGGCGGTGCGGATGCCGCGGCCATACTCGCTGTTGGTGTAGAACACGGCGGCGCGCACCAGCCCGAGCCGCTCACGTGCCCAGTGGGCCAGCGCCGATCCGTGGGCCAGGTCGCTGGGGCAGACCCGGAAGGTGTAGGGGCCGGCGTCGGTCACCGCGGGCGCGGAGGCGGCAGGGGCGATTTCGAGGAGGGGATCGCTCCCGCCGTTGTAGACCGGCGCGGCGGCGAGGGTCGGGCCGGAGAATCCGTGGCCGATGACGGCGACGACCGGCGAGTTGTAGAAATCGGTGGCCACCACGACGGCGGAGTCGGTGTCCGCGTAGTCCTCCCGTTCCACCAACTCGATGGGGCGGCCGTTGACGCCGCCGGCGGCGTTGATCTCCTCCGCGGCCAGTTGCGCGCCGTAGCGGATCGGGAGGCTCAGCGGATCGGTGAAGTTGGCCGCCACCCCGATTTGAATGGGGTCGCTGCCGCTCCCACAGGCACTGACAAACAGGAGACCTAGCAGGACGGCGCCAAGGCGCGTCCCACCCGGCCGACGAGAATGCAGGACCACGTCAGGCTCCGGGCGTGATGCGGTGAAAATTCGTGCGAACAGACAGGGGCTCAGGGGAGATACCGTAGGTTAGCCGGGTGGGCGGGGCTTGGCAATCCGCGGCGCACCGCCTGCACCAAGACTCCAGCCGTCGAGAATCGGTCCGTCGACGAGACTCACCGACGATTCGATCCGCCCCGCGCCGGCCCGCCAGGTGAGTCGCAGCATTTGCGTGCCGACGATCCACTGCACCATTCCCTGTCTCCCCTGCACGGTGGCGGGCTGCGCGCCGTAGGCCCCCTCGAGTTCCTCGCGCCAGCGGATGAAGTCGGCGGTGGGGAGGGTGGCGGAGACGGTGAGGATGCCGGTGAGGCTGTCGATGGCCGCCAGCCAGATCGCGACCGGCGCCTGGGCCACCGGATCCGTCACGGTGGCGCGGCATTCCTGCAACTGGGAATCGGCCGTGCTGCGCTGGCAGGCAAGCCCGGCCCCCAGCAGGAGCCGGACCTGGGCGTCGGTGGCCGCCAGCGAAACGCCGGCCCGAAAACCGTAGAAGGAGAGGGTCGCGCCCTGCGCCCCGGCGGGCGCGGCCGCGCCCAGGACCAGCAACGCGACGGCGAGGACCCGCGGGGCGGCGATCAGGCTTTCCGGACGTTGGCCGCCTGCAGGCCCTTGGGACCCTCGACGACGTCAAATTCCACCGCATCGCCCTCGGCCAGGGAGCGGAACCCCTCCATGGTGATTGCGGTGTGGTGCACGAACACATCCTTCCCTCCCTCCTGCGCGATGAACCCGAACCCCTTCGCGTCATTGAACCACTTCACGGTGCCCTTCGCCATTGCCGCACCCTCAGCTCAACGAGAAAAAAAGGGCCGATCGGAACTGGCGCATCCGAGCGGCAAGAAATCCTGCGACTCCATTCTTCGACTGCCACGCATGATTCAAGCTGCGAAGAGCGGGGAATTCTGTCAATGCGCCCGGGGTGCCGACAGCGTCAGCCCGACCGAGCGCAATTCGTGATCCAGCAGCCACGCCTTCGTCTCCAGGCCGCCGCCGTACCCGACCAGTCCGCCGTCCTTCCCCACGACCCGGTGGCAGGGCAGCAGGATCGCGAGATGGTTCGAGCCGTTCAACTGCCCGACCGCCCGGGGGTGGATGCCGGTCGCGGTGGCGATCTCCTCGTAGGAACGGGTCTCGCCGAACGGCACCCGGGTCAGGGCGCGCCACACGGCCGCCTGCGACTCGCTGACGCTCAGGTAGTTGGTGAGATACTCGGGGTAGGGAAAGGGCCTGGGGCGGCCCGCGAAATAGGCGGTGAGCCACGAGGTGGCCTGACGGCAGGGGCCGGTGTCGATGACCGCGCCGGGGGCGTGCTGCCGCAGGCGTTCGGCCAGGTGCAGCCGCCCGGTGCGTTCGGCAAACTCGACGATCAGCGGGCCTTCGCGCGCCTCCAGAATCGTCAGCACGCCGACGGGCGACTGATAGGATGTCCATTCAATGCGCATCGCGTTTCTCCACCGCCCAATCTATCCCGGGCGGAGGGCGTTGGCCACGCGGCGCCCGAGGTGGACGCGCGGCGCTCCCCGTGTAAGTTGAACGACCCCTCGCGTGGAGAATCCCGATGCTGCTCGCCCTTGCGATCATGATGCAACAGGTGCCGACGCCGACCCCGGTCGCGTCAGTCACGATTCGCCCCGCCGAGGCGGCGGTGATGGTGGGCGACACCCTTCGCCTCACTGCCCAGGCCTTCGATTCCGCCGGGCGCGAACTGTCGGACGTGCGCATCCGCTGGTTCCAGGCGGGGGGCCAGTTCGAGGGGACCGTGGACAGCACCGGCCTCGCCACGGCGGGCGCCGTCGGGGCGCTGCGGGTGACTGCGCTCGCGTCCGCGAAAGGCGGGGGCCGGCCCAAGACGGCGTTCGCGGTGATCACCATCGTGCCCGGCCCCGCGGCGGCCGTGGCGGTCCATCCAGCCCCCGATCGCCTGTACGTCGGGCAGGCCGTCGCCCTCACCGCGACCGTCACGTCGGCCGCCGGCGATACCCGGCACGACCCGGTGACCTGGACCTCCGACCAGCCGGGCGTGGTGGCGGTGTCGGGCACCGGCATCCTGACCGCCGTGCGGCCGGGGCGGGCCACCGTGACGGTGCGCGCGGGGCAGGCCAGTACCACGCTGCAACTGGCGGTGGCCGCCAATCCGGTGGCTACGGTGGAATTGAAGCCGGCCCTCGCGACGGTGCGCACCGGCGACGTGGTGCGGATGGCGTTCGAGGCCCGCGACCGCTCCGGCAGCGCCGTCGCCAACGTCCTCCCCGAGTGGATGGTCAATCCCGGCTCGGCGCTGATCGAGTCCGACGGCGCCTTCGTCGCGAGCGAGGCGGGGGTCTATCGCGTCGTCGGCACCTTCGCGGGGCGTGCCGCCACCGCCACCGTCACCGTCGTGCCGCGCGACGTGGTGCGCCCCACCACGCTCCTCGGCAGGGTGCCGGTCAAGGGACTCGCCTCGGCGGAATTCTGGCTCCACCCCGGCGGGCGCTACGGCTACCTGTCGACCATCGGCGACCGGGTGTACGCCATCGACCTCGCCGATCCCGCCAAGCCCGTCGTCACCGACTCGGTAATGGTCGACGCCCGCGTGGTGAACGACATCATGACCACGGAGGACGGGCGCTACGGCGTCATGACCCGCGAAGGCGCCTCCACCCGGAAAAACGGCATCGTCATCCTCTCGTTCGAGGATCCCGCCCATCCCCGGGTGATCTCGGAGTTCACCGAGACCGTGACCGGCGGGGTCCACAGCACCTTCATCTTTCGCGGCTACGTCTACCTGACCGACGACGCCACCGGGTCGATGCGGGTCATCGACATCCGTGACCCGACGACCCCGAAACAGGTCGCGCGGTGGGAGACGCCCGGGACCGGCGCCGGACGGATGCTGCACGACATCGACGTGCAGGACGGGCTCGCCTACCTCAGCTACTGGAACGACGGCCTCGTCATCCTCGACGTCGGCAACGGAATACGCGGCGGCAGCCCGGAAAACCCGCAGCTCGTCACGCAATACAAGTACGATCTCGAAGCGCTCTATCGGGACGTGGCCGCCATCGGCGGCCCCGGCTTCATCCGTGGGACCCACACCGCCTGGCGAAGCGGCCGGTACGTCTTCGTGGGCGATGAGGTCTTTGCCGCCAAGCCCCAGGTGACCGCCGGGCCCAGCCTCCTCGGCCTCGGTCGGGCCTACGGGCGGCTCCACGTCATCGATGTCTCCGACCTGACCCGTCCACACGAGGTGGCCTGGTACCAGCCGAAGGACGGCGGCACCCATAACGTCTGGGTCGCCGGCGATACGCTCTATCTGGGCGATTATCAGGGCGGGCTGCGGGTGCTCGACGTCAGCGGGGAACTGCGGGGCGACCTCCTGGCCCAGGACCGCGAGATTGCCCACGTCTACACCGGCGACTCCAAGGGCTACATCCCCAACGCCGCGATGGCGTGGGGGGCGGTCTATCGCGACGGGAAGATCTACGTGCCCGACGTCTTCTCGGGGCTCTGGGTCGTGCAGGTGGAGCCGAAAAACGCGCTGACCCCCTAGCGCAGGGGTGCGGTGGCCGCAACGGGGACATGCCTCTATCTTTCCCTGTCTATGACTACAACTCAGAATCTCGTCGTGCGGAACTTCAACGACCGGGCCGAGGGCCTCGCCCACTTCATGCTCCGGGCCGGCGAGGCGCCGCGCTTCATCGCCATCGACGATCAGGCCGGTTGCCCGATGGACACCGCGCTCGCCGCCCTGGAGTGGACCCGGGTCGTGGGCATTCTCCGCGATGACGACCTGCTGCACGCCGGCCGCCTGACCAGCGAAACCGCTGCCGCCGTCGTCGAGCGCAAGTCCGACCGGGGTCGGCAGTTCGTCTATCTCGGCCCGCGGCTGGACGCCCCCCCCATGGACGTCTTCGAAGGGGCCGTGCTCTACGATGAACCGGGGGTCAAGGCCGTCGAGTTCAACCAGCGGGCCCACGCCCTCGCCCACTTCCTCCGCGCCACCTCGGGCGTCGGCGCCCTGATGGCCCTGCTCGGACGGCGCGCCCCCGAGTTGCGGCATCTCCGGCGCTGGCTCGGCCCGATCCTCAAGGAACTCGACTCTCCCCGTCCCCTCATGGCCGGGTGGTTTGCCGCCTCGGCAGGGGGCTGCCTCTTCGCCATTCCCGAGGGCGAAGTCGTCTGCCGGTACATCGAAGTGGGGCTCGAGTCATGAGGCGCTGCCTGGGCACGGCCCTCTGGATGCTCGCGCTCGCCGCTCCCCTCGGTGCCCAGGTGGGCCGGGAGCACTTCACTCCGCCACCCGACACCGCGCTCGATGCCGAGCACGCCGCGCAGCGCGACGTGTTTCTTGTCCTGCGTGATTCCACCGCGTCCATCAGCGCCGCCGGCGCCAAGTTGATGAGCGACTTGACGCCCACCAGTTCGCTGGTGTGGATGCGGAGCCGCGCGAGGGCGGTCGCCGCCGCATGTGCCCGCTCGCAGGCGCCGCTCGCCAGCGCACGGGTGGTGACCGACGGGGCGGTCTGGCCGAAGGATGGGCAGAAGAAGGCACAATCGGAGCTGCTCAAGGAGATGACCACCTTCTCGCGTGATCTCACCGATTGTCAGGAACGATGGACCGTCATGTCGGCCGATACCAGCCAGACTGCGTTGCGTGAAAAGGCCCCGCACGAAATGAAGAAGCTCAACGAGAAAGTGGACAAGTTCAACCTCGCCGCCCGGAAATACCTCCAGTACATCAGCATCAAGCTCCCCCCGCCGGGTACCCCGATACCCTGACGGACCCGCCCACTCCCCGGCCCGCTCAGGGGGGCTTTGGGGATGTGTGGATACACATTTCCACATGGGGTGGACAAGCTCGTTACAAGGGTGCCCCGCCTCGCTTTAAGACTCCACATCTATCCCACATAGAATCGCGTAACCCGAATAAATACAGGCACTTGCAAGATTTTCGGAGGTCCCTAGCTTTGGGGAGCATCTGGAATGGCCGGAAGGGTCGCCTACGGGCACTCGAAGGCCGATTCAGGTGAGTTCGGACCGGAGGAGCAGGGGAGGGGGCCGATGCCGTAAGGGCGCGGTTTTCGTTGATCCTGGACCAAGGCCGGCCGAACGGGTGGAGCCAGTCGCGCGCTCTGCCCACCCCGATCTGGCGCCTCGGGGTGCCGTGCGAAGGGACGGTCCGCGACCCGACCCGACTCGCAGCGCTCGCAACGACGACCTCGGCCGGCCCCAGTGCTGGCCGGGGCCACGACCGAAGGGGCCTCGCCCCAACGGGTCATTGTGTGAAGCGGCCGCCCGGTGAAGAACCGGGCGGCCGCTTCTGCATCTGGTCCCCCCCCGCCCTCAGCCTCCCCAGTCGCTCCGTCCGCGGTAGGCCCGGCGGCGGTCGAGCTGCCAAAGGGGTCGGGCGCTCACGAGGCTCTCTCCCTCGAAATGCTCGGGACTGGCCAGCGCGTCGGCCATGCTCGCCGTCTTGGCGCTCGCGTTGTCGGCGTAGTGCAGCACCTCGGCCTCGAGGGTCATCGGCGTCACGGCCGCCCCGAATTCGAGCCGGCCGTGATGCGACAGCACCAGGTGCTGCAGGATGGCAAGTTCCTGCTCGGTGCACGGCGGTGCGGTGGCGCCGCGCACGGCGCGATCGAGCATCAGCGCGCCAAGCACCACGTGCCCGTGCAGAGTGCCTGCCTCGGTCATCGCGAAGAGGCCGCCGTCCCACCGGTAGGACTCCAGCTTCCCGAGGTCATGCAGCAGCACGCCGGCGAGGACGAGATCCAGCTCCGCCCGGCAGACCCGGGCAATGGCGCGCGCGATGCTCGCCACCTCCACCGTGTGCTTGAGGAGACCGCCGAGCAGGGCATGATGCCCGCCGAGGCTGGCGGGGCAGGCCTCAAAGCGCAGGCGGAAGTCGTCATCGGCGTAGAAGAGGTCCAGTGTGGCGGTCAGCCTCGGCCGCACGATCTCGGATCGCCAGCCGTCGAGGGTCTTCCAGTATGGCGCCGGGTCTCCGATGGACGGCACCAGCTGGCTCAGCTCCACCGCCCCCTTCGGCAGGGGGCGGAGGGAGGTGACCTTCAATTGCCGCTGCCCCCGGTAGAGCGCGATTTCTCCGATAACCTGGGCGACGTCGCCGGCCACCAGCCCGGCGATCTTCGGCTGATCCTCCAGCCAGAACGGCGCGCTGTCGAGCCGGCCGGTGGCGTTGGCGAAGGTGAGGATGGTGAAGGGGGACTCCCCGCCTCGTCGATCGACCTCCAGGATCAGCAGCGGATCCTGAACGCGTTGGCCGGCGGAGAGGCCCGGCAGATCGGTGGGGTGGCTCATGGGCGCGGCTCGGTCCGGGAGAAGGGAACGGAGCAAAGGTAACAGCCTCCGCCAGATCGACGATCCTTGCCCCCGTTCGTGAGGCGGATACCTTCTCCCTCCATGGATGCCTCTCCCCTCCTGCTCGTGACGACGGCCCCCGACGGGGCGCCGAGCCTCGTCGCCGCGCTGGGTGCCGCGGGACATCATGTCGTCACCGCCCGCAGTGGCGACGCGGCGGCGGAGGCGCTGGGAGTGCCCGGGCTCGGTGCAGTCGTGGTGGACCTGGCGCTCCCCGGCCTGGACCTCGCCGCCCTCCGCCGTTCGCTCACACCGGCAAGTCCGGTCCCTCCCGATTCCCTGGCGGACGCCGAGCGCCGGCACATCATCCTGGCACTCGGGCACACGCGGGGGAACAAGCGCCAGGCTGCGCTCCTGCTTGGGATCTCGCGCTCCACCCTGCTACACAAGGTCCGGCGCTACGGACTGGAGGCGGTGGCGGTCCGGGGGCGAGCGACGAAGTAGGGGCCGTGGGTGGCCCGGAGTCGTCAGGACCCCCGGACCTGGCCTCCGCCGGTGCCGTCTTCCGGCGTCGACCGCGCTGCACCCGCGTGCGCCCTCCGCTTCGCTTTCCTTCGCTCATCGCTCGATCCGGACTCGCCCGAGGCGGGAGATGACGACCCGCCGTGTCGCCGATCCCTTGGTCAGGGTCCACGAGGCGTTGGAGAACCCCATGGTGACTCCGGTGGGGGAAAAGGTGAGGGTCCGTGCCGCGCCGGTCATGGACACGGCGAAGCGGCCGGGCCCGGGCATGCTCCACCGCCGGGCAGGCCCGCCGGGCTCCACCGTTTCCATGGTCAGGGAATCCGCGGTGATATGAAGTAGCGTGATGCGGGATTCCACGACCGCGGCGACACGCGCCCGCGCATGGGCGCCGGCGATCTCGCTGGCCGCGTGCTCGACGGCGAGGGCGTCGAGCGGCTCGGAGAGCCTGGGCGCGGCAATGCCAAGGACCAGCGCCACGATGCTGATGGCGACGAGCAGTTCGGGAAGGGTGGCGCCGCGTTGCATGGGCGCAGGTTAGCGCCCGCCCGCCCGGCGAACGTCATCCTGCGAGGGCTGGCGTCATCCTCCGCGCGCACGCGGGCGGGCCTTGCTCCCACCCTGTTCCGGAGGCATACTGCGAGTCGATTCTCACCCCTCTCGAGGTCTGGCCGCGTATGACAGCACGGGTGCTCGTGGTGGACGACGAGCCAGCGATCCGGCACGCGGTGGGTCGGCTCTTCCGCCGCGAGGGGTGGGAGGTGGTGACGGCGGCCACGGCGGGGGAGGCGCTCGCGGCGCTCGAGTCAGCCGCGGCCCACGCGGTGCTCCTCGACTACCATCTTCCTGGGATGTCGGGCGCTGCACTCGGCGCGGAGATCGTCGCGCGCTGGCCCGCGCTCACCGGACGATTGGTGTTCGTGACCGGGGACCCGCACCTCACCGTCGAGGCGCTCCCGGCGGCGTGCCGTGGGGCGCACCTGATCCCGAAACCGTTCGACCTTCTCGAGCTGACCGACCTGGTGCGCGCGATGCTGGCCGCGCCCGACGCTCGTTCAAATTCCTCCGGATCCTCCGCATGACATTCCCCTCGGGGCTGGCTTCGCTCTCGGGTGCCGACCCGCTGGTCGCCCTCCGCGCCTATCGTGCGCTGGCCCCGTGGAGCCTGCGCGATCTCGCGTCGCTGGCCGGCGCGCTGCTCGACGCATCCAACATCGTGCCGGTCAACGCGGCGGCGCGCGCCCTCCCGGGGGAGCGGACGATCCGGTTCTACGTGGCGCGCGGCCTGGTGAGCCCGCCGGAGGGGCGGGGAACGGCGGCCACCTACGGCTATCGCCATCTCCTGCAGGTACTCGCCATCAAGTTGCGGCAGATGGAGGGGGCCACGCTCGATTCGCTGGGCAAGGAACTGGCAGAACTGGCGGGGGACATGCTCGAGCGGCGGGTCGCGAGCGCGCTTGGCCCGGCGCTGCCGATGCCGGAACGGGTCCTGTCGAGTCCGGGCACGCACGAGCCGCGAGGACGCGTCGCGCGCGCCATGCAGTCGGCCCTACCGCTCCCCGGTCAGGCGCCGCGGCCCACCACGTGCCGCCGAGTGCCGTGCGGCCCCGGGGTCGAACTGCTCCTCGACGAGCGACATCCCGCGCTGCAGGTGCCGGGCGCCGAG
The DNA here is from genome assembly GCA_963705985.1 of uncultured Gemmatimonadales bacterium. Classification (GTDB taxonomy): domain Bacteria; phylum Gemmatimonadota; class Gemmatimonadetes; order Gemmatimonadales; family GWC2-71-9; genus SPDF01. Next base: position 1,562,723 of record CAVPLK010000003.1, on the reverse strand, counting down.
GCCGCGCTGGCGCGGGACATCGCGCGGCTGCTCGACCAGGCGGGGTCCGGCGCTCCGCCTGCGCAGTGAGTTCGTCACTCTCTTTCCGGAGCCTGGCATGACGACGATCATCTTCTTCGTGGTACTCGTGGCGATCCTGCTGTGGGGGGTCGGTGCGTACAACGGGCTGATCAGCCTGAAGAACCAGACCCAGAATGCGTGGACGCAAATCGACGTGCAGCTCAAGCGGCGGCACGACCTCATTCCCAACCTGGTCAACACCGTCAAGGGCGCGATGGACTACGAGCGCGGCACGATGGAAGCCGTCATCGATGCGCGCGCCCGGGCAATGGGCGCCCAGGGGGTCAAGGCCACGGCGGCCGCCGAAGGGCAGCTGACGCAGGCGCTCGGGAAGCTCTTCGCGCTGATGGAGAACTATCCGGACCTCAAGGCCACCGCCAACGTGCTGCAGTTGCAGGAGGAACTGACCAGCACGGAAAACCGGATCGGGTTCTCTCGGCAGCACTACAACGACGCCGCCACCGGCTACAACACGGCGCAGCAGCAGTTCCCCACCAACCTCGTGGCGGGCATCGCCAAGGCCTCGCCGGCGGATCTCTGGGTGATCGTCGATGAGCAGGAGCGCGCGGTCCCGACCGTCGACCTGTCCACCCGTCCTCCGGGCGCGTGAGCGACGCGAACCTCTTTGCCCAGCAGGCCGCCAACCGCCGTCGGTCGGCCTGGTTGGTTGCCGGGTTCGTGCTGTTCTTCGCGTGGGTGGGGTTCGGCGGCGATTACGCCTTCTACCTGCTGACCGCCGGGGCCGAGCCCGGCGCCTACCGTCACCTCGTTCCCTTCATCGGCCTGCTGACGACGGCCGCCGCCGGCGGCCTCTGCTACTTCTCCTGGAAAACCGGCCCGCGCCGCGTCCTCCTGGCGGCCGGCGCGTGGGAAGTGGTCACCCCAGCGTCCGCGGTGCAGTTGCAACTGATGAATGTGGCCGAGGAGATGGCGATCGCGGCCGGCCTGCCGAAGCCGACCGTCTGGGTCGTCCCCGATCCGGACCTCAACGCCTTCGCGACCGGCCACGACCCGCAGCACGCCAGCATCGCCGTGACGGAGGGGTTGCTGGCCGCCCTCGACCGCGACGAACTCCAGGGGGTGGTCGCGCACGAGATGTCCCACATCCAGAACGACGACGTGAAGCTGATGACGCTGCTCGCGGGGATGCTGGGGGCGGTGGCGCTGCTGTCGGATGCGGTCGGCCGCTCGTTGCGCATGGGGGGCCGGGTGGGCGGGTCCTCGCGGGGCGGGGGCCGGAGTGGGGGGAAGGGGGGCAACCCGCTGGCCGTCGTGCTCCTCGTGCTCTGGGTGTTCACGCTGTTGATCGCGCCGGTGGTGACTCGACTCCTGGCCATGGCGGTCAGCCGGAAGCGCGAATACCTGGCGGACGCGACGGCGGCGCAGTTGACCCGGCATCCGGAGGCGCTCGCGCGGGCGCTCGAAAAGCTGGACGCCGCGTCCGCCCCGACCAGGAGCATCACGCAGGGGGCCGCCCACCTGTGCATCGTGGATCCGGCCGAGCGAAGATTCAGCGAGCGCGAAGGGCTGCTGGGCGACATCCTCGCCTCCCACCCGCCCATCCGCCTCCGGGTGGCCCGCCTGAAGGCGATGGCCTTTCAGGCCGCCAAGCGCGAGGGGCTGGTGGGGCCCGCCTAGGCGGGGTCCGGGAGCGAGAGCGCCGCGGCCAGTCCTTCAGGATCGAGGGGGAGCCCCAGGATCTCGGTCGGCTCCGCGGCCCGGGCGGCGGCTCCGTCGCCATCCTGCAGGACAAAGAGCTGATAGGGACGTTCGGCGGGGGCCGGGAGATTCGTCGGCAGCGAGCGCTCCGCCACCACGACAAGCGACACGTCGAATCCCTGGGCGGCCGCGCCCAGCACCCCCGGTCCGGCGACGCGGTGGACGGAAAACCCCGCGCGGCGCGCAAGCGACTCCACGACCCGGGCCGTGCCTTCTTCTGGCACGAGCACCAACGCCCGGCCCCGGGGCAGCACCTCCGGTCGGCCGCTCGCCTGCAGGTCGATCATCTGGACCCCTGGGGCGTACTCCGAGGTGGCCGCCCGCCGCAGTTCGCCCGCCTGCTTCACAATTTCCCGGATGCGCTCGAGCATGCCCCGGACCGTCTCCAGCGATCGCCGCTGGGTCGCGCTCAGGGGGTCCTCCCCGCCGAGGAGGAGTTCCATTTCCGCCGATGCCGCCATCAGGGGGTTGTTGATCTCGTGGTGCAGCGTCACGGTCATCTCGCCGACCGCCGCTCGGCGCTCGACGTGGAGCAGCTCCCGCTCGGCGGTGGCCAGCGCCTCGCGCAACGAACGGGTCCGGCGCACCCGTTCCACGACCTCGGGGAGCATGGCCGGCAGCGACGCGTCCTTGACGAGGTAGTCTTCGGCCCCGGCCCGTAGCGCCTCCGCGGCAAAGGTCTCGCTGCCGAAGCCCGTCACCATCACCACGCTGGGCGGTTCCGGCCACGCACGGAGGGCGAGAAGGACCTCGCTCCCGGCCAGGTCGGGAAGGTTCTGGTCGAGCAGAAGCACGTCGGCGCGGGCGGCGGCCAGCAGCGCGTCCCGTCCGGTGGCCACGTGCTCGAGATCGGTGAAGCCGTGCGCGGTCAGCGCCGCGGCCGCGAGTCGGACCATCGCTGGATCGTCGTCCACCACCAGGATGCGCAATGCGCTCCGTTCAGCCACGTGCGGCCTCCGTCTCGGTACGAAACCCCACCCGCGCGAATTTTTCCCACGTCGTCTTGCCCCGCCAGGCGTCGAGCAGACCACGCAGGCGCCAATACAGAGTAATGTGGCGGAAGCTGAAGGGCACGTTCTCCAGGATGGCGTAGCCCAGCAGGACCAGCACGTCGCGGCGCCGCCCGAACGGCAGCAGGCCGCGCTGCAGGCGGTCCGCCAGGCCAAACCGGAAGCGCCAGGCGCCGACCAGTACGGCGAAAAGGTTCACCAGCATGCCGTACCCGAACGCTGCCAGGAAGAAGGCGACGGCAAAGGGCCAGTTGATCAGGGACATGCCGAAGAGCCACTGCACCAGCAGGAGGAACGCGAACAGCACATACCCCGCCACTTCGATCATCGGTCCGTAGTACTCGAACAGCCAGAACGCGGGCAGGGCGAAGTTCCCGATCCGGCCGAACCGGCGCCGGAGCAGCATGGCGCGGTGATAGAAGAGTGACTCGCGGAGCCCGCGGTACCATCGTCCGCGCTGCTTGCGGAGCGAGTCGAGCGATTCGGGCACCTCGGTCCAGGCCACGGGATGGGGCAGAAAGGCGATCCGCCGGTCGAGCTGCTTGTCGCGGACGTACCGGTGGAGCCGCACCACGATTTCCATGTCCTCGCAAACGGTGCCCGCCCGCGCCTCGATGTACTCCTGCACGATCCGGTGCCGCACGAACGGCGTCAGGTAGCCCCCGGCCCGAATCACCGTCTCCTTTTCGAAGACGGCGAACACCCCCGAGAGGATGAGGATCGAGTCGAGCCGGTCGAGCCCGGTCCGCCCAGTGGTGAAGGAGCGGAGGTACTCGACCATCTGGAACCGTGCCAGCGGATGCTTTGGCAGTCCCACGCTCACCACCCGCCCGTTCCGGATCGTGCAGCCGTTGGCGATGGCCACCTGCCCGCCGACCGCGACCACCCGCGGGTCTTCCTGGATGACCCGCATCATCTCTTTCAGCGCCCGCTGGTCGAGAATGGAGTCGGCGTCGAGGCAGACGAAATACGGCGCCGTGGACGCGTTGACACCGACGTTCAGCGCGTCCGCCTTGCCGGCGTTCTCCTTGTCGATCACCACCAGCCGCAGCACTCCCGGGGGCAGGACCGCCGTCGATTCGTAGAGCGCCCGGACCCGTGCCGTGCCGATCGCTTCCCGGTACGGCAAGTCGGTGCGCCGCAGCTTGAAGGCGCGCTTCAGCCGCTCCAGCGTCTCGTCGCTCGAGCCGTCGTTGACCACCACGACTTCGAAGCGCGGATAGTCGCAGTGGATCAGGTTGGTCACCGAATCGACGATGGTGACTTCCTCGTTGAACGCCGGCACGATCATCGTCAGCGGCTTGGTCGAGCCGCTGTCGTCGATGAGGTCGAGGTCCTCGATGAAGTGGCCCGCCACCTTCCGCCGCACCTGCCGCGCCGAGAGGACGATGAGGAGCAGGGTGTAGGTGTTGTAGAGCAGGAAGTAGCCCAGAAAGAACGGCTGTGCCGCGAGGGCAACGGCGGTGAGGGCCGCCAGGAAGGTCCCCTGCATCAGGCCTCCGGCAGCGCGGCGTGGACGGCCGTCCGCACACCCGGCACCGGATCTTCCTCGGCCATGCGATGGGCGGCCGGGTCATTCCGCAGCGCGAGGACGATTCCCACCGCCCTGCGTTGGCCCGCCGCCGTATCGGCTGCGCGCCGCAGCAGCTCCGCCAACGGGAGCACCGTCGATGCCGCCTCGGCGAGCGTCGCCCGGGGTAGTTCCGTCGGCAGGCTCTTCCGTGCGCCGGTCAGGAGCCCCGCCACCGCCGCCATGGCCCGCACCGCTTCCGCGGGATCGGCCGAGAGCGTCGTCAGGCCGTCGGGCGCATTTCCCGCGGCGCAGGCGGCCGCGACCGCGATGCGAACCGCCACCACCGGATCCTGGGCCAGGCTCTCGAGGAGGCCGCGGTCGAGCAGGTCGGGACGGTGCCACCAGAGGCGCACCAGCGACTCCCGCACTTCCGGCACCCGGCTGGAGGCCATCGGCGGGAGCAGCGCGGGCAAGTGCGGGTGCCGGATGTAGCGGGCCACCTTCGAGACGGCGATCAGCTCCGATCCGCCGGCACTCAACCCCAGTGTCAGGTCGACAAAACTATCGAAGCTCGCCTCGGCTTGATTCGCCACTGCCTGCAGAACCACCGGGTCCTCGTCGTCGGGCTGCAGCATGCGGATCAAGCTGGGCAGCGCACGGTCCGGCGCGATGCGGGCGAAGAGAGACACCGCCGTGTGCCGGACGCTCGGATCCGGGTCGGAGAGCGCCCGGATGGCGACGCGTTCCAGCTCGGCCTGATCCAGCATGCCCCCGACAGCCGTGAGCGCGGCCGACCGGACCGCGGGATTCGGGTCGCTGCGCACGACCTGCTGCAAGGCGTTCCGGCTGCGGTCACCCTGGAAGGCACGAAGCCCGCTCACCAGGCGCAGTCGCTCCGCCGGATCGAGGGCGCCGCGGATCCCTTCGGTGAGCGACGATTCCATGTCTTCGCGCGTGGTGGCCGCCAGCGCCTGCAGTTCGACGTGGCGGGACGCGCCGAGCCGCTGGGCCAGGAGTCGGTATTCGGCGTCGTGCCTGATCCGGCTGGCCAGGAAATCGCGAAGCTCACGATTGTCGGACATCGCGACCAGGTGGCCGACCATGCTCTCCTGGTCGTAGCCGCCGAGCGCCAGCAGCGCCGCTGCACGCACTTCGAGCGGGGCGTCCGCCTGCCCGCTTACGGCGAGCAACGTCTCCTCGCCGCCCGTGGTGCGCAGGAGCCCGGTGGCGAGTGCGGAGCGTTCTTGCACCCGGGGTGACGGATCCCGCTGCAGCAGGACCAGCAGGGCCGCCCCCGCCTCGGCGCCGCCGAGACGTGCCAGCGCATCGACGGAACGGGCGCGGACCGTGTCGTCCGGGTCGTCGACCCCGCCCGACAGCAGCCGGACTGCCTCGGTGCCGCCAAGGCGGCCGAGTGCTTCGGCGGTGGCGGCACGAATCGCCGGGTCCGGGTCGCGCCAGAGGATGCCGAGAATCGAGGGGCCGACGGCGGTGCGGAGCTGGGCAATCGTCTTCACGACCGCGAGCTTGCTTTCGCGGTCGCCACTCTCGACCAGCCGGTCGAGGAGCGCGGGAACCTGCGCGATGTCGAGCCGCGCAATCGCCGCCGCGAGTGCTCCGCGCAGCGCCGGAGCGGCGCCTGCCAGATGGTTCAGGAGCGTGACCGCGATAGAGGAATCACCCAACCGCCCCAGCGCGAGCACCGCCTCCTGCTGCACCCCCTGGTCGGTGTCCGTGAGCATGCCGAGCAGGGTGCTGCCGGCTTCGCGCACGTTGGCGTCAGCGGCCCCCCGCGCCGCGGCCGAGCGCACCGACGCGACAGGGTCCTTGAGCAGTCGGATGAAATCGTCGGCCGCTTCCCGCGCCTGGGTCAGGCCGAGTGCGGTGGCGGTGGCGGCACGGACGGCGGGGTCGGGGTCGGCGGTGCGGGGGCGGATCTGCCCGGCGAGTTCCGGCCCACCCAGCTGCCCCACCAGCAGCATCGCGGCCGTCCGGACCCGCTGGTCCGGGTCGTTCAGGTGGTCGAGCGCGGCGGCGATTCCCTCCGTGACGCCCAGCGTGCGCAGCACGTCGAAGGCGGCGGCGCGCAACGCGGCGTCCGCATCGGTGCGTGAGACCACCATCAACTCCGCGGCGAGGTCGCGCCGGGCGGCCCGACGCGTCGCTTCAAGCATCGCGGCACGCACGGCCGTAGCGGGATGCGCCAGCCCTTCGGCCAGCAGCTCCCGCGCGCCGGCGGTGCCGAACCGGGCGAGCGTCTCGGTTGCCTCGGAGGCGTTTTCGTCCTGCTCGATGGCCGCGATCAGTCGGGCAGGGACGCCAAGGCGCTCGAGGGCGACCGCGGCGCGGATCCGGATTTCCGGGTCGACGTCATCCAGCGCCAGCAGCAGGGGGCCCTCGGCCTGCGCGCCCACCTGCTCCAGCGCCTCGACGCTCCGCATCCGTACCCACCACGCCGGATCGCCGAGGGCGCGGACCAGCCGTTCGACCACTTCGGGCTCGTCAAACTGCCCCAGTGCGTGCGCGATCCGCGCGCGCACGAACGGGGCGGGGTCGCTGAGCAGGTGATCCAGCAGGTAGCCGACGGCGCGGCCGTCGCCGATCCGTCCGAGGGCGCTGGCGCTCTTGGCGCGGACTTCGTCGTCGAGATCGGTGAGGGCACGCACCAGGGCGGGGAAGGCCCGGGCGGCGCCGACCTCCCCCAGGATGCTGGCGGCCCACGCCCTGGCGGGGTGGCGTGCGGGATCCTCCAGGAAGGCGATCATCGGGTCCACGGAAAGGGCACCGTGCCGCGTCAGGATGTCGGCGATGCGCGGGACCAGCCACACCTCGGAGTCTTTCAGCGCCTCCACCAGCGGAGCCACGGCGCGCGGGTCGCCGATGCGCGCGAGGGCCCGGAGCGCGATTTCGCGGACATCGGCGTCCTCGGTCCGGGTGGCCGCGACGGTGTCGAGAAGGGCGGGCACCGCCTTCGCGTTGCCGACCCGACCGAGGAGTTCCGCGGCGAACGCCCGCTCCCGCCACTTGGTCGCGGTGCGGAGTCGCGTGACGTACTTGTCGACCAGCCCCAGCCGGTCGTAGGCGTCGAGCAGCCACCCCGGCCGTTCCGTGGCGCCGCGCGCCTGCTCTTCGAGCACCGCTTCGAGCGCCTCGAAGTCCTTGAGGGTGGCCAGCTCGCGGAGCTGGGGTTCCAGCAGGGCACGGTCACGCAGCGCGAGCCCGGTCACGAGATCGCGATAGAGCCCCTTGCGGTACGCCAGCCGGCGCTCGAGGCGATTGAGGTAGGAGGTGTAGACCAGCCAGGAAAGGACGGCCAGAAAACCGATCCCGGCCATCACCGCTGCGAGGCCGAGGATCATCGGAAGGGTGATCACCGATGCTCCGTCAGGTCTTCGATTCGCCGAATCAGCTCGGGGAGATCCACCGGCTTGGTGAGGAAATCGTCGGCCCCCACCTCCCGGGCCCAGAAATGATCGGCCGGCTCATCCTTGGCGGTCAGGACAAGAATCGGCCGGTCCGCTGTTACCGGGTCCCCTTTGAGGGCACGGCAGACCTGATAGCCGTTCATCCCAGGCATCATCACGTCGAGGATGACCAGGTCGGGCAGGAGGGAGCGGGCCGCGGCAGTGCCGGCGGTCCCATCGGGCGCAGTGACCACCCGGTACCCCGCGGCCGTGAGCGTCCGCTCCAGGAACCGGCGCTGTTCCGGGCCATCATCAATGACGAGGATTAGCTTCGCCATAGGGCGGCTGGCGCTCCAAGGTGTTAGGGCACAATGTGTTGCGAAGTAATGCTTGCCGGCGCCTCCGCCGGTCCATGGCGGGGGTCAGCCGTGCAATGAGGTGCACGAATCGCGCCATCATGCGGCGCGAAGGCGCGTCAGGTGGGGTTGTTGTCTTCGAGGAAGACCAGCGTCTGCCGACGCGCGATGACGGCCTCCAGGCCGGCAAAGATCGAGGGGTCCACCACGCTGCCAGCGAGGTCCCGGATCCGGTCTACCGCGAAGTTCGCCGGCATTTTTTCCTGGTAGGGGCGGGAAGTCGTCAGTGCATCGAAGATCTCAGCGATACCGAGGATCCGCGCACCGAGGGGAATGTCCTCGCCCTTGAGGCCGTCGGGGTAGCCGTCCCCGTCCCACCGCTCATGATGGCTCCGGATGCACACGATCGCGTTGTGCAGGTGGGCGAGCGGCGCGAGGATCTGCGTCCCGATGATTACGTGATCCTTGACGTGCTCATACTCGTGGGGCGTCAGGGGACCCTGCTTGGCGAGGACTTCCTCGCGAATGCCGATCTTGCCGATATCGTGCAGGCGGCCCGCCGTGCGGATGACTTCGATGTCCTCGTCGGAAAGCTGCAGCTCGGCGGCGATCATCGCGGAGAGATCGGCGACCCGTGCGGAATGCCCCCGGGAGAAAGGGTCCTTTGCCTCCAGCGCGTTGACCAGCACTTCCAGGGTGGCAATCGTGACGCGCTCCAGGGTCGCCCGCTCGCGCCGCACTTCCGCCGCCCGGATGGCCACCTCTTCCTTCAGCCACTGGTTGACCTGCGCGGTTTCCATCTGGGTGGCGCGCCGGCGCATGGCCCGCTCCAGCGCCCGCCCGAGGTCCACCAGGTCGATCGGCTTGATGAGGTATTCGAAGGCGCCCCGCTGCATGCAGAGGGCGGCGGTCGTCGCGTCGGTGACGGCGGTGAGCATCAGGATCGCGAGGTGGGTTTCCAGCTCGAGCGCCTGGGGGACCAGGTCGATCCCGCTGAGGCCCGGCATGCGGACATCGAGCAGCATGCCCGCGATCTTCTGCCGCCCGAGAACGGCAAGCGCCTCCTCCCCGGAAGCGGCGGTGCTGACCTCGTAGCCCTGCTGGGTGAGGTAGCGCGCAAGCGCGGTGCGGATCGACTCTTCGTCGTCAACGACCAGCAGTGACGCCGGGCTCTCTTGCATCGACACGGGCACCCTCCGGTATGGGGGGGACGCAGGAAACCTAGCTTATCCGACGAACTCCGCCACGACCTGTTCCGGGATGAGGCCGGCCGCGAAGGCCCGGTCGAGCAGCAGTTGTACCGCCTCGCGCCCCCGCGGGCCGTAGTCCACGGTCCAGTCGTTCACGTACATCCCGACGAATGCGTCGGTCCGCTCGTCCCCTATGCCACGATTGTACTGCTTGGCGTGCTCCAGTGCGGGCTGCCGGTGCGCCAGGGCGTACTCGATGCTCATCCGGAGGTCGCGCGCCACCTGCGCCGTCAGTTCGGCGCCGAGGTCGCGCCGCACCACGTTCCCGCCGAGGGGCAGCGGCAGGCCGGTCTCCCGCCCCCACCACGCGCCGAGATCCTCCCAGAGCTGGAGGCCGTCGTCGGCATACGTCAGCTGCCCTTCGTGAATCAGGAGGCCGACGTCCACGTCGCCCGCATGGACGGCGGCCTCGATCTGGTCGAACGGGAGGATGACTTCGGTGACGGCGGGCTGATAAAGTCGCAACGCCAGGGCGGCGGTGGTCAACGTCCCCGGGATGCCCACCCGGAGTCCGCGGAGCGCCTCCCGCGGGTCGGCCGGTGCGGGGGTCGAGCTCACCAGACGCGGTCCGTAGCCGTCGCCCATGGAGGAGCCGCTGGCCAGCAGGGCGTAGGTCCGGTGCAGGTGCGCATAGGCGTGGATCGAGACCGCCGACACCTCGAGTTCGGCCTTCAGGGCCCGGCGGTTCAGGGATTCGATATCCGAGAGTTCGTGCTCGTAGCGCAGGTCGCCGGTGTCGAGCTTTCCTTCGGCGAGCGCGTAGAACATGAACGCATCGTCGGAATCAGGGCTGTGGGCGACGTGAATGGTCCGGGTCACTGGGTCTCCGCTGCCTGCTGAACTTCGGTGAGAAGTTGTCGGTGCTCGACGTATTCCGGTCGGTCAGTTCGGGCCAGTCTCGTCGGGCGCCCACTCCCGAAACCGGTCGAGTGCTTTCCGGTAGGCGACGGTGTCGCCCTCCAGGCGCGCCAGGGCGCCGATCAGGATCGGGCCGAAGAGATGCCCGGGGTCGCGCGCTTCGATCGTGTCGGCCAGGGCGCGCGCGCCCGGAAAATTCCCGATCTGGATGGCGATCAGCCCCGCGTGAAACCGAGTGTCGGCGTCTGCCGAATCGAGCTCCGCATACGCCGCCACCGCCAGCGGCGACAGCGCCGCCACGGTCGCGCTGTCCCACTCGGCACCCGCCCGCATCAGGCGGTCGAAGAGCTGGGCAAACCGCTCCTCGGGGCCCAGTCCGTTCAGGTCGGGGAGCGGGACGCCTCCGATCGGCGCGCCACCCGCGCTCGCGTTGGCGGGCGGACCGCTGTTGGGTGGGCTTCGGACCACTCCGAATGCCACGACGGCCACCGCGGTCACGGACACCACGGCAGCCGCCAGCCAGGCGCGGCGCTCCCGCGGTTGGGAGGCACCCCCCGCGAGTGGGGCCCCGCAGTGAGGGCAAAAGGCGCCGTCGGAGGCGGTGCCGCAGGCGGCGCAGGCGGTCCGGGGTGACATCTGGGTCCCAATCTAACCACCCCCGGGGGGTGTGGCAGCGCGGAATGCTGGCGCCCGATGCCCGATGTCGTTACCGTGAGGGCATCTCGGAGGGTACCATGGGACAGCCGCAGCACCCCTTGCCGGCCGCGCTGCCCGAGGCGCCGATGGCCCGTCACCTCGGCGATCTGGGCCGCGCGGACGAACGGTGGCAGGTCTTTCTGGAAACCCGGCCCCAGGGAAAGACAGTGGCCGGCCGGGTGCATTTTCTCCAGGGCGAGCAGACGCGCAGCACGGCCTGGATCCTCCTGGAGTGGAGCGAGCCCGACGTTCTGCATCGCTTCAACGAGTTCAGCGCCGTGGAGCTCTGGCGCCTGCTCGAGAGCTTGGGGTAGCCTCCGTCCCAACACCGGGACTGGGGCCGCCTGCCCCCCCGTTCACATCCGATCGAGCTCCCGGAGTCTCCTCTGGCCCGCCGCCTCTCCCTCGTCCTCGCACTGTCGTGCCTGCCCTCCGTCGCCGCCGCGCAAGCGGTGGGGGATCCGGCGCGGCCGCCGCTCATTCGCGAGATCGAGCTCAACCGCCAGGAGATTTTTGATTCGGCGGAAGCGAATCACTGGACCCAGCGCCTCGTCAACAACCTGCACATCCGGACACAGCCCCAGGTCATCCGCCGCGAACTGCTCTTCCGGGTCGGGGATCCCTACGACTCCGTGCTGGTAGCGGAGTCGGCCCGCAACCTCCGCTCCCTCGGCGTCTTTCGCGATGTCCGGATCGATTCGGTCCGCACCGACAGCGGCCTGGCGATGCAGGTGGTGACGCGCGACGCCTGGACCACGCGCGCGGGGGGGCGCTTGCGGACCACGGGCAACCAGGTCTCCATCGGGCTCTCGTTCTTCGAGGACAATTTTCTCGGGACGGCGAGCCGGGCGGGCGTCTCCTTTTCGGCGGACCCGGTCCGCACCACCTTCGCGCTCGAGGGGTCGCAATCCCGATTTCTCGGGAGCAGCATTGGCGTGGCCGGGCGCTGGGAGAACCGCTCGGACGGAACGGTGCTCTACGGCCGGGTCAACCGTCCCTTTTACTCGATCCAGGACCGCCGCGGCTTCCTGCTCACCGCGGAATACCGCGCCGAGTCCGTCGATCAGTACCTCGACGGCAACGACGTCGCCGTGGACAGCCTTGCCCACCGGTTCGGCGCCATCCGCGGGACGGTCGGGTGGGCCCTCTACCGCAAACGCCGGGCGTACATCCGCAGCGGCGTGCTCGGGCAGGTCATCCGCAACAACTACCAGCCGGCGACGGACACCACGCCGATCCCGCGGACGGTGAACGCGGCAGTCGGGGGCTACCTGGAATGGAGTCACGTCCGGTATGTCGCGCGGACGGGATTCCAGACGTTCTCCCTCACGGAAGACATCGACCTCAGCACCACGCTGTCCGGCGGCGTGTATGCGGCCCCGACCTTCCTGGGTTACGACACCGCCGGTGTCGGGCTCTTCGCCACCTTTCGCACCGGCGCGACGTTCAGAAACGGCATCGTGCTGGTCAACGGGATTTCCGACGGGCTGATCACGTCGGCCGGCGTCGACTCGGGCGGCACTGTGCTCAACGCCACGGTGGCGTGGATGCCCGATTCGAGCTTGCTCCTGGTGATGCACGGCAGCGGGGGCATGCTGGTGGACCCCGCCCCGGGGTACGAATTCGACCTTGGGCTGAACAGCGGCCCCCGGGCGTTCGGTGTGCACAGCTTCACCGGGAACCGCGCCTTCTTCACCTCCGCGGAGGTGCGGCGCCTGCTGTGGCGTCGCCTCTTCGGCGTGGTGAGCCTGGGGGTCGCGGCCTACGCGGACTACGGAGGCGCCTGGTGGAGCAACAGCCCGACCCGCACCGGCACCGACGTCGGCATCGGGCTCCGGATCGCGCAATCGAGGTCGTCGCGCGGGATCGTGTCGCGGGTGGACCTCTCCTGGCGCTTCGCCAACGATGCGGTGGGGGCGGGCTGGGTCGTGTCGCTTGGGCGCGGCTTCGCCTTCAGCCTCAACGCCCAGCGGCCGAGCTACTGACGCTGTCGCGCCGGCAGGCAGGCATCTACCTTTCAACCCACTCGGCACTCTCGACACCCCTGGAGCACCTATGACGGAACCGGCGCCGGCGTCCCCTCGCCGCGGCCTGAAGCGGAAGACGAAGCTGATCCTGTTCGGCATCCTGCTCGCCCCGATCGCCATCTTCGCGCTGTACACCTGGGCGGCGTTGACCTGGAACTACTCGGAGGGTGAACGGGCGGGGATCGTGCAGAAGTTTTCGCAGAAGGGATGGATCTGCAAGACGTACGAAGGCGAACTGGCGATGACCTCGGTGCCCGGCGTGATGCCGGTGCTGTGGGATTTCAGCGTGCGCAACGACGCGGTGGCCCAGCAGATTCGCGAGGCGATCGGCAAGCACGTGGCCCTGCACTACACCGAGCACCGGGGCGTTCCAGGGACCTGTTTTGGCGAGACGAACTACTTCGTCGACAGCGTGACGGTCCGCTGAGCCGGGACCGGGCGGGCGAGCACGAGGATGCGCACGTACTGCCCGAGCACGGCCAGCACCCCCGCCAGGTAGAGTGACCCACCGGCCAGGACCAGGGGCCGGTGGCCCGCCATCGTTCCTCCCGCCAGTCCCCAGACGCCGAGCGCCAGCAACGCGAGCGAGAGCCGCACCATCGCCGTCGAGGTGAGGTCCTCCTGCTGTCGGGGCGCCGGCCTGCGCCGCACGCGGCCCGAAGAGGTTCATCCACGCCAGGAACGGCAGGATCTTGTAGAGCACCCCCACCACCAGCAGGACCAGCCATCCCGCGATCGCCAGCAACCCGTAGGTGGTCCAGCTCCGCATGCCGTCGTTCCCCAGCAGGATCGTCGCCCCCAGCACCACCGCCACCGCAAAGTGCGCCACCCCGAGTGCCACGTGCGCCATCGCCGGGTCCATCGGCCGCCGCTCGGCGTGGCGGAAGTAGAGTGCCAGCTGCAGCAGGTAGAGGAGGGCGCTGGCCAGGACCAGCGCGCCGCCGAGTGCGGGTGACCACCGACCATCCGCCGAGCGCGCCGGTGGTCAGGGTGGCCAGGCCGGCCAGGCCGACGGGACCGATCCACTTGAGGGGCCAGGTGGGGGCGCTGGCCGCGAGCAGGAACATCGGGAGCATCCAGCTGCCGACGCCGACCGCGGTGAAGACCACGAAGCCGAAGACGGCGAGGTGGAAGTGGCTGGCGATGACCGCCATCCGGTCCATCGGCCACCAGCCGAGACTGTTGCCGATCCGTGCCAGGGCCACGAGCATCGCCGTCCCGAGGGCGATGTGCCCCGCCGAGACGTAGCGGCCGACGATGAGTCCGCGGGGCGCCTTCCGGCGCTGGGGGAGGAGATTCCAGCTGGAGCCGAAGACGCCGGCAAAGAGGAGGAGCCAGCCGACGCCGAGCAGGGCGGGGCGCCAGAACCAGAAGCCCGTCACCAGCGCGAGGGTGCCGGCGGTGTGCAGGACCCAGGTCCAGTGTGCGACCCGGATGCTGCGGATGGCGATGCCGAGGGCGCCGGGAAAGAACTGGTTGAGCGCGCCGTAGATGGTGGTGGTCAGCACGCCGAGGGTGAAGATGTGGGTGACGGCGAGGAGGCGCGGCGACAGAAAGTTGCCGGCGGCGAGGTCACCCGCGCTGGCGATCAGCCCGATCGCGCCGACCAGCAGCCAGAGCAGCGCGGTGGCGAAGTGCTCGGCGGTGAGCCAGAAGGGGGGCGGATGCGCCGGCCCCGCGATCGGGAGGCGCCGGCCCGGGGGGGCGGGTGTCATCCGGCCAATACTAATTGTCCTCGCAGACCGCCGCATCGTAGGGGAAGGGGATCACGCGCTCCCCGCCGGTTCCGGGGCCGGCGATCTCGGCGTGCAGGCCGGACGTGGCCGGCGCGGCGGTAGGAGATCCGGGTCGGGAAGTCGTGGGCGGGGTTGGCAAAGGTGACGCTGCTGTCGGTGACCTGGGTGGCGGCGAACGTCGCGACGGACTGCCCCGACGGGTCGGCGGTGTAGCGCAGCGAGTCTCCTTGGCCGGTGATCCGGACGGTTTCCGAGCCGACCACCTTGCCGCCGCGCAGGGTGCGTCCCCGTCCGTCGAGCGATCCATTGGAGGCCACCGTCCAGCGCTCCTCGATGGTGACGCCGTTTCGCGTCGTGCTCCAGCAGCCGATCAGCCAGGGGAGGGTGGCCTCCGGCGACCGCGGGGCGAGCCGTGCCTTGAACTCGGCGGACTCGAATTCGGCAAGGCCGAGGTAGAGCAGCGCCACGAACTGGTCCATGCGGCGCTGGCTCCCGAGCTGCGACTGCCAGGCGTTGGCGGGCTGGCTCTGCCTGTGCCTCCTCCAGCGTCGCGCCACCGTGCAACGCCGACGTGATCCCGCTGCTGACGCCAATCAGCATCTCCCGATACTCCAGCAACTCGGCGCGGTTCCCCACCGGCCCGTGCCCGGGGACGATGCGGGTGGCGCCGTCGCTGTGTGCGAGAGCCCAGTCGACGCCGGCCAGCATGCCCTCCAGCCGGCCTCCCACCCACCAGTCCATGAACGGGGGCGCCAGGTGCTCGAAAAGATCGCCGATGTGGATGATGTTGGCGTCTGGCAGCCAGACGATGGCGTCGCCGTCGGTGTGGGCGGAGGGAATGTGGGTGACGACAACGCGCTGGCCGTTGATCTGCAGCGTCAGTGAGTCCCGGAAGGTGCGGGTCGGCATCGCAGCGAGGTCGGCCGGTGTCCGGTGCCAGTCGTCCCAGGAGGCGATGGTGGTGTCCTTTGCCATCTGCACCGGGAGCTGTTCCTGCCCGATGATCTCGGCGCCGCGATTCCGGAAGAGGGCGTTGCCTTCGGTGTGGTCGCCGTGGTAGTGGGTGTTGATGACCCAGCGGACGGGAGGGGCGCCGAGGCTGGTGAGCACGGAGTCGGCGAGCCCCACCCGGCGCGCGCTCTGGGCGTCCACCAGCAGGGTCCCGTCGGGGCCGGTCAGGACGAGGATGTTGCCGTTGGCGAATCCGGAAATGACGGCGAGGTCGGGGCCGAGTCGCTCGGCCCGCATGACCATCACATCCTGCTGGGCACCAGCGGGGGTGGCCAGGAGCGACAACAGGGTAAGGGCGCCGATGGGGGTGCCACGGATCATCCGGGGACTCTGAGGTTGGGATGAATGGCCGTACGGATGATGAAGGGTCGGGAGTTCCGCTGTCGGGTCGGTGGAACCTTGAGAATTGGCCTTCGGGTAGCGATGTTAACCCTCCCGGCGCCGTAGCCAAGTGGTAAGGCAGAGGTCTGCAAAACCTCTATTCGCGAGTTCGATTCTCGCCGGCGCCTCTTGCCCCAGCAACGACTTAGGCCCTCCAGGTGGAGGGCCTTTGCTTGCTCGCCGCGCCGCTGACCGCATTCCGTCGCTCGGTTTGCCCGCTCCCGCCGTCAGGTTCCCATGCGGCTCTGGTCGATTCATCCCCAATACCTGGATCCCCGAGGGCTGGTGGCACTCTGGCGCGAGGCACTCCTCGCCCAAGCCGTGCTGGCGGGCCGCACCAGGGGCTATCGTTCGCACCCTCAACTCGACCGCTTCCGGTCGAGTCAGGTCGCTCTGTCTCGGCCCTGACGGCGTGCGCGAGGAACGACGGCCTCGAGGGTACGGCTCATGCCGCGCATTGCGCCCCGCGCGCACTGCAGTGCTTGCCGGTCGAGGCTCCGGGAGTCGGACTTGCAGTTGAGGCGCCAGCGCTCACGCTGCCGGTGTACTGCCGGGCTCATCGCTTTCGCTTCCCCCCGACGCCGGGGAGGGCCGCGACCTGCTTCATCCACGCCACGATCTGGCGTTCGTTGAGGTCGGCCTCGGATTCGAGTTCCACGCCCCGCGTCGACTTGCCCATCGCCACCGGCGCCACCGGCGGCACCGGCGTGAGCGCCGTGCCGTTGATGAACATGAGCTTGACGTGTTTTGCGAAGCCGCCGCAACAGAAGCACCAGCCGTCGCCGACGCCATAGTAGGACATGCCCCACTTCACGGAGCGCTGGAGGCCGGGCAGCGCCCTTGCCGCCAGGGCATCGACTCGTTCGGCGATGCCGCGCTGCGGCTGCGGCAGGCTGGCGATGTACGCGAAGACTGGCTTGTCACCGTCTGCGGCCTTCGCGGGGCTTGCTTTGCCAGTGAGCATGCTTTCCGGCAGCGTCGTGGCAGCCTTGCCGTGTGCTGCCGCGCGCTTGGCCGGCTTCTGGGCGGCGGGGGCGGACGTCTTGTCGCTCTTGCGGGTGGGCATGGTCGTTTGTCCTGTCTCCGAAATGTTGTCGCGTGCTACTTCATTCCGAGCACGTGCGCCACGAACTGATCGACGGCGATCTCGGTGCCCTGGTAAAAGCCCGACGCCTTGTTGGTCTCGAGATCCGCTTCATCCCGGTGCAGCGCCGTGAAGACGTAGCGGGTGCCGGTTCCCGACGGTTCCATCGTCACGATGGCGGTGATCGGAATGTCGTCAAAGACGGCCGGACGATAGCCGGGGAACAACATGGAGGTCCAGGCCAGCCGCTCCATCGGAACGACCTCCAGAAACAGCCGAGGTTGGGAGAATCCTGACCGTCTCCGACGGCGATGTCGATGCTGAAGATGCCGCCCGGTCGCAGATCCATTTCGGCTCGCGACACACGCCCCCAGGGCTTGGGCATGTACCACTCCTTCAGGTGCTCCGGTTTCGTCAGCGCTTCCCAGACGAGCCTCGCTGGCGCGTCAATGAACCGTTCGATCGCGAAATCAAATTGTGGATTGAAGGTCGCGTGCGTGCTCATGACTCTGATTCCTTTGCCTTGAGGTCGTTGACGTATTGGTCGAACCGGTCCAGCCGGGCTTCCCACAACCGGCGACGCGCGGTCAGCCAGTCTTCGACCACCGCGAACCGTTCGGGTGCGATTTCGTACGTCCGCACGCGCCCGCGCTTTGTCGACCGCACCAGCCGGCTCCGCTCGAGCACGGAGAGGTGCTGCACGAATGACGGGAGCTGCAGTTGCCGCCCGACCTCTGGGTCGCCTCCCTGCCAGGGGCACCGCGCCGCACGGTCCGCATGATCGCCGGCCACATTCACAACGCGCGGTGCATGTGGATCAGGACCCTCGGCGTGCCCCACGGCCAACCCGTGCCAGCCTCGGTTGATCGGCGGAGGATCACAGCCAGGCAGCTCCTGCCCGCCCTGCGACGCAGCGGGAACGGGATCGCCCATCTCCTGCAACTCGGCTGTGATTACGGTGGGAATATCCCGGCGACCCGGTCCTATCGGTGGCGCAATCTTCCGCTGGACGTCGGGCACGTCCTCAGCTATTTCGTCGCCCACGAAGCACATCACCGTGGACAGGTCGTGCTGGCGGCCCGGGCCCTTGGGCATCGCCTCCCACGCGAGGTCACCGCCGGCTTGTGGCAGTGGTCACGGCGTGCGGCCGAGGCCACGACACTCAGCGCGCGCTCACGCGCCATTCCTTCGTCTACCGGCTGAACACCAGGGGGCAACGATGGCAAAGATCACCGGAATCGGCGGCGTCTTCTTCAAGAGCACAGGCGACCACGCCGCACTGGCGGCCTGGTATCAGGCGCACCTGGGCCTGGCGCTGGAGGACTTTGGCGGCGCCATCCTCAAATGGCCGGACGACAAGGCCGATGATCACGGCCTGACCGTGTGGCACGTCGCCCAGAAGGACAGCAAGTGGTTCAGCCCGAGCCATTCGTCGTTCATGATCAACTACCGGGTCGATAACCTCGGCGAGATGCTGGAGCAGTCTGCGCGCGGGCGGCGTGGAGGTCATCCAGGGGCCCGAATCCCACGAGAACGGCAAGTTTGCGTGGATCATGGACCCCGATGGCAACAAGGTCGAGCTCTGGGAGCCGATGCGCTGGGACGACAAGAACAAGGGCGCGTGAGCACGATCTCCGGCGCCGAGCGCGCGTGGCGTCGCGCATTGACGGTGGCGCTGGCACTCTACAGCGTCTGGTACCTGCGGACCCCCGATCGGTACCACCTGCTCGACGCCGTCGACCTGCCGATCCACGAGACAGGCCACCTCGTGTTCGCCTGGGGCGGAGACGTCCTCACGGCCCTCGGCGGCACCCTGCTGCAGCTGCTCATGCCGCTGGCCTTCGTGGTCTACTTCTGGCGCCGCGGCGACCGCCACGCCGCCAGCATCCCGCTCTGGTGGACGGGACAGAACTGCTGGAACATCGCCCGCTATGTCGCCGACGCCCGGGCCATGGAGCTGCCGCTGGTCGGCGGCGGTGAGCATGACTGGAACTACCTCCTGAGCGAGTGGGGTGTGCTCAACCGCGACGCGCTCATTGCCCGGGACATCCGGTTCGTCGGCACCGTGCTCGCGATCGCCGCCCTCTGGATCGGCTGGCAGGCGCTGCGGGCCCACCTCCGCCCGAGCCGCGTTGAGCCTGCCAGCGCTGAAACGACTGAGGCCCTCCTGTCGGAGGGCCTCGGTCATGGGACTGCCGGAGTTTCGGCGAATCCGCGGTCAGGGCTGTACCACCGCCGTCCAGGTCGAGTCCGGGTTGTAGAGCTCCATCGCGCGGAAGGACTCCAGCGTCGTCTCGCCCAGGTCCTTCTCGTAGACCACGCCTTCCCAGCTCACGATGAAGGTCTGGATGCCGGTAACCCCGTACTCCGCCGGCGCGGCGACGAGGGCGAAGCCGCCGATCATTGCCCCTTCCACCATGAAGTTCATCTCGCCGAGCGGCGCGTCGGGCCCCTGGCCCTTGAGGACCTTGTAGTAGTAGCCGTGAAACGGCTGGCTGCGATCGGTGTAGCCCTCGGCGATGACGCGGGCAATGTTCTCGCCGACCGGGCCACCCCAGGTGCCGTCCGCGTTCTGCCACGCCAGGCCGTCCTGCGTGCCAGGCGTGCTGATGATGCGCTGCGCGTACTGGTTGAGGAGCGATCCGTCGTGCCGCACGAGCGCGTACTCGCGCTCGGCCTCGACGAAGCCGAGACATACCGTGATCGCGTCGAGTTCGTTCTGGCCGATACGCCGACGGAGGATCTCTTCCTTCCCCGCGGCGGCGTCGAAATACCAGACGCCGCCCCGCTCGACGATCGGGACCGGCATCGGCCAGTCCTCGGCGCCGACGTTGAGGATCGCAGCGGTGTGGGCGGAATCGAACTCGAGCCGCTGTCGCACCCGGGCTTCCGCCGCGAAGGCCGCGGCGTTGTTGCGATCCAGCACCGTGTCCGCGGTCGCCACCAGCGGCTCCCCGTCCGGGCCCGAGGATCGCCTTCAACTCCGGCACGTCGAACCGCTCCGCCGCGGCGACGAGCGCGGTCACCGCCTCCTCGGGCGTCGCAAACGTCCGTTCCGGCACCGACGACGCGGGGCCCTTCCGGTCGCCGCACGCCGTGACGAGGCCGCAGAGCGCGACCGCGAGGCCGAGCCGATAGGGGAATCGCATGGTCATGGTCCTCATTATCGGCGCCCTCCGCCACCCCGTGAGCCGCCGCCGCCACCTCGCGAGCCGCCATAGCTGCTGCCGCCCATGCTCGACGCACCGCGCGAGCTGCTCGCCCGGGCGCTCGAGCCGCTGTACCCACCCTGGCCGCCGCTGAACCCGCTCTGGCCGCCCTTCGAACTCGGCACATCACGGCCGCCGACCTGGTTGGCGCCCGTGCCCCTCGCCGGCTGGGTGCTGGCGCTCGGGACTCGCGCGCTCCCGCCACCGGTTTGGCCTGCGCCGCCGGCGGGCTTGGTGCTCGCGGTGGGAGCCCGTCCCCCCGCGCCTCCAGCCGGCTGGGTGCCTGCGCTCGGTGCCCGACCGCCGGCGCCCCCCGCCTGCCCCGTGCCGCCAGCCGGTCGGGTGCTGGCGCTCGGGGCTCCGTCCCCCCGCGCCGCCAGCCTGGCCGCCATACTTGTTGGCCGTCGAGTTGTTCGGGTAGGGCGTCCCGCCCCGATGCGACGGGTTGTGCTGCCAGTTGTTGTTGCCGCCGCCACCGTTGTGGTTGATCTGGTTGAAATTGTTGTTGTTGTTGATGATGACCGTATTGTTGCTGTGCCCCCAGCCGGCGTAGCAGCAGGAGCCCCCCCAGACAGCCGACCTCCACGCCACGCCCACCGTGAAGGCGACGAGGTACGCGCCCGGCGGCGGTGGCGGCGGGTAGTAGATGGGAGGATAGGGATAGTAGGCCGGCGGGCCGTACACTACCGTCGGACTGTACGACCGGGACGTAGACGACCTCAGGATTGGTGGGCTGCACGACGATCACCGTCTGCTTCTCGACGACCTGGGTATCGACCTTCTGCTGCTCGTTCGAGCTGAGGGCGCCATTGTCCATCGCCTTCTTGCGCATCACCTGCACCGCATCCATCACCTCGTTCTGCTGCGCCAGGAAGGCGTTGCCGAGCTCCGTGGTCCACTGGATGTCGTCGGCGAGCCGCTTGACCACCTCGGGGACCACGGCCATCGACTGGATGCTCGGGTCCCAGGGCTGCTTCGCCACCGAATCGGCCAGCGCCTTGTCCTTGAGATCCGGGTGCTTCGCCATCCACTGCTGCAGCTGGATGATCTCCAGCGGGTAAGTGGACGCGACGAGGGTCTGGGCCAGGAGGGGATCGGGATAGAGGGCGATCGGGGCGACCAGCGCCTCGAGCTGCGCCATGGGGAGCTTGCCCGTGTCCGCGGCGGCCGCGGCCGGCGTCGCGGCCGGCTTCGTGCTGCTTGTCCTGCGCTACCGCGGGATCGGCGCCCAGCCCGAGCAGGCACGCGCCGACGATCGACAGGTAGCCATCGCCGCCCGCCCCATATCGAAATCGAAACACCATTGAATTCCTCACGATGCTTTTTCGGGTTGTCCCAGCGCATTCTCCCGCGCGGCTGCGTGTCGCCTGCGCTCCGGGACAGGTGTACCTTAACCCACGAGAAGGAAATAGTGAAGAACAGTCCCTCGCCTCGCGGAGCCTTCGGTCCCTCCCGTGCCATTCTCGCTCCCTCCCGACGCCCCTCGCCGTCCGCTCACCCGCTTCGCGCCGGCGCCGACCGGGTACCTCCACCTCGGCCACGCGGCGAGCGCCGTCTGGGTCTGGGGCGTCGCGCGGGCTCTCGGGGGCCGGGTGCTGCTGCGCGTCGAGGATCACGACCGCGGCCGTTCCCGGTCGGAGTACGAGGTGGCGCTGCTGGAGGACCTCGAGTGGCTCGGCTTGGAGCCCGACATCGGTCAGCCGGCGGAGTATCGGGCCGGGAAATGTGACTACCGGCAGAGTGACCGGGAGGCGTCGTATGACCGCACCCTGACGAGCCTCCAGGTCGAGGGCCTGGTCTTCGCCTGCGACTGCTCACGCCGCCGCCTGCGAGAGTCGGGAAGCGACGTGCCGAACGTGGAGACCCGCTATGACGGGCGTTGCCGGCACCGCGGCCTGCCGATGGAAAGTGGACTGGGCGCGCGCGTACGGATGGATCCGGGGCAGGAATCGTTCACGGACCTGCGGCTCGGCGCGCAGACTCAGGAGCCGGCCGCGCAGTGCGGCGACCTCCTGATCCGTGATCGCACCGGGCAGTGGACCTACCAGTTTGCTGTGACGATTGACGATGGCCTGCAGGGCGTGGAGCTGGTCGTGCGCGGCGAGGATCTGCTTGCATCGACAGGACGCCAGATGCGGTTGGCCAGGCTACTCGGATACGCGCCGGTCCCCTCCTACCTGCACCATCCGCTCATCCGGTCGAAGGCCGGCCCCAAACTCAGCAAGGCCAACCGGGACACCGGGCTCTGCGAACTCCGGGCGGCTGGAATTTCTCCCGGCGAAGTCCTCGGCTCGGCGGCGGCGGCCACCGGGCTCCTGCCGGAACCCACCACTATCTCCGCCGAGGATCTAGGCGCATTATTCAAGGTGTAGTGGCACACCCAATGTCGAGTTCTTATCTTCCGCTCCCCGCCCCCCTGCCCCCCTGCCCCGCTTACGTCCCTTCCAACTCCCGGTCGATTCGGTCGATGTAAACGGCTGCCGAAATGTCCCCGCTCACATTGAGCGTGGTGCGGGTCATGTCGAGGATGCGGTCCACGCCGAGGATGATGGCAATTCCTTCCGGGGGCACGCCGACCGTGGCCATCACGAGCATCATCAGGGGGAGCGAACCACCGGGGACGCCGGCGGCACCGATGGCCGTCATGACCGATAGCACCACGACGATGATCTGCGAGCCGAGGGAGAGGTCGACCCCGAACACCTGCGCCAGGAAGAGGACCGTCACCCCCTCAAAGAGGGCGGTGCCGTTCATGTTCATCGTGGCGCCCAACGGCAGGACGAAACCCGCAATCTTGGGCTGCACCCCGAGCTCGCTCTCGGCAGTGGCAATGGAGGTCGGCAACGTTGCCATGCTTGAACTGGTCGAAAAGGCGGTGATGATGGGCGCCTCGATTCCCTTCCAGAACTTCAAGGGGCTCATGCGCCCAAACACCTTGACCAGCGTCGAGACGCCCACCGTGGCGTGGAGGAGCAGTCCGACCATGACGACCACCACGTACATGCTGAGCTGCTGGAGAATGCCCCAGCCGAATTGGGAGGTGATGACGAAGATGAGGGCGAACACGCCGTAGGGCGCGAGCTTCATCGCAAGGTTGATGATGGCGATGACGGCCTCCCCGATCCCTTCCAGCACATCGATGACTGGCTTGGCCTTCTCGCGCGGGATCATCGTCAGCGCGGCGCCGAAGATGAGGGAAAAGAAGATCAACGCCAGCATGTCCATGTTCGCGGCGGCCGCCACCGGGTTCCGCGGCACGATGTTCACGAAGGTACTGACGCCGAAGTCCTGCGCCCCCGACTGGGCGAGGCCCTGGGCGCCGCTGGCGAACCGGGCCATCAGTTCATCGCGCGTCCCGGTCGGCAACCCGGCGCCGGGTTTGATGGTGTTGACGAGGGTCAATCCGATCACGGCAGCGATCAGGGTGGACAGCGCGAAATAGCCGATGGTGCGTCCGCCCAGCCGGCCCAGCGTCTTCATGTCACCGATGCCGGCCACGCCCACGGCAATCGACGTGAAGACGATCGGGACCACGGTCATGAAAAGCAGCCGCAGAAACACTTGGCCCACTGGATAGGCCACGTTGTCGGAGACGAACGCCAGCCATGCCGCGCCACCGAAGAACCGGTTGCAGAGCCCCCCAACCAGCGCGCCCGCCACCAGCCCGATCGCAATTTTCGTGTGCAGCTTCACGCGGATCTCCTTGGGAAGAGAATGGGTCGGCGCGAACTCCTATCCCGCCTGGGGGGCCAGGGTGGAAGGGGGCGCCGAGTCCTTGCCCGTCAGCTCTCGGTCGATGCGATCGATATACGTACTCGCGGCAAGATCGCCGGCGACGTTGAGCGTGGTCCGGCTCATGTCGAGGATGCGGTCCACGCCGAGGATGATCGCGATTCCCTCCGGTGGGACACCGACGGTGGCCATCACCAGCATCATCAGCGGGAGGGAGCCGCCGGGGACGCCGGCGGCGCCGATGGCCGTCATGACCGACAGGATCACGACGATGACCTGGGAGCCAAGGGAGAGATCGACCCCGAACACCTGCGCGAGGAACAGGACCGTCACGCCCTCGAAGAGCGCGGTGCCATTCATGTTCATCGTGGCGCCCAGCGGCAGGACGAAGCCCGCAATCTTGGGCTGGACGCCGAGCTCGCTCTCCGCGGTGGCAATGGAGGTCGGCAGCGTCGCCATGCTGGAGCTGGTCGAGAACGCCGTGATCATCGGCGCCTCGATCGCCTTCCAGAACTTGAGCGGGCTCATGCGGCCGAAGATCCGCACCATGGCTGAGATCCCCACGGTGGCGTGCAGCGCCAGGCCGAGCAGCACGACGAGTACGTACATGCTGAGCTGCTGCAGGATGCCCCAGCCGAACTGGGAGGTGATGACGAAGATGAGGGCGAAGACGCCGTAGGGCGCGAGCTTCATCGCCATGTCGATGATGGCGATGACGGCCTCCCCGATCCCCTCCAGGACGCTGATGACCGGCGTGGCCTTCTCGCGGGGAATCATGGTGAGCGCGGCGCCGAAGATGAGCGAGAAGAAAATCAGCGCCAGCATATCCATGTTGACGGCCGCCGCCACCGGATTGCGCGGGACGATGTTCACGAAGGTGCTGATCCCGAAATTCGCCGCGCTCGATTCGGCCAGACCCTGGGCGCCGCCGGCAAAGCGTGCCATGAGCTCATCGCGGGTGCCGGCGGGGAGCCCCGCGCCTGGCCGAATCGTGTTCACCAGGGTCAGGCCGAGAAGCGCCGCCAGCAGCGTGGACAGCGCGAAGAACGCCATCGTGCGCCCGCCCAGCCGGCCCAGCGTCTTCATGTCCCCGATCCCCGCCACCCCCACGGCGATCGAGGTGAAGACGATCGGCACCACGGTCATGAACAGGAGGCGGAGGAAGACCTGCCCCACCGGGTAGGCCACGTTGTTGGACAGGAAGGCCAGCCAGACCGCGTCGCTGAAGAAGCGGTTGCAGAGACCGCCGACCAGCGCGCCCAGCACCAGTCCCAGCGCAATCTTCGTGTGAAGCTTCACGCGAGGCTCCCTCTGTCAGTGGATGTCGGTGGAGCGAGGGTCCCGCCGCACGTCACTCGGCGGGACGGTCGGATCAGCTGGCCAGCGCGCCAGCCTTGGCGTCGATGCCGCTGAGGAGCGAGCGGAAGGAGGCGGCAAACTTGTCCACGCCCTCCGCCTCCAGTGCATCGGTCATCTGCCCCAGGTCGATTCCCGCTGCCGCCAGCTCGGCCAGCCGGGCGGAGGCGGTCGCCGTTCCCTCGGCGATCCGGACCGCCGGCGCCCCGTGGTCGCGGTAGGCGGCAAAGGTCTCGGGCGGGAGGGTGTTGACAGTCTGCGGGGCGATGAGCGCCTCCACGTAGTACACGTCGGGGAGGGCGGGGTCCTTGGTGCTGGTCGAGGCCCAGAGCGGCCGCTGCACCTGCCCACCGCGCCTGGACAGCGCTTCCCACCGCGGCCCCTGGAACACCCGCTCGAAGGCGGCGTATGCCAGGCAGGCGTTGGCGATGGCGATGCTGCCGCGCAGTTCGCTGTGCCCCGCCGTGTCCAGCATCGGATCGATCTTGGTGTCGACCCGGCTCACGAAGAAGCTGGCCACCGAAGCCACGTGGTCGAGCGGTTGCCCGGCCGCCGCCCGGCGCTCGAGGCCCCGGAGATACGCTTCCATGACCGCCTCGTGGCGGCTGACGGCGAAGAGCAGCGTGACGTTCACGTTGATGCCGTCGGCGATGCAGCGCTCGATGGCGCCGAGCCCTTCAACGGTGCCCGGGATCTTGATCATCAGGTTGGGCCGGTCCACCGCCCCCCACAGCCGCCGCGCCGCCGCTTCCGTCGCGGTCCCGTCGCGCGCCAGGGTCGGCGACACTTCCAGCGACACCAGGCCGTCCCGGCGGCCGCTCTGCTCGTACGCCGACCGGAAGGCGTCGCAGGCGGCGCGCACGTCTGCGATGGCCAGCGCCTCGAAGATCTCCTCCGCGCCGTGGCCCTCGCCCGCGAGCCGCCGGATATCCTCGTCGTAATCGGCGCTGCCGGCAATCGCCTTCTCGAAAATCGTCGGGTTGGAGGTCATCCCCAGCAGGCCGTCGTTCGAGATCAGCGCCCGCAACTCGCCGGTGGCAATGAGCTCACGGGTGATGAAATCGTACCAGGGGCTCTGCCCGAGGGCGCCGAGCCGAACGAGGGGATTGTCGCTTGCCATGGAGTCTCTCACGCCGAACGGGAAAGGACGCGCCGGACGGTGTCCGCCACGTTGGCTACGGTAAACCCGAACTCCTCAAAGAGCCGCTCACCGGGGGCGGACGCGCCGAAATGGTCGAGGCTGACCGCCTCGCCGAGGTCGCCGAGCCAGCGCTGCCAGCCGAACGAAGTGGCTGCCTCGACACTCACCCGGGCCCGAAGCGTCGGGGGGAGGACGCCATCCCGGTACGAGGAGGGCTGCGCCGCGAACAGCTCCCACGAGGGGAGGCTCACCACGCGCACCCGGATCCCCTCGCTGCCCAACTGGCGCGCGGCGTCGAGCGCCACCGAAAGTTCGGATCCGGTCGCCATTACGATGGCCTGAGTGCCGCCCGGCGGGTCGTACAGCACGTATCCGCCGCGGTGGACGCCGTCGGCGGATCCGAGTGCGTCCCGATCGAGCACCGGCAGCTTCTGGCGGGTGAGCGCCAG
Organism: uncultured Gemmatimonadales bacterium; assembly: GCA_963705985.1. Taxonomy (GTDB): domain Bacteria; phylum Gemmatimonadota; class Gemmatimonadetes; order Gemmatimonadales; family GWC2-71-9; genus SPDF01. Next base: position 1,535,731 of record CAVPLK010000003.1, on the reverse strand, counting down.
CAGCGTCGGCCCCGCAGTGCGCTGGATGGCCGCCCGCCAGGCCTCCACCGTTTCGTTGGCGTCGCCGGGTCGGAAGACCACCAGGTTCGGAATGGCGCGGAGCATCGCCAGGTGCTCGATCGGCTGGTGGGTCGGGCCGTCTTCACCGACGCCGATCGAGTCGTGCGTGCCGAGGTAAATGGTGGGGAGCCCCATGAGCGCGGCCAGCCGGATCGACGGCTTCATGTAGTCGCTGAACACCAGGAAGGTGCTGCCGAAGGGCCGGACCCCGCCGTGCGCCGCCATGCCGTTCATGCACGCCGCCATCGCATGCTCGCGGATTCCCCAGTGCACGGTCTGCCCGACGGTGCCGGGACCGAATTCGCCGCCGAGTCCGTGCGCCGTGCCCGTGCTCCCGGCCAGATCCGCCGAGCCGCCCACCAGGTTCGGCAGGGACGCGGCGAGTACCTTGAGCGCGGCCGCCGACGCCTTCCGGGTCTCGACGGCCTTCGCCTCCACGCCGAAGACGGGGAGCTTCGCATCCCAACCCTCCGGCAGTTCCCCCGCGAGCCACTGCGCAAACTGCGCCGCCTCAGTCGGGTGGGCCGCGGCGTATGCGGACCGCAGTCGCTTCCAGGCCGCCTCGGCGTCGGCGCCCCGGGTCGCGACCGCGCCCATGTCGGTCCGCGCTGCCTCGGGCACGAAGAAGGCCTCGTCGGGCCAGCCGAGAATCGCCTTCGTCTTCCGGATCTCCTCGGCACCGAGCGGCGCGCCGTGGGCGCCGGAGGTGTCCCGCTTGGTGGGGGCCGGATCACCGATGATCGTGCGGAGCACGATCAGCGTGGGGCGGCTCCTCCTGCGCGGCGGCATTGGTGAGCGCAGCATCAATGGCCGACAGGTCGTTTCCATCGTCGACCCGGAGGACTCGCCAGCCATACCCCTCGAAACGGGCGCCGACGTCCTCGGAGAAGGCGAGGTCGGTCCGGCCGTCGATGGTGATGCTGTTGTCGTCGTAGATGACCGCGAGCTTGCCGAGACGCAGGTGACCGGCCAGCGAGGCCGCCTCGGACGCGACCCCTTCCATCAGGTCGCCGTCGCTCGCCAGCACCCAGGTCCGGTGATCGACGAGGGTGGCCTCGGGGCGGTTGAAGCGCGCCGCCAGAAACCGCTCCGTCATTGCCATCCCGACGGCGTTGCCGATCCCCTGGCCGAGCGGGCCGGTGGTGGTTTCGACGCCGGCGGTGTGGCCGCGTTCCGGGTGGCCCGGCGTGCGGGATCCCCACTGGCGAAACTGGCGGATGTCGTCGAGGGAGAGGTCGTAGCCGGTCAGGTGCAACAGGCCGTACAGGAGCATCGAGGCGTGGCCACAGGAGAGCACGAAGCGGTCGCGGTCCGGCCAGTCGGGATGTCGGGGGCTGTGCTTCAGGTGCCGGGTCCAGAGCAGGTAGGCCACCGGGGCCAGCGCCATCGGCGTGCCGGGGTGTCCGGAGTTGGCCTGCTCGACCGCGTCCATGGCCAGGACGCGGAGGGTGTTGATGCTGGCCCAGGCAATCTCGGGCTGGACAGGAGCGGCGGTCGGGGCGGAGGCGCGAGGCGCGGCGGTATGAGGCGTCAGGACCCGACTCCAATGTGTTGTGATGCCGTGGCGATGCGGGGTGTGTTGACCGAGGGAAAATAACACCCCGCACCGCCCACCGTCACCCGTGCTACGGGACCTGGTTGATCATCAGGTGCGCGTAGGGCGTTCCGGCGAACATGATCCACGTCCCGGTCTTTTGCGGTGTCGTGCTCAGGCCGGTCGATTCCGCGTCGAACGCCCACATCACCATCCAGTGCGGTGGCGATTCGACGAACTTCTGGCCGGGGACGATCTGGGCCCAGGGGTCGTTGGCGCTGATGTCGCTCCCACCCGTCAGCATATAAGCGATGCCCGGCGCCGTGTTCTTCGGCGCGGGGTCGTGCGCCATCCACGACTGGGCCCAGATCATGGCCTGTGGGTCCAGGCACATGGCGTCCTTGCCGGGTGTCTCGGGTTGGTCAGGCAGGCAGGTGAAGCCGTTCGTGCCTGCCTTCAATTCCATCATCTTGCCGTCGGGCCCTGGTGCGATGACGGCCGCGCCCTTCGCGATCGCCGCCGGGGCGGCGGCCAGGGCACTCTTGATGAGGGCCTCCTTGTCCGTGGCCTGACCGAACGTCGGGGCGACCACGCCGGTCAGGAGGGTGAGGAGGATGGGGGTCACAGCCTGGAGTCGGGGCATTCTGCCTCCCGCGAGAGGGGGCAACGTAGGGCAGGCCGTGCGGGCGCACGGTGTCGCGTCGCGCGGGGCCCGCTGGCAAATCGGGTCCCGCAGCCGCGAAGATCGGTCGGAATACGAGCGGCGTCAATAAGGAGAGCTTTAGGGAGGTGGGGAAGTCGAACCTCCGCCGGGTCGTCCAAACGGCCTAACCGATGGCATGACAAACGCTTACGCGACATTCTCGGCTGCCAAGGCCTGCGGAAAGGGGCCGAACCATACCTTGGGGCTGTTGTGGAAAGGTCCCGGGTGGTAGTTTTAAGGGTTGAAATGACAACGCATTAGGCGGCCCGGATGGTCCGGACCGTGTACGATACTTCAGGCAGGGTTTGTGGCACGAACATCCAGACGACGCAGTAACACCAGCTCGAACGCCGCAGCAGTCGCGGCCCCCTCCTTTCGCCGGTCCGCCGGTCGCTCCTACTCCGGTCATCGTGAGTGGCTCCTCGCCGAACACGGCTCCATCTGCGCCTACTGCGGAATCGAGACGGCGCCGGAGGCCATCACTCTCGACCACGTCCGGCCGCGCCGCGGCCAGGACGCCTATGATCGACCCGACAACCTCGTCCTCGCCTGCCGCGACTGCAACGCAGCCAAGGCCGACACGCCGCTCGTCGCCTTTCTCATGCAGCGGCGCTCACGCGGGGTCTTCCTCCTGCACTACGGAGACCATCTCTCCGAGCCGCTGAAGGAACTGGCGCGCAAGGCGTCGGAGAGGCCGATCCTTCCCGCCTAGCGGCGGGAGGCGGCCCCGCTGCCCCGCTGTCACCCCACCGCCTCCCCCACAATTCTCGCCTGTTCCGCCGCGTGCGCGGAGGGGTATCCCTCGGCGGGGCTCGCCCGCTCGGGCCGCCCAGCGTACCGAAGCGTCACACCCTCCGGCAGCGCTCCCTGCAGATGTTCCCGCACAAAGCTCCACGCCCCCATGTTCTTCGGTTCTTCCTGCGCCCAGACGACCTCACGCAGCGCCGGGTATCGCCCGAGCACCGCGCGGAGCTCTTCGGCAGGGTAGGGGTAGAGCAACTCCTGCCGGATCAGGGCCGGGCGGGCCCCCGTGTCGGAGATCCCCGCCAGCAACTCGTAGTACAGCTTGCCCGAGCAGAGGACCGCGCGTGTCGCGTGGCTCGGGCGCGCCGGGTCATCGAGGACCGGGCGGAAGGCGTCGTCCATCAGGTCCGTCAGCGATGAGGCGGCGGCCGGGAGCCGGAGGAGGCTCTTCGGCGTCATGATGATCAGCGGCCGGATCAGCCCATTGTGCGCCTGCTGCCGGAGCAGGTGGAAGTACTGCGCCGGCGTCGTGCAGTTGGCGATCCGCATGTTGCGCTCGGCGCAGAGCTGAAGGAATCGCTCCAGCCGGGCGCTCGAGTGCTCGGGCCCCTGGCCCTCGAAGCCGTGCGGCAGCAGCAAGGTCAGCCGGGTCCGCTGCCCCCACTTCGACTGTCCCGCCGCGAGAAACTGATCCAGGAAGACCTGGGCGCCGTTCACAAAGTCGCCGAACTGGCCCTCCCAGAGGACCAGCGTCTCAGGCGCCGCGACGCTGTAGCCGTATTCGAACCCCATCGTCGCCAGCTCGGAGAGCGGGCTGTTGTGGATCTCGATCGGTGCCTGTGCCCCGGAGAGCCGCTGGATCGGGGCCCAGGTCTCCCCGGTCCTCACGTCGTGAAGCACGAAGTGGCGGTGGCTGAACGTCCCGCGCTCGGTGTCCTGTCCCGTCAAACGAATCGGCACGCCCTCCAGCAGCAGCGAGCCCATCGCCAGCGCCTCGGCGTGGCCCCAGTCGATCCCCGCCGGCGTCGTGAGATCTTTGCGCCGACGTTCCAGCTGCCGGGCCAGTTTCGGATGGGCGGTGAACCCGTCCGGCCAGCTGAGCAGTTCCTCGTTGAGGGCGGTCAGGAACTCGGCCGGGAGCGCGGTCTCGACAAACGGCGCCTCGGTGTGCACCTGCGGCTGGCCATCGGCGCGAGGCGCGGCCGCCGTCTTCATCGCCTGCTGCACATCCACCAGGCGCTGGTAGGCCCGCTCGCTCTCCGCCTCCGCCTCGTCGGCGCCCAGCACGCCATCGTGCACCAGCTGCGCCGCGTACCTGGCCCGCACCGTCTCATGGTCCTTGATGGTCTGGTACATGATGGGCTGGGTGTACGCCGGCTCGTCCCCTTCGTTGTGGCCCCAGCGCCGGTACCCGACCAGGTCGATGAGGACGTCGCTGCGGAACTTCGCCCGGTAGGCCATGGCCAGCCGCACGGCGCTCAGGCACGCCTCGGGATCGTCGGCGTTGACGTGGATGATCGCCACGTCGAAGCCCTTGGCCAGGTCGGAGGCGTGCCGCGTCGAGCGGGAGTCCCGCACGTCGGTGGTGAACCCGATCTGGTTGTTGGTGATGATGTGGAGCGTGCCGCCCGGGTCGTAGCCGCCGAGGTTGGCGAGGTTCAGCGTTTCGGCCACCACGCCCTGGCCCGCAAATGCGGCGTCGCCGTGAATCACGATCGGGAGCGCCGCCGTCGGATCGTGCTCGATGACGCGGCCCTTGCGGGACGTCTGCCGGGCGCGGGTGCGGCCGTTGACCACCGGACCGACAAACTCGAGGTGGCTGGGGTTGGGCAGGACACTCACCGTCACCGTCTTCCCGGTGGAGCTCCGGATCGTCCCCTCGGCGCCCAGGTGGTACTTCACGTCACCCGTCCCGGCGTCCGGCTCCTCCGGACGCGCCTTGTGCCCCTCGAATTCCGCCATGATCGACTCGTAGGGCCGGCCCACGGTATGGACCAGCACGTTCAGCCGGCCGCGATGGGCCATCCCGATGGCCACTTCCCGGGCGCCCTGCTCGGCGGCGAGGTCATTGGCCAGGTCCAGCATCGGCACCAGGGCGTCCACCCCCTCGATAGAAAAGCGCTTCTGGCCCAGGTAGGCCTTGTGGAGGAAGCGCTCGAAGGTCTCGACGGCGGTCAATCGTGCGAGCAGCTGCTTCCGTTCGGCCCCACCCAGCGGCCGACGGTAGGTGCCGGATTCGATCGCGTTCCGGAGCCAGACCCGCTCGGCGTGATCGGAAATGTGCTCCACCTCGTACGCGATGGTGCCGCAGTAGGTCGCGCGGAGGCGCGGCAGCGCTTCGGCCAGGGTGTCGCCGGGCACGGCCACGCGCAGCACCCGAGCCGGGATGCGGGCCAGAATGTCGGGAGTCAGCCCCAGTTCGTCGGGGTCGAGCGCCGGATCGCCGATCGGCTCGCTGCCGAGGGGATCGAGCCGGGCGGCAAGGTGCCCGTGGGTCCGGAACGCCTTGACCAGTCCCATGGCAGCGGCCACCCGCGACAACTCGTCCGGCGACGCAGCCGACGGCGACGCCACGGCCCGGGCGGCAGGCGCCACGGCGGTCGCAGGGATTCCGGTGGCCGCGGGAAGGTGCAGGCTCTCCGCGATCGCCTCGTAAAACGGCTCAGTGCCCGACAAGAACCGCTCGATGGTCCGCAGGAACGTGCCCGATTCCGCGCCCTGGATCACCCGGTGATCGTAGGTGCTGGTAATCGTCATCACCTTGCTGATGCCCAGCTCCCGGATCCGCTCCGGCCCCACCGTGGAAAACTCGGGAGGATAGCTGATGGCACCGACCGCCACGATGGTGCCCTGGCCTGCCATCAGGCGGGGAACGGAGGCCACCGTGCCAAGGCCGCCTGGGTTGGTGAGCTGGACGGTCCCGCCCGAGAAATCGTCGGGCATCAGCTTGTTGGTACGGGCCTTCTCGATCAGCGACTCGTACGTCGTGTGAAAGGCCGCGAAATCCATCGTGTCGGCCGACTTGACGACCGGGACGACCAACCCGCGACTGCCGTCCTTCCGCTCCATGTCCACGGCGATGCCCAGCCCGACCGATGGCGGGGAGACTCGGTGCGGTGCGCCGTCGAACATCGCCAGCACCTCGGCCATGGAGGGATGAACCTTGACCGCCTGCACGATGGCGTACCCGATGAGGTGCGTGAACGAGACCTTCTCGTTTCGCCCCGCCGCGGCGAGCGCGCTGTTGAGTCGGGCTCGATGGGCCTCCAGGGCCGCGACCGGCAGTTCACGAAAGGTCGTGGCGGTCGGGACGGTCAGGCTCTCGTTCATGTTCGCGACGAGGCGGCCGGCGGGGCCCTTCAGCAGAGTCGCGTTCGGCGGGACCGGTGTGATGGCTTCCGGGGCGGGTGCGGTGCTCGCGGAGGCAACCCTGGCCGGGGCGGCGGGCGCCCCGCCATTCCCGGGGGGGATGGCCGCGGTCGGGGGCTCGCCGATGACGCCGCTCTCGAACAGTCGGCGCCATTCCGCCGAGACCGCCTCCGGGTTCCGGAGGAACTCCTCATACACAGCCTGTGCGAACCCGGCGTTGGCTGTCTCAAACACGTTCAAGTCCACGCACTGCTCCGCTGCCTTGGGAAGACCATTCGGACGGCCCGCGGGGCCGCCGAGAATCCCCGGGAAGATAACCGCCCGTTGCTCTTGCCTCCCTCCCCGGGCCTCGGTAACCTCCCCGGAGGCCCCGCTCGACCTTCCCCCTCACCAGTCCGCCATGCGACTTCGCACGCCGATGGTCTTCCTTCTGCTCCTGGCGGCATCGGCGGCGTGCGAGCGGCCGACCGGCGCTGCCGTGATCGCCTATGCCTTTCCGCGGGACGGGCAGCGGGCGGCGCTCGTGGCGGCGGCGGCACTTCCACCGGACACGACCCTCGGGGCCATCCGCATTGTCGGCGATTGGGACTCGGGAGGAACGGAGTCCACGGTCGAGATTGCCCGGGCACGCCGGCTAGTCGCGTTGCCCGGCGTCGTGGGGGTGGTGGGGCACGCCGGAAGCCGCAGCACCCTGATCACGGCACCCATCTACAGCGAGGCACAAATCCCACTGGTGGTGCCCACCGCCACTAGCGGCCGGCTCTGGGAAATCGGCGAGTGGATCTTCCCCATGGCGCCGACCGATTCCATCGAGGCGGCCTTTCTTGGCGAAGCGGCGGTCGATGGGCTCAAGGCGTCCCGGATCACGGTGTTCTTCGTCCACACCGCGTACGGAACCGGGATTCGTGCCGAACTCCGTCGCTGGCTGGCCACGCGCAACATGGCCCCGGTCGACGAAGTGCCGTACGTCATTGGTGCCGACCTCCATACCCTGGTCGAGGCTTCACTGCTGCGCAGCCGTCCCGATCTCGTGGTGCTCGTGGGGCGCCGAATCGAGGTCGCCCTCATGGCCGCCCAGGTGTACGAGCACGACCCCTCGATCAAGCTGCTCGCCGCGGACGGCGCGTTCGACCAGCTCGCGGAACTGATGGTCGCCGCCGGGGCCGCCGCCGACTCGCTGTACCTCACGACGTTCTGGGTGCCCGACACCACCGTCCCGATTCAGCGCGACTTCATCCGGCGCTACCGCCTGGACACGGGGCGGGAGCCTGCGGCGTTCGAGGCGATGCGCTACGACGCGGTGATGGTCCTGGCACAGGCGATCGGCGAGGTCGGCGCGGACCGCGCGGCAATCCGGGACTGGTTGCGGTCACTCGGCGGGGACCGCCCGCCCTACCAGGGGGTGACCGGAGACATCTCGTTCCGCCGCGGTGCCCGTCGCAATCTCCTGCTCGTCCGGTTGCGGGACGGTGTCCCCGTCCCCGTACCGGAAGCTGGTGTCTGGTAATGGCCACCGGCAGCCATCCCGTCGCGCGCCGCTGGCGACGCGCCCTCAGCATCCGGACGCTCTTCCTGCTGCTCGTGGGCATGGTCGGGCTCTATGTCCTGGGGGTGTCGATTTTTCTCGCGGCCCGGATGCATCCCGGGGCGGTGCTCCTCCGACAGGACACCGAGCCGGTCGTCGAGCTCTTCGGCGTGCTGAACAGCCGCTCTCAGCGGCTCGAGGCGGAGGTGCGCGACCTGCAAGGGCTCGTGTCCCTCGGCCCGCCGGGGTACCCCGCCGCCCTGAACCGCCTCCGGGAACAACTCACCGCAGCGCCGGACGAGCGCAGCGCCCGCGCCTTCACGGCGGTGCCAGAGGCGATGCGCACCGCCATGGCAACCGCCGACGAGGCCATTGCGCGGCTGGAGACCGGGGCGCTGGAGGTGGTGAGTCTGCTCGAACTCGGTCGCTACGAGGCCGCGGCCGCCCGGATGATGGCGGTCAACGCCCTCGCGGGGGAGATGAACCGGCACCTTGCCGAAGCGGAGCGCCGTGGCCTTTCCGACCTGGTCCGCCGCGAGGACGAGCTCTCCCACGCCACTGGCCAGGCGCTGCGGGCGGTGATCGTCTGGCTGGCCATCGGGCTCTTCTTCCTGCCCACGGTCCTGCTTCTGGCTTATCGCCGGCTCGGCGCGCCGTTGCGGGATCTGGAAGAAGGGCTGACCCAGGTGGCCGAAGGCGACCTGCACGCCCAGGTGCCGGTCCGGCATGCCGATGAGATCGGCCGGCTTGCCGACCACTTCAATCACATGACCTCGGTCCTCCGGGAGCGCGCGGAGGAGCAGGGGCGCTTCGCGGCCGCGGGCGAGCTGATCGCCGGCGTCGCGCACGAGGTGAACAACCCGCTGATGGCGATCTCCGCCATCACGCAGCAGCGTCTCGAGGACAACGACCTCCGGGCCGACGACCGCCAGGACCTGACGCAGATCCTCCGGCAGTCGCGGCGGGCGGGGAAGCTGCTCTCCGGTCTGCTCCGGTTCGCACGGAGCGGGAGCGAACCACGCGCCGAGACCGCCGATCTCGGCAAGGTGCTGGGGGAAGCGATCGACCTGGTGTCGTACCAGTTCGGGGTCGCCGAAATCACGCTCAACGCCGGCATCGATCCGAAGCTGCCGCGAGTGTACGGAGATCCCGCCCGCCTCGAACAGGTGTTCGTCAACCTGCTCAGCAACGCCATTCACGCCGTCCGGCAGGTGCCGCCGCCACGGACCATCACGATCTCGACCGGGCACGATGCCAACGGGGTCTGGTTGACCCTTTCCGACGATGGCCCGGGAATCCCGCCCACGTTGCACCGGCGGCTCTTTCGTCCCTTCGTCACGACCAAGGGCCGCCAGGGGACGGGGCTCGGCCTGTACATCTCCCGGCAGATTCTGCGGGACGCCGGAGGAGAAATCGAGGCGGATGCCGCGCCGGAGGGCGGGGCCCGGTTCAAGCTCCGATTGCGTCCCGCCGAAGAGGGTGACTGGCTGATCACGCCGCGCGATCAGGTGCGTCCCGGCCTCCCCGCCACCCTCGCGGGGGTGCGCATCCTCGTCGTGGATGACGAAGCGGCCCTCCGGCGGCCGATCGCGCGCTTTCTTGCGCGGCGGGGCGCGGCGGTCGACGAGGCTGGGGATGGGATCGAGGCGCTGGAGCGGATTGCGGCGTTGGGCGGAAAACTGGATGTCCTGTTGGCTGACCTGCGCATGCCGAGGATGGACGGGGTGGCGCTGCACGACGAATTACGGAAGCGCTACCCCGCGCTGGCCGACCGGGTGGTCTTCCTCTCCGGCGACCTGTCCCACCTGACGAGTGGGCCAAGCCATATGCGGGCAGGGGAGAGCACAATCCCTGCCGATCGCATCCTGCTCAAGCCGGTGTCGCTGGAGGAGGTGGAAACCCGCCTCCTCCAGGTGGTGCAGCAGGCGCAGCCGGCGGGCTGAACGGCCGCCAGGCCGCCAGTTCGTTCCTCACCCGACTCTCATCCCAGTCCAATTCCCGACCCAGGAGCGCGGCGACCCTCGGTGCCGCCTGGGCACCGTGGTCGGCGGTCTCGTAGTGGAGGTGAATCCGGCGCACCAGCACGTCGTCGATCCGGGTGGCCAGCTCCCGCCGGGCGTGGTGGATGACCTCGGCCTCGATGGCAGGGTGGTCGGGGTGCAATCGCTCGAGCAGCCCTCGCTCCAGGCGCCCGAGATTGCAAACTGCCGCCGCCTCGGTGCCGTAGTGGAGCAGGAGATGGTCGGCAGTTGCGGCGCCGAGCCCGAGGTCGAGCACCGTCTGCCGCATTGGTCCCAGGTCGGCGGCCTCCCCGCCGGGCAGGGGCTCGGTGTCCGTCGGTGCTGCGTCGGGGCGTGGCCGGCCTTCGCGCCGGGTCAGTTCCGCCGCCACCGCGTCGACCAGTTCGGCCGCCATCGACCGGTAGGTCGTCAACTTGCCCCCGGCGATGGTGAGCATCCCCGACGGCCCCCGGCGGATGATGTGCTCCCGGCTGACCTGCGATGCCGCACCGGCGCTCCCGGTATCGAGCAGGGCGCGCACCCCGGCCCAGCTGGAAACGACATCTTCGTCCGTGAGATGGGCCTGCGGAAAGCAGGCGTTGGCCGAGCGCAGGAGGTAGTGCACATCCTCCTCGGAGGGCGCAACGGCTTCCGGCGGACCTGGCTCGTCGGTGTCGGTGGTGCCGATGTAGGAGAAGTCGCCCCATGGGAGGACGAACATCACGCGCCCGTCAATCGGGCTCGTCAGGGTGATGGCAGCGGTATGCCCGAGCCGCTCACGGCGGACCATGACATGGGCTCCGCGGGTGCGGCGCAGGATGGGCTGGGCGGTGGGATCCTCAAGCCGGCGGAGGCCGTCGCTCCATGGGCCCGTGGCGTTCACGACCACCGCAGCCCGCACCTGTCCCTGCCGCATGAATTCGTCTTCGATGACGGCTCCACGCACTTCGCCGCCGCTGCGCTCGAGTCCGATGACGCGGGTGTAGGTCGCCACATCGGCACCGTGCAGCATCGCCGAGCGGGCCGTGGCCACCACGAGGCGGGCGTCGTCGCACTGCGCGTCGTAGTATCGGGCGCCGCCGACGAGCCCCCGCTCGCGCAGCATCGGTTCCGCGGCCAACAGGGCGCGCTTGCCGAGGATGCGGTGTCGGCGCACATTCCGGAGCGGAGCCAGCAGGTCGTACAGGAGCATCCCCGCGGCCAGCTTCCAGAGCGGCACCCGATCTCCCGTGTGCACCGGAAAGACGAACGGGAGTGGGCGGACCAGGTGCGGCGCGATAGTGAGGAGGGTGCGGCGCTCACGAGTGGCTTCCCGGACCAGCCGGAACTGGCCGTGTTCGAGGTAGCGCAGGCCGCCGTGGATGAGCCGGCTGGAGAGGGAGCTGGTGCCTGAGGCGAGATCTCGGGCCTCGATGAGTGCCGTGCGGAAGCCCCGCATGGCGGCGTCCCGGGCGATTCCCGCGCCGGTGATGCCGCCCCCGATGACGAGCAGGTCGTATGGCCGCGCCGTCAGCCGGCCCAATGTTGCACACCGGAAGGAAACGTTACGAGTGTCCATGGCTTCCGAGGGCCGGCTTTCCCTGCCCAGTACCTGGTTTACCTGGCACGATTACCTCATTCGCCCGGGAATGCGTGTCCTCGACCTCGCCTGCGGGACCGGGCAGCACAGCCTGGCCGCTGCCGCCCGGGGGGCCGATGTGTCCGCCTGGGACCGGGACCCCGCCAAACTGGAGACGGGGCGCGCGGCGGCGGCCGCGCGCGGCCTGCAGGTCGATTGGCAGCAGGTGGATCTCGAAGGCGAGTGGCCCGAGGTGCCGCCTTTTGATGCGGTGCTCCTGTTCAACTATCTTGATCGGGAGCGCATGGCGCTCGTCCTCAAGTCGCTTGGCCCCGGTGGAACGCTCGTGATGGAGACGTTCCTGGCCACCCAGCGGGACCTGGGATGGGGGCCGACCGACGGGAAGCACCTGCTGGACCGGGGTGAATTGATCCGGTTGATCGCGCCGCTGGAAGTCATCCACGGACGCGAGGTCCTCGAACCGGTCGATGTGGAACGCTGGCGCGCGGTCGCGAGTGTCGTGGCCCGCCGACGTCCTGCCCAACCCTAACGCACGAACGATAACATGCTGACGATCCCAGCCGGGCGACGGGCAGCCGTCGTCGCCGGCATGCGGACCCCCTTCGCGAAGAGCGGCACGGCCCTCAAAGACGTCGACGCAGTGACTTTGGCCCGCCACGCCACGAAGGAACTCCTCTACCGGATGGACCTCTCGGGGGCCGAAGTTGACGAGGTCATCTTCGGGCAGGTGATTCCCTCGGTTCTGGTGCCCAATCTCGCCCGCGAAGTGAGCCTCCTCCCCCAGTTTCCCAAGACGATCCCCGCCTACTCGCTGAACCGGGCCTGCGCGTCCGGTGCGCAGGCCGTCGCCAACGCCGCCGACCAGATCATGCTGGGGCGCGCCGACGTGGTCATCGCCGGCGGGGCCGAATCGCTCTCGGACATCCCGATCCTGCATTCCCGGCGCTTCAGCACCCTGCTGGTCGAGGCCAGCAAGGCCCGGAGCCTGCCGCAGCGACTCGGCGTGCTCTCCCGGGTACGGCCGCGCGACCTGGTGCCCGTCACTCCGGCCATCGCGGAGCCGTCAACCGGCGAATCGATGGGGCAGTCCGCCGAGAAGATGGCGGAGGAAAACGGGATCCGACGCGAGGATCAGGATCGGGTGGCGTTGCTGAGTCACCAGCGGGCCGCCGCCGCGACGGCGGACGGCCGCCTCACCGCGGAAATCGCTCCCTGGTTTGGTGGCCGGGGCATGGACGAGGTCCTGACCAGCGACAACGGCATCCGCGCCGACACCTCGCTCGAGGCCCTGGCCAAGCTCAAGCCGGTCTTCGACCGCCGCTACGGCTCGGTGACCGCCGGCAACGCATCTCCGCTGACGGATGGCGGGGCGGCGGTGGTCCTGATGGCCGACGAGAAGGCCCGCGCGCTCGGGTATCGCCCCCTCGCGACCGTCCGCAGCTACGCCGTGGCGGCGGTGGATCCGGGGTGGCAGCTGCTGATGGGGCCGGCCATCGCGGTGCCCCGGGCCCTCGAGCGGGCCGGCCTCACCTGGAATGATCTCGGGCTCATCGAGATCCACGAGGCGTTTGCCGCGCAGGTCCTTTCGAATGTGCAGGCGTGGGGATCGCAGGCGTGGGCCGACCGGCTGGGGCTCCCCGGCCCGGTGGGTGAGGTCAACTGGGACATCACCAACGTGCTCGGCGGGTCCATCGCCATCGGGCACCCCTTCGGCGCCACCGGCGCGCGGATCGTCACCACCCTCGCGAATGAGATGCAGCGCCGCGACGTGCAGTTCGGGCTGATTTCCATCTGCGCGCAGGGCGGAATGGGCTTCGCGATGGTCCTGGAGCGCGTATGAACACCTTCACTGTGGTCGAGGAGCAGGGCGTCGCCTTCGTCTCGATCGACCAGCCCGGTTCGCCGGTCAATATCCTTACCGCCGCCGCCAAGGCGGAATTCGAGACCATCCTCGAGCAGCTGCGCAACGACAAGACGGTACGCGCCATCGTGCTCATCTCGGGGAAACCCGACAACTTCATTGCCGGTGCCGACATCGAGCAGTTCGTGGCGCTGCCCAACCAGGCCGCCGCCGAGGCGCTCTCCCGCGACGGGCAGGCCACCATGGACCGGGTGGCGGCCTTCCCCAAGCCGGTTATCGCCGCCATTCACGGCAGCTGCCTGGGGGGCGGGCTCGAGCTGGCCCTCGCCTGTCAGTACCGCGTCGCAACCAACCACCCCAAGACTCAGCTCGGACTGCCCGAAGTGCAGCTCGGCATCCTCCCCGGAGCGGGCGGCTGCCAGCGGCTGCCGCGCCTGATCGGCGTCCGAGCGGCCCTGGACATCATCCTCGCAGGCAAGTCGGAGCGGGCGGCCAAGGCCTTCAAGCTCGGCATGGTGGACGAGCTCGTCCCGCCCCCGCTGTTGCGCAGCGTGGCGCTGGCCGCGGCCCTGCGGATCATCGAATCCGGCGTCCCCCGCCGCCATCGGCGCGGCGGGATGGCGGGCCTGCTCCTCGACGCGAATCCGCTCGGGAGGGCGCTGGTCTACCGCATGGCGCGGAAGTCGGTGCTCACCAAGACGGGCGGCCATTATCCGGCGCCGCTGTCGGCACTCGCCGCGGTACGCACCGGAATGGAGCGCGGGATGCGCGCGGGCCTCGAAGATGAGCACCGCCGGTTCGGGGAACTGGCCGTCAGCCCCGTCTCCCGGAAGCTGGTCCAGATCTTCTTTGCCACGACCGCCCTCAAGAAGGACGATGGGGTGGCCCCCGGCACCGCGACCCCGCGTCCGGTCCGGCGGCTCGGCGTGGTCGGGTCGGGATTCATGGGGTCCGGCATCGCCGGCACGGCCGTGGCGCAGGCGGGGGTTGAAGTCCGGTTGAAGGACGCCGACCTCGCGAGAGTGGGAAAGGGCCTCAAGGCCTCCATCGGAATCCTGGACGGACGTCTCAAGCGCCGCCGGATCACGCGGCAGGAGCACCAGCGGCTGTCGGCACTCCTCAGCGGCACCGCGGATTTCTCGGGGTTCCCTCGGTTGGACCTCGTGATCGAGGCCGTCTTCGAGGAGCTGACCGTCAAGCGGACCGTCGTGGCCGAAGTCGAGGCGACGGTCGGCGACCGCGCCATCATCGCCACGAACACCTCCACCATTCCCATCACCGATATCGCGGCCGGCGCCCACCACCCCGAGCGGGTACTGGGGATGCACTTCTTCAGTCCGGTGGACCGGATGCCGCTGCTGGAAGTCATTCCCGGCGCGGCGACCTCCCCTGATGCGATCGCGACGGCGGTGCAGTTTGGGCGCCGGATGGGGAAGACCGTGATCGTCGTCGCCGATCGGCCCGGATTCTGGGTCAACCGCATCCTGTCGCCCTACCTGAACGAGGCGGGGCACCTGCTGATGGAAGGAACGCCGATCGAAGCCATCGACCGGACGATGAGCCGGTTCGGATTCCCGGTCGGGCCCATCGCCCTGCTCGACGAGGTCGGCCTCGATGTGGCGGCCAAGGGTGGTGGGGTTATGCACCAGGCCTTCGGCGAGCGGCTGACACCGGCCGATGCCATTGGCAAGATGCTGGCTGACAACCGGCTCGGCCGAAAGAACGGCCGGGGGTTCTACCGCTATGAGGGCGGGAAAAAGGCCGGCGTGGATCACCCGGTGTACCGCCTGCTCTCCATCACGCCGTCGGATCGGGTCAGTCCCCAGACGATTGAACAGCGGCTGGTGTATGCGATGCTTAACGAGGCGGCGATGGCGGCGAGCGAGGGCGTGGTGCGTTCCCCCCGTGACGGCGACATCGGCGCGATCTTCGGGATCGGCTTCCCGCCCTTCCGCGGCGGCCCGCTCCGGATGATCGACGACCTCGGCGCCGCGCAGGTGGTGTCGACGCTGCGTGCGCTGGCGGCCGAATTCGGCCCGCGCTTCACGCCCGCCGGCTCCCTGGTGGCGATGGCGGAGTCGGGCGGCAGGTTCTACGAGGATATGAGTTCCCGTTGATCCACTCACATCGGAGTTTGGTCATGCGCAAACTGTGTTTGTTCGTGTTGCTCGGGGCGTTCCTCGCTCCCGTGACATCCGCCTGGGGGCAGGGGTTCAGCTCCAACGATCCGATCATCAAGCGAATTTGGGCCATGGGCATGGACAGTTCCCAGGTCGGGACGCTGGCCCAGGTGCTCGACGACTCGATCGGGCCGCGACTCACCGGCTCGCCCGGCATCAAGGCGGGCAACGACTGGCTGGTCAAGACCTACGCCGGCTGGGGCATCGGCGCCGAGAACGTGCGGTACGGCACCTGGAAGGGGTGGAAGCGCGGTGTGAGTCACATCGATCTCGTTTCGCCCCGTGTCCGCTCGCTCGAGGGGATGATCCTGGCATGGAGCCCGGGCACCAAGGGCAAGCCGGTCGACGGCCCCGCCGTGGTCCTGCCGGATGCGGCCGACTCCGTCGCGTTCGCCGCCGCCATCAAGTCGGTCACGGGCGCCTACGTCCTGATCAGCGCGCCGGAACTCACCTGCCGCACCGATTCGAGCTACAAGGAGTCGGCGCTGCCCGAGGAGTTCGACCGGATGGTCAAGGAACGCACCGAATACCGTGATGCCTGGGCCGCACGGCTCAAGCGCACCGGACTCAACAACAAGGCGCTCCAGCTGGCGCTCCAGGGCGCCGGCGCGAAGGGCGTGCTCACCAGCAACTGGTCGCGGGGGTGGGGCGTCTTCCGGGTCTTTGATGGCAAGACGACCGAGGTGCCGGCCGCGGTGCTGAGCTGCGAGGACTACGGGCTGGTGTTCCGTCTCGCGGAAAACAGGCAGGCGCCCGTGCTCCGGGTCACCGCCGAGTCCCAGGACCTTGGCGAAGTCCCGGTCTTCAACACCATCGCCACCCTCCCGGGCACCGACCGGGCCGATGAGTACGTGGTGCTCTCCGCCCACTTCGACAGCTGGGACGGCTCGTCCGGCGCCACCGACAACGGCACCGGCACCGTCGTGATGATGGAAGCGATGCGGATCCTGAAGGCGGTCCTTCCGCGGCCGAGCCGGACGATCATCGTCGGGCACTGGAGTGGCGAGGAGCAGGGGCTGAACGGCTCGCGGGCGTACATGGCCGATCATCAGCAGGTGGTCGAGGGGCTGCAGGCGCTCTTCAACCAGGACAACGGCACCGGCCGGGTCGCGTACGTCAGCGGGGCGGGATTGATGGATGCCAGCGGGTTCCTCGCGAACTGGTTTTCCAAGGTGCCGTCGGAGATCACCGGCAACTTCAAGTCGTTCTCGATCCCCGGCACACCCGCCGGCGGCGGCTCCGACAACGCGTCGGTGGCCTGCTACGGCGCGCCGGGCTTTGGCCTCGGCTCGCTGCCCTGGGAGTACTTCTCCTACACCTGGCACACCAACCGCGACACCTATGACAAGCTGGTGATGAGCGAGTTGCGGAACAACGCGACCCTGACCGCGATGCTGGCGTACCAGGCGGCCCAGGACCCGAACCAGATTCCGCGGGACCGCCGTGTGATGCCAGTCAACCCACGCACCGGCGAGCAGCAGACGTGGCCGGAGTGTTCTCCTGCCGCGCGTTCGTTTGCGGAGTACACCCGATAGGCACCAGCCCGGGTGATGGCTGACAATATGAAGCGCGGCATCCCTGGGGGATGCCGCGCTTTCTGTCGCTCGACGGTGAGGCGGGCTAGCGGGTCAGCGTCGGGATCAGCTCCGCGTTGGTCTTGGCGCCGCGGAAGAGCGAGAGGACGTCCTGCATCGCGTTGATGCTGGGCATCCCGCCCGTCCGCTGCCGCAGCGCGTGCGAGGCCGCGAGCGCCTCGGGAGAGAAGAGCAGCTCCTCCCGGCGCGTGGAGCTGGCCGGGATGTCGATGGCGGGATAGATCCGGCGCTCGGCCAGTTCTCGGCTCAGCACCAGTTCGCTGTTTCCCGTTCCCTTGAACTCCTCGAAGATGACCTGGTCCATCTTGGACCCGGTGTCGATCAGCGCGGTCGCGATGATGGTCAACGAGCCGCCCCCCCGCGAGGGATCCACGTAGCGCGCGCTGCCGAGAAAGCGCTTGGGCTTTTCCATCGCGTTGGCGTCGAGGCCGCCGGTCAGGGTCCGGCCGGTGCCGCGCTCCAGCGTGTTGTAGGCCCGCGCGAGCCGGGTGATGGAGTCGAGGATGATGACCGAGTCGCGGCCCAGTTCCACCTGGCGGCGCGCGCGCTCCAGCGTGAGCTCGGCGACCTCCGCGTGACGCTCGGCGGGCTGGTCGAAGCTCGAAGCCACCACCTCGCCCGCGCCCGCCATTTCCATCTCCGTCACTTCCTCCGGCCGCTCGTCCACCAGCAGGATGAACAACTGCGCTGCCGGGTGATTGCGGGCCACCCCCTCCGCCACGGCCTGGAGCACCGTCGTCTTGCCCGCCTTGGCCGGGGCCACGATGAGCGCGCGCTGGCCCTTGCCGAACGGGCAGAGGAGATCGATGAGCCGGGTGATTTCGTGGGAGGTACGCCGGGTGCCGGGGGGCACCTCGAGCGTGAGCATTTCCTTCGGGTGCGTCGCGGGGAGCTTCGAGAACTCCGGCCGCCCCGCGATCGCATCCGGCTCCAGGCCGTTGACGGCGGTCACCTTCTGGAGGCTCGGGCCGCGTCCCTTGCCGCCACGGCCGCCTTCGCCGGCGATTTCGTCGCCGGTGCGGAGGCCGTACTGCTTGACCAGATGGGGAGGGACGAACAGGTCGCCGTCGGCCGGCGCATATCCCGACTCACGACGACGTACGAAGGCGGTCCCGCGGTCCGTCAGTTCCAGGATGCCAAGAAGGGTCTCGCTCACTGCTCCCCGGCGTCCCAGGAATCCCACGTCAAATGACAGCGTGTCACGAAGTACTCCGGCGGATGGCCTGTGCGCTCCAGCAGGTCGTGGAGCATTTCATGGCGAACGACCATTTCGTTCCCCACGTAGTCGCCGGCGATGGTGATGCGGGAACCGGTGCCGACCTGCTCCCAGAGCCCCACCTTCTCGCCGATGCTCGTCTCGAAGGTAGCGACGTCGGGCACGACATACCACTCGATGCCCGCGAGCGCACCCGTCAGCTCCGCGCACTTCTCGGTGCGCGCGTACCAGGTGGCGTATTCGGCGGGCGGGGTCAGCAGGACGGCACCGTCGGGCGGAGCGCTCGGTTCGAGACCGGTGCACGACGCCGCAACCAGCCAGATGGCCAGGACGGGGACGAAACGTTGGGGCACGGACGCTGGGCGCATGGTGTCTCCACAACGCCCGATAAGCTCAAGGCCATGGGATCGCTTCCACGGAGGGAAGGGTGTCCTGGCCCCGCTTCTCTGCCTGCCTTCGGCACCGAGCTATCTCCGGCCCATTCGGGCCTGAGACCTCAAGTTTTGCGGCCCCGGATCGCTCCGGGTGTGCTCTTATCGGGCGGGTCGTTGGTGTGACCTGCAGGAGGGGTAGAACGCAAGTCCGGGGCCGACCATGCCAAACCGGGCGTAAGTTGAGCCAGCGGCCCCGCTTAGCCCGACTCGGCTGTCCGGAACTTGTTGTCCTGACATAGTTTAGCTACCTTCGTGGCGGTGCCCGGACTCCCGCTCCGGGCCGCTTCGGACCCCCGTCGAGGGACACCTGCTGATGATGCGCACCTTCCTACTGTGGCTGTCGGAGCAACAGGGTGTGTTCAACTTCCTGCGGCGAAATGGCCTCGCCCGCCGCTTTGCCAGCCGCTTCGTGGCCGGAGAAACCCGGGAGACGGCCACGGCCGCCGCACTCGAATTGAAACACCACGGAATCACTACCACCCTCGATCTCCTCGGCGAGAGCGTCAACCAGGCCGCTGACGCCACCGCCGCGCGCGACGAGTATCTCCGCATGCTCGACGGCCTCGCGGCGAGCGGCGCCGAGATCAACGTCTCGGTCAAGCTCACGCAAATGGGTTTCGACATCGACGAAGCGCTCTGCCTCGACAACATGCGCCGGATCCTGGCCAAGGCCCGCGACCTGGGCGGCTTCGTCCGGCTGGACATGGAGAGTTCAGAATACACCCAGCGGACGCTCGACTTTTTCGAGCGCCACCTCGTGGCAGACTTCGGGAAGCACACCGGGGTGGTCATTCAGTCCTGCCTCCGCCGTTCGGCCGCCGACGTCAATCGGCTCATCGAGCTCGGCGCGCGCGTGCGCCTCTGCAAAGGCGCCTATCTCGAGGCGCCCGACGTCGCGTTCCCGGACAAGAAGGACGTGGATCGCCAGTTCATCGCGCTGATGGAGGCGTTGCTGCGGGGCGGCCACCATCCGGCCATCGCCACGCACGACAACCGCATGCTCGAACACGCGAAGGCGTTCGTGACCCGCGAAGGAATTCCCGCCGACCGGTTCGAGTTTCAGATGCTGTACGGCGTCCGCCGGGACCTGCAGGAGCGGCTGCGGCGCGACGGCTTCAACATGCGGGTGTACATCCCCTTCGGTACCCAGTGGTATCCCTACCTGATGCGCCGCCTGGCGGAACGCCCCGCCAACATCGTGTTCATCTTCGGCAACGTGGTCCGTGAGACGCTCGCCTTGAAGAGCTGATGGAAGCCACCCTCGGCGGATACATGGCCAAGCACGGCCGCGCCGCCGCCTTCGGCGGGAGCGACGGGCACGCCTACTCGGTCGGACTGTACGTCGACGACGACCCGGACGAGCGGGGCCGCTACGGCGCGGCGCTGCTCTTCGTGCGGTGGGACGCCGGCGGCGCGGCGCCGGTCGGGCACGTGGAGACGGAGTTCCTGGCCTGGGGGCGGACCGCCGCCGAGGCGGAGGAGCGCGTCCGGGCGCTTTCGCTCTACGATGTGAAGGCCGCACTCGATGAGGCCATCGCCCAGCAGCCGGGGGAGTGGTGACCGGAATACCCGGCACTGTGCTCGAGCGGGACGGGGCGGCGTACCGGGTGATGACGGCGCAGGGTGAAGTGCGCGCCGTGCTGAGCGGAAAGACCAAGCGGGATACTCCCCGGGTCGTCGTGGGCGACCGGGTGACCCTCCTCGCCGATCCGGTCGGCGGGCTCTACTCCATCAACGACGTCGCCGCACGCACGACCCTCCTCGAACGGCGGGTGCCCCTCGGGCGAGGCACCCGCCCCATCGCCGCCAACATCGATACAGTCTTCGTGGTCACCTCCAACTGCGACCCCGCCCCCCTCCCCCAGCTGATCGACCGCCTCCTGGTCGTGGCGGAAGCCAACGAGATTCCCGCGGCCGTGGTCATCAACAAGGTGGACCTCGATGCCGGCGTCTGGCTCGAAGCCCGCTGCCGGCAGGCGGGCTATCCGGTGTTCCGGACCAGCGCCAGGACCGGGGAGGGGCTGGGGGAACTGCGGGCCGCCATGGCGGGGCGGGAGTCGGTCGTGACGGGCCCGTCGGGTGCCGGCAAGTCGAGTCTGCTGAATGCACTCCAGCCCGGACTCACGCTCCGGACCGGGGAGTTGAGCGCCAAGCTGCGGCGGGGCCGTAATACCACGGTGTCCGCGCTGATGATCCCGTTCGAGGGCGGGTTCCTGGTGGACACGCCCGGGTTCAACGAGGTCGGTTTGTGGGGCATCGAGCCGCGGGAGCTGGCCAGCTGCTTTCCGGAGTTCCGGCCGCTCATTGGGGAGTGCCGCTTTCAGGACTGCCGGCACGTGAGCGAGCCGGGGTGCCGCATCCAGCAGGCGGTGGCGAACGGGACGATCGCGACGGACCGGTTGGAGAGCTATCGCATGCTGCTGGAGGAGACGGAGTCGGAACCGGAGGAGTGGGAGTAGGCGCTACGGGCGCTTCCGCGTCCAGCGGTCGGCATCCCGGCCCTCCACCTTGGCCATCATCCGGTCGAAGGACTCCTGCAGGTCGATGCCTTCGCGGTTGGCCATGCAGATCAGCACGAAGAGAATGTCGGCCATCTCCATCCCCATTTCCCCCGCAGCCTCCCCCTGCTTCTTGGTCTTCTGTCCAAACTGATGGTTGACCTCCCGCGCCAGCTCCCCGACTTCCTCGGCGAGGCGGGTCATGTTGGTAAGTGGGTCGAAGTAGCCTTCCTCGAACTGGCTGATCCAGGCATCCACGCGACGCTGGGCATCGGACAGGGTCATCGGGGGGTCCGGTTGGGGTGAAGAGGGCACGGGGGAGACCCCCTCGCCAATCGCTCCGGAGTATAGCATCTTCTTCCATCCCCCCGCACGCGACACACCCTCGATTCCGGCATCCAGATGCGCTCACGTGAACGAATTCTCGGCAACCTCGAAACGCTCTACCGCGAGACCTTCGAACGCGCCAAGGCCTCGGGCGACGAGCGCCGCGTCGAAGAGCTCGACGCAGGCTATGTCCGGGACCAATTGATGCTCGAGATCCTGCTCGACATCCGCGACCTCTTCTCGGTGACGCCCGCCGCGCCCTCGCAGGGCGGTTCTGCGCTCGAGAAGCTCGAGGCGCTCCGCCGGCTCACCTCTCTCCGCTAGGACTGGCTCAACGATGCCTTGCCTCCCCTCCGCCCCGGTCCGGGTGGCCGTGCTTTCGTCGCTCCTGGCTGCCACCGTGCTGGCCTGTGCGCCTCCGCCCCGGAACGCGACCGTCGTGACATTCGGCCGGGTCTGGACCGGGAATCCCGACCAGCCCTGGGCCGGGGGCGTCGCCATGCGCGGCGACACGATCGTGGCCGTCGGCGACAGCGGCGACGTGGCCAGGTTCGTTGGCGAGCAGACTCAGGTGCTCACCGCCGCCGGTGGCATCGTGGTGCCCGGATTCATGGACGGCCACACCCATTTCCTCGACGGCGGGATCCAGCTGGTGAGCGTCGATTTGCGGACCGCCGACACGCCGGAGGAGTTCACCGCCCGCATCGCCGCCTTCGCCGCCGAACGGAAACCGGGGGAGTGGATCATCGGCGGTGACTGGGACCACGAGCGCTGGCCGGGCACGCCGCTGCCGACCCGGGCGTGGATCGACTCGGTGACGCCCGACAATCCGGTCTTCGTCAACCGGCTCGACGGGCACATGGGCGTCGCGAATAGCGCGGCGCTCCGTGCCGCGGGCATCACCAAGGCCACGCCGGACATCCCGGGCGGTGAAATCGTGCGCGATTCGCGCACCGGGGAGCCGACCGGCATCCTCAAGGACAACGCCATGACTCCGGTGTACGGCGTGATGCCGCCGCCGAGCGAGGCACAGCTCGACGCCGCGCTGGCCCGGGCGCTGGCGTTCGCCGCGAGCAAGGGGGTCACGGCGACCAATTTCATGAGCGCCCCGCGCACCTGGCTCGGGGCCTTCCAGCGCGCCCGCGCGGCGGGCACGCTCACGGTCCGCACCAAGATGTTTTTTCCCATCAATCGCTGGCGTTGGGTGGCCGATACGGTTGCCGCCATCGGCGCCGGCGACGACTGGCTTCGCATCGACGGCGTGAAGGGCTACATGGACGGGTCGCTCGGCTCCACCACCGCGCTGCTGTTCGAGCCCTATCGCGATGCCCCGAATACCCGCGGGCTGGAGACCACGCCCCTGGATTCGGTCCGGCACTGGGTGCAGGCCGCCGACTCGGCCCGGCTCCAGGTGGCCATCCACGCCATCGGCGACCGCGCCAACGCGCTCCTGCTCGATGTCTTCGACTCGGTGACGGCGGCCAACGGCGCCGGGGACCGGCGCTTCCGGATCGAACATGCCCAGCACCTCCGACCGGAGGACATCGCGCGCCTCGCGAAGATGAACGTGATCCCCTCGATGCAGCCCTATCACATCATCGACGACGGGCGCTGGGCCGCCAAGCGGATCGACACCCTCCTCCTGCAGACGACCTACGCCTTCCGCACGCTCATCGACGACGGGGCGCACCTGGAGTTCGGGTCCGACTGGACGGTGGCTCCGCTCGATCCGTTGCTGGGCATCTACGCCGCCGTCACCCGCCGGACCCTCGACGACAAGAACCCGGGCGGGTGGTTTGCCGCGCAGAAGGTGACGGTAGAGGAGGCGCTCCGCGCCTACACCTCGGAAAACGCCTACGGCGTCTTCGCGGAGGGACGGCGGGGTGTCCTGAAGCCCGGCCTGCGCGCCGACCTCGTCTTGCTCGACCGTGACATCCTCACCATCGACCCGGTGGACATCCCGAACACGCAGGTGCTGGTCACCGTTGCCGGTGGCCAGGTGGTGTACCGGGCGCCCTGAGCACGCGGGTTCCTGTTCGCGGCCCTGAAATGGAGGCTCGTCCGATGCTCAACCGGGTCATCCCCATTCCCGCACTCGTGGTTGCGCTGACCGTGCCATGTGCCGTGTCCGCCCAGTCGACGGCCGCGCCCGCGGCGACTTGGGACGACGGCTACGCCCAGGTCAAGGCGATGCTGCCGGCGACGGGGCGCGGCGCCTCGGTGAACGGCATCGTCCTGGAGCGTGAGTCGGGGCGATTTGTCTTCTCGAGCGGCACGATGGTCCTTCTCGCGCCGGTCGGGAACCGCGTCATGGGCGCTGCGTTCCGGGGCAGCGGCAGCTTCACCTTCTCCCCCGCGACCGAGCTCGAACAGCGGCAGCTGCGCCGGTCTCACAAGGACACGACGCTCACCGTCCCGTTCGGCGAGGCCATGTTCCTCTTCTCCGATTCGACGCTGGCCGAACTCGAGCGCCAGGTGCAGTTCAAGGAGGGGGTGGCTCCCGGGGTCTCGAACGGCCGGCTGACGCAGGTGCTCGATTTCCTGGGCGACGACCAGCACAACAGCATCGAGCCGGACGTGATGCTCGATCTCCTCAACGGCGCTGCCGGCGGGCTCTTCTACGCGCATATCGTCCCGGCCACCGGCGCCCCCCTCATGTTCCTCGTCACGCCGAGGGAGGGGGAAGGGGTGGAATTGCGGGAGCGGGAGCGCAGCTCCCTCTCCACCGGGTACACCACGGCCACGGTCAAGGAGAGCCGACAGGGGGCCGACTTGTCACGCCCCATGCCCGAGCGAATGGGCGACGCGCTGGTCCGGCACTACGCGCTCGACGTTTCGTTGCCAAACACCAGCTCCGGCGACATCGGCTTCTCCGCGTCGGCCCGGCTGGTCATCGCGGGCGACACGCCGATCGGGCCCTGGGTCGCGTTCTCCCTCTTCAGCAAGTTCACCGTCGACTCGGCGCGCTGGGCCGATGGAACCACCGCGGTGGCGGAGAAGAAGAAGGACAGCCCCTACCTCTGGCTGCGCCTGCCGTCCGTGCTTCCCGCTGGCGAAACCATCCAGCTCACGGTCTACTATCGCGGCGACTTGATCGACCGCTACGGCGACTTCTTCTACATCAAGGGTGCCACCGCGTGGTATCCGCGGCCATTGGCCGGCCGCAGCCTCGCCACCTTCGAGATCATCTATCACTATCCCTCGAACTACCTCTTTGCCAGTGTCGGGGAGTTGATGGATTCGAGTACGGTCGATCGGACCACCACGAGCCGGTGGGTGACGGCCCGTCCCATCCGCAACGCGTCCTTCAACATCGGGATGTTCAAGCCCTACACGCCGGTGGAACCCGGCGCGCCGCCCGTCACCGTCCTCGTCTCCGAGAGCGGGCACCGGTCCGCCGGCACCAAGGCCTACTCCGCCGACGAAGTGAGCAAGGACATTGCGCGGAGCATGAAGCTCTACACCGCGATGTTCGGCCCCCCACCGGCCGACAACTTCTACGCGACGGAGATCCCCGCAGGGCACGGGGAGGCCTTTCCCGGGCTGATCCACCTCTCGATGTCGACCTTCGGAATGACGGGCTCCAAGGGCCACAACGAGGTGTTCCGGGCGCACGAGGTCGCCCACCAGTGGTGGGGCATCGGTGTGGACTTTGCCACCTACCGCGACCAGTGGCTCAGCGAGGGCTTCTCCACCTTTTCCGCGCTCTGGTACCTCCAGGTCGTCCGGGGCGACGGGAAGCAGTACTTCGCCATTCTCGACGAGTACAAGGCGGAGCTGCTGGCGCGGGGCGACGAGCCCGCGCCCATCGGCCTCGGCTACCGGGTGGCGGACGCGGACAACCCCGGGGATTACAACCTCGTCGTGTACGAGAAGGGCGCCTGGGTCCTGCACATGCTCCGGGCGATGATGATCGACCTGAAGACGATGAACGAGGACCGGTTCACCGGAATGATGAAGGACTTCTACCAGACCTACCGGGGCAAGCGGGCGTCGACGGCCGACTTCCAGCGCATGGTCGAGAAGCACACCGGACAGCCGATGGGGTGGTTTTTCACGCAGTGGGTGTACCGGTCGGCGCTTCCGACCTACCGGGCGTCGTACCAGGTGACCGAGGCGCCAGACGGGAAATTTGTGCTCCGGCTGCGGGTCCGGCAGGAGGGCGTCCCGGACGACTTCGTGGCGTACATGCCCGTGGCCATCACGATGGGGAAGGACCAGGTGGTGCGCGTCCGGATGAAAGTCACCGGGCCCACCACGGAGATGGAATTCCCGCTGCTGCCCGCCATGCCCAAGGGCGTGGACTTCAACGACCTCGACGGGGTGCTGGCCAGCGTCAAGACGGCAAGTTGGGGGCCCTGAGGCCGGCCGCTTTCTCCCTCTCCACGGGGGAGGTATCTTCCGGGGACCGGTTCCACCCGGTAATTCTCCGTTTCCACCGAGGGTGATATCCCGATGGCCACACGCACCTCGGCGCCCGCGAAGAGCGCACCGTCCTCCCGCCTCGACAAGGCGGACCTCCTCGAAATGTGCCGCCTGATCCTGCTATCACGCCGGATCGACGACCGCGAAATCCAGCTCAAGCGCCAGAACAAGATCTTCTTCCAGATCTCGGGTGCCGGACACGAGGCCGTCCTGGTGGCCGCCTCCAAGGTGTTCCGGCCCGCCTACGACTGGTTCTACACCTACTATCGCGACCGGGCCCTCTGCCTCGGCCTGGGCATGACCGCCACGGAGCAGCTCCTCTCCGCCGTCGGCGCCGCCGACGACCCGAACTCCGGCGGCCGGCAGATGCCCTCGCACTGGGGGCACAAGGACCTCAACATCGTGTCCGCGTCGAGCCCGACCGGCACCCAGTTCCTGCAGGCGGTGGGGTGTGCGGAGGCGTGGCTCCGGTCCACCCAGACGCCGGGCATCGCCGGGCCGGACATGCCGTTTCACGGCGACGAGGTCGTCTTCTGCTCCACGGGCGACGGGACCACCAGCCAGGGCGAGTTCTGGGAGTCGATGAACACCGCCAGCAATCTGAAGCTGCCGGTGGTGTATCTCGTGGAGGACAACGGCTACGCCATCTCCACGCCGGTGGAGGTCAACACCGCCGGCGGGTCGATTTCCAAGTTGCTGGTGGGGTTTCCGGGGCTCTACATCCAGGAGGTGGACGGCTGTGATGTGCTCGCGTCGTATGACGCGCTCACCCGCGCGGTCGAACACTGCCGGCAGCGGAAGGGCCCAGCGCTGGTGCATGCCCACGTCATCCGGCCGTACAGCCACTCGCTGTCCGACGACGAAGTCAATTACCGGACGGCGGCGGAGCGGGCGGCGGACGCGGAGCGGGATCCAGCCACGACCTTTCCGCAGTGGCTGGTGGCACAGGGGATCGCGTCCGAGGCGGAAATCGAGCGCATTCGGACCGCCGTGGCGGAGGAGGTCGACGTCGCGACGGACACCGCGCTCGCCTCGCCGCAGCCGGGCACCGACAGCATCTACGACTTCGTGTATTCTCCCGATGTGGACCCGACGTCGGAGCAGTTCGATACGGAGGACGACCCCCAGTTCACCGGTGAGCCCACCACGATGGTGGACCTGATCAACGGCTGCCTCAAGGACGAGATGGCGCGGGACCCGCGCATCGTCGTGTTCGGGCAGGATGTGGCCGACGTGAGCCGCGAGTCGCACATCGCCGACGTCAAGGGCAAGGGCGGGGTCTTCAAGGTGACGTGGGGGCTGCAGAAGCTCTTCGGCAGCGACCGGGTCTACAACTCGCCGCTCGCGGAAGCCAACATCGTGGGTCGCGCCATCGGGATGGCCACCCGGGGCATGAAGCCGGTCGTCGAAATCCAGTTCTTCGACTACATCTGGACCGCCTATATGCAGCTGCGCGACGAGCTGGCGCTGATGCGGTGGCGGTCGAACAACCACTTCAGTTCCCCGGTGGTGGTGCGCGTCACCTACGGCGGCTATCTCAAGGGCGGGTCGATCTATCACTCGCAAACCGGCGCTGCCATCTTCACCGGCGTCCCGGGTCTCCGGGTGGTCTGTCCCTCCACGGCGCTCGATGCCAATGGCCTGCTGCGCACCGCCATCCGGAGCGAGGATCCGGTGCTCTTCCTCGAGCACAAGCATCTGTACCGCCAGACCTACAACAAGGCGCCGAACCCCGGTCCCAATTTCATGATCCCCTTCGGCAAGGCGAAAGTGGTCAGGGAGGGGCGGGATGTCACGGTCATTACCTATGGGGCCGTGGTGCAGCGCGCCGTGGTGGCGGCCAAGGAACTGGAAGAGACGACCGGCGTGAGCGTCGAGGTGATCGACCTCCGCACCCTCAGTCCGGTCGACTGGGAGACGATTTACGCCTCGGTCCGCAAGACCAACCGCGTCATCGTGGCCTACGAAGACTCGCTCTCGTGGGGCTACGGGTCGGAAATCGCGGCGCGGATCGCCGACGAGGCGTTCGAGTGGCTCGATGCCCCCGTGCGCCGCGTGGCGGCCACCGACACCTTTGTGGCCTACGCCCCCGAACTCGAAGACGTTATTCTTCCGCAGGTGGAATCGCTGCGCCAGGCGATGGCGTCCATCGCTGCCTTTTAACGAACTCCGGAGTTTCTCATGGGTGTGACGAGCGGACGGCTGAACCGCCTGATGGTGTTCGCGTTGCTGGCCCTGGCGGTCCCGCAGGTGCTGGCGGCTCAGGACACGACCGAGTACAAGAATCACCTGTATGACAAATGGCAGGTTGGGCTCGCGTTCACGACGGTCCTCAACAATTCGGACGCCCGCGTGGACGGTTCAGGCGGCGAGCTCGGCACCACTATCAATTTCAAGGATATCCTCGGCATTTCCGGAAACTCGGTGCAGCCAGCGATTACGCTGGGGTGGAAGCCGGGGCGGAAGACCGAGTTCGACCTGGGGTACCAGTTTCTGAATAACAGCGGGCAACGAACGCTTGACGAGCAGATCATTGTCGGCGACGACACGCTCTCCGCCGATCTTGACGCGACGACCAAGATCGGCTCGAGCAACGCCACGTTTCAGTTCAAGTACTCGATCCTGGCAAAGCCGAAGTACACCGTGGGCCTCGCACTGGGCCTCGGAGCGATCTTCTTCGACCTCAGTATCGACGCGACCGCCAGCGGGTGCGTGGGAACCGCCTGCGATAGCGGGGCGGTGAACGTGTCGGAAAAGCTCACCGGCCCGACGGCTTCCCTTGGCGTGTTTGGCAACTGGCGGGTGGGAGATCGCTGGTATGTGGGGGCAGATGCGCGCGGGCTCGGCGCCAACGTCGACCGCTACGACCTTTCAATTTTTGAGGGCGACGTCAACGTGCGATACTACCTGTCGAACCGATGGGGTGTCGCACTGGGATGGTATTATACGAACGTGACAATCGATGTCGCCGCCAAGGCTGGGGACACCGTCGCCGGAGATCTTGTCGGCAACATCTCCTACAACTACACGAGCCTTCGATTGGGCGTCCTCGCCGCCTTCTAGGGCTCGATCGCTTCCTTCACTTCGCTCGCCGCGGCGATGGCACCGTCCACGTCGCGGCTCAGTGCACGGGCCTGCTGGGTGGCGTTGGTCAGGTCGCCCAGCACCGCCCCCACCCCCGCCGACTTCAGCCGCAGCAGATCGAACCGCACGTTCTGCATGGCCAGAATGCAGGACTCGAGGTTGGCCGCCACCTGGTCCCGCCGGCTCCGCAACTCCGTCAGCTGATTCTTCTGCCGCTCCAGCAACCCGATCCGGCGGGCCCGTTCTTCATCGTCGGGTTCCCGCATGATGGCCGTGATGCGCTCGTCCACCCGGCTGAACCCGCCGGTCTCGAGGTTGGCGTCCATCGCGTGCAGCGTCTTGCCCAGGTCGGTGGCCCGCGCAAAGAGCGCGTCCGCGGTCTGGATGACCTCCGGGAGGAGCTTCTTGTCCGCGGCCGGCAGCCGTTCCATGAGGCCGAGAATGGCGACTCGGTCGCGATGGAGCTGCTGGATCTGCGGGAGGCCGAGGCCGTAGTCCGCCGCGGTCGGAGCGGGGAGGAGTCGGGGGAGCTTCCCGCCGCTGGTCGTGAGCTTGGTCTCCGCCGAATCGTGCGCCGCCGGCCGGCTCAGCACGTCACGCCAGCTGTATCCCGACTGCCAGAGCGTGGCGTAGCTCCGGAGCAGGGGGATCCCCATGCCGCCGATCACGAACAGGAACCACGGATTCCCGATCCCGGTGGCCACGTTGATGAGGAAGCACCCCCCGCCGACCGCAGCCCACCGGGCAAAGATCGCCCGGGTCTTCTGGACAATCTCCGGTTCGCCGGTATCGACCGGCGGGCGGTCCTTGTCCTTCTTGTCCACGTCCCAGGACGACTCCCTCGATGGGCGGAGCGGCCGCCGGTCGCGGGGCGAGAGTGCGCGCTCGCTTCGCCGCGCCGGCAGTGACCCTGCCAGCGGCCGGAGGGGACGCTCGGCGGTGCTGGCGCGGCTTGACGCGGCGTTGCCCGTGGGGCGCGACGCCTTCCAGCCGGTCCCCGTGGGTCGATAGCCGGTCACGGTGCGCGTCTCGAGCGATCGACGGAGGGCGTCCGCCGTCGGCCAGCGATTTTCCGGGTCCTTCTCAAGGCAGCGGCTGATGGCCAGGGCCAGGTCTTCCGGGACGTCGGGCCGCTTCAGCGTCACCATTGGCGCCGGCTCGGTGATCTGCTTCATCAGGATGCCGGCCACCGTGGGTGCCTGGAACGGCAACTCCCCCGTCACCATCTGGTAGGCCACGATGCCGAGACTGTAGACGTCGGAGCGGCCGTCAATTTCCCGCTCGCCCGCCGCCTGCTCCGGGCTCATGTACGCCGGCGTGCCGATGGCCACGCCCGCGCCGGTCAGCGTGGCCCCCGACCCGGCGGCGGAGAGCGCCTTGGCGATGCCGAAGTCGGTCACCATCACGCGGCCCCGCGTCCCCTCCAGGAGGATGTTGTCGGGTTTGATGTCGCGGTGGACCACGGAGAAGGCGTGGGCGGCGCTCAGGGCGTCGGCCGTCTCTTTCATGATGCGCCGGACTTCTTCGGCGGGGAGGTGCCCGCGCCGCTTGATCCGGGCGCCGAGCGACTCGCCGTCGACCAGCCCCATCACGAAGTAAACCAGGCCGGCCCCTTCGGAGACGCCGTGGATCGGGACGATGTTCGGGTGGGAGAGCCGGGCGGCGGTCTGCGCCTCGCGCATGAACCGCTGCCGGATTTCATCCTGGAATGCGAGTTCGGGGGGGAGCACCTTGATCGCGACACGGCGCTGCAGCCGCTCGTCGCGCGCCCGATAGACGACCCCCATGCCACCCCGCCCGATCTCGCCCTCGATCGTATATGCGTCTCCCAGTGCCTGGCCGAGGCGGGATGCGAGAGGTGTCTCCTGAGGTGCGTTCATCGACGCGTGAATCCCCGTTGCTGAAGGCTGGACGACCGGATTACCCGGCAACAGAACAATCTGTCGCCCTTCAACCGATAGAGCAACAATGTCGGCGGATCGGCCTCCACGCTGCCGGCACCGTGGCGGGCCTGTCTCTTTGGCAGGGCAGGGGCTCGGCCGGGTCCCCATTGTTCCGAATTGCACCCGCGAAGCCCATACGGAGGACAGTTCGAAAGAGATTCCGGCAGCTTCGGATGGCACAGGGGGTGCATTCTCGGTACTATCTGAGAGTCTTGACTGCCATTTTCGCCCTCCGATCCGGAGGGATGTGAGGAATTCGAATGTCTGAACGTTTGACCATACCCGTTCTTCCCCTGCGAGACGTAGTCCTCTTCCCGGGCGTGACAGCGCCGATCGGAGCCGGTCGGCCCGGTACGTTGCGCGCCATCGAAGCGGCCCTGGCCACGCCCGAGAAGCTGGTGTTTGCCGTCTCCCAGCGGGAAAACGTCGAGCAGGTGCAGCCCGAAAACCTCTACACGATCGGCACCATCGCCCGCATCGGGCAGCTCCAGCGTGGTCTCGCGGGGATGCAGCTCTTGCTGCACGGCGAGCGCCGCGGCATTGCCATGCACGTCGTGGAGAAGGACGGCTACCTGCAGGCCGTCGTCCGTGACGCGGAGGAACTCGCGCCGCTCAATCCAGAAGATCCGGCGTTCCTGGCGCTGCACCGCGAGGCGCGGAGCCGCGCGGCGGAGTTGGGCCAGAAGTCCGGGCTCCCGGAAGAGGTCATCCAGCAGGTCCTCGCCGGCGTGCACGATGCGGCCCGGTTCTCCGATCTGGTCTCCGGCTACGTCGACATCACGCCGGTCCAGCGGCAGACCCTGCTGGAGACCCTCTCCGTCGAGGACCGCCTCCGCCGCCTGCTCATTCACGTCCAGCGCCAGATCGGGCTGGTCGACGCGCAGGAGGACATCAAGTCGCAGGTCCAGGAGGAACTCGGTGAGCGCCAGCGGGAGATGTTTCTCCGCGAACAGATGAAGACCATCCGCCGCGAACTTGGCGAGGACGACGAGTCCGACGACATCGACGAGCTGCGCACCAAGCTGGCGGCGCTCGAGCTGCCGGACGATGCCCGGCGCGAAGTGGACCGCGAACTCGGCCGGCTCGGCCGGATCGCCCGGGAGTCGATGGAGTCACAGGTCATCCGGACCTACCTGGAGACCATCCTCGAACTGCCGTGGAGTGCCCGGTCGGACGAGCATCTCGACCTCCCGGAAGCGCAGCGCATCCTCGATGAGGACCACTACGCCCTCGGCGACGTGAAGGACCGGGTGCTGGAGTTTCTGGCGGTACGGCAGTTGAGGGCGGGACAGAAGGGCAGCGGGACAGCGGAGCAGGAAGTGCCTGCGGCCCCGCTGCCCAGCAGCCCCGCTGCCGACCCTCGCGCCGACGGCGCGAAAGGTCCCATCCTCCTCTTCGTCGGCCCTCCGGGCGTCGGCAAGACCTCCGTGGCAAAGTCGATCGCCCGGGCCATGGGTCGCGAGTACATCCGCATCTCCCTCGGCGGTGCCCGGGATGAGGCGGACATCCGCGGCCACCGGCGCACCTATGTCGGCGCGATGACGGGACGCATCCTCAACGGAATGCGGCAGGCCGGCACCCGGAATCCCGTCTTCCTCCTCGATGAAGTCGACAAGCTTAGTGTCTCCTTCCAGGGCGATCCGGCGGCCGCGCTGCTCGAAGTGCTCGACCCGGCCCAGAACGACTCCTTCGTCGATCATTACCTCGGCGTGCCGTTCGACCTCAGCGAGGTGCTCTTCATCGCGACCGCCAACTTTCCGCAGAACATCCCGGCGCCCCTGCTCGACCGAATGGAGACGGTCGAGTTCAGCGGGTACACCGAGCGGGAAAAGCTCGTGATCGCGCGGAACTTCCTCATCCCGCGCCAGCTTGAGGAGAACGGCCTGTCCACGGAGCAGATTGAGCTCACCGACGGCGCCCTGCAGGAGGTCATCTCGAGCTACACCCGCGAGGCGGGCGTCCGCCAGCTGGAGCGCGAACTCGGGAAGCTGTCCCGGAAGGTGGCCCGCCGGATCGCGGCCAAGGAAGTCGAACAGGTGACGGTGGATCAGCAGGTGGTGGACGACCTGCTCGGCCGCCCCCGGGTCTTTCCCGAGCGTGCCGCCCGGGAGGACCAGGTTGGCGTTGCGACGGGGATGTACTACTCGACCACCGGCGGCGACATCATGTTCGTCGAAGCGTCCACGATGCGGGGCAAGGGGGAACTCACCCTGACCGGCCAGCTCGGCGACGTCATGAAGGAATCCGCGCGCGCCGCATGGACCTATGCCCGTTCACATGCCGCCGGGTTGCACATCAAGGACGACGTGTTCGACCGGGACCTGCATATCCACGTGCCCGCCGGTGCCATCCCGAAGGACGGGCCGTCGGCCGGCGTCACGATGGCCACGGCGCTCGTCTCGGCCATGTCTGGCCGCCCGGTGCGGAATGACATCGCCATGACCGGAGAAATCACCCTCCGGGGTCATGTGCTGCCGATCGGCGGTGTGAAGGAGAAGGTGCTGGGGGCGGTGCGCGCCGGGATCACGAAGATCGTCCTGCCCCGCAAGAATGAGCCGGATCTCGAGGATCTGCCCGAGGAAGTGCGAAAGGTGATCGAGGTATTTCCGGTCGACAGCCTGGGGGAAGTCTTGGCGCTGACGCTTCGTGGCGCGTCGCTCCGGGAGGGACGCCTGCTCTTCGGCGACGAGAATCCGCGCGATGTGGCGCCGCTGGTGGAGCGGTTCGCGCACTAGCCTGCTATTCCGCGCCACCGTTCGTGAACGCGTCTGCAATCTCCTGGATCCCCGCCTCGACTTCTGCCAGGCGAGCGGGGGTCCAGTGGGGCTCACTCCGGAGCAGCCGCTCCAGCTCCCGGGCTGTGGCACTGACCTTCGGGAACCCGTAGGCTCCCCCCGAACCTGCCAGCCGGTGAAACAGCATCGTGAGCCCGGTTTCGGCTCCGTCTTCCCCCCCGGACAATGCCGCCAATCCCCGCCGAAGTTCTTCCACCCGCGCGGGGCTCTCAGCGTGATACTCCCGCCGTAACTCCCGGAGCGCTTCCGCCACTGGATCGCTCATGGCGCCGTCCCGAACCGCTCGAACGCCAGCGCCGCCGCTGCGACGAATGCCGGCGCCGTGCTCCAGTGGCCCAGCACCTCAGTGCCAACCCGTGCCGCCATCACCGCGCTCTTCCCGTCCACCACCGCCACCAGGGGCTGTCCCGGCCACTGATGACCAGGGTGGGCGGCCTGCACCGCGGCAAAGGGGAGCTCCACCGGTTCGAGGGCACGGAGCTCCAGGGTGACGCCGGAGGCGGCCGCCTTCCGGAGCGACGGCGTCAGGATGGGATAGGCATCCGCAGGGGCGAGGAGGCGGACGGAGGTGGTGGCACGGCCGACATCGTGGGCGATGAGTTGCAGCGAGCCGCGCGCCGATTCGATTTCGACAAGGGTAGGGGACTCCGGAACCGAAATTTCAGCGAGGTGGTTGCGGAGCGTGTCG
Source organism: uncultured Gemmatimonadales bacterium (assembly GCA_963705985.1). Taxonomy (GTDB): domain Bacteria; phylum Gemmatimonadota; class Gemmatimonadetes; order Gemmatimonadales; family GWC2-71-9; genus SPDF01. The sequence continues at coordinate 1,501,171 of CAVPLK010000003.1, read as the reverse complement.
AGCGCCTGACCGTGCTGGCTCGCGATCCGTGCGACCAGCGCCGTCGGCGCCTCGGGACGGTACCGCTTGGGGCGGGTACCCTCCACCCGCGCCGCACCCTTGCTGACCAGTCCCTCGAGCGCACTGTAGGCGTTGGCGCGGGCCAGGCTCGCCGCGCGGGCGATCCCGTAGCCGGTTCCCGGGCCGGTCGTCAGGAGAACCTGATAGACCAGACTCTCGGTCGGCGTGAAGCCGAAGGGCATCAGATTGAGGGTGCGCATGCGGAGTAGTATGGGATGGGACTACTTCATGGACAAGGGGCAGGGGCGCAACACCTTGCGCTCCCGCCCCTTCCCTTCAGGTTCCGCTGCCCCGCTGCCCCGCTGCCCCGCTGCCCCGCTGCCCTACGCCATCTCCAATTCCCAGCCCAGATGCTTGGCAATGAGCGCCAGTCGGAACGTCAGGTCCACCTGCCGCGATTCGGCCGTCTTGGTCTCGGTCGCGAGCGGGAAGGTGTGGTAGGCGATCCGGTTGGTGCCTTTCGGAAGGCTCCGCAGTCCCTTGGGATGCCAGATGCCGGTCTCGTCGCAGTCCTTCAGGAGCCGGCCGAGGACCTTGGTGGCCACGGGCGCGGTGTGGAGTGCCCCGATGCGGGCCAGCAATTCGATGTAGTGCAGGGCCAGCGGGACATCCTTGGCTACGCCCTTGCCATCGGCTTCAATCGGGTCGCCGAGGAGGAGGTGCTGGGGCTTGAAGGTCTTCTTCCCGACATGGAGCCAGTAGGACTTCTTCGGTGCCGGCTGGGCCAGGTAGGTCCCCAGCCGCTCCGTGAAGCCCGCGCGTTCACGCTGGAGTGAGGGCATCGCGGCCACCATGGCCACCGAATACCAGCTCGGCGGATAGGCCTCCGGATGCAGGATCGTCTTGGCGCCTGCCTTGACGAACGGCTTCTCGGACAGGGGGCTGCGCAGGAACTGCGACACGGCGCTGGCCACCTTGTGGGCAGAACCCCGGAGCCTCGGGTCCTCGATGTGCCCTGCCTCGGCAAGCGCCGCGCACGAGGCCTCGCGGATGACCCAGCGGGCCCACGACTCGGCGTGGGCATCGCCGGCCGCCATCTTCCGGAACTCGAAGAGGAGGGCAGGGTCGTCGTCGCGCGAGAGGAGCCGGAACAACAGCCGGTCGGCCAGCTTGAATGGGCGCCCGATGAGCGGGAAGCCGACCTGCAACAGGCGACGGTACTGGGGAATGGTCCCGACATCCTTGATGCCGGTGGTCTTCGACGGGGCCAGGCCGAGGAGGTTCCCCGCCCAGACGCCGGTGTCCTTCTGCTTCTTGACCACCGCCACGACCGGCTTCGCCAGGAGCACCGCCTGCTGGGCGGCCTCGAGGTGTGCAGGGTCGACGGTGCCGGCGGGCGCGAGCTCGGTCAGGGTGCGAAGCGCGATGATCTCGCCACCATGCTGCAACAACCAGCTGAGTGGGACGCGATGCTGCTTTGGGAGTTCCAGACAGGCTCCTGGTCGGAGGAATTCCGGGGAGGAACGCCCGCGAAACTACACCGGATGGCGGCACAGGTCTAGGGGGAGCATAGCGGGAAGGGCCTAGGAGATGGCAATGAGCATTGAGCTAATGCATTATTTTACAATATGTTACACGACTGCGCGAGAACCGGAATCGTGATTCGTCAACCGCTGTGCGTTTTGACGCAGGGTCACGACAGTGGCTTAACGCTGTCTGTATGCTACTTCGAGGTGACTGGCTTCAGCCGCTCCTCGCCTGCGGCCTTGAACTCCGAGTCCAGATCCCAGGTCGGCTGGGCTGACGCGTCCGCCGCATAGAGCGCGGTCCGGAGCCCGACCCGGGTTTCAGGGACGACCCCGTCCAGCGAGTACCAGGAATTGAACTCATCCTGTGGGCGATGATACCGCCTGGTGGTGTATTCCTCCTGCATCTTCTTCGCGTAGTCTTTCGGCCTCCCCACGAAACTGCTGCCCGGCTCAAGCGAAAGCGATGGAATGCCGGCCCGGGCGAATGGGAAGTTGTCTGACCGGAAGAAGGTGCCGCGGTACATGCCGGCCGAATCCTCCGTCACCTGCAGGCCTTCCAGGCGGGCCGCGGCCTGGAACGCTCCGAGCAGCGAAGATTGGTCTGCGCCGGTGGCCGCGATGTCCCGTGCCCGACCATAGAGGTTCGCGCCGTCGAAGTTGAGCATCGCCGCGACGTTTCGCAGGGGCATGAAGGGACGGTCGATCATCGCCTGGGATCCGAGCAGTCCCGCCTCTTCTCCGCCGAACGCCGCGAAGAGGAAGGAGCGTTTCCCCTTAAGCTCGGCGCGATTGAGCGCCTCAGCGATGGCCAGCATCTCGCCGACGCCGGCGGCGTTGTCTCGCGCCCCGTTGTAGATCGAGTCGCCATCGACCGCCTGCCCGATGCCGAGGTGGTCGTAGTGGGCACCGAGGACGACGACCTCGTCGGCCAACGGCCCGCCAGTACCGGGCAGGCGCCCGAGCACGTTGACCGTCTCGGTACGGGTCATCGGGGCGCGCACGGTCGCGACGACGCGCGTCGGCAGTTCGTAGCCCGCAAAGCCCTGCTTCCCCGCCAGCGTCATCGCCTGCTGGAGGTCTCCCCCCGTGGCCTTGAAGGCGCGGGCCATCGCCTCGTACTGGACCCACCCTGCCACCCGCAGGGACGTGGGTGCGGTCTCCAGTCGAACCTGGGGGCCGCTGAAGCTGCCCTCGACGACGGCCCACGGGTAGGTCGCGCTCTCATCGGTATGGATGAGCAGCACGCCCGCCGCTCCCTGGCGCGCCGCCTCCTCGTACTTGTATGTCCACCGCGCGTAATAGGTCAGCACCTTCCCCTTGAACGTGGAGGGGTCGTGCAGGCCGGGGTCATTGACCATGACCGCCACGATTTTCCCCTTCACGTCCACCGCCGCGTAATCGTTCCATCCGTACTCCGGGGCCACAATCCCGTAACCCACGAAGACCAGCGGCGCGTCGACGGTGACCAGCGAGTCCCAGCGCATCGGCCCGAGCACGAAATCGGTCGGGTGGGCCTGCTCCGAGCCCCCGATGGCGAGGGTCGCCTGCGGCGTGAAGGTGATCACCGGCACCTTGAAAAAGTAGGTGCTGTCGTCGCCGGCCGGCTCGAGGCCGAGCCGCATGTACTGGGCGGCAATGTACCGGGCTGCGAGGTCGCCGCCCCGGGTGCCGGAGCCCCGCCCCTCGAGGGCGTCGCTGGACAGGAAGTCGATGTGGGCGCGAACCACGTCGGCGGAAACAGCCCGCGCGGCTTTGTCGACCCCCGTCTGCGCATGGGCGGAAGCCGCCGGCGCAAGGACGAGCAGGGACGCGGCGAGCACGGCATATCGTCGGATGGCGATCAAGGAATTCACCCCTATGGCTGGCTGCACTCGAGGAGATACAGAGTGCCGCGGCTGGTCGAGCTCGATTCGCTGGTGAGCAGGAGTCGGCTGTTGTCCAGCCAGGTGATCCCCTCGCCCTGCGGCTCGATGAGGCCGAAGAAACATTCCAGGCCCCGGTCGGGGCTCAGGCGCCCCCCCGGCTGGACGGCAAAGAAGAAGACGGCGGAGTAGGTGCGTACCGCCACACGCTGGCCGTCGGGCGACAGGGCGGCGTCGGTGACCCATTGCCCGATGCTGATGTCCGGCGTGATCGGCAGGGAGTCCACCAGCTCGGGGACGGCCGGCTCGCCCTTGTTCCACGCGCTCGCTGGGAGGCGGAAGAGGAACACCCCTTTGGTGCGGCCCTTCGTCACGAAGAAGAGGTTCCCCGAGCCGTCGGCGTAGATCGCCTCGACGTCGTGCGGGCCGTCGGGGTACCGGATGGTCAGCGATTCAGCAGGCGCCGTGACCGCCAGTTCGCCCGGTGCGATACCGGCGATCCGCGGCTCGGGAATCCGGTACAGCGTGACGCTTGGCCGGGTCTCAGGGTTGTCCCCGATGTCGCCGATGATGAGGCAGCTGCCCGCCGGACAGGGGGATACCGTCAGCGTTTCCCAGTCGAAGTTCCGGGCGCCTGCGACCCGGAAGACGCCCAGGCCACGTCCCGTCGAGTCCACCGCAAAGACCCACGGCGCGTTGCCGGAGTCGTTCAGGGTCCAGATGACGCCCGGCTGCTCGCGGCTCGCCGCGGCGGCGGAGGCCTCAATGAGGCTGGTGTCCTGGAAGGTGCCGATCTGCACCAGGCTGGTGGGTGGGGTGCTCGTCCACGGCGATTGCGCAGCCGCGGGCACCGCGACGAGCGCGGCGAGGATGGTCAGTGTCAGGGGGCGCATGGCCTGTATTCTACCCCACCACCTTCGCTTCGCAAACAATCCTTGCTCCGGCCCTCCCGCACGGGCATTTTGAAGCAACCAGGAGAACGCCCGCCCATGCTCGAGAGCCTCAAGTCCCGCCCGATCACCAAGCTGCCCGGCGCCATCACCTTCGATGGCCGGATCCTCTACCTCGCGGTGGACCCCGACCTCGTGCGGAGCCAGCTCCAGGGTCAGGACCTCGCCTGGACGCCGGCCATCCCGCTCCGCGACGACATCTCGACCGACGAAATCACGCCGGCCTACATCTGCTATTACTACGATCAGACCCTGGGGGACTTCCCCTATCTCGGGCTCAAGTGCGGCGAGGAGTTTCCGATCACGCGCGGGTCGGTGCGACAGGGAGGTTTTGTCGCCTCGGTCAGCGGCAAGCGGCGGGGCAAGGGGTCGAGCCGGGAGCAGTCCCCCTACGCCGAACTGATGGCGGGGGTCAAGCTGGTCGTGGCCGAGAACATCGAGCGGATCTACCGGGAAAATTGCCAGAACCTCGGCGTCTTCACCAGCACCGACTTCTCCGTCCTCGACCGGGTCCGCCGCGGCGAGCCGATTCCCCTCTCGGTGTTCACCGATGGGGAGGGGGGAATCACCCGGGGCATCATCGAACATGGCGGGCTCTTCCAGTACAACGTGGCGCGCCTGCAGGGCAAGGTGCGGGTCCCCGAGGTCACCACGAAGCAGCGCCCGATGACGCTGGCCGAGAAGGTGCTGGCCCGCCGCTGGGTGACGGATCCTTCCGGTGACCGGGTCGGCGTACCGTACGTCAAGCCCGGGGACGAGGGCTTCGTGCGCACCGACATCCGCTTCAGCCACGAGTACGTGACGCCGATGGCCGCCATTTTCTGGCGCGACTTCGTCGGCGCCGACGAAAAGGTCGTGGACCCCGAGTCCATCTTCTTCTTCCGCGACCATCTGACCTTCCTCGAACTGGCGATGACCGACGCCCGGAAGGCGGAGGGGCTGCTCGATGTGGCGCTCGAACTGAAGAAGAAGCAGGAGGAGTTCTCCGGGGAGCAGGGGATCAAGCTCTACGGCGAACTTCCCCGCACGGCGCTCAACAGCATCGTGCAGGGGTCGGAAGCGATCTGTCATTCCAAGATGCTGGAGCGGCACGTCCTGCCGGGGCAGGTAGTCATCGGGAGCGACAGCCACACGCCGCACAGCGGCGCGGTGGGGTGCGTGGCCTTCGGCGTGGGCACCACCGCCATCTTCAACTCCTGGCTCACCAAGGACGTCCGTCTCAAGGTGCCGCCCTCGGTGCTCATCCGGGTCAACGGCACCAAGCCCGCCAACGTGACGGCCAAGGACTTCATGCTGCAGATCCTGCGGCAGCCGTACGTGAAGAGCGGCCGGGCCATCGGCAAGATCGTCGAGTACGCGGGCGATGCCGTGCGGGCGCTCTCCATCGATGAGCGCGCCACGATGACCAACATGGCGGCCGAGGTCGGCGCGTTCACCGGCATCATTGCGCCCGACGCCGTCACGGTCGACTACCTGATGCGCGAACGCGGCCTGCCGCGCGCCGAGGTCGAGGCGATGCTCGATGGGCTCTACTCCGATCCCGATGCGGACTACGAGGAAGTGATCGACATCGATGCCTCCGCGCTCCAGCCGATGATCGCGCTCCCCGGCGATCCGGGCAACGGGCAGTTCATCCGGGAACTCGGTGAGCGGGTCAAGCTGGATATCGCCTACGCCGGCAGCTGCACCGCGGGCAAGAAGGAAGACATGGACATGTACGCCGCGGTGCTGCGCGAGGCGGCGGACGCCGGCGAACGCATCCATCCCGACGTGCGGTTCTACATTCAGTTTGGCAGTCAGGATGTGAAGCGGTATGCGGAGGCGCAGGGGTACATGCAGATTTTCGAGGCGGTGGGCGCGGAAATCATCGAACCGTCGTGCGGGGCGTGCATCAACGCCGGGCCGGGGGTGAGCTACGATCGAAAGACCGTCACGGTCAGCGCCATCAACCGCAACTTCCCGGGGCGGTCCGGCCCCGGGCAGCTCTACCTGGCCAGCCCCTACACCACGGCGGCCAGTGCGCTGGCCGGCTACATCACCGGCTGGGAGCCCAGGGCGAGCCTGGCAGGCGCCAGTCCCGACTCGCGGTAGTCACTGCGGGGGTTCCAGAGTACCCAACTATCGATCCCCAGGTCCGCCGCCGCCTGGATCTGCGCGCGGACGTGCTCGCTGGTGTAGCGCGGCGCACCAAGGGTAAACGCCTGCAGGTACGGGCGGATGCTCGCCGGGCGCTCCAGCAGGGCGTTGCGCCGCAGTCCATCTTCCAGGGCACGCCGGACCACGAGGTACGGTTCCGCATTGGGTGTCTGGGTACCGTACATCCCCGGCGCATAGTGACTCGGATAGACCATCGGCAGCACCACGTCGGACAATCCCACCAGATCTTCCCACACCTGCCCGATGCCCATGTCGCCGGTCATGACCGTCGTCATCCCGAAGACATCGAGCGTGACCGGCACATCGAAGGGTCGCATCCGGTCGCGGAGGAGGACCAGGTTGCGCCGCACCCCGGCGCGCGTGGACTCGCCGGTCCGGCGCGCGGGGAAGACGGCGCTGGCCATCCGGCTCCGCGGTTCATCGGGGAAGCGTACGTAGTCGAACTGCACTTCGGCAAAGCCCATCTGCACCGCTTCCGCGGCGAGCTGCGAGGCGTAGATCCACACCGAATCGTTGAACGCGTCCACCCAGGCGGTGCCGCGACGGTCGCGCCAGAGACCGCCCCCGGTGCTCTGGACGGCCCACTCCGGCTTCTGCTCCGCGAGCAGCGGGTCCTTCGCGACCACGATCCGGGCGATCGGGTAGATGCCGTGCGCCAGCATTTCCCGCACCCGTGCCTCGGTGTCGCGGGCGCGGAGTTCCTTGTTGGCGCCAATGGCGATGGCGGTCGGGACCCTGGAGGCGTAGGTGAGGTAGCCGGTATCGTCCTTCAGGTCGATGACCAGGGCGTTCACCTCGGTCTCATCCGCGAGGCGAATCAGCTCCCGGAAGCGACTGCCGCCGAACGCCCACGCGTTGACATAAAGCGCGCGTACCTGGTCCGGCTGGCGGACGAGGGGCGGACTGGGCCAGGGGGAGTGGAGATGGGACGGGAGCGCGGGGAGCGGGGCGAGAAAATCGATGCCGTAGGATTCCGGCAGCTCCTGGTGCCACTGCCCCTCTTGGGCGGCGGCGGGGATGCCGAGGATTGCACTCAGGGCCACCACGATGCAGATGCCTGAACCGCGCACAGGGACGCTCCGGCCTCGGGGGGCCATTGCAGGACGCCAGTTGTCGTGCAGGGGGTCAGGGCGGGAGCTAGGGGCCGATGATCCTGATGTCGGTCCGGCGGTTCTCCGTGGGTGCCGCGTTCGGGTCGGCCCCGGTGGAACCTGCCCCGCGTGCCTGCAGTTGCTGAGGGCTGACGCCCTTGCTGAGCAGGTAGTTCCTGACGGCTTCGGCGCGTGCGGTGGAGAGCTGAAGGTTGGCCGTCTCGGAGGAGGCGTCGTTGGCGTGGCCGACGATCTCCACCGCGAGTCGCTGGTCGGCCCGGAGGGCGCCGATCACCGAGTCGAGAACGGGCAGTGCCGCACCGCCGATGGTGCTGCTCTGGGGGGCAAACGCCGTGCCGGGTACCGACCAGGGACCCGGGGTCGGCTGCGCGCCCAGCGCGGCGCCGGCTGCGGCGGCACCCCCCGCGACAGCGGCGGGCGGGGGCGTGGGCCGGGCGGCGGAGGGGGGGCACCCGAAGCTGTTGACCGTTTCCCCAACCGGTGTGGCCGGGCATTGGTCGATTCCGTCGGGCACCTTGTCGTTGTCGGAGTCGCCGGGGCAGCCGAGGGCATCGACCGTGGCCCCCGAGGGCGTGGCGGGACAGCGGTCGAGCCCGTCGGAGACGCCGTCCGCATCGGCGTCGGTGGGGCAACCGGTCGCGTCGACCTGTGAGCCGGCGGGAGTGTCCGGGCACTGGTCCACCCCGTCCACGATCCCGTCCTTGTCGCTGTCGCTGGGGCAGCCGGCCGAGTTCACGGTCGCACCAGCCGGCGTGTTCGGGCACCGGTCGAGGCCGTCAGGCACCCCGTCGGCATCGGTGTCGGACGGGCAGCCCTTCTTGTTGACGATGGCGCCCATCGGGGTGTCGGGGCACTTATCCTTCCGGTCGAACACGCCGTCCCGGTCGCTGTCGATGAGCGGACGGCTGCCGACCATGAAGGCCAGTCCGAGGCTGCCGACGATGTTGTCGAAGGACTCCACGTCGCTGTTGCGCTGGTAGTCGACCTCGCCGCGGATCATGATGGTCGAGGAGAGCGCGGCCCGGAATCCCCCGCCGAACACGAACTCGGAGGCGGAGCCGCACGGCCCCGAGCCGGGAACCGAGACCGCCGGACAGCTGTCACCGTACTTGGTCGTGCCGAGCCCGATCTTCAGGAAGAGGGAGCTCGACTCGCCCGCCCGGATGTTGTACAACAGCGACGCCGTGCCCGAGAGGACGCTGGTGGACGAACCGTTGACCGCGTTCGGGTTGGAGGTCAGCCCTTCGAGCTCGATGCCGAAGTTCATCGGGAGCCAGAAGCCGACGCGCAGGGCGCCGCCGAAGCCGGCATCCAGGTCGGTGACCGACGCGAACGACGTGACCGCGCCCGCCGCGCCGAGTTCCAGGAGGTACTGGCGCCGTTGTGCGAACAGCGGCGTGGCGAGGAGGAGCAGCAGGGCGGTGAGCGCCAGGGCGCGCGGCCGGAGGGTCGGCATCTGCCTCATAGATACGGGCGAAACGTGGGCGGGGCAAGCGCCCCGCTTGGAAAGCGCCCCGCGCCGCGCTACGATTGACGGAGGGCGCTCGGCATCAGGTCACCCCCACTCACGGGATGTGCAGATGAAATTCACCATCCAGTTTTGCGTTGTTTGAAACTACCAACCCCGGGCCGCCGGTCTGGCGGCCGAGTTGGAAGAGGCGTTTCCCGACGCCGAGGTCCAGTTGATCGAGTCGTCCGGCGGGTTGTTTGAGGTGACGATGGACGGTCGACTGATCTTCTCGAAGCAGTCGCTCAAGCGTCACGCGGAACCGGGCGAGGTGCTGCGCCTGGCGCGTGAAGCGCCGGGCTGAGTCGCGTGCGCATCGCGATCTCGACCGGCGGGGGAGACGCGCCGGGCCTCAACGCGGTCATCCGTGCCGTGGTCCTGGCGGCGCACCAGCGCGGCTGGCAGTGCTATGGCATCCGGCGGGGCTTCGGCGGATTGCTCGGCAACGACGGCATCATGACGCTCAACACCGCCGCCGTCCGCGGCATCACGCACCTCGGCGGCACCATCCTCGGCACCACCAATCGCGGGAATCCCTTTCGCTGGGCCACCCCGCAACCCGACGGGACCACCGCGGAGGTGGATCGGTCGGGCGACCTCGTGGCGGCTTTTCACGCCAGCGGATTCGACGCCCTGGTCTCGATCGGCGGCGACGGCAGCCTGAGAATCGCCCATGACCTCTGGAAGCAGGGGCTCCCCGTCGTCGGTGTTCCCAAGACGATCGACAACGACGTGGAGGGGACGCTGGTGACCTTCGGGTTCGACAGCGCGGTGACCACCGCCACCGAGGCCATCGACAAGCTCCACACCACCGCGGAGAGCCACGACCGCGTCATGGTGGTGGAGTTGATGGGGCGGGACGCGGGGTGGATCGCGCTGAACAGCGGCGTGTCGGCCTCCGCCGACGTGATCCTGATTCCCGAAATCCCCTTTGACATCGAGCGGGTCTGTGCCGCGATCCGGCATCGCGAAGCGACGGGCCGGCACTACAGCATCGTGGTCGTGGCGGAAGGCGCGCGGTCCAAGGGGGGCGACGCCTCGCTCGTCGAGCGGCGCGGGGCGGGAACGGTCGACCGGCTCGGCGGGCTCGGAAGCCGGGTCGCGGCGTCGATTGCCGAACGGACCGGGAAGGAAACCCGCACCCTGGTGCTTGGCCACCTGCAACGGGGCGGCAGCCCCACCACCTTCGACCGGTTGCTCGCGCTCCGGTTCGGCACCGCCGCGGTGCGCGCCATAGCCGATGAGCAGTTCGGGACGATGGTCGCCTATACCCCGCCGACAATTTCCACCGTGCCGCTCGTCGACGTGATCGGTCGCACCAAACAGATTCCCCTCGCGTCAGACACCATCCAGACCGCGCGCGACGTCGGGATCAGCCTCGGCGACTGACCCGCCCGCGCCGGTACGCTACCACCCCCCGACCAGGAATCGCTCCACGATTCGGTGCCCCGCCTCGGTGAGCACCGATTCGGGGTGGAATTGCGTACCGACCACCGGGTGCGTGCGATGGCGGATCGCCATGATCTCGCCGTCGTCCGCCGTACCGGTGACCTGCAGGGCGGCTGGAAGCGAGGAGGGCTCCAGGACGAGCGAGTGATAGCGCGTGGCCTTGAACGGAGTTGGGAGCCCGGCAAAGAGGCCGGTCCCGTCGTGCGCAATGTCCGAGGTCTTGCCGTGCATCGGGCGGCCGGCGCGGACGACACACGCGCCATAGGCGGCGCCGATGGCCTGGTGGCCGAGGCAGACGCCGAGGATCGGTACCGTGGGGCCGAAGCGCTGGACCACCGCCACGGAAATGCCGGCCTCGGAGGGGGTGCAGGGGCCGGGCGAGATCACGATATGTGTCGGGGCCAACACCGCGATCTCCTCCAGCGTGATCGCGTCGTTGCGGCGAACCACCGGGTCCCGGCCCAGTTCGCGGACGTATCGCGCCAGGTTCCAGACGAAGGAGTCGTAGTTGTCGAGGAGGAGAATCACGGCGCCGACCCGAACGCCTGCCGGATGCCGGCCGCCTTGTCGAGGGTTTCCTGATATTCCAGGGCAGGGTCAGAATCCGCGACAATCCCGCCGCCGGCGTGGAAGTAGGCCCGCGCGCCCTGCATGGTCACCGTACGAATGGCAATGCTGCTGTCCATGGCGCCGGTCAGGCCGAACCAGCCGATCGTGCCGCAGTAGACGCCACGGGCGGTCGGCTCGAGTTCGGTCAGGATTTCCATGGCGCGCACCTTCGGCGCGCCGGTGATCGACCCGCCCGGAAAGGCGGCGCGGAGCAGGTCGACCGCGGTGTGCTCCCCCTCCAGCCGGCCCGTCACGATCGATTCGAGATGATGAACGGTCGGGTGGCTCTCCAGCGCGCAGAGCGCGGGAACGTCGATGGAGCCGGGTCGGCACACCTTCGACAGGTCGTTCCGCAGCAGGTCCACGATCATCACGTTTTCGGCGCGATCCTTCTCGCTCGCCAGGAGTTCGCCGGCGAACCGCCTGTCCTCGGCGGGAGTCGCGCCCCTCGGTCGCGTCCCCTTGATCGGGCGGGTCTCGACGTTGCCCGCCGCATCCACCGAGAGAAACCGTTCGGGCGACGCACTGGCGATGGCGAAGTCGTCGCCTCGGAAGAAGGCGGAAAACGGGGCCGGGTTTGACGCGATGAGGCGTCGGTAGAACGCGAATGGATCGCCGGCCCAGGGTGCCACAAAGCGCTGGGAGAGATTGGCCTGGAAAATGTCGCCGGCCAGGATATACTCGCGGACCTGCGCAACCGACCGCAGATACTCCTCCCGCGTGAAGCCGGATTGAATCACGGGTGGCTCGAAGGCTCCAGGAGCGGCCTCAGTCAGCGGGCCACTCAACCTTCGAAGCACGCCTCGGATTCTTTCACCCGCAGACTGCCCTGCTTCCCCGCTTCCCCGCTTCCCCGCCACCACCCAGGATTTTCCCTGTTCATGATCCCACGCAATCACCCAGTCATAGGCGCCCAGCCAGGCGTCAGGCAGGTGCAGGTCGTCCGCGCGGGGGGGAGGCAGCCGTTCGAGCCGCTGGCCGAACTCGTAGCCGAGAAAGCCGGCCACGCCGCCCTGAAAGGGAGGCAGGCCGGGGATCGGATCCGTCGCATGAGCGCGGAGGTAGCGGGCAACCTGCTCGAGCACGTCGACCGAATCTGTCGGGTGACTGGTCCAGACCCGACTCGGGTCGGCGGTGAGGTAGGAGTACCGGCTGAGCGCGGTGCCGCGAGCCGAGCTTTCGAGGAGGAGCGGGTAGGGCAGGTCGAGCAGTCGGGCGCAGGCCTCGGCGGGTGACGGCGCGTCGATCAGCTCCTCGACCAGGACCGGCTGCGGAATGTCAGCGCTCCCGGACGAACGTCCGCGTGGTGCCGCGGAGTGCGGAGCCTTCTCCCGGGCGCCAGAGCACAACGTCGTCGATCTTGTGCGCGAGTTCCAGGTCCTTGTCGGTCACGCCACCGGCGGTGTGGGTGTGGAGTTGGACCGACAGCTTGCCCCAGCTGACGGTCAGGTCGGGGTGGTGGTCGGCCGCCTCGCAGAGGAAGCCGATCGCGTTCACCGCCATGAGCGTCGTCGGCCACCCATCGGTCTCGTAGAACCGGATGATCGAATCCTGCTGAAACTCCCAGCCGGCCGGCAGCCGGTCGCCAATGGTGGTCGGATCCCAGGTCCGCTCCTTGGCGCTCATCGGTCAGTCCTTTCCGTCGAATCGCACGCTGAATCCTGCCGACTGACCGGGACTCTCCTCTACTTCGATATCGAGGCGCGTCAGGTGGCGATGTCCCTCGGCCAGGAGGGCGTTCCGCACCTGCACCGCGAAGTACTCGGCCAGCATTTCCACCGTGGTGTTCTTGACCGGCACGAGCGCCACGTCGGACTTGGGGAAGACGAAGCGGCCCTTGCCGAAATAATCCACGATGACCGCGTCATGCTCCTCGCGCAGGCCGATCTTCTCGTTCTGGGTGGGGAGGATGACCTTGTGATCCACGGCATCCACCATCGGCTTGATCAGCTGCTTCAACACCGCGAAATCCAGCACGAAGAGGCACTCGGCATCGACATCGCCCTCGACCACGACGGCGAGGCGGTAGTTGTGGCCGTGGAGCGACTCGCACTTGTGGCCGCGGAAGGTGATGAAGTGCGCCGAGGAGAAGGAGAGGTAGTCCTTGGCGACGGAAACCCGGTAGGAACGCACGTGCGGTGATCCTGGTCAAGGGAATGAATGGGCCAAAGGTAGGCCGCTGGCCTGCCCGAGTCGAGGGGAGCGTGCGCCGCATCACACGAATTCCAGCCATCGGGCTCGATGCGTCCTCCAACGCGGACACCTGCAGCAGCGGACGTCGAGCCTAAGACGTTGCGCAGTAACCTCTTCCGCAATTGGCACGCAGCTCGCTTTTCCTGTCGCCGACTCCAACAGGCAATCTCGGAGGTTCCATGTCTTCCAGCATTCGTCGGCCTCTGGCCGTGTCACTCTTCGGTTCCGCTTTCGCCCTCGTTGCCCTCTCCACTTTCACCAGGCCCGCCGCCGCCCAGGTATCCGGTGCGGTCGTCATCAACAGTGGCCCCGTCCAGGGCCGCATCGCCGTGGGCGAGCCCGTCTTCATGCCGCGCCCCGTCATCATCTACCAGCCGGTGCGGGGCCGGCGTGTCGAGGTGGCGCGGTACGCTCCGCAGGTGGTCTATGTCGAGCGCGGACACGGCCGGCACGGGAAGTCGGTTCGATGGTACCAGCGGCACGGGTACCGCCCGGTCACGCTCTTCTATTCGCAAGGACGGTATTTCACCCAGGTGTATGCGGCGCGTGGCTATCGCTGGGGCTCACAGTTCATCGCGGTGACGGCGTGGGAGCGGCGCGGGCGGTTTTACCTGCCGTCGGACGGGCACGCGGATCGGTACGGGTATACCAGCAGTTACACGAATTCGTCCCCCGGGTATGTGTACCAGGATGACCGCCCGAACGGCGACGGCCGCGACTGGGACGATTAACCGGGGCCGCAGGGCCCCACTTCCCGCCTCCAGAGAGGCGTTGACATAGATGCAGGACCAAGGGGCGGATTCCGGCGCAGGTGCCGGGGTCCGCCCTCTTGGCGTGGTGTGTGGATCGCGCCGACCTACCGGTCTGTCGGATCCTCGGCGGTCAGCAGCAGTGCCATGCGCTCCAGCGCGCTCACGCGAATGGCCTGGGTCGCGGGAAAATTCGGATGATTCATCATCGACAGGAACTGCGACTTGGCTTGCCAGCGGACCAGCCAGACCGCGTCCCAATTGTCTGGTGCGGCGCCGATGATCAGGTGCCTGACGGATCCCTTGAACACGGTCACCCCTCCCGCCGCCTCGACGAGCGGGGTCACCGCAGGGGCGTATTCCTGCCAATATCGACGGGCCCCGTCGGGGCGAACGAACTTCAGGAGATTCCCCATCACGAACGGAGAATCGTCGGGATAGGCGGCGATGAGAGCGATCTGTTCGGGCGTGGGATCGACGGTGCGGTCAGTGTGCACGTGGGCTCCGCTTCTTTGGTGGCGAGTGGGCCTGCTCGTCTGCCTCTATTTCCGCCTCGACGGCGCGCAATTCCGCCATGAAGGCCTCTGCCGCTGGCGACAGCGTCCGGTCCTTCAGGCAGATGAAGCCATAGTTCGTGTGCAGCCAGGGTGGTCGAAAGTCGAGCGCGACCAGTTGGGCGCCCGGGGCATGCGAACGTATCGCCGAGAGTGGCGCGATGCCAACGGCATCGCTGACCGCTACCGCATCCATCGCCATCCGGAGGGTATTCACTCGAACGGACGGTATGAGCTCCCCCGTGGCGGCATCGATCGACCCCGCCCTGGGTGGCGCTCTCAGGTGCTCAATGGCGCGGGCCGCCAGCTTTGTTCCGGCGAACGGGTATTGGAAAATCGTCTCGAGCGTCAAGTCGCGCGCCTGGAGCATCGGATGGCCGGCTCGGCAGAAGAACGCGCCCTGATGCCGAGGCAACGGTTCCACGCTCACTCGCGAATCCTCGGCCGGGCCACTCAGCTCGGCCACGGTGAGATCCAGCGATCCGGAGAGCACCTGTTCGACTGTCTCGCGCCAGTCTCCCGCGATCACTTCGACTTGGAGTCCGGGGTGCTTCGCCGACAGCCGACCGAGTGCCTTGCCCACTGAGAGGAACGCCGGGTAGACACCAGCCCCGACCGACAACTTTCCAACCTCCAGCCCCCGCAGCATGGCAATTTCGTGCTCCAGATGCCGAGACTCGGCCATCAGCGACTGGGCCCGAGCCAGCACCTGCCGACCGAGCGGCGTCGGCGCTGCCCCGGAACGACCGCGGTCGAAGAGACGGAGCCCCAGTTGTTTCTCGAGGGAGGTGATTTGCCGGGAGAGCGTCGGCGGGGTGACGCCGAGTTCGTCGGCGGCACGGGCGTAGCTCCCGTGTCGGGCGATCACGAGTGCGTGGGACAGCAGGGTGAGGTCGATCATTGTTGCACAAAACGTATCAAAACATTGGAATAATTGCAATTGACGAATCACCAATTGCGCGATATCTATGGGGGGAGTTATTCACCATCTGAAGCCTTCCGATTCACCCCTCTCCGCAGTTGTACGGACACATTCTCACCCCCTGGAGAAGCTGATAATGCGTGTTCCATCCCTCGCGGTCCGAATGGCGGGCCTCGCGCTCGCCGTGGCATCGGTCGCTGCTCCGTCGGCACTCTCGGCCCAGCAGCAGACCAAACAGCCGAACATCCTCTTCATCATGGGCGACGACATCGGCATCATGAACGTCGGCGCATACCACCGCGGGCTGATGGTCGGCGAGACGCCGAACATCGACCGCATCGCGCGGGAAGGCACGTTGTTCATGACCGCCTACGCGGAGCAGAGCTGCACCGCCGGGCGCACTTCATTTATCACCGGGATGAACCCCCTGCGGGCTGGCATGATCATGCCGCAGTTGCCGGGCTCCAGCAGTTCCCTGTTGCCCGGCACCCCGGATCTCGCCGTGTTCCTGCGGGATCTCGGCTACAACACGGGCGAATTCGGCAAGAACCACCTGGGCGACAAGACGAACTCCCTGCCGACGGCCCACGGCTTCCAGGAGTTCTGGGGCTACCTGTACCACCTGGACGCGATGCAGGGCGTGAGCTTCCCGGACATCAACAGCAGCCCGACGCTGCAAGCCGTCGTGCCACCCTGCAAGAACACGCCGGTGCCTGGCCTGAAGGAGGTGCCCGGTGCCGTGGATCCGACGACGGCGCTCTGCATGACGCCGCCCCGGCCTGTCCTCTGGTGCACCTCGTCGGACGGCACCGAGACGAACCAGACCTGTAAGGACGAGGGGCCGCTCACCCTGGAGCGCTCGACGACCGTTGATGAGGAAATTTCGGCCAGGGTCGTTGACTACCTTGATCGCAATGACCCGAAGAAGACCAACAAGCCGTTCTTCGTCTGGTACAACCCGGCCCGCATGCACATCACCACGATGCTCTCGCCCAAGTACCTGGACATGCTGGGTACCAAGGGCGGCAAGGACTGGGGCATCAACGAAGTCGGCATGAAGCAGCTGGATGACAACGTCGGCGTGGTGCTGGCCAAGCTTGAGGCCATGGGCCAGCTCGACAACACCATCGTTGTCTTCACCACCGACAACGGGGCCGAGGTCATCACCTACCCGGACGGCGGGGTCACGCCATTCCGGGGTGGCAAGCTGACCACCTGGGAAGGCGGCATGCGCGTCCCGATGATGGCCCGTTGGCCCGGACACATCAAGCCGGGCACCACCAACGACCAGATCTTCTCGATGCTGGACTGGTTGCCCACCTTGGTCAACATCGCCGGTGGCCCGACTGGCGACGGACTGAAAAAGCAGATCGAAGCCGGCAAGTATCCCGGTATCATCAAGACGACGCTCGATGGCTTCGACCAGCGCGCCTACCTGGAGGGCAAGGGCGAATCCGCCCGCGACCACCTCTTCTACTACAGCGGTACGCATCCCTCGGCGGTGCGATACAAGAACTGGAAGTTCTACTACGCCATGGCATCCTCGGATGCCACGGGCGGCCTGTTGGGGGTCCAGTCCTTTCACTGGACGCAAGTGGACAACATCAAGCGGGATCCGTTTGAGACGGCCGTCGGCGCTAGCCAGTTGACCCTCCTGGGCATGGGTGGTGCCCTGGCCGCGCCGAGTACGGCATACATCTATGACTGGAACCTGCTGCCCATCGGCCAGATGCTGTGGATGAAAGAGCTGATGACCTACAAGCAGTTCCCTGCGCTCCAGACTCCGTCGAGCTACAACCTCGATCAGATCATCCAGGAAATGCAGGAGTCGAAGACCGGCAGCCACGCCGGCGAGTAGCAGGGCTGGTCAACCCCAACCATGTGGGAAGTGGGCACCTCCACGGCGGAGGTGCCCGTTTCTCTTACCGAAAGGAGCGTAGGGTGCCTGCACGACAGAGGATTCAACGGATTGGGGTCTTGGTTGGAGCGGCGATCCTCGCTCTCGCCTCGCGAGTCCATGCGCAGGGTGACCATTTGTCATCGTGGAACAACGGCCCTGCCAAGGCGGCCATCATCGAGTTCGTTGAGGCGACCACCACCAAGGGCTCGCCTGACTTCGTCCCCCAGGCGGAGCGCATTGCCACCTTCGACAACGACGGCACGCTCTGGGTGGAGCAGCCGATGTACACCCAACTGGTGTATATCCTGGCCCAGGTGCCGGGGCTCGTGAAAGCCAACCCGGCGCTCGCCGGTGAGGAACCGTTCACGACGATCCTCTCCGGGAACCGGGAGGCGATGGCCAAGCTGGGCACTCCCGACCTCCTGAAGCTCGTGATGGCCACGCTCGAGGGCGTGACGGTGGACGAGTTCCGGACAAGCGTGGCGGCGTGGTTCGCGGCAACGAAGGACCCCCGATGGAAGCGCCCATATACCGACCTGGCCTATCAGCCGATGGTGGAGTTGCTCCGCTATCTGCGCGCCAACGGGTACAAGACCTACATCGTGACCGGCGGCGGGCAGGACTTCGTCCGCGTCATTGCCGAGCAGGTCTACGGCATTCCACCCGAACAGGTGATGGGGAGTGTGGGCTCGGTGACCTACCGGTACGACGCCAAGGGTGAACCCACCCTCACGAAGGAACCGAAGATGCTGCTCATCGACGACGGCTCCGGTAAGCCAGAGGGGATTCACCTGCTGATCGGCCGGCGTCCCCAGTTGGCATTCGGGAATTCCGGCGGTGACCGGCAGATGTTGGAATACACCGACGCGGGAAGCGGGGCCCGGCTCTCCCTCCTCCTCCTCCACGACGACGCCACCCGCGAATACGCCTACGGCCCGGCGCGAGGGCTGCCCGATTCGAAGATCGGGCGCTTCACCGCGGAACTGGACAGCACGGCAGCGGCCAAGGGGTGGATCGTCGTCAGCATGAAGCACGACTGGAAACGGATCTTCGCATTCGAGTAGCACGAGTGCGCCATCCTGGACCCCCGCGTTCGCGGGGGTGACGGAACGGCGAAGTCCCGACCCCGCCGCCCCGCCGCCCTGTCTATCTTTAGCCCGTGCATCCCACCCGGAACCACTTCCTCCCCCCCGATCCCGACGCCTTCAAGCGGGAGCGCCCCTCGAAGGGGCGCCTCATCGTCATCGCCCCCACCCGGGCCGCGTGCGAGACGATCGAGCTTGCCCTCGGCTTGACCGGCGTGGACACGGTGCTGGAGCGGGAGCACGGCGCAGAGCTTCGGGCCTGGGCGCTCGCCGGCAAGGGGTTCGGGATCGTGGCGGGGACGGGGACAGGCAAGACGCTGGGGATCCGTCCGGTGGCAGAATCGATTCTCGGTGAGTCGCTCCGGGTCGGCGTGGTCAACCGGGAGCGCGAGGCCACACCGGAAACGCCCACCTGGAACGTGGTGATCGTCACCACCGGCATTGCGCGGCGCTGGTTCCAGGACGATTTGATCACCCGGTTCGACACCGTCGTGGTCGACGAGATCCACCAGACCTCCGCCGAGCTGGAGCTCTGCCTGGCCCTGGGCAAGCGGGCGGGTGCGCGGTTCATCTGGCTCAGTGCCACCGTGGATCCCTCGTTCTACGCCCGGTATCTCGACAGCGCCAACGTGCTGGTGACGGAAGCGTTCGACCCGGCGCTGCGGGCCCGCGTGAAGGTCGAGTCGAAGCAGCCCGCGGAGTTCTTCGACGAGCGCTTCATGCGACACCTGATGCAGCAGAAACGGGGCGTCGCCGTGTTCATCCCGACGCGCCGCGAGGTGGAGCAGCTGGCCGCCGACCTGGGCGCGCGGTATCCGAAGCTCAACGCGGCGTTCTATCACGGCGGCGAACCGATCCGCGTCATCCGCGAATTCCTCGAGGGGGATCCCCCCAAGCCGTTCCTCCTGGCGATGACCGCCGCCGGGCAATCCGCCATCAACGTGCGCGGGCTCGACACGGTGGTGATCTACGACGCCCGCTACGGCAACGTGGTGGAGCGCGGGCGCAACGTCCTCCACCGGCTCTATCTCGGTGCCAACGAGATCCTCCAGATGGCGGGCCGCGTTCACGGACGGGTGGCCAAGGGGGAGGTCTACATCCTCTCCGACCGGCGGATGGCGTTCGAGGAACTGGTCCCCGGACCACCGGAGTTTCAGCTGGCGGGGGACGCGGAGCGGGTGGCGATTACCTGCGCCTCGATCGGGGTGGACGCGGCCGACCTCGAACTCCCCGTCCCGCTCGACAAGACGGCGTATCGGCGCGCCATGGCGACGCTGCTCGACCGTGGCCTCATCAAGGACGGGCGACTCACGCCCTATGGCCGCGAGGTCGAGGCGATGCCGGTGGAGCGCCCCTGGGGTGAACTGCTGGTGCGGGCCGATCCCGAACTGGTGCCGCTGGTGGCCACCGCCGCCAATATCGACTCGCTGCATCGGATGACACGCGAGGAGCGAGATCTGCACGGCCTGATCGCCAACGGGAGCGACCACCTGACGGCGGCCAACGTGTATGCGGAGGCGGTCAACCAGCACGGCTACCTGGGCGAAGTGTATGGCCTGCCGAGGCATCTCTTCGAGGAGGGGCTGACGGAGTGGGCGGAGAAGCGCGGCGTGCTGGTCAAATCGGTGGAGGACACCGCCCTCGGCGTGGCGGCGGTCTACCGGGCGCTGGAGGTGCCGTTGCCGAAGACGATGCCGTACGCCTCGAAGGAGTTGCGGACGCGGTTTGTGGAACTCGTTGCCCGCGTGATGCCGTTCGACCTGGTCATCGATGAACACACGGTGGACGGGACCGAGGCGCGGATCTCGAAGACCTCGATGGCGGGGAGCTGGGGCGCGGTTGCGGGGAACCTGAGGTTCTTCGGGGACCGCAACGGCGTTGCGCGGGCCGGCATCGAGGGGACCACAGTGCCCTACGACCTGATCCGGCAGAATGCACGGACCGGCCAGCCAGTCGTGAGCGTGGGCGGAGCTCGAAAGCACCGGCACCTGACCCTCTCGCGCCGCCTGACCTATTTCGGGTTCGAGCTGGAGACGGTGGTGGAGGAACTCCGCGGCGAGGTGCCCCAGGCGCTGCAGGAGCAGGCACGCGACGCGCTGGCCGATGCGTTGATGTCAGGCGATACCCCGCATCCGGACCAGGGGCGGATCCGGCGCGCGCTCTCGGAACTCGGCGAGCTCTGGCGCCGATCGGGTGGAACGCTGGAGCAGGCAGCCACCGAAGCATTGCGGCCCCGCATCCGAGCCGCGCTGGCGGAGGTCACCAGCTGGCAGGAATTCCTGAGTGCTCGCGTGGCGTTGGATGCCGATGCGCTGGTGGATAGTGCCACCCGGGCCCGCCTCCTGGAGCTGCCGTCAATGGTGCGCCTGCTGGGTGATGCGGTGCCCCTCGATTACGAAGTCGAAGACGGCGAAGGGGTGGTGGTCCTGCGGCTGCGGGAGGGGCAGCTGCGGCGGCTCAAGGCGGACGAGTTGCCGCAGGTCGACAGGCCGCTCCGGTTCAGCGTCCTGCGCGGATCGAAGCCCGCGCTCCGGGGGCACACTCTCGACGAACTGCGCGACGCCCTGCAGAACGAACCGCGGGAGCGCCGCAGCCGTCACACGGAGTTTCGGGGCCCGAAACGCGGTGGGCGCGGCGGTGACCGCGGAGGAGGCGGTGGCCGCGGGGGACGGCCGGGCAGAGGGGGAAAACGCGGTCGCTAGTCAGGAGAGGAATGAGAGCCAGAGGCGATGGTAGGCCTCGTGGACCGACTCCTCAGGAACGCCGAGATGCAGGGAAAGCTGGAAGCCGTCCAGGGCAGCCTCGCCGAGCCGAGCCTGATCCGGCCTGAGGGGTGGCACGCCGAGGGCGCGGCCGATGGCGGTGGCAAAGGCGGTCTGGTGACTTGGCGTGAGGGGTGGGGACGGGATGCCGGGTTCGGTGAGGAGGGCGATCCATGCAGCCCACTCGCCTGACACAACCTCACGTCTGAGGGTATCCCACAGGCGATCCAGCGCGTCCGCTCCTGAGCCCTCAAGCGCAACGAGGCGCCGGGCGGCTCTGGCGTGCTGGAGGTTGGCAGCGACGGCCGCCAGGAGCTGCTTCTTGCTCCCGTGGTGATAGGGCACCAGCCCCTTGGCGCAGCCGGCCTCTGACGCGACGCGGTCCACGCTCCATTTCTGGAGCCCGTCACGCAGGAGTACGGCGGTGGCGGCAGCGGTGATCGTATCTTTCAAGTGGTTGTCCCAGTGGTATTTGTAAACTGACTGAACGGTCAGTCATAATATCTGATCGAGGACCATTCTTTGCAAGTCGGCGTGCATCTGCTGTTGTTCCTGGTTCAGATTCTCTTTGCCAGTCTGGCCATCGTCGGGAAGATCGTCCTCCGGGACTTTCCCGCCGCCACGATCGTGCTGTTCCGGGTCGTCGGCGCGGCGGTGGTCCTCTTCCTCGTCAACCTGATCTGGACTCGGCGCTGGGTGCGGGATCGGCGGGACCTGCTGGGTCTGGCGGTCCTCGGGCTGTTGGGCGTGGTCGTCAACCAGACGCTCTTCCTCCTTGGCCTCAGCCACACCACCGCCATCAACGCGACCATCCTGGTGACCACCATTCCGGTGTTCACCGTCCTCTATTCCGTGCTGAGCAAGCGAGAGCCGCCCTCGGCGCTCAAGTTCGGCGGCATCGCGGTGGCCGGCATCGGGGCCGTCTACCTGATCGGCCCCGACCGGGTCTCGCTGGCTCCCGATCTCGCCCTCGGCAACCTGCTCATCGTCGTGGCGATGTTCAGCTACTCCCTCTACCTGGTCCACTCGAAGGCGATGGTCCTGAAATACGGCCCCGTCACCGTCAGCGCCTACGTGATGGTGTTCAGCGCGGTGGGCACGCTTCCCCTCGGCCTCTCGGGGCTGGCGACGGTGGACCTTGCCGCCATCCGACCGATCACCTGGATGTGGGTGGTCTATGTCGTCGTCTTCCCGACGATCGTGGCCTACTTCCTCAATATCTGGGCGCTCAAGAAGGTCTCGCCCAATCTGGTGGCGGTCTACATCTACCTGCAGCCGCTCTTCACCGCGGCGGTGGCGCCAGCCGTCCTTACCGGCGAGCGAGTGACGACCCGTGCCGCCATCGCCGGGGCCGCCATCTTCCTCGGGCTGGCGCTGGTGATCATCGGGGAGCGGATCCAGAACCGCGCGGTCCCAGCCACCGTCCTGCCGGGTGAGTAACTAGAGCACTCTCGAGACCTCTGCAACGGGTCCAGTGGTGGTGAAACGACTGAAATGCTGACTTAACATCTTGCTATGCCATGGTTTATGTTATTTCAGGCGTAGTCGCGACAGTGTCCCTCATTGAAACCTTTTTGGGGCCGCTGGCGTATCATCCCCTATGAACGCCCCTCAGACATCTCATCCGACGCCCCTGCCGTCCGTGTTCTCCCCCCTCGCTAAGGCCCTGCTCGATGGCTTCAGCGAGGGGGTCGTCGTTTTTGACGCGGCCGGTCGGGTGCTCTACGCCAATAGCCAGGCCCGTGCGCAGCTCGAGGGCGAGACGGACCTGGGCACTGAAACTGCCGATGCACTGCAACCGCGTCTGGCTGCCATCGGCGGTCGGATCCGCCCCCTGCGCGTCGGCACTCTCGAGCTTGGGGAGGCGCTCTTCCTTCCCGCCATCGAGGGGCCGACCACCCTTGCCGCCAGGGAAAAAGACGCGATCGTGGCCTCGCTGGATGCCCACGGCTGGAAGCTGGCGGAAACGGCGAAGAGCCTCGGGATCAGTCGCACGACCCTCTGGCGCCGGTTGAAAGCGTACGGCCTCCATCGTGACGGGCGGAGCCGGTGGGCCTCGGCTTCCTGATCGCCGCGGTTGCCCTCTCCGCTCCGATCGCACCACCCGTAGACACCCTCCCGACCTACTCCTCCGAGGCGACGCGCGCGCTCGTCGCCCGGGCGCAGGAACGCCACGCCGCCGACGACACCACCGTCTCCGATTACACCGCCAAGCTCCGGTATCGCGTCTCGTTTTCCCTCGGAAAACGGAAGTGGGCCCGCGTGCCGACCTACGCGGTCGAGGAGCAGGAAGGCACGGTGCAATGGCAGGCGCCGAACGACCTCCGGCTCGACATCCTCGGCCGGCGGAGCGCCAGCCGGTCGAAGGACATCGACCTCTCCAGCGACTTCAGCCGGCCCTGGTTCGTTCCGCGGGGGCTCGGCGACTCGGTTCGCATCTTCGGCAACGACTTCCCGACTCGCGCGGCGCTGCACCCGCTCGCCGCTGACGGGCCGGAGTGGTACCGCTACGAACTGACCGACAGCATTGCGCTTGCCACGGCGAGGGGGACCTCGGTCCGGCTGTATGCGGTGGAAGTTGTGCCGTCGCGCCCCGGGCCGTCGCTGGTGGCGGGGACCATCTGGATCGACTCCGCGACCGCCCAGGTCGCGCGCTTCACCTTCCGGTACGTGGGCAACGAACTCTGGGTCGACCGGGACGACGACGATCCGGACATCGGCAAGATGGGTGGCGCCAAGAAGGCGAATTCATTCATCAACAAGATCTTGACCGTCGATTCCGACCTCGAGTACGGGCTGCAGGAAGAGCGGTACTGGATGCCGTCGCGACAGGTGCTCTCCGGCACCCTGCAGATCCCGATCATCAGCGACATCATCATCCCCTTCGAGGCGATCACCACCTTCTGGGACTACGACATCAACAGCGGACGACCCGTGGTGTTCGACGCCCCGCCCCCTGATACGGGGGCGAAGCGGACCATGGACCGGGAGTCCGACTCCCTTGCGCCGGTCGTCCGCTCCGGCGTGTGGGCCGACGGCCGATACGAGGTGCACCGCCCCCCCGTGGACACGCTGAAGAGCTACGCCGCCTGGGGGGATTCGCTGACGCTGGACCTCAGCCCCCAGGAGGACCAGCAGGTGCGGCAGGTGCAGGCAGAACTCGCGCTGCTGGCCGAGGGGCTTCCATCCGACGTCACCGGCATCAAACCGGGCGGCGTCAACTACGAGGCGTTCGCCGATATCGTCCGGTACAACCGGATCCAGGGGCTCTCCCTCGGCTACGGGTACGCGGTGGACGTGCCGGGCTGGTCGTTCACCCGGGCGCAGGCCACCCTGCGCTTCGGTTTTTCCGACGCCCGGCTCACCGGACAATTGGGGCTGATCCGCGAGGCGCCCTCGGGGCGGTGGCGCCTCGAGGGCTATCGCTCGATCGGCGAGGTCGAGCCGTTCTTCCGGGTGAATACCTTCGGCAACACGATGAACGGCATCTTTGCCGCGCACGACGACGCGGACTACTACCTGGCGCAGGGCGGGCGCATCGGCTACGAGACCTCGGTGGGGCGCGGCCTTGAGCTCGAGCTCCAGGCCCGCTTCGAGGATCAGCAGAGCGTGACCACCGATGCGCACAGCGCCATCAACGACTTCTTGGGCGGCACCGGCGATTTTCCGGCGAACCCGGCTGTGACCGAGGGTTTCTTCGTGGGAGTGACGGCCACGCTGAGCGGGGTGGCGGGCACCGGCACCTGGCGCATCGGCGCCGAGGGACTCGGGGGCGAAGGCGGCACCACGGGGCGGTTCATGGCGGAGGTCCGGCAGCGGGCGTTTGGGGCGCGCGGCGTCACGATCACGGGGCGCGCTGGCGTGACCACCAACGATCCCCTCCCCCAGATGGCCTTCCGACTCGGCGGCCTCGAGACGGTGCGCGGTTTCGACTATGGCATCTTCCAGGGCCAGGCCTTCTGGTCGGTGCAGGGTGACTGGACCCCATTCAAGGGCAAGATCCGCCCGGTGCTCTTTGCCGACGTAGGTCAGACGGGAGAACTGGGGAGCGTATTCTCACAGAAACCGCTGGTCGGCGTGGGGGCAGGCCTCTCCTTCTTCAACGGCATCGTGCGATTCGACTTGAGTGTTCCCGTCGCGGGGCCGGCGAGCGGATTGAGATTTGATATCCAGTTTGGAGCTCCGCGGTGACACCGGGGCAGGGGGGTAGCGGGGCCGGGCGGCAGTAAAACGCCGGCCTCCCTGCCTCCCTGCCTCCCTGCCAAGCTATCTTGAGGGATGCCAAGCCCATTCATCATAGAGGAATACGTCCGCTGGTCGGACGTCGACTTCGCCGGGATCATCTTCTACGGCTCGTACGTCCGGTTCTTCGAGCTGGCCGAGACGGAGCTGTTCCGCGCCGCGGGGCTTCCATTCGGGACGGTCTTCGATCAGTACGATGTCTTTCTCCCGCGGGTCCAGGTCCACACCGAGTTCCATTCCCCGCCAAGACTTGACGATCATCTCGCGGTGGCGGCGTATATCGGCCGCGTCGGCCGCACCTCGATGACCATCGAATTCGAGGTGGTGCGCCGCCCCGACGGGACGCATTGCGCCGACGGGCACATGGTCCTGGTGTGCGTGGACCGCAAGGAGCTGAAGCCTTGTCCGATTCCGGCGGCGTTCATCGCACAATTGGCGCCGTACACCATGCCGCGCGCCGAGGCGCGGCATCAGCTTGGCATTCCGGCAGGCGATAGGTGAGAGGAGCACCGGGATCGGCGCTCGTCCTGCTCCTGCTCGCGGGATGCAATCCGCTGGGCGGGCGGGGGACCATGACCGCCCACTGGACCACCCACGTCGATACCGCGACGATAACGATGCCGGCCACGGCGCGTTGGTGCGTCGGCCCGGGCCGACTCGACATCCGGGCGGCAGTGGGCGACACCGGACTTGGGCTGGCGATCTTCGCCTCCGACAGCTCGGCGCTCGAGGGGACGTACACCGTGCTGGCCCCCGAAGGGCGGGTCCAGATTCGCCCGAGCGCCGCCGTGGCGCTCCGCTGGGTGGGGAAGGTGGTCGTGCAGGGGTGGTGGGGGGACTCCGGTGCCGTGACGCTGACGGGCGGCAAGGTCCGCGGCCTCTCGGGCCACGGCGAAATGTGGCTCGTGTCGGGACTCGGTCCCGATTCGGTGACCACCCTCGAGCTCACCTTCCGCGGCGTGCGCGTCCGGAACGACACCCTGTGCGATGCGCCGGTGGTCCCGATCGCGATTCCCGTCGACTCCACCACTATTCTGTCTGACCCAGCGGCGGATTAGACCATGGACCAGACCTACTTCCGGAAGGGCTTCGGGCTCAAGAAGGACATCCAGGGCACCCTCACCTCCGATTATGCCAGCGGTGTGGTGGACGCTTTCCTGAAGGGTGGCCACACGCTCTCGGCGGGTCCCCTCACCTTTCGGTTGGCCAAGGAATTCGGGTTCTGCTACGGCGTGGACCGGGCGGTGGAATACGCCTACGAGACCCGCGCGAAGTTCCCGGACCGCCCGATTGCGCTGGTGGGCGAGATCATCCACAACCCGCACGTGAACGCGCGGCTGCAGCAGATGGGTGTCCGCTTCCTGGAGCGCGGCGCCGACGGCGAGTTCGATTTTTCCGGTCTTGGCACTGACGACGTGGTCATCATGCCGGCGTTCGGCGTCACGATCCGTGATTTCGAGCGGCTGCAGGCGGTCGGGTGCGTCCTGGTGGACACCACCTGCGGATCGGTGTTGAACGTCTGGAAACGGGTCGACTCGTACGCTCGCGACGGATTCACCGCCATCATCCACGGCAAGAGCTACCACGAAGAGACCAAGGCGACGGCCAGCCAGGTCACCAAGTATCCGGGCGGCAGGTACCTGGTCGTGTACGACATGGAAGAGGCGCGGCTCGTGTGCGATTTCGTCGAGGGACGCGGGGACCCGGCGACCTTGGCCACGCGGTTCAAGGGGAAGACGTCCCCCCAGTTCGACTTCACGACCGACTTGGAGCGCGTGGGCATCGCCAACCAGACGACCATGCTGGCCGGGGAGTCGCTGGCCATCGCGGCGGAATTCGGCCTGAGCATGGGCCGGCGCTACGGTGAGACGCATCGCGACGAACATTTCCGGAGCTTCGACACCATCTGCTCGGCCACGCAAGAGCGGCAGGATGCGGTGCTGGCGCTGCTGGAGGAGCCGCTCGACCTGATGGTGGTCGTCGGCGGCTACAACTCCAGCAACACCTGCAACCTCGCGGCGATCTGTCAGGCGAAAGGTGTGCGCACCATTCACATCGAGGACGCCGACTGCATCGACGTCGAGGCGGGCGCGGTGCGCCACCAGCCGATCCGGACCAAGGCCGAGGAACGAATCGAGGGGTGGCTCTCCGGCGCCAGCCGGATAGGCCTGACGGCAGGCGCTTCGACCCCCAACAACAAGATCGGCGAGACGGTCGTCCGGATCTGCGAGAGCACGGGAGTCCTGCCCGAGTTGCATGCCGTGTTGACGCCGGAGAGTTGACCTGACCGTCCGTCAGCTCTCTCTTGGCGGCATCCCCGCCGTTTCCCTCTCCAACGACCTGCTCGAGCTGGTGGTGGCCCCCACCCTCGGCATGAAGATCACCAACCTCCGCCGCC
Source organism: uncultured Gemmatimonadales bacterium (assembly GCA_963705985.1). Lineage (GTDB taxonomy): Bacteria > Gemmatimonadota > Gemmatimonadetes > Gemmatimonadales > GWC2-71-9 > SPDF01. The sequence goes on along the minus strand of CAVPLK010000003.1, from coordinate 1,473,191 downwards.
GCCGGGGCCGTGAGTGGCTCTGGCGCAATCCAGCCATTCCCTACGCCCCGGGTGTCCCCGGCAGCTCCTACGTCGAAACGGCCGATAGTGGCGGGTGGGACGAGTGCTTCCCCACCGTGCTGCCGTCGCGCATCCCCGGTGCCTCCCCTGAAACGCCACCCATTCCCGACCACGGTGAGCTCTGGTCCGCCCGGTGGGAAACCCGGATCTACGAGCACGCCGAGGGCACCGTGATCTCGGGCACGGCACGGGGCGCAGCGCTGCCGTATGAGTTCACCCGCGAAGTCTCGCTGCGGGCGGACGAGCCGATGGCGGTCTTCCGGTACCGAGTACGCCATACCGGTCGGGCGGCATTTCCCTGGCTCTGGGCTGCACATCCGACGTTCGCGGTGCGCCCGGGCATGCGAGTCGTTCTTCCGACTGTGCAGCAGGTGCGCTTCTCCGACGTGGTCGGCCGGAACGACTGGGCCGCCGGTGACGCCGTTCCCTGGCCGCTCGGCGGAGCGGGGGACGCCTTCGTCTTTCCGGAACAACCGGGGTGGGCGGCGATGGCGCACGCCGACGTCGGCAACTCGGGGAGGGTCTTGCTCCAGGACCCTGAGGCGGGGGAGTGGCTCGATTTCCTGGTCGACCCGGTGGAGACGCCGGAGGTTGGGCTCTGGCTCAACTGTGGCGGGTGGGCCCCAGGGGGCATCGAGCCCTACTACAACTGTGCGATCGAGCCGGGCGTCGGCGCCCCGGGACGACTGCAGGATGCTGCAGGGGAGTGGGGGGTGGCCCCGACCTTGCACCCTGGAAGTGAGCGTGCGTGGCAGCTGACCGTGGGCCTCTGGAACGAGGAGGACTAGCGAAACGGCTGCCCGCGCTGCACCTTAGCGGCCCCCAGTTCCTCGACCCGGGATATAGGCGCGATGGCCCGACCGATGTCCGATGCGTACCGCCTGGTGCAGGCCGCGATTGCCGACCTGCCCAACGTCACCACCCGAAAGATGTTCGGGGCGGAGGCGTATTTTCACGGGCGCCGCATGTTCGCCTTTTTGCGCGAGGACCTGGTGGTCCTCAAGCTGCCAGAGAGCCAGCGCGAGGAGTTGCTGGAGGCAAGGGCGGCGCGACCATTTCTGGTGAATGAGAACGCCAGCTTCGGGCGGTGGGTGGAGATTCCGGGCACCGGCGAGGCGGCAGGGCTAGCCGTGCGGCTGGTGCAGTCGGCGTACGAGGCGGCCCGGCGCCCAGACCGGGACGGGCCCCGCCGGAGACGGCGCCGACGGACGGCAAAGACCCCAGCCTGACATCGCCGGCCCGCTCTCAGGAGCGGGCCGGTTCGTTTCCGTTCCGCTCGGAGAGCATCCTCGCCACCGCCGCGATGGTGAGCGGCGCGCTCCCTTCCGCCCGATTGTTCACCAGCACATACGCCGGTATCCGCGCCTTCACTGCCGTCTCGATGAGCCGGACGAGGTCGGCGCGCAGCTCGGGGTTCTGATCCTGGATGCGGTCATAGGGCTGGAAGGCGTCGACCGCCTCGGCGTAGTACCGCCCCGGCCGGAGCAGCGCGCGCGCCACGATGAACGGCGCCCCGATGGCGCCCGGCAGGTCGAGCTGTTCGCCGACGGAAGGCATCCGGGTCCAGGAGTTGAAGCAGTGCGCCACACTGTGCTCGCGCAGCACCGTGAAGTACGCCGGCGTCAGGTACTCTTCATTCCGGAGTTCCACGGCGTACGGTGCCGAGCGGGGGAGGGCGGAGAAGAACTCGTCGAGCCGGTCGGCGAAGGCCTGCGGCGACAGTTTGTGCTTGCCGGTGAGCGCCTGGAACTCGAAGACGAACGGGCCCACGTGATCGGCAAAGTGCCGCAGGCAGGGGTCGAGCACCGCCTCGATGAACAACTCGGGATTCAGGAAGTCGGGGTTCGGCTGCCCGGCGTGCGCCTTGTCGCGCATCTTGGAATGGGTGTGGACGGTGATCCGATCCCACACCTTGCTGACACAGCGGAATCCGGCCGGCAGCGCGGCCCCGTACTCGGTGAGCGTCTTTTCCGAGAGCGGATTGTAGAAACTGGAGTCGATGCCGACAGTGGAGAAAAGCGGCCACCTCGCGTACTCGGCGAGCATCTTTCCGCTGGCACCGCTCTTGGGATATTTCTTGTGATAGATGAGGCCTTGCCAGCCGGGGTAGTTCCACGACGAGGTACCGAAGTGGACGGCGGGTGGGAGCGCGGTGCGGAGTCGCTCCAATTCCTCGGGGGTAATCGCGTCCGGCGCTGTCACGTCAGTTGCCGGGGGCAATCCGGTAGATCGTTCCGTTCGACAGCACCACGTACAATTCGCCGCGCGCGTCCTCACCGAAACTGGTGATCAGCTGCTTGGTGTCGAGCGTCGGCCAGGATAGCGATTGAGTCACCACGCCATTCCGGTACACGACACTCCGAACCCAGCCCTCGCAGTAGTCGCCGTACAGGTATGTGCCGACGAGTTCCGGAATCGCCGCTCCCCGATACACATATCCCCCGGTAATCGAGCAGCCATCGTCGTGCCCATACTCCGTCACCGGCAGGACCAGTCCGGTCTTGTTGCAGGTGATGCTCTTGTAGCAGTGGTTGCCCTCCATGATGGCCCAGCCGTAGTTCTCCCCGCCGGTGCTTGCGGCGGGCTGCACATCCACCTCTTCCCACTTGTTCTGGCCGACGTCGGCGATGTAGAGATCGCCGGTGGCGCGGTCGAAGCTGAAGCGCCACGGGTTGCGGAGGCCCCAGTTCCAGAGTTCGCCGCGCATGCCGGGCTGCCCGACGAACGGGTTGTTTGCGGGGACGGTGTAGGGGAGCCCGCGGTCGAGGTCGAGCCGGAGGAGGGAGCCGAGGAGGTCGTCCGTGTTCTGGCCGTGGCCCTGGGGGTCGCCGCCGCTACCGCCATCGCCGAACCCTGCGTAGAGGTAGCCGTCGGGGCCGAACGCAACGTGCCCGCCATTGTGGTTGCCGTAAGGCTGATCCACCGCGATGACCAGTGCCTCAGTGGCGGGGTTCAGGACGTCGGGGTTCGCACCCGTTGTGAAGGTGGCGATGCGGCTGGTTCCGCCGCCGGTGCTTCCCGCAACTGTGAAGCTCAACACCACTCTCCCGTCGGTCGGATGGAAAGCCATGCCGAGCAGTCCCTGCTCGCTGCCGGTCGTGACGCGGCCGGTCAGGTCGATGAAGGGGGTGGGGAGGAGGACGCCGTGTTTGATGATCCGCACGGTGCCGCCCTTTTCCACGACAAAGAGTCGTCCTGTGTCGCCGGGCGCCGCGGTGACGAGCACCGGGAAGTTCAGCCCGGTGGCGACTTCTTCCAGTCGCACCTTGACGCTGCCGACGGGGGAGGTGGGGCCAGTGGCGTCACTCGCGCACGTCAGGAAGAGACTGAGGAAGACAGCCGGGGTCACCAATCGACGCTTGGAGTAGGCCATCTACTTTGCCTCCTTGCCGGCATCCGAGGCGCCGCGCAACTGTGTCGCGGCTGGCCCGTCCACACTCCGGAGGTGGAGATCACGCTGCGGGAATGGAATCTCGATGCCGGCGGCCACCAGCGCGTTGTTGACCGCGGCGGTGACCTCGCTCCGGAGGATGGCGAAGTTGGCGGGATCCGCGGTCCAGAACCGGAGTTCGAAATTCAGGGCGCTATCTCCAAAGCCGATGAAGAGGGCGACCGGTTCAGGCGTCTTGAGCACGGTGGGGAATTGGCCCGGCACGCCGAGGAGAACGCCCATGACGCGGGCCGGGTCGGTGCCGTAGGCGACGCCCACGCCGATGGCGAGGCGGCGCTGCTGGTCGGAGAGGGTCAGGTTGATGACGTCGTTGGCGATCAGCGATGCGTTGGGCACGATGACCTCCGCGCCATCGAACATCCGGACCACGGTGGCGCGGAAGCCGATGCGCCGCACCTCTCCGGTGAGGGTCTGGAGCTGGATGAGATCGCCCTCACGAATCGGCCGCTCGAAGGCGAGAATCAGCCCGGCGACGAAATTGCTCACGATCGTCTGCAGGCCGAATCCGACACCGACGCCGAGCGCGCCGCCGAGGATGGTCAGCTGGGTGAGTTCGAGGCCGGTCGCGGCCAGCGCGAAGACGAACCCGATCGCCATCAGCGTGTAGCGGGTGAGGCGGCCGACGACGCTGGGAAGCCCCTTCGGCATGTCCAGCCGGGAGAGGACGTCCAGTTCGAGGACGTTGGAAATGGCGCGACTCAGCAGCACACTCACCCAGACCGTGGTGACGAACAGCAGAATACTGCCCAGGGACAGATGCAGTTCGCCCAGGGTGAGCGAGGCGGCCAGGGCGCCCCGGACGAACGCCCAGATCGGATCCATCACGTCGAAGATCATCAGCGTGATCACGACCCACATGACCGCCGACACCAGCGTGACGAGCCGGAGCCCGTCTCGTACCAGCTGGTCCTTCCGCTGCGCCACGAACCGCGATGTCCCAGCGACTTCGGAACGGGTTGCCACGATGAGGATGCCGTCGAAGATCTGCACGGCGGCGAGCACCACGAGCAGGAGATAGGCGCTCGTGACGGTGCCGCCGGTGAGGAAGAAGGCGAGGGAGGTGTTGCCGACGATGTTGGACCCGGCGGCGACCAGCAGCGTCGCCGCCGAGAGGCGTGCCGCCACGCGCACGGCCACGGCATAGCCGACCGAGCCCAGCGTCTCCAGTTGCGCTCCCTTGCGGAGCAGCCGGAGGAGGATCATCGCCCCCACGATCGCGATCGCCAGGCTGCCGGCCCGCTGGAACGCAGGCCCGGTCACGAGGAGCGCGCCCAATCGCTGGACTGCGAAGAGAAGCGACCATGCTGCGGCCGGCCGGGTCAGGTTGGGCGGGAGGAAGCCCGGCAGGAGGCTCAGCAGCGCCGGGACGCCGGCCAGCAGCGCGAGGTCGTACACGGACAGCGGCGCCCGGGGATACAGAAAGAGCCCGGCCACCGTGACGACCAGCCAGGCACCGGCGGCCGGGTTGTCGAGGATCCGGCGCGCGGTTGCCGCTGGGTGTTCCGCCGTATGCCGATCGAGCTTGCCGCGGAACCAGAAGACGGCGAAAAGGATGGCCAGGGTCGAGGCCAGGTGAAAATAGATGGGCAGGCGGTACGCCTCGTGGAAGTACCGGAGCTCTCGCCACGTCTGCGCCGCGCCCGCCCGAACGGCGGGGCGCAGCGTCCGGATGGTATCTGGGTGACCCAGCGCCTTCCACAACGGTGGTGAATCCATGTGGAGGAGATTTCGTCGCATGGAGGCGAGCTGTTCGTTGGTCCGATCATCTTCCTGTTGCAGCAGCCCGACCGTGCGGGCGATCTGGGACTGTAGCCTGACCACCTCCACGATTCGTGCCTCGACGGTGTCCTGCAGCACCCTGTTGCGTTGGAGGATGTTGTCAACCAGCTCCATCACGTCCGGCGCGGCGTTCGCCTTGGTCGCCTCGGCACGTGTCAGTCGCCAGGTCGTGTCCCGGCGAATCAGCTCGGTCTGGATCACGGCCATCGCGTCCGTGCGGTTTCCGATGGCCTGCTGCCAGGCCCGCATCTGTTCGATCCGCCGGTTCCATTCGTTGTGGAGGTCGGTCAGCGTCCGCTTGGTGAGGTGCTCCTGGCCGGGGCGCTTCTGCGATGCCAGCACGGCGTTGATGGTGTCCCGTGCCGCGGCATAGGCGGTGCCCACGCGTTGGACGGTGCGGTTTGGGGGGAGCGCCTGCCAGATCTCATCGAGCCGGGCCTCGGTTGCCGCGGCCCGGGTAGGGATTGCCGGTACCGGCACGGCCACTGGCGGGAGCGTGTCCGCGGCGGGCTTCGGGGGGGCCTTGGCGGGCGGGGTCGTCTGGGCGGCCGCCGGGGCGGCAAGGGCCAACAGGAGCAGGGCGTAGGACAGCGGTGAGGATCGCATCCGGCTCTCGGCAGTGAGGAAGGGCCAGCTTCCAAGATACGCCGGGCGCTCCGGAGCGGCACCCCGGTCAGCCGCCGAGCCGCACCAGCATCCGGTCCACCCGCTCCAGGTGAGTGACGGTCAGGGTGATGGCGCCGAACTCCTCCTCCACCTTCCCACGGATGAGAAATGGCCCCTGGTCGAAGAGGACATGCCCGCGCTTCCGGTACACCTCGGGAAAGAGCACCGCCTCGACCAGCCCGTCGCCGTCGTCGAAGGTGGCGAACTGCATCGGTTCGTCGGTGGCGGTGTGCACTGGCTTGGCGGTGGTGAGCATGCCGGCCAGAATGACGCTCTGGCCCACATGCTTCGGCAAGTCGGGGCTCTTTACCAGCCGGAAGCGCCGCAGCCGGTCGGCGTAGAGCGCCATCGGGTGGCTCTCGGTGAGGAAGCCGAGGGCGGAGTATTGATCTTGGCGACAACGCTCCTCTGTGTATTCGGGAAGGCGGGGCAGGCGAGGCAGCGAGGCTGGGAGGCAGTAGGTCGACGGCCTCCCTGCCACCCGGCCGCCCGCGCCTCCCCATCCACCATCCACAACATCATCGGCCGGGTCATCCCGTGGGCGATGCTGTCGCAGGCACCGGCCTTGATGAGGGTGCGGAGGTCGTCGGTGGAGAGGCGGGCGCGCTCCCGGAGGTCCGCGATGCTGTCGAACAAACGGCCTCGCTGCCCCGCGGCCCCGCCGCCCCACCGTTCCGCCTCACCCCCTGCCCCCCTCTCCATGATATGGAGAGGGGGGACGATCGTGCCACGTGCCGAGGTGATTGCTTCGGCACCCTTCGCCGAAAGACTCGTAATGAATTGGAGTCCAATCCGAAGCTCCTGTCCGTTGCCGGTCGTGCGACATTCACTGGCATTCACATCCGGTGGCAGGATGGTGATGCCCATCCGGCGCGCCTCGGCCACGTACGCGAACGAGTGATAGAAACCGCCGCCGTTGGCGAGCACGGCGGCCATGAACTCCGCGGGGTAATTGGCGCGGAGGTAACAGGCTTGCTGCGCCACCTGGATGTACGACGCCGAGTGGCCCTTGCAGAAGCTGTAGCCGGAAAAGGACATCACCATCTGCCATACCTGCTCGGTCGTGGTGTCGTCCCGACCGAGAGAGCGGGCGCCGCGGAGAAATTCCTGCGCATACGATGCCAGCAGCTTGGCGGGCCGCTTCTTCTGCAGCGACTTCCGGAGTCCGTCGGCGTCAGCCAGCGACATCCCGGCGTACGCCTGGCAGACGTGCACCACGTCTTCCTGGTAGACCATGATACCGAAGGTCTCGGCGAGGGTGTCGCGCAACACGGGATGGAGCGGCTCGTAGGGCTCCCCGTGCAGGCGCGAGAGGTATTGCCGGATGAAGCGGTTCGACGCGGGGCGGATGATGCTGGTGTTGAGCACCAGCAGCTCGAAGCTGTCGGCGCGGGACTTGGCGCAGAGCTGCCGGGAAGCGGGGCTCTCGGTGTAGAAGACGCCCATCGTCTGCCCGGTGCGGAAGAGCGCCTTGGTGGCGGGATCGTCACCCGCTTCCTGCGAGGTGTAGTCGATCTGGCGGCCGGTATTGTCGCGCACCGCGCTGATGGCGTCACGGATGACGGCGAGCGAGCGATTGCCGAGAAGGTCGATCTTGACGAGGCCGGCATCCTCGGCGCCGTCCTTCTCGAACTGGATGACAGGGACGGTCAGTTCCGGCGCGCCGTCGAGCTTCTTGACCGCGCGCTCCAGTGGCACGTGATCGGTCAGCGCCGTCGGCACGATGACCACGCCCCCCGGGTGGAGCGACAGATGCCTCGGCACACCGACCAGCGGTTCCGCCTCACGGGCAAAGCCCTGCCACGCCTTGGGCAGGTCGAGTCCCTGGAAGTTGGGATGGGTGGCGAGGAGGCTGTCGAGCGGCTCCCCCTCGTGATACCAGGGAATGCGGCGGGTCACCTCGCGAATTTCACCGGCGGGGCGTCCGTGCACCTTGGCCACCTCGCGCAGCGCGCCGCGGAGCCGAAAGCAGTTGTGGTTGGCCACCATCGCCGCGCGCGGGAAGGGATAGCGGCGGAAGACATACGCCAGCACACGGTCCCGCTCGTCCCAGGGAAAGTCGAGGTCGATGTCCGGCGGGTCGGTGCGGGCGGGGTTGAGGAACCGCTCGAAGAGGAGGCCGGCGCCGAGCGGCTCCACGTGGGTAATGCCGAGGCAGTAGCTCACCACCGAATTGGCGACGGAACCGCGGCCGCAGTGGGTGGGGCCGTGGGCGACGATGTCGTGGACCACCAGGAAGTAGTCGGAGAATCCCTTCATCCCGATGATGGCCAGCTCGTGTTCCAGGCGGTCGCGGGTGACGGGGGCGACGATGCCGTACCGCCGCTCGGCGCCGGCATAGGCGAGCGCGCGAAGCTGCTCGAAGGCATCGGTGCGGTCGGTCATCCGCGGCGGCACGACTCGGCCCAGTGGAATCCGCCAGCGGCCGCGCTCGGCGATCTCCTCCGCGGCGGTGAGGGCCTCGGGGCAGTCGGGGAAGTTGTGGGCGAGGTCGTCGGCGGGGCGGAGCCACGCCGAGGGCGGGGCAGGGGGGCAGGGAGGCAGGGGGGCCGTTACGGCCTCCGAAGCGGTCAATGTGGTGTTCTGGCCGATGGCGACGAGCAGTCGGTGCCGGGCCCAGTCTTCGGGATTGGCGAAGGCGACGGCGTTGGTGGCAACGGCCGAGAGGCCCATCCGTCGCGCGGCGGCCAGTACCCCGTGCCGCTCCCGGCCCGGCACCAGCTCGGCGTAGAGGTCGGTCGGACCGCTCAGCGCGCGGACCCGCTCAAGGAAGGGAATGGAGCGGGAGAGGAGGATGAGGCCGTTCCGGTCATTCGCGACGATCTCCGCCAGCGATACCGCCTCCCGGCCCCGCTGCCCCGCTGCCCCACTGTCCTCTCCCCCTGTCCCCCTCTCCATGATATGGAGAGGGGGGACATTCTTTTCCCTCCAATGGATCCGGGTGATCGCCCGGCACAGCGCCCCCCATCCTCCTTCATCCACTGCCAGCGCGACCGTTTCCTGGTCGTCGAGCCGCAGGTGCGCGCCGAGGATGGGGCGGATGCCGGCCGACTCGGCGGCCTGCTGGAACTCCACCGCGCCGTACACCCCGTTGGTGTCGGTGCAGGCGAGGGTACGGAAACCGCGCGCGATGGCGGCCTCGACGAGCGCCGCCGGGCTGGAGGCGCCGAAGCCGAAGGAGAAGTGACTGTGGGCGTGCAGGTGAGTGAACATTCGTCGGCGGGGAAGTGGGGACGCGGGGAAGTGATTACCGAGGCGGGGTCGTCGGCTCCGGCAGCACCGTACCACTCCACCCTACTCCCCTGTGGTGATGCCTTCGCCGACGATCCCCGCCGACTGCATAAACTGCTTCGCTGGCTTGTATGTTCATGCCGCACGGTTCCACGGTGGATTCAGCTTGAGAATCCGCTTGTACACCGGGCAGTCCGGTGTGTGCGCGCCCGGCAGGTACCCGGTGCTGAGGAGAAACTCGCCGACGATTTCGCCGCCGGTGAACCGGAAGGTCTGCTTGAAGAGCGTGACCCACTCTTCTTTCGGGAGTGGATGATGTGCATCGAGCCAGGCGGCGAATCCGCCGTGGGACTTCCGGAGTGCCAGTACCTGTCGGGCGTTGTGGATGGCGGCCGCGACCTTGAGGCGGTTGCGGATGATGCCGGCGTCGGCCAGCAGGCGATCGGTATCGCGCGCGCCGTAGCGGGCGATCATCTCGACATCGAAGCCGCTGTACGCCCGCTTGAAGGCGTCGCGCTTCTTGAGAATGGTGAGCCAGCTCAACCCGGCCTGGTTGATTTCCAGGATCAGCCGCTCAAAGAGTGCCGACTCGTTGGTGAGCGGGACGCCGTACTCGGTGTCGTGGTAGGGGGTGTGCCATTCGTGGCCCCGCGCCGCATCGCAATATGATGTTGCCACCCGTGCTCCTCGTGATATGGTCGTCGGGGTCATCGGTTCCGGCAGGCGCTCTAACCACCCCGCGCCGCTCCCCTGCGTGCTGCCGTCGCCGACGATCCCCTTCCTCCCTCGGCGCTCCGCGAAAGACCTGATTTGCCCCAGCGACTCCGAATCTGGTCGATGGCTGCCTGAATCACGACTTCTTGTTCTCCTGTCCCGCTGTCCCGCTGCCAATCTGCACCGCGGTTGTCCTGCCTCCCTGCCGCCCTGCCTCCCTGCCCAGCCTCGAAGAGTTCCATCTGTACGTCCATTTCCGCCAGCTGTTCCGCCGCGAGGGCCACGGTACGGACGGCGATTCGCTTGGTGTTGGCCAATGTAAAGGCGCGGCGGGCGGCATCGAGCAGCGCCACGTCGAGCGCGGCGCCGGGGAGTGTGACGATGCGACCGCTGGTGCTGTAGTCGGCGTAGGCCAGGTCGAGGCGGAGCCGGCGGGTGACGAGGTGCCGGGTCCGGAGCCTGGTACCGAGGCGTTCGGTGAGCCGGCGCAGGAGGGCGAAGAGCACACCGAGGTCGTTGGTGTCGGTGGCCAGGGTATGGGCGGCGCGGAACTCCCGCCGGATGGCGGGGGGGAGGACGGGGCGCGGGTCGATGCCGCGGGCCTTGGCGTGGAGTTCGGCACCGGCGCGGCCGAAGACCTGACCGAGGGCGGGGGCGCCCACGGCGGCGACCGCGCCGATGAGTTCGAGCTGGTAGTCGTCGAGCCGTTCGCGAATGCGCTCGGCGACATCGGGGAGGAGCGAGACCCGATGCGGCGAGAGGAAGGCGGCCTCGCCCCCTTCGGGCACGGGGACGACGGCGTCGCGGCTGCTGCGGTCGGTATCGCGCTGCCCGGCGGCGACGGTAGTCACCAGCTTGTTGGCGCCGACGCCGACGGTCACGGGGAGGCGGATGCCGTTGCGTGCTTCGCGATGGATACGGAGGGCCACGTCCACCGGTGGACCGAAGAGGGCGCCGGTGCCGGTCACATCAAGGTAGGCGTGGCCGTAGCCGCGGGGCTCGATGATCGGCGCGTAGCGGCGAAAAATATCGTGCAGCGCGGCGGAGGCGCGGGCGTAGAGCTTCGGGTTGGGGGGCAGGAGCGCCAGGTCGGGACAGCGCTTCTGTGCCTGACGCACCGGCATGCCGCGGGTGATGCCGGCGGCGTGTGCTTCGGGAGAAAGCGCCAGCACGGTGGCGCGATCGGCACCGGGTGCCGCCACCGCGACGGGCCGCCCGCGGAGGGCGGGGGCCACGAGCGCTTCCACGGTGGTGCAGAAGGCGGGAGGGTCGATGAAGAGGACGGCGCGGGTCACAGCCCCTTGCCTCCTGCGAGCCCGAGTTCCTGCCGGATGGTGTCGACACGCCGTGCGAGAGCCGCGACGTAATCCTTCCCTGCCGACTGCCGCTGGCCGTAGCGGCGGGCGTAGCGTGCAGCGAGGGCGGGAAACTCGCGAGCCAGATGCGGAAGGAAGTGGCGCCGCGCCGCAGGGCCGAGTCGGAGCGCCTCCCCGGCCACGCGACGGGCACCAGCTTCCTTCGCCGCGCGGAAGAGCGCGGTCAGTTGTGTCCGGCTGTCGGTCACGCCGGGAATGATGGGGGCCACGAGGAGGCCGACGTCGAGGCCGGCAGCGGCGAGGCGACTGAGTGCGCGGAGCCGGGCGTGTGGGGCGGGGGAGCGGGCCTCGATCCGCCGGACCAGCCGTCCCTCGATGGCGGCGAGCGAGATATGGATGCTCACCCGGTGTCGGTCAGCGAGCTGCACCAGGAGGTCGATGTCCCGGGTGATGAGCGGCGACTTGGTGATGATGCCGAGGTGGAGCCCACGGTGCGGGAGCAGCGATTCGAGCAGCCCGCGGGTGATCCGGAAGCGCCGTTCGGCGGGCTGATAGGGATCGGTGGCGGTGCCGATGACGATGGGCGCGCCGTCGATGCGAACCGGGTCAAGCGTGCGCAGGAGAATCTTTGGCGCGTCGATCTTGACGAGGATGCGGCTCTCGAAGGATTCGCCCTCACCCCCTGTCCCCCTCTCCGGCAAGCGGAGAGGGGGGACGGTGGCACCCGCTGCCCGCTCCAGCGTCCAGCGGTGCGTATCGCGCGCATAGCAGTAGGTACAGCCGAACTCGCAGCCGATATAGGGATTGACCGACCAGAACGGCATGTGGGTAGCCGCGGGGCTGTTGAGTATGGAGCGACTCGGCACGGATTCGAAGGAGGTCTCGCGACCAGGAGCGGTCGCGAGAATTGGCCGGGCGGCCGGGCGGCCGGGGGGCAGGAGGGACAGCTGCACTCCCTTCGGCCTCCCGGCCTCCCTGCCTCCCTGCCCGGCCGTCATCATCCGCACCTCCCCCATCCACAGGCCCGGCAGGAAATGCAGCCGGAGTTATGGGTGACGGGGCCGGCGCACTCGGGGCAGACCCGTATGCAGGGATAGGCCAGGGGATTGGCTCGGGGGGACGGGTACTGCGGCCGCGGAGGCGGTGGTGGGGTGGGTGGCATGGCGCCCTCTTTCGGCTTTTGTTCGGTATCCTAAACCGAACATATACCGAAGATAATTGGACGTCAAGATTGGAGATTTCGGGCCGGATTGAGGAAGGCGGATTGCGTTTCTGGTGCGGGGGCGTAGTGTGGGGGACCTTATCCATCGCGGAGTCAGGATGAAGTCCTCCACCTGGCAGCACCTCTGGGCCATCGGCGCCGGCCTCCTCTTCGTCATTGTGGCCACCACGCTGGTCGACATGCTGCTCCACGCGGTGGGCGTCTTTCCGCCGATGGGCGCGGCGCTGGACGACCGGCTCAGCTGGGTCGCCCTCTCCTACCGCATCCTGATCACCATCGGCGCCGGCTACCTGACCGCCGCGAAGGCTCCATCGGAGCCGATGAAGCACGCGCTGATCCTCGGGGTGATCGGTACCCTGCTGGGCGGGCTCGGCGTCGCAGCGACCTGGGGGAGGGAGATGGGGCCGAGCTGGTACCCCATCTCGCTCATGGTGCTGGCCATCCCGGAATGCTGGTTGGGCGGGAAGATCTTCCTGGCGCGGTCGGGGGGCTGATCAGGCCGCGGCTTCGCTGAAGTCCACCTGCCGTCCATCCTGCCGGATGTAATCGAACCACCCCTCGAACCGGGCGATGACTTCCTGGCCGCCGAAGTCGTCGCCCTTGTTGTAGACGAAATAGTCCGAGCCGCCGGCGCGGAGGGCGAGACCGTCGTGCTGCTGTTCCCACCAGCAGTAGGTGACGAAGAGGTAGTTCCGGTTGATGAGCAGGCCGATCATGTTCGGCATGTAGTTGTAGTGATACAGCGTCAGTTTCGACGGGTTGGGGAGCGCCGCGATGGCCGCAGCCCGGCGCCGCACCTGCCGGGCGATGGCGCCCGCCATCTCGAAGCGCCCGAAGATCGGGTCCTCCGGGGCGCACAGCGCCGGTTCGAGCAGGGCGACCTCGAGCTCGAAGCGGACCTTTTCTGCGAGTGAATCGGGATCGTGGTCGTTGAGCATCTTCTCCAGCACGTTCTGCCAGCCGTGCCGCCCCGCGAGTCCGATGTAGTGAATGGTGACCTCGCGCTCATCGGCCACGATCTCGCGGATTTCCCGGTAGAGGTCGTTGGAGTTGATCAGGTTGACGCCGCGGGGGGCCTTGACGGTCTTCTCGTAGATCTCGAAGAGCATTTCGAGCAGGATGAGCGCCAGGGCGATCAGGGCGCCGGCGCCCGCGGCCTCCCGCACGTCGGCCGGGAGCAGCGAGGCGGGGAGGGACTGGACCAGGACCACGACCAGCATGGTCAGGTAGGCGATGGGCTTCTTGGCCCGTTCGTATCCTTCGCGGAGGCGTTCAATCAGGGTCTTCGGCCGGCCGTTCATCGGCGATCTCCTGGGTGGGAGCGGAGGAGGGCGGGCGACTTTTTCATCATAACCCTCAGGCTGGGATGCGCTACCGCGGCCGCGCTCCCGGTTGCGTTCGTCGAGAATCGGTGTAGGGTACCTTGGATACCCCCGCACCATACTTCCCCTGTCTGTGAGGAATCATGCGTAAGCTCCTGTTCCTGCCGCTGGTGCTCTGGGCCTGTGCCGGCGAGAAGGCCCCCTCGGCGGATGACGCCGCCATGGCCGCTCCAGCCGCGCTCACCGCCGCCAATGTCGTCGGCAACTACGCTGGCCAGACGATGGCAGAAGGCACCGATACGCTCACGTACTGGACGTCGATGGCGATGACCAACGCCGATGGCGCGCTGGTCGGAGAACTGGTGCAAACGGCCGCGCCTGACATGGCGATTCCGATGGTGGGCACGCTCTCAGGCGACAGCGTCACCTGGATGGGTGGACCGTTCACCGCCATCGGCGCGGCACCCGATGCGCCGCAGATGACGTGGACCGCCGTGGGACGTGCCAGCGGCAACGAATGGACCGGCACCGTGGTGTGGATGACGGCCGGTTCCGACAGCGTGGTACAGCGCGGGACCTGGACGGCGACCCGCACGCCCTGAGGCAGTGCGAGTCCTGTATACGACGAGGGCCGGCAGGGTTCGCCGGCCCTTTGTCGTTGCGCCCCTTGTGGAGGCGGATTCGCGCGGCACCGTAGACTTGCTTAGGCTTCTGGCGGGCGCGCCCCTCCGCGCCCCTTCATCGCCGCTGACTGGAGATGCTATGCGCCACCGTGGAATCTCGTTGTGCCTCGCTCTCCTCGCCGTCTGCCCGACCGTGGCGGCTGCCCAAGTGACGGCCATCCGTGCCGGCCGCGTGGTGGACCCCGACGCCGGGACCGCTGCCTCGAACCAGGTGATCCTGATCGAAGCGGGGAAGATCACCGCCATCGGCGGCAACGTCGCCATCCCCGCCGGCGCCGAAGTGATTGACCTCTCCACCTCCACAATTTCTCCTGGCCTGGTCGACGCGCACACCCATCTCTGCATGGTGGTGCAGGAGCGGCGCGATGCGGGGAGCTACTACTACACCACGCTCCGGGATCCGGACGCGATGCGCGCCGTGCAGGGTGTCGTCAATGCAAAGACAATGCTGCAGGCAGGGTTCACCAGCGTGCGCGATATCGGCAACGAGGGGCGCTACGCCTGCGTGCAGGTGCGCCGGGCCATCCAGATGGGGATGATTCCCGGGCCGACGATGATCACGGCGGGGCGGATCATCGCGCCCTACGGCGGCCAGTTTCAGCTGCAGCCGGACAAGCCGGATCTCGCGGAGCCGGAGTACTACTTTGCCGATACACGAGACGAAATGATCAAGGCCGTCCGAGAGAACGCGCACTACGGCGCCACCGTCATCAAGATCGTGACGGACGATCAGCGCTACATCTACTCGGTCGAGGACATTGAATTCATCAAGGCGCAGGCGGCCGGGGCGGGGATGAAACTCGCGGCACACGCCTGGACCGAACCGGGGGCCCATAACGCGGCCGCGGCGGGGGTGGCATCGATCGAGCATGGATTCGACATGACCGATGCGGACCTCATGCTGGCCAAGAAGAACGGCGTGGTCCTGGTGGGCACGGAGTACCTCGCCAACGGAGACACCACCGAATACCACCGGCAATGGGTGGACCGGCTCCGGCGCGCCTACAAAGTGGGCGTGACGTTGGTGTACGGCACCGACGCCATCGACTTCACGCCGGGGATGACGCGGGGCCAGGACGCGATGACGGGGATCGACCCCTGGGTGGAAGCCGGCATCCCCGCTCCCGCGATTCTCCGAGCTATGACCACCGATGCCACTCGCCTCCTCGGCGTCGACAAGGTGCGCGGCACGCTCAAGGTGGGGCAGTACGCGGACCTGATCGCGACGCCAGATAATCCGCTCACGAACATCGAGACACTGAAGCAGGTGAGTTTCGTGATGAAAAACGGCAAGGTCGTCGAGCGGTAGGGTAGCCAAATTCGACCGGGAGCATTCACGACAATGAGCGCGCGCCACCCAGACCGTCGCTCGGCCCACATGGTGCTGACCGCAGTCGGCGCACTTGGCGTGCCGGCGCTCCTCCTCCCTTTTTCCTGGGGCACCTCGCCATACCAGGCACTCGTGGATGGGGGCCTCTGGGAGATTGCCCTCCCCGCCTTTCTCGTGGCGTTCATCGTGCCGGCATCGGTGCGCTGGATCGTCCGCGGGGCACTGTCCCGGGTGGGGGAATCGATCGGGTACACTCTGGCCGCCGGCGCGGTCGTGCTGATCCTGCTCTCCTATCTGCAACTCCGAGCATGGCCCGATGGCCTGGTGCAGTGGATCGCCGTGGTGGGACCGATACTGATCTTGCTCTTTGGCGCGGTCATGGTATTCCGGAACCGGCTGCCGGGCCGCCCCCGTTCGTACACCCCGATCATGGCGCTGCAGGTGGCATATCTCGCCAACGGCATGCTGGCGCTGGCGTCGCTTTTTCCTGACTGGGAGGTGGGAGCGTATCTCGTCGTCGGCATCATGATGGCGTATTCGTTTCAGATCGACCTGGTGCGCAAAGCGCCGGACCAGTCCCAGGCGCCTTAGGATGGAGTCACGTCAGTGATGCACCCCACCCGCCGCGACGCGATTTCGGATGCGCTGATCCGCGTCGATGCCCTGCGCGAGCTCGACCGGGACGTCCTGCTCCGCGTCGGGCTCTCCGATGGCACGGTCCACGAAGGCTCGCTGGTCTCGGCCACGCCGAATGACCTGGCGATTCGGATGAAGGGCTCCCGTATCCTGAACTTCTCCGCCGAGGAGATCCGGTCGCTGGCGCTTGGCCGCCGGCGGCGCCTCCGGAAGTGGAGCTTGATTGGGCTGGGGATCGCGAGTGCGGGCGGATTGGCCGAGCTGGTCAATTCGTTGTCCATCTTTGGACCCGTGCACGACCAAATCATGGACATGGCCTTCCACGCCGTCTTCTACGTCGGGATCGGGATCGCCATCGTGCTCCTGAACACCACGCGACTGCGCGAGTGGCTGACCAAGTGGGAGGTGGTGCTCGCCAGGTCCGATTCCTCCGCTACCTCGCGGGTCGTGGATCTGCGGCCCTTCGGTGTCCATTGAAAGGGAGGCACCCATGCAGATGCCAACGCCTTCTCCCGGCCACCGTCAGTTCGAGCGCATGGCCGGAACCTGGGAAGGGACCGAGACCATGTACCCGTCGCCCTGGGATCCGAAGGGCGGCACCGCGATCGGCCGGACGGTGGGGCGCGTGGCCGTCGGCGGGTTTGCGCTCGTCATCGACTATCAGCAGACGCGAAACGGCGTCGTGACCTTCAGCGGCCACGGTATCTACACCTTTGATCCAACGTCGGACCTCTATGGGATGACCTGGGTCGACTCGATCGGCTCTCCCCCGGAGCACTTCACCGGCAAGTTCACCGATGATGTGCTTGTCCTGGGCCACGACGGGCCGCCGATGCATGTCCGGATGCGCTCGGACTACTCCCAGAGCGATCGCATTGCCTCCTCGATGGAAATGTCGGAGGACGGCCGGTCCTGGAAAACGCTGTTCGACGGAGAGTACCACCGTGTGGGATAGGTGTGCGCCCGCACTTCGGCCGGGCGGCTCCGTCGAGTGTGACCGCTGCGTGCATCCCCCCCCGTCCGGAGACCGTCTGATGCGCCCTCTCCTCATCGTCGCTGCGCTACTTGGCCCGGTGGCCGCTGCCACGGCCCAGGCCCCCGCCGAGCCCACGCCGATGGAGCGCTCCGTCGAACAACTGCGCAGCACGGTCGGCCAGTGGGTGGTCACGACCGAGTTCCTCCAGGAGGATGGGTCAGTCGTCCGCTCGGTCACGGGCACCTACGACTTCACGTGGGTCGTGCCCGATCGCGTCATTTCCGGCAAGAGCAACATCCCCGATCTGAAGCAGACTGCCGGCATCCTCTTCTTCGTCAACGAGAAGAAGCAGCTGATCGAGATGGTGTCGGTCGGTGCCGATGGCCAGCTTTGGGAGATGACGGGCCCGCTTGGAGGGGAAGTCCGCACGACGCCCGAGTTCAAGACCGCCGACGGTGGCGCCGGTCAGCTTCGGTTCACGCGCTATAACGTGTCGGCCGACGCGTTCGAGTCGAAGATGGAATACACCGTAGACGGCGGGAAGACGTGGCTGCCGGGAAACCATCAGCAGTTTCGGCGGGAGTTGCCTCCGCCAGAGTGAGTGGGCCGTGCGGGCCGGGAGAGACGGGGCGGCGCTACTGCGCCGCCCCGCTTGGCATGGGGCTATCTTTCATCGAATGATCGCACGACCACCCAGCGCAGCTTCTTCTCCGTCCCCGCTCCCCCTGACCGGAACCCCTTGATGTCGTCCATCCGGAGTCGCATTCGAAGCGCCCTGCGGCGCCCGACGGACGCGGCCGAAGACCTGCTGACGGGTCCCATCCAGGGGGACCTGCTTGGTGCGGAACACCTCGCCGAGCGGGCACGGGTGGTGGCGCGGGGCCAGCGACTGGCCTCGCCGCCGCCGAGGCGCCGCCGCGCGCGGCTGCTTGCGCGGCTCGACAACACGCGCAAGCTCCTTGAAGGAGCGTACAGCCGGATCGCACGCAACGTGGCGGAGGGTGGTGAACCCGACCCCTCCGGTGAATGGCTGCTCGACAACTTCCACGTCATCCAGGAGCACATGCTGGAGGTCCGCGCGGCTCTGCCGCGCGGGTACTACCGCGAGCTGTCGGAGCTCTCCCACGGCCCCCTGACTGGGTATCCCCGCGTCTACGAACTGGCGATCGCCCTGATTTCGCATTCGGAGGGGCGGATCGACCTCGACAACGTGGATCTCTTTGTCCACGCCTTCCAGGAAGTCGAACCACTCTCGATCGGCGAGCTGTGGGCCATCCCGGCCATGCTGCGGCTCGGGCTGATCGAGAACGTGCGTCGCATGACCCTGCGGACGGTGCAGCGCCTCGACCAGATTGCCGCCGCCGATCGCTGGGCCAAGCGGATCCAGGAGGCCTCGGAGCGGGACGGTGAGGCGCTGACCAACGCGATGCGCGACGTCGTCGACACCCGCCAGCAGCTGACCCCCATTTTCGTTTCGCGCTTTCTGGCGCAGCTTCGCCTCTCGGCCGGCGCCTCGCCGGCGCTGGCCTGGCTCGAACGCTGGATGCACGACCAGCAGTGGCGCCCCGATGACGCCACGGCGCGCGCCACGCAGCGAGTGGCGCATACCCAGATCATCATGGCCAACAGCATCACCAGCCTGCGCACCATCGGGCGGCGGGACTGGCGGCGGTTCGTCGAAGGGCAGAGCGCCATGGAGGCGATCCTGCGCACCGACCCCGCCGGGTTCTACGGCCGGATGACCTTCGGTACCCGGGACCTGTATCGGCATATGGTGGAGAAGGTGGCGCGGCGAAGCGGCAAACCGGAACCGACGGTGGCACAGCTCGCCATCGATCTGGCGGCCGCCGAGCGTGGCGGCGGCGCCGCGGCGGCGCGGCGGCATCACGTCGGGTATTTCCTGATTGATGACGGGTTGTTTGCCCTCGAGCGCGCCGCGAAGAGCGTCCCGGCGTTGCCCGAGCGCACCCTCCGCATGGTGCGCAGGCACGCCGACCTGGCCCTGGTGGGCGGTCTCGGCGTTCTGACCGGCCTGGCGCTCGTGGCGGTGGTGCTCCTCGCCGGGGCGGACTCGGCCGCTGCCGCGCTGCCGCTCATCCTCCTCTTCACCTTCCTCCCGGCGTGGGATATCGGGGTCAGCGCAGCCAATCAACTGGTGACGGCCATCATCCCACCTCGCGTGCTTCCGAGCCTCGATCTCCTGGAAACCGGAGTGCCGGAGGAATTCCACACCGTGGTCGTCGTCCCCACCCTCTTCGGCAGTGTCGAGGACGTCGGCGACGCCCTGGACAACATCGAAGTCCTTTACCTCGCCAACCGGGACGGTCACCTCCACTTCGCCATCCTCAGCGACTTCACGGATGCATCCACCGAGACCACGGCGGGCGACGCTGCCATCCTTGCCGCCGCGCGCGAGGGGATCGAAGCGCTGAACAGGCGCTACGCTGGCACGAAGCAGGCGGACGAGTTCTACTTGCTCCACCGTCCGCGCCAGTGGAATGAGCAGCAGGGTGTATGGATGGGATGGGAGCGGAAGCGGGGGAAGCTGGCCGAGTTCAACCGATTCCTGCGCACCGGCGTGTACGACACGTTCAACCTGGTCAGTGAAGATCTGACGCCGCTGCGCACTGTCCGATACGTCATCACGCTCGACGCGGACACGATGCTCCCGCAGGGAGCCGCGGCGGCACTCATCGGGACGATGGCGCACCCCCTCAACCAGGCGGTGTATGACCCTCGCCTCGGCCGGATCGTCGAGGGGTACGGCATCCTGCAGCCCCGCGTCGGGGTGACCCTGCCGAGCGCGCTCCAGTCGCGTTTCGCCGCCATTCACTCGGGACAACCCGGCGTGGATCCCTACACGACCGCCGTCTCGGACGTCTACCAGGACCTCTACGGCGAGGGCAGCTTCACGGGGAAGGGGATCTACGACGTGGACGCCTTTGCCGAGGCGACCCACGGGCGGTTCCCCGAGAACACACTCCTCTCCCACGACCTGATCGAGGGCAACTACGCACGGGCCGGACTGGCCACAGGCATCATCGTCTACGACGACTATCCCTCGAGCTATGCCGCGCACGCGCGCCGGAAGCACCGGTGGATCCGTGGCGACTGGCAGTTGCTCCCCTGGCTCCGGGCCAAGGTGCCTGGGCCGGACGGGCTCGAGCCCAACCGGCTGTCGCTCGTATCCCGGTGGAAGATTCTCGACAACCTCCGGCGCAGTCTGGTCGAAGTGTCCCAGGTCGCGTTGATCCTGGCCGGCTGGACCATCCTCCCCGGGTCGCCGATCCGCTGGACCCTCCTCGGCATCGGCGCGATCGCCGCGCCCTGGGTGATTTCACTGCTGCTGGCGGCGGTGCGGCCGCCGCGCGACAAGTCGTGGCGCGCCTATTACGCCGCCCTCGGGCGTGATGCGGGGAATAGCGGGAATCAGATTGCCCTCGCGGTCATCTTCCTTCCGCACCAGGCCTGGCTTTCCCTGGACGCGATCGGGCGCACGCTGGCGCGGCTGTACGTGACTCGACGCCACCTGCTGGAGTGGCAGGCGGCCGCCCAGGTCCAGCGTGCGACCGCCGGAACTCATGCCGAGCACTGGCAATCGATGTCCCGTGCCGTCGCCGTCAGCGCTGCCGTGGCGCTTGTGATCAGTGGAGTGGCGGCGTGGAAACTCGTGGCCATCGGTGGTTCGGTGGCCGCGCTCTGGCCCCTCGAGCTTGCAGTCTGGCCGCTCACCCTGCTCTGGATGCTCTCGCCGGTGGTCGCGACGCAACTGGCGACGCCCGTCACCGCGGATGCCCGCCTCCCGACGGCGACGCGGGGGCTCGCCCAGCGGTACGCCGAGCGGCACTGGCGCTTCTTCGACCGATTCGTCGGCGCCGAGACGCACTGGCTCGCACCAGACAACGTGCAGTGCGATCCCATCGAGCAGGTCGCGATGCGCACTTCTCCCACCAACATCGGCCTGCAGCTGCTGGCGACGGTGAGTGCCCATGATCTCGGCCTGCTGAGCATCGAGGAGATGGTGCACCGCCTCGAGCGCGCCTTTGACACGCTCGGGACGCTGCCACGCTTCCGCGGGCACTTCTACAACTGGTATTCCCTCGAGGACCTGCACGTCCTCGAGCCGGCGTACATCTCCACGGTGGACAGCGGCAATCTGGCCGGACACCTCATCGCCTTCCGGCAGGCCTGCCTCGATCTCTCCAAAGCGGCGTCCACGGCGACCGGGCCGACGCAGGATGAATTGGGTGCCAGGCTCGAGGCGCTCGGGGAGCGCGCCTACCGCCTCGTGATGACGATGGAGTTCGGATTCCTCTTTGATCCGGCGACCCGTCTCTTCGCGATCGGCTATCACCCCGAGTCGCACTCAATGGACGCCTCCGCCTACGACTTGCTGGCCTCCGAGGCGCGATTGGCCGTCTTCCTCGCCATCGCCAAGGACGACGTTCCGGTCGAGGCGTGGTTTCGCCTCGGCCGCAGCCTGATCCGTCGGGACGGCATGCCAATGATGGTCTCGTGGAGCGGGAGCATGTTCGAGTACCTCATGCCGCTGCTCGTCATGGAGTCCTTTCCCGGAACGCTCCTCGATCAAAGTGACCGGGGGGCGGTCCGGGCACAGATCGCCTACGGGCTGGAGCGCGGGGTGCCATGGGGGGTGAGCGAGAGCGCCTACAACCTGCGCGACCAGCACCTGACCTATCAGTACCACGCCTTCGGTGTGCCCGACCTGGCGCTCAAGCGCGACCTTGGGCGGGACCTCGTGGTCGCCCCCTACGCCTCGGCGCTGGCCGCGATGCTCACGCCGAGCGTCGCCCTCGCCAACCTGACCGCCCTCGATGAACTCGGGGCATTTGGACCGTACGGATTCTGGGATGCGCTCGACTTCACTCGGCGGCCGCCCGGAGCCCGGTTCGCACTGGTCAAGACGGTCATGGCGCATCATTGCGGGATGTCGATCGTGGCCCTCACCAACCTGCTGCACGAGGATGTCTGGCCGCGGCGGTTCCACCAGGAGGCGATGGTGCGGGCCGCCGAGCTGTTGCTCCAGGAACGGGTCCCCCGGCGACTGGTGGTGCAGGAGACGCCCGGCAAGCGATTGGACGGCGCCACCGCGGCGACCGCCGACGAACCGGCGGTGGTTCGGCAGATCATGTCGCCGGAGAGTCCGCAGCCGCGCGTGGCGCTGCTCGGGGACCTGCCGTATACGGTCATGGTCACCCATGCCGGTGGGGGGTTCAGTCGCTACGAATCGCTGGCCGTGACCCGGTGGCGCGCCGATGGCACCACCGATGACACCGGGCAGTTCTGCTATGTGCGGGATCTCGCGACGGAACAGACCTGGTCGGTCGGCTATCAGCCGACCGGGGTGGAGGCGGACCAGTACCACGCCCACTTTGCCCCGGACCGGGTCACCCTTCACCGCCTCGACGGCGATATCGAGACGCGAACGGAGATCGTGGTCGTCCCGGCCGACGCGGCGGAAGTGCGGCGGGTCACCCTCACCAATTACGGCAGCGGCACCCGCGACCTCGAGCTCACCAGCTACGGTGAAGTGGTCATGGGGCCCCCCGAGACGGACGCCGCCCATCCGGCGTTCGCCAATCTGTTCGTCGAGACCGAGTGGCACGAGTGGTGTTCCGCGATCACCGCCCGGCGGCGGCCGCGTCGGGCGGGCGAACCTTCACCGTGGTGTGTGCACCTGGTCGATGCTGGCGCGGACCGCGTGGGACCGGTCACCTGTGAAACCGACCGGGCCCGGTTCATCGGGCGGGGACGCTCCTTGAGAAATCCCGCCGCCCTGGATCACGACGGCCCGCTCTCCGGAACCACTGGCGCGGTCCTCGATCCCATCATCGCCATCCGCACCCGCGTTCGTGTCGCGAGCGGCAAGTCGGTCACCGTGGCCTTCACGACGCTGGTCGCCGCCGGCCGCGCGGCGGCCTTCGAGCTCGCAGACCGGTATCACACGCCGCACGCGGCGCAGCGCGCACTCGACCTGGCGTGGATGGTCACGCAAATCGACCTGCGGCACGCGGGCATCGACAGTGCGCAGGCCGCCGTGTTCCAGGAGATCGCCGGACACCTGTTGTATGCTCGCGAGGCACTGCGGCCGCCTCCCGACGAGCTGCGCCGGAACCAGGGGCCCCAGTCCAGGCTCTGGACGCACGGCATTTCCGGTGACTTGCCGATCCTGCTGGCGGTGATCGACGCCGTGCGGGGACTGCCCACGCTGCGGCAGGTGTTTGCTGCGCATCGGTTCTGGCGCCGGCATGGCCTGGCCGTTGATCTGATCGTCGTCATCGGCCAGCCGCATGACTATCTGCAGGAGCTGCGGCAGGCCATTACAGACGAGATGTTCGCGGCAAGCGGGACAACACTGGTCGATCAGCCGGGCGGCGTGTTCATCCGGCGACGCGACAGCTTCAACCCCGACGACTACCTCATGCTCTCCGCGACGGCGCGGGTGCACATTCCATGCGACGGGCGACCGCTCAGCCGCATCGTACCGGCCGCCGTGACGCGTACTCGATCGGAAGCCGATGACACCCTGATTCCCTCGCCGGCCGAACGCCGAGTCCGACCCCGCGCCGCCCTGCCGCCACCGTCGTCCGACGGGCTCGAACGGGCGGGCGTGCCCGGCAACGGCATCGGCCGAGTGGCAGCCGACGGCGACTACGTCATCCAGGTGGTGGGGGACCGCCTGCCGCCGGCCCCCTGGGCCAACGTCATTGCCAACCCGACCGGCGGGTTTCTCGTCACCGAACGGGGCGCCGGCTGCACGTGGGCCGGGAGCTCATACTTCTTCCGCCTGACGCCCTGGCACAACGATCCGGTCACCGATCCGATCTGTGATGTGATCTACCTGAAGGACGAAGCGAGTGGCGTACAATGGAGCGCCACGCCGGCCCCGATTCCGTCCACTGGCAAGTGGGAAGTCCGCCACGGTCCGGGGCGCTCCATCTTCAGGCACGAAGAAGATGGGATCACCACCGACCTCACGGTCGGGCTCCCCCGGCATGCGGCGGCGAAGCTGTCCCTTGTCCGGGTGACCAATCGCTCCGAGCGGCGACGGACACTGACCGTGACCGCCTATGCGGAGTGGACCCTCGGGGTGCGCCGGGAGGCGACATGGCAACACGTGCGAACAGCGTTCGACTCCGCCCAGCGCGCGATCCTGGCGCAAAACCTCTACGACCAGACGTTCGCCGACCAGGTGGCCTTCCTGGCGGTGACGGAGCCGGTCACTTCGCACACCGCCGACCGCCGGGAGTTCATCGGTCGCCACGGAACGCTGGGCGATCCTGCGGGGCTGCGACGCGGGGAGTTGGATGGGCGGACCGGCCTCGAACTCGACCCCTGCGCCGCGCTGCAGTGCGTGCTGGTGCTTGAGCCGGGGGAAACCCGGGAGTTCGCGACGGTCCTGGGCGCTGCCAAGGGGGCGGCAGCCGCGCGCGACCTCCTTGCCACGCTCTCCTCGGCCACCACGGTGCGCGAGGCCATCGACGCGAATGTCGGCGACTGGAAACAGCGGTTGTCCGCCATTACGGTCCGCACGCCTGACCCGGATCTCGACGTGATGCTTAACCGCTGGTCGCTCTACCAGGCGCTGTCGAGCCGGATGTGGGGCCGGATGGGGCTGTATCAGAGTTCGGGAGCGTTCGGCTTCCGCGACCAGTTGCAGGACGTGATGGCCCTGCTCTATGCGGAGCCGGGGCTGGCCCGGGAGCACCTGCTGCGGGCCGCCGCGCGGCAGTTTGTCGAGGGGGATGTGCAGCACTGGTGGCACCCGCACACCGGGCGGGGTGTGCGAACCCGGTTTTCGGACGACCTCGCCTGGCTGCCATTCGTCGTCGAGCACTACGTCCGTACCACCGGTGACGCGACCGTTCTCTTGGAGGAGGTGCCGTTCCTGGCAATGCGCCCGCTGCAGCCGGACGAGCACGAGATCTACGATGCGCCGCAGATGGCCGACGAGCGCGCAACGCTGTACGAGCACTGTCTGCGCGCCCTGCGCCGTGCCTGCACCCGCGGCCGGCATGGGCTGCCGCTGATCGGCACCGGCGACTGGAACGACGGTTTTTCCCGTGTGGGCGTCGAGGGAGAAGGGGAGAGCGTCTGGCTCGCGTGGTTCCTGATCACCACCTGTCGGACCTTTGCCGACCTGGCGGAACGGCGGGGCGACGACACGGCGTCGGCGGACCTGCGGAAGGAAGCCGACCGCTACCTGTCCGCGGTGGAGGAACATGGCTGGGACGGTGCGTGGTATCGGCGCGCCTACTACGACGACGGCACCCCCCTGGGCTCGGCCAGTGCCGACGAGTGCCGGATCGACTCACTGGCCCAGAGCTGGAGCGTCATCTCGGGGGCCGGCAACCCGGCCCGCCAGGCGCAGGCCATGGCGTCACTCTACTCGCATCTGGTCCTTCCGGACGCCAACCTGATCATGCTGCTGACGCCGCCGTTCGATCGCGCCACGCACGATCCGGGGTACATCAAGGGGTACCTGCCCGGCGTGCGGGAAAACGGAGCGCAGTACACGCACGCGGCGCTCTGGGCCGTCCAGGCGGCGGCGATGCTCGGTGATGGCGACCGGGCGTATGACCTCTACCGAATGCTCAACCCACTCACCCACACGACCACCGCGGAAGCTGTCGCGATCTACCAGGTAGAACCGTACGTGGTGGCGGCGGATGTCTATACCGCGCCCGAGCACGTCGGACGGGGCGGGTGGACGTGGTATACCGGCTCGGCGAGCTGGATGTACCGGGTCGGCCTTGAGTCGCTCCTCGGCTTCACGAAGTGCGGCGACCGCCTGACCATACGGCCCAGCGTCCCGGCGGCGTGGCCCGAATTTGAGATCGACTACCGATATGGGCGCAGTGTCTACGCGATCCGGGTCACGCGACCGGGCGACATCGGGGCCCGTGGCGCTGACGTGACGGTCGATGGCACCCTCATGGCGGACGGGATCGTTCACCTGGTAGATGATGGGGAGCGGCATGCAGTGCAGGTGACCGGGAAGGGAGTGCCGGCGGTCGGGGACTCGGGTGCGGAACCACCACGATAGATTCCGAGGAGTCAATCATGAATACGCCCCGTCGCGCGCACGCGATGCTCGGCCTCGCGCTGCTCGCGTTCATTTTTCCGCTTTACGCATTTCTCCGTTGGGCCTTCGTCTTCGACGCGAACCAACCCCGCGAGGAGATGCTGGACGCGTTCTTTGCCGGGTTCCCTGCAGTGCTCCGCCCAAGGGGCGCCCTGGAGCTCGTGTCGGCGGGCGCATGCCTGCTTACCGTGGTGCTCGCGTCGATGGCACTCCGGAGACACACCGGTGTCGCGCGAGCGCTGACGGCTGCCCTCATCGGCCTCGCCACGTTGATGGGATTCTGGTACCTCTTCACGCTGATGTGAGCGTTTCACTTCTGGACTGTGCGTCTCTGCCACCTCCGCTCGTCAAAATAGATAGACCATCTATTGCGAGCGGGGAGCGGAGCATGCGGGATCAGCACCGAAACAAGCAGGATCTCATCAACGAGAACACCGACCTCCGCAAGCAGGTGGCCGACCTCAAGCAGGCCGCCGCCGAGCGCCGCCGGGTGGAGGACACGCTTCGGCACGATGGCGAACTCTACCGCTCCCTGCTGGACCAGGCCCCGCACCCGCTCTGCCTCCTCGACAGCGACGCCTCGCCGCTCCTGGCCAACCGCGCCTTCGTGGAGTTGTTGGGCTATGGGTCGCCCGGCGAGCTGGTCCGCCTCGGTGGGGAACTGGGGCTGATTATCGGCGACGCCTCGCACGGTAACGGGCATCCGACCGCAATCGCCAAGGAAATCACCTTCCGCCGAAGCGACGGCGCTGGCCTGACCGCACCAGTCCTGTCGACCGTGGTGCCCCGGACCGAGTACCTCGCGATCACCGTCCTGACCAACCAGCAATTGGCCTGACTCCCCCGTCTGCCTCGCTGGGCGCTACATTGGGGTGTGGCGACACCCTCCGCTCCCACCCTGGTCCGCGCCCTCGGCCGCCGCGACCTCACCGCCTTTGCCGTCAACCGAGTCATCGGTGGCGGCATCTTCGGCATCCCCGCCGTCCTCTACCTCGCCGTCGGCCCCTGGAGCGTTGGAGCGATCCTCCTGGCCGGCATCGTCGTGCTCGGCATCACGCTCTGCTTTGCGGAAGTGGGGAGCGCGTTCGAGGACACCGGCGGACCGTACCTGTACGCCTACGAGACCTTCGGCCCCGCCATCGGGTTCGAAATCGGATGGCTGATGTGGGTGACCCAACTCGGCGGCTTCGCCGCCGTCACGAACCTCTTCGTCGATTACCTCGGCTGGTTCAATCCGGCGCTCTCCAGCGGCCCCTCGCGAATCGTGATCATCACGTCGATGGTCGCGGTGCTGACCGCCATCAACGTGCTCGGTGTGCGGCGCGCCGGCACGGTCAACAACGTCTTCACGGCCGCCAAGCTGGTGCCGCTCACCCTGTTCATCCTCGTCGGTCTCTTCTACGTCGACCCGGTGCGCCTGATGCCGACGGCCGCGCCCAGCGCCGGCGCGCTCGCGAGCGCCGTCCTCCTCGCGATCTACGCCTTCAGCGGGTTCGAGGTGCTCGGCGTCCCCAGCGGTGAGGTGCAGGAGCCCGACCGTACGGTTCCCTTCGCCCTCCTGGCCGGCCTGGCGATCGTCGCCCTCGTGTACGTCGGCGTCCAGGTCGTGGCCGTCGGGACTCTTCCCGACCTCGGGCAATCCGCGCGGCCGCTGGCCGACGCGGCGGAGCGTGCCTTTGGGAGTGCGGGTGCGTTTGTCATGGTGACGGGCGCCCTGCTCTCCACCTTCGGTGTGGCGCACGCGATCCTCCTCGGCGCGGGGCGGATGCCCTTTGCGATGGCCGAGCGAGGCCAGCTGCCGGCTGGGATCGCGGCGGTGCACTCGCGATTCCGCACCCCCCACGTGGGTTTGCTCGTGTCGGCGGCCGGGATGCTCCTGTTCACGGTGGTGACGACCTTTGCCACCGCGGTCTCCATCACGGTCGGGCTCCGGGTCATTGTGTATATCGTGACCTGCGCGGCGTTGCCGGTGCTTCGGCGGCGGCGGGGAAAGGCCCCGGCCACCGGGTTCAGGGTTCCGGCCGGGACGGCAGTGGCCGCGACCTGCGTCCTTGTCGGGCTCGGGTTGCTGGCTTCCCGACCGCTGGGGGATATCATACAACTCGCGGTTGTGCTGGTGATCGGCTGGCTGGCATGGCTCGCCTCATCACGAGGCGATTACTGACCCTGTCCAGGAGGGGCTCATGGGCCGTTCGATTCTCGGTACCTTTGTCGGACTGGTGCTTGCGATCCTGCTGATCGGCTTGGTGGAAACCCTCGGCCATCGGCTGATCCCGCCTCCGGCAGGGATGGATCCCACCGATCCTGCCTCCATCGCCGCGGCGATCCCCCTGATGCCGATCGGGTCCTTCCTCTTTGTCCTCGCGGCGTGGTTCCTCGGAGCCGGCGTCGGCGCCTCCACCGCCGCGCGCATCGCCAGGAGCGACGCCCGGTGGCCGGGGCTGACCGTGGGCGGCGTGATCCTGGCCGCCACGCTCTACAATCTCTGGTTGATCCCGCACCCCGTCTGGGTGGCGATCAGCGGAGTGCTCGGCATCATCCTCATCACCGTCTTCGCCGCCCGCCCGTATGGCCCCGTGGCCGAAGGGGACGCCCCACAATGACGCTCCTCATCCTGTTCACCATCACCCTGATGGTGTACGGTGCCGTCACCTTTAATGCCCTGACGCGTCTCCGCCAACTTACGGACAACGCCTGGGCCGACATCGATGTTCAGCTCAAGCGGCGCCACGACCTCATCCCCTCGCTGGTCGCCACGGTGAAGGGGCATGCTGGCTACGAACGGGGGACGCTCGATGCGGTGGTCGAGGCCCGGAACCGCGCGGTGAAGGCGGGTGGGCCTGCCGCCGCCGGGGAGGCCGAACGGGTGCTGGCCAGTGCCGTCCGGCAGATCTTCGTCCTGGCGGAGGCGTACCCGGAGCTCCGGGCAGGGGAGAGCTACCTGGCACTGCAGAAGAACCTCACGGACATCGAGGATCACATCCAGAACGCGCGTCGGTATTACAACGCCGTCGTGCGCGACCGGAACACCAAGGTCCAGCAGTTCCCTTCCAACCTGGTCGCCGGGATCTTCCGGTTCCGCGAGGCGGAGTTCTTCGGCCTGAGCGACCGCAGCGAGGGTGCCGTGCCGACCATCGACCTCGAGGGCACGCCGTGAGGCGGCTCGCGCTGGTCGCGGCGCTGTGCGCCGTCGCGGTACCCGCGGCAGCGCAGCGATCGCTGGCCATCAAGCAGTTCGACGCCCGCATCGTGGTCGGGACCGATGCCGCGGTCGACGTCACCGAACGGATCACGGTGGAGTTCTCGGGGCAGTGGAACGGCGTCTACCGAACGGTGCCGGTCGAGTACCGGACACCGCAGGGCTTCTCCTGGACGCTGCGGCTGGAGGACATCCGCGCCACCGACGGCGAGGGCACGTCGCTCAAGGTGGAGCGCTCACGGGAGCGCCACTACCTGAAGTTGAAGATCTGGGTGCCCGGCGCGAACAACGCCACCAAGACGGTCGTCCTGCATTACCGCGCCACCAATGGGTTGCGTTTCTTCGAGGATCACGACGAGCTCTACTGGAACATCACCGGGGACGAGTGGGATGTGCCGATCGAGGCAGTGGCGGCCGAGATCGCCTTGCCCTCCCTGGTGACCGGTGTTCGCGCCATCGCCTTCGACGGCGCGTACGGGTCCACGTCGCAGAACGCGGAGGTGTCGATCGACGGGGCGACCGTCTCGGTGGCCATGGCCACGCCGCTCGGATTTCACGAGGGCGTGACCGCGGTGGTCGGCTGGGACAAGGGGGTGGTCACCGAGCCCTCGTCGGTCGAGCGCGCCGCCGGGTTTTTCGCCAGCAACTGGCCCCTCGGCCTGCCCATCCTCGTGTTCCTGGGGATGTACACGTTCTGGCGCCGGGTTGGCCGGGACCCGGAAGAACGGCCCATCGGCGTGCGGTACGACCCGCCCGATGGGCTGACCCCGGCCGAGGCCGGCACGATGATCGACGAATCGGTGGACATGCGGGACATCACCGCCACCATCGTCGACCTGGCGGTCCACGGATACCTGAAGATCGAGGAGAAGGAGGAGAAGGTCCTTTTCGGCCTCTTCAAGCATCAGGAGTATGTCTTCCACCGCCTGGATCCGAAGCCGGGCGGGAAGGCGCTGAAGCGGCACGAGGAGTTTGTGCTGGACGGGATGTTCAGGTATGGAAAGCGTACGGTGGAACTATCCGACCTGGAGAATGAGTTCTACACGTATATACCCCGCATCAAGAACGCCGCGTTCGACGGGCTGGTGGCACAGGGGCTGTACCGGTCGCGGCCCGATCGGGTCCGCGCCTGGTGGATGGTGGGCGCAGTGTTCCTCACCTTCC
The DNA here is from genome assembly GCA_963705985.1 of uncultured Gemmatimonadales bacterium. Taxonomy (GTDB): domain Bacteria; phylum Gemmatimonadota; class Gemmatimonadetes; order Gemmatimonadales; family GWC2-71-9; genus SPDF01. Next base: position 1,442,336 of record CAVPLK010000003.1, on the reverse strand, counting down.
CGGTGGCCATCGTGGGGGCCGTGCTTGGCGGCAATCTCGGGATGTCGCCGCTGACATTCATCGTGGCCGCGGTGGTCAGTGGCGTGATCGTCGTCGTGTTCGGCTATGTCATGCCTGCCCGCACGGTAGCCGGTGCCCGGTCCTATGAGGCAACCCGCGGGTTCGAGGAGTTCCTCCACCGGGTGGAGAGTGACCGGTATGCCCGGGTGGTCAAGACGCCCGAAATGTTCGAGCGGTTCCTGCCGTACGCGATGGCGTTCGGGGTTGAGGCCAAGTGGGCCAGGGCGTTCAAGGATATCTACCGGGAGCCGCCCACCTGGTACGTGGGAGGAAACATGTCGGGGTTCAACTCGATGAACTTCTCCTCGCGCATCTCGGGCCTGTCCACCCGGGCCGGGAGCACGATGAGCTCCTCTCCCCGGAGCTCGGGCGGGTCGGGGTTCGGCGGTGGCGGGTCCTCGGGTGGCGGTGGTGGCGGTGGCGGCGGCGGCGGATTCTAGGAAGGATCGTGGCATGCCGACGATAGCATTCACCGAGAACATTCAGCGCCACGTCGAATGTCCGCCTGCGGAGGTGGCGGGTCAGACGGTGCGCGAAGTGCTCGACGCGGTATTCGCCGGAAACCCGCGGGCCCGGGGCTACGTCCTCGATGAGCAGGGCGAGCTCCGCAAGCACATGGCTATTTTCCTCGACGGCCGAATGATCCTCGACCGCGCGCACCTCAGCGACGCGGTCCGACCCGATTCCAAACTGTACGTCATGCAGGCCCTCTCGGGGGGCTGATCCCACAGGGACGGAGGAACCACACGATGAGCGACCGCCTCTTTGCTGCCACCCGCAAGGGCCTCTTCCAGGTCGAACGCGGGAAGTCGAGATGGACTGTCAAGAAAGTGCACTTTCTCGGCGACAACGCCACGATGGTCCTGCCCGACCCTCGCGACGGCACCCTGTACGTGGCGCTCGGGCACGGGCACTTCGGCGTCAAACTTCACCGCCTGCGGCAGGGGGCGCGCAAGTGGGAGGAGATCCCCACGCCGGCGCTCCCGGCCCGGCCCGAGGGCACGGCGCCGCGCGTGGACCCGATGGGGCGCACCATCCCGGACAGCGTGCAGTTGATCTGGGCGCTTGAGCCGGCGGACCCCGCTCGACCGGGCTCGCTCTGGTGCGGGACCATCCCGGGCGGCCTTTTCCGTTCCGATGACGCAGGGACGACCTGGCAGTTGAACGCCGCCCTCTGGGACCACCCCAAGCGGCTCGAGTGGGTGGGCGGGGGGGCCGACTACCCGGGCATCCACTCGGTCAGCGTGGATCCGCGCGACCCGCGCCGGGTGGCGGTGGGCGTCTCGACCGGCGGGGTCTGGCTCACCACGGATGGGGGCGCCTCCTGGACGATCAGCAGCCACGGGATGCGGGCGGACTACTTCCCGCCGGAGCAGGCGCGCGATCCCCACGTGCAGGACGTGCACCGGCTGGTGCAGTGCCCGGGCCAGCCGGCGGAATGGTGGGTGCAGCATCACAACGGGATCTTCCGCTCCACCGATGACGCGGTGTCGTGGCGCGAACTCGAGGTGGCGCCATCGTCGTTCGGGTTCGCGGTGGTGGTCCATCCCCGTGACGGCGGTACGGCCTGGTTCGTGCCCGGCACCAGCGACCAGCGGCGCATCCCTGTGGACGGCCACGTGATCGTGAACCGGACGCGCGATGGCGGGAAGACCTTCGAGGCGCTCACGAAGGGTCTGCCCCAGCGCCACGCCTACGACCTCACCTATCGTCACTGCCTCGACATCGATGCCAGCGGCGACCGGCTCGCGTTCGGGACGACCACCGGCTCGCTCTGGCTGACGGAAGACCAGGGGGATTCGTGGCAGACGGTGTCGGAACACCTGCCGCCGGTGTATTGCGTGCGCTTTGCGTCCAAGTAGCGGCCCATGAGGTGGTTGACGACGGCGGTCGTGGCGGTCATGCTCACCGCCCCGGCCGCGGCACAGGAAAGCTCGGGAGCGCTGGCAGTCGAGGCGGAGGTCGAACGCATGGCGGCCGCTCAGCCACTGTGGCCCGGATTCGAGCCCCTGGCAATTCCGCTCGCCATTTTCGATGGCCAGCGCACCTGGCTCTTCCGACACCCGAAACCGCCCGCCGGATTTGTACTCGCTGCGGGCGCGATCCCCGCTGCCCGAACCTATCCCGGACGGTTTCCGGCGGTCACCGCGAATTCCAGCGCCGAGATCGGCGGCGTGATGACGGCCACCCTGATGATGGACGGGACGCCGGGTCGGCGAGGATCGCCGGAGTTGGCCGCCGTCGCATTGCACGAGGCGTTCCACGTCTACCAGCGTACCCGGCACGCCGGCTGGTCCGCCAACGAGGGCGACCTCCTCGTTTACCCGGTGACGAACTCCGAGCTGCTCGCCTCGCGACGGCTGGAGTCGGAGGCGCTCGGCCGCGCCCTCGCCAACGCCGAAAACGCCGGGGCCGCGTGCTGGGCGCGAGTGGCGCTTCAGTATCGGCGCGAACGGTTCGGGGCCATGGACTCCGCGTTCGTCGCGTATGAACGGCTGACCGAACTCAACGAGGGCCTTGCGGCGTACATTCAGCTCCGCGCGGCCGGCGGAACGACGGTGACGATTCCCGCCGAGGAGTTCCTGCCGGAAGCGGTGCGCTACCGGGCGTACATCATCGGGCCCTCCCTCGCCTTTCTCCTCGATCGCCTCAGCCCCGGATGGCAGCAGGTGCTGGAGGCGGGTGACACCCAGGCGCTCGACGCCCTGCTCGATGCTGCCGTGAACGGATCGGCGGGCCCGACGTCGGCACCCTGCGCCTTCACGCCGGTGGAGATCGGCGCAGCCAAACGGGATGCGCGCATCGACGCGGCCGAAGTTGCGGCGGGGTGGGGAAAACGGCAGCGGACCTTCGAGACGATGGAGGGGTGGCGGGTGGTGATTCAGTCGGCGCCGGGGCAGCCGCTCTGGCCGCAGGGCTTCGATCCGCTGAACGTCGACCGGGTCGAGGGCGGACTGATTCACACCCGGTATCTCAAGCTCGGGAACGACGGCGGACAGTTGACGGCACTCGATGAAACCGGTGCTGATATCGAGGCGCGGACGGTGGGGATCGGACCGCACCCGATCTTCAACGGCATCTCCTGGGTGGAGATCGTGGTGCCGGCCCGGCCCGTCGTGGAGCGCTCCGCGACCGCGACAACCATCCGTGGACCGGGGTTTCTTGCCGAGTTCACGCATGCGACAGTGGATGAGAGTGGCAGGGAAATTCTGGTACAGCTGAACGCCTTGCCGGCTGGCAAGTGACATGCACGGGCCACGGGACCGGGGGAATGACAGTGCGCGATGATGTCCAGTGGGTCGACCTCGGCCCCGTCGAGGAATTGAAGCAGACCCAGCTCCGGCAGGTCACCCACGGCAAGCTGAAGATTGCGCTGAGTTTCCAGCGGGGCGCGTTCGGTGCGGTGTCCGGGGTGTGCAACCACGCCGCCGGCCCGCTCGGCGATGGGACACTTGACGGGGAGTACATCGTCTGCCCCTGGCATCACTGGAAATTTCACCGCACCACGGGGGAGGGGGAGCCCGGCTACGAGGAGGACCGGGTGCCACGGCATGCGCTGCGGGAAGAGGGCGGGAGGCTCCTCCTCAATCCGGTTCCCGAGACGAAGCGTCACACGGCACCGCACGAGCGGCACCCGCTCGAACGGCCCATCGTGCGCGAGCCGGGCCCGATCCGCGTCCTCGGCCTCTCCACCACCGCCATGGACCCGAAGTTTCCGCGCTACTCGACGTCGGACGCGCTGCTCGACATCGCCTTGGCGCACGCCGGCACCCTCGGCGCCGACACGAAAGTGATCAAGGCGAATGACCTGCGGGTGCGGAACTGTGAGGGATATTACTCGAAGAGCGCGCACGCCTGCACCTGGCCCTGCTCCATTACGCAGATGGATTCCAGGGACCAGATGGATCAGGTCTATGAGGGACTCGTCTTCTGGGCCGATGCGGTCATCCTGGCGTCTCCCATCCGGTGGGGCAGTGCCAGCTCACTCTATTTCAAGCTGATCGAGCGGATGAACTGCATCCAGAATCAGGTCACGATCCGAAACCGTGTATTGATCAGGAACAAGGCGGCGTCGTTCATCATCACCGGCGGGCAGGACAACGTGCAGGCGGTCGCGGGGCAGATGTTGATGTTCTTTTCGGAGCTGGGCTTTGATTTTCCGCAGTTTCCGTTCATCGCGCACAGCCGCGGGTGGTCGGCGGAGGACATGGAGCGCAACGTCGCCTTCGTGCGGCACAGCGAGGAGTTGCATGAGGGTGCGCGCGAATTGGCGGCGCGGACGGTCGAGAAGGCGGCGCTCCTGGTGGCGTCCGGGCAGGGGACGGAGCGGACCCCGCGCGGCGGGCGGAAGGCGCACAAGATGTCGGCGGGTGACGCGGGCTAGCCGTCCCCGAGAAACACCTCCCGGCGCGCCGACCAGCGCGCGCCGAGCGCCGTGAGCCCAGCGGCGCCCAGGATGCTCTCGGCCAGCGGGAAGGCGATCTGCTCTTCCTTGGCGAAGTGATCCCGGGCCAGGGTCACCGCTTCCAGCAGATCGTCCCGTGCCGCCGACACATCCTGCGACCCCTGCGCGCGGGTCAGCAAGCCGGCAATCTCTGTGTGCTCCGCTTCCATGGTGCGCAGCAGCCCCTCGTCCCCCCCGCCGCACGCATCCGCTCGAACAGCAGGGTGTCCTCCAGCTGGGCGTGTGACACCAGTGCGGCGGCGAGCAGGGCCGCCTGCTCCCGTACCTCGCCGGCCAGGGTGGTGTGCGGCAGCGTCTCCTCCAGTCGATCGAATTGCGCGTAGAACGCGCCGTGCTCGCCGAGGAGTGCGTCGGTAATCTTCATGGGGTCACCACGACACGGATGGCGTCGCCACCGCGGAGGGTGTCGAGTGCCTCCGCGATCTGTTCGAGTGGGAAGCGATGGGTCACCAGGTCCATCAGCCGCACATGACCCTGGCGTACCAGTTCAATGGCGCGAGGGTAGTCGACCGGGCGGCAGCCCAGCGACCCGATCACCTCGATTTCCCGGAACATCACGCGGCCGGCGTTGAGCGGAAGGGTCTCGGGGCTATAGCCCACCAGGACCAATCGCCCGCCGGTGATGAGGCAGTTCAGGGCGGACTCCTGTGTGGCCGCCTTGCCGACCGCTTCGAACGCCACGTTGACCCCGCCGCCGCTCAGCGCCCGGATCTCCTTGTCCAGCTTCTTGGTCGTCGCCGCATTGAACACGGCGGTGGCGCCGAAGCGCATGGCGGTCGCCAGCTTGGCGTCCTTCACGTCCACGGCAATGACCCGGGCCCCCACCGCCGCGGCGACCTGGACCAGCGACAGCCCCACTCCGCCACACCCGAACACCACCACCCAGTCTCCCGGAGTCACCTTCCCGCGCCGCACCACCGCGTGATAGGGCGTCGTGACCGCATCGGCGATGATGGAGCCTTCCACCAGCGGCACGTCGTCCGGCATGGGGACCACATCCTTGGCGGGCACGGCCACGTATTCCGCGTACCCACCGTCGATGTGGTTGCCGAGCATCTGGCTGTTCTCGCAGATGTTCTCCCGCCCCGAGCGGCAGAGGGTGCAGTGCCCGCAGGAGAGCACCGCCGGGATGAGTACCCGGGCCCCGCCGGCGAGGGCGGTGACGCCGGCGCCGACCTCGGCCACCGTCCCTGCCACCTCGTGCCCCAGGATGATCGGTGGCGGCTTGAAGGTCGGGGTGCCGTGGTCGAGGTAGTGCAGGTCAGTGTGACAGACCCCGCACCCGGCCACCTTCACCAGGACCTCGCCTGGGCGCGGTTCCGGCGTGGGGACGTCGGTGAGCTCGAGCGGCTGGTGCGCGGCGTGGAAGATGGCGGCCTTCACGCAGATCTCCTGGTATAAAGGACCCGATAGAGGAGGAGCGCGGCCCGGCAGTCCCCGCACTCCTCCCGAAGATCCTGCTCGCTGGGGACTTCGAGCCGGATCTCGAATCCGAGTTGTTCATACAGCGCGACGGATTCAGTCAGGCGAGCCCCAACGGCGATGAAGCGGCGCTCCCACCCTTCCGCTTCCAGCGGATCGGGAACGTCTCCCGGTTCGAGTACCGGCAACAGTCGTCCCATCAGGCGGTGGCGTGCTCGGCCGCGCGCTTGGCCAGGCGCTGGTGCCCCAAGACGGCCGCGCCGATGGCGGCGGTGAACTGGGCCAGCGGCTCGGGGGGGACGTTGACCTCCTGGCCCAGCTCTTCGCGGAGGACCCGGACCATGGTCGGGAAGCGCATGATGCCGCCGACCAGGGTGATTTCCGGCTCCAGGCGCACCCGCTTCATCAACTGGACCGACCGCGCGACGAGCGACACCACGGCGCCGTGCAGGATATCACCCGGCGCCCGCCCGCTCGAGACATGGTTGATCACCTCCGACTCGGCAAAGACCGCACACACGCCCGAAATGGACGCGGCCTCCGCGGAAGCGGCGGCGATCGCCCCGATCTGCTCCGTCCCGAAGCCGAGGTACCGGGCGGTCTTCTCCAGGAACGCCCCGGTGCCGGCCGCGCACTTGTCGTTGAGGCGGAAGGCGGCCACTCGGCCACGGTCATCGAGTCGGCTCGCCTTCATCGTCTGGCCGCCGACGTCGAGCACCGTGCGGGTGCGGGGAAAGAAATGGCGGGTGCCACGCCCCTGCGCCGTGAGATCGGTGGCGTGCAGGTCCCGGAACGGCACCTGGTAGCGGCCGGCGCCGGTGCTCACCACATAGGAGATATCGCTGGCCGTGAGGCCGGCGTGGCTGAGCAGCCTCGCGTAGGCCTGCTCCGCCGCCGCGTCGAGCCGGAAGCCGGTCGGGATCATCGCGGTGGACAGGAGGGTGCCATCGCCGCCAAGCAGCGCAGCCTTCGTGTAGGTCGAGCCGACGTCGATGCCGACGGTGAGGTCGCTCATGACGCCGCTCCCGCCGGCGCCGTCTGCCCGGCGACGATCCGATCCATGGCGAAGAGCGCCGCGCCGAGCGCGCCCATGTAATGGGAGTCCTCCCCCACCTGGAGCGGGATGCCGAGGAGTTCATTCAGCACGGCCACCATCGCCACGTTGCGGGCGACGCCGCCGGTGAAGGTGACCCGCTCTTCGACCCCGACCCGCCTGAGGAGGGACACCGACCGCGCGGCGATGGAGCGGTGCACTCCCATCAGGATGTCCTCGATCTTCTTGCCCTTGGCCGCCCAGCCGAGCACTTCCGATTCGGCAAAGACGGTGCAGGTCGTGGAGATCTTCACGGGTCGGGTAGCCCGCTGCGCGACGCCCCCGAGTTCCCCGAGAGGGATTTCCAGGGCAAAGGAGGCCGCCTGGAGGAAGCGGCCTGTGCCTGCCGCGCACTTGTCGTTCATGCAGAAGTCGAGGACGTCCCCGGCTTCGGTCACGCGGATGGCCTTGGTGTCCTGCCCCCCCATGTCGAGCACGGTACGGGTGCCGGGAAAGAGGTGGGCGGCACCGCGGGCGTGACAGCTGATCTCGGTGACCTGGTCGTTCCCGAAGGTCACCTTGTACCGCCCGTAGCCGGTGCCGATGACGTATCCCACACTGGCCTCGCGGACGACCCCGTCGTCGAGCGCCGTCTGGAAGGCTTCCTGCGCGGCTGTCACCACGTTGGAGCCGGTCATGATGAGCGCCCGCCCGACGATGCGGCGCGCCTCGTCGATCACGACGGCCTTGGTCTGGGTGGACCCCACATCGACTCCGCCGGCGTATCGCATGTTGTCTCCGATCAGGCTGTGGCGGCGGTGGTGCGGAGCCGCTGCGAACCGAGTCCCTCGAAAAAGGCGTCGATCCGGTTCTTGAGCTGCGCTTCCGAGACCACGCGGCGGTCCATCATGTCCGATTCGATGAAGAGGCACTGGACGTCGCGCGCCTTCATGAGCGCTTTTCGACTGCCGGCCAGGCTGGTAGACACCGTGCGGCAGCTCTTGACCGGGTGGTAGACCACGCCGTCGGCCTCGAACTGGTCGACCTGCTCGATGAGTGACTGGTCGTGGAAGAGCATGGCGTCCCCGGCGTGGCGCACCCCGACCAGGACCCCCTCGGCGAGACTCTCGATCGGCCGCTCCAGGTCGTACTGAAAACCGAGGTCGAGACCGCCGGCCGCGAACCAGAGGTAGCTCGACGCCACGAAGACGCCCCCTTGGTCGGCAAACATTTCATGGAAGCGCCGGAAGATCGGGTAGCAGGGCACGCCGACGAACAGCAGCCGGTACTTCTCGTCCTCGATGGTCCCGATGCGGTGCGCCGCCTTGTATTCCATCTCCTCCACCAGCCGCTCGAAGTACTCGGCGCCCTCCCGGGTGCCGCGGAGCGCATTCAACACGCCGAGGTAGATGGTGCCGTCCACCAGGGCGTTGAACATCGCGGGGCGCTTCTGGTTGAGCTCGAGCACCCGCTTCCAGGCGGCCGCCATGCGATTGGTGTACCCCAGGACCTCCCGAAGCCGGCCCATGTCGAGCGGCTTCCCGGTGATGCGCTCGCATTCCGTGATCAACTCACGCAGCTGGATCTCGAGATACCGGCGGTCACTCTCGAAGGCCTCGGTGCCCGGCGGGGCGCCACCGGCGGCGGTCCGTGACCCGGGGATGTCGAGGGTCACCATGGGGATCTTGTAGTAGCGCTCCCAGAACTCCGCCCATTTGACGTAGGTGTTACAGGCGTTGGTGGCGATGGCGAGCGCGGGCTTGGGGAGCCGGCCCATCGAGTGGGTCCCGCCCTTGAGTTGCATGGCCACGTCGGCCTTCACGTAACCGCAGACGTCCGGCGAATAGCCGTAGTCCTCCGCCATGCCCAGGTACTCGTGGGCCACGTGGCGGACGGCGGTCTGGAGGGAGTTGATCTCGGGGAAGACCAGATGCATGTCGAAGGCGCGGAGCACTTCCGCCAGGCTGCCCATCACGAACACGTAGGCGGCGGTCTCCTTCCGCTCGGCGGCGGCGTCAAGCCGCCCGAACCAGTCGCGCATCAGCTTGGCGCCTTCGATGGCGCCGCGCCCCACAATCTCCTGTTCCGCGATCACGGTACCTCCCTAGTCGAACAGGATGCTCTCGATGAACGTTTCAAGTTGCAGCTGCATTTGGTCGAAGCCCGACATCTTCTCCTCGAACTCCGTCACGAAATACGGGATGTGCTCCTCGTCCAGCGCCTTGGTGTACGCGACCTGCTCGTCCAGGCCGGGTTCGCACATCTTGGCGGCGGCCAGGATGGCCGCCTGCGCGTTGGCCCCGTGCAGCCGGTCGAGCAGCATCTGCTCCTTCGGCTTGCGGGTGTCGTGCTGGACCGGGCTGTAGGTGGAGCCGTTGATGTACGCGTCGGCCAGCGCCGCCAGCGGGTCGCCCTGAGCGTCCACGTCCCGGACCAGGAAGCGGAGGCCGATCAGGAGGTCGTCGTCCACCACGTAGCACGACTGGCCGATGACGGCGAGCAGGTCGAGGGGAGGTTGCTCGCAGAAGCCCCCTTCGAGCACGATGCGGATCTTGTCCTGCGACTTGGCGGTCCGCTGCCGGATCTGCGGAATCATGGCCTGGAGCAGGGTGTTGTGGTCCTCACGGGGCAGGATCGCCCCCAGCGCCACCATCACGTAGGCCTGGTCGACAGGCAGGAGCCACGGAGTCTCCCGCTTGATGGCGTAGACCTCGCGAAGCAGGCGGCGGTTCTCGTTGAACACCGCAATCGAGCGCTGCAGGTCGGCGTCGGTGACGTTTCGGCCCGCGATCGCTTCGATGTCGCCCAGCATCCTGGCGTATTCGTCGCGAAGATAGGCGGCGGACCCCGAGGAATTGACGTTCTGGGGCAGGTAGAGGATCTGTGCGGGATACGGGAGATTCCGCGTCCACACGCCGGCCAGGTTGCGCGCCGCATCGCAGATCGGGTGCGTGACAAACATGTCGAGCGGCAACCGGCCGTCGAGGCAGACCTCGAGGGAACTCCGCAGGATGGAGCAGAGATACGATCCGAAGTGCGAGTCGGCCTGGCGCATCTCCACCGGAGCCCCGCGGACCTTGACGGGCAGCACGCCGGCCGCGTGGGCCAGCTCCTCGGGGAAATACACCTGGAAATGGCCGAGGATCTTGCCGCCTGATTCCTTCCACGCGTGCACCGTGGGGAATTCGGGGTCCTCCAGCAGGTCCCGGCAGGCGCCGAGGGCGGCGTCGAGCGGAAGCGCGGCGACGGCGGCAGGATCGAAGGTGGTGGCCGTGGCGCTCACGGAAGCTCCTTCCAGACCGGCGGCCGCTTCTCCATGAACGCGGCAATCCCCTCGTGCGCGTCGGCGAGCCGCATCAGATCGTTGAGGTAGAGATCCTCCGCGCGCTCGAGCGCCGCCCCGAAGGCGAGGTCCGCCCCGTCCCCGACCGCGCGCTTGGCCAGCCGAAGCGCGGGACCGGATCGAGAGGCGAACTCGGCCAGGGCGGCCTCGGTCCCCGCGTCGAACTCGGCCGCCCCGAACACCCGGCTCACCAACCCCATGCGGAGCGCCTCGGCGGCGCCGAGGCTCCGGCCGGTCAGAATCAGGTCCAACGCCCGCTGCCGTCCGATCAGGCGGGGCAGGAGGGCGGCGGCGACGGGGGGAAAGACCGCGAGGTGAATCTCGGGCTGGCCGAGCTTCAGGTCGTCGCGGGCCAGGATGATGTCGCACGCCAATGCCAGTTCGCAGCCGCCGCCGAGCGCCGCGCCGTGCACCACCGCGATGACCGGTACGTCGAGGGCCATCAGCCGCCGCACCGCGCCGTGGAATAGTTCGAGCATGCGACCCACGCGGTCGGCGGTGTGGTCGGCCACGTCCACGCCTGCGGAGAACGCCCGTCCGGCGCCGGAGACCGCGAGGACCTTGAGCCCGGGATCGGCGGCGGCCTCCGCGAGCGCCACCTGCAGCGCCTCCATGGTGCCCAGGTTCAGCACGTTCACCGGGGGACGGTCCAGCACCAGCCGCCCGATGCCTCCCTCGCGGGTGTAGCGCGCGGTGCTCGCCGTGGCCGGCATCAGCGCTTGGCCGCGTGGCTGGGGTCGGGGGCGCCCTGGGAGTTCATCGATCCGCCGCAGGCACCGCAGAAGGCGAAGCCGGACGGAATCCCCTTGGCGCCGCAGGCGGGGCAGTCGGTGGCGTAGGGGCCCCAGAGGAATTCGCTTGATCCGCCCGTCGCCGCCTTCTGGCGGAGGCCCAGGTAGTCCGCCGGCCGCTTCTCGACAAACGCCCGCATCCCCTCCCACGGCTCGACGCTGGTGTAGTGAGTGGAGAGCCAGTCGCGCGCGTGGCCGATCGTCTGGTGCCAGGACAGCTCTTTCCAGAAGTTGACTTGCTGCTTGGTGTAGCGCTGGCATTCCGGAAACTGCTTGAGGAGCTGGGTCACGAGGTCCTGCACCGATTCGTCGAGCTTGGAGAGATTGATCGCGTAGCCGTCCTTCCCTTTCTGTGCCAGCGCAATCTGTTCCGTGGTCGCTCCGGTGATGAACTTCCCGTCCTTCGTGACCGAAGGCACCACGCGGTTGACGAGACCCCACTCGAGGCATTGCGCCGCCGGGATCCGGTTGTTCAGCAGGAGCATTTCGCGGGCGCGCCGGTCGCCCACATGAATCGGCAGCCACTGCGTCGCTCCGCCGGCGGCCACGCTCCCGACCCGGGTGCCGACCTGGCCGATCCAGGCGTGTTCCGCCATGACGGCCAGGTCGCAGGCCAGTTGGGACTCGTTGCCGCCTCCCGCCGCCATCCCGTTGAGCCGGGCGATGACCGGCTTGCCCGCGTTGACCAGGCTCTCGATCCAGGCCCGGAAGAGTCCCATGTACTTCCAGTAGTCGCGCGGCCGGTTCGTGTAGGCTTCCTCGTATTCCTTGACGTCGCCGCCGGTGCAGAAGGCGGACGTCCCGGCCCCCGTGACGACGATGACGCCGATCGCGTCGTCGAAGGACGCGTCCTGGACCGCGGCGGCCAGTTCGCGGAGCGCCGCGGTGCTGTAGGCGTTGTAGTTGTGCGGGCGGTTGATCGTGACCGTGGCCACCCAGTCCGCCTTCCGGTACTGGACCTCGGCGAACTCGAACGACGCGGCGTCCCGGGAGTCGAATTCACGCATCGGCATATCCTCGTTGGATGGTGCGCATGGTCATGCGGCGGCCACGATCTCGTCGCCCTCCGCACAGACACCGGCGACGTAGGCTTCGGCCGAGCCGGCCAGGACATCGTGATAGCTTTCGAAGAGCCGAGCCGCCTTCTCGCCATTCCAGCCGGCGGGGAGGAGGGGGCGCGGGAGATAGGGGTCCTCGAGCGGGAAGGCGCGGTACTCGTGCACCAGGAGGAACCGGCGCCGGAAACAATCGGCGGCAGCGGTGCATGGGGTGTGGATGCCAGCGCTCGCGCCGGTCATGCCGCACTGGTTGCAGTGTCCGAACTCCCGGCTCCACCGGGCAATGAACGCGGCGTACCGACGGTCGAGCGCCGACAGATCCCAGCACTGCGCCACCAGCTGTGCCGCGCTGGAGTGCGCCAGGTGCTTGCCCCGGAAGATCTCGAGGTTCCGGCCCAGCTTCAGGTCCGCCGCGATCTCGACCACCTCGGCGCGGACGTCGTGCGGCGAAATCCACACGCCGCTGGTCAGCGGCCCGCAGCCGAGCCAGGCCAGGCGGACACGGAGGGCATCCCGCAGGCGGCGCCGGGCCTCAGGGACCGAAAAGACCACCAGGGACCACTCGCCGTCCCAGGTCGAATCGGCAATCGGGCGGTAGATGCGCTTCCGCCCCGACTCGAGCAGCTTTCGGCCCTTCGGGGTCAGCCCGTACCAGCTTCGGGTCCCCAGCCGCTCCGCGCTGAGCCATCCCTTGCGGGTCATCCGGGAAAGGACCGTCCGGACCGCCATGGGAGAGAGCCCGAGTTGTCCGAGGAGGGTGATCAGGCCGCTGGTCCACACGGGGCGGTCCCGCTCCAGCAAGTAGTCGCCGAAGAGGGTGAAGACGAGGTCCTGGGAGCGGAGGCTGGGGCCCGACTTACCTGCCATATAGCAAACGCCCGTCGAGAGAGTGATATATAACACTCTGGTTACGAACGATAATGTAGTGACATACTTGTTCTGTCAAGGACACCCCCTTCTTGGGGGGTGGGGCGGCTTGGCCCTCCTGGCGCCTTGGCGCCGAGAGCGTTCTCAACGCAAAGACGCAACGGAACAACGGCGCGAAGGCCGCAAAGAGAGGAACGTTCCATGGGGATGTACTTCGAGGATTTTGGGGACGCCGGGGAGTTCGTGACGGCCTCCCGGGTCATTTCCGAGGCCGATGTGAGAGCCTTCGCGGAGGTCTCGGGGGACCGGAACCCGATCCATCTGGACCGGGAGGCCGCGATGGGGGCGGGGTTCGAGGGCCCGATCGCCCACGGGGCGCTGGGGCTGTCGGTGGCGACCGGATTGGCGAACCAGCTGGAGCTCACCCGGGGTACACTCGTTGCTCTCGTCGGCGTCTCCTGGCGATTCCGGGGGGCCATCTACTACGGGGACCAGGTGACCCTTCATCTGCGGGTGGCGTCGCGAAGGGCGACCGGCAACCCGACTCGCGGGCTGGTGACGCTGGCGGCCGAATTGAGGAACCAGCGGGGTGAAGTGGTGCAGGAGGGGGAGTTCGTGGAGTTGATCGCGCGGCGTCCTGCGGAGGAAGTACGATGACACGCCCCATTCCCCTGGTGGCGCTGGCGGCGCTCGGAATCGCGCTGCCCGCCGTCGCCCAGACTCCGTCCGGCTGGCGCGCCCACGATATGACTCGGCCGAGGCCGCCAGTGGTAAGCCCGGGGCAGGAGGCGGTGCTGGTGGCTCCGCCCTCGGATGCGGTAGTGCTCTTCGACGGGTCGGGGGTCGGGGCCTGGAGGAACGCCAACGGCGAGGCGGCGGGGTGGGTGGTGCGCAACGGGGCGATGGAGGCGGCGCCGGGGGCAGGGTACGTCTATTCGCGGCAGGAATTCGGGGATGTGCAGCTGCACGTGGAGTGGGCGGCGCCGACCCCGCCGAAGGACACCGGGCAGGGTCGGGGAAACAGCGGCGTGTTCCTGATGGGCCAGTACGAATTGCAGGTGCTCGACTCGTACCGCAACGACACCTACCCCGATGGGCAGGCCGGCGCGGCGTATGGCCAATACCCGCCGCTGGTCAACGCCTCCCTGCCTCCCGGGAGCTGGCAGTCGTACGATATCGTGTTCCACCGGCCGCGATTCGACTCCGTCGGCGCGGTCCGCGCGCCGGCCCGGATGACGGCTTTCCAGAATGGCGTGCTGATCCAGGACAACGTGGCGTTCTGGGGACCGACCAACTGGCTGCAGGCCAATCCCTATGTCGTGGGTCCCTCTCGGGGACCGATTGGGCTGCAGGACCACGGGAATCCGGTCCGCTTCCGGAATATCTGGGTGCGGGAGCTGCCGGAAGCCCCATTGCCGGTGCTCACCCCACCTCCTCCAGCGGCGGACGTGCCTGCCGGGACGCTGGACAAGCTCCTCGGCACGTATGCGAATGGGGGAATGGTGCTGGTCATCTCGAAGACGCGGGACGGGCTCCGGGCCAACCTGCCTGAAGGCCGATGGCAGGCCCTGATTCCGCTCTCCGCCACCGAGTATGCCTTTGGCAGCACGGCCGCCACGCTGACCGTCACCCCCGGGCCCGACGGAAACCCCTCCAAGCTCAGCTTCCGAATGGGTGATACCGAGTTCGATTTGACCCCGGTCACGGATCCATCAAGCGGAGGCAGCCCGCCGCTCAAGTGAGTCAATATCGGGCACTCTAGATACGTGAGTGTATGCTCACTCGCTCAATAGCTAATAAACGACTGCAGGTAAATATGGATAACTCTTTATATGACATTACTTATAGCACTATGAGCATGGTTGACAGGTATCCTCCCTCCCTAGGCGATAGGCGCTCCAGTCCTCTATTCCGAAGAAAAATGAGCACTTGCTCACATAGCTTCAGGTGCTGGCAGCCTCTCAGAATTCCGCCTGCAGCCGAGCCACCATCAACCGCCCGATGGCCGGGGCACCCACGTATTCCTGGTGGACGTTGTTGAAGAGGTTGGTGGCGGTCAGGGCGAGGGAAATCCCCTGGTGAGTTGGAAGCCGGACGCTAGCGCCGAGGTTCAGCACGACATAGCCGGGGACGGTGCCCTGAAAAACCCCGGACTTGACCGGGTAGGTCTCTACGGCGAGGCCCTGCGCCCAGACTCCCCACCAGCTCCCCACCGGACGGTAACTCACCGCCAGCGCCCCTTTGTTCTTCGGGGCGCTCAGCACCGCCTGATCCGACCCGCCCGCGCTACCGATCGAGTCGCGGTTGACCCAGGAATAGTTGCCGGTCACCGCCAGCCCGTCCGCCAGGAGGTAGCTGACCTCGATATCCACGCCGACTCTGGAGAAGGAGCCGCCCTGATGGCGGAGCTTCAAGAGGCCGGTTGGATCTGCGGAATTAGTGGGCGTTACGACGCCGACGGGACCAGCGTCATACACTGCCTCGGCGAGCTTTGCCGCGGAATCTGCGCCGACGTACGGGGTGAGGTAGGCCTCCAGTTCGTTGTAGTCGAGAAACACTCCAGGAGTTCCGAAGTACGACGAACCGAAGAAGTCCTGAGTCCAGGAATAGGCCACATCCAAGGCGACGTTCCAATGAGACCCGAATGCCGCTTTGTATCCAGCCTCCAAGGCATCCGTCGTCTCCCGTGTCTCGGTCGCGTAGTCGATGATGGTGGCCGGATCAATCGGGACAGGGTCGAATCTTCCGAGAGCCTCGTTGTAGAGTCGCAACACGGAGGCGACCTCGGCTGAGGTGGGAGCCGGGATGCCCGTCAGGGCCCCGCCGGTCATCAAGTCCATCACGCCCCAATACGGCGTCGCATCCACCGGCTGGAACGCGGCAGGATCGGGCACGTAGAACGGCGAGCGCATGCAGAGCCCGCCGCAATCCCGTCGGAACTGATAGCCGCCCGGCGGGACCCCGCTAATGAACGCTGGGAAGAAAGCACTGGTGTCCACCTGGATGTCGGCGAAGAAGTCGGGCGGCGCGGGGGTGGTGTAGCCGCGCCCGTAGGTGAGGCGGAGTGCCTGCGTCGGGGTGGGTTGGTACACGACGCCCAGCCGCGGTGCGAGCCCCACCGTCCCGATCCGATCGTGGTAGTCGGCACGGAGTGCCGCGCTGATGCCGATCTTCTCGCTCATCGTGAAATCACCGAGCACGAAGGCGCCGACCTCGGCCACCTGGTCGTCGTCCTCGTTGCGGCCGTTGATGGTGCCGCTGGTTTTCGGGTTGGTGTAGCGCAGGTCGCCCCCATACTGGAGCGAGCCGCCATGCCTCAGGCTGGTGGCCGACTTGAGCTGGGCCACCAGCATCGTCGAATAATCGACGATGGGATTGCCGTACCAGAGGGAGTAGGATTCCCCAGCGTCATTCCAGGTATAGGACAGCCGGCCCACCAGTGACTTGTGCGTCACCTGCGCCTGGGCGTTGCTGAACCCCCAGTGGAGGAGCTGGATCGGACCGAGCGTCGGCTCGAGGTCCACGGCGCTGACGGCCTCGGCATACCCCACGCCGGTCTGAATCGCAGTCTCGCTGTCCGAACGCCACTCGAGGAGGCCGCCGACGGCGTAGCGTTCCAGCGTCGGGTTGCGGACGTCGATCAGGACAGTGTCGGGATCGGGACTCGTCGGTGTCGAATCCGCGAGTGCCGCAGCACGTTTCTGCGCCCCGATCGTGTCCGGGTAGACCCAGTCCGTCCCGCTCAGGTATTCCCCCGTCACCTTGTAACCGAACTTCCGCCCGATCACCCCAGCCTGCCGCAATTCTCCCTGCCAGAGGTCCCGACCGCCCGCGCCGATGCTGAGTGTCGTTCCCGGCGCATCGAACGGCGATCGGGTGATGATCTGCGCCACCCCCCGTTCGGTGTTCGGTCCGTAGATGGCGCCGGCGGGGCCACGAATCACCTCGATGTGGTCGACATCGGCCGATCCGTTTGGGACGAGATAGGGAATGTTGAAGCCGATGGAGGGGATGGTCTGGTCTCTGCCGTCCACCAGGGTCAGGAACGATCCGGTGCTGACGCCGCGTGAGCCACGGGCGGTGTACGTGCGCTGGGCCAGCCCCTTGCTGGCGACGTCCATGCCGGTGACGCCTGTCAGGTAGTCGATCGGTGTGGCGGTAACCTGCTGCTCAACCTGTTCGCGGGTCACGACGGAGCTGGCGGCAGGGGCGTCAAGGAGCACCTGCGACTGGCGGGAGGCGGTGACAATGATCTCGGAGGCAGGAACGGGCCGGGCCACCATGACGAGGCGGACCGTGGTTTCCTGAGCATCGGCCACCGTGGTGACGGCGGAATGGGTGATCGGCGCGTACCCGATCCGTGCGGCCGTGACGGCCCACCCGCCAGCCGGCACCGGCGCCAGTCGGAACTCTCCGCGAGTGTCGGTGGAGGTGGAGGCGACGACCTGACCGCTGGGTCCGACCGCCCGGATCAGGACGCTCATGACCGGCCCGCCCGTGGCGGAATCGGTGACGGTGCCGACGATGGCACCCTGGGCGAGCAGTGGAGTGGCGCAGAAGAGCCACCCGGCAGAAAGGAGGCGACGCGCAACGCGACAACACGCTGGTCCCAACATGACGGCTCCTCTGTGAGTAGCACTGGTGGGGGATCCAGCTCCCACCATATGCACCCCGCGTCAGGAGATCGTCAAGAATCCCCCAAGGGAGCCGGCGTCAGGGCGTCGGGCCGGGGTCCAGCCGCCTGATTCGTCCCCCCGGTCCCACCAGCCACCCCCGCCCCCCCTTGCCCATCCCCACGCTCCAGTAGTTCCCGGCATCGAGGAGGACCCAGGTGCGGGCGTCGTCCCAGGAAATGGCGGCGCCCTTCGGACCGACGGCGACGAGCGCCGACCGGCCGTTGGCCTGGGAGTAGGCCGACCCATAGACCGCGCCGGGGAAGGGGACCGGGGTCCCCGCCTGCCAGGTGGCTCCGCCATCCGAGGTAACGGCGACGTTCATGGTGAAGGTGTCCGGCTTGGCGATGTTGCCGCCCATTGCCACGCCGTGCTGGTCATCGCGGAACGCCACCGTCGCGATGCCCGCCGACGCGCTGGTGATGATCGGCGTGTCGGCGCTCTTCCAGCTCCGCCCCTCATCCGTTGTCCGGATGACGCGCGCGAATCCCGCGACCGCCGCCCCGGTGCCGAACCAGGCGAGTTTGTCGCCGCGGGTGGCCAGGCAGGTGCCGCTTGCCGCAAACGAACCTTCGCCGGGTCGGGCCGGGGGGCTGGCCGCCTCCGACAGCAGCATCCAGCTCTTGCCGTTCCGGGTGGCGAGCACCGGAAAGATGCCATCCACCCCGTCGCTCAGGGCGATGCCGTGCTTCTCGTCCCAGAAGCCCATGCAGTCGTAGAACGCCTTCGAACTCCCGTTCCGGAACTGCTGGGTCCAGCTCTGCCCGCCGTCGCCCGAGTACCAGATCTGGGAGGCGGCGCCGGTGCCGGCGCTCATGAGCCAGACCCGCTTCGCGTCGAGCGCATGCAGGTCCCGGAACTGCAGCGAGTCGCCGCCGGGCACCACACCGGTGGTCCAGGTGGCGCCGCCATTCTCGGTCCGCGCCCACGTCCCGCCATGCCCGCTTGTCCAGACCACGTCGTTGCTGACCACGCTGACCGCCTGCAGCAACTGGCGAGTGGCCACCGTCTGGGTCGTGAGGACCGGCATCGGCATCGCGGCGGGGTTCGCCGTGTCGGAAATGGGGGAGGAGGAAGAGCAGGCCATGACTAGGCCGGAAACCACGGCAAGGGCGAACCGGGACGGTCGCATCGGGACTCCGGGGCGGTGGGTCACGCCCGCCGGCTCGCGGCGGGTTCCGATGGCGCGGCAAAATCCGACTCCACCGGAGGACGGAAGAACAGGTCGAACGCCAGGAAGAGGACTTTCGAGAAGGGAAGGAACACCAGCGGTGTCAGGATCATGAGCGCCACGCCTCCCACGGTCATCAGCGTCCAGGGCGGCGTCGGCCAGGTCGCGACGGCCACCGCGCCTGCCACCGAGGCGAACAGCAGCTCGGACGCCAGCCGGAACCACGACAGAAAGACGGGGCCGCCACCGCAGGCGGGACACCGGAGTCGAAGCGCCCGGTGGACCATCCCCCAGGCGTTCACGCCCCCTCGTCTCGCACCACCAGGATGGGCGCGTCCTCGGGGAGCCAGACGCCCGGGAAGGCGCGGACATCCGCGGTGAGGATCGGTCGGGGCGGACCCGCGGCGACGCGCTCGAGTCCCTCGTGGCCGAATTGGAGGTAGTAGAGGGTCGGGCCCGCGTTCCGGGCGTGCTCGGCCACAAACGCCGCGAACGCCTTCGGCCAGTGCCCGGCCGGTCTGGCCCGTTGCTCGAGGGCGCGGCGGTGCACCCCGAGGGCGCGGACCACCTGGTCGCGGCTGTAGCCCAAGGTGCGGTAGCGTGCGCGCAGCCGTGCTTCGTCCTCGCTCGCGACCTTTCGTTCGGTCACCAGGTCACAGGAGCATCCCCCCCGCAGCACCCGGGCAATCGTCTGGGCGTCGGGGTGGAGCGTGCGCAATTCCCCCTGTTCGCCCGGCGGAAGCAGGTCCGCCGTCAGCCCTGGGGGCAGCATCGAGCGCACCTCACTCAGGGTGAGCGGGCTCGCGACGTAGAGGAAGAAGCACATGGTGGTCCAGTGAGAAAAGGTGCGGGCGTCGACGGGTACTCAGGTGGTCGGTTCGGATGAGCGCCGCAGGTGCTCCACCCTCCCCTGGAGAATGAGCGCGGCCGCCTCGCCCGCCGGTCCGCCGCTCCGGACCATCGACTCCAGGGTGGCGGTCTCCTCGTCCCGAAGCTCGGCCGCCAGCAGGACGAGCATCTGCCCGCGTTCGACGGCGTCGCGTCGCGCCAGGATCTTTCGC
Source organism: uncultured Gemmatimonadales bacterium (assembly GCA_963705985.1). Classification (GTDB taxonomy): domain Bacteria; phylum Gemmatimonadota; class Gemmatimonadetes; order Gemmatimonadales; family GWC2-71-9; genus SPDF01. The sequence continues at coordinate 1,422,392 of CAVPLK010000003.1, read as the reverse complement.
CGAGTCCACCAGGGAAGCAAGGCGATCAGCGCAAGAAAGGAGACGAAGAGGGTGAGTCCGAGGAACGCGAACTCCACCGGGATCGCACCCTTGAGCCCGGCCATGGCCACCGCGAAGGACAGCGCCGCCGCGATTGCCCCCATTCGGGTCCGCGTACGATTTGGCATCTGCATCATCACGGCACCTCTAGACGGGCAGATCCTCGCGCACCAGCACGAGGATGGCCGCGAGGGGGACGACCAGGTACTTCTGCTCCTCGAAAGTGATCTCGACCGCGGCCTTGCGGAAGAAGATCGCCGTGTCGCCAATCCGGGCCTGCATCGGGCGGTGACGCGTCTGCTCTCGCTTCGAGGTCTTCCACGGCTCTTCGTCCAGCGAGCTGAAGTCCGGCATCGGCTCCCCAGGGCCCGTTGCGACGATCAACCCCGCCTGCACCTGTTGTCCTTCCATGGCCGACGCAGGAAGGTAGAGGCCGACGCGGGTGCGTTCCTCCCCCTCCTCGGGGGTGATCAGCACCCGGTCGCCGACGACGAGCAACTGCTTCTTGGGGAATTCCATGGTCACTCCAGGGAGTGCACTACGCCTGGTGAGCCGTCACCAGCTCCGTAACGCGGAGCCGCCGGGTCATCCGGGGGAGGCGAAGCTCCACCTCGTCGCCGACCCGCCGGTCCACCAGTGCGCGCCCCAGCGGTGAAGCGAACGAAACGTGTCCATCCTCCAAGTCCATCATTTCGGCGAGAACCAACATATAGGTGTCGGTCTCCTTGCTGTCGAGGTCGAACACGGTCACTCGCGAGCCGAGGCCAACCCGGTCGGTCGGCGTCTCGGTGTTGGCAAGGTCGCTTAGCTGGCTCAACCGGTGGTGCAGCTGCCCGAGCCTGGCCTGCACGAACTGCTGGCGCTCGAGGGCGGCCTTGTATTCGGAATTCTCGCGCAGGTCGCCCATCTCCACGGCCTGGGCAATGGCCTGGGGAAGGGTGATGGTGAGCTCATGCGTCAGGGCTTCGATCTCCCGACCGAGCTTTTCCCGCATTTCGGTGATCATTGGTTCTTCCGACAAAAAAAGGACGTGCCCGAGAGAAGGGTTCTCTCATCGGGCACTTGCAACATTCTGATCCTTAAGATGCGATGCTCGGGCGGTTTTGGACAGGTGTGGTGGTAACTACATGGTCTACAACGTGTTGGCCACGTGTCAGCGCGGTCACCCCTGCGAACGCCGGGGCGGTGCGGGCTCACGCGAAGGCGCGAAGGTGATGACCCGACCGTCACCCCGGCGAAAGCCGGGGTCCATGGTATCCGGGCGAAGGTGGATCCCGGCTTGCGCCGGGATGACGTCACTCGCGCCTGCGGCCCCGCCTATCCTGCCATCTCCTTCAGCAATGCCAACGCCTTGTCTACTTCGTCGGGCGAATTGTAGATGTGGCAGGCGTGCCGGACGCCGACGGGGTCGCCCATGCTGCGGACCCGCACCTTCCCCCGTTCCCAGAGATAGTCCTGGATCTCACCGCCGGTCTTGTTCTTCAGACCATAGACCGTCGTGGCGCAGGTGAGAGCGGGATGCGTCGGCGAGACGATCATCGCTCCGGGCACACTGGCCAGCCCTGCGCGAAGCCGATCGGCCAGGGCGAAGTCGCGCTGCTCGATCTTCCCGGAACCGATCTGGTTGTGGAAGTCGACCGCCACGCCGAGGCCGAGGAGGAGGCTCAGGTTGCCGGTGCCATACTGCATCAGCCGGAACATCGGGTCGGCCTGGTCGTCCCAGGCGCTGGAGGCGATGGTGGCCCAGAGCTCCTTCTGTCGTTCGGGCCGCACATAGAGGAGCCCCGTTCCCGTGGGGGCGAGCATCCATTTGTGCGGCGACGCGAAGAAGGCGTCGCACCCCATCGCCTGCACATCGATTGCCACCTGCCCAAGCGACTGGGCGCCGTCGACGACACTCCAGATGTCCCGCGTCCTGGCCAGCGCGCTGAGCTGCGCCACGGGATACCGGATGGCGCGGGAGCTCGAGATATGCGGAATCGCCCATACCCGGGTGCGTGGCGTGGTGGCATCGAGATAGAGCTGGATCAGCTGGTCGGGGGACTCCGGCGGGTTGGGGACGGTGATCACCTTCACCACGATGCCGTCGCGCTTGGCGCGCAGGTCGTAGCCCATCCGGCCGCCGGGATGGGCCTGGTCGGTCACGACGACCTCGTCCCCAGGCCTGAGGTCGAGTCCGTTGGCCACGAAGTTCATCCCGAAGGTGGCGTTCATGGTCAGTGCCACATCGTGGCCGGTACAGTTGAGCGTGGTGGCCACCTTGTCGCGGCTCGGGAGTTCCGGGTAATACCCGGTGAAGAAGTTCTCGTGGCCCGCCTTGTAGTCCCATTCGGCGATGTCGCGATTGACGTGCTGGATGCTGGCGATGACGGTGTCCTGCACCACCCGGGGGCTTGAGCCGAGCGTGGCGGTGTTGAAGAAGGCTTCGTCCGGCGGAATCGCGAACTGCGTCCGGAGCGCACGCCAATACGCCTCGTCGTCCAGCGCGCCGAGATCGGCAGGCATGAGCGATGGCCTCGCGCGGAGCCGGGCCGAGGCCACCGCCGGGAGTCCGATCGATGCGGCGAACGGGAGCGAGAGGAATCCGAGAAAGGAGCGGCGTGTCGTCACGTGGTACCATTGGGAAGAGGTGATCCACAATCGGGCCCGGACCGTTCCGCCGCAAGACCCCTCTCCCGGACCAGCGGCGGCGGGCTTACTCTCCCCCCATGCGATATACCCTCCTTTTCCTGCTGACAGGGCTGCCCACCCTGCTTGGCGCGCAGGCCGCCGTCGCCAACGCCGACTCGCAGGTGGTTGCGCCCGACATACTGGCGGAGCAGCTCCTCGTGGACATCCGGTCCCTCGACAGCACCATCCGGGTCGACGCCCGCTACGCCGGGCCGGACAACTTCACCGGCGCTGCGCTCCCGGGATACAACGCGAACCGGGCGCTCCTCCGACGCGAGGCGGCGGAGGCGCTGGTCCGGGTGCAGCAGCGGCTGGCGGCCGCCGGCCTCGGCCTCAAGGTCTGGGACGGGTATCGGCCGGTCCGGGCCACCCAGGCCATGGTCGCCTGGACCGAGCGGACGAATCAGACCTGGCTCCTCGATTCGGGGTACATCGCCCGGCGGAGTCGGCACAACCAGGGGGTGGCGGTGGACCTGACCTTGGTGGATCTCCACTCGGGAATCGAGGTGCAAATGGGAACGCCGTACGACACCTTTGGCGACGCGGCCCATACGGCCAACGCCACGGGGACGGTGAAACAGTCGCGGGACCATCTCGTAGAGGTGATGGCCCTGGAAGGCTTCACCAGCTACACGATGGAGTGGTGGCACTTTTCGATCGTCGTCGAGAATCCGGTTCCCTTCGACCTCGTGATCCGCGCCGCTCCGCCCACCCCTCAATGACGGAACTTGCCATGCCCCGTGCCGCTCGTCTCGCGCTGGTGGCCGCGTTTGTCGCCTCCATCCCCGCTGTCGCTCCTGCCCAGGTCGGCTCGCCGGCGGGCCCTGTTCCGGTGGAGTACCTCGCCGCGCGCCGGGCGGACCTCATCAAGCGGATGGGGAACGGCGTTGCGATCGTCCGGTCCTCGGAACAGCGGAGCATCGAGGGGGACTACCCGCAGGACAGCGATTACCGGGAGAACAACAATTTCTTCTACCTGACCGGTCTGGAGACGCCTTCGAGCTGGCTGGTGCTCGTGGCGCGTGACACCCTCTCCCCGCAGGTGTACCTGTACCTGCCGGCCCGCGATTCGATGGCCGAGCGCTGGACCGGTCCGCGGCTCGGGCCCGGCGCCGAGGCCTCGGCGCTGACCGGGATCGAGGAGACCCGCGCCGCCGACCTGGCGGAAAAGCAGATTCGCGGGTTCGTGCGGTCGCGCACTGCACAGGGGGGAAAGCTCTACCTCCTGCTCGGCGAGGAGGCGGTGAGCGACAGCTTCTTTCAGCAACTCGTGCTTGGGAGCGGGGCGGGAGTGACGGACCTCCGGCCCTCGCTGGCCGCGATGCGCCTCGTCAAGGACGCCGACGAACTGCGCCGGATGCGGATGGCGGCCGAGATCAGCGCCAAGGGGCACCTGGCGGCAATGCGTGCCGCACATCCGGGCGCGTGGGAGTACGAGCTGGAGGGTGCCGCAGAGGGGACCTTTCGCAGCCTCGGGGCGGAACGGTTGGCCTATCCGAGTATCGTCGGGACAGGCATCAACGCGACGACGCTCCACTACGACCGGAGCCGCAGTCAATTGCAGGCGGGCGAACTCGTGGTGATGGACATGGGGGCTGAGTACGGCTTCTATGGTGCGGACATCACCCGGACGATCCCGGTCACCGGCAAGTTCTCCCCGCGCCAGCTCCAGATTTATAACCTCGTGCTGGCGACCCAGCAGGCGGCGCTCGACTCGATCAAGCCGGGGATCACCCTCGGTAGGCTGGGGCAGATTGCCCGCACCTACATGCAGGACCATTCCGGCGACCTCTGTTCCCCCGGCACCTGCGATCGGTTCTACATCCACGGCCTCAGTCACTGGCTTGGCATGGATGTGCACGATGTGGGGAGCTACGCCACTCCGCTCGCCCCGAACATGGTCTTCACGGTGGAACCCGGGATCTACATCCCCGAGGAGAAGCTTGGGGTCCGGATCGAGGACGATGTCGTGGTCACCGCCACCGGGTATGAACTGCTCTCGGGTGGGGCGCCCCGAACGGCCGCAGCAATCGAAAAGACGATGAAGAAATAGGACTGAGGACTGGGGGCTGGGGACTGCGTGTTGTGGCTTCGCCCCCAGCCTTCGGCCCTCAGTCCGATCTCGCCTTCCACGCCGCAACATTGCGGGCGATCTGCCTCGCATGGACTTCCAGGTGTTCCGCATAGGCCCGAAGCCAATCCTCGGCACCGTAGGCTCCCGACTGCGTGTGTCGGCCCACGCGCGCCCATTGCTCCCGGTCCACCCGGCGGAGCAGGGGGACGGTATTGGCTCGGACCGCGACGACGGTGGCAAGGGCCAGGTCGAGCGGGTGGGCATGGTAGTCCATCGCGAGGGCCCAGTGGGCCTCGTCGTAGCCGACGATCGTGGTATCGGACTCGCCGAGCAGGTACCGGATGCGCATGTGGCTGTTGGTTTCGCTGTCGGCGCAGTGGACAATGACTTCGTGGACCGACCATTTGCCGGGCGCGGGGCGCCACTGGAGGGCGGCCTCGGGCACGGTGGCGAGGGCTTCGGCGAGGAGTGCGGGGCCTTCGGCGTACCGGCGGATGCAGTCGTTTCGTTCGGCGGGGGTCACGGGTCGCTCCGGGTCGGGGGCCAGATCCTCGTGGGTGAACGTCGATTCGTGCGAAATATGCCCCGATCCATGCCTAGGGCGACTCCGGGGGCCGGGATTCGAGCAGGCCCGATTCATTGACGCGGGGGCCTCCGGTCGGTAAAATGCGGGCTGCTTGGCCACTCATCTCCCGCATTTTTCGCTGAACAGGACGAACGGAATGGCCCTCAGGATTCCCTCCCTCCGGCGTTTCGCCCGGTGGGTACCCGCATTGTGCGTCACGCTGGCCATGCTCGCGCTGGCCGGCTGCTCCACGGACGGGTACCCGCAGACCACGCTGGCCCCCAAGGCGGACTTCGCGGAACTCCTCGATCAGGTGTACCGCCGGTCGTTCCAGCTGGCCACCATCGTCTTTTTCCTTGTGGAGGGGGCGCTGGTCTGGGCGCTGTTCCGCTACCGCGGCAAGCCGGGCGACGCCGAACCGGCGCAGACGCACGGCAACGCGATGCTCGAAGTAGTCTGGACCGCCATTCCCGCCATCATTCTCGTGTTTATCGCCATTCCCACCATCCAGGTCATCTTCAAAACGGCCGAAGTTCCCACCGACAATCCGCTGGTGATCGAGGTGACCGGCCACCAGTGGTGGTGGGAGTTCCGCTATCCGGAGTACAACCTGGTCACCGCCGGGGACATGCATGTCCCGACGGGCCGCACGGTGGATTTGCGGATGACCACGGGCGATGTGGTGCACAGCTTCTGGACCCCGCAGTTGGCCGGCAAGCGCGACGTCTTCCCGAAGCGCGACAACCGGCTCTGGTTCAAGACGGAGACCCCCGGCACCTATCCGGGACAGTGCGCCGAGTTCTGCGGGACACAGCACGCGCGGATGGCATTCCAGGTGATTGCGCAGGAGCCGGGGAACTTCGACGTCTGGCGCGAGCGCATGGCCGCCATCGGCGCTCCCATCGACTCCACCACGCTGGCGCCCGCCCTGCTCGTGTCGCAGGGACAGCAGCTCTTTGCGACGAAGGGGTGTGTCGGCTGCCACGCCGTGACGGCGGTCGGGGCCCCGACGATGGTCGGCCCGAATCTGGCCGGCATCGGGTCGCGGACCACCATCGCTTCCGGCTGGCTGCCCAACACGGACGAGAACCTGGCCCGGTGGCTCCGGAATCCCCAGGCGGTCAAGGTGGGGGTCCTGATGCCGAACCTCGGCCTCAGCGAGGAAGAAACCACGGCGCTGGTAGCGTACCTTCGGTCGCTCAGCGCCGTGCCTGCGCCGGAGGCGGTCGCCATGACCGCCGCCGGCAACTGACGAGAGGGTACGCGATGTCCACGATTGCGATGGGGCACGCCGGGGCAGAGGCGGCTCCCGCCGAGAAGAAGGGGCTCTGGAGCTGGATCACGACCGTCGACCACAAGCGGATCGGGATCCTCTACGGCGTCACGGCCTTCCTCTTCTTCCTGATCGGCGGGCTTGAAGCGCTGCTGATCCGCTGGCAGCTCGGGGCGCCCGACAAGACCTTCCTCTCCCCCGAGGCCTACAACCAGCTGTTCACGATGCACGGCACCACGATGATCTTCCTCGGGGTGATGCCGCTCTCGGCGATGTTCTTCAACTACTTCATTCCGCTCCAGATTGGCGCGCGGGACGTCGCCTTCCCGCGGCTCAACGCCTACAGCTACTGGGTGTTCCTGTTCGGCGGCCTGGTCCTGAACGCGAGCTTCCTCTTCAACGCCGCCCCCGACATGGGGTGGTTCGCCTACGCCAACCTGACGTCCAAGCAGTTCAGCCCCGGACTCAACGTCGACTTCTGGATCATCGGCCTGCAGATCCTCGGCATCGCCTCGCTGGCGGCCGCGGTGAACTTCTTCGTGACCATCGTCAACCTGCGCGCGCCCGGCATGAAGATGATGCGGATGCCGATGTTCGTCTGGATGAGCCTCATCACGCAAGTGCTGCTGCTGCTGGCGTTCCCGATCATCACCGTGGCGCTCATCCTGCTCATGCTCGACCGGAACTTCGGGACGCACTTCTTCGTCCCCTCCGGTGGCGGCGACCCGGTCCTCTGGCAGCACCTCTTCTGGCTCTTCGGCCACCCCGAGGTGTACATCCTCATCCTGCCGGCGTTCGGCATCGTGTCGGAGATCCTGCCGGTCTTCTCGCGGAAGCCGCTCTTCGGCTACGCCGCGATGGTCTTCTCCGGCTGCTTCATCGCCTTCCTCGGATTCGGCGTCTGGAGCCACCACATGTTCTCCACCGGCATGGGCCCGATGGCGGACACCGTCTTCTCGGTCGGCACCATGCTGATCGCCATCCCGACCGGCGTGAAGATCTTCAACTGGATCGGCACCGTCTGGGGCGGCTCCATCCAGTACAAGACGCCGATGTACTTCGCCCTGGGCTTCGTCGCGATGTTCATCATCGGCGGGCTCTCGGGCGTCATGCACGCCTCGCCCCCGGCCGACCTGCAGCAGACCGACAGCTACTTCATCGTGGCGCACTTCCACTACGTGCTCTTCGGCGGCAGCATCTTCGCGCTGACGGCCGGCGCCTACTACTGGTTCCCGAAGATGACCGGCCGGATGCTGAGCGAGGGCCTCGGCAAGGTCCATTTCTGGCTCATGTTCATCGGCTTCAACCTGACCTTCGCGCCGATGCACATCCTCGGCCTGAACGGCATGCCGCGCCGGGTCTACACCTACTCCGCCGGCATGGGCTTCGAGTTCTGGAACGCCGTCGAGACCGCCGGCTCCCTGATTCTCGGCCTTGCCTTCCTGGTCTTCATCGTGAACATCCTGAAGTCGCTCAGGAGCGGCGCGGTGGCACCGGCCGACCCGTGGCATGGCGCCACGCTGGAGTGGTCCATCCCGTCACCCCCGCAGGAGTGGAACTTCGCGGTGGAACCGACGGTGGAGGGCCGGGATCCCCTCTGGGAACTGCGGCGCGCCAACGGCGGCACCCTGCCGGAGCCGGCCCGGGTGAGCGGCAAGGGAATCCACCTGCCGAGCCCCTCCTACTGGCCGATCGTGACGGCCTTCGGGACCGCCCTCACGCTGGTCGGCTTCCTGATGCACGTCACGCTCGGGGTCATCCTCCTCGGCCTGGCGATTACCCTGGTCGGCATCTTCGCGTGGGCCTTCGAGCCCGCGGATCACTAGACTCCTCACGACTGCGACGGACGGTCCCTTGGCGCACGACACCGCACACGCGATGCATCCCCCGACGGCCACCGGGCTCGACACCCGGAAGTTGGCCATCTGGACGTTCATCGGGTCGGAATGCCTCTTCTTCGCGACGCTGATCTCGAACTACCTGGTCTACAAGGGCAAGAGCCTCGTCGGTCCGCTCCCCCACGAGGCCTCGCAGTGCATGCTGCACGGCCAGATGACCAACTGCGAGCCGATCTTCGAGATTCCGCTGGTCACCTTCGGCACCGCCGTGCTTCTGTTCAGCTCCTTCTTCGTGGTGCTGGCGCTCAACGGCGCCCAGAAGGGGAATCGCAAGCAGTTGATCGGCTGGCTCTCGGCCACGGTGGTCTGCGGCCTCTTCTTCATCGGCATGCAGGTGTATGAGTTCTACCACTTCTACCACAAGGGGCTCGGATACACCACGAACCTCTTCGGCTCCTCCTTCTACACCCTGACCGGCTTCCACGGCACCCACGTCACGCTGGGGGTCATCTGGCTGGCGACGGTGCTCGTCCTGGCCATCCGGGGCAAGGTGCCGCCCGAGAAGTCCCTCAACCTCGAGATCGCCGCGCTCTACTGGCACTTCGTGGACGTGGTGTGGATCGTGATCTTCCCCGTCGTCTACCTGATGAGGTGATCGGCATGGACGCCCAAGTCGCCACGCACGAACACGCCCATCCGGGGCCCGCGCTCTACCTGAGGATCGCCGTCATCCTGTTCCTGATGACCGCGCTCGAGGTGCTGGCGTTCGAGGTGTCCCACCGGGCCGGGTGGCCGCTGCACGGACTCGTGGAGCCGCTGCTCAATCCGATCCTTATCATCCTCTCCGCGGCCAAGTTCGCGCTGGTCGCGATGTTCTACATGCACTTGAAGCAGGACAGCAAGATCTTCAGCGGACTCTTTGTCTTCCCGCTGATCATCGCCGCGGTCCTCATCGTCGCGCTCCTGCTCCTCTTCTCATACCTGCGCGGCCTGCACCCCATGGGGTGACGCCACAGCCTGCCGTGGTCCCGGCGGCCCCGCTTCGGCGGGGCCGTTTCGTCTTTCGCGCCTGAGGTCTCATGCGTCTCACCGTCACACTGCTCATGCTCGCCCTTGGCGCCGTCCCCGCGCACGCGCAGGGCGTGCGCCCGCCGGACTTCGATTCGCTTGCCGCCGAAGCCACCGCCTGGCTGCAGGCCTACCTCCGCATCCGGACGGTGAACCCGCCGGGAAACGAGACCGAGGGCGCGCGGTTCCTGCAGGCCGTGCTGGCCCGAGAGGGAATCGAGTCGGAGATCTTCGAGTCCGCGCCGGGACGCGGCAACCTCTACGCTCGGCTGCCTGGCACCGGGGCCCGGCGCCCAATGGTGCTGCTCCATCACATCGACGTGGTGCCCGCCGATTCCAGCCGGTGGCGCTACCCGCCGTTCAGCGGCGTGATCGAGGAGGGCGCGGTCTGGGGCCGCGGCGCGCAGGACACCAAAGGGCTGGGCATCATTCAGCTCGCGACCATGGTGGCGCTCAAGCGGCGGGGCATTCCCCTGGACCGTGACCTGATCCTGGTGGCCAACGCCGATGAGGAACTCGGCTCCACCGGCTCCCTCTGGTTCACCGAGCACAAGGCGGATCTCGTGCGCCAGGCGGAATTCCTGCTCAATGAGGGCGGCGACAACGAGATGGGCGCGGAGGGGAAGACCGTTTCTTACGGGCTCGATGCCACCGAGAAGGTGCCGTATTGGTTGCGGCTGACCGTGCGCGGCGAGCCGGGCCATGGCAGCCGGCCGACCGAGGGGAACGCCGCCCTCCGCCTCTCCCGCGTCCTCGGACGGATCGCCGACTGGCAGACGCCGCTCATCCTGACGCCGCCAGCCGAGGCGTACCTGCAGGCGCTCGCCACCCGCGAGGGCAACCCGATCCACCGTGCCTGGCTGGCCGATCCCGCGAAGGCGCTGCAGGACCCGGCGGCGGTCGCCTGGCTCACCGCCGACCGCTATCAGAACGCCATCCTGCGGAACACCGTGTCCATCACCGTGCTGCACGGCTCGACCAACACCAACGTGATTCCCGCCGAGGCGTCGGCGGAAATTGATGTCCGGCTCCTCCCGGGCCAGCGGCCGGAAGACTTCCTGGCGCAACTGCGGGCGGTCATCCAGGACACGACCGTGGAATTCACGCCGCTGTCCAAGCTTCGTGCGGCGCGTTCCTCCCCGGTCACGGGGCCGGTGCCCGCCGCCTTGGCAGACGCGGTGGAGGCCATGGATCCCGGCGCCCTGGTGTTGCCGAAGATGCTGACCGGCTACACCGACAGTTACGATTTCCGCGCCCTCGGCATCGACGCGTACGGCATCGACGCCTGGCGCAGTACCGCCGCGGTGGGCGCGACCGTCCACGGCAACGATGAGCGGGTACCGGTACAGGAGATTAGGTTCGGGGTGGAGTTCTACTATCGCATTGTGGAGCAGCTGGCCAGATAATCGGCTGGCGGCCGAACACCCCCGCCCGGGAGGTTACATGGCCCGCCTGCTCTGGTATCTGGTCATGGCGGCCTTCGTCGGCGCCCTGCTGGTCGGCGCGTCCTACGCGGCCGCCTATTCCGCCGTCGGCACCCTGCTGGGGGCCCCGCCTCCCAAGATGGGAAAGCGATCGACCGAATTGTTGTGGAAGGGAACGCCGGAGCTGCCTGGACATCCGCGGGCGTGGCGATTCACCTTCGGTCCGACCCTCATCCCCGGCGCCCGCGACGTCAAGATCTGGGTGTCGCCGACCGGCAAACTGCTGCAGACCGAGCCGGCAAACCTGCCGGCGCGGTTGGCCGGTTTTCACGACCGGGGAATCTGAGCGGCGATCGCGAGGGCGACCGTGGTTTCGTAGCCCGTCGCGTCCGTGGCATCGAACAGCGCGAGGCCTGCCTCCACGAGGCAGGCCTCTTCTGTTTCCTCGAACGCCGACAGATCGAACGGCTGCGGAGGGAGCGCCGCGTAGGCGGGGAACTGCGATCGAATCGGGCAGCCGTTGGCCAGCCGCCGGTCATCCTCTGACTCGAGTCCAAGGCCCATCAGCCGGCACACGGCGGGGCGGCCTGTGTACACGGCGCAGGCACCGTCTTCAAGGCAGGGGCAGGGCTCCGCCGCAAGCGATTCGCAGAGGGCGTCGAATCGGGCTTCTCCCAGCGTGCGGACATCGTGCGGGGCTGCCCAGTCGGGGGCCAAGGCCAGCTGACGAGCCGCAGCGGCATCGACGCGGGCCAGCAGCGCGGTGCGCCGCACCGGGGGGAGGGCTGCCACGGTTTGCTGGAGCAGGAGCACGTCGGCGATGGAAATGTCGAAGGGGCCGTGGCAGCAGGCGGTGCAGCCCTGCCTGCAGGGGATGACACCGGGGTGGCGTCGATGTGCGGCGGCGGTCCAGGCGTCGAGCGATTCGAGCAGCGTCCGATAGCGGAGCGCAGTCGGGTTCATGCCCCGCGTCTTGCCGCGAGGAACAGGCAGAGCCAGCCGGTCAGGAACGCGACGCCCCCCAGCGGAGTGACGGCGCCAAGCGCCCGCTGCCCCGTCAGGGCCATCAGGTAGAGACTCCCCGAGAAGAGCACCGTGCCGGCGACGAAGCACCATCCCGCCGTTTCGGCGAGCCGGCCGGGCCACCGTGTCACCGCCCAGGCGACGGCAATCAGGGCCAGGGCGTGGTACATCTGGTATCGCGCGCCCGTCTCGAAGGCGACGAGCATCGGCAGCTCGATGCGGGCGCGGAGGGCGTGTGCGCCGAACGCCCCGGCCGCCACGGCGATGAACGCCGAGGCGGCACCGAGCGTCATGAAGCGGCGGTCCATGGCGCTGGCCTAGCGGGCTTCGTCGGCAGCGCGGCCGCGATCGATCCAGCCGCCGACGGCGGCGAGCGCCAGCAGCATCGTCAGGGCGCCGATGCCGACGGCGCGGACACTCGGAGGCGGTGGCCCGAGCGTCGTAGTGACGTACGCCGCGGCGAGGACGGCCGCGAACCCCACGGCCCATCCCCGACGAACCGGGTGATTGCGGCTGCCGCCGCTCAGGTAGAGGGCGAGGCCCAGTCCCAACAGTCCGAGTTCGACAGTGAACGTCAGCGGAATGCTGTTCCAGAGGCCGAGCCCGACCTTCAGCGACTCATCGGTGGTGAGCGGGAGGTCGGGGATGTGGACCACGGCGTCGAGAAACCAGTGCGAGGCGACCGCCAGCGCGACGACCAGGGCGGTGCGCCCGTGGCCGCTGGTGTCCTTGGTCGGCCAGGTATACCAGGCGATCGCGGCCGCGGCGGCCCAGAGGCCGGCCGCCAGGAGGCTGTGGGTGATCGGGTACGAGAGGAACTGAAAGGGGGAGGCGGCGGTCCATCCCGGGTGAATCCGCACCCGTTCCCAACCGAGGAGGATCGTGGCTCCCCATGCGATATCCACCAACTGTACCGCGACGAAGAGGGTTCCAAGCGAGAGCTTCGGCTCAGCGCGCCTGAGCGCCAGCGCGACGCCGTAGTGTCCGATGAACATCTCGGCTAGCCCTGAGGTGTGGCGAGGGACTCGGGCGACACCGCCATGCCCATGGCGTGGTAGCCGTTGTCCACGTACACCACGCTCCCCGTGATCGCCGCCGCCATCGGGCTGGCGAGAAACGCCGCGGCGTTCCCGACGTCGCTCGCCTCCATCTTCCGGGTCAGCGGGGCGTTGCTGGAGCAGTAGTCGATCATCATGTCGATGAAGCCGATAGCCGAGGCCGCGCGCGATGCGAAGGGTCCAGCGGAAATGGTGTTGATGCGAACGCCGAATCGACGGCCCGCTTCATAGGCCAGGGTGCGGGTGTCGGCTTCGAGCGCAGCCTTGGCGGTGCTCATGCCTCCGCCGTAGCCGGGAATGGCCCGCTCCCCGGCCATGTAGGTCAGGGAAAGAAAGGAGCCTCCCTCACGCAGCATCGGTCCGAAGGTCCGGACGAAGGAGACGTTGCTGTACGCGCTTACGCTCACCGCCGAGAGGTACCCCGCCCGGGAGGTGTCGAGCAACGCGTTCTTGACCTCGGGCCCGTTGGCCAGGGAGTGCACCACGATGTCGAGCGGCTTCTCGCCGAAGTCCTTCCGAAACTGCTCCGCCACACCCTGGATCGTGAAGTCGCCGTAGTCCTTGTAGCGCTTGCTGTCCCGGATATCGGCGGGGACGTCGGCCATCGAGTCGAATGCCGCATCCAGCGGGTAGATCCGCTCGAACTCCAGCTTGCGGCCGTCGGCCAGGGCCATCGACGCGTCCATCTTCCCCCGATCGAGCAGCTTCTGGAAGATGCCGAGCGCGGGGGGCCAGGAGCCGAGGCAAACGGTGGCGCCCGCCTCGGCGAGCGACTTGGCGATGGCGAAGCCGAATCCGCCGTCGTCGGAGACACCGGCCACGAAGGCGCGCTTGCCGCGCAGGTCGATTGGAAGCATCCGGGAAGTCCACCTGGTTGAGGATGGTCGTAAGATACTGCGGGCCGCAGGGCGGGGTAAGAAGCGGGGCTATTCGTTCCGCAGGGCATCCAGGGGCGTGCGCCGGAACAGGTCCACCGAGCTCCAGAACCCGACGGCCACGGTGAGCGCCACCACGCCGGCGGCCAGCATCAGCATCGGGGAGGTCGGCACCGCGAACCTCGTTTCAAACAGCCAATACGCCAGTGCCCAGCCGCTTCCGAGCGCCAGGATCAGCCCCGCCAGGGCGGCCAGCGTGCCCAGCGCCAGGTACTCCGCCACGGCCACCCGCGACACCTGCGCCCGGCTGGCCCCGAGCGTCTTGAGGAGCACGGTCTCCCGGAGCCGCTGCGCCCGGCTGGTGGCCAGCGACCCCAGCAACACGACGAGCCCGGCGGCCAGGGTAAAGAACGCCATGAAGCGGATGGCCGCTCCGACCTTGCCCAGGATGTCGTCGAGGGCCCGCTGCACCGTGGAGAGGTCGAGCGCGGAGATGTTGGCGAACCGGTCCACCACTGCGCGCTGGATGAGGCCCCGTTCCGACGCGCTGTCCACCCGCACTAGTGTGACCAGCGTCTGCGGCGCCGCCTCCAGCGCCCCCGGGCGGAAGACGACGAAGAAGTTGGTCTCGAATCGCGCCCAGTCCACTTCGCGGAGGCTGGTGATCCGGCTGGCGATCGGCACTCCCTGCACATCCCAGGTGATCTCGTCGCCGAGGCTCACGCCGAGTTCCTCCGCCAGCCCCACCTCGACCGAGATGGAGACTGGCGCCCCCACGGAGTCGTCGCCCGCTCCCCACCACGTCCCGAGGACGATGCGTTCACTCGAGACAACCGAGTCGCGATAGGTGGAGCGATACTCGCGCCGGAGCGCCCACCCGGCGGGCCGTCCCTCGACCTCCGTGGTGTCCCGGGAATAGTCCTGCACGTTCTTCCCGCCGATCGATTGAATACGCATCGGGACGATCGGCACAGCGGGGGTCGGATCGAGTCCGCGGCCCCGCAGCAGGGAGTCCACGCCCGACGCCTGGTCGGGCTGGATGTCGAAGAGGATCAGGTTCGGGCGCCGGGAACTTCCGTCCACCCGCAGCGACCGGAGCAGGTTGAACTGCACGAGCAGGAGCGTGGCCAGGAGAAAGGTGCCGAACCCGAGCGAGAGCACCACCGACACCGTCTGGTTGGCCGGCCGGTACAAATTGGCGAGCCCCTGCCGCCACACGTACGCCAGGCGGCGAGGAAACCACCGGCGGAGGCCGCGGACCAGCGCCAGCGCGGCGAGCCAGAGGCCAGCCAGCGCCACGCCGATGCCCGTGGCGAAGGCGGCGCCGCGGAGCGGGTCGCCTGCCTGCACCATCGACATGACCGCGACGCTCAGCATCAGCACCAGCGTGGCCAGGACGGTCCAGCGGTCACGGGTGGGCCGCGCCTCCGCTTCATAGGGGCGGCGCAGCGTGGCCAGCGGAGAGATCTTGCGGACGCCCAGCAGCGGAATCAGCGCAAAGGCCAGCGCCGTCCAGAGTCCCAGCCCCAGCCCGGTGGCGAGTGCCGGCCAGGACACCGAGGGCATGACGGTCACCGGCAGGAAATCGCCCAGGACGCGGGGCAGTGCCTGCTGGACTGCGAGCCCGATGGCCGCGCCGAGCGTGCTTCCGAGCAGGCCGATCCCCGCGGCCTGCACGAGGAAGAGTGCAAAGACCTGCCGGCTGCTGCCACCGAGGCAGCGCAGCACCGCGATCGTGTCCATCTTCTGTCGGATCATCACATGGACTGCGCTCGCGACGCCGAGTCCGCCGAGCAATAGCGCGACGAGCGCCACGAGCCCGAGGAAACGGCCCAGCCGCTCGAGGGCGTTGCCGAGGCTGCGCTGCTCGTCCTGCACGGTGCGCACCCGCACCCGATCGGGCCGGAGCCGTGGCTTCAGAGTGTCGGCAATCGCCTGCGCGTCGGCGCCGGCCGGCAGCTGGACGTAGACGTCGTACTCCGCCCGCGCGCCGAAGCCGAGCAGCCCGGTCTCGGCGACCAGAGGGCCGGGAATGAACACTCGCGGCCCGAACGCGGTGGCGATGCCCGACATCGCCGGGGACGTGGTCCACTGTGCCGACGATCGGCACCCGCAGCGTCCCCAGCGCCAGCGTGTCCCCGATCGCCGCACCGAGCGCCGTCAGGAACGCGGGATCGACGAGGGCGATGCGCTCCGACTGCAGCCGTGGCCACGCGCCGGCGGGCGACGTGGTGATCCTCCCGAAATAGGGCCAGCCCCCCTCGACCGCCGTGACGCGCACCAGGCGCACGCCGGTGCGGGAGGGGACATACCCCATGGAGCCGAAGGTGGTGACCGTGGAGCGGTCCTCGCACGGGGTGGTGCCGCCGCAGGCGAGGGAGTCGGCAAGCCGGCGCAGGGAGTCGGTCGGCGCGGATCGCGAAGCGAGCGCGAGGTCGGCGCCGAGCAGGCTGCGCGCCTCGCCGGCCACGGCGGTGCGGAGGTTCGCGGTAAAGGAGTTGATGGCCACGAGCGCTGCCGTGCCGGTCGCGATGGCAGCCACCAGCAGGAGCATCCGGCGCCTGGAGGCGCGTCCCTCGCGCCAGGCCAGGTGCAGCAGCGCGCGCAGTGTCACGTGGGCGTGTCCGATTCCAGGCGGCCATTCGCGAGTCGGAGAATCCGGCGCGCCCGCCCCGCCAGGTCGGGATCGTGCGTCACCAGCACGAGCGTGGTGCCGGCCTCGCGGTTGAGGTCGGTCATCAGGTCGATGATCCCCGCGCCGGTGCGCTGGTCGAGATTGCCGGTCGGCTCATCGGCGAAGAGGATCTTGGGGCGGGTGCAGAATGCCCGCGCCAGGGCCACGCGCTGCTGCTCTCCACCGGAGAGCTGGGCGGGATAGTGCGCGGTGCGGTCGCCGAGCCCGACCCGTTCGAGCAGCGCCCGGGCACGGGCGGGGTCGGACTCCCCCCGGAGTTCCAGCGGGACCTGCACATTCTCCAGCGCCGTGAGGGTCGGAATCAGCTGGTAGGCCTGGAAGACGAACCCGACCTTGGCGCCGCGGAGCGCAGCGCGCTGGTCTTCGTCGAGCACGCTCAGGCGCTCACCGTCCAGCCAGACCTCACCGGCCGCGGGCCGGTCCAGCCCGGCAAGGAGCCCGAGCAGCGTCGTCTTGCCGCTGCCCGAGGGCCCGACGATGGCCAGGAACTCGCCGGCCGACACCGCGAAGCTGATATCTTGCAGGACCGTCAACGTGCCAGCGCCGGATCGATAGGACTGGCTCAGTTTCTCACAGCGCAGCATCTGGACTCCAATGACGTTTGCGTTTCCCCGAATGATACAGCCCTCCGCGGCGTTCGCCTCCCTGCTCCTGATGCTGGCAGGATGTGGCGGCGGGGACGCCCCGAAGCCCGCCGAGGCGGCTGCCGAGGCCGCGCCTCCGGTGCCGCTGATTCTCGTCGTCGGCACCAGCCTGACAGCCGGGCTCGGGCTCGATCCGTCGGACGCCTACCCCGCGGTCCTCCAGCGGAAGATCGATTCCGCCGGCCTGGCGTTTCGTGTCGAGAACCGCGGCGTCAGCGGGGAGACGTCCACCGGCGCGCGGCAGCGGGTGGACTGGCTCATGCAGCAGCCGGTGGCGGTGCTGATTCTCGAAACCGGCGCCAACGACGGACTCCGTGGCCTCGATCCCGATTCCGTGCGGGCGAATCTGGAAGCGATTGTGCGGCGAGTCCGGCAGCAGGTTCCTCCTCCCGCCGTGATCCTCCTCGGCATGGAGGCACCGCCGAATCTCGGGCCGGCGTATGCCGCTCGGTTCCGCGCGGCCTATCGGGAGGCCGCCGCGAATCTCGAGGTGCCGCTCGTGCCGTTCCTGCTCATGGGAGTGGGGGGTGTGGATTCACTCAACCAGGCCGACGGCATTCATCCGACGGCGGCGGGCCAGCGAATGATCGCGGCACTGGTCTGGGAGGCGCTGCGGCCGCTGCTGGAGCAGCGGTCAGGGAAGTGAGTGGCGCACCGGTCGTGCTGAGGGCAGGAGACGCGCCGCCAGCTGACCGGTCGACACCGGCACGGTAAGGGTACCAAAGCCCGCGTCGGGGCTCCTTGCGTAGCGCAGGTCGATGAAATGCACGACCGGTGCGCCGCCGCGGCGGTCCACGACGTAGGTCGGATACCGCGCCCAGCGGAGGAATACGGCTGCGGCCGGGGTCGAGGCCGCGATCGACACCGCCGGGTCGTCGTCGAACGGATTGCGCTTCGGCCAGTAGCTGCCCGGGGTGAAGGTGCCGCCCACCCGGATGTCTCCCACCAGGTACTCGTCGCCCTCATCCACCACGACATCGCGGACGACGGGCGTCACCGGTATCGGTGAGGCCAGCACCCGCTGGACCGGCACCCCGGAGGCGAGGAGTTCGAACCGCACCTGGGACGCCGCCAGCCTGCCCAGCACGAACATGCCAGCCGTGTACACCGCGGCGATGCCGAGCGCGGCGCCGGCCGGTGCTCGCCAGCCGGCAATACCGCGCCGCTCCCACCGCACGCTGAACAGCACCCCCACACCGAGGATCAGCCACGCCCAGACATCCACGATGAACAGGGTGTCGCCGTAGTACCACCGGTCGGAGAATGGCATCAGCCACCGGACTCCGTAGGTGTTGAGCAGGTCAAGCAGCGGGTGGCTGACCACGCCGATCGCCGCAAGCCCCACCAGGGGCCAGAACCGGGCGCCGCGCCGGCCACCCATGCGATCGAACCCCACCATGACGGCCGCGAGCAGAAAGGGCCACATGGCAATGGCCACGACGCCGTGGGTCATCCCGCGCCGAAAGGCGAAACCCGCCGTTCTTCCCCACAGCAGGCTGAACGCGTCCACATCCGGCAGGTTGGCGGCGATGAGCAGCGTGGCCGTGCCAAGTGCGGAGCGCTTCTTCAGCCCGGACTGCGCCAGGGCGGCACCGACCAGTGTGTGACAGAGGTTATCCATCAGCGCGCGGGCGCATTGGTGGCGGCGCGGACGGCCTCCACCAGCTCGGTGGGAGTGAAGGGCTTCTGGAGAAACGCGCCCCACCCCTCGGGGGGCTGCCAGCGTCCACGCGTCGTTTCCGGATAGCCACTCGTGAAGAGGACCGGAAGGCCCGGGCGTTCGATCTGCAGGTCGCGCGCGAGTTCCACGCCGGATCGCCCCGGCATGACGACGTCGGTCACCAGGAGATCGATCGGGCCCTCCCACGCGGCGGCCACGGTCATGGCTTGCGCCGCGTGCTCCGCCGTGAGGACGGCATAGCCCTCCTGCTCGAGAATGCGCTTCCCGAGCCGGCGCACCGGTTCCTCGTCCTCGACCAGGAGGACGGTGCCGGCGCCAGCGCGGCCAGCGGGCTCCCGGGTGATGGTCGGCTCGGTGCGCTCCGGCTCGATCTCCTCCTCGACGCGCGGAAGGAAGATGCGAAAGGTGGCACCGGCGCCAGGCTCGCTTGTCACCCGGATCACGCCGCCGCTTTGCCGGACGATTCCGTACACCGTGGCGAGGCCGAGCCCGGTGCCCTGGCCGCGGCCTTTAGTCGTGAAGAACGGCTCGAAGATGCGATTGCGGGTGGCTTCATCCATGCCGACACCGGTATCGCCGACGCCCAGCATGACGTACGGGCCGGCCACGGCAGGCCCCGTGTCGTCGGGAATGACGTTGGCGTTGGCGGTGGCGATCGTGAGCCGGCCGCCCTCCGGCATCGCGTCACTGGCGTTCATCGTCAGGTTGACGAGGATCTGCTCGATCTGTCCGCGGTCCGCGCGGACCCGGCCCAGCTCGGGGTCGAGCGACTGGACCAGCGTCACCTGTTCACCGAGCAGCCGGCGCAGCATCCGGTCCACGTTGGCGACCACGCTGTTGAGGTCGGTCACCCGCGGCTGCAGCACCTGCCGGCGCGAATACGCCAGCAGCTGTCGGGTCAGCGCGGCGGCCCGGTTGGCGGACCGCTTGATCTCCTCCAGGTCCTCGCGATGCGGGTCCGTCGGGCCCGAGTTCGAGCAGGATCAGCTCGCTGGTGCTGAGGATCGCGGTCAGCACGTTGTTGAAGTCGTGCGCGATGCCGCCTGCGAGCTGGCCGACCGCCTCCATCTTCTGGGCCTGCGCCAGCTGGGCCTCGAGCCGTTTGCGCTCGGACAGGTCGGTCATGATGCCGACCATCCGGCATGGGTGGCCGTCGGCGTTCCACTCGACGACTCGGCCCCGGTCCAGCACCCACGTCCAGCTGCCGTCCTTGGCGCGGAGCCGGTGCTCGACCTCGTATACCGGCGTGAGCCCCGCGACGTGCGCCTCGCGCGCCCGTTCGACCGCGGGCCCGTCGTCCAGATGGAGCCGCCGCTCCCACTCGGCGAGGTCGCTCCCGATCTCCCCCGGCTCGAATCCGAGCAGAAGCGCCCAGCGGGGACTGAAGCTGACTTCGCCGGAGGTGAGGTCCCAGTCCCAGGCCGTCCCGCCAGCGGCCTCAAGCGCGAGGTCGAGGCGCTCGGCGCTTTCCCGGGCTGCCAGTTCGCTCTGCAACCGCTCCGTGATGTCGCGGTAATTCATGACGATGGCGCCGATGGCCGGGTGACCGAGCCAGTTGACACCATCCACTTCGTAGTGGCGCCAGCTGCCGTCCTTGTGGCGGATGCGGTGGGTGACTCGCACCGCATGTCCCGGGTCGTTCAACGCCTCCTGCATCGTCTGCAGCGCCGCCGGCAGATCATCAGGGTGGATCAGAGCGAAGACATTGACGCCCACCAGGTCCTCGGGCGCGTAGCCGGTGATCCGCGTCGCCGACGGAGATTGGAACAGAATCATTCCCTCGGCATCCATCAGCGTGATCGCGTCCCGGCTGTTCTCAATCAGGGCCCGGAACCGTTCCTCGTCCGCGGCGTGCTGTCGGCGTGCTGCGCGCTCCGCAGTGATGTCGTGGGCGACGACGATGACGCTGTCGGGACCAACCGGCGTGAAGGATCCGTGGAACCAGCGGGTCTCGCCGTCGAGGTCGAGATGGTAGTCGTGCGACACGGTGGCGCCGGCCGCGAGCGCCTCTCCGATCAATTCGATGGCCAGTTCCGCGCGATCTGAGGGGAGGACGTCACGGACGCTCTTGCCGAGCATCTCGGCGGCCGGGCGGACAAGAAGCTCGGGGTGGTTGGGGGCGATCTGGAGGTAGCGCCCCTCCCGGTCGAGCATCAGCACCAGGTCAGGGAGTGCCGTTACCAGCGCGCGCATCTCCGCCTCGGACCGGCGGAGCGATTCCTGCACCCGATGGCGTTCGGTGACATCCACCACCAACCCGTCCATGAGGTCCGGGCCGTCGAGGCGGATGCTGAGGGAAACGCGCACCGGGCTTCCGTCCGCGCGTCGCATGTCGACTTCGTAGTCCCGAACGCTGCCATCCCGCTGGAGCTGGGCGATCAGCCGTGCCCGGTCTGCGGGGTGCTGGTAGCGCTCGCTCGATCGGGGTGGACTGCATTTCTTCGAGGGAGGCGTAGCCGAGGACGGCGAGCGTGGCGGCGTTGGCCTCGATCGGCCGGCCCTGGAGGTTGGAGCGGAAGACGCCGACGTGCGTATCGTCGAGGAGCCGGCGCAGCCTGCCCTGCACCCGCTGAGTCTGGCTCCGCTCCCGGGCCCAGTCCAGCGCCGAGCGCAACGCCAGGCTCACCCGGAACGTCGTGTTCGCTTCCCGAAGCAGGTAATCATCGGCGCCCGCCCGCATCGTCTCGGCGATTGCGTCGGTGTCCGCACCGTCGGCGAGGACCACGATGGCGGCGTCCGGCCACCGGTCGCGAAGGGCCGGTAACAGATCCTGCCAGCAGCAGTCATCGAAGGCGAGGGCGAGCAGGATCCCATCGAACCGGGTGGATACTGGAAGGGTCACGAACTCCCGCGTCCCCGCCGGGGCGACGACGTCGAAGCCCCCCGCCTCGGTGAGCGCGGCGGCCAGCTGCGTTCGCTCGGACTCGTTGTCGTCGATGATCAGCGCGCGGAAGGGAACGGTCATTCGCATCCAGGGTGAGGGCGGCGAGTGGCACCCCAATTCTACACCGATGGGAAGCTATCCGTCACGCGGGGCCGCCTCCCGCTTCCCGCATCCGCCGCCGCTGGCCAGGGGTCAGCATGTCGCGCTCGACGATCCGCTCCACGATCCCGGCGACGAACCCGTAGCCCCGCCCGTCGGCGACGAGCCACCGCTGCCACTCGAGTTCGTCGAGCGCACCGTCGAGCTGTGGCGGCGCGAGCCCGGCCGCGCGACCGATCGTCTCGGCGGTGAGCCGGCCGCCGAGCGCGGCCGCCGCGGCAGAGCGCGCGCTGGGCGGGCTCCGAAAGCCGGCGATACCCGATCCGCACCGCGGAGATGACGGTGCCGGGCAGGTCGCCGGGGGTCGTTTGCGTGAGGGTGTGGTAGGGGGCCGGCCAGGCGCCCGACTCTTCATCGATCCGGAGTCCCGAGGAAACGGCGTGCAGGAATCTCGACAGCCAGGAGCGGGACGCCGGCGGAATCGGCCGCGACGCGCCGCGTCAGGCGGTCGATCGCGCGGTCGTCGTACGTGCGGGAAGACCGCGCGCGCCATCTCGCCGAGCGCAGCACTCGTCGAGGGGGCTGAGCTCGATCACCTCGCCGGGCAGGTCGCGGCCGAAGTGACTGCGCAGCGTGTCGAGCGTTTCAGGGACGGCGGTCGGCTCCGACGGTGAGCAGGAGGAGGACCGGAGCCTCCGGCAGGTCGCGGGGCAGGGAGGCGATGCTCTGCAGCGACTCGCGGTCGAGGTGGTGACAGTCGTCGGCCACCAGCAGGATCGGCTGTTCCTCCGCTGCCGCGCGCACCAGTTCGGTGAACGCCCTCGGCAGCGGCGCCGCGGCGGTCCCGCCCGCGCCCCGGTACCGATCGCCCCACTCGGTGATGTGCGCCGCGAACGCCGCG
Organism: uncultured Gemmatimonadales bacterium; assembly: GCA_963705985.1. Taxonomy (GTDB): domain Bacteria; phylum Gemmatimonadota; class Gemmatimonadetes; order Gemmatimonadales; family GWC2-71-9; genus SPDF01. Next base: position 1,399,581 of record CAVPLK010000003.1, on the reverse strand, counting down.
TGCGCAGGCGCCGGGGCTGAGGCGATGCCACGCGCCTCGAGCAGTCCGCCCCGCCCGACGCCGAGCAGTCCCGCCCACGGAGATTTCCTGTCCGCCTCGACGCCACGCACGTTGAGGGCGCACCCCCCCTCGAGGGAGACGCGGGCGATCAGCTCCTCCACGAGGCGGGTCTTCCCCAGTCCGGCGTCGCCCAGGACCATTGCCACGCACGTCGTCCGCCCGGTCACGCCTCGCCTCCACGCGTCGGTGAGCGTCGGCCAGCGCCGCCGTGCGCCCGAAGAGCGGGAGTCGCCGGGTCACCGCCACCTTGGCCGCCGCGCTCTCGGCGTGGCGGTTCGAGCCGGTCCTTCCGGATCCGATCGGCCAATGCAGTCACCGCCGCATCCGGTGCGAGCCCCAGGCGCGCGTCGAGCGTCTCGACGTACTCCGCGATACCGGTCCAGCGCAGCGGCCCTGCTTGCCGGACAGGGCCAGGGCGCGGAGCAGCACGCCGATGGCCTGCCCCGACGTAGGCGCGAGCGCCACGGCGCGTTCGGCCACACCGAGAGTGGCCGGCAAACGCCCCCGCGCGAGCTCGGACTCCCCCGCCTCGACCAGCGCCGCCACGGATCGGCGCTCCCACTGGCTTCGTTCCGCGACCAGCCAGTCTTCAAAGCCCGACTCGCCCGGCACCGCGAAGCCCTCCAGAAAGCCGCCCCCGACCAGGGCAGCCGCCTGGGACCATTCCTTCGCGGCTTCATGCCGGGCAAACGCTTCCAGGTCGAGCGCGACCACGCTGGCATCCAACTTGACCGAGCTCGGCATCGGTCTGGAGCGCCTCCTCCCCGACCGCACGGCGGAGGACGCGCAGCGCCTCGTTGAGGGAGTGGCGCGCCGCCGATTCCGGTTTGTCGCCCCAGAGCAGGCCAGTGAGGTGCTCCCGGGTGCGGGTGTGGCGCGGCGAGAGCACGAGGTACACGAGGAGGGCGAGGTTCTTCTTCCAGAGCAGCTCCGCGGGCGGCGGCTCGCCGTCGATGGTCACTTCAGCCGTCGCCGAGGAGTCGGATCGAGATCATCGGCAGCCCTCGCGGTACAGGGAATCGGCGCGCGCCCGCGCGGAGTGGAGCGAGGCGTCCGCCTTGCCCCACAGTTGCCGGACCCGGGCCAGCATGCGGCAGGCGAGCTCGGTATCTCCCACGGCCAGGAGCAGGCGCGCCCGCGTCACGCGTGCTGCCACGCTCGCCACGGCGTCGACTTCCATCTTCTGGGCCTCATCGACGGGGAATTGAAAGGTGTCGGAGTTTTCGTACCAGAGGATTTCCCGCCGCGCCCCATCGAGATCTCCGGTCGCCTCAAACCACTGCGCCCGCGACAGGTGCAGGAGACTGCGGGTGAAGATGTCCTGGCCCGGCGCTCGGCGAGTCGAAGCGGAGCAGCGGTTCCGTGGCGGCGAGCGCCCCGTACGGATCGCGACCCCCGACGAGCATGGCGTTGGCCAGGACAGCCATCCGGGCGGACGCGCTATCGGCGGAACCCAGTTGGGCCAGGGCGTCGATCCACCCCACGGCAGAGGCGGTGTCTCCCCGACGCAGGGCATCGAGGGCGAGGGTCCAGCGCGCCCGGGGAGCGGACGAGCCCTCGGAGGCTCGCTCCTCGAGCCAGAGCCGCGCCGAAGCCTCTTCCGGGGCGCCGACCCGGCCCGCGCCCAGGAGCGGGAGGAGGAGGCGCCACTGCCGGCGCTGGAGTTCCGCCTCGTCGGTGTCGAAGTACCGTGCCGCGGAATCGATCAACCCCATCCCCTCGGTCAATCGACCCCACGTGAGGTGTGCGAGTCCCTGGGCCTCGAGGCCGCTCGCCCGGTCCTTCGCCAGCAGCCGCGATGCGATGACGGCTCCAACGGCGTTCTGTCCCCTCGGCAAGTCCCACGTCGCGCTGAATCGAAAGAACTTGGCGAGCTTCCGACCGTCGCTGTCGGATTCGTATTTCTTGAGGAGCCAGAGCTCGACCCGAGCCAACCAGTAGTGCCAGCGCAGGTTGTACCCCAGCTGCAGGAATTGGGCGATCTCCTCCCCCTCCGCGTCGGTAACAAGGCGTTTGCGGTCCCGCAGCCAGCGCGCCGCTTCCTCCTTCTCACCGAGACGGGTCTTCCCCCAGACCATGTGGTCGTACGCCGGGGCGGGGGTCCCGCCGGGACTCGCCATGATTGCCGCCTCGAACATGGCCAGGGATTCCGGCAGCCCTCTCCCGATCAGCGGCCCGCGGTGGAAGAGGTCGCTGGCAAAGAGCAGCGGCAGCATCCCCTGGTCGGCGAAGCGGGTACGCAGCGCGTCGAACTCCGTGAATCGCTGGGGCAGGTCGGTGGTGCTCATCGCACGGACGAGGCCGGCGTCCAGCGGGGGTAGCTGGTCGGCGCAGCAGGCACCGAGGGCGGTGGCCGAGTCCCAGGAAAAATCGCGGGACCAGATGCGCGCCACGAGTTGGCGCCACCGTGCGAGCACGAACGTGGAGTCGGCCTCGACCGCGTGCTTGTAGTGGTTTGCCGCCGCGAGCCAGGCGTCCCCCTCGAACAACGCCTCGCCCTGCCCGAACTGGCCGATGGCCTCCGCGCTGCGGCTGGCGAGGTTGCGGGCGTCCGTGTCGATGCGCCGGCCAAGCGCCATGCCGATGGCGACCGCGGCCGAATCCCCGAGGGCCCACGAATTCGCGTCCTCTCCCGACACACTGATCGAGCGCAGCGGTTCCGTCCCCGCGGAGTCTGTCACCTGGAGGAGGAGCGTGAGGGTCGCTCCGCGTTGCTCGACCGTTCCGGTGACCACGTGGCCGACGTCCAGGTCCCGCCGCGCCGTGGCGGCGTCCTGCTGCCGGGTGTGCGCGCTGCCAGTCCGACGACAGCACCAGCGCGACCTTGGTGAGGGAGGGGAAATTGTTGAGGTTCGCGTCGGCGGACTGCGCCACCCGGTACCCGAGGGAATCGTCCGGCATCCCGACCGTCTGGAACGGGAGGAGGGCCAGCGCGCGATGGTTGGGCGGCGGCGGGGGAGGGAAGATGGTCGTCCAGCCGGAGTAGGCGAGGAGGGCGACGCCGACCGCCACCGCCGCGGTCACCAGGCGTTGCCCGCGGCGGAACCGCGCTCGGTCGAAGAGACGGCGCGCCTCTCGCATCGAGCTCCAGCGCCGCACCGGATCTGCCGCCAGCCCACGCCGGAGCAGGCGGACCATTGGCCTCGGGACCCCGCGCCAGTTGGCGTCTGCAGGTGCGTCGAGCGCCTGCCAGCGCCTGCCGGACGCCGCCTCGAAGAGAACGGCTGCAGCCGAGTACTGGTCCGACCGTTCGGTCGCCGGTTCGCCGCGCAGCTGTTCCGGGGCCATGTAGGCCCGCGTTCCGATCAGCGCCCCCGCTCCGGTCAGTTCGAGCGGGTCGCTGGCGGCCTCGGACGCGATGCCGAAATCGCCCAGGAGCGCGCGATGCCCGATGAAGAAGATGTTCTGGGGCTTGACGTCGCGGTGGATGATCCCGCCGGCGTGCGCGGCGGCGAGCGCCTCCACCAGGTCACGCGCGAGGCGCAGGACCTGCTCGACGGGCAACGGGCCGGCGGTCAGCCGGTCGGCGAGCGTCTGCCCTTCGATGAAGTCCATGACGTAATAGGAAAGCCCGTCGCGCTCATCGGCCCGGTGAACGGGGACGATGTTCGAGTGCTGCAGGCGGGCGAGGATCCGTGACTCGCGGAGGAATCGCTCGCGGGCGACCGCCGTGGCGAGCTCGGGCCGCAGCACCTTGATGGCGACGAGCCGGTCAAGGGCGACCTCCCGGGCGCGGAACACGATGCCCATCCCGCCGACAGCGAGCTGGCGGTCGACGTCGAATTCGGGTGCCAGGGCCCGCCGCAAACGCGCGAGCAGTGGGTCGTCCAAGACGCCTCTACGGAATTCGGGGGTGCTGACCTTCGGGGTGTTCAGGGGGCAAAGCTAATCTCGGGGTCAAAACGAGGGCCGTCAAGAAGGGCGCGCCGATGCCGCCTTCCGGCAGGGAGGCGGCTCGGGGCGTGCGCCGGGGAGTCAGGTGCCGCGGCGGAACATCACCAGGCCTGCCGGGAGCACCAGGAGGCCGCCCAGCGCCAGCGCGAGATTCCAGGGACGGTCACGGCCGCTGTCGGCGGCCAGGCGGGCCAGCATCGCGTCCACATCGGACGGCGACACCTTGGTCGGCACGATGTGACGGCCGTCTGTCCTCGTGGGGACGTCGATCGAGCGGACGGTGCCGTCGGCGCTTATGCCGACCAGGGCGGTCGCGTCGCCGTGCTGGCCGGTGGTGAGGACGAGCACCCAGGTTCCCCCGTCCGGCCACGACTTGCGGAGCGCCCGCACTCCGGTGCGGGAGGTACCCTCAAATGACAGGGTGATCGTCTGGCGCCGGCCATTGACCAATCCCTCCGCCCGGCCGGTGAGCGCCTCGGCCACCGTCGCGTCGTGGTGGAAGGTGTGGACCAGCAGGAACGCGCCCCGCGTCGTCGGGTCGAGCGGGTTGGCGGGCAACTCGATGGAGATCCACGGCGGGCCGGCGTGGGCTGGGGTGGCTGTTCCGACGGTGGTGAGGAGGGCAATGGCGGCGGCAGCGAGCAGGCGATGATTCGGCATGGGTTACTCCGAGATTGAGGGTGGCGCGAACAAGAGTCACGCCACCTTCGATGCCGCCAGCTACGGTTTCGTTTGGAGATCCAGTGTGATGGTTCCCTTGAAGGTCCGGGCCACCAGTTCGGACGTCGTCTTCCCGCCAGAGGTCGCGAGCAGATCGCCCCGACCCTGATTGGTCCGATTGACAGGGCTCTTGGTCAAACGGTTGGTGACTCGGCCCTCGAGCGAAGTCAACTGAAGCGCCCCATTGAAGTCAGCCGGAAGGCGAATGCTGATATCGCCGGAGTGACTCTCGAGGGTGTAGTTGCCACCCGGGCGGAGGGTGGCGTCGAACGTGAGGTGCCCGCTCACCGTTTCCATCCGTGCGCGCTCCGCGCCCGTCACGACCATCGTCGCCGCGCCACTGACCGTGCTCAAGGTGGCGTCGGTCGCCGTCCCCCGCAGCGCGATGGCTCCTCCCGCCGACTTGAGCCTGACGATGCCGGCGTGGACCTGCACGTCGATGCCACCATCCATCGACTCCGCCGAGAGTTGTTCGATGTCTCCCGTGATGACCACCCGGCCGCTCACGCTCGACACGTCGGCCGACGAGGTGAGTCCCGTCACCAGGATCTCCGCGCTTTCGGTCTTGATCCAGACTCTCGCCCGGGCCGACACCCGGACCTCGAGCAGTGAACCGGGGTAGTTGATGTCTGCCCCGGGAGGGTCGATACCCAGCTTGATCCCCATGGAGCCGCCGCCGAACATCAGCCGGCCGCCGGCTTGGGGCACGATCGCGGAGACGTCGATGCTGTCCCGGTCCCACCCGGTGACCCGGACCGTACCGGCCAGGTTGAAGATCCGGACCGCGGCATCGGGCGCGATGGCGCGGCCATAGTGCGCCGGCGCCTGCGCGCTGCCAGCAGCCTGGCCAGGTGAGTCCGAGGAGCAGGAGGTAAATCGGCATCCGTCGCATGCGTCAGCTCCGTGTCAGGCGCGTGGCCCGGTCCAGCAGGTCGAGTTTCTGTCGATGTGCGCCCCAGAGCAGGGCACGAAGGTCGGCGTTGGCAGGGTCGGCTTCGAGGGCGGCACGGGCCTCGGCGATCGCCGCGTCGATCACGGCGAGGTTGCGCTCGAGGAGTTCGACGGTGGACGGCGCCAGCCGCCCCCGACCCTCCGTCAGGACCCGTTGGAGGTCCGCGGCGGCCAGCACGTACTCCCGGTCGGCGGCGAAGCCGACGACGGAAGCAGGAACCGCCGCGGTCAGGTCAGGGCCCGGGGCTGACGGGCGGGAAAACCGATAGGTGATGGCCGCGGACACCGTGATGAGCACGGCCGCGGCCGCCGCGAGCGGCACCCACCGGGACCAGGCGGCGATCCGGCTGGTGGGAGTGCCACGCCGCGTCGGCAGGCGTGACGAGATGTCCGGCCACAGGTCACGCGGCGGCGCGATGCTTCGCGGCAGAGCGGTGGCGGCTGACAGGACGACTCGCATCTCCTCGGCGTGGGCGCGGCAGGGGGGGCACGCGGCCATGTGCGCCTGCACCTCATCCACCTGCATGGGGGTCAGGCCCCCTTCCAGGTAGGCATCCAGCCACTGATCGAATTGTTCGCATGTCATCGGGACAGTGCCTTCCGCAGCAGTCTGCGGGCTCGAAAGAGTTGCGTCTTGGAGGTACCCTCGGCGATGCCGGTCATCTCGGCGATCTCGGAATGCTGGTACCCCTCGACATCGTAGAGGAGAAAGACCGCCCGTGCCCTCGGTGGCAGGTCGGCAATGGCCTGTTCCATGTCCATGCGGTCGCCTGGATGGGAGGGCCGTTCGGCGGCCGGCAGTGCCTCGGGGTCAGCCACCGACCTGATCCGTGCTTCCCGACGACCGGTCGCCCGACGTTCCGAGAGCGCCACATTGACGGCGATCCGGAAGAGCCAGGTACCGAAGGCGCTCTCTCCCCGGAATCCAGGCAGCTTCTCCCACGCCCGAATGAAGGTGTCCTGCACCAGCTCTTCGGCCTTGGCGGGGTCACCGGCAAGCCGAAGGCAGAGGGCGTAGATGCGCCCCACGTGGCCTTCATACAGGATGCGGAAGGCATCCGGGTCGCCAGCTTTGGCGCGCTGAATCGGGGCAGTCACTGCAGGCTCAGATGCCGCTCGAAGGCCGGAGGTTTGAATGCGTTCGGTAAGGTGCCTTCGGAGGCCACCGCTGTCGACCCGCTATTGACAGTCCAAGGCCAAAGACTTAGTGTATTGCAACACCAACACACTAGGCTCATGTTCGAACATCTAGATCCGGCACTTCCAACCCCCTTGTACGCCCAACTCGCGGAGCGGCTTCGAGCCGCTATTGCGGCTGGCGAACTCGTTGCTGGGGAAGCACTTCCGTCTGTTCGGCAGCTTGCCGTCAAACTGCGGCTCAACCCCGGGACGGTGGTGCAGGCTTACCGGGATCTGGAGCGGGCCAGCCTTGTGGAGCTGCGGCAGGGTTCGGGCACCTTCGTCCGTGAACTGACCTCAAGTCGACGGGCAGCCGAGCAGGCTGCGGTGAGCACCCGGCTCGCCAATGAAATGCTGGCTCGGGCGGTGGGGTTGGGGTTGTCGGGGGAAGACCTGTTGAAGGCGCTCCGAACCGCGTTGGGGGAGGACCATCGATGACGGACACCATTCAGATTCGCGGGCTCTCATACCAGGTCCAGGGGTTCGCGCTCAGGGACTTGAACCTGACTGTCCCGGCGGGTGCGGTCTACGGCTTTCTCGGCCCCAACGGCGCCGGCAAGACGACCACCATTCGGCTCCTGCTCGGGCTGCTGCGACCCGCCGGCGGTTCCATCAGGGTGTTCGGCGAGGAGGTGCCGAAGGACATCGTGTCCATCCTGAGCCGTGTCGGCTACGTCCCGGAACGTCCGCACCTCTATCCCAACCTGACGGTGGCGGAGGCGGTGAGCCTGCACGCCGCCTTCCACCGTCGATTCGACCACAGGGCAGCGAGGGATCTGGCCTCGCGGTTCGGGCTGCCAATGCAGAGGGTTCTCTCCCGGCTCTCGAAGGGGGAGATGGGCAAGGTGATGATCCTCTTGGCGCTTGCCCAGCGGCCCGACCTGCTGGTACTCGACGAGCCGACCGATGGGCTCGATCCGGTGGTTCGGCGGGAAGCATTGCATGCCATCCTCGACTATGTGACGGAGACCGGCGCAACGGTCCTGATCTCCAGCCACCTCGTCCACGAGCTCGAGCGCTTCTGCGACTGGATCGGTGTACTGGACCAGGGATCGATCGTGGCCCAAGTGCCCATGGAGGAGTTCAAGTCGGGGCTCAAGCGACTCCGGGTGACCGCCGGGACCTCGGCGGCAGAGGCCCCCTTCTCCGTGATTGCGCGTGGCGAGGCCGGGCTCGGCGGTGAAGTATGGACGGTGCGCGGGTGGCAGCCGGAAATGTCCTCCTGGTTCGGAGCGGCGCACCCGCTCAAGGAGGTCGTGGACCTCGATCTGGAGGAAGCGTTTGTGGAACTGCTCCGCAGCGCCCGCAACCCCAGCGGGCGGGAGGCATGATGTTCCGAGCCATCCTCCGGAGTCAGTGGCGTGAGAGTCGGTTGGCGGTGGTCTTGCTGGCGGGAATCGCGCTCGTCGTGCCCCTGTTGTCGCTGCGCGGCGCGTGGAGTGTGGCCGACCCCTGGACCTCGTGGAATCTCCTCCGCGCCACGGCGCAATGGGGTGCGGCCTACCCGATCATCGCCCTCACCGCCGCGATGGTCCTGGCAACGGCGGCCTGGTGGCCTGACAACCGCGCCAGGCATGTGTACGCATTGACGCTCCCCATAGCACGTGGGCACTACATTCTGCTTCGCTACGGGGCCGGCCTCACCTTGCTGTTGGCCATCGCCGCGATGCTGGCCCTCGGATCCTGCATCGCCACGGCGCGGCTCACCTTGCCCCCGCTGCTCCACGCCTATCCTGCCGCCATTACGGTTCGCTTCTTCGCGGCCGGTCTTTCGGCGTATACCCTGCTCTTTGCCCTGAACGGCCTGACGCAGAGGACGGCACGCATCCTCGTGGCCTTGTTCCTGTTTCTGGTCATCGCCACGCTCCTCGGAGACTTGGTTTCTCTCGGCTGGAGCCCCATGGGCGCCGTCGTCGATGCGCTGTTCAGTCCGTACAGCCCGCTCTCCATCTTCCGGTCGCGGTGGATGCTGATCGATGTGTAGAATCGCGCCGGCCTGGATGACGGTACTCGCGCTGTGGGGCGGGCCGCTTGCCGCACAGGACTCGCTGGCCGCCCTGCAGCGGATGGAGGTCAGCCTCGATTCAATGCGAGACGCATCGGCCCGTCGAATCTCGGCGGCCCAATCCGCGATCCGCACCGACACGGTCGTCGTCGGGGGATTGCGGATCGCCACCGCTCCGCCGTTTCGGCCCATGGCGCAGGCGGCGGCGGAAGAAGCCTGGAGTATGCTGCTCACCCGCTTCGGCCCTGCGGCGACCATCGAGGGGATCATTCCCGTCATGGATTTCGGTGGCATCAGCTCCGTCGTGCCCGGGCACGCGGACCTGCATGCCCTCGCACGCGGCTTTGCCGGGACCGCCGCGCAGGCGATCTGGCGGACGCAGGGCGCCGAGGTCCTCGCCTGGATGCGAGGCAACGTACCGACCGGCCCCGTCTCGCCCGCTGACCTGTCCGAGATCGCCGCGGAGTTGAGTCGCACACCGGCGCGCGCCGACCGATCCTGTGCTCTTGGGGATGTGGAGAGTTGCGCGAGCGCGTTCGGCCTTCGGGTCGGGACTGATACACTCGACGCGTGGTACGATTCCACGACCTGGCCCCAGCTTGCGGCCCTGGCGGGTGGGGATTTCAGGGGTATCGAGGCGGTGGATCGTCAGCGGTGCATGAACCAGGTAGATCTGCCCGCATGCCGCCGGTTCCTGACGCCGGAGCGGCTCGTGTTGCCGATCGGGGTGGGAGGGAGGCAGTACCTGGTCCAACTCGCACTGGAGAGTGGTGGTGCATCGGCATTCCAGCGGCTCACCGCCGGACGTACCGCGCCGATGGAGGCTCGGCTCGCCGCGGCGGCCGGGATCTCGACCGACACGCTGCTCCTGCGCTGGAGTGTGGCGATTCGCGCCGCGAAGCCGCGCGGCCCGATGTACCCGCCCTCTGAGCTGTGGCTGGCGCTCGGGTGGTCCATGCTGCTGCTCGTGGCGGTCACGCGGAGCACGCGGTGGCGGTGAGCAATCGATTCCTCGCCATACTCGCCGCTGTGGCCATCTGCCTCGGGGCCTGGTCCGTGGGCAGCGGGCTGCTCGCCATCCCCCGCCTTCGACGGATATCGACCAGCGAGGAGAAGGCCCGATCCGCCCTCGCCGATTCGGCCACCCGGCTCGGCCTGCAGGTGAGAAACAGGGCGACGCTGAACCGAGTGGATTCGGCCCGGGCAATGTACCGGGGCGGGCAGGTGCCCGAGGTACTAGTCGCCGGCGTGGCGCCAGCCGCCGCCTCGCTCGCCGAGAGCCTGTTCCTGTCGATCCCGAAGCCGGCGAACCCGGCTGTGCCGATGCGCCTGGTCCTCCTGGATAAGCCGCTGGGGTCGCCGTGGCCGAGGGGGATGCTCGGCGAGTTCGCGGTGATTTCGGAGACACCCGGCGACGGGAGCTGCACGACGGTGAGACTCGTCTCAGCCACGGACACGGTACTTGAGCGGTCGGAATTGGAATGGTGGAGGTGGGTGCCATGGAATGGATCGATCGGGCCCTGCTGGTTCCTCACCCGGTTCGGCCCTCCAGGCGCGCAGGTGCGCAGTTGGCTTGATTCTCGGTATTGGGATGTCGCGGGCGCGATCCCCCCGGTGCATCGACGGCGGGAGGAGGAGGACGGCGATGCGTCGACTCGAGGGCTGATGTCCCGCCTCTTCGGCGATCTGACCGGAATGTTCTACGACGGATCGATCGTACTGGAAGGGTGTGCGGGCCGGCGACCGGAGCTCTGCCAGTTGGCTTTTCTGGAACCGCCGTATTCGCCCGCGCTGGTCCCCGATGGCATCGTGGGAAATGGTCGGCTGGGATACCTGTTGGAGGCTGCTCGAGGTCGCTGGATGCTTGAGCTGCCCCGGTCGGAGTCGCGGGTCCTGCTTGCCTTGATGGTCGACGACCTCGGCCCGGACCGATTCACCGCGTTCTGGACCAGTGCCGCCCCCGTCCCGGAGGCCTTCGAGGCGGCGGTGGGGATGACGCTGGGCGATTGGTATCGCACACAACTGAGGAAGCAGATGCTGGCAGACGGGCTGCCCGAACCGCGCAGTGCGCCGTTCTGGCCCTCGGCGCTCGGCATGCTGGCCCTGGCCCTCGGCGGTTCGCTCTGGCTCGGCGGACGCCGAGAAGTGCGGTAGCCGCTACTTCACCGCTGGATGACCCAACGTCCAGACGTACGCCGCCACCGCATTCACCTGCGTTGCGGAGATGGAGCTGCCACCCTTCGGCGGCATCGGGATGCCGTTCGTTGACTGTTTGCTGGGCACGCCCGTGGTGATCTGCTGGACGATCTCCTCGTAACTCCCCTTCGAGTGGATCCAGGCCCCGTCGGTCAGGTTCGGCCCGACGCCCCCCTTGCCGTCCATGCCGTGACAGACCGTGCACATCCCCGGCCCCTTGAAGATCGAGGCGCCCTGGGTGACCATGGCCGGCGTGACACCTTCGGGAAGAGTTGTCGGCGTTTGGGCTTGCCCCGCGCCGGTGGAAACACCCCATAGGAGGAGCGCAGTCGCCGTGCCGAGTGTGCGATAGGTGGACATGAGGGCCTTCCTCAGAATGCCGTGGTGAATCCCGCGGTCAGGCGATTGAGTGCATTGTTGAAGTCATAGCCATACTCGCCGTACAACCGGAAGTTCCGGTAGATAAGGTATCCGCCGCCAATCGCGACGGATTCGTACTCAGCGACGTCGATCGGGACGAACATCTTGACGTTGAGGACCGGTGCACTGGCCTCGATGTAGTTGTACAACCCGTAGCCGTACCAGCGACTCCCCGCCGGCCGAACCAGCAGTTCGGCGAATCCGCCCTTGGTATCCACCGTCGGCTCGCCCGGCACAAACTCCGCCTCGGTGTCTGTCCTCGCGACGTACTGCAGGTTGAGCTGGAAGATCCCCGCGCCGAATGTCCCGTCCGCCCCCCACATCGAGATGTCGTTGCTCTGGTCCGGGAATCCGTAGGCGTCGCCGTTCTGTCGGCCCGTGTATCCCATGAGTCCGAGTCGGGCGTGACTGCCGAGGTCGCGACTGATGTGCCCGAAGAGATTCTTGTTCGCGTCGTTGTCGTACTTGAACGCCGGGTTGATGGCCGGGATCCCGTCGCCATTCACCAGCGTGCCTGTGATCGTGAACCCGGCCAGGTCCGCCGAGGCCATGAAGCCGCGGTCGTAGGTGAGGTTGGCCGGCTGCAACCCGACCAGCACCTTGTAGATCGCGTAGTCCATGACCTCGAGGCGCAACTCCCGCTTGAACATGGGATCAGACACCTGGAACTGGCCGACGGCCAGGTCCACAGGGGCCCCGCCGATGTCATTCCAGTAAATGAACGCGTCCTCGACACCGGCCACCTCGCCTCGCTCCGCCAGCAGGAAGTAGATGTAGTAGGACAGTTTCTTCCCGAGCGTCCCGCCCGAGAGCAACTTCAGGTTCCACGGCATCTGGAAGTCGGTGGCCGCCTTGCCGTTGGCGTACAACTGCGCATAGGCATCGAGGCGGATGGCCAGCGGCACGCTTGATGGGAGGGTCAGGAGGTCGTCGCCGGTGGCGATGGTGTCTCGCGGTTCTTCCTCGATGGCCATCCGGAATCCGTTGCCGGCAAATTGCTCACCGAACGCCGTCAGGGCGGGGAAGGGATTGTGGCACAGGTTGCAGCTGACCCGGTACTTCCGCGCAAAGGCCGGGATCGCCGACGCGTCGGTTGTCATGGTGGCCACGCTCGCGAAGACCAGCAACGCACCGAAGACCTCTCGACGAGGGGACGACATGAGCCCTCCGTTCAGTTTGGACAGCAGTGCGCGGGCCCTGCGGGCCGCGCAGTGTAGTGCACTGTTCGAAGGATGTCGTCTCGATAGTGAAGAAAGTCCGAATGTGCCTTGAAGGTGTGGTGGCAGTGGCGGCCGCTGCGTGCAGAGGGCTCAATCGAGGGGCCGCAATTCAACCCGTCGGTTGAGTTCCCGCCCTTTGGCGGTGGCATTGCTGGCCACGGGGTGTGCGGGCCCATATCCGCGCGCCGTCAATCGATCCGCCGGAACGCCGACCGAGACGAGAAAGGCGCGCACCGTTTCCGCTCGTGCCTGCGAAATGCGTTCGTTGGCGGCTCGGGCGCCGGTGTCGTCGGTGTACCCGGCGACCTCGAGACGGACTGCAGGTTGCGCGAGCAGCGAAGTGGCGGTGGCCCGAAGGGACGACTGCGCTCCCGGCGTGAGCGATGCGCTCCCCGTTGCAAAGGTGACGTCGCGGAGGATCAGGCGGGGGGCCGCGGCCGGTTGGCTGGGCACTCGTGGGCACCCAAGGGCGTCGACCAGAGTTCCTGCGGGAGTGCCGGGGCAGCGATCTCGCGCATCGGGGATCCCGTCGGCGTCCGAATCCGCAGGCGTGGTCGGCGGTGGGCATCCGAACTGGTCGACGGTCGTGCCGGGTGGAGTCGATGGGCACCGGTCGAGCGCGTTGGCCACTCCGTCGCCATCGAGATCGGAGTTGCAGCCGGTCAGGTCCACCCGCTGACCCTGGGGGGTTCCGGGGCACCGGTCGCCGCCGTCCAGGACCCCGTCTCCATCGGAGTCTGTCGCGAGCGGGCACCCCGTCGGATCGACGGTGCCGCCACGTGCGGTACCCGGGCAGCGGTCGTCCCTGTTTGGCACGCCGTCGCGGTCGCTGTCGCGAGGGCCGATCGGCCCGGCGTACATCGAGAGCCCCACTTGCACGCCCAGATCCCATTCGCGGCCCCGAGTGCTGCCAGGGGGGGCCACATAGTCGGCTGTGGCCTCGAGCCGGAGCCCGAGGCGGGGGCCGAGGCCGAAGCGGAATCCAACGAGTCCCCCCACTCCCTGCTGGTCGACGTCCAGACCCTGGGAGTAACGGTTGCCCGTGTACCCCAGGCCGAACAGCACGTTGGTCCGGCCCTGGAGCGGAAGGTGGACGAGGAACCTGCCGGTCAGGGATCGGACCTGCACGGTGGTCGAGTCCGGAAGGCTGGTGGCGGAATAGCTGCTGCTGAGTTCCAGGCTGAGCTTCTTGGTGACAAACAATCCCACTTCACCGCCGATCCCGAAACCGCTCGTCAGCACCAGCGAGTCGGGGTAGAAGGAATAGCGGCCGAACGGCGTCAACTCGACGGTGCCCCCTCGCTGCGCCGAGGCCATCGGCACGGTGCCAAACATCAGCACGGCGGCGGCGAGGAGCGTGCGCCCGGTCGTGGGTCTCATCCCGGAAAGATACCGCCCACCGGGTGGGCGGGCCATTGAGCAGGTGGCTAGATTACTGCCTTCTTCCATCGAGTCACTGGGGGCCGTGCCATGATCAACATGAGTCCTCGTCAGGGCCGAGCTGCGATCCTGATCCTGTTGCTTGGCATCGGCATCCTCGCGGCCCTCGCTCCGTTCACCTCCGGCCTCCTCGCCGCGCCCGTCTTCTACGTCATGTTCGAACCGATGTACAAGCGGTTCACCGGGCGGTTGAACGCCCCGCTGGCGGCTGGCCTCACCGTACTCGTGGCGGTCCTGCTCATCATCCTGCCGGGGTCGTGGCTGGTGGGCATGATCGTCGGACAAGCCCAGGATGTGGTCTCCCGGCTGGTGCAGAACCCGTCGCTGGCCAAGCTGCAGACACTCACGATTGCCGGCTACGCGGTAGGGCCAGAATTGGTGAAGCTAGGCCAGAACGTCATCGGCGGAATTGGCCGGGGCGCGTTCGCTGCGGTCGGGACCGTCACCCTGATGGGCTTCAACCTGGCCATCGCGTTCTTCGTGCTCTACTTCATGCTGGCCACCGAAGGGCGGGCATGGCTTGCGATCCGCCCGTACATCCCGTTCAGCGCCGCCAGTGCCGAGCTGCTGCGCGAGCGTTTCCGAGCCGTCACCATCTCCACGGTCATCGGGACCGGGCTCACCGCCACCATCCAGGGTACGCTCGTGGGGATCGCGTTTCAGGTCACCGGGCTCCCCAACGCCCTGTTCTGGGGCGTGGTCACCGTCGTCTTTGCCATCCTTCCGGTGGTGGGCAGCGGGCTGGTATGGATTCCGGCGGCCATCGCGCTGTATCTCGAAGGGTCGCACCTTGCCGCAGCGGGGATGGTCGCGTTCGGCGCGCTATTTGTCGGCAACGTCGACAACGTGATCCGCCCCATCGTGTTCCGTCGCTGGGCCCAGACCCATCCGTTGATCACGGTCCTCGGTGCCTTCGCGGGGGTTCGATACCTCGGCCTGCTCGGGTTGTTGATCGGGCCGCTCGCCCTCTCCTATTTCTTTGAGCTGGTCCGGATGTACAACGAGGAATACGTCAGCCTGAGCGGCGAGCCACGCGACTCGACGTCCGCGCCCGCTTGACCGAATCGGAGCGTCCCTCGACCCTCCGCCTCGTCCTCGCCTGGGCGGCGGTCTATCTCATCTGGGGATCGACCTACCTCGGCATCCGGTTCGCCATCGAGTCGATCCCCCCGTTTCTCATGGCGGGGTCCCGCCACCTGCTCGCCGGGCTCCTGCTCTACACCTGGAGCAGGCTCTGGCAAAGAGTGCCGGGACCCACACGCCAGGATTGGGTGCGCGCGGCCGGGCTCGGTGTGCTCATGCTGGTGACCGCCAACGGCGCCACCACCTGGGCCGAACAACTGGTCCCCAGCGGCCTGACGGCGCTGATCGTCTGCACCTCGGCGCTCTGGCTCGTGCTCCTCAACTGGCTCTGGCTCGGCGCCGCGCGTCCAGGCGCCCGTACCGTGGCCGGACTCGTCGCCGGTTTCGGCGGGGTCGCACTCCTGGTGGTTCCAGGGAATTTTGCGGGGAGTGAGCACGTCGATCTGCTCGGTGCGGTGGTCCTGACGGGAGCCGCCCTGAGCTGGTCCGTGGGGTCGATCTATGCCATCAAACTCTCCCGACCCAGGCACCCGACGCTCTTCGTCTCGCAACAAATGATCGTCGCCGGGGGCATTCTCCTGGCATTGGCGGCCCTCACCGGCGAATTGCGCGGCTTCGCCTTCCACAACATCTCGGGCACCTCGGCCTCGGCCTACCTCTACCTGGCCGTCTTCGGGTCACTCATCTCCTACTCGGCCTACTTCTGGCTGATCCGGCACACGACACCCGACCGCCTCGCCACCATTTCGTATGTCAACCCGCTCGTGGCGGTGATCCTCGGCTGGGCCCTCGCCGGAGAATCACTGAGCCTGCGCATCATGGTCGCGGGGGCGGTGATCCTCTTCGCGGTCGCCCTCATCACCACGACGCGGATGCGCCCCCGCAGCTGAACGCGACTTGCGCCGACGCCGAGTGGGTGCACGTTCGAGGGGCGGCGCACCGCCCGCGGAGTACATCTCGAGAGGACGGCCCGATGCGATCCCCCCGCCTGCAGATCGAACTCCCCCCCTGGGTCGACGGGCACGTCGACTGGCAGCGCCGGTACGCCAGCGCCGCAGATCGGATGGCGCTCGTCATCGACCTGGGGCACGAGCAGGTGCGCCGGGCGACCGGCGGCCCCTTCGCGGCGGCGGTCTTCGAGCGTGACAGCGGACGGCTCGTGGCGGTCGGGGTGAACCTGGCCGTCCCGTCGCACAACTGCGCGCTGCACGCCGAGGTCGTTGCGCTCATGATGGCGGGCTCCACCCTCCACAGTCATTCGCTCCGAGCCGAGGGCATGCCACCGCACGAGGTGGTTTCCTCCTGTGAACCCTGCGCGATGTGCCTCGGCGCCATCTTCTGGAGTGGGGCGGCCGCGCTGGTGACCGGGGCCACCAAGGGGGATGCCGAGGCCATCGGTTACGACGAAGGCCCCGTCTTTCCGGAGAGCTACGCCTATCTGGAGCGGAACGGAATCACCGTCACCCGCGAAGTGAGGCGGGAAGAGGCCCGGGCGCTCTTCGCCGCCTACCAGGCGTCCGGCGGCGTGATCTACTGATGCCCCCGCACCCACGCCGCCGATTGGGGCGCACCGACCTTGAGATCACCAGGCTGGGACTGGGTACCTGGGCGATCGGGGGACCGTGGGCCTTCGGATGGGGGCCCCAGGACGACACCGCCTCGGTGGGGGCCATCCTCCGGGCGGTCGAGTTGGGCATCAACTGGATCGACACGGCCGCCGTCTACGGACTTGGGCATTCGGAAGTGATCGTCGGGCGTGCCCTGACGGCGCTGCCGGTGGCGGAGCGACCGTTCGTCTTCACCAAGTGCGGGCTGATCTGGAACGACTCGAATCGGATGGCGGAGCCGCGCCGGGATCTCCGGCCGGAATCGATTCGGGCCGAGTGCGAGGCCTCGCTGCGCCGCTTGGGGATGGAGCGGATCGACCTCTACCAGTTTCATTGGCCGGACGAGACCGGGACCGCGGTGGAGGAGTCGTGGGACGTGATGCAACGGCTCGTCGAGGAGGGCAAGGTGCGGTGGGGCGGCGTCTGTAATTTCGATCGGGCGTTGCTGGCACGGTGCGCCGCGCGGGGGCCGGTGGCATCCCTCCAGCCGCCCTTTTCGCTCATCCGCCGCAAGGTCGCGGCGGCCGAACTCTCCTGGTGCCACGCGAACGAGGTCGGCGTCATCGGGTACAGCCCCATGCAGTCGGGGCTGCTGACCGACCGGTTCTCGGCGGCACATCTCGCGTCGCTTCCGCCGGATGACTACCGGCACCGCGGCTCGGAGTTCACCCCGCCGCGATTCGCCGCCAACCTGGCGCTCCGGGATGACCTGCGCCCCATCGCCGAACGCCACGGCATCTCGGTCGGCGAGTTGGCCATCGCCTGGGTGCTCGCCTGGCCGGCAGTGACGGGGGCCATCGTGGGGGCGCGCTCCGCAGCGCAGGTGGACAGCTGGATCGGGGCGGGGTCGGTGCGACTCGCGCCATCCGATCTGGAGCAGATTGCCAGGGTCATCCGGGGTAGTGGTGCGGGAGAGGGGCCGGTGCGGCTCTAACGACCGGCGGGGAAGATGGACACCGCCGACCCGACGGCAAGGAGAGTCGATGTCGGCTGCCTCCCGTTGAGGACGGCCCACTCCGGGCCGTACAGCGCTCCGAAATCCACCTCGAAATCCAGCGTGCGAACCCTCCGCAGCGCCCATTCCGGGTGCTCGATGCGAAGGGCGTGCGGTTCTCCGCGCCTGCTCCGGCCGTAGGCCCAGCGCCGCCCCAGCAGGTGGTGGGCCGGCGCCTCTGCCGCGGCGGGAATGGAGTGTTGATCTGCGGTCAGCCGGAGAAAGTAGGGCCGATCTTTCCACTTCCAGCGGTGCTCCACCACCAGCTCATCCCCCATGCTCACCGTGCGGCTCTCGATGGGCGCCGCGCGGAACGGTTCGTTGAACCGGAGCCGGCCAACGGCGGCCGCGAGGGGACTGGGCACCAGCTCCCGGATCGCGACCACACCCTGCTGGTCCCCCTGGCGCGCGTAGGTGCGGAAGTTGATCTCGGGGAAGTCGACGAATCCGGGAATCCGCCGGCCCCGCACCCGGGTGTCGAGAAAATCGAACGCGATCAGGGACACGAGCGCCCGCCCGTCGACGAGATCTGCCTCGGTGTGCCTGGGCAGGCAGGGCGTCACCAGCGACGCGTCGACGTCATAGGTGAGGAGCACGAGATTGCTCCAGCGCGCCGTGAGGGAAGGGCGGCGTCGCTCGGGGAGGCCAGGGGGTGGGGATGCAGTCATAGGCGGTCTCAATAGTATACTCCGGTGGTGGCCGGCGGGAAAAAGCGCCTCACGCCGTGAGGGTGGTCGTCTCAAACACGAGGGGAGTCACATCGCGTGAGCGGGCCGGGGATGATGTCCGTGGGTCGCCGGATGGGCCGGTGGGTGTGGAGCGCGGTTCGCCGCAGCCTCCGCCCGTCAGGGCTCGTGCTGATCTACGACCCGCGCTATGTGGTGCAGCTCGCGTCGATTCCGATGGACCCACTCCGCGCCGAGATGGTGCTCGCCTTCTTGACCGACGAAGGGCTGATCCGGCGCCGGGAATTGATGCGCCCGCAAGCGGCGTCGATGAAGAACCTCCGCCGGGTGCACACCGACAAGTATCTCGAGTCGCTGGAGCGGACCGAGGTGGTGGAGCAGATCGTCGGCGCTTCGTTGACCGATGCCGAGGCCCAGGGGCTGGTGGAATTTCAGCGACTGGCGGCGGGAGGGACGGTCCTCGCCGCGGCCACGGCCCTCCGTACGGGACTGGTCGCCATCAACCTCGGCGGGGGATTCCACCACGCCGCCTCGAATCGCGGGATGGGGTTCTGCGCGTTCAACGACCTGGCAATCGCCGTCGCCCGGGTGCGGGCGCACGGATTCGAGGCGCCGATTCTGATCATCGACCTCGACATCCACGACGGCAACGGGACCCGGCTCCTCTTCGAAGAAGATCCCACCGTCCACACTTTCACGATTCACAATCAGGATTGGTCGCCGCGCGAAGCCGCCGCCGCCACCGTCATCGCGCTCGGGACCGCCGTGAACGATGCGACCTACCTCAAGGCGCTCACGGAGGCGCTCCCGCCTGTCCTGCAGGCCGTGCGCCCTGGGCTGGTGCTCTATGTGGCGGGGGTGGATCCCGCCTCCGACGACATGGTGGGTGACTGGAACATCACCGCCGACGGAATGCTCGCCCGGGATCAGTTCGTGATCGCCCAGGTGCGCCCCGAGGGCGCGGAGACGCCGCTGGCCATCACCCTTGGCGGCGGGTATGGAGGGAACGCCTGGCGCTACACCGCACGGTTTCTCGGCTGGCTCGCGGCGGGCCGCACCGTGGAACCCCCGACCAACACCGCCATGCTGATTCGGCGCGCCGAGGAACTGCACCGCCTGCTCAATGAGGGGGCGCGTCGGCTTCCGCCTGCCGCGGACTGGGCGCTGGCCCCGGAAGACCTCGCCGCCTTCAATCCAGGCGGGATGCGCGCGCCGCGACGCCTGTTGGGCAGGTACACCGCA
Organism: uncultured Gemmatimonadales bacterium; assembly: GCA_963705985.1. GTDB lineage: Bacteria > Gemmatimonadota > Gemmatimonadetes > Gemmatimonadales > GWC2-71-9 > SPDF01. The sequence continues at coordinate 1,379,884 of CAVPLK010000003.1, read as the reverse complement.
CAGGGGGTGGAACTCCTGCTCGAACGACTTGGCGTGCTGGCCCAGGTCCGGACACTCGGGTTCTCCCAGCCGACCCTTGAACTGGATTTCCATCTGGAGGACTCCGATACGGTCCGGCTCTTTGGCGATGCGGCCCGGACCGAACTGCTGATGGAGATCCGGTTCCGCCGCGATCGAGCCAGTCTGCCGGAGATGGAGGTCCTCTTCCTCGAGTGGGTACTGCTCCAGAACCCACGGCGCACCTTCGTCTCGGGGAAGCACTCCATTCCCGGCCAGCGCCATCCCGGGCTTGGCCTCCTCCGCGACGTGATGGCCTGGCTGGTGGTACTCTGTGGCGAACTCGGGCTCGATGGTCTCCTCTACATGCCGGCCGGCTACTTCGTGGCCACCTTCGGGAGTCGCTTCGTGGATCCGGTGCGCCAGGCTCGTCTGGAGGCGATGCGGAGAGCACTCTCCAGCCTTCGGCTGGTCGAGGCGACGCGTGCCGTGGAAGCTGGACGGGTCGTCGACGCCGCCACCGGTTTGGCGGTCGAATGGGAGCCGGCGCCGATGGTCATCCCGGTCTCCGCCAGGCTCCGCAAGGCCGTGGAGGGTCCGGAGTACGAGGCGGCGGTCGAACGGGAACTTGAGCGGCTGTCGTATCGGCTCCGGCAGACCGGGGAAGGAGAACGGATCGAGCGGCCCGCCGCCCGCTAGCCCCTAGGCCAGCTCCGATCGTCACTCCGGTGACAGCCCAGCGCTTGGTGCCACTCCCCCACTCCACTGGATGAAGCGAGGGAGGGCCCCTTGCGAACCGCCGGATCCGCATTGCATATTTACCCATTATGCAAACTTCACCCGGCGTCATCGCCCTGGCCTTCTCGGGCGGACTCGACACCTCCTACTGCGTCCCCCGGCTCGCCGAGCAGGGTTGGGCGGTCCACACCGTCTACGTCAACACCGGCGGCGCCGCCGCGGATGAACGGGCGGCTATCCGGCGTCAGGCCGAGGTGGTCGGCTGCGTCGCGCATCACGAAGTGGATGCGCGGGCGCTGGTGTTCGACCGCTTTGTCCGGTTCCTGATTCAGGGCAACGTCCTCCGGGGCGGCGTCTATCCGCTGAGCGTGGCGGCCGAACGCACCCAGCAGGCGATCTCGGTGATCGAGGTGGCCCGCGCCATCGGGGCCGTGGCGGTGGCGCATGGGTCCACGGGCGCCGGCAATGATCAGGTCCGGTTTGATGTGACCCTGCGCGTCCTCGCCGCCGATCTTTCCATCATCACCCCCATCCGGGACGAGGGGCTCTCGCGCAGCCAGGCGATCAGCTACCTCGAGGCGCGGCAACTGCCCGTGCCCGCGAAGGCCGGGGCCTTTTCGATCAATGCCGGATTGTGGGGCACAACCTGGGGCGGCGGATGGACCCACGATACCTGGGCAGGTCCCCCCGCCGAGCTCCTCGACCCTCCCGCCGACGCGCCGGCGCCACGGGAAATCGTCCTTGCCTGGGAAGACGGGCTGCCTGTCGCGCTCGACGGTCATCGCCGTGATGGCGTGGAAATCGTCCAGTCCCTCAACGAGCTCGCCGCGAGTTACGGCCTCGGCCGCGGCATCCACGTCGGCGAGACCGCGCTCGGCATCAAGGGGCGGATCGGTTTCGAGGCCGGAGCGGCACTGTTGCTGATCGCCGCACACCGCGAGCTGGAGAAGCTGGTCCTCACCAAATGGCAGGTGTACTGGAAAGACCAGCTCTCGACCTTCTACGGCGACCGGCTGCACGAGGGGCAGTACTTCGATCCCGCCCTCCGCGATATCGAGGCGCTGCTGGCCCATTCGCAGGGCCGCGTCGTCGGCGAGACGCGAGTGCGGGTGGCCCCCGGTCGCTTCCAGGTGGTCGGCGCACGCAGCCCGCACTCGATGATGGATGCCCGCGTCGCCACCTACGGCGAAGAGAATCGCCTCTGGACCGGCGACGAGGCGCGGGCCTTTGCGCGCGTGGTGGCGATTCCCGCACTGCTCGCCGTGCGTGCCGGGGAGGCGGATTGATGGTCACCACGACGCGCGTGCGACTCGACCGGATCAGCTCGTCTACCCGGAACACCCACCTCGCACAGGAAGTCATCGTCGGCCAGGATATCGTGGCGGCCGAGGGGTACGTACTCGCAGTGCGCCTGCTGACCGACAAGTCCTCCTACAACACCGTCGAGGATCTGGCGGGACGATTGGTGTCGCTCCGCAAGGGCGATATCCTTGCCGGCACGCTGGGCAGCCGGCGCGCGCTCCGCGGCTACGCTGGCGAGGTGCCGTCCCATATCGCCGTCGGCGACACCATCGATGTCCTGAACCTCGGCGGTGTCCTCGGCCGCTGCACCTCGGCCAACCCCGACATCGGCCCGCCGTTCGCCGCCGAGGTGCTCGGCGCCGTCCTGGCGTTTCCCGCCCTGGGTGACCGGGTCGGCCGCCCCGCGCACATCCGCGACGGCGCCATTCCATCCAGCGATTCGCTGGAACTCGAGGCACCGGTTGTCTACGTGGCCGGCACCTGCATGAACGCCGGAAAGACGGTGGCCGCCACCGAGTTGGTGCGAGGATTGGCGCGCCGCGGGCTGCGGGTAGCCGCCGCCAAGCTCACCGGCGTCAGCCTGATGCGCGACACCCTTGCCATGCAGGACGCCGGCGCCGTAGCCGCGGTGACCTTCAACGACGCCGGCGCGGCGAGCACCCACGCCGGAATGACCGTCGCCGTGGCCAAGGGGCTCTTCAATCATCTTCAGCAGACGGTGCGGCCGGACGTGATCATGGCGGAGCTCGGCGACGGCATCCTCGGCGAATATGGCGTCCAGGACATTCTTCGGGATGCGCAATTGTCCGCGGCAGGGCGTGCCTGGGTGATGGCCGCCCCCGACCCGGTCGGCTGCTGGGGCGCCGACCAGCTGATGCGCGGCACCTACGGCTTGCCCATCACTGTCCTGACCGGACCCGCCACCGACAATCAGGTCGGCCGCGATTACATCAGTGCCTCTCTCGGCATCCCGGCCCACAACGCGTTGCGCGACGCCGAGGGCCTCCTCGCCGTGGTCGCGGCGGCGCTGGAGTCGGCGTGAAGGTGGCGGTGGTCGGTGCCGCCGGGTACGTCGGGGGCGAGCTGCTCCGGCTCGTGCTGCAGCATCCGGCCGTGACCGAAGTGGTGGCGACCAGCCGAAGCCAGGCGGGCCGGCCGATCGCCGAGGCCCACCCGGCGCTCGCCTCGCTCACCGAGGCACGATTCGCCGGGCTGAGCGCCGGCGAGGCCGCGCGTGGGCAGGACGTCGTCTTCCTCTCGCTCGAGCACGGGGAATCATCACGGGTGGCCGGGGAGGTGTTCGACGCCGGGCCCGGCCTGGTGGTCGACCTCGCGGCCGATTTCCGGATTCGCGACCTCCGATTGTATGAACAGCACTATGGAGCGCATCCAGCGCCGGACCTCGTCCCGCGGTTCACCTACGCGCTGGCCGATGTCCGAGGCGCCGAGCTCCGCGGTGCCGAGGCGCTGGCCGCACCGGGGTGTTTCGCCACGGCGGCGCAACTGGCGCTCTATCCGCTGAGGACGGCCGGGGTCGTCGGCATCCCGGCACTCTTCGGCGTGACCGGTTCCAGCGGCGCCGGCGTCCACCCGAAGCCGGCGACTCACCACCCGGTGCGCGCGAACAATCTCTTCGCCTATGCCGTGCTCGGGCACCGGCACGACGCCGAAGTGCTGCAGGCGTGGCGGGGTTGGACGGAAGCGCCAGCGGCCACGGCGCGGTTGATGGCGCACTCGGGGCCGTTCGTCCGCGGCATTCACCTCACCCTGCATGCCTCGGTGTCGCCCGAAGCGGCGGCAGGCGTTGCCAGCCTGTACTCGGCCGCCTATGCCGGGCGTCCATTCGTGCGGGCCACCGCCGCACCCCCGGAGGTGACCCACGCGGTGGGGACCAACATGGCGCTGATTCACGCCGCCGGGGACGCCGCCACCGGCGAGGTCCAGGTGATGGTGGTGCTCGACAACCTGATCAAGGGGGCCGGGGGACAGGCAGTGCAGGCGATGAACCTCGCCCTCGGACTCGACGAATCGATGGGGCTCCGGCAGGCCGCGTCCTTCCCATGTTGAGTCCCGGGGAGCAGGCGCTGCTGCCGGTGTACGCGCAGATGCCGGTCCGTCCGGTATCGGGTCGCGGCGCCTGGCTGGTGGACGAAGACGGCGCAGAATGGCTCGACGCGTATGGCGGACACGCCGTCGCGTCCACCGGTCACTGTCACCCGCGCGTCGTGGAGGCCATCGCCGCGCAGGCGAAACGACTGGTCTTCTACTCGACCGCTGTTCCCCATCCGCTCCGCACCAGGCTGGCGGACGAACTCGCGTCCCGGTGCCCAGGCGATCTCGGGCGGGTGTTTTTCTGCAATTCGGGGGCAGAGGCCAACGAGAACGCCCTCCACCTCGCGCGCAAGGCGACCGGTCGGCAGGCGGTGGCGTCGGTCACCGGAGGCTGGCACGGCCGCACCGTGGCCACGCTCGCCTGTTGCGATGGGGCCAGCTACGAGGCGGGGGCGCGCCGTGCCGGTATGGCGCTCTCCTCCCGCGTCATCTTCAACGACGCAGACTCGCTGGACGCCGTACTCGATGACTCGATGGCCGCACTTATCGTCGAACCGGTGCAGGGGATGGCTGGCGCGCGGGACTGCAGTCCCGAGTTTCTCGCGGCGGCTCGCCGCGTCTGCACCGACCGGGGCGTCGCCCTGCTCTTCGACGAGGTGCAGTGCGGCGTGGCGCGGAGCGGCACGTTCACGGCGGCGGAACGATACGGCATCGTGCCCGACGGGCTCACGATGGCCAAGGGGCTGGGCTCCGGGTATCCGATCGGTGCGCTGGTCGCGGGGCCGATGCTGGCCGGGGGAGTCGGCGTGGGCGACCTGGGGAGCACCTTTGGTGGTGGGCCGGTCGCGTGCGCGGCGGCGCTGGCCACGCTTTCCGTCATTGCCGACGAGGACCTGGCAGGGAATGCTGCCCGCGTCGGCGCCCATATCGCCGCCGGGGCGCGGGCGCTCGGTGCGCGGAAGGTGTGGGGGCACGGGTTGCTCCTCGGCCTCGACTTCGGGCGCCCGTCCAGGGACCTGCAGACGGCGCTCTTTTCCCGTCGCATCCTCACCGGCACGTCGTCGGATCCGCACATTCTCCGGATCATGCCTCCGCTCAACCTCTCGACGCAGGAGGCCGATGTGCTGCTGGCCGGGCTCCGCGAAGTGCTGCCGTGAGCAAGCGCGACTTCCTGGCGGTGGAGGACTGGTCGTTCGCCGAGATCGAGGCGCTGCTGGCGCTGGCCGCGCGCGTCAAGCGGGGCGAGGTGCTCGGCGGGCTCGAACGAAAGGTGCTGGCGATGATCTTTCTCGACCCGAGCCTCCGCACCCGCACCAGTTTCGAAACCGGGATGTTTCTGCACGGCGGGCACGCCGTCGTGCTCGAACCGGGGAAGGGAAGCTGGGCCCTCGAGACCGAAGACGGCGTGGTGATGGACCGCGACACCGTGGAACACGTCACGGAAGCCGCTCGCGTCCTCGGGCGGTACGCCGACGCGCTGGCCGTTCGCGCGTTCCCGCGGGGGAGCGACTGGGCCACGGCCCGGCAGGACGCGGTGCTCCGTCAGTTCGCCCGGCACTGCGAGAAGCCGGTCATCAACCTGGAGTCGTCGCGCCGGCATCCCTGCCAGGAATTGGCGGACGCCTTCACGCTGCGTGAGAAGCTCGGCGATACCCGGGGCAAGAAGTTCGTGCTGACGTGGGCCTGGCATCCGAAGGCCCTTCCCACCGCGGTGCCGGTCAGCGCCGCCCTGGCGGCGGCGCGGATGGGGATGGACGTCGTGATTGCCGCACCCGAGGGGTGTGACCTCGACCCGGTGGATGTCCGTCGCATCCAGGATCTCGCGGCGGAGGCGGGCGGCGGCCCACCGGCCGTGGTCCATGGCCAGGGCGCGGCGATTCACGGGGCCGACGCGGTGTACGCCAAGTCGTGGGGGCCGGTCTCGATGTACGGGCAGGCAGAGGCCCAGCGGGACTGGTTCGACCGGTTCCGCGACTGGCGGCTCACCGCCGCGCAGATGGCTACGACGCGGCACGGCAGGGGTATCGCGATGCATTGTCTGCCGGTGCGCCGCAACGTCGAAATCGACGATGCGGTCCTCGACGGGCCGCATTCCGTGGTGGTGGACGAGGCGGAGAATCGGCTGCACGTGCAGCGGGCGCTCCTTCTCACGATGATCGGGAGCATACGGTGAGCATTGATACGTCGAAGGGCATTGCGGGGCTGAAGGGCGCGCTTCGGTACGTGCGGGCCTATCGCGATCAGGTCTTCGTGGTCAAGCTGGGCGGGGACGTGCTGGCCGACCCTCGTGCGGTGGACGGGATCGCGGCGCAGGTATCACTCCTGTCCAGTCTCGGGATCCGGCTGGTCGTGGTCCACGGCGGTGGCCCCCAGGCCACGGCCCTCAGTCGGCGCATGGGCGCCGAACCGCGCATCGTCGCGGGGCGTCGGGTCACGGACGATGACGCGCTCGCCGTCGCCAAGATGGTGTACGCCGGGCAGCTCAACGTCGACCTGCTTGCGGCGCTCCGCGCGCACGAGGCGCAGGCCGTCGGCTTGAGCGGGGTGGACGCCGACCTCATCACGGCGCACCGCCGCCCTCCCGTCAAGGTGGTGGACGACAACGGCCAGACGCAGACGGTGGACTACGGGCATGTCGGTGACCTCGACCGCGTCGATCCGCGCGTGCTCCGGACACTGCTCGACGCCCGGTTCGTGCCGGTGGTGGCGAGCCTCGCCGGCGACGGCGATGGCAACGTGTTCAATGTCAACGCCGACACCGTCGCCGAATCGCTGGCCGTCGCCCTCCGCGCGCAGAAACTGATCTTCCTGACCGGCGCCCCTGGCGTGCTGAGGGACCGCGAGGATCCGTCGAGCCTGATCGCCTTCGCCGATCCAGACGACCTCGCGAGCCTGCTTGCCAGCGGGGCGGTGGCCGGCGGAATGCGACCCAAGGTGGAGGCGTGCATCCGAGCCGCCACCGGGGGCGTGGAGCGGACCCATATCATCGACGGCCGGGTGGCCGACGCGCTGTTGCTCGAGGTGTTCACCGGCGCCGGCTGCGGCACCATGATCGTCGGCCGAAAGGAGAAGGCGACCTATCTCGGCGTCGACCTGGCCGACTGAAGTTGAGCTCCTCCGGGAACTCGTGGCCGTTCCCTCCGTCAGCGGCGAGGAGGAGGCGGTGGCCAGGCTCGTCGAGGAGCGCGCGCGCGCGTGGGGCCTGACGGTTCACCGGGATTCGGCGGGGATTTCGATCCGCCTTCCAGGGCAGTCGCCGGGGCGGACGCTCGCCCTCGTCTCCCATCTCGATGTGGTGCCTCCCGGCTCCGGGTGGACCCGTGATCCATTCACCCCGACGATCGAACGCGGTCAGCTTTTCGGCCGGGGCTCCGGCGACGCCAAGGCGTCCGTGGCGGCCATGCTCACCGCCGCGAAAGATGTTGCCGGGACCGGTGGCCCCGTTCGGGGAGACCTGCTGCTCCTCTTCGGGCTCGGTGAGGAGACCCGCAACACTTCGATGCCGGACCTGGTCGCCCGCGCCGGCTCGATCGACGCCGCCATCGTCGGTGAGCCGACCGACCTGGACTTCGCCGTCGCCCAGCGCGGATTGATGATGGTGGACCTGGTCGCCTCGGGCGACCAGCGTCACGCCGGACGGGTCCATGAGGACGGGCCGTTCACCAACGCCCTCACCGCGCTGGCGAACGACCTGGTGCGGCTGGAGACCCTCTTCACCGATCGGCCGCACCCGGTCCTCGGCCATCCCACGATCACGGCGACGATGGTGAGCGCCGGCGTGAGCCGAAACGTGACCCCCCCCTCGGCAAAGGCGGTGCTGGACGTGCGCAGCACGCCGTGCTGGAGTCATGCCGAGTTGGCCGAGGGTCTCCGCACCACCCTCGGCAGCGAGGTTATCGTCACCTCCGATCGATTGGTGCCCTGTGAAACCCCGGCCGGGTCGGCACTGCTCGAGGCCTGCTCGTCCATTCGCCCCGCGGCCACGCGGTACGGCAGTCCGACCTGCAGTGACTGGGTCTTCCTGCGGCACGTGGACGCGGTCAAGTGCGGCCCCGGAACCAGCCAACGGTCGCACACTCCCGATGAATGCGTAGATTTGGAGCAGGTGTCCGCCGCCCGCCGTTTCTACGCCGATCTCGCTGGGGAGTACCTGCAATGACCCCGCGCCGCTCGTCACCGCAGACCCTCTGGTCGCCTTCCGACGACCCCGACCGCCTCATGCTCGACTACACCGTCGGGGAAGACCGCCTCTGGGACATGCGCCTGCTCCCGTGGGACGTGTACGGAAGCCTGGGTCACGCGGAGGGACTGCGCGCTTCCGGCCTCCTTTCCGACAGGGCCCACGCCAGGCTGCGCGCCGCGTTGCGCCGGGCCCTGCGTGAGGTCGAGGAAGGCGTCCTCGTGGTGGATCTCGTCCACGAGGACGCCCACAGCGCCGTGGAGGACTGGATCACTCAGCGGCATGGTGTGGCGGGAGAACAGCTGCACACTGGCCGGTCGCGCAACGACCAGGTGGCGTGCGATCTTCGCCTGTACCTCAAGAACCAGCTGCTCGAGCTGCACGAGGCCGCCGAGGACGTCGCCGAGGCGCTCTTGGCGTTCGCCTCGCGCCATCGCAACCAGCTCTGGCCCGGATACACGCACAGCAGGAAGGCGATGCCGTCTTCCATCGGGCTCTGGGCGGCGGCGTACGCCGAGGGGCTGCTCGATACCCTCGAATCGCTCCCTGCCCTTTGGGCCCGCGTGGATCGCTCCCCCCTGGGAAGCGCCGCCGGCTATGGGGTGCCGCTGCCGCTGGACCGGGAGGCAACGGCCAAGGCGCTGGGGTTTGCTTCGGTCGAGAATAACGTGGCGGCGGTGCAGCTCGGTCGCGGAAAGCTGGAGGCGGCCGTCCTGGCCTGGTGCGGAGAATTGGGGCACGACCTGGCCCGCTTCAGCTCCGATGTGATCCAGTTCAGCGCGGAGGAGTACGGATACCTCGTGCTGCCGGCCCGTCTCGCTACCGGGTCCAGCATCATGCCCCACAAGCGAAACCCCGATCTCTTCGAGTTGACGCGCGCTCGAGCCGCGACCGTCCATGGCGACCACGCCGCACTGGTCCACGTGGCGTCCCGACTCCCCGGGGGATACCACCGTGACTTCCAGTTGCTCAAGGAGCCCCTCTTCCGCGGACTGCAACGGACCCGGGAGATGCTCTCCATGCTCGTCGTGGCGATTCCTTCGCTCGGCGTGAACGCGAATCGGTGCACGGAGGCCCTCGCGGGCGACGCGCTTGCCACCGACGAAGTGATGCGCAGGGTCGAGGAAGGGGTGCCGTTTCGGCGGGCCTATCGGGCTGTGGCGGCGGAGCTCAAGGCGGGCGTGAAGTTTCCGGCGCCGACCCGCCGGCAGTTGCTCGCCCGCCGCAGCTCCACCGGCGGCCTCGGGAACCTGGGGTTGCCGTCGGTACGGGCCCGTGTGGGTGCTCGGCGGCGGTGGTGTCGGGGGGAACGGCAACGGTTTGAGAGGGCCCTCCGGCGCCTGGCGGGCCGGGGCCCGGAGAGGAAGCTGTGAGCACTGACCGGCGGAAACGGCACCTGAAGATTCTCGAGTTGATCAGCACCCGCGCGCTTCGAACCCAGGAAGAGGTCGCCGCGGCATTGGGTGAGGAGGGGTGGTCTGTCACCCAGTCCTCGGTGAGCCGGGACATCGCCGCGCTGCGTCTGGTCAAGGTGAACGGCGTCTATCGCCGCCCGGTGGTCGTCGCCCGCCCGGTGGACGACCCCGATCTCCGCCGGATTGCGGAGGCGCTGATCGGCGTCGAGACCGCGGGTGACGCGCTCGTCGTGCTGCGCACGCCACCCGGTGAGGCGAGCCCGGTGGGCGCCGCGCTCGACCGGCTCTCCTGGGCCGGGGTCGTCGGCACGATTGCAGGCGATGACACGATCTTTGTCGCGGTACGGGACGCCGCCGCCCAGCGGGCGGTCCTTCGTGAGCTCCGCAAGGTGGCCCCGCTCCGCTGACCCACAGTCGCCTCCATCTCCGAGGACTGCATGGCTCGCACGACGTTCATCGATCACAAGGGTGTGCAGATCGCCTTTCTGGACTTCGCGCACGTGGAATCCACCGACGTGGCGCTGGCGGCCATCGAGGAGGCGGGGCAGCTCGTCCAGGCGCAACCGTTTCGCAGCGTCCGCACCCTGACGCACGTGACGGGAAGCCGGTTCAACGGCGAAGTGCTCGAGGCCATCAAGCGACTGGCCGTGAACAACCGGCCCTATGTCATCGCCGGGGCGGTGGTGGGGTTGTCGGGCCTGCAGAAGGTCGTCTACACGACTGTGATGCGGTTTTCCAAGCGGAACATCCCTGCGTTCAGCGATCTCGAAGCCGCCAAGGATTTCCTGATCGCCCGGTCCTGACGCCTCACCCTGCCTTCCGGGCGACTCCGGCGCCGTACCGCACGGCCGTGATTTCCGAGAGAATCGCCAGGGCGGTCTCGGCGGGCGATCGCCCGCCGAGATCCAGACCGATCGGCCCGAACAATCTCCCCAGTTCCTCGTCGGTAAGCCCTGCCGCGCGCAATCGCTCACGGCGGGCGGCTTGCGTCTTCTTCGACCCGATCGCGCCGACGTACATCGCCGGGGACCGGAGTGCGATCAGCAGCGCCGGATCATCGAACTTCGGATCGTGGGTCAGCACCGCCACCGCCGTGGCCTGGTCGATGCCCGCTTGGGCGAATGCGTCGTCGGGCCACCCCAGGATCAGCTCGTCCGCGGAGGGGAACCGCTCCCGGGTGAGGAACGCCGGGCGGCCGTCGGCGACGATCGTCCGATAGCCGAGGGCGTGAGCCAGCGGCACCAGCTCGGCGGCCACGTGGACGCCGCCGAAGATGACCAGGCGGGGGGGGCGCGGAAATACTTCGAGGAAGACGGCGGTCTCCCGTCCGTCGATCGGTAGCAGTGCGGTTCGTGAGCGCCCGCTCCGCAGCGCATCGCCAGCGGCACGGGAGAGGGGGGAGTCGTCGGCGGGGACTGAATCGGCAAAGGTGAGGCGCCGGCCGAGGTCGGTCCCCTCGAGCACGGTGCCGATCACCACCCCGCCCCGTCCCCGCGCAGCGTCCAGCACTTCGGGGGATACCGACGGTTCCACCAGGAGCTCCAGCGTCCCCCCACAGGAGAGGCCGACTTCCCAGGCGCGCGCATCGCTGATGCCATACCGGACCAGGCTCGGGGTCCCGCGCGCCATCGCGGCCTGGACTTCCTCCGCGGCTGCCGTTTCGACACATCCTCCCGAGACCGATCCTGCCATCGAGCCGCTCGCCGACACCAGCATCGCAGCGCCCTCGGCCTGGGGCGCGGAGCCCCAGACCGAGACGACCACGGCGCGGCCGACCGGTTCGCGCTCGCGCATCCGGGCGTACTCGGACAGGAGCTCGCGCATCGATCCCCTACCGGTTCCGGCCGTACTGCTCGTGGCTGGACACCCAGTCCGAGGAGGATATGGCCGAGGCGAGCGAAATCTCGCCGGCCAGCACGACGCCCGCGATGATCTCGGCGAGCTTGTTCACCTTGCCTCGTCCGCGGCACCCCAGGATGTCGAGCGACTCCGCTTGGGTCGGCAGGCCGGTGCCGCCGCCATGGGTCGCGATGATCAGCGACGGGATGGTGATCGACAGATACATGTCGCGGCTCTTGGTCAGTTCCGCATAGAGGATGGCGGCGGACGACTCCGCCACGTTGGCGACGTCCTGCCCGGTGGCGATGAAGAGCGCCGTGATCCCGTTGGCCGAGTGGGCGCCGTTGTTGTTCGCCCCGCTGATGAAGGCGCCGACGTTGGCGACGCCGTGGTGGTACACCAGGCTTTCCGGTTCGACCCGCATCTGTTGGATCAAGACGTCGCGCGGGACCGTGACCTCGGCGGTCACCCGTTTGCCCCGGGTGCGCATGACGTTGATCTGGGACGCCTTCTTGTCGGTGGCGAAATTGGATTCGAGATAGAAATGCACGATCCCGGCGTAGTTGTCGAGAATCCAGCTGCAGGCGGCAAAGGTGGCGCGCCCCACCATGTTCTGCCCCGCGGCGTCGCCGGTGCTGTAGTTGAATCGCAGGAAGACGAACTTGTTCGACTGGTAGGGGTCGACGTACTGGAGCTTGGCCACGCTGGACGTGGCTTCGGCCTCCTCCCGGATCTTCGGCATCTGCTCCGCCACCCATTTCACGAATTCCCGGCCGGCCCGTGCGTCCTCGAAGACAAACACCGGGGCGCGCTGCATCGCGTCGCCGACCACCGTGCACCGCGCGCCGCCGGAGAGGTTGATCACCTTGATGCCGCGGTTGTACGAGGCCACCAGGGTGCCTTCGGAGGTCGCCATCGGGACGAGGAAGTCGCCCTTGGCGTGCTCACCGGTGATCGTGATCGGGCCCGCGATCCCCATCGGCACCTGCGCCACGCCGATGAAGTGCTCGCAATTCCCCTTGGTCAGGTGCGCGTCGAAGGAGTGCTTCCCGATGTGGGTCAGCTTCGCGCCGGTTTCCTTCTCGAGGAAGGTCTGGCGGGTCCGGATGGCGGCGTCGCTGTAGTCGTCCTCGGCGTCCCGGGGGATGCGGACGAGCGTGTGGGCCCCCTCCTGGATCGAGTCCTCGACGTCAAAGCTGAGTTTCCCGAAGGTCTTGGTCTTGAACGCCAGCGCGATGGTGTGCTTTCCGGCCCCGACCGCGGGGTGCTTGGCGACCAGGGAGAAGACCATCCCGACCGGGAACTCGACGGGTGCCCCACCGGCGATGGAGTCCGCGGTGAGGATCCGGCCCCCCGGCAGGTGAATGGCGACCTGGTCGAGCGGGATGGTCGCCCCGTCGACGGAAACGGAGAGCACCGCGGTGATATCCACGTTGCTGAGACGGTTCTTGATGCCGAACCGGACACCCTGCTCGACGTTTGTCAGGCTGCCGAGGGTGTAGAGCTTTTTGAGCAGGAGGGTCGGGATGAACATACGGGAGGTTCTCCAGGATCGAGGCCGTGCGAAAGCACCACTGAACACCTTGTATCTATCACAACATCAACGACTTCGCCAGCAGCGCCCGCGGCGGGAGGGGCCGCGGGGCAGGGAGCCGGAGTGGGCGGCAGGGCCCCGCGTGTACCGCAGTGCGGCAATTTGGGGTTGACATTTTGCCGCAGTGCGGTATATTCCGGTCACTTCAGGAGGCGAACGTGGTCCGACAGGTCAAGCGCTACGGCGGTGGAAGCCGCAAACTCTACGACGCCGAGGAGAGCCGGTACGTCTCGCTCGGCGAGGTCGCGGGGTGGGTGCGCGAAGGCCAGGAGGTGCAGGTGCTCGACAGCGGGAGCGGTGAGGACGTGACGCGGCAGGTGTTGGCGCAGATCATCCTCGACGGCGAGAAACAGGGCAAGTCACTGCTCTCGGTCGACCTCTTCCACGACGTCATCCGGCGGGGCGAGGCGGCCCTCCACGCGCGGGTCGAGCAGTTGCAGGAGGGCGTCGACCGGCTGGTGAAGGCCTCGGTCGACCACCTGCCGCCGGTCCGGGGGGCGCGAGATGAGATGGAGGCGCTGCGGGAGGGCATCGCCGAGCTCGAGCAGGCACTGCAGGAGCTTGAACCGCCCGCTCCGAAGCGAAAGTCGAAGAAGCGCAAAGCAGATCGCACCGCCCGGCGCCGCCGGGCGGAAGGATAGAGCAGACGCAGGCAGGATCACACTCGAACCCACGGACCGCTTCGCGGTCTGAACCCAGGAGGAAGTTATGGCACGCAATAACCGCAACAACACGGCCCTGATGGTCAAGGACAACGCGCAGCACATCTGGCTCGCCGGGCTCGGCGCGCTGGCCACCGCTGGCGAAGAAGGCAACCGGGTCTTCGAGGATCTGGTCGAGAAGGGCGCCAAGCTCGAGAAGACCGGCCGCGCGCGCCTCGAGAAGGTGCTCAGCAAGGCCCAAGGCCGCGCCCGCACCCTGCGCGGCGAGGCGGAAGGCGCCATCGGCCGGGTCTCGGCCCCGATCGACGCCGGTGTCTCGACCGCGCTGAACAAGCTCGGCATCCCGACGCGCAAGGAGATCCTCGCGCTGACTCGCCGGGTGGAAGAGTTGACCCGAACGGTCCAGGGCGCCAAGAAGCAGCCCGCCAAGCGCCGGTCCGCCAAGAAGGCGACCCGCCGGACGGCCAAGTAAGGCGCCGCGCCATGCCCGCCACGGCACGGCGCCGCAGTAAACGCCGCCGGATCGGCCTCGCGCTGGCCGGCGGCGGCCCGGAAGGCGCCGTCTATGAAATCGGCGCCCTCCGGGCGCTCGACGAGGCGCTCGACGGGCTCAACCTGCATGAGCTCGACATCTACGTCGGCGTGAGCGCCGGGGCGTTCATCGCCGCGTCGCTCACCAACGACCTGACCACCGCGCAAATGGTGCGCGCCCTGGTCAAGCACGAGCCCGGCGAACACCCCTTCGTCCCCCAGACGTTCTTTACTCCCAATTATCGCGAATGGGCCAAGCGGAGCCTCATGCTCCCCCGGCTCTTTGCCGACGCCATGCTGGAGTTCGGACGTGGCCCCGAAGAGCAGACCCTCTTCGAGTCGCTCACCAAGCTGTCGAAGGCGCTTCCGGTCGGGCTCTTCGATAATGAGCCCATCAGGCGATTTCTGGAGCGCAGTTTCAGTATCAAGGGCCGGACCAATGACTTCCGGGAACTCCGCCAGCGGCTCATCGTCGTGTCCACGGACCTCGAGAGCGGTCGGCCGATCCTCTTCGGTGCGCCCGGCTGGGATCATGTCCCCATCTCCACCGCCGTGCAGGCAAGTACCGCCGTACCGGGCTTCTATCCGCCGGTCAAGATCAACGGCCGGTACTGTGTCGACGGGATCCTGCTGAAGACGCTGCACGCGTCGGTGGCGCTCAAGGACGGCGTGGATTTATTGCTCTGCATCAACACCCTGGTGCCGGCCGACCTGCGCGACGCGGTGGGCGCCGGTCAGTTGAAGGAGGGGGCGCTGCTCAAAAAGGGGCTCGCCACCGTGTTGAGCCAGGCGGTACGCACGCTCATCAATTCACGCCTGGAAGTCGGGATGGCGGCCTACACCACTCGATTCCCCGACTCCGAGGTCCTGCTCTTCCAGCCCGACCGGAACGAGTTCGACCTGTTCTTCAGCAACATCTTCAGCTTCCGCTCCCGCCGCCGGGTCTGCGAACTCGCCTACGACGCCACGCGACGCAACCTGCGGGCGCGGCGCAAGACCATCGGGCCGATGTTGAAGCCGTACGGCATCACGCTGCGCGAGGATGTGCTGGATGAGCCGAGGGATATCTGGACGAGCGTCGGGCTGGACCAGTTCAGTGAGCGGGATCCGGTGACCAGCCAGTTTTCCACTGCCCTCGATGAACTCGAGGTGGCGGTGACGAGCGAGATGCCGGTGGCTCCGGCGTCAGGTGGGCGGGCGAGGAGCGCGCGGGGGTAGGGGCCGGTCCGACAGCCGCCACATGAAGGCCCCCTGGAGTTCGGGCCGCTCCTTCCGCGGAATGCCCCGGTACCCGTACGGCGGCCGGCGGAACATCCGGGTCAGGGTCAGGAAGGGCCACCCGAACGGCAGGTAGAACCCGATCAGGTCCCAGTCCCGCAGGATCCGGTGCAGGGCGTTCCGGGCCGGCGGCCGATGCAGGTCGCGGGCCCGGCGCACGAATGAGACGGGCCACCCCGTCGGCATTACCCACCGAAGCGTTCCCCACCCCGCCTTGAGCGCCTTCCAGAGATTCGGGGCGTCGTAGGGCCGCTTCCCATGGATTGTCACCAGCGCATCCAGTTGAACCTGCATTTCCTGGCGCACGCGCTCGGCCGCCCGCTGCAGCGTCGGCCGATCCGGATCCTCCAGGTTGGTCATCCCGGCCTGTCTCAGGTACGCCCCCACATCGATCGGCTCCCCCAGCACGAAAATGGTGCGTGCGGGAAACGCGAGATACCAGATCCACGGGAAGATGATGGCCAGAAGGCCGGCGGGGAGCGGCAGGAACGGCACGCCGAAGAACCGCTGCATGAGACGATCCAGCGGAGGGAAGACATACCCGAACGGGTTGATCCACTCGGCGTTGACCATGTACACCGGCACGACCGGCGTCCGATGCCGGGCGCCAAGGAGGACAAAGCTCGTGCTGAATCGTTGTAGCTGGTACCGGCGATTGAATCCCTTCCCGATTCCGGGCACCCCTTCCGGGAAGTACAGGATGCGGTCGCCGCGTGAGAGCAGGCGGTCGAAGTTGTCGAAGAGCATGTCCACCCCGCCCCCGCGGCGCCAGAAATTGTCCAGGCCGAAGGGCCGCATCCACCAGGTGTACGAGAGCTCCTTCTCGTACACCGTCCGGACCTTGCGGTCCGCCGCGTAGCCGTCGGCCCGCCAGAGCGCCGCATCGAGGATGATGGCATCGTACGGGAAGGCGTTGCCGCTGTGATTGGCGGCGAGAATCACCGGGCCGTGGTCGGGGAGGTTTTCCCGGCCGAAGATGACCGGACGGAAGTAGTGGTCCAGCATCGGCCCGAGCACGTCGTCCATCATCATCCGACTGAACTCAGGTTCGAACGGCTCCCACGGTTCGGGAGGTTCGACGGGCGGATCATGGGGCGAGCCCGGGGGACGGCGCATCGCTAACTCCCCTTGCGAACCGCGAGGATGAAGGCGATCACGAAGAACGGCACGTACAGCGGCCATGCCTGTGGACCGACGAACCCCAGGATGATCGCGCCCGCCACCAGGGAAAACCCGGCGATCAGGGTGCCACGGAGCCCCGCGAACGGATTCTCGCTGCTCCGCTTGGCCGTCTTCTCCATCACCCGGAGCCCCTCGGTGATGAGGAGCGGCATTTTCACCAGCGCGTCCACCAGGTCCGGCGCCCCGCGGAGCCCCTCCTGCGCGAGGCGCACCGGGCTGAACTGCTGGATGAACACGCGCCGAACGTGCCGTTTGGACACTTCGGCCACGTCGAACCCCGGCAGCAGCATCTGCCCCACGCCCTCGAAGGTGACCAGTGCCTTCACCATCAGCACCATCTCCACCGGAAAGAACATCCGGTATTCCGCGCCGCGGCTGACCGACTCGAGGATCAGCTGCCCGAGGGAGAAGCTGTCGAAATTCGAGTTCCGGCGCCACCGGGTGGAGATCTCCGCCACGTCCCGCCGAAACCCGGCGGGGTCGCCGCCGCGCCCCGGTTCGGCGGCCGCCGAGAGATACCGCGCCGCGTTCTCGGCGTCGCCCATGACGAGCGCATAGTAGTAATAGAGGAGGGTGCGGCGGAGTTCGTCGTGCATCCGCCCCACCATCCCGAGGTCGATGAACCCCGCCTTGGGGCCGGGCAGCACGATCAGGTTGCCCGGATGCAGGTCGGCATGGAAGAAGCCGTCCTTGTAGATCATCCGGATGATCGCCTCCGCCCCCAGGTCCACCAGCCGTTCCCGGTCCTCCAGCGTCATCGCCTGCACCGTCCGCGAGTCCGGGCGGCTCCCGTCGAAGAACTCCATGGTCAGGACACGCTCGCCGCTGAACTCCCGGAAGATCTTCGGGAACACGATGTCACGCTCGTCGGAGAAATTGGCCGCGAACGTCTCGGCGTTGTCAGCCTCACGGCGCAGGTCGACCTCGCGGAGCGTGTACTCCGAAAACTCGCGGATGATGCGCTTCGGCCCGTATTGGGGGAAGATGAGTTCCAGCATCCACCCCGCCATCCCCAGCAATTTGGCGTCGCGGCGCAGAATGGCCGGAATGCCGGGCTTGACGACCTTGATGATGACGGGGTCGCCGTCCCGCGTGGTGGCGCGGTGCACCTGGCCGATCGAGGCGGACCCGAGCGGCACCTCGTCAATGCTCAGGAACATTTCGTCCAGCGGCCTGCCGAGGCCGCGGACGATCAGCTCACAAAACACCGGGTAGGGGACCGCCGGCAGGGTGGCCAGCAGATGCTTGAGTTCTTCCGTGATCGACTTCGGCAGGATGTCTTCGCGCAGGCTGAGGATCTGCCCGAGCTTGATGTAGGTCGGGCCGAGCATCTCCAGCCGCCGGCGCAGCTGGACGGGGAATGGGAGGTCCCGCAGCTTGCGGTCGAGGAAGGGGCGCGTGAAGACGTTGAGCAGCCGGGCCAGGAAGAACCCCAACCCCCGACCGCGAGTCGTGCCCTTCCGGTCATCCACATCCACCGACAGCGCGCCGAACACCAGGCCGAAGAGGTGGCGCTGGGTGGTCAGGAAGCGCCGGAAGAGACTCTGCCTGGGCAGGGTCTGGTACACCTCGAAGGAGGCGACGATTCGGGGCTCGTCCGCGACGGTGGAAGTCGACATCAGGATCTAATAACCCGCTTCACGAGGGGGAGGTCAAGAGGCGGGCGGATCCGGCAGTCCCCGCGCATACGCGGGAAACCGGGCCCGCATCTCCCGTCCGAGGAGCCCCCCGTGCCCCAGGGAGGCGATCGATTCGGGGGTCAATACCTCGCCAGCCATAAGGCGCGGAAGGATCAGGTCGGCGGCGGTCGCCATGCTGAACGCCCCACAGCGGGGAAGTCCGAGCAACTGGGTTGAACCGAGGCGACCGAGCCAGAGCATCGAACCGGGATGGGCCGGAACGCCACGCCGGAAGACCACGCCCCCCAGCGCCTCGAGCGCCGCGAAGAGCGGTGCGAGCGGGTCCCCGGCGGAGACTCCCCCGACCAGCAGCAGGCCGGCGCGCTGCCGGCCCGAAAGGTCCTCGAGCGCCGCTCTGGCACGGCCTGCCGCCACACCGGGCTCCTCCGCGTGCACTTCCTGGGCTCCCAGGAATCTCCCGCCCAGCGACTCCGCCCGCAATCGCGAGGCGGCCTCGAACCGGGCAAGCGCCTCTGGCGGGAGCGGCTCGGCGACGATACCGGCCACGCTGATACCCGCATATGGTCGGATGGCGAGAATGGGGCCGTGTACGGCGGCCAGTCGCACACCCTCGTCGATGGCGCTGCGCTGAACGACGTGGGGAGCCGTCTTGACGCTCGCCACCACCTCGCCCGACTCGACGGGCTGATGATTCCAGCGGGTGAACAGTTCGAGCGGGTCGATCGCGTTGATGCGTTCCAGCCCTTCGAGGGCGATGGCCAGGACACCACGATGCGCGGCCGTCAGATCGATGCGCCCCTGGTGCGCCGTTCCGAGGGCGATGCCCGCTCCGGCGGCCGCGGTGGCGAGCAGGCCGGCGGCGTCCGTCTCGTGGAGCTCGTGCGCCCCGATCCAGGCGAGCCGTAGCGGCCCGAGCGACCCTGCCTGCAGGGCGGCGGCCTCGTCCGCGCTGAGCCGATGTCCCTTCGGCAAGGGGCGCCCGCCGATCTCGCAGCCCGCCAGGAGGACCGCTCCCGTGACCGTCTCGCACGGCAGTGCGCGCAGCGCTTCCGCGCTGAGCAGGTACGCGCCGCTCCTGGGCGCGGCCGCGACCCGTTCGGCGACATTGGCCCAGAACTTTTCGGTGAACTGCCGCAGCACCTCCTCGACCATCCCTCGGCCGAACTTGGCCAGCATACCGTGCACACCAGTGACGGAATTCCAGGTCAGCCGGGTCCGCTCCGCCTCGAGCGGCTCGAGGCGAACGAGGGTCTCCACATCGAGGGTCGAGCCGGGGGCGGTGCCAGTGGCGCGGAGGCGAAGGCTCTCGGGATGCTGCAGGTCGTGGAGCTCGGCTTCGAGGACGACGTGCACGCGGACCAGACCGGAACCCACGCTGCAGGTGACGGAGTACCGGCCCGGGCCGCGGACCTCGAACGACTCGGTGCCGGGTGTGCAGGCCGCCATCAGGTCGCCATCCTGCAGATGCCGCCAGACCGCCTCGCGCGGAGAGGCGAGCTCCGGCGATCCGCCAAACTCGAAAATCATCGGGGTGGGATATCGAGGCGGGAAAGGTCGGCGGGGGTGTCCACGTCGGGGTTGGAACCGTCCACATCGACGTGAAGCACCAGGTCGGACCTGTCTGACAACGCGCGGCCCAGCCCCTGATCGCCGGTCAGCCGCTCGGCCAGTCCCCACGCGTCCCGGTCGAGGAGGACGGGATGGCCGGGCTCGTCCGGTGCGTCGGTATACCGGGGGCGGACCACGGCGTGCCCGCCCAGTTGCCAGGCCCGGACCACCTCTTCGGCTGCCTCGGTGGGTGCGGCGGGCTGGTCGGCCAGGAAGATGAGCACTGCCTCGGGCTGTGGGGAAAGAATCGTGAGGGCCCGGAGGCCGAGTTGGAGAGAGCCGGCCATTCCCTGGTCGGCATGCTCGTTCCAGATCACACGCACCCCCGCCTGCCTGAGCAGGCTGGCGGCGCGTTCGTCTCCGTGCTGGACCACGGCGGTGGCGCCGGACACGACGCCCCGGTCACGAAGCGTCGTGATGCCGGCGATCACGTGACTGAGCAGGGGTCGGCCGCGCCAAAGCGCGAGCAGCTTGTTGCTGCCGAACCGGGTGGAGGAGCCAGCTGCGAGGAGGAGGGCATGCGGACGCATGCGGGAAGAATAGCCGGGGGCCGCGCGATCTCGCGCGGCCCTGATCAGCGAAGCGCCAGGTAGGTGAGTCCGGCGATGGCCGCGCTCATCGGGATGGTGAGGATCCAGGCCCAGACGATGGTGCCGGCCACGCCCCAGCGCACTGCGCTGAGCCGGCTGGCCGACCCGACGCCGACGATGGCACCGGTGATGGTGTGGGTCGTGCTGACCGGAATGCCCATCGACGAGGCCAGCATGACGGAGATGCCGCCCGCGGTCTCGGCGCAGAAGCCGCCGAAGGGGCGGAGCTTGGTGATGCGGGTGCCCATCGTCTTGACGATGCGCCAGCCGCCCATCGCGGTGCCGAGGGCGATGGCGGTGTGCGCGATCAGGACGACCCACATCGGGATATGGTCGGCGTTGGGCAGGTAGAGATGATGGAGCCAGCCGGTCTGCTCCAGGAAGAGCGCCTGCGTGGCCACCAGCAGCCCGACGATGATCCCCATCGTCTTCTGCGCGTCGTTGGCACCGTGACTGAGGGAGTAGAGTGCGGCGGACACGAGTTGCAGTCGCCGGAACAGTTTGTCCATCGGGCCGGGACTCTGGTTCCGGAGCGCCCAGGAGAGGGCGACGGTCAGCCCGAGCCCCAGACCCATGCCGAGCATCGGCGAAATGACGATGAACAGGATCGGCTTGATCCACCCCGAGGCGATGATGGCGCCAGCGCCGGCCTTGGCGATCGCCGCCCCGCCATAGCCGCCAAGCAGGGCATGGCTCGAGGAACTGGGGAGGCCGAGCCACCAGGTGATGAGGTTCCAGGCGATGGCGCCGAGGAGGGCGGCGAGGATGACGTTCGCGTCCACCGCCGAGGGGTGGATCAGTCCCTTGCCGATGGTCTTGGCGACCGCGGTGCCGACGACGAACGCGGCGACGAAGTTGAAGAAGGCCGCCCACGCCACGGCGACACCGGGGGTGAGGACCCGCGTGGAGACGACGGTCGCGATGGAGTTGGCGCTGTCGTGAAAGCCGTTGATGAAGTCGAAGACCAGCGCCACCCCGATGATGGCGAGGACGAACCCGACGGACGCGTCCACGGTCAGGCGTGCTTGATGAAGATGGACTCGAGCACGTTGGCGACATCCTCGGCGTAGTCGAGGGTCTTCTCCAGCGTGTCGTAGATCTCCTTCCAGCGGATGACGAGCAGCGGGTCGGGGTCGCCCTTGAACAGCTCGCCGACCCAGTGGTGGTAGATCGCGTCGCCGTCTTCCTCCATCCCCTTCACGGCGATACAGGCATCAAGGACCTCGTTGTTCTTTGACTTGTCCAGATGCTTGACGCCGACCAGCAGCTTCTCCGTGGCGCCGACAATCGTCTCGGCCAGCAGAATCGCGCCCTTGGGCGCGTCGCCGGCGTGGAACACCTGCACCTTCCGGGCGCAGCCGTCCATCAGGTCCATCACGTCGTCGAGCCGGGAGGCCAGAGTGTGGATGTCTTCGCGATCGAGGGGGGTGATGAAGGAGCGGTCGAGCCGGGTCACCACCTCATGCGTGATGAGGTCGGCCTCGTGCTCCAGGCGCTTGATCGACTCCACGATCGGGAGCCGGCGGTCCATTTCGGTGCCCAGCAGCACCTTCAGTTGCTTGGCGGCTTCGACGTTGAGGGTGGCGACCCTGGTGAAGAGGTCGAAGAACCGTTCGTCCCGCGGCAGGAGGCGCATTGCAACATCCCGGTGAGGTTCTGGTAACGGACTGCCCGGGCGGAAGATAAGGCGGCCGGCGACCGCCGCAAGATGAGTGGCGATCGCCGTTTTGGGGGTGTTTGTGTAAGACTAAGTGGACAGAAGAGTTACCAATTGTCGCGGGTGCTCGAGCCAGTGGTTGGGGTCTGCGGCCTCGAGGTCGGGCCGCCCGAACGGGCCCCAGAGGACCGCGGCGGTTCGTACCCCGGCGCTGCGGCCGGAGTGCATATCGTGAATGCTGTCGCCCACATACACGGTCGTGGCGGGGTCGGCACCGAGGTGGGCCACAGCCCGATCCACCGGCTCACGGTGGGGCTTCGGGTTGACGACGTCATCGGCACCGATCACCACCTCCATCGCCTCTTCGAGCCCCGCCAGGCGGAGTCCCCGGTAGGCGCCCACCCGGTTCTTGCTGGTGACGATACCGGTTCGACAGCCGGCGGCCCGCACCGCGTGGACCATCTCCACCACGCCGGGGTACACCGTCACCCTGCTGTCGTGATGAAAGATGTTGTAGTCGCGGTAGGTGGCGATCATCGCCTCCATCTGCGGCTCGTCGTGGGCCCACTCGGCGAACTGGACCCGAAGCGGCGTCCCGATCCCGTCGAGCCACTCCTGGTCGCTCTTGGGCGGGATGCCGTGCACGTCGAGGGTGTGGTGGTAGGAGTCGATGATGAGCTGGATCGAGTCGATCAGGGTCCCGTCGAGGTCGAACAGGACGGTCTTGAGTGGTGGCATGGGGGAGAAACTAGCAGGGCCGGCCGGAGCCGACCACCCGGCGCGCTCGCGTCAGTTGTCCGTCACTACTCCTCGAGCGCGTCGGTACACGCCTCCGGATCGTCGCAGAGCAGGACGATGGCGGTGACGAGACCGGCCACGAGGACCACCGCCCCCGCCGTCCGCAGTGCGCTCTTCTTCTTGATCGCCACGCTGGTGATGTCCGACAGCGCGATGTACGTCCAGATCTCTTCCGGCATCGACCCGCCGATCAGCGTGTCGTTGTGGACCCGGGGATCCGTCAGCTCGAACTCCTCGTCAAAGACCGTCATGACCCGCAGCAGGGTCGGAGGGTGCTCACCCTCCGTCAACTCGGGCAGCGGCGTGGTCACCGTTTGCCAGTAGGTGCAGGCCGCCAGGCTCGCGGCAAGCAGCGGTGCAGCGCAGGCACGGAGATACGGCATCCGGGACTCCTCGGGTGGTCGAAACTCAGGGGGCGCACCGGTACACCGGCGCGCCCCCGCTGACCTCATCGGTCTGTGTGGTCCCTACGGCGCCCGGGTGGCCGTGGTCCAGAGGTTAAGCACCGAATCGGCGCCCGCCGTGGTGTAGTGGGCGACCATCGGGCCGGTGAGCTGGCCGTTGACCAGACGAAGCACGCCGGAGGTGGAGACCTGGACGCCAGCGCGCAGCACGCTCTCGTACGGCCCGGCAGCGGTCAGGAGGCTGTCGCCCGACACGGTGACGTTCATTGGCATCGCCTCGCGGCCAGGCAACGTGATGGTCCAGGCCAGTGGGTCCGCGGAGGCCACGATCGTCGAGGTGACCAGCACGCTGTCACTCCCCGGAGACGTCGTCTGGGACATCCATGTGCCGGCCAGATCGGCCAGGTTGAGGGCCGGAGCGGCGGGCATCTCCGCCGCCGGTGGTGTCTCGGGCTTCGAACAGGCAGCCATCAGGACGAGGGCGTACACCATCGCGACTCGACGCATCGGTTCCTCCGAAAGTGGTGCGTGCGGGATTGGGCTGAGCGCGGACGCGCTCACCCACGCGTCAACCTACCCGAAGTTCATGGCGCCGCAAGCCGCGACGGGCAGCGCGGGCGTGAGGGCTGTGCCCTCGGGCCGGAAGAGGACGACTCCCGTCAACCGGGCCCGGAGGGGCGCGGCCAGCGGTGGCGCTGTGGGCAGCTGGGCCAAGCGCGGGACCAGGTCGGCGTCGACGCAGGACGAGAGAGACTCGACTAGCATTTCTTCCCCCGCCGTGTGGCCTCCCGTGGTGAACCGGAGCCCAGCCTCCAGTAGGCTCAGGAGGGCGGTGTCTCGCTTCCTGGCCGCGCTGACCGCGAGCCGTCGGAGTCGTCGCCCAAGTGCGAGCGCGGCGGGCTTCGGAGGGACGCCGGAAGCCCGAGCCGACGAGGCCGTCCGAAGCAGCGACCGGACGACCGGGACCAGCGACGCGACCGCCAGGTCCAACTCGGCACTGCAGGGAAGCGGGCAGGATGCGGCCTGCTCGGCCTCGCGAAGGCGCCGTCGGATCGCCTCGGGGTCGGACTCCCATGCGCCTCTACCTTCCCGCAAGAAGACCGTGGACAACACCGACACACCGTCCCGGTCAAGCGCGACCCCCGCCAACGCCCCCTCCCAGTCGGATGCCACGCAGCAGTGCCCTCCGGATTCGGCGCTGCCCAGTTCCTCGGCCAGTTCCCGACGCCATCGCCACATTGGCCGCCCGTTCGTGCCGAGACCGTACCGGTGTGGAAGCGTTGCCTTGTCCCTCAACATCTCAAGTTGATGGAGCCGCGCTTCAAGGCCGCTCTCCGGAAGGAATCGCACGATATCGACCACCGGCCGGGTCGAGCCACGGCGCACGGCGCGGCCATCCCGTTGCGCGATCCGGACCTCCGTCCACGGGAGGTCGTAGTGAACCACTCGTCCCGCCCCTTGCAGGTCGAGCCCCTCGGCGGTCACGTCGGTCGTCACCAGCGTGGTGGGCGTCCCGGGTACGCCGGGAGGGTACCCTGGCGCGTTCGGCCGGAACCATCGGAGGACGGCCTCCCGCGGCAGGTCTGTACTCCCGATCCCGGCACCCTGGCCGCTGCACCAGGCCAGCCACCGGTCGGGGAGGTGCCTGCGCAGGTAGGTGACTGTCTCGCGAGCGGTGACATAGACCAGGCTCCGCACTTGATCGCCGAGTACTTCCCTGAGGCGGATCGACTTGGGGTCGGGCCGGTCAGCGGCCTGTCGCGCCTCGGCAAGGAGGGCTTCGACCGCGGGCAGGTCGTCGAGGCGGAGCTCCGCATCGGAAACGGCGCCCGGCAGGAGCGACCACATCACGAGTTGCTCGGGCGAGCCGCCGGTGAACCGCCGGATTGCTCGCCGATCCGGCGGAATGCCGGCCGCAAGGGCGTCGTGGGCCTGGAGGAGCAGGAGTCGGTATCGGCGCAGCGACGCATGCAGCGCGGCGGGGCTCGACGCGGCGGCGTGCAGGAGGACGCCCCGCACCAGCGCGGCGACCTCCGGATGACCGGAGAGTCCGAGTGCGTCGAGCGCAGGAAGAAAACGGGTGGCTCCACTCTGCACGACCTCGGCCCGATCGCGCCGCAGGGGCAAGCAGTCGGGGACCGTCCGCTGGATGACGAACCGCCCGAGCGCAGCGGGAACCGCATCACGGTCGAACGCTGCCCGGAGCGATGCGGCTCCGTCGTCGGCGAGGGCATCGTCCCGGAGGCCGAGGTGCAGCTGGTGGTAGAGGTCGGTCGGCCGATTGACGATCGGCGTGGCGCTCAGCAGCAGGACTTGCCGGCCGATCAGCCAGGGCGCCAGCGTGCGATACCGCCAAATGGCGGGGTGACGAAAGTGGTGGCTCTCATCAATGACGACGAGTGGGGGGTCGCCCGTCGGGCGGTGGCCTCGGGAGAGTCGCGCATGCGACCAGACGGAGATCTCGACGCCCAATCGCCGCGCTGTGTCCCTCCATTGCTGCTGCAGCGCTGGCGGGACGATGCACACGGTCGGTTCGCGGGGAGCTGCCTGCGCGATCGCCAGCGCCAGGAAGGTCTTTCCGCTGCCGACTGGATCGGCGCAGAGCACGGCGCCATGCTGCCTCAGGGCGTGGAGCAGCACCCCGAAGGTGTCCGCCTGCGACGGGTCCAGCCACGAAGGCGCCGCGTCCGCGGCCCGTGGGGGGGCGAGTGTCGCCGCGATGGCCCGCGCGACGGCGTCGGGGCGGGCCGCCGGTCCCGGAGCGAACAGGCCGGGAAGCGGGTCAGCGAGCAGTCGCAGCCCTTCCGCCACGACGCGCGGTGCCCACGCCCACCACTTCGGAGAGCACGCGGCGGTCCCGCTCGCCGAGCCGGAGCCACGTCCCCACGAGATCGTCGAGTTCATCCTGAATTCCCTCCCCGGCTCGGCCGCGGTGCGCGAGGGCCACCAGTCGTTCGTCCGCCAGCGCGTCCGGCGGCAGCGGCACGCCGCCGACGGCGCGTGCGTTGAATCGGGCGTAACCACCGCTGGCAGGGTCGGCGGTTGCGCGAGCCGCCGCCCGGACCCATGTGGAGTTGAGCCAGGCGCAGAGCGCCAGTGCTTCGTTCGCGGACCTGGTCAACACCACGTAGCAACTGTTGAGCGGCACCCACTCGAGTTCTTCCGCCTCCACGAGAACAACCGCCTCGAGGCGCTGGGCGAGGTCGGGCCACACCACTCGCGGCACCCGTTCGCCTGCCGAGACGCGAAAGAGCGACCACGGCACCAGGCCGCCATGGTCGCGGCGGGCGCCCAGCGTCTCGAGATGACGGTGGAAATGGCGGCTGGCGTTGGGCGGAAGCGTGGTGAGCACGGCGCCGTTCGCGTCATGTGTCCAGATGATGCGATTGGAAGGCCTCCCCCTGAACGCACGGAGGTCCTTGCCGCGCAGGACCGGCCTCACCAGCTCCGGTTCGATCTCCGCCCCGGGAGAGAGGAAGAGGTGGTTCGCACCGGTCTTGGCGCCCAGTCGAATGGAAACCGCTTCCGAGAGCCGGGGCACCCCGCGGAGGAGCGCCAGCGATCGTTGGAGCGCCCCGGAGTGGAGGATCCAGGGCGCCCCCGGGCTGTGAGGGAGATGCGACTGGATCTGGGCCGCCGGGTTCAGTCCAAGGTGGGGTCGATGGCCGGCGGGTGGCGGACTCGACCGGACGACGATGGCCAGGGGATAGGTCGTCGCCTCGAATGCCGCCGTCGGATCCCGGGTGAGATCGGTAACCGAGAGCAGGGTGCCGCGCTCGCTCAGCGCCGCGCGCGCAGCCGATCCATAGGCGGACGTTGCAACCTTTGCCGGTACCAGCATGGCCAGGACCCCGCCAGGCCGGGTCAATTCCCACCCCCGCTCCAGGAAGGCCACCGCGAGGTCCGGCTGATGGCTGTACCCGCGCCCGCGCCCTGGGCGCCACCAGCGGAACCGCTCCCGGAGCCCCGCGCGGGTGCCTGCCGACAGCGCCTCGGCGCGAACCCACGGCGGGTTGCCGACTACGAGGTCGAATCCGCCCCGCGCCGTCACCTCGCCGAAATGGATGTCAAAATCGAACGATGGGGAGACTCCCTCTTCCCGCAGCTGCCGCCTCGACCGGCGGAGGGCGGCGAGCTCGCCACGCGCAACGCAGAGCAGGCTCCGCGTGCGCGCGTTCAGCCCACGCCGTTCACCGAAGAGGGTGGGGTCCTTCCCCGCCTCCAGGATGCCGCGGACGTCCCGCTCGCGTTCGAGAATCGCCTCGTCGAGTCGCTCCAGCGCGGCGTCGAGTTCGATGCGGCGGAGCAATCGAAAGGCTTCGCGCTTCGGGACTCCGCTGGCCACGGCTGCCGCGCGGCGCGCGGCCTCGAGCGCGGCTCCATGACGGGGAGCCCGCAGCGGATGCCGCAACACCAGGCGGAGCGGGTCGGCGAGGCTGTCTCCCTGGCGGACGTACGCATCGAGATTCGGGAGCGGCTCCACATGATCCGGTGGGCCGGCGGGCTCGGCGCCGAGGATTGCCAGCCAGAGCCGGAGCTCACAGAGGCGAACCGCTGCCGGGTTGAGGTCGACGCCGAACAGGTTGCGTGCGACGATCTGCCTCGGAGAGACTGCCCGCCCCGCCGCGGCGTGAATGGCGGTCAGTCGCTCCAGGGCGCCGAGGAGGAAGGCGCCCGAGCCGGCCGCAGGGTCGAGTATGGCGACATCCTCGAGGAGTCGGACCGCTCGCGCCTCGCCGGCCTCCAGGCGGCGGAGCGCTTCCGCCTCCGGGATGTCGAGCTGCCCGCCGATGAACCCCGCCAGCGCCGCGTCCAGCAGCCCGCGGACCAGCGCCCGAGGGGTGTAAAACGTTCCGCTCTGCTTCCGGGCGCCCGGTTCCATCACTCCTTCAAACACCCGCCCCAGCATGTCGGGGGCGATGCTGCCTGGTGCGCCCTCCGAGATCGTGAAGTGGTAGCGCTCGAACAGCGTGTCGAAGGCGTCTCGCCAGATGGCGTCGGGAATGTCGGGCCGATGCCGGCGCTCGAGGGGATGCGGTTCGAACAGTCCGCCGTTCAGGAAGGGGATCTGTCCGAACGCACGGGCGGCGGCGTGCCGTCGCTGGCGAGGCTGATTCAGCGTGCCGAAGAAGAGCGGGAGGAGGAGGTGCCGGTGGATTGCCCTCCGGTGGAAGAGGCAGTCGTCCACGTGCGCTTCGCAGAAAGTGGTCGGACCCGTCGAGCCAGCCTTTTGCCTGGACGAAGTAGAGAAAGAGGACGCGGGTGAGTTGCAGCAGGCCCAATTCGTGGCGATGCCGCTCCGGTATTTCCGGCCGGCAGCGCACCAGTGAACCGGTCGAGGGTCGCGCGAAACGCGGCGAAGAACTGCCGCCCGAGCCCGGCTCCCGAGAGCGCCTCCGCCGTCCGGGAGGCGATGCCGAGTGAGCCGCCGGACTGGGCGCTGCCGATGCGTGCGAGGCAACTCGTCGCGAGCTGGCTCGGGTGCGCGAGGTCCACCGTCCAGCGTCGGTGCCCCGTCGAACGCCACCGACACCGCCAGCTGTCGCTCTGCCAGGTCCAGCCCGAACACGCCGCACATGCGCCCGCGCTCGGCGAGCCGTCGCGCGATCCTGGGGGCTTGGTGGGTCGGGTCGCTCGGACGCCACCGCGTACCAGGTGAATCCGCCGAGGCGGCCCACGATCGCGGCGTCCAGCGGCGGATCGGATCGACGGCCGAGGTCGAGGGCGTCGACATCCAGCGGTTCCCAGAGAGGCTCGTGGCCGAGGGAGGCCACGAAGTGTGGCAGATCGTGCAAGGCGAGAATGGACTGCAGAACATTGCCAGTGAGCACGAACGCATCCCGGGAGTGAGTTCCTCAGGATGCGACCAAGAGGGGAGGGAAGGGACATCATTCGAACGTGGGGCGTGCCGAATTGAAGGCCCGTCCACGTCGCGGCTGGCGGACCCTTCCATTGAGTGGTCTATTGGGGATTCAAAGGAGATCCACCCATGCGCCTGGCCGCCCGCCGCATCCCGCTCGTCGTCCTCACCGCGTCAGTACTCGGCTGTGAGCCGCCAGCGCCTACGCCGCCGCCTCCGGCAGCTGCGTCGCCGCAGTTCTTCCTCGCGGGCGACTCGGCATTGAAAGGAATGCCGTTCTCCGAGGCGGTGCAGGTCGGGAACCTGCTCATCCTCTCGGGGCAGATCGGGAATGTGCCCGGCAAGCTGGAACTGGTGCCCGGGGGCATCGGACCCGAGTCGCGCCAGGTCCTGGAAAACATTCGCGCAATCCTCGAGCGGCACGGCGCGTCGCTGAGGGACGTGGTGAAGTGCACCATCTTCCTCGCCGACATCGACGAGTGGGGCGCCTTCAACGCTGTATATAAGGAGGTGTTCGCGCCGCCCTACCCGGCGCGGAGCGCCCTGGGAAGCAGCGGACTGGTGCTCGGGGCGCGGACGGAGGTGGAGTGCATGGCGGTGGTGCCTCAGTAATTCTCCAGCACCAGGTTCGACAGTGCGTCCAGCGCCTGGTGCTCCGGCTTCACCTTGCCGTCGGGCGTGAAGCGGATGTTCATGGCGCACAGTTCCTCGAGCGCGGTGCTTTGCTGGGATCCGAGGGGGAGGATATACGGGGCCCCCTCGGCGCGCATGCGACCGACCTGCTCGATGAGCCAGTCCGGCCTGTCCGATGCATGTTCCAGGGCCGCCAGCATTTCTTCCGTGATCGTCAGGCGCATGTCATCTCCGGGAAGCAGTGTCGGATAAAGATTTGCCGGGTGGGCGTGGAGCGCAACCGCCTGTTCATCCGCTGGAGTAGGTGCGCCCCCGCCATTCGATCCGCCGCCCGCCCCGCAGCGTCGACCGGGCGAAGATCCAGCCGGTCATGGCCACGCCCAGCGGATAGCTCAGTCCGTAGAGCGGGTTGATGCCAAATCCCGCGTCAAACAGCACCCAGAAGAGTGCGCTGAGTCCAGTCGCCCACGCCGCCGGCGCCAGCCACTCCGGTGTCACGCCGCCGAGCGCGAGGAGCAGGACCGCCGGCGGCAGCAGCCAGAAGAGCGCCCCGAGGGCGAACATCACCGGAATGAGCGCGCGCTTCACCGGCTCGTCAGGATACGACCGCCGCCCTCCGAGGTACACGTTTTTCGACCACCCCTCCACCAGCCCCGCCAGGCTGGTGTACATCCGCGTCCCCATCAGCGTGAGCCCGAAGGTGAAGAGCTGCGGACGGCCGGCGCGGAAGTAGAGCTGTGCCATCACCAGGTCCTCCGCCACCTCGTGCCTCACCGCCGCGTGGGTGCCCACCGCCTCGTAACTCTCCCGCGTGACCAGGATGAACTGCCCGTTGGCAATGACTTCGCTCGCCCTCCGCGCCCGGTTGACGACCATCGGGTGAAACCGGATGGCCAGCAGCGCGGTGACAATCGGCATGACGGCCCGCTCCCAGAACGACCCGCAGACCATCCGGCCCATGACCGTCACGAGGTCTCGCCGCTCCGCCTCCAGGGCGCCCACCGCCCGGCTCAGGAGCTCGGGAGCGTGCCTGGTGTCGGCGTCCGTGAACAGCAGCAGGTCGCCGCGCGCGGCGCGATAGCCCTGCACACAGGCCCACGGCTTCCCGAACCACCCGGCGGGGAGTTCCGCTCCGTCAACCAGCCGGACGCGCACATCCTCCGCCGCGTACCGGCGCACCACGTCGGCCGTCTGGTCGGTGGACCGATCGTTCACCACCAGGAACTCGACCGGGTCGTAGGTGGTCAGGAGCAGCGAGTCCAGCAGGATAGGGAGGTTTGCTGCTTCATTACGCGCCGGGACGATGACCGACACGAGTCGTCCCCCTGCGAGCGGTGCATTGGCCAGACTCGGGCGTTGCCGGGCGAGGCGCACAAAGGCGAGGAAGGGAACCGCCCAGGGGAGGGCGGTCCAGAGGGCGGGCTGTTCGACCACGGGGCCTACTGGTTGCGAGTGACGGCCGCGAGCTCGCCTTCAAGCAGCTCGAGTTGGCGGCCGACCTCCTCCGCGTCCACCGCCGTGCCCGCGCTGGGCACGCCGTTCTGGGCGAAGATGGTGGCCACCAACGCATCGGTGTACCCCACAACCGCCACGCCGATCCCCTTGTCGAGCACCCGGTTCAGCTGGAGCATGATGGCCATGGCCCGCCGGGGGCGCATGGCGGCCAGGATCGGGGCCAGGTTTCGAATCAGGAGCTCGCGCAGGTACTGCATCTCGTCGACCACTTCGCCGGCGGCCAGACCGCGCGCTGCTGCCAGCCGTCCGAAATGCTCGCAGGCATGGTTCCAGACCGGCTTGGTTTCCCGGCGGACCGGTCCCACCATCTCGCCGAGCAACTCGACGATCAGCCGCAACTCCCGCTCGATGACCGGGCGAGGTATTGTGGTGGAGGTCTGCATGCGGTCGCCGAGCCAGTCGGCCCATTGAGAAACCATCTCGTCCCGCAGATCGAAAATCAC
Source organism: uncultured Gemmatimonadales bacterium (assembly GCA_963705985.1). Taxonomy (GTDB): domain Bacteria; phylum Gemmatimonadota; class Gemmatimonadetes; order Gemmatimonadales; family GWC2-71-9; genus SPDF01. The sequence goes on along the minus strand of CAVPLK010000003.1, from coordinate 1,347,966 downwards.
GCGGCTGGCGGCCAGTAAGGCCGGATGAGAAGCGCGCAGTGCGTTACTCCTGGAAGTGACGCCTTCAATCTAGTACGGGAGTCCGAATGGGGTCAAAGGAATTCGTCCGACCGCCGGCGCTGGCGGCGGGAAGCCGTGTCGCCCTCCTCGCACCGGCCGGGCCGTTGCTCGAACACGACGACCTCCTCCGCGGCGAAGAGCTCTGCCGGGCCCTTGGGTTCGAGCCCGTCCTCGGCCCAAACGCATACCGGCACTACGGTTACCTCGCCGGCACCGACCAGCAGCGGCTCAGTGACCTGAACGCCGCCATCGCCGATCCGCGCATCGACGCCATCTGGTGCCTCCGCGGCGGGTATGGGATGACACGCATCCTCGACGGCGTCGACTTTGCCCCGTTGAAGAAGCGGCCCAAGGCCATCATCGGGTTCTCCGATATCACCGCGCTGACCATTGCGGCGCAGGTGGAGGCGGGCCTCGTCACCTACCATGGCCCGATGGCCCGTTCCCCCCTGACGCCGTTCAGCCGCTGGCACTTCGACCGGGTCCTCACCGCCGTCAACGCCGCCGGCCGCCTTGGCCGGGTTGCACCACCCGCCGATGTGCTGGTGCCCACCGACCACCGGATCGTGACCCTCATCCCCGGGCAGGCCACCGGTCCGCTCGTGGGCGGCAACATGACGCTGCTCCAGTGCCTCGTCGGCACCAGGTACTTCCCGAAGCTCGACGGCGCCCTCCTCTTCATCGAGGACGTCGGTGAGGATCTCTACTCCGTCGATCGCATGCTGGCCCAGCTCCGCTCCATTGGCGCGCTGCAACGAGTGGCGGGCATCATCGTGGGCCAGTTCACCGAGCTCAAGCGTGGCACCGGCGACGGCGCTCTCGGCTTTGACGAGGTGCTGGCCACCTATTTCGCTCCTCTGAAGGTCCCCGTCGCCTATGGCTTTCCCATCGGCCACGTCGACGATCAGTGGACCCTCCCCCTCGGCGTGCAGGCCCGCCTCGACGCCACCGCCGGCGAGCTAGAGATCCTCGACGGGGCGGTGAGGTAGCGATGGCCACCGCGTCGCTGACCCGGCATCGGTTGCCCGGCTATCTCGGCGACATCCTGGTCGATGTGCGGACCGGCGATCGCACTCATCCCCGGCCCGCCGTGCTGGTGCTGCACGGATTCAAGGGGTTCAAGGACTGGGGGATGTTCCCGCCAATCGCGGAACGGCTGGCCAAGGCAGGCTTCACCGCCGTCAGCTTCAACCTCAGCGGCAGCGGCGTGGACGACAGCGGGGAGTTCAGCTTCACCGAGCAGTTCGCGCGGGCCACCTTCAGCGGAGACCTCGGCGACATCGCCAAGGTCATCGATGCCGTCGCGAGTGGGGGGCTCGATTTTCCACCACCGACATCGATCGGCTTCCTCGGGCATTCGCGCGGTGGGGGGCTCGGCGTCCTCGCCGCGGCTGCCGATCCGCGCATCCAGGCCCTGGTAACCTGGGCAGCCATCAGTACGGTGTTCCGCTACTCCGCGGAAGAGGTCACGGAGTGGCGGGCCCGCGGTCAGCTCGACATCGTGAACTCGCGTACCGGCCTGGTGCTGCCGATGTTCACCGATGCCCTGGACGATGCGATGCAGCACGGCAAGACGTCGCTGAATATTCGAGCCGCTGCGTCCCGCGCCGCGGCGCCGTGGCTGATCGTGCACGGAGCTTCCGATGCCGTCGTGCCCTTCGCCGAGGCCGAGAAGCTGCACCAGGCGTGCGGACCGACCGCGGAACTGCTCGCGATTCCTGGCGCCGGACACACCTTTGAGACCGTTCATCCCTGGCAGGGGCCGACGCCGGCCTTCGGGACCGCGGCGGGCGGCACCCTCGCATGGTTCGGGAGACACCTGCGGTAGCCGGTGAATCCGCCCGCTGCCGTCCGCCGTATCGATGGATGTCCCCGCCACATTCGACCCCATCCCAGAGGACTCATGCGTCGCTCCCACGCACTCGTCGCCGCGCTGCTCCTGGCCGCCTGTACCCCGGCGACTCCCGCGCACCCCGATCCTGATGTCGTACGCGCGTCGCTCATCGCGGCCGACGAGGCCTTTGCGGCGGCCACCGCTGAGCGCGGACTCGAGGGGTGGATGGCCTCCTTCGACAGTACGGCAATTCAGATGGACGCGGACCGGCCGTTCACTCCCGGCGTGGCGTTCATTCGCGCTGCGATGGCTTCTGTCTTTGCCGACTCAACCTTCCGCCTGACCTGGCAGCCTACCCATGCGTTTGCCAGTGCCGCGGGCGACCTTGGCTATACGCTCGGTACCTGGCAGAGTCGGCACTACACCGCCGACGGCAAGGCGCAGATCTCGACGGGAAAGTACGTGACGATCTGGCGGAAGCAGGCAGACGGGAGCTGGAAGGTGGTCTTCGACGGTGGGAACCCCGACCCCTCGCCGCAGCCGGGGAACTTGTAGCGTGACCTCGGTGCAGGCTCGGATCGCCGAACGACTTTCCCGCCGCACGCCGAGCACTGTGGAGGACCCCGCGCTCGCGCGGGCGGCCGTCGCACTTGTGGTCGCACCCGGCCCCGATGCCATCCTGTTGATCCGCCGTGCCGAGCGGCTCGGCGATCCCTGGTCGGGACAGATGGGACTCCCGGGCGGCCGGAGTGGCCAGGGCGATGCGGACCTGCTGCAGACGGCCATTCGAGAAACGCATGAGGAGGTGGGCATCGATCTCGACCCTGCTGAGTTGGCCGGCGTGCTGGACGATGTCGCACCCCGCTCGCCGCATCTTCCACCGCTGATGGTTCGACCCTTCCTCTTTCTCCTCTCGCACCGGCCGGTGGTCACGCCCAATCATGAGGTCGCCGACCACCTCTGGGTCGAATGGGAGTCGCTGCTCCATCCGGATGCCTACCGGCCCTTCAACATCCGGCTTGGCGACGCGATTCGCGAGTTTCCCGCCTACCACGTCGGCCCGCTGCCCATCTGGGGCATGACCGAGCGCATCCTCGCCCCCCTGGTCTCCATCCTGTCCGAGGCGTAAGTCAGCGCTCGCCGCTCCTGCATCGCATCGGCGCCTCGTGCCCTCATCAAGACAGTAGATCGGGTTCCCGCCTCTCACATGAGACGATTGCGTTTAGGGTCACAGTAAACTAAATTTAGGTAACCCTAATTTTGGCTGTGATCATGGCGCCTGCCACGTCGCCGACCCTGACCCGCTCCGTCGAGGATTACCTCAAGGCGATCTACCGCCTCTCCCTCGGCGGCACCCCTGCGGGCACCACCGAGATCGCTCACCTCCTGGAATTGGCCCCCGCTTCCGTGACTGGCATGGTCAAGCGGCTCTCCGAGCAGGGGCTGCTTGAGCACGTCCCGTATAAGGGAGTGGAGCTGACGAGGGTTGGTCGTCGCGCGGCGCTCCGGATGGTGCGGCGGCACCGCGTCCTTGAGTCCTATCTCGTGGCGTTCCTCGACTACACCTGGGACACCGTCCACGAGGAGGCGGAGCGGCTGGAGCACGCCGTCTCGGACGGGCTGATCGAGCGCATGGCCACGGCCCTGGGAAATCCCAGTGTCGACCCCCACGGCGATCCCATACCGGCTCCCGATGGCTCCATGGTCGAGTTGGTCTACACGCCGCTTTCAGAAGTGCCGGTCGGGGAGTCGGTGGAATTGCGCCGGGTGGAGACGGGGCAGGCCGATCGTCTGCGGTACTTCGCGGAGCATGGGCTGGTGCCAGGCGCGGCCGTCGTCGTCACCAGCCGACAGCCGTTCGGCGGGCCGTTGACCGTGCGCGCCGGCGGGCAGGAGCAGCTGCTCGGCGCGGAACTGGCCGGGATCCTTCTCTGCTCCCGCGGGGAGGCCCGATGAGCGCCAGCGGCACCCCGATCGAAGAACTCACCGAGGGGTGGCGGCACCCGCGCACGTCGCCCAGCCTCCCTGAGTCGTTCCGGACAATCCAGATCCCGGCCGGGGCCCCGTGGTGGCGCAAGATGCTGGCCTTCGCCGGCCCCGGATACATGGTGGCGGTCGGGTACATGGACCCGGGCAACTGGGCCACCGACCTCGCCGGCGGCGCCCGCTTCGGCTACACGCTGCTCAGCGTCATCCTGCTCTCGAACCTGATGGCCATCGTCCTCCAGGCGCTCGCGCTCCGGCTTGGCATCGCCACCGGCCGGGACCTGGCGCAGGCCTGCCGCGATCACTATTCGCGCCCGGTGAGTTTCGTCCTCTGGGTGCTCTGCGAAATCGCCATTGCGGCCTGCGACCTGGCGGAGGTCATCGGCTCCGCCATCGCGCTGAACCTGCTCTTCGGCATTCCGCTGCTCTGGGGCGTCTGCATCACTGCGGTCGATGTGCTCCTGATCCTGCTGCTGCAGCACCGGGGCTTTCGTTGGCTCGAGGCCTTCGTCATCGTCCTCGTCGCCACCATCGGTGCCTGCTTTGCCATCGAGCTCATTCTCGCCCAGCCGGCCCTCGGCGAAATGCTGCGCGGGCTGATCCCAACCACCGAGATCATCTCGGACCAGTCCAAGCTCTACATTGCGATCGGCATCCTGGGCGCCACCGTCATGCCGCACAATCTCTACCTGCACAGCTCGATCGTGCAGACTCGCAACTTCGGCGACACGGTGGTGGGCAAGCGCGAGGCGATCAAGTTCGCCACCATCGACTCGACGCTGGCTCTCTTCTTTGCCTTCTTCATCAACGCCGCCATCCTGATCCTCGCGGCGGCCACCTTCCACACCACCGGTAACCAGGGCGTGGCCGACATCGGTGACGCGCACCAGCTCCTTGCGCCCCTGCTGGGCACGACGATGGCCAGCGTGCTCTTTGCAGTGGCGTTGCTGGCCTCAGGGCAGAATTCGACCATCACCGGCACCCTCGCCGGTCAGATCGTCATGGAGGGATTCCTCAACATCCGGCTGCCGGCGTGGCTCCGGCGCATGATCACGCGGTTGATCGCCATCGTTCCGGCCGTCATCGTGACAGCCATCTCCGGGGAGCGGGGCACCGGCCAGCTGCTGATCCTGAGCCAGGTCATTCTGAGCATGCAGCTGTCGTTCGCCGTCGTGCCGCTGGTGATCTTCACCAGTGACAAGGCCAAGATGGGAGTGTTCGTCAGTCCGCGGTGGCTGAAGGTGCTCGCCTGGGTGATCGCCGGCGTCATCGGGGCACTCAACCTCTGGCTGCTGATCGAGACCTTCCGCGGGTGGCTCTGACGCGGCTGGCGCCGCTCGGCGTCGTGATCTGCCTCGGCGCGGTGAAGATCGCGGTTGCTCAGGAATCTCCCGCGCCAATTCGCGACAACAGCTTCCTCATCGAGGAAGCCTACAACCAGGACCGCGGTGTCGTGCAACATATCGGCGTCTTCACGAGCGGGCAGGGCGCTCGCTGGGTATTCAACCTGACTGACGAATGGCCTGCCGGCGGGCTCCGGGACCAGGTAAGTGCCGGCCTGACCATCCTCGACAACGGGGCTGGCGCGGAGTACGGAACGCTCTCGCTCAACTATCGACGCCAGATGATCGGACACCCGAACGCCGCGCTCATCTTGTCGCCGCGCGTCACCCTCATCGCGGACGTGGGGACCAGCGCGGCCGGTGGGCTCGCGATGCAGGCCAACCTCCCACTGACGGCGGTGCTGAATTCGGCAGTGGTCACGCACTGGAATCTGGGGGCGACGGTGGGGTTGGGCCCGGCGCTTGCCAACGTGGGAGGAAGTCTCGTTTGGCTCACCACGCCCTGGATGAACTTCTTGGTGGAGGGCCTCTATCTGGGCGTCGCGGGAGACGCGCCGACCTACGTGATCAGCCCCGGCGTGCGCTGGGCCGTGAATTTCGGGGCGGTGCAACTCGTGCCTGGGCTCGCACGGCCGCTCAACCTCACGAACCGCGAGGAAGACCAGTGGCTCGTCTATCTGTCCATCGAACATCCATTCGGTCCGACCGACGTGGACTAGACCTGCAGGCGGTCAAAGTCCGAGTCGAATCACCAGTCCCGCCGTTCCCCACCGGTAGGCGCCGGTCGCCGACAGGTAGGCGCTGTTGGTCACCCCCGCAAACGCCTCGAGACGATTGCGCTGGGAAAACCACCACGCCGCACGTCCCTCGATGTGGCCCTCGAACTGCCACGGTCCGGTGTTGCCGATCTGCTGGACTCCCGCGCCGGCACTCACCCGCGTCTCCCAGTCCACTCCCGTCCGGGCGTACCCGCCGCGCGCCTCCACCACCGCGAAGCGGTCGGGAGAGAAGTAGCCCGCCACCGTCTCCTTGAACCAGACCATGCGCACCAGGCCGCCGACGAAAAAGTGCTTGGGCAGCTGCTTCGTGGCCGCGAGGACCGCCGATGTCCGCACATTGCCGTCACTGAACCATCCGGCGCCCCCGCCCGCGCTGAGTGACACACCGGGGCCCGCCGTGGCTTCGATCGTGGCGTCCGCCGCATCGATATCGAGGTTGGCGCCGATGAGATACGCCGTTTCCGCGAAGGGGAAGTGCGCGTAACTCACCCCGACGCCGATGGAGGGTCGAATCCGGTAGGACGCGGCCATCCGCCCGGTCAGCACGCTGCGGGATACGCCCGAGTCGGGCCAGAGCCCCTGCACCCCGATGGCCCCGCTCAGCCGCCAGGCGTCTTGCGCGTATGTCGCGCCGAATTCAGCGACGCCGCGCGTGGCGCTCACCTCCGGCCCGCTGCGCCCCTCGTACGCGCCGACGGACCCGAATCCGCGCACCCGGTCCGAGACTGGAGTCGTCGCGGCGACCGTCTGCCACCACATCTCGTTGTCGTCGGTATCGTCGCTCCAGCCCAGGGTGATGTCGGCCGCAGCCTGCATCGCCCGGACGACGGTCTGGCGCACTCGGAGCGCCTCCCGGTTCGTCGGTGCGAGGGCGACGGCACTGTCGGCTTCGGCGAGCGCGGCGCGCTGCCGCCCGACGGACAGGTAGAGCTGGGACAACCCGAGCCGGGCAGCAACGTCATCGGGCCGGTAGGAGATCGCTCGCTGGTACCCGGCGATCGCCTCCGTCGTCTTCCCATCCCAGAAGGCGAGTTGCGCCCGTCCATTGAGCGCGTCGGCGTTGGTCGGGTCGCGCACCAGCACCGCGGCATAGAGTGAGTCGGCCTCCTCCTCCCGACCGCCCCATGACAGCGTGCGCGCCTTGCCCACCAGGCCGTCCAGCCGCGCGGGATACAGCGCAATGAGGCTGTCCCACTGGGCCAGCGACTGCGTATACCGGCCTGCCCAGCTCAGGACCGTCGCTTCCATGGCGCGCACATCGGGGTCAGCGGGGTCGGCGGCGCGCGCCTGAGCCAGGAAGGCGAGCGCGGAATCGAGATTTCCGTCCCACGCGGCGAGGACGCCCAGCCGGTAACTCGCGCGGACCGAGGCGGGGTCTTCAGTCAGGGTGCGCAGGTACGCCTCTCGGGCCGCGCCGTAGCGCCCCTGATTCCAGGCGGCATCGGCGTCGGCCACCTGTGCCGATCCGATAGCGGGATATGAGAGCAGCGCCCCCACGAGCAACCATCCCGAGAGACCGCGGGTCACATCGGCTCCAAGCACTTGAAGTGAGAGGCGGACTTGGTCACGGGGCCTTCCAGGTCGCCTGCAGTGAATCGTACACCGGCTTCAGCCGACTGTGCGAGACGGGTTCGTCCCAGCCTGCCCACGTCCAGGGGGTGAAGTCGCCAGCGCGCCACTGGCCACCCCGCACGGCGGGGAGCGCCGCGAGGAGCCGGGGGGCCTCGCCGGACCGATAGGCCAGGGCGCCGATTCGAACGCCGTCGGTGATCGCGGTGCCGAAGTCGCCACCCCGCTGATCGTCCCGGTCATATAGCACTGTCTTGCTGGAAGGATCGGTCACGTTGAGGAGCCCCCAGGGAATCCGAACCTGCAGGAGCCCCGCGGTCGAGTCCACGTACCAGTCGGCAAGGCTGTTCTCGGCATCCACGCCGAATACCAGGCGGCCCCGGTCGTATCCCTGAGCGGGATAAAAGGCGCCGTCCCGTCCGAATCGTGCGCGGTTGGTGATGACGAACATGGGGGCAAACCAGCCATCCCGCGCCACCCCGATGGTGACGGGCCGGCGGTAGAATCCGCCGAAATCGTCACCCTCCAAGATCGTTGCCTCACCCACATACGGATTGTAGGAAGGGAGGATCCGGATCGCCGCGTCAGAGGGGCTCCGCAGGTCCAGGAGGAACTCGAAGCCGATCTCACTCTGGATCAGGCCGCCGGGCAGCGTCAACTGACCCGCGCGGGGCAGATAGGTGTCGATCGCCAGCATGACGCCGACGGTGTCCCAATCGAAGGATCCACGCGGCAGGTCGAGCGCCAAGTAGAGATAGGCCTCGTCACTCCCCGCCCGGATCGCCCGGAGGAGCCCGGTCCCGGACTGCACCGTCTGTAGACGACGCCAGGGCCCGGGATCGCCCCCGAGGGTGGGGCGGTCGGCGGCGGTGCCCGGGTACTGGCCCAGGATGCCGTAGTTCTGCTCGGCGTCCATCGCGTTCAGCCAGAGGCGGTTGCGTTCTCCGGGCTGCTCGAAGTCGATCACGATCCAGTTCTTCTTGAACCACTCGTCCATCCAGGCGAAGATGATCGCCCCCGCGGCACCGCTCTCCCGGATTTCGCGGGTGAGCCGGGCATCGATCGCGGCCATCTCCATTTCGCTGTGACCGCCGTGGTCCCATCCCTGCGGCTGCAGGTGCGCGTTACCCCGGCTCGAGGGTACGCCGTACTCCGAGACGACGAACGGGATTCCCGCATGGTGCCGTTGGAGGTCGCGCAGGTAGCCGAAATAGGTCGATGCGCCCTCGCTCGAGCGCGCGTGGCGGTACCCAGGGTCGTACAGCAGGAAGTCGGGGTAGTAGGGGTAGGCGTGGTAGCTCGCAAACCAGCCCGCGGGGTTCTGCGCGGTCGGTCGGATCAGGTTGGCGTCAAGACCGATGGCGTCGTTCTCATACTCGAGCTTGTCGCCCGCCACTGGCCGGCCGGCTCGGCGGCGCCACTCCCGTTCCTCCGCTGCCCCGGACTCCGTCGGATGAATGAGGGGATCCAGCGTCGGCCAGTTGGTGTATGCGATCGGCCGGAGGGCGTTCCACTGCTCCACCTCATAGGTCAGGAGGTAGTCGCACTGCTCCGCCATCCAGACGTCCATCGCCGGCGCCCCCTCCACCGAGAGGTAGCGCCCCGCGTAGGCGCGTGATCCAGGATGCGCCGAATCGAATGCCGTCACGGCGAACGGCTCCCACTCCCGGCCGATGATGTAGGCTGCCGTCCACCGGGAGACGTCGGCATCGTAGCGGCCGGAGGCGTGCCCCGGCCGCGGCGGGATGTCGGCGCTGCCGTGGAGCAGGTCGACCACGCTCCGCATTTCCGATCGGAACGCCTCCTTCCACTCCGGATCGTCGAAGTCGTGCTCGGGCGGCAGTTCGGTCCAGACCCCGTGAACCAGCCAGAGTGGGATCGTCGGGTGCACCAGGTTCCAGGCGCGCAGCGCCCGGTAGAACGGTGGGGGCAATATGGTGTAGACACGGAGCACGTTGGCGTTCATGGCCGAGAGGGTATCGAACCATCCCGAGTACAGCGCCGAGTCGGTGGGAAATTGCGACGGGAATCGGCCGGGGAGCGCGACGCCCAGGTTGACTCCCTGCATGTAGAACGGGATCCATCGGTTCATGGCGTTCCGCACCTCGAAGCCGGTGCCGGCGGTGCGCGAAACCAGGCCGAGCTGTTCGGGCCGGGCTCGCCGGGCGAGCGGGGGGCGGTCCCAGTCGGGGGACGCCTCGGTCAGCAGCTCGCGCAGGTCTGTCCGGTCCGGCGCAAGGTCGAGCGCGCGCCGGGCGGCTCGCGCGGTCGCGGCGTGGTCTCCCCGCCGCCAGGCGGCCCGCGCCGCGCCCTCCCAGGCGTCGACCTGCAGGGAGTCGCGAGCCAGCGCGACGGCGAATAGTGAATCGGCAGACGAGAGCTTGCCGAGCCGCAATTCCACGAAGCCGAGCCCAACCACGGCCCCAAGGGCTCCACACTCGGACGCCATGGTGAATCGCTTCGACGCGACCGGCAGGGAATCATCCCGGTAGGCTTGCCAGCCAGCGGCCAGGTCGGCCGCCACCCCGGCGCACGGCTCCTGCGCCGAGGCCCCGGCTGGGCCAACGGCCAGCGCCAGCGCCACGAGGGTGCAGCCCCCGAACTTGCGTGATAGATTTGATCGCATGGAGACAACCCCAATGTCGGACGCTTCGGCGTCGGCGGCAAGCGCGCCGCCGGACACCCACGCCCTGGGCCGCGCGCTGGTCGATGCCTTCGGCAAGGGCTGGGCCAAGGGTGACGTGCCGTTGCTGATGTCGGTATTTGGCGACGAGGCCGTGTTCATCGAAACTCCGTTCAGCGCGCCGCGGAAGGGGCGTGACGCGATCCTGCTGTACTGGAGAGATGTTCCTGTGCACCAGGCTGAAGTCACCTTCTCGAGCGGCGAGATCTTCGCCGTCGGGCCGTGGTTCTCCGCCGAGTACAAGGTCACCTTCCGGCGCCGCCGCACCGGGGAGTGGGTCGAGGCGCGCGGGGCGATGTTCTGCGAGACAGCAGGGGGGAAGATCTCGGAGTTGAGGATGTACTGGCACCGCTGGTCGGGGGGACGGGAAGGGTAGCGTTCGTCCCCTCGGGCGGACGGTCTGGATCCGGCTTAAACTCGTAAGCCCTTGTTGCACAACCCCTTACATCGTGGCACGACCCTCGCTATTGTCCTGAGAGATCGCAGGCGGGCTACTCCGCATTCCCGTCGGCACTGCCAGGAGGAAACATGTTCACCACACTGCTCGCGTCGATCGCGGTCGCGGCGTCCCTCGCCGACGGGCCGCCCCCGCCGATTACCGTCACACTGAATGACGGTGGTCAATACAACCGCGGCGAGTATGCCAAGGTCCAGTTCCGGGCCAATGCCGATGGCTATGTCCTCCTTCTCCAGACCGATCAAGACGGGCGCGTCCGCGTTCTCTTTCCGCTCGACCCGGGCGATGACAGTTTCATCCGGGGCGGCAAGACCTACAAAGTGGTGGGCCGCGACAATCGCGGTTCCTTCTATCTCGATCAGGCCGGCGGCAGCGGAATGGTGTATGCGGCGTGGTCCAAGTCGCCCTTCCGGTACGCTGATTTCGTCCGGGGCGATCACTGGGACTACTCCGTCTTCGATCTGTACAGCGCCGCGGACGATCCCGAGAGCCAGCTCACAGACCTCGCGCTGCATTTTACCGATCAGGGCTTCGATTATGCCGTTGATCGCTACATCGTCTACTCCTATTCCGCATACGCCAGCGATGCTCCGTCCACCTACATCGGAGTCAGTGGCTGGCCCTGGCCGACCTATTACACCGGTGGTTGGAGCATCGGGATTTCCTTCGGTTCCCCCTGCTGCTACAGCCCGTGGTACGGCTACCCTGCCTATGGCTGGGGCTATCCGGCCTACGGTTGGGGCTATCCTGGCTATGGCTGGGGCTATCCTGGCTACGGATATCCTGGCTATGGCTATCCCGGCTATGGCTATCCCGGCGGCGGCTATTACCCCGGCTACCCCGGTGCGGGTGGCTACCCTGGCTATCGCCCCTATTCCTTCAAGCCGGGTGGAACCGTGACCTCGGTCGGGAACCCCTATCGGCCGCGCGGCGACGCGTTCGCGCCCCGGTCCTCGGTCTTCCAGACGACCTACCGCGACAGGCCAACGTATGGAATGACTGGGACCGATCGCCTGGCGGGCGACGCCGCCACCATCAGTGGCCGGGCCGAGGCCGGCCGCCGTCCCGCCAGTCGCCCTGCTCCTCGAGTGGAGTCCGGCCGTTCGGACGGTCAGCCGTCCGGTGGCACCACCGGTGGGAGCGCCAGGCGGCCCACGACTGGGACCGGAGCGGCGGTGGGGGCTACTTCAGGCGGCGCCCGCCGCCCGACCACCGGAGCGGCAGGTGCAGCACCGCGGGCCCGCTCGACGCTGAGCGGTTCCGCCAACAGCACTCGGGCCCGAGGCTGGACCGCGGATGGACAGCAGCGCCCGGCGGTATCGGGGCGGCCTCGCATTTCTCCCACGGCCCCCTCGAGTGGTCGCAGCAGCGCGGGCTCGGCCGCAACCCAGGGGAGAGGTGGTAGCGCCGCCACGCCCTCACGGCGGTCGGGTTCTGGGGCGAGCGGCGGGCAGACCGCCAGGCCGCAAGGCGGCTCGTCGGGAACGCCGCCAGCAGCACGCGGAGGGAGTGGCGGCGGTTCAAGTGGTGGTGGGGCCAGGAGTGGTGGCGGGAGCGGTGGCGGGGGCAGTCGGGGTGGCGCACCCTCGGGTGGGGGTGGCGGGTGGCGGTGGGGGCAGGCGGGGCCGATAGCGTGGATAGCGGCCCCGGGGCTGAGGCTCGGGGGTCCTTGCGCTGGGCGTCTGGCGGAACGCGTCACCAAATCCTATACTGGGTCACCATAACTGGGAGACGCGCCATGGCCACCCCCTTGCTCCTCGCCCTCGCCCTGATGCAAGCCCCAACTTCGGCTCCCGCCGAGCCCCAGGTTGTGGCTCCGGATGCCGCGCCGACGGTGGCGAAGGGGATTGAAGTGCTGCGGGTAGAAGAGGCACCTCAGGAATCAGGCGCTGGAGTCCAGGTGGTTGGCGTGGCGCCGCTGATGAATCCCTGCAGCTGGAGCGAGCGCTGCCTCTATTCCAACTGGGAATTTGGACTCGGGGTTGGCGACTACCGCGACAAACTCTTCTTCTGGAAGCTGCGGGCGGCGGAGAACAAGGAAGTCATGGATCGGCAACGGGGCTACCATGCGCTGGCGGTGGAGCGGGCGAGAATGGCGGGGGGATCGTCCGGCCCCCGTCCGCAGCCCCCGCCGCCAGCGACGACGAGCTCCGGATTCAGCGGCGGGATGTACGTCGGAAAGACGCCCACCACTGGCGCCTCCGCCACGGTTCCCACAGGAAAACCGGGCGGCAAGATCTAGCGGCTCGGTCAACAGTCTGAACGGGGCTCCGGCATCAGCCGGGGCCCCGTTTGTCTTGAATCCCGGTTCCCGGTGGTTTGCTTATCCAGCGTGGCGGTAGGCGTAACTGAGGCCCCACTGCAGCAGGTCGGCTCCCCGGAGTCCAACCCGCATCGCGAGCGCCACTGCGTCGTCCTCTTCCATGCCGTGGTCACGCATGAAATAGGGGATCAGCGCCCCACCCACCCGGTTGCCGCTTCCACAGTGGAAGAACACCGGCGCGGCGGACTCGTCGCGCAAGACCGCGAGGACTCGCTCCATGGTGGTGTCGTCGAGCGTCGCGCCCGACACCGGGATGTTGACGTACCGGAGCCCCAGGGAGGCGGCGAGCTCCGGTTCGTCAAAGGGGCGCGGCTCCATCGGGTCGCGGATGTCGAGCAGGGTGACGGCGCCCGCGGCGTGCGCGGCGCGGATCTGCGCGTCGGTCGGTTGACCGCCAGTGACGAGGCCGGGAACCGGCGCGCAGGCGTTGGCGATGCCGGCCAGCGCGGCGAGGAGCCCGTCACCGGTCACGGTTGCTGGCCCCGGTAGGCGATGACCCGCACCCGCTCGAGGGTGATCAAGCCGCCGCCCATCATGGCGTCGATGTCCGGGAGGACGGCCTGGAGCTTGTCCTCCGCGTCCACGCATTCCACGACGATGGGGAGGTCCAGTGACAGGCGGAGGACGGAGTCGGTGTGGAGGCGCGCGGTCGCCCCGAATCCCATGATGGCGCGTGTCACGGTAGCCCCGGCCAGGCCGCGGGAGCGCAGGAGCTCGACAATGGCGGCATACAGCGGCTTGCCCTCGTGCTTGTCGCGCTCACCGATATGGATCCGCATCAGCGTGCCTTCGCCGGTCAGGCCATGCATAGCCGATCTCCTAGATCGAACGCCGGAGGGTGAGCGCCTGTCCCGCCAGCGCAGCACCGATCAGCACGCCCGCGATGGTCAGCAGAACGCTCAACCCGGCATAGACCGCCAGGCGCGACCACTCGCCCCGTTCGAGGAGGGTGGCGCTCTCATAGCTGAAGGTCGAGAAGGTGGTGAATCCGCCGCAGAAGCCCATGGTCAGGAACGCGCGCATATCCGCGCTCACCGCCGGTGTTTCCAGCGCGTAGCGCACGATGAATCCGAGGACCAGTGAGCCGACCACGTTGACGGCGAGGGTACCAAGTGGGAATTCGCCCGGTACCCACCGTTGGACCAGCCCGCCCAGCGAGAACCGTGCGGCGCCCCCGAGGGCGCTGCCGAACGCGATCCAGTAGATCATCCCACGCTCCGTGACAGGCCCGGACTTCTGCGGCGGCCTTACCTGCACCGCGCGAGTCCTTAGATTACCCGCATGCTCCGCCTCGCGATAGTGCAGTTTCGGCCCCGCAAGGGCGCCTACGCAGAGAATCTCGCGCAGCTCGAGGCGTGCTTCAGGGACGCAGGCGCCAGTGCGGAGCCGCCCGACCTCCTGCTCCTGCCGGAGGCCGCCCTGAGCGGGTATTTCCTCGAGGGCGGGGTGCGCGAGCATGCGCGGACCGCCGAGCAGGTGGCGGATGACATCGCCGTCGCGCATCGCGCCTCCGGTGCTCCTTCCGTTGACCTCGCGATCGGATTCTACGAACTCTGGCGCAACTGCCATTACAACAGCTGCATCTACCTGTCGCTCGGCGAAGCCGCGCCGGTCATCCGGCATGTCCATCGCAAGGTGTTCCTCCCGACCTATGGGGTGTTCGACGAGGAGCGGTTTGTGGAGGCGGGTTCCGAGGTGCGCGCCTTCGAGACGCCATGGGGACGGGCGGCGATGCTGGTCTGCGAGGACGCCTGGCACTCCCTGATGCCCACGCTGGCGGCGCTCGACGGCGCCCAGGTGCTTCTCGTCGTCAGCGCCACGCCGGCCCGCGGGCTCGACAGCCCGGAAGCGCCCGCCAATCTCGAGCGCTGGGAACGCCTCGCGGCCGATTCCGCGTCCGAGCACGGGATGTACGTGGCGGTCGCGCAGTTGGTCGGTTTCGAGGGGGGGAAGGCGTTCGCGGGCGGCTCGGTCGTGGCGGGGCCCTCGGGGGCCATTCTGGCCAAGGGGCCGCTCTTCGAGTCGGGCATCACACGGGTCAACCTCGACTTCGAAGAGATCACTCGGGTGCGCGCCGAACAGCCCCTGCTCGCCGACCTCCGGAACCGCCTCCCCCGGTTGCTCACGGAGTTGGGGCGTGCTCCGGGGGCCTCGACAGCGGCCGCGACCTGGGAGGGCCGTTCCGCGGGCCGGGTTCGGCCTGCCGTCGCCACCTCTCCCCCCGCCGCCGACCCACTCGTCATCAATGCCGAACTGGCCCGCCGGTGGCTGGTGGAGTTCATCAGGGACGAAATCCAGCGCCGCCGGGGTTTCGAGGGCGTCGTGCTCGGCTTGTCGGGTGGGGTGGACAGCGCCCTGGTGGCTTACCTGGCCGTCGAGGCGCTGGGCAAGGACCAGGTGACGGCGGTGCGCATGCCGTACCGCACCTCGAGCCCCGACAGCCTTGCCCACGCGCAGCTGGTCATCGACGCACTCGGCATTCCGAGTCGCACGGTGGACATGTCGGCGGGCGTGGATGGGATCGCCGGAGCCATCGGGGAGCCAACGTCCCCGGCCGCGCTCGGCAACATCATGGCGCGGATGCGGATGATCACCCTGTTCGATCTGTCCGCTCGGCTTCGTGCGCTCCCGATCGGGACCGGCAACAAGACGGAGCGCCTCTTCGGGTACTTCACCTGGCACGCGGACGACTCGCCGCCGGTCAACCCGATCGGTGACCTCTTCAAGACCCAGGTGTGGGCGTTGGCCCGTCACGTCGGGGTGCCGGGCGTGATCATCGACAAGCCGGCGAGCGCCGACCTGATCCAGGGCCAGACGGACGAAGGCGATTTCGGCATCACCTACGCACGCGCCGACGGCATCCTCCACTGGCTCCTGTCAGGATACCGTCCGGAGCAGGTTGTGTTGCTCGGGTTCACGGCCGCCGAGGTCGAGCTGGTCCGCGCCCGGCTGGACGGCACCCACTGGAAACGCCGCCTCCCGACGGTGGCGATGCTGAGCCAGACGGCCATTGGGGAGTACTACCTCCGCCCCGTCGACTACTGAGGACCTGCCGCATGCTTCCTGAATCGCGCCCGATGTCCTATTCGCGGTCCGAGCTGACGAAGCTCGTCATGCCGCATATGCAGAATGTGCTGGGCAATCTCTTCGGGGGCGAACTGATGTCGATGGTGGACCAGGCGGCGGCGGTCGCCGCCATTCGGCATGCGGGAGGGCCGGTCGTCACCGCCGTGATCGACCGTGTCGAGTTTCGCGAGCCGATTCCGATCGGTGCGCTGGTGACCTGCTGCGGGACGGTGGATTACGTGGGCAACAGCTCGATGGACATCACCGTCGATGTCTACTCGGAGAAGGTGAGCACCGGCGAGCGCCGGCACACCAACACCGCGCATGTCATTTTCGTGGCCATCGATGCGGACGGGAAGCCGACCCGCGTCCCGCGCCTGGTGGCGGAGACGCCGGAGGAAAAGGCCCGCTACGAGGCCGCGCGACAGCACCGCGAGAGTGTGCGTCGCGCGTGACGGCCAAGCGCGTCACCGCCGTCTTCGGCGGCGGGGGAGCAAAGGCTGCCGCGCAGATCGGCGCGCTCCGGGCCCTGGAGGAGGCTGGGCTCCGGCCGACGCGGTATGTCGGGACCTCGATGGGCGGTGTGATCGCTGCGGGAGCCGCTTCCGGCGCGTCGGCCGCCGAGTTGTCCCAGCGCTTTCAGGCGGTCAAGGCGACCCAGGTCGCGCGGCCGAGGGCGTTCGCGCCGATCGCCGGACTCTGGTTCCGCTCCCTGCTCCGCGCCGAGCCTCTCCATGAGACGCTCCGCCGCCTGGTGCCGCAGCGGACCTTCGGAGAGTTGCGGCACCCGCTGACCTTGACCACGGTGGATGTCGACACCCGTGAACTGCTGACCCTGGGTGACGGCGGGCTGGACCTCCCGCTGCAAGATGCGCTCGCGGCCACCACAGCGTTACCGGTGTACTATCCCCCCGTTGAGGCGGCGGGGCGGCGGCTGGCCGATGGTGGACTGCGGGCGGTCCTGCCACTCGACATCGCGGCGCGTTTCGAGGCGGACGTCGTGGTGGCGGTGGATGTGGGGCCGGGCTTCGACGAGCCGCCACCGAAGCAGCGCGTGCGCGGCCCCGGCCTCCTGCTGGCGCACGACATGGGGGAAGGGGCCCTCATGGCGCAGCAGGCACAGGATGCAGTCGCCCGGTGGCGGTTGACGCCTGGCCGCCCCCGGCTGGTGCATGTGCGGCCCCCGCTCCCCCGGCGCGCCACCTTTGCCGCCGAGCTCTTCACCGAATTTGAACAGGCGGGATACGAGACCATGCGCGCAGCCCTGGCACAGGAGCAGAATCATGGCTGAGGACCCACGGCTCTTCACCGTGGACGAGGCGAACCGTGTGCTGCCGCTGGTTCGCCCAATCGTCGGCGACCTGCTTGCCGTGCACACCGACTGGCGTCTGGCGGTCGAGCGGTTCGAGCTGGCCATTGCGGTCGACCCCGGTACGCGGACGGCGGACGAGCAGGTGGAACCGGCGGAGGTGCTCGCCGCCCGGTTGGCGGCCGAGGCGCTTGCGCTCCGGATTCACGAGTTGATGACCGAATTGGCGGCCCTCGGCTGCATCTTCAAAGGGTTCGAGGGGGGGCTGGTGGACTTCTTGTCGCTCCGCGACGACCGGCCGGTCTACCTCTGCTGGAAGCACGGGGAGGCCCGCGTCTCCCACTGGCACGACATTGACGGTGGCTTCGGTGGCCGCCATCCAATCGACGCTCACCTCTTTTCGGAAACGACTTGACATGCGAACCTGGCTCTTCCTCCATTACGTGGGACAGGTACTCTGGCTTGGAGCGGGCCTCGGCTCGATGGTGTATGGCATCGTGGGCAAGAAGGAGTCGGGCGCCGCGCTCGCCGCCATCGCCCGCGGGCAGGTGGCGGTCCACAAACTGCTGATCGGCCCGGGCGCCTTCCTCATGATTCTTTCCGGGGTGATGCTGTCGCTCCGGATGTACGGCTCCGCCATGAGCGGCATGGCCCCGACCGTGTGGATGTTTGTCATGCAGGGCGCCGGACTGCTCGGCGCGCTGATCGTGCTGGCGATCGGGATGCCCACGGTCGCCCGGCTGGGCCGGGTGTCACCAGAGGGGCCGACCGCGCCGCTCTACCAGGCCATCCGGCGCCGCCACGTCGCGGTCTCCATCGCTTCTGGCACCCTCGGACTGCTGGCCCTGCTGGCCGCGAGCTTCCCTCTCCGCTGATGCATCGCCGCGACCTGCTTCGTGCGGCGGCACTCTTTCCCGCGGCGGCCTGGCTGCCCCGGATCGAGTCTGCCGCCAACCGGGGCGCGGCTCCGCCCTCGATTCCCCGCTATTCCGACGACGAGGCCTACTGGGCCGAGATTCGGCGCCAGTTCCTGATTACCGACGGCATCTTCATGAACACGGGCACGTGGGGTGCGCTCCCGCGCCCGGTGCTCGAGGCGATCGAAGCCCACATGCACGCCTTCGAGACCGTGTTCCACCAGGTCCCGTTCGATGTCCACGCGTTGCGCGCGCAACTCGCCGCCCTCGTCGGCGCTCCGCCGGAGACCCTCGCCTTTACCCGCAACACGACCGAGGGAATGAACGTGGTGGCGCGGGGGCTCGATCTCCAGCCAGGCGATGAGATCCTCCTGACCACGCAGGAACACGTCGGGGGGCTGTGTTGCTGGGAACTGGTCGCCGCGCGGCACGGCCTGGCGCTGAGGACCTTTCCGCCGCCGATGCCGGCTCCGAGCGAGGATGCGTTGTTCGAGGCGTGGACAGCGGCGGTGGGGCCGCGGACGCGGGTGCTCAGCATTTCGCATGTGTTCTTCAGCACCGGCGCCATCCAGCCGGTGCGCCGGCTCGCCGCCTGGGCCCGCGAGCGGGGGATCGTCACCGTGGTGGACGGTGCCCACCCGCCGGGGATGCTGGCGCTGGACATTGAGAATCTCGGCTGCGACTTCTACGCATCGAGTCCGCACAAATGGCTGCTGGCCCCGAAGGGGTCGGGGTTCCTGTATATCAGTTCCGCGTGGATCGACCGGCTCTGGCCGCTGATTGCCAGCGGCGGGTGGGACGACCTGGCGCTCAAGGGAGATCGGTTCGACCACGTTGGCACCAGAAACGACAGCCTGCTGGTCGGGTTCCAGGCGTCGATCGCGTTCCACAATGCCATCGGGACCGAGCGCATCGAGCGCCGGAGCCGCGGGCTGGCCACCCGGCTCGACGCGGGACTGCGAGCACAGCAGGGGGTGCGGGTGGTGTCGCCCGCCGCACCCGAGGTGCGGAGCGCGATGGTCTCCTTCCAGGTGGACGGCGTGGTGGGCACGGAGGTGGTGCAGCGACTCTGGAAGATGGGGCCGGTCCGGGTCCGGCACGTCGCCGAGCACAACCTCGACTTCGTGCGGCTCTCGACGCATGTGTACAACAATCCGGATGAAGTCGATCGAGTGGTGGGGATGGTGGGGGAGATCGCTCGATCATCGAGGTAGAAAAGCGATATGGTGGATGAGGGACGTGGAGGGGCCTAAGTCCTGTTCTCCTTCCTCAGCTTGCGCCCTGTCTTGCAGACCTCCCGTACCGGGCACTTGTCGCACCTCGCGATGCGCGCGGTGCAGATCAGCGCGCCCAGTTCCATGATTGCCTGATTGAAGGCCCAAGCCGACCGGCCGTGGCGGGTGTGCAGCGCTGCGGCGGTCCGCCAGAGGGTCCGCTCTCCGGCCGGGCCCCGGGCCCGGGGGTGAAAGGCGCGCCGCAGTACTCGCGCCACGTTGGTGTCCACCGCCGGTTCTGCCCGCTCGAAGGCGAAACTGGCCACGGCGCCGGCGGTATACCGGCCGACGCCGGGCAACTGGCGGAGGGCGTCTGTATCCGAGGGGATTGCCCCGCCGTGCCCGTTGCTGACCACGCGCGCGAGCGCCTGCAGGTTCGCCGCCCGGCGATAGTAGCCGAGCCCCTCCCAACTTTCCCGGACCGCGGCCGGCCGGGCCCGGGCCAGAGCCTGCACGGTCGGGAACCGCGCCAGGAATCTCGGCCAGTACTCCTCCACCCGCGCCACCTGCGTCTGTTGCAGCATGAACTCGGAGACCAGCACTGCGTACGGATCACGCGTCCGCCGCCAGGGCAGGTCGCGCCCGTGGCGGCGGAACCAGCGCAGGAGGCGGCGGCGAAACTCGGGCGCGGCTTCCGGGGAGCGCTTCGGGGTGGACTTCGCAGGCATGGGAGGGCAAGATAATAGCGATGCAGACTGCACAGACTGCCATTCTGAGCTTGCCACGCGCGGTGGGCCGATCGGTGATCGGTTCCCTGGCTCACGTGGGGCGCTTCAGTCTGATGGTCGCCGAGTTGTTCCGCGCGCTCGGAGAATGGCGGATCTGGCTGCCCCGCACCATGGACGAGGCGCGGAACATCGGGGCCGGAAGCCTCTTTATCGTCCTGCTGGTTTCGGCGTTCGCCGGCGCGGTGACCGCGCTGCAGACCGGGTATCAGTTCCAGGGGAACCTGCCGTACTACGTCGTGGGCACCCTGGTCGTCGAGTCCATCGTGCTCGAGCTCGGGCCGGTGCTGACCGCCCTGGTCCTGGCGGGCCGCATCGGTGCCCGTTATGCGGCGGAGCTCGGCACGATGCGGGTCACCGAACAGATCGACGCCCTTGAGAGTCTCGGCCGGTCGCCGATGTCGCACCTGATCATTCCCCGGGTCCTTGCGGGGCTGGTCATGATTCCGATCCTCACCATCTTCGCCAACGCCATCGGCGTCCTGGCCGGCTGGTGGTCCGCGAAACAGGTCCTCCCCATCGGCAACGCCGATTTCACCTACGGCGCGCAGTACTACTGGCGGCCGTTCGACGCCTACTATTCGATCATCAAGGCGTTCTTCTTCGCGGGAGCCATCACCCTCATTCCCTGCTACATGGGCTTCAATGCGCAGCAGGGCGCCGAGGGCGTCGGCAAGGCCACCACCACGGCGGTGGTGGCGACTTCGGTGACGATCCTGCTGCTCGACACGCTCCTCGCCCGTCTGCTGCTGCACCCATGATCGAACTCCGCGGCGTGCACAAGCGGTTCGGCCAGCAGGTCATCCTCAACGGCGTGGATTTCTCCGTGGAAGAGGGGGAAACGGTCGCGTTGCTCGGCCCTTCCGGCACGGGAAAGAGCGTCCTGCTCAAGCACATCATCGGGCTCATTCATCCCGACAGCGGCTCGATCGTCGTCGACGGACTGGACGTCCCCACCCTCGGCCGCAAGGCGCTCGCGGCGCTGCGCAGCACGATCGGGTACGTGTTCCAGAACGGCGCGCTGTTCGACTCGATGACCGTGTTCGAGAATATCCGCCTGGGCATCACCGACGAGAAGGCGAACCGTGACGCGGCCTACTGCGCTGCACGGGTCCCGGAGTGCCTGGCGCTCGTCAATCTTTCCCCGGACACCGCGGTGAAGTTTCCCGCCGAGCTTTCCGGCGGCATGCGCAAGCGGGTGGGCATCGCCCGCGCCATCGCCGGCCGGCCGAAGTATCTGCTCTACGACGAGCCGACCTCCGGACTCGACCCGGTCAATGCGGACATCATCGACAGCCTGGTCAAGCATCTCGCGGTCACGCTCGGCGTGACCAGCGTCATGGTGACGCACGATGTGCGCGGCGCGTTCCGGGTCTCCGACCGGGTGGCGCTCCTGAGCGACGGCCAGATCGTGCTGCAGGGCACCCCCAAAGAATTCCTGGCGTCCGCGGACCACCGCATCAAGGCATTCCTTGAGCGGGATTTCGACACCCACTCCTTCGCGGCCTGAGGGTATATGGACCTGCACTACAAGCGTGAGGCCCTCGTTGGCTCCATCGTGCTGGCGGGCGTGGCGGTCTTCGTCCTCGGCGCCATGTGGCTCGGCGGCAAGAGCTTCGGCCGGGACGACCTGATCCCGGTCCGGTTCACGGACATCGGCAACGTCAAGTCGAGTACGCCCGTCAAAGTCTCGGGTGTCCAGGTCGGGAAAGTGGATCGTATCGTGTTCGAATCCGTGGGGAGCGTCCGCGTGGATCTGGCGCTCACGGAGCACGTCCCCCTGGCCCGGGACGCCTACGCGACGATCGAGGCCGTCGGCGTGTTGGGAGACGTCGAGATCGTGCTCGACCCGGGGACCGACAGCCTGCCGTACGCGTCCGGCGAGATCCTGGAAGGGCGGACGGCGCCAGGGATGGGGGGGATGGTCGATGAACTGGGCCAGCAGGCCCGGGCCGTCATGGTGGGCGCTCAGGCGCTCCTCAACCAGCGGATGGCCGACGACCTCCACCAGACGCTCAAGGCGATGGAACGGCTCATGTCGGTCTATTCCGACACCCGCACCGGGCCGACCGCGGAGATGACCAGGCTCATGGTGTCGATGCAGTCGGTTTCCGCGCGCCTCGATTCGACGCTGGCCAATCCCGCCCTCGCCAGTACGATGGAGAACATGGACAGCGCCACGGCCGGACTGACGCGCTTGACCACCCAGCTGACGACCACCACGGCACGGATGGACACGCTGGTGATGAACATGAACGCGGGGAAGGGGACCATGGGACAACTGGCCACCAACCCCGCACTCTACGACCAGCTCACCGCCACCATGAAGTCGATGCAGGCGCTGATCGACTCCGTCCAGGCCTCGCCCGGCAAGCTGACCGTCCAGCTCAAGATGTTCTGAGCGCGACCCGACGGCCCGACGGCCGGAGGCCCGAGCCTGGGTTATCTTGCACCCGCCATGACCCTCACCGTGACGTTCCTCGGCACCGGCGCCGCGATTCCTTCCCTGGATCGCAACGTCGCCTCCCTCGCGCTTGCGCGTGAGGGCGAGACGCTGCTGTTCGACTGCGGCGAGGGAACCCAGCGCCAGATGATGCGGTACGGCGTGAGCTTCTCCGTACGCGACATCTTTTTCACCCACTTCCACGCCGACCACCTGCTGGGCCTGACCGGTCTGGTCCGCACTCTCGGCCTGCAGGACCGCACCGATCCGCTCCGGCTCTACGGCCCGCGCGGCGCCCGGCGCATCCTGGAGCACGCGCTGGCGGTGGGCATCGAGCGGAACAAGTTCCCGGTCCAGGTCGAGGAGCTCGCTCCGGGCGACACGGTGCGCCGGCCGGAATACCACCTGGTGGCCGTCGAGGCGGATCACCGGGCGCCTTCCCTCGCCTACGCCCTGGTCGAACACACCCGCCTCGGGCGATTCCAGCCGGAGCGGGTGCGTGACCTCGGGGTGCCGGAGGGGCCGCTCTGGGGGCGGTTGCATCGCGGGGAAACGGTCGACCTGCCGGATGGGCGCCGAGTCGGGCCGACGGACCTGGTGGGACCGGCGAGGCCGGGACGCAAGGTGGTCCTCTCCGGCGATACCCGCCCCTGCGCGGCGATTGCGGCAGCGGCCGCCGGAGCGGATCTCCTGGTCCACGAAGCCACCTTCTCCGCGGAGGAGGCGGAGAAGGCGGAACAGACGGGGCATAGCACCGCCGCCGCAGCGGCCACGATCGCGCGCGACGCAGGTGTGCGTCGCCTGGTGCTCACCCACATCTCCGCCCGCTACACCCGGGAGGCGCCCGAGCTGGCTGCCGAGGCGCAGGCCGTTTTTCCGGAGTCGATCGTCGCGCGCGACGGGCTGATCGTGGACGTCCCCTTTCCCGATGCGGCGGCCACGAGTTGACGGGCCCCTCGACACGCCTGCCGATCCTCCTGCTCACCCTGGTCGGGGTGGTGCTTGTCTGGTCGGGGGTGGCACCACACGATCGGTTCACCTGGGTGCTCGAGGTGGCCCCGGTCCTGATCGGGGTTCCGATCCTGCTTGCCACGGCCCGGCGCTTTCCGCTGACGCCGTTGCTCTACACCTTGCTCGCGCTGCACGCCTGCATTCTGATGGCGGGGGGGAAGTACACCTACGCCGAGGTGCCGGTCGGGTTCTGGGTCAGCGAGGCGTTGGGGCTGGCGCGGAACCACTACGACCGGCTGGGGCATTTTGCGCAGGGGTTCGTGCCGGCGATCCTGGCCCGGGAAATCCTGGTGCGGACGTCGCCGCTGAAGGGCAGCCGATGGCTCCCGTCGGTCGTGATCGCCTTCTGCCTGGCGTTCAGCGCCCTCTACGAGATGATCGAGTGGTGGACGGCGGTGGCGACGGGTGACTCGGCGACAGCCTTCCTTGGCACGCAGGGTGATGTGTGGGACACGCAGTGGGACATGTTCCTGGCGCTCATCGGCGCGGTGACCGCGCTGCTGACGCTATCGCGGGTGCACGACCGGCAGCTCGCTCGGCTTGGGGCCGCGGGGCCGCAACTCCCGCCCGGCCCCGCCTCCTCGCGTTGACCTCCACCCCCCGGTCGGCTACTTTACCCCGGCTCGCTGGGGGCTGTAGCTCAGCTGGGAGAGCGCTGCAATCGCACTGCAGAGGTCAGGGGTTCGATCCCCCTCAGCTCCACTTGTTCTGCCCCGTGGTGTAACTGGCAACACGCCTCACTCTGGATGAGGAGAGTCTTGGTTCGATCCCAAGCGGGGCAATGCCCAGGGTGAATAGCCCTGGGCGTTTTCTTTGGCGGGGCAGGGAGGCTGCGGGGCGGGGGGCCGTGCTTAGTCTCGCTGCGCTTCTCCCGCTACCGCATCCAGGGCCTCGAGTCGATCGAGGTCCGCAACCGACACGAGGGCCGCCACCGCCTTCCCATGGCGCTCCAGCACCACCCGCTCTCCGTAGACCAGCACCTCATTCAGCAGATCCGAGAAGTTGTTCCGGGCCATCGAGACCGGCAGGTTTGTCCTGTCCATCAGGCCTCCAATTCTCATATAGTCTAGAAAACGTACGTTACGTACAAAACGTACAAACACTGAGTGTTGATGTCAATGCCTGAATGAAAGACGCTGCCCCGCTGCCCTCCGCGACCATCTCCACCGCAGCCGCATCTACTTCTCCGTAACCCACAACTTCCGATGGAGAGGCACATGACTCGTTCGTGGATTCCCCTGGCGCTCGGTGCGCTGCTCCTGGCCCCCGCTGCAGCTAACGCCCAGGACGACAACGTGATGGTGTTCGCCACCCCGGGTCGACCCCGGATCGGGGTCATGGTGGACGTCAACGCCGGCGATGCCAACAACAAGCTCGGGGCCACCATCAAGTCTGTCACTCCGGACGGGCCCGCCGCGAAGGCAGGCCTGGAGGCCGGCGACATCATCACCAAGTTCGGTGGCACTTCGCTCGGCGGAGAGAATCCCGGCCAGAAGCTCGTCGAGCTCGCGCAGGCGCTCTCGCCGGGCGACACGGTCAAGGTGGAATACCGGCGCGGCACCGCGAACCGGAAAGCGAGCATCGTGGCTGCGGATCTCGGTGGCGGGGTTTACTCCTTCCGCTCCGGACCAGGCGGGGACTACTCCGTGCAACTGGCGCCCCTCATGCGGGAGCGCGCCCGGATGATGCAGGATCGCGAGATGGCGTTTTTCGATTCCGAGCGGATGCTGGAGGGAATGAACAAGCAGTTCAACGTGCGTATCGGTGGTGGGGGCGCGTTTGGGCTCGATCTCGCCGAGATGAACGCCGGGCTCGGCGAATATTTCGGAACCTCGAAGGGGATCCTGATCCTGGAGAATCCGTCGGACTCCACGATGCCCCTCAAGGCCGGGGACGTGATCCTGGCCATCGACGGCCGCGCGCCGGCCGACGTCGGGCAGGCCCGGCGGATCCTGGGCAGCTATGACAGCGGCGACGTCGCCAAGTTCGAGATCATGCGGATGAAGAAGAAGACCACCGTCTCGTGGACGGTCCCAGCCGCTTCGAACATCCGAATTCGAAACCGGATGAACTGGGAGGGACAGATGCCACCGCACACACCGGTGGCTCCTGGCTCGGCGCCGAAAGTGCACATGAAGGTCCCGCCGGCGTCAGCGCCCGCCCGTACCTAGACCCTTGCCCTGGATGCGCCAAGCGGGGGTGCGCCTGAACCGGCGCACCCCCGCTTGGCCGTTCTGTGGGTGTTACTTCGGCTGTTCCGCCGGCATCTGGCTCTTGGGGCGGATGAAGAAGCCGTAGATGTCGCCATTGCCGCCCAGGGTGAAGGCGACCACCAGCGGTTCGTCGATCAGCTCGAACTGGGCCTCCCGGAGATAGGCCGAGAGTGAGTCCTTGCCCACCACGGTCTCGGCGACGACCGACACTTCGTTGCCGGCCTGCGCGGTAAGCTGGCCCAGGAACTCGGAGAGCTGCGCGGCGGTGATCTTTTCCCTGACCTGCGCCGAACTGTGGGCGATCAGGCTGTCACCGAGATCGGTGTAGAACCACTCGGTGTACTTGCGCCCGGTCTCGATGGTGGCGGCGGAGTCGAGGGGGGCGGTCCCCCCGCCGGTCTGGGCAGCGACGGGCGTGGCCGCAACCACGGTGCAGAGGGCGAGGGCTAGGCGGAAACGCATGATGGCCTCGGGGATCAGATGGTCAGGAGCAGCGACAACAATCACCGGGGCGGTCGCCGAGGTCAAGCCGGCCGCGGTCCCCGGAGTCGACCGATGACGACGGTCACGTTGTCGCTGCCGCCGCGCGAGAGGGCGAGATCGATCAGCGAGTGGCAACTCGATTCCGCCGATGCCGACTTCAGCAACTCCTGGCGGATCTCCTCGTCGGAGACGTGCTTCGTAAGTCCATCGCTGCAGAGGAGCATCACGTCCTCCCACTCGCAGTCGAGGGTGGAGACTTCCGGCGTCGCTTCCTTGCCGCCCAGCGCGCTCCAGAGAATGTGCTTCAGCCTGCTCTGTTCGGCCGCCGCCGGCGTGAGGGCTCCGGCATCGACCATGGCCTGGGCCATCGTCTGGTCCTTGGTCACCTGGGTCAGGACACCCTGCCGGAGGCGGTACCCCCGGCTGTCGCCGACGTGAATCACGTAGGCACGGGGCCAGTGGATGGTCACCATGGTGAGGGTCGTGGCCATGCCCCGCTTCCCCTCGGCCTCGCCGGCGTCCTTGATGGCCTGGTGTCCATGTTCGACGGAGCGGCGGAGTCGATCGACGACCCGGTGGTCGTGGTCGATGTCGGGGAGGGCTTCCACATCCATGCCGTGGATGACGTAGTCCGCGATGGCACGAAGCGCAGAGCCGCTGGCCTGCTCTCCCCACGGTGTGCTGCCCACCCCGTCGGCGACCAGGAAGACATAGCCCCGGGCGCCACTCACGAGAGATCCCATGCCTTCGTGGGGGAGGGTGGTCTGGTGCAGCTGCATCGACTTGTGGAGGCTGGCCACCAGGAAGTGATCCTGGTTCACCTTGCGGACGAGCCCGAGGTGGCACATCCCGAAGATGTCCACGTTCTGTCGTTTGGGGTGCTGCCGATGGGAACCCGAATCGGGCATGGAGACTCTCCTCTGGGTTCAACTTCCGCTCCCGACCGCCGCTCCGCAAGCCGCCGGGTCGGCTTCCTTCCCTGTCAGGCCGTTTGGGGCCATACTTAGCGGGCTTCCCCCCACCGGAGAATGCATGGCTGAACTGTCGGACCGCCTGCACGCGGCCCTGGGCGACAACTATCGCATCCTTCGTGAACTTGGCGGGGGCGGCATGAGCCGCGTCTTTCTCGCCGAGGAGGTCCGGCTCGGGCGCCGCGTCGTCATCAAGGTGCTCCCGCCAGACATGGTCGCCGGCGTGAACGCCGAGCGATTTGAGCGAGAGATCCAGCTCGCGGCCTCGCTGCAGCACCCCCACATCGTCCAGCTCCTGACCGCTGGCGCCAACGCCGACCTGGCGTATTACGTCATGCCGTTCATCGACGGCGAGTCGCTCCGGGCCCGGCTGGCCCGAGAGGGCGCCCTGCCGGTGAACGAGGTGCTGCGCATCCTGCACGACGTGGTCGATGCGCTGGCCTATTCGCACCACCACGGGGTGGTGCACCGCGACATCAAGCCCGACAACGTGATGCTCTCGGGGAAGCACGCGCTGGTGACCGACTTCGGCGTGGCCAAGGCGGTCAGCGCTTCCAGCGGTGATGGGCACACCAACCTGACCTCGCTGGGCATTGCGCTCGGCACGCCGGCCTACATGAGCCCGGAGCAGGCGGCGGCCGACCCGCGAGTGGATCAGCGCGCCGATATTTACGCCGTCGGCGCGATGGCGTACGAGATGCTCTGTGGACGCACCCCCTTCGTCGCCGCCACTCCGCAGGGGATGCTGGCCGCGCACATCACCGAAAAGCCGGAGCCGCCGGCGCGGTACCGGAACACGATTCCGGCCGGGATGAACGAACTGGTGCTCAAGTGTCTGGAGAAGAACCCCGCCGACCGGATCCAGACGGCCGACGAGATTGCCTCGCTCCTGACCGCGATGGCCACGCCCACCGGTGGCACGACGCCGATCTCCACCGATCCGATTTCCACGGCGCGGGAGGATGCGCACGCCGCCGTCCGCCGGTATGCGCCAGGCCGGGTGCTCGGGCTCTTCCTCTTCGCCTCGGCCGTGGTGGTCGGATCGGCGTTTGGCCTGACGCGGATCTTCGACCTGCCGGACTGGGTGTGGCAGGGGGCGGCCGTGGCGATGGCCATCGGGCTCCCGATCATCGCCTACACCGGGCGGGTGGAACGGAAGCGCGCCGTCCAGCTGACGATGGGCACGCTCCGCTTCGAACCGGAGCCGGCGCACCACGGGTGGTTCACCTGGCGCCGGACCATCGCGGGCGGGTGGATGGCGCTCGGCCTCGTGGTGCTGCTCGGCGTCGGCTTCCTGATCTCGCGCCAGATGGGGGTCGGGCCGGGGAGCACCCTCATGAGCGCCGGCGTCCTCGCGGCGCAGGACCGGATCATCCTGGTCGAGTTTGAGAACCGGACCAGCGACCCGACGCTGGGCGCATCGGTGACCGAGGCGCTCCGGATCGACCTGGGCCAGTCGAACGTGATGCGCCTCGTGGAGGCGGGAGATTTGCGGGCGGCCCTGCAGCGGATGGGGAAGCCGGCCGATGCCCCTGTGGACCAGGCGCTGGCCAGCGATGTGGCGAGGCGCGAGGGGATCAAGGCAATCATCACCGGCGAAATCACCCAGCTCGGGTCGGGGTACTCACTGGCCGCACGTGTACTCGACGCCAACACTGGTGAGACGCTGGTCCCGATCCGGGAGACGGCGAACGACGCTTCCCAGCTCATCTCGGCGGTGGACCGGCTCTCGAAGGCGCTGCGCGAAAAGGTCGGCGAATCGCTGGGCAGGATCCGGGGCAGCGATCGGCTGGAGCAGGTGACCACCTCTTCCTTCGAGGCACTGCGGCTGTACACCGAGGCAACGGACAAGCACTCCCATGGTGATTCGGAGGGGGCGGTTCCCCTGCTGCGCCAGGCGGTGGCGGTGGACAGCACCTTTGCCATGGCCTGGCGAAAGCTGGCCGTGGTGCTGCCCCAGGCGGTTCCCGGAAGCTTCGAGGAGGCGCTGGACGCCGCGAAGCGTGCCTATCAGTATCGCGATCGGCTCCCCCCAGTCGAACGAGGGTTGACCGAGGCGTACTACAACGAGGTTGTGACTGAGGATGACGAGAAGGTAGAGGCGGCATACCGCGCGGTGCTGACCGCCAATCCCGACGAACCGACGGCGCTCAACAATCTCGGTCTGAAAATGAATGCGCAGGGTCGGGCGGTGGAGGCGGAGGTGCTGCTCCGCCACCTGGTGGCCACCTCACAGATCCAGAGCGGACTGATTAATCTGATCCAGTCTCTCATGTTGCAAGGCAAGGACGCGGCAGCTGATTCGGCGCTGGCTGAACTCAGGCGGCGAAACCCGACCACGGGCCGGGCCGACGACATGCTCCGCTCCCGCTCCTACATGCGCCGCGATTTCCGGGAGGCCGACTCACTGCTTCGGGACCCGGCACGGATCACGGCGACCTCGGCCGCCGACCGTGTCACCGAACAATGGGAGCGGATGGGTATCGCTACCGCGCTTGGGAGGCTCGATGAGGCCGACCGCATCGGGGCCGACCTGGCCAAGACGATGGCCTCCATCGGGCAGGAGGGCACCGTCCTCTATCTCCGCTCGATGACGCCGGTTCAGCGGGCCTACTTCCTTGGGCAGTGGAAGGAACTCGCGGCCAGCGCCGACTCCACCTTCTCGCCCGCCGTGCTGGCCAAGCTCCCGGAGTCCCAACGGGGGTACATGGGGCTTGCCGAGACCTACGCGATTGCGGGCCGTCCGGCCGACGTCAAGCGGCTCCATGCCGACTGGACGCGGGAGCGGCCGGCCGAGCGTCGGACTCCGGCAGATTCGATCTACTGGGAGGCGATGGTTGCCCGGGGCGAGGGCCGGTGGCGTGACGCCGCCACCGCGTATGATGCGCATCGGATCCAGCTCAAGTGCCCGAATTGTGATCTTGTCAGTGCGGCGCAGGTGTGGGAACTGGCGGGAGAGCCCGACTCGGCGCTGGCGCGCTACGAAGCGTCGGTGACCCTGCCGGAGGCCCGGGTGAGCGCAGGCGACGTCTCGTACACGCTCGGCCCAACCTATCGCCGGCTCGGCGAGATGTACGAGGCCCGGGGTGACCGGTCCAAGGCGCTCAAATATTACGGGGACTTCGTGGACCTCTGGCGCGATGCCGATGAGGTACTGCAACCGCAGGTGAAGGACGTGCGGGAGCGGATGGCGGGGTTGGCAGGGGAGAAATGAGGCCAGGCAGCGGGGCGGAACGAAGAACGGGCGCACCATGGTGCGCCCGTTCTGCTACTGCCGACCCGCCGCCCTGCCAACCCTAGTTCTTGATCCCCATCAAGTCGTCGCGGAATCCGGTGCCCGGCCCCGGATTCGGGCCGATCCACGCCTTGAAGAGGGCGTCGGCGAAGTCCTTCCCGGCAATGGTGCCCTTTACCACGCCGAGGACCCTGACCTCGGTCCCGGTCCCCGGGACGTAGGTGAAGACGAACTGCTGTTCCTTCTGGATGTCTTCCATGTAGCCGCAGAGGGTCACAAACTCCGCCTTGAGCTGCTCCGAGGCGTTCGGGGTGTTGTTCGCCAGCGCCTCGTCCCACGCCTCGCACATCTTGTCCTTGCCGACATCGCGCAGGAACTGCATCACCAGCTGCCGCGGCGAGTCGGCGGACAAGACTGCATCGGGGTTGTTCGACTTGGCCGCCAGGTAGAGGCCAGCGACGTAGACCTTGAAGATGGCCTTCTTGCGGAGGGCGACGCCGTTTAACACCAGCGCGTGGCCGGCGACCTGGACTGTGCTGGGGAGCGTCACCTTGTTGTAGGTCGTGTCCGCCGGTGCGGCGGTCAGGCTGCCGGCCAGGGCCAGCAGGGTCAGGCTGAGCATGGGATTCCTCCAGTGGGTGGATCAGGGGCCGGCGACCGGGCCGGCAACTCCCTCAAGATGCAGCGCGAAACGCGGCGAGGGAAGGGTGGAGGGGCCTCGCGCCCTTGGGGAACGGGAGCGATCTTGTCATGATGCCAAGTGTGCTGCTTGAAGCCTGTATCGAGACCCTGCCCGGCGCCCTCGCGGCCGAGGAGGGCGGGGCGGGGCGCGTTGAACTCTGTGCCTCGCTCGCACTCGGAGGCCTTACCCCTCCCGGCGCGCTCATCGCGGAGTGCGTCCGCCGCCTGTCCATTCCGGTGTTCGTACTCGTGCGCCCCGTTCCGGGGCCCTTCGTCCTCTCGGCGTCCGAACTCGAGCGGCTTCTCCTCGACGTTCGGCTCGCGTCAGACCAGGGTGCGGCCGGCATCGTCGCCGGCGCGCTGACGACGTCGGGCATGATTGATCAGCGGGCACTCGATGCCATCGTGGCCGCGGCGGGGCCGCTCCCCGTCACCTTCCACCGCGCCTTCGACGCCACCGCCGATCAGCTGTCCGCGCTGGACCAACTGGTCCGGGCCGGGCTGAGGCGTGTGCTGACCTCCGGGGGTGCTGCCACGGCCACGAAAGGGACGCCGAGGATCCGGGCGCTGGTCGACCGGGCGGGGGGACGGATCGGTATCCTGGCAGGCGGTTCCGTCCGCGCGCACAACGCCGCCGCGCTTGTCGAGGCGACCGGGGTGACCGAGATTCACAGCGGTACGCCGGAGGACGCGGCCGCGGTGCGCGCGCTGGTGGCGGCGGCCAACGGCGCCTAGCCCATCACCGCCCGGGGTGTGCGCCAGGCGCCCCGCGTGAAGTCCGGGACCTCCACCGGCTTGCTCCCTTTCTGAACCGATGTCACGCTCAGGGGCCCGGGCGCGCTCCAGGCCGCGGCGTCATACACGTCCAAGTCGGGGACGAGCCCCTCCCGCAGGCACTGGACCATCCGGTAGTTCATGATGAAGTCCATCCCGCCATGCCCGCCCAGTTTCCGGGCCAGTTCTCCTACCCGGGTCCAGAGCGGGCTCTCGAACTCCCCCCTGTAGGCGTCGAGGCCGGCCCATTCCTCCCCCTCCGGCTGCCCCTCGATCAAGATTCGGGCGGGATAGTCGGCAAAGGTTCCTTGCGTACCGGAGATCATGTTGATCCTGCTGTAGGGACGGGGGCTCACCACATCGTGCTGCAGCATCACGGTACGGCCGAGCGCCGTCTTGATGAGCGAGGTGTTCATGTCGCCGGTGCGATAGCGCTCCTGCCGCTTGGGATCGGACGGCGGCAGCTGCGCATCCCGGTACTCCGTGAGGCCGGCCTCGAGGCTGCTCATCGAGACGAGATAGTCGAACCGGTCGCCACGGTTGATGCCCAGGTAGTTGGCGACCGGGCCGAGACCGTGCGTGGGGTAGAGGTTGCCATTCAGCTGGAGGTGTGGATACCGGCGCCAGAGTCCCTCTCCCTCGTCGCTCAGCAGCAGTTCCCGGAGGTCGTGGATGTAGGCGCACTCCCCATGGGTCAGGCGGCCGAGCTTGCCGGCCTTCACGAGGTTCAGGACCAGCAGCTCGTTGTAGCCGTAGCAGCAGTTCTCCAGCATGATGCAATGCCGTCGGGTCTTTTCGGAGACGTTCACCAGCGTCCAGCAGTCCTCGACCGTCGTGGCGGCGGGGACTTCGACCGCGGCGTGCTTTCCCTGCCGCATCGCGCCTACCGCCATCGGCACGTGCCAGTTCCAGGGCGTCGCGATGTAGACGATATCGATGTCGTTCAGGGCGACGAGCTGTTCCCAGGCTCGGTCGCTGCCGTCGAAGAGGGCCGGCGCCGTTTCCTGTCCGGCCTCCCTGACCATCGCGGCGCCACGCGCGGCGTGCGCCGGCACGAGATCGCACAGCGCCGTGACCTCGACCCCGTCGATTGCCAGCAGGTCCCGCAGCAGGCTCCGGCCCCGCCCCCCCACGCCAATCAGCCCGACCCGTACGACGGCACGGGGGGCA
This sequence comes from uncultured Gemmatimonadales bacterium, assembly GCA_963705985.1. Classification (GTDB taxonomy): domain Bacteria; phylum Gemmatimonadota; class Gemmatimonadetes; order Gemmatimonadales; family GWC2-71-9; genus SPDF01. The sequence continues at coordinate 1,314,660 of CAVPLK010000003.1, read as the reverse complement.
AAGGGCACGCCGATCATCCGTTCGGCAGAACCTCTTTCGTCGCCCAGTGCCGTGGCTGGAAGTGCACCGACCACAGCGGCGGCGGTCACCCCTGCGCCGATGAAGTCACGGCGAGAAAACTGGCGGTCGTCGGATTCGTGCATGGTACACCCCAGTCCTGTTGTCAGTCGATTCGCCGAGCCGGCGGCCCCAGGCTGCTCCGAAACCACTGCGCGCGCCGCGCCGCGCCAGGGAATGCGCGCCGGTACTCCTCCAGCCATGTCCTGCCGAAGCGATCGGCGTCAGCGGCGTCGACCATTGCCCACACGCTGCCGCCGAAGCCCGCGCCGAACGCCGAGGCGGCGTGTGCGCCGAGGGCTCGTGCACGGCGAGCCAGGTGAATCGTTTCGGGGACCTGGTTGCCGAGTTCCTCCTCGGCGCCACGCTGCGAGCGGTCGACCAGCTGACCGAACAAGGCGAGGTCCCCCTGTTCCAGCGCCGTGGTGGCTTGCGGAATGATGTCCAGACTCTCGCGCACCAACTGCCGGAACCGCCCGGCCAGGAAACCTCGTGGAAACCCGGGTTCCTCCTGGCTGTCGAGCAAGGTGGCAATGGCCACAGCCGCCCCCGGTTCCGTTGCGGCGGCCGCGAGCGTGGCAGCGGAGGAGCCGGATGCCTGTTGCCAGCGCTCGAGGATGGTGCGGGTCGCGAACGCCAACCGGTTGAACGCCTCGCGCTGGGGCCCCGACTTCCGGGAGCGCACCCCGCTGACGCCGATCACGAGGGCCGCCCCCTCGGGCCAGGCGATGTCCCCCTCGAACCTGACGGGGGCGAAGGAGTAGCGACTCACCCGACCGGGGCGGCAGCAGAGAATCGCCGTGTGGTCCTGGCTCCCGCCAAAAGTGCCGATGCCGCGGTCGCCGCTCAGCGCCCCGAAGCTCTGCCCGTTCTCGATGCAGCCCAGGTACTCGGCCAGCTCCCCGGGAGTGGAGAGCTGCAGGCGCCAGGCGTCGGTGGCGGGGAGGTCGTTGGCTTCGGCGAGCGCCAGAAAGGTGGCGATGATGAGGGCGCTCGAGCTGCTCAACCCCGCCGCCGAGGGGAGGTCGCTGGCCAGCGCCAGATCCGCTCCCCGTCGTGCGCCGGGGAAATTGCGCGCGATGCGACGGGCGACCGTCATCGGAAAGCCGGCCCATCGGCCGGCGAGGGGTACCAGCTCGGGGTCGAGCCGGAACGCCGCGCGTGCACCACTGGACGAGTCGAGGAAGGTCACGGAATCGTCGTCGCGCGGCACCATTCCGATGACGAGCCCGTGATCGATGGCGGCGAGGAGGCTACGACCGCCGGCATAGTCGGTGTGCTTGCCGAGCAGTTCCACCCTGCCGGGCACGTGCCAGAGGGCGACCTCACGGCCGGTGGCGCCGAGGGCGGCCCGGACCTGGTCGCTCAGGTGCGCGGCAGTCAGAGCCTGACCTCGGTGCCCTCGAGGCGCTGCGCTACGGCGGCGATGTCGCCCCGCACGGAGAGGTCGAGCACACCGGCGTCGACCCGCAGGACCCGGAACCGGACGCCCAGGTGGCGCATGGCGTAGCGCACGGCGTCCTGGAGCTCGAGTTCACCGCGCACCGAGGGGGCCACGTGGCGGCACGCCTCGAAGATCTCCGTCCCGAACACCCAGGCGTTCATGCTCACCCTGGCACTGGGCCCCAGGCGGGCAGTGGTCGCGGCGTCGGGTTTCTCGAGAATGTCCGCCAGATACCCGTCAGCTGTTTCCTCGATCAGGGCGTACTGCCGCACGCGGGCTGACGGAATGTTGCTCTGCGCAACCAGCGGCCCGGGAGAGAATCCCGCGAGGCCAGGCTCGCCGAGCGCGCGGAGGGCGGAAAGGACGGGCACGGGATAGTAGTTGTCGGCGTTGCATACGAGAAAGTGGCCGTGTCCCGCCTTCGCTTCGGCGGCGAGCACCGCGTCGGCGGTCCCGAGCGGCTGGTTCTGGATGGCGAATGACACTCCGATGCGGACCAGGCGGCCAGGGCGCTCGTAATAGTCGCGCATCTCCTGGTGTTCCGGGCCGACGACGAGACACGCTTCCCTGAATCCCGCATCGGCGAGTGCAGAGAGGACGTAGTCGAGGAATGGGCGGCCGACTGGAATCATCCCCTTGGCGCCGGTGGCGGCGACCGCCTCCTGCTCCGGCGCCAGCGCGGCGCCGGCGTCGTCCGCGCGCATACGGCGCCCGAGACCGCGGGCCAGGACGACGGCCTGGATCATGTCGCCCGGTGCGCCCCGCCCCACATGGCGGGCAGCAACCGGGCCAGCCACCACGAGGACAATCCAAACACCGCCATGAAGATCAGGCCCTGCGGCGTCCGCCCGTACAACAGGCTTCCGACCCCGAAGAGAGCGCTGTACACCGAGGTGCACCCGAGCATCCACCCGAGGAAGGCCATGGGGAGGCTGTCTGGGGAGGGGGCCACGCCCGACTCGGCCTGCACCGCACGCCAGCCGGGGCCGGCGGGGCGGACGAGCCTGAAGAAGCTGACCAGCGTGCTGCGCTCGGTGGGGGCGGTGAAGAGCGTGACGGAGACCCAGACGACGGTGGTGATCCCGACGCTGAGGAGCAACTGCGTCGTCGCATCGATTGGCAGGCCCCGTCCCTGGGCGTAGAGGAAGCCCGCGGCGAGGAGGAAGGAGGTGACCATCGCGCTGACCTCGCTCCAGGCGTTGATCCGCCACCAGAACCACCGCAACAGGTAGAGCAGGCCGGTTCCGGCGCCGATCGACAGGAGCAGCTGGAAACTCTGACTCGCCGTCTCGAGCACGAAGGTCAGTCCTGCCGCGGCGAGCATGAGCAGCGCCGTCACGATCCGGCCGACCATCACATAGTGCCGCTCGGTCGCGTCGGTGCGCAGGAATCGGCGGTAGAGGTCGTGGACCAGGTACGAGGTGCCCCAGTTGAGGTGGGTCGCAATGGTGGAGACGTACGCGGCGAGGAGGCCGGCCACCATGAGGCCGAGCCACCCGACGGGGAGGAAGCGCAGCATGGCGGGGTAGGCCATGTCGTGGCCGATGAGCTTGGGGTCGACACCCGGAAAGCTGACGGCGATGTCGGACAGTTGTGGGTAGACCAGGAGCGAGGCAAGCGCGACGATGATCCAGGGCCACGACCGCAGCGCATAGTGGGCGACGTTGAAGAAGAGCGTCCCGGCCATGGCGTCGCGCTCGCTGCGGGCGGCGAGCATTCGCTGCGCGATATAGCTCCCGCCCCCCGGCTCGGCGCCGGGGTACCAGACGCTCCACCACTGGACGGTGATCGGGATGATCAGGACCGACAGCGTCAGCTGCCAGTCGCCGAAGTCGGGCAGGAGCCGCAACGTGCCCGGGTCGAGGCGGGTCATCAGCCCCGAGAGGCCGCCGACCTCCGGCTGTTGCAACGCGAAGTACGCCGCGGCGAACGAGCCCGCCATGGCGATCCCGAACTGGATCAGGTCCGTCACCAGCACGCCCCAGAGCCCCGCCGTGGCGGCGAAGGCGATGTTCAGCCCGGCGCAGACCAGGAGCGTCTGCCACATCGGCCACCCGAGAATCACGTTGGCAATCTTCACGGCCGCGAGGTTGACGGTGGCCATGATCACGCAGTTGAAGAAGAGCCCGAGGTAGATGGCGCGGAAGCCGCGCACCAGCTGGGCGGGGCGGCCCGCGTAGCGGATCTCGTAGAACTCGAGGTCGGTGAGCACGCCGGAGCGCCGCCAGAGCCGGGCATAGAAGAAGACGGTGGCCATGCCGGTCAGCAGGAACGACCACCAGAGCCAGTTGTTGGCCACGCCGTGCTCGCGCACCAGGTTGGTCACCAGGTTCGGGGTGTCGGTGCTGAAGGTGGTGGCCACCATCGAGACGCCGATGAGCCACCAGGGCGCGGCGCGGCCCGAGGTGAAGAACTCGGCGGTGCTGGAACCGGCGCGGCGGGCGAGGAGGACGGCGGGAAGGAATGCGACCGCGATCGACAGGACGACGATGACCCAGTCCAGCGTCACCAGCTGCATGCGGCGGCTCCGGTATCGGGAGGAGGACGGTCCCGCAAGATAGAAGGCCCCGCACCGGGGTGCGAGGCCTTTGGGGTCCGGCGGCGAGGCGTCGGGGCGCTACTTGGCGCGCTCGAGGTACTCGCCGGTGTTCGGGTTGACCCGCACCCGCTCGCCCGGGTTGACGAACTCGGGGACATTGACCGTGACGCCGTTGCTGAGGACCGCGGGCTTGCTGCTCGCGTTCTTCGTCGCGGTCTTCATGGCCGGGGCGGTCTCGACGACCTCCAGTTCGATGGTGGTCGGCAGGTTGATGGCGATGGGCTTTCCGCCGAGCCACTCGACCATGAACTTCATCTCGGGCTGGAGCCACGGGGTCATATCGCCGGTGACTTCCTGGTCCAGCGTGACCTGGTCGTAGGTGTCCTGGTCCATGATGTGGGTGCCCTGCCCGTCCTGGTAGAGGACCTGCATCTCCTTGGTGTCGAGCCGGGCCTGGTCCACGAAATCGGAGGCGTTGAGCCTGGTGTCGAAGGTGTTGCCGGAAATGAGGTTCCGGAACCGTACCTGGACGAAGGCGCGGAGGTTCCCGGGGGTGCGGTGCGTGAAGTCCATCACGCGGCACGGCTGCCCCTCGATCAGGATGACGTGGCCCTTGCGGACATCGGTTGCCTTCATGAGATCTGCGTTCCCTGCTTTGGAGTATGACGGCCCGGTCGACGAGCCGTGCTGCCGGGCCACAAGATACACCGGGCGGGGGGCAGGTAGGAGGGGGAGCCCATTTGCGCCCGGGGGCGGCACCGGGGGAGATTGCCGGGATGACTGAACCGACTCCGCCCGCTCCCAGGCCCTGGCCGACCGGACCCGGGCTCCCCGATATTCGCGACTGGCTGGCGGGCCCGGGCTCCCGGCTGGGTGAACTGGCCCGCCTGGGCCGCATCTTCGCGGAATTCCTGCGCGGGTTCCGTGCGCTGCACTTCGTGGGGCCGTGCGTCACCGTCTTCGGGTCGGCCCGCGTGGGCGAGGACGATCCCCACTACCAGCTGGCCCGGGCGATGGGTGCCCGGGTGGCGGAACTGGGCTATACCGTGATGACCGGCGGTGGTCCCGGCATCATGGAGGCGGCCAATCGCGGCGCGCACGAGGCCGGTGGCCGCTCCATCGGGTGCAACATCGCATTGCCCCACGAGCAGCGTCCCAATCCGTACGTGGACCGGTTCATCACCTTCCGGTACTTCTTCGTGCGCAAGGTGATGCTGGTGAAGTACAGCGTCGCCTTCGTGGTGCTGCCGGGGGGATTCGGGACGCTGGATGAGCTCTTCGAGTCGCTCACACTGGTCCAGACGGGGAAGATCGCCGCATTCCCGGTGGTGCTCATGGGGACGGCGTACTGGGAACCGCTCTGCGATTTTCTCCGGGACACCCTGGCGGCTCGCGGCATGGTGAGCCCCGGGGACCTCGATCTCCTGACAGTGACCGACTCGCTGGACGAGGCCGTTGCGGCGATCCAGCAGGGCGTGGGATCGCTGCCAGCGTCCTGGATCCCGCCGAAGCGGCGCCGGCTCCTGCTCGAGCGGTAGACACGCAAACGGGGCGCGGATGATCCGCGCCCCGCTGCGTTCGACCTGCCTGTAGTTCAGTCGAGGACGAGGATCAGGAACTTCGACGGCGCCCAGAAGCCTTCCGGGGACGCGATCTTGACCCCACCGGTAACCCGGCCCTTCGAGTCCGGCTTGTTCTCGATGTAATCGGTGTTCTGCCGCGACACGATCTTGTATCGCTCGGTGGTCATCGGCGACGGAATTTCCATGACGACTCGGCGGTCGACGGCGGTGAAGTCCGCCTCGTTCAGGACCCGCGCCGGCTGGATCGCCTTGCTGCCGAAGAAGAGGATCTTCGATCCGCCCTCCTCGACGATGATGCCCTTGGCCTTCAGCGAGTCCTTCGTACCGATCACATAGTAGACCGTGTTGCTCCGGTCGGTGATGGCCGTGACGGTGTCGATGAGTTCCTTCTTCTCGACCGAGAGCGCGGCCACTTCCTGCTGGCTGGTCGCGAGCTGCTCGCTCATCGTGGCGATTTCGACCCGCTGCGTGGCGATCATCTGCTGGTACTCGGCGACGGCGGTCTCCAGCGACGACAGGTCGGTCTTGAGGCTGTCCCCCTGCCGGTTCAGCCTGCGGATCCGCGCCTGGCTGGCGGCAAGCCGCGTTTCCGCGTCGTTGAGCCGCTCGGTCATCTCCTTGACCCGCGCCAGGACGATGGCGCGCTGGTCGGCCTCCGGCTGCTGGCCTCCCTCCGACCCCACGACCGGCGAGACGCCTGCCTTGAGGTCCTTCACCTTGGCCATTTCGGCGTTGATCTCGTTCATCAGCCGCGCATTCTCGGCGACGGCCTGCAGCAGCGTGTCCTTTTCTGCCGAGAGGGCCGTGACCTGATCCAGCTGCAACTGCAGATCATCTTGCTGCTTCTTCTTTTCGGCGGGCGACATGCAGGCGCTCAGTGTCAGCGCTGCCAAGGCCAGAAATCCCACCACGCGGGGCTGGAACGTGATGCGCATCACAATCTCCTGTAACGGGTTACGTCCGTTGTAACCCTTGATAAAAACCTCCCGGACTGCGGCGCGCAAGAGTGAGGAGGGGAAACGAAGCGGCCGCCCGGAGGCGGCCGTCGTGTCAGCGGGAGATGGGGAGTCGTGTGACTCCGATGCCCTCGAGGATCGGGTGCACCGTCGCCGGGACCGATGAGGCCGGTTGTCCGGCCCAGTGTTCGAGGCGGCGGGTGATCCAGCCCTGCAGCTCGGCGTAGCGCGCTCCGGCGTCGGCGTTGTCGAAGCGCACAGTGGCGCCTTCGATCCGGTACCGGCCGGACTGCGCCTGCAGCAGCGCGAAGACCGCGTCGATCTGGCCGATCAGGCGTGCGCCCTCGTCCGCCGCTTCTTTCGACTCCTTCAGCGACACATGCGTGATCCAGTCGCGGAGGTCGGCCGCTGACGCGCCGTTGCGCTCCAGCGTGCGGGCGGAGTCCTGATAGGCCTTCTCGATGACCCCTTCCATGACGTGGTACTGCCGCACGGCGCCTGCCGCGGCGTCGAGCGCACGCCGCGCGCCGGCGAGGCCGTCGCTCGTGGTCAGCTGGGTCTGGCTGAAGAGGCGCACCAGGCCGCTCCGGTCCATCTGCGCCGAGAATTCGGCACCGAGGACCGCGTATGTGCGGGCATAGCCCTTGGCCAGCTCCGCCCCGCCGCCCGAATTGCCGCGCGGAGCGGCTGTCCCCGCGCTGACTCGGTCGGCGCCGCCGCTTGGCAGGTCGATCATCGGCGCGCTCGGCAGGATGCCGGAGGCCGGTTCACTGTCCAGGGCGGTCCCAGCGGGCGACCCGGCGACCGGGGTCTTTGGCGCGCTCGATCCGGACGCGGGCACGGGGAAGCCCACGCTCGACGTCGGGGTGGCCGGCGTCGAATCGGGCGCCGGAGGCGGCGCGGCGGCTTGGGGAGCGGTGGCCGAGGCGAGGGTCACCATGCTCTGATCCGAGTCGGAGCCGCCGGAGGTGAAGGCAAAGACGGCGGCCGCGATCAGGGCGGCGGCGGCGATGTAGAGCATGGGGCTGAATCGACGGTATGCGGGGACGGCCGGGTCGGAGGCATCGTCCGCCGGCAGCGCGGCATACGCCCCCTCAACCGGCGCGGCCTCGATCGCGAGCGCGTACGGTTCGGGTTCGTCGACCTCGAGGACGGAGGGCGCGGACTCGACCGCCACGACTTCCTCCGGCTCCTCGATCGGTTCGACGTCCGCCACTGGGATTTCATCGAGGTGGATCTCGATCGGGAGACCCAGGTCCGACGGAGCGATCGCGTCGACGAATTCGGCGACCGGCTCGACGGCGGGAACGGGCGCTTCGGCCGGCTCGGTCTCGTCGCTCAGAATTCGCTGGTCCCGAATGACATCGACGGGGACGGACACGGCGTCGACCGGCTCAGGCTCCGGCAGCAGTTCGAGGTCTTCGAGGCGCAGCATCGTCCCGAAATCGTCCGAGGAGGTCGGCTGGTCCGCCGGTTCCGGACGGAGCAGCGTGAGCTCCGGAGGAGCCGGGGCCACGGGTGGCGCGGGCTCGGGCCGCTGCGCGGGCATCGGGAGCGGGTCGAGCAGGACGAGCAGCCGGTTCAATTCTTCGAGATCGCCCTGGTCAGGCTTCTGGGCCACCGGAGTGGGGAGCACGCTGGACGTCGGGACGGGACTGGACGGGCGGGTGAACTTGAGTCGCGAGGTACGCGTCGCGGTGCCGCCTTCCTGCGCCATCCGGAAGTGGGGGTGGCTTTCGATGGAAAGCCAGCGTTCGCTGCGCTGGTGGTAGATCTCGGCCTCGGCCGTGACCTCACCGCGCTGGACGCCAGCGGTGAGTTCCTGGATCGAGGGGTAGATCTGCTCTTTGCCACTCACGAGTCGGATGCGGTACATGCTGCCCCCATGAAGAAACGGCGGGCGCTCGACAGGAATTGCCCGGCCGTCAATACTAGCAACACTTAGGCCAGCATTAACTCCTTTATTTACAATAGGATGCATTTTGCGCTGTCAAGTTATTGCGGCGATGTGCAAGTGCTGTCGCGCTGGGGAATGGGGTATCGGCTCGCTCAAATCGCACCGATTCGGGCGCTGGATGGCTCCGCAACTCCTTGTGTCTATTGGGGTAACAGCTTATCCTGCCGCCACCAAGAAGCATTCTTCAGGCGCAGGGAGGGCAGGGTGAGCGACGAACCGATGTATTTGCAGCGCCTCCGGCAGAATCGCCGCGGCAAGGGCAAGCGGGGCGGATCCGGTGCGGAGACCGCCGAGGGATTGAATGCGCAGGAGCAGGAGGCCTTGCGCTGGGCGCGCGAAGCCGCTGCCACGGAGCTGCGCTCGACCAAGGACCTGGCGGGCGCCAAGTACGCCATCGTCATCCGCGTCAGTTCCGCGAGTGGGACGCCGCTGTCGTCGTGCGAGGGGTTGCCGACGCGCGAGGCGCTGCTCGATCGAATCAAGAACGCCGCGTTCATGGGCGAGGATGTGGTCGGGGCGTACGAGGTGCGGGGTGGGCGTCCGCTGACCATCGGGAACGACGACGGGACCATCACGCTCAAGGCTGGCGAGCCGCGGCCGGGGGCCAACCCGAAGTCTCCGGAGGAGATGCTCCGTCAGGCGGCCAAGGACGCTGCGGAGCGCGCCAAGTCCCGTCCCCGGGACGACGACCGCGGCGGATCACGGCGGCGCTAACGTGAGCGCCTCGCTCGACTGCATTCTCCGTCCCCGCCGCGTGGCCGTGATCGGGGCGTCCCGCACCCCGAACACGATCGGGCATGAGATCGTGTCCAACCTCGTCGGCTACGGGTTCACCGGCACCGTCTTCCCGGTGAACCCGAAAGCCGACTCGATCTATTCCGTCAAGAGCTATCCGACCATCGCCGCGATCCCCGACCAGGTGGACATGGCGGTCATCACGGTGCCCAAGCAGCACGTCCTGGCAGTGGCGCGGGAGTGCGGCGAAGCCGGCGTGCCCGGCCTGACGGTCATCTCGGCGGGCTTCCGTGAAGTGGGCGGTGAAGGGGTGGAACGCGAGCGGCAGCTGGTGGAGATCGTGCGCCAGTACGGCATGCGGATGGTCGGGCCCAATTGCATGGGTGTGCTCAACGCCGATCCCGCCTACTCGATGAACGCGACCTTTGCGCCGAGCATGCCCCCCTTCGGTCGAGCGGCATTCGTCTCGCAGTCTGGCGCCATGGGGTTGAGCGTGCTGGACTACGCCAAGGAATACGGCATCGGCATCAACCAGTTCGTCTCGATGGGCAACAAGCCCGATGTCAGCGGCAACGACCTCCTCCTGCACTGGGAGCAGGACCCGTCGGTCGGGGTGGTCCTGATGTACGTCGAGAATTTCGGCAACCCGAGGAAGTTCCTGGAAATCGCGCGGCGGATGACCCGGACGAAGCCGATCATCGTCGTGAAGTCGGGCCGGTCCAAGGTGGGCGCGCGCGCGGCTTCCTCCCATACCGGGGCCCTGGCGGCCAGCGACACCCTTGTCGACGCGATGCTGACCCAGGCGGGTGTCCTTCGGGCCGAGACGGTCGAGGAGCTGTTCGACCTGGCGATGGCGTTCTCGGATGAGCGGACGCCCCGGTCGCGGCGCACCGCCGTCGTGACCAACTCTGGCGGCCCCGGCATCCTTGCCGCCGACGCCCTGGAGCGGGTGTCGGTCGAGCTTCCGGAACTGGCTCCCGAGACCGTCGCCCGACTGAAGCCGCTCTTTCCCGAGGAAGCCTCGCTGCGCAATCCGCTCGACATGATCGCGAGCGCGACCCCCCCGGGGTATCGCGCCGCGCTCGACGCCCTGCTGGACGATCCCAACGTCGATTCCGCCCTGGCAATCTTCGTCCCGCCCCTCGGCATCAAGCAAGCGGATGTGGCGGAAGCGATCGCGTCGGTGGCGGGGGCGCATCCCGACAAGCCGGTCCTGGCGGTGCTGATGGGACGCGAGGGATTGCCGCAGGGGAAGGCGGAACTCCACGAGGTGGGCGTGCCGGCGTACATCTTCCCGGAGTCGGCGGCGCGGGCCCTTTCGGCGCTCTGCCGACAGCGGGAGTGGATGGAGCGGCCGATCGAGCCGATCGAGACTCTCAAGGTGGACCGGGAGACCGCGGGGCGCCTGCTCGTCGAGGCCCAGGCGGCGGGGCAGTTACGCCTGGGTGAGGTGGAGTCGCTCGCCCTGCTTCGGGCATATGGCATTCCCACCGCCGCGGCCGACCTGGCGCGGACCGCCGACGCCGCGGTCGCGCTCGCCGCGAAATTCGGTGGCGCGGTCGCGATGAAGATCGTGTCGCCCGAAATCGTGCATAAGACCGACGTGGGCGGCGTGAAGGTGGGGGTCGAGGGGGCCGTCGACGTACGGGCGGCGTACGACGAGATCGTCGCATCGGCGCGACGTGCGGTGCCAAGCGCCACGATCCACGGCGTCCTCGTCCAGGAGATGGTCACCGGGGGGCGGGAGACCATCGCGGGCGTGACGCGGGACCCCTCCTTCGGCCCGCTGGTGATGTTCGGGCTCGGTGGGATCTTCGTGGAGGTGTTGCGCGACGTGGTCTTCCGCGTGGCGCCGATCAACCGGCGCGACGCGGCGGACATGATCGCCGGGCTGCGGGGTGCCCGCCTGCTGGGCCCCGTGCGGGGCGCGCCGCCCGCAGACCGTCAGGCCATCGAGGAGGTCCTGCTCCGCCTCTCTCGGCTCGCGGTGGATTTTCCGCAGATCGCTGAGCTTGACGTCAATCCGCTGCTCGCGTTCCCCGACCGCGCCGTGGCGGTCGACGGCCGGGTCCTGCTCGGCTAGCGCGGCGTTCCGAGGTCGATCTCCCCGATTCGACCGGTTCCACTCAGCGCCAACCAGAGTCGACCCCGCGTCCAGTCGGTCACCATGTGGCGGACGATCGCGCCCGCCGTGGGAATCGGCACGACCATCATCGCCCCGGTTTTTGGGTTGAACGCCACCATGTCGCCGGTCCTCGCCTCGTCATACCAGATCCGCCCATCGGTTCCGACGCTGATGCCGTACGGCCCGGCGTCGGCCCCGCCGGGGCTCTGCCATTCGCGCACCGTGCCGGTGGCAGGGTCGAGCGCTCCGAGATATCCCCGCGCGTAGTCGGTGTACCACACCGTGCCATCGGCGGTAATCGTCAGCCGCCTCGGCCGCGCGCCGGGGTCCGGCAGGGGATACGCCCTCAGCGCACCGGTGGTGGGATTGACCCGACCGAGTTGATTGGTTCCCAGATGCGCGATCCAGACACTGCCATCCGGTGCGGCGAACATGCCATACGGCACCGATTTCGGCGCCGCCACCGTCCAGAAGTCGACCTTCCCCGTGGTCGGATCGAGCCGACCATAGGTGTTGTTGTTGGCGTCGGTATACCAGACCTTGCCCTGGTGCACGATGGGGGTGTGGGGATTGCGGGTCTCGTATGGAAGCTCGAACTCATCGATCGAGCCGTCTTTCGGATTCACGCGACCGAGCAATCCGGCCCGCTGGGCCGTGTACCAGACGTACCCGTCCGGAGCCACCTCGATACCATGGGGCCCGGATTCCGGGGTCGGCGTCGCATAGTCGATGAATGCGCCGGTCGCGGGGTCGAGGCGACCGATGTAGCTGTTGGTCTGATCGGTGTACCAGATGATGCCGTCGGCTCCGACGGCGGGATCATGAGGGAAGTTCCCGGGGCGCGGGATGACGAACTCGGCGACCACCGGAGCGCCGGCCTGTGCCTCCAGCGATTCTCCTGCGGCGCACCCGAGGAGTGCAAGGGCAGGGACCAGTCGGTTGAGATGCATCGGTGACTCCGGTGTGGGCGATGCATTCCGTACGGGGTGCTGTCTCCCCTCGTTTCGTTGGACCGTTCAGCGCTGGCCACAGGCGCGCAGGATGGATTTGGGCTCGCTCGCCTCGGGAAAGAGGCCGGCGGCCCGGCGGGCAAACGGCAGGGCGTCCTTGCACTGGCCTCTGCGCCGGTAGGACTGCGCCACCATGACCTGGATCCGATAACTCCCCGGGTCGATGGCCGCCGCTTCCGCCCGCGTACCCAGGCGCCCCCAGAGGGCCATCAGCTCCATGGCGCGCACTTGCTGGACACTCCGCCAGGTCCAACCGCCGCTGATCACCAGCACGACCGCTGCCAGCGTGGCCTTCGACCGCCACCCGGCCTCCCGTCGCTTCGGAAAGGCGGCCACTGGGAGCAGCGCGCCTGCCAGGCTCCAGACATAGAGGGCGGGGACCGGAAGAAGCAAGACCGCGTCGAAGGCACCGACCACGGCGGCGGCGGCGACGGTACTCGCGAGGACGAGGGGTGCGAGGTCGGCGACGCCGCGCGGCCCGGCAAGCCAGGTGCGGGCGCCGGTCAGGAAGAGCATCACGCCCGCTCCAGTCAACAGCAGGAAGGCGGGGATTCCCCGTTCCGAGAGCACCGCCATCCAATCGCTGCTCGGCCAGGGATTGGCGGCCATGCCTTCGCTATCGAGGGAGGGGTCATCCGGCCCGACGACGGCCGGGTACTCGACCGCCCAGTTGCCTGGGCCGACGCCGAGCACCGGGTCTGCCGCGACCAGTGCGAGGCTGTTCTGCCACTGGAGCAGCCGTCCGCGACCGCTGCCTTCCTGGTAGTTGGCCAAGCCCTTCAGCGTGTCGGCGTAGGGGGTGTCGCTGCGCCAGTCGAGGGCATTGGGGAGAGTGAGCGCCAGGACGGCACCAGCCGCGATGGCGAGGAGGGGGCCCGCAACCCGCCGGCGGGCCCTCTCGTCCCGCCAGAGGCCTCCGGGCAGGAATCCCAGGAGCAGGAAGATGAACCCGGAAACGACCATGGCCAGCCAGGCGGCGCGCGAGCGGGTGAGGACCAGGAGACCGACGGTCAGCAGGGTTCCTGCGACGGCCAGGAGGTATCCGGCCCGCGTGCGGGCCGCCAGGGCGGCGGCCAGAAGGGCGGGGGCGGCGATGGCGGCCAGGTGCGCCACGAAGTTCCGGTTGCCGAAGGTGCCGCCAGGCGCGCGGGTCAGGCTGAACAAGTCGGAATCGAGGACGCCATAGGCCTGGCCCAGCGCGGTCAGGGCACCTGCCACGGCCCCCACCGCAAGCCCGAGCGTGATGGTGCGTCCCAGCCCGGCGCGCGACAGTTCCCGGGCGGACCAGAAGAGCAGGAGCCCCGACCAGGTGATGCCGCACGCCCGGAGGGCCAGCCATCCGTTCGTGGCAAAGGCCGCGGAGACGAGCGTGATGCCGAGGTAGGCAAAGAGGAGAAGGTCCACCCGGCTCCACGTCCACTCCCGCCGGCCTGGTATGACCAGCAGTGCGACCAGGAGTGCAGTCGCGTGGAGGACGACCTCCTTGGGAAGGAAGAATCGGTCGAGTTCGAAGCTCCGGTGCGGCACCACGGCGAGCACGACCGCGAACGCCCCGAAGATCAGGAGGGCGGCGGCGAGTCGTTCGGCTCGGCTGGGTGTCACTGGCGGAACTCCGGAGTCGGGAAAGTGGGACGGGGGAATAGTATTGTGGCCCGCCGCCGGGGGAAACTAAGATTGACCATGCCATTCCCGCCGTTGATCGGCACCGCAGCTCTGCAGGCCCGCCTCGGGGACCCCGCGCTCATCGTGCTGGACGCCAGCTGGTACCTTCCGAACTCGGACCGGGACGCCCCCGTGGAGTATCTCACGGGGCACGTGCCGGGCGCGCGGTTCTTCGATCTCGATCACGCCAGCGATCACTCCACCGTATTGCCGCACATGCTGCCGTCCGCCGCCAAGTTCGAATCGGTTGCTCAGGCCCTCGGAATATCGGCCGTGTCCGAGGTCGTGGTGTACGACGGTTCTGGCGTGAACCTCAGTGCCGCCCGGGTGTGGTGGATGTTTCGGGCCTACGGGCACGAGCGGGTCTCGTTGCTCGATGGCGGGCTTGCGGCCTGGCTGAACGAGGGGCGCCCGGTCGAGACCGGGCGTCCATCACCGCCGGCCCAGGGTAACTTCCGCGCTGTGCTCCGGCCCGGTCAGGTGCGATCGCTCAATGAGATGGAAGCGATCGTCGCCGCCGGGTCGGCCCAGGTGGTGGACGCCCGCCCGGCTGGCCGGTTCCGCGGCGTCGATCCTGAACCGCGCCCGGGCGTGCGGAGCGGACACATGCCGGGCTCCCTCAGCCTCCCGTATGCCGATCTGGTTGACGCATCCGGGCGCCTTCTGTCCCCCAGTCGACTGCGCGATCGCCTGCAAGCGAGCGGCGTGGATCTGCATCGTCCCGTGGTGGCAACGTGCGGCTCCGGCACCTCGGCATGCGCCATCCTGCTCGCCCTGGAGGTGCTGGGCGCGCCGGCGGGCGCGCTCTACGATGGCGCCTGGACCGAGTGGGGCGGCCACGCCGACTTGCCTGTGGAAACGCAGTGACTGCTTCGGACCCGGTGGCCGATGTAGTCGTTATCGGCGCCGGGGCGGCGGGGTTGCTCGCCGCGGCCTTCGCCGCGTGCGAAGGGCGTCGTGTCGTGTTGCTCGAGCGTACGAAGGACGGCGGCCGGAAGATCCTCATCAGCGGTGGCGGGCGGTGCAATATCCTCCCTTCCGAGGTGGAGGCGGAGTGGTTCGTCACCGCCTCCTCCCCGAATTCACTCCGGAACATTCTCCGCGGGTGGCCGCTGGAAGCGCAGCGGCGGTTCTTCGAGGACGACCTGGGTCTGCCGCTGGTCCTCGAGGAGGAATCGGGGAAGCTGTTTCCCGCCTCCAACCGCGCGCGAGAGGTTCGAGACCGGCTGGTGGGGCACGCGCGCGGGCTCAGGGTCGACATCCGGTTCGATTCCGTTGTGACGGGGCTGCTTCCTTCCGCTGGGGGGTGGGAGATTCGGCTGGCCGGGGCCGCCGCGGTGCGGGCCCGCACGGTGGTAGTGGCGACCGGCGGACTCAGCGTGCCGAACACGGGCAGCGACGGTACAGGGCTGCGGCTGCTGGGCGAGCTCGGCCACCTTGTCCATCCGACCTATCCCGCGTTGACGCCGCTGACGACCAAGGTGAGCCGGTGGACCGAGCTGTCTGGGGTGTCGCTCCAGGCGCTCCTCAGCGCGCCTCCTGAGACCCCGCACTACGCCCGCCCGCAGGGGTTTCTCTTTACCCACCGCGGATTCAGCGGGCCGGCGGTGCTCAATATTTCGCACCTCTTCACCCGACCACGGGCCGGGGACCCGCCGCCGATCCTGGCGCAGTGGGGGGAGCTCCGGCGGACGGACTGGGAAGCGGAGTTCAACGCCGGAGGTCGAGCGCAGGTCGCCACCATCGTCCGCCGCCACCTTCCGGAGCGGCTGGCGCTGGCGTTGCTCGCGCAGGGAGGCGTGCCGGCTGATCGGACCCTGGCGCAATTGCGGCGCGACGAGCGCGAGTCGCTGCTGACCGCGCTGACGGCGATGCCGCTTCCGGTCACCGGAGACGAAGGCTATCGGAAGGCGGAGGTCACCGGCGGCGGGGTGGCACTGTCCGAAATCGATCCGGTCACGATGGAGAGTCGCCGGGCGGCGGGGCTCTTCCTCTGTGGCGAAGTCCTCGACGCGTTCGGGCCGATCGGGGGCTTCAACTTTCTCTGGGCGTGGGCGACGGGCCGGGCGGCAGGGCTCGGCGCGCGCCGGTACCTGGCGTCGCAATGAACGGGAGGGGCGTGCATGCTGGATGAGCTGTCGAAGCGGCTGGGCGTGCTGGACGAGGCGCGCGAGTCGTTCCTGGTGACTGTCCGGGCCGCCTCGGAGGCGCAGCGCGCATTCCGCCCCGCGCCCGGATCGTGGTCGATGCTGGACGTGACCGAGCATCTCGTGCTGGCCGAGGAGAAGAGCCTGCTCGGCATGCTGAAGGGCCCGCCGTCCGGGATGACGGTCACGCCGCTCGCGCGGGTGCGCATGGCGATGGTGCTCCTGGTCCTGCGCACCGACCTCCGGGTCAAGGCGCCGGTGGCGCGCGTCCTGCCGACAGGAAGCGCCGCGCTGCCGGAGCTGGAGGCGCG
This sequence comes from uncultured Gemmatimonadales bacterium, assembly GCA_963705985.1. Classification (GTDB taxonomy): domain Bacteria; phylum Gemmatimonadota; class Gemmatimonadetes; order Gemmatimonadales; family GWC2-71-9; genus SPDF01. The sequence continues at coordinate 1,298,134 of CAVPLK010000003.1, read as the reverse complement.
CTGGCTGGATGCGCGCCGCGGCCTCGAGATCTTCCTCGAGTCGGTCACGGAGGAGGACACAGGCGCCGCGATGTTCCGGCACCCGATCGGCGGTTGGGTAGCGGTCGGGACGGGTCTGACCTTTCATGCTGGCCATATCGGGCATCACGCCCGGCAGGTCAGGCGCGTCCGGCGGGCGCAGGGGTTTCCGACACGATGAACGATCCACGTCATTCCCGGTTCCGGCAGGCGCGAGAGCTCATCCCCGATCTCAAACTCCGCCCGGCAACGGCGCTCCGTGGGGCCCTGGCGGAGGGCTACACGCGAAAGGCCTTCCGCAGCGACCTCCTCGCGGGCCTGGTGGTCGGCGTCGTCGCCCTGCCGCTCTCGATGGCGCTTGCCATCGCGGCCGACGTCCCTCCCCAGCATGGGCTCTATACCGCGATCGTCGCCGGCGCCATCATCGCCGCGCTTGGGGGTTCGAGGCTGCAAGTCTCCGGACCGACGGCGGCGTTCGTGGTGATCCTGGTCCCGATCGTCCATCGGTTCGGGCTCGGCGGCCTGCTGATCGCCACGATGATGGCCGGTGCCATCCTCGTGGGGTTCGGCGTCGCGCGAATGGGCAAGCTGATTCAGTTCATCCCGCTGCCGGTCACCGCTGGCTTCACCGCCGGCATCGCCCTGGTGATCGCCGTGCTGCAGTTGAAGGACTTCTTCGGCCTCACTCCGGCAGGCGCGTCCGAGCATTTCGTCGAGCGGGTCGGCGGGCTGGTTGCCGCGATGCCGACCGTGCGCTGGGAGGAAGCGGTCGTGGGTGCCGCGACCCTGGCGATCCTGGTGTTCTGGCCGCGGTTCCGGACGAAGGTCCCCAGTCCGCTCGTTGCCCTCGTCGTGGTGGCGGTCGGGGTCGTGGCGGTGCGGCGCGTCGTCCCGGGGTTCGACGTGGCTACCATCGGAAGCCGCTTCCAGTACCTGGTGGATGGCGTGGTTCATACGGGGATTCCGCGACTGCCTCCGATGCCGGTCCTGCCCTGGCAGATGCCGGGCGCCGGAGGGGCGCCACTGACCCTCTCCTTCGGCCTGTTGCAGGACCTGTTGCCGAGTGCGTTCGCCATTGCGATCCTGGGCGCCATCGAGTCGCTCCTCTCCGCGGTGGTGGCGGACGGCATGGCGGGCACACGGCACGACCCGAACGCGGAGTTGGTGGCGCAGGGCACCGGCAATCTCATCGCCCCGTTCTTCGGCGGGTTTGCCGCCACCGGCGCCATCGCTCGGACGGCGACGAACTTCCGGGCGGGCGGGCGCTCTCCGGTGGCGGCGGTCACGCACAGTGCCGTGGTCCTGGCGGCCATGCTCGTCCTGGCACCGCTCCTGGGCGCGTTGCCGATGGCCTCCCTGGCCGCATTGCTCCTGCTCGTCGCCTGGAACATGAGCGACCTGCCGCACGTGGTCCGGGTGCTCCGGGTGGCGCCCCGGAGCGACGCGCTGGTCCTGCTCACCTGTTTCTTCCTGACGGTTGTCTTCGACATGACCGTGGCGGTGACGGCCGGCGTTCTGCTCGCGGCGGTGCTCTTCATGCGCCGCATGGCCGACCTCTCGGGCACCAGGCTGGTGGAGGACGGCCAGCATCCGGCGCTCCGGGAGCCGCTTCCCCTGGGTGCGGTGCTGTATGAAATTGCGGGGCCACTATTCTTCGGGGCGGCCGAGAAGGCGATGGACTCGCTGCACGCGAGCGCCGGCGAGGCGGGCGTCGTGCTGTTGGAGCTGGGGGCGGTGCCGGTGATCGACGCCACCGGAATGGTCAATCTGGAGTCGGCGCTGGCACGCCTGGATCGTGACCGGACGATGGTCATTCTCGTGCGGGTGCAGGACCAGCCCGCCAAGTTCATGGCGCGAGTGGGCATTGTGCCCTCGCCGGGGCGGCTCGCCTTTGCGGTCACGCTGGAGGAGGGGTTGTCCCTCGCTCGCACCCATCTTTCGAGGAGTTCCTGATGCGCCGTGCCACCCTCTGCCTCCTCCTTGCCGTCCTCACTGGCTGCTCGCTCGATGCGGTCCGTTCCAAGCCGCTCGGCGCGCAGTCCAAGACCTCGACGAATCCCAACGTCGGCGCCCCGGAATCGCTCACGTACAATCCCAGCCTGAACGTGGACCTCGCGATGATGGCCTACTCGTCGACCGGGCTCTACTGGCGGGACATCACGGAGGGCACCGGCGCCGTAGCGGTGGCGGGGAGCACCGCGGTGGTGGACTACACCGGCTGGCTCGCGAACGGCAACCTGTTCGACAGCAGCAAGAATGCGGGGAAGCCGTTTTCCTTCGTGGTCGGGAAGGGCCGGGTGATCGCCGGATGGGACGAGGGCGTGGCTGGCATGCGGGTGGGTGGGAAGCGGTTGCTGGTCATTCCGCCGCAGCTCGGGTACGGGCCGAGCGGCATGGGCGGGCTGATCCCGGGCAACGCGACCCTCGTCTTCGAGGTTGAACTGCGGGACGTGCGGGGCGGAAGTTGACCCCTTGCGCTAGCCGCGGCGGGGCGGATTGTTAGCGGATGTACGCCTTGGCGCTGATCCGGTACTCGAAGCCGCTCGACGAGATTCTCGCGCACATCGACGCCCACCGGGCGTATCTGCGTAAACTTGAGGCGGCCGGCGTCCTGCTCGCATCGGGGCCCTTCGAGCCGCGGGTGGGTGGGGCAATCCTGCTCCGGCTGCCCGACGACGACTCCCCCGCGGCGCTCGCCGCGGTGAGGGACGGCGATCCGTTCACCGCCCTGGGCCTTGCCTCGTACGAACTCCTGCACTGGAAACCGGTCATCGGGCTGGAGCGCCTCGACGCGCTCTGATTGGCCCGGGGCACCCCCCCTCATCTGGAGGTTTCATGGTCACGCTCCTTGATCTCTGGCTCCCGATCGTCCTCGCCGCGGTTCTCATCCACGTGGGCGGGTTCGTGATGTGGATGGTGCTCCCCCATCACCGGGGCGATTGGGCGAAGCTGCCCGATGAGGACGGGGTGCTTGCGGCCTTGCGCAAGCCAGGGGTCGGCGTCGGCCAATACAACTTCCCGCACTGTGACTCGAGGGACGCGATGAAGGACCCTGCCTGGCTGGCCAAGGCCGAGTCCGGGCCCATGGGGTTCCTGATTCTGGGGGCGCCGGGCCGGCCAAAGATGGGGAAGTCGCTGGGGCAGTACTTCTTGTACACCCTCGGTGTTTCCTTCATGGTCGGTTACATCGCTTCTCACACTTTGCCGGCGGGCGCGCCCTATCTTCCGGTGTTCCGGGTGGTCGGCTCAGTGGCGACGCTTGCCTACGCCGCTGCGCTGGTCCCTGGCGCCATCTGGTTCTCCCGCTCGTGGGGGAGTACCGCCCGCGAGATGTTCGACGGACTGGTGTTCGGCCTGATCACCGCCGGCGTATTCGGCTGGCTCTGGCCGCGTTGAGCCGTCCGGCCTTCGGCTGCCTGCCGGCAGCGCCCTCTCAACTCGTCGTGGAGCCGCTCATGTACCGCCGTTTCCTGCCATTGCTGGCCGTCGTGGGATTCCTGATGGCCGCCCCGCTGACTGCCCAGGACACCTGGGCCCAGGGCGAGTATCCTGGGCTCGAGACCGGGAAGATGTGGACCTTTGACCAGCCGCCGCTCGCCTACTGGGCCAAGCGGTACGGTTTCGACGCGACGCCACAGTGGCTCGACCACGTGCGGCTCAGCTCGCTCCGGATTCCCGGCTGCTCGGCGTCCTTCGTCTCGCCGAACGGGCTGATCATGACCAATCACCACTGCGCCCGTTCCTGCGTCGAGTCCGCCACCAAGCCCGGTGAAGACCTGCTCGGCGACGGATTCTACGCGGCCCGACAGGAAGACGAGCGGGTCTGCCAGGGGATGACGGCCGACCAGCTGCAGGAGATCACCGACGTGACCGCGGAGGTCACCAAGGCGGTGCCGGCGGGCAGTTCACCGACGGTGGCGGCGACCAGGCGGGCCGAAGCGATCGACCGGATCGAAGCGGCCTGCAAGCAGGGAGCGGCCGACGCCAACTGCCAAGTGGTCACGATGTACCGGGGCGGCAAGTACATGCTCTATCGCTTTCACCGGTTCACCGACCTCCGGCTGGTCTTCGCGGTGGAGAGCCAGACGGCCTTCTTCGGCGGCGACCCGGACAACTTCACGTATCCCCGCTATGACCTGGATATGTCGATGGTCCGGGCGTATGTGGATGGCAAGCCGGCCAGCACGGAGTATTTCAAGTGGGCCAAGACGGGGAGCCAGGAAAAGGACCTCGTCTTCGTGACCGGCAACCCCGGCTCGACCGGGCGGCTCAACACGATGGCGCAGATCGAATACCTGCGCGACCTGACCTATCCGGGACTGCTCGACGGCTACAAGCGCCGCATCGCGGTGTTCCACCAGCTCTCCGCGATGGATACCACGCGGGCCAAGGCGCTCCGGAATACCATCTTCGGGCTCGAGAACTCCCAGAAGGCGGTCGGCGGGTATCAATCCGGCCTCCTCGATCCGAAGCTGATGGGGCAGAAGACGACTTGGGAAACCAAGTTCCGCAGCTCGGTCAACTCAAACGCGGCCTACAAGAAGGCGTACGGCGACCCCTGGAAGCAAATCGAGCAGGCCCGGATGTCGATGCGGAAGCTCGACGCCCAGCGGCAGTTCTACTCCTATAACGCGTACGGGACCCGCCTGTTGCAGCTGGCCGGCCTCATCGTGCGCGCGCCGGCGGAGGAGGCCAAGCCTGATTCCGCGCGGATGCCGCTGTACCAGGACTCGCGCAAGGCGATGCGGGACCGGGCGATCACTTCCTCCACGCCGATCGACACCCTGCAGGAGCGCCTGTTGCTGACGCAGTGGTTCGAGGCGATGCAGGCGGCCCTGCCCGCGACCGATCCGGTGCTGAAGGCGGCGCTGGCTGGCCGTACCCCGGCCAATGCGGCGGCGGCGATGGTTGGTGGTTCGCAGTTGCTGACCGCCGCGCAGCGCGAGGCGCTCCTGGGCGGTGGCGCCTCCGCCATCGCGGCCTCGTCCGACCCCTTCATTCGGCTGGCGGCGACGATGGATCCGCTCGATCGGGCGGTGCAGAACCAGTGGACCGAGCTGGCCGACCGCGAGGCGGAGCAGGACGAGCTCGTGGCGCGCGCGCTGCTGGCCGTGTACGGGAACAGCGTCGCGCCTGATGCCACCTTCAGCCTCCGCATTTCCGACGGCGAGATCCTCCGGTATCCGTACAATGGCACGATCGCCCAGCCATTCACCACCTTCTACGGGATGTACGACCGGTCCGCCGGGTTCAACGGCGTTCCCCCGTTCGACCTCACGTCGCGCTGGGTGACGAACCGCGCCGCACTCGACCTGTCCACGCCGTTCAACGCGGTGGGCACGCCGGACATCATCGGCGGCAACTCGGGGAGCCCGGTCATCAACAAGAATGCGGAGGTCGTCGGGCTCATCTTCGACGGCAATATCGAGATGCTTCCGAACCGGTTCCTGTACACGGAGCGGATCGCGCGGTCGGTGTGGGTGGACAGCCGGGCGATCATCGAGGCGTTGCGCCATGTGTACGGCGCCGGTACGCTCGCCGACGAGATGACCGGCAACTGATGAACCGCTCCGCGCCTCGCGCGCGCATCGGAGGCCCGGCCACGCGCCGCCTTGGAGCGACGCTGGCCTGGTCGCTGGTCGCGGGGTGTGCCATGAACCCCGCGACCGGCCAGAAGGAATTCAACCTGGTGTCGGAGAGCCAGGAAGTCGCCCTGGGAATTCAGGCGGCCCAGCAGGTGGCCGTCCAGATGGGCACGTACCAGGACACCGTCTGGCAGCCATACGTCTCGACGTTGGGCCTGCAGTTGGCCGCCAAGTCCGAACGCCCACAACTTCCCTGGCAGTTCACGGTGGTGGACGACCCGCAGGTCAACGCCTTCGCGCTGCCTGGCGGGTTCATTTATATCACGCGCGGGATTCTCGCCAACATGAACTCGGAGGCCGAGCTGGCCGGAGTGCTCGGCCATGAAATCGGGCACGTCACCGCCCGACACTCCGCCACCCAGATGAGCCGGGCACAGCTGGCCCAGCTGGGGCTCGGCCTCGGGGCCGTACTCCGCCCCGACCTCGATCAGTATATCGGCGCGGTCGGTGTCGGGCTGCAGCTGCTCTTCCTCAAGTACACCCGCGACGACGAGAGCCAGGCCGACATGCTCGGCTTCCGGTATTCGGTACGCTCCGGCTACGATCCGCACGCGATGCTCGATCTTTTCACCATGCTCCAGGGAGTGCAGTTGGCCAGCGGTCAGGAGCGCCTGCCCGCCTGGGCGGTGACGCATCCTTATCCCGAGAACCGCCTGGCCCAGACCCAGCGCATGCTGGACAGCGCCAAGGTCGACTACACCGCGCTCGTCTGGGACCGGGAGCAGTATGTCCGCCGGCTCGACGGGATGGTGTACGGAGACGACCCCCGGCAGGGGTACTTCGATGGCCAGGCGTTCTACCATCCGGACCTGCAGTTCCAAGTGCTCTTCCCCGCCGGCTGGCGGACCAACAACGGATTCTCCGCGGTCACGGGTCTGGCCGAGCAGCAGGACGGACTCGTCCAGCTCGAGCTCGGCAGCGCCGAACCAATTGAATCGCAGTTGCAGACTTTCCTGGCCCAGGACAGCGTAACCGCTGGCGCGACCAGCCGGGCCGCCATCAACGGGCTGCCGGCAGTGTCGGCGCCGTTCAATGCGCACATCGGCGCCGGGGCGGTGAGCGGGTATGTCGCCTTCATTACCCACGGCGGCCGCAACTACCGCCTGATGGCGATCGCCAAGGACGCGCAGGCGACGGCCTACAAGACGGCCATGCGGAACTGGATCCGGAGCTTCCGTCCTCTCACCGACGCCTCGCGGCTCAACGTGCAGCCCGCCCGCCTCAAGATCGTGAAGCTCGGCACCCCGATGACGGTGGCGGCGTTCAACACGAAGTACCCCTCCACCGTCTCGGTTGAGCAGGTGGCGCTGCTCAACGGAGTGGCGGTGGACGGCAGCTTCCCCGCAGGAACACTTGTCAAGCAGGTGGTGAAGTAGGCGTGCGGGGCGCATCGCGGTGAGCGCGGCCGCGGTTCCGCATCCCGCCTTCGGCGCTCTCCGCCACCGGAACTTCCGCCTGTTCCTCGGCGGGCAGTTCGTTTCGCTGAGCGGCACCTGGATGCAGACGGTGGCCCAGGGGTGGCTGGTGCTCCAGCTGACCCACTCCGCCTTCCAGGTCGGTCTTGTCACCACCATCAACACCCTGCCGGTCCTGCTGTTCACGCTGTACGGCGGTGTGGTGGCCGACCGGGTCAACAAGCGCCGGTTCCTCCTCACGCTGCAGACGCTGATGCTGCTCGAGGCGCTGGCACTGGCCGTGCTGACGGCCAGCGGACGGGTGACCGTCGGCTGGGTGATGGCCCTGGCGGCGGCGCAGGGCCTGTTGGCCGCCTTCGAGATCCCGGCGCGGCAGTCCTTCCTGGTCGAGATGACGGGGCGCGAGGACCTGATGACCGCCATCGCCCTCAATTCCTCCGTGTTTAATGTCACGCGCGTCATCGGGCCCGCCATCGCGGGTGTGGTGATCGCCGCGGTCGGCATCGCCGCCTGCTTCTTCGTCAACGCCGCGAGCTACCTGGCGGTGCTCTGGATGCTGGCCATCATGCGGCCGCCCTTCCTCGGAGCCAGCACCGCGCCGGCCGGCCGGTCGACCTTTGGCGATGGCTGGCGCTATATCATGGGTACGGCGGAACCGCGCCTGCTGACCCTGCTGACCATCACCTTCAGCGTCTTCGGATTCTCGTTTGCCCCGATGCTGCCGGTCTACGCCTCGCAGGTCCTCGGGGCCGGCGCCACCGGGTATGGGGCGCTGATGTCCGGCGTCGGCGTCGGTGCGGCTGCCGCGGCACTCTTCGTGGCCGCGATGGGGCACCGGGTCCAGCAGGAAGGGCGGGTATTCGTCTTCGCGACGCTGTTCGGCAGTGTGCTCCTCGTGACGAGCCTGGTCGGCCAGTTCGGGGCGGCGCTGCTCATGCTGACGCTCGCGGGGTGCAGCTGGGCCCTGACCAGCATCCTGACCAACACCATCCTGCAGACCAAGGCACCCGATCACCTCCGCGGGCGCGTGATGGGGTTCTACTCCTTCATGGTGGTCGGAATGGCCCCGCTCGGCGCGCTGCAGGCAGGTTGGGTCTCGGAACATTTCGGGGTGCAGGCCTCGCTCGCGCTGGGCGGCGGCATCTGTGTTCTCGCGGCGATCCTGGCGTGGCGTAGCGCACGGCGGCGGCCGCTCCCCGCGGCGGTCTAGCCTTTACTCGGGGCGAATCGACGATGCTCATTACCATCTCACGTGAGTTCGGGGCCGGCGGGTCGCTCGTGGCGCAGCACGCCGCCCGCGCGCTCGGCTGGCGGCTGGCCGACAACGACTTTGTCGCGCGTGTCGCGGCGCGCGCGGGGATTCCGGAAGCGACGGTCGCGATGCGGGACGAGCGGGCGCCTGGTTTCCGCGAGTGGCTGCTGCGCGCGCTGTCGCGCGCCGCGCCCGAGCTGATTGCGCCCCCGTCGCCCGTCCCGCCGGCGGAACTCGAGGAAGCCGCGCTGGTGAAGGTCACGGAGAGCGTCGTGGCGGACCTGGCCACCGAAGGCCGGGTGGTGCTCGTCGGGCGGGCGGCCCCGGCGGTCCTGGCCCGCCAGGGGGACGCTCTCCACGTCCGCGTGGTGGCGCCGAGGGCCGAACGGATTCGGGTGGTCATGGCGCGACGGCAGCTCGGGCCGGCGGAGGCGGAACGCCTGATGGACGACACCGACCAGAATCGGCAGCGCTATCATCGGGAGTATTATGACCGGGACTGGGCCGACCCGACCCACTTCCACCTGGTGCTGAACACTGGCCTGCTGGGGTACGACGGGGCGGGGGACGTGATCGTCGATCGCGCCCGCCGGCTGGGATGGGGAGCGAACTGAGTCAATCGACGCGAGTCGGGAAAGTGAGGCCGTGATGAGCAAGCTCAGCGGTGCGGCGGTGCTTCTCGTGTTGGCCGCCTGTGCCCGTGAGGGGCCGGATCAGGGCAAGGCGCTGGCGGATAGCGTGGCCGCGGCCCCGGCCTCCGACAGCGGCGTGGCAGCCCCAAACGCCGCCGACGCCGTCCCCTCCGACACCATCATGGTGCGCGACACCGCCCAGACGATGTAGCGCCGGGCCCGACGGGGTCACCGTCGGGGAAAGTGCCGCACGAGTTCGGCGATTGCCGTTCGGTGCGCGACGGAGGGCTTCCAGCCGAGTTCTTTTTCCGCCCGGGCCGAAGTGTACGGATTTCCGCCGCGCCAGAACCTGACGGCGCTGGTGATGGTGCCCGGGTAGAGGCCGGGCCCGATGACGCGGAGGGTCGCCTGCGCGCCGTGCGCGATCGCGAGTGCGACGGGTTCCGGCAAGGGAACCGTGTTGATCCGCTTCCCCAGGCCTTCGGCGAGTGCCGCGACGAACTCTCTGAGCGTGATCTCGCCGTCATTGGTCACCTGATAAATACGACTCGCGGCGCGCGGAGTGACGAGGGCACGGACCGCCGCGTCGGCGACGCTCTCCGCGTGGACCACCGCCATGGGGAGATTGCCGGCACCGATGCGCGGGAGCCATCCGAATCGGGCCGCCCGGGCCATCCGCGGAAGGAAGAGCCGATCGCCTCGGCCGTAGACGACGCAGGGCCGCAGGATCACCGCCTCCAGTCCCACCGCCACTTCCGAACGGACCATCTCCTCGGCGAGCCGCTTGCTGCGGGCATAGAAATCGTGCACCTCCAGCGGACCGAGGGGCGCGTGTTCGCTCCGACTACCGGGCGGCTCGTCGGCGGCTTGCCGGCCATAGACGGCGACCGAGGAGATATGCACCAGGCGGGCCCGCTGACGGCGCGCCGCCGCCGCGGCCAGTCGGGTTCCTTCGACGTTGATCTGGAAGAAGGTCTGCCAGGGGGTGCGGGACGCCACCAGCGCGGCGGAGTGGATGATGCCATCGACCTCGGTGACCGCATCCCAGGTCCGGGGGTCCTCGACCGTGCCGAGGACCGGCAAGGCTCCGAGCTTGCTTATGGCTGTCGCGGCTTCGCGACTGCGCACCAGGGCGGTGACTGCATCTCCCCGTGCCACGAGTGCCCGCACCACCGGCTCGCCGACCAGCCCGGTGCCGCCCGTGACAAACACCCTCACCCTTCGATGTCTCCCGGCCCGAAGGGGAGTTCGACGACGACGGCGGGGGCGCCCCCGATCGTGACGCGATTGCCAGGGTGGAGTTCGCGGCGAATCAGCGCGAGCCCGAGAATGCGATCGGGAAGCGCCAGGAGGGAACTCACGCGCCCCACCTGCTTGTCACCGGCGAGTACCTGGTCCCCTGTCACCTGGGGACCGACCCAGCGCAGGCCGCGCAGCACCCGGTTGGCGTGCCCGCGGAAGTGCAGGCGCGCCACCGTTTCCTGTCCCGTGTAGCATCCCTTGGTGTAGGACACGCCGGTGTGTTCGTCGAAGCGGACTTCCTGCGGCAAGGTCCGCTCGTCGATCTCGGCGCCGAGGGCGGGCCACCCGGCCAGGATGCGCGCCGCCTCGCGTTCAGCGGCCGCTCCCGCCTTCATCCCCGCGGTCAGGAGCAGCGACTCAACGGCGCCGACCGCTTCGCCCGCTCCGACGAGCAGAGCCTGGAACGGTCCGGCGACCGGAGTGGCGACCAGGTATTCCCCTTCCGCCACTTCCCCCCGAGCCACGAATCCCGCCTCAGGAAGGCGCCCGAGGGGAACGAGCGGCCATCGATCGGCGAAGCCGTCCCCGAGGAGGTGGACGATCCGACGGGAGTCGGAGAGGTCGGCGACGGTCGCGAGCCGGGGAGGGAGTGAGCGATGGAGAATCTGGCCGACCGCCTCGCGTGCCTGCAGCGGGAGCACGAGGTTGACCGACGCCCCGCGGCGGAGCGCCCACCCGTCGGCGACGATCATTCCCTTCGGTGTGAGCAAGGCACCGTAGGTCACCGACATGTCGCCCGGCTCGAGCAGGTCGTTGGTCCAGAGCCCCTGGAGGCAGGCCACGGCGCCGGTCCCCGAAATGTCGAACACCGCGGAAGGCGTGTCGGCCATGACCGCGCCCCCACGCAATCGGTGGAGCGCCTCGAAGTCGGGGAGGGTCACTGTGATCATGACCGGAACTTAGCGGGGCGCGGGATGGTCCGGGCCATAGAGGCCGTGGAGCCGGTAGGCCTCATCGAGCAATTCGACCGGGTGCGCGACCCACACGGGCAGCGCGTCGGCGAGGAGGCCAGCCCCGATTTGCATCAGGCACCCCGGGTTGCCGGTGGCGATGACCGCAGGCACCGGGTCGGCGGCGCGGACGGCGGCGAGCTTCGCGTCGAGTACGTCGCGAGAGAGGGCGGGCTCGAGGATTGAGTAGATGCCGGCGCTGCCGCAGCAGCGGTCTGCGCCGGGCAATTCGCGCAGGCGGATGCCGTCGATGGCGCGGAGCACCGCCAACGGCTGGGCATGGACGCCCTGGGCGTGCTGGAGATGGCACGGGGCGTCGTAGGCGACTTCGAAGGGGAGCGGCCCGGCAGGGCGCGGCCCCTTCTCCGCCAACAACTCAGCCACATCCCTCACCCGGCTCGCGAACGCCGAGGCGGCGGTCGTTCCAAGGAGTTGGCCGTACTCCTTGAGCAGGGCGCCGCATCCGGCGCTGTCCACGGCGATGAAATCGACGGTTTCCTCGAACGCCGCGAGATTGTGGCGCGCCAGCGCCATCGCACCCTTGTGGTCGCCGGCGTGCTCGTGCAACGCACCACAGCACCCCTGGGCCGGCACCTCGACGACGCGATATCCGTTGGCAGTGAGGGTCCGCCGGGCGGCGTCGTGGACATGGGGGAAGAGGGTGTCCATGACGCAGCCGGTGAAGAGGGCGACGGACGGCCCGTCGGGCAGAGCCAGGCGGCGGGGCAGCGGGGCTGCGAGGCCGGTGGACCGCGGGGCAGTAGCGGCGAGCATGCCCAGGGAGAAGGAGAATCGACCGCCTCCCGCGAGGGTGCGGGGGATGCCGGTGGCGCGGAACCCGCGCGCCAGCGTGAGGAGTGGCCGCCAGAGGAGTGGCGTCGCGAAGATGCGCAGCATCATGCGCGCCGCCCACGGCAGTCCGTTCGCGTCGACCAATCGGCGTCGGGCGGCCGCGAGTCCGGCGCCGTACGCCACGCCCGAGGGGCAGGCGGGCTCGCAGCCACGGCAGCCGAGGCAACGGTCGAGATGGTTGCCCAGCGCGGCGTCGGTTGGTGCGACGGCCCCGGTGGCCAGGGCCCGCATCAGGACGATTCGTCCGCGCGGGCTGTCGTTTTCGTCGCCGGTGGCGAGGTAGGTCGGGCAGGCCGGAAGGCAGAAGCCGCAGTGCACGCACGGCGCGAGCGGATCGAGGAGGTCGGTCGCGCCGCCGGAACTCACGATTCGGTCCCGTCCATGGCCACGACAAACCGCCCGGTCGGATCGAAGACCTCCCGGAGCTGCGTGACCAGCGGCCCGACCCCTTCCCGGTACGCGCCGAAATGCCCGACCGCCTGGCGCAGGGCCCACGGCGCGCGTTCGAGGGTGAGCGGGACTTCGCGCTCTGCGGCGAGCCGCCGAAGCGTGCGCACCTGATCGGCGGTGCCGTCGCCCGCCCAGCGCATTCCCCCCTCCGAGGCACCGGCCCAGATGAGCCCCTCGTCGAGATGCTGGCCGACGAGGTCGAGCAGTTCATCGAGTCCGGGGGCGAGGACGCCGAGGCGAAGGGTCAGCGCCGCACCGCTGCCGGCGTGGGTCACCAGATGCCAGAAGGCGTGTGCACGGTCGGGGTCGAGCTGGTTCCAGGCGAGGTCGGCGGTGTCGAGGATCCGGGCGACGTCGCCGGCGACGCCGCCCTCCGAACCGAGGCACCGCGCGGCGAGTATCCATTCGGAATCGGCACAGACGGCGGGTGAGAGCAGCTCGAGCGCCTGGGGCTGGACCCCGGCATCCGCGAGGTCACGCGCCGCGCTGGTCAGATGGTCCCGCGGCGCCCGGGCGAGCAGCGTGACATCCGCGCCCGGTCGGGCGCGCAGTCGGAGATGGAGGGTGGTCAGCACGCCGAAGGCGCCGAATCCGCCTACCTGCAGCTTGGTGAGGTCGTAGCCCGCCACATTCTTGACCACGGTGCCACCAGGGCGGATCACCCGGCCATCGCCGGTGACGGCGGTGCAGCCGAGGATGTGGTCGCGCACGGGGCCGAAGCCGGCGCGGAGTGCGCCCGCGGTGGCGGTGGCGACGATGGACCCGAGGGTCCGCTCGGGGCGACCTGGCGCGTCGAGGGCGAGCCACATGCCGTCCTCCGCGAGACGCCGCTGCAGGGCGTCCATCGACACGCCGGCTTCGACGGTTGCGACCAGGTCGGCGGGCTCCAGCGCCACGATGCGGTCGAGGCCGCGCGTCGTGAGTGCCAGGTCCGCCGCGGCGTCGGGAGGCACCCAGCTGCCATGTCCCTCCAGGCGGACCCGCCATCCTGATTCGTCGGCCAGCCGCAACGTGGCGGCTACCGCGTCAGTGGAGTCGGGCACCGCGCGGGGGATGCCGTCGGGGTCCCGACTCACGGCCGCCGAACCCAGCAACGCGCGGAGACGATCGAGCACCTCATGGCTCATACGGCACCTCCCCGGCGCCACTCGCGGCAGGCGTGGTAGGGAATGACCTTGCCGGGGTTGGCCCGTGCGGTCGGATCAAAGACCTGGCGCACGGCGCGCATGGCGCCCAGCGTCTCGGCGTCGAAGGCGTCGGGCATGTACGCGAGCTTGTCGGAGCCGACGCCATGTTCGCCGGTGATGCTCCCCCCGACGGCGAGGCAGGCGTGCATGATGTCGTGGTTGGCAGCGCGGACCCGGGCGACCATGTCGGGGTCGCGGGCGTCGAAGCTGATGTTCGGATGGAGGTTGCCGTCACCCGCGTGAAAGACATTGGCCACGTCGAGCCGGTAGTGCGCGGCGATGGCCGCCACCCGGTCGAGGATGTCGGGGAGGGTGCTCCGAGGAACCACCGCGTCCTGCACCGCCAGGTCGGGGGAAATCCTCCCCATGGCCCCAAACGCCTTCTTGCGTCCCTGCCAGAGTTTCGCGCGTTCGTGTGCGGTCGAGGCGGTCCGGACTTCCGCAGCCCGGTGCTCCCGCAGCAGCGCCTCCACCAGCGTTGCCTCGGCCTGGACCGCCTCCGTCGTTCCATCGAGCTCGACCAGCAGGACGGCGGCGGCGTCCACGGGGTACCCCGCGGCGTAGATGGACGCCTCAACCGCACGAACGCAGGCCTGGTCCATCATCTCCATCGCGGCCGGGACGATGCCGGCCGCGATGATGCCGCTGACCGCCTCGCTCGCGGCGCGGATCGACGGGAAGGCGGCGAGCAGGGTGCGGATGGCGGCAGGGAGCGGCTCGAGGCGGAGAGTGATCTCGGTGGCGATCCCGAACATCCCCTCGCTTCCGACGAACAACCCGACGAGGTCCGGGCCCCACCCTTCGCCGCTCCGGGATCCGAGTCGCACCAGGTCGGCGTTTGGCAGGAGCACCTCGAGCGCCGCCACGTGGTTGGTGGTGACGCCGTACTTGAGGCAGTGCGGGCCGCCCGCGTTTTCGGCCACGTTGCCGCCGAGGGTACAGGCGGTCTGGCTCGAGGGGTCTGGGGCGTAGTGAAGGCCGTGCGGGAGCGCGGCCTCGGAGAGCCGGGCGTTCACCACGCCGGGCTCGACCACGGCCCGTCGCCGCGCCGGGTCAATCTGCAGGATCCGGTTGAGCCGGGTGAGGACCACCAGCACAGCGTCGTGTCCCGCCAGGGCGCCGCCGGAGAGGCCGGTTCCCGCCCCGCGCGCCACGAACGGCATGCCCGCAAGGTGGAGGAGGCGGATCACCTCGATCAGTTCGTGCCGGGTGTGGGGGAGGACGGCGAGGGCGGGGCGTGAAGCATGGGTCGGGAGGCCGTCGGCTTCGTAGGAGGCGAGCTCGGCGGGGCGCGTACGAACCCACCGGGGTCCCACGATGCGGCCCAACTCGGCCGCGAGTCCCGCGCTCACGGTGCGATGGCGATGTCGGGGTGAGGGCCGCCCTTCCCATTGGTCCGGGCCCGGGAATGGACCCGGGCCCGGGCCGCGGCCTCGGCGGCGAGTGGCGGCAGCAGGTCGAGCAGCAGCGCGATGCGCTCGGAGGCAGTGCGCATTTCCAGCAGACGGCGCTTCACCTCAAAGTCGAAGTCCACCGCCGCCGCGATTTGGAAGGAGAGCGGCTCGGCCTCCTCCGCCCAGGGGGAGCGGTCGGCGCTGCCGCCGAGCACTTCCAGGGCGCCGAGATAGGTGGTCCCGACCTCGCGGAGCGCGGCCAGCGATTCGGCCGGCACCTCGGGTCCCGCCAGGTCCTCGAAGGTGTCGACGAGACCGATCAGATAGGGACTGTCGGCGGCCAGCGCCTGACGCAAGAGGAACCGCCGCTCGCCGACGACCACAATGTTGCTGCGGCCATCGGGGAGCTGATGCGAGGCGCGGATGCGCGCAACGCACCCGACGGTGCCGGAACGCGGCGACGTGCCGTCCTGGGCGGGGGGAGCAGGCCGAAGCGCTCGTCGCCGGCGAGGCAGTCGACGAGCATCGTCCGATACCTGGGCTCAAAGATGTGGAGCGGGAGTGGGGTTCCCGGAAACAACACCACTTCGAGCGGGAAGAGCGGAAGCCGGGAGGGCATGCCGGAATCTAGCGCAATTGCGGTGGCAGGGTGGGCCAAGGGGCGCACAGCCGTGCGCCCCCTGGCCAGTCTCGCGAGGCCGAAACCCCGTCAGCTCAGGCGGCGCCCCACATTCCGTTGAGGCCTTTCACATCGGGGGCCTGGCGGAGCTTCTCGAAGGCGCGCTCGCGAATCTGGCGGATCCGCTCACGGGTCACGCCGAGGAGCTCGCCGATCCGCTCGAGGGTCAGGGCGTCGGAGCCCTCTTCGAGGCCGTAGTAGAGATAGAGGATCTTGCGTTCGCGGGGGGTCAGGTACTGGTCGAAGAGGCGGTCGATGAATTCGCGTGTGAGGCGGGCGTCGGTCTGCTCCTCGATGTCGGTGCCGCCCGACCCCGGGAAGCGCTCCCCGAAGGTGCTGGACCCGCGGTCGCTCCGCTCCACCGGGGCATCGAGAGACATTTCCCCCGAACTCATCCGGCGCGCCAGGCGCACGTTCTCCACTGAGTCGTTCAGCGCGGTGGCCACCTCGCGGTCGGTCGGTTCGCGGCCCATTTCCTGGGCCAGGAACGCTTCCGCGCGGGACATCTTGATGAGGGCGGAATTCTGGTTGAGCGGAATGCGGACGCTGCGGGTCTGCTCGGCGAGCGCCTTGAGCACGGCCTGGCGCACCCACCAGACGGCGTAGGAGATGAACTTGACGCCGTGGTCGGGGTCGAACTTGCGGACCGCCTTGAGCAGCCCCTCGTTCCCGATGGCGACGAGCTCGGAGAGGTCGAGGCCGTGCCCCTGATATTTCTTGACGTAAGAAATGACGAACCGGAGATTCGCAGTCACCAGCCGCTCGGCAGCTTTCGCATCACCGTCCTGCGCCAGCCGGGCGAGTCGTTTTTCCTCGGCGGGGTCCGAGATCATCGGGAGTTTCTGGATGTCGTGCAGGTATTGGTCGAAGGCCCCGGTCGGTACAGCGCGAAAGAGGGCTTTGGGCTTGGTGGCACTACCGTGAGCCATGGCGATCCCCGTGGGTCGTGGCGCAAACAGGCTGGAGCGAGTTGTCAGTGGAGCCGACGGCGGGAGGCAAGCCATCAGGTGTGCGAATATAGGACACGCCTAGAAACTGGTCAAGCGAATTTTTCTTTCCACATCACAAAATCGTACTAACGAACGACTTGCAGGTTTCATCCACTTTCGCCCCATTTTCAGGGGACGACGAAAGTTGATAACATCTCATAAGTGACTGTGGTACAGTCACTTGTAAATCAACATCGATGGTGTAATTTGTGGACGACTGTGGATTCAGGCGGAGCCGGCAGCGCGGAGCGCGTGCACAATCGCATCGGTGTCGCGCACCGGGATGGTCCAGCGATCGGCGTCGCGCGCCATCGAGCCGATGTCGTGCGGGAGCGAGAATCGGAGCTCGTTTTCCGTGCGCTTCTTGTCGAGGCGCATCGCTTCGAACAGCGCGAGGGCGTCGATCTCGACTGGGAGGCGGGTCGGGAGGGAAAGGCGCTTCAATCCGGCCGTGATTCGTTCGGCCAGCCCGGGAACCGCCACCCCGATCGCTTCGGCGAGGTGTGCCTCGGCCACGAGGCCCATCGCCACGGCGTCGCCGTGGGCAACGCTGAAGTGCGAGGCGTGTTCGACGGCGTGCGCCACCGTGTGTCCGGCGTTGAGAATCGCGCGCCGCCCCCCCTCCCGCTCGTCTTCCATGACGACCCCCGCCTTCAGCTCGACGCTGCGCGCGATGAACCGGGTCAGGGTCTCGGGATCCCGCGCCTGGAGTGCCGTCGCGTCGGTTCCCAGGTCGGTCCAGTAGGCCGCATCGGCGATGAGCCCATGTTTGGCCATCTCGGCGAGACCGCAGCGAAACTGCTGTGGGGGAAGCGACCCCAGGACGAGCGGGTCGGCGAGGACGGCGGCGGGAGGATGGAAGGCGCCGACGAGGTTTTTCCCCAGCGGGGTATCCACACCGGTCTTCCCGCCGACCGAGGAGTCGACCATGGCGAGCAGGGTGGTGGGCACCTGGAGGAAGGGGATGCCGCGCGCGTAGGTCGCCGCCACGAAGCCGGCGAGGTCGCCGATCATCCCGCCGCCGAGTGCCACGATGGCGGCGTTCCGGGTCAGCCCGGCCGAGAAGAGCGCGTCGGTGAGCGCCTCCCAGCGGCCTCTCGTCTTCGAGCTCTCCCCGGCGGGCACCGAGAGGACCAGCGCCCAGGGGCCGTCCGCCAGCTGGCTGGCGAGGAGCGCGCCGACGGTATCGTCGGTCATGACCACCACCGGCCGTCCAGGCCAGAGCGCCGCGACGCGCGCCGGGAGTTCGGCCAGTGCGCCCGCCCGAATGGTCACCGTGTAGCTGCCGAGCGCATGCTCGATCCGGAAGTCGGGCACCGTTACCAGGTCTTGTCGGCCACGCCGGACCGGTGGTTGGCCAGCCGCGCCAGGGTGAAGAGGAGGTCGGAAAGTCGGTTGAGGTAGGTGATCAGGAGCGGCGGCACGGCGACGAGATGGGACAGGTGCACGACGCTTCGTTCGGCGCGGCGGCAGACGGTGCGCGCGTGGTGCAGCGCGGCGGCTTGCGCCGTGCCGGTGGGGAGGACGAAGGCGCGCAGCGGCGGCAGCTCGGCATCGGCGGCATCCATGGCGGCCTCGAACTCACCGATGCGCGCCGGGGGAAGTTCAGCCTTGGCCAGGGCGGCCGCCACCTTGGCGGGGTCCGGTGTCGCCAGGTAGCCCCCGATGCTGAAGAGATCGCGCTGCACCGTCTCGAGGAGCGGGTCGAAGAGGGCGCCCGGCTCGGCGGCGCGTGCGACACCGATCACTGCGTTCAGTTCGTCCACGTCGCCGTAGGCGGACACCCGCGCATGGTCCTTCGGCACCCGGCCTCCGCCAAAGAGGCCGGTCTCGCCCTCGTCGCCTGTCCTGGTGTAGATCTTCATCAGCCTTGCCTCGCGCGCCGGATGATGGCGAGCATCTCGCCGGTATGGGTGACCTTTTCCCGTGGTGCCCCGCGGACAGCGCCCGCGGCGCACTCGTATGCATCGAGCGCCTGCCAGTCGCTCCAGCGCACGACGTCGACGCCGCGCGACTGGAGAAGCGCCACGATCGCCTCCCGGTCGGAATCGGGCGGCTCGGGGAGCGCGCCGCGATCGGCATCCTCAAGCAGGCAGCCCATCGTCTCGACGGCGTCCGGCTTGTTGGTGCCGATGATGCCGCTCGGCCCCCGCTTGATCCAGCCCGCCACGTAGCCGCCCGGCACCACAGTCCCCCCCACGGCGGAAAGGACGCGGCCCCCTTCGTTGGGGATGACGGCCTTGCGCTCGTCGAACGGCACTCCCGCCATCGGCAGGGCGCGGTACCCGACCGACCGGAACACGAGCCCCAGCGGGAGCGTCGCCTCATCGCCGGTGGCCACCGCCTGAATGCCGCGCGGGCCGGCCTCCAGCCGATTGGCGCCGACGACCAGCCGTTCCACGCGCCCCTCCCCCTCGATGCGGAGCGGCGACGTGGAGAAGAGCAGCACGATCCGGCGGGGACGTCCTTCCACGCCGCGCTCGTGTAGCGCGCGCAACGTCTTGAGATTCTTCTCGGCTTCGCGGTCGGGCGTCGCCTCGAGGGAGGCGCGGGTGGCGGCGTCCAGTTCGAGGTCCGCCGCCCGGACCACGACATCGGCCAGCGGCAGTTCGCCCAGTTCCTTGAGTTCAGGATTCGTGAACGCCGCCTGGGCCGGTCCCCGTCGGCCGAGGAGATAGATCGTCCGCACCTGGCTCTGGCGCAGCGCTTCGAGCGCCGCGGAGGTGAGATCGGTCGTGGCGAGATCGTCAGGATCGCTGGCGAGAATGCGGGTGACGTCCATGGCCACGTTGCCGACGCCGATGACGGCGGCGGAGTCCTGGCTCAGGTCGAAGCGCCGGTCCTGGAAATCGGGGTGGCCGTTGTACCAGCCCACGAATTCGGTGGCGGTGTGGCTTCCGGCGAGCTCCTCGCCAGGAATGCCAAGCGCCCGGTCGGACTCCGCGCCGACGGCCCACACCACGGCGTGATAGTGGCGCCGCAGTTCCTCGGCGGTCAGGTCGCGGCCGGCCGTGACGTTTCCGAAAAACCGGAACGCCGGGTGCGCGGCCACTTTGTCGTACACGCGGGTAACGGACTTGATCTTCGGATGATCGGGGGCCACGCCGCCCCGGACCAGGCCGAACGGGGTCGGCAGCCGGTCGAAGAGGTCCACCTCGATGGCCCGCTCCTGCTTCAGCAGGTGGTCCGCGGCGTAGAAGCCGGAGGGCCCGGCGCCGACGATGGCGACGCGGAGCGCCGAGGTCGTCACGCTACTTCTTTCCCATCTGGACGACGAGGCTGTCGATCTGCGGGATCATGACCCGGCTGCCGAGGGTGTGGTTGTTCGCTTCCACCGAAAAGACCAGGGTCCGGCCAGGGAGCTCGATATATCCTGACAGGGTGTTGACCCGACTGATGCTGCCGGTCTTCGCGCGGACCTTCCCCTCGAGCGCCGTGCCGACGAAGCGCGACTTGAGCGACCCCCGCTGCCCCGACTGGGGGAGCCCGGCCGCAAACGAGTCGTACCTGGGGTGCGCGCGGATCCAGGCCAGCAACGTGGCGAAGGCGCGTGGGGACACGAGGTTCGAGCTGGACAGGCCGGAGCCGTCGCGCAGCGCAAACTGCAGCGAATCCACCCCCATGGAGTCGATCAGGACGCGGCGCTCCAGCGCGAGCCCTTCCTTCCAGGAGCCGCCGCCTCCGAATTGCCGTCCGAGCTGCTTGAGGAGCATTTCGGCAAACCAGTTCTGGCTGGTGTTCAGCACCGGAAAGATCCACTCGGAGACGGGCCGCGACGCGACCTCCGCGAGTGCGATGCCGCGTCGCGCTGCCAGGTACTGCGTCGAGTCGGTCGTGGAGCGGGTGGGGCCCAGCACCGCGATGCCGCTGTCCGCCATCACCGCGCGCAGCGCCCACGCGGTATAGAGGTTGGGGTCGGGGAGGGCGAAGTACTCCTTCCCGCCTTGGGAGCCCAGGGCGACGTCGCCCTCGGCCCAGACCGTCAGGGTGCCGGGCTCGCGGAAGAAGTCGATCGTGGTCGGCTGGCCCGCCGCGACGGTGCGGGTCCGGTTCTCGAAGGCGACCATGCCGAAATCGGGAGTGAAGGTGATCGTGGCCGGCGCGCCCACGGTGGCGCCGGGGGCATAGGCGAAGTTGATGCTGTTGTCGTTGAAGCCGAGTCCGGAGACGGGGGCGGCGTACCACCAGTTCAGGTCGTAGGTCTCCCAGTCCCCGTTGACCACTTCGCCGTCGAACCAGCTGCCGTCGCCGATGAGCTCGCCGCGCACGGTGGTGATTCCCTGTGCGCGGAGCTGTCCGGCGAGATCGCGGAGGCGCGCGAAGGGGTCGGTGTCGCAGGCGCCGGGGGCGGTCGTGTCGACCGCGTAGCAGCGGGCGCCCATGGTCGGGTCGCCGCGTCCGTAGAGGACCAGGTCGCCCTCGACGACGCCGTCATGGACCGGCCCGTCGGCGTACACGCTGGTCCGCACCGTCCAGTCGGGGGGAAAGAGCGCCGCGGCCACCGCGCTGACCACCAGCTTCGTGTTGCTGGCCGGGATGAACATCCGGTCGGCGTTCTGGCCGTAGAGCTGCTTGCCGTCCGGGCCCAGGAGAATCACGCCCCAGAGGCTGTGATCGAGCGGCGGCGCCGCAAGTCGGGTGTCGATCCGCTTCCGCAACGCCTGCGCGGCGGCGGGACCGGCTCCGATCAGGGAGGCCAGCAGCAGGACGATGACGGCGCGCCGGAACGCATCAGTCATACGAGACTCGGGGGTCGGCTTTGGCATAGACGAGGTCGGTGACGAGGTTGACGAGGACGAAGACGACACTGAGAAACAGGATGCTGCCCTGGACCGCGGGCAGGTCCCGCTTGCTGATGGCGGTGAGGACGTATCGCCCCACGCCGGGCCAGGAGAAGATGGTCTCCGTCAGGATGGACCCCGTCAAGTAGCTGCCGAAGTCGAGCCCGATGACCGTGATGACAGGCAGGAGCGCGTTCCGGAGGCCGTGGCGCAGCACGACCCGAAACTCTCCGAGGCCGATGGCCCGCGCCGTCCGAATGTAGTCGGCCTGCAGCACCTCCTGCATCGCCGCGCGGGTCATCCGCGCGATGACCGCGACCGACCGCATTCCCAGCGTGAGGGCGGGAAGGACCAGGAATGCCAGACCGCCCGACCCGGACGGCGGGAGCCAATGGAGCTGCACCGCGAAGATCAGGATCAGCAGCAGGCCGACCCAGTAGACGGGGAAGGACACGCCGAGGTAGGCGCCGAGGGTCATGATGCGGTCGAACCAGCTGCCGGGGCGCCAGGCGCCGAAGATTCCGACGATCAGCCCGGTGCTGACGGCGAAGAGCATGGCCGCGAGCGCGAGCCGCAGCGTGTAGGGGAACCGGTGCAGCAGCTCCCCGAGGATCGGCCGCCCGGTGATGTAGCTCTTGCCGAGATCGCCCTTCAGGATGCCCGCGGTGTACAGCACGAACCGCGTGGGGAGAGGTTCGTCGAGGTGCAGTTCGGCGCGGAGCCGGACCATCGTCGCGGAGTCGGCGCGTTCGCCCACCATGGCCTGGACCGGATCGCCGGGGGCGACGTGCAGCAGCAGGAAGGCCACCACCAGCACCCCGAAGAGCGTCGGGAGCACCACCACGAGCCGCCAGGCCAGGAACCGGGTCACGACGGCACCCGCTGCACGTTGCGCCACCGCTGTCCGTTGAAGATGGCGGGCACTTCCCACCCCGTCACGTCGGTGCGCTGGGCCCAGAGGTCCGCGGGGAACCAGAGGAAGATCCACGGGGCCGCGTCGAAGATGCGCTGGTCGATGGCGCGGCTCAGGCTGTCCTTCAAGGCGGCGTCGGGCGTGCCGCGCGCCTGCATGATCATGCGGTCGGTAACCGGGTCGGCGTAGAACGCCCGATTGCCGCCGCTCCCGGCATTCTTCGAATAGAAGGTCGGGTAGTTGAAGCTCTCGGGATCGGGGTAGTCGGCGTACCAGTCGGTCAGAAAGAGATCGGCCTCTCCCTTGGACGAGGCGGCGCGCGCGCTCGAGGCGTCGCGCTCCACGATCTCGATGGTCACGCCCGCCAGCGCCAGGCTCTGCTGGATGGCCTGTGCGATGCGGGCGAGCTCGGAGCGCTGGGTCCGCCAGAGCTTCAGGGTAATGCCATCCGGATACCCGGCCTCGGCGAGGAGCGCCCGCGCCGCCGCCGGATCGTAGCCGTACGGCGTGCGGGTGCTGTCATACCCCTCCAGCCCTGGAGGCACCGCGCCGGCGGCGCGGACGCCGCGTCCGGCCATGATGGTCCGCAGCATGGTGCCGGCGTCGACGCCGAGGTTGAGCGCGCGCCGCACCCGCACGTCCTGCAGGGGGCCGCGCCGGGTGTTGATGGCCACATAGAGCGCGCGCAACGCTGCCCGCCGCTGCAGCTCGCTGCTGTGCTCCTCCTCCCACCGGAGGGTTTCGCTGAACGGGACCTCCACCACGGCGAGCTGGCCGAACTCGAACTCCGCCGCCTGGGTGAGCGGTTCGGGGATGATGCGCACCCGGAGGGTGTCGGACTGCGGGGGCCCGCCCCAGTACGCCGCATGGGCCGAGAGGAGCAGGGCGTCGTCGTGCGACCACTCGACGAACCGCCACGGGCCGCTGCCGACCGGGTGCTCGCTGAAATCGGGACCGATCGACTCGGGGACGATGGCCGACGCCGGCATCGCGAGCAGCTTGGGAAAGATGTTCAGCGGCTCTTCGAGGGTGATGACGACGGTCGAGTCGTCCGGCACGGCGAGGCCTTCGATGTCGTCGGCGGTGCCGGCGGCGAAGGCGGCGGCGCCGCGGATGGGAGTCAGGGTCCAGGTCCGGGATCCCTTGGACGCGAGGGAGAGCACGCGCCGGAACGACGCCCGCACCGTCTGCGCGGAAATCGGCCGCCCGTCGTGGAAGGTGGCATCGGTCCGCAGGTGGAAGGTGTACACCGCGCCGCTGGAGTCGGCCTCCCAACGGGTGGCGAGGCCGGGCACCAGGCGTCCCGAGGCGTCGAACTGGGTCACGTTGTCGAACAGCATCGCGATCATCTCGCCGCTCGGCACGTCGGTCGAGAAGGCGGGGTCCAGCGACCGCGGGTCCGCCGTGAAATAGTAGGTGATCGAACGGGGGCCCCCCTCGCCGCCGCAGGCGGTCAGGACCATCATGGCGGCGAGCAGCGAGCGCGTCATTGGCAGGTGGCCAGGCCGGGTTGGAGGCAGGTGGTCCGCGCACCGGAAGGAGGGGGGAG
Organism: uncultured Gemmatimonadales bacterium; assembly: GCA_963705985.1. GTDB lineage: Bacteria > Gemmatimonadota > Gemmatimonadetes > Gemmatimonadales > GWC2-71-9 > SPDF01. The sequence continues at coordinate 1,274,126 of CAVPLK010000003.1, read as the reverse complement.
CGGGAGGCTCCTCCGCTGTGGCGTAAGGTGAAGAAACTAGGCATCTTACAGCATGCCGTCAATCACGAGCGCCCCCGCCTCTGAGGGGGACGCCGCGTGAGCGTGCCGCGGGGGGCGCTGCTCGCGGTACTCGCCACGCTTCTGGCCACCGCGCCGCTTCGCGCGCAGGACGAGCCGTTGATCGTGCGCGGGTTGTCCTTCCAGGGCAATCACGCACTCGACGCCACGCAATTGTCGACGGCCATCTCCACCACCAATTCCTCGTGGTTTGCGCGTTCCGGCATGGTGCGCTGGATCGGGCTCGGTGAAAAGCGGCCCTTCGACCAGCTCGAATTCGAGCGGGACGTCCTCCGGGTCACGCTGCTTTACCGGAAGAGCGGCTACATGAACGTCGAGGTGGACACCCTCGTGCGCCGGACGGACAAGGACATCTACATCACGTTCATGATCGACGAGGGGCCGCCGGTCGTCCTGGATTCGCTCGACGTGCTCGGCCTCGACTCGGTGGCCAGGCCCGACCTCCTGACGCGGGACCTGCCGCTGCGGGTGGGAGATCCGTTCAGCCGGATCGCCCTCGATGCCACCTCCGACACGCTCGTCCGCCGCCTTCGGAATCGCGGGTATCCCGATGCGATCGCGTTCCAGAGTTTCGAGCGGGACAAGAGCGACCTGAGCGCGAACGCCGCCATCGACCTGCAGACGGGGCCGCTCTCCGACGTGAGCAGCCTGACGGTCTCGGGCACCAAGCGCATCTCGCCCGACGTGGTGCGGTCGCTGATGGCGGCCCGTCCCGGCCAGCAGTTTTCGCAGGAGGACCTCTACCGCAGCCAGCGCAATCTGTATCGGTCCGAGCTCTTCAGCTTTGCCGCGGTGGGCATCGACAGCGCCGCCTACGACCCCGCCTCCGACTCCGTGCCGCTCACCGTGCGGGTGGGCGAGAGCAAGCGGCGGCGGGCGCGGGGCAGCGTGGGCTACGCGACCGAGGACTGCATCCGCGTCGGCGCCGGCATCACCTTCCGGAATTTCGCGGGCGGCGGCCGGGTGCTCGACATCAGCGGCCGGCTCTCGAAAATCGGCGTCGGCGCGCCGACGGCGTGGGGGATGGAGGACGGCTTCCTCTGTTCCCAGTTGAAGCCCGACACCCTCGGCTCCAGCGAGGTCAACTACAGCCTCGCCGTGTCGCTTCGGCGTCCGGCGTTCCTGTCGCCCCACAACACCCTGACGACCACGGTGTTCGCCGACCGGCGTTCCGACTATCTCGTGTACCTGCGGCAGGAAGTCGGCGCGGGCCTCAGCCTGAACCGCGAGACGCTGCGCCAGGCCAAACTCGCGCTCACCTACGCGTACACCTACGGCAGCACCCAGGCGAGCCCGGCGAGCTTCTGCGTCTCGCTGCTTGTCTGCAGTTCGGAAGACATCGCGCGGCTCAGCGCCGACCAGGGGCTGGGATCGCTGAGCGCCTCGGCGACGTTCCCCTCGGTGAACAACCCGCTCAATCCGACGCGCGGCGAGCGCACGACGCTGCAGGGCACCGTCAGCGCGCAGGTCCTCGGCTCCAGCGAGACGCAGCAGTTCATCCAGCTGGTCGCCGACCGGGCCTGGTACCGGACGCTGTCCCGGCAAGCGGTCCTGAGCTTCCGGTTGCGCGCCGGCGTGATGTGGGCGCCGCTGACCTCCTTCAGCAGCGTCGAGGCGACGAATTACATCCCCCCCGCCAACCGCTTCTACGCCGGCGGGCCGAACGACGTGCGCGGCTACGAACTCAACGGCCTCGGGCCGATCAACTACCTGATCGACAACGACACGGTCGCGGTGGACACCACCGACCCGGGCAGCATGCCGATCCCCGATGGCGCGGTCCGGTATTCGCCCATCGGCGGGAACATGCTCGGCGTGGGCAACGTCGAGATCCGGTTGCCGTCGCCCGTGTGGGGGCGGATCTTCCGCTGGGTGGCGTTTGTGGACGCCGGCGTGCTCTGGGATCGGTACCAGAACACCCCCGAGCTGCGGGTGACCCCGGGCCTCGGTCTCCGGCTCGTGACGCCCCTCGGCCCGGTGCGGCTCGACGTCGGCTACAACGGGTACTCCCAGCAGTCCGGGGCGCTCTACCTCAGCCAGAATGACGCCGTGTACCGGATCCGCGAGAGCTACACCCCCAGCGGCAGTCCCGACCGGTTCGTCTTCCACTTCGCCGTCGGGCAACCGTTCTGATGCGCCGCCGACTCGCCCATATCGTGTTCGTGACCGGGTTCGGCACGGTGGCACTGGTGGTGGGCCTGCTCGCGGCGTTGACGGTGGCGCCGCCCGGCCGGCGACTGCTGGCACGCACCGTGACCGCATTGTCGGACCGGGTATTCCGGGGACACCTCACCATCGGCGAGGTCTCCGGCAACTTTCTCACCCGCCTGTCCCTGCGCGGAGTGGTGCTGCGGGACAGCGCTGGCGCGGTGGTGGCGGACTTTCCGCGACTCGACATTCGCTACCGGCTCCCAAACCTCCTCGCCGGCCGGTTTGACTTTGCCGCGGTGCGCGCCGAATCGCCGGTCATCGACCTGGTACGCCACCGCAACGGCCGCATGAACTACGAGGAAGTGCTGCATCTCGGCGAGGGGACCGGCGCCGGTCGGCCCCCGCTGATCGAGTTCCACAATCTCGAAATCCACGGCGGCACCCTCACCCTGCGGCTTCCCTGGAACCCGCCGTCGCGGGTCCGGCCCGGGGCGCGCGATTCCGCGCTAGCCGCGGACCGCGCGATTCCTGGCCGGGTGATTGTGGAGGGCGCCGAGGGGCTGGAGCTCATCCGCCGCTTCGACAGCCTCGACCTCGGGCTCGACCGGCTCACGATCAGCACGCCAAATCGCGATCCGCTTTCCCTCGTCATCGATACGCTGGGAGTGCGGGTGAGCGATCCGGGTGTGCGCGTGCAGCAGGCGCGTGGCCGGGTCCGGGTGCACAAGGACAGCCTTATTTTCGAGATCACGCGCGGCGCGATGCCGAACTCGAAGTTCCAGGGCACAGGCGTCGTGACCTTTCCCGACGGACCGCTCCTCCTCGATTTTGGGTTTCGCTTCAGCGAGCTGGACCTGGTGGACCTGCGGTGGGTCTCTCCGGACTTCCCCGCGCTGCACGGCCGGGCCGTCGTGGTCGGGAAGTCCCAGGACGCGGAGCGCGCCAGTTTCGAGCTGCAGGAGCTGCACCTCGAGAACGACACGACCCGGATCGACGGCCAGCTGGTGGTGCTGACCGACGTCCGGCGCGGCTTGGGTGTCCGGGGGATGGACCTGGTCATCGAGCGCCTCGACCTCGAGGCGGCCCGGCCGTATCTCGACACCCTTCCACTCCGCGGCAGCCTCTCCGGGCGAGTGTCCGGCACCGGCCTGCTCTCCAATCTCGAACTCTCCGCCGACGTGCAGGTCACCGACATCGGCGTCCCCGGGGGCGCGACAAGCAGTTTTGCCGGGCGGGGGCGCGTCCTCACCGGCGATGTGAATGGGCTGACCTTTCGGGAGTTCGCGCTGGCGTCATCCGACGTCGACCTGCGCACGGTCCAGCTGCTCACACCGACGGTCACGCTGCAGGGCCGCGCCAGACTGTCGGGAACGCTGGACGGGCCGTGGCGGAACGTGCTCTTCACGGGTGAGATGCGGCATCGGGACAGGGAGCGCCCCCTCAGTGTGGTCGACGGGTGGATACGGCTCGACACGCGCCGGCTGGTGACGTCGTTCGACGGCGACCTCCGTCTCGATTCGCTCTCCTTCGAGGGAATTCGCGCCGGGTATCCGACCCTGCCCAGCCTCGGCTCGATCACCGGCCAGGTCCGCCTGGCAGGCACCATGGAGCGGATGGAGCTGGATGCCGACGTCCGGGGCCAGATCGGCGGGCTCCGGGTGCAAGGTCCCGCGATCGTGCTGCCGCCGCGCTGGGGCGGCGACTCGCTCCACATCGATTTTCGGAACCTCGACCTCCACGCGCTCCGCGGCGTCGGCCCGACTTCGGACCTGAACGGCGAAGTCCTGATCGTCGGCGTCATCGACACGTTGCAAGCGCCCCAAGGAGCGATTTCCGGGGTGATGGGCCCGGGTCGGCTCGATGCGTTCCGGCTGGACACCGCCGTCGCCCGCATGGCCGTCCGGGACAGCATGATGGTGATCGACACGCTGGGCGTCGATTGGCGCGGCGGGCGGTTGGGTGCGGCGGGCACCCTGGGGTGGGCCGCGCCGCAGGAAGGGCGGATGGAGCTGACGGCCGAGTTCGACAGCCTGCGGGGGCTCGACTCCCTGCTGGTGGCGCGGCTGGGGCTCGGGCCGGACTCCGCCGATGCGGCGCTGGCAGGGCGTGGGCGCCTCGACTTCTCGCTGGCGGGCTCCCTCGATTCGCTGGTCGCATCGGGATTCGCCGACGCGAGCCAGCTCACCTTCCGAGGCGGTCGCCTGAACTCGCTCTCCGCCACCTTCGGCTGGATGGGGGGAACGCGCCCGCAGCTCAGCCTGGCGATGCTGGCCGACACGATCGCCTTTGGCCGCCTGGTGACAAGCAACGTGCGGATCGGCGCGCTCGGCTGGAGCGACTCCCTGGCCTGGTCCAGTTCGTTCGAGGGAGGGGAGGGGGCGGCGCTGGGGGCGAACGGCCGCTACACCGCCGCCGGCGGCGTGCAGACGGCGACCGTCGATTCGCTCTCGATGGGGTTGAGCGGCCACGTGTGGAAGCTGCTCGCCCCGGCCGTGGCCACGACGACCGATTCAGGCACCGTGCTGTCGCCGGTGCGGCTCGAGACGGCGGACGGTTCCGGGGCCATCAATATCGTCGGCACCCTCCCCGGGGAGCGGCCAGGGAACCTGCGCCTCGATGCCTACGGACTCGACCTGCGCGACGTGTCGGGGCTCTTCCGCGGGGACACAGCCGGCGTGTCCGGGTTCATCGGCGCCGACCTGGAGATCGGCGGCACCCGCCTGAGCCCGATCATCCAGGGGACGGCCTCGCTCGGAGATGCGGTGTTCGGCGACTTCCGCTCTCCCTTCATCCAGGGCATCCTGCACTACTCGGATCGGCGTCTCGAGGGGAACCTCTCGATCTGGAAAACCGGCCAGCGAATTTTCGGGATCGAGGTGGCGCTTCCCCTCGACCTGGCCCTCGCCACCGTCCCGCGGCGCCAGGTCGAGGGCCCGCTGATGATCCGGGCCCGCGCCGACAGCCTCGATCTCGGGACGCTCGAGGCCTTCACCACCCGGGTGCGGCGGATGTCGGGAGTGATGAGCGCGGACGTCCGTGTGGCGGGAAGCTGGGATGCTCCGCGCCTGGAGGGGTTCCTCGACATCCGCGATGGCAGCGGCTCGGTGCCCGTCCTCGGCGTGCGATACTCGAGTATCGTGGGGCACGCCGAATTCAGGGGCGACTCGTTGACGCTCGATTCCCTCCTCCTGCGGACCGCGCCGGCCGGCGGATCGCTCCGGACGAGCGGCAGCGTCCGGTTCAGCCCGCTCACGAACCCGCTGCTCAATCTCCGGCTGGTGGCCGCGGACTTCCTGGCGAGCGAGGTGCGTGGCTTCCTCACGCTGGATGTCAGCGGCAGGATGCGTCTGGCCGGACCGTTTAATACGCCGACCCTCACCGGGACGATGACCGCGAACCGCGGGGCGCTCTACTTTGCCGACCTCGTCACCAAGGACGTGGTGGACCTCGACGACCCCGAATTTCGCGACCTGCTCGACCAGCGGTTCCAGCGGTTGCTCCAGCGCGGGTACACGACCCGCAACCGGTTCATCGACTCGCTCCGGGTCGAGAACCTCACGATACGGGTCGGCGACGCCTTCTGGCTCCGGTCCAACGAAGCCAACATTCAGCTCGGCGGCGAGGTGCGGGTCGACAAGCTGCGCCGCGATTACCGGGTGGACGGACGGATGGATGCGCTGCGGGGGAACTACACGCTCGTGATCGGTCCGGTTCGCCGCGACTTCCTGGTGCAGAAGGGGCAGGTGCGGTTCCTCGGCACCCCCGACCTGAACGCCGACCTCGACATCACCGCCGAACACACCGTCCGGCCCCTCGACGGAAGCCAGGATGTGCCGGTCATCGCGAACATCACCGGGACGCTCCTGGAGCCCAAGCTGGAGCTGACCTCCACCATCCTCCCGCCCATCTCGGAGACCAACCTCGTTTCCTACCTGATGTTCCGGCGGCCCGCCTCGACGCTCCAGACCACCGGCGGCGCGCCGGGGGACCAGCAGCAGGCGCTCAACCTCGGCCTTGCCTACCTCTCGAGCGCGGTGACCAGCGAACTCCAGCGTACCCTGGTGACCGATCTCCGGGTGCCGGTGGACTACATTGAGCTGCGCCCGGGCACCGCCGGTGGTGCCTACGGCTCATCGACCGCCACGCAACTGGCGGCCGGCTGGCAAATCGGCCGCAAGACGTTTCTCACCTTCAGCGCCGGGATCTGTACCACCGGCGGCGCCACCAGCTACAAGAACATCGGGGCCAGCTTCGAGTATCGGTTCGCGCGCGGGTTCCGATTCCTCGCGAGCTTCGAACCGTCGGCGTCGTGCACCGCCGACCAGCAGACTGCACCCCTGACCACCAACGACCGCTACCAGGCCGGCCTCGACGTCCTCTGGGAGCAGGAGTTCTAGCGTGCCACGCGCCCTGGTCATCACCAACCCCGCCGCTGCGCGGACCAAGCCGAAGGCCGTCCGCGAGGTCCGCGACGTGCTCCGTCGGGGCGGGTGGCATGCCGAGGTGGTCGCCACCGGGGGGACTGGCGACGCCAGCCGCCTGGCCGCCGAAGCGGTGGCGGCCGGGATGGACGCCGTCGCGGTCTTCGGGGGCGACGGGACCACGATGCAGGCCGCCACCTCGCTGGTCGGCACCGACGTGGCGCTGGCGCTCATCCCCGGCGGGACCGGTAATCTCCTTGCCGGGAATCTCCGCATTCCGTTCACCCCGGCGCGTGCCGCCGAGATCCTGGTGCGCGGAATCTCCCGCCGGCTGGATCTCGGCCGCCTCGAGGCGGCCGGTGCCCATCATTACTTCGCGGTGGCCTGCGGCGCGGGATTCGACGCGCAGATCATGGCGGCAACGTCCAGCGCGCTGAAGCAGCGCTGGGGGGTCGGGGCCTATATCGCCACATCGCTCCGCCTGATCGGCGAGATGCGGAGCCACCGCTATCACATCCGGGTGGACGGGGTCGAGTACGAGGCGAACGCCGCCGTGGTCCTCATTGCGAATTGCGCCGAAGTGCTTCCGCCGATCCTGCGCTTCGGCGACGGGGTCCGCCCGGACGACGGCCTGCTCGACGTCGTCGTGCTCCGGGCCGACGGGCTGGCCGATGGCGTCCAGGCGATCTGGCACTTTCTTCGGCGCGCCGAGGGCCCCGGGTCCCGGATTGGCCATGTGCGCGGCCGCGAGATCCACGTCGAGACGGACGCCGTCGTCCCGGTGGAACTCGACGGCGACATCGGCGGGATGACGCCGTTCACGGCGACCGTGGTTCCCGCCGCCATTCGGGTCATGGTGCCGGAGGCGCCGTGAGCCGATCGTATCGTGGCGGGTCGCTCCCGGTCGAGGTGCTCGCCGCCATTGCGGAGGCGACGGCCCGCCTGCTGGAGCCGGCCGCCCTCTACGAGGTCCTTCGCGAGCAGGTCGCCCGACTCGTCGAGTGCGATGCCTTCTACGTCGCGCTGTACGATGCCCCGACCGAACGCCTCCGCTTCGTGGCGCACACCGATCGGGGGAACGGTTGCCGCCGTCCGAGGCCCCGCTCGGCCGGGGCCCGACCAGCTGGGTCGTGCGGCACCGCAGTGTGCTCGCGCTCGGGCGTCCCGAAGCGGTGGAGGCTGGGCGCGGCAGTCCCTTCGGGTCTGGCGAGCTGAGCCAGTCGGCAGTGCACGCGCCGATGATGCTGGGCGATCGGTTCATCGGGGTGCTCTCGGCGCAGTCCTATCGCGCCGACGCCTACGATGACGAGGCGGTCGGGGTCGTGGCTGCCATCGCCGCCCACGCGGCCATCGCCATCCAGGCGACACGCACGGTCGACACCGCCCGCGCGGCCGAGGCGGTCGCGCAGGCGACCCTCGCGGGGAGCGAGGCGCTCCGCGCGCTCACCCACGACCTCTCCACGGTCGGCACCCTCGACGCGATGGTCGAGCGCGGGCTGCAGGCCGCGCTGGCCGTGGCCCAGGCGGCCGGCGCGATGATCGCCGGGCGGCCCGGGGAGCAGCTGCCCGGCCTGGTGGTCCTCGGGGCTCTCGGGCGCGAGGCCCGCCTGTACCGGGTGGGGGATGTCCTCGGGGAACGGGACCCGCAGGTCGCTGTCGCGCGGAGCGGGGAGGCGCGATCGACTGCCGACCTGGAAAACGAGCCGGAAGCCGCGCCGGATCCCCGGCGCCCGCGCCCGCATCGACCCGGGGCCATGGTCCCCATGCGCTTCGGGTCCGTGGTCACGGGGGTGCTCACGGTGTCAGGACCGGACGTCGCGTGGTTTGTGCCGTCGGCCGACACACTCCTCCTGCTGCAGGCGGTCGCCGACCAGCTTGCGGCCGCCGTCAGCGGGTTGCGGCTCCGCGGCGAACTGCTGACCCGGCTCGACCAGATCGACGCGCTCGGGCGGGTGGCCCACGCGCTGACCGGGGTGGAGGACGCCGATCGCACCACCCACTTCCTTGCGGAAGAGGGCATGCGCGTGTTCGGGGCCGAACGGACCGGCGTGTTCCTGCTCGATCGTGCGCAGCGCTTGGTGACCTGCCTGGCACGGGTCCATCTATCGGCGGAGTATGCGAGGGCGTTCGAGCGGCAGTTCCACGCCCTGCCGGCCGCGGTGACGCTCCTCGAAGGACGGCCGGTCTTCGTGGAGCATGCCCGCCGCGACTTTGCGTCCCCGATGGCGGCGGCGGTGAAGGCGGAGGGCTTCGCCTCCGCGGCGTTCCTGCCGCTGGTCTTCGCGAACGAGACGATCGGCGTGCTTGCCTTCTTCCACGACCGGCCGCGGGAGTACGCCTCGGAAGAGCGGCGGCTGGCGGTGGCGTTCGCCGACCAGGCGGCGCTGGCCATCGGCAAGAGCCGGCTCTTCGACCTCGTCAGCCGGAGCCGGCGGGAGTGGCAGACCGCGTTCGACGCCGCCGCCACCGGACTCGCCATCCTCGATGCGGCGGGCTGCATCGCGCGGGCCAACCGCTTCATTGCGGATCTCGCCGGCGTGCCCGTCACCGAAATCGTCGGCCGACCGTTTCGCGGTCTCTTCGTCGACGGCGGTGAGCCCAGGGAGGATCCGGTGACGCTCTCTGCCAACGCCGGTTCGGGGGTGACGACCCTGCTCGAGGCAGTGGACGGCCGGTCGCTCATCGTGACGGCCACCCCGCTGCCCGAGGGGGGACATGTGGTGGCCGTCGACGACGTCAGCCAGGTGCTCCGGCTCGAGCAGCGGTTCCGGCTCGTGGTGGAGGCCGCCCACGACGCGATCGTGCTGGCGGACCAGCGGGGAGACGTGCGGTTTGCCAACGCGGCCGCGGTCGATCTCTTCGGCAGCGCCGCCGAGACGCTCCAGGGCCGCCCGCTGACTGAACTGCTCCCCGGCGACCCGGTCGGCGGGAGTGGGTCGCGGCGGTTCGAGTCGCGGATCGTGCGGCAGGACGGCCAGACCCGGCTCTTGGCGGTGTCGCTCGCGCCGCTGGGGACGGGAGATGGGGTCGGCGGGTCGGTGGCCCTGATGCGCGACGTGACCCGCGAACGGGTCGCGTCGGAGGAACTGCGCCGTTCCGAGGTTCGGTACCGGGCATTGTTCGACACGGTTCCGGTCGCCATCTTCACGCTGGACGAGGGTGGAGTGCTGCGCTCGGTCAATCCCGCCGCGCAGGCGCTCGCGGGGTTCGAGGACAGCGCGCCCCGCCTCGAGGAGTTCGTGGTGCCGGCCGAGGCGGCGTACGTCGCGAAACAGCTGACCCTGGTGCGGGGCGGGGAGCCGCGGGAGTTCGTGATGCACCTCCGCCGTCCCGACGGCGCGGTGCGCGAGGCGGAGGTGGTGGCGGTCCCCGCGGCGGGCGAGGAGGCGGGTGCCCCGCTGGTGCTCGCCATCGCCCGCGACGTGACCGACGAGCAGCGCCTTCGCGAACAGCTGGGGCATTCTGAAAAGCTGGCGGCGCTCGGCCGCCTGGTGAGCGGCGTGGCCCACGAGCTCAACAATCCGCTCGCCGGCATCAGTGCGCTGGCCCAGGCGCTCATTCTCGACGAGCCGCTGGACGACGGGAGCCGGCGGGTCGTCGAGAGCATCCGGACCGAGGCGACGCGGGCGGCCCAGATCGTCACCGACCTGCTGGCGTTCGCGCGCCAGCGGCCGCTCCGCCGGACGGAACTCGACCTTGCCGAATTGGTGCGCGAGGTGATCAGCGCCAACGGCGAGCGGCTCGGCCGCTGGACCGTGGATTTTCCCGTGGAGCTGCCGGCGGCTCACGCCGATCCCGACCAGATCCGGCAGGTGGTGCTGAACCTCCTGTCCAACGGGGCCCACGCGATGCGGGCCACCGGGGCGAGCGGGACGGTCCGGGGGTGGGTGGAGGGCTCTGCGGTCATGCTGGAGGTGTTGGATGGTGGGCCCGGTATTCCGCCGGACGTGATGGCGCGTATCTTCGAGCCATTCTTCACCACCAAACCGGTCGGTGAGGGGACTGGGCTCGGGCTCTCGATTTCACACGGGATCATCCGTGCCCACGGCGGCGACATCCGCGCCGAAAACCGCCCGGGGGGCGGGGCGCGTCTCTGGTTCGAACTCCCGCGGCACCCCGGCCGCGGCGCGAGGTGACACGATGATCGGTTCCGTCCTGCTGATCGACGACGACACGGACGTCCTCCGCGCGATCGGCAACTATTTCGAGCAACTCGGCTGGGAGGTCACCCGCGAACTCAGCGGGGAGGCCGGGCTTGCCACGTTCGACCGCCTGCATCCGGACGTGGTCATGCTCGACCTGCACCTGCCGGGCATGGACGGCATCGAAGTGCTCGAAAAGCTCCGGGAGCGCGACGCCGGCGTCATTCTCCTGACGGGCAACAGCGACGTGCCCACGGCCGTGCGCGCCATGCAGCTCGGCGCGGAGAACTTCCTCTCCAAGCCCGTGGACATGGCCCACCTGTCCGCCGCCGCCGCCCGCGTGGCCGACAAGGCGCGGCTCCGGCGTGTCAACGAGGCCCTGGTGAACCAGGGGGGCGCCGGTCACGGGCTCGACTCGCTCGGCGGCTCCGCCACGATGAAGGCGTTTGCCCACCAGATCTCGCTGCTGGCCCAGAGCGAGCGCACCACCGTCCTGCTCCTCGGCGAGAGCGGCAGCGGCAAGGGGTGGGTCGCCCGGATGATCCACAACCTCGGCCCGCGGGCGCGGCTCCCGTTCGTGGAGGTCAACTGCGCCGGGCTCAGCGCCACCTTCCTCGATTCCGAACTCTTCGGGCACGAGAAGGGGGCGTTTACCGACGCGAAGGACCGGAAACAGGGGCTCTTCGAAATCGCCGACCGCGGCACGATCTTCCTCGACGAGATCGGGGACCTGTCGCTGGAACTCCAGCCGAAGCTGCTGAAGGTGCTCGAGACGAAGACCTTTCGGCGCCTCGGCGGCACCCGGGAAATCACCGTGGACGTGCGGCTGGTGGCCGCGACCAACAAGGACCTGGCCGCCGAAGTCGAGACGGGCCAGTTTCGCGAGGACCTGTACTACCGCCTCAGCGTCATGCCGGTGCGGCTGCCGGCGGTCCGCGAGCGCTCCCGCGACGACCGCCTCGCGCTGATCACGCGGATCTTCAACGACCTGCGCACCGAGCTCCCCGACGGCCCGCCGGAAATCGGTGCGGAATCACTCGAGCGGCTGCTCGGCTACGGCTGGCCGGGCAACGTGCGCGAGATGCGGAATGTGCTTGAGCGCGCGCTGATTCTGGGGCGGGGGCAGGCGGCGGTCGGCGTCGAGCACTTGCCGGGAGAGTTCCGCGCCCGGCCCGGGCCCGGGGACCGCCGCCACACGCCGCTCGCCCTCGAGGAACTGGAGCGGCAGCACATCGAGCGGACGCTGCGGCATCACGGCGGCAATCGGACCCGCTCCTCGCAGGAGCTGGGTATCTCGCGCGCCACGCTGATCAACAAGATCAAGCGCTGGAAACTGGACATCTGAGCGGAGGTCGCATGGCGGAGATCCACGAACACGACGCGATGCAATGCCGCGCCTGCGGTCGGGAGGAGCGCGCCTCCGAGGGATATCCCTGCGCCGACTGCGGCACCTTCATCTGCCTCATCTGCTTTTTTCGCGGCGTGGACCGCTGCGCACCGTGTCAGGCGAAGCGCGCCAAGGAGAACCCGGCGTGAGGGCAGTCGTGGCCGAGGCCGCCGTGGCGCCGCTCTTCCGGGAGGCGTCGCTGCGGACGGAACAAGTGACGCAGCTGGTGCTGGGTGAGACGGCCGAGGTGCTCGAGACGGTCGGCACCTGGCACCGGATCCGCACTCATGTCGATCACTACGAGGGATGGGTCCACGACGGGTACGTCCTCGAGACCAGCGCGGAGGGGGCGGCGCGGTGGCGGGACAGGGCCGACGGCTGGTCCGCGGGGGCCGAGGTGGAGACGGAAATCGGCCGCCGCCTGCTCCCGGTTCGCGCCCGGGTGACCATCCTGCACGGCCGGGTGCTGCTGCCCGACGGAACGTCGGGGCAACTGCTCCAGGGGCACGTCCTGCCGGTCAGCGAGATGATGGCCGAGGCCGCGGCGCTGCCGGCGGAGCGGTGGGCGGCGCGGACCTTTGCCGGCACGCCCTATCAGTGGGGCGGGGTCACGCAGTACGGTGTGGACTGTTCCGGGCTGGTCCAGACCACATTCGCGGCGAGAGGGGTCGCCCTCCCGCGCGATTCGTCGGCGCAGGCGCTGGCCGGCGCCGAGGTGGCGCTCGCCGCGGTGGTGCCGGGCGACCTGCTCTTCTTCAGCGAGAACAGCCGGAGCGTAACCCACGTCGCCTTTGCCGGGGAGGACGACACCCTGGTGCACTCCACGGTCTCCTGCGGCGGCGTGCTGACGGAGCCCTGGGCCGCCGGGGACCGCGCCGCGCATCTGCGTGCCCTCTTCGTGACGGCACGCCGCATCCCGGGAGCCGCCGCCTCCGGATGACCCGCCTTCTTGTCCTCTTCGATATCGACGGCACTCTCCTGCGCACGCCCGGCGCCGGTCGGCGCGCCATCACCGCCGCCATGGCCGACCGCATGGTCGACAGCGAGGCGTGGCAGCGGATCAGGTTCGACGGCAAGACCGATCCGCAAATCGTGCGCGAGATGCTCGAGGCGTCGGGCGACGCGTCTGCCGGCGACCCCGGAGCGGTCGGCCCCATCCTGGAGCGCTACCTCGTGCATCTCGAGACGGAGCTCGCGCGCACGCCGGGATCGACCCGCCTGCTGCCGGGGGTGTCGGCGCTGCTCGATCGGTTGGAGGCACAGACCGACGTGGTCCTCGGGCTGCTGACCGGCAATATCGCACGGGGGGCCGGGCTGAAGCTCCGGTCGGGCGGACTCGACCCCACCCGCTTCCGCGTCGGCGCCTATGGATCAGACTCCCCGCATCGGCCCGACCTGCCCGCCATCGCCGCCGAACGCGCGGCCCCGATCTTCGGTCGGGTGCCGGCGGGAGAGGCGGTCGTCATCGTCGGAGACACGCCGGCGGACGTGACCTGCGGCCACGGGATCGGCGCCCGCGCCGTCGCGGTGGCCACCGGCAGCTACCCCGTGGCCGCACTGCGCGACGCCGGCGCCCGGTCGGCATTCGTCGACCTGTCGGACACCGAGCTGGTGCTGGAGGCGATTCTCTCGTGAACACCCTCCCGGGAGCGAACCCCGAGCTGGAGCTGAAGGCGGTCGTGCCCGATCCGGGCCTGCTGCGCCGCCATCTCGTCGAGTCAGGGGCGGAGGCCACCTTTCGGGGGCTGATGGAGGACCGGATCTTCGACCGGGACAGGGCGCTCCGGGAGCGCGACGAGGTGCTGCGCATCCGCACCTGGCGGCCCGACGGCGCGCCCCCGCGCGCACACATGGCGTGGAAGGGGCCGACTCGTCGATCACCCGAGGGGTACAAGCTGCGCGACGAACTGGAGTGCGCCGTCGAGGGAGACGGTGGCACGGCGGTGGGAATCCTCACGGCACTCGGTTACCGCGTCACGAAGTCGGTGGATCGATTTGTCGAGGTCTATCGGGTGCACGACGCCGAGGTGCGGCTGGAGTGGTATCCCCTGATGGATGTGCTGGTTGAGGTCGAGGGGACGGCCGCCGCCATCGAGGCGGCGCTGGGCGTGACCGGCCTCCCGCGCACGGCGTTCGAGCCGGAACCGCTGGTGGAGTTTGTTCGCCGGTACGAGGAGCGATCCGGCGAACGCGCCGCGCTTGCGGTCGCCGAACTCCAGGAGGGGCGTCCGCTGTGGGAACGTCGGTGAACCTCGCACCCTCGCTTCCGGAACTGGGGCCCGCGCTCGGGCGCCTGGTCCATCCCGCCGCACCTGGGGGCACCGATGCGCTGCTCGCCGCGGTGCGCCTCTCCCTGGTCACGCGACTCCTCGCGGCCGCCGGGGAGGCGCGCGCCGCGCTGGCGGCCGGAGACGACGCGGCGGCCCGCGCCGCGCTCGCCCCGGCGGTGTGGGCCGCGTGTTGGGACAGCGCGGCGGAGGAGGCGGCCGCGGTGCTCATCGGGAAACTGGAGGGGCGGATCACCTCGGCGGCTGTGGCCGCGCGGATGCCGGCGTGGCGGGTGGAACGACACCGTGTGACCGAAGCCGAGCACCGCGCCATCCACGCCCGCCTTGGTTCCGGTGCGGGAGCGCTGCTCCGGGCGGCGGCGGAGCTGGAGCACGCCACCGGCGCGCGATGGGGGCAGCAGGTGCTGGCGACGGCGCGGCGGCTGGAGAGTGCGTGGGCGGCGCTGACCGCCGCGGCGGAACGCGAACTGGAGGAATGGGCGCCGGACATCGCGTCGGTGGCCTCGTGGCGCCGCGCCCGGTGGCCGCTCTGGACGCTGACGGGAGTCGTGTTCGCGATCGCGTGCTGGGCTGGGCTGCTGCTCGGCGGCTACCTCCCCGTGCCCGCGTTACTCAGGCCGGTGGTGGAGATGCTGTGGGGTCGGATGTGAGCGTAATCGGCGTCGGGATGGACCTGGTGGAGGTGGAGCGGGCACGCCGTATCCTCACGAGATTCGGGGAGCGCGCGCTGCTGCGGTTCCTGACCGAGCGTGAGCGGGACTACGTCCTGCGGCAGGCCGACCCGGCGCCGAACTTCGCGGTCCGTGTGGCGGCGAAGGAAGCGGCGTACAAGGCGCTGCAATCGCTGCCGGGCATGCGCGCGGTCGGCTGGCAGGACTTGGAAGTGACCCGCGAGCCGGAAGGACGGCCCCACCTCGCGCTGCACGGCATCGCGGCCGGGATCGCGGCCGAGTACACACTGCACCTGTCACTGACCCATACCCATGGGGTGGCGGGGGCGGTGGCAGTTCTTTCCCGAATCCAGCCCTAGCCAATCCGACTTCCAAGCTCTACTTTCCAGCTTCGCTGACCAAACGACCTGATAATGATTCTCATCTCTGCGCTCACCACAATCCTGCTCGTCTCGGCCCCCCAGCAGGGGGTGCAGTCGCCCCCGCCCGGTGGCGACCTGGCGCCGATCGTTCAGCGGATCGCGACCACCGTGCAGCTCGCGGCGCAGGAATACCGGATCGGCGTGTCCGGTGGGAGGGTCACCTCTCCGGCCGAGGTCGAGGAGGCCAGCCTGTTCCTGGCCGAAGCGCGCCGAACCGCCGAGCGACTCCCTCCCGAGTCCTCGGCTTCGACTATCACCGCCATCGACCAGCTGCTCGCCGCGGTGTCCCGCACCGCCGATCCCGACACCGTGGCCGTCGGCGCCCGTGCCCTCACGGCCGAGTTGGTGGAGCGCTATCGCGTCGACATCGACCAGGTACCGGGGACGGCGCCGTCGCTCGCTCGCGGCGCCCAGGTCTATCAGCAGAACTGCGCCGACTGCCACGGCCCGGCAGGTCGGGGTGACGGCCCGGGAGGCCTCGGGCTCACGCCACCCCCTTCCGCGTTGATGGACGGCGTCCGCCTCGTGGCTGTCTCACCCCTCGACTTCTATCGCCGCATCACGATCGGGGTCGCGGGCACCGCGATGCCCGCGTTCGAGACCCGGCTCAGTTCGTCGGACCGTTGGGCCGCTGCCGCGTATGCGACGCTGCTGCGCTACCCCGCTCCCTCGGGCGATGTGCCGACGGGGCTCCGGCCCTTCGGCACCACCGCCCGGATGACCGATGTGCAGATCGCCGAGGCGCTCGGCGTCCCGATCGACCGGGCGGCGCCGGCGCTCGCCGCGGTGCGGAGCTTTCAGGGACAGGAGTCGGGCGCGCAGGCCGAAGCGGTCTTCGCCGACGTGAATCGCCGACTCGACTCGGTACTCACGCTCGCCGCCGCCGGGCAGAGCGAGAAGGCCAGCATCGAGGCCTTCGAGGCCTACCTGACCTTTGAACAGGTGGAGTCGGGGCTCCGCGCGGTGGATCCTTCGCTCGCGGCACGCCTCGAGGCCGGATTTGCGACCTTGCGCGGCCGGGCAGGCGGCGGGGCCACCTCCGCTGAACTCCAGTCGCTCCGCGACGAGCTGGCCACCGGGCTGGCCCGGGGGGAGCGGATTCTCGGCCGGCCGATGACGACCACCGAGCTGTTCGTGCAGTCGTTCGTCATTCTGCTGCGGGAAGGCCTCGAGGCGATCCTGCTCATCGGCGCGCTGATCGCGTTCCTGGTGAAGACCGGGAATCCACAGCGTCGGCGTGACATCCATTTCGGCGCCGGTGCCGCCGTGGTCGTCAGCCTGCTTACCGCGGTGGCGTTCGAGACCATCTTCCGGTTCTCGCCCGCCAGCCAGGAAGTGCTCGAAGGGGTGACGATGCTGGTGGCCACCGTCGCCCTGTTCTACGTGAGCTACTGGCTGCTGTCCAAGATGGAAGTGGCCAAGTGGAACCGGTTCGTGAAGGGAAAAGTGCAGGACGCGCTCGTGTCCGGATCGGCGTTCGCGTTGCCGTCGGTGGCGTTCCTGGCGGTGTACCGTGAAGGTGTGGAGACGGTGCTCTTCTACAAGGCGCTGCTGGTGGCCGGGCCGGCGACGGGAGCGGTGTGGCCGGTCCTCCTCGGTATCGCCGCCGCCTCCGTCGTGCTGGGCGTGGTGTATGTGCTGATCAACCGGTTCGGCGTCAAGTTGCCGCTCAAGCCGTTCTTCGGCATCACCAGCGCGTTTCTCTACTACATGGCGTTCGTCTTCCTCGGGAAGGGCATTGCAGAATTGCAGGGGGGTGGGGTCGTTCCGATCACCGTGGTGGGGTGGGCCCCGCAGATCGAGCGGCTGGGGATCTACCGGACGGTGGAATCACTGACGGCGCAGGGGATCCTGCTGCTGCTCTTCGTCGGGGCACTGGTCTGGACCTTCTACCTGGAGCCGCGCCGTCTGCGAGTGACCCAGGAGCTGGTTCCCGACCCGCTGCCGCCCGGTGACGCCGACCAGCCCGAGCTCGAGTCGAGGGAGGCCGGCTCGCCGGTGCCCTTCGAGGTGGACCTCCTCCGGTCACTGGAACGGATGGATGCCGATCTGGCGGAGCTGCGCGCCGAAGTGGAGCGGCTGAAAGCGCGCCTGCACGCGCGGAGGTAATCCCCCCGGTTGCGTCGTCGGCCCCGCAGGGGCCGCCATCAACAAATGCAAACGGCCCGCCGGAATCGGCGGGCCGCTTACGTGTGAGAGGTGGTAGATCGCCCCCTGAGTTATACGGAGACGGGCGGATGTGCCCGCTCCAACCCTTCTTCGACCTACCACTTTCTTCTGGGGTAACCTGCGCCCCTTGCTGGGGAACTACTAAAGCACCCTTCGTGCCACGGCGAGTATGTGGCTATCTCTTTTATTCACAAACACTTACAAATCATGGCCGAGGCAAGAAAAGAAGCCGAAATCGTCAACTTCTTTGACGCTTTCGGCTTGCTCGATTCAAGTAGTGTGATCTGAATCACTTACCGCACTGTAAACTTATTTGACGGAATGGGGTGGTGTCGTGGAAAGATACTCCCCGGTCGGCGCCGTTCCGGCGCCCCGAAGTCGCGTGAAGACCGTCACCCCCACCAGCACGATTGCCACGCTGGTCAGCTGCGCGGCGGTGAAGTTCCCGAAGAACCGGTCGTCCTTGGCGCGCAGGATCTCGATGAAGAACCGCTCCGCGCCGGCCAGGATCAGGTAGAGTCCCAGCAGCGCGCCCGTCCCCCAGCCGTTGGTGCGCAGTTTCCAGAGCAGCAGGAACGCCGTGAACATCAGCCCGGTTTCGTAGAGCTGGGTCGGGTGAACGGCCAGCAGGGTGGACGGATCCAGGCCGGGGGGAATCGCCACGCCGAACGCGGCGAGGTTTCCGGCGGTGGAGGGAGGCAGCCCCTCCGGGAAGGAGACCGCCCAGGGGAGCGTGGTCGGGCCACCGTAGTCGTCGCCAACCAGGAAGCAGCCGATCCGCCCGATCGCGTAGGCGGCGGCGAGGGCAGGGGCGGTCAGCTGCAGCGTCCATCGGGCGGGCACACCGAGCCGCCAGCCGTTCGCCAGGACGGCCGCCACGCCGCCGATGAACCCGCCATACCAAACGAGTCCGCCGAAAGAGAAGAGTGCGCTGGCGTCCCCCTTCAGCACGGCGTACCAGATCTTGGCGCCGAGGATGCCGCCGATGAGCGCGGCCATCACGACATCGGACGAGTAGTCCCGGTTGAGGGCGCGCCGCTGGAGCTCCAGCGCAATGAGCCACCCCCCCGTCAGGAAGGCGACCATCATCATGATTCCATAGCCCGTGATCTGCATCGGGCCGAGATGGAGGTTCAACGGATAGACTGGCATCGAGGCTCCGCCTCAGGCGGCTGGGGAAAGAAGTCCGGGAAGAGGGAGGCTGTCGCTCGGCTCCAGGCCTGGGCCGCTCCGTTCGCCCCGCGCCAGGCGCCAGGCGCCCGCGGCCGCGATCATGGCGGCGTTGTCGGTGTTGAGGCGCGGGGATGCCACGGACAATCGCACGCGCGTGCCCAGCCGGTTCTGCAGACTGGCGGCCAGGGCCCGATTACAGGCGACACCTCCGCCGATCATCGCGAGCGGATAGTCCAGTTCCTCCGCGGCGGCGGCGCTCTTCTCCACCAGCACCTCGAGCGCCGCGTCCTGAAAGCCGCGCGCGAGGTCGGCCCGGTCGGCGTCGAGATCGGTGCTCTGCCGCACGGCGCGGAGCACCGCGGTCTTGAGCCCGCTGAAGGAGAAGTTCCAGCGGTTGGACCCGTCGCCCTTCAGGTCGCGCAGCAACGGCCTGGGGAAGACGAACTTCCCGGGCCGGCCCGTTGCGGCCAGCCGCTCCAGCGGCGCACCTCCCGGATAACCCAGGCCGAGGAGGGTGGCCACCTTGTCGAACGCCTCGCCTGCGGCGTCGTCGAGGGTCTGGCCGAGGAGGCGGTACTCGCCCCAGGCCCGCACGTCGAGCAGCAGGGTATGGCCACCGCTGACGAGGAGCGCGACGAACGGGGGCGCGAACTCCGCGTCTTCCAGCGCCGGCGCGAAGAGATGCCCTTCCATGTGGTGCACGCCGATGAGCGGCTTCCCGGTGGCCCAGGCCAGCGTCTTCCCGTACATCAACCCCACCAGCAGCGCGCCGACCAGCCCCGGGCCGGCGGTCACCGCGATCGCGTCGATTTCGTCGAGCGTCGCGCCGGCGTCGCTCAGCGCGCGGTCCACCACGGGGCCCACGGCGGTCAGGTGGGCGCGGCTCGCGAGTTCGGGCACCACGCCGCCGAACACCTTGTGCACGTCCTGCGAGAGAATCACCACGCTCTCGAGCGTCGGGCGGCTCCCGTCGAGACGGACCACCGCGGCGGAGGTCTCGTCGCAGGAGGACTCGATGCCGAGGACGCGCACGAGTGGGTCAGCTCGACTGGTCGAGCAGCCGCTCGATCAGGTCCCGGTTGACCTTGGTGCTCCAGTCGTGCGCCCCGATGATCCGTTTCACGATGACGCCGTCGCGGTCGAGCAGGAAGCTCTCGGGCACGCCGGTGGTCTGGTAGATGCGCTGGATCTCCCCGCTCCGGTCCTGGAGCAGGTCGAAGGTGACGCCCATCTCGACGCCGAAGGCGATGACGCCCTCGGGATCGGACTCGTCGATGCTGACGGCCGCCACCTTGAAGCCTCGGGGGGCGAGCTCCCGGTAGGCCGCTTCCATCGACGGCATCTCCTCGCGGCACGGCGCGCACCAGGTGGCCCAGATATTCACCAGGGTGACCTGCCCGGCATACTTCTCCCGGAGCGAGACGGTGTCGTTGGTCGCGAGATCGACGACCCGGAAGTCGGGGGCCTTCTTGCCGACCGCGACACCGTAAGAGTCGGGGCTGTTCCGGACCAGCGCGATCGCACCGAGAATCATTCCGGTCACGATGGTGCCGACGACCCACCACTGCTTGGACATGAGCGTTGCTTCCCTCAGGCCTGTGCCTGGCACAGGCGATGGAGTTCACGGACGGCGGCGCCGATATCGGCGGCCCCGAAGACGGCGGTGCCGGCGACGAAGGTGTCGGCGCCGGCGGCGTGGACCTGCGCGATGTTGGCGGCGGTCACGCCGCCGTCCACCTCCAGCCGGGCGCCTGACCTGCGTGCGTCGAGCAGCGCGCGCACCCGGCCGATCTTGTCGGTGGAGCCGGGGAGGTAGGACTGCCCCCCGAAGCCGGGATTGACGGACATCACCAGCACCAGGTCGAGGTCGGCCACGACCTCCTCGAGCATCGAGAGCGGCGTGGACGGGTTGAGCGTCAGCCCCGCCAGCATTCCGCGTTCACGCACGGCGGCCAGGTGGCGCTGGACGTGGACGGTGGCCTCGGGATGGAAGGTAAAGACGTTCGCGCCCGCATCGGCGTACGCGTCGATGTACTGCTCCGGGCGCTCCACCATCAGGTGGACGTCGATCGGGCAGTCGGTGATCCGGCGGATGGCCCGGATGATCGGCGCGCCGAAGGTGAGGTTGGGAACGAAATGCCCATCCATCACGTCCACATGCATCCACTCGGCGCCGCCCGCGAGCGCTGCCTGCACCTGGTCGTGCAGCCGGGAGAGATCCGCGCTCAGGACGCTGGGTGCGATGATCGGGTTCACGGGGTCCTCGCCAGGGTCAGGTCCACTCGGCTCCGCCGGGGGAGGCGCACGCCGGGGGAGGGTCGCTGTTCCAGCACCGACCCGAGTCGGGCACCGGGTCGCACTTCATATCGCACGTATCCCACCAGGAGCCCGAGCGCCTCGAGGCGATCCGCCGCCTGGTCGCGGGTCAGGCCCCGGAGTGCCGGTACCTGAATATCGGCGGGTCCCCTGCTCACGACCAGCGTCACCTCCTCGCCCGGCCGTCGGACGACTCCGAGCCCCGGCCTGGTTGCCAGCACGGTGCCGGGCACGGTCAGGGAGGCCACGGAGTCGATGGGCCCCACGCGGAAGCCCGCCTCCCGCAGGACGCTCGCGGCCAGGTCGAGGTCGAGGTTGACCACGTCCGGCACGGCGGAGGCCTCCGGCCCCGTGCTGACGGTCAGGCGCACTACGGCGGACGCGGGGAGGCGCATATCCGGCGGCGGATCCTGCCACACGACGATTCCACCCGGCGCGGTGGGGTGGGGGGTCTCCCCCTCCCGCCGCACCCGGAATCCCGCCGCCTGCAGCGTTTCCTCCGCCGAGCTGTACGGCTGACCGATGACGCTGGGCACCGCATTCCCGTCGTCGCTGATCGGGGCGGGAAAGAGCACGACGGCGGCGAGCAGGTAGCCGAGCAGGGACGCTCCCCCCACCACGGCCAGGCCGACGAGAAAGCGCCGGCTCACGAGCGGGTTCGACTCGGGGGTGTGCCGGCGGAACCTCACGGAGCCCGTCGCAGTCGCGCCGCGAAGGCTCCATCGGTGCCGTGGCGCTGGGGCAGGAGGGTCAGGTCTCCCAGGTCCGACAGGCATTCGTCGGGAACGGTGTGGGAGGGTTCACGCGCGAATTCAGTGTGGGTCTCGAGGAAACGCGCCACCTGCTCCTCATTTTCTTCGGGTTCGAGGGAACATGTGGCGTAAACTAACAGGCCGCCGGGCCGCACCGCGGCTGCGGCGCCGTCGAGGAGCGTCGCCTGGGTCCGGGCCAGGCCGCGCAGCGCTTCCGGGGTGACGCGCAGCCGGGCGTCGGGATGGCGGGCGAAGGTGCCTGTGCCGAGGCAGGGGGCGTCGAGCAGGACGCCGTCGAGGGGGCGGGTTGGGGGAGCCGCTGCGTCGGCGATGACGAGCAGTTCCCGGCCCGATCCCGCTCGGCGCAGGTTCTCGCCCAGTCGGCCGGTGCGCCGGCGGCTGCGTTCCGCGGCCACCAGCGTTCCGGCCGACCGCCCGAGGGCGATGGCCTTGCCGCCGGGCGCCGCGCAGGCGTCGAGCACCGTGCCGCCGCGGGGGAAATCGGTGTAGCGGGCCACCAGCGCCTGGGCGGCGTCCTGCACGAAGAAGGCGCCCTCGTCGTAGCCGGGGAGTTCGCCGGGGCGCGAAACGTCGACCACGAGCCCTGCGCCGAAGGGCGCGGGAGTGGAGGAGACGCCAGCGGCGTCGAGCCGTTCGCGCAGCGAGGTGAGGTCCTCTCGTGCCGCCTGCAGGACCAGGGGGGGCCGCCCGTTGTTCCAGCGGAGCAGCGCCTCGGTGCCGTCGGGGCCGAAGCGCGCCACCCAGCCGGCCACCAGCCATTCGGGATGGCTGTGGGCGCGCGCCAGCCTGGCCACGGGATCGGCGGACTCCACCGTCGGGGCGGGAGTAGCCTCGCGGCCGAGGCGGCGGAGCACGGCGTTCACGAAACCCGCCGGCGCCTTGCCGGCGGTTTCGCGGGCGAGGTCCACCGACGTGCTCACGGCGGCGTGGGGAGGGATCCGGTCGAGGTGGAGCAGTTGGTACGCGCCGATGCGGAGGAGGTCGCGAAGGGGAGGGGCGACCGAGTCCCATCCGAGTCGAATCAGCAGGGCGAGCCGGTCGTCGAGGGAGTCCTGGGTACGGAGGACGCCGCCGGCCAGTTCGTGGGCCAGGCGCCGGTCGGCGTCGGTCAGCCCCTCGATGGCGCCGCCGAGGGCGGCGTCGAAGGGGCGGCCGTCGCGGACCTCGCGGAGGATGGTGAGCGCGGCGCGCCGCGCCTCGACGCCGACGGGCTGGCTCAGCGCAGCATCCCCGAGGTGGGGCTGGAGGGGACGGCGGTCTCGCGGCGCGGCATGCGGCCCGCGCGCCAGGCTGCGCGGCCCGCCTCCACTGCGTTGCGCATGGCCCACGCCATCAGCACCGGATCGGTCGCTTCGGCGAGCGCGGTGTTCATCAGGATGCCGTCCACGCCCTGCTCCATGGTGAGGCAGGCGTCGCTGGCGGTGCCGACGCCGGCGTCGACGATGACGGGAACGGAGAGGCGGCTCTTGATGGTGCGGATCGAGTAGGGGTTCAGCAATCCGAGCCCGCTGCCGATCGGCGAGGCGAGGGGCATCACGGCGGCGCAGCCCGCCTCTTCAAGACGGAGCGCGGTGATGAGGTCGTCGTTGGTGTAGGCGAGGACCTTGAACCCCTCCTTCACCAGGATCCGCGTGGCAACGAGGAGCCCGTCGGTATCGGGCAGCAGCGTTTCCTTGTCGCCGATCACCTCGAGCTTGATGAACTCGTTGAACCCGGCCTCGCGCGCGAGCCGGGCGTAGCGCACCGCCTCATCGGCGGTGTAGCAGCCGGCGGTGTTGGCCAGGAGGAAGTACCGGTTGACGGGGAGATGGTAGAGGACCCCGGCCTCCTTGGTGCGGTCGAGATCCACGCGCCGCACCGCGACCGTCACGACATCGGCGCCGGAGGCCTCGATGGCCCGGGCCATCTGCTGGTTGTCGCGGTACTTGCCGGTGCCGACGAGGAGCCGGGAGCGGAAGCGCTGGCCGCCGATGGTGAGGGGCACATCGGGGGTGTCGCTGGGCGGGGTCGGAGGGGTGTCGGTCATGCGGAGAAAGATAATGGCGTAGGGGCTACCCGCCTCCTACGAAATGCACCAGCTCGATCACGTCGCCGTCAGCCACCGAGGTCCCCGCCAGGTCGGGCCGGCGGACGATGGCGCGGTTCTGCTCGACCACCACGGTGCGGGGGTCGAGGCCGAGGTGTTCGAGGAGGCCGGCGAGGGTCAGCGGCGAAGGCACGGTTCGCTGGTCGCCGTTGAGGGTGATCGAGCATTCGCTCATGGGTCGCTGCTCCACGGCCCCAGCATCGCCATCGCCGCGGCATAGGGGTCGGTCGCCTGCCAGAGCGCACGCATCGCCGCGATGCCCCACGCCCTCGTCTCCTTCACCGCCGCTGCGCGGTCCGGGGTGATGCCGCCGATGGCCACCACCGGCATCCCGAGTGCCACGACCTCCGCCAGCAGGTCGAGGCCGAGCCCCGGTTGCTCCGGGTGGGAGGGAGTGGCGAACACCGCACCGAGGAGGAGATAGTCGGCTCCCTCGTCGATGGCCGCGCGCGCCTCGGTCACGCCGTGCACCGAGCGGCCGATCCATCCCGCCGGAAAGACCCGGCGGGCATCAGGCACCGAGAGGTCCTGCCTGCCGAGCTGAACCCCCTGTGCGCCGATGGCCTGCGCCAGGTCGGGTCGGCCATTGATGAAGACCGCCGCCTCGGAGGGCGTGGCCAGGGAGGCGAAGCGCGCGGCAGCCTTTGCGAGGAAGGCCGCACTGCTGTTCCGCCCGCGCACGTGAAGCGCGGCGGCCGGACCCGCCGCCGCAATCGCCGCGGCGCGGATACCGACGTCGGCATCTGCGAGGATTGCGTCGTCAGTGATCGCGTGGAGCCGGGGGAGCGGCCTCACCCCAGCCGAGCCCCGACCGACAGGGGGCGTCCCCGGAGCCACTCCGCCGCCGCCAGCCGTTTGCCACCCGACGCCTTCACCTCGGCGACCTGGACCGCTCCGTCGCCGCAGGCCACGATCAACGCCCCCGCCGCCTCGAGGACCAGCCCCGGGGTGCCTCCGCCCTCGGCGAGCCTCGGCGTGAAGAGCTTCACTTCACCCGCCGGCCCTTCGGTCCACGCCCCGGGCCAGGGATCGAAGGCGCGGATATGCAGGGCCACGTCGATGGCGCTCTGGTTCCACGGCACCCGCGCTGCCGGTCTTGAGATCTTCGGTGCGAAGGTCGCGTCGGCTTCGTGCTGGGCTTCCGGCTTGAGGCTCCCTGTGTCCAGACCATCCACCACCTCGAGGAGCGCCTCCGCACCCAGCTCCGCCAGCCGGGACGTCAGCAGATCCGCGGTGTCCTCCGGACCGATCGGCAGGGTGCTCCGGAAGTAGACCGGTCCGCTGTCGAGTCCCGCTTCCATCTGCATGATGCTGACGCCCGTGACCCGATCGCCGTGCAGGATGGCGGCCTGGATCGGCGCCGCCCCGCGCCACCGCGGGAGGAGCGAGGCGTGCACGTTGATCATTCCGCGGGTCGGGATGGCCAGGATATCGGGCTTGAGGATGTGGCCGTATGCAGCGACCACACCGAGGTCGGCGCGGTGGTGCCGCAGGGTGGCGGCAAAGAGATCGCCGACCGGGCGCTCCGGCTGCAGGACTTCAAGCCCCGCGGCCAGCGCCGCGGCCTTCACGGGAGGAGAGACGAGCTTCGAGCGGGAGCGGCCGTGGGGACGGTCGGGTTGGGTCACGACCGCGACGATGTCGTGCCCGCCGCGGCGGAGGGTGTCGAGCGAGGGGACCGCAAACTCCGGCGTCCCGAAAAAGATGATGCGCATCAGGGGGTTCGGCCGGAGGGCCGCGCCACCTCCCGCAGGAGGCTGTCCCCCTCCTTGTGCTCGCGGCGGTACTTCGCGACCAGCAGCCGCCGCTTCATCGGACTCAGCCGGTCCAGGAAGAGGATGCCGTCGAGGTGGTCGATTTCGTGCTGGATGGCGCGGGCCAGGAGCCCTGCCGCCTCAAGGCGATACGGCGCGCCGTCCTGGCCGGTGGCCTCGAGCACGATCCGTTCAGGGCGCGTCACCTCGGCGTACACCTCGGGAATCGAGAGGCAGCCCTCTTCCTCCCGCTCCTTGCCCGACGCCTCGCTGATGACGGGGTTGATCATCGTGATGCGGGAGCCTTCTGCGTCCACCACGGCAATGCGCACGGCCTGCCCGATCTGGTTGGCCGCCAGCCCGACCCCCTCGGCGGCGTCCATGGTCTCGAACATGTCCTCGACCAGCCGGCGCACCTCGGCCGTCACCTCGGCGACCGGCGCCGAGGGTTCCCGGAGCACCGGGGAGCCGAGGAGGTGGATGGGCAGCAGCGACATCAGCCCGGGGTGTTGGGCGCGGCGGTGTCGCCGACCTGGACGATGCGGGCGCGATGCACCACCAGCGTGCTGGTGCCGCTCTCGATGGTCACTTCCTGGTCCTTGATGCTCTTGACCTTGCCCATCAGGCCGCCGGAGGTGATGACGTCGTCACCCTTCTTCAGCGCCTCGAGCATCGAGGCGTGCTTCTTCCGCGCCTGCGACTGCGGGCGGAGGATCAGGAAATAGAATACGGCGCCGATCAGGCCGATCTGGAGGAGCAGGACGGACATGCCGCCGCCGGATCCAGGTGTCGGAGCCATCAGGTAAAGAGCGTGCATCACGGTTCGCCTTTCATGTGGTAGCGGCGGAGCCATTCGCGGCTCCAGCCTTCAAAGGTCCCGGCCAGGATGTGGGTGCGGGCCAGCTCACCCAACCGGACCAGGAACCGGACATTGTGGATCGATACCAGCCGGAGGCCCAGAATCTCCTCCGCCACGAACAGGTGCCGCAGGTACCCGCGGCTGAAGGTCGTGCACGTTTCGCAGTCGCACTCGGGATCGAGCGGCTCCTTCGAGAGCCGGTGGATGGCCGAGCGGACGTTGACCCGTCCGGTCGAGATCCACGCGGAGCCATGCCGGCCGTTCCGCGTCGGTGCCACGCAGTCGAACAGGTCGACTCCGCGGGCGATTCCCTCCAGCAGGTCCTGCGGAAATCCCACGCCCATAAGATAACGCGGGGTGCCCTTGGGCAGGACGGGGGCCAGCTCTTCAAGCACCCGGTGCATCACCGGCTTCGGCTCGCCGACCGAGAGACCACCGATGGCGATGCCGGTCCAGGGGCCCTGAGAAAGGATTCCATCGAGGGATGCGCGACGGAGGTCGGAGTGAGTACCACCCTGGACAATTGGCCAAAGAGTCTGCCGGGCGCCCCCCCTCTCCGCTTGCCGGAGAGGGGGACGGGGGGTGAGGAGGTCGGCAGGCGGGGCCGCGGGGCCGGGGGGCAGCGGGGCAGGGGGGTCGTTCCCGTTGAGGAGTTCCTCGTGCCTGACCTTGCATCGCTCCAGCCAGCGGAGGGAGCGCTCCATCCCTTCCTTCGCGAGGGTATGATCCGCGCCGCCCGGGACCACGTGGTCGAACTGCATGGCGATGTCGGCGCCGAGGGCCCACTGGATCTCCACCGACTTCTCGGGGGTGATGGTCCGGTGGCTGCCGTCCACGTGGCTCTGGAAGGCGACGCCCTCCTCGGCGATGGTGCGGAGCCCCTCCAGCGAAAAGACCTGGAACCCGCCGCTGTCGGTCAGCATCGGACGGTTCCAGTGCGAAAAGGCGTGGAGCCCGCCGAGGGAACGGACCACGTCCTCACCGGGACGGAGGTGGAGGTGGTAGGTGTTGCCGAGCATCACCTGCGCGCCGGTCCGTTCCACTTCGGCCGGATGGAGGCCGCGGACGGTGCCGTAGGTGCCGACCGGCATGAAGGCCGGCGTCGCCACCTCGCCGTGCGGCGTGTGCAGCGTGCCCGCGCGGGCCTCGCCTTCGGTGGCGTGAAGGGTGAAGGAAAACATCAGAGAATGACCATGGCGTCGCCGTAGGAGTAGAACCGGTATCGTGCGTCTACCGCGTGGCGATATGCCGCCATCATGGTGTCATACCCGGCAAAGGCCGCCACCAGCATCAGCAGGGTGGAGCGAGGGAGGTGAAAGTTGGTCACCAGGCGATCGACCACCCTGAACTTGTACCCCGGTGCAATGAGCAGCCGGGTTTCCGCCGCGCCCTCGTGCACGGTGCCATCCTCGTTGGCCGCGCTCTCGAGCGCGCGCACCACCGTGGTCCCGACCGCCCAGACCGCCGCCCCGCGGCCCCGCGCGTCGCGCACGGCGGCGGCCACCTCCGCGGGAATGTCGTACCGCTCGGGGTGCATCGGGTGCGCGGCGATCTCCTCCTCCTCCACCGGCTTGAAGGTACCGGGCCCCACCTCGAGGTCCAGCGACGCGATGTGCACGCCCGCGCTGCCGCAGGCTGTCCAGCAGTCGTCGAGGTGAAGTGCAGCCCGGCCGTCGGCGCCGCCACGCTGCCGTCCCGATCGGCGTACACCGTCTGATAGCGGACCTCGTCCTGGTCGGTCGGGTCGCGGTCGATGTACGGCGGGAGCGGCAGCCGGCCGAACCGCGCGATCGCGTCCTCCGCCGGCATCCCGACGAACCGCACCCGACGTTCGCCGTCGGGGAGCACCTCCAGCGTCTCGATCTCTGCCCCCGCGCCGAGGGAAATTCGCTTGCCGGGCGGAGGGCGCTGCCCGGCTTGCCGATGGCCAGCCAGCTCCCGTCGGTCGAGGGGTGGAGCAGCAGCACCTCGGCCGGCGCGCCGGAGGGCCGGGTGCCGAGCAGGCGGGCGTGGCGCACGCGGGTGGAGTTGAGCACCAGCAGGTCGCCGGCGGGGATCAGGTCGGGAAGGCGGCGAACCTGCCGGTCTTCGAGCCCGGCCGCCCCGCTGCCCCGCCGGACAGACCAGCAGCCGGCTGTCGCCCCGCTCGGTAGCCGGGTGTCTGCGCGATCAGTTCCGGGGGGAGATGGTACGCGAAGTCGGCGGTGCGGAGGGGTCGGTCAGCCGTCAAAGATCGTGGCCTGTCCAGGCGGCGGCGTGATGCCGAAGCGGCGATAGGCGTTGGCGGTGGCGCAGCGGCCGCGCGGCGTGCGCTCGAGAAACCCCTGCTGGATGAGGTATGGCTCGTACACCTCCTCGAGGGTGCCGCTGTCCTCGCCGACGGCGACCGCCAGGGTGTTGAGCCCGACCGGACCGCCGGAGAACTTCTCGATGAGCGTGGTCAGAATCCGCGCGTCCATGTCGTCGAGCCCGAACTCGTCGACGTTGAGCCGCGACAGCGCTTCCCGCGCCACCGGGCCGGTGATCTTCCCCTCGGCGCGCACCTGCGCAAAGTCCCGCACCCGGCGCAGCAGCCGGTTGGCCACGCGGGGAGTGCCCCGGCTCCGCTTCGCGATCTCGAGCCCTCCTTCGGCGTCGGTCGGGATCTGCAGCAGCGCCGCTGACCGGGTGACGATCTGCTCCAGGTGCTCGGCCGGATAGAAGTTCAGCCGCTCCACCATCCCGAACCGGGCGCGCATCGGCGGCGTCAGGAGCCCGAACCGCGTGGTGGCCCCCACCAGGGTAAACCGCTCGAGGGTCATCGGGATGGTCTGCGCGTTGGGGCCGTCGGCAATCCGCACGTCCACCCGGAAATCTTCCATGGCGGAGTAGAGGAACTCCTCCAGGGCGGGGCGCATCCGGTGAATCTCGTCGATGAACAGGATGTCGCCGGGGCCGAGGGTGGTGAGGAGTCCGACCAGATCGCCGGCCTTCTCGAGCACCGGTCCGGACGAGGTGCGGAGCTGCACCCCCATTTCGCGCGCCATCAGCATGGCGAGCGTGGTCTTCCCCAGGCCGGGCGGACCGAAGAAGAGGGTATGATCGAGCGCCTCGCCCCGGCCGCGCGCCGCGTCCATGGCGATCTGCAGCGACGCCTTGACCTGCTCCTGCCCGACGAATTCGTCGAGCCGGGACGGGCGGAGGGCGGCTTCGGCGCCGGTCTCCTCGGGGAGGGCGTCCGGCGTGGTGACTTCGAGGCGCTGGGCCATCGGCAGGTCGCGGTGCGTCAGCTGGCGCGCGCCAGCCAGCGCACCGTCGTCGCGCCTGGCTCGATGCGGTGCTTGGCGTGGCAGCTGACGCAGCGGTCGGTGGTCTCGTCCTTGGTATGGGGGACGAGCTTGCGATTGGTGGAGCCGCAGCGGGTGCATTCCCACTCTGCGGTCCGGGCGGTCACCGTCATGTGGAACTTCCTCCCTTGCCGGCGGTCAGGCGCTGGAGCGCCCGCCGCACGATGAGTGACGTATCCTCTGTGGCGCCCTCCAGCAGGGCGGCGCGCACCGCATCTTCGGCGGCGGCAGCCGAATAGCCCAGCCCTGTCAGCGCGCTCACCGACGCCTGGTCGGGGCGCACCGCCGCCGGCTCCGACGCCGTCGGCAGGTCCTTGAAACGGTCGCGCAGTTCGAGGACGAGACGTTCCGCCTTCTTCTTGCCGATGCCGGGGACGCTTCCCAGCGCGGCCAGGTCGTTGCCGAGAATGGCGCGCACCGCGCGGTCCGGACCGAGGGTCGACAGCAGTGCCAGCGCCAGCCGCGGGCCGAACCCGCTCGCCGTCAGCAGCCGCCGGAACACCAGCCGCTCGTGCGCGGTGTCGAATCCGACGAGGAGCCAGTGATCCTCCCGCACCACCAGTTCGGTGTAGAGGTGCACCGCGCCGCCCGGGGCGGGGAGCCGTCCCAGCACGCCGAGCGGCACCAATACTTCGTAACAGACGCCGCCTGCGGTTTCGATGGTGGCGACATCGAGGTCGACGCCCCCCACCTTGCCGCGAATCCCGCCGATCATGCGACCTGCCCGCGGCGCGCGCGGGCCAGGGCGCCGCCCGCGAGAATGTGGTGGGCCAGCGCGACCGCCACACCGTCGGCGGCGTCGGCGGGGCTCGGCGGGGCGCTCAGCCGGAGGAGCTGCGCCACCATGTAGCCGACCTGCGGCTTGGCGGCGGCGCCGCGGCCGACCACGGCCTTCTTGACGAGGGCCGGGGGATACTCGCCGATCGTCACGCCCGCCTCCTCCGCCGTCAGCAGGATCACGCCGCGGGCGTGGGAGAGCACCACGGTGGTCCGCAGGTTCTTGCCGAAAAAGACATCCTCGACGGCGATGGCGTCGGGGCGGTGCCGCGCGATCAGTTCCACCATGCCGTCGCGAATGGCGCGGAGGCGCAGGGGGAGGGGATCGCGGGCGGGTGTCCGGACGACGCCGCACTCGATGAGCCGCACCTTGGTGCCGGGGCCGGAGTCGATGACGCCATAGCCGGTGACCGCGGTGCCGGGGTCTACGCCGAGGATGATCACGGGCGGCCGGTCAGCCTGCCGCCTCCGCCAGCTCGGAGTCGATGTCGAAATTGGAGAAGACCTTCGAGACGTCGTCGAGTTCTTCGAGGGCCTCGATCAGCTTGAAGAGCGCCTCGACGTCCTTCCCCTCGACCTTGACGGTGTTCTTGGGCACCATGGCGAGCTCGGCCTCGTCGACCGTGATCCCCTTGGCGCGAATCGCGTCCTGCACCGCGTGGATGTCGTTCGGCGCGGTCGACACGATGAACTGGTCCCCTTCGCGGACAAGATCCTCGGCGCCGGCCTCGAGTGCCGCCTCCATGGCGCGCTCCTCGCCGTGCCGGGTCGCATCGATGTACAGCTGGCCCTTCCGGTCGAACATCCAGGCCACCGAATTGGTGGCGCCGAGATTGCCGGCGTTCCGGCTGAAGGCGTGACGAATGTCGGCGACGGTGCGGTGCGGGTTGTCGGTGGTGGCCTCGATGAAGAGCGCCGCGCCGCCGGGGCCATACCCCTCGTACGCCACCTCTTCGATGTTGCCGCCCTCGAGCTCGCCGGTGCCCTTCTTGACGGCCCGGTCGATGTTCTCGGCGGGCATGTTCACCGCCTTGGCGGCGTCGATGGCGGTCCGCAGGCGCGGGTTGCCGCCGGGGTCACCCCCGCCCCCCTTGGCGGCGATGGTGATTTCGCGGATCACCTTGGTCCAGGACGAAGCCCGGCGCGAGTCGGTGACCGCCTTCTTGCGCTTGATTTGCTTCCACTTGCTATGGCCTGCCATGGCCCGCTCCATCGCGAGAATTCAGACCCCAAGCATAGCGGCAGGCGCGCAGTGCGGCAACGCGCGCGCTTGACCCCGGGCGCACCCGCCACTACTCTCCCTCCCCTATGCGATACCATCACTTAGCACTCATCGTGCTCGCGCTGGCCGCCTGCCGGGACGACGCTTCCACCAAGCTCGCCGCCACCGCCGACGCCCTCCCGTTCCTCCCCTTCCCGCCGCAGGGCGAGGTCGTCTCGCGCGCCGGGTCGAAGGACGCCGTCCAGATCACCTTCCGCAGCAAGTCCACGCCGTCGGAGGTGCTCAACTATTACCACGTCATCCTTCCCAGCGGCGGGTGGTCGATCGAGAGCGACGCCGAGGACGCCGTCGGCGCCCGGGCGATCTACGCGCTGAAGGATGGTCACCCGATGTGGATTCGTATCAGCCAGGTCGCCGGGATGCCGGGGACGGTCGTGGAGATCAGCGGCGCCGTCGTGCTGCCCGCCCGGCCCGACTCCGCCGCCCAGGTGGCCGCCCCGATCGACAGCCTGACCGGGAGCTGACGCGCCCGATCGACGGTGAACTACCGCTGACGCCCCGGTTCTTCCGGGGCGTTTTCGTGTCCGCCCTCCTCGAGTAGTTCCTCGATCGACGCCTTCATCCGTTCGGCGGCATGCCCATCCAGCTGGTAGAAGAGATGGTCGCGCTCGCGGTCCTGCGCGGTGCGCATCGCACCGGTCGGGGCGAGCGCGCGGGTGACGGCATCGCCAAGGTCGTCGGGTCGGCCCACGTGAACGAAGGCATCCTTGAGGAAGGCGCGGTTGTCCTCGCCCAGGAGCGGCATCCCGTCGCTGTGCTTCAGTCGGTCGCTCGGCAGGTCGTAGATGATGCCGGTCTTCCCCAGGGCCAGGAAGTCAAAGACCGTGCTCGACGCCTCGCTCAGCAGGGTGTCGGCGGCGGCCATCCAGGGCACGATGTTGTACTCCTCCATCGGGACCAGGAGGGCGTGGGGGTACTTCCGCACCCGCCGCTCGAAGATCCGGTGCTGCTCGTGCGGGGCGTACTTCCCCATCCAGCTGTAGTGGTGGAGCTTGACCACCAGGTTGCACCGGTCCTTCGTGGCCTCGAACACGGCGTCCTTCACGTCGTACAGGCAGGTCGGCTTGTAGGTGGGCGCAAAGAGGACGGTCGGCTTTTCCGGGTCGAGGCCGCGGGCGGACAGGAATCCGGCGCGGTCGGCGTACCGGCCCCGGAAGATCCCGTCGAGCTTCGGGAGGCCCACCACCCGCACTTCGCTCCGGCCCAGCTGGCCCGACTCCAGAATCTTCTCTTCCCGATAGCGCCCCTCCACATAGATCTGGTACCGGGTGTCTTTGTGGTGGGAGAGGTTCCGGTAGAGGATCGTCTTGATGCCGGTGCCGTGGTTGAGAAAGCAGAGCAGGGTCCGGCCGTAGGCGGCTGCGTCTCGGACGGTGTCGCCCGCGATGACGACGTCGAATCCGCGTTTGTCCGTGGTGAACCGATACCCCTCGCGGACCCACTGGTCCACGATCGGGGGCCGATAGGGAAAATTGAAGATCCCCCATCGCCGGATCCGCTCTTCGTCGAGGGCAAAGAAGACGTCGTAGCGGTCGTCCGCCAGGAACTGCTCGATCACCGGGTCGAACGCCGCCTTGTGGTAGACGAAGCCGATCTTGAACAACAGGCGGGTCCGGGCCATGGGGCGCCGCTCCTCAGCCGAAGGTGGCGCGCCGAGTGAGGGCGTGCTGGTAGCTCTCGGGGGTGTCGACGTCGAGCCAGGCCGCGCCCGGCGGGATCGTCACGGTGCCGAAACCGGGGCCCCGCACCAGTTCCCGCACCCCGTCGGAAATTCCCTCCCGTCCCTGGGCCACCGCGGTCTCGAGTGCCGAGCGGAATTGCTGGTTCAACCGGAACACGCCGCAGTCGAGGACGTCGTAGTTGGTGAGGTCCTTCCCGATGTCCGCGATCCGGTCACCCTCCCGCCGGACCTTGGTCGCGTCCGGGAGGTCGAAGCACTCGTCGATGCGGGGGTCGACCAGGAGGAGGTTCATCCCGGGTGGTCCATCGCGCACCACGGCGAGCGCCGCGGGGCTCACCAGATGGTCCGCCATCGAGAGGATGACTGGTTCCTCCGGCGCCAGATGGGCCAGGGCATGCAGCACCGAGATGCCGTTCCCGCGGTGCCACTCCTGGTTGTCGAGGAGGTCCACCGTCATCCCGAAGTTTGCGTGCTCGCGCAGGTGCTGACGGATGAGGTCGCCCCGATAGCCGGTCACGATCACGAACTCGCGAATCCCGACCTGCGCAAAATTGCCGAGAATCGAGGCGAGGATCGAGCCCTCGCCGAACGGCAGGAGGGTCTTGGGCTCGCGGCCGGTCGTTTCCCAGAGGCGGCTGCTCTGCCCCGCGGCGGTGATGATGGCCTTCATGCGAGGGAACTTCGCGCCACCCGGGCCGCCAGCGCAATCGCGTCGCCCGCCTCGGGCCCGAGGGTATCGCGCACCGGGGCCACCAACTGGGTCAGGGCGAGCGCGGCGGCCGGGGGGTCGCCCCCCTGCAGCTGCGCCAGCGCGGCAGTCAGCGCGCGTCGGAGGGGCGCGGGCACGGTCAGGCTGGCGAGCCGGCGCTCGAGGGCCGCGGTGCGGCGCCGGCGGGGCCGGTCGGGCAGGGGGGGCATCAGGCTGAAATCGAGCGCGACCCGGACGGTGAGCCAGAGCGCGAAGACGCCGTCGCGCTTCGATCCGCGGGCCGTCCTCGCCAGGAGGTCGGTGAGCGCGACCGCCGCCGGTTCCCATGGACGGGCCAGCGTGCCTTCGTCGGTCATCGCCCCTTCCGCAGGGCGGCGAGTGCGGAGGCGACCTCGTCGGGGGTGATCTCCCGCAGGCAGGCGTGGTGCCCCAACGGGCACACCGGCCCACCCATCCGGCTGCACGGGCGGCAGGGGAGATCGCGCTGGAGGACGGTGGCACGGGCCCGGTAGGGGAAGAAGCCGAACGCCTCCACGGTCGGACCGAAGAGCGCCACCACCGGCGTGCCGACTCCGGTGGCCATGTGCATCACGCCGGTGTCACCCGACACGAGGGCCGATGCCCGGGTCAGGAGCGCGCCGGTGCCCTGCAGCCCAAATCGCCCCGCGGCCACCGCGGCGCCCGGGGCCGATTCCGCGACCGCCTCTGCGGTGGCGCGATCCTCCGGGCCTCCGACGACCACGAGTGGCGTTCCCCTGGCGGTCAGCCCGGCAGCCAGCGCCTTCCAGCGCTCCACCGGCCATCGCTTGGTGGCGTGGGCGGCACCCGGCGCGAGGGCCACCAGGCCGGCTCGATCGACCACACCCGCCGCCGCCAGGTAGCGATCCGCCTCCTCGAGCGACGCGGGCGCCAGGCCGAATTCCGGTGGCCCGCCATCCGGGCGGACGTCGAGCCCCTCGGCGGCCTCGAAATAGCGTTCGGGGACGGGCGGCGTGCCCGCGGGGTAGTGATTGCGGTGGCTCAGGACCAGGAGGCCCCGGGCCAGGCGATGCTTGCGGTATCCCCGCCACCGCCCGGGCAGGAGGAGGCGGAGCTGCCGGCTCCGGAGGCTCCCGTGCAGGTCGAGCCGGTGGGTGTACGCCGCGGGGCGGAGGCGTGCGGCAATCGCCGGCAGCGACTCGCCGGTGGCGGGGGTCAGGACGGCGTCCAGATGGGGATTGTCGGTGAGCAGCGGCGCGAACCGATCCTTGGTGAGCGCGTCGATCCGGGCGCCGGGGTGGCGTGCGCGCAGGGCGCGGATCAGCGGCGTCGCCAGGAGGATGTCGCCGATGGAGCTGAACCGCACCAGGAGGATGCGCGGGGCGTCGTCGGGTTGGGAGTGAGGCACCGCGGGAATGTAGGCCGCGCCGCCGGGAGCCGCCAGCGCGTTGTGCCACGCCGCGAGCGGCGGTTAGGTTTGAGGCATGCCACGCCCAAAGAGCATCCTGTGGGTGGACGACGAGGTCGAAAGCCTCACGTCCCATATCCTCTTCCTCGAGGAACATGGGTTCACGGTCGACAAGTCGCCCCATGGCGACGACGCCCTCGTCATGCTGCAGCGCCAGCCCTACGGCGTGGTGCTCCTCGATGAACAGATGCCGGGCCGCCGCGGGCTGGAAATCTTCCAGGCCATCCGCGCGGTCGACCACTCGATGCCGGTGGTGATGGTCACCAAGAGCGAGGAGCAGGACACGCTCAAGGATGCCATCGGCGCCGAAATCAGCGATTACCTCATCAAGCCCGTCAATCCGCGCCAGATCCTGTCCGTCGTCACCCGGCTGCTCGAGGGTGACCGGATCCGCCAGCAGCGGCTCTCCCGCGACTTCGCGACCCGCTTCCGGGAGCTGGACACGCGGCGGGGGGTGGGGATGGCGTGGCGGGAGTGGATCGAGCTGATCGTGGAGCTCGCCGAGTGGGAGGTCAAGCTCGGCCGTGCCGACGAGCCGGGGCTGCAGGACGCCCTGCGCACCCTGCAGGACTCGCTCCGCGCGGACTTCGCGAAGTTTCTCGGCAAGCACTACGGGGCCTGGCTCGACGGCTCCGAGGAGGACCGGCCGGCGCTCTCGGTGGACATCGTCGCGGAGTTCGTCCGGCCTACCCTCGATGCGCACGGCAAGGCGTTGCTGGTCGTGGTGGACTGCCTCCGGCTCGACCAGTGGGCGATGATCCGCCCGCTCGTGGCCACCCGATTCGATATCGAAACGGCGCACTACTTCTCGATCCTCCCGACCGCCACGCCGTACGCGCGGAACGCCATCTTCAGCGGGCTCTTTCCGAACGAACTGGCGGCGCGGCATCCCGAGTGGTGGAAGACGGAGGAGGAGGCGGGACTCAACGCGCACGAGGCGGAGCTGCTGGAGGAGCACCTGCAGCAGCTCACCGGGCGTGCGGTGCCGGTCCGCTACGAGAAGGTGTTCACCGCCGCCGATGGCGACGGCTTGCTCCGGCGGCTGCCGGCGCACCTCTCGCAGGACGGGGTGACCGCGCTCGTCTTCAACTTCATCGACCAGCTCACGCACGGCCGCACCGAAAACTCCACGCTCTTCGAGGTGGCTCGCGACACCGAGGCGCTCCGGAACCTGACCCGCACCTGGTTCGAGCGGTCGCCGCTCTGGGATGCCCTTCGCGAGGCCGAGCGCCGCAACGTGCCGGTGCTCCTGACGACCGACCACGGCTCCATTCACTGCCATACGCCGGCCACCGTCTTTGCCCGCCGCGACACGACCAGCCACCTGCGGTACAAGTTCGGCGAGGACCTCCGGGCGGAGGACACCGACGCGGCGCTGGTGGTCGACGATCTCGAGCGCTTCGGGCTCCCGCCGAGGACGCCCGGGACCCGGCTGCTGCTGGCCACCGGCGACCGGTTCTTCGTCTACCCGACCAAGCTGCGCGAGTACCAGGCGCGGTATCGCGGCGCCTTCCTGCACGGCGGCGTCTCCCCCGAAGAGGTCGTGCTGCCGATCACCCTGCTCACGCCCCGGCGGTCCTGACCGTGCGCACGGAGCGGCGGCTGCTGCAGCTGGTGCGGCCGTACCGGCCCCAGCTCCTCCTCGCGATGGTCATGTCGTTCCTCGCGTCGCTGCTGGACGGCACCACCGTCATCGTCCTCATTCCCCTGCTCCGATTGCTCTTCGGCACCACCGGTCAGCTGGGCGGTTCCGGGTCGGAGGCGCTGACCCGGTTCATCGACTGGCTGCTCGGCCCGCTGATCACGGGGGTGCCCCCCAGCGTGGCGGTGGCGCGGCTCCTCGGAGTGCTGGTGGCGGGCCTCATTCTCCGCAACGTGATGGCCTACAGCACCACCCAGCTCAACGTGGGCGTGCAGGAGGGGCTGGTGCGGGACCTCCGCGCCAAGCTGTTCCGCCACTTGCTCACGCTCGATCTCGGATATTTCCAGCGGACCCGGCAGGGGCAGATCCTCTCCACGCTCACGGCGGAAGTGGACCAGGTCAAGACCATCGTGACGGCGGCGCTGATCCGGCTCTTCCAGAGCCTGATGCGGATCGCCACCATCCTCCTGCTGATGAGCCAGATCAGCGGCCGGCTCACCGTGCTCACCCTGACCACGGCGCCCATCCTCGTGCTGGGGCTGCGCGCCGTGATCGTCCGCCTCCGCCGCCACGCCCGCGCCCGCACCCAGGACCGCGCCGCCATCACGTCGATGCTCACCGAACAGGTCGGCGCGGTGAAGCTGGTCCGCGCGTACGGCGAGGAGGAACGGCAGGCGACCAAGCTGACCGACCAGTTGACCAGGTATCGCAAGAAGGTCCTGCGCACCCAGCGCTACTCGTCGCTGACCGGGCCGATCAGCGAGATCTTCGGCGGGCTGCTGATCATCCTCATCATCGCGGCGGCCACCCAGCCGGCGCTGGTCGGCGGGGTGCCGCTCACCCCCGAAGCGGCGATCGCGTTCCTCGTGGCGTCGCTGCAGCTCACCTCCCCGATCAAGTCGATCTCCGAGTTCCCGGCCGCGATGACGCTCGCGCTCGCCAGCGCCGAGCGGGTGTTCGCGGTCCTCGATGAACCGGGGACGGATGTGGACGCCCCCGGCGCCGCGCCGATGCGGTTCACCCGGGACCTGGTCTTCGACCGGATCTCTTTCCGCTACGGCACCGACACGCCGGTGCTGACCGACGTCTCGTTCCGCGTGGCCAAGGGCGAAGTGCTCGCCATCGTCGGGCCCTCCGGCGCGGGCAAGACCACGCTGGTCGACCTGCTTCCGCGCTTCAACGAGCCGCAGTCGGGCCGGATCTACATCGACGGAGTGCCGCTCGACACCATCCAGCGCTCCTCCCTGCGCGCCAGCCTCGGCGTGGTCAGCCAGGACACCGTGCTGCTCAACGACACGGTGCACGCCAACATCGCGTTCGGGTCGCCCGGCGCGACCCGCGCCCAGGTCGAGGCGGCGGCCGCCGCCGCCAACGCCGCGGAGTTCATCGCCGGGCTGCCGCAGGGCTTTGACACGGTGCTCGGCGAGCGGGGGACACGCCTCTCCGGCGGCCAGCGGCAGCGGATCAGCATCGCGCGGGCGCTGCTCCGCGACCCGCCGATCCTGATCCTCGACGAAGCGACGAGCGCGCTCGACACCGAATCGGAGCGCCTGGTCCAGGAGGCCATCGAGCGGCTGATGCAGGACCGGACTGCGCTGGTCATCGCGCACCGGCTCGCCACCGTGCGGCACGCCGACCAGATCCTGGTGCTCGAGAACGGCCGCGTGGCCGAGCACGGGACCCATGCCTCGCTGCTGGAGCGGGACGGCCTCTATCGCCGCCTGCACGACCTGCAGTTCCGCGACCCGGAGCCGGCGGCGTGACGCGGGTCCTGGTGGTCGCCGCCTACGACGAGGCGCTGAACGCCCACTCCGCGCAGCGGGAGCGGGCGCTGGAGCGCCACGGGCAGACCGTCACCCGGTTCGACCTGAACGCCCGGCCAGGCCTGCTCTCGAGGCTGCGCGGCGGCGACCTGGTCAGCCGGCTCGACCGGGAACTCGAGGTCGTGGCGCCGGACATCGTGCTGGTCGTCCGGGGGGAGTCGTTGTCCGCCCAGGCGGTGGCGACGCTGCGGGGCGACCATCCCGGCACCTGGGTGAACTGGGTGCCCGACGACCTGCACGGACTCGCGATCATCCAGCACGCCTTGCCCGCCTACGACATGGTCTTCGC
Source organism: uncultured Gemmatimonadales bacterium (assembly GCA_963705985.1). Taxonomy (GTDB): domain Bacteria; phylum Gemmatimonadota; class Gemmatimonadetes; order Gemmatimonadales; family GWC2-71-9; genus SPDF01. The sequence goes on along the minus strand of CAVPLK010000003.1, from coordinate 1,234,460 downwards.
GGCCGGGACCGATGTCGTGGAGGCGCTGGCGGAGGTGACCGACCGGCCGGTGCACTACCTGCCGCTGGCCGCCGACCCCTCGGTGTACAAGCCGATGCGCTCCCGGGACCAGTACCGCGCCAACGTCGTCTTTGCCGGCACGGCCACGCCGCGGCGGGAGCGCCTGCTCGGCGAACTGGTGGAGTTCGGGCTGGCGCTCTGGGGGCCGGGGTGGCGACGGACGTCGCTGCGGGACTACTGTCGCGGCGAACAGCTCGACACCGAAAACTTCGTGCGCGCCTACGCCGGGGCCTCGGTGGCGGTCAACATCCACCGCTCCGCCGACGCCGAACCGGCGGTGGCCGAGCGCGGGGTCAATCAGCGGACCTTTGAAGTCGCGGCCATCGGTGTGCCGCAGGTGGTGGATTTCCGCGGAGACCTCGAGCGGCACTTCGTCGACCGGAGCGAGGTGCTGGTGTACCGGTCGGTCGAGGAGATGCGGGGGCTGGTCGAGGCGGCGCTGCAGGACCCGGCGGCCGCCGACACCGTGGCGCGCCGGGGGCGTGCCCGCGTGCTGACGGAGCACACCTACATGCACCGCCTCAAGGAGCTGCTCGGCCTGGTGCGGAGGGCCACCCACAGTCCGTGAGGGGGTGTGATTCCTCGGCTCGCGGTTTATATTTTTGCCCCTATCCCCACCACAGCCTCAGGTGCTTCGCATGGTCAAGGTGTCCGGCTTCACCATCATCCAGAACGCGATCCGGCATGATTTCCCGATCGAGGCGAGCATCCGGTCGATCCTCCCCTTCTGCGACGAGGTCGTCGTCAACGTCGGCCGCTCGGACGACGGCACGCTCGACCTGATCAAGTCGATCGTCGACCCGAAGCTCCGCATCATCGAGGGCGTTTGGGACATTACCCGCCAAAACCGGATGCTCGGCGACGAGACGCTCCGCGCCATGCGGGCGTGCGTCCACCCATGGGGCATCTACATCCAGGGCGACGAGGTGCTCCACGAGCGGGGCGGGCCGGCGTTGCTGGCGGCGATGGCCGAGGTCGATGACGACCCCCAGGTCGAGGCCCTGCTGGTCCAGTACCGGCATTTCTACGGCGACTTCGACACCATCGCGTGCAACCGGACCTGGTACCGCCGCGAAATCCGCGCCCTGCGTCTCGACCCGGCGCTCGACCTGCGGCCCCACAAGGGAGCGCAGGGATTCCGGGTCGGGCCGGAGGAACGAAAGACACGATCCCGCCTCACCTCCGCGGAGATGTTCCACTACGGCTGGGCCCGGCCGGCCGCGGCGTTGCGCGCCAAGATCATCACGAACCGCTCGATCTATCCCGCGTCGGCCGAGAAGGAGGCCAAGCGGCCGCTCCTGCCCTGGATTCCGGGGCTGAAGCCCTTCACGGGCACCCACCCCGCCGCTGCACAGTCGTACATCGCCGCCCGCGCAACCGATCCGGAGCGGATCGTCGAGCCCCGGCACATCAAGCTTGGTCACCTGCGGCTGTACATCTCCGACGTCATCGAGCGCCTCACGGGTGCCCGCGTCTTCGAGTACCGGAATTACCGCCTCGTCTGAAGGCCACGCCATGGGATCCGCCGGACCCCTCCGCCCCGTGCGCCTTCCGCTGACGGTCATCATTCCGACGCTCAACGAGGCGTCGAATATCGCGGCCTGCGTGGCGAGCGCCGCGTTCGCCGACGAAGTCATCGTCGCCGATGGCGGTTCCGCCGATGACACGGTGGCCGCGGCCCGGGCGGCTGGCGCCACCGTCCTGGAACACACCGGGCCCACCATTGCCGCACAGCGCAACGCCGCCATCGCGGTGGCTCGGCACCGGTGGGTGCTCGCGCTCGACGCCGACGAACGGGTCACGCCGGCGCTGGCCGCGGAACTCGAATCGGTCCTCGCCGCTCCGGCCCATGCGGCCTATCGGCTTCGGTGCCAGAACTTCTACCTCGGCGCTGCGCAGACCAGGGGCAGTTGGGCCCGGAACTGGCATGTCCGGCTCTTCGGGAGCGATCGCCGATACATCGAGCGCCGGGTCCATGAGGGATTGGAGCCGGTTCCGAACACCGGCGATCTGACGGGTACAGTCCTCCACCACCCCTACCGCTCGCTGGCCCACCACATCGAGAAACTCAATCGCTACGCCCAGTGGGGCGCCGAGGATCTGTGGGAGCAGGGCAGGCGCGCCGGGTGGAGCGACCTCCTGCTCAGACCGGCGTGGCGGTTCGTCAAGTCCTATGTGCTTGGGAGGGGCGTGCTCGAGGGCCGGCGCGGGATCGTGCAATCGGTGCTCGACGTCTACGCGGGATTCTTGAAGTACGCCTACCTGTGGGAGCGGGAGAGAGGGACTGAGGATTAGCGATCCGCCGCGATCGGCAGGGGCCCGCTCCACTCCCCGGTGACCGGCCGGGCGCTGATGGCCCAGGTCGGGCAGTTCCTGATGTAGATGCCGTCCAGCGGCGACCACGCCTGGCGCGGCGCCACCACCTCCGCCTTCCCCAACGCATCCATCTGGAAAATCCCCGGCGCCCGCAGGGCGCAGGCGCCACAGCCGATGCAGCGCGCCCGGTCCACGTGGATGCGGACCGGTGTCTTCGGGAAGATGCCCGTCTCCGACGATTCCAGCAGGCGCAGCAGTTCCGGCACCAGCTGCCGCATGGCCCGGTACCCCTCCGCCATCAATTCCTGCGTCCGGTCGAAGACGAACATCGGGTAGTCCTCGACCCGCGGATGCACCAGCAGCAGCGGCGGCGACTGCCAGAGCCGCAGCGTCCGCTCCAGCATCGTCTGCATCACGATTTCCAGCCCGCGGGCGTAGGTCGTCGCGAAGCCCGACTTCTCGACTTCCGAGCGGAGCGCCATCGAGGCGCTCACATCCACGCCGATGATGGGGCCCGGTCCGCAGACGGTGGCGGCCTTGACCGGGAGGTTGTCGGCCACGGCACCGTCCACGTACCAGCGCCCCGCAATTTCCCGTGGCGGCAGGATGCCGGGGAGGGCGCAGGAGGCGAACACGGCGTCGGCCACCGGCACGTACCGCAGCCCCGGAAGGCCCCACAGCACCTGCATCCCGGAGTTGATGTCCACCGTGTTGACGATGAGGGGGTGGTGGAGTTCGTCGAAGGTCTTGTCGCCGACCATTTCGTGGATCAGCTCGTCCAGCGGCTCGTGGCGGTACACGGCGGGAGACCGCATCCGCTTGAATGCCATGTCGCTGTGGGCCACCTGGAAGACGTCCCTGCGCTTGAGCCGCAGCGCACGCTCCCGCATGAAGTCCACCGAACGCCCGGCGGCCCACGCCGCGGCAATCAGCGACCCGATGCTGGAGCCGACGACTCCGCTCGGCCGCAGCCCGGCCTCGTCCAGTGCCTGCAGCACCCCGATGTGCGCCAGCCCCTTGAGGCCGCCACCGCCGAGGACGAGACTGAAGTTGGGGGAGGAACGCATGATCGAAGCTATACGGAACGAGGAAGGAGAAAAAGGACTCAAGTCCCTTTCTGCATTCTCCGTAGTATTCTTCGTCCATGCCTTCCCCCCTCGCCGCCCCCTTCCGCCGCGACCGCTTCTTCCAGCTCGGGCTCCTGCTCGTGGCGATGGTGGTCGGCGCCGCCGCCCTGGCGTCGGTCATCGCCCCCGTCGGGCCGTACACCGGGGATCCTTCCACCTCCTACCTCCTCCCGCCAAGCCTTGCGCACCTGCTGGGGACCGACACCCAGGGGAGGGACGTGCTGACCCGCGTCATCTACGGGGCACGGATCTCCCTCGCCGTCGGAATCATCAGCCAGGTCGTGGCCAGCCTCCTCGGCGTGACCCTCGGACTGATCTCGGGGTACTACGGCCGCCGGGTCGATGCGCTCATCATGCGCCTCGCCGACGTGACCCTCGCCTTTCCCACCCTGCTCCTGCTGATTGCGGTGGCGGCGGCGGTCAACCCGTCGCTCCCGGTCGTCTTCGTGGTCATCGGCGTCGTGGGGTGGGCCGCGATGGCGCGGCTGGTCCGCGGCCAGGTGCTGGTGCTCAAGGGCGCCGAGTATGTGGTCGCCGCGCAGGCCCTCGGCGCGCCCGATCACCGCATCCTGTTCCGGCACCTCCTGCCGAACGTCCGGGCCCAGGTCATCGTGGCCGCGACGCTCGGGATGGCCGGCGCCATCATGGCGGAGGCGGCGCTGTCGTTCGTGGGACTCGGGGCACAGCCCCCGACGCCGAGCTGGGGATCGATGGTCGCCGACGGCAGGGACCTCCTCCGGGTGGCGCCCTGGGTGTCGTTCGCTCCCGGCATCGCCATCGGGCTGGCGGTCCTCGGGTTCAACCTGGTGGGTGACACGCTGCGCGAGGCGTACGATCCCAAACTCCGCACCGAACGGTAGGCGCACCGATGAGCACGGACTTTGCCGCCCTCCGCCGCGAGGAGTTTCCCGCCCTCGACGAGGCGATCTACCTCAACAGCGCCTCGATCGGGCCGATCCCCGAGCGGACCCGACGCCGGCTGGACGAATACAGCGCGATGCGTACCGCGCCGCACCGCATGAACGATCACGATTTCTTCTCGGAACTCGACCAGGCCCGGGCGCTGACCGCCCGGCTGCTCAACGTGACGGCCGGCGAGATCGCGCTCACCTTCAATACCAGCTACGGACTCAACCTCGCCGCACGCGGCCTGCCGCTTGAACGCGGCGACGTGGTCGTCGCGAGCGACCGGGAGTTCCCGGCCAACGTCTACCCCTGGATGCGCCTGGCAAGCCGCGGGGTCACACTCGAGCTGGCACCCGTCACGGCCGAGGGGTGGCCCGACGAGGACTTCCTGATGGAGCGGATGGCCGACCCGAAGGTGCGGGTCCTGGCGGTGTCGCTGGTCCAGTTCAGCAACGGATATCGGGTTGATCTCGCCCGGCTCTCGAAACGCGCCCGGGAGACGGGCACCTTCCTGGTGGTGGACGCCATCCAGGGATTGGGGGCGGTGCCGGTCGACCTCCAGGCCACGCCGGTGGACATCCTCTCCTGCGGCGGCCAGAAGTGGCTGCTCTCACCGTGGGGCAGCGGGTTCGTGTATGTGCGGAAGGAGCTGATCCCGGTGCTGGAGCCGGTGGTCATGGGATGGATGGCGTTCGAGGGGACCGACGATTTCACCCGGCTCACCGACTACGATCCCCGTCTCCGGGAAGACGCCAAGCGCTACGAGATGATCAGCCTCCCTTTCCAGGACTTTGCCGGGTACAACAAGTCGCTGGAGTTGCTGCTTGAGGTGGGGATTCCGGCCATTGCGCGGCAGATTGCCGCGGTGCAGGCGCCGGTGCTGGCCTGGGCGGAGCGCACGGGCGTGCGCATCACCTCGCCGGTCGGAGCGCACGGGTCGGGTATCGTCTGCGTGGCGGTGCCGGAGCCCGCCGATGCCTACCGCGCCATCCGTGCGCAGGGGGTGGTGGCCAGCGTACGCGAAGGGGCGATCCGGCTGAGCCCGCATTTGTTCAACACGGTCGATGAGATGGAACGGGTGACGAGGATGCTGGACAAGGCGTGAACGTCACCCCGGCGTGAACGTCACCCGGCGTGAACGTCACCCCGGCGAAAGCCGGGGTCCAGCTTGCCAGGCCAACATTGCCGCTGACCCACCAGAGGGGTGGGCCTATGCCCACCCCTCGACAATCGAATGCGCGATTTCGTGCGAATGGACCAGATCGCTGTGGTTAGAGGGGTGCACGGTGGAGCTGCGGATGGCCGGAAGTGCTTCGCCGTATGGATCGGATTCGCGTATTCGCCTCCCAAGGGGTGGGCGTAAGCCCACCCCTAACCCGATGCGTGATCCGTGTTCCCCCTCTCCATATCATGGAGAGGGGGGAAGGGGGTGAGGGGAAAACATGGACCCCGGCTTTCGCCGGGGTGACGATATTCGCTGCGCTGCCCCGCTGCCCCGCTGCCCCGCTGCCCCGCTGCCCGACTGCCCCGCCTATTCCGCCTTCAACAGCGCGTAGTTCTTCTTCCCCTTCTGCAGCATCACGTAGCCTCCCGCCAACAGGTCGCCCGAGGTCAGGGTGCGCTCCACGTCGTCGGTCTTCTCGCCGTTGACCGCGAAGCCCTTCCCCTGGATGCCGCGGCGGGCGTCGCTCTTCGAGGAGGCGAGGCCTGCGGCCACCAGGGCGTCGACCAGCGGGAGTCCGGTGTCGAGCATCCCAGCCGGCAGGACCGAGGTCGGCATCTCGCCGCTGAGGACCTCGAAGACGCCGGCATCCGCCGCGCGGAGGTCGGTGCCACCAAAGAGGATGGCGCTCGCGGCGATGACACGCTCGGTGGTGCCCGCGCCGTGCACCCGGGCGGTGATGTCCCCTGCCAGGAGGCGCTGGGCCGACCGGCGGCTCGGATCGGCGGCTCTGCTCGGTCATGGCCGCCGCGATCTCGTCACCCGACAGGAAGGTGAAGAAGTTCAGCAGGCGTTCCACGTCCCGGTCGTCGGTGTTGAGCCAGAACTGGTAGAACTTGTAGGGGCTGGTCCGCGCCGGATCGAGCCAGACGTTGCCGTCCTCGCTCTTCCCGAACTTGGCGCCGCCCGCCGTGGTGAGGAGCGGCATCACGAGTCCGTGGGCGCTGCCCTGTTCCCGCCGGCCGATGAGCTCGATGCCCGCCGTGATGTTTCCCCACTGATCGCTGCCGCCCATCTGCAGCTCGCACCCGGCCTCGCGGAACAGGTGCCAAAAGTCGTACGCCTGCACCAGCATGTAGCTGAACTCGGTGAAGCTGATGCCCGTCTCCATCCGGCTCTGCACCGAGTCCTTCTGCAGCATGTAGTTGACGGTGAAGTGCTTGCCGGTGTCGCGCAGGAACTCCATCAGCCCCAATCCGCGGAGCCAGTCGGCGTTGTTCATCACCCGGGCGGCGGCTGGCCCCTCGAAGTCGAGGAAGTGCGCCAGTTGAGTCTTGAGGGCCGCCGAGTTCCGGTCGATGACGTCGACGGAGAGGATCGGGCGCTCGTCCCGCTTCCCGCTCGGGTCGCCGACCATGCCGGTGCCGCCTCCCACCAGGGCAATCGGCCGTCCCCCGAACCGCTGGAGCCAGGCCAGCCCCATGACCGGGAGGAGGCTCCCCACATGCAGGGAGTCGGAGGTCGGGTCGAACCCGATGTAGGCGGTGACCGGCCCCCCGGCGAGGCGGGCCTGCAGCCCCGGCGTGGCGTCGTGGACGAGGCCGCGGGCGGTCATGGTATCGAGGAGGGTGGCCATGGTGGAGAAACCTAGGGGGACGATTACTTTCCCTCAATGCTCGGTTCCCTCTTGGCCACCATTCGCGGCACCCTCCTCCGGTGGTGGCACACCCCCAAAATCCGCCGGGGCGTGCTGCTCTCCCTCCTCGGGATGACGGTCTTCGTGACCGCCCTCGGTCTCGGCGTGTGGGTGCGCGCCTGCTCCGGGAACCGCTGCCCCTCCATTGCCGGCCTCGACAGCTACGACCCCGACCAGGCCTCCAAGGTCTACGCCGCCGACGGCCGCCTCATCACCGACCTCGGCAAGGAGCGCCGGACCGTCGTCAGCCTGGAGGAGATGTCGCCCGCCATCGTGGCCGCCTTCCTGGCCACCGAGGACAAGCGCTTCTACCAGCACCACGGCGTCGACTGGATCCGGTTCTTCGGGGCGGTCAAGGCGAACATCCTGGCCGGCGGGGTCAGCGAAGGGTTTTCGACCATCACCATGCAGCTGGCCGGCAACCTCTTTCCCGAGGATCTCAACCGCCGCGAGCGCTCGCTCGACCGGAAGATCCGCGAGTCGAAGGTGGCCCAGGAGATCGAGGCCCGGTACGACAAGGACAAGATCCTCGAGCTCTACCTCAACCAGATCGATCTGGGCAACCGCGCGTTCGGCGTGGAGGCGGCGTCGCAGCGCTACTTCGGGAAGTCCTCCCGCGACGTGAACGTGGCCGAAGCGGCCACCCTCGCCGCCATGCCGAAGGCGCCCAGCCGGTACAATCCGCGGCGCCACCCCGCCCGCGCCATCCAGCGCCGCAACATCATCCTCAACCTGCTCGCGGAGCAGGGCTCCATCACGAGGCAGGAGGCGGACCGCTGGAAGGCCTATCCGCTCCTGCTTTCCTCGCGCGACGACTTCAGCGGCGTGGCCGAATATTTCGTCGAGTACATCCGGCAGCAGCTCGATGCGCGCTTCGGGCCGCGGCTCTACACCGACGGGCTGCGGATCTACACCACGCTCGACCTCGAGGTGCAGCAGTCGGCGGAGCGGGCGCTCGAAACGCAGCTGAGCGCCATCGAGGCCGGCACCTACGGCGCGTACAAGCACCTGTCCTATGCGGCCTATCTCGAGCAGAAGGCCGAATCGGAAGACGAGACCGGTCCCACTTTTTCGCCCTACCTGCAGGGGCTGGCCGTCACGCTCGAGGCGAAGACCGGCTATATCCTGGCCATGGTGGGCGGCCGCGACTTCGAGGACAGCAAATTCAACCGCGCCACCCAGGCGCTGCGCCAGCCCGGCTCCACCTTCAAGCCGATCGTCTATACCGCCGGCGTGCGGGCGGGCGTGCCGCTCTCCACCGTGATGGTGGACGAGCCGATCACCGTCCAGATGCCGGGAGCCCAGGAGCCCTGGGAGCCGCAGAACTACGACAACAGCTTCGCCGGCCCGATGCCGCTCCGGCAGGCGCTCTACAAGTCCGTCAACATCATCGCCATCAAGCTCGGCATGGAAATCGGCGAGGAGGCGGTCATCGCCGAGGGGACGCGATTCGGGCTGGTCGCCTCCCCCATCCCGCCTGTCCCCTCCATCCACCTCGGCTCCGCGGTGGTGAAGCCGCTCGAACTGATCGCGGCGTACACCGCCTTCGCCAACCAGGGGGAACGGGCCACCCCGATGGGAATCCTCCGGGTGGAGGACCGCCAGGGAAACATCCTCTGGCAGCCGAAGCCCCGCCTCGAGCCGGTCATGGACCCGCCCCTCGCGTGGATCATGAACGGCGTGCTGCAGGACGTCGTCCGTCGTGGCACCGGCACCCGCGCGGTCGCCGGCATCAGCTTCCCGGTCGGCGGCAAGACGGGCACCACCAACGACGGTAACGACGTCTGGTTCGTCGGCTACACCTCCGACCTCGTCACCGGGTTCTGGTTTGGGCTCGACGTGCCGGAGCGGATCAAGCCGAACGCGCAGGGCGGCCTGCTCGCGGCACCGGCGTGGCAGCAGATGATGCTGGAGGTCTACGAGCGGCGCCCGACCCCCGGAGGCTGGGCACAGCCGGACGGGCTCGTCAGCGCCGAGATCGACAAGACCACCGGCTTCCGCGCCTCGCCCTACTGCCCGACCGCGGTGCGCGCGACGGAGTGGTTCCTGCCGGGGAGCGAGCCGAACGAAGCCTGCCCGGTGCACCTGCCGTTCGGGCGGTCGACCGAGGTCGATGCCGCCCCCGCCGAGCCGCCACCCGACGGCCAATAAGGTGCGCCCCCGGCTCCTCACCGCGGGGTGGCTCATCCCGATGTTCGGTCCGCCGATCCGGAACGGGGCGCTCCTGATCGGGACCGAGGGGCGAATCGAAGCCATCGGCCCGCAGGGCGACCTTCCGCAACCCGTCGATGTGAAACGCTCCGACTGGCCAAGCGCCGCCATTCTTCCTGGTCTCGTCAACACCCACACCCATCTTGAGCTCACCGGATTCGCCGGCATGGCGGACGAGGATGAGTTTCCCTCCTGGATCCGCCGCATCCGCGCGCTCAAGGCGGACCGCACCGCGGCCGACTATCTCGCCGCGGCGCGACAGGGACTCGCCGACTGCCACGCCGCCGGAGTGACAACCGTCGCCGACACCGGAGACAGCGGGGCCGTCATCGAGGCGCTTGCGGAGGTGGGCGGGAGCGGGATCGCCTACCACGAGGTGTTCGGGCCGCATCCCGACCAGGTGGGGGAGAGCATGTCGGCGCTGCGGCAGCGGGTCGCCGAGCTTCGCCGCTTCACCTCGGACCGGGTGCGGCTCGGCGTCTCGCCCCACGCGCCGTACACTGTCAGCGGAGCGCTCTACCGCGCGGTCGCCGAGTTTGCGGAGCGGGAGGCGTTGCCCATCGCGGTCCATCTCGCGGAGTCCGAGGCGGAATCGGAGCTGGTGCGCGGCGGGGCAGGGCCGTTTGCGGAGGCGTGGGCGCTTCGCGGCATTCCGCTGCCCGCCGCCGCGGGATGTTCCCCCGTCGCGTGGCTCGACGCGCACGGCGTCCTCGGTGAACGGACGCTTGCCATCCACCTGGTGCGTGCCGAGGTGGAGGATGTGTCGCGGCTGCGGCGGAGCCGCACCGCCGTGGCGCACTGTCCCCTCTCCAACCGGCGGCACGGACACGGTGCCGCTCCCCTGGCGGCCTTCCTGGAGGCGGGACTGCGCGTGGGGGTGGGGACCGACTCGGTGGCGAGTGTGGGACGGCTCGACCTGCTCGCCGAGGCACGGGCGGCGCGGGTATTGGCCGGGCTGTCGGCTGTGGAGGCGCTGTCACTGGTGACGACGGGGGCTGCCCGGGCACTGGGGATGGGGGGCGACGTGGGCGCACTGCGGCCCGGCGCCTGGGGCGACGTCGCGGTGGTTGATATCGGGCGAACCGATTCGGCGGAGTCAGCGCTGGAGGGGGTGCTGGCGAGTTTGCCGGCCGACGTGGAGCAGACGATCCTCGGGGGGCGGACCGTCTGCCGGCGGTAGGCGGCGGGGGCGGGCCTCCCTTGCTGGCGCCAGCGCCGCGCGTTACGATTCCTGCAACCAATTCACGCGGGACCCACCGCATGCGCTGCCTTGCACTGAACGCCTCATTCGAGCCACTCACCATGGTGCCCGTGCGCCGGGCGCTGCGGCTCGTTATTGAGGGCAAGGCCGAAATCGTCGAGGCCGACGGTCCGGAGTACATGCGAAGTGAGCGGCTGGCCATCCCACGGCCAGCCATCATTCGTCTCGTCAAGTTCGTGCACGTCCCCCGCCGCTTCCGCCGCCACGTCACCAACACCTTCCTCTTTGCCCGCGACGAGTACCGGTGCCAGTACTGCAACCGGAGCCAGCCCGAGTTGCGTCCCCGTGAGTGCCTCACGCGCGACCACCTGGTGCCGATTTCCCGCGGCGGAGGCAACGCCTGGTCCAACGTCGTCACGGCCTGCAGCAGTTGCAACACCCGGAAGGGGAACCGGCTGCCCGAGGAGTGCGGCATGCAGCCCCTGCACCCGCCGCTCGAACCGCACTTCGTGCACCTCTCGTGGGCGGTGCGCCGCCTGAGCCGGACCCAGGCGAAGTACATCAAACTGTTCTACGGGGAAGCGGCGCTGCACGCGCTCAGGGGACACTAGTTCGAGGGCTGTTGGCCCGGCCATCTCACCCATCACCCCCGCGACCTAGTCCGTCACCCCCGCGACCTAGTCCGTCACCCCCGCGACCTAGTCCGTCACCCCCGCGACCTAGTCCGTCACCCCCGCGACCTAGTCCGTCACCCCCGCGAAAGCGGGGGTCCAGTTTTCTGGATTCCCGCTTGCGCGGGAATGACGGCGAATTTCGATCGTACCCCGCTTCCCGGCCTATTTCACTTCAAACGTCTCACTCCGCCCATCCACCCGCATGATCGGCAGCCCCGCCACCCGCAGCAGCATCCGGCGTGCGGAGCGGCTGACGGCGTCGCCCAGGTTGCCGTTGTCGTCGGTGGCGGCGCCCGCCTCCCCGCGCAGCACCCGGTCCATCTCATCGAGATCCGAGTCGGAGAGGGTGGACACCGACACCGTGGCCACGTAGTAGTAGTCTCCCGGCTCGGTGGCCCGCACCGCGATCCGGTAGGCCACGCCGAGGGCCCTGCCCAGCGCGGCGAGGTCGGGGTAGCGCTGCTGCCGGGTGCGTCCGAGCAGCACCGTCGTGACCGAGTATTGATCGAGCAGCGGTTCCCGCCGCACCACCACGTCCCACTCCACCGACCGCACCGCCGCGTCGAACCACGACGCGCGCGACCGCCACAGTTCCAGCCGGTAGTGCAGGCGGAGGGGGAGTCCGCTCAGGAGGGCAGAGGTCCAGCGGTCGTCCTCGAGCAGGCCGGAGACGCGGGCTTCCGGGAGCCGGCCGTCTGTCCGGCTCGCGTCGGGGACGAGGGTGACGGCAAGCGTCACCCCCGTGCTTCCCTGCGCGGCGAGCGGAGGAGCGGCAGGCGGACCGAGGACCGCGAGCAGCAGGAGGGCGACCGGCAGGCGCATGCTAGAAGCGGCGCTGCAGGCGCAGGGAGACGCGGAGCGGGCCGTCGTCGGTGACGGACTTGGCCAGGTAGGCCCCGAGGAAACCGAAGTCCACGCCCACGCCGATGTCCGCCGACCAGTACTCCGACGAGGGCAGCCGGTTGTTGGGCACGTGGCCCGGGCCGGTGCCGGTCAGCCAGGCGGTGCCGACATCCGAGAGCACCACCAGGTCCGCCGTCTGGATGCCGATGACCCGGCTGGCGGTGCCATCCTGCCCCTTGGACACGGTGTAGTGCCAGCCGAGGTCGAGGCGGTGGCGGAACTCGACCTGGAAGAACAGCGTGCGGTCGCAGAGGCTGGCCTGCGAGGTGTTCGAGAAGCCTGGCGGGGTGCAGTTCACCTGGCGGAAGGCCTCGCCGGGGAGGATCGAGGGGCCGCCGAGGGAGAGGCGCCGTTGCATCGGCAGCGCACCCCCGCCCACCCAGCCGGAGAAGTAGCCTCGGCCGCTCAGCCGGTCCTCGGGCGAGAGCCGGAAGTAGCGCCGGAGGTCGAGGGTGAGCATCGAGTAGTTGTAGGAGCCGTCGGTCGGGAGCGGGTCGCGCAGCCCCGGCGGGAGCGCCACAGGCCCCACGTCGTCGCTCGCGGCAAACTCGGCGCTGGCCTTGGCAAACCAGCCGAGGGAGGGCTGCCGGTCAGCGTCGCGGGTGTCGAGCGTCAGTCCGAGGGTGGTGATCGAGTAGGTGCCGTCGTCGATCAGCGGGTTTGGGCGCCACCGGCTGTCGTTGACGAAAAGCGACCAGGGATCGACGGCCGGGACAGAGGACTGCTGCTCGCTGTACCAGGAGAGATCCAGCCGGAACTGGCGTGCCGGGATGAGGAAACCGTACAGGCCGATGCCCTGGTCGTCGTAGTAGTCGTACTGGTCTTCCTGCACGAGAATCGACGACCATCCCGACTCGGCGCGGGATAGGGTCTGGTCGGGAATCACCTCGATCACGCTCCACGCCCGCCCGCCGAGGCCGTAGCTCACTTCGCCGGTCCGGCGCCATTCGAGGCGGGTGTTGTATCCGAAGTCGCTCCGCGAGTCGGTGCGGTCCGTGCTGGTGCGGAGGATGCCCGTCAGGTCGAGCTTGATGCGGTCGCGCTTGGTCGCCCGCCAGTCGAAGCCGACCCCGGCGTCGAGCGGGAATCCCTCGACACGGTCGTAGGTCCCGCCGGTCGAGGCGTGCACCGTCGTGCGAACCTTGCCCACGCCAAAGCTCGCCTTGGCCACTCCGATCGCCTCGAGGTCGGGCGTCTTCTGGAGGGCGAGGGTGCCGTCACTTGCCTTCGCGACCGGGGCGAGGTCCCAGTACACCTTCTCGCTGCCGTCCAGCGTGCTCCCCTCCTGCTTGATCAACCTCCCGCCGACCACCAACACCTCTCCGGTGATGAGCCCACCGGGGAGGAGGACGAGGGTGCCATTGATCACGGTGACGGGGCCCTCGATGATCCCGCCGACCCGCAGGGTACCGCGGTAGAGGGCGACGGAGCCTTGCAGCCGGCTCCCGGGGGCGAGGGTGACGCTGCCGGAGAGGCGCGTGGTGCCGGAATCGTTCCAGGTGCGGATCAGTTGCTGGGTGACGGCGGCGGGCAGCGCCCCGAAGCCGGAACTGTCGGCGAAGGGCGCGTCGGGATCGATGACGACCACGCTGTCCTGGGCGTGGGCGACGTGCGCGAACACCATCAAGGCGGCGATGGCAATCTTCCAGCTGGGGGTGGGCCTACGCCCACCCCAACCGAAGCGAATCCGCCCATCGGTGGAGGGCGAAGGAATTGCTTCGGTTGAGAGGTTCCCATCGGAACATTGGATTGCCATCGACGCTCCTCTCCAGGGGCGAGGTCGCGAATTCGCTGTCCCAGGGGTAGGCATATGCCTACCCCGCGAAGGCCGCAACGATGTTGGTATTGCCCTCATTCGCCCAATCCCAGCCTTTTCATTCTCCGATACAAATTCGCCCGATCGGTCTGCAGCATCCGCGCCGCCTCGGCGACCACCCCGTTCGCGTCGTTCAGCGCCGCCTGGATCAGCGCGCGTTCGTGGTTGTCCAGCGATTCCGCCAACGGAGTCGAAACTTCCCGGCGTCCCCCCTCTCCGCTTGCCGGAGAGGGGGACAGGGGGTGAGGGCGCTGGAAAGGGGGACGGGGGGTGACGTCGCCCGGCACCACCTGCCGCACCACCTCCGCCGTCACCGTGCCATCCGCCAGGATCGTCAGCCGCTCCACCACGTTGGCCAGTTCCCGCACGTTGCCAGGCCAGCGGTACCCCGCCAGCGCGGCCACCGCGTCGGGGGTAAAGGCCACCGGATCCTGCGGCCTGAGCCGGCTGGCGAAGTGTCGCACCAACGCGGGGAGGTCTTCGAGCCGCTCGCGGAGGGCCGGCAGGTGAATCGGGAAGACGTTCAGCCGGAAGAAGAGGTCTTCGCGCACCTGGCCCCGGGCCACGGCCTCGTCGAGGCGGCTGTTGGTGGCGGCAATGACGCGGACATCCACCCGCGTGGTGCGCTCGCCGCCGAGCCGCTGGACTTCGCCGGTCTCGAGGACGCGGAGGAGCTTGGCCTGTGCTTCGAGGTGGAGGTCGCCCACTTCGTCGAGGAAGAGGGTCCCGCCGTCGGCCAGCTCGAAGCGGCCCATGCGGCGCTCGGTGGCACCGGTAAAGGCCCCCCGCTCGTGGCCGAACATCTCGGACTCGACCAGGTCGCGCGGGAATGGCGGCGGAGTTCACCGCCACGAACGGCTGCTCGGCCCGGCGGCTCGCCCGGTGGATGGCGGCGGCCACCAGCTCCTTGCCGGTGCCCGACTCGCCGGTGATGAGCACCCGGGTGTCGCCCGGCGCCACCTGGGCCACCAGCTCGCGAATCTGGCGCAGGGCAGGGGAGGAGCCCACCATCTCGTCGCGGTGGCCCAGGGCGGCGTGCAGGGCGCGGTTGGCGGCGCGGGTGCGGGAGAGGTCGAGGGCGGCCTGGAGGGTGACGAGGACCGACTCGGGGGTCAGCGGCTTCTCGAGGAACTGGAAGGCGCCGAGCCGGGCGGCGCGGACCGCGTCGGCCAGCTGGGCCTTGCCGCTCATCATGATGACGGGAGCCGACACCCCCCGCTCGCGGAGCGCCTGCAGGGTGGCCAGGCCGTCGGGGCCTGGGGGCATCATCAGGTCGAGGAAGATGGCGTCCGGCTCGGCCTCATCGACCGTCAGGATGGCGGCGTTGCCGTTGGCGGCCTCCGACACCACGTGTCCCTCGGCGCGCAGCAGCGCCCCGAGCATCCGGCGGATGTTGGCTTCGTCGTCGATGAGGAGGATGGAAGGCATTTCTAAAGATAGGCGGGGCAGGGGGGCCGCGGCGTCACCCCCGCGAAAGCGGGGGTCCAGTGCCCGATCGTCACCCCCGCGAAAGCGGGGGTCCAGTGGCGCGCTCTGGATTCCCGCTTGCGCGGGAATGACGACCGCCCTTTGCGCCTCACCACCCCACCTCAGTCCCCAGTCCTCATTCCTCCGCCTCCACGTCCCAACGTGACGACGAAGGTCGCGCCGCCGCCCGGTGTCTCCCGGACTTCCACGCTTCCCCCGTGCGCCACTGCCGTCTGCCGCACCAGCGCGAGGCCCAGGCCTGTCCCCTCGTCCTTGGTGGTCCAGTACGGCTCGAACACCTGCGCGCGCTGATCCTCGGGAATGCCGGATCCGTGGTCGGCGAAGGCCACGATGACGCCGCCTGCGCCAGGTGCGATCCGGATGTCGAGCTGACCCGCACCGCCCATCGCCTCGCACGCGTTCCGGATCAGGTTGCTGAAGGCGCGGCGGAGCGGGTCATAGTGTCCCATGATCCGCGGGGTATCGGGGTGGACCAGCAGCGTGGCGTCGATGGTGGGGGGCACCGCGACGCGCTGCAACTCACCGAGCAGTTCGGCCAGGTCCACCTCGGCGGCGGGGCCCTCGGGAAGCCGACCCAACTCGGCGAACTCCTTGGCCAGCCGCTCCAGCCGCTTCGACTCCGCCGCCAGCACCTCGATGGCCTCTCTCTGTTCGGGGCGGGCGGTGCCAGCCAGCGCTTTCACGGCGAATCCGATGGGGGTGAGCGGGTTCTTCATCTCGTGCGCCACCCGGCGCGCCACCTCGCCGAAGGCGCGGATGCGCTCGGTCTCGAGTTCGCGGGAGCGGCCGACTTCGAGTTCGGTGGCCATGGAGCGGAGGGCGGAGCGGAGCGCCTCGAACTCCGGCGCACCGCGGAGCGTCTCGGCGTCGGGGATCGGCTCGTGCCGAGCGATCTGGCCGGTCCAGCCGACCAGTTCGTCGATCGGCCGGCTCAGCTGCCGGGAGAGGTGCCCGCCGAGCCGGACGGCGGCGTAGACATACAGGGCGCCCAGCGCCAGCAGCAGCGCCGCCAGCCCGGCGTAGTAGTACTGCCCATACGCCTCGGCGGCCTGGGTCCGCACCAGGGCGCGGTTCAGCGCCTCGGCGTGCGCGGCGAGGGCGCGGCGCTCTGGGCCGCGGAGCCGGGTGGTGTCGATGGTTTCCACCAGCACCCGGCCGGAGGTGCCGACCCCTTCCACCGCGGCGCGGGCCGCGGTGGCGGGGTTGTTGGTGCGGATGGTGAGGGCCCAGCCGAAGATGGCGATGGCGGTGGGGACGGCCCCCAGCGCGATCAGCACCAGCAGGATGCGCTGGCGGAAGGGGAGGGTGAGGGGGCGGGGCTGGGACATACTATCGCAGGCTTCGGCCGTCACCCCGGCGGCAAGCGGAGAGGGGGGATTACGCCGTCACCCCGGCGAAAGCCGGGGTCCCCAGGTCGCCCCCGCGAAGCGGGGTTCCGGTCCCCGCTTGCGCGGGCAGCTGATCCCGTTGCCCAGCTTCCCCGCTTCCCCGCCGCGAAGCCTACGGCCTCCCGATGCGATGTACGCCCCAAGAGGCTCCCAGATCGCCAGGACGTAGAGGGCCCCGTCAGGCCGACCGCACATCGGTCATGGGCGCCCCGTCCCAGAACGCGTACACCGCGTTGCCGTTGACGTGTCGAGTCGATTGACCCATCCGCTGACATAGTCGGCGAAGAAGAAGCTGCCCTGGTACTCCGGCGGGAATAGGACGGCGGCTGGGCCGTAGAAGGCCGCGCCCACGATGGAGAAGCCCAACCACCAGCGACGGGTTGTCTGGAATGCCCGTAGGCGTAAATCGGGTCGACGTAGGTTGGCGCACCGCCGGACCCCTCCGCGCGTGGCCAGCCGTAGTTGGCGCCGGCTGCCCCTTCGTCGATCTTCTTCCCAGGTGCTCTGCCCGACGTCGTTAATGAACATCCGGCCGGTCACGGGCTGAAAGCCGAACGTGAACGGGTTGCGGAGCCCGAGGGCCCAGATCGAACGGTTGACGCCGGTGGTGCTGCCGTAGAACGGGTTGTCAGTCGGGATGGATCCGTCGTCATTGAAGCGCAGCATCTTTCCGAACGGGGTAGACATGCTCTGCGCCTTGCTGCCGGTCGGCGTTGTCACCCACCGCGACGTAGAGCTTTCCGTCGGGGCCGAAATGCAGGGCGCCGCCGTTGTGGTTGGTGGCGCTGCTCAGGTTCGGGCAGGTCCACCAGCACGGTCTCGCCGCCCGCCGCGACATCGCCGCTGGCGGTCTACGCGCACGATTCGGTTGTGCGCGCCGCCGCTGCGCGAGGTGTAGTAGAGATACACCCAGTCGTTGGTTGCGAACTGTGGATGAAACGTGACACCAAGCAGTCCGCGCTCCCCGATTCGCGGTAGTGCTCGACCGTCACGAAGGGGTGGGCAGCAGCGCTCCGTTCTTGACCACGCGAAGGGCGCCGCGCTGCTCGGCGATGAAGAGCCGACCATCGGGGCTCCAAGCCATGGCCGTGGCGCTGCCGTGAAGGCCGGACTGACGAACGTGGTGCGGCTGAAGCCGGTCGGCAGTGCGGAGCCGTTGAAGGTCACGCGCGCGGCGGACCACGAGGAGAGGTTTCCGGCGGCGTCGCGGGCTCGTGCGCGGACGACATGGACCCCGGTGGCGTAGGCGCTCGTGGCGGGGAGTGTGGCCTGGTAGGGAGCGGTCAGGTCCTCGGAAAGGGTGACGCCATCCACCTGGAAGACCACGCCGACCACGCCGACGTTGTCGGTGGCGGTGGCCGTGAAGGTCGGCGATCCGGAGAGACCCGTCGTCCCGTCGGTCGGGCTGGTCAGCGTGCACGGTGGGCGGCGTGCCATCGGCGCCCGGCGGGACGACCGAGACGTTGACCGGGGCGGAGGTGGTGCTGGCCCCGCCATTGTCGGTGGCGCGCGCGGTGAGCGAGTGTGCGCCGAGTGGTGGTCGGCGTCCAGGTCACGGCGTAGGGTGGCTGTTGTCGGTCCCGAGCGAGGTGACGCCGTCGAAGAACTCCACGGACGTGACCGTGCCGTCGGGATCGGACGCGGTCGCGGTCACCGGCGTTGCGGTGCCTTGCGTGATCGTGGCGCCGGCCGGTCGGTGCGGTGAGGCTCACGATCGGGTGCTGGTTCACGACGGCCACCACCTGGTAGGTGGCGGTGTAGGTCGTGTTGGTGGTCGGTGTCACGATGGTGTGGAGCTGCGGCTCCGCCATCGGACCAGGAGGCCCACTCGAGGCTGTCGGGCCCGATCACCTGTGGCGTGGGGGCGCCGAGGTCGCGTTCCATCCCCACCACGGCGGTCACGTCGAACGGGGTCGCCTGCGGCTGGCCGTCGACGGTCAGGGCGACCCCGCTCGGCGCGCCGGCGAACGAGAGGGTCACCTTCCGTGGCTGCACGTCCACGATAGCTGGTGTCGGCCACGCCGTCCGGCGTCCACCACCGAGAGGTAGATCCGGAGGAAGATGTCCTCCTCGGTGTGCCCCCGCGGCGGCACCAGGAAGCTGCCGCTGGTGGCGCCGGTGGTCGGCGGCACGAAAGGGATGCGTGTGGGCCGCGTGGTGGAGGTCCACCCACCAGGTGAACTGGCTCCCGGGAGCGACCCGTCCTCGGCGTCCGTCCCGGTCCCGGCGTAGGCGATGGTCTCGCCGCCGGAGAAGAGCGAGCCGGCGGCGGGCGTCGTAATCGTGGCGGCGGGCGGCGCATTGACGTCAGATGTGGAGCCCGAATCGCAGGAGAGGACGAGGATGCCGGTGGTCAGGATGAGGGCGGCGAAGCCCGATCCGGGGTCGGTGGGTCATTGAGTCACCCGAGTGTGCCATGGAGGCGTACTCGTCGAAGGTCATTTGTGCGCTCATGGCGTGGAGGGAGGGCCGGGCCGCCAAGAGTCCAACGACGATTCCGGCAAGCGCGGCCACCCATTCACCACCGGCCACCGACGGGAACCCTGCAGCCCGCGGGATCGCGCCAAGGAGCAGCAGGATTGTTACCGGGGGAAGGGCGACCGAGACTCCACCGGCCAACCTGCTCCAGTACACCAGTACCGCCACTAGTCCGGCGATCCAGGCCGCCGTCAAGGCCCCTACCCCCTCACCTAGCATCGCGGTCCAAGGCGTGACCAAACTCCAGCCCCAGCTAGCACTCAAGGGCAGAATGCGCGTGCGTTCCACCCCGTGGATCTGGGAGCGCAATTTGAAGGCGCCATCACGAAGGGCACCCTCAGCGACCACAGTGTCGCCGGGTTGGCCTGACATGCCGTTCCTGAGGAGTACGGTGGGCATCCGCAGTTTCAGGATGGAGGCGCGCATCCGGACGCGGAATGCGAGATCTTTCCGGTCCTGGCCGATGAGTAGAATCTCACCTTCCCGGGTATCGACGATCGCTCCGATGGGCGCCAGTCGCCCCGGCGGAATACCGAGTACCGCACTGAACGCGATGGCTGGCCGTGCCGTGATCGCGTCTTCCAGTCGAGCCTGATCCAGGGCGGGCCCCGGTGGAAGTGGCTCCTCGCCGGCGGACAGCCACAGGGGTGTACCCACGAATCGATTGAAATTTGAGAGGTCGGGCGCCCACTGGCCGAACCAGACGCCACCCCGTGGGGACGTGGGTCCAAGCGCCCACGCGGTGCCGGCCCACACCCAGCCCAACAACAATGCATAGGCCAAGGCGTGCCGCCTTGCGGTCGCCGCGGATGGGAAGACGAGCTGGCGCCAATAGGCAGCGATCAGGATTCCCAATCCGCCGCCTAGTGTGTTCGCGATGAGGTCGCCGAGGCTGGCATCACGCCCAGCCACCAGCTTCATCTGCAGGAGTTCTACACCGAGGGTGGTGAGCGCCGCCAACACCACGGCTCTGCGCCAGGAGAAGCCTGCCAGGGCGAGCCCGAGTCCGAGCGGGACGAAGAGCAGGACGTTCAGGAGGAAGTCGACCCCGCCCAGGTCTCCGCAAAGAATACAGGTGAGCGGGGTCGCGGCAGCCCGGGCGACCGCCTCGGGCTGGGGGCCGAGCGTCAGAAGTCCAATACAGATCAGCCCGCCAATGGCGAGGTAGTAACCTAGGCGGCGCTGGTGGCGAGACATTTGATAAAACTACACCGATTCCAATCCCGGAGGACCCCTCAGCCCGATTCTGACACAGGTTGAGGGGAGGCCCGGAAACGAATCAATTCTTGGCCAGCGCCTCGGCCAGCCGGTTTGAAATCAGACCGCACACGGCACCGACCGCCATGGATACCGCGACCAGAATGAGCGGATTGTTGAGATGCCGGCTGGAGAGGCTCTCGAGAGCGGTACGCCCCTCGATGGTAATGATGTACGCGCCGAACAACGCACCATATCCGTAGAGGCTCGTTGAAAGCCGCGATAGCGCCGCGATGCGGGTCGACAATCCTAGGATGAGCAGGGAAATCGCGACCGCGATAGCAGTCCTCGGGATCCACAGCTGGGTCTCGACTGCGACCTCGAAGTTGAGCGCGAGCACGAGTGTCACCCATGCCAGGATGGCACCAAAGACAGTGCCGGTGACCGTCCGCTTGAGTGCTGCCGTATCGCCCCCTGCATCGAGGAACGCGGCCCACGCAATCAGCGCTGCCCACACGAGGAAGCCCTGACTGTACAGCAGGATCGCGGCGAGTCCCCCCACGAGCCCCATGCTCACGGAACGTGCGGTCAGCGACGACATCTGGATGCCTCCACCCAAGCCGGAGGGATTCGGCGACCTGTGCCCCGGCTCGGGAGGGACGGGCGACAGGCGTTCTCAACACCCCCATATGTGGGTTTCCTGGGCCGGTGTCAATCCACCGCTAGGAGGGGGCGGTGAGCGGGTGTTTGCCTCTTGGCTCCAACGCAGGATCAGGCACGCTGGCTTGCGCACGTAGTAAGTTTTCAGTCCGGCAAACTGCGCACGATGCCTGGGGAGTCCACGCTTGGGTGTTGCGCATCATTTCTCGGTGGACGTCGAGGAACACTTCCACGTCAACGCCTTCGAGCCCTTCATTGACCGGGCGAACTGGGACCACCAGCCGAGTCGGGTGGATGCCAGCACGACCCTGCTCCTCGACCTCCTCGCCCGGCATGGGGCCACCGGCACATTCTTCGTGGTCGGGTGGCTGGCGGACCGAAAGCCGCGACTGGTACGCCGAATTCCGCAGGCCGGGCCACGAGATCGCCAGCCACAGCTGGTGGCACCGCCGAGTGCCGACCCTGTCCCCGGCGAATTCCGGGACGACGTGGCGCGACCAAGGCGAGGCTCGAGGAGATCGTCGGTCAGCCGGGCCTCGGGTTCCGCGCGGCCAGCTTCTCGATCCTGCCCGGGCATGGAGTGGGCCTTCGACGTCCTGCTCGAGACCGGCCACACCTACGACTCCAGCGTCTTCCCAATCCGCCGCCCGGGCTATGGCTGGCCCGGCGCGCCCACCGCCGCCGTATGACATCGTGCGTCCGGCGGCACCCTCCGAGAGTATCCGATGACGACGCTGGAAATCCTCGGGATGCGCATCCCGCCCGGCGGGGGGTACCTTCGCCAACTTCCCGTTCGGCATCATCCGGCGCGCCTTTCGAGGACCGCACGACCAGGGGCAAGCGGGGATGTTCTACATCCACCCCTGGGAAGTCGATCCCGTCGCCGCCGCGGGTGGGACTGCGGCTGGGTGACCCGGCTCCGGCACTACCGCGGCCTGGAACGGACCCTCCCCCGCCTGGAGCGTCTGCTCGGGGAGTTCCGATTTTCGGCGGTGCACCCGGCGATCGCCGCATGACGGCGGTTCGCGAGTTCGAGGGTGCGCCGCTCGAGTGGGACGCCTTTGCCCGGCAACAGGCAGGGTTCACGCACTTTCACCTGTACGGCTGGCGGGAGGTCATCCGTTCCGAGCTCGGGCACGAGACCATCTACCTGGCCGCCCGGAAGGATGGGGAGCTGTCGGGCATCCTTCCTCTGGTCCGGGTACGAAGCGCCGCTCTTCGGGCACTACCTGGTCTCGATGCCGTTCGTAAACTACGGTGGCCCACTCGGACGCTCGGACGCGGTCCGTGGTCTTGTCCCGGACGCGGCGAGAAGCGCCGACGAGCGTGGAGTCAAGCTTCTCGAACTGCGCAGCGCCTCGAGCTCCCGATCGATCTGCCGGTATCCCACCGAAAGGTCACGGTCGTGCTCGACCTCCCGCCGACCCGGACGCGCTCATGAAGGGCTTCCCCGCCAAGCTCCGCAGCCAGGTGCGGCGACCCGAGAAGGAGGGGGTCGACCTATGCGCTTCGGCCCCGACCAGGTCGAGCCATTCTTCCGATCTTCGCCCGTCACATGCGGGACCTCGGCACGCCGACGCAGGGCCGCGGGCTCTTCAGGCGATCGCGCGCCCCTTTCCGACGGATGCATGGTTCGGCTGCGCCTGGCTTGGCGAGCACCCGATCGCGGGCGGGGGCGGATTCCGCTGGGGATCCGAATTCGAGATGACCTGGGCCAGTTCCCTCGCAGAATTCAATCGCACTGCCGCCAACATGGGGCTGTATCGGGCGTTCATGGAGCGCGCGATCAGCGGGGGGTGTACCCGCTTCAATTTCGGGCGATGTACGCCGGGCAGCGGCACGCACCGGTACAAGCTGCAGTGGGGCGGGCGTGACGACGCCGCTCTGGTGGTACCAGCACACCCGGGGCGGAGCTGACGGCGGCGACACCGTCCCCAGACCACGGCGCGTTCAGCTGGGGTCCGCGGCTGTGGAAACGCCTGCCCCTCCCGGTCGCCACTGCGCTGGGCCCCCGGATCGTCAGGTTGATTCCGTGAACTCTTCGCAAGCCGCCGGTCTGGTCCCCGCTCACCCTCGGGGCGCTCCTCGCGGGGATCTGGGCGGCCTGGCTCACGGATGGCCGCACTGCACGTCGAAACGTGGCCGACTTGCTCCGCGCCGCCTACCAGCCGCGTGAACTCTACCTCATGGACAGCGGAACCTCGGCGTTGACCGTCGCGCTACAGGCCGCACATGCACTGACGCGTGCTCCGGTCGCCTTGCCCGCCTATTGCTGCTACGACATCGCCACCGCGGCCGACGGTGCGGCGCCCCCTTCTACCTCTACGACGTCGACCCCGCACGCCTCTCGCCTGATCTCCCCTCGCTTCGGCGGGCGTTCGAGGGGCGCGAAGTCCGTCGTTGTGGCGCACCTGTACGGGGTGCCGGCGGACCTGGCAAGGACGCAGCGCTGGCCTCGGAATTTGATGCCGTCGTCATCGAGGACGCCGCCCAGGGCTCCGGTTGCGATTGGAAGGGAAAGCCGGCCGGTGCCCACGGCGCCCTCGGCGTGCTGAGTTTCGGGCGCGGCAAGGGCGTTACCGGGGGAAGGGCGGGGCGTTGCTGGTGAACGATGCGCGGTTCTTGAACGCGATTTCCGCAGGGTGGCAGGCCGCCAGGGGCCCGCGGACGCCGAGCGGATCCTTCAGGGACTACCTGCTTCTCAAGGCGCAGTGGCTCTTCGGCCGGCCGTTGCTCTACTGGATTCCGGCTTCGCTGCCGTTCCTCGGTCTCGGCGAGACCACGCATCTGCGCCGCACCCGGTCGGGGGCCTTTCGGCGCTGGCCGCGGGCGTGCTCGGCCGGACGATTCGCCTGGTGCCTGCCGAAGTAGGGTGTTCGGCGGAGGAACGCCTCCCGCCTTCGAGCGGAGCTGCCGGACGTGTCGCTCGTGCACATCCCACCGAATTGGGATGCAGGTTGGTTGCGGTTCCCCGTTGTGCTCCGGCGCACGGCATCAGATGTCCTCACCCCCTATCATACGAGGGAGGGGATCCTCAGTGGTTACCCAAGTCCGCTCGCGGAGCTTGCCGAGTTTGGCGCACGTCGTTTGAACCCCGAGGATGAGTTCCCCGGGGCGAAGGCTGCTCGCGGGAACGGCTCGCGACGCTTCCTACTCACCGTTTCTTGCGGAGCACCGGAATACGCGCGTTCTGAGCGTAAGTTCAAGCAGGGTGCAGACTTTTGCGTGGCAGGCCGAGCGACTGTGGTTGCCCCTAACACCTTGCCGGACAACTGATTATCCTTGTGCCATCCCAGCATGGGTACGGCGCGGGGTTTGCATTTGTCGATTTTGCCCAAGTGGCGGGGGTGGTGGGGGTTGGTTGGGCTTGATGCAGCATATTGAAGATGGTTGCACCACCATGGGTCGTTCCGGTTCGCGTCGCTTGAGTGTCTCCCCTCGTCTGCGGCATGGGGCCATCGGCGTACTGTCGGTTCTCCTCGCCTGCACGACTCCCAAGGCGAAGGCCGGCCTCAGGTCCGGCTGACCCTTCTCCCATCGCACCGCCTGCTGGTGAGTCCGTCCTCCGCCACCCTGGATGTCGGCGAGAGCCTGACTTTTGCGGCCAGTGCCGTGCATGAAGACCGGGTCAAACTCTGTGCCCGCCGTGACATGGAGCGCCACCGGAGGCAGCATCTCGAGCGGTGGCCTCTATTCGACTGGGAGCGCCCCCGGCACCTACAACGTGACGGCGAGCTTGGTCGGGGGGTCGCTTACGCGCTCCGTGCCGGTCAACGTCGTCTCCCTGACTTCCCCCATCGTCAGCATCAGCATCTCGCCGGCCACGGCCGGCATCTTCACTGGAGAAACCCAGCAGTTCAACGCGGTCGCCACGCGACAGGATGGTTCGACCCTGGCCGCGAATGTGACGTGGACGGCCACCGGCGGTACTATCTCGGCCGGCGGATTGTACACCGGCGGGGCAGCCGCCGGTGCCTTCATAGTCGTCGCGACGCAGCAGGGGGGGCGCTCGGCGACGCTGTCGCGGTCGTGATCACGTCGCCTGGTGCCGGGTGGCTCGCGCACAAGCCAGCCAACTATACGAATGTGGTGACCGACTACGGCTTCAATGCCCCCATTCCGAGCGCGACCTCCGATCAGCCGATGGGGGATGGCAGTATTTGGAATGTGTATTACCCCACGGGGGCACGAACCACCTCGCGGATCGTCGACTAACCGGCTCGGTGTCCCCCGAATATGCGGTGCAGACGCAGTACGAGATTGGTGACATGGGCGGTGTGGGGAAGGTCAAGTTCTACACGAATCCCATCAGCGGATCAATCTCGCAGTTCTACATCGCGCTCCGGGTTAAGTGGGACAACGGCTACAAGTGGAACGACATCAGCAACAAGCTGTTCTACGTGGAACCTGGCAACATCGTGCTTCAGTCGCGCCACAACGTCGGCGGGATTCAGCGGTTCCTCTCGGTGTACGTCGGGGCCTACAACGATGACTGGCTGCCGGACAACAACATTGCCATCCCAGAAGGGCAATGGGTCACCATCGAATTCTTGGTCGAACGAAGTACGACCGCGGGTGAGCTGCGCGTCTGGTTGAACGGCGTGCAGACGATGCACAAGACCAACATCAGGGTTCCCACGACGGGCTCCTCCCAACGGCTTGACATCAACGACACATGGGGCGGTGGGGGCGGGCCGCGCGTCCGCAACTCGTACCGGTGGCTGGACCACGTGTACATCGCCACGCCTTAAGCGACGGTCAGTTTTTGCGGTTCGATCTTAAGGGCTCCAGCCAGGCTTCGGCGGGCTCGGGGCTCCCCGTGCCGGAGCGGCTCTGCTGATTGCCTCCGTGAGACGGTCTGCATCGTGTCGCCAGGAGTAGTCAGTCTCTGCCGCCCGTCGGCCCAGCGCTCCCATGTTCCGGGTGGCCTCACGGTCTTCCAGCATGTCTGCGGCGACGTGGGCGAGGTCCGCAGGCTCGTCGGGAAGATGCAGCCGCCCGGCTCCCGTCTGCTCCAAGATTCGGTGCGTCGGAGGCAGGTCCGATCCCAGCACCGGAAGCCCGGCGGCCATGTCGTCGAATAGTTTGTTTGCAAGCGTGAGTCGGACGTGCGGGCTGTTCCTGAAGGGCAGCAACCCGATCGTCGCGGCTCGGTAGTACGCCTCAAGCTCTTCCGGCTCCTTCCACCCTACCATCCGAACATCAGACTGCAGGCGCAGCTCGCGGATTTCTTCTGCGAGCTGCTGACGCGCCGGGCCATCTCCGACCACCACGAGACACGCCTTCGGGCAGCGCCGGCGCGGTGTGGGGAGCGCTCGAATCGCATCTAGCACTCCGCGGTCAGCGATCAGAATGCCGACGAACAACAGGATGTCTTGGCGCGCTCTCACGAGATCCTCGATGTCAACTGGAATCGAGGCCGGCTGTCCGAGATCCGGCAGGTGCTCAGGGGTATTCCCGATAATGACGACTTGCCGTGGATTAACTCCGAGGGCAATGGCGCGCATCCGAGACTCCTCGGATACCGAGTAGAGGGTGTCAATTCTTCGGAGCACCCATCGCTCGACCGCGGCAGCTGCGGCAGGGGTGCGGAGGATACGCTTCAGCGGGCCTTGCCGCTCCAACGCTCGAAGTGATCGGAGGAACTCAGGGTAGACTTCGGCCATGTCGTAGTGGACTGGGATCTCCAACCAGCGACCAAGCCAGACCACGCAAGGCGCCAAGGGTAGATCGCAGACAACCAGGAGATGTGGGCGGGTTCTCCTGGCGACTCGCCACATTGCCCAGAGCCAGATCGGGTTCACGAATAAGGGGAAGTTCAGGGCGTACCGCAGCGGACGCCACGGGATGCGGGGCAAGCGCCAGACCTTCATCCACGATTCCCGCTCGGTCGTCGGTCGATACTCGCCATTCCTCACGAGGAGGCTGACCACGTGACCGGCCGCAGCCATCACGCGCGTTTCTTTCCGGATTCGCGTCGCGCCTTTCGGCCATTCTCCATCGTACACATACAAGATGTTCACCGGGTCTGCTCCGAGTTTGCACGGCAAGGTGGCGAGCCCATCACGTTGCGAGGAAACCCCTTAGGCGAAGCCTGAATCCGTCCAGCGAGAGGCCGGCCGGGACGTTATAGCGTGGGATCGCCCATCGGTTCGTTTGCCGAGGGCGAGCCACCCACCATGCACGAGAAGGGCCGCCTCGAACCCTGCCGTCCTCGTCGAATGCTCGACCAAGGGGGAAGTGGCACCGTAGGGATACGCTAGCGCCTCAATTCGATTAAGCCAATTGGCGCGTAACCAGTCGAGCGAACGCACCAGTTCCGCCTCAAGTTCCTGTCGCCCGAGTCGCGTCAAGTTCGGGTGGCTCCAGGAATGAGCACCCATTGTCACGAGGCCGGACGATTCCACGGCAGTGAGCGTCGCCATGTCAACACAGCCGTAGCAAGGTGGCAACTCCAAGGGGCTGGCGGGCGCGGGAGTGAGTCGCGCAGGCGTTCGGCTTGCCCATGGCACTCGTGCAGCGCTCGTTCCCGAACTTGCTTGGGCAGGCCTACGCCGGGAATGGCATATTCGTCCCACCAGAACGACCTCGCGCCGAGGAGTCCGGGTGCGACGACGGCGTACTTGAAAGTCCTCTCCGCTCCACTCCGGAAGGGCGAGGTGGACCGCGCCGGCGTAGGCGTCATCGAATGTGACAGCGATATGCGGGAGGCTCAGATCCGAAGGGCCCTTCAGCAGATCAGCAAGGGGCTGAACGAGCGTGCATTCTTGGAGTAGATCCAATTGCCGCACGAAGGTCGAGAACGGGAGGTGAAGGGAGCTATCCCCTTGCCCGGCGAGGTGGTCCGGAACCACGTTGTGATAGGCAAGCACTAGAGCGCGCCCCGGCGACCGTCGCGGGGGTCCGACCATACGGCTCAAGAGCGATTCGAGGGCCTGCTTCGCCGCACTGAGCCTGCTCACGCGAGCCTATTCGCCATCGCCGAACTGGCCTGGATCCGAGAAGGCCGAGCGAGTAAGGCCGCGTAGAGTTGCGCGTGGTCATCGACCATGCGTTCGAGAGAAAAGTGGGCGACCACGCGCTCCCTGCACCGCCTCCCAGCCCGCCCTCGTTCCTCCGCATTGATTAGCAACCGGTGCCAGAGGTCCGCCATGGCTTCGTCGTCGCCTGGCGGGACAACGTGCGACGCGAGATCGTTCCCGAGGACGGCTGCGTTGCCACCGACATCAGTGACTGCCGGGCAAACGGCTGTGCTCATGGCTTCCAACAAGCTGATAGAGGTGCCTTCACTGTCTGAAGTAAGCGTAAAGACATCGTACGCTCGGTACAGCGGTGTCCGTCGTCACGCCACCGAGGAACCTGACGGCATGTTGAACGCCGAGGTCACAGGCGAGCCGCTCAAGGGCATTCCGCTGGCTGCCGTCACCTGCCAGCGCGAGGAAGAGCGGGACGGACTGCTGTCGCTTGAGGAGCCGTGCCAGCGCTCGAATCGCCACACCATAGTTCTTGACCGGCTCCAACCGGCCTACACTGCCGATCACAAGTGCGTGAGGCGGCAGGCCCATCGATGCGCGAACCCGATCCCCTTCGCTTGTCGGCGTGAGGTGACTCACGTCGATACCGTCTATGGATGACATGGATCGGCGTGCAAGGGGTGACAACTTGATCACGCAGCAGCGCCGCCAGGGAGCTGGAGACTGCGATTACGGTGTCCGTCGAACGACTCGCCAGATTGTCCAACAGGCGATCGCTAACGGGGACCGGCGCCGGCCTGCCATGCTCCGTATGGAGGACGACGGGAGTTCCCGCCGCTCGCGCGGCACGCGCGGCCTTGAGCCAGACGCCGGTATGAGAATGCACAATGTCAGGTTGGATTGACCGAAGGAGGCGGAAGAGCTTACTCGGCCACAGGAGCGACAGCCTCCCCATATGTGACGGATTGTGCAGCGTGGCCACCGGCCAAAGCCCCTCGGCGAAACGGCCCAGGTATTCCAGCGCGACCGCGTGTACCTCAAAGCCTCGCGCTGGCAACTCGGAGGCGAGTCCGTTCAGGACCCGTTCCATCCGACCGTAGTTGAGATTCTGAATGATGTGTGCCACACGGACTGGCCTGAGCGTGCGAAGGGGCTTGGGCATCGGGCTCCTATGACGCTCGGATCCAGGCGACGGCTTCATGTACGGCTGGCATTGGGTCCTCGAGACGAAACACCTCGCCCCGCTGCCCGGGACGCCACGGCAGAGGACGCTGGCTGCGGCCCTTAGAAAGCCTGGGGAGCGGCTGTCGAGGTGTAGCTCCTCCCGTGTACGCAATATTCGAGCGATAAAGTGGTCGATGTCTCCAAGGAACCAACGGAGTCGTGCTCCCACGCGCCAGGACGTCACCGGAGTCACGGGAAGACCGAGGGCGACCTGGACCAAGTACCAAGGAAAGTCTACCCCGGAATCAACGGCCAGCTGGAGCGAGCCCCAAAAGCGTGGATTGACTTCCATCAGGTCGTTGTCACCGGACCGTCGGTCGCGCTTGAACTCGATCATCGCGACGCCCTCCCAGTCCAGTGCTTCGAGAAGAGAGAGCGCGCCGCTGAGCAACGATGGTGACACGGCCACACTCTGGGAACACACGCTTACCCCTCCGGAGGGCGGCTTTTCTCAACTCGTTGGTGTGCGAAGGTCGCTAGGACACGCCCGTTCCACCGGAGGGCGAATACTCCAATGCCCGGCCCTTCGATCCGGCGCTGAATGAGGTAGGGTCCAAGCTCTTCGCCCACCCGGCAATCTTGCTTGAAAGCTCCTCGGGAGTTCGCGCATAGTCCACCCGCAATTCCACGACGATCTCGTGGACCGCCGATCGAGCGAGCGGGCTTTATGACCACAGGGAAGGCATCTCTCGGAATCAAGGACTCAATGCCTGTCGGCGACAGAATCGTCCATTGCTCCGGAACGGAAAGTCCCAATCGGCTGGCAAGTGTGAGTACCTCCTCCTTGTTCGACGCCCGCCTGAAGCGGGCCAAGTCAGTCATGGGGAGCGGGGGTGATCGACCGCCGTCCGGGCTCTCAAGCAGAGCAAGCCAGGATGCTTCGGTGATTGGCATGACAAGGTCAACATTGAGCTCCGCTGCGAGGTGATCGACTGCGCGCCGGTACGCCTCGGGTTCCAGCAGCGGGCTCGGCACCTCGTGGTTTCCTGTGGCATAGCGACTCGCGCCTGCGAGCGAGCGTCGCCGCGTAGATGCCACGCGCACGGTACATCCATGTCGCCCCAACGATCGCACCACGGCTAGGGCTGCACGCTGCTCACCATCCAAGACCAGAATCTTATGAATCACGTCGAGTGTGGCCGCGCACACGTTGTGGCCGGCAGGCGGCTGCCGATGCCATCGGAGCATGTAACGACTCTCCCGAACCCGCTGGGAGCACGGATCGGCGTCATCCCCCTCAAGGACTGCCCTGTGCTCGGTTTACCCGAGCAATCCGCCCGAGGGCACTCGATTCGTCGGGGTGGATGATGGTGTCCTCTACCCATCATAGTAGGCGCCATCGAATTCTCGGTCCGGTCAGAGTCACCATGCGGGAGCACGTTTCTGGCGCGCCTCGATGCGGCTGGACGGCCCGGAACTGAGTCCTCAGCGCTTTGGGCGACGGACCCACGGATGGCCGACCAGGCAGTTGGATCCTCATCCGCCGCCAGGTTCAGTGAGCGACCGTGCCTGGGCGCAGTCGCGTTGTTGGCGGCGAGATGTCCCCGTCGGCGTCCTGACTGCGGTCGTTCCATTTGAGTCAGCAATGAGCAACTTCCGCGCCCATATCGACCTTTCGATCCGGAAGCGCAGCGCCATCGTTAGATTCCCTTGCTGTTGCGCTGACGCCACACCATTGCTCGCGGCACCCACCTTGCACAGCGTACTTGGATGACCTCGCAGCGTGCCGCTCGGTTCCCGAGTCCAGCGTCCCCAGCCATGTCGGCACCATTCATCCTCCTGCTTGCCTGGCTCTTCTTCGAGTACGGGCGCCCCCCGGTCATGCTGGGCATCCCGCTTCTCATTTCCGTTGTAGTCACGATCGCATGGCTCGTGACTAGAGGAAAACCAGGTTGGGAAAGGGGGACCTTTCTTGGCTTGCCCTGTCAGGCGTGATGGTCATCGGGGTGCCGCTCGCCGCGAACGACTATTTTCAGCTGGACGACCAAGGGAATGGTCGTGCTGTTTCTGTGCATCTGCCTCCCCCTTCGGTCGATGGTGACCTCCGTCAGCAGGCTTCGGCTGTGGATCCTCGTGTTCGTCGCGGTCGTAGCATATGTCGCGTCTTGGGCGGCAGTCCACCGAGGATACGGTCCGGCCGGTACGAACGGGCATGATGAAAACTATGTCGCCGCGCTCGCAGGGACTGCGTTTGCGCTCGCATACTTCTCCGCGCTCGCCGAACCTTCCAGGGTCCTTCGCCTGATGCTTCGCATTTCCTTAGTCACATTCGTGGCCGCCATTGCGCTCGCGGCGAACCCTTCAAGGGGGGGGTTCATTGGCCTGTGTCTGGTTGGTGCATACTGCCTGAAGCGCTCTCCCCGGAAAGGTGTTTGCCCTGGCAGTTCTCGGTGGGGCCGTGATCGCCCTGGCACTCCTTGCCGGCCCCGTCTTCTGGACGGAGATCAAGACGACCACCGACTACCAGACAGGGACCGGTGATGTTCGGTTGGAAATCTGGAAGACTGGTCTGCGCATGTGGGAGGCGAATCCGCTGTTCGGCGTTGGGGCAGGCAACTTCCGCTGGGTGATCCAGGATTACCAGAGCGCCGAGCAATTTGCCAAGTTCGGGAGAAGCCTCGGCGGAAGCATCATCGCCCATTCTCTTTGGGTGGAAATGCTCGCCGAAGTTGGCGCGCTCGGCGCACTTTTCACCCGGCGCCGACTCTCGTGTGGAGCACTTGGAGCGGACTGGGGCACGTTCGCGACGACATCGTCAAGCAGGGCGCTCGCGCAGATCCGCGCACAACCGCACTGGCTTATTACGCAGATGCAATTCGAGGCGCCATCCTCGCCGTCTTGGCGAACGGGGTGTTTCTTTCGCTCTACTATTACTCACACCTCTGGGTCTTGCTCGCTGTGGGCGGGGCCGTGCCGTTCATCTATCGTCGAGCGCTGCAAGCTGGCCCAACTGTCGGGGAGGCCGCAGTGTTACGCAATGTCCAGGTGTCTGGGCTTTCGACGGCCAAGGTGGTGCGCGGGCGACCCAGCACCAGAGAGACCTGGGCCACATTGGAGGGAAGACGGGAATGACAGGGTGGCGCCGCTGGCTTCTTGGCTGCGGGCTGGTGTGCGGGGCGACTGTGACCGGGCTGGTATTGGCCGAGGTGGGGGTTCGGATTCTTGCGCCCCAGCCAACCGGCCTCTCCTACCAGGACCAGTACGGCCTGGGCATGCACGTCCCAGGATTGACCGCGTACCTACCTCAGTATGGACATGAAGTCTCCTTTAACGGAAGCCGAATGTAGGGATCGAGAACACGCGCTGCACCGCGAAGCAGGCGTTGCGATCCTGCTCCTCGGCGATTCGTTCATGGAGGCGATCCAGGTTCCATTCGATTCATCGTTTGCCCCGCGACTCGAGCGCGCCCTCGCACGACGGACAGGGACACCTGCCGAGGTCATCAATGCGGGTGTCAGCGGGTGGGGCACGGATGACGAGTTGAGGTATCTCACCGAGTACGGTCTGGCATACCACCCGGATCTCGTGCTCGTAGCGATCACCCTTCACAACGACATCAGCGATAACCTGCGACAGCAGTGGCACACGACTCAGAACGGAGTACTCGTCGAGCGGGAGCGCAGGCCGTATTCCTTCTTCCGGTACAAGGTGATTCAGCTGAAGGCGATTGTTGCATCGCGATTGCAGCTATACCAATTGTGGCGAAAGGTCCGCCACGGCCGTGAAATCCGGCAAGTGGGATCCGAGTTGAGGTCACACGTCGTCGAGTTGAACATGGAGCCTACCCGGCTCATATCGAGCAGGGACTTCAACTCACTGAGCAGTTGTTGAAGCGCGTGAAACAGGTGACCGCGACGCAAGGTGGACACGTCGCTCTCGTCCTCCTTCCGTTGAAGGTCCAACTGTCCGACACTGCGTATTCGGAGTTTGTTCGCACTGCCAAGGGGTCGTTGCAAGCAATGCCGCTTGGCGAGCCTCAACGCGACCTGTTGGCCATCGCGGCAAGACCCGAGATTCCGGTGGTTGACCTGCTTCCGGCGTTCAGGAAATCGACGGCCACGGACTCAACGCCGCTATTCCTCAGCCTGGGACGGTCATTGGGACGCGGCCGGACACCGGCTCGCGGCTGAGGCAGTCGCCAACGGCTTGACGGCCGACGCTTCCAAGCGGTAGGCAGACGCTTCCCCCTGCTCGATTTCGTGGTCAAGGCACGGACGATGATTGAATGGCGCAGCGCGCTCTCAATACGGGGAGCGAATCGATCCCATTGGACAGAACGTAGGCGGTGAGTGCGTACCCCGCGGGGCTGGGGTGTCCGTCCAGCGGCAGGAGGTAGAGTGCCTCCTTCGGGCGGCCATCCGATCGAAGCGCAGCGGTAAAATCAATCGTGGGAATCCCGATCGAATCTGCCATGGTACGAACCCATGCGATCTGATCGCTCGCCCAGAGGTGATACACGGTCAAGTGCGACGGGTAGATGGCGAAGACTAGAGGCACGTTAGCGGCTGCCAATTGGCTCCGGAGCCTCACGAGTCGCGTCTTGTATTCTTCTCGAAGCCTCGGGACCGCTTCGGCTTGGGGCCCGGCAGTGACTGTAGGTCCAGGGCGCCACGGCCGCCGCTGCGCGGCGATTTCGTAGTTTGGCCTGCATGGTGAGCACGAGATTCCAGAGAGCTAGTCGGCGGAGTACCGGGTACACCAGCGACAAGGGGAGTCGGGACTTTGCCTTGCGATTCGCCGTCATCCGATCCCACATCGGGACTGCCAAGTCCGTCACGTCGTTCTCGCTGAAGGTGAGGATCGCGAGATCGAGCCCGAGGGGGAGCGCTCTGCCTGCCATGGCCTCCGCGGTCTCGATACTCGATCCCCCTACTCCAATGTTGATCGTGCGAATCCGAAGACCGCACCTCGATTGCATCAGGCTCTCGAGGCGGGGCTGGATTCCTCATCATTGACAAAATCGCCAAAGGTGAAGGAATCGCCCAACATCCGAATCCAAAACTGCCCTGGCGGCTTTCGTCGGGTGAATTGGTCTGCGCCGCGGTACCCAAGGCTGTCGATCGTGATGCGGTGAGGGAGGGCCGGGACTCGCCGGTCGAAGAAAGTTGCTGTTCGGGCACGTAGAGGCCCGGAAGGCGGTCGAAGTCTCGCTGGGAAACGGTTGCGAGCCCCCCTGCTGGAGCCAGGTGGAAGAAGCGCAGGCCGGCTTCGACGAGGACGAGGGATACCGCGAGGCTCGTCGATATGGCGATGACGCGGAAGAGCCATGTTCGGCCCGGGCGCAGCGAAGCGAGTGTCGCCACTGTCTCCCTCCAGCAGATCCTCGGGCGCCCGGGCTCCGGGGCAGTCCTGCATAATCTGTTTACTGCAGGACTTAAGGTATTGCCCCCCCAGCATTCCCGGAAGCCTTCCTCTGCGTCACAACACTTTCACGGCGCACGACAACCCCGCCGGGCACCTCCTGCTCGGCTTGCATCCTAACAATGCAATGGCGAAGCACGGTTTCTATGCGTGCAAGAGTTGTGACTAGGAGCACGGTATCCGACGGAGAGTTGCGATAGGCGAAGTATGCAATATGTTAGACGGCCCATTTGCATGATGCAACATTGAAAGATGCATAAGAGCTTGTCGTACATATAGTTATACTATGCCAGCTAATTTGACATCACATGATCGTACGACATTTATACATAGCGCACTGGTCCAAGAGTTGCATTCCAAGGCACAGGACCCAAGGGTGGAATTGTGGATGTGCGTGGTTGGGTGCTGATGCGGCATTTGGCTGTGGATCCGGGGCTTTCCCCCATGACACATACCAGTTCTCGCTTGCGCGTCGGTTCCCCGTCGCGCAATTCTCCGTAATGCTCCTCCCGCTCCTTCTAATCACGGCCTGTGAGCCTGGTCAATTGAAGGAAGGGCTCGCGCCAAACGAGTCCGATGTGGTCCAGGTGACGGTTCTTCCTGCGAAGTCCACCATAACGGTGGCTGAGACAGTGCTTGTGAGCGCCAGTGCAAGAACCGCGACGGGCCAATCTGCCCGGCCGAGGTTGACTGGACCTCACCGCGTTGTGGCGACCGAACAGACGAGCACTCTGGCGGACACTTCGTCCGTGACGCTCAGCACTGCTACGCCGGTCCTTGAGGCTGTTGTCCTCACACCAGCCAGTGTCACGGTGGCTGCAGGTGGCACGCAGCAATTCAATGTGGGTGGTCGGTGGAGCGATGGTAGCACGACCGCGCCTTCAGTCACGTTCAGTACAACGGGCGGGACCATCACGCCTGGCGGTCTATTTACCGCTGGAAGCGTGACCGGCACGTTTCAAGTGATCGCCGTCCAGCAGGGTGGTACGCTGGCAGACACCTCCGCTGTGTCAGTTTCGACCAGTGCACCGATGCTGGAAGCCGTGATCCTGACCCCCTCGAGCGTGGCGATGAGCGACCGGTGCGACGCACCAGTTCAGCGTGAGCGGCCAGTGGAGCAATGGAGCCACTACGGCGCCGGCCTGTGACCTACAGCGCCACCGGCGGCACCATCACCACCGGTGGGCTCTACACCGCCGGCAGCTCCGCCGGCACCTTCCGGGTCATCGCGACCCACCAGGGCCGCACCTTGGCGCACAGCACGGTGACCCTGACGGCCGCCCGCCGGTGCTTCAGGCCGTTATCCTAACGCCCTCGAGCGTCTGCGTCGCCACGGGCGCACGCAGCAGTTCAGCGTGAGCGGGCAGTGGAGCAATGGCGCCACGACGGCCCCGGCAGTGACCTACAGTGCCACGGGCGGCACGGTGCGACCGGTGGGCTCTACACCGCCGGCAGCACGGCCGGCAGCTTCCGGGTCATCGCCACCCAGCAGGGCGGCACCCTGGCGACACCAGCACGGTGACCCTGACCACGGCTCCGCCCGGCTCCAGGCCGTCATCCTGACTCCCTCACGCTGCGCTCGCGACTGCGCACGCAGCAGTTCAGCGTGAGCGGCAGTGGAGGATGGCGCCACGACCGCCCCGGCAGTCACCTATGCGCCACCGGCGGCACCGTCCCACCGGTGGGCTCTACGCCGCCGGCAGCACGGCCGGCACCTTCCGGGTCATCGCGCCCATCAGGGCGGCACCCTGGCCGACGCCGGCGCGTGACGTGGACCGCGCGTCGGCGGTATTACTGGCGGCAAGCTGACCCGGCCATACCTCGATGGCGCAGGCGGCCCGCAGCACGGCTGATCACGGACCGACCACGCCCCGGCGTGCCTACAGCGCGACCGGCGGGGTGATTTCGGCCGGCGGTATTTCCAGCCACTAGACGACACAGCTGGGGGCCACGAGATCGCGACTTCAACAGAGGTGTTGGTACGCGGCCAATGGTGGCTCGGCTTAACTCTCTCCGCCCGAGACACGAGTGCCTCCCCCACTGCAGCCAGGATGACGTGCATCCACGGTCAGTCCGATCGCCGATGCGACCTCAAGCAGGTCGTACCCGCCGCGATGGAACGACCTACCTCGCGAGCCCCTCAATCTGAATGCGTCAACGCCAACACGCAAGTCGCGGGAGCAACTTACGGTGGCCGATCCGACGCACCGGCCGTGCCCCTCGACTGCGGCACTCGATTTGCGGCGGGTCCTGCCGACGGGCACGCCGACGCCTGCGGCCGGTACACCAACGACAAGTACCTCGGTCTAGTCAGGCTCCGAAGAATCGGTGGAATACCATCTCCGCAAGCTGGATCGACCTCCAGGCACGAGCGGGCCACCCGTGGCCAGCGACATAGTTCTCGACACCGCGGGTGTCGGACGAGAGCATGGGACAGGCGTACGGCCGATCGGGACCATGCACAACGACTTGGCGTCCGACAGCGGATCCATCAAGACGCGGTAGGCCCGGGGACGGGCAAGGTGTCGTTGGATCCTCCGCGACGACTCCTCGCCTGGCGATGTACGGCCCGGGTCCCATCTCGACTGCGGAAGGGCGGGGGGGGGGAGAGTGGTTCGCGGGGTGTGGGTTCCTATCTCCTGCGCTGGACGACGCTTCGTCGACGACCCCTAGGCCGCCACCGCGGGCGAGAACGGTGCGAGGGCGCCGAATTCCGCCCCTCCAATAGTATCCGGCTACTCAAGAACCTTGGTTGCCGGCCCGAGGTACTCATCCCATGATCGAATCGCTGGCGAGGCGCCCGCACGATTGCGGAGCGCCGTCACCAGGGCGGTCGCCAGCATGAGATCGGTCACCAGTGGCACATCGGCGTCGACTGCGCGGCGACGAATGAGGTAGCCGTCCGGGCGTCCCAGCTCGTCGTACGAACGCGGCACGTTGATGACGAGATCCACCAGGCCCTCGTCGATCACATCCATCCCACTCCGCCCTTCCCCGGGGGCCTTCGCCAGCCCGATACAACGATGCCCTCCGCCTCGAGCGCCTCGGCGGTGCCGGCGGTTGCGTAGAGGGCGAGGCCCAGTTCCTCCGCAGCGCCCGCGCCTCCTCGAGAAAGGAATACTTCTCGCTCGGAGGCCCGAGGAAAGGAGCACTCCCTTCCGAGGGATTCGAAAACCGGTCGCCGCCAGCCCCTGCAAGAGCGCCTCATCTCCGTCGTCGCCGAAGCATCCCACCTCGCCCGTGCTTGCCATCTCGACACCCAGGATCGGGTCGGCTCCCACCAGTCGCGGGAAACTGAACTGCGGCACCTTCACGGCGACGTAGTCGAGGTCGAGGGCCCTGTTCTCCACCGGACTCCTGCACCCCGAGCATCCGACGCATCGCCTCGCGCACGAAATTCGTGCCGGTCACCTTGGAGACGAACGGCAGGCTCCGTGACGCTCGCAGGTTGACTTCGATGACACGTACCCGGCCGTGCTTGACCAGGAGCTGGAGATTGAACGGGCCGGTAATCTTCAGCGACTCCGCCAGCTGGACGGCGATCTTTCGTGCCCGGTGAATGATCGGCAAGGGAATCGTCTGCGGCGGCAGCATGAGGGTCGCATCACCGCTGTGGACGCCGGCGTCCTCGACATGCTCACAGATGGCCCACAGGACCATCTCTCCATCGTCCGCGATCGCGTCGATCTCGATTTCGCGGGCGCCGGTCTCAAACTTGGTGACCACCACCGGATGATCTGACGAGACGGTGCGGGCCCGTTCGAGGATTCGATCCAGTTCGGCCGGGTCGTGCGCCACGCTCATGGCCGCTCCCGAGAGCACGTAACTGGGCCGCACCAGTACGGGATATCCGCCGAGTCGTTCGATCGCTCGGCGCGTCGGCGCGCCCCGTCAGGTGGGTCCATGCCGGCTGGTCAATCCCCAGTTCGTCGAGCAGCGCGCTGAACTTCCGACGATCCTCCGCCATGTCGATGCTCTCGGCGCTGGTGCCGAGGATCCGGACCCCCGCGCGCGCCAGCCGTAGCGCCAGGTTGTTTGGGACCTGTCCACCCATGCTGACGACCACCGCCTCGGGTCGCTCGCTCTCCCAGAGGTCCAGCACGCTCTCGAAGCTCACTTCGTCGAAGACGAGGCGATCGCACTCGTCCCAGTCGGTGCTGACCGTCTCGGGATTGTAGTTGAGCATGAGGGTCTCATACCCAAGCTCCGAGGCAGCCCGGACGGCGCTGACACAGCACCAATCGAACTCGACGCTGGATCCGATCCGGTAGGCGCCCGAGCCGAGGACCAGGATCTTCTTTCGTGTCGCTCGGCGGGCTCTCATTCTCCGTCGCGTGGTAGCGTCGGGTAGAGGTAGTTCGTCTCAGCGGGGAATTCGGCGGCCAGCGTATCGATCCGTGCCAGTCGCGGCACGATGCCGTGCGTGAGGCGGAGCGCGCGCACCGCCTCGCTGGTCATTCCGGTGAGTCGGCCGATGCCATTGTCTGAGAAGCCGAGCTTCTTCGCCGTGCCCAGCACGACAGGCGGCAGAGGAGCCAGTACCGGCTCCAGATGTCGGTCCGCATCGCGATAATGTCCGCGATGCCGTATAGAAACCACTCGTCGATCCCGGTCAGTGAGTGGATTTCATCGACGCCGAGACCATCGGCAAGCCCTCGCGCAATGGCGAAGATGCGCATCGAGGTTGGGATCCGGAGCGCCTCGCGAACATCCTCGCCGTCAAAAAAGTCGGGGTCCACGCCGAGGGCGCCGATGTCGAGCATCCGAACGGCGCGCTGGATGACCTCGGGAAAGGTGCGTCCGATGGCCATGACCTCGCCGACGCTCTTCATTTCGCTGCCGATGCGGGTGGAGACGCCGCGAAACTTCCCGAGGTCCCACCGTGGGAACTTGCACACGATGTAGTCGAGGGCCGGCTCGAAGAACGCCGTGGTCTTCTTCGTGATGCCGTTTGGGATCTCGGGCAGGGTGAATCCGAGCGCAATCTTTGCGGCGACGTACGCCAGCGGGTAGCCAGTCGCCTTGCTGGCGAGGGCGCTCGAGCGCGACAGGCGGGCGTTGACCTCGATCACGCGGTAGTCGGTGCTGTCGGGGTCGAGTGCGTACTGGATGTTGCACTCGCCCGACGATGCCGAGGTGCCGGATGACATCGATGGCCATCGTGCGCAGGAGCTGCACCTCTTCGTCGTTCAGCGTCTGTGTCGGCGCCACCACGATCGATTCACCGGTGTGGATGCCCATCGGGTCGAAGTTTTCCATGGCGCAAACCGTGATGCAGTTGTCGTCCGCGTCCCGGACCACCTCGACTTCGATCTCCTTCCAGCCGGCCAGGTACTCCTCCACCAGCACCTGCCGGATGCCTCCGTCAAAGCTCCGCTTAAGCGCCGGCTCGATCTCCTCGGCGGAGATGACTGCGCTGCCTCGTCCGCCGAGCGCGAATGCGACGCGGAGCATCGCAGGGAGGCCGACCTCGCGGACCGCCCGCCGGGCCTGCGTCGAGCGAGGTGCAGGCGACGCTCCGGGGGCTCTTGACCCCGATCTCTTCGAGTCGCTGCTTGAACCGCTCCCGATCCTCCGTGTCCCGGATGGTGCTGACTGGGGTGCCGAGCACGCGCACGCCGAGCCGCTCGAGCACGCCCACGCTCCGCCGAGTTCCAGTCCGCAGTTCAGCCCGGTCTGGCCGCCGAAGCCCAGCAAGATCCCGTCGCATTCGTTCCTTCTCGAGGATCTGTTCGACGTTGTCGGGCGTGATGGCCACGAAATACACCCTGGTCGGCAAGGCCTTCGCTGGTCTGGATGGTCGCGATGTTTGGGTTGACCAGTACCGAGAAAGACCCCCTCCTCCTTCAGTGCCTTCAGCGCCTGTGTGCCCGAATAGTCGAACTCGCCGGCCTGACCGATCTGGAGTGCACCGGACCCGAGGAGCAGCACTCGCGCCGGCATCTCCGGCGATCGTCGGGGAATCATCGGGCGCCTCGGTGCGTCGACGGCACAGGCTGGAGAAATTCGTCGAAAAGAAAGCCGGTATCGCGCGGCCCCGGCGTGGCGTCCGGGTGGAACTGCACGCTGAACACCGGCTTGAAACGGGCCCGGATGCCTTCGTTCGTCCCGTCGTTCAAATTGACGAACCACGGCTCCCAGTCGCGCGGCAGCGACTCGTCTCGTACCGCGTAGCCATGATTCTGGCTGGTGATGAAGCATCGGCGGGTACCGATCTCCTGAACCGGCTGATTCACGCCGCGATGGCCGTAGGGAAGTTTGAAGGTGTCCCCGCCTGCGGCAAGTGCCGAGATCTGGTTCCCGAGGCAGATGCCAAAGATCGGGAGCTTCGGCCGCTCCAGAAGCCCGCGGACCTGGCGACAAGATCCGGCAGGTCCTTCGGATCGCCAGGCCCGTTGCCGAGCAGGACGCCGTCGGCCTCCTCGGCGAGTGCCGCAAGATCGGCGTACCAGGGCGCACGGATGACGCGTGGCGCCGCGTGCGAGCAGGGAGCGAATCAGGTTGTCCTTCACGCCGGCGTCGACGAGCAGGACGCGCGGACCGCGGCCCGACCCGACGTGGTGGCCTTGGGGGCAACCAGGTGAAAGAGTTCGCGTCGCATGTCCACGCTCCTGGCCGCCCGCTTCTCAACCTCGGGTGGGGCATCTTCGGGAAGCAGCCATCCGCGCATCGTGCCGTGTTCCCGGAGACGCCGGGTCAGTGTCCGGGTGTCAATGCCCGAGACGCCGGGAATGCCTTCGCTGTTCAACCACTCGCCAAGCGTGCGTGTGGAAGCGTGGTGGCTAGGGTGGTCGATGGCGTGCTGCACGACAAGCCCTTGTACTTGGATCCGGTCGGACTCATAGGGGCCATCCAGCGTCCGCGGCCGACGGGGTGCCGGAACTCCGTAATTGCCGGCGAGGGGGTACGTGAGCACGAGGATCTGGCCCCGGAACGACGGGTCAGTGAGTGCCTCGACGTATCCGCTCATCGCCGTTGTAAAGACGACCTCGCCCGCGACCGGCACGGGCGCCGAAGGAGACACCCTCGAACTCAGTGCCGTCCTCGAGCAGCAACTTCATGGGCAGGGCGCCCGTCGGCGGTGCTCCACGGTCGACTAGCGCCGTCGGCTCAGCACCGCCCGGCAAGGGGCGACTGGTGGTGGCAGGACCTGATGGAGTGACTTGGATTACGATCTCCTTGGGGTTGCTGATGCCGTAGGGGGCAAGCTCAGTGCCATCGCCCGCGCAGATCGACGGAGCGGGATCCCGACGTAACCTATTGACTGGATTTCAGTTACGCATAGGGATTTCGAGGCTTCCGGGCGGGGCTTTCGATCGTCCGACAGGCACCCCTCCGGCCGGTCCAGGTGTGTTGCGTGGACCCATCGGTCAGGGGCAGGATGGAAGAGCTAGCCTTGGCGCCGTTTCCACTTTCGGATCGCGAGGTCGGTGGCCCACTTCCACTGCATCCGCCTCCACTCACCGGCCGGGAGCAGCGGGGTGCCCCCTCGGCGCTCACGGAGCCAGTCGAGGAGTTCCCCTACAGGTACAAACCACCCCGGTCTCGCGGCGAGCAGGCGGAGCAGGCGCGCCGTTTCCGGATTGACCCGTCCCGCCTCCGTGAACCCCTTGCCGAGGTGGGTCGCCACGATGCACACGCCACCCTCACGCTCCAGCGCCTTCTGGGCAGTCGGGGAAATCAGTTCGTTGAACGCGTCGGCGTCCTCGGCGTCGGAGGCCGAGAACCACCACGGAATGAGTGGGCGGCGAGGGTCCCGATACGGCAGGGACGGGTTGATGCGGAGCAGGTTGATGCCGGAGAAGGTGAGGTTTCGGATGTAGGTAATCTGGCCGGCGAGGTCCCCCCAAACCACGGAGACCCGCTCACATGACCCTGGTAGAGCCCCGGCGCCTGGCCCTCGATGCGCCCGAACACCCGCCGCAGGATGGGGTCATCGAGGCGCTCCGCTCCCCAGTAGAGATTCTCCCTGTTCAGGGCATGGTTGGCGTAAACGCGTGGCGGTGTTCCAAACACTTCCCGGTATTTCGTCAGCCCGCGTTCCGTCCGATCTCGAGTCGAGCTCTCCATTGTCGCGCCGTGGTAGGCGATCTCGAATCCCCGGGCCTGTAGATCGAGGACGAAGGCAAGATAGGCCTCGTCATCCAGGGTCTCGGAGCTTCCAAAATTCGGGCTTCCCTCGGGACAACCGACTGGCCAGACCGTCTTTGTCGTCCGGAGACCGAGATCGCCGAGCATCCGATAGATCGGCCCGACGTTGGCCACGGTGGCCACGTCGGTATCGTCCATGATCGTGAAGGCGAAGCGATGCCCGCCGGGATAGACTACGTCCCACAGGACCTCGACCAGGCGAAGCGCCGCCGCATGGGCGTCCGCGAACGCCGCCGCGTCCCACCGGAGCAGGCCGGACTCCAGGGCTGCGAAGGTCGGATCGGCCGCGAACTGTCGGAACGGCTGGTTTCGTTCAGTAATTGCGTGGCGCGCGGCGGAGGTCGCAGGGCCAAGGGCTGCGAGCGCAGGCCAGGAACGCATGCTCCGCCCGGCGCTGGAACCGCCGGGCACGACATCACGAACAATTTGATCACGCCGTCCGGACTGACTGAGCACGCGATCACCTCGCCGTGGCTCCCGGACCGGTCCGCGAGCGAGGCCCCGAAGAGTCGCCACCCTTCGCCAGGAGGGCGGCGACAGTCCTCGTCGCTCCAGCGCCGGCCATTGGCGTTGAACTGGTGCGTTGTTGATGAGCTGCGGCTCGGGTGCGGTCGCCGCCAGTCCGGTCGTGCATGGTGAGCCGCATCTGCAGGTCGGCAAGGAATGCGGTCGATCCCGCAACCGGGTCGTCCGCCGGCGCGATCCCCTTGAGCTGGAGGCGATACAGGCCTGGGCCGCTGTCGGTCCTCTGAAGTCAGATCATAGGCGCTCCAGCACGTGGTCAGCCGCTCCAGCAACGCGGCAGTCCATCATCATGCTCGGGGTTGTAGCGTTCGCACCTCGGCACGGCTGCGACCTCCACCTCCGCTTGACGGTCGCTGTCACGAAACACGAAGGTGTCGAGGCGATTCCAGTTGTAGGGCGAACTGAATCAACCGCGCTCGACTTGGCACGACAGCCGCGAGCACCGCCACCAGTTCTCCTCGGCGGCACCATGGCGCCCGACTTGAGGGAGGTAGTACTCACGGCTGGCGTTATTTCGCGAGACCGTGGCCAGCAGGACGCCTTCACGCCGAAGCTGTCGTCAGCCCTGGCGTAGGTGGTGGTGGATCGAGCACCTTGGTCGGAACGTGATCCCCTTGTTCCTTCCTCCGCGATCACGCCAGCCGATAGGGCGCTGTCGAAGGTCAGCCACCAGCACTTGGCCGGCGTGCTCCGGCGCGAGGAAGGGCACCCATGCGTTCTTGGCCATCGTCGAAGCCACGCCCCGATCTCGACGGAGCATCGGAGCGAACAGCCTTGAAGCGCAAGCACTCGGCGGCAGCTGTGTGCGCCCATGTCGCTGCACGGTGTCGAGTCCGTGGCGGAGGGCCTTGCTCGCGGCATAGCGACTACTGTGGAAGGGGCGGGGAGATAGAACAGACGCGCCCCTCGACGTCGGCGGAGGGTGCTACCTCAGCAGCTGATCATGTTCCGCCCGGACATTTGGCGGCCCGTGGACTCGCTCGGCTGGGCCCAGCAGGCCGACATGCGCACTCGGGTCAATACCGGAGACCGGACCGTCACACTAGTCACCGACAGGCAGTGGCTTCCGCATTGCCCCCGCGGGCCGACCTGCGGCAGAGTACCGCGTGCTGCTGCTTGGGCGACTCGTTCATGCAGGCCCTTCAAGTGGAGCTATGACCGCCAGCATTTCCGGGGCTGGCGG
Source organism: uncultured Gemmatimonadales bacterium (assembly GCA_963705985.1). Lineage (GTDB taxonomy): Bacteria > Gemmatimonadota > Gemmatimonadetes > Gemmatimonadales > GWC2-71-9 > SPDF01. The sequence continues at coordinate 1,189,759 of CAVPLK010000003.1, read as the reverse complement.
AAGGGTGCTTCGCCAGCCGCACCGGTCACTCGCTGGCCGTGTGGAACACCGGGGTAGGGGGGTGAGGGACCCTCCCCAGTACGCCCATCCGAAGCTAGGCACGCTCTTTCCGAGGCGCCGCTTCGACCTGGTGCTGGTGTCGGTCTTCCTGGGCAACGATATCGTGACGCGCCGCCAGGTGTTCAAGCCGCGTGAGCCGATCCGCGGCGGGAACTTCGGATGCCGCGCCGGCTGGCGTGGCGGGAGTTCATCGATGCGGTGCTTGCGCCGATCAATGATGGACTGGAGACCCGCTCGCACCTGTTCATCTTCCTCAAGGACCGGTTCCAGGGACTGCTGATAAAGCGCTTCGGGCTAACCGCCCTGGAGATCCCCACCGAGCTGCGGCGGGACCAGGCCGCCTCACCCCGGTGGGCAGCTGACGGCCGATATTCTTGCCGAGATCGATTCTGTCGCGCGGTCGTACGGCGTGCCGACGCTGTTCCATGATCCGCTCCCCTCGATCGAACAGGTCGATTCGGCCGCGTTGCAACTCAGGGTCCGCGCATTCGGGGTAGAACCTACAACCCCTGACCTCGATCAGCCGGACCGGCTCATCTGCCAGCCGGAACTGGGGACCGCCGCGGACGTCGCCCATGGATTTCGCTCCTGGCCGCCTTTCGGGCTGCACAGGCTCGCGAGGGATATCGCCTGTACGGGCGGGTGGACCCCCACTTCAGCCCGGAAGGACACCGAGCTCGCGTGGAGTCTCCTGGCCCCGCGCCTGGCGGCGCTCGCTGGGCCTTTCTTACCAAGACCACGGACCCGGCCGCCGGGCCCCCCTGCGGCAGCCCTGAGTGACCCAGGATCTCCCAGAAGCCCTTCGACCGCAGCGGTCCATCTGAGGGAACACCCTCTTCCGAATTCTTCGTCCGACTTGCCGTAAGGGATCGAGGATTTCGCGATAAGGAGGGGTCATCGGCGTCGAAGTCTCCGAGCAGCTCCATGCGTCCCGTGTCGAACGCCGAACTCACGGATCAAATGCCCGCCGCTGCGACCGCGTCATCACCAGGATGAGCGTGTCGCCGTTGGAGTCGGCTTGTCGGAAAAGCCGCGACCCGGTAGCCCGTCCCAGGGCGATGCCCCGGCTCGCGGGCCTCCTCGGTTGCCTGGCGATTGGCGGGCCGCTCGGCCCCGAAGAGGCCTGCCGAGTCGACTCCCATCCCGTCAAGTCTGGTCGATGCGAGCCGCCGCCGAAGGGCGGCGGCGGCGTAGGGGCTGCGGCAGATATTTCCGTAGCAGACTACGACGACGCGCCCGGGACATGCCCGTGCATTGATCCGCCGCCGGGCCTGTCTGCGCGCTCTGGAATGCATGCCGATCGAGTTGATCTGCTGCCCGGCCCGGTTCGCGATTCTGCTCCAAGCTCACCCGACCTAGAAGATCGTGTAGATGAACGGCGCCAGCACCGAGCCCTGGGCGAAGACCAGCAGGGCGCCCACCATCACCATCACCACGATGATCGGCAGCAGCCAGAACTTCTTGCGGACCTTCATGAAGGCCCAGAGTTCGCGACATCAGGCCGGTTTGACTCATCGTTGCATCCTCGAATCAGAATTGACGTTCCATGTGGCTCGGGCTCCGGCTGCTGCCGGTGCCGCGGTCGAACCAGTAGCCCTGTCTCCCTGGGCTGCGTGCACCAGCGGACGGCGGCCGAAGAGCCGCATGCCGAGGCCGATCGGCGTCAAGACGAGGAAGTACACGATGCCCATGAAGATCGGCGTCGTCACCTTGGAGATCAGGTGCGCGAGCCCCATCCAGGCCCGGTTGACCGGGCCGAGCAGCGTCGGGACGAGCAGGCCGGCCAGCACCAGGACCGCGCCGAGGCCTCCGACGTACGGCACGCGCGCCGTGGTCGGCCCCGCCACCAGAGCATCGCCGCGATGACGAGGAACGCCCCGCCGACGGTGCAGGCCGAACTTGCGGCCCTCGGCCGGGCTCAGTCGAGCTGGAACTCCTGTCGCCAATCTCCGCTCTCCTTCCATTCGGGCTGCTTGGTCTTGTCCAGCAGGAACGGGCCCAGCACGAGGTAGTCCATGTGGGTCCGCATGAAGCAGCGGTAGCGCGTCGGCCGGCGTGCAGACGATCGGCTCGCCGCGGACGTTGAACGACGTGTTGACCACGCACCGGGCAGCCGGTGGCGTCGTCGAACTCCTTGATCAGGTCGTAGTAGTTCGGGTTCGTGTCCCGGCGTGCACCGTCTGGACCCGGGCGGAGTAGTCGACGTGCGTGACCGCCGGGATGTCGGAGCGGGGGACGTTCAGCTTCTCGATGCCCCAGAGCTTCTGCTGCTCGTCGGTCATCGGGATCTGCCGCTCTTCCTTGACCGGCGCGACCAGCAGCATGTACGGGCTGTCGCAGTCCATCTCGAAGTAGTCCTGGACCCGCTCCCGCAGCACGCTCGGCGCGAACGGGCGGAACCCCTCCCGGAACTTGATCTTGAGGTTCATCTGCGCCTGCATCCGCGGGCTCCGCGGATCGCCGAGGATGCTCCGGGCGCCGAGCGCGCGCGGGCCGAACTCCATCCGGCCGTCGAACCAGCCGACGACCTTCTCGTCGGCGAGGTGCGCCGGCGACGCGCCGGTTCAGCTCGTCCTGCTCCAGGCGCTCGTAGACGGCGCCCTGGCTCTTGAGGTAGCGCCTCGATCTCCTCGGGCGAGAACGACGGGCCGAGGTACGCGCCCTTCATCGCGTCCTTGCCGGGCGTCACGCTGCGCGGCTTGCCGAGGTACCGGTGCCAGATGAGCTGGGCGACGCCGAGCGCGCCGCCGGCGTCGCCGGCGGCCGGCTGGATCCAGATCGTTCTTGAACGGGCCCTCGCGGAGGATCCGGCCGTTGCCGACGCAGTTGAGCGCGACACCGCCGGCCAGGCAGAGGTTCTTCAGCCCGGTCTCCTGGTGGACGCGTCGCGCCATCCGCAGCATGATCTCCTCGCTCACCTCCTGGACCGAGCGGGCGAGGTCCATCTCCCGCTGCGTCAGCTTGCTCTCCGGCTTGCGCGGCGGGCCGCCGAAGAGCTCGTCGAACGCCCCGTTGGTCATCGTCAGGCCGGAGAGATAGTTGAAGTACTTCTGGTTCAGCCTGAACGAGCCGTCCTCCTTGAGGTCGATCAGGTGCTTGTAGATCAGGTCCACGTACTTCGGCTGCGCCGTAGGGCGCGAGGCCCATGACCTTGTACTCGCCGGAGTTGACCTTGAAGCCGGTGTAGTAGGTGAACGCCGAGTAGAGCAGGCCGAGCGAATCGGGCCAGTGGATTTCCCGAGTGAGCTCGATCTCGTTGCCCCGCCCGACGCCGATGGTGGTCGTGGCCCACTCGCCGACGCCGTCCATCGTGAGGATGGCGGCCTCCTCGAACGGCGACGGGAAGAAGGCGCTGGCGGCGTGCGACTCGTGGTGCTCGGCGTAGAGCAGCTTGCCCTCGAAGCCGCCGAGCGCGTCGCGGAGCGCCTTGTCCTGGTAGAGCTTCTCCTTGATCCAGAGCGGGCCGGCCATCAGGAACGACCTGAAGCCCCGCGGGGCGACGCCGAGGTAGGTCTCGAGGATCCGCTCGAACTTGAGCAGGGGCTTGTCGTAGAACCCGACGTAGTCGAGGTCGTCGAGGGTGATTCCGCCCTGCTTGAGGCAGAACGCCACGGCCTCGCGCGGGGAAGTCCGAGTCGCCCTTCTTCCGGGTGAAGCGCTCTTCCGAGGCCGCGGCGATGATCTCGCCGTCCCGGAGCAGGCAGGCGGCGCTGTCGTGGTAGAACGCGGAAATCCCGAGGATATGCACCGGCTTGGTCAAGCGAGGCTCCTGGCCGTTGGCATGAGATGCCCATTACAGCAAGTTTGGAGCCTGCCGGGACGGGCCCAGGTTTCGGTCGGGTAATAGCTTGGCTGGTCGCTGTGGCGTTGTTGCAACAACTGGTCCGGCGGGCTGTTGCCGGTCAGCGTGCGAGCATCAATCGCGGGGGCCGGAATCAGGGGATGGGGATCTGGCGGCAGCCACCGGGGGACGTATCAACGGGACGATCCGCTCGGCGATAGCCCGGGCAGTGATCCGATTCCCTAGCGGCGTCAGGTGCGCGTAGTCCGTGAAGACCTGTCCATCAGCGTGCTCGTAGATCTCAGTCAGGTCGATGAACACCCCGCCGACCTCCGAGGCCATTTCGGATTCTCTGACCCGCACGGTCTGGCACCGCCCGAGCGATGTAAATCTTCATAATTGGGCAGGTAGGAACTCACGTTGAAATCGAAGAGTTCGCGTTCCACCCCCGTCATGCCTGGGCGATTTCGTTCGAGGATCAGCAACGGCTGGAGCATGAAGACCGGGACTACACCCTCGTTCCGCAGGATCAGCCCGCTCCGCTCCTCCATCTTCAAGGCATTCCTCATGAACACGCGCTCCTGTCCCGCGACCGCCCTGTCGACATCCATCGGCTTCTGCTCTGGGTGGCCTGCCAGCATGAGCTTGATATTCCTCGCCCCCCGGGCCAGTTGGTGCACCAAAGCGCTCTTCCGGAACAGCCACCAACCGTTGGCGTACGCGAGACTGTAGAGCGTCGGCTCCCCCATGATCACCCGTGAGGGAAGGTTGTAGGTGTAGTTGCCGAACTGGTCGTGTCCATCCTCGAAGAAGAAATAGTCGTTTAGGCCATCGAGAAAGAGTACCATGTCCGGCTCATATTGCAGGATCGTTTGATTGAGGTAGATCAGGTTGTGGTGCGTCTGGGTGCTGGTGATCGCCGCGTTGATCACTTCGATTGAGAGATCAGGGAATCGCGCCTGCAGCTCCTGTTCCAGGTAGGCGTCGATGGTTTCGCTATTCTTCAAGACCGGGTATCGATCATCAATGTGCGGCCAGAGCCCGCCCAACCCGTAGGCGGTGGAGGCTCCCATCAGGAAGATGCGGTAGGTTCCGGCTGGTTTGAGCAAACGCACCTCGCTCGACCGGCGAAATCCGACCGAGTTGTGCTGTACTCCGCGCGTATCGACGTAGCTGGGAGTATTCAGAATGTTCTTGTAGGGGTCAAAATCGAACTGGTACAGGTGTTCACCATCGTACCCGGTCGTGTGACGCAGGTAGACCCGTGCGCCAAATTCCATCGTCGCACCCAATACGACGAGCAACAACAGCCCGACGAAAACGACAAGGCTTCGCGGAAGGACTCTCGGTGGCACATTTGTAGTCATCGCTAACTCAGGCTATGAGAGGAGCTGAGGAGCCCATCCGGCCGGTCTTCACCAGCAATTCTTGAGCCCGCTCACGGCGGCGGGGAGCTGGCTACAACCCGAGCGGCGTCCGCTAGGTCTTCCAGGTACGGCCGGTAGTACTCCTCCGAGTTCTGCCGCGCGATGATGAGCGCAGTAATGTGGGTCAAGTACCAGAGGAGGCTGGCGGCGACTTGGTGCTCAGTGAGCTGGGCCCGAGCAGCTTCCTCGGTCAGGAGCGCGCGCCACGCGGCATCCCTCCCGTTGCGCGGCGCGAGGACCCCCAGCCACCCTGCTTCGGCCCGTTGCGTCCGGACATTCCGGATAAAGTGCCAGGTATCATAGAGCGGGCTGGTGACCACGCCGAAGAACTCGAAGTCGAGTACGACGGGTCCGTTCGGGCTCCAGATGATATTGGCAGGCGTGAAGTCGCCGTGTTGTGGCGCGGAGGGGAGGTCGGTGTCAACCGCTCCTCGGACGGCGGCAAGAATGGCGGGGGCGACCCGAACTGCCCCAACACGCGGAGCGAGGGCTCAAGTTCCTGCAGGGGGTCGAACGGACCTGCCGTCTGGGGCAACAGGCCGCCGTTAGTCGCCCCTTCTACGAGCCGATTCCGCACCGCGAGGCACGCACTGGATTCCGCGACGGCGGTTGAGAGCCTCGTCTGAGCTACCCGTCTGGCGAACGTGGTGCCCGTTACGACCTCCATGATAATCGCCCTGAGGCCGGGAAGCACGAGGGTGCTTGCCAATGGCACCACTTCGGCGAGTGACGGGTCGGCCCGAAGGGTTGCCAGGACCGCTGCCTCTCGGGCTGCGTTGACACTCACCGCGCTCCGACACTTGACATAGTGCGTGCACCTCCCGTCCTTGGACAGCAGGCGCGCGTGGAAGCCGCGCGTTTCCACCCCGTCTGGCAGGGGGGCATCCAGTCGGAGGCTACCGAAATTCCTGATTAGGATGAGGTCGTCCCATGCGATCGGAAGCCCGAGCGCCTCTCCCAAGAGGGCGACGAGGTTGGTCGGTGGGGTCATGATAATTTCACCGCAACGACTTCGCCCGTGAACTCTTGCGCCGGCCAGCCGAACCGAATGCCGATCAGACGGGCCGCACGCTTCCAACCTGGCCCACGTGTGGCGAATTGATGAGCGCGCATCGCCACACGGTTCAGCGGCACCACAGCGTAGGAGAAATGCAGCCCAGGGCTCACCAGCCATCGGCGCATTGCCGCCACACGAGCGGCAGGGAATGGGTGTGGCTTTGCCCACCTCCCCGGGTAGTCACGCATAACCACAACCCAACCGCCCGGGCGGACCAATTGGGATGCCCGCTCGTCGAAGCCACCCCACTGGACGAGGAGGTTGAGGGGAGGCACGGGGGATGAGGTAGTTGCGTGCCCCACGTCGATGACGTGACCGACGACCGGGGTGAGAAGTGAGGGCAGTACGGCATCTTCGGCCCCGAACTGTCCAACGATTGGATGACCCGGCAGGTCGAGCAGGTGGATTATGTTTGCGAGGGCAGCGTCGAACTGTGGCATCACTGGCCAGACATTTGCGAGTTAGGGTCGACATGCGCAGTCGTTCTTCTATGACCATTCTGCATCTCGCGGCTCCGGCAGAGGCTGGCGGACTCGAGACCGTTGTGCTGGATTTGAGCGTCGGGCTCCGTGACCTCGGCCAGCGTGTCATCCTCGGCGCCATCCTGGATGCGCCGGGAGATGCTGATGCCGCTCCACGTCGCGCTGCGAACCGCGGCGTCGAGGTGGCGCGAATCGTTGTGCCCCATCGCGCATATGTCCGCGAGTATCGCGCCATCGCCAAGTTGATTGACGAAGTGTGCCCCACAGTGGTGCACACCCACGGGTACCGGGCGGACCTCTTGGGTGGTCGCGCGACACGACGAGCCGGGCTCCCATGGGTGACCACTGCTCACGGATTCACCGGCGGTGGCGGGAAGGCCCGGTTCTACGAGTGGCTTCAGCTTCGCGCCTTCCGGCACGCCGCCGGCGTAGTCGCCGTCTCGCGCTCGGTTCGTGATCGGCTGTTGTCCTGCGGGTTCCTGGGGCCACATCGAGCTCATACCAAACGCATGGGCGCCGAAACCGCTTCTCGATCGCGCCGAGGCGCGGCGGCGTCTCGGCCTGGCGGGGACGAGGTTGTCGTTGGGTGGGTGGGAAGATTGACGCCCGAGAAGGGTGCCGACGTTTTTCTCGAAGCGATGTCGGGGATTCGCGCACTTCCCTCGGTGTGCGTCCATCATCGGCGACGGAAGTGACCGTCCAGCACTGCAGAGGCGCGCCGCAGCGCTCGGCATTGACGAGCGGGTCCGGTGGCACGGTTTGGTGCCCGATGCGGCTGGCCTCTTTTCCGCGTTCGACGTGTGGGTCCTGAGCTCGGCGGACCGAGGGGACTCCGATCGCCCTTTTCGAGGCGATGGCTGCGAAGATCCCAGTCGTCGCCACGCAGGTCGGTGGTGTGCCCGACGTTGTGTCTCCAGCCGAGGCGTCGCTGGTGCCCTCGGAAACCCCCAATGCGCTTGCGGAAGCAGTCCGCGCCATCCTGACCGATCGCGCCGCCGCGGCGCAACGGGCCGAGGCCGCTCACCGGCGGCTCGCTCAGGCATTCGGCGTGGAGCCCTGGCTTGCCGCGCATCTTGCCCTCTATCGATCCGTAGGCCTGCGCTGAGCGGGACTGAGTCACTTCGCTCGCGCTCATTGAGCCCGCAGGAGGGCAGGGAACGCACGCGGAGACTTGGCGAGCGTCCGCAATGCAGTCCGATCGTCGCGACTCAGAACCCCGCCCCAGACCCACAGCCCGTAAAGCAAGAAACCGATGGTGCCGACCGCGAAGAGCGCGAGCGTACCGACCACGGGAACGAATATGGCCCCGACGGTCACCAGAACCCCGCCCCCTATCATTCGAACATGGGGACCCCACTCATAGGAGACCGGCCAGAGGCGCTGCGCGAAGTACAAGGTCGCCCCGAATCGGACGATCATCGCGATGAGAGTGGCGATGGCCGCTCCCATGCCGGCGTATGGAGGGATGAGGAGGAGATACAGTACGCCGATCACCACGACCGATATCCAAGTCGCATAGGAGGTGTACCTGGTCTTCTCTGTCACCTCAATGCCGAAATCCACCGCGATGGCCCAGGCCTGGAACACGTAGGCGAGCACGATCAAAGGCACGAAAGCGGCCGCCGCGTGGAACTCAGGTGTGGTGAGGATCGCCAATACCGGGCGAATGAACAGGCTGATGCCCACCGCGCCGCCGACTACGGCGACATCTCCGTAGAGGAATCCGCGATTGAAGACCTTGTCGCGTCTGTCACGTTTCTCGTTGACCATCTGAAAGCGTTGCGGGGTCCATGCCTGGAAGAACGGAGTGGCGAGAGTGTGATACAGCACAAAGCCGAATTGGTAGGCCAGGCCGTATAGCCCGACGGAGGCCAGACCGTGGAACTTCTCCAGGAGAATCGATCCCCGAAGGCCAGGAAGAAGGTGCCAGCCTTCGATAGTTGAATGGGGAGGGCGAACCGCCGGAGATCATGGAAGGCGGACCAGCTCCATGCCAGGCCTGTTCGTCGAAGCAGCAGGACCGTCATCAGGAGCCCGAGCGTCACGCTCGACCAAAAAGTGCTCCACAGAATCCCATTGGGCCCGCATGGAACCCCACGACGAAAAGGACATTTAGTCCTACCTGGAGGAACAGCCGGATGGTGAGAATCGCTGCAGACGCCAGCGCACGCTGCTCGATGGCAAGCATCTGCAGCGGAACGAGGTGAGCGAGGAGATGGTGAAATTCACGGCTGCCAGGTGGACCATGCTGAGTGACCCCGCGCCATTCAGACCATGGGTCCAAATGATTGGTGCGACTGCGAAGAGGAGGACGGACCCGATCGCGTAGAGTCCTGTTGCCGAGGCCCAAGCGGTGAATAGCACACGGTTCCGTTCGATCGGATCCTGGGCCTTGAAATAGAAGCGCATCAGCCCGGCGGTGGCCCCGGCGCTGAACAGGAGGAGTGCGATCTCGAGCGACAAGTCCAGAATCGACAGCAAGCCGTAGTCGGCGGGCGTAAGATACTTGGTGTAAATCGGGAGCATGACAAAAGACACCACACCCGACAGGATCGTAGGGAGGCTGTAGAACAGTGCGTCCCGTCCAAGGCGACGGATGTGGGTTCGAGAGGCGCCGCCCGGTTGGATCGGCTGAGCGCTGTCGGAAACTTCCTCAGGCATGCCGGCAAACATAGATCGTGTTCAGGGCGAGTGGCCTCGTGAACGGGAGCTGCTGAGTGCGCGCTCAACCGCCTCAACGGCGGCCGGGGGGCCATAGAAGTAGCCCTCTTCGAGCGGCAACGTCCCAAGCGGAATCTCGCGAACGATTCTGAGGCGGGCATCCGCTACCAACTGAGCGACTTCGGCGTGGGACATGTGACGCGATCCCGGCGGATCGGGCTCCAGACGCCCGAGCAGCTTGAGCGTTCGCCGGAAAAGGCTGCCAGCGTTACGATGATTGTTGAAGACCATGATTCCGGTGGGCTTCAGATGCGGCACAAGTTCGGTGATGGCATCCCGGCGCAGTTCCGGTTCAGCGTTAGGAAAGAACCGGAAGGCAGAGATGACGTCGAACTGGCGATTCGTGAGGAGGGGTTCTCGTGTCAGGTCTCCGCAAATCAGCTCGGCCTTGGGCACTCGTTCGCGCGCGACCTCCAACATGCTTGGGGAGATATCCACGCCAGTCACCGACTGTGCATATTTTCCGAGGAAGCCCAGCATCCTCCCGGTGCCGCAGGCGAAATCGAGGTAGTCTTCGATCTCCTCCCACCGGCGCGCGCGAAGATTGAATCGAGGGCACGCTGCTCCAGGCGCCACATCATGGCTCGGTGTGGAATGGTGCTCCAGCCCTCGTCGTAGTCGGTCCCACGGTCAAGGTGGGAGTCGCGATAGCTCTGGGTCATCGTGTCCTCAGCCGAGAGGAGAGCCGCGACTCGGCTCTCGGCGCGTCAGGGGCGGCCTGACTGGGAAGGGTTGCACGGCAAACCTCTTTCCGGCCTCGCCGGTAGGTCGCAAGGACCGGGTGGCAGGGGCAGGGCGTCGGGATGTGTCGCGGCACTTGGCAAGTCCCGGGCCCAAGCTACAAGAATATCGTGTCTCCTCGGCAATCCCAAGTCGGCACAGGGCTTGCTCACTCGCAAGAGCGGGATGCGTTTTCGCCCCTCTTTACTCCCCGAGCCTCATGACACTGCTTGCGATACTGTTGGTTGCGACACCAGCGGGATTCCTGGTGTACTCGTACTTCGCGTACCCAGCCGTGCTCGCGCTCGTGAGCCTGACGCGGCCGAGCCCCCGATGTTGGGAGGCACCGACGGAGTGGCCCTTCATCACGCTGACCGTTCCCTGCCACAATGAGGAGCGGGCCATCGGCGAGACGATTGAGAGCCTGCTTGCCCTGACTATCCCCCGAGCGACGACACATCCTGATCATCTCCGACGCATCCACCGACCGGACGGATGCGATCGTGCGATTATATGCCGGATCCGGCGTGGAACTCCTGAGGTCGTCGAACTGTGGTGGGAAAACCGCCGCCGAGAACGCCGCTGCCACGCACGTGCAGGGGGAGATCGTTGTTAACACCGACGCCACGATTCGCATTCTCCCCGGGGCGCTGCGCGAACTGATCGCCGTCTTCCAAGACCCGTCCGTCGGGGTCGCCTCCGGGAGGGATGTCAGCACGGGCGGCCTGCGTTCGGCCGGAAACCAAGGAGAGTCTGGGTACGTGGGTTACGAGATGTGGATTCGATCGCTGGAAACCCGGATCGGCACCATCATCGGCGCCAGCGGCTGCTTCTTTGCGATTCGCCGCGAACTGTATGATGGCGCGTTTCCGGAGGCACTCAGCCGAGACTTTGCCAGCTGCCTCATCGCCCACGAGCGTGGCTACCGCTCGGTCTCGGTGAACAGTGCCCGCGCACTGGTCCCCCGGGCCACTTCATTGCGGACGGAATACCGGAGGAAGGTCCGCACCATGGCACGGGCCGGCACCCTCCACTACAAGCGCCACCTCCTCAATCCTCTCCGGCACGGTGGTTTCAGTCTGATGCTCTTCAGCCACAAACTCTGCCGGTGGCTCTTTCAGCTGACGCTGCCCTTGATGGCGGTCGGCTTGGTCCTGCTCGCCGTCTGAGATCCCTCCTTCACTTCCGTGGGTCGCGGGCTGCTCTGCCGGGCTGCTCATTCTCGCAGCGCTGGTCTGGTGGTGGCCCGATGGGGAGCGGTTGCCGAGGCCGATCTCGATGCCCGGCTATTTCGTCTGGTCAAATCTGGCTGGCGTGATGGCGTGGATCCAGTTCTTCCGTGGCAAGTACCAACCCGTCTGGGAGCCCACGCGCCGGCCCGAGACGCACACAAGCGGGGCAGGGCAATACCCTTCCCCTCCCCCTGCCCCGCCAAATTACCATCCACCCTTTCGAAACAACACCACCGGCACCGTCTTCAGCATGATCTTGATGTCCTGAGCAACACTTCGGCGCCTCAGGTACTCGAGGTCGTATTGGACTTTGCGCCGGACGTCGTCGAGGCAGGAGTCGTATTGTTGGCTGACCTGTGCGAGGCCAGTGATTCCAGGTTTGGCCCGCTGCCGATGCTGGTAGTACTCGATGTCCTGCTTGAGGCCCTCGAATAACTGGGGCCGCTCAGGGCGGGGACCGACGATATTCATGTCCCCCTTGAGTACGTTGAAGAGTTGTGGAATTTCATCAAGGCGGTACTTGCGCAGGAACCCGCCGATGGGTGTGAGCCGGGGATCGGAAGGCGTCGCCCAAACGGCCCCAATCCCAGCCTCGGCGTTCACTCGCATGGTACGGAACTTATAGATTTCGAACGGCTTGCCGCCGATGTCCCTGGTACGCCGATGATTGTCAGCATCCGGCCCGGGTGCGCGCTTGTCGAGTCCGACCCTGGTCTGCGTGTAGATGACAGGACCCGGTGACGTGAGCTTCACGAGAATGGCCACCACGCACATGATCGGCGCGGCGAGCAAGACGCCGACACCTGCCACGCACATGTTGAGGAGCCGACGCGCCAAGTGCTCCTCGAGCACCGGCGGTTCGGCGGTCAGCAATACGAGCGCGGAGCTGTTCGCCTCCGGCTCGGCACTGCGTCTCGCCGTCCGCCGCTCGGGCGGGTGGGGAGGCGGGCCGTATCGCCGTGCGTCGGTCTGGTTCGTCACCGGGTGTCCCATGGGGGCATCCTAGTTCGATATGGCTGAAATGCTGACGATCATGAGCGGAATGGCGAGGAGGGCAGTAATGATCTGCACCTTGCTCAACGTGGCGCTGGGGTTCTGGACACCGACGTTGATGTTGTCCCCGCTCTGCAAGTTCATCAGGTCCAGGGTGGCGCCGTTGGTGATCGCAACGCTGACCGCCTTTGAGTCCATGACTTCGACATTGCCACGGTTGATCTTGGTGCGTTTCATGTCGCCAAAGGCCCCAAGGCCGCCAGCACCCATTACGACGTCGCCCAATAGCATATCCGCGGGAACATCATAGTAGCCGGGGCGCGCGACCCCTCCGAGCACGCCGATCCGCATGAGTGGCGTAACCCGCACCTGAGGGCCGCGAAGGTATTTCGACAGGAATTCTGTGATCACGGAATCAGACTCGGACCGGAGTACGCCCTGGAGTGAGAGCAACGGGAGAGAGGGGAGCGCCAGCACATTGCCCGTTCGCACCGTAAAGGTGTCACTGTAGGTCGTGTCTCCTTGGACCTCAATCAGCACACGGCTGCCCACGTTGAAGTCGCCGGACGCGAGCCGCTGTTGAACTGCTTGCAAGTCGGCGCTCGACATTCCCTTGGGCGGGTGAGCCGTGATCTCCTCCAACTCCGATCGACTCGCCTCCACCCGCGCCGGCGGGGCGGGGGTCACCTTCTGGGCCCGGAGGTCGGCGGCCATCGCCACGAGTCCAGTGCCAAGAATGGCAATGACCCGAAGGCCCTGCGCGGCGCGGCTACTTGGCATCCGGCAACTCCGGGAAGCGGCTGAGGAGAGGTTGTGGGGTTGCGCCGAGCCCGAACCGGGCCAAACGGCTCGCAAACTCGGAGAGCGCATTGCCCTCGATCGGCAGGCCGCAGGCGCTACAGACTCCAACTGCGTTCTGCCCGCCACTCGGGAGGGACGGGGTCCGGACGCGTCCGCAGCTGGTGCATCCTGCCCTGCCATCTCGCATCGACTCTCCTCAAGACCCATTCGGGGCACACCGAGAGTGGTGGGCTCAGTGTGAGACCATTCAAGGATGACGCCGCGTTGTGAGTGGGTTAGCAGGGAAGAACTACAGAAAGCAATACAACCGCATAAGATATTGTGCCATAATACGTTAGCAATGTGTCTATAGTTCGCATTTGTGTTGGGCGTCGGCTGGGTGCTTGCCACTCACGTGGCCCAGCGTCCCATCGACTGTCGCGTTTCCGCAACGCATTGAAACTCCGTTACCAACCTCGTCTGACTCGCTAGGCCCCGCTGACGAATCGAGCCACCTCCCAGGAAGCGTCTGGACAGTTCAATCGGCGCACTCGAAATCTACCGTCCGGTTCCGCACGGTAGTCGGTTACCTCGGCATGGCCCGAGATTGTCGACAGTGCCCCTTCAAACTCCAAGTCTCGAAGAGTCATGAACTCCCGAGGCCCGAAATCCTCGAGGCTTCCGTTCGGGTAACAGAAGATCGGCACAGGCCGGCGAACCATTTCGCGCAGCCGGGCCCATGAGTCGGCGATTTCCTGGCGACTTCGCTCGTCACTGGTTCGCGAGAGAATGGGGTGGGTTACCGTGTGCGCCCCAAAGGACAGGCCGCGTGCTTCCCAACTCCGGGCCTCGGACCATTCCATGGGGGCGTACCGCGCAGGAGGGTGCACCGGAAGGTCCACTCCGGCCGCCAACGCTAGGCTTTCAATGGCCGCGTGTTTCTCTTCATCCAAAACCAATTTGCACCGGCCGACGAAATCCTCGGTTGCACGAGCGGGACCTGTGCTGCTTTCCAATCGATACTCCAAGTCGACCCCATCAAGGGTTGTGCAGATCCTGCCCCGGCGGCAGGCATCAAACACGTACTCGATGCGGTCCCACCACATCCACAACGCACGGTCAAGGAAGCCGGTCGTCGTGAAAATCGTCACGGGGCAGTCGAAGTTGGTGAAAATCGGGCCGGCCACCCGTACTTGCTCGGCGTATCCGTCGTCGAGGGTGAAGGCCACTCCGAGGTCGTCCGTGGGGCCGCCTTCACGGAGTCGGCGGAACATCTCCGTCAACTCAACGAGCTCGTACCCGCGCCGACGGAGAAATACGAGAGTCCGTTCCAATTCGATTGGATCATGTCCGACTGCCCCGGACTCCGGATTGGTGAACCGATGCAGAGTGAAGATGGTGCCGACGCCATTGCGAAGCGGCCTTAGTGCCGTCCTGACCCCTCGTGCGCCGAATGCCGATAGCAAGGCACGCTAATGAGCTTCACGGTGCTGGGACTCCTTTGCCGCGGGCGCTGCGGGCAGAAACAGGGCCATCTCTCTGGACCCCCTGCGAGCATGCAGGGAAGGCGGGCCGCCGAACTGGTAGGGCTTGGCCGAAGCCAGGCTCCGCCGCGGGGCTGGAACACGAGGTGACTGGTGGTGCTACGTCATTGCTGGGGTGTCTCCCATGATGGTTAGCTGGCCACTTGCAGGACGCGTGCGGCCCCCGCCTCACGGGGCTGCATTGAAATGCATCCAAGTTGTTGTGCACATGCCCAACTCCAAGAGAAGGTCTGTCCCCAGCAAATTGTTCATAAGCAGTGCTGCTAAATCTAGGCTTATTTGAATTGTGCACCAAGTCCTGCAGGAGGGATGGAACAGGGCTTCTGCTTGTGTACCTGTTTATGAATAATGCATTGCACGCCCACTGCAAACTGTGTGGTTGTTGTGTCATTGCCATCAGTGAGGAGGTGGTTGTGTGACCGGCTGGCAGAGAGTATTTCCTTGTTGTAGGGTTATGAGGTGAGGTGGGAGCTCAGCATGACGTGATGGTTAAGGGGTTATGTGCATCCCATATCATTGATCTATCAAAGACATATGTCCCATCCCCCAGTGCCCAAGTTGCTTGTTAATTGGTCACGATGCTTTGTCATACTTCCTATTGTCATCATCATGGGGCTTGGCTGTAATGAGTGTGACGTTGCAAGGCTCACCCAGTGTGGTGAGGAGTTCCTGGGGAATGTTGCATGGTGTTGCTGCTGCCCAGCCCACGCCTTCCTCTGTGCCAAGCTTGAGGTGATGTGATGACGCCATGGCCTTGATCAGTGAGGGGGCCCCAACACGTGGCAGCTTTGCTGGTGCCTGTGAAATTGTGATTGAAGGTGTTTTGTTATGCCATTACGTTTCCCATCCTGTATTGTTGAAGACCTCTATCTCCTGTCATCCCTTTGTAGTAGCTGTATTGTTGTGCAGTGGGCCAAAGGGTTCCCACATGGCTGGAGATCCTATGACATCTGGTGACTGTACTGAATTGGCTGGCTATTGCCGCATGGACACTCCCAGGGCGTTGAGTGGTTGATCTGTCTGGGCAGATGCTCAGATGCGTCCGGGTGGCATCTCTGGGCTGCTGTCCACTTTGTTGGGGGCACTTCTGTGTGTTCACTTTTGATTATGAAGATTATCATCAAACGTTGCCTTGGTACCATGATGGTGTTGCTGTACACTCAGTGGGCAGGTGGGGGACCTCTAGGGTGTTGCAGAGCAGATGGAGGGCGGTGCAGGAGGCTGGGGAGGGACAAACCACGAGGGTGTGCACCGCTGTGTCCCTTCTGTTTGCTGCCTCCCTGCCCATCTGCCCAGGCTGGGTCATGCTGCCTCACCTGTGCCTTGGAGGCAGTATACCCATAACATAGCTGGAGAGACTGGACCCTTATTGTTGGAATTCCATGTTCACATGGCTGTTACAGGTAGGTGATTTGTGAAGATGTTGACCAAGTCCAGCTTTCTCTGCCCACTGTGCCTGGTTTCCTGTGTGAACATCATACCATGAGGGTTGGTTTGTGCACATGAGCACACAAATGCTTGCATGTGGGTTATGGGGCTGTCCACGAGTCATCCATGTTTGATGATGGTTTCAGTGGGGTCATCTAGCTCTGCTGATCTGTGAACCATACATCTCTGTTATGTGATTGTGCCCAGTGGACGGCCATCTGTCAGTTCAGAACAACTGTGGGCTGGAGAGATCTGTCATCCAGGTTCTGCCAGGTAGTTGACTTGGGACCGCGAGGCTGACAGAGTGTGGAGTCCACTGCGCACCATCATCATCCATTATAGGTCTTGTTGCCTCTGCTAGCAAGTGCCTGAATGGTAGGAGATCAGCCACACTCCCCTCGTTTGGCTGGTCTGAATGGTGTTGAACCTGTTCCCATCCCAGGGGATGGTAGGTTCAGCCGGATGTCGCCATGAGTCGGAGCTATCTGGAGAAGGTTCCAATGCATTTGAGCTGCTGTCGGTCATGCACCATCACCCTAAAACGGCTTGAGTCCAAGTCCACGTGTCACTGGGCGGGACAGGAGCCACGGTTGTCCAAGTTGATTGAGATGACTGCCAACGACCAGCCAGTTGCAGATCTCCATTAGTTGGAGTACTATGATGCCGGGGCAGAATTGTATGTTGTGTTGTTCTGAGGTGATCATTGGAGGACGAGAAAATTTCATGTTGGGCATGGTGCTGCTATGCCAGCTTTGCCTCTGATCACATATGTTGTGATAGGATGGGCTGCTGCCTGTTTATCTGTGTCAGGGGCTGCTTGTTTATTGTCGGGGCTGGGACTGCTGGCCATTGTGCTACTGCGTTGCACCTGGGATTGAGCCAGCCTTGCCTCCCCTAGGCATCACGATCAGCTGTTGGCCAGGGCCGGAATGTGCGGGGCTGTGCAGGGTATATTTATTGGTCTTGGAGTTGCATGAAGTTTGTGCTGTTGGTGCAGGGATCCAGGGTGGAGCTCTGGGGCTCCTTGTGCAAGGAAAGCTCCTCCAGGGCCCGGTTCAGGGTCAGGGGCTATCTGATTGCAGGGACTGTGGTCTGGGTGCCAAGGTGTCCCATTGAGCTAGTGGTGAGAACCCAGTTCCTGGAGAGGATTATGCTCTGCATGTCCCGGGTTCTGCTTCAGCTGCTCCTGACCCCCATCTTTGGTTTAGGTTTGCCAGCACTGCTTTGTCATTGCAGCCCCTGCTGCACCGTGCATTCCGTGGGGAAGTGCCACCATGGGCTCACCCGGGGCTCCAGTGGACTTGTTATGTATGGGCTTCAACAGCGCACCTGCTCAGGATTAGTGATTGGTTAAGATTGCCAAGGCTTCTGGGTCTCACACTGGCTGCCTCAGCTCCAACAGTTGTCCACACAGCTGTCCAGTTACCGTTGCCTTGGTGTTTGTTTAGTTGTTATCAAGGTGAATGGAATTGGCTGCTGCGGTTGTCCAGCGCACGGTCAGTCTGTCCAGAAACTCTGGGGCCTGGCTGCTGCAAACCACTACGCCTCAGGCCATTGTGTGCCCAGGCTGGAGTGCCTGGGGCCGGGGGTGTCCAGACAGAGCAATGAGCTGTCGCATCCAATCATCATGACGGTTTACATTACACTCTGTGCTTGATCTCAGGTTGCATTTGTCCCCATCTTGTTGATTGCAAGCTGAAATTGCCAGTTCACCTACTTGTTGGAAGGCCAAGTTGGGGGAAATGAGGATGTTAGGGAGTCCCTGGTTACTGTGTAGAGGTATAGCTGTTCTGTACATGAGATGTCTGAGAGACTATCTCTGTTGTTAGTATCTTAGTTATTGGAATCACGGACAGTTCCTGTTGTCCAATGGGTGCCCTGTGACTATCTGGCTGCTCTCACTGACTGGTGGCCAGGGGGCTGGCATTTGGTTTCCCAGCACCGGGAAACCCCACATTGCAATGATCCATGTGCAATCACCCCCACATCATCCACTGCAACCTCACCCAGATGAGACGTATCCATGCAATGCCCTGTTCAGGCAACGGCAGGTGCCATGGTCACACTCCCCCAATGCCCCATGGTGGTGATCATCCAGGGCAATCAGGGAGTGTCCTTGCCGGGTGAATGGGCTGGCATCCTGCTGGGGGGACCCATCCGGTGGCACACCGGTCTGACGCCTTAGGCTGGAATGGGGTGGCCCCACATCAAAAAAGGCAACACATTGGCAATGCATATTGGGTGCTGTTCAGTTGCATGCGACCATTGGTTGAGCACAAACATTATATTATTTCATGTTGGTGACCACCTCAGGCCCACGCATTATCGGGGTATGGAAAGTCATCTGCCTTGACTGCCTGTGTGCGATGTTGTATGATTTGAGCTCCGTGGCCCCACTGCACCACTGCCAAGGTGGTTCAGATCTTTGCATTTCTGCTTCTGTGGGACGTATCAGGGCTGGACAGGTTTTGGTACCACTTGGGACCCTGGGCTTTGCTCATTGATGGTTGTCACACTGGTGGGAATGAAGATGACCAGTCTCCCAGCCTGATTTGTTTACAATTAGGTGAACGTGATCATGCGGGGCTGATGCCGAGGGTGTGAGCATCCGGATCCTGGTGGTGGACGACGAGCGCACCCTGCGCGAGTCGTGCGCCAGCGTGCTCGAGATGGACGGCTTCAACATCACCGTCATCGGCCGAGGGGAAGAGGCGCTGGAGGCGGTCAAGCGCGCAAGTTCGACATCATGCTGGTGGACCTGTACATGTCGCAGGTCAACGGCATGGACCTCTTCCGGGCAGCCCTGCACCACCATCGTGACACCATCGTCGTCGTGATGACCGGCAACCCGAGCGTCACCAGCAGCATCGAGGCCCTGCGCGCGCGGAGCCTGGGACTACCTTCCCAAGCCGTTCTCGGCTACGCACCTCCAAGTGCTGATCGGCCGCGCCTCCCACGCCGTGATGGTCACCCGGGAGACCCACGACCTCCGCGCCCAGTTGATGGCGCAGTCCGGCATGGGCGAAAAGTTCCACATGATCGGGGTCTCTCCCAGCTTCCGCAAGGCGGTCGAGCTGGCGCGGAAGGTGGCCGGAACCGATGCCTCCGTGCTCATCAGCGGCGAGAGCGGCACCGGCAAGGAGCTGATCGCCCAGTTCATCCACCACCACAGCCGCCGGGCCAGCCGCCAGCTGGTCCCGATCAACGCCGCCGCGCTCCCGGAGCCGCTCCTCGAAAGCGAGATGTTCGGCCATCGGAAGGGCGCCTTCACCGGCGCCGACCGCGACAAGCCGGGCCTCCTCGAGACCGCCAACGGCGGCACGCTCTTCCTCGACGAGCTGACCGAGATGCCGATGTCGCTGCAGGCCAAGCTGCTGCGCGTCATCCAGGACGGCGTGGTGCGTCGGGTCGGCTCCGAACAGGCGGATGCCGTGGTGGATGTGCGCTTCGTCTCTGCCACGAACCGCGACCCCGAGGAAGCGGTCAACAGGGGCTCCTTCGCGAGGATCTCTACTACCGGCTCCGCGTGGTCCCGATCAAGCTCCCGCCGCTCCGGAAGCGGCTCGAGGACATCCCGATCCTGGCCACCCACTTCCTGACCCACTACTGGCAGCGGCACCGGCAGGCCGGCGACCGCGCCCCGCGGCTCAGCGAGGAGTCGATGGCATTCCTCCGGAGCCGCCCCTGGAAGGGAAACGTGCGCGAACTCCAGAACGTCATCGAGCATGTGGCGGTGCTGGCGGAGCCGGAACACCTGATTCAGCCTGATGAGATTCCGATCTACGATGAGGCGACCGACTGGCCAGCGGAGTCCGCGGGCATGCCGAGCGGTGTCATGGACGAGGGGTTCCACAGCGCCAAGGACCGGATCATCGCGCACTTCGAGCGGGAGTACCTGACCCGCCTGGTCGGCCAGGCGGGCGGGAACATGTCGAAGGCGGCTCGCCTGGCGAGCATCGACCGGACGACGCTCTATCGCCTGATGGACAAGCACTCCTTTCAGCGCAGCGATCTCGATGGAAGCAGTGCGTGAGTAAGGACCCGCTGACCGCCTCACCCCCCGCCATCCCCGACGCCTCCCTCGGCGGCGTAGACGACCGCCTCTGGGTGGCGCTGGAGCGCGCCGCCAGCCGGGTGACCGCCGAATGGCGCCTCCTCTCCGAGGACGCCGTCTCTGCGGAGGAGGCCGGAGCGGGGCTGGCCCACCTGCTCGGCGGGATGCTCCGCATCGCCATGAACGAGGAGCCGGATGCCGAGGCGCTGCCGCGGTCGGTCCTCGGGCGCCGGCTGCTCGCCGTGCTGCGGCGGCACTTCGTCAAGGAAGTCCGGGCGCTGGAGCAGATGCCCGATGCCGGCCAGCTGCTCACCGTCTTCGCCTGCTTCGAACGCCTCTACACCTACCTCGAATCCGACTGGTCGAAGCGGTTCGCCGAACGGATGGGAGGGGCTGGTGGCCTGGAACTCGTGGTGGAGGTGGCGCATGACTTCCGTAGCCCACTCACTTCAATCCTCTTCCTGGCGGAGACGCTGAAACATGGCCGCTCCGGATCCGTGTCACCCCGCTACAGGAGCGGCAGCTCGGCCTCATCTACAGCGCCGCGTTCGGCCTGAGTGGCGTCGCCTCCGATGTGGTGGAACTCGCGCGCGGCGGCGATCGCCTGGTGGAGCTCGAGCCGACGCCCTTTTCACTGGCCGACATCTTCGAGTCGGTGCGTGACATCACCGAGCCGATCGCGGTCGAGAAGGGGCTCGAAATTCGCCTGGTGCCGCCCGAGTCCGACCTTGCGGATCGGGCATCCGGTGGCGCTCTCCCGGGTGCTGCTCAACCTCAGTACCAACGCCCTGAAGTTCACCGACGAGGGCGTGGTGGAGGTAGGAGGGCGCAGGCTCGAGGGCGACGCGCTGGAGTTCTGGGTGCAGGACTCCGGTCGCGGAATTCCCCCAGTCCTCGATGGTCTCCCTCTACGAGCCCTTCCGGCGTCGCCAGCGGCCCGGCGAGTACGCCTTTTCTGGTTCCGGACTCGGCCTCTCCATCTGTCGCAAGCTGGTCGAGGCGATGGGTGGGGAATTGAAGGTCGACTCCGAGGAGGGGAAGGGAGCGAGATTCCACTTCACTATCGAGCTTCCTGCCGCAGCACACTGAGATTGCCGTCAACCCGGAGCTCGCGGCTGAAGCCGCTGTAGGGACGTGCACGGCCGTCACCCCCGCGAACGCGGGGGTCCAGAGAGACGGCTGCTGGATTCCCGCTTGCGCGGGAATGACGTAAGCGCAAGCTCTTGCCCCGCTGCCCCGCTGCCCCGCTGCCCCGCTTCCCCGCTTCCCCGCTTCCCCGCTTCCCCGCCTTCTCGGCTATATTCATAGGTTCCATCGCTTTGGAGTCCGTGCCGTGCCCTCCAGCCACCTCGCCACCCTCTTCCAGGAACGGGTGCAGGCGCATCCAGACCGGGAACTGGTGGTGCACGGGGCGCTGCGGCTGAGCTACGTCGAGGTGGAGCGACA
Source organism: uncultured Gemmatimonadales bacterium (assembly GCA_963705985.1). Classification (GTDB taxonomy): domain Bacteria; phylum Gemmatimonadota; class Gemmatimonadetes; order Gemmatimonadales; family GWC2-71-9; genus SPDF01. Next base: position 1,168,034 of record CAVPLK010000003.1, on the reverse strand, counting down.
GGCGGCGGGGCTGGCGGCGTCGCTTGCAGGGTCTGGGCGTCGGGGCCGGGGACAAGCTGGCGGTGGACCTCCCCAACTGGCCGGAGTGGGTGGTGGCATTCCTGGCAGGTGCCAGGCTCGGCGCCACCGTGGTGCCGCTCGATCCGGGGCTGAGCTTCCACGAGCTGAAGTACCAGCTCAGGCACTCCGAGGCGAAGGTCGTCGTCACGCCGGAGGTGTGGAGCGGGACCGACTACCTCGAGCTGTACGAGGAGATGCTTCCGGACCTTCCCGACCTCCACCACGTGATCACGGTGGGGCCGGAGGATCTGTGGACGGACGACAGGTTCCTGCAATTTGAGGATCTGGCAGTCAAAGGGAAGTCAGGGCTGGACCCCCGCTTTCGCGGGGGTGACAGCGGTGGCCGCGGCTTCAGCCGCGACTCGCGGGGCGGATGACGCCGCTGGCGCTCCTCTACACCTCCGGCACGATGGGCAAGCCGAAGGGTGTGCTGCTCTCACACCGGAACCTGGTGGAGACGGCGCGCCTGAGCGCCGAGGCGCTGGAACTGGTCGATGGCGACCGGGTGCTGGGCACGGTGCCCTTCTTCCACGTCTTCGGCGTCTCGACCGTGATCGGGACGATCGCTTCGGGTGGCACCCTGGTGCTGCAGGAGCGGTTCGAGGCGAGTGGAGCGCTGGAGCTGCTGGAGCGGGAGCGAATCACCGTCTGCCATGGTGTGCCGACGATGTTCCAGCTCCTGATGCGGGAGAAGACGTTTGCGGGCCGCGATCTCTCGGCGCTGCGGACGGGGGTGGTGGCGGGCGCGCCGGTGTCGCCCGACCTGGTGCGGAAGATCCGCACCTGGTGCAATGTGGAGATCGCGTACGGGCTCACGGAGACGGGCCCCACCATCTGCATGACGCGGCCCGGCGACCCGGCCGAGCGTCGCGCGCAGACGGTGGGATGCCCGCTCCCGGGGGTGGAGGTGAAGGTGGTGGATCTGGCGACCGGGAGCCTGCATGGGCCGGAAGCCGTTGGCGAACTTGCGGTGAAGGGCGCCAACGTGATGCTGGGGTATCACCGCATGCCGGGCGAGACGGCACGCGCCCACGGACCGGAGGGGTATCTCCTCACCGGCGACCTCGTGGTGGTGGACGAGGCGGGCGCCGTGCAGATCGTGGGTCGCCGCAAGGAGATGATCATCCGCGGCGGCAACAACGTCACGCCCCGAGAAGTGGAAGACGTCCTCCGGACCCATCCGGCCGTGGACGATGTCTGCGTGGTCGGCGTCCCCAACGAATTGCTCGGGGAGCTGGTCTGCGCCTGCGTCGTGCCGGTGGAAGGGGCCATCCTGACCGGCGACGAACTCAAGGAGTTCGGTCGCGACCAACTTGTGGACTACAAGGTCCCCGACTACGTGCGCTTCTTCGATGCCTTCCCGATGACCGGGTCCGGGAAGGTCAAGCGAATGGAGCTCGCGCGAGTGGTGGACCTGGAGCTGAATACTACGTGAACAACCGTCACATCATCCGCGCCGGCCGTCCGGTCGCCGCGACCGCCGCCACCGTGCACGCCCCCAACGCGGCGCTGCTCATCGACTTCGACAACGTCACCCTCGGCATCCGCTCGGACCTCACGAAGGAACTGCGGACCCTCCTCAACAGCGACATCATCAAGGGGAAGGTGGCCGTCCAGCGCGCCTACGCCGACTGGCGCCGCTACCCGCAGTACATCGTGCCGCTCTCGGAGTCGTCGATCGACCTGATCTTCGCCCCGGCGTTCGGCACCAACAAGAAGAACGCCACCGACATCCGCCTGGCGGTGGATGCCATCGAGCTGGTCTTTACCCGGCCCGAAATCGGCACCTTCATCCTGCTTTCCGGTGACAGCGACTTCTCGTCAATGGTCATCAAGCTGAAGGAGTACGGGAAGTACGTGATCGGCGTCGGCATCCGGGAGTCGGCCAGCGACCTCCTGATCCAGAACTGCGACGAGTACTACTCCTACAGCGACCTGGCCGGGCTCACGAAGGAGGAGGACACTCCCTCCATCCAGCGCGATCCGTGGGAGCTGGTCCGCGAAGCCGCCGCCCAGATGGTCCGGAACGATGACGTCATGCGTTCCGACCGGCTGAAGCAGGTGATGAAGCAGATCGACCCGAATTTCGACGAGAAGAACGCCGGCTACAGCCGGTTCAGCAAGTTCGTGACCGATGCCGGCGCCAAGGGCATCCTGGTCGTCAACAAGATGGAGAACGGCCAGTACGAGATCGCGCCGGTGGCAGGCGGCACGGAGCCGCGGGGAGGCAGGGAGGTAGGGCGGCAGGGTGGCCGCGAAGGGGCACGGCGTGCCGTGCCCCAGACTGCCGTGCCAGCGCCTGCCACCGAAGCAGCGCCGGACGAAAAGAAGAGCCGGGGCCGTCGTCGCGGCCGCGGCGGTCGTGGCCGGGGCGAGGATCGTCCGGCCGCGGAAGGCGCAACTGCAGGCGGGGGGCCGAAGGGGCTCACCCTCGCCTCGGCGTTCGCGCTGATGGCGCAGGTCCTGGCCGAACTTCCCAACCCGGTGGCGCACGACGCGCTGCGGGCCCGGATGGCGGCGCTCCATGGCCGTGAGGACACCCTGCTCGAAACCGGGCGCTTCGCCAAGCTGCTCCGCCAGGCGAACGATGCCGAAGTGGCGGATGTCCGGAAGACGGGCGACGACAGCTACGAAGTGTCGGTCCACCCGACCGACATCGCGGTTCCTCATCGGCGACCCGCCGCGAGGCCGTCGCCTGCCGTGGATGCGGTGGCGGCCCCGAGTGCGGAGGACGGCAAGTCGCCGCCCGCCGCTGCGGTCGCGACCATCGTCCCGACGGCACCGGGGCGGTTCCGCCGCGGCGCACGGATGGGATCACAGAAGTCGGAGATCCCGTTGGTGGGGATGGTGGTCGTTGATGACGAGGCAGGGCCGGGCGGCCGGGCGGCAGGGGGGCAGCCGGTGAAGAAGTCGGCCAAGTCCACCAAGGTTGAGAAAGTCCCGAAGGCCGATGCGGAGGCGCCAGCCAAGGCCGCCCCAGCGAAGAAGAAGCGGGCAGCCCGGAAGCCACGGGCCAAGAAGGCGCGAAGCGAGTAGCGACGTCTAGAGGGCCTCTCTCCACGCCTCGAACATCAGGGCGGCCCAGAGAGGCTCTTCCCAGTTCTTGGAGCCGGTCTGGTGCTCCTCCCAGGCGCGTCCGATGGCGCGGGGTTCGAAGAATCCCGCGTCACGAATGCCGCCCTTCAGCCAACAGGTCGCCAGCCCATTCGCTGCAGCGGACCCCCGCAGCCAGTCCGCGATCGGCACGCTGAAGCCCATCTTCGGGCGTTCGATCATCGTCCTTTGGCACATGCCGGTACAGCACCTCGCGCAGCGCAATCTTCCCGACACCGTCCCGCACCTTCATCGACATTGGCACTCGCCAGCCCAACTCGACCACTCGATGGTCGAGCAGCGGTGCCCGCGACTCGAGGCTCACCGCCATCGTCGCCCGGTCAACCTTGGCCAGGATGTCATCCGGCAGGTAGCCCGCGCGCGTCGAAGTACATCATCTGCTCGATGGTCGAGAGTGAGTCGACGAACGTTCGATCCTTCGGTGAGCACGCGCTTGCCGGCTCGCGGCTGCTTCAGCACGACTTCCTCTGGTCGTTGCCAGTACGACACCATCGACGCGATAGAATTCAGTCGCGTCCTCGGCCGCAGCCACGGTCGCGAGTTTGTGGATCCGTTCTCCCAGCCGTGGGGTACGCCGGACCCCTGGCAGGGCCGATTGGATGCCACCGAGCACCCGGTCGCAGCAGGGCTGGTGAAGGCACCGTCAAGCGCGAGCGAGGCGGCCCCTCGGCGGAGCCAGGGCGGCAGCGGGGCTCAGACCGCGCCACAGCCGATCCCCCACGAAGTACCGATAGTACCCACCGAACAACTCGTCCCCGCCATCGCCGCTCAAGCGCGACGGTGACCTGCTGGCGAGCCAGTTGCGCGACGAGGAAGGTGGGAATCTGTGAGGAGTCCGCGAATGGCTCGTCAAACATCGTCGGCAGGCTCGGGATCACCGAGCGGGCCGACTTCAGGCGTGATGTACAACTCCGTGTGATCGGTCTTCAGGTGATCGGCGACCGCCCTGTGCGTGAACAGCCTCGTCGTACGCGCCATCGTGGAACCCGATGGTGAACGTCCGGACCGGACGGCTGCTTTGCGCCTGCATCAGCGCCACAATGATCGAGGAATCGACGCCACCAGAGAGGAAGGCGCCCACCGGAACGTCGGCGACCATCTGCTCTCCCACGGCCGCTGCGTAGTCCCTGCCTCGACACTGATCGAGGATCTCTGATTCGCCTCCCACCAGCGGGTGTGAGAGGCCTTCGTCGGATCGACCTGGTCCAGGACCCAGTACCGCTGCTGGGAAACGACCTGCCGGTGGCCGCGACATTGTCACGATCGCTGGCTGGCTCGACCTTTGTGCACTCCTTCATAGATTGAATACGGGAGCCGGGACGCAACCGTGACGCAGGTAGAGCGTCAACGCGCGATCGATCGATCGACCCGCGCCAGGCCGGATGGGCGCGGAGCGCCTTGAGTTCGGAGCCGAAGAGGAGCGTCTTGCCCATGCGGCCGAAGTAGAGCGGCTTTTCGCCGAGCCGATCGCGCACCAGGTGGAGTTCACGGCGCTTCCGGTCCCACAGGGCAAAGGCGAATTGCCCTGCGAACGCCTGGACGGCACTCTCAAGGCCCCAGGCGGAAATAGCGGAGAGCATGATTTCCGTGTCGCTGTGTCCGCGGAAGGATGCGCCCGCGGCTGCGAGGCGCTCGTCGCAACGCCGCGAAGTTGTAGATTTCACCGTTGAACGCGATGATGAAGCGCCCGTCGTCGGACGCCATCGGCTGGTGCCCGGTGGGGCTGAGGTCGAGGATCGAAAGTCGGCGGTGGCCCAGCGCGATGCCCTCGCTCCGGATCGATCCAAAATCCCGCGTCGTCTGGTCCGCGATGCCGGATGGCGTCCGTCATCTGGCCGAGTACGCGCTCGGCTTCCTCGGCACGAAAACCAGGACCCCAGAATCCGGTGATTCCACACATCAGGAGCGCTCGGGGTGGAGAGGGTCGATCCAGAAATGGCCAACAAGGGGCGAACGCAAGTCGCAAGCCAACGAATGTTACTCCCCGTTTCCTTTTTCCGCCGCCCCGCCGAGGTGGTGGCGCGGGAACTGATCGGCACCGTCATCGTGTCGACAGTGCGTGGTACGAGGACCACGGGGCGCATCGTCGAGGTGGAGGCCTATCTTGGCCACCGCGACCCCGCCTCCCACGGCTTCCAGAACCGCCGCCACGCCCAGAACGAGGGGCTCTACGGTCCCGCCGGCTCCTGGTACGTCTACCTCTCCTATGGCGTCCACTGGTGCGCCAACCTCGTTGCCGGCCGCACGCCGAACGAGGGGGCGGTGCTCCTCCGTGCGGTGGAGCCGCTGGAGGGCCTGCCGACCATGCGCCGGCGCCGGGGAGGGGTGGCCGACCGGTTGCTCGCCGCCGGCCCCGGCCGGCTCACCCAGGCCCTCGGCATCACCCGCTCGCTCGATCAGCAGCCAATGCGCGGTGCGGTGGCTCCGGATCTACCAGGGCGACGCCCTGGCGCCCCCGGTGGCCACCCCGAGGATCGGCATCACCAGGGCGGTGGACTGGCCCCTGAGATTCGTGGAGGGAGGCACCCGGTGGGCTTCGAGACCCCCTCCCAGATGACCAAACCCCCTCTCCTGGAGGGAGAGGGGGTCGGGGGTGAGGGGTTCAGGACGGACCGTCGCCTACTGGATATCGTCGCGCGACTTGCCGAGGCTGAGCCGGAGGCCGGCCTGTCCGGTATAGACCGCGTGGTTGACCAGGTCGTAGTCGTTGGGAGCGGTGGCGGCCGAGAGCGAGCCGAAGACGTTCAGGATGCCGACCCGGATCTCTACGCCCGCCACGAACTGCATGTAGGCGGTGCTGCCGAGGTCTTCCGCCTGGCTCTGATTGAGTTCCGCCTCGAGGTTGTTATCGAAGCTGCCCAGCACCTGAATGTTCGACAGCGTCTGGATGCCCCAGCCGATGCCGAAGAACGGCTGGATGTGAGACTTCAGCGGATAGGCCATCAGCATGAAGTAGTAGCGATTGATGTTGTCGAAGGTGACGTCGCGGGTGAGGGTGTAGGTGGTGTCCACCGCGTCGTACATCGAGGCGGGCTCGCTGCTCCCGAGGCCGATATCGACCCCGACATACAGGGCGGCCCGCTTGGCGGTGATGAGGGCATGCCCGCCGAACATGGGGATGGTGCCGCGAGACTGGCTTTCGGTCTCGAAGCTCATGGCACCACCGGAGGCGCCGAGGTAGAAGCGATACGCGCCCACACCAGCGGACTGGGCGCTGAGCGCGGTGGCGCCGGCAAGGGCTGCCAGGCCGAGCGTCGCAAGGGCACGGGTGAGCACACGCATCAGTCTGCCTCCTGGAAGAATCGGCCCAAGGGGGTCCGAGGACCGGTCACGGCACTGCGATTGGTGTCACCTTCGGGCAAATTCCTTGCCCCCAGGGCCCTGTGGGGCAGGAATGGGGCCTGTCCAAGATAGGAAGTATCGGTCTAAAACACTAGACCCCAAGGGGTTGACCTCGGTCATCTCGGGCAGATTGGGAGCGTCTTGCCGGGTGGGGTGGCGGGGGGGAACCAGCGCACCGACTTGCAGGGTGACGGGGGGGTTGCAAGACGCCTAGGGGATTGGGGTTGGGGGCTAGATCAGCCCCAGCTTCGTCCCGACCTTCTTGAAGGCTGCCAGCGCCTCATCCAGATCGGCCCTGGAGTGGGCCGCCGAGACCTGGCAGCGGACCCGGGCCTGGCCCTGGGGCACCACCGGGAAGCCGAACCCGGTCACGAACACCCCCTCGTCGAGGAGCATGTTGCTCATCCGGATGGCGGCGGAGGTCTCCCCCAGGATGACCGGGATGATCGGGGTCTCGCCCGCCAGGGGCGCGAAGCCGAGCCCGAGGAGCTGCTCCCGGAAGTAGTTGGCGTTCTCGCGGAGCTGGGTGACCCGCTCCGGGTGCGCGCTCGAGGAACTCGATGCTCGCCAGGGCGCTGCCCGCCACGGTGGCCGGCAGGGCGTTGGAGAAGAGCTGGGGCCGCGCCCGCTGGGTCAGGTAGTCGCAGACCTCGGCGGTACCGGCCACGAAGCCCGCCCGCCGCCCCGCCCAGTGCCTTGCCGAGCGTCGAGGTGATGATGTCCACCTCGCCCACCATCCCGAAGTGCTCGGCGGTGCCGCGGCCGGTCTTGCCGAGGACGCCGGTGGAGTGGGAGTCGTCCACCACGAGCACCGCCCCGTACTCGCGGCAGATGGCCGCGATGTCGGGCAGCTTGGCGATGGCCCCTTCCATCGAGAAGACCCCGTCGGTGATCACCATCTTGACCTTGCGGTCGGTGGCCGCGGCCAGCTTGGCGCGGAGGTCGTCGAGGTCGCCGTGCTTGTAGACACCGGTCTGGCACTTGGTGATGGCCTTGGCGAGCCGCAGGCCGTCGATGATCGAGGCGTGGTTGAGCTGGTCGCTCAGGATGAGGTCGTCCTCGGTGAGCAGGGTGCCGGGCACGCGCCTCGTTGGCGTTCCAGCAGCTCACGAAGCTGAGCGAGGCATCGGTGCCCACCAGCCGGGCACAGGCCGCCTCGAGTTCGCGATGGATCGAGAAGGTGCCGCAGATGAACCGGACCGAGCCGGTGCCGGCGCCGTACCGGTCGAGCGCCTCCTTGCCCGCCGCCACCACCGCCGGCTCGTTGGACAGTCCGAGGTAGTTGTTGGACGAGAGGATGATGACGTAGCCGCGTCCCTCCATCTCCACCCGTGCGGCCTGCGGGCTGGCCAGGTAGTTGAGCTGCTTGTAGACGCCGTCGGCCTTGAACTGCGCCAGCTCGGCGTGGATGCGCGTGTCGAGGTTGGTGCTCACGAGCCGATCTCCAGGATGACCTTGCCGGCCTGCCCGTCCTTGATGACCTGGATGGCGTCGGCAATCTGCTCGAGTGGGAAGCGGTGGGTGACGACAGGCATCGGATCGATCTGCCCGGCGCGCAGGTAGCGCTGCATCGACATGCCAGGTGTGGTACATCTTGCGGCCCGTCACCCCGTAGAGTGTCAGTCCCTTGAAGATGATGTCCCGCGCGAAGCTCACCTCGGTGGTCTTGCTCGGTGTGCCGAGCAGGTTGACCCGGCCGCCGAGCCGGGCCACCGCGAAGGCCTGGGCGTGTCCGGCCGGGTGGCCGCTCATCTCGCAGACGAGATCCACCCCGTCGCCGTTGGTGAGCTCGCGCACCCGCGCGAGGACATCGTCCTTGTTTGGGTTGAGCGTGACATGTGCGCCCATCTGCTTCGCGATGCCGAGCCGCTTGTCGTTGAGGTCGCTGGCGATGACCAGCGAGGCGCCGGCGGCGCGGGCTACCCCGACCGCAAAGCAGCCGATCGGGCCGCAGCCCAGCACCAGCACGGTGCTCCCGATGACGGCGTCGCCCTCGAGGACGGTGTGGAAGGCGTTGCCCATCGGATCCATGATGGCGCCGATTTCGGTGGGGATGCCGCCGAGCTTCATCACGTTGGAGGCGGGCATCGCGATGTAGTCGGCGAAGGCGCCGTCGCGATCCACGCCGATGATCGGAGGTGCGCTGGCAGAGGTGGCCGTTGCCGGTGCGGCACTGGAGGCAGTGGCCGCAGATGATGTGCCCTTCCGCCGTGACCAGGTCGCCGACGGAGAGCAGCCCTTCCGCTTCCGCCTCCGGCCCCATCTTCTCGATCCGGCCGGCGAACTCGTGGCCGATGACCACCGGCGGCTTGAGCCGGTTGCTGGCCCAGGAGTCCCATTCCCAGATGTGGAGGTCGGTGCCGCAGACACCCGCGTGGTGGACCCGGATCAGGACGTCATTGGGGCCGCAGGCGGGAACGGGCACCTCCCGCAGCTCCATGCCGATGCCGGGGGCGGTTTTGACGAGAGCGCGCATGGAGAGCCGAGGTTGGGGTAGGGCGGAAATATAGCGAGGCTGGCGGACTAGGCCCGCTCGATGCGCACGGCGCTCACCTTGAAACTTGCAATCTTCGCATACGGATCCAGCGCGGGATTGGTGAGCAGGTTGGCCGCCGCCTCGCGGTAGTGCATCGGCACGAACACCTGCCCGCGGGCCTGTCGATCCGAGGCGCGCACGCCGATCAGGATGCTGCCCCGCCGGGAGGTGATGCGGACGGTCTCGCCGTCGGTCACGCCGAGTGCTGCCACATCTTCCGGATGCATCTCCACCGTTGGTACGGGTTCACGAGAGTCCAGGCCCGTCGAGCGGCGGGTCATGGTGCCGGTGTGCCAGTGGTACATCTGCCGGCCGGTGCCCATCACGAAGGGATACTTCGGCGTCCGGCAGCTCGTTGGGCGGCAGGAACTCCACCGGCACGAAGAGCGCCCGGCCGTCGGGTGTCGGGAACTTGTCCTCGAACAGGAACGCGGTGCCGTCCGAGTCGGGCGTCAGCACCGGGTACTGCAGGCCGAAGTTGTGTCGGCGCAGCCCGTCGTAGGTGAGGCCTGCCCAGGAGGGCGTCACCGAAGCGATCTCCTTCATCACCTCTTCGGCACCGGCGTATTCGCTCTTGAGACCCGAGGCGCTCCGTCAAATCGATCAGGATATCGAGGTCGCGGCGGGCCTGTCCGGGCGGTGCGAGGGCGGGGGAGGAGAGCTGGATGCGCCGTTCCGTGTTGGCGAAAGTCCCTTCCTTCTCCGCGAAGGACGACCCCGGCAGCACCACGTCGGCCCAGCGCGCGGTGTCGGTCAGGAAGAGGTCCTGCACGCCGAGGAACTCGAGACCGCGCACCCATTCCTCGGCGTGCGCCACATCGGGGTCGGAGATGACCGGATTCTCTCCCATGACATACAGGCCACGCACTCCGCTGTCTGGCTTGGTCATTTCCGTCACCATCAGGCCGTCCTCGAGGGAGAGTGCCGTCCTCGGGGATGCCCCACGCCCTGGCGTAGTCGGCGCGGTTCTCTGGGCTGGTGACGGTGCGATAGTCGGTATAGGCAAAGGGAATCGCGCCGACGTCGCTGGCGCCCTGCACGTTGTTCTGGCCGCGGATCGGCAGCATTGCCGCGCCCCACCGGCCGATCATCCCACAGGCCAGCAGCAGGTTCAGCAGGCTCGCCACGATATCGGTGCCGGTGGCGTGCTGGGTCAGGCCCATGGCCCACAGCGTCGATGTGTTGGGACCGCGGGCGTAGAGCTCCGCCGCCATGGCGATCTTGTCGGCCGGCACGCCGGTGATCTTCTGCCCGACCTCGAGCGTGTAGGGCGCCACGGCGGCCCGTACCTGCTCGAATTCCTTCGTCCGATTGCGAATGAACTTCTTGTCCTCGAGCCCCTTGCCCAGAATGTGGTTGAGCATGGTGCTGTAGAGCGCCACATCGGTACCCGGCAGGAGCTGGAGGTGCACATCGGCCAGTGCCGCCAGTTCAGTCCGTCGCACGTCGGCCACGACGAGCTTCGCGCCCCGGGTCACGGCCCGCTTGATGAGTGCCCCGAAGACCGGGTGGTTTTCGGTGACATTGGCGCCGGAGACGAAGATGACGTCGCACGCCTCCTCGATTTCCCGCATCGAGCCTGATGCCGCCGAGGTGCTGAGGGCGCGGCTCATGGCCGACACCGAGGTGGAGTGGCAGAGCCGGGTGCAGTGGTCCACGCTGTTGGTGCCCAGCGCGCCCCGTACCATGCGCATAAAGAGGTAGTTGTCCTCGTTGCTGCACTTGGCGGAGGAGAGTGCGGCGAGGGAGCGGGGGCCGTGCTGGGTCTTGATGCGAAGCAGTTCCTGGGCGGTGAGGCTCATCGCCTCTTCCCAGGTGGCCTCTCGGAAGGCGTCGTACCACTCGGCGGGGGTGGTGGCGCGGTCGCGCACGTCGCCGTCGCCCACTATGGGCAGTCCCGTCTGCGGAGGCTTCCCGATGCTGCGCTTTGGGGGGCGGGGCTTCTTGCCGCCGCCGATTTCCTCGATGGTCTGCCAGGGACCTTCGCGGCGGCGCGGGAGCTCGCCGGTCCAGCGCCACGCCTTCCCATCCTGCACCCAACCCTTGCGGATCAGCGGAACGGTGAGCCGGTCACGATGCTGGGCGTAGTCGGTGCCGAACCGGCCCTTCACGCAGGTGCTGCCCTGGTTCGGCGTGTTCTCCTCGATCCACGGCGAGGTGACCCGCACCAGCTCTCCGTCCTTCACGTGGAGATCGACCTGGCAGCCGACGCCGCAGTACGGGCAGACCGAACGGGTGATGGTGTCGGGATTCCGGACCGCCTCCGCCCCGAACCGCTCGCGCGGGATGACTTCGAAGATGGCGCCGGTGGGGCAGACCCGGACGCACTCCCCGCACCAGGTGCAGCCGGCGTGGTCCGGGTCGCCGTCGCCGCCGACGATGATCTCGGTGTGGGGGCCACGCTGGCCGACATCGAGCACGCCCACTTCCTGGATGTCGTCGCAGGCCCGCACGCAGCGGGTGCAGAGGATGCAGAGCGACATGTCGTGCTGAATCATCACGTCGCCGGGGCGGGTGTCGCCGCCACGGAGGCCAAGCGGTTGCTCAGTGGGGATCGGCACTTCGTACTGCTTCACATACACTTCGAATTCGTTGCGCGGCTGGGGTGCACTGCCATTTCCGCGCAGGTGTTCCAGTGGGTAGCGTTCGAGCAGCATGCCGAGCACGCCACGACGGTTGTCCGCGGCTGCTTCACTCTCGGTCTCGACCACCATCCCATCCGCCGCCGGCGTGGCGCAGGCGGGGAGCAGCTTCCCCTGTCCCTCGACCGACACGAGGCAGATGCGGCAGTTGCCCACCGTGGGGAGTTTCGGATACCAGCAGAGAGTCGGGATCTCGATGCCCTGCGCGCGGGCCGCATCGAGGATCGTGTCGCCCTCGGCGATCGGCACGGTCTGTCCGTTGACTGTCAGCGAAGGCATCGTCGGCTACGGCTCACACGTGGAAGGGATGGATCGATTCTACGGGGCTTGAGGCGTGGCGGCAAGGGCATCGGTGTAGCTTTGGAGATGCCAAGAACCGATCGTCCGGCCGAGTCGGAAACCCACCGTATCGGAGGAATGGTGCTCTCGGTGGCCGGAGCGGCGTTGATCGCGTGGGCCACCTTGCGGCCCCATCCCGCCGCCCACCTGTTCCTTGCCGCCTCCTGCTGCTCGCCATCCGATGTTGTGCTCAACGTCGTGCTCTTCGTCCCGCTGGGCGCCGGCCTCGTGTTATTCGGGCTGCGCCCCATTGCGGCGATGGCAACCGCCACCCTGGTCGGCCTTGCCATCGAGCTGGCCCAGTATTGGTGGATCGCAGGCCGATTCGCCTCGATCGCCGATGTGGGAGCCAACGTGGCGGGCGCGCTGTTCGGTGTGCTGGTGGTGGTTCATTGGCACCGGCGTGCCCGCTGGTGGCCGAAAGTGGCGCCGATCGCGGCGGTCATGGTTGTGTTGGTCTGGCTCTTTGGGGCGCAAGTTGTACGGCCAGCCATCCCTGGCCCAGCCGAATGGGTGGTGGAGTGGGGGCATGCAGCCGATGGGCTCCAGCCGTTCGGGGGCAAGCTCCTCGGCGCGAGCCTTCAGGGTGTCCCGCTGTCTCCCGGTCGCGTGCCGAACCAACCTGCGCTACGGGCCCTCCTCTCCGCGTCAGACACGACCGCGCTCAGTGCCACGATCATCACCGGACCGGCGTCTCCAGAGGCCCAGCAGTTGTTCGAGATCAGCGGTGGGTGAAGGGAACAAACCCTTCCTGATCCTGCGGCAGGAGGGGCAGACGCTCAAGGCGTATCAGCGACTCGAGTTGGTCTGGGTTGGGTTGTCGAGCCCCTGGATGGCGGTGAGCGATGCCATCCCCAGCACGGCCGGGGACACGGTGCACATCAGCCTGACGGGCACGGGGAAGCGCTTGCGACTTGCCGCGACCCGGGGTAGTGTCGTGCGCCGAATCGTCACTCACCCTCTCGCCCGACCTCTACCTCAGTGCGTTGTTCAATCGCGCCACCGACGGAATCGTGTGGTGGGTCCTCATTCCGTCCTTCATCTCGTTCATTGTGCTCGGGCTGGCGCTGGCGAACCGTCCGAGCATTCTTGCGGTCGCCGCCCTCATGGCCCTCTTCCTGAGCGCCAACCGGGCCGGGTGCGCGTACCCGGAGTGGCCGGTCGTGCTGATGGCGATGTTCGGGGCGTGGATCGGGGCGAGGGGAGGGCGGTCGATGGGACTCTTCAGGCGCGGTTAGCTGGGGCAGGGCCTGCCCATCGCGTCGTCACACGATGCGCCGCGGGATTCCAGCGATCCCCGCAAATCGGAGCCACCTGGTCCATCCCCTCAGATGGGCTCGCGCCCGCGTGCCCCGACTTGCCCGCCCGATGGGAAAGGCTTCCGCGAACCCCTCACCGACTTGCCATGGGCGCGCCTTCCCATGCCCCGACGCGACTGCGGCGGATGGCGGCACTCCACAGGACCCGGGTGAGTCGAATGGAGGGACACGCCCCCGTCAGTGCCGACGCGATCTGGGCGCGTTCGAGCGCCTGAGCGACGCCAAGTTGGCCGCGCGGGCGCATCGCGGTCAGCGCCGACTCGGGCACGCCGGCCCCGGCGAGATCTCGCGCGATCCGAAGGGTCCAATAGGCACAGGACGATGCCTTCGCACGGCGAGCGAGCTGGATGAAACGGGGCCAGTCAAACGTCTCAGGCTCCAGCAGCGCCGTGACGTCCCGTACCGTCCTACCCAGTCCGGACAAGAGCATGTCCGACCACCCGAAATGAACACAGAGGTGAAGCAGTAGATGGTGGCTAGCTGGCACCCATGCGGTCGATTGACCCGCCGGGACGGTGTGCGCCTCCCCCCATACCTCCGATTCGTCGAGTTGAAATGGGCCGGCCACCGGAAGCATGGCCCGATGCACCTCGAGGACCAGCTGCAGCCCCTTCGGGTCCTTCAGGGCGACCAGATGGTGATGCCCCTCATAGAATTTCTCCCCGCCGCTGAGTTCCGGCGTCCATCCCGCGTCCACGAGGCATTGCCAGGCGCGCTGGGCCTCCTCCGGGTGGACGAGGATGTCCACGTCTCCCATTGGCCGCGCGGCAAACGACGGGTACACCGTCAGTGCAAGCGCAGCGCCCTTGAGAAGCATGACGTGAATGTTCTCGGCCGCGAGTCGCCGCAGGACATCCTGGAGTACCGTCTCCGTCATCGCCATCCGAAATTCGGTCACGGCGGCCTGGGCGTGAATCCGCTCAGCAATTTCGGGCGGCACCGCGGCAGGTGTGGCCGTGGAGCCGGTTCCAAAGTACCGGGAGCAACTTTTCGCGCTCCGCGAGTGCCCCTACCAGGCGCCAATTTATCGGCCCCTCGACGAGCTCGCGGATGACACGATCGTCCTCCGGGGTGGGAGCGCGGGTGGCGAAAAGCAGGAGGCGTGCCTCCGGAGGAAGGACAGGCATCTGCGGCCGGGTCGCTAGTACTGGGCCAGCGTGCCCTGGCGGCGCGCATGGCGAAAGGCGAGCGAGAAGACACCGACTCCCAGCGCCACCAGCACAGCCGTTTCCCCGAGCAGGACAGGCCAGGTCCGGGGCCACGTCACCGATCGAGGCATCCTGCAGCAGGACTGGTCGGAGGGCGCGCAGGCCGTAGCTCAACGGGAGCATATCCGACACCACCCTGAGCCAGGAAGGAATGACATGGGTCGGATAATACACTCCGCCGAGCAGGCTGGAGGAGATGAGTACGAGGCGCGACAGGGGGCCCGCCGTCCGGAAGGCGAGGACCATCGCCCCGCTGAGGAGTCCGATGGCGGCGTGTGCCAGTACGATGACGGCAAGGATGACGAGCGCGAGCGGGAGCGCCGCCGGGGCGATGCTCGCGCCGAGGAGCCATCCTCCGGCCAGAAGCACTCCCGCTCGCAGCGATGCCATGACGAGCGGGAAGGCGCTCATGCCGACGACCAGGGTGGGCATCGGGGTCGGAGTACTAAGCAGCGCCTCGAGCGTCCCGCTTCCGATGCCCCCGGCGAGTGCGGAAGGGACGACCGAGAGGGCGGTGGTCACCAGGAGGAGCGCCACGGTGCCGATCAGGAGGAACCCGAACGCGTTGCCTCCCTCGTCGCGGATCGCGTTCGCCATCACCGGCTGCACCGCCTGCGCAATGAAGAAGAGTGGCACCACGGTAAAGACCAACCCGCCGAAGGAGAGCAGGGTTTGCAGGCGATAGCTCATCGCGACCCGCCACTGCGCCTCGATCAGGGCCAGGACCTTGCTCATGCCTGATCGCCTCGTGCCACGAGTCGCTCGATGAGATCGGCGAGCGGCATCGGAATGCGCGCGAACTCCGCTACCGGCATCTCAGCCGCACCCAGTCGGCGCAGCACCTCGGCCGAAGCGGTTACGCCCCCGGCAAGATCCCCTTCGAGGCTCGTCCACCCGTCGGCGGCACCTGCGGCGACGACTGCGAAGCCAGGGTGTCCCAAGGTCGAAAGGAGCGCCAGTGCCGCGGGCGCCTTCTCCCCGGGAACCATGATCCGGTAGCGGCGCTCTCCGGCGACATCGGCCAGCTCCCGTGCGGTGCCCTGCGCCACAAGGCGGCCGCGATGCAGCACGGCAAGCCGGTCGCACAGTTCCAACGCCTCGTCGGCGTCGTGTGTGGCCAGCATCACGGTGCACCCCTGCCGGCCCGCCACTTCCTCCCGCAGGAATCGACGGAAGTCGCGAGCGCTCACCGGGTCGAGGCTGCGGGTCGGTTCGTCGAGGAGGAGCACCGAAGGGCGAGACAGCAATGCCCGTGCAATGAGCAGCCGCTGCTTCATCCCGGAGGAATAGGTCCCCACCATGCGATCGCTGGCCTCGGTGAGCCCGACCGTCTCCAACAGGCGCCGAGCGGTGGAATGCCGATCGGCGGGCGGTAGTCCATAGAGCGCCGCGTACAGCAGGAGGTTTTCGGTTCCCGTCAGCCTCCAGTTGAGGCTGCGCTCGTCGGCAATGACAGGGGTCAACAGGTCGCGGACTGCGTCCGGGCGGAGCACCGCATCGATGCTGGCCACCTCGACGGTGCCGGCATCAGGCAGGATCAGGGTGGCGAGGATCTTGAAGAGCGTGGTCTTGCCCGCCCCGTTGGGACCGAGGAGTCCGAAGAATTCGCCCCGCCGCACCTCGAGCGAAACGCCGCGGAGCACCTCGACGCGGGAATGCTGGAGCGGGCGCCGGAGGGTCGCCGCCCACGGGCGGCGCACAGGAAAGCTCTTGACCAATCCGTTCACACGGATCAGGGCATGATCTGTTGGCGTCTGCGATATCGCGGGCTGGGTCATCACAAACCCTCGCTCGCCTGGTGCCAACTCCAGAGGGCGGCGGTGAGCTCGGGGAGGCGTTCGAAGTCCCGGGGAATTTCCAGCCGGTAGACGGGGACGCGGTCCGCCAGGTCGCCCGTCGCCTGCAGCAGCTCGGCCCGGCGTTCCACGCCAAGCAGGCTGCCGATCTTCGCCTGGCCGAGCATGGCGAGCGCTCCCTCGACAGCGGAAAGGCGGGTGCGTTTGACGCCACCTGAATCGCCCGGCTGGACAGGCGCCAGCAGGTAGACGGCGGCCAACGGAGCGGGGTCACTCGAGTTCCGGTCGGGCCCCTTCCATTGCCGCTGAAGCTTCGGTCCACCCTCGTCTCCAGGCACGGCCACCGATGCCGAAGCGACGCGCGCGGCGGAGTCCTTCCAGAGCTGGATGAAGGGGATGCTGGGGAGGACGACTGGAGCGCCGTCCGTTGTGATCGCGACGATATCGTCGGCGAGCAGCCGACCCCCGGCGTCGACCAGCGCAGCGGCTGTGGTGGACTTGCCATGGAACTTCGGGGCCAGGAACGCCACGGCGCTTCCCGAGAGCTCGACTGCGCTGCCGTGCAACGCCAAGACCCCCTGCTGGTGCAGGCAGACGGCGAACACGCGCCCCAGGATGTCCTTGCGAGCAGCCGCAAGGTCTGGCTCAGGAGGCGGCGTCCATTCAATCCGGCTGCCGTCCACAGAGATGTCGAAGGTGCCCGTGTCGTCGAACACCAGACGGAACCCGTCGGCGTGCTGGGCAAGAGTCACCGCGATCCCCTTCTCGACCTCCTCGCGGCCGACCGGAGTCGCGTTGGAAATGTCGCGGGTATGGGAGCTGATATCGAGCAGCCACCGCGCTGGAAGCCCCGGTACGGGCGTGAGCTCCGGGAAAACCAGTCCCGAGCGAAAGCTCCCTCCGAAGATGTTGTAATCAGGCATTGGCGGGGAGGCTGGGGGGCCCGGACGGCGCGTTGGGAGCCGCCGACCGGACAACCCGATCGGTCCTAGGACCGGCAGCCAGACCATTCGCAGCCGTCGGTAATGCCTGCTACGATGAGCCCGTACCCCTGGATGCCGCCGTCTCCGTCGGCACCCCATCCGATCAGGGTGAGGTCTCTGAGCGAACCGAACCGCTGCAGTGCTGGCTTGTTATACATGTGACAATCACCTCCTCGTGGTACGCTCGAGTCTTGCCGGAATCTGCCGGCACAGCCCGTCGCTCTAGGCGACGGAAACTTCATCCAATGCTTTCGTTCGACTGGAACGGGTCCTCGTGGGCCTGACGGATCGCTCCAGCCCGCGCAACCAGAACTCCACTCTCAGGGTGTCGAACAATCCGACCCGGACCGACGCATCTCCCCCGGTGCTCCAGCGGTCCGCCGCGGCACGAAGGGCGGCCGCGTCGACGATGCCGAGCTCGGCGAGGCGGAGCGGCTGTTCGAAAAGTCGCCGGAGCAGCGCCGGGTAGGCCTCCCGCATGCGCCGCTTCGAGAACCCTGCCGTGGTTCCGGTGCGATGTGCCCTGGGCGCAAGGACGGTGTCGGGGAGCAGTCCGCGCATCGCGCGACGGAGGAGGATCTTGGTCTCCCGCCGATCCGCCCGCTCCGCCACCGGACGGCGGAGCGCAAACTCGACGACCCGCAGATCGAGCAGCGGGGAGCGAGCCTCGACCCCCTCCTGCAGCAGCACGCCCCGCATGTAGCCGCCGGCCCATCCCCATAGCGGGGCATTGACGAAGAGAATGTTTTCGGCCTGTGCCAGGCTGTCGCCGGGACCGGCGCGCAGAGTTTCCAGCGCACGTTCCCGAAGCCCATGCGCCGAGAGGAATTCGTCGCGCATCCACTCGGCCGGTCGATGCTCCATGTAGTGCCTGGGAAGGCGGCGCCCGGCCACCCGCTCTCCCCCCCGGACCAGTGCATCGGGGAGCAGGGGGAGCACGCCCGCCTTCGCGAGATATTTCCAGCCGAGTGCGCGCCGCGAGCGGGCCCGCGTGGCGAATTCGAACAGCCGGCCGCCTTGGAGCAGGTCGGCGAGAATCACATCCGAGACCTGGAAGAGATTGTCGCCGCCGCACCCGTCCAGCGCAACCCGGGCGCCGATGGCGCGGGAGCCCCGCGCGAGATCCCGGTTCCAGAGTTCATACAGGTGCACGGGTGGCTCGTCGGTCAGGCCGGCGCGTGCCTCAAGGTCGTCGAGGAGCGGAATCTCCTCGCTCTCGATCCAGTGGATGGGCGCGTTCCAGTGCTGACCAACCTGCTCGATGAGTTCGTCCTCGCGCCCCGGGTCCCCTTCGGGATAACTGATCGACACCGGCCGCAGGCGCGGCCGCTCGGAATCCGCGAGCGCCTGCTGGCCGGCCGCGAACACCGCCGTTGAGTCCCAGCCCCCGCTCATCCACACGCTGTTCGGGCCACTCCCCATCCGCTCGGTGACGGCCCTCCCCAGAAGGGACCGGAGTTCGAGTGCCGCCTCGGCGGCGTCGGTTGGCCGCCGGTCGGGTGCGACCGGCGGATGCCAGAATCGCTCCAGGCGAGTGCGCCCATCTTCCCAGATCAGCTGGTGGGCGGCCGGGACGGGATCGACGCCCACGAACGCGGTATCTGTCCCGTTGCTCCAGATCAGGCCGGCCACCTGGGCGCCGAGGGAGGCGAGGTTCAACGTGTCGGCGCGGCCCGTCAATTCGGCGAGTGCCCTTGAGGAGGAGGCGACCGCGACCCGGTCCCCGAGCTTCGCCCAATACAGCGCTCGCATGCCGAGCGGGTCTCGCGCGGCCACCAGCCGGCGCAGGCGGCGGTCCCAGATTACGAACGCGTAGTCGCCGACGAGATGCTCAGCCAGTGCAGGGCCCCATGCCCGGTACGCCGCTTCGATGAGCGCGGACGGGGTGAAACCGTCCGGAGTCACACCGGCTGAAGCGAGTGCCCGCGTGAGTCCCGCGCGATCGTACAGCGAGGCGTCAGCCGCCACCACGAGGTCCGGCTTTTCGATCAGCAGAACGGGTCCGGAGAAGTCGGCGTGCAGCTCCCACGGCTTCCGGGTCACCGCGAGCGTGGTGCCTTCTTCGGACCAGACCTGCTCGTCCTTCCCGCCCAGGCGCGCGAGGCGCGCGAGCGCGCCATCGAGCCGCGTTTCGTCCATCGGTCCCGTGACAGCGAGAATCCCGCTCACCGTGCCAGCGCCGAGAAATCGTGGAGGGGCGTGAAGCGGCGGACCCGGGACGGTTCATCGCCGACCACGCGGCCATCAAGTTCGATCCACGCGTGGGCGTGGAATTGCTGGTCGTCGCGTTGCACCCCGACCCGGACGACCGCCGGGCCCGCCCCGGCGCGAACGATCATCCGCTCGAGGGCCACCGCGCGAACCAGGCAGGTGGGACGGAATACGCCGTGATTGGCGGCCCGATCGACGGCAGTGACGAGCCGGGTGAGTTGGGCGGCATCGGGATGCGAGTGGGTGGGCGCGACCCCGTCCACGGGGCGGAGCAGCTCGCCCTTTGGTCGCCGGCGCACGGTCCACAGGGCCCGTACGAGGTACCCTTGTGCAACCAGGAGTTCTCCGAACTCCCGCGCCGGCAGGCTGAACAGCCGGCGCGTCAGGTGCCCGATGCGGGACTCCGAGGTAGCCGGGTTTGTCACGCAGTCACCACCAACTGATTTGCTTCGAGCTCAGCCAGGAGTTCGATCACATCGGCCCGGAGTACGTCGGGGGCAACATCCGCGTACACCTGCGACAGGCGTGCACAGAGGTCCTCGAGATTCGTGCTATTCGGGGGGAGCATCTGCCAGATGCGCGCGCCAACATCGTTCAGGCCGAAGTAGATCTCCTCCTCCACGTGCAGCAACACGGCGCCGTCGGAGACGGTCTTGAACAGCACACCGGGGTGCGGACGTGGGAGCATGGAGGGACGTGCCTCATCTGTGAGGAGCCCGGGGGCCGTGAGTGCGGATGGTCACTCCTGGTCCGAGCTGCTCTTCTGTCGGGCAAAGTCCGTGCCGATGTGCCCCTTCTCCGCCTCGACATATCACGTTGTTGCATAATGATTTACGGGCGGGGTGCTTTGCGCACCCACGGGTGTTCGGCGTCGACCGTGCTGCGTATGCCGCAGGTCTGTTGCCCTCACTGTCGAGAATGATCCAGTGCGCGCGGGAACCGAGTTGGACCAACTGTCGATGGATGAATGCCAACAGTTGCACGATGAAGTCGGTCTCGACCTAGTCCTCCCAGTTTTCATCGCCATGCACCCTCGGCGAGGTCTCGATCCCGCGTTACCGCTAACGAAGTGCTTGAGCGTGCCGATCCATCTCAACGCCCAGCAACGACTTCGCCCGGTCTCGGCTATTGCGCGAAATCCGAAATGCGCGATGTTGTAATATCCGGATGGCCATTCGGGCCGGCGGGATTCCTCGACACCAGAGGTCAGCATGGCAGTCAAGAAGCGCGCAGCCAAGAAGGCCGCCAAGAAGGCGCCAGCGAAGAAGGCCGCCAGGAAGGCTGTGAAGAAAGCTCCTGCCAAGAAGCGGGCGCCCGCCAAGAAGAAGGCACCTGCCAAGAAGGGCAAGTAGCTCGAAGCGTAGTGTGCTTCGAACGGTGCAACGGGGCCGGCCAGCTGCCGGCCCCATGCGTTTCCCACCACGACAAAGCCCCCGGTCATTCGACCAGGGGCTTCTGAATTTCCAGCACCACCGAATTCGATCAGGCGGCCGCGACGCGCTCCACCGGAACCCGCTCATGCCAGGGACGGCCTTCGGTCGCCTCGTCCGTTGCCCACAGATACGCCCAGAACCGAACGGGACGCGGGGCGGCGCTCGGCGTGCGGATCACGATGCCGACGGTCGTCTCATCGAGTAGAACTGGGAGGCTGGTCATCTGGCACTTCCTCGCGGTGGTGATTCCCGGCCTCGTGCCGGGACCACCACGTAAGTGCACCAGCCGTGCCGCTCGGCACGATTATGTAAGTCGTTATAGCTAATTGGTTTAGAGGTAGGCGAGTTGATGGGTCGTGTCTGAGTGACACGCCTGATTTGGTCACCGCGTGTCGTTTCGACCCAATTCTCGCGAGAAGAGCAATCCCTCCCGCCGGCCCCTGCCTGTCTTGCCGCTCTCCGCCTCCTCCTGTTCCCAGCCCTCGTACAGCGTCCGGAAGGCATGGGGGGCAAGGCTCCGGGTGGGCAGCACTGCGTGGACGCCCCCCGCTTCCGTCAGCGACTGCAGCTGTTCCACCACCATGCGCCGCGCCTCGGGGTCGAGCGCCGTGAGCTCCCCCGCGTCGAGGACGACCAGATCGACCCGTGGAACGAACGCGGTGAATCGGCCACCGACCGGAACCACGAACGCCTCGAACTGGCTCCCGAGCGATTCCGAGGCCATCCGCGACTCGACCCGTTCCACCGTGCCGATGCTGCCTGCCACGAAGCAGACATCCACGTCGTGGGCGGCAAGGAGATAGGTGACGGGCTCTGCCCCTGAACCGAAGACAAGAGCCGTGTCGCCGGGCTCGAGCCGGGGAAGGATGCGCGCCACCGGACTGCTCGGATCGACTCCCCAGTGCATCGGTTCGCGCTGCGCCGCCCGCAGGGTCAGGTACTGCTCCCGCCATTTCGCATAGGACCGAAGCCGAAGCCGCTTGATAATCAGGCGGTCCACCTGGTCCACCATCAGCACCTCGGTCAGCATGAACTGACCCTGGATGGTGGCCTCCATTTCGGAGACGGCCTCGTCGCCCAGCCTCAGCAGCTCCTCGCGCGACATCGAGTTCTTGAACGCCTCGACCCGCTGCATGACGAATTCCTGATACTGCTGCTTGAGCGACGGCGGAGACCGGCGGCGGCGCTGCTGGCGGGCCTGCTCGAGGGTCAGCATGGCTCGACGTGGACCTGGACGTGGTTGAAGCCGAGGTCGTCGCGCAGCTTGTCCTCGACCGCATCGGCAATCTCGTGTGCGGCAGCCACATTCTGGGCGCCATCCACCGCGATCGTCACCTCGGCAAAGGTGAGCGCCGCGGCGGTGCGTGAGCGGATGGCATACGCCGAGCGGACCCCATCCACCGCCTCGGCGGCGATCCGGATCGACGGTTCGTCCACCGCGGCGCCGTCCACGAGGGTCGGCAGGGAATGGCCCACGATTTCCCAGCCGACCCGGACCACCAGGAAGGCGACGACGATGGCCAGGATCGGGTCCGCCATCGGGTAGCCGAGATGAGTCAGGTAGAGTCCGCCGAGAACAGCGATCGTGATGAAGACGTCGACCCTGGTGTGCGAGGCGTCAGCCAGCAGGATTGGGCTGTTGAGGCGGCGTCCGGCACGGGTCTCATACCACACGACCCAGAGATTGATCAGCAGGGTGAAGGTGAGCAGCCCGACCTGCAGCGGCGAGATGACAAGGGCAGGCGCGCCCTCCAGGAGGCGCGCCCAGGCGCCGCGCAGCAACTCGAACACCGAGAGCGAGAGGAAGACCACGATGATGAGCGCGCCGAGGCTCTCGAACTTGGCGTGGCCGTAGGGGTGGTCGGCGTCCGGTCCCTTGGAGGCGAAGCGGACGACGGCAAGCCCGAAGACATTGTTGATCGCGTCCACCGAGGAGTGCACTGCGTCGCCGACCACGGCCAGTGAACCGATCCCGAACCCCACCCCGAACTTCACCGCCACCACTCCCAGGTTGGCGAGGAGGACGGCCAGCAGGACGCTGCGCACTCGGCGGGTGCGGTCCTCGACGGCGGTATCGACACGGGGCATCGGAGAAAAGTCATACCGGAGGGGAAGCGGGGCAAGGAGGCGGGGCTGGGAGGCAGCGGGGCAGGGAGGCAGGTGGTGGTCCTCCCGTCATTCCCGCGCAAGCAGGAATCCAGATGCCGAGTCACTGGACCCCCGCTTTCGCGGGGGTGACACTAACTGGTTGACTTAGACATTTAGGCAGATATCTTAGCACCATGATCGACCAGACCTTCAAAGCCCTCGCCGACCCGACCCGCCGGGCCATTCTCGCCATGCTGCGGGACGGGGACCTCCCCGCCGGCGAGATTGCCGCGCAATTTCCTGTGGCGTGGGCATCGGTCTCGCATCATCTGTCGGTGCTGAAGGAGGCCGGGCTGGTGCTCGCCACCCGAGATGGCCAGTTCATCCGCTACTCGCTCAACACCACCGTGGTGCAGGACGCCCTGCAGCACCTGCTGGAAATCGCCCCCCGCCGCAAGGAGCGCCGCAATGCGTAAGATGATGCCCGCCGTGTTCATCACCATCGCCACGCTCGCCTTTTCGTGGTGGGCGTGGCCGCAGCTGCCGGCACGGGTCGTGACGCATTGGGGGGCCAACGGCGAGCCCAACGGCTGGTCGTCGCCGGCTTTTGCAGCCTTCCTGATGCCGGGGATGATGGCGCTGCTGACGCTGATCTTCGCCGCGCTCCCCCACATCGATCCGCTCAAGAAGAACTACGAGTTCCACGGCTCCGTGTACTTCCTCCTGGTCAACGTGCTCATCGGCTTCGTGGCCGTGATCCAGGTCCTGGTCCTCGGCTCCGCGCTTGGGTGGCCTGTCGATATCAATGCGGCGATTCCGGTGCTGCTTGGCGCGCTGTTCCTGTTCATCGGCAACCTGCTGCCGCGTATCCGGCCCAACTGGTTCATGGGTATCCGGACGCCTTGGACGCTGAGCAGCGAGCGGGTCTGGCGCAAGACACATCGGGTCGGAGGATACGCGTTTTCACTGGCGGGCCTGGTGTTCCTCGGGATGGCGCTCCTCGGGACGAGCGGGAAGAAGGTCACGATCATGCTGGCTGTGGTCCTCCCGATCGTCCTGTGGCCGGTGGTGTATTCGTACCTGGAGTGGAGGCGGGAGAAGGGGGAGAGCGGCACCGGCGGGAATCCCACAGCCGGATGAGGCTTCGGGCGCCCTTCGTGTTCCTGGCCGTGTCGCTGATCTGGTCGCTGCACCTGTCGGCGCAGTCCGGCGGATTTACCGAGCGCGACACCGTGGTTGCCACCGGCACGATGCGTCTCCCGGCGACGCTCTCCATTCCATCGGGGGCCGCCCCCGGCCCCGCCGTCGTCCTGGTGCATGGCTCCGGCCCCAACGACCGTGACGAGACGGTCGGTGCCAACAAACCATTCCGCGACCTGGCCTGGGGCCTCGCCGAACACGGGATCGTGGTGCTCCGATACGACAAGCGAGCCAGGCGGCGCCGCTTTCCTTCATGGGCGGGACTTTCACCGTCGACGAGGAAGTGGTGGACGACGCGCTATCCGCGGCGGCGCTTCTCAGGGGCCTCCCCGAGGTCGACCCCGGCCGGGTGGTGGTGCTGGGCCACAGCCTGGGCGGCATGCTCGCGCCGCGGATCGGTGCGCGGGACACCGCGCTCGCGGGGCTGGTCATCCTGGCGGGCGCCACTCGGCCACTGACGGACATGATGGAGGAGCAAATCACCTACATGCGCGGCCTGCCGGGCGCGGACACCGCCGGCATCGACAAGGCGCTCGTGGGGCTCGCGCCGAGCCTGGCGGCGGTCCGCGCGCTGACCCCCGCAGACTCTGGCTCGCGGACGCTCCTCCTCGGCGCGCCGGCGGCCTACTGGCTGGACTTGGCGGCGTACCACCCGGTCTCTGTCGCGGCCAAGCTTCGGATACCGATCCTCATCTTGCAGGGCGGCCGCGACTACCAGGTGACGATGGTGGACTTCGAGGCGTGGCGGGAGGGGCTGGCGGGGAATACAGCGGTGGAATTTCGGCAGTATCCGAGCCTCAATCACCTGTTCATTGCCGGCACCGGGGCGCCAAGTCCGACGGAGTACGGGGACAATGGAAAGGTGGATGTCCAAGTCGTTGAAGACATCGCGGAGTGGGTCGAGGGAGTGTCCGCCCGGTAGCCATGTGGCATGGGGGTGGTGTTGGGGCCCCCCTGCGGCGGCGACGGTCGGTCCGATACTGCAATTGCTCCGCCGTTTCCCTCTGAGGGAATCCTCCTCAAGTGCCTCGAATTCCCCCAAAGCTCGGTGCGGCCTTGCTCCCGGGTCGGTCCTGACCCCAATATTGTCCGGGCGCGGTGACGGGCCACCGAGGCGGCATTGCTGAAGTGAACCGGTATCGAACTTGCGTTCACGCGGACCGTCTGTCCTCCATCGAACTTGGGAATCCGCCACGAATTGGCCGGGCTGGCACCCTGCCGCGAGAGAGTCCATATGCTCCGGATATTTGCTCAGGTGGCTGCCGACGCGCACTTCTACCATCGGCTGACGTCCTTTGGGCACCATGATGCATCCTGGCGAGTGCTCCTGACGGCATTCAGGTCAAGGGGGCTTTGGTTGCTCACGGCTCATCGCATCGGATATTTCACCACGACGCGTCGCAACCTGCGCAGCCTGAAATGGTGGCTTGCCAGAATACTCGAGATGCCGGCCTACTACCTGGCCAAGATCAGGTGCAAGTCGGAAATGCTTGGGGATTGTGAGCTGGATGGCCCGGTCTACCTCCCTGACGGGGGGTACCTCATGTGTGGCGCGCAGAGGGTGGGAGCTGGTTCGCTGATTCACAACCACGTCACGATTGGGTTCGGGGTAGCCGACGGCAACGTGCAGCGCCCCCGAATTGGCCGGGAGGTCTGGATCGGACCGGGATGCATCATCGCGGGGGACCTGGAGGTGGGCGACGGCGCCACGTTGCTGCCGGGCACCTACCTGACCTACAGCGTCCCCCCGCGGTCTGTCATCCGGGGCAACCCTGGGCGGATCATCCAACGAGGGTACGACAACACCCGCCTGCGGCAGTCGAGGGAGGTTGTCTATGCCCTCCCCGACGCTGATGATAGTTGACCTCGCCATGTCCTCGGCGTTTCTCGCGGATTGCTGCCGCATGCAGCACTCGACCCACGTCTCCGCCTCCCAAGTCGTTCGCCTGCTCTTCACTTCGGCGGGGACGCAGGCACTGCTGGGCTATCGGCTCGGGCGCCGCCTCACCCTACTGCGCGACGCGGGAAGACTCCCCTTGCTCCGGCCCTTTGGCTGGGCGGCCTACTGGCTGATCACCGGCTATGTCAGGGCGGCCTTCGACATTCACCTGGATCTTTCCGCGGAGATCGGCCCCGGTTTGTACATCGGGCATTTTGGGAATATCGTGGTGCAGGACTGTCGCATCGGCAGTCATTGCTCGATTCACCAGTCTGTGCACATCAAGTCATTCGGAGATGAGGGCGGTCCCACGATTGGTGATCGTGTCTGGATTGGTCCACACGCGCAGATCGTCGGGGCTCGCGCCGTGGGGGATCGAAGTACGATCAGTGCCGGTGCCGTGGTCTCGCGTGACGTCCCGAGCCGGGCGCTCTTCATGGGAAATCCTGGGCGCGTTGCGATGAGCGAGTACGACAACAGCGGCATCCTCTGATGGCACTGCCGGCGGAGGGCCCGGCGTCGCCTAGTCAGCTCGTAACACGGCTCCTTTCAAGTACCCCGTCTCGGCAATGGTGAGCACTTCGGGGTGATCTGTCGGTTGACCTAGCACGCTTTCCAGCGTCAATCGGCGGCCGCTGTTTGCGGCGGCATTCGAAAGCATCTTGAGAAAATCGGCGCGGCTCAGGTGGTGCGAGCACGAGGCGGTCAGGAGGACCCCTCTCGGCGCCAGAATGCGCATTGCCCGCAGGTTGATCTCGGCGTAACCACGCAACGCCTGCCCCAGCGCGCCCCGATGCTTGGCAAAGGCGGGGGGATCCACCACCACCATGTCAAATCGCCGGCCCGCGCGCTCCCAGTCACGGAGCGCCTCGAAGGCGTCTCCCTCCACCCAGTCGATGTTGTCGATGCCGTTCAGGACGGCGTTTTCGGTGCCGCGTGCCAGCGCCCCTCTGCTGGCGTCGAGCGCGGCAACCCGACCCGCCCGGCCGGCAAGGTGCAGCGCGAAGGACCCATGATAGGCAAAACAGTCAAGCGCGGTGCCGCCGGGACGGACCAGCCGCCCTGCGAGAAGGCGGTTCTCGCGCTGGTCCAGGAATGCTCCCGTCTTCTGGCCTTCCCAAGGCGAAGCGAGGTAACGTACGGTTCCCTCGCGGATCTCGATCGATGCAGGGACGGTGCCGTGCATCAGGACGATTTCCTCAGGCAGCCCCTCCTGCTCCCGAACGGCGACGTCATTTCGCAGCAGGATCCCCTCTGGCTCGAAGATTTCCAGGAGCACGGTGGAGATCTCATCCCGCATCGTCTCGAGGCCGGCCGACAGCACCTGCGCCACGAGCCAGCGGTCGTACTTGTCCACCACCAGCGAGGGGAGCCCGTCACCCTCCCCGTGCACCACGCGGAAGGCGTTGGCGTCGATCCCCTCGCGACGCAATAGTGCCGCGCGGATGTGGTTGCGCCACCAGGCGCGGTCGATCGGTGTCTCGGTGCGGTCGAGGAGGCGGAGCCGGATTTCGGAGTGGGGCGAGGCCAGCGCCTGGCCGAGGAAACGGCCGCGTGGGTCGGTGACGGGGACGACCCCGGCCGACTCCACATCGTCCATCAGGTCGCTGCGGAATATCCAGGGATGTCCCCGGGTCCAGCGGGCGGCCCCTCGGTCGCTCACACGCACGGGCTTCACCAGCAGCCCCCGTCTCGGTAGGTTCGGTCGGTCATGACGCACAATCTAGCGGAAATCCTGAGACTGGTACTGGTGACTGATGATGCGCTCATCGGTGGCCGGGACCTTGTGGCGCTTTGCCTCGCGGCCGAGCGAGGGGGGGTGACGTCGGTCCAATTGCGGCTCAAGCGCGCCTCCGCGCGGGAACTCGCGACGACGGCGCGTGCGCTTGGTGCCGTGCTTTCCGTGCCGCTCTTCCTCAACGATCGAGTGGACGTGGCGATCGCCGTCGGGGCCGCAGGGGTCCATCTGGGCCCGGACGATGTGCCCTTGACGGCGGCACGCCGCATCGCGCCGGCGGGCTTCCTCATCGGAGTGTCGGTGGGTTCGATCGAGGAAGCGCGAAAGGGGCAGGCCGCGGACTATTGGGGGATCGGTCCCTTGCATGGAACCTCGACCAAGCCGGACGCCGGAGCTCCGCTCGACGTCGAAGGGTTCGCCGGCTTGGCCCGACGGGCGCCCTCGTCGGTGCCATGTGTGGCTATCGGTGGGGTTGTCCCCGGCGACGTCCCCACCATTCTCGAGGCGGGCGGAGTCGGCGTGGCGGTCATTCGAGGGATATTGGGCGGGTCGACTGTCGAGGCGTCGGCACGAGCCTACGCCCACGCGTAGGTAGGTCTGGAATGAGACGCCCGGCCCCGGTGATCGGGCTCGGGGTGAGGCCCCCGGGGCAATGCGACGCGACCATCCCGCCACGCGACGGCGGATAGGCTAGGTCGTGGCGGCGTTCATCTTGGATAGAATGTACCCGGCGATCGCGTTCAAGGTCCCGAAATTGACCTCGGTGATCTCGTCGTCCGCGACCTGAATGCCGGCAAATTGCTCCACGAACGCAATGACCTCCATCACGCCCAGCGAGTCGATGACACCCGCACGCAGCAACGATTCGTCCGGGTCGACTCGGAAGTCTGGTCGCATGTAGAGGAAACTCTCGGCCAGGAAGGCCCAGACTTTTTCCCGGACTGCTTCTTCCGTCATGATATGCTCCTCGGTCAGCCCGCTCCGAAGTTGGACGGCTGCGGTTCGTGAAGGACAACATCTGCGCCGTCAAGCGACAATGGAGCGATCGCCCGGGGCCGGTCGATGAACTGCTGATGCCAGAGCTGGGTCGAGAGGATCGCCACGAGCGCCTGGTTCTCCCGGAAGCCCGTTGCCTGTCCACCTCGGCACCGCCGCACCAATCCTGCAACCGCCCGCCCATCGAAGAGCCCGACCCGCGCGATCGCCGTCTCGCCAAGCAGCTCCTCGACATAGGCTGGCTGGCTGGCATGGAAAAAGGCGGGCACATCAGGTGCCCGGTACGGCTGCTTGCCGCGTTCCCCGACCCTCTGTGGCAAGATCGGTGCCGCCCAACGGCGCAGGAGGTCCTTCTCCCTGAGCCCACGCAACTTGCTCCGCGTTGGAAGCCCGGCCGCAAACTCAAAGAGCCGGTGGTCAAGGAACGGGAAGCGCCCTTCGACTGAATGGGCCATTCCCATCCGTTCCCCCTGGGAACTGAGGAGGTATCCTGCCAACAGCGTGGTCATTTCGAGATAGGCAGCCCGGTTCAAGCCGGACCACGTGTAAAACTCTTTCGGAAGCGCCTCCCGAAGTTGGCCCATCGCATCGAATCCAGACAGGGCAGCGCGGGTGGTTCCGCTATAGGCGTCTTTGATACGACTCGTCAGTCCGAATCGCGGAAGGTGAGAGAACAGCGGGTCGTCGGCTGGCCCGGCCTCGAGGAAGAACCGACGCCATAGTTCACCTCCGCCAGCCCCCGCACCGAGGAGGTAGGGATAGAGGCGGTCGAACAGCCGGGGGCGCTGCACGGAGGTTGGCTGACGCAGACAAAACTCCCGAACCGCCGTCTCCTTGAACAGATCGTATCCGAGGAAGAGCTCATCGGCTCCCTCGCCGGTCAGGACGACCTTGATGCCGTTCCTCGCCGTCAAGCGCGAGAGCAGGAACATCGGCGCAGGGGCGGTCCGAACCACCGGCGTCTCGGTGTGCCAGATGACATCCGGGAACACCACCCCGATCTCCGTCTGCGAGATGGCCTGGACCGCGTGCGTACTCGCAAGCTCGGACGCCACGAGGCGTTGAAACGCGCTCTCGTCGAATTGCGGGT
Source organism: uncultured Gemmatimonadales bacterium (assembly GCA_963705985.1). Classification (GTDB taxonomy): domain Bacteria; phylum Gemmatimonadota; class Gemmatimonadetes; order Gemmatimonadales; family GWC2-71-9; genus SPDF01. The sequence goes on along the minus strand of CAVPLK010000003.1, from coordinate 1,138,000 downwards.
TCTCGAAGGACACGGAAAAGGTGCGCAGCGAAAACGGCGACAGTTCGGCGGCCAGAGCGCAGGTGATACTGGAATCGAGCCCGCCGCTCAAGTAGCCACCGACCGGTACATCCGACCGCATCTGCAGTTGCACGCCCCCTCGCATCAGCGAATCGAGCTCGTCGACTGCATCGGCCGGCTCGCGCTTCGCTTCCGGGTACGCGAGCCCGTAGTACCGGGAGATCCGAAGCACTCCGTCTCGCCATACACCGAAGCATCCGGGTTCCAATTGGTTGACCCCACGGAACACGGTGCGCGGGGCTCGAGCGGCCCAAAAGGTGAAGACCTCGTCCAGTCCCTCGAGGTCCGGGCTTGCCTGGACGGCTCCGCCCGCGAAGAGCGCCTTCGCCTCCGAGGCGAACCAGAGGTTGCCATCCATGGTGGAGTGAAAGAGCGGCCGGATCCCGAAGCGGTCGCGCGCGATGAATACGCTTCGGTCCCGGCCGTCATAAATCGCAAAGGCGAACTGGCCATTGAGCCGGTGGAGCAATCCATGCCCCCACTCCTCGTAGCCATGGACCAGCACCTCGGTGTCGGTCCGGGTGCGGAACACGTGACCGGCCGATGCCAGCTCATCGCGCAGTTCGATGTAGTTGAAGATTTCGCCGTTAAACGTGACGACCACACGGCCATCTTCGTTCGCAAGCGGCTGTGCGCCCCCGGCGACGTCGATGATGCTCAGGCGGGAGTGCGCAAACCCCACCTGCGAACCGACGAAGATTCCGTACCCGTCAGGTCCGCGGTGGCGGAGGGAGGCGATCATGCGCAAGAGAATGCTCGGCTCGACACCAAGCCCATCGTGCCTGACGAGTCCCGCGATGCCGCACATCAGGCGTCCGGAGTGGAGGTGTCCACCTGTGCCACAGCCTCGATCATCAGTGGAGCGCGATGCAGGTAGCGGGTGGTGGACCGCTTCTGCTCGATGTCGCGGTAGGCCCGGACGACCTGGTCCGGCCGCAGGCCGAACGCGGAGGCGGCCCGCTCAGCTGGCCAGCCCTCGTTGGCGGCATAGAGCACCAGGTCCATCTGCCGGACAGGGAGCGCGAAGTAGAATTCTTCCTGGCTTTGGGGGAGGGAATAGGTGTCGGTGGTCGGGGTCCGCGCGATCACGCTCGGGGCGACTCCGAGGTGTTCAGCCAATTGGTAGACCTGAGTCTTGTAGAGATGCGCGATGGGCTTCAGGTCGGCGAGGCCGTCGCCTCCCTTGACGAAGAACCCCTGATCGTACTCCAGGCGGTTGGGCGTGCCGAGGACCGCGTAGTGGAGACGGTCAGCGTGATAGTACGTCAGCATCGTGCGGATGCGTTGCTTGAAATTCGATGCGGCGACGATGTCGCGATATTCCGCGCCCGGCAGGCGAACGGTCTGCAGCGTGCCGCCGGGCGGAAGCACGGCCAGCTGCGTCACTTGCAGCCGGTCGGATTCGAGTGGATTCCCCGACATGACCAACTTGCAGCGCCACCCCTCGCCAAACTCAGGGACCACCTTCCGGATCGCGTCATCCCGTCGGCGATAGCAGCCGGCCGCCTCGAGGATCGGGGAGATGTCCTCTATGGCGTGCGGGATCCCGAGCCGGTGCACGGTCTCCTGGAACAGGGCGAGGCTCTCGGTGTCGGAATCCCGTTCGGGAAGGAAGATGCCGAAGACGTGCTGTGCCCCGACCGCCCGCACTGCGAGTCCGGCGCAGACCGAACTGTCCACCCCGCCGCTGATGGCAACGACCAGCCCTCGGCGTCGCAACACTGCCCCCAGCTGGTGCCGCATGGCATCTGCGATGCGCGTGGCGGTGGCTTCCGGGTCGATGTGCAAAAGGTCGTTCGGCGTAGTGCTCATGAGACAGGCCCGGTGCTGAGCGCGCGCGTGTCATGCTTGCCGCTTGACGTGCGCGGCAGGCTCACGTGCGTCTCAATGCGCGTGGGCTGCATATAGCGGGGCAACTCCGTCCCGACAAACTGCTTGAGCGCGTCCAGAGTGCCCCCTTCGGAAAGGACTACGTGAGCGATGATGCGAGTGCCGCGGGCATCATCCGGTTCGGTGGTGATGACGGCCTCGACGACTTGCCTGGAGGCGTAGAGCACGCTGGCGACCTCATCGGGACTGACGCGATATCCCATGGTCTTGATGATGCGATCGCGTCGACCGAGGTAGAAGAGAAAGCCGTCCGCGTCGCGCCGGACGAGGTCCCCGGAGTAGACGACGCGCTCGACGTCTGGCGTCCCTGGCGGTCGGAGCGGGTTCGGGCGATACACCTTCGCGGTGGCGTCCGGATCGTTCCAGTACCCAAGGGCCACGGTCGGCCCCCGGTGCACGAGCTCCCCCTCCTCCCCCGGCTCGGCCTCGGTGCCGGTCTCGGTCAGGACCATGATCTGTGCCCCGGGAATGGCGCGGCCAATCGAGTCGGGTCGACGATCGACCTCCTCCGGCGGGAGGTAGGTGCTCCGAAACGCCTCGGTCAGTCCGTACATCAGGAAGAGTTTCGCCTGTGGGTGCGCCTCCCGAAGCGCCCGGACAGCGTCCTCAGGCACCCGTCCGCCGGTATTCGTCATCGCCCGGAGCGACGGGAGCGCCGTACGAAAGGATGGCGTAGCCAGCAACTGCAGCCAAAGCGGCGGCACGCAGGGCAGCACCGTGACCGCAGCCGCCCGAAGGGTGCGCACGACGACCGGTGCCAGCGGCGAGCGCTCGATGACGAGCGTGGCCCCGACCAGCAATGTCGTCAGCAGCTGGTTGAACCCGTAGTCGAAGCTGAACGGAAGGAGACTCGCGATGCGATCTTCGGGACCGAGAGCAGTGTATGCTGCCACCGATTGTGCACCCGCCCAGATGTTGCCGTGGGAGACCAGGACACCCTTCGGGAGACCGGTCGAGCCCGAGGTGTAGATGATGTGTGCGGGGTCCTGGCCGACTCTCGGAATCGGGGTGAACGCGCCAGGGGCGAGAGGGTCGTCCAGCAGGACCGCCGTCGCCGAACTCTCCGGTTGGCGCCCGAGCCAACCGAGGGTTTCGGTCGTGGTCAGCAGTGCGCGGGCGCCAGAGTGCGTCAGCACGTGTTCGACTTGGCGGGTCCGCAACGACTCATTGATGTTGATGGCGATGCCGCCAACGGCGAGAATCCCGAAGAAGGCAGCGGTCGCTTCCGCGCCACGGGGGAGCAATATCCCGACCCGGTCCCCTGGTGCAATGCCCAACGACCGGAGCCGCACCGCCACCGCGGCGGCCTGCCCGAGAAGCTCGGTGTACGAGGTCTCACGGGTGCCGTCGAGCAGGGCAGTATGAGAACCGCGCGTGGACGCGGCGTGCCAGAGCAGCCAGGCCGCGTTGGGGGCGAACTCCGGGGCAGTGCGGAACTGGGAGGGGTCGTCAGGGCGAGCCACGTGGGGGCTCCTTCAGCGAGGCAAGAACCGCAAGAAAGGCCTCAGCGGCGGTGCGCTGCCCCGAGGCATTGAGGTGCCCCCCGTCCGGGGTCTTTTCGGGGGCGAGGGTATAAACGGTATCGCCGTCGTGCGTGACAAAGGAGCGCGTTCCGTCCGCGTGGGTGGATTCGACGCGTGCCAGATCGAAGACAGGCTCCTTCCCGGCATACGACTGACGCAATAGCGCGTTGTACCGGTTTCTGATCACGTTGAGGTCATCGGTGGTCGGCTGACCCCGGAGCCTGGCCATAAGTGTGCTACGGTATCCGCCCTTCCGAGTCAGCGGCATCGTGACGTGGACGACCGTCAGGCCCGGCAGGGTCGCCTTGAGCGCTGCGATATTCGCCTGATATTCCGCGAAGAGAGAATCAGGGTTCCGACCGCCTTCCACGTCCACGTAGCAGAACTTCAGCAGCGCGACGGAGGGTGTCCCTGCTGTCACCGTGTTGCCGAAGGCAGAAATCTTCGAAGCGGGCTCGCCGTTGTGCCCGACGTTGGCGTGGTAGAGACCTGGTGGACTGCTCGAATCGACCGGAGACGCCGCAAATACCTGGAGCGGAATCTCCGGGTGGTCAGCCAGGACGTTCTGGACGCCGTCGATGATATTGGCGCCAACTGACTGATGGCCGAAAAAGATCCGCCTCATCGCGAGCGCGTGCCACTGGGAGTCGCTCACCTCGGAAAATGAAGGTTGCTGGACCTCGGGCGCTTCGGGAATCCTCATCGATGATCCTCCACACGATGCAAGGAGCCAGACGTACCAGAGGGCGGCCTGACGGCCATGGCGCCGACGGCGCCGTCGGTCAGTGCTCATGTCGACGCCCCTCTGGCTCGGGTAGGCCGCAACGCGCCGTCAGCGCCCGGACAATGCCGAGGCGATCGCGGACCGCACGGACCTCGCTGAATGCCCGCCGGCCCGCCAGTCGGCGCTCGAGCAGCGGACCCTGGGCAGCGCCGAGTTCAAAACAGAGCCAGCCGCCCGGGGCGAGAAATTCCGGTGCCTCGGCGACCAGCCGGAAAAGGATAGAGAGCCCGAAGTCGCCGCCGTCGAACGCGGCGGTGGGCTCGAAGCCACCCACTTCGACCGGCATCTCCTTCGCCTTGTGCGACGGGATATACGGCGGATTACAGACGATGACATCGAACCCTTCCGGTGATGGGTTCAGGCCCGCAAGCGCCCCGAACAAGTCGCCTTGACCCAGTGTGACACGATCAGCGACGCCGTGCAACTCGACGTTTTTTGCGGCTAGGGCGAGCGCATCGGCCTCGAGGTCGGTGCCCCAAACGGTGGCTCGCGGTTCCTCGACGGCGAGGGCGACGGCAAGGTTTCCGGAGCCGGTGCAGAGGTCCAGGATCCTCGCTCGCCCCGCTAGGGCGGCGCGTTCGCGAGCCAGATCGAGCGCTGCATGCCCAAGGAGTTCCGTCTCCCGTCGTGGAATGAGGGCGCCTGGCGCCGTGAGGAACTCATGGCCCAGAAACTCCTGCCGGCCAGTGAGGTATGCGAGCGGTTCCCCCGCGAAGCGACGGCCGAGGAGGTGCTGGAAGGAGTCGGTCTGCGACGGCGTGAGCGCCGGGAGGGCGGCGCTGCTGCGACTCACCGCGCGAGGCACGCCGGCGGCGGCCAGCCAGAGCGCTCGGGCCGTCGACTCCGGGGTCTCGTCGGGCTTGTCGGCGCTGAAGTGTGCGCCCTCTCTGAGCCTCGCGACTGCGGCTGCGAGGGAATGCATGATGTCGGAGCCCCGCAGCGCCTGATCTTCAACGCTCACCTAATCCCGTCCTTTCAGCGCAGCGGCGAAGCCGACGTGAGGGCAACAATGGGCCTGATACTCGCTGCGAACACCGCCGACTTGCCAAGCCGGCCCTCCGTAAACCTGAAATCCAGAGATCGGCAGCGGGCAATTGCGCAATTTCCCCACGGCCCCAGGTTGGGAGCCGGGCGCGTCGCCGACAAGCAGAACGCATCTTTCAGGCCAGTCAATGCAACCAGATATATAGGGTAAACATATGGTAATGAATGGCTTGGAGGCGATGCTGGTGGGAACAAATCCTGTCTCGCCGTCTGGGAAACAGAGTGTAGGTTCTGCGCAACACCGATCGTCGGTTCCGCCTTAGTTGATCTCCGGCGGCGGCAGCACCCCTGACCGCACCCGCCGGATCGCGGTCAGGTGCTCCCGGTAGGTGCGGCTGAACACATGTCGTCGGTCCGGCCCGGCCACGAAGAACAAGTATGGGACGCTCGCCGGGTTCAGCACGGCGTCGATGCTGGCGGTGCCCGGCGAGTTGATCGGTCCCGGCGGCAGGCCAGGGTAGAGGTAGGTGTTGTACGGCGACGGGAACTTGTAGTCCTTGGTGTAGAGCCTCGGCTTGCGATCGCCGGTGGCCAATTCCATCCCGTACTGCACCGTTGGGTCGGCCTGGAGCGCCATCCGCAGCCGGAGTCGATTCAGGTACACCCCCGCGATGATCGGCCGCTCGTCGTTGACGAGCGCCTCTCCTTCCACGATCGACGCCAGCGTCAGCACCTCGAGGCGGGTCATCCCCATCGAGTCGCGCCTCGCCTCTCGCGCCGGCGTCCAGAGCGCCACTGTCTCCCGCACCATCAGGTCCACCAGATCCTCCGGCACGATGGTCAGCGGCACCAGGTAGGTCTCGGGGTGGAGCCATCCTTCATACGATGCTCCCTCGGCACCGGCCGCCCGAAGGCGCGCGGTATCCCCGGTCGCGGCGAGGAAGCTGTCCGCCGAGATGTCGAGCTGCTCCTCGGCCATCTGTGCGATGCTCCGCAGGGTCTCCCCTTCCGGTACCGTGAACCGGACCAGCTTGCCGCGACCCTCCGTGAGGATGCGCAGCACCTCGCTGGCCCGCTCCCCCTGCCGCAATTCATAGATGCCCGCCTGGGCACGCCGCTCCGACCCCTTGAGCCGCGCCAAGGTGCGAAACCACTTCGGATGCTCGAGGACCTGGTGCGCGGCCAGCGATTCGCTGATGGCGCGGAGGCTGGAGCCGGGGAGGATGGTGACCTGCTCCAGTGGTGCGTCGGGCGCCGGGCCACCGCAGGCGGCGAGGGCGAGCAGCAGGCTGGGGAGCAGCCGCTTCACGGGGCGGGGACTCGTCGATGATCGAGGTACTGCTGCAGCAGCACGGTCGCCGCCAGCGCGTCGACATCCGCCTTCCGGCCCCGGACCTTCCCGCCCATCTCCCGCACCGCGTCGAGGGCGATGGCGGTGCTGAAGCGCTCGTCGGCCAGCTCGACCGGGAGGCCGGTGCGTCGGCCGACCTGGTCGGCGAGCGCCCGCGCCGCCTCGCTGGAGGGGGTCTCGGCGCCTTCGAGCGAGATCGGGAGTCCGACGACGACGCCGACCACCGGGTCGGCCTCGAGGAGGGCCAGCAGTTGCGGCATCGGGAACCGCTTGCCGGAGCGGCGGGTGAGGGTCGCCAGCGGAGAGGCGAGGATCTGGTTCTCGTCGGACCGGGCCACACCGAACCGGATCTCGCCCCAGTCCAAGGCCAGAATCCGGCCGCTGCGCGGGATGATGGGTCGCGCCCCTACTGCGCCATCGTGGCGAAGAACTCCTTGTTGGTCTTGGTGCGCTTCATCCGCTCCAGCAGGAATTCGAGCGCCTCGACCGGCGGCATGTCGGCCAGGAAGTTCCGGAGGAGATAGACCCGGTTGAGCTCGTCCTTGTCCATCAGGAGCTCTTCCTTGCGGGTGGAGGTCTTCTGGATGTCGATCGCGGGGTAGATGCGGCGGTCGGCCAGGCGACGGTCGAGGACCAGTTCCATGTTGCCGGTGCCCTTGAACTCTTCGAAAATCACTTCGTCCATTCGGCTGCCGGTGTCCACCAGCGCCGTCGCGATGATCGTCAGCGACCCGCCGCCGTCGATGTTGCGCGCGGCGCCGAAGAACCGCTTGGGCTTCTGCAGGGCGTTGGCGTCCACGCCGCCCGAAAGGATCTTGCCGGAATGCGGGACCACCACGTTGTGGGCGCGTGCCAGGCGGGTGATCGAGTCGAGGAGGATCACCACGTCGCGGCCATGCTCCACCAGCCGCTTCGATTTCTCGATGACCATGTCGGCCACCTGCACGTGCCGGTCGGCCGGCTCGTCGAAGGTGGAAGAGATGACCTCCGCCTTCACGTTCTCCTCCATGTCCGTCACTTCCTCGGGCCGCTCGTCGATGAGCAGCACGATCAGCACCACGTCGGGGTGGTTCTCGCTGATGGCGTTGGCGAGCTTCTGGAGGAGGATGGTCTTGCCGGCCTTGGGCGGGGCCACGATCAGGCCGCGCTGGCCCTTGCCGATGGGGGAGAGAAGGTCGACCACCCGCATGGCCAGGTCGCCGGTGCTCTGTTCCAGCCGGATCCGGCTGTCCGGGTACCTCGGCCGCAGGTTGTCGAACGCGATCCGGTGCTTGGTCTTTTCCGGTTCCTCGAAGTTGACGCTCTCCACCTTGAGGAGCGCCAGGTACCGTTCTCCCTCCTTCGGCGGCCGCACCTGCCCCATCACCGTGTCGCCGGTGCGGAGGTCGAAGCGCTTGATCTGGCTGGGCGAGACGTAGATGTCGTCGGGACCGTACAGGTAATTCCAGTCCTGGCTCCGCAGGAATCCGTAGCCCTCGGGGAGGATCTCGAGCACACCTTCACCCCGGATGACCGTGTCCGAGTCGAGCAGCGACTGCTCGATCCGGAAGATCAGGTCCTGTTTCCGGAGGCCCGAGTAGTTGGTGAGGTTGAGCTGCTCGGCGAGAGTCTGCAGCTCGGCGACGGACTTCTGTTTTAGCTCGGCGATATCCACGGACGTGGCTCCGAAATGGGGCGCCCAGCCCGAAGCGGGCCGGTGGCAGGGTGATGCGAGATGGGGAAATCCAGTGTGGGAATCGGGTGTCGACCGTCTATGGGGAGTGCCCCGCAAGGGCGGGGGCGACGTACTCGTGTCTCTGGGGAGAGTGTGCGACAAATGCTATTAGAGGTGCCTCAAGGTACGGGATGTCAGCCGGGCCGTCAAGTAGAGCCTCGTCACCCCCGCGAAAGCGGGGGTCCAGATGCTGGTCGGGACTCGCTGGATTCCCGCGTACGCGGGAATGACACGCTCGCCGCCCCGCTTCCCCGCTTCCCCGCTTCCTCCCCTTCCAAAGTACTTCCGGACTATTGCGTAATTCCCGCAATGCCATATCTTTAGCGAGGTTCCACCTGACGGTAAGCCGTTCGCCCGCGGCTTCTGGGGAGGCTTTGCTATGCCGGCACAGACGCTCCGTACCACCCTGGCCCGCGATTCCCGCGAGCCGGTCCTGCTCGATCTCCCGACCATCACATACGCCGGACAGTCCCTCTCGGTTCGCCTCGTGCTGCGGCTCGACGAGCAGCGGGTCTGGCGCGGCAAGCTCCAGTTCCAGGCGGCCGACGTCGATGTCCCCCGCGAGACGTTCGAGATCTTCTGCGGCGCCCGGGAGCAGGATCTCTGGGAATCGGTGCAGTCGCTGCGAGAGCATCACTTCCGCGACCTCTACCGCTCCCTGGAATAGCATGAGCGACACCGAGACGGTCAATCGCCTCCGGCACGACCTGGCCAACCCCCTCTCCGCCCTGCTGGCGGAGGCCCAGCTGCTCCTCCTGAACGAATCCAAGCTCGACCCCGAGACGCTCACCAGCATTCGTGAAATCGAGGCGCTCGCCATCCGGATGCGGACCCTGCTCAGGGATCGCTAGCGGATGTGTCGCCGTCCCGTCACGCGCCGGCCCCGTGCCGCGGTGCCGGTGCGCCTTTCCCCGCGTGCCTGGTCTACGCCGCGCCGGATCTGGCCTGGCCGGCGACGGTCCCGTCGGCCGGTCGAACATCCCCCACCGCTGAGCTAAAGCCCCGCCGTACCGTTCGGCCCCCGACACACCTAACTTTCCAGATTCCCCTGACCTTCTCAACACTCCGTCACGAGCGTTCGATGCGTATTCCAGCCCTCCTCCTCGCCACGCTGACCGTCGCCGCGCCGCTCACCGCCCAGGTGCAGGAACGCGCCGTCCGCCGGACCATTCCGATCACCAACTCATTCCAGCGTGGGCTCGAGGCCGGAACACGCGACTCGACCGGCCGTCCCGGCGCGAAGTACTGGCAGCTCCGACCGACTACTCGATCGACACGCGACTCGATCCCGTCACCGGCATCGTCTCCGGCCGGGAGACGGTCACCATCACGAACCCGAGCGACTCGGCGCTGATCGAGCTCGCCATCCGGCTCGACCAGAACATGTTCACGCAGCGGGCGCCCCGGTCGAGGCCGGCCGAGTGCCACCACTTCCGGGATGACCATCACCCGGATGCGCGCGAATGGGCGCGATATGCAACGTGGACAGCCTCGCGGAGCGCTGGAGCACGACGACGCTGGTCCGGGTCCGGCTCGGCACGCCGATCGCCGCCGGCGGCACGGGGACCCTGGAGGTGAGTTGGGCGTTCAAGGTGCCGGTCATTCCCGAGGGACAGCGGGGCGACCGGATGGGCGCGTGGGGCAACCGGCTCTTTCAGCAGGCCCAGTGGTACCCGCGGGTGGCCAACTACGACGACCTCCGCGGCTGGGACCGCGATCCGTACCTGGGCAGCTCCGAGTTCTACAACAACTTCGGGACCTTCGACGTCCGGATCGACGTGCCGGCCGGCTGGCTGGTCGGCGCCACCGGTCAGCTCGTCAATGCCGGCGAGGTGCTCACGCCGCCGGTGCTCGAGCGCCTCGGGCGGGTCACGGAGAGCGACAGCCAGATCGTGATCGTCGGGCCCGGACGAGCGCGCGCCGGCACGAGCACCGTGGCCGGCTCCCGGCTGGTCTGGCATTTCATCGCCGACAGCGTGGCGGACTTCGCCTGGGCCGCGTCGAACGAATACGTCTGGGACGCCACCCGCGCGACCATCCCCGGACGCGGACCGATTCCGATCTACCTGCTCTACCTCCCGGAAAGCTCCGGCTACAAGCAGACCGGTGCCATGGCGCGGCACGCGCTCGAATTCTACTCCACGCTCTGGATGCCCTACGCCTGGCCGGTGTTCACCCAGGTGGACGGTCCCGAGGGCGGCATGGAGTACCCGATGCTCACCATGAGCGGCCCCGGTTTCGGCGTGACCGACCACGAGATCGGGCACCAGTGGTGGCCGATGATGGTCGGGGTCAACGAGACCTGGTACGGCTGGATGGACGAGGGTTTCAACAGCTACATGAACATCCTGTCGGGTGCGGCCTTCCAGATGAAGCCGGCCAGTCTCGACGGCGTCGGCCAGCGGTACGGCAATTTTTCCGGGAACGAAGTCGAAACCAACATGATGACCGACGCCAATTACGACGGTCCGCTCTACGGCTTCACCACCTACATGAAGGCGCCGATGATGCTCTCGATGCTGGGCGCCATCGTGGGCGACTCGAACGTGACCCGGGCGATGGCCAACTACGCCAAGACCTGGCGCTTCAAGCACCCGTCCCCCTGGGACTTCATGTTCGCCATGAACCGCGAGTTCCAGATGGACCTCGGCTGGTTCTGGTACTACTGGCTCTTCACCACCGAGTCGTCCGACGGCTCGATTGCGTCCGTGACCAATTCCGGCGGCAAGACGTATGTGACGGTGAAGCAGGACGGCGAGATGCCGTCGCCCGGTCGTCCTTCGGGTGGAGTTCGCCGCCGATGGCCCGGCCATCACGCCGATGACGAACTCGGTTGTCGACGGGAACAGCGCCACGGTGACCTGGCCGGTGGATGTCTGGTTCGGCGGCAATCGGAGCTTCGTGGCCGAGCTCAACTTCGGGAAGCGGAAGATCGAGCGGGTCACCTACGACCCGCAGCGGCGCTTCCCCGACCGCAACCCGGCCGACAACAGCTGGCCGGATGCGGCGCCGGCTCCCGCAGCCCCGGCGCGGACGCACTGAGCCAGTCGTGACCGCTCCAGCCCGGCATTTTGCGAGCGACAACTCCGCCAGCATCCATCCGGAAGTGCTGGCGGCCATCGAGGCGGCGAATGAAGGGCACGCACTGGCGTACGGCGCCGACCGCTGGACCGCGGCGGCGCTCGAGTTGTTCCGCCAGGAATTCGGCGAGTCCTCCTCGACGGAGTTGGTGTACGGTGGGACCGGGGCCAACGTCGTCGGCCTCGGGGCACTGCTGCATCCGTGGGACGCCGTGCTCTGCGCCGCCACGGCCCACATCAACGTCGATGAGTGCGGCGCCCCGGAGCGATTCCTCGGCTGCAAGCTGATCCCGTTGCCCACCCCCGACGGCAAGCTGCGTCCCGACGCGGTTCGGGGGGCGACCACGGCGGTCAGCATCGACCACGCCGCCCACCACGTCCGACCCCGCGTCATCTCCATCAGCCAGTCCACCGAGTATGGCACGGTCTACACGCCGGAGGAGATTCATGCCCTCTCCGCCGTGGCCAGGGAGCACGACCTGCTGCTGCACATGGACGGGGCGCGGCTGGCGAACGCCGCGGCGGCGCTGGACCTGCCGTTCCGCGCGCTGACCGCCGACGTCGGCGTGGATGTGCTCTCCTTCGGCGGTACCAAGAACGGCGCCCTGGCGGCGGAGGCGGTCGTCTTCTTCGACGCGGCGCGGGACGAGGCGGTCCGGTTCGGCCGCAAGCAGGCCATGCAACTTCCCTCGAAGATGCGCTTCGTGGCCGCGCAGTTCGACGCGCTGCTGCGGGACGGGCTCTGGCGCCGGAGCGCGCTGCACGCCAATCGCATGGCCCGGCGGCTCGCCGAGGGGGCCGCGACGGTGCCCGGGGTGACGCTCACCCAGCCGGTGGACGCCAACGCCGTCTTTGCGCGGTTGCCACGGGGGCGGATCGCGGCGCTCCAGGCGCGGCGGTTCTTTTATGTCTGGGACGAGCCGGGGGCGGAGGTGCGCTGGATGTGCTCGTTCGACACCACGGAAGACGACGTGGATGCGTTCCTCGGGGAGATGCGCGACACCCTCGTCTGACGGGGGGCCGGAAGGCCCGTTCCATCTCCTTTCAAACTTCCTTCATACAGTCTGGCGCACGTTCCAGTGTCCCTCTTCTCGAGGAGAAGCGCCTGTGCGCGCCATCCTGACCCCACTTGATGGATCCCGGCTCGCGGAGGAGTCGTTGCGTGCGGCGTGCGCCACTGCCCGGCGCACCGGCGCTGTCCTGCACATGGCCCTGGTCCACCACCCGGTTGCACCGAGTGCGGACTCGGCGGCGATGGCCACGGCCATCGACGATCTGGATCGTCTGGCGCGCGAGGGCGAGGAACACTACCTCACGCAAGTCGCTGGACGGATGCACGCGCAGTATGGCATCCAGATCGACACGGCCATTCTCGATGGCCCGGTCGCCGAGACCCTGGCTGCGCATGTGGTCCGAACGGGGGCGGGGCTGGTGGTGATGACCACGCACGGGCGTGGCACCGTCAGCCGCTTCTGGCTGGGGAGCGTGGCCGATCATCTCCTTCGCCATCTCGATGTTCCGCTCTTGCTGCTCAGGCATCAGGAAGCGCCGGTGCAGGACAGCCGGATGGCATTTCGAAGGATGCTGATTGCCCTCGACGGCTCGGAGCGCGCCGAGGCGGTCATCGAGCCGGCACTGGCCCTCTGTCCGCCGCCGACGGCCGAGATTGGGTTGCTACGGGTTGTGGGCGCCGGTGCCGATGGATCGGCGCATGGCCGAGGGGCGGCGGCGGTCTATCTCGATGAGGTCGCCGATCGGTTGGAGCGGCTTGGGTGTCGGGTGAGCACCACGGTGGTGGTGTCCGACGCGCCGGCGCAGGCCATTCTCGATCAGGCGCGGCCGGAGGCCACCGATTGCGTGGCGATCGCCACACGGGGAGCTGTGGGGGTCAAGCGGTTGATGATTGGGAGCGTCACGGACAAGGTCGTTCGGGGCTCTGATGTGCCGGTGCTGGCGCTTCACCCGCCCTTGGCGGGGGGTTGAGCTGGCGGCTTCCGCTTGCGGGGCCAGCGTGGCGGGTGGATCAGCGCCTTGGGGGAGGGGCGATCTGAGGCCCGCTCGCCTGCCTCGGGATCCGGGGCCAGCCAGGGGAATTCCCGGAGGAATTCTGGGGTGGGACGGGGACGGGTACGCATGATTCTGAATCTGGGCGGGGTGGGTAAAGGGAGGGTGATGGTTCCGTGAAGTCCCGTTCACAACCAGTTCACGGTCTGGGGAGGGGGCGGGGGGTAGGTTGAGGGAGACTCTAGCCGGGAGGTCATCATGCGGGTCAGTGAGCTGATGCAGTCGAACCTGGTGACGATCCCCAGTGACAGCCCGATGTCCGAAGCGATTATTTCCCTTGCGGATGCGCATGTGACCGGGCTGCCGGTGGTCGATGCCAACCTGCGCCTGGTGGGGGTGCTGTCCACCACCGACATCCTGACGGCGCTGGCCGAGCGGGGCCAGGATGTGGAGCCGGGGGTGCTGTTCGAGAACACCCTGGTGCGGGACCTGATGACGCCGAAGCCGATGACCATCGAGCCGCAGGCGGAGGTGAAGCAGGCGGCGCAGCAGATGCTCTACGCGAATGTGCACCGGCTGTTCGTCGAGAAGGACGGCGAACTGCTGGGGGTCATCTCGCAGAGCGACGTGGTCCGCGCGGTCGCCAACGCGCGGGTCTGACCCCGGGGGGCCGCTCCGGGGGAGCAGCACACAAACCCCGCCCCCCACTTGGTGGAGGACGGGGTATCGTGTGTGTGAGAAATGGGCCCGATAGGATTCGAACCTACGACCTCTTGCTCCGGAGGCAATTGTGGAAGGACGCGAAGTCCGGCAAAAGGCCGGACTTTCCTAGGGACAACCCGCCTATCTGCCGGGACGCGTTTTGCCACAAACGGCTTCCGAACGGACACCAACGGACACCCAACGGACACCGGAACGGACACCAGAACGCCCCGCCACGGATCGGCGAGGGCGTTTTGCCATTCAACTGCTTCGGCGGTATGTGCAGCGATGACTATTAGGGACACTGCCTGCCCAGCGCCAGCAGCGGGACGAAGGCGGGCGCTTGCGGCGGTAGTTGACGCCCGACCTCGTCCGGCCGGTCCTGCCCTTGACCAACTTGCCCTGTCCGGATAACCTATTCTGGCATTGGTGACCGTCCCCAATTTCCCACGCCACAATTTAAATCAGAGAACCCTATGACACGCCCGCGGCCCTTGGTGCTCGTGCTTGGTTTGTTGTTGGCAGCCTGCAGTGGTGACAATGCGACGAGTCCACCTCCGCCCACCCTTACCGGGACGTGGTCCTACGAGGGCTACAGCCTAGTGGCCGCCGGGTTGAATGGAGGCTGTGTTCTCACCGCAGGAAGCTTCACTCTGGTACAGACCGGCGACTCGCTCAGCGGCACATTTGGCGGGGACTTCCTCGTCTGCATCGACAACGGCGTCACCGATTCGCTGCAAATCCCCTCCGGCATTAAGGTTCGGGGATACGCGACCGCGGATTCCGTCTATCTCGACTTTGACGGTCCGTACTGGCACCATTCCAGTGGCTATTCCACCACAAACCTCACCGGCGGCCCGCTTGAGCTGTACCTATCCAGTATCGGCAAGTACGACCTCACCGGGGTGTGGACCGCGAACAAGCAGTGACAGCGCCGCCCTTGACCTTGACGTGAAGGCGTGCCGGGGCGGGCAGGAGCTGGTGAACAAGATGTATTTCAATGACGAGAAGGCAGCGGAGGAGGCTGGGTACACACGGAGCAAGCAGGCGAAGTGCTGAGGGAGGAGCACATTGCTTCACACGGAGTGATGAAAGAACGTCGTTCGTGCACCGTATCCGATTAAGCAAATGTAACAATGTCGCGGTTCCCACCGTGCACTAATAAACACTAAACAACCTCAGTAGGCACAAACAGACACCAGTATGCCTCCCCGCCATTCACGGTGGGGAGGTTCTTGTGTTTGCCCTCGACCACGATGGGCGTTCGGTGTGTTACCGTAGCATTGCGCGATGGCGATGCGAACGAATGAGGAGGGGGAATGACAGACGAGACGTTCCTGACGGTAGCGGAAGGGTGTGCGCTGTTGCGTGTCCAGCCGCGAGCCCTGTACGCGGCCATCCGTCGCGGAGAGTACGCAGCGGTACGCCTGCCTTCAGGGGCGTTGCGGCTCCCGCGTCGGGAGTTGGAAGCCGTGCTGGCAGCGGGGCGTGTCGTACCCCAGCGCGAGCCCGCCAAGGTATCCGCCGATGTCTGAGCACCTGCGGCAGTGGCTGAGTCTCTTCGAAGTCGCTCGCCAGACGGGGGAACGTGTCGGCACGGTGCGGCAACGCTGCGAGCGAGGCGAACTCGGGGCGGTGTGCGTTGGGGGAGAATGGCGCTGCGATGCGGAGGAAGTCGCCTCGCACCTGGCGTCCGAGGCCACGGCCCGGCGGGACTGGTAGAAACAACAACGCCGCCTCCGGCAGGCGGCGTCGCGCGGAACACCGCTGAAAGGAGCGGCGAATGCAATCTGAGCAATGCGAATTGCTGGGGCAAGGGCGACCGACGCAGGGGGCAGGATGAGCGCACCTCGCGTGACCTATCGCCGATCGCCAATCAACGTGTGGACTGAGCCCGCGTTCCGTCGCCTGTCAGCGGACGCCAAGCTCGTGCTGCTGGCAGCGCGGTTGGCCCCGGCCTCGAATATGGTCGGCATCTTCTACTGCCCCACTTCACTCCTCGCCGCATTCACGGTGCTGCCCCTTGAGCGAGTGGAGGTAGCGGAGGCAGAGCTTGCACCGGCGTTCCTTGAGCGCGATCCCGAAACGGACGAACTCCTCGTCGTGGGAGCCGTACACCATCAAGTCGGCGAGGTGCTGAAGGACGGCGACCACCGCCTCGCCCATATGGCTAGCCTGTTGCGCGGGACGCACTCCACCCGACTCCTCCGACGGTGGGCAGTGCTGCATGGAGAAATCGCCCCGCAACTCGCCGCGCTCGCTTGCCCGCCCGAGCCCTCACCCGATGGCCCTCCTAAAGCCCCATCGGATGCCCCTTCCGATGGGGCATCCGAAGCCCCTTCGAAGCCAGTAGCAGTAGCAGGTACAGGCACAGAGGCAAGCGCAGGCGCAGGCGCTGCCGAAGGCACAGCGCCAAGCGCCTGCGCAGTGCCAGACACAGCAGCAGGCCCAGCCACAAGCGAAATCGAGACGCAATCCGGGCCAGAGATGCTCGACCCGCCGCCTGCGGCAGCTCCTGCGTTCGCTGGGGCGACGCAGGAGGCCGCAGCGGCGTCCGAGCTGGCGTCGGAGGAGTCACTGACTGGCTGGCGGAAGTCTCTCACACCACCGACCCACGCTGGCACCGCGCCAGCCACAACCTGAAACGAGGCACCACAATGAGCATTCCTGAATTGAGCGCCACCGAGAAGCGCACACTGAGCGGCATCGACCTCCTGTGGGCACGCCCCATCCCGACGCCCGACACGACGGCGGGGATTGCAGCGGCCCACGCGGCAGGAGCGATCCTCCGGTGGAAGGAGGAGACGGACGAGGTGCGGAAGCACCCGCACCTCAACAACGACGGCCAGCGGGACGCGATCGCGAAGATCGCTGACGCCGTGTTCGCCCAGCTCGCCAAGGGTGAGCAGACACTGGCACGGGCGGGGGGCGAGGCGTACACGTTGGAGCGCACCTGGCGCGCCAAGATCGGCCCGCAGGACGCCAACGAAATCGCCCGCTTCCGCGAGATTCGGGAGCACGTCGGGCGGTTCCCTCGGGAAGAGATCGCCCGGTTGCCCTTCACCTCGGACAGCATCGGCTTCGACGAGGAGATGCTGCGGGCGCTGTTCGACGGGCCGCGCTCTCTGAAGCTGATCCCGAACGAGGACATCCGGAAGCAGGTGGAGACGCTCCTCGGCGAGCGGATGGCCCCCGACGCCTACCGGGCGTGGGTTCAGCTCACACACGACATCGAGATCGCCGAGCAGGCGCTGGCTAAGGCCCGGAGCTACATCACCACGGACCTCGACCTGCCGGATGCCGAGCGCTTCGCACGGGAGCGCGACGAGCGGCACCGCACGGTGCTGCTCGCCAGCAACGGGGTGATTGCCTGATGGCCCGGAGGGCACACCGCAAAACTCTGGCTCCGCCGAACGGACGGGGCGCGTAGCGATGCCTCGGGGACGCCTTCGCCCGCCTCGCCCGTCGATCCCACGAGCGAGGGGACGGCCTCGGAGTGTGTCGGATAGCGTCGTGGAGGCGGCTGCCGCGCGTGGACTATCGCTCGCCGAGATGGCGGGCGAAATCGGGCTCGCAGCCTCGACGCTGAAGCGCTACTACCGCCCTGCGATCGAAGCGGGAGCCGTGCGCTGGCACGCGGAGCTGACCGGTCGGATTGGCGTGCTCGCCGAGGTGGGAACTCCCAACCGCGACATTGCCGACGAGGTGGGGCTCGCGGTGAACACACTGAAGGCGCGATTTGGACCCCTGATTGACCACAAACGGGCATCTATGCGAACACGCCTCCGCACGAAGCAGCTCGAATTAGCGATGTCGGGCGACCGGGGAATGTTGATCCACCTTGGCAACGTCCTGCTTGGCCAGCGGGACGGGGATGGTGGCGTGCGGGAGCTGCCAACAATCCACATCGTCGTCGAGGACCCCCCGGCGGAGAACTACCTGCCCGAACGCCAGCCCCCCGAGGACACGTGAACGGGGCAGGAGTGGTGTCCGGGGAGGCCCCGACCGCAAACGTCCGCTTAATCAGGCGGCGTGCTCGCGTGGGAGCATTCTGCGGGAGCGAGGACTGATGACTGAGGCTTCGACGGCCTGATGACGCCCGGCCCCTTCTCGGAGCTGCTCGCCAACTGGCGGGCAGACGCGGCGACGCTGCGGCGTCGCGGGGCCACCTCGCACGCCGACCTGCTGGACAGCCTGATCGCCGACTGCGAGGCCGCCCTGACGATTCAGCAGGTGGAGGCGGTCACACTAGCGGAAGCGGCACGGGTGTCGGGGTACACGGCGGATCACCTGGGCCGCCTGATTCGTGAGGGCAAGCTCCGGAATGTGGGCCGCCCCCACGCCCCCCGCGTGCTGTTGACAAACCTCCCCCGAAAGCCTGACGTTTTGGGTGCTCCCCGGCAGATAGCGCGGCCACGGCTCTGGACCGAAGGGAGCAGCCGATGACGCGCAACCGGACGCAGCAGCAGACCTACACGACCGGCGAGAAGGGCACCAACCGGGTGCGGGCGTACCGCCACAAGAGCGGGCACCTGTTTCTCGAATATCGACGGGAAGGCCGCAAGGTGCGGCAGTCGCTGGGGCACGCGGATTGGGGACGGGCCAAGATCGCCGCCCTCGACCTCGCGGCAGCACTCCGCCGCCCCGACCATCGGGAGCAGGTCACCCTCGCCACGCTCTTTGACAACTACTTGCGTGAAGTGACCCCGGCGAAGCGTCCGGGCACCCAGCAGCACGATCGCGCCACGCTGGCCCTGATGCTCCGCATTTTCGGGAAGGCTCGCCCCGCGTCCGACCTGCGGCATCCGGACGCGGCCCGCTACGCGAAGGCACGGCAGCGGCTTGGCGATCTGCGGCCTCGGAAGGACGGGGCTCCGCCTCCACCGCCGCTGGGGAAACGCTCCATTGCCTCGGACTTGAAGTTGCTGCGGGCGGTGCTGACGTGGGGGGTCGGCGCGGGGTGGCTGGAACGGAATCCGCTGACCGGTTACCAGATTGAAGAGGAAGCCAACCCCCGGCGTCCGGTGTTCACCGAGGAGCAGTATCAGGCGCTCCTCCGGGTGGCCAAAGAGGCACGACGTGGGGACAAGGCACGATTTCCCCCCGCGTTCCGGCGACTGTTGGTGCTGGCGCACGAGACGGGGCACCGGATCGGCGCGCTGCGGGCGTTGCGGTGGAGTGACGTGGACTTAGCTGCCGGACGGATTCGGTGGCGGGCCGCGTCGGACAAGATCGGGTGGGAACACTCGACGGTGCTCAGCCCAGCCGCACGGGCCGTGCTGATGGAGTCCCCCGGCATCGGGGAGGCGTTGGTGGTGCCGGGGGTGAGCTGTCACCTGGCCCGCGATTGGATGGAGCGGGCGCAGCAGCTCGCCGGGATGCCGCCGGTGAAGGGTAGAGGGTGGCACGCCCTCCGCCGCCATTTCGCCAACGAGCTGCGGCACGTCCCGCTCCGGGACCTCTGCGACCTCGGCGGGTGGAAAGACCCAACGACGGTGGTGAAGTGCTACCAGCAGCCCAACGAGGAGGCGCAGGTGGCCGCGTTGGCCTCTCGGACGGTGCTCCAAGCCTGACCGCAGGACGCCTCAGAATCTCCGCAACGGACACCCAACGGACACCCAGCACCCGAATATCACGCAAGTAGAAACCCCGCCCAAGCCGTGAGGCTGAGACGGGGCAACAAGTTATGAATATGGGCCCGATAGGATTCGAACCTACGACCTCTTGCTCCGGAGGCAAGCGCTCTATCCAACTGAGCTACGGACCCGAACCCTTCCCTACCATCCTAATGTAAATCGGGGCGGCCGGATTTGAACCGGCGACCTCCTGCTCCCGAAGCAGGCGCGCTACCAGGCTACGCTACGCCCCGTCCCTGCAACAATGCGCCCAAAGGGACTCGAACCCCTAACCTTCTGATCCGTAGTCAGATGCTCTATCCAATTGAGCTATGGGCGCAGACTGCATGGGCGGTACAAGGCTCGAACTTGTGACCTCCACGATGTCAACGTGGCGCTCTAACCAACTGAGCTAACCGCCCGAAAACTCGGACGGACAGTCGGGCAGCGGGGCCGGCGGTCAGGAGGCCATCCCGGAGGCGATCTCACTGCCCGTCTGCCCGTCTGCCCATCTGTCCGTCCAAAATAGCGGGGGTGGGATTTGAACCCACGACCTCCGGGTTATGAGCCCGGCGAGCTACCAGACTGCTCCACCCCGCGACGTTTTCCTCTGGAGAGCGGGAAACGGGACTCGAACCCGCGACCCCAACCTTGGCAAGGTTGTGCTCTACCAACTGAGCTATTCCCGCAATGACGAGGGACGGGAGTCTAGCCGAGTCCCCGCCCTCGCGCAACCACTCCGAGCGCATCCCGCCACCCGGTCCTGTCTGGGAGTGGAGGCGAGGGGGATCGAACCCCTGACCTCGTGAATGCCATTCACGCGCTCTCCCAACTGAGCTACGCCCCCATTATCTATTCCCTGCCACCCCGGCCCGGAAAAGCGCTTGGGCGACAGCACACAAACCTAGACGCGGGCTGCACTTGTGTCAAGCAGAAAAGGCCCCTCCATGCCCGTCAAGAAGTCCGCGAAGAAGCTCCCGCCTGCCACCCGGCCCCGCAGCCCCGCGGCCCCGCCGGTCGAGGAGCTTCTGGACCAATACCTTCGCGAAGTCGCTAAGACCCCCCTCCTCACCCCCGAGCAGGAAATCGCCGTCGCCCGGCGGGTCCGTGCCGGCGACCAGGACGCCATGCAGGAGCTCGTCAAGCGGAACCTCCGCTTCGTCATTTCCGTCGCCAAGAAATACCAGAACCGCGGCATGGCCCTGACCGACCTCATCGGCGAGGGCAACATCGGCCTCCTCACCGCCGCCCGGAAATTCGATCCCGACGTCGGCGTGAAATTCATCTCCTACGCCGTCTGGTGGATCCGCCAGGCCATCCTCGCCGCCATCGCAAAACAGGGGCGCACCGTGCGCGTCCCCCTCAACCGCACCGCCGACCTCTCCCGGATCATCCGCGCCACCGAACTCCTCCGCCAGAAGCTGGTCCGCGAGCCGACCCCGGAAGAGGTCGCCGCCGAGGTCTCACTCTCCAAGGACGTGGTCCAGTCGCTCATGGCGCTCAACACCAGCGAGATGCGGCTCGACGCCCCCCTCGACTCGAGCGGCGAACGCACCCTCATCGACCGGTTCGTGGCCGACGGCTCCAGCGACGTCGAGGCCCGCGCCATGGACCGCTTCCTCACCGAAGAGGTGCAGCAGGCGCTCGCCACGCTGCCGCCCCGCGACGCCCGCGTCCTCCGCCTCTATTTCGGCCTCGACGACGGCCAGGAGCACACCCTCGAAGAGATCGGCGGCATGCTCGGCGTGACCCGCGAACGGGTCCGCCAGCTTCGCGACCGCGCCCTCAAGCGGCTCGGCGAGGGCGACGTCGGCCGGGCGCTGGCGAGCTTCGCGGCCTAGGCGTACCTTCCACTGGTGACCCTCCCCGCGACCGTTCGGGATTCCGCTCCGGGTCGGCAGGTCAGCCGCGTCGGCACCTTTGCGATCGACGCCGCGCGCGCCCTCCGCGACCGCCGCACCTGGGGACCCCTGCTGCTCGAGCAGATGCGGCGCCTCGGCGTCGCCTCCGTGCCGATCTCGCTGTTCATCGCGCTCTTCACCGGCATCGTCCTCGCCCTCCTCTCCAAGTACATCTTTACCGGCGCCGTCCCCATCTACTTCGTCGGGACCCTGGTCGGCAAGGCGATCATGCTGGAACTCGGGCCCGTGCTGACCGGCATGGCCCTGGCCGGCCGGGTCGGGGCCAACATCGCCGCCGAACTCGGCACCATGCGCGTCACCGAACAGGTCGACGCCCTCGAGACCCTGGCCTACGACAAGTACGCCTACCTCGTCGTCCCCCGCGTCCTCGCCGGCACCCTGATGTTCCCCGTGGTGACGGCGCTCGCCGTCGCCCTCGGCGTCTCGGCCGGCTACGTCACCTCGCTCAACCTCCTCGACCTCTCCAGCGCCGAGTTCATCAAGGGGCTGCAGATCTTCTACAAGTTCAAGGACATCTGGTACGGCCTGGTGAAGGCCGCCTCCTTCGGCGCCGCCGTGACCCTCATCGGGTGCCTCCAGGGACTGGCCACTTCCGGCGGCGCCGCCGGGGTCGGCCGGCGGACCACGCTGGCGGTCGTGTACGGCTGCGAGGCGATCCTGGTGCTGGATGCCTTCTGGGCGGTGGTGCTTCTGTGAGGCGGGGCAGCGGGGCCGTGGGGCAGGGGGGCAGTGATGCGCCCGAGAACCTCACGGGCGTTCCCCCTCTCCGCTTGCCGGAGAGGGGGTCAGGGGGTGAGGACGGAAGGCGGGGCCGCGTGCGATGATCAGGTTTGCAGACGTGCACAAGGCCTTCGGGGACAAGGTCGTGCTCGACGGTCTCACCCTCGACATTCCCGAAGGGGAGACCACCGCGCTGATCGGCTTTTCCGGCTCGGGGAAGAGCGTGCTGCTGAAGCACGTGGTCGGCCTCCTCCAGCCCGATGCGGGGGCGGTGTCGGTGGACGACGATGTGGTGCACCAGCTGGACTGGGACGGGCTCACCGCGCTGCGGAGCAAGATCGGCTACGTCTTTCAGTTCGCGGCGCTCTTCGACTCGATGAGCATCGGCGACAACATCCGGCTGGGGCTGGCCCGCCGGGGGCTCGAGCCGGGGGAAATCGAGGAGCGGGTGGCGCAGAGCCTCGACGTGGTCGACCTCACGGGGACGGAGGACCACTACCCCGCCGAACTCTCCGGAGGCATGCGGAAGCGCGTGGGCGTGGCCCGCGCGGTCGCGCTCCGCCCGCGGTACATTCTGTACGATGAACCGACGACCGGACTCGACCCCGTGACCTCGGCGGTGATCGACCAGTTGATGATCCGGGTCCGCGAAGAGTTCGGCACGACCGCCATCATGGTGACCCACGACATGCGGAGCGCCTATACCGTGGGCGACCGGATCGCGATGCTCTACGAGGGGCGCATCCGGCAGGTGGGAACGGTCCAGGAGATTCAGCAGACGGAGGATCCCGTGGTGCGACAGTTCATCGAGGGGCGTCCGGAGGGGGGCGTGTGAAGCAGCGCAACGCATTCGTGGTCGGCGGGACCATCCTCGTGGCCCTCGTGGTCACCGCGGCGGCCGCCATCTGGCTGGGCCACGTCCCGCTCGGCAGCCGGCCCGAGAAGGTCACGGTGCGGTTCCGCACCGTCGGCGGCATGGGCGTCGGCGCACCCGTCACCCTTCGTGGCGTCAAGATCGGGCAGGTCTTTTCCGTGGAGCTGGCCGACGGCGACTGGGTCGTCGCCACGCTGAAGCTGGAGCAGCGCTCGGAAATTCCCGCCAGCCCCGCCGTCATCGCCTCCACCGCGAGCCTCTTCGGCGAGTGGGAGGCCAAGATCATCTCGCTCGACGACCCGCTCGAGGACCCGCCCACGCTCGCCGAACTGGTGGCCGCCAGGAAGGCGGGACCAGACGATTGGCCTGGCGCGACCCTCCCCGATATCGGATCACTGACGGCCCAGGCGGGACGCATTGCCGGCGACATCGCCCTGCTCACCGACCGGGTCGGCGCGGTGTTCGACTCCACCACCGCGGCCAAGGTCCGGAACAGCCTCGACGACTTCCTGACGATGGTCAACCGGCTCACGGTGTTCGCCAACAAGCAGACCGAGAAGGTGGACGACATCTCCACCAACGGCGTCGCCGCCTCCCGCGACTTTGCCGGCGCGGCCAAGGACCTGCACGCCACCCTCTCCCGGCTCGATTCCGCCACCAGCGAAGGCCAGCTCGCGAGCATCGTGAACTCGGCCCAGGGCTCCTCGGCGGACCTGCGCGTGGCCACCGCCGACCTGCGCCAACTCCTGGGCGCGGCCCGCGAGCACGAGGTGAGCCTGGTCCGCATCCTGGTGGCCGCCGACTCGATCATGGGCCGCCTCCAGGCGGGGCAGGGCACGCTCGGCATGCTGACCAAGGACTCGACGCTGTACAACGAAACCACCGCGACCATGATCGAGCTGCGCAAGTTGATCGCCGACATCCAGGTCAATCCGCGCAAGTACTTCAAGTTCTCGGTCTTCTAGCCTGATGGCCAAGAAGAAGCCGGAACGCGAGGTGAGCGCGGGCGGGATCGTCTTTCGGCGGTTCGGCGTGGAGGCGCGGTTTCTCCTCATCAAGGACTCCTACCGCCACTGGGGGTTTCCCAAGGGCCACCTCGAGGAGGAGGAGACCCCCGCCGAGGCGGCGCTGCGCGAGACCGGTGAGGAGACCGGCCTCGAGTCGTTGCTGCTCCACGGTCCGATCCGGGTCATCGACTGGCATTTTCGTTTTCGCGGCCGGGCCATCCACAAGTTCTGCCACTTCTTCCTCTTCGAGAGCCCCGAGGGCGACGTGATCCCGCAGGAAGACGAGGGAATCACCGACCACCAGTGGCTGCCGCTCGACAAGGCGCTGGACCAGTTGAGCTACGACAACGCGCGCGGCGTCCTCCGGCGCGGTGGCGAGATGGCCCGCACGCTGGTGGCGGTCGGGGCGGGCCGGCCGAAGAAGCAGCCGGACCCCGTCGCCACCGAGGGCTGACGGTGGCGGCGATTGCCGCGATGCTCGACGGGCGGAGCGCCGTGACGGCGCTGCGCCGATCCCTCCCGCGCGGCGGCCCGGGCGTTGTGACCTGCCGCGCCCCTGCCCAGCTTCGACAGCTGTTCCAGCGCCGAATCGTCGAGGCCGTGGTCTTCGCGCCCCGCCCCGGCCTTCTCGACGAGTGGGCCGCCCTCCGCAAGGACTTCCCCGACATCCCCATCGTGGTGTACGCCCCCATCCGCCCCGACGACGGCGCGCTGCTGGCGGAATACCGCGGGCAGAAGGTGGCGGCGGTGCTGGTGGAGGGGGTCGATGATGCGGTGGTGGGTGAACTGGTGCGCCGGGTGTCGCTGGTGGCGTCCCGCCGCCGCGCCCTGGCCGATGCGCCCCGCCTCCTCCGGCTGGCGGATCCGCTGCAGCGCCAGCTGTGGGATATCCTGATCGACCGGGTCGATCAGCCGGTCACCACCGCCGCGCTGGCCAGGCGCCTCGGTGTTTCCCGGGAACACCTCTCCCGCCAGTTCGGCGCGGGGGGCGCGCCTAACCTCAAGCGGGTCATCGACTTTCTCCGAATCGTGGCGGCGGCCCAGCTGCTCCGCAACCCCGGGTATAGTGTGGCCCAGGTGGCTGGGCTCCTCGCCTTTTCCTCCTCCAGCCACCTGGGCTCCACCGCGCGCCGCATCGCCGGAATCGGGGCGCAGGACCTCCCGAAGACCACCCCGGCGGAGTTGCTCGGCCGGTTTGCCCGCGGGCATACGCGGAGCCGGTTGTAGTCCCAGATTCTGTCATCGCGAGGAGGCCCCGGCAGGGGCCGACGCGGCAATCCCGGGCCGGAACACCAGGGCTTCGCAACGGCGGTGGCGGTTGCCCCCGACCCCGCTATGTGATTATTTTCACAAGCTGTAGACGAACCGATTCTTCTCACCCCTTTTGGTGAAACAGGCGACCACAAACATGGCCACCGAATCCGTGCTGCGCCCCGGCGAACTCAAGGATGCGCTCCTCAAGGAGATCGCCGCCGCCGACCTCTCCTCCATCGACACCTCCGACGTCGGTACCGTCCTCGAAGTGAAGGACGGCGTCGCCCGGATCTACGGGCTCACCAAGGCGATGGCCGGTGAGATGATCGAGTTCACCGCCCAGGAGACGGGGGAGACGGTCACCGGGCTGGTGCTGAATCTCGACGCCGACAGCGTCGGCGCCGCGATCCTCGGCAACTACCTGGTGCTGAAGGAGGGCGACGAGGTCCGCTGCACCGGGCGGGTGCTCGAAGTTCCCGCCGGCCCGGCCCTGCTCGGCCGCGTGGTGGACGCCCTCGGGCGCCCGGTGGACGGACTCGGTCCGATTAAGACCGGCTTCTCACGGCTGGTCGAGATGGTTGCCCCGGGCATCATCGTCCGGCAGCCGGTCAAGGAGCCGCTCCAGACCGGGATCAAGGCCATCGACGCCATGATCCCGATCGGTCGCGGCCAGCGTGAGCTCATCATCGGCGACCGTGGCACCGGCAAGACCGCCATCGCCATTGACACCATCATCAACCAGAAGGGCACCGGCGTCGTGTGCGTGTACGTCGCCATCGGGCAGAAGCGCTCGACAGTGGCCTCCGTGGTCGAGCGGCTCCGCGAGGCCGGCGCGATGGAATACACCATCGTGGTCGTGGCCTCCGCCTCGGAGCCGGCGCCGCTGCAGTACATCGCCCCCTACACCGGCGCCGCCCTGGCCGAGTACTTCATGTACGAGGAGGGGAAGGCCACCCTCTGCGTGTACGACGACCTCTCCAAGCAGGCCGCCGCATACCGCCAGCTCTCGCTGGTGCTTCGCCGCCCGCCGGGCCGCGAAGCGTATCCCGGCGACGTCTTCTATCTCCACAGCCGTCTCCTCGAGCGCGCCGCGAAGATCTCGGAAGAGGCCGACGTGGTGAAGCTCGACCCGCGCATCAAGAAGCCGGGCGGCTCGCTGACGGCGCTGCCGATCATCGAGACCCAGGCCGGCGACGTGTCGGCGTACATCCCGACCAACGTCATCTCGATCACCGACGGCCAGATCTTCCTGACCACCGACCTCTTCTACTCGAACATCCGCCCCGCGGTGGACGCCGGCATCAGCGTCAGCCGCGTCGGCGGCAACGCGCAGATCAAGGCGATGAAGCAGGTGGCCGGCCCGCTCCGGCTCTCGCTGGCGCAGTTCCGCGAGCTCGAGGCCTTCTCCCAGTTCGGCTCCGACCTCGACGCCGCCACCCAGAAGCAGCTGGCCCGCGGCGCCCGCCTGGTCGAGGTGCTGAAGCAGCCGCAGTACGCGCCGATGCCGGTCGAGCGGCAGGTGGCCATCATCTACGTGGTGACCAACGGCCATCTCGACGACGTCGAGGTCGCCAACATCCGGAAGTGGGAGGCCGACTTCCTCGACTACCTCGAGTCGGCGCACCCCGCCGTGCTCGACGGCGTCCGGACCAAGAAGGCGTTCGACAAGGACCTGACCGCCGCGCTCGAGAAGGCGATCGCCTCCTTCAAGCCGTTGTTCCACGCCGCGTAATGGCCAAGTCGAAGGCCCTCAAGGGCCGGATTCGCTCGGTCACCAACACCCGCAAGATCACGCGGACCATGGAGCTGGTGGCCACGTCCAAGCTGAAGCGGGCGCAGGACCGTGTGATTGCGACCCGGCCCTACGCCGAGGCGCTGCGCGGTGTCATCGCCGACCTGGTCACGCCCGAGCTGGCGGAGGGGTTTCCCCTGCTTCGGCAGCCGGCGGTGCCGGCCAAGGGCGGCCCCACACGCGCGGCGGTCATCCTGCTCACCTCCAACCGGGGCCTGGCGGGCGGCTTCAACGCCAACCTGATCAAGGAAGCCCGGCGCCGGATGGCGGCGCTGGAGAAGGCCGGATACACGGTCGATCTCTACGCGGTCGGCAAGAAGGGCGTCGGGTTCTTCAAGTACCTGGGCCGGACGATGGCGCTGCAGCGGCTGGACGTGACGGATAATCCGACGCCCGACCACGCCATCGAGATCATGGAACCGCTCATCGCGGCCTACTCGAACGGCGAGCTGGCCAGCGTGGACCTGGTATACGCGGCGTTCCTCAGCCCGCTCAACACGCCCCCCACGACGCTCCGGATCCTCCCGGTGGCGCCGCCGGCCGCCAAGGCGGGGGCCGCGCGGGCCGACTACATCCTGCGGCCCGATGCCGCCCAGATCCTCGACCGTCTGCTGCCGCTCTACGTGCGGAACACGATGTACCGCGGGCTGGTCGAGACCAGCGCGGCCGAGCACGGCGCGCGGCGGACCGCCATGAAGAGCGCCACCGACAACGCGGGCGAGATCCTCGACCTGCTCAAGCGCACATACAACCGCCAGCGCCAGGCGGCGATCACGCAGGAAATCGCGGAAATCGTCGGCGGCGCCGCGGCGTTACAGGGCTAACTCGATCACTCTGACTTTACGGGATACCAACGCATGACCACCGCCACACTGAACATCGGCACCGTCGTCCAGGTGATCGGCCCCGTCCTCGACGTGGAGTTCGAGCCCGGCAAGCTGCCCGAGATCTACAACGCGCTCCTCCTCGAGGACGCCAGCGGCGCCCAGCCGATCAGGCTGGTGGCCGAGGTGCAGCAGCACATCGGGCAGAACCAGGTGCGCGCCGTGGCCATGAGCACCACCGACGGTGTCGTCCGCGGAATGAAGATCACCGACACCGGCTCCGCCATCACGGTGCCGGTCGGCGACGTCCCGCTCGGCCGGATCCTGAACGTCCTCGGCGAGCCGGTGGACGGCGGCGCTCCGATCCCCGCCGGGGTGGAGCGCTGGCCTATCCACCGCGAGACCCCGAAGTTCGTGGACCTCGAGCCCAAGACCTCCGTCTTCGAGACCGGCATCAAGGTCATCGACCTGATCGCCCCGTTCGTGAAGGGCGGCAAGATCGGCCTCTTCGGCGGCGCCGGCGTCGGCAAGACGGTCGTCATCATGGAGCTCATCAACAACGTGCAGAAGGGCCACGGCGGCAAGTCGGTCTTCTGCGGCGTGGGCGAGCGGACCCGCGAGGGCAACGACCTCTACCTCGAAATGTCCGAGAGCGGCGTGCTCAAGTCCACCGCGCTCATCTACGGGCAGATGAACGAGCCGCCGGGCGCCCGTCTGCGCGTCGGCCTGACCGGGCTCACCGTGGCGGAGTACTTCCGCGACGTCGAGAACCAGGACGTGCTGCTCTTCATCGACAACATCTTCCGCTTCACCCAGGCCGGTTCCGAAGTCTCGGCCCTGCTCGGCCGCATGCCGAGCGCGGTCGGGTACCAGCCGACGCTGGCCACCGAGATGGGCGACCTGCAGGAGCGGATCACCTCGACCACCAAGGGGTCGATCACCTCGGTGCAGGCCATCTACGTGCCGGCCGACGACCTCACCGACCCGGCGCCGGCCACGGCCTTCGCGCACCTCGACGCCACGGTCGTGCTCTCGCGCGCCATCTCGGAGCTGGGCATCTACCCCGCCGTCGACCCGCTCGACAGCTCCAGCCGGATCCTCTCGCCGCAGTACGTCGGCGAGCGGCACTACAAGGTCGCCATCGGCGTCCAGCTGACCCTGCAGCGCTACAAGGCGCTCCAGGACATCATCGCGATCCTCGGCATGGACGAGCTCTCCGAGGACGACAAGCTGGTCGTGTCGCGGGCCCGACGGATCCAGCGCTTCCTGTCGCAGCCGTTCTTCGTGGCCGAGCAGTTCACCGGTTTCCCCGGCAAGTACGTCAAGCTCGAGGAGACCATCGAGAGCTTCGAGCGGGTGTTGTCGGGTGAGTTCGACCACCTGCCGGAGCAGGCCTTCTACATGGTCGGCGGCATCGAGGAAGCGGTGGAGAAGGCCAAGAAGATGGCGGCGGCGTGATGCGAGTCACGGTGATTTCCCCCGAAGGGTCCATCTTTGACGGGGAGGCGGAGAGCCTGCAGGCCCCCGCCTACGATGGACAGGTGGGCATCCTGCCGCACCACGCCCCATTCATGACGCTGCTCGGCGCGGGTACCTTGCAGGTGCGGGTCGCCGGCGGCGAGCAGTCCTTTGCGGTGCGCGGCGGGTTCCTGCAGGTCGTGGGAAACGTGGTCCGCGTCGTCGCCGAACATGCCAAGGAGGTCGTCCATGCGTCGTAGCCTGCTCGCTGCCGTGTCGATGTTCGTGCTGGCCACGCCAGCGCTGGCCCAGGAAACCGGCACGCCGGTGTTTCTCTCCTCCCAGCGCCTCTTCGACAAGTCGGCGTTCGGACTCTCCATCTCCGACCCGGGCGGCAGCGGCCTGGCGCTGGAGGGCTACTATCGCAGGGCCAGCGGGCCGATGGCCGACTTCGGGTTCCGTCTCGGCTTCGGCAACCCCGACAACACCGGGGCCACCGCCTTCCTCCTCGGCGGCGACTACCGCGCCCGGCTCCTCCATCACAGCGAGAACTTCCCGCTCGACGGCGCCCTCACCCTCGGCGTCGGGGCATCGCTGCTCGACAACAACAACCAGTTGTTCGTCCCCATCGGGTTTGCCCTCGGCCGCCAGATCCTGCTGGAAAACTCGACGACCAGTTTCGTCCCCTACGTCACGCCCGCCTTCATCCCGACCTTTGCCGACGACACCAAGCTGAACTTCGCGGTCGGGCTCGGCGTGGACATCAAGTTCGGCACCAGCTTCAGCATGAACGTGGGCGGGTCCTTCGGTGACCTCGACGGCCTCTCCGCCAGCTTCTCCTGGCTGCACTAGCCGCCACGATCTCGCCACCTGGATATCCAGACATGCTTCGCCGTCTCTTCGCCCTCGCGGCAGTGACCGCCCTCGCGGCCCCGCTGCTACCGGCCCCGCCGCTTGAGGCGCAAGTCCCACGGCTGCCGGTCGTGAACAACGGTGTCCCCCGGGGCATCCTCGTGGCGGGCGACGTCGGTTTCCCGAACGATGCGGCCGGCGGCGGAACCACCTACGCCGCGACCGGCGCCCTCGGGCTCGGGATGCTCGGCTTCACGGCGACCCTCGGATCGACCGAGCTCGACGGTGGAAGCTCCGCCGGCGTCTACGGCGGGACCGCCAACCTCCGGATCATCGGCGGGCCGTTGGTGCCCTTCTTCGTCAACCTCCAGGCCGGCGTGGGCTACGGCGACCTCGGCGGCGCCAAGACGACGCACATCCCGGTCGGGGTGGGCATCGGGCTCACCATCCCCCTCCCGGTCTTCGGCCTCAAGCCGTGGTTCGCGCCGCGCTGGGACTATGCCTCCTACTCCGGCTCGGTGAGCGGCGACGAGTCCGGCTTCGGCTACAGCGCCGGCCTCGACATCGCCTTCATCTTCGGGCTCGGGCTGCGTACCGCCTACGACTGGGTCGACAATGGCGGGGACAATCCGTCGAGCTGGTCGGTCGGCGCCAAGTGGTCGTTCGGCCTGTGAGGCGCCCCTATCGGTTGGTTGCCCTCGCGGCCGTCCTCCTCGCCGGCTGCGTCCAGAACATCGACGCCACGCGCGTCGGCGTGCCGGTGACCCTCGCCTCCGCGGCCGGGACACCGATGCCCCCGGGTGGGGAGCGGTTCTCGGTCACCGGCAAGGCGGTCTATGCCATGTGGGGGATCACCCAGATCAGCAGCCCGGCGCTGCACCACACCCTGGCCGGACAGCTGGTTGGCGGGAAGGCACTCGTCGATGTGAAGATCAAGGTCCGGAGCAAGTTGACCGACGTGCTCATCACCATCGTGACCGCGGGCATCATCGTGCCGCGCACCGTCACGGCCGAGGGGATCGTCGTCAAGTAGCCCGAGCAGCTGCCTCTTCGATCAGCGTGGCAGACGCCTCCGCCGCACCACGCCCCTGCTCGACCACCGCACGCGCCTTCTGTCCCTGGGACAGACGGCGCGTTTCGTCTTCCATCCATCCGTGCCAGAGGGCGTGCAGCGTCTCGCCCGACTCCTCGGTGCCGAACGCGGACAGCGCTTCCGCGCCACCCGCCGAGAGGAGCAGGCCCGCATCCCGGCTGTCCCGCCAGTTGGGTCCGAAGACGACCGGAACGCCGCAGGCGGCGGGTTCCAGGACGGAATGGAGGCCGGCCCGGCCGAATCCCCCACCCACGAACGCCATCTTCGCGCCGGCGTAGAGCGCGGCAAGGACTCCGACCCGATCCACCAGCAGGAAGGGAACCGGCGTGTCGCCGGCGCGGCTGAGGCGCACCGGTGCCGGTAGCCCGAGCCTGGCGGCCGCGCGTTCGATCGGCGCGAGGTGGGAGTCGGTCGGCTCGTGGGGGACGAGGATCAGGCGCGCGTCCGGCCGGTGAACATGCAGCCGCGCAAAGGCGTCGAGGACCACCCGCTCGTCGGCGGGCCAGGTGGAGCCGGCCACCATCGTCGGCGCGCCCTGTCCAAAGCGCAACAGCGGGTCGTCCGGTGGGATGGCGGACACCTTGTCGGCCACGCTGTCGAAGCGCGGATCGCCGGTGACGCGGACCCGGGCCGGATCCGCGCCGAGTTGCTGGAGGCGGAGGGCGTCATCGATGGAGATCGCGCCGGCCAGCGACAGGCTGGCGTACCCTGGGCGCAGAGCCTGGCGCACCGGCCACCGCAGTCGCCCGCTTCCCGGCGCCACGGTGGCGGCGACCATCACCACCTGCACACCGGCGGTCGCGGCCCGGGTGGCAAGCTCCGGCCAGAGGTCGAGCTTGGAGAACACCAGCACGTCGGGCTGGAGGGCGGCCAGCAGGGTATCGACTTCTCCGGGCAGGTCGTAGGGCAGGTAGTCGGCGGCGTCCACCGGCAGCCGGCGCCCGAGTGACTCCGCGGAGGGGCTGAACCAGGTATAGAGGAACTGCCAGTCGGGGTGGCGGCGGCGGAGGACGTGGAGGACGCTCTCCGCCTGGAGTCCTTCCCCCACGGAGGGCGCGTGGAGCCACACCAGGGGGCGGGCAGGGTCGCGGGTGTGCTTTCCCCAATTCGCAAGGCGATCGGCGGCGCCGCGTCGCCCCTTGTGGCTCCGGGCCACCTTGTCGCTGGCGAGCCCGGCCACCGGTACCAGCGCCGAAGCGGCGTGGGCCACGATCCGGTAGAGGAGGGAAGTGCGAGGCATGGCCGGAATGTCCCGGCGTCGGGGGCGTTGGGCAAGGGCTGGACAGCCGCGCCGCAGGGCCGCGGGGCAGGGAGGCAGTGAGGCCGTCATTCCCGCGAATGCGGGAATCCAGATTCAAGTACTGGACCCCCGCTTGCGCGGGGGTGACGAGACGTCGCGTGTTGCTCATTCCCGCTTCCCCGTCCCGCACCGAGAGTAGATTGCAGCATGCTCCCTCCCACCAAGCCCTCCTACTGGCGCGACACCCGCGCGCCCCGGTACTCGCTCCTTTACGCCCTCCCATTGCTCCTCGGTTACGAGGGGCTGGCGTTCCTGCTTTCCGGCGACGCGATCAGCGGCGTGCGGAACGGCGCCGACGTCCTCCTCAAGAGCGCGTTCCTCTGGTTCGGCGGCCGCGAGGGTCTGCTGGTGTTCGGGCTGGCGCTGGTGGGCGTCTCTGCGGTGCTGGTCTGGCGCGATCTGCGGCGTGGCGGGACGATCACCGGCCGCTATTTCGTGGGGATGATGGCGGAGTCGGTGGTCTACGCGCTGGCGTTCGGGGTGGTGACCAGCACCCTGACAGGACTCCTCCTGCGCGCGGCAACGCCGCTGAGCGCGGGCCCGATGGCGGGGCTCGACCTGCCGACGCAGTTGATGATTTCGCTGGGGGCTGGGCTCTACGAGGAACTGCTCTTCCGGGTGCTGCTGGTGTCGCTGCTGGCGCGCCTGGCACGGGTGGGGTTCGGGTGGATCCCGGGGGCCTCGGGAGTCTTCGCCGTGGTGGTCGGCGCCCTGATCTTCTCAGCGTTCCACTACGTCGGCCCCTACGGCGACACCCTCGAGCTCGGCTCGTTCGCCTTCCGGGCGGTGGCCGGTGTCCTCTTCAGCGCCCTGTACCTGCTGCGCGGGTTCGGCATCACCGCCTGGACCCATGCGTTGTACGATGTGTTCCTGTCGCTGACGCTGGCGTAGGGAGGCGGGGTCGGGAGGCAGCGGGGCCGCGGGGCGGTCGTCATTCCCGCGAACGCGGGAATCCAGATTCAGTTCGACTGGACCCCGGCTTTCGCCGGGGTGACGTCCGGTCGATTATTCGTCCCCGCTGCCCCGCCTCTATTTGGCCGTTTTCACCGCGTAGATCGAGTCCAGGATCGGCCGGAAGACCGTGACCGGGTAGGCCCCGGCCAGCATGCCCCCTTCAATATAGAAACTCGGCGTGCTGTGGGCGCCGGAGCGCGCCGCCCCTTGGGCCTCGCTCTCGATCTCGGCGCGGGTGGCGCCGGTGGTCAGGCACTCCTTGAACGCCGCGGCGTCGAGCGATGCCGAATCGGCAAAGGTCAGCAGGTACTCCCCCGGGGCATCGAGGGGCGCCCACACCTTCTGGTTCCGGAAGAGCAGGTCGTGCACCGGCCAGAACTTGTTCTGTTTGGCCGCGCACATCGCCACCTGGGCCGCGGAGACCGCGTTGGGGTGCATCGGCAGGGGGAAGTTCACGAACACCCAGCGCACCTTGCCGGTGGTGACGTAGGCGGAGTCGAGGGTCGGGAAGACGTCGAGCGCGAACCGCGCGCAATACGGACACTGGAAGTCCGACATTTCGTAGACGGTGACCGGCGCGGTCGGGCTGCCCTTGGTGCGCGACGCCGTCGGGTCCTGGGCGTGGAGTGGGGCGGCAAGGGCTGCGACGACGAGCAGCGACAGGGCGAGGCGCATGGGCGGTTCCGGAATCAGTAGCGGGGACGGTTGACGCCGGTGGCGGCGTTCAGGCGGACGGTGTCGGAGGCAACGGGGACGTTCCAGTACCATTCGGCGTTCGGGTCGGCGGGATCCCACGACCGTGCATAGACCCACCACGGGCCGCCCCGGAGCGTGACCTGGGCGGCGCCGGAGGCGCCGGTAGTGTCGGCCAGCGGCTCGCGATGGCTCGCGCGCACGATCGAATCCACGGCGCGGTCGTATCCGCGGTAGGTGCTATCTTGCCAGTTGCGAACGAGCACGCGAAGCGACTCGCTCTCGGCCAGGAACTTCGGCCGCGCCGCATTCAGGTCGGCCCGGGCCCGGGCCGCCTGCTGGTCGATGGAACGAATCGAGTCGCGAAGGCCGACCCACCGGAAGTAGGCGGCGTTGTATTCTTCGCTGGTGCGCGACATGCCCTCCAGGCTCGCCTTGAGCGCGGCGACCGTGTCGCTGAGCCGGTCGATCTGGGCGATGATGCCGGTGTACGCCGCGAACGGCGCCCGGAACTCCTCAAACAGGGTGTCCAGCGCCCCGGTGGCCGGCCGGGGCGTCCTCGCCCGCGCCTCGAAGGCCGCCACCAGGCTGTCCCGGTTGTAGGGCAGCACCACGAACGCGAATCCGGGCGTCGGCGTATCCGCCGCCTCGAGGCCGGGAATCGACGCCAGGACCGTCACAGGATGCTGCCGTTCGCACGCGGCGGTCAGGAGGAGCAGGAGCATGCACCAGCGGGACACAGGCAACTCGGGGGCGGGAGACGTCAGGTGACAGGTCGGGTGAAAGCTATCGGGCTTGGACTCGTGCTTCAACTCGCAGTCTGCCTCGGCGCGGCCACGGCACAGACGCCGGCGGATTCGCTCTTTCCGGCCCGGCCGGCCGGCTACCTCACCGACGTCGCCGGCGTGGTGGACCCCGCGTCTGCCGCCACCATCGATTCCCTCGCGACGCGGCTCCGGGCGGTCACCGGGGCGGAGTTCGCGGTGGTCACTCTCCCGACCATCGGCGACTACGCCGCCTCCGACGTGGCGCTGGCCATCGGCCGCGCCTGGGGTGTCGGCCGCGCGGCCCAGATCGGCGACGCCACCCGCAACGCGGGTCTCGTCATCCTGCTGGTGCCGCGGCGCGAGGGCGACCCCAACTCGGGGCATATCTTCATCAGCACCGGGCAAGGGCTCGAGGGCATCGTGACGGACGCCGCCGCCGGCGGTGTGCGCGATGCCATGGTGCCCCAGCTCGCCAACGGGGAGTACGGGCCCGGCCTGGTGACCGGGACGCGGCTTCTCGCCGCCCGGGTGACCCGCGGCCTTGGCATCCTCGACAGCACGCTCGCGCCCCCTCAGAGCGCGCCCGAGCGCTCCTGGGGGCTCCTGGTCTTCTTGCTGCTGATCGCGGTGGTGGTGATCGTGACGCTGATCCGTGCCTCGCGAGGCGGCGGACCTCCCGCTGGCGGGGGATCCGGCCGGCGTCGCCCACGCACACCGCACATATATTGGGGCGGTGGCGGAGGAGGGCGCTGGGGCGGGGGTGGGTTCGGTGGCGGGGGAGGTGGCTTCGGCGGATTCGGTGGCGGGGGCGGGTTCAGCGGCGGTGGTGCCGGAGGGAGATTCTGATGGCCGATGTCACAGCGACGCTGGTCGAGCCGTTCCTCCGGGAATGCGACCGCCTGCTCGGCCGAGGCTACAGCGCCGTGCTGCACGGCTCGGTGGTCCGCGGCGAGTACCTCGACGGCTGGTCGGACGTCAACCTGCTGCTGGTGCTCGAGTCCGCGACCCCCGACGTCCTCGGAGCGCTGACGACGCCGTTCGCCTTCTGGGCAAAGTCGAGCCAGCCGCCGCCGCTGCTGCTCTCCCGCCCGGAGTGGCGCCGTGCGGCCGATGTCTTTCCGGTGGAGATCACCGACATTCGGAGCGCCTATCGCGTCCTGCGGGGCGACGACCCCCTCGCCGAGGTGACCGTCCGCCGGGACGATCTCCGCGCCGCCCTCGAGCGCGACCTGCGAGGGCGCCTCCTCCGGCTGCGGCAGGGGTTCGTGGCGCTGGCGGCCGACCCCGGCGCGCTGGCCGGGCTCGCCCGGAGCACGGCGCCGTCCTGCGTAGTGTTGCTGCGGGGCGTCCTGGTGCTCGCAGGGGCACAGGTGCCGCCGACTCGCCCGGACGTCGCCACGACTGCGGGGCTCGTCGCCGGTTTTCAGCCGGCGCCTCTCGTCGAGATCCTGGGCCATCTCGGCGACGGGGAGTGGAGGTGCACCCCTGATTGCTTTGCCGGATACATCGCGGCCGTGGAGTCCGCGGCCCGTTACGTCGACAATTTGACCCCTGGAGAACGTCCATGATCCGCCGATTCGCGCGCCTCGCGCCCGCTCTCGCGCTGCTGTCCCTGCTCGCCGGGTGCGGGTACAACCGTATCCAGGCCCTCGACGAGCAGGTCAACTCGGCGGAGAGCCAGATCAAGGTCCAGCTGCAACGTCGCGCAGACCTCATCCCCAACCTGGTGGAGACGGTCAAGGGATTCGCCAAACAGGAGACCACCATCTTCACCGAAGTGGCCGACGCGCGGTCCAGGCTGGCGGGAGCGGTACAGGGGGGCAACCTCCAGGAAATGGCGGACGCGAACCAGGCGATGAACGCCCCGCTCGGCCGGCTCCTGGCCATCGTGGAGAATTATCCGGAATTGAAGTCCAACGAGAACTTCCGGCAGCTGCAGGACCAGCTGGAGGGGACGGAAAACCGGATTTCGGTGGCCCGGCAGGATTACAACCAGGCGGCCCGGCAATACAACACCTTTGTCCGGACCTTTCCCTATAACCTGACCGCCAGGATGTTCGGTGTGTCATCGCCGAAGGAGTACTTCGAGCTGACGAACGCCGCGGCGGCGGACGCGCCGAAGGTGCAGTTCTAGGCGGGGCCGGGAGGCAGGGAGGCGGGGTGGCAGAACGACAGAACGGGCGCACGACTGTGCGCCCGTTCTGCTTGTGCTGCCTCCCTGCCGCCCTGCCCTAGTCCGTAACCACTCCAGCCGGCAACACATAATTGAGCGGGTTCACGGCGCGGCCGCGGACGTGGACTTCGTAGTGCAGGTGCGGGCCGGTCGCGAGGCCGGTGTTGCCGACCAGCGCGATGCGCTGACCCCGTTCCACCTTGTCGCCGCGGCGGACCAGCAGTTTCGAGGCGTGGGCAAACCGCGTCGTGATGCCGTAGCCGTGGTCGATGGACACGGAGTAGCCGTAGCCGGTTTCCCAGCCCGCGCTCACGACCTTGCCGGCTGCCGGGGCTTCGATCGGCGCGCCCATCGGCGCGACAACGTCGATGCCCTCGTGGGCCCGGGCAACGTGCAGCACCGGGTGTTCACGCATGGAGCTGAAGGCGCTGGTCAGCCAGCCCTGCGTCGGCAGGATGGACGGCAGGGCAGCCAGACGGTCCCGGTGGGACTCAAGGCTGTCGGCGGCTTCGTCGAAGGAGAAGGCAAGCAGGTTGGCCCGGCGGATCATCGCGTTCAGGTCGACGGAGACCTCTGCGGCCTGCCGCACCAGTTCGCTGCGTGGTGCGCCGCTGGCCGGCGTCTCGGGCGCGGGTCCGCCGATGCCCGCCTGGAGGACCTGCGGATCGGTGGGCTCGAGGTTGGCCAGCAGGCGGATGCGCGCATCGCGGCGGGTGATCAGGCCCAGCGTGTCGGAGAGGGACGAGATCTGGGCGTTCAACTGTCCGAGGGTGGCGGCCAGCTGCTGGTTTTCGCGTTCGAGGCGGGCGGCGCGCGACAGGTCGACGCTGCGACTCACGGTCGCGTAGCCAAGGACCATCGCGAGCAGGACAAACAGGCCCAACCCGATCGCCCCGACCTTCAGGACGGACTGGGAAACCTGAATGGCCCGGGACGCGCCTGTGCCCTCGGGTACCACCATGAACGTCCAGCGGCGATCAGCCATTTCACCAACCTTTGCGCAGTTTGTCCGGGGGCCGGGTCATGACGCAATCCACGGGCCGCCCAGCCGTCTCCACCCGTCCCTGGGACCAAGTGGTTCACAAGCTCGAAAAATGGCCCCCGGTACGGGGGATGTCAAGGTGCAGTATTATTGACGTAAGTTATTGTCGTCTAGCTAGTTACGGTTGGTTCCGGGCGGGGGAAGAGGCCCTCCGGCTTCCGGGTGGCCGAACCGGTGACCGGCGGGGCGGCGAGCGAGGCCCACCGGGCGGTTGCGGCGGCCCCTGGTTGCCCCAGGACGGCCCAGAGCTCTTCCGCCTTCCCGGGCATCACGGGGCTCACCAGCACCGCCAGCCGATAGAGGCAGCGGGCCAGGGAGGCGAGGGCCGCGTCGAGCTCCTCCTCCCGGCCCCCCTTGGCGAGGACCCACGGGGCAGTCTGCACGATGTACTGGTTTGCTGCCGTAACGACTCGCCACGCCGCCTCCGCCGCGCCGCGCAAATCATTGCAGTCCATCGCCTCTTCGTAGCTGCGGATGGCCTCCATCCCCGCCTGGTCGAGCGCGGTCTCCGGCCCCTCCGGCACCGTTCCGTCGCGGTACTTGGCCAGCATGGCCAGCGAGCGGCTGGCCAGGTTGCCGAGCCCATCGGCGAGGTCCGCGGTGTAGAGGTCGACGAACCGGTCCCAGGTGAAGTTGCCGTCGCTGTCCCAGGGGATCTCGCGCAACAGGAAATAGCGGAAGGCGTCGGGTCCGAAGCGGTCGATCGCCTCGCCGAGGTCCAGCTTCGTGCCGGCACTCTTGCTGAATCGCTCGCCGCGGAAGTAGACGAAGCCGTGGGCCCACACCCGTTCCGGCAGCGGGAGTTCCGCCGCCCGGAGCATCGCGGGCCAGATCACGCAGTGAAACCGGGTGATGTCCTTGCCGATGACGTGGAGCTGGGCGGGCCACTCGGCCCGAGACTCCGGGGCGAGGGTGGCGGTCCAATAATTCGGCAGGGCGTCGAACCAGACGTAGGTGGTCTGCTGCTCCCCCCCGCTGGTGGGACGGGGGAAGGGGACGCCCCACGTGAACCGCGACCGGCTCGCGGAGATGTCGTCGAGTCCCTGGCGGAGGAGGGCGAGAATCTCGTTGCGGCGGCTCTCGGGCTGCACGAAGTCGCGGTTCCCCTCGATCAGTTCGAGGAGGAAGTCCCGATACCGGGAGAGCCGAAAGAACCAGTTGCGCTCCTCCACCCATTCGAGCGTGCGGGTGGGATGGAGCGCGCAGCGGTCCTCGGTGATTTCGTTGTCCTGCTTGAACGCCTCGCAGCCGACGCAATAGCGACCCCGGTACGACTGCTCGTAGAAGTCTTCGGGGTTCTTCTCGAAGATCCGCTCGATCAGTTCCACGACCCCCGCCTTGTGGGCCTCCGCGGTGGTCCGGATGAACTGGTCGTGCGTCAGGTTCAGCCGCTTCCACATCGCCTCGAAGCGCACCGCCACCCGGTCGACGAGTTCCTGCGGGCTCAGCTTCTCGCTCGCGGCCGCCTGCGCCACCTTCTGTCCGTGCTCATCCATGCCGATCAGGAACCAGACGTCGTCGCCCCGCAGCCGATGGTACCGGGCAATGGCGTCGGCGCCGACCTTTTCGTAGGCATGCCCGAGGTGGGGATCGCCGTTGGCGTAGTCGATGGCGGTGGTGATGTAGAAGCGCGCCACTCAGCCCCCGCTGTTCTGGGGCGGCCCGCCCGATCCGCCACCGCCCCGCCGCCGCCGTCCCCGGCGGCGGCGCTTGGACTTCGGGCCGGCGGGGGTGTCGTCGCCGGAGGGAGCGGGGGGCCTCGGTTCCGGGGTGGGAGCCGGGGCGGCCTCCCGGGCGGCCGGGCGCGATCCCCTGGGCCGGGGCGCCGGCGGCTCCTCGACCAGCGGTTCCTTCGGCGCGCCGGCGGCCGCCGCCTCGACCTCTTCCTTGAGCTGGAGCAGCGGCACGATCCGCTGTCCCTCCTCGTTGCGGAGGAACACGCGTTCCCGGAACAGGTCCACCGCGACCACCTTTTCCTGGCCGTGGATGGTCACGACCATCCGGCCTTCCTTGGGGAATCGCTTCCGGGTGGTGACGTAGAACTCGTGCTCGTACTTGAGGCAGCAGAGCAGGCGCCCGCAGCCGCCGGAAATCTGGGACGGATTCAGCGAGAGGCGCTGGTCCTTGGCGAGGCCGAGGTTGACCGGGGAAAGTTCGGTGAGCCAGGTCGAACAGCAGTATTCCCGGCCGCAGCGCCCCACGCCCGAGAGCCGGGCGGCCTCGTCGCGCACCCCGATCTGGCGCAACTCGATGCGGGTCTTGAACTGGCCGGCGAGTTCGCGGACCAGGTTCCGAAAGTCCACCCGCTTTTCCGAGGTGAAATAGACGGTGAGTTTCTTCCGGTCCCACTGCCACTCGGCGTCGCTGATCTTCATCGGGAGGTTATGGGAGCGTACCCGCGTGATGATCTCTCGGCGGACGTCCTCCTCGGAGCGGCGGAGTTCCTCGTGGGCCGAGACCTCGTCGCGGGAGGCGATGCGCAGCACCGGGGCGCGGTCGCCGGGAGGC
Organism: uncultured Gemmatimonadales bacterium; assembly: GCA_963705985.1. Taxonomy (GTDB): domain Bacteria; phylum Gemmatimonadota; class Gemmatimonadetes; order Gemmatimonadales; family GWC2-71-9; genus SPDF01. The sequence goes on along the minus strand of CAVPLK010000003.1, from coordinate 1,097,060 downwards.
GCCTCGCCCGACGCGCACCCGCCGCAGCTCGATCCGCATTTCTTGAGGGCGGTCTCGCCAACGGCGCTGACCCGGCCGAGGTCCTGCCCGCGATCGGCATCGACGATGACCGCGTCGCGCATGCGCAACAGCTCGTCCTCGCCCGCCCAGTCGAACAGCCCCTTCCGGTTCCCCTTGAACCGGACTTCCACGGTCTGCGGCATCAGGCCTCGGTGTACGCGCCCATCGCACCGTACTTCTCGGCGCGACGACGAATCAGTTTGTCCGACTTGACCTTCCGCAGTTCCCCGACGTGGCGGAGCAGCGCCTCGCGCACCGCCTCGGCGGTGGCGTCATGGTCGGTGTGCGCGCCGCCGGCCGGTTCCGGAATGATCTCGTCGATGACCTTCAGGGTCAGGAGATCCGCCGCCGTCAGCTTGAGCGCCTCCGCCGCCCGCTCACGCTGCGAGGCGTCCTTCCAGAGGATGGCGGCGCATCCCTCGGGGGAGATGACGGAATAGATGGAGTTCTCGAGCATGAGCACCCGGTCGGCCACGCCGAGCGCCAGCGCGCCGCCCGATCCCCCGACGCCGATGACGATGGCGACGATCGGCGTGGGCAGGACGGACATTTCCAGGATGTTGCGCGCCAGTGCCTCCGACTGGCCGCGTTCCTCGGCGCCGAGGCCAGGGTACGCGCCGTCGGTGTCGATGAGGGTGATCACGGGGGCGCCGAACCGGGCGGCCAGCTTCATCAGCCGCAGCGCCTTCCGGTAGCCCTCCGGGTGGGGCATGCCGAAGTTGCGGCGCAGGTTGTCCTTCGTGTCGCGGCCCTTCTGGTGCCCGATCACCATCACGCTCTGTCCGCCGAGCCGGGCCCAGCCGCCGACGATGGCGGGGTCGTCGCGGAAGAGGCGGTCGCCGTGCAGCTCGATGAAGTCGGTGAAGATCGTGCTGAGGTAGTCGAGGGTGTACGGCCGGCGTGCATGCCGGGCCACCATGACCCGCTGGATCGGGGTGAGGTTGCGGTAGATCTCGTCGCGCTGGGTGGCGAGCTTCGCCTCCAGCGCCGCGATCTCCGCGCTCAGGTCGATGCCGCGTTCGGTGCTCGACCGCCGGAGTTCCTCGATCTGGCGGTCCAGTTCCTGGAGCGGTTTCTCGAATTCGAGGGTGTAGGCCGTTGCCATCGTTACCCCGCCTTCACGTAGTGAACGGCACCGGCACCCAGCAGCTCGCGGAGGGCCCGGAGGAGGTCTTCGTCGGGGGCAATGCGAAGACGGCGCGCGCGAAGCCGAAGGGCCTCGCCGTTGCCGTCGCTCCATTCAATATAGACCGGCGCTGGCCCCGGATGCGACGCGCAGAGGGCGGCGGCGGCCTTGACGGCGTCGGTGGGGGGGCGTCCGGCGCCCGCCACCGGAGGCTGACCCCCAGGGCCCCGCTTTCCCGGAGCTCCCCGAGGGGCCGGGCCGATTCGACGACGAAGGGCGCCCGGTCCTCCCCCCGGTCCCGGGCGCTGTACCCGCCGCCCAGCAGGATGGCCGCGTCGGCCACGATGACCTGGTTCAGCTTGGCCCAGGCGTCCGGAAAGACGATGGCCTCCGACGTCCCGTGGAAGTCCTCGAGGGTGAGCCGGGCGTACTCCTTGCCGGTCTTCTTGGAGATCTGGCGCTTCAGTCCGGTCACCACCGCCGCCACGCTCACCTCGTGCTCGCTCCACTCGTGCGAGTGTGGCGGTGGTCCGCGTCCCGAACAGCTCGACCTCCGCCCGGAACCGCTCGAGCGGATGCCCGGAGATGAAGAAGCCGATCACTTCCTTCTCCCGCGTCAGCCGATCCGCCTCCGACAGCGGCGGGACGTCGGGGAGATTGTGACCCGCCGGCTTGGAGGTGGCCAGCACCTCGCCGAAGAGCGAAGACTGCCCGGCCTCCCGTTCCTGCTGCCGCAGCTGGGCCTCGCCGAGGGCGGTGTCGAGCGCCTCCAGGTACTGGCGGCGATGTCCGCCGAGGCCGTCGCAGGCGCCGGCCACGATGAGCGATTCGAGCACGCGGCGGTTGCAGAGCCGAAGGTCGATCCGGCCGACGAAGTCCCAGAGGTCGTGGAACGGCCCGTCCTGGCGGGCGCTGATCATCGACTCGATGACGCCGGCCCCGACGTTGCGCACCGCGCCGAGCCCGAACCGCAGCCGGTTCCCGCCCACCACCGTGAACTTGAACCCCGACTCGTTGACGTCAGGCGGCAGCACCTCGAGGCCGAGTTCCCGGGCCTCGTTGATGTACTGCACCACCTTGTCGGTGTTGCCGATTTCCGAACTGAGCAGCGCGGCCATGAACTCGGCGGGGTAGTGCGCCTTGAGCCACGCCGTCTGGTACGACAGCACCGAGTACGCCACCGAGTGCGACTTGTTGAAGCCGTAGCGCCCGAAGGTCTCGATCTGCGCGCCGAGTTCCTCCGCCAGGCGCCTGGGGTGGCCCTGCGCCATCGCGCGGTCCACGAACCGCCCGACCTCCTGCTTGATCAGCGCCTCGTCCTTCTTGCCCACCGCCTTCCGGAGCACGTCGGCTTCGGCCAGGCTGAACCCGGCGAGCACGTTCGCGATGCGCATCACCTGTTCCTGGTAGGTGATGACGCCGTAGGTCGGCTCCAGGATTCCCTGCAGCGAGGGGTGGGGATAGCGTGACCGGCTCCTGGCCGAGCTTCCGCTTGATGAAGACCGTGTGCATGCCGGCGTCGAGCGGGCCCGGGCGGAGCAGGGCGTTGGTGGCCACGAGGTCGTCGAAGCGGTCGCACCGCATGGCGCGCAGCGTCTCGGTGGCGAGCGCCGACTCGAACTGGAAGACGCCTGCGGTGCGGCCGTCCCGAAGCAGCTCGTACACCTTCGGGTCGTCGAAGGCGGTGTCGGTCAGGTCGGGCGTCGTGCCGTGCAGCGCGCCGATCATCTTGAGCGCGTCGTGGATGACGGTCAGGGTCTTGAGGCCGAGGATGTCCATCTTCAGCATCCCGACCTTTTCGAGCGCACCCATCTCGTACTGGGTGATCATCACATCTTCGCCGCCGGCCGACTGGCCGGCGCCCTTGGTCGGCGTCGTGCAGACCGGGACGTAGTCGGGCAGCGGGCCCGGGGCGATGACCACGCCGGCGGCGTGCACCGAGAGGTGGCGCGAGACCCCCTCGATCCGCGCGCTGAGATCCATCAGCCGCTCGTAGACCGGGTTGCCGTTCACCAGGTCCCGAAGTTCGCTGACCTTCCTGAGCGCCTCCGGGATGGTCACGTTGAAGCCGGGGCCCGACGGGATCAGCTTGGTGATCTTGTCCGCTTCGCCCGGCGGAACCTTGAGCACGCGGGCCACGTCCTTGACCGCGGCGCGCGCCTTCATGGTCCCGAAGGTGACGATCTGCCCGACGCTCTCCCGCCCATAGCGCTGCCGGACGTACTCGATGACCTCGCCGCGCCGCTCGAAGCAGAAGTCCACGTCGATATCGGGCATGGAGACGCGTTCCGGATTCAGGAACCGCTCGAAGAGGAGGTCGAACCGCAGCGGGTCCACGTCGGTGATCCGGAGCGCGTAGGCCACCAGCGAGCCGGCGGCGGAGCCGCGGCCCGGCCCGACCGGAATGCCCCGCTCGCGCGCCGCGGCGATGAAGTCCTGCACGATCAGGAAGTACCCGGCGTATCCCGCGGTGTTGATGACGCCGAGCTCGTAGTCCAGCCGTTCCGACCACCGCGGCGGGCAGCGGCGTGCCGTAGCGCTCCGCGGCCCCCGCCCGGGCCAGGTCGTCGAGCAGCTCCTCGTCGGTGTCGTAGCCCTCCGGCCGCGGGAAAACTCGGGAGGAAGTACCGCTTCTCGAAGTCGAGCTCGCAGAGATCGGCCACCCGCTGGGTGTTGTCGATGGTCTCCGGGTGGTCGGGGAAGAGCGCCCGCATCTCCTGCTCGGACTTCACGTACGATTCCTGCCCGGTGAACCGGAACCGCTTCGGGTCGTCGAGGTCGGCGCCGGTCCCGATGGCGAGGAGCACGTCGTGCGCCTCGGCGTCTTCCCGGCGGAGGTAGTGCGCGTCGTTGGTGGCGACGACGCCGAGCCCGAGATCGTGCCCCAGCTTCAGCATCCCCTCGGTGACCAGGTCCTCCTCGGGGATGCCGTGCTTCTGGATCTCGAGCCAGAACCGGTCCGGCCCGAACGTCTTGGCGAACCACGCCGCGCTCCGGCGCGCCTCGTCGTAGTTGCCCTGCCGGAGCCAGAGCGCCACCTCGCCCGAGAGGCAGGCGGCCAGGCAGACGATCCCCTCCGAGTGCGCCTCGAGGACCTCCTTGTCGATCCGGGGACGGCGGTAGAAGCCCTCCGTGTATCCGATCGAGCTCAGCTTGATCAGGTTCTTGTAGCCGGTGCGGTTCTGCGCCAGCAGGACCAGGTGGCTGTAGAACGCCGGGGCGCCGGAGGGCTTCTCGCGCTGTCGGCGGGACCCGAAAGCCAGGTAGGCCTCGAAACCGAGGATGGGCCGGATCTTGGCGGCTTTGGCGGCCTCGTAAAACGACCACGCCGCGTGGAGGTTGCCATGGTCGGTAACGGCCAGGCTGTCCATCCCCATGCCACGGACATGATCCACCAGCGCATCGAGACGGTTGGCGCCGTCGAGGAGCGAGTATTCGCTATGGGTATGGAGGTGGGCGAAGGCCATGACCTGCCGGACGTGCCGGACGCGAGGGCCGTCGGCGTCCGGCGGGACACCTGCGGGTCGCTGCGGCGACGTGCTGAAAGAGGGTCCGGGCCCTCGCCCCGGGCGCGGGACGGCGGTCGGAACCCGTCGAGGAAAGGAACCTATCGGTCGGCCGTATGATTGTCAAAAGCCATTACGCCGCCTTATTTTGCCCCACAAGTCCCTCCCCCGCACGCCGCCCTGGAGCCGCATCCGTGAAGCATCGGAATCCCCGTTGGACCCTGCCCCTGCTCTTGGGGCTTGCCGCCGCCTGCTCCGGGGGAGACGGAGGCACCGGCCCCGACGGCCCGACCCTCAGCTGCAGCCCAGGGCCCGCCCCGATGGTCATGAACGCGGGTGAATTCCGAATCGTGAACCCGGCCGGATCGGAGGGCTGTCTCCGCCTCCCCGGTGCCGGGCCCGCCGGCGGGGAGTACCTCATCGCCGCGCTGGCCACGACGGGCCAGGTGACCCCGGGCGGGGTCACGGTCGACTATGCCATGCAGGGCTTCACGAGCGCCGGCGCCCCCGCGCGGCGGTTGTCGGCACCATGTCATCGCCGCTCCTCGAGGCCTGGAGGAAGCCGGTGACAGGGGGTGAGTTCCACGCCATGCTCCGGCAGCGGGAGCGGGCCCTCGCCGCGCTGCCGGGGGCGCGCCTCGGTGTGGGAGCCTTCGACCGAGCGTCGATTCCGCCGGTGGTCGGCGTGAAGGACACCTTCCAGGTCTGCGGCAACACCTCCTGCTCCACGTTCAGGACCGTGATCGCCACGGCCAGGTACGTCGGCCCCAAGGGGGCCATCTTCCTCGACGACGTGGTCCCCTCCGGCGGATTCATCCAGGAAGACATCGACACGCTTGGCATCCTGTTCGACGGCGGCATCTCCGGGACCGCCCCGAACATGTACCAGATCGACACCACCGCGTTTGGCCGGGAATCCGACGTCGATGGCAACGGCAAGGTGATCTTCCTCCTGACCGACGTGGTCAACGACCTCAGCGGCAGCTGCACCGGCGGCAGCATCATTCTCGGGTTCTTCTTCGGCGGCGACCTGCTCTCCCGCGGCCCCAACAATGCCGGCTCCAACGAGGCGGAGATCTTCTACGGGCTGGTCCCGAACACGACCGGCGGTTGCGCGGTCTCAAAGAACTTCGTGAAACAGCAGATCGCCCCGGTGTTCATCCACGAATTCCAGCACATGATCTCGTTCAACCAGCATGTGCTGGCCCGGGCTGGCGTGAGTGGCGAAGAAGTCTGGCTGAACGAGGGGCTGTCGCATTTCGCCGAAGAGCTTGGCGGTCGGGAGCTGGGAAACGGCCCGGGGCAGGGGGCGGCGTCGTCGCGCCTGGTGCAGTTCTCGATTCCGAATCTGCTCAACGCCAATGACTACCTGCTCGATCCCGAGGCGCACTTCCTCATCACGCCGAGCAGTTCGACCGGGACGCTGCAGGAACGGGGCGCCAACTGGCTGTTCGTGCGCTGGCTCGCCGACCATTACTCTCCCGATTCGCTCGGGACCAGCCTGACGAGACAGCTCGTCGCCACCACGCAGATCGGCAGCGCCAACGTGCAGGCGGTCACCGGCACCACCATGAGCCAACTGGTGCCCCTCTGGCAGCTGGCAAACTATCTCGACAACCTTCCGGGCTTCACTCCGGTCGACGCCCGGTTGCAGTATCTGACCTGGGACTTCCGGTACGTTTACGACACCCTGCACGCGCAGCGCCCCGATCTGGTGTCGCGCAAGTACCCCCTCCGCCCGGACAGCACGATCACCGGCGCCTACAGCCGCACCGGGACGCTCCGGGCGGGGTCCGGCCGGCATCTGCGCGTCCTGCAGGCTCCCAACGCCGAGGCCCTCGACATCGTGCTGGCCCGGAAGAGCGGCCAGGGCTTCCCTGACGACCGGGGCGTGCGCTTCGGCGTGGTGCGGATTCGCTGAGGGCGGCCCGGGTGCGAGACCTCGTGCTGGCCGCCTTCGCCGCGGCCCTCGCCGCGCCGCTCAGCGCGCAGGCGCCCTCGTCCATCGTCAACGTCCTCCCTCCTTCCACCCGATCCGCGGCCCTGGCCGGCGCGGGCGTCGCCCTCGTGGGAGACGCCGGCAGCGTCTTCATCAACCCGTCGGGGCTCGCCACGATCAAGGTGCTGAGCCTCGAGGGCGCCTACAGCCCGATGCCGGGAGGCGCCATGCTCTGGCAGGGGGCGGGGGCGTTTCGCCTCGGGCAATTCAATCTCGGCGCCGGCGCCGCCTACCTCATCCTGCCCGACAGCTCGTCCTACGCCGACAACGTGACCTGGGTCGGCTCCGCCGACTACCGGGTCGGCCTCCTCGCCCTCGGCGCCTCGGGCCGCTATGTCTCCGTCACCGACACCAGCGGCCAGGTCAATCGCTCGTTCACGACCGACGCCGGGTTCACGGTCGCGGTGTTCGACATCATGGCGCTCGCCGTCTCGGTGACCAGCATCGGCAATCAGGAGCTCTCGGGCCTCGGCGTCGACCTGCCGACGGCCACGCACCTCGGCTACACCCTCAACTTCGTCGATCCGCAGGGGACCGTCCGCCTCCTCGGCACCATCGAGTGGGTCTGGACCGACGGCCAATCGACCCGGTTCCTCGTGGGCGCGGAGGGCGGGGTGGTCCTGAAGGGGGCCGGCATCGTGGTCCGTGCCGGTTACGGCCCGCCCCCGATGGGGTCGAACGAAGGCCGCTGGACCTTCGGTGGTGGCGTGGTCCTCGGGCGGCTCGGCCTCGACTACGCCTACCAGGCGCAGAACCTCTTCGGCGACGCCATCCACGAGTTTGGCCTTCGCCTGACACCGTGAGGATGCGATGCGCTGGAGCCCCGTTCACGTGATCGTCGCCATCGTGGCGGCCCTGATGATCGGCTTCAGCACCGCCTACGTGGCCAGCGGCGAAGTCCGCTATCTGACCAGGGCGGGGCTGGAGGAAACCCAGATCCTGACCGAGCGGAAGCCGATCACCAAGGTCCTCCGCAATCCTGATCTTGACCCCGCTGTCCGGGGCCAGCTCGAACTGGTGCTCAACGTGCGGGATGCCGCCGCGGGCCTGGGTCTCGAGGCCGACAAGACCTACACCCAGTACACCGATGTGGGGCGGGACACCCTGCTCCTCGTGCTGTCGGCCTCACCGCCCGATTGCCTCTGTCCGGTGACCTGGAAGTATCCCATCGTGGGGCGGGTGCCGTACAAGGGGTTCTTCGACCCGAAGATGGCCGAGAAGGCGGCGGGGGAGCTCGATGCCCGGGGCCTCGACACCTACCTGCGACCCTCCGGCGCGTTCTCCACCCTGGGTTGGTTCAACGATCCGCTGCTTTCGACGGCACTCGGCGGCGACTCGGTGGAGATCGCCGCACTGGTCTTCCACGAGGTGGCGCACAACACCCTGTACGTGAAGAGTGCCACCCCGTTCAACGAGACCTTGGCCCAGATGGTCGGGTACCGCGCCGCCGAGGCGTTCTTCCGGGAGCGTGGCGACAGCGTCCACGCTCAACGCGCGGCGGCGCGCTGGCACGACGAGCTGATCCTCGGGGCCTTCTACGACTCGCTGGCGGGCAGGCTGGAGGCGCTCTACGAGGCGCACCCCGATTCCGCGGCGCTGGCGGAGGGGCGGACGGAGGTGGCGCGTTGGGCGCGGGAACTGCTCGAGGGGCCGGTCGGCGCGGAGCTGCAGACGATCCAGATCGGGCGGATGACGGACCGGCCGATCAATAACGCGCGGTTGATTGCCGCGCGCATCTACCGCACTCGCTCCGCGCTGTTTGAAGAATGGTTCCAGCAACAGGGTGGGAACATCCAGCTGGCGGTGGAACGGCTCCAGCCGGTGGTGGCTGGCGTGCAGGGGGACAGCGTCTGGGCCCGCCTCGAGGCCGCCCTGCGACCGGCGGCGGTCCCCACGGATTCAGGCGCCGCGAGCCCGTAGTCGGCGGCCGCGGAGCCGGCTCTGCGGATGCCGGATGGCCTCCTCGGCGAGGCCCAGATCGACCCGCACCTTGCCCGACCCCTCCAGGATTCCCGCCACATCCGCCACCGACCCCGAGAGGGGCTGGAAGACGCTGTAGGTCAGTCCTTCCTCGCTCCGCAGCACCTGCCGGTTGGCCAGGGCCCAGGTGGAGCCGGCGCCACCGGGGCGGAGCCCGACGACGAGCGGCACCGCCTCGGGCGGGAGGGACTTGCCGTCGCAACCCGGCAGTTCCAGGGCCGCCGCGAGGGCCACCCAGCCGTCCCATTCGTCGGTGGTCACGAGGTGTGTGAAGCGCCACCCTTCCTCGCGCACGACGGTGATGAACTCCTGCACCAGCCGCTCCGGCGAGGGATGATGCTCGCCGTCCGAGCGGGTCAGGAGCGACGCGCCGTGGTCGCCGAACCAGCGCTGCGTGGCGGTGAGCTCCGAGGGCCGCCTTCCGGCGAAGGCGGCGTAGCGCCGTGTGATGGCCACCTGCCGCTCCGCCTCCGCCCGCTGCTCCGGGTATTCCGCCGACTCCACCGCGCCGCTGAACGCCACCTCGGCGGCCAGGTATCGGCCGGCTCCGCGCAGGATCTTGCCCCGGAGGTGGAGCGTGCCGCTGTGGGGTTCGAGGGCGAAGGCGCGGTCGAGCGCGAGCAGGGCCCGGTCGTGCTCGCCGAGACGGTAGGCGGCGTACCCGGCTTCATGCCAGACCATCGCGAAATCGGGGTTCCGGGCGGCGGCCTGCTCCAGCGCCACCAGTCCCTCGCGGTAGCGGCCCAGCTCGACGAGCGCGGCGCCCTTGAGCGCCAGCGGCAGGGCGGACTCGCCGAACTGGTCGGCGGCCTGCGCCGAGAGCGCCAGCCCTTCCTCGAACCGCCGCTGTCCCCGAAGCATCTCGAAGTACTCGCACCAGGCCAGCTTGAGGTCCGGTTGCCGGTCGATGAGTTCGAGGTACGCCTCCTCCGCCTCATCGAGCGATGCGTCGCGGAGGAGGTGCCGCGCCCGGGCCAGGGCACGCTCACTGGGCTCGGTGGCAAATACGCGGAACTGGGACGTGGTGAACATTTGGCGAATGTATCGGCCGGATCGAATCGCGCCAGAGGGGATTTTTCAGGCCCCGCGAACACCCCCTCGCGCGGTGACCGGTTCGGTGTACCTTTCGTCTGTTCTGCCCGCTCACAACCGTCAGCTCTTCCGAGGACGTTTCCCCTATGGATACCGGATTCGTGACCCGCGAACAGGAGCGCCTTCTCGGCGAACTGTTCTCCTTCCTGCGCATCCCGAGCGTGAGTACCCTGCCCGCGAACGCCGCCGACTGCCGCAAGGCCGCCGACTGGCTCGTGGAGGAATTCAAGCGGTTGAAGTGCACCAAGGTGACCCTGCTCGAGGGGAAGGGGCATCCGATCGTCTGGGCGGAGAGTCCCCGCGTCCCCGGCAAGCCGACCGTGCTGATCTATGGGCACTACGACGTCCAGCCGCCGGATCCCCTCGATGAATGGGTGTCGCCGCCGTTCGAGCCGACCATTCGCGACGGCAACCTGTACGCGCGCGGCGCGGTCGACGACAAGGGACAGGTGTTCTGCCTGCTCAAGGCCTACGAATCGGTGCTCGACGCCGATGGGCGGCCACCGCTCAACGTCAATTTCATCATCGAGGGCGAGGAAGAGTGCGGTGGCGACGTGATCGTCGACCGGCTCAACCTGGAGCCGGCACGGACCAACGCCGACGCCGTGCTCGTGGCCGACATGGGCTACTACGCGCCCGGCATCCCCGCGGTCTACACGGCGCTGCGTGGCATGTGCTACGCCGAGATTCACCTCCGCACCCTCGAACGCGACCTCCACTCCGGCACCTATGGCGGCGTGGCGCCGAACGCCATCGAGGCCCTCTGCCGCCTCCTGATGGACCTGAAGGGGGTCGACGGTCGGATCCACATTCGCGGCCTCTACGACCAGGTGGTGCCGCCGATGGAACTGGAGCTCGAAGCGTGGAAGGGGCTGCCGTTCAACGTGCAGGAATACATGAAGGAGGAGGTCACCTCCACCGCCCTGACCGGCTTGAAGGAGTACTCGATCCTCGAGCGGACCTGGGCGCTCCCGACCTTCGAGATCCACGGGATCATGGGGGGCTTCACCGGCGATGGGGCCAAGACCGTCATCCCCGCCAAGGCAGCGGCCAAGGTCAGCCTCCGCCTCGTGCCCGGGCTGACGCGGGACGGCGTGCAGGCGGCGCTCGAGAAGACGGTACAGGCGCTGGCGCCGACCTGGGCCAAGGTCGAAGTCCGCCCGCTACACGGGGCCGATCCGGTCGAGGTGGATGTGACCGCCCCCGCCTTCCGGGTGCTCGATCGCGCGTTCGAGGAGGTCGTCGGGCGGAAGACCGTCTCCGTGCGCGCGGGTGGGTCCATCCCCATCGTGCCGAAGCTCGGGATGACCGGGGCCCCGGTGCTCCTCACCGGCATTGGCCTTCCCGATGACGGGCTTCACTCGCCGAACGAAAAGGTCGCCGTCCAGCAGATCTGGGACGGCATCCGGGTGTTCGGCCGCTTCTTCGAGATGATGGCGGAGGAAAAGCCCAAGAAGGGGTGAGGCGGTTCTGCTGACCTGCACTGTGGAAGCCCCCCGGCGCGGTGCCGGGGGGCTTTTCGCTTATCCCCTGACCAGCGCCCTGACAGAGGCGATGACCCCGGCCACCAGGTCGTCGGCCCAGTAATCCCCGGGGCGGTCCGCGGCGGGAAGGGTGGCCGCGCGCTGCTCGAGGTAGGCGACGGCCGTGGCGGTCCACTCGGTCTGGGGGGAGGGCACCACCGCCCAGGATCCGGTGGCCCGAAGCTCAAGGGCGGACAGCGCTTCGAGCTCCTGTTCGAGGCCCTGGATGGTGCCTGGCGAGCGCAGCCGCTCGGCAATGAGGTCGAGCGCCAGCCCGGCATCGGGATCGAGCGGTTCGGGATTCAGCAGGTGTTCGTGCCGGGCGTCGGCGATCATCTCGGCGAGTCGCAGGCAGACGGCCCGAACCGATGGCGTCAGGGAGGCGGGGGCGTCGGCCGCCCAGCTATCCGCCGCCCGGAGGATCTGCTTCACGCGGTCGTCCGCAATCGTCTGCGGCGTGCGCTTGGGTGGAATCTCTGCCATGACGTGGAGATTGGCGGAGCACCCCGCGAAAGGCAACCTTACCGATTCGCCTCTCCGACAGGCGCCGCGAGGTCCCACTCCTGGGACAGGGCGGCGCGCGGGGTTCGTGAGAAGACGCGTCCGAACGCCGCCGTCACGGCCTCGTGGGTGGCGGCCATCAGGTCCGCCGGCGCCGACGTTTCCAATTCCTGCGCGAGGCTCGTCATCGTGACATCCTCGATGCCGCAGGGCACGATCAGATCGAAATGCTCGAGGTCGGTGGTGACATTCAGCGCGAAGCCATGGAAAGTGACCCACTGCTTCACGTGGATCCCGATGCTCGCGATCTTCCGTCCCCCCGTCCAGACCCCCGTCAATCCTGGGGTGCGCCCTGCCGCGATCCCCAGGGTACCGAGCGCCTCGATGAGCGCCTCCTCGACCGCGCGCAGGTACCAGTGCAGGTCCTGGCGATGATGGGTCAGGTCGAAGATCGGGTAGCCCACCAGTTGACCGGGGCCGTGGTAGGTGACGTCGCCGCCGCGTTCGACCTCGAAGACCTCGACGCCGCGTTGGCGGATGACATCGGTGGAAAGCGGCAGACTGGTCGCTCGAGTTCCGCGGCCAAGTGTCACGACCGGGTCGTGCTCGACGAAGAGGAGGAGGTCCTCCGTGGTTTCGCCGGCCTGTCGGGCCCGGCAGAGGCGACGCTGGAGTTCCAGTACGTCGCCGTAGGGGCGCCGCCCCAGGTCGGCCACCAGCAGTGGTCGCAGGGTCACGACCCGCCTCGAAGGCCCGGGATTCGCCTGCCGAGTCGCCAGGCCAGCGCCCCACACACCAGCGCGACCGCGCCGAGGCCCGCGGGGCCGGCGAGTTCGTTGACCGGGGCCAGGAGGAGCGCCATCACGATCGTGGCAAACGCGGTGACCATGCTGAGGCCGCCGCGGCGGTAAGTCGGCACCGGCGACATGGCGGTCCAGCACGACAGCCCGGCGATGAAGCAGGCGCCGAGGGTTCCCCAGATCAGGAGAATGCCGGCGGGTTGTGTTGGATCGGGATTGTCGGCCGGTGGGGCCTGGGCGATGAGCGCGCGCACTCCGAGCAGCACCGCGGCGACGAGGGCGGTGCCGAGGAGAATGCCGAACCCGATGGACGCCCACGCGAGGGGGACATAGTCCTCGGTGGGCGCCAGGGGATTCCAGTGCTCGGGGCGGTCGGACATAGGTGAGGCAGGGAGGCGGGGAGGCAGGGAGGCCGTAGAAGCAGCGGCGGTTGCCGCCACCCGGCCTCCCTGCCCCCCGGCCCCGCCTACGTGTGAATCACCCTCCCCATCGAGTCGAGTGCCGCTTCGGCGATCGCTTCCGACAGGGTGGGGTGGGCATGGATGGCGAGATCGACTTCCTCGACGGTGTATTCGTTCTCCCGCGCCACGGCGAGTTCATGGATCATCTCGGAGGCGTGTCCGCCGACGATGTGCGCGCCGAGGATCTCGCCGTACTTCTTTTCGCGAATGATCTTGACGAAGCCGTCGGTCTCGTTGGAGGCGCGGGCGCGGCCGTTGGCGCTGAAGGGGAAGCGGCCGACCTGGTAGTCGAGCTTCTGCGCCTTGCACTGCTCCTCGGTCAGCCCGATGCTGGCGACCTCGGGATGACAGTAGGTCACGCTCGGGATGTTGTCGTAGCGAATCGCATGCGGCTTGTGCCCGGCGATCCGTTCGGCCACGACGGCGCCCTCGCGGCTCCCCTTGTGCGCCAGCATCGGCGGCCCGGCCACGTCTCCGATGCAGTAGATGCCGGGGGCGGTGGTCTCCAGGGTCGCGAGGTTCACCTTGACGAAGCCGTGGTCGGTCAGCTGCACGCCCGCTTCCTTGAAGCCCATGCTCTCAGTGTTCACGGCGCGCCCCGCGGCCATCAACACCTTGTCGGCGGTGAGCGACTTCTTCTCGCCACCGGCCTCGATCTCGAGGGTCACGGAGTCCTTCCCGACCGTCGCCTTGAGCACCTTGGCCCCGGCCAGCACGTCGATGCCACGCTTCTTGAACGCCTTGGCCAGCGCGTCAGAGCACTCGGCGTCTTCAATCGGCAGGATCCGCGGGAGCGCCTCCACCAGCGTGACCTTGGTGCCGAAGGCGTTGAAGATGTCCGCAAACTCCGACCCGACAGCACCGGCGCCGACCACGACCATCGACTTGGGTGCCGCCTCGAGGAAGAGCGCCTCGTCGGAGCTGATGACGGTGGTCTTGTTGATCTCCAGCCCGATCTGCGGAATACCCTTGACCCGCGAGCCGGTGGCGATCACGACCGCCTTCTTCGCCTCGTGGACGTCGGCACCGACCTTCACCTTCTTGCCCGGGAGCAGCGTCCCGGTGCCCTTGAGGACCGTCACCTTGTTCTTCTTCATCAGGAACTCCACGCCCTTGGAGTTCTGCTCGGACACCTTGCGGCTCCGCTTCATGGCCACGCCGTAGTCGGTCTTCACGGTGCCGACCTCGATGCCGAGGTCCTTGGCCTGATGCGCAATGAGGTTGATCGACGAGGCGCTGTGGAGCAGCGCCTTGGTCGGAATGCAGCCGATGTTGACGCAGACGCCGCCGAGCTTGTCCTTCTCGACCACGGCGGTGCTCAGGCCGAGCTGGGCGGCGCGGATGGCGCAGACGTATCCGGCGGGCCCTCCGCCCAGGATGATGATGTCGAATGAAGCCACGATGTGGGTCCTCGGTCTCAGGTCGGGCGGCCGGAGCCGCTAGTAGACGATGGCCAGCGGATTCTCGAGCATGCCCTTGAGGGTGCGCAGGAACGCAGCCCCCGTGGCGCCGTCGATGACCCGGTGGTCGCATGACATGGTGAGTCGGAGCCGGCGGCCGGGCACAATCACGCCCTGCTTCGACTACCGCCTGCTCCACGATGCTGCCCACGGCCAGGATGCCGGCCTCGGGCGGATTGATGATGGCGGTGAACTGGTCGATGTCGAACATGCCGAGGTTCGACACGCTGAAGGTGCCGCCGGTGTACTCCTCCGGCTTCAGGCGGCGTTCCCGGGCGCGGCCGGCCATCTCCTTCACCTCGGTGGAGATCTCGCGGAGCGACTTCCGATCGGTGTGGCGCACCACCGGCGTGATCAGCCCGTCTTCCACTGCGACGGCGACGCTCAGGTGCACTTCGTTCCAGTAGCGGATCCGGTCGTCCTGCCACCAGGCGTTGCAGGCGGGATGCGCCTTCAGCGCCGCGGCGGTGGCCTTCATGATGATGTCGTTGAACGAGATCTTTGGTCCTGCCTCGCTGCCCCGCTGCCCCGCCGAGTTGAGCGCCTCCCGCGCCTCCCACGCCCGATCCATGTCGACTTCGGTGGTGAGATAGAACGTCGGGACCGGTCCGAGCGACTGCGCGAGCCGCTTGGCGATCGTCTTCCGGATCTGGGTCAGGGGGACATCCCTGAAGGCGCCGGCCGCCGGGGCGGTCGAGACGACACCCGCCGGCAGGGCGGCCTTGTCCAGGTCGCGAAGCACGATCCGTCCCTCGGGGCCCGACCCGGCGATGGCGCCGAGGTCGAGCCCGCGCTCCCGGGCGACCTTGCGGGCCAGGGGGGAGGACTTGATCCGCCCGCTCGACAGCGGGGCAGCGGGGCTGGGCGCCACTGGCGCCGGCGGGGAGGCAGGGGCCGCCGCCGCGGGCTTCGTGGCGGGAGCGTCACCGCCGAGCAGGTCGCTGATGTCCTCGTCCGGCGCGCCGATGATGCCGACCAGCGAAGCAACCGGCGCGGTGGTGCCGGCCGGCACCAGCTGCTTCAGGAGAATCCCCTCGCCGCGGGCCACCAGCTCCATGACGGCCTTGTCCGTCTCCACCTCGGCGATGACGTCGCCGACGCGGACGGGGTCGCCCTCGTTCTTCTTCCACTCGACGAGGCGTCCCTCTTCCATCGTCGGCGAGAGCGCTTCCATCAGGACTTTTGAAGCCATGCGTCAGATCCCGGATCGGAGCAATGAAGTGGCGACGGCGATCACGCCAGGTAGAGCACTCGCTTGACGGCGGCGATCACCTTGGCCGGGTCGGCCTTGGCCGCCCGCTCGAGCTGCTTGTTGTAGGGCATCGGGACGTCGGCGCCCGTCACCCGGAGGACCGGCGCGTCGAGCTCATCGAAGATGTGCCGCTGAATCTCGTCCACCACCTGCGCGCCCACCCCGGCAAAGGCCCACCCTTCCTCCACCACGACGCACCGATGCGTCCGGCCGACCGAATGGAGCACCGTTTCGGTGTCGAGTGGGCGGATCGTCCGAAGGTCCACGACCTCGGCGCTGATGCCTTCCTCGGCCAGCTGGTCGGCCGCCTTGAGCGCCACCGTGACGGTCTTCGAGTGACAGACCAGCGTCACGTCGGAGCCGGCCCGCTTGACCTCGGCCTTGCCGATGGGAACGAGGTGCTCGCCCTCCGGCACCTCCCCCTTCACGTTGTAGAGCATCTCCCCTTCGATGAAGACCACGGGATCGTCGTCCCGGATGGCGCTCTTGAGGAGGCCCTTCGCGTCGGCCGGGGTGCCCGGCGTGAGCACCTTGAGGCCCGGGATGTGCGCGTACCACGACTCGAACGATTGCGAGTGCTGCGCGGCGAGCTGGAGCGCCGAGCCGCCGGGGCCACGGAACACGATGGGGCATGCCACCTGCCCGCCGGACATGTAGCGCATCTTGGCCGCCGAATTGACGATCTGGTCGATGGCCAGCAGCGCGAAGTTCCACGTCATGAACTCGATGATCGGGCGGAGCCCGACCATCGCCGCGCCCACCCCGATGCCGGCAAACCCCAGCTCGGCGATCGGCGTGTCCACCACCCGCAGCGGGCCGAACTCCTTGAGGAGCCCGCGGCTCACCTTGTAGGCGCCGTCGTACTCCGCCACTTCCTCGCCCATCAGGAAGACCCGGTCGTCGAGCGCCATCTCCTCGCGCATCGCTTCGTTCAGGGCGTCGCGGTAGGTCAGGAGCGCCATCTCACTGCCCTCCCGCAAGGACGTCGGTCCACAGCGCTTCCGGCGCCGGGTCGGGGGACTCCTCCGCGAAGGTCACGGCGTCCTCCACCTCGGCCACGATCGATTCGTCGAGGGCCTTCAGGGCGGCCTCGTCGATCGTCCCGGCGGCGAGCATGTGCGCCTCGAGCACCTTGATGGGGTCCCGCTGACGGAACTCCTCGACTTCTTCCTTGGTGCGATAGGTGCCGTGCGCGGCGTCCGACATCGAGTGACCCACGTAGCGGTAGGTCCGCATCTCGAGCAGCGTCGGGAGGGACTCCACCCGTGCCCGTTCGACGGCGCGGTCCATGGCGCTCCGGACGGCGAACACATCCTGTCCGTCCACGACTTCCTCGGTCATTTCGTAGGAGTAGGCCCGGTGCGCCAGGTCCAGCTTGGAACTGGCCCGCGCCAGCGCCGTCCCCATGCCGTAGCCGTTGTTCTCGACGATGAAGATGGCCGGCAGCTTCCAGAGGGCGGCCATGTTCAGGGTCTCGTGGAACGATCCGATATTGACGGCGGCCTCCCCGAAAAAGCAGACGGCCACCTGGTCGGTCTTCCGGTACTTGGCGGCGAACGCCATTCCCGCCGTGAGCGGAATATGGCCGCCCACAATGCCGTGCCCGCCGAGGAACCCAAGGGAGGCGTCGAAGAGATGCATCGATCCGCCTTTGCCGTGGGAACAGCCCGTCGCCTTCCCGAAGAGCTCGGCCATGACGGAGCGTGAGGAGAGCCCGCGAGCCAGCGCGTGGCCGTGGTCCCGGTAGGAGGTGGTGATGTAGTCGTCCGTGCGGAGGGCGGCCATGCTGCCGACCGCCACCGCCTCCTGCCCGATGTACAGGTGGCAGAACCCGCCGATCTTGCCGAGGCTGTAGGCCTCGCCGGCCTTGTCCTCGAAGTGGCGGATCAGCTTCATCTGCCGGAGGTAGGTCCGGCACTCCTCCGGGCTGGCGCCCGGGCCGGAGCGGGACGACGCCCCCTTGGCACGGGACGAGGCACGGGTGCCTGCCATCAGGCACTCCTCATTTCTTTGGCCTTGTCCACCTGCTCCCAGGCGTGGTACGAGGAGCGGGTCAACGGGCTCGACTCGACGTGGGAAAACCCGAGCCGCAGGCCGATCGCGCGGAGCTCGGCGAATTCGTCGGGGGTGTAATAGCGGGCGATCGGCAGGTGGCCGCCCGAGGGGCGGAGGTACTGGCCGAGGGTCAGGATGTTCACGTCGCTCTTGCGGAGGTCTCGCATGCAGACCAGCACCTCGTCCCACTCCTCGCCCATGCCGAGGATGATCCCGGACTTGGTGAGGGCATCGGGTCCGCCCATCCGCCGCGCGTTGGCCAGCAGGCGCAGCGCGCGGTCGTAGCGGCCCCCCGGCCGGGCCAGCCGGTACAGGCGCTCGGGGGTCTCGAGGTTGTGGTTCAGGATGTCGGGGTGTGCGTCCATGACCAGCTGGAGCGCCTGCTCGGAGCCCTTGAAGTCGGGGATGAGCACCTCGACGCTGGTCTCCGGCATCCGGGCCCGGATCTCGGTGATGCACCCCGCGAAGGCTTCGGCGCCGCCGTTGGGCAGGTCGTCCCGGTCCACCGATGTGATCACGACGTGCTGCAGCCCCATGCGGGTGACCGCTTCAGCGAGCCGCACCGGCTCGACCGGGTCGAAGGGTTTCGGGGTCCCGTGGGCCACGGCGCAATAGGTGCAATTCCGGGTGCAGACGTCGCCCAGGATCATGAAGGTGGCGGCCTTGTGCTCCCAGCACTCCCCGATGTTGGGGCAGCGCGCCTCCTCGCAGACGGTGTGGAGGCCCAGCTCCCGCATCATGCCCCGGATTTCCACGTAGTTCTGGCCACCTGGCGTCCGGACCTTCAGCCAGGAGGGCTTCCGGACCGCGGTGGCGGGCACGGCCGAGGAACCGCCCTCGGGGGGGGAAGGGCTGCGGCTCAACTGGACAAGCGGAACGGCCACCGATGGCTCCTTGAGGCGGCGAAGGCCGGGAAAACCCCGGCCAAGTCAGGGTAGGAAACTAGTCGCCCGGGGGAGGCTCCGGAAGACGTTCCGCCGCTTTGGGATAGGTGATATGGGAAGAAAAGCGAGCGGCCCCCCGGGACCATCCGGGGGGCCGCCGGCGATGCTGCTGGCGCTAGTTGATGCCGACGCGGAGCAGGATCATGAGGGCGGAGTTCTTGCCCTTCTCGTCCGTGATGACATCGGTGAATCCATAGTCATACCGGATGTCGAAGCCCCAGGCCGCCTTGCGGTACCCAACGCCGATCGTGCCGCCGAAATCGGTCTTCGGTTCGACGTTCTCGTCCGCGCAGGGCACGGGCATGGTATCGACCGTCGCGTTGCACTTCACATTGAGCCCGATGTATGGCCCGATGTAGGCGAATGCGCCGCCGTCCTGGGAGAATTCATAGCGCAGGAGGACCGGGATCTCGATGTAGTTGAGGTTGAGGGTGAATTCTTCCTCCTCAAACCCGGAGCCCTTGTTGATGTAGAGGATTTCCGGCTCCACCATCAGCGACTTCGCCACCGGGATGGCCACGAAGAACCCGCCGGCAAACCCCGTCGACGACTTGGGCGTGACACCTGTGTCGGTACTCATCAACGTGGAGAAAGACGCACCGCCGAGGAAGCCGACTTCTGACTTCTTCTGGGCCGATGCTGAGGTGGCGGTGAAAGCGACGGCGGCCAGAGCCAGACCGGCGAGTGTGGAACACCGACGAAACCAAGTGCGCATGAGGGCCTCAAGGTGGAGGAAATGCCGCCGAATCCGTCCGTTGTCCTTCCGGAACGGATGGATAGTACGGCCTGACTCGGCGATGGGGAAGGGGTGGGGCATACTCGACCGAAAATGCCGGGATTTCCGGCATCCGGCCCGGAGGCGAAGCCGGCTCCCCGGGGCCAATCCCGGGGGCCGGATCGCTGGTATGTCCGTCCGGGGCAGCTAGTTGAAGGCGTACCGCAGCAGAATCTCCCAGGCGGCGTTCTTGACCGATCCGGCGTCCTGGAAGGCGTCGCTGAAGTCGAACTCGTAGCGCCCTTCGAGCCCGACCCGCCCGCGTTGGTAGCCCAGCCCGACGATGCCGCCGAAGGTGACACTGGTGGCATCGAAGGGTACCCCGGCCAGGGTGCCGACCTCGACGCAATCGGTCTTCGGCAAGTCCGCGTCGCCGCTCCCGGAGAGGGCACAGGAGATATTGAAGGCGACATCCGGTCCGATCAGGGCGTACGGTCCACCGGACGTCTGATGTACATCGCCGCCGGCTCCAGCACCAGCGACGAGCCCACCGGAATGTCGACGAACACCCCGCCCTGGAAGCCCGTCAGACTTCCCTTGCTCAGCCCGATGCTGCTGAGGTCGGCATCCGAACCATTGAACGTCGAGAAGTTCACGCCGGCGATGACGCCGACGCTCTTCGTGGCTTGGGCGGCTGCCGGAACGGACGCAAGCGCCAGTGCCACTGCCGCCACGGCCAGCGTGCGAATGACTGTTCGCATAGGACGGCTCCTTCCAGGTAAACAACGGCTTCACGGGGCGACCCGCACCCGACGGAAAGGTGGCGAGCGCTGGCTAAACCCATCGTGAACGCCCCGTGAAATCCTCCCGGAGCCGCCGCCTACTTCAGGAAGACGGATAGCCCCATCGACGCTCCCAGGGTCGTGGAACTGTTGAAGTTGGTATTCTCGAAGCCGTAGTCGAACGAGGCCTGGATTCGCAGGGCAGCAGCTTCGTTGAGCGGCAGCTTGGTGCCGAAGGCGAACCCGAGCCCGAATTGGCTCGCGCCATCACACCCCGTGCAGCTGTAGGACGACCAGAGGAGCCTCGGCGCCAGGTACAGTCCCTTCCGTCCCCAGTTCTTGTCGAAATAGTAGGGGAGCGCGGCACCCAGCCCGAGGATGGTCTGGCTGTACCCGTCGCTGCTTGCATACCCGAGGCTGAGCGTCGGCTCGAGCGCCAACTCGGGAGAGAGGTAGAATCCCGCGGCGAAGTACCCGCCGCCGGTGACGAGCCGAAAGAGGCTTTCTCCGTTGGAGGTGAGATTCGACAAGCCGACAATGCCCGCGGTGAGTTCCGTGGCCTTCTCCTGGGCAGAGACGGTGCGGGGGAGGCCGACCACGGCGACCGATGCGAGCAGGGCGACAAGGGAACGGATGCGCATAACGGACTCCTTGGGGTTCGGGGGCCTGCGTCGTCGTGCCTGTCTGGCCTATTTGCCCACGCGAAGCATCAGCGCCACCACGCGGTTCTTGACCTCCACGCTGGCACCGCTCTCGGTCTTGAGCGGGGCACTCAAGTCGAAATCGATCCGTATTTCCGCCCCGACGAACGACTTCTTGAAGCCGGCTCCCAGCACGCCGCCGATGGTGGTCTGTGGCCGCAAGGTGCCGTCGGAACAGGGCGCCGATGGGTCGGAGGGGATCGACTCTCGGCACGACACGTTGAAGCTGAAGGTGGGGCCACCGAGCCCGTAGAACCCTTCGGCCACCTCCGGGCTGTAGCGGAGGAGAACCGGTACCTCGAAGTAGTCGAGGGCAATCGTCCCGGATTCCTGGACATCCTGCCAGTCGGTGCCCTTCATCGAGTAGAGCGCCTCGACCTCGAGCTCGACCCGTTCACCGAGCGAGATCGCGCCGAACAGGCCGCCCATGAAGCCGGTGCGCGTCTTGCTTCCGGACGACTGGTTGCCGGTCAGGGTGGAGTAGTCGACGCCCGCCACCGCACCGATGCGCTTGGTGCCCTGGGCGGAGGCTGGGCCGCACAACGAGACGAGCAGGCCGACGATGACCCAGCGGCGGGCGATCGGAGTGCGCAGGGGAAACCTCCGGGGTGCGCTGGTGGGGGAGTGCGAGGCGAATTGCCTCCACGGTACAATCCGTCGGCCAGTTCCGCCAGACACCCCGACTCGGCCGCGAGGGCAGGACGCAAAACGGCCCCCCGGGAAACCCCGGGGGGCCGCTTGCCATGCCTGATGCTGGCTTGGCTCTGACTACTTCGTGAGCCGGACCAGGATCGCCCAGACGCCGTTCTTGGCTTCGATGTCGGTATCGACCACGTCGACCTTCAGCGCGTTGCCGAAGTCGAAGTCATACCGGGCCTCGAGGCCGATGTGGCCCTTGGAGAACCCGAGGCCGACGATGCCGCCGAACGTGGTGTTGGCCGTCACGTCGAAGTCGGAGCAGTCGGACTTGACGTCGGACTGGCCGTCTTCCGAGTAGGTGTCCTTACAGGTGATGTTGAAGCCCACCGCCGGGCCGGCGAGGATGTAAGGGCCACCTTCAGGCTTGAAGTTGTAGCGGAACAACACCGGAATCTCGATGTAGTCGAGCGCCAGCGTCTCGCTGTAGCCGGTGCCGCTGAACTTGGTGCCCTTCTGGGAGTAGAGGACTTCAGGCTCGATGACGACCGAGCTGCCGACCGGAAAGGTGACGAACAGGCCGCCCATGAACCCGGTCCGGGTCGCGGTCTCCGAAAAGTCGGAGCCCGACATGGTGGAGAAGTCGACGCCCAACACGGCGCCGAACTGCTTGGTCTGGGCCTGGGCGGTCAGGGCAGGTCGCCGCGAGGGCGAGGGCGGTGACGGCGAAAATCCGAAACGACTTGCGCATTGCGGTCTCCGAAACGGGTAGTGGATCAGGACTTCAGGGGCTACGTACCTCAACGTCGGGCCAGCCTGCCGTACCCCGGCAAATCACGGGCCAAGCCCAGCGTGAGTCGGGCAAGACAACGGCCCCCCGGAACAACATGGGGGGCCGTTGTCTTCGTGGTGTCTCCAGAACGAATCGTATCGAAACTACTTGGTCAGGCGGAGCATGATGGTCCAGCCGGTGTTCCGGATGTCGAAGGTGGTCTTCTCATCCGTGGTCGGGTCGGTGTAGGAGAGCGCGTGACCCCAGTCGTTCATCCAGCGCCCCTCGATGCCGATGTGGCCCTTGGCATAGCCGATGCCAACCATGCCGCCGACCGTGGTATTGGCCTTCAGGCCATCGAAATCACTGCACTTCTCGTCGTAGGAGCCGGTGCCGCCCTCGCCATCGTCGTAGGTGCCGGAGTCGCTGCAGCTGATGTTGAAGTTGATCGTCGGCCCGACGAGGAAGAAAAACCCGCCATCCGGCTGCGAGTTCCAGCGGAAGAGCACCGGAATCGAGATGTAATCGAGCGTCTCGGTACCGGTAAAGCTTACGTTGTCGTACTTGGCACCCTTGCTGATGTACAGCACCTCGGGCTCGATCCACGTGTTGCCGCCGCCGACCGGGATGCCGACGAAGAGGCCGCCGACGAAGCCGGTCTTCGACGTGGTGTTGTCGGAGATCCAGCAATCGGCAGCAGTACCATCGTAAGTGCAGCCCGAGAACGTGGTGAAGTCCACGCCGGCCACGACGCCGACCTGCTTGGCGCGTTGCGCCTCGGCGGTCAGCGCGGTCACGCCGAGGGCCAGGGCTGTGAGAGCGGAAATCCGGAAAAACTTGCGCATTGCGATCTCCTTGGCTGATGGGGTACGGTCCAACGGTTACCGTCCAGTCCTGCCAACCGCGAAAGATTGGATCGGAATCATGAACCTCCTATGAAGGAGGAATGAATGCGGCACAATGGCAATTGGAGCCGCTATCGACTTCCGAGGATGGCAAACCTGCCCATCAGTGACCACACACCATAGGATGCGTTGACGCTGTCGAAGGTGTCGCTGAACCCGGACTGGTAGTGCGCTTCCACGCCGAGCCGCCCGAACTGGATGCCCAGACCGGCGATGCCGCTCCAGAGACTGGAATTCGAGGTGTCACATTGTCCTGAATCGCCCGACGCGTCGACGCTGCAGCTGACTTCAACGCTGACGGACGGTCCGAGGAAGATGTTCAGGTGCCCGAAGTAGACTTTCAGCAACATGGGGAACACGATGTAGCCCTGGGCCACGCTATACGAAACGTCGCTCGAATCGACCCCTTGAAAGCCCTGGCCCTGGAACAGGAGCTGGCCCTCAACCGAGAACCGCTTGCCGAGGTAGATGTTGCCGTAGAGGCCGCCCGCGCCACCGGTCTTCGAACTCACATCGATGTTGTCGGCATCACTCCCCGTCAGAGTGGCGGAGTTGACGCCACCGGTGATGCCGACCGCGAGTTGGGCCGAGGCGGGGCCGGCAAGGAGGAATCCGAGACCGAGACCAAGATACACGAGACGAGCGCTGCGGAACATACGGACTACCCTCCCCGGAATAGATGAACGCGGGCGGGCCTCGGCCCCCCCGATGGTGACTCGGACGCCACCACGATGGGCAATTCCCCCCAAAAGCGCAAGGGGCTGCATGTGGACAACTGACAATGGTGGTAGGGATTTAGGCATCCCGACCTCAAGTAGGATGTGCGGTCCAAAGTCCTGCCTCGACTACTCCGCGGCCAGGAGATTCTCGACATACGAGTGGAGGTCCGCTTTGAGTTTCGTGTGTTGGACCCCGGTCGCCGGGCCGTAGAACCCTGCATGGACCATTCGGACCCGACCGGTCCGGTCCAGGAACAGGAGTGTTGGGTAGGCCGTGAATCCCTCGAGCTGGGGAAGAGTCGCCGCGGTGAGTTCGCTCTCGTTGACCCCCGCCAGGAGCATCGGCCAGGGGATGCCGAACTTGTCGCGGAACCTCCGGACCAGCACGCCGTCCACCTCCGGGTCGCCGGTCACTTCATAGGCCAGGCTGACAGCCTCGAACCCCTGGGCGTGGTAGGTCCGGTAGAGCTCCAGCAGGGTGGGGGCGGCGTCCTGGCAGTTGGGGCACCAGGTTCCGAAGATATCGACCATTACGACTTTCCCCTGGAATCGGGGATCCGCGTTGGTCACGATCCTTCCTTCCAAGTCGGGGAAGGCGAACTGGAAGGGGCCCGTCGTATCGGCCGTGGTGACTTCGGTAGGAGGCTTGAGGTGCGCCGCTCCGGTGCTCCGCCCGGCAGCAAAGGGCGTCTGACTGCGCAGCCCCGCGTGGAAGATGCCCCGGAGGCTGTCGCCTTCGAGGGTTCCCGTGATCAGGTAGACGAACGATCCGTCGAAGTGCCCGATCGAGAAATCCCGCCCTGACGCCCCACCCCAAAACGCCCCGTAGTCGCCGGAGTTGGACAGGACCGTCGCTGTCAGGCCCTGCTGTCCGTTGGCCAATTCGAGGATGCGCGGGGACTGCCGTCCCTCCGACCCGAACCAGGCGTCCCAGGCGCCGAGAATTTCCGGGGGCGCCGGCTTCGAGGGCCAGCGGCCCCGGTCTGCGCGGAAGGGGATGGTGCGCGGGCCGCGGTTGCCGACATTGGAGTAGGCGCCGGTCAGCGAGTCGCCCCGCCACACCGCGCGGATGGAGGCCGCGTAGTCACCGATTTCGAATATCACGGTGTCGCCCGAGATCCGGACCCCGGAGAACGGCTCGCAGAACGCGCCGTTGCAGAGCCGGGCCACGGGGATCGGGCCGCTGTCCACTTCGATCGAAAACCGGAGGGTACCACCGGCGAGGTCCAGCGCGGCCCGCCAGGGGCCGGCGAGCGAAGCCGTGCCGGGCAGCAGCGCCGCGAGCAGAAAGGTGGTCAGGGCAGTCAGGCTAGCTCCCAAGCTTGGAGGGCAGGTACTTCTCGCCCGCCTCGATCGCTGCCGGAACGGAGTTGCCGGACCAGGGAACGGGGCAGGGGTACACCGAGCTGTAGGCGCAGAAGGGGTTTCGGGCGCGATTGAAATCGATGCGGTAGGTGCCTGCAGAGGTCCTCGTCACTTCGACGAACCTGCCGGCGGGGTAGCTGCCGTGGTCGTTGGTCTGGTCCCGGAAATACACCTGGAGTTCCGTCTCCTCCGTCCCCGGTATGGGCATCCGCATCACCTGGAGTCGGGTGGAGACGCTACCGACCGGCACCACCAGGTATCCCGCCGGCTCGGCTTCCACGTCGATTCCGTCCAGGGTCAGCGCCCGCCGTCGGTCCCGGGACGCCGGCGCTTCGAGCGGAAGCGTATAGATGAGCGACGGGTCGCTCTCGTACCACCCCGGAACTTCTCCGGCCGGCTTCCCATAGACCATGAGGACGGTACTGCCACCACCCGAGAGGACCTGCAGCGTCCATGGCGCCATCGGGACGGCCCGCCCGTGGGGAAGGGTGCGACTCGTGCCATCGCGGCCGGTAAAGGTGACCACCCCTTTCCGCTCCGTGACCGTCGCCGGCCCGAACCCCGAGAGGGGGATGTCTGCCGTGTCGGGCCCCAGTGTGACGACGCCGCTCAGCCGCTGCATGGCCGCCGCGGCGAGAGGTGAAGTCGCGGCGCTGGTCAGCCACTCCGCGTACGCCTGGCGCTCCACCGTGAGCGAAGACGCCCCCTGGGCCCCGGCCGAAGCGGCCATCAGCGCGGCGAGGGACGCGCTCGCCACGATCGTTCTTACCATTTCCAGAACCGGCCAGGATCGAACGCGCTCAGATCTTCGATGACGGTGGATTCGCCGAGGAGCAGTTGACGGATCAGCACCCCGGTAATGCCCGACAGGAGAATGCCGTTCCGCCCGTGGCCGGTCGCGTACCAGAGCCCGCGCAGGGTTGGGTCTCGTCCGAGCAGGGGGAGCCCGTCGGCGGAGACGGGGCGGAGGCCTGACCAGGTCCGCGTGACCGGGGAGCGCGCGAGTGCCGGGCAGATTTGACTGGCGCCGGCAAAGATGCGGGCGAGGCCCGCGGCGGTCACTTCGTTCTTGAAGCCGGCGTATTCCATGGTCGAGCCAACCGTGACTTCGTCACCCCGGCCCATCAGGTAGGCGCCTTTGCCGTACATGATGGCGCGCCCCACGCCTTCCGGTGCAGGCAGCGCCGCCATCTCCCCGCGCACCGGGGCCACTGCCAACGGACGGGGGAGGCCCTCGATCAGCCCAGACCAGGCGCCGGCCGCGATCACCACGTCGGCGGTCGGGTGCCGCTCTGTCCCGCGCACGGCGGCGACCTTGTCGCCGTGCCGCTCGATCGCCACCACCCGGTCGGTGATGAAGGTGGCGCCGAGGCGGGCCGCATCGGCACGGAGTGCCTCGACCAGGCGCTGCGGATCCACTCCCCCACCGGCAGGGGCCCAGAGCGCCCCGCGCGCGGGGCCAAGCCAGGGCCACCGGGTCTTGGCTTCCTCGGCGTCCAGCCAATCCACGTGCAGTGACTGCTGGCGCTGGTGCGCCACCTGGGCACGCAGGCGGGTTTCGTCGCCCTCGTCGAAGGCGGCGTGCGCAATCCCCTCCTGCCAGAGCCCAATGTCGGCTCCGAGCGACTCCTTCAACCGCTCCGCGAGGACCGCGAGCCGATCGCGCCCGGCCACACCGAGTGCCACAGTCGGATCGTCGCTGTCGCGTGCCTCGATCTCGGGGGCCAGCATGCCGGCTGCGGCGCGCCACGCCTGACCGTCGTCGCCGTCGGGGTCCATGCAGGCCACATTTCGGCCCGCCCGGGCCAGTTCCCTGGCACAGGCGGCGCCAACAGCGCCTCCACCCACGACGATAACATCAAACCCAGTAGTCACTTACAGCTCCACGAAACTTTTTGAAACATACCGGCGTATTGCTGCCACGACCGTCAACCTGGAGGGGTGAACAATGGTCCGCTCAATCACCGGCTTCGCCGCGTTCGCGGTAGTTGCCATGATCGTCCTGAAGCTGCTCGGTTCGGTATTCGGGATCGTACTCAGTCTCGTCGGCACCATCCTCTACTTCGCCTTCTGGGGCTTTATCATCTATCTCGTCCTGCGGGTGTTCAGCCCCAGCACGGCGGACAAGGTGAAAGAGACGATTTCAGGCAAGCCCGCCGCCTGATCCCGCGCCGAACTCCTTCAGGTCCTGACGCGCCCGGCACTCCCGGGCGCGTCTTGCGTTGCACCGGCTCGGCGTGTCAGGCCGGCAATTGCTCGAGCACCGACCAGTACAGCATCGGGATCATCAATTCGTGGTGTCCGGTGAGCTGAATCCCGACGCCTCCCGCCAGCGTGGGTCGCTGCACCACGTTCATGCGCGGCCGATAGTGGCGCTGCATGTCGAAGTCGGCCGCCAGGAAGTGGGTCGGCTTACCCTTCCCCAGATTTCGCGCGATCGTGAGTGCCTTCAGGAACACTTCCGGCATGATCACGGCGCTCCCCCAGTTCATCACGACCCCGCCCTGATCGAGGGCCGGCAGCGAGCCGGCCAACCGGAGGAAGTCTCGGTGACTGGTGGCGCCCATGGCGGCGCCATCCGCCGTCGGGTGCTGGTGGATGATCTCGGCCCCCACGGCAGTGTGCACGGTCACGGGCACGTCGTGGCGGCCGCAGGCGACCAGCACCGAGACGTCCTCGCCCGGGCGCGAGGGCAGCGCCGCGAGGTGCGCGGCGAGTCCTTCGCCCATGCCGAGTCCTGACCGGGCTGCCGCCGCAATGGCCGCGTTCATTTCCCGCCCAGTCTCCTCCGCCATCCCGAACGTCCCGTCGGCGAGGCCGGCAGCCACATCCTCACTGGTCCCGCCGAACGCGGCGAGCTCGAAGTCGTGGATGGCGGCGGCACCGTTCATGGCCACGTGGGTCACGATGCCGCGCCGGATCCAGTCCACGATCAGCGGTCCGAGACCGACCTTGATCACATGGCCACCGAGGAGGAGCACGACGCCCTTCCTGGCGCTCGCGGCGGCGACAATGGCGTCGGTGGTCGTTCGAAGCTCTCGGACGGCCAGCACATCGGGGAGGCCGTCGAGGAAGGCGCGGAACGACCGGTCACCTGCTGGAGGGTGGGCCATGGAGCTCCGCTCCACTTTGTTGGAGCGGTTCGCGACCGGCACGGTGCGAACGTGCTTCAGGTCCGGTTCGCGGTACGTCATGCGGGTGGGTCGGCCTTCGCGAGTGGGAGGGTCGGCAGTTCCATCGCCTTCAGGCGCATCGTGATGGTCCCGAACGGAAACCGGATGCGAATCTGGACCGGAATCCGGCGCACGTCGTCGGTCAGCCAGACCCGTGTATCGGACTGCCGCCCAAAGAGGCTGCCCTTCTCCCCGACGATGGGCTGTACCACCAGGCACTGCACCTTCGACCCGTCGGGGAGTTCCATTTCCTCCCGCTTGAGCACCTTCAAGACGACGGGGTTGAGTTCCTTGCGGAAGTATCGGTCAAACTCATAGGTCTTCCCCACTTCGAGGGGTGTCACCCGCACGAAGTAGAGAAAGCCTGCATCGTCGATCGGGAACTGGGAGGAGAGCCCGGTCTTGTCTCGGGATAATTCGTGATAGAGCCCGGAGTCGGGGAAGATCTCGTAATGCCGGAACCGGGTCTTGCCGCCCTCGAACTGGCGTTGCACGAACCGCCGGGAGAGCAGGTCGTCGACGCCGGTCCACGATTCCAGAGTGTCGTCGAGGCTGTAGAGCGGAACGCCGCCGGCCAGGGTGAAGCGGAACACGAACGCCTCGACCCCGCGCACGGTGTCCCGCCGGGCGACTTCGACGTGACCTTCGCCGAGGGTGATGATGCCGAGCTTGGCCGAATAGGTGAGCCGCTCGCCGACGGCAAAGGGGTAGGCCGGCGGAGCCTTCGCAGCGGCGGTCGTGGCCCCAATCGGTCCTTGCAGGGCGAGGAGGAGTGCGGTGGCAATCATCGACCGGCTGCGGTGACGGGGATCCGCAGCGCTCCCGCGCGGCGCCAGAGCACCTTGGCCTCGGCCCAGGGCTCGGACTCGATGGGGCGCTGCAGGAGGTCGTAGCGTTCCCGCGTGGGCACCCCCTCGATCTTGCGGGACACCGCGGCCGCCCGCGCCATCAGTTCGGCATTGGCGGCCCACCCCTCGGCGGTGAGGACGGGCTTGTCGCCAGGGAGGGCGTCCTTGGCGACGCTCAGCCGCATGGCGAGAAATCCGCTGGCGGTGTCGCGAACGCCGGGGACGCGGATGCGCCGGCGCAGCAGCAGCGGCGCAAAGCGCCGCAACCACCGGTGGCCCCGGGTGGGAGCGCCGTCGCCCTGACTCTCCGCCACGACGAGGTCGGCGCCGCTATCGAACTTCTTGAGCAGTTCAGGAATGGTGGCCGGATCGTGGAGGAAGTCGGCGCGGATAAGGACGGCCGCGTCCCGGCGGGGGCGGTCGCTGAGGGAGACCGCGTGGCGCAGGAGCCCTTCGACCGTCCGGGCGTAGCCCCGGTGCCGCTCCTGCCTCAGGATAGTGAGCGGCAGCACCTTCGAATACGGCGCGAGCACCTCGCGGGTGGCGTCGGTCGACGCGTCGTCTGCGACGAGGAGGTGATACTCGCGGGGGGCGACGGTGAAGAGCTGCCGGATCTTCCAGAGAAGGAGGCCGACAGTGGGCGCTTCATTTCGGCTCGGAATGCAGATGTAAAGCATTGCTCATCATTGGGCTAAGGTGAGGGAACGATATACCCGTAGGACGCCCTCGGCCATCCTTTCGTCGCTGAAGCGGGCGACGGCCTCCCTGGCCCGGACGATCAGGGTCTCCCGCGCGGCGGCATCTCCGAGCACCTCCATGACGGCCGCCGCCAGTTCCGCGGGATCGTCTGGCGCCACCAGCCGCCCGGCCCCGTTGCCCAGCATCTCGGGAATTCCTCCAGCGCGGGTCCCGACCACGGGAACGCCCAGCGCCATCGCATCCAGAATCGACGTCCCCAGCCCTTCCATGGAGGAGGGCATCACGAAGAGGTCGGCCGCGGCCACCAGGCGGACCGCCTCGGGGACTTCGCCGAGGAGGTGCACCCGATTTTCGATGCCGAGTTCGCGGATGAGCGCGTCGAGCGAGGCGCGAAGCGGCCCCTGCCCGGCGACGGCCCAGTGCAGGTCGGGGCGTTCGGCGGCCGCGAGGTGGGCGGCCCGGATGAGCGTCGCGTGGCCTTTGTGTCCGACGAGGGCTCCGGTGGCGATGGCCAGCGGGGTGCCTGGCGGGAGGCCCAGGCCGGGACGGGGGTCGGTGGGCGCTGTCCGTGCGACCTCGTCCACGGCGATGCCGTCGTGCACCACGACCACGTTCCTGGCCGAGACGCCGCTGGCGACGAGCGCGTCGCGCACGGCGTCGGAGACCGCGATGATCCGCCCGGCGAATCGCCAGAAGCCGGTGCGGCGGAGCGGGAAGTCCACCCGCCGTGTGGCGACGATCGGGGAGCCGGTGCCTGCCGCCGCGAGGGCGGCGAGCGTCAGCGCGTGGCTGTCGTGGGCGTGGAGAATGGTGCGACGGTCTCCGGCGCGCAGCGTGGCGAGGAGCGGCCCGAAGCCGAAGGCGCTGGTCCAGCGGGGCGTCAGCGTCGGAATGCCGTCCTCGGCGAGCCGCCGCGCCAGCTCGCCCCCCCTCCCGGTGATGACGACCTGGGTGACTCCGCCGTGCCGGGCGAGAGCCCGCGCCAGCAGCCGGACCTGTCGCTGGCCGCCTCGCCATTCGCGGCCCGAGGCGACGTGGACCACGCGGGTGGTCACGCGGGCGGTGCCGGCGCCGCGCGGGCGAGGAGGGCCCGCAGCTCCGCGAGGCTGAACGGCTTGTTGAGGAAGGGATGCGGCTGCGATTCGAGGAAGGCGGTGGTGTCGCCGTGGACGGTGTCACCGGTGCTGAAGACGACCCGGCGTGCGGCCTCGGGGTTCCGTTCCTGCAGTGCCGCGAAGAACTCGCGACCGGTGAGCCGCGGCATGCGCAGATCGGAGAGAATGAGGTCGAAATCGCCGCCGGCCGCCAGCGCGAGCCCTTCCTCGCCGTCCCCCGCGACGGCGACACCGTGTCCCCACGCTTCGAGCGTGGCGCGCATGTAGTGCAGGATGTGCGGTTCGTCGTCGATGACGAGGATGCGAAGCGGCACCGTCGTCGTCGGCGCCGGCTCGGGGGCGGGAATCGGTTCCGGCGTCCCGCGGCGGCTGCGGGGAAGCTCCACGGTGAAGCGCGCGCCCTGGTCAGGAGCGGTGGAGAGCACGATCCGGCCCCCATGCTCCTTGACGATGCCCTGGCAGATCGAGAGCCCCAGGCCGGTGCCCTGGCCTTCCGGCTTGGTGGTGAAGAACGGCTCGAAGACCTGCGCCGCCACCTCGGGCGCCATTCCGGGTCCGTCGTCGCTCACCTCGACGGCGACTCCATCCCGCCACGGCCGGGCGCGAATGACCACGCGTCCGGCCCGGCCGGCGGCTTCGATGGCATGTGCCGCGTTGTTGATCAGGTTGACGAAGACCTGCTGCACCTGTCCGGCGTCGGCGTCGATGGTGGGCAGGCCCTCCTCGACGTCCAGGAGCAACTCGACGCGGCGGGAGACCATCTGGGTGCGGAGCAGCGTGAGCGTCGCGGTGAGCAGAGGTTCGAGCGGCGTGGGCCGGCGGGCGTGGTCCTGCTTGCGCGCGAAGTTGAGGAGATTGCGCACGATATTGGCCGCGCGCTCCGCTTCCTGCTGGATGACGCGCACCGGTTCCACGAGGGGAGGAGGGACATCGCGGCCTTCCAGCAGGAAGTCCGCGAAGCCGATGACCGACGCCAGCGGGTTGTTGAGGTCGTGGGCGATGCCGGCGATGAGTTGTCCGATGGCCGACATCTTTTCCGACTGGATCAGCTGGTCCTGCAGGCGGCGGCGGTCGGTCTGGTCCTCGAAGACCAGCACGGCATCGCCGGGCAGGTGGCCGATCGGGTAGGCGCTGACCGCGAACGTCCGGGTGCCGGCGCGCAGTTGCACTTCGCGGCCGCTGCCGGGCGCTGCAAGTGCCGCCGCCAGCCCTTCGCCCCACGCGGGGGGCACGAGGGCGAGCCAGGGTCGCCCCGCGATGGCGGTCGTCGGGGCGTGCACCAGGTCCGCGAAGGCGCGATTGGCCCGGCGCGCCCGGCCGTGCGTGTCGACCAGGCACAGCGCGTAGGGCACCGCATCGACCAGCCGCTCCCAGGATCGCCTCGCGTCCTCGTGCGCGGCCTCTCGGCGGAGATGTTCCAGCGCGATCGACACCATCTCGAGGTGCGACTCGAGGAGCGCCCGGTCGGCGCGCGCGATGGCACGGCCCGGGATCAGGACCGCGGCGGCGCCGACCGCGCTTCCGTTGACGCTGATCGGGGCTGCCAGCCAGGTGCCTTCGGCGGTGCCGCTCTCGATGGGCCCGGCCATCGCGGCATCGAGGGGGGCCGGCGTCAACGGGGAGGGCGCCCCCCGCACCGGAAGGGGCACGAGGTTTGCGCGGTTTTTGTCGAACAGCGCCGTCGCGACGGCCGCGTTGGGAAAGGCCGCCCGCAGCGCTTCGCCGAGCCGGACCACCACCTGTGGCTCCTCGCGGGCGGCCAGCAGGGACCGGGAGAACTCCGCCAGGCGGCGGAGCGCCGAGGAATCAATCACGGGAGATCACCTGATGATTGTGGCAGACACCCGAGGGCACCTGGAGTCGTCCGACCTGCAGCTCGTGTTGCTGCTCCTGGCGCGGGGGTCCGCGATGGCCCGTGCGCGCTGGGAGGGCCGTCTGGCGCGTGAAGGCCCCGGGCCCCTGCTCGACGCTCCGGAACTGGCCGAGCGACTGCTGGCCGTCCGGACCCTCCTGGCACCCTCCGAAGCACTCTTCCTCTACGTCATGGTCCGGCACGCACTCCGCACCGAGGGGGTGGATGACGCCGACCTCGCCGACTATCTCGCGGCGCTGCTGCTCGCCTTCGGACAGCGCGATCGGGCCTGGCGGGTGGACTGGAATGACGACCAGCGGCATCGATACCTCGTGGACATCGTGGCCGACCTCGAGCAGACGGAGGGCGACCGGCGGTTCAAGGTGATGGCGCACCTGGGCAACTACGCCCTCTGGCTTGCCGGTGTGTTTCCAGACTACGTCGCGGCGCGGCGGGTCCGCCGGGGCGGTCCCGGGCTCAGCTACTACGATTCCCTCGGGCGGCGGGGGTACGCGCTCGCCGCTGACCATGCACTCGCCGACCGGATGGGGCTCGAGGGGGTGTTCCGCACCGCCGCCGAACGCTTCCACGTCGTGCGGGGCGCCCTCACCACCCTGAGCGATCGGGTCTTCTTTCCCAACGTCGTGACCGGTGACCGTCTCACCCGCGCCCGTCACCGTGGGGACCTGCCGTCCTAGCTCCGCTCACCGCAATACTGAATCGGGAAAGACAGGGCACCTCGGGTCCTCGTACTTGCCTGCGTTGAGCTGGATTCCGAGGAGCGGAACCGTCGTGGACTCGACCGTGACGGATCCCAGCACCGGCGCCTGCGCGATGGGGGCGCCTTCGTACAGCAGCACCCCGCGGGTCGTGCCGTCGGTGTCCAGGACGAGGACCCCGAACCCCGGCGTGATGGTGGTCGGCAGCGTCCCCTCGACACCAATGACCCAGGCGGAGTCGGTGCGGCCGACGATCGCGGGCATGGCCGGCCCGGCGACCATGCGTGCGACGAGCCGTGGCGGCAAGGATTCCGGGGGGAAGCCGAGGGTCTGGCCCGGCGTGGCAAATTCGGAGAGCAGCATGACGGGGCCGGCCAGCGCGGCCACCCCGCAGGAGGAGCGTGGGGTCCCGTCGCCGCAGGCGGCAGCCAGCAGCAGTGTAAGCAGGGGAAGGGCGAGTGGGCGGGCCATGGGAACTCTCCGGGTCGGAGGCGCCGGGTGCACGATTGCCTTGGAAAGTTACACCGGGTGGGCCGGGCGGGGGACGCTCTCGCTTGACGCCCCCCGAGCCGATCCGTAACATTCCCCATCCTGCCAGAAAGGCCCGAGCAGTGGCATCGTACGACTTTCGCTGCACCTCCTGTGATCATGCCTTCACCCGGCACCTGCCGATGCGGGACCTCGGCCGGGTGAAGGTGAGCTGCCCCGCCTGCGGATCTGCCAAGGTCGAGCGGGTGTTCACCCCGTTTTACGCCAAGACGATCCGGAAATCCTGACGGTGTTCGAGAACCTGCGCGACCGGCTCGATCGATTCCTTGCCGAGCGGACGCCGCCGCCTGACGCCCGCGAGCAGCAGCAGGCGCTGCATGCCGCGCTGGTCGACGCGAAGGTGGGGTTGTCCACCATGCGCGATGCCCTGGAGTCGGCGGAGCGGGCGCTGGCGCAGGAGCGGCAGCAGCTGGCCGACGCCGAACGGCGCGGGCGCATGGCGGTGGAGATCGGCGATCAGGAGACGGCGGAGGTGGCCGACCGGTTCACGGCGCGCCACGCCGAGCGGGTCCAGCTGCTGGAACGCAAGGTGGCGGTGCAGCGCGACGAGTTGGCGCTCGCGGAGCGCGAATACGAATCGATGCGTGCGGAGTTCCAGCAGCGGCGTGGCGCGGCCGCGCCGCTGCCGGGCCTCGCACCCGATGTGGAGGATGCGGGGCTCCGGTACGAACTGGACCGGGCCGCGCGGGAATCGGCGGCGGATGCACAGCTCGCGCACCTGAAGCGGAAGGTCCGCGGCGAGGGATAGCCAGGGGGGCGACTCGTCGAGCCGCCCCCGACCACTTCAACCAGGAGTCAGCTTCGTGGCCACTGCAACTTCGCCGTCGAGCGATACGGCCTTCTTCGGGCATCCCCGGGGACTGTCCACGCTCTTCTTCACCGAGATGTGGGAGCGCTTCGCCTACTACGGGATGCGCGCCATCCTCGTCCTGTTCATGACGGCCACGGTCGCGACGGGCGGCCTCGGCATGGACGTGGGCCGCGCCGGCGCGATCTATGGCACCTATGTGGCACTGGTGTACATGCTCGGCCTTCCTGGCGGCTGGGTGGCCGATCGGATTCTCGGACTCCGGCGCTCGGTGTTCTACGGCGGCATCCTGATCATGCTGGGCCAGCTGAGCCTGGCGGTACCGGGAGCGAAGCTCTTCTACCTCGGCCTGGCGCTCATCATCCTCGGTACCGGCCTGCTGAAGCCGAATGTCAGCGCCATCGTGGGCGAGCTCTACGGCAAGGAAGACCAGCGGCGCGACGCCGGCTTCTCGATCTTCTACATGGGTATCAATCTCGGTGCGTTCATCGCTCCGCTGATCGTGGGCGGGCTGGCCCAGAGCGCGGAGTTCAAGAGCGTACTCGAGGGGGTGGGGATCAATCCAGCGACATCGTGGAACTGGGGCTTCGGCGTCGGCGCCATCGGCATGTTCTTCGGCGTCATCCAGTATCGCCTCGGCTGGAAGCACTTCGGAGACGCGGGCATCCACCCGAGCGTGCCGCCAGAGTCGGCCGAAGGCCGGTCCGCGCGACGCCAGCTCGGCATCGGCTTCGTCGGGTTGCTGGGCGTGATCGCGGCCATGGCGCTCCTGGTCCAGCAGGGGATGGTGAGCGCTGAGGCCATCACCGCCGGGTTCAAGTGGGTCTACCTCGCGCTGGTCATCGCCTTCTTCGCCTGGCTCTTCCTCGGCAACACCTGGACCGCCGAGGAGCGGAAGCGGCTGATCGTGATCGTGGTGCTCTTCGTGGGCGCCGCCATCTTCTGGTCGGCGTTCGAACAGGCGGCCACGAGCCTCAACCTCTTTGCCCAGGACAATACGCGCACCAGCGTCTTCGGGTGGGCGTTCCCGTCGAGCTGGTTCCAGTCGGTCAATGCTCTGCTGATCATCATCTTCGCGCCGATCTTCGCCTGGATCTGGATGGCGCTCGGCAAGCGGGATCCATCCAGCCCGGCCAAGTTTGCGTTCGGTCTCGTCTCGGTCGGCCTCGGCTTCGTCGTGATGGTCGCGGCGGCGCAGGCCTCGGCCAATGGCGTGCTGGTGAGTCCCTGGTGGCTGGTAGCGACCTACCTGCTGCACACCATCGGTGAGCTCAGCCTCAGCCCGGTGGGCCTCAGCTCGATGACGCGGCTGGCGCCGGATCGGGTCAAGGGCATGATGATGGGAGTCTGGTTCCTCGCCGCGTCCATCGGTAACCTGATTGCCGGCGGCGTGCTCGGCTTCTACGCCCAGTTCACCCTGCCGCAGGTCTTCGGCGCCGTGGCGGGCTTCGCGATCGTCTCCGGCCTGGTGATGTTCGCGCTGGTGCTGCCGATTAAGCGGATGATGGCCCGAGCCGACTGAGTCGGCGCGGGTTACTGCTTCACCGCGATCGGCGCGGGGCGCTCAGCGCCCCGCGCCGATCCACATCCGGACGGCGAGGATGATCAGGAAGACGGAGAAGAGCCGCTGCAGCGTGGCGGGTGGAGTGCCGATGGCGATCTTGGCGCCGAACCAGACGCCGAGAAAGAGCCCGAGGGCGATGAGGGAGGATGCCTTGATGTCGAGCATGCCGCGCCGGTGGTATTCCAGCGCTCCCAGCAGCCCCACGGGGAGGAGGAGGGCACCGAGTGATGTGCCGGTGGCCTGGAGGATCGGCATCCGGCCGACCAGGACCAGCGCGGACACGATGACGACGCCACCACCGATTCCGAACAGGCCGGACAGGACGCCGGCCGCCAGGCCCAGGGCGAGGAGGAGCAGCATGGACATGACGTGGGGCTCCGGGTGGAAGGATGCCCACAAGTATGACGGGGCCGGGAATCGTGCGCCACCGGGGCACCGATGAGCGGGGTGCAGGAACTCCTATTCGCGCGGCCGGAGGGGGAACGCCGCGCATTGCTCCGCGCTCCGACCGGGCCGGGTGCCGGTGCGCCGCGGCCGGTCGTCATCCTCCTCCACGGCGCAGGCGGCACCGCCAAGCTGGCGCTCGGCAACACCGGGTGGGCCGACCTCGCCGAGCGGGAGGGGCTGCTGCTGGTATATCCGGAGGGGACGCGCCGCGATCCGGCGGCTCCTCCCATGTTCCTGCAGAATCCGCAGGCGTGGAACGACGGGTCGGGCCGCGGCCACACCGCCCAGACCGGGGTGGACGACGTGGCATTCCTCGGCGCGGTCGTGGACGAGGTCGTCGCGTCGCACGGCGGCGATCCGGCGCGGATCTACCTGGCCGGCTTCTCGAATGGCGCCTCGATGGCCTTCCGGGCCGGGGCGGCCCTGGCAGGCCGGGTGGCCGCCATCGGTCCGGTGGCCGGACATTGCTGGGTCTCGCCCCCGGCCTCGGCGGTGCCAGTCCCCGCCTTGATGATCTTCGGCGGCAAGGACCCCCTCAATCCGCCGGACGGGGGCGAGGTCACCACTCCGTGGGGGACGGCGGAATATCACCCACCCGTTCTCGGGTCATTCGATCGATGGCGGGCATTCAACGGCTGCGATGGAGCGCCGACCCGCGACGCCTCCGTCGTGGGGGTGCGGGAGATCCGCGCCACCGGGTGCGCCGCCGGTGCGGAGGTGCGGTGTTTGATCGTCGAGGACCTCGGCCATCACTGGCCGGGCGGCCCTCGACTGCTCCCGCCGTGGATCGCGGGGCCCGCCAGCACCCGTCTGGACGGGGCCGCGGCGCTCTGGGAGTTCTTCCGGACCCGTCGTCTCGGGTGATCTCGTTCGCAGCGGGGCCATGATAGATTTCCCGGATGACCATCACACGACTGTCACTGGTATTCCTGACGCCCTTCCTGCTCTTCACGACGGCCTGTGAGGGTCGACGCGCCCCTTCTGCCGGTACCCCGGACGCAGGAGGAGAGTCGGCGGCTCGCGAATACCCGAACCCCCGCCCGAAGCCCGACTTCACCCTGACAGACACCGAGGGCCGCCCGTACGCGTTCCGGGAGGCGACGGAGGGGCAGATGACCCTCCTCTTCTTCGGCTACACCAGCTGTCCCGACATCTGCCCCGTGCATATGGCCAACATCGCCGCGGCGTTGAAGAAACTGCCCGACGCGGTGGTGCGGCAGGTGACGGTGGTGTTCATCACCACCGATCCGGAGCGCGACACGCCGGAGGTGATCCGGACCTGGCTCGATCACTTCGACCCGCGGTTCATCGGGCTCACCGGCACGCAGGCGGAGGTGGACTCGGCGCAGACGGCCATGCGCCTGCCTCCGGCGTACAAGGAAGAGCCGGTGGAGGGCCGTCCCTATACCGTCGCCCACTCGGCCCACGTCATCGCGTTCACCAAGGACGGGATGGGGCGGTTTGCGCTCCCCTTCGGCACGCGGCAGTCGGAGTGGGCCCAGGAAATCCCGCGCCTCGTCGCCTATCCGGAGCAGCCGTGAGGCTTTGCCTGGTATCGCTGCTGGCGGTTGTCGCCTGCGCACCGGACGGGCCGCCGCTCGAGGTGCGTGACGCCTACAGCTACGAATCGGTGCTTGGCAACGTCGCGGCGGTGTACTTCACCCTCGAGAACCGGGGGAGCCAGCCCGATACGCTGGTCGATGTCGAGGTGGCCGGGGCGCTGGTGGCCATGATTCACGAGCAGGTGGCGCAGGGCGACATGGTGGAGATGCGCCATGTCGGCCCACTGCCTGTCGGGCCCCGCAGTACGGTGGTGCTGCAGCCTGGCGGTCTGCACGTGATGATGGAGGGGTTGGATCGGGCCCCGGTGGCCGGCGACACCCTGGTGGTCACGGTCCGTTTTGCCCACAGCCAGGAACTCACCTTCTCCGCGCCGGTGCTGGCTTACGGTGCTGAACGGTGAGGCGCCTCCGATGACTTGGTGGTGCGCCGCCCGCGATGTGGCGTGGACATGGACCTGGCAGGCGTATCCTGGAGTCTGGCTGTTCATCCTGGGGATCGGGCTCGGGTTCACGCTCCTGATCCGGCGGCTCGCCCCGCGACACGCTCCCGCTGGGCGCGCGCCGATCTCGCGGGGACAGGTCGCCTGGT
Source organism: uncultured Gemmatimonadales bacterium (assembly GCA_963705985.1). GTDB lineage: Bacteria > Gemmatimonadota > Gemmatimonadetes > Gemmatimonadales > GWC2-71-9 > SPDF01. The sequence continues at coordinate 1,057,781 of CAVPLK010000003.1, read as the reverse complement.
TTGTCGTGGGATTGGTGCTGCTCTGGGCGGCCACCGACTGGCCAATCGGCGCGCTCGGGGCGGGATACCTGCTGACGATTCACACGGCGCAGTGGATTCTGTACACGCTCGTGGTCCCGCCGTTTCTCCTGCTTGGCGTGCCGGCCTGGGTGCCGCTGGCGGCCCGCAGCGACTCCCGCGGCGGTCGATTGCTCCGGCTGCTCGCCCGCCCGGTCGTGGCGCTGCTCATTACCGATGCCATCCTGCTCGCCTCCCACCTGCCCCCGGTCGTCGACGGGTTCCGGAGGACGCAGTTCGGTTCGTTCACCGTGGACCTGGCCTGGCTCATCGGCGGCCTGATCATGTGGTGGCCAGTCCTCGCGCCGAACCCGACGATCAGCCGGGTGTCCTATCCGTGGAAGATCGGGTACCTCTTCCTCTGTACCCTGGTGCCGATCGTGCCGGCAGCGTTCCTGACCTACGCCGATTTCCCCTTGTATGCGCTCTATGAGCTGGCCCCGCGGGTCAACGACATTTCCGCCATCACCGACCAGCAGGCGGCCGGGTTGATCATGAAGGCGGTGGCCGACCCGATCATCTGGCTTGCCATGGCCATTGTCTTTTTCCGCTGGCAACGGGTGGAGGAGGCTTCGGATCGGGCGGAACGGGCGGCGAAACTCGGCAGGTAGGCGAGCCCGTTCCGCTATTCCGTTCGCTGCTTCAACTCTCGCAGTCGCGCCAGCGCCCCGTCACCTGCAACCGTCCCCCGAAATCGCTCCCCGAACCTCGCCAGTTCCACCTGCAATCGCCCTACCTGCTCCGTCCGTTGGTACAAGTCAATCAGGTCGTTCGAGATGATCCTGTCCCAATTCCCGGTCGGAGCCGATTGTCGGGCGGTGCGATACGCGGCCGCGGCGCCCTCGGTGTCCCCGAGTGGTCCGCCGAGCAGACGACCGAGGGCGACCAGCGCGATGACGTCGGCGGGATGCTCCGCGAGATGGAGCCGATACGCGACCGCGGCTTCCTCCAGGCGGCCCTGGGCGACGAGCGCCTCCTGTCGCGAGAATCCCGTCTGGGGCGCCTCCGCGTTGGCCGCGTGCAGCGCGGTGATCACTCCATGGGAAGTTCGTGCAGTGACAAGCTCCACCAGCAGGATGAGTCCCCAGGTGGCAGGAATCAGGAGCAGACTGAGCGTGACAAGCACGTAGCCGGGGAGATGGAAGCGGCGTGCCGCGAAGAAGAGAGTGGCGGCGCCAATGATGAGTGCCGGTCCCCCCAGGAGCACCACGATGCGCAGGAGCATCGCCTTGTCGGCCGCGTCGCGTTCCGCCACCCTAGAACGCGACCTCGAACCCGAGCCGAAGCAGTCGTGGATTCCCGTACTGGAAGACTGGAGTGTTGTAGTCGCGGGCGGCGCGGAGGTAGAGCGGCATCAACTCCGCCGCTCCCTCGATGAGGCCGTTCCCGTTCAGGTCGGCGTAGGCGCGATATCGCGGTGATTCATACGGGATCGGTTCCGGGTGTGCATCGTAGGCCGCCTGCGCCTGATCCTGCAGCACGTCCTCGTCGATCGTCGGCGTGCCGGTGTCTCGGCGGACATACTGGATTGTCGAGGTGTTGAAGACGTTGCGGACGTCGAGGTAGATGCTCGCCAGGGCCTTGCCGAACGGGATCGGCTTGCGGAGGAGGAGGTCGAAGGTGGTGTAGGACGGGAGGCGCTGCCCGTTGATGCTGCCGACCAGCGAGTCACCCGTCGTATTGGTCGTGGTGTAGGGCAGCCCCGACGCGAACCGGAGGATGACGGCCGTCTCCAGCGCCCCGAAGGGATGGCCGCCGAGCACGGTCGGTCCCGCACCCGGATTGACCATCGACTGGAACACCGCGGTCAGGGTGTGGCGCTGGTCGTAGTCGAGGGGATACTCGACCCGGCCGGGGTAGGTCGTGTCGCCGGTGCTGGGGTCGATGATCGGGAGCTGCTCCCGGACAAACGGGTCGGTCGAGGTGGCGTTTGCGCTCTGCAGGACATACGACACCTGGAGCCCCCAACCCCCGACCAGCGGCCGGGTGGCGAGGATCTCGAAGCCCTTGACGGTGCCGTAGTCGGTGTTGGCAAAGATCGAGCTGTCGGGGTCGAGTCCGAGCGGCACGGACGAGACCAGCCCGTCCAGCCGCTTGTAGTAGGCGCCCAGCCGGAGCGCGAGCTTGGGCTGCGGGCGCAGGCGCAGGCTGAGTTCGTATTGGGTGGAGTTCTCGAAGCCGAGGTTCGGGTTGCCGCGGCGATACCGTCCCGTGCGGGTGGAGTCGTCGAAGGTGGCGTCGATGAGGAACTGCAGGTCGGGCGGCATGCTGAACCGGCCGTAGCTCGCCACCAGCGTGGCGCCGCTCAGGATGGTGGAAACGGCAAACCTGGGGTTCAGCGAGGTCTGGGAGCTGAGCTGGTCGTTGTTGAGGTCGGCGCCGGGGTCGAAGAAGTCGTACCGGAGCCCGCCGGTGAACGCGACGTCGGCCAGCTTTGCCTGCGCTTCGGCATACAGCGATCCGGCGCGGGGGCTGAAGTCGGAGGCGGTGGCCGGTGGCACGCTGTCGCCGACCGGCGCCCAGGCATCGATGCGCTGGAAGGTCTGGACCTGCTGGCTGAGGTATTGGCCGCCCACGAAGAGGTCGGAGCTGTGACCCAGTCCGATCGTGGCGTCGACCTGGGTGCGGAGCTCCTCGAAGCTGTTGAAGGCGATCTCCCCGCGGGAGCCGCCGGTGAGAAAGAAGGCAGGGACGCCCCAGGGCGTGACCGTGCTGTAGGTGGGCGCGTAGAAGCCGGGGACGGCCCCGCGGGCGGCGGCGGTATCGAGTCGCTCCGCCATCTCCTCGCCCCGGAAGTGATACGTCGTTCCCGTGAACGCACCGAACGCGTAGTCCGGCTGCTCCGTCAGCTCCCCGCGGTGGAAGTCCTTCCCGTACCATCCGGCCCGCACATCGAGGATGAGGGGCGTGCCCGCGTCGGGGGCCGAGGCGTACTGGTAGTCGGCGGTCACCAGGCCGCCGGTGATGCGCTGGGCGGGGGCATAGCCGAGGTCGTACTTGAAGAGTTGATCGTAGAGCAACCCCTGCTGGACGCCGTACAGCCCGAAGAGCCGCAGCGTCTGCTTCCGGCCGATCGGGATGGAGAACTTCGCGGCGAGATCCAGCTGTTCGCCGCTGTTGTGGGGGAGCATGGCGACGGCGCTGGAGCGCGGGTCGAGCGTGTCGGTGGGTGCCGGGGCGCTGACCGGGTCGTTGTCGAGGCGGCCGGTGGCGTCGACGACGCCGATGAAGGTGATCCCGGCAAAGAGCGGCCCGTCGGCCTGGAGCAGCAGGCGATCGAGCCCGAAGTCGGCGTTGCCGGTGTAGAGGCGGTCGGATTCGTACCGCGCCAGGCCGTGCCAGGTCGTGCCGCCGTCCCTGGTGACGACGTTGACCACACCCGACAGAGCCTGCCCGTAGCGGGCGGAAAAGGCGTTCGTGGTGAGTGAGGCCTCGGTGACCATCGACGTCGGCACCCGAATCCCCAGTGAGTTGCTCGAGGCATCGAGCTGGTTCTTGACCCCCATCCCGTCGAGGACGAACGACTCCTGACCGAGCCGGCCGCCGCGGTAACTCTGGCCGACGGCGCCGGCGGAGAGCGCCACGGCCTCGTTCACCGAACTGATCGGGAGGCGGCGCATTTCCTCGCCGGTGGTCTTCTGTTGGGTTCCGACGGCGAGCGGATCGAGCGTGGGGTCGGGGACGGCCTGCACGTTGATCGTTTCCACCGGGACGGCCGTGGGCTGCAGGGCCAGGTCGAGGATGGTGGTGGCGCCGGCGCGCACGACGAGGCTGTCGCGGAGCTGCGGCGTGTACCCGATCAGCACCGCGCGGAGGCTGTACACCCCGCTCCGGACCTCGCGGATCCGGTAGCGTCCGGCGGAATCGGTAACCGCGCCTCGCCGTCCGCCGTCCACGCTCACGGTCACGTTCGCCAGGGGAGTGCCGGTCTGCGCGTCGCGCGCCACGCCGGCGATGGCGCCGCTGGACTGGCCGGCGAGCGGGGCTGCCACGCCGAGGAGGGCGAGGACGGCCAGCAGCGGCGGCTTCACGGGGCCTCGTAGAGGTAGAGGTCGCCCACCTTGCTCACCAGCGCGTTCCGCAGCGCGCTGGCGCGGGGTGGGTAACCCTCTGCGACCAGGCGGACCGGACTCCCGGCCGGGGCAAACGCCGGGCGGCGGAAGAAGACGTTCTGGTTCACCGGGAGGAGCGCATGAGTTCCGGTGGTGAGGTCCACTGAATAGAGGAAGCCGCCGCCATCGGGCTGGATCGGGCCGAGGACGGGGTCGTCGGAATACTCGACCTCGCCACCCACCACGGCCACGAGGCGCGCACCGAGCACGGTCACGTCTCGGGCAATGCCAAGCGCGCCGAAGTCGTGTGCGATCGTCAGCTGCCCCGTGGTCAGGGCCAGGCGATAGACCCTGCTGTCGTTGATGAGCGTGTAGTAGAGCGTATCGCGCGTGGTCGAGAGGGCGGCGGAACTGGCGCCATAGGTGCTCGCGACGACCGCGAACGCCGGCTGCGGTCCGCTCAGGTCCATTTCGACCACCTCGAGCCCCGTGATGAGAGTGTCGAGCGGGGCGCCATTGATTTCCCGGGAATAGATGACCGACTGCCCCACGTACATCGCGCGGTTCGGACTCAGCCAGCGCGGGGTGGAGATCATCGCGTGCGTCCGGCCTCCGGGGATTGCGTAGGGCAGGGGGACGAGGCGGGTGGCGGCGAGGGGGTCGCTCAGCGTGCCGAGGTAGACGCCTCCCGAGTTGGGCGCCACGGCACCCGGGCGCCCGGCGGTCCGGACGTAGAGGAGGCGGTCGCTGCCGTAGAGCGACGGCGCATCGAAGAGATCGGCCGAGTCGATGGCGGCGGGATTCGGGTTGCAGATGGTTCGGGTGTTCGCCCCGCCGGTGGCCGGGAGTTGGAAGATGCAGCGGTCGAGGTCGGGGCGACCGTAGAGCTGGCCCGAGTAGAGGAAGGAGGCGCCGTCGTCGGTCCAGGCCGGGTGCAGATCGCTGCCGGGGTTGTAGGTCAGTCGGGTCGGCAATCCGGGGCGGAACGGTTGGTCGATCGAGGTGTCCGGAGTCTCAAACGGCTGTTCGTGGGTGCAGGCACCCACGGCAAGAGCCATGCACAGCAGGAGGCGCCGGAATCGCATCGAGATCTCAGGGTACTTGGTGGGGTGGGGAGGAATAATCTGCCACCGGAACCGCGGGGCCGCCAGCCTGTGGCCGCCCCGCCCGGCAGGAGCGGGAGACGCCAGGGGCCTCCCGGGCCGCACATCCGTTCTGACTTTGCAGGACAAAGTACTTGACGATATGAACCGTTCGTGATACACTGTTGCTACCATGCCCGATCAACCCGTCGATCCCAGAGCCGCCACCGCCCTCGGCGACCGCGCCCGCGACAACCTCTCCTTCATCCGGTCCACGATGGAGCGCGCCACGGCGTTTACCGGCGTCCCGGGGTGGGGCGGGGTCGCCATGGGGGCCACCGCGCTGGTCGCGGCGGGCATCGCCGCGGGGTCCGCCTCGCCCCGGGAATGGCTCGGCGTCTGGGTCGCCGAAGGGGTGCTTGCCTTCCTGATCGGGGCCTGGTCCCTCGGCCGCAAGTCGCGTCGGCTGCAGGGATCGGCGTTTACCCGGCCCGCCCGGCAGTTTCTCCTGAGCTTCTCGCCCCCGGTGCTGGCCGGGGCGGTCCTGACGGTGGCGCTCTGGGGCGCCGGTCAGGTCGCGCTCCTGCCCGGCACCTGGCTGCTCCTCTACGGAGCGGGGGTGGTGACTGGCGGTGCGTTCTCGGTCCGGGCGGTTCCCCTGATGGGGCTGGTGCTCATCGGGGTCGGTGTCGTGGCGCTGTTCTGGCCTGCGTGGGGGAATGCCGCGATGGCCGTCGGTTTTGGTGCCGTCCAGATCGGGTTCGGGGTGTATATCGCGCGGCGGCACGGTGGCTAAGTCCTCCGCGGCGCGCTCACGTGCGGCTGCGGGGGGGCGGCTGGACGCGCAGGATGGAGGCGGGGGCGCCGCCGCCGCCGACCTCGACCACCTGATCCACGAGCGGAAGCGCCTGGCCATCGTCAGCGCCCTTGCCGGGCACGAATGGCTGCTCTTCACGCGAGCTCAAGGCGCTGATCGACACCAGCGACGGCAATCTCAGCGTGCACGCGCGGAAGCTCGAAGACGCCGGCTACTCGACTGCCGGAAGGGATTCGCCGGGCGGGTGCCGCGCACCGACTTTCGGCTGACGCCGCGCGGTCGGCGGGCGCTGACCACCTACCTCGACCACATGGAAGCGCTCATCCAGCGGACGCGCGATGCCTGATCGAATTCGTCCCGGCCCCCCGTGGACTCCATCTCGCCGTGATCCTCGACGGCAACGGTCGGTGGGCCTGCGCAACGGGGGCTGCCGCGCGCCGCCGGACACCAGGCGGGTGCGGTGGCCGTCCGCCGCCTGGTCGAGGCGATGCCTTCCGCAGGCGTCGGCACCCTGACCCTCTATGCCTTCTCGTCGGACAACTGGACGCCGCCCCGAACGCGAGGTGCGGTGGCTGCTCCGGCTCTTCCGCGAGCATCTGCGGCGGGAGACGGCGCGGTGCGTCGCCGAAGGAATCCGGCTCTCCGTGATCGGCCGCCGCGATCGGCTGCCGCTCCCGCTGCGGAACGCCATCGATGCCGCGGAAGGGGCCACTCGGCGCGGGCATCGTCTGCACCTGCGCGTGGCGGTCGACTACTCGGGTCGAGACGCCATCGTGGCGGCGTCGATCGCCCTGGCCGACCAGCCGGCGCCGAGTCGCGAGGCGTTCGGGCGGGCGGTCACGGACGCCGGGCGGGGCGGACCCGGAGGTGCCGCCGGTGGACCTGCTCGATCCGCACCGGCGGGGAACAGCGGCTGAGCGACTTCCTGCTCTGGGAGTCGGCCTACGCCGAGCTGTACTTCAGCGACACGATGTGGCCCGATTTCGAGGAACATGAACTGCGGACGGCGCTGCTCGCCTTTCGCGCCCGGCATCGACGGTTCGGCGGCCTGCCTCTCAGCGCCGCGGTCTGACACCACCTTCGGAGGTCGTACCCATGGTCGCGCATTTTCTCGGAGTCCTGGCGCTGATCGGCGCCGCGCTCCTCCTCGTCTTCGGGCTTGGCGTCCTCGCCTTCGGTCTCGCTCGCGGGGACGGAAAGCTCGTACGCCGAACGCTCCGTGGCATCGTCGTGCTCGTCCTAGTCTACCAGCTCGGGCTGGTGCTCTCCTGGGCCATTGCACCTCGCGTGGCTCTTCCCATCGGGAGCGAACTCTCGTTCTGCGGGTTCGACTGCCACCTGCACATCTCGATCACCGAGGTCGACATGGAGGAGGATCGTATCGGGTTGGTGGTGCAGGCCAGGAGCGATGCGAAGGCGGAACCGGAGTACCCGGGTTACCTCCAGTTTCGCCTCGTGGGCAAGAGCGGCGTGTCGCTGGTGCCCGTCCAGAGGGACGCACTCTTCCCCGATCCAGTGGAAGCCGGGCAGACCGCACTCGATACCCTCGCCTTCGTGGCTCCCCCGGGCGACTTCCCCTACACGCTGCGCGTGATCTACCCTGACCTGCCCGAGGCGCTCCTCCTCGGGCCGGCCAACAGCAGGGCGAGAGGGCAAGACCACCCTCGCGCTGGAGGAATAGCCCGTGCGCGGCCGCACCGGGCGTGCCCTCGCCCTTCTCCTCGTCGGTCTCCTGCTCGGGCTCGCGGGCGAAGCGCTGCAGCTCTGGGTGCCGGAGCGGCTCAGCCTCGCGCTCTGGATCAGTGCGGCCCTGCTCGGCGCCACCGCGCTGATCCGCCTCGGCGCGCTCACCGCGCTTCCTCCGGCGCGCTGGCTCGCCGTCGCCGCGTGGATCACGATCCCCTGCCTGATCTGGCGCGACTCCGATGTGCTGTTCGGGCTCAACATGCTGTGGCTCGGGACGCTGCTCGTGGTCGTCACGGCGACGAGTCAGGTCAGGACGCTGGGCCAGATTCCCGTCTCGGCCCTCATCCTGAGCGGCCTGCGGGTGGCCGGGGGCATCGTTCTCGGACCGTTGCCGGCGCTGGCGGGCGACATCGGCTGGGGCGACCTCCCGGTGGCGGGCCGGACCCGCCAGCTCGCCTCGGTCGGGATCGGGCTCCTGGCCGCCATCCCCGTCCTCGTGGTCTTCGGCGCGCTCCTCGGTTCGGCGGATCCGCTCTTCGCCGAGACGATCTCCCGGCTCTTCGGATTCGATCTCTGGAATGAACTGGATCATGTCTTCCGCGTGGGCCTCTTCGCCTGGATCGGCATCGGGATCCTGCGGAGCGGCTTCTGGCTGGAGGGTCGGAGGCCGGCACCCGTGATCCCGCGGCCGGAGCTGCAGCCGACGGTTCTGTACACCTTCGTCGCGGCGATCGGCGCGCTGCTGGCCGTCTTCGTGGGCTTCCAGGGGGGCGAGCTCTTCCTCTCGGCGCAGGACTTCCAGGCCACGATGGGGATTACGATCTCGGAGTACGCGCGGAAGGGCTTCTTCGAGATGGTCGCGGTGGCGGCGCTTTCGCTTCCGATCCTCCACTTCGCGGAGTGGTGCCTGGACAGTCGCGAGCAGGCCGCCGTCGTCCGGTTCCACCGGCTGACAGCCGTTGTCATCGTCCTTCTCACGCTGATCCTGGCCAGCGCCTTCTACCGGATGGTGCTGTACGAGTCGTTCTATGGGCTCACGGAACAGCGGTTCTACACACTCGCCTTCATGCTGCTGCTGGCGGGCGTCTTCGGCTGGTTCGGCGCCACCGTGCTGCGCGGGCGGCGATCGCGCTTTGTGCCGGGGGCCCTTGCCGGCGCATTCGCCCTGCTGCTGACCCTGAACGTGGTGAACCCCGATGCGTTCATCGTCCGGGTCAACCTGGAGCGCGCGCGCGGCGGTGCCCCGCTGGACCAGAACTACCTGACGGCGCTCAGCGCCGACGCGGTGCCGGCGATCCTCGCGTGCGGTCGGCGACCTGTCGCCGGTCGAGCGCTGCGGTGTGCTGGTGAGACTGCAGGACCGATGGGGAGACGACGCACGCGTGGGGCTGGAGTGGAACCTGTCGAGACGAGAGGCGGTCCGGGGCGTGGAGGCGATCGCCGCGGAGGCTGCGGCCTGTCCCCGTCCCGCCCCGGCGTCGCCAGCGAGTTAGGAAACCGATGCCAGGTTGGACAGCGCCCGAAAGGCGCTGAACGCTTCCGCGTAATCGGCGTGCGTCACCCGGACCGTCCGCCCGCCGACCCGCTCGCTCCCCGGGGCCAGTTCGGCCATGTCGGCGTGGTGGCTGGAGCAGAACTCCACCTCGATCGTGGCGGGAGACGACACCGTCCACGGTGCTGGCGGCTGGCGAACCGTCGCCGTCACGCCTTCGCGAATGAGGCGGCACGCCTCCGCCGGAGCCACCGACCGCGCCCCATGTCGCGCGACCGCGTGCTTCACCACGACCGCGCGGGTGCCGGCACCCAGCAGCGCGCCGCATTCGGCGGCCAGCGCCTGGTCGCCCGATACCAGTGCCACCGGCACACCGAACCTCCCCGCCAGTGCCGCGTTCAATCCGAGTTCACCCACGTCCTGCCCGTTGAGCGTCACCCGAAAGATGCGGTCGGTGTAGGTGTGATCGAGGATGGCGTGCGCGGTGCCTGCCCGGGCGTGATAGCCGATGAAGCAGGCGGCATCGAAGCCCTGCTCGATTCCTTCGAGCATCGAGCGGGGCTTGGTCGATCCGCTCACCAGTTCCGCGGCTGGGATGCAGTTCTTCGGCCAGGAGATTCCGCATCTCCCAGTGGCTGTCGTTGACCACGACCCGGGTGGCGCCGGCGGCGAGCGCCCCCTCGACGGCGGCGTTGGCCTCCGCGGTCATGATCCGGCGGAACCGGCCGTACTCGCCGGCGCAGCGGGGGTCGATCGGGTTGGTCTGGTCCTCGTGCACCACGCCCGCGACGCCCTCCATGTCCACCGACAGATAGACCCGCATCGTCACACCTCTCAATAGACCCGGCCGCCGAGCGGCACGGTGCGTTCCGGTTGCAGCAACACGACCTGTCCGGCCTCGTTCGGCACGCCGAGGACCAGGACCTCGGACACGAACCCGGCGATGCGACGCGGGCCGAGGTTCACGGCGGCGATGACCGCGCGGCCGACGAGGTCCTCCGCCGCATACACCTCGGTCAATTGCGCGCTCGAGGTGCGCTCGCCCAGCTCGCCGAAGTCCACCCAGAGCCGGTACGATGGCTTGCGCGCGCCGCTGTTTGGCTCGGCGCGGGTGATGCGCCCGACGCGGAGATCGAGGACGCCGAACGCCGCGACGGCGGCTTCGCTCACAGCAGCTCCCCTCGCGACACGGTGACGGCCTTGCCGCCAAGCTGGACCCGGTCTCCCTTCACGTCGACCCGGACCTCGCCGCCGCGGGGCGACGCCTGGTAGGCCAGGAATGACGCCTTCCCGAGCCGCTCCTGCCAGTAGGGGCCGAGGACGCAGTGCGCCGAACCGGTGACCGGGTCCTCGTCGATGCCGACGGCGGGGCCGAAGAAGCGGGAGACGAAGTCGTACTTGCCGTCGTCTCCCGCGGCGGTGACGATCACGCCGCGCGCGTTTACGACCCGGAGCGCGCGGTAGTCCGGCTCGAGTGAACGGACCTCGGACTCCTTGGCCACCTCGATGAGGTAGTCGTACGCCGACTTGGCCACGGCGACCGGTGTGCAGCCGAGCGCGGCGGCCATCCCCGCCGGGGCTGGCGCCGGGGTCGCCGGCGTGGCCGGAAAGTCGAGTACGATCCAGCCATCGCGCTGGGTGGCCGTCAGGAGCCCGCTCTGCGTGTGGAAGCGGGCGACGGCCTTCGGCTTGATGTGCCGTTCCGACCAGAGAAAATGCGCGCTCGCCAGGGTGGCGTGCCCGCAGAGTTCCACCTCCACCTCGGGCGTAAACCAGCGGAGGCCGAAACCGTCGGGGCGAGGGAGCAGGAAGGCCGTCTCGGAGAGGTTCATTTCCGCTGCGACGGACTGCATCCAGGCGGCGTCCATCTCCTGCTCGAGGAGACAGACGGCGGCGGGGTTGCCGGCAAAGGGGCGGTCGGTGAAGGCGTCGATATGATGGAGGGCAAGCGGCATAGTCGGGAGTCCCGGTGGGAGAACGAAGTCAGGCCTCGGAGGCGGACCCGTCGACGCAGGCGTCGGCCTCGATTTCGACGAGCATGCGGGGATCGATGAGTCGGCTGACCTCCACCATGCTCGTGGCGGGGCGGATAGCGCCGAAGCGCTCACCGTGCGCGCGGCCGACGGCCTCCCACTGGTCGATGTCGGTCACGTACATCCTGGTGCGGACCACGTCGGCCATCGTGGCGCCGGCCTGGATGAGCGCCTGCTCGATGTTGTCCAGGGTCTGGACCGCCTGCGCGTAGGCGTCGCCCTCGCCGACGATCCCGCCCTTGCCGTCGGTGGCGGTGGTCCCCGACACATGCACCCAGGGCCCGACCCGCACGGCGCGGGAATACCCCACGATCGGCTCCCATTGGGTCCCGCTCGAGATGCGCCTCCGCATCAACTGCCCACGCTCGCATGGTGACAGGCGACCTCGGTCCCACCGAGCTGGTGCAGGAGCGGTCGTTCGCTGGAGCAGCGGGTATCCTTGGCGGGATGCGGGCAGCGTGGATGAAAGGCGCACCCGGACGGCGGGTTGGAGGGGCTCGGCGGGTCGCCGGGGAGGACAATCCGCAGCCGCTGGGTGTCCGGATCGGGCACCGGGACGGCCGAGAGCAGCGCCTTGGTGTACGGATGTGCGGGGCGGGCCAGCACCGCTTCGGTGGGGCCCGTTTCGACGATGCGCCCGAGGTACATCACCGCCACCCGGTGTGCGATCTGGCGAACCACGGCGAGGTCGTGCGCGATGAAGAGGTAGGAGATCCCCCGCCGGGTCTGCAGGTCGGCCAGGAGATTCAGTACCTGCGCCTGCACCGACACGTCGAGCGCGGAGACCGGCTCGTCACACACGATGAACGCAGGTTCGACGGCGAGCGCCCGGGCGATGCCGATCCGCTGGCGCTGTCCGCCGGAGAACTCGTGCGGATAGCGGGTGCCATAGCCCGGATCGAGGCCGACCTCCTCCAGCAGCTGTGCCACTCGTCCGGGAATCTCGGTGCGTGTGGCCAGTCGGTGGATCTCGATTCCCTCGGCGATGGCGTCGCCGACGGTCATCCGCGGGTTGAGCGAGCTGTACGGGTCCTGGAAGATGATCTGGAGCTTCCGCCGGGTCAGCCGCAGCGCGGCCGCATTCAGCGCGAAGAAATCGCTGCCGTCGAACGACACCGCACCTGACGTGGCGTCCTGCAGGCGGAGGATGGTGCGGCCGACGGTGGACTTGCCGCACCCCGATTCGCCGACCAGCCCGAGCGTCTCCCCCTTGCCGACGGTGAACGAGACGCCATCCACGGCGCGGACCGGTGGCGTCTTCCGCACCAGGAAGCCGGTCGCCTTGTAGTGCTTGACGAGGTCGCGGACCTCGAGGAGGGGGGTGCTCATGCCGGCCCCGTCTCGGCGAGCCAGCAGCGCATGCGATGGCGTTCACCGACGGGAAGTGCCGGCGGATCGTCGGTCGCGCAGCGGGGCATGGCGGCCGGGCAACGCGGGTGAAAGCGGCATCCCGAGGGCCACGCCGTCGGGGGCGGCACCGTTCCCGCAATCGGCGTCAGCCTGGTCACTGCCCCGGTGATCCTCGGCACCGATGCCAGCAGCCCTCTCGTGTAGGGATGCGAGGGCCGGGCAAAGAGCTCGGCGGTGCTGGCCTCCTCCACCAGCCGGCCGGCGTACATGACCGCAACGCGATCGGCCCGCCCCGCCACGATCCCGAGGTCGTGGGTGATGAGCAGGACCGCCATCCCGCGTGCGGCGCGCAGGCCGTCGAGCAATTCGAGGATCTGCGCCTGCACGGTCACGTCGAGCGCGGTGGTCGGCTCGTCGGCGATGAGCAACTCGGGCTCCGAGGCCAGGGCGATGGCGATCATCACCCGCTGTCGCATCCCGCCGCTCATCTGGTGCGGGTAGTTGTCGAGCCGCTCCACGGGGTCGGGGATCCCGACTTCCTGGAGCAGTTCGAGGGCGCGTGCCCGCGCGGCTCGCTTTGACACCCGCTGGTGCGCCCGGACGCTCTCGCTGATCTGGTCGGCGACGGTGAAGACAGGGTTCAGGCTGGTCATCGGGTCCTGGAAAATCATGCCGATGCGGCGGCCCCGGATGGAGCGGAGTTCGGCGTCGCCCAGGGCGAGCACATCGGTTCCGTCGAGCCGGATGGCGCTGCCGGGAAGAATCTGGCCTGGGGGAGGGACGAGCCGGAGCAGGGCCAGCGAGGTGAGGCTCTTGCCGCAGCCCGATTCGCCCACCACGGCGAGCAATTCCCCTTTCGACAGCGCGAAGCTCACCCCGTCCACCGGGCGCGACGTGGCCCCCCCCGACGAGGGGAAGGAGATCCGCAGGTCCTCAACTTCGAGCAGTGGGGTCATGCGCTCCGCGGGTCGAGGGCGCCGCGCAACGCGTCGCCGATGAGATTGACGGCCAGGACGGTGACGACGATGGCCAGGCCGGGGAAGATGCTGGCCCAGGGCGCGGTCGTCAGCAGCGATCGGGCGTCGAGGATCATGCCGCCCCAGGAGGGAGTCGGCGGGCGCACGCCCACGCCCAGGAACGAAAGGCCCGCCTCGAGCAGGATCACGTCGCCGACGCCGAGGGTCGCGGCCACGAGCAGCGGGCCGGCCACGTTCGGCAGCAAGTGCCGGAAGATAATCCGTCCCGGCCCCGCGCCGAGCGCCTTGGCCGCGAAGACGAACTCCGCTTCGCGGAGTCGCAGCACCTCGCCCCGGACGATTCGGCTGGTCCCGAACCAGCCGGTGGCGCCGAGCACCAGGACCAGCGCCCCGAGCGGCATCTGCTCCCAGACGGCCACCAGCAGCAGGAGGAGGAAGAGCCGGGGAATGGCGAGCGCACCGTCGACGATGCGCATGAAGGCGCCGTCGACCCAGCCGCCGTAGAATCCGGCGAGGCCGCCGACCAGCGCCCCGAGGAAGATGGCGAGCGTGACGGCGAGCGCGGAGACCGTGAGTGAGATCCGCCCGCCGGAGCCGACCCGCGAGAGGATGTCTCGGTTCAGTTGATCGGTGCCGAAGGGGTGGCCCGCGCCGGGGGACACGGCGCCGGCCATCAGGTCGGGCATCGCATTCGGGTCGGGGAGGAGCCACGGGCCGACGACCACGAAGGCGGTGAGGAGCGCCAGGATGAGGAGCCCGATTCGCCCTGACGGACTGGCCATGGCGCGCGACAGGAGCCGCCAGAGGGAGCCTGTCATGCGCGGCGCACCCGCGGATCGAGGGCGTAGTACCCGAGGTCGGCCAGGATGCCGCCGACGAGGACCAGCGCGGAGACCAGCATGGCGGTGCCGAGGATGAGCGGGTAGTCCCGCGCGCCGACGGCGTTCGCGGCGAGCGAGCCGAGGCCGGGCCAGTTGAACACCTGCTCGACGAACACCGATCCTGACACGAGGATCGGCAGCCAGAGCCCGAGAAGTCCGAGGACGGGAAAGAGCGCGTTCCGCCAGGCGTGTCGCCAGATGACCTGCCGTTCGGGAAGGCCACGCGCCCGGGCCGCGAGGACGAAGTCGAGCCGCAGCACTTCGAGCAGGGCGGTGCGCTGGTAGCGCATGACGGCGGCGAGGCTCACGGCGGTGAGCGTCACGGCCGGCAGGACGAGATGCCGAAGCAGGTCGCCGGTGGTGGCAAGCCACCCGGCGTCGGGCCCGAGCAGCGGGTCATGCATCTGCGCGACGGGGAGCAGCTGGTGCCGGATGCCGAAGTACCAGGCGAGCACCAGCCCGAGCCAGAAGGAGGGCATCGCGTAGAGTGCGAGGGAGGCACGGGTGAGCCAGCGGTCGGTGGCCTTCCCCCGCCGCACCGCCTGCAGGACGCCGAGCGTCACGCCGATCCCGAACGTCAGGAGCAGGACCGTTCCCCCGAGAATGAGCGAGGCCGGCATGCGGGCGGCGAGGAGCGTGGACACGCGGGTCGGGTAGTGCTCGATGGAGACGCCGAGGTCGCCGGCGAGCGCGCCGCCCAGGAAGGCCCGGAACTGGGTCGCGATTGGCTGGTCGATGCCGAAGCGGCGGCGCAGCTCGGCGCGTTCCTGTTCGGAGACCTGGCGGTCGCCGGCGAGGCGCTCCAGCGGGTCGCCAGGTGTCAGGCGCATCAGCACAAAAAGAAGCACCGTGACCACCAGGAAGGTGAGCACGGCCTGCGCGAGGCGCCGAAGAAGCCAGCGGATCACGTCAGGGGAGGGGGCCCGGGTTCCATCGCCAGAGCGCCGAGTAGAGATAGGTCGGGTTCACTTCGACGCGACGGATGCGGCGTGACACCGTGAAGGGAAGCGTCTGCGAGTAGACGAACACGGCTGGCGCGTCGGCCACCAGCGTTCGGACCGCCTGCCGGTAGATCGCCAGGGCGTCCTTGCGGCTGGTGAGCGCGGCACCCAGCAGTGAGTCCACCGCGGGGTCGCAGAAGTAGGCGACATTGCTGCCCCCGCGCCCCGCGCACCCCCAGCTCTGCATCAGGCCGTAGGGCGACGGATCGAGCGTCGCCTGGCCGAAGTCGATGTCGAAGTTGCCGAGGTTTCTCCGCTCGTTCCACACCGACCCCTCCAGGCGATTCAACTCGATCTTGATGCCGATGTGGCGGAGTTGTTCCTGGGCAAGCAGCGCGATTTGTGCTCGCGGCGTGCTTGAAGCGGGAAAGCTGATCGAGAGGGCCAGCGGCTTCCCGTCCCGGTCGAGATACCCGTCTCCGTCGGTGTCGAACCACCCGCGCGCCTTGAGCAGGGCGAGCGCGCCCGTCGTGTTCTGCCGGGAGGGCCGCGCGGTCGGGTCGCGGATCCAGAACAGCTCGGGCACCGGGCCCACCGGCACACTGGCCCAGTCGCCGAAGGTGGCCTCGACGATGGCGGGGATGTCGAGGGCCATCTGGATGGCAGCCCGCATGTCGCGATCGGCGAGAATCGGATGCGGCCGGCTCAGGTCCGTCGGATCGCGCTGATTGAAGAGCAGATAGCCGACGCCGAAGGACGGGGTCGGGTAGATGGCCAGCCGCTTGTCGGCCTGGACGCGGGCCGCCTCGGAGGTCGTGCCAAGGGTCTGCAGGACGTCGCCGGCCCCGCTCAGCAGCAGATTGAGGCGTGCTTCGGGGTCGCTGGCGATGAGAATCGTCACCCGGCGGGGGCCGGGCTTCCCCAGGAAGAATTGATCGTTGGCCACGAGGTCGAGTTGCTGGCCCGGGACCCGCCGGCTCCAGCGGTAGGGGCCGTTCCCGACCGGCGCGGACGCATAGGCGGAGTTGACCAGGCCGCCCTTCGGGATCGTATCGATCAGGTGGGCGGGCAGCGGTGACACATGATAGATGACATCGTAGAGCTGTTCGTCATACGCCTCGGTGAAGCGCACCGCAAGATGCTGCGGGTCCTCGGCCGTCACGCTCTTGATCCGACGAAGGAGGAGCCCGGTGTTCGCGCTGACCGAGGAGTCACGCGCCAGGTTCAGCGCCAGGGCGGCGTCGCGCGCCGTGACGGGCACGCCGTCGTGCCAGTGGGCGCGCGGGTCCATTTCGAAGACGAGGGTGAGGGAGTCGCGCCGCTTCCAGCTCCGGGCAAGCTGGGGGACGAAATCCTTGTCACCGACGGTGATGTTGTTGGGGCCGAGCAGGGCGAGCGGAAGGAAGAGGAGGGCGGAGATATCCTGGGCGGCGGCGTTCCCCCGGATCAGCGTGGGGATCGGGGTCGCCGCCTCGCGACCCATCGCGATGACGACCGTTTCTTGCCGGGAGGCCGCCTGCCCCCCCGCCGCCGAGGTGGCCGCGAGCAGGGTGAACAAACAGAAGGCGGCAGGGCGGAGCAGTTGTCGCAAGCGGA
The DNA here is from genome assembly GCA_963705985.1 of uncultured Gemmatimonadales bacterium. GTDB lineage: Bacteria > Gemmatimonadota > Gemmatimonadetes > Gemmatimonadales > GWC2-71-9 > SPDF01. The sequence goes on along the minus strand of CAVPLK010000003.1, from coordinate 1,040,817 downwards.
AGCCTCTGCTGGGGGAGCTGGGTCCGGGATGCTCTCGTAATGTCGCACCGGAAAGGGTTTTGGCCAACCGGGGGGTCGGGGGGGGGGGCGCCGGACCGAACAGCGACGAGGGAGGGTCGGAGGGAAGGGAGATTCGGAGAACTGGATTGGTGGTCGCGTCAGCACCCCACCAAGCGATTCCTCCGACCCTCCGGCTCTTCTCCGACCCTCCCGCGTTGCTGTTCATGCTGCAAACAGAGGGGGTGGACTACCGCCGCCAGGTCCAGTTGGCGTCCTGGAATCGGTCGGCATGCCGCCGTGCGGCGTCCTGCAGTGGCCTGGATTCCATGCTTTCCTCATCCCATTGGCCGGACCAGGCCTGCGCGGCCTTGGTGATTGCGGAGGCGACATCCGCAAAGCCGACCGGTGCGCCGCGGACGGTCGAGAGCGCCACCGAACCGTCGGGCGGCGGGGCACCGAGCGTCACGTCGCTGACCAATTGCTGGGAGCCGTCCAGCAGAATGGAGCCGTGCTGCAGGAAGGCGCCTCCCTCCCTGAGCTGGGCGCTGCCCACCACTTTTCCGCCGCCCAGGACCACCTCTCCGCCGGCTGGCGAGGCGAAGCAAGCGCCCGCGTCGAGTGCCCGAGTGCGCGCTGGCGGCGAGGCCAGCGCGGCGGGGAAGTGGAGCGACCGCAACGCCTCGGCAAGCGTTTCGTGGATCTGGCGGTAGGTCTCGGCGAGGGTTCCGAAGGTGTGGATGGGGGCCGCGACGGCATAGGTGACCTCATCCGCGTGCCAGACCGCGCGGCCTCCGGTCGGTCGGCGGACGGTATCGAGCCCCATCCCTTCGATGGCGGTGCGGTCATAACGCTTGAGCGCCGGCTCGTTGCACCCGAACGACAGGCAGAACGGCGCCCACCGGTAGATCCGCAGCAATGCACGACCCTCCCCGTCCGCGAGGTCGAGGAGGGCCTGGTCCACTGCCATGTTGTGCCAGCCGGGGCGCCCCAGCGGCTCGAGCAGCAGCGTCCACCGCATGGGCGCTACGATCCGTAGCTCTCCACCGGCGGGCAGGTGCACACGAGGTTGCGGTCGCCGTAGGCGCCGTCCACCCGGCCCACCGTGGGCCAGGACTTGTGCTCGCGCGTCGCGGCCGACGGGAACGCAGCCAGCTCGCGGGAATACGGACGGTCCCAGTTGTCCGCGATGACCCGCTGCATCGTGTGCGGCGCGTTGGTCAGCACGTTGTTGGTCCGGTCCGCCTTGCCCTCCTCGATGTCCCGGATCTCCCCGCGAATGGAAATGAGCGCGTCGGCAAACCGGTCCAGCTCGGCGAGCGGCTCGCTCTCCGTCGGCTCCACCATCAGCGTGCCCGCCACAGGGAAGGAGACGGTCGGCGGGTGGAAGCCGTAATCGATGATCCGTTTGGCGATGTCCTCGACCTCGATGCCGGCCGTGGCCTTGAAGGGTCGCATGTCCACGATGCACTCGTGTGCCACGGTGCCGTTCGGCGCGGTGTAGAGCACCTCGAACGACCCTTCCAGCCGCTTGGCGAGGTAGTTGGCGCTGAGGATGGCCACCTTCGTCGCCTCGGTCAGTCCCTCGGCGCCCATCAGCACGATGTACGCCCAGGAAATCGGCAGAATGGACGGGCTTCCCCAGGGCGCGGCCGAGACGGCGCCGCTCGCCTGCGCGTGGCCGAGATCGACGACTGGATGCCCGGAGAGGAAGGGCGCCAGGTGCTCGGCGACGCAGATCGGGCCCATGCCGGGGCCGCCGCCGCCGTGCGGGATGCAGAAGGTCTTGTGCAGGTTCAGGTGGCAGACGTCGGCGCCGATGTCGCCCGGCCGGCAGAGGCCGACCTGCGCGTTCATGTTGGCGCCGTCCATGTACACCTGGCCGCCATGCTGGTGCACGATGGTGCAGATGTTCTTGATGGACGCCTCGAAGACGCCATGGGTCGAGGGATAGGTGACCATCAGCGCGGCCAGACTGTCCTTGTGCTCGGCCGCCTTCTGCTTCAGGTCCTCGACGTCGATGTTGCCGTTCGGGTCGCTCTTGACCACCACGACGTTCATCCCGGCCATGACGGCGCTGGCGGGGTTGGTGCCGTGCGCCGACATCGGGATGAGGCAGGTGGTGCGCTTCTCGTCGCCGCGGGCGCGGTGCCAGGCGCGGATGACGAGCAGGCCGGCGTATTCCCCCTGCGAGCCGGCGTTCGGCTGCAGCGACACCGCGGCGAAGCCGGTGATCTCCGCCAGCGACGCCTCGAGGTGCCGGAAGAGCATGTGGTAGCCCTGCGTCTGCTCCAGCGGCGCGAAGGGGTGCAGCCGGTTGAACTCGCGCCAGCTGACGCCGACCATTTCGGTGGTGGCGTTGAGCTTCATGGTGCACGAGCCCAGGGGGATCATCGCCGAGGTGAGCGAGAGGTCCTTGGCCTCGAGCTTCCGCATGTAGCGGAGCATGTCCGTCTCTGACCGGTGCCGGTGGAAGACGGGATGGGTCAGGTACGCCGAGGTGCGGCGGAGCGGCTCCGGGATGGCCGGGGCGGCCTTCTCGCCGGTCTCGCTCAGCATGTAGGGCAGCACTTCATTGAGCGAAAAGGTGGCGATGAGGTCGGCGAGGTCGTCGAGGGTGACGGTCTCGTCGAGCGCGATGCCGATGCGGTTGGCGCCGATGGCGCGCAGATTGATTCGGCGGCCCCGGGCGTGGTCGAGGATGCGCGGCTGTGCCCACGGCTCGACCTCGACGCAGAGGGTGTCGAAGTAGTGCGCGTGCACCAGCGTGTAGCGGAGCCGGCGGAGCGCGGCGGCCAGAAGCCCGGTGATCGAGTGGACCCGCTCCGCGATCCGCTTGATCCCGTCGGGGCCATGGTACACGGCGTACATGCTGGCCATCACGGCCAGGAGTACCTGCGCCGTGCAGATGTTGCTGGTCGCCTTGTCGCGCCGAATGTGCTGCTCGCGGGTCTGCAGCGCCATGCGGAGGGCGGGGTTGCCGTCGGAATCCTTGGAGAGTCCGATGATGCGCCCCGGCAGGAACCGCTTGTGCGCCTCGCTGGTGGCGAAGAACGCCGCGTGCGGGCCGCCGAAACCCATCGGCACGCCGAAGCGCTGGCTGTTGCCGATGGCGATGTCGGCGCCGAACTCGCCGGGGGGCACCAGCATCGTGAGCGCCAGCAGGTCGGTGGCCACCGTGACCAGTGCGCCAGCGGCGTGCGCCGCCTCGCAGAACTTCCGATGGTCGCGGATGGCGCCGTCGGTGGCGGGATACTGGATCAGCGCGCCGACGACGCCCGCCGTGAACTTGAAGCGCTCCGGATCCGCCACCACGATGTCGATGCCCCGCGCCTCGGCGCGGGTCTGGACCACGGCGATCGTCTGCGGATGGCACTGGCTGTCCACCATGAAGACGGGGGTGCCCTCGTGGCGGGTGACCGCGACGGTCAGGTACATCGCCTCGGCGGCGGCGGTGGCCTCGTCGAGCAGCGAGGCGTTGGCCACCGGGAGGCCGGTCAGGTCGGCGACGACGGTCTGGAAGTTGAGCAGTGCCTCGAGGCGCCCCTGCGCGATTTCCGCCTGGTAGGGGGTGTAGGCGGTGTACCAGCCGGGATTCTCCAGGATGTTCCGCTGGATCACCTGCGGGGTGAAGGTTCCCGAGTATCCCATGCCGATATAGGAGCGGAACACATGGTTCTGCGCCGCGATCCGGCGGAGCTCCTGCAGCACCTCGCGCTCGCTCCGGCCCGGGGCCAGGGCCAGCGGGCGGCGGAGCCGGATGTCCTCGGGGACGACCGCGTCGATGAAGTCGTCCATCGACTTGTAGCCGACCGTCGTGAGCATCTTTTGGATGTCGGCGGGGCGGGGGCCGAGGTGGCGGGAGACGAAGCGTTCGGTCTGGACCAGGCCGGCGAGCGGGGAGGCCGGGGTCGATTTGGCAGCCATGGAATCACGTCCTCACTACATATAAGAATGCACGCCCCGTCCGGGGGGAACGGGGCGCGCGGTCAACCGGGGCACAGCGGCATCGGTGTGTTACTCGCCGATGTGCTTCTTGTAGGCCTCCGCCGAGAGCAGCGCGCCCATCGCGCCGGCGTCGGTCAGCTTGATCTTGACCAGGTAGCCGTCGCCGTACGGGTCGGTGTTCACCGCCGCGGGGTTGGCGTCCAGCGCGCCGTTCACCTCGACAATTTCACCGGCCAGCGGGCTGTAGAGCTCGGAGACCGCCTTGACCGCCTCGATGGTGCCGAAGACAGCATGGGCCCCGAACTTGTCGCCCTTCTTGGGGAGGTTGACGAAGACGACGTCGCCCAGCTCGCCCTGCGCGTAGTCGGTGATGCCGACCTGCACGATGGCGGGGTCGCTCGTCTTCTTGACGTATTCGTGATCGTTGGTGTAGAGGAGATCGGCCGGCACGTTCGACACGGGTACTCCCAGGAAGATTGTTCGGGGCGGAGAATAGACCGAAAGTGGCCTGAAATCAAGCGGCGGTGGCGCGCGCCTCGAGCGCGAGCCAGACGTCGCGGGCGCGGCGTTCGAGCTGGGCCCGGTCGCCGTCGTTGTCGATGACAAACTGGCTCCGTGGTCGCTTCCCCGCGGCTGGCTGCTGGGCGGCCATCAGCCGTTCGGCGTCCTCCAGGGGGAGGCCGCGCATGGTCACCAGCCGGTTGAGCCGGACGGCATCGGGGGCGTCCACCAGGACCACGGCATCGAACTCGGAGGGGTCGGCGGCCTCGAAGAGGAGCGGGATGTCGGCCACGACGATCCGGGCGCCGGCGTCGCGGGCGGCGGCCACCAGGGTGTCGCGCTGGGCGCGGACGGCGGGGTGCACGATGGCGTTGAGGTCGGAGCGGGCGCGGGTGTCCTCCAGGATCACCTTCCGGAGGGCGGCGCGGTCGATCTCCCCGGTGGACGTGACGATGGCCTTGCCGAACCGCTTCACGATCTGCTGAAAGACCTCGGTGCCGGGGCGCTGGAGGTCGCGGACCACCTGGTCGGCGTCGACGATTCCGGCGCCCCACCCGCGGAAGAGGGCGGTGACGGTGGACTTCCCGGCGGCAATGTTCCCGGTCAGGGCGACGATCATAGCAACGCTCGCTGGTCTTCGTCGGCGCGAGGCACGCGGTGGCAGTGCCGGCAGCGGGCCTCGTAGCTCTCGCGGCCGCCGACCATGATGGTGGGGGAATCGTAGCGGGCCGGGGCGCCGTCGATCAGGCGCTGGTTGCGGCAGGCTTCGTCGCCGCAGACCACGCAAATGGCCCGGAGCTTGGTCACCTGTTCGGCCACGGCCATCAGGGAGCCCATCGGGCCGAACGGTTCGCCGCGGAAGTCGGTGTCGGTGCCGGCCAGGACCACCCGCACGCCGCGGTTGGCGAGGGCGGTGGTGACCGTCACGATGTCATCGTCGAGGAACTGGGCCTCGTCGATGGCCACCATCTCGGAGTCGGCGCTCACCTGGCGGAAGATCTCCGACGCGGTGTCCACCGGCGTGGCGTCGATTTCGAGACCGTCGTGGCTGCTGACCCGGTAGAGGCCGGCGTAGCGGGCGTCGAGGTGGGACTTGAACACCTCCACCCGCCGCCGGGCGATGATGGCGCGCCGCACCCGGCGAATGAGTTCCTCGCTCTTGCCGCTGAACATCACCCCGCTGATGACTTCGATGGAACCTGGTCTGGTGCCGTGAAACATCCGGTGGGTCTCCACATGCGGGGGTGTCGCTGAGGTTACCGCGCGGAGGGGGTGGGGTCAAGTTGCGCGAAAACGGAATCGCAGCGCACCGCTCTTGCGCCCCCCTTCATCGCCGCACCATATTGCCGCCGCACCCTCCCCCCGCCGATGTCGCCGAAGGAGTCCAGCGTGAAGAAGTCGGAACTCGTGGCCGCCGTCGCCAAGCGGCTCGGCACCTCCAAGGCGCGGGCCAGCGAGATCGTGGATGCGTTCTTCGGGACGGAAGGGATCGTGGCGGGGGAGCTGCGGAAGGGAAATACGGTCCAGATTTCGGGGTTCGGGAGCTTCGAACCCCGTCAGCGCGGCGCCCGGAACGGCCGCGACCCCAAGACGGGCAAGTCCATTCCGATCCGGGCCTCGGTGGTTCCCGCCTTTCGGCCGGGGAGCGCCCTCAAGGCGCTCGTGAACCGCCGGAAGTAGGCGCCCGCCGCTTCGGGGCCGGCGACGCCGGCCCACGGTCCACCTTGGCCATGATCTTCTTGTTCCGCACCGTCCGCCCGTCCATCCCCCGCACGATCTGCTCGACCTCTCCAGCCGGCAACTCCACCAGGCAGTAGGCCTCCTTCAGCTCGATCCGCCCGATCTTCGACTTGTCGATCCGGACTTCCTTGGTGAGCACCGCCACCAAATCCGCGGCGGTGGTGCCGTCCTGGCGCCCCACGCTCACGAACATCCGCGCGGTGGCACCGGGCGCGTGGATCTCGACCGCCGCCGGTGGATCGGCCGGGCGTGCGACGGGAACCGGCACCGGGTCGCTCGCGTGGCCGGTCCAGAGCTGGTACATCGCCGCCGCCACCGCCGAGGGGTCGTAACGCTCGAAGAGCGGGGCCAGGGCCAGAAGCCCGGTGCCCGGCACGCCTGTCTCGAGAACCTTCGAAATGGTGGCTCGCCGGCGCGCCGCCTCGTCCTGCGCCGCGTCGACCGCTCCAGTCAACCGGAGGCTCCGGCGCGAGGAGGTGATGCGAGCGACATACTCCTCGCCTGCCGGCGTCACCAGGAGGACCACCGGGCCAGCCGCCATCAGCGCCTGGAGCCTGCCCGGAGTCGGAAGGTCATACGCGACCACGAGCTCCGTCGCCTCGACGTCGCCATCGGTCACCAGGGCATCGGCGTCGTGTCCCGCCATCGCCGCCCGGACCGCCGTCACCCCCGCCTCATCCACGCACCACACCGTCACCTTTGTCGGGTCCAGCAGTTCAACGACCTCCGCCACCGCCGCTGCGCGTCGGTCCCAGGATACGCTGACCGTGCGCACCGGGCCGACCGGGCTCATCGGTGGCGCCTCCGCCGGTGGGAACCCCACCGTCAGCGCCTTGCGGGCATAGCGCTCGATGACATCCGCGGCCGCCTCCGGCTGCGCCGTGCAGACGATGCGCTGGGTCTCCTTGCCGAGGTCATGCATCAGCACGGCGAGCGCCTCGGCACCGCCCCACGACTCGGGCCACGCGAGAATGACGGCGGCCAATTGGTCGGTCTTGAGGACCGAGCGCTCCACCAGCTGCTGTGCCTCGGCCGGTGACGCAACGAGGACGTCCACCAGCCCGGCGCGGAACTGGCGGGTGGTGCGGGTCAGGTTGCCGGAGGAGCGGACCCGGCACGAGGGCATGGCCCGCGTGGCGGCATCGGTCCAGTCGGCGGAGGTGTCGGGAGAGGCGAGGATGAGGGCCCGCAGTCCGGTCGAGGGCGCCGCATTCAGTCGCCTGCCGAGGGCGGCAAGGATGGGGGCCGCACCGGCAGCGCAGGGCGGCAGGGCAGCCACGACGTTGTGGCCGCGCTCGGCGGTCGTGGCCGCCTCAGCGAGGTCGGCAGGGGACGCAAACATGAATGACTCGGACACAGGACCCTCGGTTGTCAAATAGACGGCTCGCGCCGGGGCTCAAGAATAAGCGGGCCGCGCTTCGGATGCCACCGAGGGCGGTAGTTGACATCAAGTTGCGGGGTGGGGAGCTTTCGGCTCGACAAATCCACTCCCCTCCGGACTCTGCAATGCCCGAACCGCTCTCGCTCAACCTGGTGCACCTGAAGCCCTCCGAGACGATCGCGATCAGCGCCGAAACGAAGCGTCGCCGCGCCGCCGGTGAGGAGGTCTTCGACCTCAGCCTCGGTGAACCGGACTTCGACACGCCGATGGTAGCGGCCCAGGCGGGGATCACCGCAATTCAGAAGGGGATGACCCACTATCCCCCCAATCCGGGCATTCCGGAGCTCCGTGCCGCCATCGCGAAGAACCTCTCCGCGCTGAGCGGCGGCCGGCCGGTCAACGCCGACAACATCCTGGTAAGCTCCGGCTCCAAGCACTCCCTCTTCAACGCCTGCTTTACCCTCTTCGGCCCCAACGACCAGGTGCTGATCCCGGCGCCGGCCTGGGTCTCCTACCCCCAGATCGTGCATCTCTGCCGCGCGGAGCCGGTGCTGGTACCGGGCGACATCGAGTGGGGACTCAAGGTCGGCGCCAAGGAGCTCGACAACCACTCCACGACCCGCACCAAGGGGCTCATCATCTGCACTCCCTGCAACCCGACGGGGGCGGTGTACACGCTGCCGGAGCTGAAGGCGATCGCGGAATGGGCCAGGAAACACGAGGTATGGATCATCGCCGACGAGATTTACCGGCGGATCAACTACGGGGCGAAGGCCGCGCCGAGCTTCCTCGACCTGCCGGACGATCTCCTGGAGCGGACCGTCGTGATCGCCGGGGCCAGCAAGGCTTATGCGATGACCGGCTGGCGGATCGGCGCCGCGCTGGCACCGGCCCATGTGTTCAAGGGGATGGCGGCGCTGCAGTCGCACACCACGACCGGGGCCAATCACCCGGCGCAGTGGGCGTCGGCGACGGCGTTCAGCGATGAACGGGTGGAGGCGGACGTCATTCGGATGGTCGCCGCCTTCCGCGCACGGCGCGACCGATTGGTGGCGCGATTCCGCTCCGAGGTGCCGGGCGTCGAGTTCGTGGAGCCGCACGGCGCGTTCTATTTCTTCTTCCGGGTGGATGGGCTGACGGGCCCGGGGGGTGGTGGCGCCGCGTTCTGCGACAAGCTGATGGCGGAAGAGGGTGTGGCGCTGGTGCCCGGTGCCGCCTTCGGCGATGACCGCTGGGTCCGACTCAGCTACGCCGCGGCCGATAAGGAGCTGGACGCCGGCGTGGACCGCATCCTCAGGTTCATCGGCCGGCTGAACGCCGCCCAGGCCGCGTAGGCGCACCGGATGAACGTCGATACGCGGGTGGAACCGCTCGAGGGCAAGCTCCCCGGCATCGAGTGGCGCTGGGATGTCGAGACCGACATTCTCTCGGGTGGATTCCGCGCGGCCCTGGGTGACGGGGGCCAGGAGGGGAGCGTCGAACTCTCCGACGAGGAGGGGTCGGTCGTGGTCCTCGACGTGGCGGGCGGGGTGCTCTGTGGCCTCGATGTCGTGGTCTGGCCCGAGGTGGATACCGTGCCGGGCCTGGCCCCGCCCGATGGGGCGCGCCCCGGACGGGTGCTCCTGCCGACCAAAGCCACGCGACAGTCCGTCTCCGCGGTCGAAGTCGATACTACGCTGTCGGTGTCGGCCACACCCGACGAGAAAGTCGTTCACCTCCGCATTGGCGGACGCCGGGAAGTCGAGGTGGTGCGCGTCGCGGACCACCTGCTCGTCGAGTTGGACCACAAGCGCCGCCTCGCGGGGTTCTGGTTGACGGAGGTTCCGCCATTCGCCCCGATTTGATCGGTCGCGTCGTCGCGACGGAACTCCGGCCCTCCACTCCCCACCAATTCCATTTCTGGACCGCGCGGGAATCCCCCGTCGGGGTCGGCGCCATCGTGCGGGTGGACGCCCCTGGTCGGGTGGTCTTCGGCGTGGTGATGGACGCGGCGGCGTACGCCGACCTGGCCCGGCCACTCGATGCGGTGGCCGGCGCGGGCGGAAACCCCGCCCGGGGAGCCGAGGCAGGCGCGACGCGCACCGAGATCCGGCTGTACACGGCGGCGGTGCTCCGCCAGGAGCCCGAGGAGCCGCTCCAGCCGGTCCCCCTCGGCGAGGTCCGCATGGCCACCGACGCGGATGTACGCTCCGCCCTGCGGATGGACGCCTACACCGGCGGCGACCGCGCCACCGGCCTGCCGGTCGGCACCTACGGGGCGGCGGGGCTGGCGGCCCCCGTCTTCCTCGACGCCGATTTCCTCCTTGGCCCCGAGGCGGCCCACCTCAACATCACCGGCGTCTCCGGCCTCGCGACCAAGACGAGTGCCGTGGAGTTCTTTCTTGCCAGCATCTTCCAGACGTTTCCGGCGCACAAGGGATCGGTGGCGGCCCTCTGCTTCAACGTGAAGGGCCCCGACCTCTGCTTCCTCGATCAGCCCGCCGAGTTGTCGACCGACGACCTCGCCTCCTATCAGCGACTCGGGCTGACGCCGAAGCCCTTCGAGAATGTCCACTACTTCGCTCCCTGCAAGCCTGACGGCGTCAATCTCAACACGCTCCGCACCCATCCCGACCTGGCGGCCAACACGGAGCCGCTCACCTGGGGGCTGCGCGAGGTGCTGGAGTACGCCGAGGTGGTGCTCAACCGCGACGACCTGGACGCGAAGGCGGACGCGTTCATCGACTTCCTGGCCGACCGCGTCGTCGGACGCGACTTCCATGCGCCGGAGTTACAGCCGCAGGACTGGCGGGTCCTGACCTTCGCCGATCTCGAGGCGTTCTTCCGCGCCATCTTCGACACGCTGGAGCACAACAATCGGGGCGACGTCTGGCGCACCCATCACATCGCCACCATCCGGAAGGTCCGGAACCGACTCGGCAACATCACCACCCGCGCCAAGGGACTGGTGACCGACGACGGCGCGGCGAACGACTTGCCGTGGGGCACCTTCGAGGATCGCGGTGTGTACGTGGTGGACGTGGCGAGCGTGGATCCCCTGGCGCAGGATCTCGTCTTCGCCCGGGTGGTCAGCAAGCTGCGCGAGCACCTCGAGCGCCGGGACCTCGGCGTGGATCACGTGGTGGTCTTCGTGGACGAGCTGAACAAGTACGCACCGGCCGACGGCGCCGACACCTACGTGCGGAAAATGCTCCTCGACCTCTCGGAGCGGGGGCGATACCTCGGGCTGGTGCTGTTCTCGGCCCAGCAGTTCCGCTCCCAGGTACTGCGGCGGGTCGTGGGCAACGCGGGGACCACCATTTACGGGCGCATGGACCCCGACGAGCTGGCCACCGCCGGCTATGCGACGCTGTCGCCCGCCACCAAGATCAAGCTCGCCACGCTGCCCAAGGGTGAGCTGATGGTGCGGCACCCGCACTTCACGCAGCCGGTGTTCATTCGCTTCCCGAGGCCGTGCGTGCTTTCCGGCCGGGATGGCGTGGAGAAGTTCCCGCCCGCGACGGACCTGCCCTTCGACGAAGCGGTGGCGCGCCAGCTCCGGGCGATGGACACCTCCATCTCGACCGACAAGGTTCGCGCTCTCGTGGACGGCCGGCGGGAGGACGACGTCCGCCGGGCGCTTGCCCGCACCCGTCAGCTTCGTCCCGACGATGTGCTGGCCTACTTCACGGCGGCGCTGGGGCGGCGGGTCGAGCCGGAGCTGGTCACCCGCCGAAGCGGGGTGCTGCCCCTGCGCGGGACGCCGGATCCGTATTCCTCGTAGGACGGGCTCCGCCCCGCCTTGCCCCCGGCCCCCGGGCGGCGCATTCTCCTACCTGTGAAACTCGCCCATCTCGCCGACCTCCATCTCGGCTTCCGCCAATACCATCGGCAGACCCCCGCCGGCATCAACCAGCGGGAGGCCGACACCGCCATGGCCTTCCGCCAGGCGGTGGACGGCCTGCTCGCCGCTCGGCCCGACGTCATCATCGTGGCCGGCGACCTCTTCCATTCCGTGCGCCCCACCAACGCCGCCATCGTCTTCGCCTTTCAGCAGTTTCAGCGCATCCGCGCCGAACTGCCGGACGCGCCGGTCGTCCTGATCGCGGGCAACCACGACACCCCGCGCTCCACCGAGACCGGCAGCATCCTGCGCCTCTTCGACGAACTCGGCGTGGACGTCGCCACCCACGAGGCCCGGCGGTTCAGCTATCCGCAGCTCGAGTTGAGCGTGCTGGCCGTGCCGCACGAGGCGCTGGTGCAGCCGGAGCGGCCGGCGCTGCGGCCCGACGGGAGCGCGCGGTACGAGGTCCTGGTGGCGCACGGCGAGGTGGACGGGGTCTTTCCGTCGGACCGTTCGGCCGTCGAGTACGGCGGCGCCATCGTCCGGCCCGACGAGTTCGGTCCCGGTGAGTGGAGCTATGTGGCCTTCGGGCACTATCACGTCCAGACGGAGCTCGGTACCCGGGCGTGGTACAGCGGCGCGCTGGAGTACGTCAGCACCAATCCGTGGGGGGAACTGCGTGAGGAGGCGGAGAAGGGGGTGGCCGGGAAGGCGTGGCTCCTGGTGGATCTCGAGTCCGGTGTCGCCGAGCCCCAGGCCATCATCCCGGCGCGCCGCGTGCTCGACCTCCCGCGGCTCGACGGCACCGATATGGCGGCCGACGCGCTGCAGGCCGCCATCGCCGCGCGGGTGGAGGCCGTCTCCGGCGGCATCGCGGACCAGGTGGTCCGCCTCGTGGTGACCGGCGTGCCCCGGCATGTCGGCCGCCAGCTCGACCACGCCGCGTTGCGGAGCTGGAAATCCGAGGCGCTCCACTTCCAACTCGACCTGAGGCGCCCGGAATCGACGCGAATTACCGGCGTCGGCGCGCCGGGCCGCCGGCAGACGCTGCCTGACATCGTGCAGGACTACCTGAGTCGTCGCTCCTTGCCGGCGGGGATTGACCGTGCGGCGTTCGTGAGCGAGGGCGTCGAGCTGGTGGCGTCGGCCGAGCGCGAGCTGGCGGAGGACTGATGCAGATCCACCGCCTCCGGCTCGTCAACTTCCGTCAGCACGAGGATTCCGAACTCGTGCTCGGGGCCGGACTCACCGGCATCGTCGGCGCGAACGGCTCCGGCAAGTCCACGCTTCTCGAGGCCATCGCCTTCGCGATGTACGGCACACCGGCGGCGCGCGGCACCCGGGATTCCATTCGCCGTCGCGGTGCGCCACCCCGCTCGCCGGTGCGGGTGGAACTCGACTTTGCCCTCGGTGCGCATGAGTTTCGGGTCGTTCGCAGCCTCAGCCAGGCTGAACTCTTCCAGGACGGCGACCCGGCGCCGATTGCCAACAGCCTCGGCACCGTCACCGAGAAGCTCTCGCATCTCCTCGGGATGACCCGCGCCGAATTCTTCAATACCTACTTCACCGGCCAGAAGGACCTGTTGGTCATGGCCAAGATGAGCGCGCCAGAGCGGGCGCAATTCCTGGCGCGGGTGCTGGGCTTCGAGCGGCTGCGGGTGGCGCAGGAAAAGCTCAAGGAAACGCGGAGCGAACTGCGGGCGCGCCTCCAGGCCCTGCAGGCGGGGTTGCTCGACGCCGGTGCGCTGGATGCCGAGGAACAGCGGGTGGCCGGCCTGGCGGCCGCGGCGAACGAACGTGACCGCATGGCCCAGGAGGCGGTGCGGACGGCAGCGGCGCGCGTTGCGGAGGCCACGCCGCGCTGGGACACGATGCAGCAGCTCCGGACCCGGGTCCAGTCACTCGAGGGAGACATTCGCGTCGCGGAGCACCAGGTGACCACTTCCCAGGAGCGGACCCGCGATCTTGACCGGCAGATCGCCGATGCGCTGCAGGCCCAGACGCATCTCTCCGCGCTCGGTGAAGAGCTCGCCCCGCTGCCGGCGCTCCGTGCCGAGCACGAGGCGCTGCAGCAGCGCTATGCCGCGTCGTCGCACCGGGCGGCTCTCGCCGCAAAGATCGAGGCGGCACGCACCAGCCTCGCCGACCTCGACCAGCGACTCGCGGCACTCCCCACCGCGGAGCAGGTCGCCGCCGCGCGGGCGACCGCCGCCGCTGCCCGCGCCGCCTCACTCACCGCGGCGGAGCAGGCGGAGGAGAAGCACACCGCCTGGGTGCGCGACCTCCAGGACGCGCGGACCAAGCTCCTCGCGCTGCGCGACCAGTATCGCGATCTGCAGGAACAGTTCGACCGGATCACGACGGCAGGGCAGGACGGCGCCTGCCCGACCTGCTCCCGGCCGCTCGGAAAAGACTTCGAGTCGGTGCGGGAAGTCCTGGGTCGCCAAGTGGAGGAAGTGAAGTTCAACGGCAACTTCTACAAGAAGCGGGTGGCCCAGCTCGAGCCGGAGCCGGCGGAAGTCCGTGAGCTGGAGGCGCAGCGGGTGCGGGCCGAGACGGCGGCCGAGGCGGCCGCCGCCACGGTCAGCAGGCTCGAGGCACCCCTCAAGGACGCCCCGGCGCTTCGCGAGAAGCGGGCGGAGCAGGAGCGGGCCATCGCGGCGTTGCAGGCGTCGCTCCAGGGGGCGGAGGGGACGTACGACCCGGAACGCCACAAGACGGTGCAGCAGGAGCTCAAGGCGCTGGAAGCCAAGGCACTGGAGGCCGAACGGTACCGGGGCCTGGCGGAGCGTGCCGCCCGGCTGGCGCCGGAGCTTCTGGCCGCGGAGCAGGCGGTCAGTGTCCGCGAGGAGGTGCTCACCGCGCTCAGGCATCAGCGACAGGAACTCGGTTTCTCCGAACCGGAGTTCGAGGAGGTGCGGTCGCTGGTGGGCGCGGCGGAGGAAGAGCGGCGCCGCGCGGAATTGCAGGTGATGGAGGCGAAGGGAGAGCGGGCCACCGCGGAGGAGGCGGCGCGTGCCGCGGCGCAGCGGCGGACCGAGCGGCAGGCGCGCGAGGAGGAAGTGCGGCGGGTCGAGCAGCGGTTCCTCGTCACCCAGGAACTCGACCGGGCGCTGACCGAGCTTCGGACCGATCTCAACGCACAACTGCGCCCCGACCTGTCGGAGCTCGCGTCCAGCTTCCTGCGCGACCTGACAAACGGCCGGTACTCCGACCTCGAGCTCGACGAGAGCTACATGCCGACGCTGGTGGACGAGGGGGAGGCGAAGCCGGTCATCTCCGGCGGCGAGGAGGACGTGGCGTATCTGGCGCTCCGGCTGGCCATCAGCCAGATGATTGCGGAGCGGGCGGGACAGCCGCTCTCGCTCCTGGTACTCGACGAGATCTTCGGTTCGCTCGACGAGGAACGTCGCGCGGCCGTCATGGACTTGCTCCGCAGCCTGGCCGACCGGTTCCCGCAGGTCATTCTCATTACCCATATCGAGGCGGTGCGGGAGGGGTTCGACCGGATCATCCGGGTGGAGCGGGATCCTGCACGCCGAGTGGCCGTGGTCCGCGAGGAGCTGCTCGATGGAAGGGGCCGCGATGTGGCGGCGTGACAAAGCGGTGCGGGGGCCGGAACGGCCCGGCCCCGGGGACATCGAGCCTCTCAACAGGATCTTCTCCAACGCCTTCACCGACCGCTACCGGCGCGACGGGATGCCGGGGGTGCGGGTTCCCCACCTGAATCACGACGTCTGGCGGTTCGCGCTCGAATCGGCCGGGAAGGGCGCCATGCTCTGGCGCGACCGCGCCGGCGACGTCGTGGCGTTCAATCTCGCGCATCTCTCCGGCACCGAAGGGTGGATGGGGCCGCTCGCGGTCCGCCCGGACCGCCAGGGCGAGGGCCTCGGCAAGGTCATCGTGCTCGCCGGGGTCGACTGGCTCAAGTCGCAGGCGGCGCAGACGATTGGGCTGGAGACGATGCCCCGGACCGTCGAGAATATCGGGTTCTACAGCCGGCTCGGCTTCCTCCCCGGGCACCTCACCATCACACTGGCACGCGCCCCGGAAGTCGGCCCGACGGCCGGCTGCACCCGCCTCTCCCGTGACGGCGCCTCGAACGGCGCCCAGGAAGTCGCTGCCCTCGCCGGGCGTGTCGCCCCCGGCCTCGACTTTGCCCGGGAGATGCGGCTTACCGAGGAACTTGGGGTGGGTGATACGACCCTCTATCGTCGCGACGGCGTGCTGTCTGGCTTCGCACTCTGGCATGCCGCGCCGCTCGCCCAGGGGCGGCCGCGCGAGGATCTCCGGGTGTTGAAGCTGGTGGCGGCGGACGTGGCGGCGATGCACGCCGTACTCGCCGGCGTGGAGTCGGTGGCGGCGGAAGAGGGGGTGGAGCGGGTGACGGTTCGCTGCCAGTCGGGGCAGGGGGAGGCCTATCGCTCGCTCATTGCCGGCGGGTGGCAGAGTCACTGGACGGACCTGCGGATGACCCTGGAAGGCAGGCCGGAACAGCCGGTGTCCGGAGTACTCTTCTCCAATTGGGAGATCTGAATTTGCTCGCCAGTGCGTGTGTGCCCCCGCCTCCGTCGCGTCTTCGCGTCAGCTAGCGCTTGGTCTCGGGCCTGAGCGCCCACCACCGCACCAGCAGCACCACGCCGGTGGCCAGCAGCAGGTGCACGGCCCCCGCCTGGACGCCCACCGGGACGACGAGAATGAACCAGAGCGCCAGGGCGGCCAGGGCCAGGATGAGCGAGATTCGGGACGACATGGGTGCGCTCCGGCGTCGTTGTTGACGGGGTTGGAACCGTTCCGTATCTTAGCAGTGTCGGGCGGTGGTGGGGAACCATGTGCTTGAGCCAACAGTCCGTAGATAGGGTCCACATACCGTGGCTGATGCCATGCCCCTCGGGGGAAGACAGACGCCAGGGCGAGGATACCGCAACTTTCTTTCGGGCTTCAAGACACCCTCTCCACCACCGTCCGATTCCTGGCGCCGACGCGACTCGTCGGCGCTTTGTGCTTCTCCAATCGGGGCTCCCGATGCCGTCTTGCGCCGTTACCCGGCGGGTCCACTTCAATGCGGCCCACCGCCTCCATAATCCCGCCGAATCCGACGTGTGGAACCGCGCCACCTTCGGGCCGTGCAACAACCCCAACTATCACGGGCACAACTACGAGCTCGAGGTGACCGTCGAGGGGCCGATCGACCCCCGGACCGGGTATGTCCTGGACATCGCCGTCCTGAAGGAGCTGGTGGATGTGCACGTCAGCTCGGTGCTCGACCACCGCAATCTGAACCTCGATGTCCCGTACTTCCGCGATCACGTTCCGTCCGCCGAGAACATCGCCGTCTTCTGCTGGGAGGCGATCGCTCCCGTCCTGCCCGCCGGCACGCTGCAGCGCATCCGGCTCTGGGAAACTCCGAGGAACTATGTCGAGTATTACGGTGGCTGAGACACCGCTCGTTCCGCTCGCGCCGCTCGTCCGCGACCTGCTCGCCGGACTCGGCGAGGACCCTGACCGGCCGGGCCTGGCCAAGACGCCGGAACGGGTCGAGGCGTCGCTACGGTGGCTGACGCGGGGCTATGACCTGACGGTGGCGGACGCGGTAGGCGACGCGCTCTTCGAGGAAGAGCACGAGAGCATGATCCTCGTGCGCGACATCGAGTTCTATTCCCTGTGTGAACACCACCTGCTGCCCTTCTTCGGGGTGGCGCACGTGGCGTACATCCCCGACCGGCGCATCCTCGGGCTCTCCAAGCTCCCCCGCATCGTCGACGTCTTCGCCCGACGGCTGCAGGTGCAGGAGCGGCTCACCGACCAGGTGGCCAACGCCATCATGGAGGTCGTCACCCCGCGGGGGGTGGGTGTGGTGCTCGAGGCGTCGCACCTCTGCATGATGATGCGCGGCGTCGAGAAGCAGCGTTCGCGCACCGTCACCAGTGCGCTCCGCGGAATCTTCACCAGCGATTCCAAGACCCGCGCCGAGTTCCTCCGGCTGGCGCACGGCACGGGCGCCGAATCGGAATGAGTGCACTCGCTGGTCGGATCGCGGTGGTCACTGGGGCCTCCCGGGGCATCGGCGCCGCCACCGCCGCCCTGCTGGCCGCCGAAGGCGCCAGGGTGGTCCGACTCGCGCGCACCCTCACGCCACGGCACGACGATCAGGCGCTCGACCTCCGCTGCGACGTGACCGAGGCAGCCCAGGTGCAGGGGGCCGCCGACCAGGTGCGGGCAAAGTGGGGTGCGCCCGACATCCTGGTGAACAACGCCGGCGCCTTCCACCTCGCACCGTTCGATGCCACCTCGACCGCCGAGTTCGATGCCCAGATTGCCGTCAACCTCCGCGGACCCTGGCTGGTGGCCAAGGCGTTCGTGCCCGCAATGCGGGCCGGCGACGGAGGGATCGTTGTGACCGTCGGCTCGATCGCCGATCACCACGGATTTCCTGGCAACGCCGCCTACGCCGCCGCGAAGTTCGGGGTGCGCGGCCTGCACGAAACGCTGCTGGCGGAGTATCGTGGCACCGGGGTACGGTTCACGCTGGTCTCGCCGGGGCCGACCGATACGGCGGCGTGGGATGCGGTCGATCCCGATTCCCGGGAGGGGTTTACTCCCCGCGCCAGGATGCTGCGTCCCGAAGATGTCGCGGCCGCCGTCCTGTTCGCCGCCACGCGTCCACCGCATGTCCAGCTGGAGTGGCTGCAGCTCGGCCCGGTATGATCCGTGACCCTGTCACCTCCACCCCGGTGCGCGCCATGAAGCTCGTCCGATCGATGGTGCTCAGCCTCGCGCTCGTTCCGGCGGCCGCGGCCGCCCAGTCTGCGCTGCCCCCCCTGCCCGACACCACCGGCTGGGGCGTTCACGTCCTCACCCTGGTGCGCGACCCGGCGGGGGGCGTCTGGGCGGGCACGTACGGGCGCGGCATCTACGTCCTGCCGGCGGGCGGGGTCGCCTGGGAGCAGATCCAGAGCGACACCACGCCCGAGTCACTCTCCTGGGACTTCGTGGCGTCGATCGCGTTCGGGGCCCGCGGCGAGGTGTGGTACGGCACGGTCGGAAACGGGTGGGGGGTCTCGACGGACGGCGGCCGGAGTTGGCGGAACTGGACGCTCCGCGAACTTGGGCCCGAATGGCAGTATGTGGCACCCGCCGGCATCGTCGTGCGGGGCGAGACGGTCTGGATCGGCACGGCCGATGGGCTGCAGATGACCCGGGACCTCGGCGCACATTGGATCGCGTACGTCGACGCGAGCGGCCCGGCCGCGCGCGGCCCCGCCGACAGCGCACTCACCGTCCTGCCCAGCGAGTACATCCGCCGGATTACCCGGTCCCGCACCGGCATCCTGCTGTCTACCCTGAACGGCTCGGTGGCCATGGCGATGAGCCCCGACGGCACCGTCTCGATCAGCCAGCGTGGGTATGCCGGATTTCCGCCGCTCGCCCGCCTCGACAACTGGAAGGGGACACTCTGCGGCATCCGGGAGGTGAGCGACACCACCCCCTGCTATGAGCGCGCCGGGCGGCTTGCCCGCGCCGCCGAGACGCCCGCCGCACCCAAGACCACCTGGTTCGAACGGCCGATTTCCCTGGCGGACAACAGCTACATCGACCAGACCTACCGGTACGGCTCCACGATGGGTGGCAACTTCCAGCCGCATCAGGGCGTCGAGTTCAACAACCCGGACGGGACGCCGGTCCACGCCATTGGCAGCGGGGTGGTCGTTTACGCCGGGCCAGCCGAGGCCGGTGCGCTCACGGTGGCCATCCGGCATGATTCGGTACTGCAGGCCGACGGGCCGAAGCAGCTCTTTTCGGTGTACTACCACAACTCGGCGCTCAAGGTCTCCCTGGGCCAGCGGGTGGCCGCGGGAGAGGTGATCAGCGAGGTCGGGAATACCGGCCGCGCCACCAACGATCACCTCCACCTCGAGGTGCATGTCGCCCCGACCGAGGATGTCCAGTCGATCGTGGATTCACTCCAGCGGTATCCCGAGTACACCACCAATCCGGAACTCTGGATCCAGCCGCTTCCCGGCACCGGGATTGTGGCGGGGCTGGTCCTGGACGAGGACGGGACGCCGGTGGAACAAGCCCGGATCTACGGTATCATCAAGCCGGAGCCGGCCGAGACGCCCTACTCCTTTGCCGAGACCTACGGGCCCAGGAATCACCCGCATCCGCTCTATGGCGAGAATTTCGCCGTGAGCGACGTTCCGCCTGGCACCTACGTTGTCGGCACGACGATCAACGGGCGCAAGGTCTTCCGCAAGGTGACCGTGGAGGAAGGCAAGCTGACCTGGGTTGTCTTCCGGCCGTAGCGCATGTTCATCGAACTCACCGACATCCTGCGCTGCCCCGCCGATCACGAGGAGAACGTCCTCGTGCTCCTTCCCGACGGCGTCACCGACCGCCAGGTCCAGAGCGGCCAGCTCGGCTGCATGGACTGCGGCACGGTGTACCCGGTCCGCGGCGGGGTCGCGGAGTTTCTCGCGGCCCCGGTCGGTGTGCGCCGCTCTGAGCGGCTGTCCGGTCCCGCGATGGCCGCCCTCCTCGGGCTGGGCGGCCCGGGCGGGTACGTGGCAATGGTGGGTGGGGCCGGGGAGCGGTGGGAGGCGTTTGCAGCGGAGGCAGGGGGGGTGCACGTGCTCGCCGTGAATCCGCCCCCGGGGTTGGCAGGCGGCCGTGGCGTCAGCCTGGCGCGCGCGGCGCGCCTCCCGGTCAAGAGCCGCCACTTGCGGGGTGTGGTGCTCGGGCCCGGATTCGCGTCGGACGCCGGGTGGCTGGCGGAGGCGGTGCGCTGTCTCCTACCGGGACTGCGGGTGGTCGGCGAAAGCGAGACCCCGTCCGTGCCGGAGCTCGAGGTGCTCGCCAGCGCGGACGGGGTCTGGGTGGCGCGGACTCGGCCCGTCTAGTAGACGGTCTCCACCCCTCCAGCCGCGAAGAGCTCCTCGATCCGCTCCTGGTGGATCTTCTCCACCACCCGCCGCTTCACCTTCAGCGTGGGCGTCAGTTCGCCGGCCTCGATGCTGAAGTCGCGATCGAGGATGAGGAACTTCTTGGGCATTTCATACTGCGCGAGGTCGCGCAACGTCTTCTTGATCTCTCCGGTCAGCTTGTTGTGCACCACGATGTCGGCGAGCAGCGCCTGATCGGTGCGTCCCGTCATCCCCTCCGACTCCGCCCACTTCCGCAGCACGTCGATGTTCGGCACCACGAGCATGATCGGGTATTTGCGCTTGTCGCCGATCATCACCGCGCTCAGGACCATCGGATTGGTCTTGACGAGGTTCTCGATCGGCTGCGGGGCGATGTTCTTGCCGCCGGCGGTGACGATGATGTCCTTCTTCCGGTCGGTGATCTTGAGGAAGCCGTCGGCGTCGAGCTCGCCGATATCGCCGGTGCTGAACCAGCCGTCGGCGCTGAGCACCTCGGCGGTGGCCTCCGGTTTGTTGTAGTAGCCCTTCATGACGTTCGGGCCGCGGGTCAGAATCTCGCCGTCCGCGGCGATCCTCACCTCCACGCCCGGGACCACCTTGCCGACGGAGCCGAACCGCGAGCGGCCGAACCCGTTGACGGTGATGACCGGCGAGGTCTCGGTGAGGCCGTAGCCCTCCATGATGGGCAGGCCGGCGGCGTAGAAGAACCGCGCGATGTCGGCCGAGAGCGGTGCGCCCCCCGACACGAAGAAGCGCAGCCGCCCACCGACTCGCGCCACCAGCTTCGAGAAGACGAGCTTGTGCGCCACCTTGTACTTCAGGCCGAGGCCAGCCGGGACCGGCTTCCCTTCGATGTGCAGTTCGGCCCACGCCTCGCCGATCCGCTTGGCCCAGAGGAAGATCTTCTGCTTGAGGGGAGAGCCCGCCATCGCGTTCTCGAGGACCCGGGCATAAATCTTCTCGTAGAGCCGTGGGACCGAACAGACGACTGTCGGCCGGAGCTCGCCCATCTCGATGGGGACGCTCTCGATGCTGGTGGCGTAGTTGATGATGGCGCCCATCTGCGTCATGCAGTAGTGCCCGGCCATCCGCTCGAAAATGTGGGAGAGCGGAAGGAAGGAGAGGCACTCGTCCGACTGCCGCAGGTCGAGCACCTCGAGCCCCGCCATCACGTCGGAGGTGATGTTGCCGTGGGTGAGCATCACACCCTTGGGGTCGCCCGTGGTGCCGGAGGTGTAGATCAGCGTGGCGAGGTCGTCCGGCTTGGCGGCCAGCGCGTCGGCGCGCCACGACGGGTACTTGCCGAGCGCGGCGCGACCCTTGGCGACGACGGACTCGAAGGTGAGCGCGCCACCGGTCGCGGCCTCGCCGTCGAACACGATGACGCTCTTGAGGGCCGGGAGGTTGCCGCGGATGTCGAGGATCTTGCTCAGCTGCGCCGCCGAGGAGCAACAGACGGCGACGGCCCCCGAATCGCGCAGGATATACTCGATCTGGTGCGCGGGGAGGGTGGGGTACACCGGCACGTCGGCGCAGCGGGCGGCAAGGCAGGCGAAGTCGGTGATGGCCCACTCCGGGCGGTTTTCCGAGAGGATCGCGACCCGGTCGCCGGGGCGCACCCCCAGCTCGAGGAGGCCCACGCTGAAGGAGTGGACCCGGGAGAGCAGGTCGGCGAAGCTCAGGTCCGTCCAGGTCCCGTCGCGCTTGGCGCGCAGGGCGACCGGGCGCGAGGCCGAACGATCCATGGCCGAGAAGAAGAGTTGGGTGAGGGTACGCGGTGCGGTGTTCACGAGGCCTCCGAAATGGCGAGACTACGGTCCGAATCGAATAATCCAGCGCTGGCCCGATCCGGGCACCGGCTGGTTGTCTTGGTAGCGTGTGGCGCGGATCTCCACGATGGCGCTGTCCGGCGGGGTGACGCCCGGGATCCGCCCGAGGGTCACGTCCTCCATGGGCTCCCCGTTGGTCGTGGTGGTGGCGGTGTCCACCAATCCGCCAGAGGCGAACTGGACGGTCCGATTGGCGGTATCGGCGAACACCGGTTCGATCACCTCGTAGACGATCAGCCGGCCGACGATCGGGCCCGGCGGGTTGAACGTTTCGAGTCGGGCCACCAGCGGCGGAGAATTGGTCTCCACCAGCGTGTCCACCACCACGGTATCGGGCGGGACGAGAATCAGGGTGTCGGGCGAGGCAAAGACGGTGAGGATATTCAGCGGCGAGACGAGCCCATCGGTGGAGGCGATGACCTTGGCCTGTCCCGGCAGCTTGCCGAGCACGAGCCCGGTGGTGCTGTCCACCGCGGCGATGGAGGTGTCCGGCGTCGACCAGACGATCGGAGCCGCGATAACGTCTCCGTTCCGGTTGAACGCCACGGCGGTGTAGGTGACCGTGTCGCCCACGCCGACCGCGGCGCCCGGCGGGGAGGTGACCTGGAGCGCGATCACCGTGTCGTCGGAGGAGCCCAGGTCGCTGCAGCCCACCAGCGCCAGCGCGGCGAGCACCGCCCCACACGCTCTCACTCCGCGCCCCCGTCCGGGCTCTGCCCCGCCTCTTCGAGCGCGGCCTCGGCGTGCTTGATCCAGCGATCGGCGTCCGGGCCCTTTGGCGGCCGCGCCAGGAAGGCGCGCAGATGGTCGGCCGCCTGCCGGGCGTCTCCCCGCTTGAGCAGGAGGAACGCCACGCCGTAGTGCGCGCCCACCAGACTGGGGTCCAGCTCGATGGCGCGCCGATAGTGGCGGACCGCCTCGTCTGGCTGGCCGGTCTTGGTGAACGCGATGGCCATGTTCTGGAGAATCCGGGTGTCCTGGGCGTTGTCGCGCAGGGCCAGCCGATAGGAGGTGAGGGCCGCCTCGAAGTCCCCCTGCCGCTCAAGCGCGAGCGCCTCGTTGAGATAGTCGAGGCGCTGCGGTCGCAGCGTGGAGGACTTGCCCTTGCCGAGCAACCGACGCCAGAAGCTCATACGGTCGGCGGATCCTTGACGCGGGGTGAGAAGGGACTCAAGTCGTGGTGTCCTCGCAAGATAGCCCCGATTTCAGGGGGGTGCAACGTGGTTGCTCGGGTCGGGGCGAAGGGGTAGCTTGGAGCATGCCCAAAGCGCCGATTCCCGATACCCGCGACGTGATGGAAATCGACTGGGCCTTCTTCGGGGAGGTCTGTCGTGCGCTGGCCCTGAAGGTGGCCCGCGAGTTCGATCCCGAAATCGTCCTCGGCATCGCCAAGGCGGGGGTCATGCCCGGCGTGGTGGTCGCGTCGATCCTCCAGCGCGAATTCGCCTCGATGGTGGTCACCCGGCGGAGCGCACGCAAGGAGCCGGTCCTCGTGGCCGGGCCGCCGGCCACCATTCGCGGGCGCCGGGTCCTCGTGGTGGACGAGACCTGCGAGTCGGGCAGCACGATGAAGCTGGCACTGAGCGAGGTCCGCCTGCTGCAGCCAGCCGAGGTGCGGACCGCAGTCTCCTTCAAGACGGGCCCCTACCAGCCGGACTTCCACGCGTTCGAGACCGACAAGTTCATCATCCTTCCCTGGGATCGTGAAATTGTGGTCGACGGCGAACTGGCCCCCCATCCCGAGTATGCCGCCCGACGTCCGTGAAGAACAGGCTCCGCGACGCCATCCAGTCCTCCCGGGCTGATTACACCGAAATCCGCCTCGAGCGCAGTGTCACCTCGGCGGTGATCTTTCGCGGGCCCCGCCTGGAGGGCGCCACGGTCAGCGCCGACGAGGGCGGGTTCGCCCGCTGCCTCAATCACGGCCACGGCTGGGGCA
The DNA here is from genome assembly GCA_963705985.1 of uncultured Gemmatimonadales bacterium. Classification (GTDB taxonomy): domain Bacteria; phylum Gemmatimonadota; class Gemmatimonadetes; order Gemmatimonadales; family GWC2-71-9; genus SPDF01. The sequence continues at coordinate 1,016,735 of CAVPLK010000003.1, read as the reverse complement.
TGGCGAGCTTCACCTCCCTCGACGCCCTTCCCGCCATGGTGGCCCGCGCCCACGAGCTCTCGCTCGCGGTCCGGCTCGATGCCCCCATCCGCCTGGCCGAGGTGCCGATCCGCGAGGCCGACATCGTCCTCCCCCTCGGGGGCGATGTCCGCGGGATCCCTCTCGACGTGAAGAAGCGGCACCTCGAATCGCTCAATGCGCTGATGCTGGGACGGGATCGTCGCATCGTCGACAGCCAGGCCAGCTATCGAGACGAGGTGACCGAGTATTGGTACGCCAATTCCGACGGCACGATGCTCTCGGAGGTCCGGCCGGACGTGACGTTGAGCGCCGTGGCGGTGGCCCGGGACCAGGGGACCATCGAACGGGCGCTGGAGTCCCTCGGGCGCCGCGCCGGGTGGGACGCCGTCCAGCACCGGGAGGCCCAGTTCCTCTCCGCCGCCGACCGCGCGGTGGCCCTGCTCAGCGCCCCGAGAGTGCGCGGCGGAACATATCCCGTCGTCCTGGACCAGAAGCTGGCAGGCGTCTTCGTCCACGAGGCGTTCGGACACCTGAGCGAAGCCGATTTCATCTACGAGAACCCACAGGCACGGGAGATGATGACGCTTGGCCGGCGGTTCGGCGGACCGGAGCTCACCATCGGAGATGATGGGAGCGCGGCCGCCCTCCGCGGCACCCTCCCCTATGACGACGAAGGGGCCCCCACACGGAACACCGTCCTGATCCAGAACGGTGTGCTGGTCGGCCGGTTGCATTCCCGCGAAACCGCCGCCCGGATGAACGAAGCCCCCACCGGCAACGCGCGGGCGCTGTCCTTCCGCCACCCCCCGATTGTGCGGATGACCAACACCTACATGGCCAACGGCAGCGGGGCGCGCGACGACCTCTTCAAGGACGTCAAGCTGGGCGTCTATGCCTGTGACGCGCAGGGCGGCCAGACCTTCCTCGAAGATTTTTCCTTCACGGCCGGCCACGGCTACATGATTCGCGACGGCCAGCTGGCGGAGCTCGTGAAGGACGTCGTCATCGCGGGCAACCTGTTCCAGACGATGGACCGGATCGACCGCATCGCCGGGGACTTCCAGTGGAACGAACTCGGCGGTGGCTGCGGCAAGGGAGGACAGGCGCCGCTCCCGGTGACCGAGGGCGCACCTCACATCCGGATCAGCGAAGCGCTAATCGGCGGGATCGTCGCGTGATCGTCCGGCTACTCGAGCAGGCCGGTGCCCGGGCCGAGGCGGCCGACGCCACGCTCAAGACCGACGAGACGGTCACCCTCCTCTTCGAGTCGGGGCGGCTCAAGAGCACTTCCTGGTCGCAGGAACAGGGCGTGAATCTGCGGGTGCTGGCAGGTGGCCGCCTCGGCGTTGCCGGGTCCACCGCCGCCATTCCCGACGGCGTGGTGGAGGCGGCCTTGGCCTCGGCGGCCATCGGCGATCGCGTGGACGTCCTGTTACCGGCCCCCGCGCCGTTGCCGCCGGTGCGCACCTACGTCCCGGCGGCGGCCGCCGCGTCGGTCGCCGACCTGGCGGCCCTGGGGCAGTCGCTCGTGGAGCGGCTGTCGCACGATGGCTGGCAGGTGCAGGTCACGATGGAGCGGAGCGCCGGTTCGGTGCGGGTGGCAAACAGCCGGGGAGTCGAGGCCAGTTACGATGTGACCTCTGTGTCCCTCGCGGCGGAAGTCACCAGAGTGAGCGGCGACGACATCCTGATGGTCGGCGACTACTACGCTGCCGCCGACCTCCCCGGCGAGCCGCTCGTCTCCGCGCTCGCCGCGTCGATCCGGCGGCGCATGGAGTGGGCGGGGCGCCCGGCGCCGCCACCGCGCGGGGAGTTGCCCGTCCTGTTCACGGCGGCCGGGTCGCCCGCGCTCTTCCTCCCGCTGCGGCAGGCCTGCCAGGGGAAGGCGGTGCTCCGGGGTGTTTCGCCGCTCGGTGGGCGGATCGGTGAGCGCGTCTTCGACCCGGCCCTGTCCCTGACAGACGATCCCTGGGTCGCCGGAGCACCCGGCTCCCGCGCCATCGACGACGAAGGGGTCGTCACGCGGCGCCTCCCCCTCGTGCGGGAGGGCGTCCTCACCGGCTTCATCTACGATCTCGAGACGGCGGCGCGCGCCGGCGTGCCGGCCACCGGCCACGCCCGGAGGACCACCTTCGGCAAACCGCAGGCATCCTACTCCAACCTGGTCGTCTCGCCGGGAGAACTGACGTGGGACGAGCTCGTGGCCCGGGTGCCGGATGGCCTGATCGTGGATGAGCTCATCGGGGTGGGGCAGGGCAACGTCATCGGCGGGGCGTTCTCGCATCCGGTGGCCCTCGCCTATCGCGTCACCGGCGGCGAAGTCGTGGGCCGGGTCAAGGACGCCGCTGTCGCCGGGAACGCGTACGAGTTGCTGAGCCGCATCGCCGGCCTCGGGCGCGAGGTCGAATGGCGGGGGAGTCTCGCCACACCCCCGATCCTTCTGGAAGGGGTCTCGGTGGCACCGAGGTAGGCCTCCTGCAACCTTTTCCCGTCCCGCCCCGTCCAACCTCCTGATACCATCCCACAGGAGACTGCCCCGTGAATCATCAAGCCCGCCTTCTTGCCGCCACGATCGTGCTCGCGACGGCCCCGTTGGTGTCTCTGCACGCCCAGCAGGCCGAGCGGTTCGAGCTGTCCGGGTCGACGCTCAAGCTGTATAACCTCATCGGGACACTGCGGGTCGAGTCGTCTTCCGGCAATGTCGCCGTGGCGGAGGTGACCCGCGCCGGGAAGGACGGTGCCAAGCTGACCATCCAGAACACGAGCGGAAAGCTGACGGTCATCTATCCCGGCAACGAATTCTCGTACCCGGCGATGGGCAGCAATTCCGAGACGACCATCCGGGTCCGGGACGACGGGACCTTTCACGACGACGGCCGCCACCAGAACGCGGGGCGAAAGGTGAAGATCACCTCGCGCTCCGGCGATCTCACCGCTTGGGCGGACATTCGCCTGTTGCTCCCCTCGGGGACGCGAATCGAGCTCAACCTCGGGGTCGGCAAGGTGACGCTGACCAACGTGAACGGATCGCTCGACGTGGAGACCGCCAGCGCCGACGTCACCGGCACGAACGGGGCAGGCGCGCTTTCGATCGACACGGGCTCGGGCGACGTGACGCTCGCAGGGCACGACGGCTCCCTCTCCATCGATACCGGATCGGGTGATATCGTCCTCAGCAGCATCAAGACAGATGACCTGTCGTTGGATACCGGGTCCGGCGACGTGCGCATCGAGGGCGTCACCGCGGACAAGCTGTCCGTGGACACCGGGTCGGGGGACGTGACGGTCGCGGCGGCCGCGGTGCGAGATGTGGAAGTCGACACCGGGAGCGGAGACATCCGCATCGGCTTGACCGGCGACGTGAACAACCTCTCGGTCGATACCGGTTCGGGAGACATCGAGCTATCGGCACCGAAGTCGCTGGGCGCCGCGGTCGACATCGAGACCAGCAGCGGCGAGATCACGACGGAGTTTCCGCTCCAGGTGACGCGGAAGGGGCGCGACGGGCTGGCCGGGACGATTGGGGATGGGAAGGGGAGCATTGCGATCGAAACAGGGTCGGGCGACGTGACGTTGAGGCAGGTTCCCTAGAACGCTTCAGCCACTGCGAGGAGACCCCCGGAGGGGCCGACGAAGCAATCCCGCCTAGGAGGCGCTCGGCACCGGCCCGAGCGCCTCCGTGTAGTTCAGGCCCCGCGACATCCGATCATAGAGCACCGACAGTGAATCCGGCGCCCCGACCAGGAATCGGCACTTGTCGTCTCCCCGGGTGCGGCACTCGACCTCCATCACCGCCACCTGGCTCTGGGCCATCCGCCCGAGGAAATCGGCAAGCATTCCGCTGGTCAGGTGACAGGCCGGATAGGAGCTGCCCTGGTCGGGCGCCGCCTCGGCCCAGTCGTCGCTGTCGAGCGCCATGACGGCCGGCGCCAGTTCGCTCACCGTCAGGGTCCCCCACCCATAATCGCCGAAGAACCCGCGCAGCGCCTCCGGCAGGTAGGCGGCGTCGAGGTCGCCCGGCTGGACCACGCCGTACGCCGTCTGGAGCCAGGCGCTGAAGGCGCTGAACAGCCCCTCACCGCCGGCGACGCCGGCTTCCTGGAGCAGCGTGGCGGTCTGCACGCCGCGGTCGCGGTCGAGGCTGGCGCGCAACTGGTGCAGCGCGCGGCGGCCAAGGCCGAGGCACTGGTACTGGGAAAAGGGAGCTGGGCTCGTCATGGGTTTCTCCTCGCCGGAAGATTACGGGCGCGGGGCGATGCGGCGCAAGAGCTCGGCTTCGTCAATGACCGGGATGCCGAGGGATGCGGCCTTCTCAAGTTTGCTGCCCGCCTCCGCTCCCGCCACCACAAGCGAGGTCGTCTTGCTCACCGATCCGGCGACGTGGCCGCCCGCGCGCTGAACCAGTGCGGTGGCCTCGCCGCGCGACAAGGTGGGGAGCGTGCCGGTCAGCACGACGGTCATTCCCGCGAGGGGGCCATCGGCCTCCGCCGCATCCGGTTCCGTCATGCCGAGCCCGAGGGCTTCGAGGCGCTTCACCAAGTGCCGGTTGCGGGGTGTGCGGAAGAAACGGTGGACCGCCTCGGCGATGATGGGACCGACGCCGGGCACGGCGTTGATCTCCTCGACCGAGGCGTCGCGCAGCGCCGCCATGGTGCCGAAGCGCCGGGCCAGGAGAACCGCAACGGTCTTGCCGACGTGATGGATGCCCAGCCCGAACAGCAGGGTCGACAGCGGCCGGGACTTCGACTCGGCGATGCCCCGGACCAGGAGCGCGGCCGACTGCTCGGCGAAGCGCTCCAGCGCCACCAGTTGGTCCGCCGGCAGTTCGTAGAGGTCCGCCACGTCGCCGATCAGTGCGGCATCGAGCAGTTGCCGCACCCGCTCGTACCCCAGCCCCCGGATATCCATGGCCCCGCGGGAGGCGAAGTGGACGATGCCCTCCAGCACCCGCCCGGGGCAGGAGACGTTGGGACAGTAGCGAATGACCTCGTCGGCCGGGCGTTCCACCGCAGTGGCGCAGACGGGGCACGCCTCCGGCATCACGAACTCGGCCTCGGTGCCATCCCGGCGGTCGCGGAGCGGCCCAATCACCTTCGGGATGACCTCCCCGGCCCGGACGATCTCCACCCAGTCGCCAACCCGGATGTCCTTTTCGGCGATGACGTCCTCGTTGTGAAGCGTCGCGGTGCTGACGGTCACGCCGCCGACCTCCACCGGTTCGAGCACCGCATAGGGGGTGAGCGCACCGGTGCGGCCGACGTTGACCCGGATTTCCAGGAGGCGCGTCACGGCGACCTCAGGCGCGAACTTGCGGGCGATGGCCCACCGGGGTTCCCGCCCGCCCACGGTCCCGAGGTCGTCGTGCAATGCCAGGCGGTTGATCTTCACCACGACACCGTCCGCTTCGAAGGGATGCGCACGGATCGTTGTTTCGTACTCCGCCACGGCCTGCTCCACCGCGGCGAGATCCGGGTGTTGCGCCCGGTACGGCGCCACCGGGAGCCCCCACGCCGCGAGCCGGTCGAGGACCTCCCACTGGGTGGTCGCGCCCAGGTCCCCCTCGAGGACTTCGACGTGAAAGGCGAAGAGCCCGAGTCGGCGGCTCCGGGTGATCCGGGCGTCGAGTTGCCGGAGGCTGCCGGCGGCGGCGTTGCGGGGGTTGGCGAACGGCGGCTCCCCGGCCTCCTCCCGGTCGGCGTTCAGGCGGGCGAACGCGGCGCGGGAGAAATAGACTTCGCCGCGGATTTCCATCAAGGCGGGATGGCCTGAGCCCTGGAGGGCGAGCGGGAGTTCCGGGATCGTGCGGAGGTTGTTCGTCACTTCCTCGCCGACAGTGCCGTTCCCTCGGGTGGCTCCGGTGACGAACTTGCCTTCGGCATAGGTGAGGTTGACGGCCGCACCGTCGATCTTGATTTCGGTCGTGTAGCCGCCGTGACGCGCCTCGCCGTTCAGCCGCGCGTTGCGGTCCTCCCAGGCGCGGAGTTCCCCGTCGTCGAAGGCGTTGGCAAGGGAGAGCATCGGGCGGAGGTGGGGGTGCTTGCGCAGGGCCGTGGCCGGTTCGGCACCGAGGCGTTGCGTGGGGCTGTCGGGGGTGGCGAGCTCTGGATGGGCGGTCTCGAGGGACTGCAGCTCGCGGAAGAGACGGTCGAACTCGGCGTCCGAAATCTCGGGCGCGTCGTGGACGTAGTAGGCGATGTTCGCGCGGTCAATGAGCCGGCGCAGTTCGGCCGCGCGTTTCGCCGGGCTCACCGTCCAGCGGCCTCCTGCGCCAGCACCGTCCTGGCCACGCCGACGAGGCGATCGAGCTCCTCCGCCGTGGCCCGGCCCAGCTGGCCCTCCTCCCACGGCCCCTCCTTCTGGGCGTAGGCCTCCAGCAGCCGGCGAATGAATCCGAGCAGCGCGACACGCTCCCGATCCTCCTGGCGCCCGGTCCCCTCCTCGCCGCGCCGGGACTGCAGCCGCTCGAAGCGGTGGGCGTTGCGAAGCGCCTTGGCGGTCAGGCTGGCCACGACCTGGCAGAACTTGACGTCCACTTCGGAAAAGGTGGGGCCGTCGCGGAAGGTGCGGAGGAAGATGGCGCCGATCGGGGTGCCCCGCCACGTGATCGGCACCACCGTGATCGACTTGACCCGCCGGTGCGTCAGCGAGCCGCGGACATGCCGCAGCGTCGGGTCGTTCACCGCGTCGGGGATGAAGACCGTCTGCCCGGAGTGGATGGCGCGCTTGAGCTCGGGGTAGCGCTCGAGGTCGACCACGTAATTCCGGATGCTGGGATCTTCAAAACTCGCCACCAGGCGGACGGTCTGGCCGCCGCGTTCCGACAGGTAAATGGCGCAGCGGTCGAGCCCGAACGCCTCGCCGAGCCGCTTCGCGATCGACTGCACGATGTCGGCAAAGTGCAGGGAGCCGCCGATCTCCTCGAGAATCTCGATCACCGCCAGCAGGTGTCGGCGCTCGTGCTCCAGCGACTGCACCCGGGCGGAGAGACGCTCGAGTTCTTCGGGAGAGGTACCGGCTGACTGAATCATGAGAGGCCGTCCTGTTATTTCTTGTTCGCGATGGCCTGGAGGAGGCTGGCGGCCTCCTGCTTCCAGACCGGGTCCATGACGTCAATGAGCGGCAGCGACGGGATGAGCGCCAACTGCTCGCGGGCCGGGGCCCACTCTTTCGTGTCGATGTAGATCAGCGCCAGGTCGTAGTGATGATAGATGAATTCGGGCCGGAGCGCGACGGCCCGCTTCATGTACGCGACCGCGTTGTCCCAGGACGCCTGGCTGAACACCGCCCCGCCCAGGAAGTTCTTGGCGAAGAACCGCTGCAACCCGGAGAGTCGCATGATCTCGGCGTTCCACCGTCCCATGACATGGAAGGCGCCATCCTGTCTGGGGTTGAGCTCGATGGCCCGGAGCGCCGCCTCGCGGATTTCCGCGGCGCGCTGAACCCGTTCCTTCTTCCCCAGGGTGAGCGACGTACGGCCGATGGCGTTGGCCAGCGCGAACCAGCCGTCGGCGCCATCGGGATTCGCCGCGGCGGCCCGGGTCGCGTACCTTTCGGCCAGGCGGTACAGGGAGTCCCTGGCCGGGTCCGGAATACTGTCCGGAGTCTGCTTGCCGATGTCCACTGCGGCGATCGAGGCGCGCCAATTGGCCTCGTAGCTGGTCGAATCGATGGCCAGCGCCCGCTGGTAGTCCTTCAGGGCCGCGACCGGGTTCCGGGCGTCCATCGCCACGACGCCGGCGGCCACCAGCTCGGGCACCGACTGGGCCGCGGCCGGGGTGGCCATCAGTACCGCGAGGGCGGCGGCGGGCAACAGGCGCACAACGGCTCCGGGCGTGGGGGTCCAGCGGTTCGGGAGGATGTCCTTAATGGTGATTCCATCGCTCATTGAATGCAAGCGAGACGGGGCCGAGCTTCCGCCGGGCACCTGGGCCGCCCTCGTGCGGGCATACGCCGCGGAGGAGATTCCCGATTACCAGATGTCGGCCCTCTTGATGGCCGTCGTCTGGCGCGGGCTCTCAAACGCCGAGCTCACCGAGCTCACCGCGGCCATGCTGGCGTCGGGCGACCGGCTGCGCTTTGACGGCTGGGACACCCCCCGGGTGGACAAACACTCCACCGGGGGCGTCGGGGACAAGACCTCGCTCCTCCTGGCTCCGATGCTCGCCTGTTGCGGGGCCGCCGTGCCGATGATGTCGGGGCGCGGGCTCGGGCACACCGGGGGAACCCTCGACAAGCTGGAATCGATCCCCGGCTTCTCCACGCAATTGACGCTGCCGGACGCCATGGCCCAGGTGCGGCAGATCGGCTGCGCCCTGTTCGGCCAGACCCCCGACATCGCACCGGTCGACCGGCGGCTCTACGCTCTCCGCGACGTCACCGGCACCGTGCCGTCGGTGCCCCTCATCGCCGCGAGCATCATGTCGAAGAAACTCGCCGAGGGACTCAACGCTCTGGTTCTCGACGTGAAGGCCGGGAGCGGGGCGTTCCTGCCCGAGGAGGCCGACGCCCTCGCGCTGGCGAAGACGATGATCGACCTGGGTGAGGCGAGCGGGGTGCGCACGGTGGCGCTGGTGACGGCCATGGATCGCCCCCTCGGCAACGCCTGCGGCAATGCCCTGGAGGTGGAGGAGTGCCTCCTCGCCCTCCGGGGCGAAGGGCCGGAGGACCTCATGGAGGTCACGCTGGCGCTGGGGGTGGAGCTGCTGAAGGCGGCGGGCCTTGCACCGGACGGCGCAGCGGCACGGCGCCGGCTGCGGGAAACGATCGCCAGCGGGGCGGCGCGGCGGAAGTTCGCGGAAATCATCGAAGCGCAGGGCGGCAATCCGGCAATCGTCGACGACCCGGCCGCCCTCCCCCAAGCCGCCCACTCGGCGGTGTATGCGGCTCCCGCACGCGGCAAGGTCGCCGCGGTCCACCCGAAGGCAGTCGGGCTCGGCGTCAACGCGATGGGCGGCGGACGGGCGCGGGTGGAGGATCAGGTGGACCCCACCGTCGGGTTCGTCATCACCGTGCGTCCCGGCGACGAGGTGGTGCCTGGGCAGCCGCTCGCAACTATCTACGCGCGGGACGCTGCCGGTCTGGAAGCAGGTGCGGCGGCGCTCTCGAGCGCCGTCGTGATTGGTGGGCCCGCCCGGGAGGGCCGCCCGCTCGTGTCGCATCGCATCACCCGTGACGGCGTCGAGCGACTCACGGCCTGACCTGCGCAGGACTCTTCTTTCACTTCGAGGTGCGAATGGCTGCCGGACCACAAGACTTCTCCAATCATCCCCGCATGGTGCCGGCCTTCCACGGCTTGCTCTTCGGTCTGATCGTGATCGCCCTCGGGTACGAAGTCACCATGTTCGTGACGCACCCTGCGTTTGACTCCGCGGTGGGCATCATGCTCGCCCTCGGCCTGGCGCTGGTGACCTGGTACGCGCGGGTGTTTGTCCTGACGGTTCAGGATCGGATCATCCGCCTCGAGGAGCGGTTGCGGATGGGGGCGCTTTTTTCCGGCGATCTCAAGCAGCGGATTCCGGAATTTTCACCGAAGCAACTGGTGGCGCTGCGGTTTGCCTCCGATGGCGAGCTGCCGGCACTGGCCAGGCGGGTGCTGGATGAACAGCTCACCGACCAGAAGGTCATCAAGGGCATGATCAAGGACTGGCGGGCGGACCACTTGCGGGCCTAGGGCCGCGCGGCGTGGTCCCATGCGAGAAGCGCCCCCGGCGAACATTCCGCTGGGGGCGCTTTCACCTGCCTGTCCTGGATCGGGTCAGACGTCGAGGTTGGTCACGTAATGTGCGTTGCGTTCGATGAAGGCGCGCCTCGGCTCGACCTCGTCGCCCATCAGCTCGTTGAACAAGTTGGACGCCTCGACCGCGTCGTCGAGTGTCACCCGCAGCACCGTGCGCTTTTCGGGGTCCATCGTCGTGTTCCAGAGTTGCTCGGGGTTCATCTCGCCGAGTCCCTTGTAGCGCTGGATCATGATGCCGGTCTTGCCCTCGTCGGCCCCGAACCGCTTGGCGTACTCGTCCTTTTCCGTCTCGTTGTACGCGTAATACTCTTCCTTCCCCTTGGCGACGCGGTAGAGCGGCGGCTGGGCGATGTACACGAAGCCTGCATCGATCAGCTCCGGCATCTGCCGGAAGAAGAAGGTCAGGAGCAGCGTCCGGATGTGCGCGCCGTCCACGTCGGCGTCGGTCATCAGGATGATCTTGTGATACCGCACGTCCTCCAGCTTGAACTCCTCGCGGACGCCGGCCCCGATGGCGGTGATCATCGACCGGATTTCCTCGTTGCTGAGAATCTTGTCGATGCGGGCCCGCTCCACGTTCAGGATCTTGCCGCGCAGCGGCAGGATGGCCTGGAACGCCCGGTTGCGGCCCTGTTTGGCGCTGCCGCCGGCCGAGTCACCCTCGACCAGGTAGATCTCGCAGAGCGCCGGGTCGTCGAGTGAGCAGTCGGCCAGCTTCCCGGGGAGCACGGCGTTCTCGAGGCCGGACTTCTTCCGGACCAGGTCGCGCGCCTTGCGGGCCGCTTCCCGCGCCAGCGCCGCGCTGACCGCCTTGTCGAGGATGGCGCGGACGACCGGAGGATGCTCCTCGAGGTAGCTGCCCAGGTGTTCGTTGACGACCTGTCGGACGATGCCCTCCACTTCCCCGTTCCCCAGCTTCGTCTTGGTCTGTCCCTCGAATTGCGGTTCCTTGACCTTCACGTGCAGGACGCAGGTCATCCCTTCGCGCACGTCATCGCCGGAGAGGGTGAAGTCCGCCTTCTTGAGCGCCCCGGTCCGCTTGGCGGCCTCGTTGATCGTGCGGGTGAGGGCCGACTTGAATCCCGTGAGGTGGGTGCCACCCTCGTGCGTATTGATGTTATTGACGAAGGTGAAGGTGTTCTCGTTGTACCCGTCCTCGTACTGCAGGGCGACGTCCACCTCGACATCGTCCTTGGTGGCCGAGAACGCGATCACCTTGGGGTGCAGTGTCTTCTTGTTGCGGTTGAGCCATTCGACGAACTGGACCAGCCCGCCCTTGGCGAAGAAGGTCTCTTCCTTCGGCTCATCCTTCCGCTCGTCGCGGAGGGTGATCGTAATGCCCTTGTTCAGGAAGGAGAGCTGGCGGAGGCGATCGGCCAGCGTGGTGTAACTGAACTCGAGCACCGAAAACATCTCGGGGTCCGGCTTGAAGGTGACCGTGGTGCCGGTCCCCTTCGCCTTGCCGAGGACGCTGAGCGGCTTGGTGGTCTTGCCACGGGCAAAGGCCATGTGATGCCGGCTGCCGTCGCGGTCCACCACCACCTCGAGCCGCTCCGAGAGGGCATTGACCACCGAGACGCCGACGCCGTGCAGGCCGCCCGACACCTTGTAAGTGGACTTGTCGAATTTCCCGCCGGCGTGCAGCACCGTCAGGGCGAGTTCGACGCCCGGGATCTTCTCGATGGGGTGAATGTCGACCGGAATGCCGCGACCGTTGTCGGTCACGGAAATGACGTTGTCTTTCTTGATGGTGACCGAGACCTGGTCGCAGTAGCCGGCCAGCGCCTCGTCGATCGAGTTGTCCACCACTTCGTACACCAGGTGGTGGAGGCCGTTCTCCCCGGTCGACCCGATGTACATCGCGGGCCGTTTGCGGACCGCCTCCAACCCCTTGAGCACCTGAATGGAACCTGCGCCGTAGTCCTGCCCCTTCGGTCCAGCCGGTCGCTCGTCTGCCATGGGTGTGAAGCCTGGTTCAGGGTGGGCCGGAACGGGGGCCGGCGATGCCCTGAAGAATAGGCGGTAAACCATTACTGGTCAAGCCATTAGGTCTCCTGACAACCCCTCCGCCTCCAGTGCGGCAGCCACCCGCCTGCGCAGCTGATCGAGCGCCGGGTGGTCCTGCTTCGCGGCGGCCAACACATCAAGAAAGCTGCGCTCGAACTGGTACTGCGGGAAGCAGCGCTGGCACACCGCCAGGTGGGCGCCGATCTGCTCCATCCGCTCCGGGGTGAGCTCGTCGTCGAGGTAGTCCCAGAGCTGCCGGATCACGGCGTCGCAGTCGAGCATCCCGTCCATCGGCATCATGACGCCTCCCCCGGTGAGTCGTGCCGTTCCATCGTCAGGCCGGCGTCCTTCGCAAAGGTCAGCAGCTGTTCCTGCAGCAGCCGGCGTCCGCGGAAGAGGCGGGAGCGCACGGTTCCAATCGGCACCCCAAGCAGCTCGGCGGCCGCTTCGTAACTGAGGTCCAGGTGATCGACGCTCACCACGGCATCGCGGAACGGTTCCGCCAGTCCCGCCAGCGCATGGGTGAGGGCGTCCCCGAGATCCACGCGATCGAAGATGTCCGACCATCCCGAATGCACCGCAGTGGCATGTACGGAGGCAGCGGCCAGCGCCTCGACCTCGGGATCGTCATACGACGCCACTCGCTTTCCTCGTTCCTGCCGCCGGAGGAAGTGGTTGCGGCAAATGGTGAAGAGCCACCGCCGGCACTCGGTGCCGGCGGTGTACTGATGCCACGACCGAAAGGCCCGGAGAAAGGTATCCTGCGTGAGGTCGTCGGCCTCGTCTTGATCCCGGGTGAGCGACAGCGCGTAGCGCGCCACATCCTCGAAGCAGGGCAGCGCCTCGGTGCGGAACTGAGCGTCCCGCAGGGGCCGCTCCATCAGCGGGAGGCTGTCTCGGTCGCCTCGGCCGAGTGCATATGCCGGACCCGGTCGACTTGCGTGAGGAGGGTGCTCGCCTTGATCGCGAAGTGGGAGGTATGCCAGACGACATGACCGTCACGAATGATGAAGACCTGGGGCGACTCGTGCCGCACCTGCAGGTCGGCCGCCATCCGGTGCGCCAGCCCGCGGTCGCGGATCACGTCGATCTGGTAGATCGGGAGGGTCGGGAGCGCCGCCTGCAGGGCCCTGACCTCCGAGCGGGCGACCGAGGAGGTCATGCAAATCGGGCTGTGCTTGTAGAGCACCAGCAGGGGCGCCGATCCGACTACGTCGGGCCAGCGTGGACCTTCCGGATCACCGAAGCTGCGAATCGTCACATTGCACTCTCGCTGGGAAAACTGCGTTTCCGTCGCACCCACACGACATATAGGGACAAACGCATTTCGGGCCCCGGAAGTTCCCGGCCATGGGGTCGCGCCGGCGAGTGGGAACTATTCCGGGCCTCCCTGGATTAGTCAGCAGATCTGAGCGTATCACGCCTCGGCAGGGCGCAGCCGCGCCGTCGTGGTCGACAGCACTCATCCTTCTTCAGGGAGTCCACATGCGAATCAACTGGGGCAAGGCCATTCTGGCCGGTATCGTCGGGACGCTGGTGATGACGGCCATCGGGCTTTTCGTGGCGCCCATGATGGGAATGCCGCCGATGAACCCGGCGGACATGCTCGCGATGCAGATGGGGGGGATGATCCTCGCCGGGTGGATGGCCCACCTCATGATCGGGGTGATTCTCGCCATCGGGTATGCCGCGGTGGCCAGCAAGCTCCCCGGCCCGGCGCCGATGCGCGGCGCCATCTTCGGTCTGGCGCCGTGGCTGATGGCCATGGTCGTGGTGATGCCGATGATGGGGATGGGGATGTTTGCCGGCTGGATGGGGAGCCTGATCGGCCACATGGTGTACGGCGCGGTGGTCGGGGGAATCTACGGGACCGGCGCGGCGGCGTAATCACTCCACAGGTATTGTCATTGCCGCGGTACTCAGTCCCGCCGACCCAGCGGCCCGGCGATCCAGCGGATCGAGTTGATCCGTCCTGTCCGTCCCGCGTTGACCCGGGCCAGGATACGCGGGGTCATCAGACTCAACTCGCTGGCCCACGGCGCCGTTGCCACCCGCACCCGGAGCACACCGTCTTCCGACACCGATTCTGCCTCGGTGACCGCCGCGATCTGGGGGCCGACCAGCTCCGGCCAGCGCTGCACCACCTCTGCCCGTTCCACGCCCTTTCCGAGCCCGGACGACTTCAGGTACTCGTCGAGCACCTGGGCGAGCGGCGTCAGCAGGCGCTTCTTGTCTCCGGGTCGTGCTTCTCGTTTCATACGGCTCCCGTCACGACGCCCTGGTGGACCGTCCAGACCGGCAACCTCAGGCCCGCCGGGAGCTCATCTCGCCGCGGTGCGGTCACGAACACCTGCCCGGCCCGCTGCGACAGCAATCGGTCGGCCAGGCGGGCCTGGCGGTCGGAATCCAGTTCGGCAAAGACATCGTCGAGGAGCAGGGCCGGGGGCACCCCTCGCGCCTCCTCGATCGTGGTCAGTTCGAGCAGTCGGAGTGCCACGGCGGCGCTTCGCAGTTGTCCCGTCGAGCCGAAGTCGCGAAGCGACCGGCCGTCGATCGTCAGCAGCAGGTCGTCCCGGTGGGGACCGATGCTGGTCATCCCCCGGCCGAGGTCGCGCACCCGCGCCCGCTGCAGCGCGTCCACCCATCCCGCCGGGTCCGAAAGCGCGGCGTCGGTCCGGTACGCGAGCCCCGTCGGGCCCTGTTCTCCGAGCGAGGCGAATCCCTCGGCAAAACGAGTGGCGGCGCCGGATGCCCAGCGGAGTCGACGGGCGGTCACTTCGCTCCCGGCCGCGGCCAGTGGCGCATCGAAGGCCCGCGCCAGCGGCTCCTGCCCCTGCCTGAGGGCGGCGTTGCGCTGCGCCAGCGCCGCCCGATAGCGGGCCAGCGCGCGGAGATAGTCGGCGGAGGCCAGCGAGAGCATCCGGTCGAGATACTGTCGCCGTTCCGTGGCCGGCCCTGCCGCCAGCGCCACGTCCCTCGGCAGGAACGCGACGGCCACCCAGGCGCCGACCGCCTCCGAGAGCCGGGAGACCGGCGCGCCATCCACCAAGATCCGCTTCTGCCGCTTGCCCGCCGTGTAGGTCACCTCGGCCGTGCGGCTGCGCTCGCCATCGTGGAAGGAGGCCTCCAGCCGGAAACCGGGGCCACCGAATCCGGCGACTTCGGCGTCGGTCGCCCCCCGAAGCGCCCGGAAGAGTACCGGATAGCCGATCGCCTCGAGAAAGTTCGTCTTCCCCTGGGCGTTGGGGCCCAGGAACACCGCCCCCTCCGGGGGGAGGGGGTGGTCGAGGTCACGGAGATTCCGGAATCCCCGCAGAACGATGCGGTCGAGATGCACGCTGGCTCAGCTGCCGCGGAACAACGCCGGGCGCTTCTCGAGGAAGGCGCTCATGCCCTCGCGCATGTCGTCGGTGGAGGCCAGGAGCCCGAAGTGATTTGCCTCGAGCAGGAGTGCCTCGTCCATGCTCATTTCGAGTCCGGCGTCCACCGCCTCGATGCAGAGCCGGACGGCAAGCGGGCCGTTGGCCAGGATGCTGCGGAGCAGCTGCTCCGCCTCCGCCATCAGCTGGTCCGCCGGGACGACCCGGTTGACGAGCCCCATCTGCAGCGCCTCCTCGGCGCCGACCATGCGGGCAGTCAGGAGCAGATCGAGTGCGCGCCCCTTGCCGACCAGGCGTGGCAGCCGCACGGTGCCGCCGTAGCCGGGCCCGATACCCAGCTTCACTTCCGGCTGCCCGAACCTGGCGCTCTCGCTGGCGACCCGGAGGTGACAGGCCATGGCCAGCTCGCAGCCGCCGCCGAGGGCAAAGCCGTTGACCGCCGCCACGACGGGCTTCCCGCAGCGCTCCAGCCGCCGGAACACCGCCTGGCCGCGCATCGCGCGGGCCTTGCCCGTCATCTGGTTCTGCTTCGACAACTCCACGATGTCGGCGCCGGCCACAAACGCCTTGGGCCCCGCGCCCGTCAGGATGACCCCCTTGATGGCATCGTCGCCCTCGATCTGCGCCACTGCCCGGTCCAGGTCGGCGATGACGGCGTCGTTCAGGGCGTTGAGCTTGTCAGGGCGGTTGACGGTCAGGACCAGGATTCCGTCACGCACGTCGAGGAGCAGCGTTTCGTAGGGCATGAGTGGGGTCGGGTTGGAGGGCGGTGGCCAACTGTCCGGAACGAGGGCATTTTAATGCCATGACGCCCTGCGTGCCCGTTCGAGCGGAGTGCCGCTGCCACGCCCGCGGGCGCGAGGCGGTGTGACCGAGACCCGCCAGATGGCGCGCGCCGAGGCGGCGATGCTTGTCGTCGTGCTGATCTGGGGCGCCAACTTCTCCTTCATGAAGATGGCGCTGGCCGAGATGTCAGGGCTCAGCTTCGCCGGCCTGCGATTCTCGCTGGCGGCGGTGATCCTCCTCTCGGTGCTGAAGTGGCGGGAAGGCTCCATTGCGCTCCCCCGCGAGGCGTGGTGGACCCTGGTCTGGATGGGACTGCTCAGCAACACGCTTTACCAGGTCTTCTTCATGTACGGACTCACCCACACGTCGGTGGCCAACGCCTCCCTGATCATCGCCACGACGCCATTGATCGTGGCGCTCCTCGGCGCGGTCACGGGCATCGAGGCGTTGCGCCGGTCCGTGGTGACCGGCGGTCTCCTCGGCTTTGCCGGTGTGGCCCTGATTCTGGCGGGCAAGGGCGTGGAGCTCGGCGTCGGCCGTCTGACGGGAGATCTCGCCATCTTCGGGGCCACGCTCTGCTGGGCCTTCTTCACGCTCGGGGTCCGGGCGATGCGCCTGCAGATCTCGACGCTGCGCCTGACCGCCTGGACCATGGCGACCGGCGCGCCGGGACTGCTCCTGCTGGGAGGACCAGGGCTCGTCGACCTCGACTGGGGCGGATTGAGCCTCCGCGCCTGGACCGGCGTCGGGTACGCCACCCTCCTCGCGATCGTGGTCGCGTATATCCTCTGGAACAACGCGGTCCGCGTGGTGGGCAGCGGTCGCACCGCCATCTTCAATTCGATGATCCCGCTCGTCGCCATGCTCGTGGCCTGGCCGCTCCTGGGAGAGCACCCCCGTTCCATCCAGATCGGAGGCGCCGTGCTCATCGTCGGAGGCATCCTCTACTCACGCAGGGCATCGCCGGTGCCCCGTCCCGCAGCCGTCCAGCCCCGCTGATATGTCTTCCATCCTCTCCATCGACGCCGGCACCACGGGAACGACGGCTCTCGTCATCCACCAGGATGGCACCGTGCTGGGCCGCGGATACCGGGAGCTCCCGCAGCACTTTCCCCGGCCCGGTTGGGTCGAACACGACCCGCAGGACCTGTGGCAGGGCGCCCTGGAGGCCGGGCGCGAGGCCATCGCACAGTCGGGCGACCGGCCTGTCGGTCTCGGCATCACCAACCAGCGGGAGACCATCGTGCTCTGGGACCGGACGACGCTGGCGCCGGTCGGACGAGCCATCGTGTGGCAGGACCGCCGGACGGCGCCCCGATGCGCCGAGCTCCGCGCCCTGGGGCTCGCCGAGATGCTGCGGGAACGCACCGGCCTGGTGCCCGACCCCTATTTCTCCGCAACCAAGCTGGAATCGATGCTCGCCGACGCCGCCGTGCGGCACCGGGCCGAGCGAGGGGAACTGGCGGCGGGCACGGTGGACAGCTGGCTCGTGGCTCGGCTCACCAACGGCGCGAGCCACGTGACCGATCACACCAACGCCTCGCGGACCATGCTCTACGGCCTCGAATCGCGGAGTTGGGAGGCCGAACTCCTCACGCTGTTCAACGTTCCGCCCGCCATGCTCCCAACAATCGTCGCCTCGGGTGCGGTGAGTGGAGAATGTCGCACCGAGCACTTCGGGTTCTCGATGCCGATCGCCGGGATCGCCGGCGACCAGCAGGCGGCACTCTTCGGGCAGGGGTGCGTGGCTGCCGGCAGCGCGAAGAACACCTACGGGACCGGCACCTTCCTCCTGATGCACGCCGGCGACCGCCGGCCTCACTCGGCGCACGGACTGCTGGCCACCGCCGCCTGCGGCCCCCGCGGGGAGCCAGCCTACGCCCTTGAAGGGAGCGTCTTCATTGCCGGCGCCGCCGTCCAGTGGCTTCGCGATGGCCTCGGCCTGGTGGCCCGGGCGGACGAGTCGGAGGCGCTGGCGCGCAGCGTCCCGGACACCGGGGGCGTGCACTTCGTGCCCGCGTTCGTGGGCCTCGGTTCGCCGCACTGGGAGGCGGAAGCCCGCGGGACCGTCACCGGGCTCACCCGCGGGACGACCCGGGCGCACCTGGTGCGCGCCGCCCTCGAGGCGATGGCGTTCAGCAGTGCGGAACTGGTCGAGACGATGCGAAGGGACGCGGGACTCGAGCCGGGTGCCCTGCGGGTGGACGGCGGGGCCAGCGCCAACGGCTGGCTGATGCAGTTCCTCGCCGATGTCCTCGGAGCGCCGGTCGAGCGGCCCGACATGTTCGAGACCACCGCCCTCGGCGCAGCTGGGCTGGCCGGAATCACGCTCGGGGTCTGGCGGGATTCGGCGCAGTTTCTGGAGGGGAGGCGCTTCACCCGGTTCGAGCCCGCGTCGACTCCGACTGAGCGAGCCGCCTGGCGCGCCGGCTGGGAGCGGGCCATTCACGCGGCGCTCGCCTGGGCACGATTCGAAGAATGAGATCGCGTTGGCGGCCCCGCGGGGGCCTCCCCGCAGGGGCGGATACGCAGAACGGCCCCGGGCACTGTGCCCGGGGCCGTTCGTCCATCGAGGCGCCAATCACCCTACTTGATGGTGATCTTGCTCCGCACTTCCGGTGCGGCCTTCGGCAGCGTCACATTCAGCACGCCGTCGGTGTAGTGCGCCTCGATCTTCCCCTCCATCACGGCGGCCGGCAGGCGGATGGTCCGGACGAACTTGCCGGTCTCCCGCTCTCTGTACAGGAAGTTCTCGCCTGGAACTTCCTTCGCGGCCTCGCGATGCCCGGTGATGGTCAGCACTTCACCGGTCAGTTTCACGTCCAGATTCTCCTTCGGCATGCCGGGCACTTCGATCCGGACCATGAACGCCTTGTCGTTCTCGGCGAGGTCCAGCGTCGGCACCCAAGTGGCTTCGAAGCCCCTGGTTGCGAGTTCGGGGAAGAGCGGCCCCGTGAGGAAGGGATCAAAAAGCCGATCGATCTTCTCCACGTTGCCGAGGATTGGGTTGAGCTTGGCCAGTTTCATAACGCCCCCTGGTGAATGGTGCGACCCTAACATAGGATCGAGGGCGTGAAACGATGGTGAACGACCGGCGAAACTTTCTTGTGCTCCACGCGTCACCGCCCGATGAACATGCCGATGGAAGCACCGACGGCGTAGAGCAGAAACGCCTGTAACGCCATCGCCTGTGCGGGGACGACTCCGGGCGGTGTCCTCCGGAGTGGCCAGCAGGATCCGTGCGGCGGGGATGTAGCGCAGCGCGGCGGCGCTCCCCAACCAGACCGTTGATGGCAGCCCGGCAGCTGGCAGGCTGGCAAGGACCGAGGCCGCGGCCACGCCGAGCCAGGCGAAGCCCTGTGCGGCGCGAACCCGTCCCAGGCGCACCACGAGCGTGCGCTTGCCGGAGAGTGCATCGGCCGCGTAGTCGGGGAACTCGTTGATCCAGAGGAACGCGGCGATCAGGATGCCGAGAGGCAGGGAAAGCAGGACGATTTCAGTCGGCAATGTGCCGCGCTGGACCAGGTAGGTCCCGCAGCACACGAGGGGGCCGTAGGCGACGGCGACGGCCAGTTCGCCGAGGCCGCGGTAGCTGAGGCGGAAGGGCGGGGCGTGGTAGAAGAACGCCAGGCCGATCCCCGCCAGCCCGAACCAGAGTACGCGCTCCTCGCGCCAGCCCACGATGCTCAGGCCGACGGCGGCCGCGACAAGATATCCCGCGACGGCGATTCCCCACGTTTGCCCGCGGGTCAGCAGTCCGTCCACCAGGACCCGCTTGCCGCCCGAGAAGGGACTCCGGTCCTCCTGACGGACCCGCAGGTCCGTGCCGGAGTCCCAGTCAAAGACCTCTCCTGACGCGTTCTTTGCTACCTCTACGCCAAACAACCCCACCGCGGTCAGCAGGAGCCACCCGAAGGCGATCGGGCCCGCAACGGCCGCGGAGGACGCTCCCAGCAGTATTCCGGCGGCAGATGCCAGCGAAATTTTCGGGTCGGCGAGCCGCCAGAACCCCTGCGGACGAACTTCGTGGCCATGATTTCAACCCCGCTTCACACCGGCTTCAACGCCGAGGTGGTATGGTCGTGGCACGGTCTCTATCAGGAGGAAACATGAGAATCGTGAAGGCCGCACCCGTCATGGCCAAGGTGCGCAACGACATCGACCAGGTGTTCGACCGGCTGTTCCACAACACCTTCGCCCCCGAGGCCCTGGCGCGGCCCCCCTATGCGGAACCCGCCGCCTGGCTCCCTCCCTTCGACCTGCTGGAAACCGAGACGGAGTACATCGTCCGCATGGATGTGCCCGGCGCCCACCGGGAGAATCTCGACATCACGCTGGTCGGGACGCTGCTCACCCTGAACGGCCGCCGTGAATTCCCCGTGGCCGAACCGACCGAGCGCTATCTCCTGGCCGAGCGGGAGTGGGGGGAGTTTCACCGGATGATCCGGCTGCCGGCGGCGGTCGCGGCCGAGAAGATCACGGCCACCTATCTGGAAGGGGTGCTGCTGGTCCACCTGCCGAAGGTGCCGTCGGCGGTCACCAACAAGATCCTGATCCGGTAGCTCCCGCTGGCGGACAAACGGCCCCGGATGCTCGCACCCGGGGCCGTTCTGATCTTGTATCCTCAATCAGTTTCCTGCCCCGTTGCCCTGCCGTCCCCCCCCTGTCCGACCGTCACCCCCGCGAACGCGGGGGTCCAGCTGCCGTTCCACTGGATTCCCGCCTGCGAGGGAAGGACGGCGAGGAGTCCGTCGGCCCTGCTGCCCTGCGGACCTCACTTCGCGCTGGGCACCCGCTGTCCGTGGCACACCGTGCACATCTGCGGGTTCTTGGAGCGGAGCTGCTCGGGGTCGAAGCCGGGGCCGTGCGGGTTGAAGCCGCGGCCGTAGAGCGCCGAGTGGCAGCTCAGGCAGTCCTTCTCGACGTGACAGGAGGTACAGCTCTCGAGGCTCTGGCGGGCCGCCTGGCCGTGGTTGAGCAGGAAGGCCGGGTAGGCGTCGTGGTAGCCCGCCTGGAGCGCCCCCTTGGGGCTGCCGAGGCCCGACTGCACGTGGCAGGTCTGGCAGAAGGCACCGGGGTTGTGGCAATCGCTGCAGTTGGTCTCGCGCGCGTACGCCGCCGCCGGATGCCGCTCGAGGAAGGTCTGCGGGTGGTACTGCGGCGTGCGGTCGGGCGTCCCGCGATGGCAATCGAGGCACTGCGGGCGCGCGTGGCACCCTTCACAGGACTGGGGGTTGCTGTTGGCCACCGGCGAGTGGATGGCGCTGAAGTCCGCCATGTGACTGGCGGGACGGCTCCGCTCCACCTGCGCACCGCTGCCGCGTCCGGGTCCGCTCGCATAGAGCGTCGTGACGGTGCGTGGCGGCGTGATGTGGCAGGCGATGCAGCTTTCCTGCGTGTGGCAAGTCTGGCAGGCCGCGGCGCTCTTGCGCGCCGACTTGCCATGGGTCGTCACGAAATTGGGCTGCTCGTGCGTGGCGGGTTCCTCGAGACGCACCGGAATGGCGAGCGATCGGGGGTCCTGGGCCAGCGCCTGGATGGTCGGAGTTTCCGGGGCATTCACGTGACAGGTGATGCAGAACTCCTGCGCGTGGCAGGTGGCGCAGCTCGGTGCCACGAGGTAGGTCGTCGGTCCGGTGCCAGCCTTGGCCTGCGCGCCGTGCCCGTCGGCTCCCATGAACCCGGCCGCCTCATGCGACGGCGGTGCCGGGAACTCCCTCACCTGGGCCATGGTGAGCGTCGTGGCCTGCGCGAGGGTGAGATGGCAGGTGGCGCAGGCGGTGTCGGGGGCGGCGAGGTGCTCCACCTTGATGCCGTGGCACGTGAAGCACTGCGGCATCACCGCCGGCTCGACCGTCATCCAGGAGCTCCCGTCAGGGGTATGACAGGCCTGGCAGCTCAGCGTGGAATCGGACCCCGCCTGCTCGAGTACTTCCGTCTTGTGCTCGGCGTGCGTGAATCGGAGGTTGGTTCCGGCCGGCGGCGGTGCCTTCCACTCCACCCGGCGCTCGATGGTGCCGTCGTGGCAGCTGGCGCACGATTGCCCGGAGGGGAGGAGCGACCGGGAGGGATCGAGAGCGCCGGCATGACAGGCGGTGCAGCTCGGGAAGACCTTGGCGTGCTGCGGGTGATCGAACCGGTCACCCTGCTGTGCGGCCGCGGGGGCCGTGACCGCGGCGAGCGCCAGTATCAGGGGCAGGAGTACGCGACGCATTTCAGTACCCCGCCGGTCGGTTGGTGATGGCCTTGGGGAGGGGCAGCCGGTCCGCCGAGCTGAAAGTCATGACGACCTTGGCTCCGAAGCGAATCTGGTCCCACTCGAACGAAGCGGCGTCGGGCCGTTCCCGGTTCTCGTCGTAGCGGGCCATCGTGAAGGCCACGCTCACGTTGTCCCGGGCCACCACGGAGGCCTGCATCCCGTACACCAGCACCACCGACTGGTCCCACCGGTACTCGAGTGGCCGGGAGAGGGAGTTCCCGTACACCATGATGGAGTACTTGCCGGTCGGCGCGAAGGTCACGCTGCCATCCCAGCCGCTCGACGAGGCGCCGACACCGAATTCGTTCTCGTATCCCAACTGGGCCTGCCAGGCGTTCGAAATCTGGTAGGTGCCGCCGAGCGAATATCGCCATCCCGAGTCGCCGATGGAAACCAGCGGCGTCAGGGTCTCGGAATCCTCGAACTGGTAGGTCTCCCCGCGGAGCCGGAGCTGGAGGCGCTTCGTGGCCTGGTATGACACGGACCCGTAGAGGGCGTTGTACGGTACGGGACTGAAGGCGCCCCAGACGGTCCAGAGCTCGTAGAACGGGGCGTAGCGCCGATACCCGGCCACCACGCCAAGCTTGGGGGTGGCGAAGCGGAGAGCGGCGTCTGCGCTGCCCCACAGCCCGCTGGCCATGTCGTAAATCGCGCCGCCGACCAGGCTCCACCCCCCGTAGGGTCGGAGGGTCGCCGACGCGGCGATCCGCTCGGACCCGAAGTAGTCGGTGGTCTGGTCCACTTCCCTCCGGTATTCGGCGGTCAGCTCAGCGTGCGGCGAATTCCAGGTGCCGATCAAGCCGGCAACGATCGGGCTCTCCGCAGGCTGGTAGTCCTCTTGGGGATTCGCCTCGCTGGAGGTGAAGAGGAGGTTCGAGCCCTGCGCCAGCCCCCAGCCGACATAGCCCGAGAGCGCCAGCCCGGCGCTCGGGAGCCGTCCCGTGAGTTGCCCGCCGTCGAAGCCGTACGCCCCCAGGCGCCCGGCGATGAGCTTGCGCCCGGCGACGAGCGTCCAGGCGGGGGCGGCGTATTCGGCGTAGCCCTCGATGAGCTGGAAGTTCGGTGAGGTGCCCGGCCAGGAGGCGGTGGTGTTGAAATCGGTGGTGGCGTAGCCGTTGACCTGCACGCGCAGGCCGGGGAGGCCGAGGCCCCACATCGTCAGCGCCGCCTGCGCTACGGCGGGGGCGGTGGTGTTGATGGGCCCCGGGACCCAGTAGTTGCAGTAGGCCACGCCCGAGGTGCAGGACACGGCGTAGCCGGTGGGGGTCTCCAGGCTTCCGTTGCCGGTGGTGACCACGCTGTCGATGGGGATGCTGTCCGCGGTGTAGCCGCGGAAGCTCACCCCCTGGATGCCGCCTGTCAGGCGAAGGTTGTAGCCCTGGGCCGACCCGGCCGCCGGGAGAAGGACCACCAGGGCAACCGCGGCGGCGACGCTCCGCAGGTTCATGTGCCCCTCCCACCCACCAGGCGCGACCGCCATTCCGCCGGCGTCGCGTCGAGGTGGCACGGCGTGCACTCCTTCGTCGGGTAGTGATCGGCCTGCTGCGGCTGGTGGCAGGTCAGGCAGAACGGTCGCGACGGCGTCAGCTGCGCGATGCGCGCCGGGGTGTGGCAGGCGTCGCACCCTTCATGGGCGACGGCGGGAGGGGCATGGGGGGTGTCGATGTCGCCGCCGGCGTGGCAGGCGGCGCAGTCCTTCGCCTCGGTGTGGTGCTGGTCGTGGCAGGAGATGCACCCCGCGACCGGCGCCTCGGGGGCGAGCGTCACGGGCGTGGCGTGGCACTCCTTGCAGGCCAGGTCCTGATGCTCGGTGTGTTCGAACGACACATCCCGCGCACGGGGGGCGTGTTCCGGCACCGTGACCGTGACGCGCACCGTCTCGGCACCCTGCTCGGCGGGGGTGTGACAGACGGCGCAATCGCGCTTCGCGGTGGCGGTGTGGTGACAGATTTGGCACCCGCGCGGCGCGGCAAAGTTCAGGGTCGAGGTCGGATCGGAGGTCGTGTGGCAGGTGATGCAGCTCAGGTCCTTGTGCCGGGCGTGCTCGAAGCTGTCGGCGGGGGCCTGAGAGACCAACGCCGCCGGAGGGTCGTCATCCGGCGGCGCATCGCCCTTTCCGTGGGGGCTGGTCGGGTCTGGCTGCGCCGAACTCGACCGGAGCGCCTTGGTGGTGTCGAAGGGCAGGGGAGGCTTTCGTCCCGTCGCCTTTCCGGTGGCCGATCCGCGCACCCGTTCGTGGCAACTGGCGCAGGCGCTGGCGTCCACCCGCGCGGCGTGCGGCGTGTGGCAGGTCTCGCAGTCCTCGATCCCCTTGCGGTGCGCCGCCCCGGTGTGGAATTCGACCTTGCGCCAGTCGCCGTGGCAGGCGGCCGTCGCGCAGGTCTTGAGCGCGTCGTCCGGTTGAACGTTGGTGTGCGGGTTGTGGCACATCCCGCACTTCCCGTTGTGTGGGTCGTGGGTCGGGTCAAAGTCCTGGAGCCGTTGCTGCATCTCGTGGCAGCTGAAGCACTGGTTGTCACCGGGGACCAGGGTCCCGGACGCAGAATCAACGGTGGCCAGTCGAGGTACCGCGGCGGTGAATTCGTGGCAGACCGCACAGTGCAGCCCCACCGCGTCGGTCATCTTGCCAAGCTTGATGGTCACGTCGTCGGTGAGGTGACATCCCTGTTGGGCGCAGGTGGAGTCCACCGGTTCGAATCGGTGCGCCGAGCGTGCGTGACAGGTCAGGCACTCCACGTTCTTGTCCTTCAGAGAATCGGACTCGAAGTGGACCCGGTGCCCCGCGGTGGTGACGATTTCCTGCCAGGTCTCCTTGGCCTCCCCCGATTCGTGGCAGCTCTTGCAGACCGTGGGCGGAACCTTGGCGTGTTCCGGCACCTTGTCGGGCCGGTCCACCATCCACAGGATCAGCTCCTGCGCCTGGGCGATCTTGTCGGGGAGGTGGCAGTCGTGGCACTCGAGGGTGTCGTGCTTCCCCTCGAGCTGGTTGACGATCAGGTAGGTCCCGGTATCGGGCCGGACGAACGGCTGGCCGTAGGGAATGAACACATGGCAACCCCGACAGAAGTCATTGTCGTGTTCCATGTAGTGGTTGACCTTGTAGCCCACCGTGCCGGCGGCGAGCAGGAACACGCCCGCGGTCGAGACCATCAGGAGCTTGGTGCCGCGGCTCCGGGTAGCGAGCCAGGTCCAGATGTCCCGGCGGTGCTTCCAGAGGAACCAGACGGCCACGACGCCGACGACGGCGCCGATCACGATCCCCGAGACCATGACCCAGCCTGGCCGCTGGAAGATCCACTGGACCAGGTTGACCACCGGGTCCGGCAGCGGCGTGGGCACCAGTCCGCTGTCGGGCTGCGTGGCCTGTAAAGAATCGACCATGGCTCCCGGCGTGGTGCCGGAAGCCATGGTCGGATAAAGCGAGTGCAATGTCTGGGCGATCACGCGGCTAACGTGCGGCGCTCAGCTTCGTGCGTGAGGGTGGATTGTAGGTGACCCCCGGGCGGCTCAGCGCCTTGTCCATGAGCGCCTTGATGGCGGGGCTCGGCGGACTCGGGAGGAACGCGTCGTACACGTCGTTGACCTCGGCGATGCTGGCCGCGAGCAGCGACTGGTAGTAGAACGGATTGTGCACGCCGTAGGAGCCGTCGTTGTGATCGTACAGGTCCTCGGCGAACATCATGATGTTGAACAGGGCGCCTTCCGCCGGTGACACGATGTTGTCGCTGGCATTGAAGGCCTGGACCCCGTCCACAGTCGGGTTGCCCGCAGTGAACAGCAGGTAGACCAGCGCGCCCGTGTCCCCCGCGTCCATGTACGGCTCACCGCCGGTATTGAGCGTCGGGTTCACGTCGTTCCAGAGCTGGTCGGCGAGGCTGGCAACGAGGTTCTTGCTGTTGACCAGTGCAGAGGCCGCGACGTCGGCGCTGGCGTGGCAGCCGGCGGCGAGACAGCCAGTCCAGTTGCGGGTGCTGCTCGGGCAGGTAGGCGCAGCTGTTGTCGTCGATCGGCTGGCCGCTCGCGTCGAGGCAGGGATCGGGCGAGAACAGGTGCCCGACCGACTGCAGGACGAAGGCCCCGGTCGCCGCGTCGGTGACCGTGAACGAATTCACGTGGCAGCCGGCGCAGAGCCGCGGGTTGTTGAGTGAGGCGTGGGAGGTGTAGGCCCGCACCGTGTCATAGGAGAAATACCGCGGGATGTACCCGGCGCCCTGCCCGAGCACGATGCCGCCCTGTGAGGCGTGCGCGCCGCGCTTGGTGCTGGTGGCGGTCGAGTTGGAGAAGTTGTTCGGCGGCGTCGTGCCCCGGTTGTGGCAGTTCATGCACAGGTTGGCAGTCAGGTCGGGGGCGTCCACCGGCAACCGCAGCTGCGCCCTGGTAGGGGCTGCCGTGCGGATCGTGGCAGACGGCGCAGGTGGCGGGCGGCAGGGTGGTCATCTGTCCGACCGAGTCGAGTTCCACGTACGTGCTCGGCTTGCCGCCGTTGAACCGGGCGAGCGCCGTCCGGCCCTCGTGGCAGTTCGGGCAGCCACCGGCGGTGTTGCCGGCCGGGTAGGCGTTGGCCGTCGGAGTCGGCGTGGCCGGTCTGCGACCACTGCTCCACGAAGGGGGCGTGCGTCCCGCTGTGGCAGGCGCCGCAACTGGTGACGGTGTCCTTCAGGCCGGCGCGGGCGAGCGGGTGGTTGTCGTCGTTCGGGTTCGACACGTGGTCGTAGCCCGGGCCGTGGCAGCTCTCGCACTGCACGTCATGGTAGGCCGGGGCTCTCGCACAGCGCTATCCCCGGGCTGGAACCGGAGGCCGCGCCCGGTGTTGCCGTAGTCGCTGACGGTGTGGCAGCCGAAGCAATAGGCCGCGGCGTGACCGGAGTTCACCAGGTCGTCGTAGGCGTCGGCATGCTTGGTGTCGACCCAGTCGCCCTGGTAGCCCGAGTGACAGTTGCCGCAGGTGGTCTGCTGGGTGGCGGCGTTGTAGTAGCCCATGTAGCCGGTCACCGAGTCCGGCGGCGGGTTGAACTGCGGCCGCTCAACGTATTCGGTGTTGGTCTCGGTACAGCCGGCCAGAACGAACAGCGCCAGCGTGCCGAGGATGGCAGCGAAGGAGCGGGAGCGAACGGTGCGAGACGTCATAGGAATGACCCTTGAGTGAAGGAGTGACGCATGCAATTTTCCTTGCTCCGGGCTTCGCGCAATGGGCCTCCGTGGCAATACGGGGGTATCGTTACAAAATTTATGATTCCTTCACTAACTCTTTGGGGAATCTTGGGTTCCGGTGCCCTTCGCCCGGGAATTTCCTCCCCCGTCCGAACGCAGCCCAGGGCCACGATCGAGCCCAGTTCGGAGATGCCGTCGGCTCCCTCAATCCCTCTCCGTACAATTACTGAACTCATCTTCAGAAACTCTTCAGATCGGATTTAGCTGGTAATTCGGATGTTGCTGTAGCTGGATTCCCCCCCCGACGGCGGGCTCCTCCCGCCGCCGGTCCATCCCGCACCAAGTGGACCGGAGGTTCAGACGATGTTTTTCCCGACGCAGTTCCCCTGGGCCAAAGACCAGACCCTCGGAGAGCATCTCGAGGCCAGCGGCGTGTCGCGCCGTGACTTTCTCGAGTTCTGCGGCCAGATGGCCGTCCTCCTCGGCCTGACCGAAATGGCCGCCCCGCGGATCGCCGCGGCCCTCGAAGGGGTCAAGCGACCCGTGGTCATCTGGATCCAGCTGCAGGAGTGCACCGGCTGCGTCGAGAGTGTGCTCCGCAGCGCCGATCCCAGCATCGGCGAGCTGATCCTCAACATCGTCTCCCTCGATTACTCCCATACCCTCATGGCGGCCTCAGGCACGGCAGCGGAGGACGCGCTGCACGCCTCGATGAAGGCCAACATGGGGGAGTACCTCCTGGTGGTGACCGGCTCGGTGCCGCTGGCGGAGAACGGCATCTATACGGTGATTGGCGGCCGGACAGCCAAGGAGGTGCTGGTCGAGGCTGCCGCGGGTGCCAAGGCGGTCTTTGGCGTGGGCGCCTGCGCCCATTGGGGCAGCGTCCAGGCCGCCAAGCCCAACCCGACGGGGGCGGTGGGCATCGCCGATATCATCAAGGACAAGCCGGTGGTGCAGTTGACCGGGTGTCCCCCCATTGCCGAGACGGTGACGGCCACGCTGGTCCACTACCTGACCTTTGGCGGGCTCCCGGAGCTCGATTCCGACGGCCGCCCGGTCTTCGCCTACGGGGCGCGCATTCACGACCAGTGCCCCCGCCGCGCCAACTTCGACGCCGGCCAGTATGTGGAGGAATTCGACGACGAGGCCGCCCGCAAGGGGTGGTGCCTGTATAAGGTGGGGTGCAAGGGGCCGGCGACGTTCAGCCCCTGCCCGATCTTCCAGTGGAACATGAAGACCAGCTGGCCCATCGGGGCCGGGCATCCCTGCATCGGCTGCACCGAACGCAACTTCTGGGATACCATGACCCCGTTCTACAACCGGCTGCCCAACGTGGCCGGCTTCGGGATCGAGCAGACCGCCGACACGATCGGCGCGGCCCTCGCCGCCGGTGCCGTCGCCGGCGTCGCCGCGCACGCCGCCGCCACCACCGTTCACCAGATTCGCTCGCGCAAGAAGGCGGCTGCGGCGGCGGAGGGAGGTCACGATGGCCAGGACTAAAGTGGTCGTAGACCCTATCACCCGGATCGAAGGCCATCTCCGGATCGAGGCGCAGGCCGAGAACGGGATGATTTCCACGGCGTGGGCGTCCTCCACGCAGTTCCGCGGCATCGAGACCATCATGACGGGGCGCGACCCGCGCGACGCCTGGGCCTTCACGCAGCGAATCTGCGGCGTCTGCACCGTGGTGCACGCCGTGGCCTCCTGTCGCGCGGTCGAAGACGCGCTGGGCATCACCATTCCGCCCAACGCCACGCTCATCCGCAACCTGGTCCACGGGATGCAGACCATCCAGGACCACGTCATCCACTTCTACCACCTGCACGCGCTCGACTGGGTGGACATCATCAGCTCGCTCAGCGCCGACCCGGCCAAGACGGCCGCCATCGCCAAGAGCATCTCCCCCTGGCCGAACAACTCCGCCACCTACTTCGCGGAGGTCCAGAACCGGATCAAGACCTTCGCCGCCGGCGGCCAGCTCGGCATCTTCACCAACGGGTATTGGGGCCACCCCGCGTACAAGCTGCCGCCGGAGGTCAATCTCCTGGCCGTGGCGCACTACCTCGAGGCGCTCGACTGGCAGAAGGATGTCATTCGCCTCCACACCATCTTCGGCGGCAAGAATCCGCACCCGAATTTCCTCGTCGGCGGCATGGCCAGCGCCATCAACCTCAACGACACCGCCACCATCAACGCCGCGCGGCTGGCCGATGTGCAGGCCATGATCACCCGCGCCAAGCGGTTCGTGGACGAGGTGTACTGGCCCGACGTGCAGGCCATTGCCGGCTTCTACAAGGACTGGGGCGCCATCGGCGGCGGGACCGGGAACTACCTGACCGTCGGCGAGTATGCGTCGGTGGACAGCAATGACCTCGATTCGCTCTACTTCCCGCGCGGGATCGTGCTGAACCGCGACCTCTCCAAGGTCTATCCCTACGACCACACGCTGGTCACGGAAGGCATCACCAGCTCGTGGTACGAGTACTCCGGCGGCGACGCCGCCTCGCTCCATCCGTGGGAGGGGGAAACCGTCCCGAAGTACACTGGGCCGCCGACCCCGTGGACCTACCTGCAGGACGAGAAGAAGTACACCTGGATGAAGTCGCCGCGGTATGACGGGCGCGCCATGGAGGTGGGCCCCCTCTCCCGGATGCTGGTGGGGTATGCGGCCGGGCAGAAGGACATCAAGGAAATCGTCACCGAGCTCCTGACCCGGCTCGACGTGCCGCCGGCCGCGCTCTTCTCGACCCTCGGTCGCGTCGGCGCCCGCTGCATGGAGACCGTGCTGCTGGCCAACCAGATGCAGAATTGGTACGGCCAGCTGGTGACCCGCATCAAGAACGGCGATTCCCGCACCTTCAACGGCGACAAGTGGAATCCGGAGAGCTGGCCGAAGACGGCGCAGGGGTACGGCTACCTCGACGCCGCCCGCGGCGCGCTCGGCCACTGGGTGCAGATTCAGGATGGCAAGATCTCGCGCTATCAGTGCGTGGTGCCCAGCACCTGGAACTGCTCGCCGCGGGACGAACAGGGCGTGCCCGGCCCGTACGAGGCGGCGCTGATGGACCACCATCCGCTGCTTCGGCCGGAACAGCCGCTCGAGATCCTGCGCACCATCCACTCGTTCGACCCCTGCATGGCTTGCGGCGTCCACGTCCTCGACGCCGACGGACACCCGATCGTGGAGGTCAAGGTCCAATGACATCCTCCACTCCGCGGCATGGCCCCGCGCCGCCGCCGCTGGCCGATTCGCCTCTCTTCCCGCTTGGCGCACGCTTCGCGCCCCCCAGCGGGAACTACCGCTGGGTCGAACCGTGGGGCGCCCCGCTCCGCGCCATGCACTGGATCGCGGCCCTCGCGATTGTCGTCCTGATCGTGACCGGCCTCTACATCGGCCGCCCCTACTTCCTGACCACCGGGGGGCCGCCGCAGTACCTGATGGGCTACATCCGCCTGGCGCACTACATCGCCGCCGGCGTGTTTGTGATGACCGGCCTCGTGCGGGTGTACTGGCTCTTCGCGGGTAACCAGTTCGAGCGGCTGCCCGCGCTCTTCCCGATCCGCGTGCGGGACTGGGTCAACCTGTGGAAGCAGGTCAAGTACTACCTGATGATCGGCAAGGGTGAGGGCGTTCACTACATCGGGCACAATCCGCTGCAGCAATTGAGCTACACCTTCACCTTCGTCGTGTCGGTGGTCGTGGTGGTCACCGGATTCTCGATGTACGGCCAGGCCAATCCTGGCGGATTCTGGTACTCCCTCACGCAGCCGATGATCAACGCCGTCGGCGGCATCCAGATCGTCCGGCTCGTGCACCATCTCTGCGTCTGGTGGTTCATCATCTTCCCCATTATCCACATCTACCTCGTGATGCGGAAGGAAATCACCGAGCACGGCGGCGGGCTGTCGGGGATCGTCAGCGGCGGTCACTACATTCGCGCCGACCACGACTATGTGGACGAGTAGCGTCCGGCCGGTCCTTGTCCTGGGCCTCGGCAACCCGATCATGGGCGACGACGGCGTGGGGATCATCGCGCTGGAGCGCTTCCGGGAGCAGTTCGAGGTGTCGGAGGGTGTCGAACTGATGGACGGCGGCACCTGGGGGATGAACCTCCTTCCGTACATCGAGTCTGCCGGCAAATTGCTGCTGGTGGATGCCATCCGCGCCGGGCTCGCCCCCGGCGCCGATGTCTTCCTCGATGGCCCCGATCTGCCGAGGGTGCTGGGGCAAAAGCTCTCGGCCCACCAGGTGGACATCGTGGACGTGCTGACCCTGGCCCAGGTCCGCGGCACGCTGCCGCTCCTGACCGTGGCGCTGGGCGTCGAACCGCTGGTCATCGAGATGCGGTCCGACATGACGCCGGCGGTGGAGCGGGGCACCGAGCGGCTGCCGGACCGGATGGCAGATCAGTTGAGGGAGTGGGGCGTCCGCGTTTCGCCGCGGGCGCCGGCCCATGCATGAAATGAGCGTCGCGGTGGAGGTCTGCCGCCTGGCGGAGGAGCGACTCTCGCCGGTGGAACTGCCGCAGCTCGTCACCGTCGGGCTCGATGTCGGCGACGACGCCGGCCTGGAGCCCGACAATCTGCTCTTTTGCCTCGAGGCGCTTCTGGCGGCCCCGCCGTTTCACAAGGCGCGGCCGGCCATGACCCGCTGCCCGGGCGATGTCCTCCGCGTCACCTACCTGGAGCTCGACGATGACCGTCAGGACCATTGAACTCCGAGAGCCCGTCATGGCCCGCAACAACGAAATCGCCGAGACGGTGCGGGCCCGCCTCGCCGCCGCCGGGGTGCCGGCGCTCAATTTCGTGTCGTCACCGGGCTCCGGAAAGACCCTCCTCCTCGAGCGCACCCTCGCCGCCCTCGGCGACGAACTCCGGATGGCCGTGGTCACGGGGGACGTCCAGACCCAGAACGACGCCGACCGCCTCGCGCGCCATACCACGCGCCTTGTCCAGGCGGTGGTGACCGGCGGCGCCTGCCACCTCGACGCCAGGCAGGTCGAGACCGCGCTGGAGGCCATCGACCTGGCGGCCACCGATCTGCTCTTCGTCGAAAACGTCGGCAACCTGGTCTGCCCGGCGAGCTGGGACCTCGGGGAAGGCGCCAAGGTGGTGCTCTTCTCTGTGACCGAGGGCGAGGACAAGCCGCTCAAGTATCCCAAGGTTTTCCGGCAGGCGAAGTACGTCGTGCTCACCAAGACGGACCTGCTGCCGTATGTGCCGTTCAACGTCGAGCAGGCGCTCGGCTTCGCGCGCGAGGTCAATCCGGATCTGGAGTTCTTCCGGACATCCGCCCTGACCGGTGAGGGGCTCGACACGTGGTTCAACTTTCTCCGACAGCTGGCCCGGCACCCCGCGCCGGTGTGAACGACCGGGAGGGGCGCGCGGTCCGGGTCACCGGCGTGGTCCAGGGGGTGGGGTTCCGCCCCTTTGTGCATCGGCTGGCCGCGCGCCTTGCGCTCGACGGGTGGGTGCTCAACAGTGCCGGGGAGGTCCAGATCGAAGTCGAGGGCGCGCCCGGTGCCCTGGAGAAGTTCCTGGCCGCGCTCCAACTCGAGGCTCCGCCGCTCGCGCAGATCGAGCGAATTGAGGTCGTGTCCCGGACAGTGACCGGGCTGTGCGGATTCGACATCAAGGCGAGCAGCGACCAGCCGGACCGCCGACAGCCGGTCTCGCCGGATGTGGCCGTGTGCCACGAGTGCGAGGCCGAGCTGCGCAATCCAGCCGACCGCCGGTACGGGTACCCGTTCATCACCTGCACCGACTGCGGCCCGCGCTTCACCGTCATCGAGTCCATGCCGTACGATCGTGCGCGGACCAGCATGGCCCCGTTCACCCAGTGCGAGTCGTGCCAGCGCGAGTACGACACACCGGGCGACCGGCGGTATCACTCGGAGAGCAACAGCTGCCCCGCCTGCGGGCCCCGGCTCTGGTTCACCACACCGGAGGAGGTGCAGGAATCGGTCGAGCCGGGCGAGGCGCTGTCCGCTGCCGCGCTGACCCTCTTCAAGGGCGGCATCGTCGCCCTCCGGGGGGTGGGCGGCTTCCAGCTGGCGGTGGACGCGACGAATGCACCGGCCGTGGCGCAGCTCCGGCTCCGGAAACGGCGCGAAGCAAAGCCGTTTGCGATCATGGTGCGCACACTCGAAGAGGCAGGAAAGCTCGGTGTGGTCGGGCGAGACGAGGCAGTGCTGCTCCGCTCGCCCAGGCGCCCGATCGTACTCCTCGAGCGAGGCGGCCGGGATCCGCTGGCGGACGGAGTGGCCCCCGGGCTCGCGTGGGTGGGCGTCATGCTTCCGACGACGCCCCTGCACCACCTGCTGCTGGACCGGGTCCGGCGCCCGCTGGTGATGACCAGCGGCAACGTGAGCGACGAGCCGATCGCGACCGGCAACCAGGAGGCGCTGGCGCGGCTGGATGGTATTGCCGACGGCTTTCTGCTGCATGACCGCGAGATCGTGGCCCGGTACGACGACTCCGTGGTGCGCCCGACGGAGATCGGGCCGATCCTGATGCGGCGGGCGCGGGGCTACGCGCCGCTCCCGCTCGACCTGCCGGTGGGGAGTCCGGTGCCGCTGCTGGCAGTCGGCCCGCACCTCAAGAACACCTTTACGCTGGTGCACGGGCAGCGCGCATACATCAGCCAGCATATCGGCGACCTCGAAAATCTGGAGACGCTCGAGCACTTCCACGCGGCGCTGGGCCGGTTCAAGACGCTCTTTCGCATCGAACCCGAGGCCGTGGTCCACGATCTGCACCCGGGGTACTTCTCGACCCGAGTCGCGTTGGAGACGGGCCTCCCGGTCCTGGAGCCGGTCCAGCATCACCACGCCCACACCGCGGCGGTCATGGCGGAGCACGGCCGCACCGATCCCGTGCTCGCGCTGGCGTTCGACGGGGTCGGCTACGGAGCGGACGGCACGGTCTGGGGTGGGGAAGTCCTGCAGGCCGATCTCCTCGGCTTCCGCCGGGTGGGCCACCTGCGCCCGGCACCGCTTCCCGGAGGCGACCTGGCCGCCCGCAGTCCGTGGCGTGCCGCCCTCGGCTACCTGATGCTCGACCCGCACCTCGGTCCCGCATTCACCCTCGCGCTGGACGGGATCCAGGAGGCGGAACGTGCGGTCGCGGAGCTGCAGGTGACGCGCGGCGTGAACGCCCCGTGGGCGTCGTCGATGGGGCGGCTCTTCGACGCGGCGGCCGCCGTCCTCGGCCTCCGGCTGAAGGCGGATTACGAGGGGCAGGCGGCCATGGAGCTCGAGTCGCTGGCGGGACGTCGGGTGGCGTCGGAAATCCGCGTGGGGTTGGAACGATCGGAGGAGGGCGCTTGGGTCATCGATCCGCTGCACCTGCTGGCGGTGCTCGGGTCGCGGCGCCAGCGCGGCGACAACGTCGCGGACCTCGCGGCCGATTTCCACGCGAGTATCGCCTGGGCCGCGGCGGAGGTGATCCGGCGGTTGGCCGAGGAGACGGGGATCCGTACGGTCGCCCTCGGCGGCGGCACCTTCCAGAACGCCCGCCTGCTCACGTCGCTGGTGGGACGCCTGCAGGGATTCGGATTGACGGCGCTCTGGCCGCGGCGCCTGAGCCCGAATGATGGCGCTATCAGCTACGGGCAGGCCGCGGTGGCCGCCGCGCGGCTGGCGCGTTGACCGACTGAACCCGAAGGAGGCGCTCCATGTGTCTCGGCATTCCAGGACAGATCGTGGACATCCGCGGCGATCGCGGGCTTCCGATGGGGACGGTGGACTTCGGCGGCGTGCGCCGGGACGTCTGCCTGGCCTACGTGGCGGATGAAGTGGTGGCCGGGGACTACGTGGTGGTCCACGTCGGGTTCGCCATCTCGAAGGTGGACGAAGACGAGGCGAAGCGAACCTACGAGATGCTCCGGGAGATGAGCCTCCTCGACGGGGAGCTGGGGGTGATGCCATGAGATACCTGAACGAGTATCGGGATCCCGCCCTCGCGCGCACGCTCGTCCGCCAGATTCTCGACACCGCCACGCGCCGCTGGGTGCTCATGGAGGTCTGCGGCGGGCAGACGCACACCATCGTGAAGCAGGGGATCGACGAAATTCTCGCTCCCGCGGTCGAGATGATCCACGGCCCGGGCTGCCCGGTCTGCGTCACCTCGCTGGAACAGATCGACAAGGCGCTCGCCCTCGCGGCGCGTCCGGACGTGCTGTTCACCTCGTTCGGCGACATGCTCCGCGTCCCCGGCAGCGAGTGCGACCTGCAGCAGGTCCGTGCCCGCGGCGGCAATGTACGGGTGGTGTATTCCCCGCTCGACGCCCTCGAGCTGGCCATCAAGCATCCCGAGAAGCAGGTGGTGTTCTTCGCCGTTGGCTTCGAGACCACCGCCCCAGCCAACGCCATGGCGGTGTTCCGGGCCAGGGACCTCGGGGTGCAGAACTTCAGTGTCCTCGTTTCCCATGTCACCGTGCCGCCGGCGATGGTCGCCATCCTGGACTCCCCCGAGAACCGGGTGCAGGGATTCCTCGCGGCGGGCCACGTCTGCAGCGTGATGGGCTGGACGGAGTACGAGCCGATCGCCGAACGCTACCGGGTCCCGATCGTGGTCACCGGCTTCGAGCCGGTCGATATCCTGGAAGGGATTGCGCTCGCGGTGCGGCAGCTGGAGGAGGGGCGGCACGAGGTCGAGAACCAGTATGTGCGCGCCGTCCGGCGCACCGGCACACCGCCGGCGCAGGACCTGGTGCGGCAGGTGTTCGAGCTGGCCGACCGGAAATGGCGCGGGGTCGGCACCATCCCGAAGAGTGGGCTCGTGCTGCGGCCGGAGTTCTCGGATTTCGACGCCGAGCTGCGGTTCGGGCTCGAAGCGATCGAGGTGGAGGAGCCGGCGGAGTGTCGGGCCGGAGAGGTGCTGCGCGGTACCCTCAAGCCCTTCGAATGCCCGGCGTTCGGCAGCCTGTGCACCCCGGAACGGCCCCTGGGCGCCCCGATGGTGTCGTCGGAGGGAGCCTGCGCCGCCTACTACAACTTCGGCCGCCATCGGGCGGCCACCGCACCGGAGGCGTGAGATGACAGTCACCATCGGCGACCTCACCTGCCCGGTGCCCATCGTGGCGACCGACCGGGTCCAGCTCGGGCACGGCTCCGGCGGCAAGATGAGTGCGGCGCTCCTCACCGAGCGCTTCCTGCCCCATCTCGGCAATCCGGTGCTCGATCAGCTGGGGGATGCGGCGGTGCTCTCGGTCAACGGCCAGGAGGTGGCGATCTCGACCGACACCTTCGTGGTGAGTCCGGTCGAATTCCCCGGCGGCAACATCGGCTCGCTCGCGGTGCACGGCACCCTGAACGATCTGGCCATGGTCGGGGCGCGGCCCGTCTGCCTGACAGTCGGCTTCGTCCTGGAGGAGGGACTCGACATGGCGCTGCTCGACCGGGTGCTGGCCTCGATGGCGGCGGCGGCGGGCAAGGCGGGGGTGCCTGTGGTGTCCGGGGACACCAAGGTGGTCGAGCGGGGCAAGGCGGATCAACTCTATATCAATACGACCGGCCTCGGTGAGCTGCGCCCCGACTTTCGTCCCGGGCCCGATCGCGCCCGCGCCGGTGACGTGGTGCTGGTGAGCGGGCCGATCGGCTCGCACGGCATGGCCATCATGGCGGCGCGCGAGGGCATCGCCTTCGAGGCCGCCATCGAGAGCGACGCCGCCACGCTCTTCCCGCTGGTGGAACGGTTGCGCGAAGCGGTCGGCCCGGCGGTGCACGTGCTGCGGGACCCCACCCGCGGCGGGCTGGCCAGTGCGCTCAACGAAATCGCGTCGGCCTCCGGCATCGGCGTGGTGCTCGAAGACGGCGCACTTCCGGTGCCCGGACCGGTGGCCTCGGTTTGCGATCTCCTCGGCCTCGACGTGATGTACGTGGCCAACGAGGGCGTCCTCGTGGCGTTCGTCGAGCCTGCCGCGGCGAAGGCCGCCCTCTCGGCGCTCCGGAGCCACCCGCTCGGAGCGCATGCGGTGATCGCCGGCACCGCGGTGGCCGAGCACCCCGGCATGGTGGTCCTCCGCACGGGACTCGGCGGCACCAGGATCGTGGACCTGTTGCCAGGAGACCAGCTGCCCCGCATCTGCTGACCCCAACGCATCATTCGCGGTGCCACTCGCCCGTCGGTCCGGCTAGATTTGGCCGGACCGACAACCACTCTCATACCCTGGATCCTGCCCGATGGCTTCCAAGACCTCCCCTTGCCCCTCCTGCGGCGCCAACGCCGAAGGGAATTTCTGTCGCCAGTGCGGCGCGAGCCTTGGCCCACGCCCCTGCGCGAGCTGTCGCGCCCCGCTGGCCGCGGGCGCCAAGTTCTGCACCCAATGCGGGACGCCGAGCGCTGGGGGCGCGGGCCAGGCCGGGGGCGGGGCCGTGCCGGGTGACCGGAAGGCCTGGGCGGTGGCGGTGGTGGTGTCGGTGCTGCTCCTCGTCGCCGTGCTCGCGCTGGTGGTGCGGGGGAGCGGCGGTGCCCCGGAGGCGGCGGGCGCCGTCGGCGCCGGTGGGGCGGTGGCCCCATTCGCTGGTGGTTCGGGTGGCGGCACGCCTC
The DNA here is from genome assembly GCA_963705985.1 of uncultured Gemmatimonadales bacterium. Lineage (GTDB taxonomy): Bacteria > Gemmatimonadota > Gemmatimonadetes > Gemmatimonadales > GWC2-71-9 > SPDF01. Next base: position 978,844 of record CAVPLK010000003.1, on the reverse strand, counting down.
CTGACATCAGCAACATGAGCCCGCGGGAGCGCTTCGACGCCCTGTACAACCGGATCATGCGCGCGTCGGAGTCCGGCGACCAGCAGACCGTGACGACCTTCACGCCGATGGCGATGATGGCCTACGAGCAGCTGGATGCCATCGATGCCGACGCCCGGTTCCACCTGGCGACGTTGAAGCTCCACGGCGGCGATGTGGCCGGGGCCAGCGCCATTGCCGACACCCTCCTGGCCAAGGACCCGGGCCACCTGTTCGGGTATGTGATCCGGGGCACGGTGGCGCGGTGGAATAAGGACGATGCTGCCCTGAAGCTGGCGTACAAGGCCTTCCTGTCACATTACGATGCAGAGACCAAGAAGGGTCGCCCCGAGTACGGTGATCATGAACGGATGATGACCGATTTCCACCAGGCAGCCACCTCGGAACAATGAGGGTAAGATCGACGTGAAGAAGTCCTTAGGCGGTCGTGCGGGGCTTGCTCCCGGAAGGCCGCCAGCCGATTGTTGAGGAGTCCAGTCGGAATCCACCAGAAGCAGGGAGCGGGACCATGAAGCCTGGCCATAAGTTCCTCTTCGGCGCGGTGCTGATCGTCGGCAGCGTCGGCCTCCTGATGTTCCAGGGAGTGAAGGAAACGGGCGTCTATTTCCTTACCCCGACCGAGCTCGCCGCGAAGGCCTCGGAGGACCCCACCTTCCACAATGTCGGCGTGAAGATGGGCGCCCGTGTGGTTCCGGGATCGGTCCGTCGGGACGCCGCCACCCAGACGGTGGATTTCGAGGTGACCGACGGCGCCCAGGTGTACCCCGTCACCTATCGCGGGCTGGTGCCCGACACCTTTACCGACGCCAGCGACATCGAGGTGGTCGTCGAAGGCCGGCTCGGCGCCGACGGAGTGTTCCACGCCACTGATGTCCTCGCGAAATGCGGCTCGCGCTACGAAGCCGCCCCCGACGCCCCCCCCGCAGCCTGACGCGCGATGACACTCCTGGGGCAGTTTTCGTTGTGGGTGGCATTCCTGATCGGCACGTTCGGCGCGGTGCTCTCCTTCTCGGGAAAGTGGCGTGACCGTCCCGACCTGGAGCGGACCGTCATCCGGTCGTCGTACGCGCTCGCCGCCGCGCTGCTCGTGGCGGCGCTGTCGCTTTGGAAGGGGTTGTTCGCCCACGACTTCAATATCGAGTACGTGGCCGCGTACACCTCCCGGAACCTCCCCACCTATTACATCGTGTCGGCGTTCTGGGCCGGCCAGAAGGGGTCGCTCCTCTTCTGGGCCGTCGTCCTGGCCAGCTTCTCGGCGGTGGCGCAGTGGATCACGTCGCGCCGGTACGCCGACCTGCTCCCCTATGTGGCCGGCGTCACCAACATCGTGGTGGTCTTCTTCGTCATCGTGATGCTCTTCGCCGCCAACCCCTTCGAGCGGCTGGCGTTCATTCCCGAGGACGGCCGCGGGCTCAACCCCCAGCTCCAGAACATCGGCATGGTCATGCACCCGCCGATGCTCTACCTCGGCTACATCAGCGTCACCATTCCCTTCGCCTTCGCCGTCGCGGCGTTGCTGCGGCGCCGGCTGGACAGCGGCTGGATCGTCGCCATCCGGAAATGGACGCTCGTGTCGTGGGTCTTCCTCTCCATCGGCATCGTGCTCGGAATGTGGTGGGCGTACGTCGAGCTCGGGTGGGGCGGCTACTGGGCGTGGGACCCGGTCGAGAACGCCAGCTTCCTCCCCTGGCTGACCATGACGGCCTTCCTGCACTCCGTCATGATCCAGGAAAAGCGCGGGATGCTGAAGCGGTGGAACCTCTCGCTGATCGTCGCGACGTTCCTGCTGAGCATCTTCGGGACGTTCATCACCCGCTCCGGCGTCATCGCCAGCGTCCACAGCTTCACGCAATCGAACGTCGGCTACTTCTTCCTGGCCTTCCTGCTCGTGGCCGGCGTCCTCAGCTTCACGATGCTCTACACGCGGTGGGACGAACTCGAGCCCGACGCGAAGCTGGAGTCGATGCTGAGCCGGGAGGCGGCGTTTCTCTTCAACAATCTCGCGCTGGTCGGCATCGCCTTCTCGGTGCTCTGGGGCACCCTCTTCCCGATTCTCTCCGAGGCGGTGCGGGGCACCAAGATCACGGTGGGCCCCCCGTTCTTCAACCGGGTCAACATTCCCCTGGGGCTCTTCCTGCTGGCCCTCACCGGCATCGGGCCGCTGATCGCCTGGCGGAAGGCGTCCGCCCGAAACCTGCAGCGCCAGTTCATCATGCCGGTCTCGGCCGGCGTCCTGACGGCCGTTGTCCTGCTGATCGACGGGATGCGAGACCTCTATCCCATCATGACCGTGGCCCTCGGCGCGTTCGTGATGGGGACGGTGGTCCAGGAGTTCTACCGTGGCATCCGGGCGCGCCGCCGGATGCACGGGGAGTCCATCCCGGGGGCGTTCTTCAACCTGATCGCCCGCAACCGGCGCCGGTACGGCGGCTACATCGTGCACGTCGGGATCCTGCTGATGTTTGTCGCCTTCACCGGGATGGCCTTCCGCGTCGATAAGGAAGCCACGCTGAAGCCTGGAGAGTCGGTCGAGTTGGAGAGCCCCTTCGGCGGCACCTACAAGCTGACTCACCTCGGCGTGTCGCAGTACAACGCGCTGAACCGCGTGGTGTCGGCGGCCACGGTGCAGGTGGACTTCAAGGGCAAGTCACTCGGGGTCATGAAGTCGGAAAAGCGCCAGCACGTGGACAGCTTCGGCCGCCCGACCTTTGAACCGTCGACCGAGGTCGGCATCCGCAGCGACCTGCGCGAGGACCTTTACATCGTCTACGCCGGCTCGGTCGGCGGGACGGAAGAGGCGGTCTACCGGTTCACCATCAATCCGCTGGTCTGGTGGGTCTGGTTTGCCGGACTGGTGCTGGTGGTGGGCGGCATCCTGACCATGTGGCCCGGCGGTGGTGGCATTGCGGAGACCCGGCGCACCCAGGCCGGCTACGAAGCCACGCTGGTTGGCGCGGAGCATGTCTGAGATGACGACGACGACGACGGAACGGCGGGCGTTTCTCCGGCAGGTTGCCCTCGGCGGGCTGGCGCTGGTCGGGGCTGGCGCGCTCCGCGCTCAGGGGGCGCCGCAGGAGGCGTCGCAGGGGGCACCGGAGGGCGGTGAGGTGGGTCGGCTCTACAATCCCAACGCCGTCCAGCAGCGCACGGCGACGGTTGGGGCAGACAACGACGTCCTCATCATGGAGCTCGAGAAGACGCTCAAGTGCCAGTGCGGCTGCAATCTCGACATCTACACCTGCCGCACCACCGACTTCACCTGCACGACTTCCCCGGCGCTCCATCGCGAGATTGTCGGCCTCTGGAACGACAACCGGACCGCGGAGCAGATCCGCGACGCCTTCGTCAGCGAGTACGGCGAGCAGGCGCTGATGGCGCCGAAGGCCGAAGGGTTCAACCTGGCGGGGTACTTCGTCCCCGGCATCCTCATGCTGGCGGGCATCGGCATCCTCTCGATGTGGATCCTGCGGAGGCAGCGCCAGGTCTCCGCGGTCCCCTCGCTCGCCGCGACGGAGGCGATCGACATCGCCGCGGTGTCCGGCGCCACATCCGAGGAACTCGAGCGCCTGCGGCGCGCCCTGTCGGAGGTGAAGGACTGATGTTCATCGAAGTTGTGGCCGCTGCCCTCGTGGGGCTCTCGCTGCTCTGGCTCGTGTTTGAGCCGCTCTTTACCACACGCGGCGCGCGGCCGGCCGACCTGCTCGACCTCGACGCGTTCGAAGACCTTGAGGACACGCGGAGCGGGGTGGCGCTCGCGGCGCTGAAGGAAATCGAGTTTGACCGCGAGACCGGCAAGCTCAGCGACGGCGACTACACCTTCCTGAAGCAGAAATACACGGTGGAAGCGCTCTCCGCCCTGCGCGCCGAGGACGACGTGCCCCCGGCCGCCGCGCTCGAGGCAGAGGTCGCGGCCCGGGTGGCCACCCTCCGTGAGGACGGCCGCACCGCGCTCGACTGTGGCGCCTGCGGGGCGCATGCCGAGCCTGGCGCCCGGTTCTGTCCCGATTGCGGCAAGACCCTCGCTAGCCCGGCGGCCTGCGCCAAGTGCGGCACCGATCTCCCGAGCGGGAGCCGGTTCTGTGCTGCGTGCGGTGGCCGGGTCGCGGCTTGAAACCCTCCGTTCCCTCTTCCCGTCTCGTTAGAGAGCAGTAGCATTGTCCGGGGTGCCTCGACCGCAGGGTGCCCCGGTTGCCAATCCCCGAATCTCCTGCCGCCGTTCACCTTCGTATCGGAGCCGTTCATGCCTGGTCGAGGAATCGTCCGAGCCGTTCTTGCGTCCCTGAGCGCGGTGTCGCTCGCGTGTGCCTCCGGCACAATCACCACCACCGCCCCGAATCCAGCGAATGCACAGGGTGCCACGAAGTCGGGCGGCGACAAGCCGGCGGCCACCAAGACCATGGCGGAGCTCACCAAGAGCTCGGCGAAGTTCGCGGGGCTGTTCACCATCTACCAGGACACCGTCACCGGCGCGCTGCAGATGGTCGTGACGAAGGAGCAGATCGGGAAGGAGTACATCTACTGGTCCGTCACGGACGAGGGCGCCCTTCCCGCGGGCAGTTTCCGCGGCGCATTCGGCCCGAACGAGGTCTTTGCCGTCCGGAAGAACTTCAACAAGATCGAATTCGTCACCCAGAACACCAGCTTCTATTTCAACCCGGCCAGCCCGCTCAGCCGGGCGGCGGACGCGAACATCAGCCCGGGGCTGCTCGCGTCGATCGAGATCGTGTCAACGGACACGGCGTCCGGCCAGTATCTCATCAAGGCCGACGACCTCTTCCTGACCGAGACGCTCCGTCAGGTCAAGCCGAGCCCGCGGCCGGGGGCGCCCCCCGGAGCCGCGTTTACGCTCGGAAACCTGAGCAAGAGCAAGACTCACGTCGTGTCGATCAATTCCTACCCGCTCAACACCGACGTCGTGGTGGAGTACGTCTATGAAAATCCAGCGCCCACCAACGGCGGCGGTCCCGAAATCACCGACCCGCGCAACGTGAGCCTGACGATCCAGCACACCTTCATCGAGATGCCGGTCAACGACTACCGGCCACGCTTCGCCGACCCCCGCGTGGGCTACTTCACCGAACAGGTGACCGACCTGACCTCCACGAGCGTGACGCCGTGGCGGGACCTGGTGCACCGGTGGAACCTGGTCAAGAAGAACCCCGACGCGGCGCTCTCCGATCCGGTCGAACCGATCACCTGGTGGATCGAGAACACCACGCCGGTCGAATTGCGGCCCGCCATCCGGGAAGGCGCTCTCCGCTGGAACGAGGCGTTCGAGACCGCCGGCTTCACCAACGCCATCGTGGTCAAGGAACAGCCCGACACCGCCACCTGGGAGGCCGGCGACCTCCGCTACAACGTCCTCCGGTGGACCGCCTCCCCCAACCCGCCGTTCGGCGGCTACGGCCCGAGCTTCGTGAACCCGCGCACCGGCCAGATCCTCGGTGCCGATGTCATGCTCGAGTTCATCTTCGTGACCAACCGCATCCAGCAGGCGGAGTTGTTTGAGTATGCCGGGCTCGGGCTGGCCCTGCCCGCCGCCGACGCGGACCCGAACGCATGCTCGGCGCAGGCGTACATGCAGCAGCAGGCGGCGTTCGGCGCGTCGGCGCTGCAGGCGCTGGGCGCGACCGAAGCGGAGATGAACGCCTACATCTACGACGCCGTGGTCAGCCTGGTGCTCCACGAGGTCGGGCACACCCTCGGCCTGAATCACAACATGAAGGCCAGCCAGATGCTCTCCCCGGCGCAGTTACAGGACTCTGCGCTGGTCGCGGCCCGGGGAGTCTCGGGCTCCGTCATGGACTATCACGCCGCGAATGTCCCGCCTCCGGGCGGCAAGCGGGCGCCGGTCTTCGATACCCATCCCGGTGCCTATGACGACTGGGCCGTCGAGTTTGCCTACCGTCCGGCGCTGGCCAGCTCGGCCGCCGAGGCCGCCCGCATGACGGCGTTGCTCAACCGTTCGACCGAACCCCAGCTGGCGTTTGGCAACGACGCCGATGATATGCGTTCGCCGGGCGGCGGCATCGACCCCCGGGTGATGGTCGGTGACCTGAGCAACGACGTCCTCACCTGGGCGGAGGGGCGGATGGCGTTGTCCGACTCCCTGCTCAAGGGGCTGGCTGCCCGGTACCCGAAGCCCGGCCAGGACTACGAGCCGCTGCGGGTCGCCTATCTCCGGACCACCAGCGAGAAGGCGAACGCCGCGGTAGTGACGTCGCGCTATGTGGGCGGTGTGTACGTGAGCCGTGGCGTGGACGGGCAGCCGGCGGCTGGCCTGCCGTTCACCCCGGTGTCGCTCGCCGAGCAGCAGCGCGCCATGCAGCTCCTCCGCACGCGGTTCTTCGCACCGGACGCCTGGAATGCCTCACCGACGCTGCTGGCGGAGTTGCAGCAGCCGCGGCGCGGGTTCAGCGGTCCCGGTGAGCCGGAGGTCCACGCGCGTGTGCTCAACATGCAGAAGGGCGTGTTGTCGTTCCTCCTGGCCCCGCAGACCCAGGCCCGGTTGACCGACTCGCGGCTCTACGGGAACCAGTACTCCGCGGCCCAGATGATGGCCGACCTGACCGAGGCGGTCTTTGCGGCCGACGCCCGTGGCAACGTCAACACCTTCCGGCAGAACCTGCAGCTGGAGTACGTCAACCAGGTGTCCGGGATGATCAACGGGCCGACGGCCAAGAACTACGACTATGTGTCGCAGTCGGCGGCGGTGGCCACCCTGAAGAAGATTCAGGCGCAGGCCGCCACGCCGTCTGGCGACGCCGAGACCCGGGCCCACCGCCAGCATCTGTCCCTGGTGGTGAGCCAGGCGCTCGACCCGAAGTCCTGACCTAGAAGGCGTACTGGACGCCGAACCCCGCCTCGCTGGCCCACAGGGTGGTGGTCTCGAAAAAGTCCGGTACGTCGGCCGCGTTGAAGGGGGATCCGGACACGGAGCCCCCCAGCGTGGCCAGCAGCTGCCAGCTCGGGGTGATGGGTGCCGCGAGCTGCAGGGTGGCCGTTCCGCCGATTCTGGTGCGGGTATCGGCGTCTGTCAGGGACCAGATGCCGAGCACCGGACCGGCGGAGAGGTTCACCGCGGCGCCCGCCTGGCCCAACCGCAGCAGCGGGACCGTCACGAGGGCGGCCAGCCCCACCTGCCGGACATCGATGGTGCCTTCGATGAGCGTGACCTGGTCGTCGGACACCCGGACGTTCGAGGAGACGTACGACACGCCGAGGCCGAGCCGGATCTTTCCCACTGAACGATCGGCGGCGAGCCCCCACGAAATCTTCGGTGCGAGACTCCAGCTGCCTTCGGTCGAAGTCGTGTCGTCCAGGCCGCCGCTGAACCAGGTCTGCGCGGCGGTTGCCGTCAGGTGCCACGCGCCCGCTTGACCGGCGAGGCTGGCGGCGGGCATCGCCAGCACGAGGATCATTCCGCCCAACACCGCCCGCCACGTTCCGCTTCGGCTCATACGCGCTCCTTGGGTGGGGCGGGGGAGTCGCCTCCCCCGCCATCAGGGGTCACTTCATTTCCAGGTTCAGCCAGCCGTTCACCTTCGACTGCCCTTCCATCACGGCCCAGTGTCCGATCGAGCTGGTGCGGCCGACGACCGAATCCGCCATGGCGATGCCGATGATGTCGTCGTTGCTCTTGAGCAGATCGGCCAGCGCCGTGAGGAGCTTGGCGCCGTTCTTGGCCGCGGTGATGATGCGCGTGGTGCCGTTGACGGTGATGATCTTGACGTCCTTCAGCCCGGTATAGGAGTCGTAGGCGTTCTTGAGTGCGGTCAGCGCGCTGCCGAACCGATCCTGCCCTGTCTTGATCTCGCAGGGGGTGTCGTCGTCTTCCAGCGCGAGAATCATGTAGGACTGGCCGGGAAAGGCCTGCGTCAGGGCGTCCATCTGTCCCTGCGTGAACACCTTGGCCGTGCCGCTCCAGTTCTTGCCGTTCATGTCCCAGTAGTATCCGTCCGGGGCGTGCTCCCCGACGCACTGGAAGGAAACGTAGGTGGTCGTGTCGCCGGGGCTGGCCGGCCCGAGGACGTGCAGTTCAAACTCGGGGTTGCCCTTCAACCAACCCTCAAACGTGTCCACAAACTGGGCCCGCGTCAGGTACAGTGACTGGCTTGGCGGCGTGCCCCCCGGGCCCCCGGTCCCGCCGGTGCCCCCACCGCTGCTCCCCCCGCCTCCGCTCCCGTTTCCCTCGCCACCGCAATTGTCCACACCGCAGATGATCCCCTGTGGTCCCGTGGGGCGGTCGAAGTCGGTCTCCTGGGGAACCAGCGCCAGCACCGGGGTGGCGGGCGGAGTACGAGGATCGAGGAGAATCCGGTTGCCACGGGTATCGAAGGCGACCGGGACGTCGTGGTCGCGAAGCGCCGTCGCGACCAGCACCTCGGGTCCGCCATCCCAGCGTTGGAGGTGGCCCGGCACCGGCATGTAGAGCTCCGCCGCCATCCCGGCGGCTGCGTCTTCGGTGACGGCCGACTCCGGTTCCCCCCCGGCGGAGGCCATGGCGCGGGCCAACCGCCGCTCGTCCCGGTCGAGAAAGCGCTGGAACTGCAGCTTGTGTTCGACCACCCGCGATTCCCGGAGCTGTGTGGAGACGTACGCCCGGAGTGCGGGATCACCGAGGGCGCGGGCCAGCCGGCTGGCCTGCCGCTCCAGCCGCGCGGCCTCCGGAGAGCGGTCGTGGTCGGGGGCGACCGCGTCGGGGCCGGCGACCGCCCCGGGGATGTCGCCCGGTGCGGATGGTTCGTGGTCGGCGCAGCCGACCGCCACCGCCAGCAGCGCGAGCGCCGCCAGCCTGAGCCTGACGTTCATGAGACCTCCTTGGGATGAGTGACGGCGCGCCCAAGGTAGGTCTCGGTTGGTTGTGGTTTGGTACCGCGATTCTGCGGGCTGGGGCTAGAGTTCGAGCTCCTGGAGGCGGCGGAGTCCGATACGGAGGGGGAGGATGGTCGATGCGGTGCACAGCGCCGCGACCGCCAGCATGCTGACCAGCATCTCGGTGCTCCACCCCGGGTCCTCGCCGACGGCGATGGCGCGGAGGTAGCTGGCCACCGGCAGCGCCTCGATGACGATGACCAGCGCCAGCAGGCTGAGGCTCGACATCATGAAGACGAGCCCGCCGAAACTGGTGGGAATCTGCGCGGCGTTTTCGGTCCCGAACTGCGGGAAGAGGGCCCCGAGGCCGAGCGCCAGGGCGCTGGCCGCCAGGGTGTACATCGTGATGGTCAGGACGCTCATGAGCATGATGAAGGGACTGGCGTGGAGCAGGGCGTTGGTCACCAGCGTCAGGGTGAGCGCCACCACCATCAGGGGCAGCGTGCCGATGAAGTACTTGCTCCAGAACATGGCGCGGAGGTCGAGCGGGCTCGACTTGAGGAGCCAGAGCTCCCGTCCCTCGAGCGAAATGGCGGGAAAGATGAACCGGGCCGCGATGGCGGCGAGGACGAAGCCGGCCAGTCCCTGGTTGAGGAAGACCACGAGCGTCACGAAGAAGACCGGCACCTGCTCGCCGGAAAAGAGCTGGAGCGTCTGGATGTTGAACACGTAGACCGCCAGCAGGACCGCTAGCAGGATCAGCTGGCTCCACTGCGTGGTGTCGCGGAAGAAGAGCCGCAGGTCCTTGAGGATGAACTCGCGGCGTGCCGGCCCCGCGGTCCGGAGCAGCGGGAGCAGGAGGCGCTCCCAGAGCCCCCCGCGCACGAAGGTATCCTTCCCCTCCTGCGCCTTGCTGTACCCCGCCAGGTAGAGCCGCTGGTGCAGGGCGGATCCCACCACCCCCAGGACGCCGGCCGTCGTCCAGAGCAGCAGGATAGGCAGCGGATCCCCGATCCGGAGGAGCCAGTTCATCACCATGTCCGCCGCCCACTCGCTCGGCAGGAAGGGGTTGGTCGGCCCCTGCAGCATGGAGAAATAGTCCAGCAGGTTGCGAAACCCCTCAGGCCGTGCCAGTTGCTCGGGCCGGATCAGCCGAAGCAGGAGCACGACCCCGCCCACCGCCCCCACCGCCACCAGCGTCAGCAGGTCCCTGGTCTTTCGCGCGGGGAAGATGTTCACCAGCACCAGCGTCAGCATCGTCCCCAGCACGGCCGGCATGACCAGGAAGGGAATCAGCGCCGCGACGACGATGAGCGGATAGAGCAGTCCACCGTCGAAGACCATCCCGTAGGCGGTGAAGATCGGCACCGCCACCAGGGCCACCATCCACGAAGAATGCACCGTTGTCTCGGCGAGCTTGACGATGTAGACCCGCAGCCAGTCCACCGGGGCGGACACCATCAGGTCGAGGTCCGACGCCAGGAAAAAGGTCGACAGCGCCGTGATGATATTGGACAGCAGCAGCACCCCGAGGAAGGCGAGCAACAGCACCGCCAGGAGTTTCGTCGCCACCAGGGTGCCGATTTCCGGCACCCCCTGGAAGTAGCGCAGCACCCGGTACGACACGCCGAAGACCGCCGACCAGAAGCCGAAGCCGACCAGGAGGAGGAGCAGCAGGCGCACGCCCGCGCCCGAGCGTTCCTGCCGGACCCGGGCCATCGCGGTCCGCCACTTGGGAGAGAGGAGGGTCCACAGCCCCGGTTGCCGGGGCGGTGTGGCGAGCGCGACGGGCTCAGTCATCGAACATCCCGCTGAGCGACTGCGGGACCTCGCCGCCCGTGAGCTTGAGGAAGAGCCGTTCGAGGGTCAGCCCCTCGGACGCCGTCTCCCGCCGCAGGTCGGCCATCGTCCCCGACGCGGCCAGCGTGCCGTGGTGGATGATCGCGATGCGGTCGCACATGGCCTCGGCCACCTCCAGCGTATGCGTGCTCATCAGCACGGTGCCCCCGCGGTCCACGAAGGCGCGGAGGAGATCCTTCAGCGTCCGGGCGCTCTTGGGGTCGAGCCCCACCATCGGCTCGTCCACCACCACGACCTCCGGTCGGTGCACCAGCGCGCTCGAGATCAGCAGCTTCTGCCGCATCCCGTGACTGTAGGATTCGGTCAGCTCGTCCTTCCACGGGGCGAGCTCGAAGAGTTCGAGCAATTCATCCATCCGCTTCTCGACGCTCGGGCCCTCCTGCCCGTACAGCGCCGCCACGAACCGCAGGAATTCCGCGCCGGTCAGCTTCTCGTAGACGTACGGCCGATCGGGGATGAATCCGAGCTTTGCCTTTGCCGCTTCCGGGTTCTGGTGGATGTCGGCCCCGCCGATGACGACGGACCCGCCGGTCGGCTGCAGGATGCCGGCGATCATGCGCAGGGTGGTCGTCTTCCCCGCGCCGTTCGGCCCCAGGAATCCGAACAGCTCCCCCTTCGGCACCTCGAGCGTGAGACGGTCTACCGCGGTGAAGCGGCCGTAATTCTTCGAGAGATCGTGCAGCTGAATCATGGCGTCGTCGTGGTGGTGAGGGTGGGGCGTACGGCCCCGAGCATCGGGACGATGGCCGACGGCCGCGCCGTCGCACCGATCAGGAGACGGAAATGCCCCCCGTCCGCCGGAAACTGGGCCAGCGTCGGGTCCACCGGAATCCATGCACCCAGCCACACCTCCGTCCACGCGCGATACCGGAGGCGGCCGCCGGTGGAGAGGAGCCCGGCCACGGGGCGGGCGGGAATGCCCAGCGCCCGGGCCATGGCCGCCAGCAAGGCGGCTCGATCCGAGCTGTCACCGCTCCGGGTGAGCAGCGTCGTCAGCGCACCGCCGACGTTCGGTTGCCCCGGTCGAATGCTGCTCGCGATCCACGCCGACAGCCGCCGCACCACTTCGCCCGCGTCCGCGGAATCGGTTCCGGCGATCCGCGCGGCCTCGGCGACGATCGCCATCGCGGACGGCGACTCACGATACTCGGCCGGGATCGAATCGGGGGGCGCCGAGGGAGTCCTCGGCCGCGGTGCGGCCGCCGGCCGCGTCTCGAGCCCGCCCCGGGTGGCCACCTGCCAGGGCGAGGTCAACGGGGGCGCCGCCAGTTGCAGGTCCACGGGGCCGAGCGCGACCCGCCGCGGGCCTTCGGGTGCGGCGCTGGGGGTCGACACCTCGAGCGGCACCGACTGCACGTTGCGGGGTCGCCGGCGGACGTACCCTGAATTGACGATCTCGAACGGTCCACGCCGTTCGGTGAGGCCGAGTGGGGTCTTCCGCTCGATCACCGCGCCGCGGCGGTCGATCCAGGCGACCACTGGCAGGCCATACTCCACCCACCCGACGCGCAGCGTCCGGATCGTGTCGAGTCCCGACGGGAGCCACCGCCCTGACGTGGAGTCGATGACGGCGCTGTCCGCCACCACGAAGGTGCTCTCGGCCCTGACGTCGACCTGCCAGCTGTCGATCGAGAGATCGACGGGGTCGAGAACCGTGAGGGTGGCCGCGTCGCCGACCTTCAGCGCGCCACCGGCGGCGAGCCGAATCGAGACGGCATCGGGCAGCAGGGCGTCGGGCGGGAAGGCGATTACCGCGGTGTCCGGCCTGGTCTGTCCGCGGCCGGTAATCACCACCGACAGGGTGCCGTCGGGTTGGACCGTTCCGATCAGGACCTGCTGGCCGGCCTCCCCGCCGATCGTCGCCGTATAGGTGAGCAGGCGAAGGCGCTGGTCGTACAGCGCCTCTGTCGTGGAGAGCAGCCGCCGCGGCACCAGGGGGAGCGGAACGTCGACGTCGACGCGGGAGGTGACCCGAATGCCGTTCGGCAGGGTATCCGTGGTGACGGAGCGGAAGCCGACCTGTTCGGTGCCGGCGAGCAGGGCGTAGAAGGTCGTGGTCGGGGGCAGGCGGATCTCGGCGTTCGCCGCGATCTCCCCGTCGGGGAGCGGGCGGTATTCGCGCCACACCAGCCAGCCGAGCGCAGCCACCCAGGCCAGCACGAGCCAGAGGGCGAGGTACTTCCGCTTCAGTGGCCGACCCGCCGGATGGCGGCCTCGATGATCTCGCGGTCGTCGTCGCGGTCCACCACGATCAGCAGCGAGGTCGGGGGACGCCCGCTGCGGCAATGCGCTTCGAAAGTCTGCGCCATCAACTCCGCGGCGTCGGCCAGTCCAAGTTGGCCGGCTCCTGCCCCGATCGGCGGTCCGGCGATCCGTTCCAGCCCCCAGGCCGCCGCGCGCTGCCACGCCGACGTCAGCGCCCGGCGTACCGAGTCGGTCGTGACGTTCGATCGCTCCCCACGGATCACCGTGTGAATGACGAATTGTGCGCTGAGCTCGCCCGCGCCGGTCACCACGGCCGAACCGACTTCCATCGCGGACTGGACTCGGCGCTCCTCGGCAAAGGCCGGACCCGCGAGCTGGTCCAGCCGGCTGGAGACCGACGCGACCGGATCGAGCGCGTCGCTCGCCGGGCGCAGCACGGCGTCCACCGGCAGAAAGGCGAGATCCTCGACCACGACCTCGATCATCTCGGCGCCGCCTCCCGCGCCCGGCGGTACATCTCCCGGGCCTCCTCCGGCCGACCGAGACGGTCGAGCACCCGGCCCATCAACTGCAGCGGCTTCGGGTTACTGGCGTCCAGCGCCGCCGAGCGCTCCAACGCGGCCAGGGCGCCGAGGTCGTCGCCCAGCTGATGCAGCGACTCCCCGAGGTAGTGCTCGGCGTCGGCGCGCCCGGGCGCGAGCACCGTGGCGCGGCGGAGGAACTCCGCGGCCTCGGAAGCGAGCCCTTTTCTCCACAGGGCGAACCCCAATTCAAAGTGCGCATCGACATCGCCGGGAGCCAGCCGGAGCGCGCGGTGCAGGTCGGCCTCCGCCTCGGGATGGCGCTTGAGCCGGGCGAGGAACGCCCCCCGGGCCACGAGGGCCTCGGCGCGCTCCGGATTCAGCCGGACCGCCTCGTCGAGGTGCTGAGACGCCGCCTCCTCCTGCCCCTGCCGCTCCTGGAGCCGGGCCACTTCCACCCGCCCCGACAGGTGGGCCGGCTCCAACTCGAGCAGCTCCCGGAAGAGCTCCTCCGCCTCGGCACGACGGCCCCCCGCGGCCGCGTGCCGGGCCAACCGCAGCAGCCGTTCCGGCGCAGATTCCGCCGCTTCGGCGTGGGGATCGATCCCGATGGCCTGGGGGATCTCCCCCGCAAAGGGGCGGAGCGGGAAATGGGCGTCGGCGGTCCGGGGAGTCGGATCGCCCTCAAGGAATTCGGGGGCGAAGAGGTCTCCCAGTGCCTGTTGGCGACCGCTGGTCCTGCTGTGCTTCGAACGGCGCATGGGGATGGGGGGCGAGGGAGACGGGTGACCGGTGGCGAGCAGAGGGAAAACTGTCGGGAGAAGGGAAAAAGGGAACGGCTGGCGTCCCAGCGCCAAAGAGGGAGGAGTTGAATCCCGGCGCCTCTCCGGGGTATCCTCCAAGGCTATGGCAGAAGAATATCTGGTCGTCCGGGGCGCCCGGGAACACAACCTCAAGGGCATCTCCGTCACGATTCCCCGGAATCGCCTCACGGTCATCACGGGGCTGTCCGGCTCGGGCAAGTCGTCGCTGGCCTTCGACACGATTTACGCCGAGGGACAGCGGCGCTATGTCGAGTCGCTGTCGGCGTACGCCCGTCAGTTCCTCGGCCTGATGGAGAAGCCCGACGTCGACGTCATCGAGGGCCTCTCCCCGGCCATCTCCATCGAACAGAAGTCCACCGGCCACAATCCCCGCTCGACCGTCGGCACCGTCACCGAGGTGTACGACTACCTCCGGTTGCTCTGGGCGCGTGCCGGCGTCCCCCACTGCCCCAACGACGGCAGCCCGGTCGAGCGCCAGAGCGCCAGCCAGATCACCGACGCGGTGCTGGGGTGGCCGGAGGGGACCCGCATCGAGGTGCTCGCGCCGCTGGTGCGGGGGCGCAAGGGAGAATTCAAGGACCTCTTCGAGGACATCCAGAAGCGCGGCTTCGTCCGGGCCAGAGTGGACGGCGAGACCCACGATCTGGCCGAGATTCCGAAGCTCAACCGGCGCCAGAACCACGACGTGGCGGTGGTGGTGGATCGCCTCGTGGTACGGGCGGCGGACCGCGGGCGCCTGAATGATTCGATCGAGACGGCGTTGAAGGTGGCGGATGGCGTGGTCGAAGTGGTGAAGCATGGTGGGGAAGCGGGGAAGCGGGGAAGCGGGCCCGAGTCGGTGACATTCTCCGAGCGATTCGCCTGCGGCACCTGCGGCCTGTCGATGCCGGAGCTGGAGCCGAGGCAGTTCTCGTTCAATTCGCCCTTCGGGGTCTGCGCGGAGTGCCACGGGCTGGGCACCCGGCGGACGGTCACGGAGGAGCTGATTCTCGGCGACGCCCGCATTTCGATTCTCGAGGGTGTCATCCTGCCGTGGGGCGAACCGACCGGGTACCTGCGGAAAGTTGTCCTGCCGACGCTGGCCAAGGCGCTCAAGTTCGACCTCGCGGCGCCGTGGAGCGCGCATAGCGACGCCGCCCGGCATGGCCTGCTGCACGGGCTCCCCGGGAAGGCGTTCAAGTTCCAGGTGGATGGCCGTGGGTCGAAGGGGGATTACGAGAGCGAGTGGGAAGGCGTCCTCCTCAACGTCGAGCGCCGCTACCGGGAGACCTCCAGCGACGCCGCCCGCAGTTCGCTCGAGGAGTACATGGTCGAGCAGCCCTGTCCGGCATGCGCGGGGCGCCGCCTCAAGCCCGAGAGCCTGGCGGTGCTGGTGCAGGGCAAGAGCATCGGCGAGGTCGTGGACCTCTCGGTCGAGCGGGCGGTGGAATTCTTTGAGAGCCTCCCCCTGCGCGCCAAGGGCCGCGCCGGCCTCGATCCCGACATCGCCGGACCGATCCTGAAGGAAGTGACCGACCGCCTCCGGTTCCTCCGCGACGTGGGCCTCGAGTACCTGACCCTCGGCCGGGCGGCGGGATCGCTCTCCGGCGGGGAGGCGCAGCGGATTCGGCTCGCCACGCAGATCGGCTCCCGGCTCGTTGGCGTCCTCTACATCCTCGACGAACCGAGCATTGGGCTGCACCAGCGGGACAACGAGCGCCTGCTGGGCACCCTGCGCGGACTGCGCGACCTCGGCAATACCGTCATTGTGGTGGAGCACGACGAAGAAACCATCCGGGCCGCCGACCACGTCATCGACCTCGGGCCCCGCGCCGGCCGGTTCGGCGGCGAGGTGATGGTGGAGGGAACGGTGGAGGAGGTGCTCGCGCACCCCACGTCGCTCACGGCCCGGTATCTCCGCCACGAGCTCCGCATTCCGGTGCCTGCCGTCCGGCGCGACGCGGTGCCCGGGAAGCGGCTCCGCGTGATCGGCGCGCGCGCCAACAACCTCCGCGACCTCACGGTCGACCTCCCCCTGGGGCTCTTCGTCGCCGTCACCGGTGTGTCGGGTTCGGGCAAGTCGAGCCTGGTCACCGACATCCTCTACCGGGCCATGGCGCGCCACTTCTACCGGGCCCGGGTTGTGCCCGGGGAGCACGACCGGATCGAGGGATTCGACCAGATCGACAAGGTCATCGAAATCGACCAGAGCCCCATCGGGCGGACGCCCCGGTCGAATCCCGCGACGTACACGGGCCTCTTCACGCCGATCCGGGAACTGTTCACCCAGCTGCCCGAAGCGAAGATCCGCGGCTATGGGCCGGGGCGTTTCTCCTTCAACGTGAAGGGGGGCCGCTGCGAATCGTGCCAGGGCGACGGTCTGGTCAAGATCGAAATGCACTTCCTTCCCGACGTGTACGTGCCGTGCGAGGTGTGCAAGGGGAAGCGGTACAATCGGGAGACCCTGGAGGTGCGGTACCGCGGCCGGAGCATCGCCGAGGTGCTCGACCTGACGGTGGCGGAGGGACTGGACTTCTTCGAGAGCCAGCGGCGGATCGCCGACAAGCTCGAACTGCTGAACGACGTGGGCCTGGGGTACATCCACCTCGGTCAGGCGGCGACGACCCTCTCCGGCGGCGAAGCCCAGCGGGTCAAGCTGGCCACCGAGCTGTCCAAGCGGGACACCGGGCGCACCCTCTACATCCTCGATGAGCCGACCACCGGACTGCACTTCGAGGACGTGCGCCTCCTCCTGGAGGTGCTGCACCGCCTGGTGGACAAGGGGAACAGCGTGGTGGTCATCGAGCACAACCTCGATGTGATCAAGACCGCGGACTGGATTCTCGATCTCGGCCCCGAAGGTGGTGACCGCGGCGGACAGGTGATCGCGGAGGGAACGCCGGAGGCGGTGGCCAGGGCTAAGGCCAGCCAGACTGGGCGGTTCCTCGATCGGGTGCTGCGCGAGGGGACCTGATCGGCTGGCGGTGCTCCGGTGGTGCTCGTACATTCACGAAGCTCCCGAGCTGGAGGCGACGATGACATTCGAAGAAGTGGTCAGCCTGCTGGGGTATGCGGGTGACCACGATCAGGCGGTCCGGATCGTCCTGGCCGACACGACAGAGGTGACGGGTGTGCCCACCTCGCTCGACGCGCACATCGCGGCCCACGAGGTCTATCTGCGGCCTCTGGGGGTTGAGGACACTGAAATTGCCCTGTCCCTCGGCGAGATCCAGCAGGTGGAACTGCTCTGACGGATGATTTCCCTTCTTGATATCATCGGACCAGTGATGGTCGGGCCCTCGTCGTCGCACACGGCGGGGGCCTGCCGTATCGGACTCTTCGCGCGGGCGCTGCTCGGCATCCAGCCTGACAAGGCGCTCATCGAGCTGCACGGGTCCTTCGCGCGCACGGGCCAGGGGCACGGGACCGACCGGGCACTCGCCGGTGGATTGCTGGGCTTCCGCCCCGACGATGAACGGCTTCGCGACAGCCTCGAGCTGGCCAGTACCGGGGGGCTCGAGCTCACCTTCCAGAACGTCAAGCTCCGCGGCGACCAACACCCGAACTCCGCCCGGCTTACCCTGTGGCGCGGCGAGCGCCAGGTGACGGTCGTCGGCTCGTCGGTCGGTGCCGGACGGATCGTGATCACCAGTATCGACGACTTTCCGGTGGAGATCACCGGCACCCTTCCCGCGCTCGTGGTGGTCGCCCTCGACCAGCCGGGTGCCGTGGCGGCCATCACGACCGCGTTGGCGGCACAGGGCGGCAACATCGCCACTATCAAGGTTTCCCGGCGCCAGAAGGGCGGGCACGCGATTCATATCTATGAACTCGACGAGGCCGTGGGCGCGGATGCGCTCGCGGCGCTGCTTGCCCTTCCGCGGGTGCAGAGTGTGCGGGCCATCGGAAGGGTGGACGGCTGATGGAATCCCTGAACGACGCCGTGGAGCAGGCCGAGGCGGCGGGGCACTCGCTTGGCGAGTTCGCGCTCCGGCGAGAGGTGGCCCATGGGTTGAGGACCCGGGAGGAGCTGGAGGGGGGGCTGCGGCGTGCGCTGACCGTGATGCGGGGCGCCGTTGCCCGGGGGCTGCCCGGCGACCTGCGAAGCGTGAGCGGGCTGGTCGGCGGCGACGCCGCCAAGCTGAACCGCCTCACCGGCCCGCTCTCGGGCACGCTGTTCACCGAGGT
The DNA here is from genome assembly GCA_963705985.1 of uncultured Gemmatimonadales bacterium. Taxonomy (GTDB): domain Bacteria; phylum Gemmatimonadota; class Gemmatimonadetes; order Gemmatimonadales; family GWC2-71-9; genus SPDF01. Next base: position 960,414 of record CAVPLK010000003.1, on the reverse strand, counting down.
CATCGCGAGTGCGCTCGCGGTGCAGGAGGTCAACGCGGCGATGGGGGTCATCGTGGCGGCGCCGACCGCCGGCGGGGCGGGGGTGCTTCCGGGAGTCCTCCTCGGGTTGGCGGCGCGTGGGAGTGCCACCGACGAGCAGTTGGTTCGTGGCCTGGCCACCGCCGGCCTGATCGGGGCGGTGGTGGCGGTGCGGGCCTCGCTCAGTGGCGCGGAAGGTGGGTGCCAGGCGGAGACCGGCGCCGCCGCGGCGATGGCAGCAGGCGCGGGGGTGGAAGTGCTCGGCGGGTCGCCGACGGTGGCGGCCCACGCCGTGTCGCTGGCGATGCAGGGCACCCTGGGACTGGTCTGTGATCCGCTCGGGGGGCTGGTCGAGATCCCCTGCGTATTCCGCAACGCGACAGGGGCCGCCATCGCGCTGGCCGCCATCGAGATGGCGCTGGCCGGCATCGAGTTTCCGATCCCGGCCGACGAGGTCATTGATACGATGGGGGAAATCGGACGATCGATGGATGTGAGGTACCGGGAGACGGCGGGGGGTGGGCTGGCGGCGACCCCGACCGGCCGGCGGCTGGCAAAGGAGCGACTTGTTCAGATAAAGCGTTCTGGCAATAGAAGTTAGGTCTTCCTCTGGACGTGCAATGAAACAAAATGAAACGTCCTGCCGTACATCTACTATTCACCCCTGGAGAAGGCAGTGGACATGGAAGGCGTACTCGCGATCACGTTCATCTTCGGGGGCGGAACGTTGTTCCTCCTTTCCATCAGCCCGATCGGCAAGGCGTTTGCCGAGCGGATCCGTGCCAAGACTCACGAGATGGCGCCGCCCGACCCACAGGTGCTCGCCGAGATCGATGACCTGAGGGCCCAGGTGGCGGAGCTGCATGAGCGGGTGGATTTCGCCGAGCGGTTGCTGGCCGAGCGCCGCGAGCAGTCACAACTCCCACCGAGCTGAGAGGGAGGCGCCGTGCCCCACGAAGAATTCATCGCGATGATGATGCTGCTCTCCTCGGGCATCGCACTGGTCTTCTTTTTCGCGGTGCCGGTCCGGAAGGCGCTGCTCCGGAGGCTCGAGGGCGGGGCGCCACAGCAGGATTCGCATCTGCTCGAGGAAGTCGACGGCTTGCGGGACCGAGTTGGGGAACTGGAGGAGCGGTTGGACTTTGCCGAGCGACTGATCGCACAGCAGCGCGATACGGCTGGCTTGCCCCCGGGAGGTGCCCAATGATGGGAATGCTGGCGCTGCTGGCCCAGGGCGAAGTGGTCGTCGCGCCGTTGCCGCCGTTGCCGCCGTTGCCTCCGTGGGCGCTGCTGACCGAACCGGCGCTGGTACTCATCACCCTCGCCTTCATTGCGGGGGCGGTGCTGATCACCTTCCCCATCATCCGCGCCATTTCCCGGCGGCTTGAGGGGCGGCGCGGGCAGGACCCCGCGGTGCTGGCCGAGATCGAGGATCTGCGCGCCCGCGTGGCCGAGCTCGAGCAGCGCCAGGGCGCCGTGCACGAGCTGGAAGAGCGGCTGGATTTTGCCGAGCGGTTGCTCGCGCAGCAGCGCGAGCAGGCCAGGCTCCCACACTAGCGGCGAGGCGGTTGTATGGGGTCTGGGGACATTGCGGCCATTTTCGTCAGTGGGTTCTTCATGCTCTCCGTGGCGGGCGTCATCATCCTCCGCGGCCCGCTGGGGAAGGCGTGGGCCCGCCGGATCGAGGGCACCGCCGGCCAGCCGGATCCCAAAGCTCTTCCTGAGGTCGAGGACTTGCGGGCCCGCCTCGGCGAGTTGGAACAGCAGGTGGACCGGATCCACGAACTGGAAGAGCGGCTCGACTTCGCCGAGCGGTTGCTGGCACAAGCACGCGAGCCGGCCCAATTGCCAAACCCTGACGCCAGGCGGTAACCATGGGCGACGGCATCGGCGACTTCGCGTTCTGGATTGCGATTGGCGTCATCAATATCGCGTTTTGGACCGCCATGTCTCCGCTCATCAAGGCGTTGGCTGACCGGGTGCGCGGGCGGTGCGGTCCCGTCGGGCCTGGAGGCACGTGTCGAGGCGCTGGAGGCTGGTCGTCCGATTACCGGGGAGACCGACGCGGTGTATCATCGAATGGTGGAGCTTGAGGAGCGGCTCGATTTCACCGAACGGCTGCTGGCGCAGGGCCGGGAGACAGCCCGAATCGAGGAGGCGCGTTGAGCCGCATTCGTGACATCTTCGGCATCGACGGCAAGGACATCACGATCCATGTAGGCCTTTCGGTCGTTGTGGCCGTGATCGTAGGCGGTGCCGGGGGTGAGTTCAACTACGATGGCGACGGTGTCGCCACCCTGCTTCTCGCGGCCTCGGCGGCCCTGCTCCTGGTGCGCGTGTTCGTCGGGCGATCCAGGAACCGGGCGATGCCAGCCGCGGGGGGCCAGGCGGAATTGGAGGAGCTCGACGATCGACTCCACCAGCTGGAGCAGGAACGGGCGCGGCTCCACGAACTCGAGGAGCGCGTCGACTTCGCCGAGCGCATGCTGGTCAGCGAACGGGAGAAGCGCGCCCGGCTCGAGGAGGGGCGGTGAGCTGGTTTCGGAAGACCGTCGGGCTGGATGGCGTCGACCTGGTGATTCAGTTCGGGGTCACGGGGTTTCTCATGATCGTCGTGGGGAGCCTGATCATCCCGAATCCGGAATCGCTGATCGCGGGCGTTGGCGCGGCGTCCCTGGTGGTCCTCGGCATCCGCCGGCACCTGGCGCTCAAGCGAGCACCCCGGGGTGCCATTGGCGAGATTACCGGGGAGGTCATCACCGACCGGTTAGCCGACCTCGACGGCCGGCTGAACGAGATCGACGCCCTGACCTATCGAGTGCATGAGCTGGAGGAACGGCTCGACTTTGCGGAGCGCCTCCTCGCGCAGGCTCGCGAACCGGAGCGACTGACATGAAATCGCCGAACGAAGGGCTGTACATCACCGGAGGCGTCATCAGCGGCGTCCTGCTCGGGGTCTACATCCTCCTGTCGCTCGTGATCGGGAAGGAATTTGCGATCCCCGCGCTGGTCAGCGGCGGCGTGGTCGGGGCCATCGTGCTGCGGGGTCCGCTGGGCAAGGCTCTGGCCCAGCGCATCAGCAGCGCCGCCATTGCGCCCCGCGACGTCCCGGTCGAGCTGCTCGAGGAGATGGACGAGATGCGAAACCGGGTCATGGAGCTCGAGGAGCGCCTCGATTTCGCGGAGCGGCTGCTGGCGCAGGTGCGCGAGGAGGCGAACCGGCTGGAGGCGCCCCGATGAGCTGGATCAGGCGGGCGTTCGGACTCGACGGCATCGATCTCGCGATTCACGCGGGGGTTACCGTGGCGGCGGTCGCGGTCGGCGCCCAGTTCTTCAGCCACGGAGCGGCCTGGGCGTTGATCGCCGCAGTCGGTGGCGCGTCGCTCGTCGCCCTGGGTGTGCGCCGGCACTTCGCCCTCCGCGCCCTCCCGCCGGCGTCGAGCGGGGAATTTACCGCCGAGCGGCTCGCGGAGGTGGAAGCTCGGCTCGAGGCGCTGGAAGGAGAGGGCCGACGTTTGTACGAACTCGAGGAGCGCCTGGACTTTGCCGAACGGCTCCTGGCCCAGGCCCGTGAACCGGAGAGACTGCCATGAGGGAATCGAACGTCCCGCTGTACACCGCCATCACCATCGTGAGCGTCGCCCTGCTGGGCGCATTCATCGCCCTGTCGGTGGTGATCGGGGAGGACTTCGCGATCCCCGCCTTGATCACCGGTGGTGTCGTCGGGTCGATCGTGTTGCGGGGCCCGGTGGGCAAGGCGCTCGCCGCCCGCATTCATCAGGGGACGCTCACCCAGGCCGAGCCGCATCCCGAGGTCGTCGACGAACTGTACGAAATGCGGGGACGAATGGTGGAACTGGAGGAGCGGCTGGACTTCACGGAGCGACTCCTGGCCCGGCAGCGTGTCGAGGAGCCGGCGCAGCTGCCGCCCGGGTGAGTGGTGCTTGGCGGCGTGACAGCCGCGGTTAGATTCTTGCAGAGGGGGTGTCATGGTCACACGGGATGATGTACAGTCCTTCCTCGACCGCATGGAGGCGGCCGGGGGCACCATCGAGGAGCTCGGAGACGGGCTTTGGAAGGTGCGGACATCCGAGGAGTCGGAGGTGGTGGTCAGCTTTTCTCCCCCGGTGCTCATTCTCCGGGTGCGGGTCATGGAGCTGCCGACCGAGCCGGCCCGACGTTCGGAACTCTATCGGCAGTTGCTGGAGTACAACGCCGCCGATCTGGTGCATGGTTCCTACGGGGTGGAGGGTGATTACGTCGTTCTGACGGACACCCTGGAGCTGGAAAATCTGGATTTCAGCGAGTTCGAGGCCAGCTTCGATTCGCTCACGCTGGCGCTGGCGACCCACCTGGGCGCCCTGGCGCCGTATCGCGAAAGGTGATGCCCGATGGGGATCTTTGATCGTCTGTCTACCATGCTCCGGTCGAACATCAACGACCTGATCAGCCGGGCCGAAAACCCGGAGAAGATGCTGAACCAGCTCATCACCGACATGAAGAGCAACCTGGCCAAGGCCAAGCAGGAAGTGGCCGGCGCCATTGCCGATGAGAAGAAGCTGCAGGCCGACGCCGAGACGATGCGGAAACAGGCCGAGGACTGGGAGCGGCGCGCCATGCTCGCGGTGCAGGAAGGGCGCGACGACCTCGCCAAGCAGGCGCTGTTGCGCTACAACGAGCATCTGCAGGGGGCGCAGGTCCTCCACGAGACGTGGGTCAAGCACAAGGCGGAGACGGAGTCGCTCAAGGGCTCCCTGCGGCAGTTGAACGACAAGATCGAAGAGGCGAAGCGCAAGAAGAACATCCTGGTGGCGCGCGCCCGTCGGGCCGAAGCGCAGCACCGGATCCAGGAGACCATGTCGGGCATGTCCGACAAGAGCGCGTTCGAGTCGTTCGAGCGGATGACCGAGAAGATCGAGGATTCCGAGCGGAAGGCGCTCGCGTCGGCCGAGCTGGCCGAGGAGTTCTCGGGTGACAACCTGGTGAAACAGTTCGAGGCGCTGGAGTACCATGGCAGCTCCGACCAGCAGCTCCTGGAGCTGAAGGCCAAGATGGGCCTGCTGGGCGCCGGTGGCGCCAAGGAAACCCGCCAGATCGGGAAGGGCGCCGACGACGTCCACGAGGCCGAAGTCCTGGAAATCGAGAAGGACGACAACACGCAGAGCTGACCCCCTTTTGTCATTGCGAGGAGGCCCCGGGGGGGCCGACGAAGCAATCTCGGTCCGGCCAGTCCGAGATTGCTTCGGCCACTTCGTGGCCTCGCAATGACAGAAGCGTGATGGCATCACCCATCCTCCAACCCGCCTGCGAGCACCGATTCCCATGAGCGCCCCCCGTTTCCTGATTCTGGCCGACCGCGACTTCGGGCCCCTCACGTCCAAGACCGCCAACTCCATCATCCGGTACCTGCCCGACCGGACCGTCGCCGTGCTCGACAGCCAGCTGGTCGGCAAGACGGCGCAGGACATCCTCGGCTATGGCGGGGATATTCCCGTGGTCGGGACGATGCGCGCGGGCCTGGCGTTCAAGCCCGACGCGGTGCTGATCGGGATTGCCCCCGTCGGCGGGCGGTTGCCGGAGCAGTGGCGCACCTGGCTGGCGGAGGCGCTGGATCAGGGATGCGACATCTGGAGCGGACTGCACAGCTTCCTGGCCGATGACCCGATGCTGGTGGAGCGGGCCCGCGCCAGCGGCGCGAGGCTGCTCGACCTGCGCAAGCCGCCCGCCGAGATTCCGGTCTCGAGCGGCCTCGCCAAGGATGTGGACGCGCTGGTGGTGCTGACCGTCGGGACCGACTGCAATGTCGGGAAGATGACGGCGCAGCTTCAACTGGTGAAACAGCTCAAGGCGCGCGGGGAGCGGACCACCTTCGTGGCCACCGGGCAAACTGGCATCATGATCGAGGGGTGGGGCATCTCGGTCGATGCGGTGGTGTCCGACTTTACCGGTGGTGCGGCCGAGCAACTGGTGCTGCAGGGGAGCAAGGACGCCGACATCGTGCTGGTGGAAGGGCAGGGGAGCATCAACCACCCCGGCTACTCCGGCGTCACGCTGAGCCTGCTCCACGGTTCCTGCCCCGACGCCCTCATCCTCTGCCACCAGGCCAGCCGCCAGCACGTGGGCGACTACCGCGCCGGGGCGTGGGTCAAAATTCCCCCGCTCACCGACTACATCCGCTGGTATGAGGACCTCGGCTCGGCGGTGCACCCGACCAAGGTGATCGGCATCAGCCTCAACACCTACGACTTGGACGAGGCCGCGGCCAAGGAGGCGATCGCCAAGGCGGCGAAGGACACGGGATTGCCGTGCACCGATCCGGTGCGGTTCGATTCGGCTCCGTTGATCGACGCCATCCTCGCGGCCCGGGCCGCGCTCACCAAATAGGTTCGGGGGTGCCATGATCCGGACACGCTCGTGGGTGGTACTCGGTGCCCTGATCGCGGCGGCTCATCTCCCAGTCCCAGTCTCCGCGCAGGACTCCACCGCCAAACGCGACAGCGCCGTCGCCAAGCTCAATACTGGCCAACAGATTCGCATCAGTGGCGAGGCGATGAGCCGTCTGATCGGCAAGGCGGGCGTGGCCGCGAACGACACCCTCGATTTCGCGCAGGACGACATGGTCCGGCGGATTCCGATTCCGGCCATCGATACGCTCTGGGTGCGGGGTGGATCGGGAAAAAACGGCGCACTCATCGGCGCCGGAGCGATGCTGGTGCTCTATGTGGTCCTGGCAGCCGAATTCCAGCGGTACTGTGATCACAGCGACTGCGGCTATAGTGCGACGGATATCGCTGGCGGGGTGCTCATCAGCACGGCCCTGGGGGCGAGTCTTGGGGCCATCATCGGGGGGTCCATCCAAAGCTGGAAACGGAAATACCCTTAGCTGGGTGGCCGCGGCCGGGCGTCATCATCATCCAGCGCGCGCATCGGGGGCGTCTCGAGGTCGTCGAACTGCCCCCGCCGCGCCGCCCAGGCGTAGGCCGCGATCGCCCCGGCCAGCAGCAGCAGCGCAATCGGCAGCACCACGTAGATGACGCTCACCTCTGCTCCTCGAACGTCCGGCTCCGCCACGACGCCAGCACCACCGTGATGGAACTGGCCGGCATCAGGAACGCCGCCACCAGCGGGTTGATCCATCCCCCCATGGCCAGTCCCGCCCCCACGACGTTGTAGACGAGCGACAACGCGACGTTGCGCCGGATGACCCCGAGCGTCCGCTCGGCCCCTTCCACCAGCTGGGCCAGCGCATCGAGCCCCGGGCGCGACAGATATACATCCGCCACTGCCAGCGACGCCTCGGCGCCCCCACGTACCGCGACGCCGACGGTGGCCCGGGCCATGGCGGCGGCGTCGTTGACGCCGTCGCCCACCATCACCACGGGGCCGATGCCGGCGGCGTGCGCCACCGCTTCGAGCTTTCCTTCCGGGCTCACCTCCCCCTGCCACCTGTCGCTGGCAATACCGACCTCCCCCGCGACCGCCCCGGCGACGCCAGCGGCGTCCCCGGAGAGCAGCCGTACCGACCATCCCCGGCGCTGCAGCCGCGCGATGATCCCGTGTGCCTCCGGGCGGATCGGGTCTCCGAACGTCGCCGCTGCGACGACGGTGCCGCCCACGCCGACCCAGACCGGCGTATCGGCCGCGGATGCAGCGGCTCCCACTGGAGGGGAACCCGTCGCGCGCTTCCGCACGAACGCCGGCGAGCCGACCACAACGTCATGCCCCGCCACGCGGCCCTCGATGCCGCCGCCCAGCGTCTGCCGGACCCCGGACGCGAGGGGCGCCTCGACGCTGGGCCACGCGGCGAGGAATCCCGACGCCACCGGATGACTCGAGTGGCGCTCCAGCGCCGCGACAAGCGGCTGGACCGATTCCGCGCCGGTCCAACTGGTCAGCCTGAACTTCCCTTCGGTGATGGTGCCGGTCTTGTCGAGGTACATCGTGCCGGGGCGGGCCAGCGCCTCGAGCGCGTCGCCACCGCGGATCAGGATCCCCTGCCGGGCGGCCCGGCCGATAGAGACCGTCACGGCAAGCGGCGTGGCGAGGGCAAGCGCACAGGGGCAGGTCACGATCAGCAAGGCGATGGCGTTGTCGAGCGCCGCATCCGGGGAGACACCGCGCCAGTACCACCAGGTGCCCAGGGCCAGCAGCAGGACCGCCGCGACGAACCACCCGGCGATCTTGTCGGCCAGCAGCACGATCCTCGCGCGCCGCCCCGCCCCGGCGGCCACCTCCCGCACCAGCCGGCCGACGCGGCTCTCTTCCCCTGCCTGCGTGACCTCGATGCGGAGCGCCGCCGCCAGGTTGATGGTGCCGGCCCAGGCCTTGATGCCGGGCGCGGCGCCCACCGGGCGTGACTCGCCGGTCAGCAGCGAGAGATCGACCTGCGACGTTCCGTCCGTGACGACCCCATCGGCGGGGAAGGTTTCCCCGGCGCGCACCTCCACCGTCACCCCCGGAAGCAGGGCTTCCGCAGGCACTTCCCTGATCGCGTCGCCGTCGATGAGACGGGCCACGGAGGGTGTGAGGCCGTGCAGCAGGCTCGTCGCGTCGGTAGCGGCACGCTGGGCCCGCTGCTGCAGGAACCGTCCCACCAGGAGCAGGAAGACCAGCATCGCGACGCCGTCGAAGTAGATCGGCCCGGTGTCGCTCATGGTATTCGCCACGCCCCGGATGAACCCGGCGCCGAGCGCGATGGCGATCGGCAGGTCCATATGAAGCCGGCGGGTCCGGAAGGAGGCCAGCGCTCCCTGGAAGAACACTCGGCCCGGCCAGAGCAGGACCGGCGCGGTCAGGAGGAGGCTCAACCAGCGGAAATAGCGGACGAACGCCGGTTCCATTCCGGCAAACCACCCGCTGTAGAGTGCCACCGCCAGCATCATCACGTTGCCTGCCAGCGCTCCCGCGACGCCAATCCGGAGCAGAGCCGCGCGGTCCTCGAGGCGGCGCATCGCTTCGACCCGCTGGGCGCGGAAGGGGTGCGGCCGGTAGCCCAGGGTGTCGAGGAACCGGGCGATGGCACTCAGGGAGGTGTTTGCCGGATTCCACGCGATGCGCGCGAGCGCGCGGCCCACCTCGAGTTCGGCCCGAATGACCCCCGGGACCAGCAGCGGCACCCGTTCCACCAGCCAGACGCAGGAGGCGCAGTGGACGCCGTCGAGGTAGAGCTCGGTGTCGACGGTGCCGTCGGCGCGTGCGCGCACGTAGAGCTCGTGAAAGGCGGGGTGATCGAACTCCTCGAACCTCCGCCCGCTCGGCGCCACGGCGACGAGTCGTTTCTCCGGCAGGTCGTAGTATCGGTCGAGCCCGCCGTCGTGGATGATGGCGTAGGCGGTGGCGCATCCGCCGCAGCAGAACGAGGGCGTGTCGTCAGCCTGGACCAGCGCCGCGGGTACCGGCAGGCTGCAATGCACGCAGGTGGTGGTGCCCCTGGCCGCGGCGGGCGGGCTAGCGGTGGTCATGTGCCGCGGGCGGGTGCGGGGCGGCGTGGGGCGCCTGGAATCTGCCGGCCACGGTCAGGACACCGAGCACGACGAGCACCGCCGCGGTCACGACCGGCAGCCTGGCGCGGAGCGGTCCGGCGGCGCGTTGGGCGAGCGCGCCGACGCCGGCCAGGACGGGAACCGTGCCGGCCCAGAACGCCGCCATCACGATGGCCCCGCTCGTGGCCGACCCGGTGCTCGCGGCGGTCGCCACGAACACATACAGCCAGCCGCAGGGGAGCAGCGCGGTGAGGAGCCCGATAGTGAGCGCGCGGATGATCGGCGGCTTGTCCGCCAGGCGGGCGATCGCACCGCTGAAGAGCCGCCGAAACCCGACCGGGGCCGCGCTCGCTCCCCGCCCGAAGCCCGCCGCGGCGGCGAGCCCGGCCAGGCCCCAGAGAATGAGCAGCGTGCCCGCGGCCACGGCCGCCGGGCGCTGAAACCCGGCCATGCGGCCCGCCAGGTCGAATCCGGCGCCCGCCATTCCGGCTCCGACTCCGAGGAGCGCATAGGAGAGGAGCCGGCCGAGGTGGTAGGTGGCGTGCGTCAGCCGGTTTGGCTTCGCGTCCTGCTGGCCGCTGAAGAAGCAGACGAAACCGCCGCACATGGCGGCGCAGTGCGGACTGCCGAGGAGGCTCGCGCCGAGGACGGAAAGCACGAGGGCGTTCATGGGGCGTGCGGGGTGCCGTTGTCCACGGTAAGGCGCCTCGCGTAGACGTCGGTCCCGCGGGTCGCGGCGATGTCGACCCGCCACAACCCCTGCGCGGAGGAGGGCACCAGGGCGGCGTAGAGGCCCGGGCCTGACGCGAGGAGGCGCACCTCGTAGACGTTCGTGCCCTGCGCGTTATGGCTGAGGGCGGCGCGCACGTCGACCGAGTCGAGCGGGAGGCCGTCGCGGGTGGTGAGGGTCACGGAGAGCGTGGCGTGTCCCGCTTCCGGCGGCGCCAGACGGATGTCGGCGACCCAGCCGAGCGCGGCGCTCCGTTGTCCCCGCGCAACCGTGGAGTCCCAGTCGATGGCGCGCTGGTAGTAGTCGGGTTCCACCGCGAAGGAGCGGTCGTGGTTGGCCGTCCAGTAGATGGCCACGTTGGCCACGACGGTGATGGCCAGCACGGCGACGAGGGCCGCCGGCCACAACTTGGCGGCGTTCACGGGGTCTCGACCTCCGGGCCAACCAATTCAAAGCGGATGTCGAGGGTGAAGCCGGCGCCATCGGTGACACGGATGGTCGAGGGGAGGCGGTCCTCCGTGAAGCTCGCCTCCGGCACCACGACGAAGATGCTGGTCTCCACCGTCCGGGCGCCGGGTACCGTGAGGGGATTCTGCGGCGCAATCAGCGAGGCGCCCGATACGCCGGCCACCTCCAGGCGATAGCGCCGTGCCTCCGCGTCGCGATTGGTGATCTTGACGCGGATCTGGTTGACGACGCTGCCGTTGGGCTGCCGGGTGAACGGGGCGCCGGCGCCGCGCAGCAGCGTGACGTCGGTATCCGGCTTGGTGCCGAGGTTGAAGGCGAGGAGTCCCACCGCGACGGCCAGTGCTGCGGGATAGAGGATCACGCGGGGCCGCAGGAAGCGGGTCGGCTTCCCCTCGACGGTATTCTGCGAGGTGTAGTGGATGAGCCCACGGGGCTTCCCGACCTTGTCCATGATGGCGTCGCAGGCGTCGGCGCACTGGGTGCAGTGGATGCACTCCATCTGCAGTCCGTCGCGGATGTCGATGCCGGTCGGGCAGGTGAGAACGCAGGCCCCGCAGTCGATGCAGTCCCCGGCGTCGTCCGGCCGCCCCTTGACCTTGAGGGTGCGCGGCTCGCCGCGGAGCGGCTCGTAGCCGACGATGAGCGACTGGCGGTCGAGCAGGACCGACTGCAGCCGGCCGTACGGGCAGGCGACGAGGCAGGTCTGCTCGCGGAAGTAGGCGAAATCGAAGAAGATCAGCGCCGTCGTCCCCGCCATGACCAGGAACGAGGTCGGGTGCTGGAACGGCGACTGCCGCACCCAGTGGACCAGTTGGTCGATGCCCACGAAATAGGCGAGGAAGGTGTGGGCCAGGAACAGGGCCAGGAGGAGGTACACGGCGTTCTTGGCGAGCCGCCGCCGATGGAGCCCGCCGGCCTTGTCCATCGCCGCCGACCCGCTGCGCCCCCCCTCGAAAAACCGCTCGATCGGGCGGAAGAGAAACTCCATGTACACCGTCTGCGGGCAGGCCCAGCCGCACCAGACCCGGCCGAAGAGCGCCGTGAGCAGGAACACGGCGATGGCGATGCTCATCAGGAGCAGCATGAACAGCAGGGTGTCGGTCGGCAGGAAGGTGTAGCCCAACAGCGTGAATTGCCGGTGCGGCACGTCAAGGAGGACGAGAGGCTTCCCGTTGAGCCGCAGGTAGGGGATGAGGAAGAAGACCACCATCAGCGCGTACGCCACCACCCGCCGGATCCGCCAGAAGCCCCCGGGAGAGAGCTTCGGACGAATCCAGCGGCGCGAGCCGTCTTCATTGAGGGTCGCGAGGACCCGCTCTGGAGCGTTTGGGTGCGAGGCGTGGGTGGGGCTCATGAGGCGCGCCTGCTCCTCAGTTCCCGCTGGGTGGGGCGTCAGCGGCGGCCCCCTCGGGCGCCTTCGGCGATGCCGGGGTGGTGCCCTGCAGGGAAATCACATAGGCCACGACCGCGTTCACTTCGTCGGGCTTCAGGCTCTGGCCCCACGCCGGCATCCCCTTGTCCAGGACGCCATCATGGACGGTCGTGTAGATCTGTTCCACCAACCCGCCGTGAATCCAGAAGCTGTCGGTCAGGTTGGGGCCGATCACGCCGCCACCGTCCGCGGCGTGGCAGGCGGCACAGTACGCCCCGAACACCGTCTTGCCGGCGGTGAGGGCGGCGGGGTCGGTGCTCATGGCGACGAGCGCCGCGACGTCGGGCCCGGCGTTCACCGGCTGGGGGAACTCGGTGGCGGCGGCCGCCACGGAGGCGTCGTAGTCGGCGATCATCCCCTTGCCGACGCCGATGCCGGGCACGTTGAACCAGAAGAGCGCGGCCCAGACGATCGAGCCCCAGAAGATGTAGAGCCACCAGCGCGGCATGGGGTTGTCGTATTCCCGGATGCCGTCGTAGTCATGATGGAGCAGCCGGTCTTCGTCGTGCGAGGCGCTCATGACGCATCTCCTCGGCTCGGGCGCGGTGTCTGTGGGTGGATGTCATCCAGCGGCATGCGGCTGGCCTCGTCGAATTCCCGCTTGCGTGACGGTGCGAACACCGAGACGGCGATGAGGAGGAACGCGATCAGGAAGATGACCAGCGCGATTTCTGCGTAGGCGGAGAGGCCGGCGTGGGCCATGATATCGGAGAGGCGCATCTCACGGCGCTCCTGCGGCACCGGCCGCCGACGGGGCGCTGATGTCGCGCCCCAGCCGCTGGAGGTACGCCACCATCGCGACGATCTCCTTGTCGGAGAGGTCGGTCGGGCCGCCCTGCGACGCGATGGACTGTCCGATCGCCTCCGCCTGGGCGCGCGCCATGCCGGGGGCGTCGTGCACCGCCTCGCCGTACGGGACGCCGAGCATCACCATGGCGTCCACCTTCTGCTGGATGCCGTCGAAATCGAGCGCGTCGGTCAGCATCCAGGGGTAGGCCGGCATGATGGACTTTGCCTCGAGGTCCTTCGGGTTTTTCATGTGCCGCACGTGCCAGAGGTCGGGGTACTTCCCGCCCTCGCGCGCCAGGTCGGGCCCGATGCGGCGGGAACCCCAGAGGAAGGGGTGGTCGTACACGAACTCACCCGGCTTGGAATACTCGCCATAACGATCGGTCTCGTAGCGGAGGGGCCGGATCATCTGGGAGTGACAATTGAAGCACCCTTCGCGGATGTAGAGGTCCCGTCCCGCCAGTTCGAGCGGCGTGTACGGCTTGACCGACGCGATAGTCGGCACGTTCGACTTGATGAGGAAGGTCGGGATGATCTCGAAGAGCGAGGCCACGATGACCGCCACCGCCACCACGACGGTAAAGGTGACCGGCAGCCGTTCCCAGGTGCGGTGCCAGGCGGCCTGGGCGAACCGCGCGAAGGCGCCGGCAGGACGTGGCGCAGTCAGCTCCTCGTAGTCGCCGAGCGGTGCGGCCTGGATGACCGGCTCTTCATAGGTGGCCGGGCGGGCCTTCCAGGTCTTGAGGAGGTTGTACCCGAACAGGACCATGCCGGTCAGGTAGAGCGTGCCACCGGCCACGCGCACCCAGTACATCGGCATCAGGCGCATGACCGTCTCGATGAACGCCGGATACTCGAGGCGGCCGGTCACATCGTAGGCGCGCCACATCAGCCCCTGCGTCAGGCCGGCGCTGTAGATGGCCGTGGCATAGAGGATGATGCCGAAGGTGGCCAGCCAGAAGTGCACCTCGGCCAGCTTGACGCTGTGCAGCTTCGCCTGGAACAGCCGCGGCGCCAGCCAGTAGATCATGCCGAAGGTCAGCAGCCCGTTCCACCCGAGGGCGCCGGTGTGGACGTGGGCGATGATCCAGTCGGTGTAGTGCGCCAGGGCGTTGACGCTGCGGACGGACAACATCGGCCCTTCGAACGTGGACATGCCGTACGCGGTGATGGCGACCACGAAGAACTTCAGGATCGGGTCCTCGACCACCTTGGTCCACGCGCCGCGCAGGGTCATCAGGCCGTTGATCATGCCGCCCCACGAGGGCATCCAGAGCATGATGGAGAAGATCATGCCGAGGGTGGAGGCCCACTCCGGCAGGGCGGTGTAGTGCAGGTGGTGCGGGCCGGCCCAGATGTAGAGAAAGACGATGGTCCAGAAGTGCAGAATGGAGAGCCGGTAGCTGAAGATCGGCTTGTCGGCCGCCTTGGGGAGGAAGTAGTACATCAACCCGAGGAACGGCGTGGTGAGGAAGAAGGCCACGGCGTTGTGGCCGTACCACCACTGCATGAAGGCGTCCTGCACGCCGGCGTAGATGGAGTAGCTCTTCAGCGCGCCGGCGGGGACGGCCAGGTTGTTGAAGATGTGCAGGATGGCCACCGTGACGATGCTGGCGATGTAGAACCAGAGCGCCACGTAGAGGTGCCGCTCCCGCCGCTTCGCGATGGTGCCGAAGAAGTTGATGGCGAAGATGACCCACACCACGGCAATCAGGATGTCGATCGGCCACTCGAGCTCGGCGTATTCCTTGGCCTGCGTGAAGCCGAGCGGCAAGGTGATGGCCGCGAGCACGATGATCAGCTGCCAGCCCCAGAAGTGGAGGGCGCTGAGCACGTCGCTGAACATCCGGGTCTTGAGCAGGCGCTGGGACGAGTAGTACGCGCCGGTGAAGATGGCGTTGCCCGCAAACGCGAAGATGACCGCGTTGGTGTGCAGGGGGCGGAGCCGCCCGAAACTGAGCCAGGGGATGTCGAAGTTGAGGGCCGGCACCGCCAGTTGCAGGGCGATGAGCAACCCGACCGTCATGCCGATCAGGCCCCAGGTGAAGGTGGCCCAGAGGAACTTCCGCACGATCGCGTCGTCATAGCGGAACGATTCCAACTGTGGATTCATGGAGGCTCCCGGAACAGCGTGTGGTGGTCTCAGGCGACCGCCCGAGGTGAATGCGCCGGGGCCGGTGCCGCGGCCCGGAGCGCGTTGAGAATCACGGCGACGTCGATCACTTCCTGCAGGACGGCGCCGGCGATCGGGGGAATGTAGCCTGCCGCCGCCACGAGCATCGCCACCCCGCTCATGCCCAGACCAGCCCAGATGCTCTGCCGCGCGATGCGCATCGTCCACCGGCTGGTCTCGACCGCTTCGGCCACCCGGCCGAGGTCGTCCGCCAGGATGACGATGTCGGCGGCCTCGGCGGAGATCCCCCCTCCGTGCGAGGCCAGCGCGATGCCCACCGTGGCGGTGCTGAGCGCGGGGGCGTCGTTGGTGCCGTCGCCCACCATCACGACCTGCTGCCCGCTGGCCATGGCCGCTTGGATCAGGGCCACCTTGTCGTGGGGCAACAGCTCGGCGTGGGTCTCCGTGAATCCGAGCTCCGCGCCCAGGGCCTCGACGTTCTCCCTCCGGTCGCCGGACAGCAGCGCCATCCGGTGGATCCCCAGGCCGCCCAGCCGGCGCAGCAATGCGGCCGCCTCGGGGCGGATGGCGTCGGCAAATTCCAGGAATCCGGCCGCCGCGCCATCCACCGCGACATACGCTCGGAGCGCGGCCCGGTTGCCGTCCGCGCCGAGCAACGCGTCGACCGCCGCCGGCGCACGCCGCCGCACATACTCCAAAGCGCCGACGAGGACCAGCTTCCCCTCGACGTGCCCCTCCACGCCCTCGCCGGGCGCCTCGCGAATATCGGACGCCGCCGGCAGGCCGACGCCCCGGGTCCGCGCTCCTTCAACTACCGAGCGGGCGAGGAGATGCCCCGAGCCGTGCTCCACGGCGCTGGCGAGGGCAAGGAGCGCGGATTCGCTGAAGGGAGGCAGCGCCACAACCCGGGCGAGCGCCGGGCGGCCAACGGTCAGCGTGCCCGTCTTGTCGAACATCGCGACGGTCACGCCGCCGAGTTGCTCGAGCGCTCCGCCATTCCGTATCACGATCTGCCGCCGCGCCGCCCGATTCAACCCCCCGATGATGGCCACCGGCGTCGCCAGGATGAGGGGGCAGGGGGTCGCGACGACCAGCACCGCCAGGACCCGCACCGCGTCGAACGAGACGAGGTAGGCCACGACACACACCGCGAGGGTGAGCGGCGTGAACCAGACGGCGTAGCGGTCGGCGAGCCGCTGGAGCGGGGCCTTTCTCGGCTTGGGCGGAACGAACCAACTCCACGATCCGCGCATAGAGGCTCTGTGAGGCGAGCGCTTCCGCGCGGAGCGTGAGCGGGCTTTCCCCGTTGACCGACCCGCTGGGCAACCGGGTGCCTGGCCCGGCGCTGACCGGGACGGGTTCCCCCGTCAGCCGCGAGACGTCCACGTGCGACGCGCCGATCGTGACGACCGCGTCGCAGGGCACCATCTCCCCGGGCCGGACGAGGAGGAGGTCGTCGACGACCACCGCGTCGGCCGAAATGTCCTCGACGCTGCCGTCGGCGCCCAGCCGATGCGCTTCGTGCGGAGCGGCCGCTTCCAGCGCCCGCACTGCGGCGCTCGCCCGGCCCTCGGCAAACCGTTCCAGCGCCTCTCCCCCGGTCTGCATCAGCACCACCACGAGGCCGGCCAGCGGCTCGCCGAGGGGGATGGCCGTGGCGATGGCCAGCGTGGCCACGATGTCGGCCGCCGCCCGCCCCCGGAGCAGGCCGCGCAGCGTCCGGAGCGCCACCGGCACGCCGGTGAGGAGGAGTCCGGCCATCCACACGGAACGGCTCCAGCCCGAGAGGTCGGGCTGGAGCCGGAGAAACAGCCCCGCGAGGATGAACAGGAGAGCCGCCCCCGGCAGAACCGCCGGGGGCACGCGCCGGGTCACGCGGAGCGGATGGCGACCGTGTTTGCCGCGCGGAGGCAGAAGCCCACACCCCGCACGGTGGTGATCAGGTTGCCGCCGGCCGAGGCGGCGAGCTTCCGGCGCAGGTTGCCGACGTGCACATCCACCACGTTGCTCTCCGGGTCGAAGTGCATGTCCCAGACCTTCTCGAGCAGGGTGGTCCGCCGGACGACCTCCTCCGGATGCAACAGGAAGAACTCCAGCAGCTGGAATTCCTTGGGCGTCAGGTCGAGGGGTTGGTCATCCATCCGCACCTCGTGACGCAGCCGGTCCATCGAAAGCGGACCGTAGCGCAGCGTCTCGAGCCGCTCGGCGCCGCCGCGCCGGACCAGGGCGCGCATCCGGGCCAGCAGCTCCTCGAAGCGGAACGGCTTGGCGAGGTAGTCGTCTGCCCCGGCGTCGAGGCCGCGGACCACGTCTTCCACCGCGTCCCGCGAGGTGAGCATCAGGATGGGGGTGTTGCGCCCCTCGCGGCGAAGCTCGGCCGCGACCTGGAATCCGTTCTTCTTCGGCAACACGACATCGAGCAGGATGACATCGTACTGATAGACGTGGGCCAGCATCGTGGCTTCATCGCCATCCGGCGCGACGTCCACGGTCCAGCCCTCTTCCTTCAGGCCCTGTTCGATGAACCCGGCGACCTTTCGGTCGTCCTCCACGACGAGAACTTTCATGGTGACCAAGCTATGAGGGGGAAGTGAATGCTCTCGGAAGGTATTATGAAGGACTCTTCACCCTTCCGCCACCTGGCAGCTCCAAGATGAAGCAGCCCCCGGCCCCCGGACGCGCCTCCGCACGGAGGTCGCCTCCCAGCAGGCGCGCCAGCCGGCGTGACAGAGGGAGTCCGAGTCCCACCCCGCCATCGGCACCCTTGGTCTGGTAGATATCGAAGATCCGGTCGAGATCTTCCTCGGCCACGCCGGGTCCGTCGTCCAGCACCTCGATGCGGACCCGCGCATGATCGCCGAGAAGGTCCACACGGATAGTCGTGTGCTGGGGAGCGTGGCGGGTGGCGTTGGCCAGCAGGTTGACGAGGATCTGCTCCACCCGGTGCGCGTCGGTCTGGATGGTCCCGATGTCGGTCGCTGCCTCGAACCGGACCTCGATACCGTTCGAACTCGTGAGCGGGGTGACCCGTCCGATGGCTCGCTGGACCATGGCCCTCGGCTCCACCTCACGAATGACCGGCTTGAGGCGGTCCTCGTCGAGTCGGCTCAGGTCGAGCAGGTCGTTGACCAGCGCGATCGCCTGGTCGGCGGAATCCAGCACCTCGAAGGCAGCCTTGGGCACCGTCTCGGGGTCCTTCTTCCGCACCAGCATCTCCGCCCAGCCATACACCCCCGCCAGTGCGTTCCGGAGCTCGTGGTTGACCATCGCAAAGAACCGCTCCCGGGAACGCTGCAGCTGCTGCACCTCTTCGAGCAGCCGGGCGCTCTCCTCATGGAGTCTGGCGTTCTCGATGGCCGCACCGGTCTGTGCCGCGAGGAGGCGGGCGATATGCTCGTCCTCGGCGGTGAACTCGGGCCCGTCCACCTTTTCGGTCAGGTAGAGGATGCCGAAGACCCCGCGCCGGCGCTCGATGGGGACGCCGAGGAAGGAGTGCATCGGGGGGTGGCCCGGCGGGAAGCCGACGGCCGCGGGGTGGGCTTGCAGATCGGCGAGGCGGATGATCCGGCGCTCCCGCATCACGAGGCCGAGGACGCCTTTGCCCTCCGGCGGCAGGCCGAGGCGGGTCTTGGTCGCCTCGTCAATCCCCGCCGTCACGAAGGCGTCCAAACGGCGATGGTCTTCGGAGAGCACGCCGATCGCGGCGTACCTGGATCCGATGATCTGGCAGGCGAGTTCCGCCACCCGCTGCAGCACCCCCTCGAGGGACAGCTCCGAGGTGAGGAACAGGCCGGCTGAGACCAGCTGCTCGAGCCGTTCCGGAGCGGGGGTCGCCTGGGGAGGGGGGCGGGTCATTGGGGGAAACTAGTACGATCACGCGGAGTTGGGGGACGGCCGGCTCGTTTCTTCTCGAATCCTTCATACTGTCTTCAAGGGTTTCAGACGACTATCCATGCGTCACCCATCGCGGAGCATGATACATGGAGCTTCGGCATGTGGTTGCGGCCACGGATCAATCCGAGGCTGGACACCACGCCGTGCTGGTCGCCGCGCGTCTGGCCGAACAGGCCGCCGCCCGGCTGACGGTTCTGACCGTCCGTGTCGCGACCTCGAGTCAGCCGGGGGGAGCAGTCGCCCCGCCCGAGTCGGAGCATCAGACGCTCCTCCGGGACCTCTCCCGCAGGCTCGAGGCAGAACTGCGGCGTGCGGCGCCGGGAGTCGCGCCGGTCTTCACCGTCCTGTCGGGCGTACCGGGAATCGAGATTCCGCGGTACGCCGAAGAGCATGCGGGAGACCTCCTCGTCCTTGGCCGGAAGCAGCGCACCCAGCGCCAGCGCATGTTTCTGGGTGACACCGCCGATGCCGTAGCCCGGCGGAGCCAGGTGCCGTGTCTCTTCGTCGGTCCGGACTGCGACGACTTCGGGCCGGTGCTCGTCTGCCTTGATGCGACCGAGCGGAGCGTCTCCGTCTTTCAGACCGCCGCCGACTTTGCCGCGACGATTGAGCGGCCGATCCGTGCCGTCACGGTCGAACCGGTGTGGCTCAATGAACCGGACGAACTCGCCGCCACGCTGCCGGCGTCGCGGACGCTCCGCCTCAACCGCACCCTGGACCGGGGGCTGATCTCCACCGACCTCCGGATCCGGCGGGGGAATGTGCTTACCGAGCTGCTCGCCGAGGCGGCGGAGACCGGCACCAGGTTGCTGGCCTTCGGCTACCACCGCGGCGGCCCGCCGGGTATTGTCGAGGGCGGGAGTGTCGCCCGCGGCCTGCTGCATTCGGCGCTCTGCGCCGTGATGACTGTCCCGCTCTGAATCTTCCTCCCTGAGGTGTCACATGCGTCGCCTTGCCCTTCTCGCACTCGCCGGTCCTCTTTTCCTCGCTACGCCACTCCGGGCCCAGGAGCCGGCCGCCGCGCCGGCCGCGCCGATGGCAGGGCACGCCCACAACATGGGCCCCGGCATGGGCGCCGGCGGCTGCGGCGGCGAATGTCCCTGCATGGCCATGATGGCCAAGATGGATTCGGCCAACATCCAGATTGCCGACCTGACCGCCGCGATGAACAAGGCGTCGGGCAGCAAGAAGACCGAGGCGATGGCCGCGGTGGTGAACGCCATGGTCCAGGACCGACTCATGATGCAGGGCATGCTGAAGATGATGCATGCGCATATGGAAAAGATGATGATGGGTGGCATGGGAGGGATGGAAGGCATGGGCGGTATGGGTGGCATGGGCGGCATGAAGGGCGGGCAGGGCGAGTGTGCCCCCGGCACGGACTGCTGCAAGGCCGCCGGCGGCGCAGGCTGCGGTGCGGCCGCGGCTCCCGCCCCCGCGCCAAAGGAGTAAGGTGCTGATTGCGGCCACAGGCTCCCCATTCGTCGCATCAGAGGCGGCGGTGGGGCTGGCTGTGGCCGCCCTCGTTGGCCTCGCCGTCGGCATCGAACGGCAGTGGTCAGGTCATGCAGAGGGTCCGGACGCCCGTTTCGCGGGGGCCCGGACCTTCTTCCTCTTGGGTGGAGCGGGAGGGCTGGCGGGCCTCCTCCTGAGCGCCGGGGCGGTAGCGCTCTCGGCGACGCTCCTCGGCGGCGCCGCCCTCCTGGTGGCGGCGGCGTATGTGATGGCCAGCCGTCGCGGGTCCTTCGATCCGGACGGCACCACCGAGGTCGCCGCCCTGGTCGTCCTCGGACTCGGCGCGATCGCCGGGCTGGGGCAGCTCCGGTTGGCCAGCGCAGCGGGAGTGGTCGTCGTGCTCGCGCTGAACGAGAAGAGCCGCATCCATCACTTCGTGCAGCGGCTCGACGACTGGGAGCTGCGAGGCGCGCTCCAGTTTGCGGTCCTCGCGCTGGTGGTGCTGCCCCTCATGCCGATCGGGCCGTTCGGGCCGCTCGGCGGGGTCTATCCGCAGGCGCTCTGGCTCCTGGTACTGCTCTTCTCGGGGCTCAATTTCCTGGGCTTCGTGGCGCGGAGCGCGGTCGGTGTCACCCGCGGGTACGCCTACGCCGGGCTTGCCGGCGGACTCATCTCCTCGACCGCGGTGACGCTCAATTTCGCCCGCCGGAGCCGGCTGGAACCGGAGGCCGGGATGGGGCTCGCCGCCGGCGTCATCGGCGCCTGCACCATCCTGGTCGTCCGCGTCACCGGCATCACCTTCGTGCTCAACCAGGCTGCCGGCTGGGCGCTGCTGCCGATGGCGGCGATCCCCTTCGCCGCCGGGGGACTCCTGACCGCGTGGGCCTTCCGGCCCGGCGCCGCGGCGGCCGAGCCCGCCGCCGAACCGATCACGCCTCCGTCGAACCCGCTTCGGCTCGGCAGCGCCATCCGGCTGGCGCTGCTCTTCCAGGGCGCCTTGATGGCCCTCGCCTGGGTCCACGCCGAATTCGGCGACCCCGGCGTGCTGCCTCTCGCCGCCCTCCTCGGCCTGACCGACATGGACGCGCTCACCGTCTCCATGGCCAGGCTCGGCACCGAAGACGGGACGGTTCGCCTCGCCGCCCAGGCCATCATGCTGGGTCTGCTGAGCAACACGGTCCTCAAGTTGACGGTGGCGGTGGGGCTGGGCACCGCGCAGTTCCGCCGACTGGCGGGCGCCGGCCTGGCCTATCTCGGGGTCGCGACCGTGCTGGCTCTCTTGCTGATTTGAGCGCGAGATTTCGCGTGAAAGGATGGACCCGATGATCAAGAGCATCCTGGTGCCGCTGGACGGATCGGCGTTTTCCGAACAGGCGTTGCCCTGGGCGGCCTGCCTGTCCAAGGTGGTGGCCGGGCATCTCGAGCTGGTACGTGTTCACGATCCGGTGCCGCCGTGGACCATCGCGACGGAGGGTGCGGTCGCCGCGACGGCGGTCGACCCCAGCATCCGGGACGCGGAGGAGCAGTACCTGGCGAATTGCGCCGCGCGGCTTGCGGAGGGCGGGTTTTCCGGGGTCACCCGGCAGCTGCTGGAGGGCGACGTCGTCGAACAGATCGCGCGCCACGCCGAAGACAACGCCTTCGGTCTCGTGGTACTCGCCACGCACGGCCGCGGGGCCCTGAGCCGGCTGTGGCTGGGAAGCGTGTCGGATGCGCTGGTCCGGCGGCTGACGGTGCCGGTGTTGCTGATCCGGCCGACGGAAGGCACCGCGATTCCTCCGGCGGAACAATTTCGCAAGGTCCTCGTCGCCCTCGATGGATCGACGGAGTCAGAGTCGGCGATCGCGCCGGCCCTGGCGCTGACCGACCCGGCGCGGAGCGAGGTGGTGCTGCTGCGGGTGGTACCGCCGGTGCCGATTGCCGGCGAGGCGGGAATGGGCGCGTCGCTCCCGATGGACGACACGCTCACCCAGTCGCTCACGGAGCAGGCCGAGGCGTACCTGGCCGGCGTCGCGGCCCGGGTGCGGAGTCCCGCGATCAAGGTCTCCACCCGGGTCGTGGTCGAGCCCGGCGTGGCGCAGGCCGTCCTGCACGAAGCGGCCCTGGCCAACGCGGAGCTGCTGGCGCTCGCCACGCACGGCGCGCGCGGGTTGCGGCGGATGGTACTCGGGAGTGTGGCGGACAAGGTGTTGCGGGGGGCCGACCGCCCGGTCTTGCTCACGCGGGTGCCGGACCGCCGTTAAGGCGCGCCGCCGCGCGCCGCCGGGGTCACGCGTCCCGGCGGCGACCCGCTACCGTGCCCCGATGGTATCCGGCACCCCAACCCGTTCTGCCGCGCTCCTTCCACTCCTGCTCGTCGTCCCGCCGGGTGCCGTCGTCGGCGTCCCCGCCGGGCTCCTTCAGGGCGCCCGGTCGCTCCACGAGGAGCTGCGCGCGTTCGGCCCTGTGGTGCGCACCGAGGGGGAGCTGCGCCACGCGGTCAGTCGTGCCCCGGTGCGTGTCGTCCTCGAGACGGACCGAATTCCCCTCCCGCTCGTCGAAGCGGCCCTCCCGGTTCTGAGGCGGGCCAGGGCTGCGGCCGTCCTCTATTCGGACGACCGGGGGTTCCTGGCGCACTGGAGCGAACGGGTGCTGCACCGTGACGCGGCCGGGCTGCGGTGGACGCCATCCGAAGCCGTCCGGGCCGGCCGGCGGCTCGAACTCAGGATCGAACGCGGATCCACCGGCCAGACCCTCTGGCTCCGCTTTGGGCTTCAGGGCGCGGCGGGGGCCGAAGCGGTCCTTTCGGCGGTGCGGGCGTCGGGGATTCGGGTCTGCGAGAGCCGAATTATCTACGAGGCATCCGGCGCGCGTTGACGCCGCGCGCGGCCCCGGTCTAGGTTACGCCTCGAATTCATTGTCATCCAAGGGGTTATCCAGGTGCCGCTGCTTCCGTCGTTGCGTGACACGTTCCAGGACGTCGTCGAGTTTCTCCGGATCGATCCGGCCACCGCTGCGCGCAAGCTGATCGGCGTCGCGGTCATCTGGGGGCTGGCCTGGGCGGCGAATCGGCTGGTCAAGAAGCTGGCGGCGCGCATCGTCGAGGCTGCGGACGACGGCAACGAGGCCACCTTCAGCGCCACCGAGCGGCGCAGCGCGACGATCGCCTCCCTGTTGCGGAGTCTGGGTACCATCACCGTGGTGCTGCTGGCGGCGCTCTTCACGCTCAACCTCTTCATTTCGATCGGCCCGATTCTGGCCGGTGCGGGCGTGCTGGGGCTGGCCATTTCCTTCGGGGCCCAGTCGCTGGTCAAGGATGTGATCGCCGGGTTCTTCGTCCTGCTCGAGAACCAGTTCGCGGTGGGTGACATCATCCAGGCGGGGAACAAGGCGGGGACGGTGGAGAAGATGACGCTGCGCATCGTGCAGTTGCGCGACGTCGAGGGGGTCCTGCACACCATCCCGAACGGCGACCTCGGCGTGGTCAGCAACATGACCCGCGCCTGGAGCCGGGCGGTGGTGGACGTCGGCGTGGCATACGACACGCCGGTGGATCGCGCGCTGGCGGTGTTCCACGACGAGGCGGCGCTGTTCGGCGCAGACCCCGAATGGATGCAGTTGCTCGACGGCCCGCCGGAAGTGCAGGGGGTGCAGGATCTCGGTGACAGCGCCGTGGTCATCCGGACGCGCCTCAAGACGGTTCCGGGGGAACAGTGGGCCGCCGGGCGCGAATTCCGGCGCCGGCTGAAGAACCGGCTCGACCGCGAAGGGATCGAGATTCCCTTCCCGCAGCGGACGGTCCACGTCCGCGGCGGCGCGGTCGACCCCGCGGTGGCGGCCCGCGCGGCCGGGAAGGGCGCATGACGCTCCGCCTCTACAACACGATGACGCGCCAGGTTGAGGACTTCATCCCGCTCACTCCCGGGCGGGTCTCGCTGTACACCTGTGGACCCACCATCTGGAACTACGCCCACATCGGCAACTTCAGGACGTTCCTCTTCGAGGACCTGCTGCGGCGGTGGCTGGAGGCGAGCGGGCTGACGGTCTTCCACGTGATGAACCTGACCGACGTGGACGACCGCACCATTCAGGCGGCGGCCCAGGCAGGGGTCACCCTGCGGGAGCACGTGGAGCCGTACGCCCAGGCGTTCTTCGCCGATCGCGACTATCTCCGCATCAAGCCGGCGCACGCCTATCCGCGGGCGACACAGTTCATTGCGCCGATGATCTCGCTGGTCGAGTCGCTGCTCGCCAAGGGCATCGCGTATCGCGGCGAGGACGGGTCGGTGTATTTCGCCATCGGGCGGTTTCCCGCCTACGGGCGGCTGAGCCAGCTCGACCAGCGCGAGCTGCGTTCCGGGGCGAGCGGCCGGGTGAGCAGCGATGAGTACGCCAAGGAGGATGCGCGCGATTTCGTCCTGTGGAAGGCGGCGCAGCCGGACGATGAGATGGTGCAGGCGGCGTGGGATGCGCCATTTGGCCGGGGGCGGCCGGGCTGGCACCTCGAGTGCTCGGCGATGGCGCTCGATCTGTTGCGGGAAAAGTGGGGCGGGGACGTACTGGACATTCACTGCGGCGGGGTCGATCTCATTTTTCCCCATCACGAAGATGAGATCGCCCAGAGTTGCGCGCACACTGGCAAGCCGGACTTTGCGCGGGTCTGGATGCACGCGGAGTTCCTCAACATCCGCGGCACCAAGATGTCCAAGCGGTTCGGCAACATCACCACGGCGCGCGACCTCAAGGAAGACGGGGTCGACGCCGCGGCGCTCCGGCTCTTCTTCTTCCAGGCGCACTACCGGCAGAAGATCGACCTGAACGATGAGTCGATCGCGCAGGCGGCGGCCGGGCTTCGCCGGCTGGGAGACTTTGCGGCGCGGCTGGAGACGGCCCCGGCCGCGGGCGCCGGGGCGGTTGGCGCGGGGGCCACCGCCGAACTCGACGGGGCGGCCAGGCAGCTGCGGGAGCAGTTCACGGCGGCGCTGGACGACGATCTCAATGCCCCGCGAGCGGTGGCGGCCATCTTCGACTTCGTGACGGCAGGCAACCGGGCCCTCGACCGAGGGGCGGCCGCCTCGGCGGCGGCGCGGCAGGCGTTTCTCTGGGCCACTGGGGTGCTGGATGTCCTCCCGACCCCGAAGGAGGCCGATTCAGAGCTGGCCACCTGGGTTGAGGAGCGGATTCAGGCCCGGAAGGCGGCCCGGCAGGCCCGGGACTTCGCCCAGGCCGACGCCATCCGGGATGAGCTTGCCGCCCGGGGAGTCACCCTGGAGGATGGGCAGGGCGGGACGAAGTGGCGGGTGGGCTAGCCGGGAGGTGTGTTTCGATCTGGCGCATTGGCGTCGTAGGAGTATGATTGCAGAGGCTTTGGTTGCGGCCGCAGCCTACCCCCTCTCCGCCCATCCGAGAACTGCATGCGCCTCTCTGCACTCTGCACCGCTGTCGCGGCTGTCTTGGTGCTACACGCTTGTACTGAGAAGACCCTCAGTCCAACGGGGACCGCTGCGTCTGTCGTGGTCGATCTCGCCGAAGCGACGCTCCTCGTTGGCGACACCCTTCAGCTCATGGCGACGGTCCTCGACGCAGAGGGGGAGCCGCTCACCCACCGAATTATCGAATGGGCCAGCAGTGACCCTTCGGTGGCCACGGTCACCTCGGGCGAGGTAACCGCCGTCGGCCGCGGCCTGGTGACGATTTACGCTGCTGCAGAGGCGCTGGTCGACAGCACCGTGCTCACCGTGGTACAACCCTTCAATGCCATCCGAGTCGATGCGGGCGTCGCATTCACCTGTGCTGTTACCGCGGCGGCGGAGGGGTATTGCTGGGGGGACTCCTGGGGTGGAACGCTGGGCAATGGGATCGGCTACAGCGAGGTGCGGCGGCCCTCCCTGATCGCCGGCGCTATTCAGTGGAGCGTGGTGACCCCGGGCGGGACCAACGGAATTGGTTTTGCTTTCACCTGCGGAGCGAGCACCGGTGGCACCGCGTATTGCTGGGGGAACAACCTTGCCGGCATCTTCGGGTCCAGCACCCCCCAACAGAGCTTTGTCCCCCTCGCCCTTCCCGACACCGGAGCGGCCAGCTCCGTGGTGGCGGGGGATGCAACGAGTTGTATCCTTGGCGTGAACCGCGTGCGCTGTTTCGGATCGCGATTCTCGGGTGTGTACCCCACTACCTACTCGGCCCCGCCGGCACTCCAGTCCCTGACTGCGGGCGGGGTCCACCTCTGCGGCCTCACGGCAGCAGGCTCGGCGTATTGCTGGGGCGTGAACGACGCCGGCCAGCTCGGCGATGGAACGACGACCTCCCGGAGCACGCCGACTGCGGTCGCGGGAAGCGGAGTGTACGCCTCGATCGACGGTGGCCGGCACTCCACCTGTGCAGTGGATGGCGCTGGCGTCGGATGGTGCTGGGGAGAGAACGATCAGGGTCAGTTGGGCGAGGGCACCCAGGTGGGGCGTTCGGTGCCCACTCGGGTATCGGGTGGGATCGCCTTTCGGATGATCAGCACCGGCGAGGCGCACTCCTGCGGTGTGTCGACCGCGGGGGTCGCCTATTGCTGGGGCAACAACTCTTCCGGGCAGCTGGGAGACGGTACATCGGACGACCGTCGCGCCCCCGCCGAAATCGCGGGTAGCCTTCGCTTCCTCTTCATCAGTGCGGGATACTCGCATACCTGCGGCGTCACCGATCGGCAGCGGGTGTACTGTTGGGGAAACAACTTTCAGGGCGAGCTCGGAAACGAATCCAACACCACCAGCTACCTCCCCGTCGCGGTGTGGGCGCCATGAAGCGCCTCCCTCCCCTGGTGCTTGTCCTCCTCGTCGTCGCCTGCGTGGAGGAGACGGTCGAGCCCAATGACCTCAGGCCGGTGGATCGTGTCGTGCTGTCGGCTCCTCGGGCGGACGTCCTCCTTGGCGACAGCCTTCGGCTCCGTGCCGTCGGCCTCGCTTCCGACGGCGACACCCTCCCCGGGCGCGCAATCACCTGGGGCAGCAGCGACACTGGCGTCGTCTCCATCTCTCCTGGGGGGTACGCGGTCGGTCGGGGATCCGGGGTCGCTACCGTCACGGCCACGATCGAAGGTCAGAGCGATACCCTCTCCGTGGGCGGCGTGGTGCTCCACTTCTCCGCCATCAGCGCGGGCGGCAATCAGGCGTGCGGGCTCATGACGGACGGGTCCGCCTGGTGCTGGGGCAGCAACCTCGCGGGTGCCCTCGGGGTCGGTGACGTCGGGCTGGTCTTGAGCCGCTACCCGAGAAGGGTGAGCGGGCAACTGACACTCACGTCGATTGCCACTGGCCACAACGCGAGTTGTGGCTTGACCGCTGGTGGAGAGGCCTGGTGCTGGGGCAGCAACTCCCATGGCCAGCTCGGGAATGGAACGACACTGGACCAGCCCGCCCCCCTGCGAGTGCTCGGTGGGGTGCCGTTCGCGTCAATCACCCGCCCGTCCCTCCTGACCTACTCCATGTTCGGATTCGGTACGCACACCTGCGCCCTTTCCACCGTCCAGACGGCGTACTGCTGGGGCAGCAACGGAGCCGGCCAGCTGGGGGACGGGACGCGTCAGAGTCGGCTGACGCCCGCGATGGTTCAGGGCGGCCACACCTTTGGTACCCTGACTGCAGGCGGCGACGTTTCGTGTGCCACGGTCGTCGGGGCCTCCACCTGGTGCTGGGGGAGCGACGTCAGCGGGAGGCTGGGCCACGATACCACCTACGCCAGCAGCACACCGGCGCCCGTGCTCGGTGGCACGGGCTTCGATCAGATTGCCTCGAACAGTTATGCGCCCCAGATCTGCGGAGTCGGTGGGGGCACGCTGCGGTGCTGGGGCGTCGGCCTCATGGATTACATGGTGCGTGGGCAGCCGACCCCCCTTGCCGTTCCCGCGCCGTTGGTGTCTGTCAGCGAGGGAGCCCGGCATGCCTGTGGCTTGACCGGGACCGGGCAGGCGTGGTGCTGGGGGAGCAACGACTATGGCCAGCTTGGCAACGGGACGACTGAGTGGTCCGGTCTGACTCCGCCGACCGCCGTGGCTGGCGGGCTGGTCTTCACGTCGATCACTGCGGGGTGGCAGCGGACCTGCGGTCTGGTGGCGGCGGGAGACGCCTACTGCTGGGGGGACAACTGGTCGGGGGTACTCGGAACTGGGAACGCAGCCACCGCCCTGACCGCTCCCGTACTAGTGCAAGGTGGGCACAGTTTTGCGCGACTTTCCCTGATGGACGACCACATCTGTGGTGTGGATCTCGGCGGTTCCGCCTACTGCTGGGGGAGCAACTATTCCGGCCAACTGGGAGACGGGACGACCGGAACACGTTCCACGCCGACCCTGGTCCAGGGCGGGTTGACCTTCGAGAGCGTGACAGCCGGAGTGCAGTACAGCTGTGGACTGGCCTCGGGCGCGGCGTATTGCTGGGGCCAGAACTACTATGGCAACCTCGGCGATGGGTCGACCACGTCGTCAGCTGTACCGGTCCCGGTGACCGGCGGCCATAGCTATGCCAGCCTGTCGTCAGGGCGGACGTCTACCTGTGGGGTGGAGGTGGGGGGGGCGGCATACTGCTGGGGCTGGAACACCAAGGGGCAGCTGGGCGACGGTTCCACCGTCAACAGTTTGCAGCCGATCGCGGTCGCCGGGGGCCACCAGTTCAGCTCCGTGGTCCAGGCCAATGGATCCGCCTGTGGGTTGACGGGTGCTGGAGAGGTCTACTGCTGGGGGGACAACCTCTATGGGCAGCTCGGCAACGGCGTCACCGCAAGCAGCGCACAGCCGGTCGATGTGCAGGGAGGATTCTCGTTCGTTGCGATCGCATCGGGCGGAGGCAGCTCCTGCGGACTGACCGGTAGCGGGGAGGTGTACTGTTGGCCCCGATTCCCCGGGAGCGGCAGCCTCCCCACACTGGTGCCCGGGGGGCACCAGTTTGCGCGGATGAGCGTCGGCGGTAACCACGCCTGTGGGATCACGACCGCCGGACAGGCGTATTGCTGGGGTTCCAATAATTCCGGGGCGCTTGGGGACGGCTCCCTGAACACGGACGTTTTTTACACGACTCCGCGCGCCGTCCTCGGCGGGCATTTGTTTGCCTCGATCAGCGCCGGGTTGGATTTCTCCTGTGGGATTACCACGGCCGGCGTCGCCTATTGTTGGGGCGCGAATTGGGACGGCCAGGTGGGGGCGGCGGTGGACGACCAGGCGTACCAGATTCTCACCCCTGCGAAGGTGCGTGGGCAGCCCTGATTCCGGATCGAGCTGAAAGCTGGGCAGGGGGGGACGAAGTGGCGGGTGGGGTGAAGCGGGGTTGAATCCGGGCCTCTTCCCACACAGATTCGTCCGTTGATTCTTCACCCGTTCTCCTCTTCCTCCCTCACCCATCCTTCCCCTCGCGGAGTCAGCTGCATGAAGAACTTCGGGTACCGGCGTGTCGCGTGCCTCATGGTCGCGGCCCTCGGGTTCGTTCTACTCTCTGCGGTTGTTCGCCCGGCGAGCGCGCAGGAGGTCATGACGTCGGTGTCTGACAAGCACGTGGAGTCGATCCTGGCGAGCCTCGACCTGACCTTCAGCAAGAAGGGCGAGCATTCCTGGCGCGTCGAGCTGAACGGCAAGAAGGTGCTCCTCATTCTGGGCAACGACAACACCGACGCCCAGCTGTACATCGCCTTTGGCGACATCGAGGTCAGCACCAGCAAGATGAATGAGTGGAATGCCGACCACCGGTTCGGCCGCGCCTACGCCGACGGTGACCGTAACCCGGTGCTGGAGAGTGACTTGGACTTCGCTGGCGGAGTCACCGACGGCACCATCAAGGCCTGGATCAATCTCTTCGGGGCTCAGATCAAGTCCTACCTCAAGTTCCTGAACGACTAGGCTGGATCAGCGGGGTGGGGCAGGGGACTGGATTCCCGCTTGCGCGGGAATGACGCGGGTCCTAGGTTCTGCCCCGCTTCCCCGCTTCCCCGCTTCCCCGCTTCCCCGCTTCCCCGCTTCCCCGCTTCCCCGCTGCCGTCCCCCGTTGACTATTGCCCCAACCCCTTCTATCATATGGGTCTGCCGATTTTGGCTTTCGTGCTGACGTAGCTCAATTGGTAGAGCAGTGGTTTTGTAAACCACCGGTTGGGGGTTCGAGTCCCTTCGTCAGCTCCAGCTGAAGTGCAGGACAACTCTCGACGGTCGAACCCCGCCCAGTTGGTGGCGGGGTTCTGTATCGGGGGGTAGCAGGCAGCGCGGTGGGGTGGCCGAGTGGCTAATGGCAGCAGACTGTAAATCTGCCGGGCTTCGCCCTACGTAGGTTCGAATCCTACCCCCACCATGCCTGGCAGCAGGTCATGGTCAGGCAGCAGGACACCGGCGGGTGTAGCTCAGTTGGTAGAGCGTCAGCCTTCCAAGCTGAGGGTCGCGGGTTCGAGTCCCGTCGCCCGCTCTGGGCAAGTCGTTGCTCGCGTAGCTCAGTTGGTAGAGCACATCCTTGGTAAGGATGAGGTCATCGGTTCAATCCCGATCGCGAGCTCTGTCAGGGTTTCGCAGGGCGCAGGAGCACACTTTTACGGAGGGCGGACACGCGGACAGATGGACCGGCGAGGCAGTTCCTGCCCCGCTGCCTCGCTGCCCCGCAGCCCCGCTGACATATGCCGCGCGAAAAGATCATTCTCGAGTGCACTGACTGCAAGAACCGGAACTACTTCACCGACAAGAACCGGCGGAAGCATCCGGAGCGGGTGGAATGGAAGAAGTACTGCCCGCGGTGCGACAAGCACCAGCTGCACAAGGAGTCGAAGTAGTCATGGATGCCTCCCAGCAGGGTGGGCGCGCGGTCGCGACCGCCGGCGGCCTCGGCGGCTGGTTCCGCCGGTCCGTGGACTTCCTCGCCGCGGTGCGCACCGAGACCAAGAAGGTCTCCTGGCCGTCGCGCGACGAGTTGAGCAAGGCGACCCGCATGATCATCATCATGTCGATCGCGCTCGGCTTCCTGATCGGCTGGATGGACCTGCTGCTGCAACTGATCCTGGTGGACGGCATCGCCAAGCTGGCCCGGTGATCGCCATGGACTACCGCTGGTACGCGATCCAGACGACCGCCGGGCACGAGAACAAGGTGCGCGGCCTCCTGCAGCGGCGGATCGAAGAGGATCCCCGTCCGGCGGAGGAGCGGCTGGTGCGCCAGGCGCTGGTTCCGGTGCAGGAAGCGGTCGAGATCAAGAACGGCAAGAAGGTCACCGTCGAGCGGAAGCTGTACCCGGGCTACGTACTCGTCGAGATGGGGATGAGCCAGGAGGCGCTGCACCTGGTCAACAGCATCCAGGGCGTCATCAAGTTCGTCGGCACCGGCCGGCTGCCGCAGCCGCTCCGTCAGGAAGAGGTCAACCGGCTCCTCGGCGTGGTCGAGCAGTCGTCGGATGCGGAGCCGAAGGAGGAGATTCCCTTTCTTCCCGGCCAGGTGGTCGAGATCACGGAAGGCCCCTTCTCCGACTTCAGCGGGACGGTCGAAGAGGTGCTGGCCGACAAGGGCAAGGTCAAGGTGTCGGTCAGCCTCTTCGGCCGACCGACGTCCGTCGAGCTGGATTACCTCCAGCTTCGCGGTCACTAGGGCGGCAGGCGCCGCTCTTGCGCCCCTCCGGGGGCGCACCGCCACCGCGCGGAATACGCGGGAGCCAGGGGCAGGGGATCGCTCCGGCGCACCACGAGGAGTCGCATGGCCAAGAAGATTCAGGCGCTCGTCAAGCTGCAGGTTCCGGCTGGCGCCGCGAACCCCGCGCCC
Organism: uncultured Gemmatimonadales bacterium; assembly: GCA_963705985.1. GTDB lineage: Bacteria > Gemmatimonadota > Gemmatimonadetes > Gemmatimonadales > GWC2-71-9 > SPDF01. The sequence continues at coordinate 928,275 of CAVPLK010000003.1, read as the reverse complement.
CCGGTCGGGACGGCGCTGGGCCCGCACGGCGTCAACATCATGGAGTTCTGCAAGCAGTTCAACGCGCGGACCCAGAGCCAAAGCGGAATGGTGATCCCGGTCGTCGTCACGATTTACGGCGACCGGACGTTCACGTTCATCACCAAGACCCCGCCGGCGCCGAACCTCCTGCTCAAGGAGGCGGGGCTCGAGAAGGGGAGCGCGCAGCCCAACCGGACCAAGGTCGGCAAGGTCACCTCGGCGCAGCTCAAGAAGATCGCCGAGATCAAGATGGCCGACCTCAACGCCGCCTCGGTGGAGAGTGCCATGCGGATGATCGCCGGCACCGCCCGCTCGATGGGGCTGGAGGTCATCGACTGATGCCCAGCCACGGAAAGCGCTACCTGGCGGCGGCGGCCACGGTCGACCGCAACCGGACGTACAACAGCGCCGAGGCGTGCGCCGCCGTCAAGGCCGCCGCCAAGGCGAAGTTCAACGAGACGGTGGACGTGGCGGTCCGGCTCGGCGTGGATCCGCGGCACGCGGACCAGGTCGTCCGGGGCACCGTCGTCCTGCCGCACGGCACCGGCAAGTCGGTCCGGGTGCTGGTCATCACCCAGGGCGAAAAGGTCCAGGAGGCCGAGGCGGCCGGGGCCGATTTCGTCGGCGTCGAGTACCTCCAGAAGCTGAAGGACGGCTGGCTCGAGTGTGACGTCATCGTCGCGACGCCGGACGTGATGGGCCAGCTCGGCCAGCTCGGCCGGGTGCTCGGCCCGCGCGGCCTGATGCCGAATCCGAAGGCCGGCACCGTCACGCTCGACGTGACCAAGGCGGTCAAGGAAATCAAGGCGGGCAAGATCGAGTTCCGGGTCGACAAGACCGGCAACGTGCATGTCCCGATCGGCAAGGCCTCGTTCAGCGAGGCCCAGCTGGCGGAAAACCTCCAGGCCTTCATGGACACCATTCTGCGGGCCAAGCCGGCCGCGGCCAAGGGCGTCTACATCCGGTCGGCGACGGTCTCCAGCACCATGGGGCCTGGCGTGCGGCTCGAGACGGCGGGGTACAAGTGAGCAAGACCGAACGGCAGGCGGAGGTCGAGACCCTGACGGCAGCGTTGAAGGCGTCTCCCAATGTCTATGTCACGGATTTCAGCGGATTGAACGTGCTGCGCATGACGGAGTTCCGCCGACGCCTCCGGGCGGCCGGCGCCAACTACGTCGTGGTCAAGAACACGCTGGCGCAGCGGGCCCTCGCGGCCAACCAGATCGAAGGGCTCGATGAGCACTTCAGCGGCCCGACCGGCCTCGTGCTGTCGCACGACCCGCTCTCGGCCGCCAAGGTGCTGACCGAGTTCGCCAAGGAGTTCGGCGACAAGCCGACGGTCAAGATGGGGCGCGTCGACGGCGAGACCGTCACCGCGGCGCATGTCAAGCGGCTCGGCGAAATTCCGCCGCGTGAAGTCCTGCTGGCCCAGATGGCCGGTGCAATGAACAGCGTCCTGTACACCATGGTCGGCGCACTCGAGGCACTGCGTGAGCAGCGCAGCGCCGCGGCATCCTAACCCGACGGAGAGCATCCCGATGAGCACCACGATGAGCAATGAGCAGATTCTCGACGCGATCGGCAACAAGACCGTGATCGAGCTGGCGGACTTGATCGAGTCCTTCAAGACGAAGTTCAACGTGACCGTCATGGCCGCTCCGGCGGCCGGCGCGGGCGCGGGCGCGGCCCCGGTGGCCGAGGAACAGAGCGAGTACTCCATCATCCTGACCAGCGGCGGCGCCAAGAAGATCCAGGTCATCAAGGCCGTGCGTGAAGTCACGAGCCTGGGCCTGAAGGAAGCCAAGGACCTGGTCGACGCCGGTGGCGTCATCAAGGAAGGCATCCCCAAGGCCGAGGCGGAAGAACTGAAGAAGAAGCTCGAAGAGCAGGGCGCCACCGTCGAAATGAAGTAGGGGCCGCACCGCCCGCCGGGACGACCCGGCGGGCGCCTGCGACCACCCTGCGTTAGTGAGACGGCATGACGAACCTGCGTTGGTCCTGAATTCCAGCGACGTCCGAGCCCCGCGGGGCCATCGCCTGTGGCGATGGCCGCCGTCCCGGGGCCCTTTGTGCTGCATGAGAGTGAGCCATGACTGATATCCGACCGGTGATCACGTTCGCGAAGCACGAGGGCGGCATGCCCATGCCGCACCTCCTCGACATCCAGACGCGCGCCTTCGAGTCGCTGCTGGTCCCCGACGACGTCGGGGGCGCCCGGCAGGACGTCTCGCTCGAACGCGTCTTCCGGGATCTCTTCCCGATCTCGGACGTGAACGGCAAGTACACCCTGGACTTCGTGCGCTACGCCCTGGGCGAGCCGAAGTACTCCGTCGAGGAGTGCATCGAGCGCGACATGACGTACGCCGCGCCCCTCAAGGCCACGCTGCAGCTGGTGGTCTTCGAGGAGGTCGAGGGGGAGAAGCGGCCGAAGAACATCATCGAGAAGGAGGTCTATCTCGGCGAGCTGCCGATCATGACCCCGCTCGGGACGTTCGTCATCAACGGCGCCGAGCGCGTCGTGGTCAGCCAGCTCCACCGGTCGCCGGGTGTGGTGTTCGAGGAGGACATCCACCCCAACGGCCAGCGGCTCTTCTCGGCGCGGATCATCCCCTTCCGGGGCTCGTGGGTCGAGTTCACCATCGACATCCACGACGTGATCTACGTCCACATCGACAAGAAGAAGAAGTTCCCGGCGACCGCGCTGCTGCGCGCCTTCGGCTACGGGGAGAACGCCGACATTCTCGGCCTCTTCTTCGCCACCAAGTCGTTGTCGATCACCGGCAAGATCGAGACCCGGCAGGAGCGCCGCGAAGTCGTCGGCACCGTGCTGGCCGGCCCCGTGCCGAACCCCGAGGACAAGGGGGGGGACCCCCTCGCCGCCGTCGGCGATGAGCTGACCCCCGACCGCCTCAACGTCCTGCGTGCCGCGGGCATCAAGACGGTCCTGGTGTTCGCGGGCTACACGACGATCGACCTGCGGGACGAGGAGCAGCCGACCACCACGCGCGACCGGGCCGACCACATCCTGGCCTTCGACGTCGCCGATCCGGCCACCGGCGAGGTCGTCGCGGAGCGCGGCGCCACCCTGACCGACACCCTGCGCCGCAAGCTGATCAAGGCCGAGGTCCGCCGGGTGGACGTGCTGCTCCCGCCGGGCCGCGGCGACAGCCAGTTGATCAAGAACACCCTCGCCAAGGACCCGACCCACTCCGAGGCCGAGGCCCTGGAGCAGATCTACTCCCTGCTCCGGCCGGGCGAAGCCCCGAATCTGGAGACGGCCCGCGAGGCCCTCAAGCGCCTCTTCTTCAACCCGAAGCGCTACGACCTCGGCCGCGTCGGCCGGTACAAGATCAACCAGCGCCTCAAGCTGAAGCAGGACCCGAACCACACCGTCCTGACCGAAGAGGATTTCGTCGCGATTATCCGCTACCTCATCGACCTGAATGACGGCCGCGGCTACACCGACGACATCGACCACCTCGGCAACCGCCGCATCCGGTCGGTCGGCGAGCTCATCGCCAACCAGTTCTCGGTCGGCCTCTCGCGCATGGCCCGGCTCGTCAAGGAGCGGATGAGCATCAACTCCGACCCGGAGAAGATCTCGCTCGACGACCTGGTCAACGCGCGCACCGTCTCGGCGGTCATCCAGGCCTTCTTCGGGTCGTCGCAGCTGTCCCAGTTCATGGACCAGACCAACCCGCTCGCCGAACTGACCAACAAGCGCCGGCTCTCGGCCCTCGGTCCGGGCGGCCTGACGCGCGAGCGCGCCGGCTTCGAAGTCCGCGACGTCCATTACTCGCAGTACGGCCGGATGTGCCCGATCGAGACGCCGGAAGGCCCGAACATCGGCCTGATCACCTCGCTCTCGACCTACGCGCGCATCAATGACCTCGGCTTCATCGAGACGCCGTATCGCGTGGTGCGCCACGGCAAGGTGACCGACGAGATCCGCTGGCTGTCGGCCAGCGAGGAAGAGGACTACGCGGTGGCCCAGGCCAACGCCCCCCTCAATCCCGACGGCACCTTCCAGGACACGATGGTCCTCACCCGCCGCGGCGACGACTACCCGTTGCTCAAGCCCGAGGACATCGAGCTGATGGACGTGGCGCCGGAACAGCTGGTCTCCATCGCCGCCGCGCTCATCCCGTTCCTCGAGCACGACGACGCCAACCGCGCCCTGATGGGCTCGAACATGCAGCGCCAGTCGGTGCCGCTGCTCTTCCCGCAGGCGCCGCTGGTCGGCACCGGGCTGGAGGAGAAGGTCGCACGCGACTCCGGCGCGGTCATCATCGCCCGCCGGGGCGGGACCGTCACCCGGGTCACGGCCGACGAAATCATCGTCGACGCCGGAATCGTGGGGCTCAAGGCCGGCGCCGGCCCGCTCGCGCGGCTGTCCCAGCACGACCGTTACCGGGTCAAGAAGTTCTGGCGCACCAACCAGGACACCGCCATCAACCAGCGGCCCCTGGTGGAGCTGGGCCAGCAGGTCGAGGCCAACCAGGTCATCGCCGACGGCGCAGCGACCGACGGCGGGGAACTGGCCCTGGGCAGCAACGTCCTCGTGGCGTTCATGCCCTGGTACGGCCACAACTTCGAGGACGCCATCATCCTCTCCGAGCGCCTGGTCAAGGACGACGTCTATTCGTCGATCCACATCCAGGAGCTGGAGCTGCATGTCCGTGACACCAAGCGCGGCCAGGAGGAGATCACGCGGGAAATCCCGAACGTCTCCGACGAGTCGCTGATCGACCTCGACGAGCGCGGCATCGTGCGCATCGGCGCGCACGTCAAGCCGGGCGACATCCTGGTCGGCAAGATCACCCCGAAGGGCGAGACCGAGCTGTCCCCCGAAGAGAAGCTGCTCACCGCCATCTTCGGCGAGAAGGCCAAGGACGTAAAGGACAGCTCGCTCAAGGTCAGCCCCGGCATGAAGGGCGTCGTCATCGACGTCAAGATCTTCAGCCGGATCGAGGACCTGGTGGTCGAGAAGGACCGGGGCGAGCGGATCGGCGAAGTCCGCCGGATCGAGGCCGACGAGAAGGCCCGCATCACCACGGTCATGATGGAGGAGCTGCACGCCTTCCTGAAGGGCCAGGACGTGGCGCTGATGCTGAAGGCCGGCACGGTGGAGGAGTTCCTCCCCCAGGGCAGCAAGCTGACGGCGCAGGTGCTCGACGGGATGGATCTCTCCGAGGCCGACCTGAAGACCCTCCGCGTGGTCGACAAGGCCGCCAACGAGCGGATCCGCGCCACCATCGACGCCGCGACGCGCGAGCGCGCCCGGGTCGAGGAGCGGGCCGAAGACCAGATCGACAAGATCCTCCAGCCGGACGAACTGCCCCCGGGCGTCATCCAGCTGGTCAAGGTGTACATCGCCGAGAAGCGGAAGATCAGCGTCGGCGACAAGATGGCCGGCCGCCACGGCAACAAGGGCATCGTCGCCCGGATCGTGCCGGAAGAGGACATGCCGTTCCTGCCGAACGGCACGCCGGTCGACATCGTGCTCAACCCGCTCGGCGTGCCGAGCCGCATGAACGTCGGGCAGATCCTCGAGACCCACCTCGGGTGGGCCGCGCGGATTCTCGGCTTCGAGGCGAAGACCCCGGTCTTCCGGGGTGCGGATGAGGCGGAAATCAGCGTGTTGATCCGGCTCGCCGGGCTCCGCTGGGCCGCCGAAGCGCTGCGCCTGGACGCCGCGGCGCCCAACGCCGCGCCGGACGTCATCACGGCGATGGTGGCCGACCTGAAGAAGGCCGCCACCGATGCCGACCGCACCGCCCTCGGGCGGGTCGGGATCGAGGTCCTCGGACACCGGGCCTCCTCGGCGGACACCAAGGCGCTCTACAAGGCGGCGCAGGGCTTCCTCGTCGAGGCCGCCAAGCAGCTCGCCGCGCGGGAAGCGGCCCAGGTCCAGGTCGAGCTGGCGCACCACGCCGCGTTGCTCGCCGAGGCCGGGAAGGCCGAGAAGAAGGCCATCGAGAAGTCGGTCAAGGAGCTGGAGAAGCGGGCCGAACTGTCGCCCGCCGAGATGCTGGAAGGGGCCGGACTGCCGGCGCTGGCCGGTGTGCTCGGCGCCAAGTCCGAGGCGGCCTGGGACGACGCCTCCGCGGAACTGCTCCAGGCCGCCGGGATCACCCCGGGCGGCAAGGCGCGGCTGCGGGACGGCCGGACCGGGCAGGAGTTCGCCAGCGACGTGACGGTCGGCGCCATCTACATGCTCAAGCTGAGCCACCTGGTGGACGACAAGATCCACGCCCGGTCCATCGGCCCGTACTCGCTGGTCACCCAGCAGCCGCTCGCCGGCAAGGCGCAGTTCGGCGGCCAGCGGTTCGGCGAAATGGAAGTCTGGGCGCTCGAGGCCTACGGCGCGGCGCACGTGCTGCAGGAGATGCTGACGGTCAAGTCGGACGACGTCAACGGCCGCAGCCGGGTGTACGAGGCCATCGTGAAGGGCCAGAACCTGGCCGAGCCCGGCATCCCGGAGTCGTTCAACGTGCTGGTGAAGGAGCTCCAGGCGCTCGGGCTCAAGGTGACGCTGGGCACGACGGCCGAAGGCGACGAATAAATGTGGGTTTCTAGAATGAGGCAGCAATGATCGATTTTCGCAGCGGACGGGAGCCCAAGAGCTCCAGCTTCGACTACATCAGCATCCGGATCGCCTCCCCCGAGGAGATCCGGGGTCCTCGCGACACCAAGGAGCGCGAGCGCCTGGAACTCCAGGGGCAGCGGACCTGGTGGTCCTGGGGCGAGGTGACGAAGCCGGAGACCATCAACTACCGCTCGTTCAAGCCCGAGAAGGACGGCCTCTTCTGTGAGCGCATCTTCGGTCCGGTCAAGGACTGGGAGTGCCACTGCGGCAAGTACAAGCGGATCCGGTACCGCGGGGTCATCTGCGACCGCTGCGGCGTCGAGGTCACGCTGTCGAAGGTCCGCCGCGAGCGCATGGGGCACATCGAGCTCAGCGTGCCGGTGGCGCACATCTGGTTCTTCAAGACGCTGCCGTCGCCGATGGGCAACCTGCTGAACATCACGCTGCGGGAGCTCGAGCGCGTCATTTACTACTCGAACTACATCGTCATCGAGCCGGGCAAGCAGGAAGTGGAAGTCGACGGCAAGGTGGTGGCGGTCAAGCACAACCAGCTGCTCGACGAGGACGAGTTCCTGGCCATGAAGCAGAAGGCCCGCGACATGGGCGACACCATGTTCAAGGCCGACACCGGCGCCCCGGCGGTCCGGGAGCTCCTGAGCCGGATCGACATCAAGAAGCTCGCCGACGAGCTCCGCGCCGGCGTGGCGTCGGAGACCAGCCAGCACCGCAAGAAGCAGATGCTCAAGCGGCTGAAGATCGTCGACGCGCTGCTCAGTTCCGGCGATTCCGGCGACCTGCCGAACAACCCGGCGTGGATGATCCTCGACGTGGTGCCGGTCATTCCGCCGGACCTGCGGCCGCTGGTGCCGCTCGACGGCGGACGGTTTGCCACGAGCGACCTGAACGACCTGTACCGTCGCGTCATCAACCGGAACAACCGGCTCCAGAAGCTCATCCAGCATCGCGCCCCCGAGGTCATCCTCCGGAACGAGAAGCGGATGCTGCAGGAGGCGGTGGACGCCCTGTTCGACAACGGACGCCGCAGCAAGGCGATCCGCGGCCGCGGCAAGCGCCCCCTGAAGTCGCTGAGCGACATGCTCAAGGGCAAGCAGGGCCGGTTCCGCCAGAACCTGCTCGGCAAGCGGGTGGACTATTCCGGCCGGTCGGTCATCGTGGTCGGCCCGGAGCTCCGGCTCCACCAGTGCGGCCTCCCCAAGGCGATGGCCGTCGAGCTCTTCAAGCCGTTCATCATCCACAAGCTGGTGGAGAACGGCATCGCGGAGACGGTCAAGCGGGCCAAGAAGATCGTCGAGAAGGAGAGCCCCGAGGTGTACGAAATCCTGGAGCAGATCATCCAGGACCACCCGGTGCTGCTCAACCGCGCGCCGACGCTTCACCGCCTCGGCATCCAGGCGTTCGAGCCGGTGCTGGTCGAGGGCAAGGCCATCCGGATCCACCCGCTCGTCTGCGCGGCGTTCAACGCCGACTTCGACGGCGACCAGATGGCGGTGCACGTGCCGCTGTCGTTCGAGGCGCAGATCGAGGCGCGGGTGCTGATGATCGCGTCCAACAACATCCTCAAGCCCTCCGACGGCCGCCCGGTGGCGGAACCGTCGCAGGACATGGTGCTGGGGTCGTACTTCCTCACCAAGCTCCCGCCGGGCGCCGAAGAGCCGGTGGCCGGCACCCTCGTCGACCTGACGAAGCGGAGCCCGGGGTGGACGGACGCGAAGTTCTTCTCGACGCTGGCCGAAATCGAGATGGCGCTCCTGCACGGCACCGTGGACTTCCAGACGACGATCTTCTACTGGTTCCAGCCGCCGGCCGATTCGGTGCCGCCCCGCGAGGCGGGGTGGGTGCCGACCACGGCGGGCCGGGTGCTGTTCAACAGCATCATCCCGGTCAAGATCATCCAGAGCGGCGGCTTCCGGAACGCGCTGATGCGGAAGAAGCTCCTCTCGCAGCTGGTGCTGACCAGCTTCCTGGAGGCGGGCCTCGCCGACACGGTCGTCTTCCTGGATCGCCTGAAGGAGTTCGGCTTCCGGTATGCGACGGCGGCGGGCATCTCCATCGGCATCGAGGACCTCGAGATTCCGGCCGAGAAGGTGACCCTGCTCGAGGAAGCCGACAAGCGGGTGCAGCGCTTCCAGCGCGCCTACAACACCGGCCAGATCACGTTCGGTGAGCGGTACAACAAGGTGATCGACGCCTGGACCCACGCCAACAACGACGTGGCCGAGGCGATGATCAAGCACATGGGCGCGTCGCGCGGCGGGTTCAATCCGGTCTTCATGATGTTCGACTCCGGGTCCCGCGGCAGCCGCGACCAGATCCGGCAGCTCGCCGGCATGCGCGGCCTGATGGCCAAGCCGCAGAAGAAGCTGACGGGCGGCATCGGCGAAATCATCGAAAGCCCCATCAAGTCGAACTTCCGTGAAGGCCTCACGGTGCTCGAGTACTTCATCTCGACCCACGGCGCCCGGAAGGGCCTGGCGGACACGGCCCTCAAGACGGCCGACGCCGGCTACCTGACCCGCCGCCTCGTGGACGTGGCGCAGGACGTCACGATCACCGAGGAGGATTGCGGCACGATCCTCGGCCTCGAGATCAGCGCCCTCAAGGAGGGCGAGGACATCATCGAGTCGTTGCGGGAGCGGGTGCTTGGCGCCGTGGCGCTCGAGGACGTCTACGACCCGAACAAGATGGACGACGACGGCGACCCGAAGCTCCTGGTCGCGTCGGGGCAGCTCATCAAGGAAGACGCGGCCGACGAGATCGACGAGACCGGGATCGACCGGGTCAAGATCCGGTCGGTGCTCACCTGCGAGGCCCGGCGCGGCGTCTGCCGGATGTGCTACGGCCGCAATCTGGCCACCATGGAAATGGTGGACATGGGCGAGGCGGTCGGCATCCTGGCCGCGCAGTCGATCGGGGAGCCGGGCACGCAGCTGACGCTCCGGACCTTCCACATCGGCGGTACCTCCGCCCGCATCGCCGAAGAGGCGGAGCGGCGCGCGCGGTCCGACGGCGCGGTGCACTACACGCCGGACCTCGAGTTCGCCGACCTCCCGGTCGAGTACGAAGACGGGGAAAAGGGCCAGATCCGCATCGCGCTTACCCGCGAGGACGAGTCGGCGACGGATGAAATGAAGGAAGGCATCCTCATCACCGACCCGAAGGACAAGAAGCGGGTGCTCAACCGCTTCCCGGTGCCGGAAGGCGCCCTCCTGCAGGTCAAGGTCGGCGACACCGTGGCCAAGGTGGACCAGCGGCAGGGCGCGCGGGCCACGGTCCTCTACACCTGGGACCCGTACAACGACCCGAGCATCATCAAGGTCGACGGCGAACTCCGGTGGAAGGACCTGGTGCCGGGGGTCACGCTGCGCGAAGAGCTCGACGAGTCGACCGGTCTCCGGTCGGTGGTCGTCGTGGCCGACCCGGACAAGGAGCTCCATCCGTCGGTGCTGGTCTATGCGCCGAACCGGAAGGACCCGCAGGAGTACATCCTGGCGGAGGGCTCCCGGATCATCCTCGGCTCGCCGACGGACCTGGTGAGCCGGGCGATGGACATTCCCGACGAGTCCAACCCCTGGTCGCCGAAGTTCAAGGTCGAGGAGTATCCGATCAACGTGGCGTGGCCGAACAAGACGAAGAAGGAGGCCAAGGACAAGACGGTCTTCCTCTCGCCCCCGGTCAAGGTGCCCAAGGGCGTGACGGTCACCAAGATTCCGCGCCAGGCCTACAAGACGCGCGACATCACCGGCGGCCTGCCGCGGGTGGCCGAGCTCTTCGAGGGCCGTCGTCCGAAGGACCCGGCGACGATCGCCGAAGTGGACGGCCACGTGAAGTTCGGCGAGATCAAGCGCGGCAAGCGCGAGATCTTCGTCTACCCGATGGAGGAGGACGCGGAGCCGCAGCTGTACGAGGTGGCGGCCGGCAAGCACCTCCGGGTGCACGAGGGCGACAAGGTTCGCGCGGGCGACCGCCTGACCGAAGGTCCCGTGAACCCGCACGACATCCTGGGCATCAAGGGCCCCCGCGCGGTGCAGGAATACCTGCTCAACGAGGTGCAGGAAGTCTACCGCCTGCAGGGCGTCCGCATCAGCGACAAGCATATCGGCGTCATCGTGCGCCAGATGCTGCAGAAGGTGCGCGTCGTAGATCCGGGCGACACCGGCTTCCTCGAGGGCGAGACGGTGGACAAGCTCTCCTTCCGCGACGAGAACGACCGGGTGCTGCGCAAGAAGGGCACGCCGGCCAACGCGGAGCCGGTCCTGCTCGGCATCACCAAGGCGTCGCTCACGACCCAGTCGTTCATCTCGGCGGCGTCGTTCCAGGAGACCACCCGCGTCCTGACCGACGCGGCCATCCGCGGGGCCAAGGACGACCTCCTCGGCCTCAAGGAGAACATCATCATCGGTCACCTGATTCCGGCGGGCACCGGCATCTACCGGTACGCCGAGATCGACATCGAGGCGCCTCCGGGCTTCGAGCCCCCGCCGCCACCGCCTCCGGTGGAAGCGGTCGAAGTACCGGCCGAAGCCGTCCTGGTCGGGCTGGCCGAGGACGACCTGTAGGCGAAGGCAGTCATTCATCGAATTCCGCAGCGCCCGGGGAACTCCCCGGGCGCTGTTGGGTTCCGGTCGCACCGTCGCGCGACGGCGCCGTGGAGGAGTCGAGCATGCGGAAGTACATCAAGTCGAGCGGGATTGGGCTGGCGTGCGTCACGGCGCTGGTGATGGGGTGCTCCAGCGACAGCGGCGGGCCTTCGTCGGGGGCGGCGGCGTCGATGGGCGTGGCGTCGGGCAGTGTGCAGTCCGGGACGGTCGGCGCTCCGCTGACGACGCCGATCGGCGTGCGGGTGGTCGACGCCAGCGGTGATCCGGTGTCCGGCGTGGCCGTGACCTTCGCGGTGACGGTGGGTGGGGGTTCGGTGGCAGCCGCGGGGCCGGTGAACACGAACTCCGGCGGCGTGGCCTCGACCATCTGGACCATCGGCACGGTGGCGGGCCTCTCGAACAACACCGCGACGGCGAGAGTGACCGGGCTCTCCGGTTCGCCGGTGACCTTCACGGCGACCGGCCTGCCGGGCGCCGCGACGACGGTGGAAGCGGTCTCGGGAGACAACCAGAACGCCGTCCTGTTCCAGGGCACCGCCGAGCCGCTGATCGCGGTGGTCGAGGACAGCTACGGAAACACGGTGCCTGGCACCTCCGTCATCTGGACGATTTCCGGCGGGGGGTCCGGGTCGACGGGGACCACCGTCACCGATGCTGCGGGCCGGACCTCGGCGACCCGGACCGTCGGCGGCACGATCAGCGGGTATACGACCACCGCCTCGCTGACGACCGGTGGCGCGGGCTTCTACAACTTCGTGACCCTCGGCACCGCGGTCGCGAGCGGGTACAATGTGCGGGTCCAGTTCCTGACCCCGATGACGGCCAACCAGCGGAACGCGTTCCTCGATGCGGCGGCCCGCTGGAGCAGCATCATCGTGGGCAACCTCCCGTCCGACCAGGTGGTCGGTGACCCGGGCGAGTGCGGCAGCAACTCCCCCGCCATCGACGAGACGATCGACGATGTGCTGATCTATGCGACGATCGCCCCGATTGACGGGGTGGGCGGTATCCTGGGCGGCGCCGGTCCCTGCTGGGTGCGGCTCCCCGGCTACCTGACCCTCGTCGGCGACATGACCTTCGACGTGGCGGATATGGCGGCCCTCGAGTCGAACAACCTGCTCCAGCCGGTCATCCTTCACGAGATGGGGCATGTCCTCGGCTTCGGCACGCTCTGGACCTACGTGACCCCGCCGCTGTTGACCTTTGGCGGCACCGACTCCACGTATTTCAACGGGGCGACGGCCATCTCGTGGTACAACATCGCGGGCGGCTCCGCCGCGTTCCCCAGCCTCTATGCCGTTCCGGTGGAAAACACCGGTGGGCCGGGTACCCAGGACGGGCACTGGCGGGAGACGGTCATGACCAACGAACTCATGACCGGGTGGATCAATCTCGGGTCAAACCCCCTCAGCGCCATCACCATCGGGTCGTTGTCGGATCTGGCCTACACCGTCAACTACACGACGGCGGACACCTACGCCATCACCGCGCCCCCGGTCGGCGCGCCGAGCGTCGCCGGCACGGCGATTCAGATGCGGGAGCTCCCGCGCACCGGGCCGATTCGCGGGGTGGACCGGCAGGGGCGGATCACGCGGGTGCGGTAGATACGCCCCCGGCCCCCCTCGACGCCCCGGCCGGAGTGGATCCGCGCCGGGGCGTCGTGCGTCCGGGCCCACCTCTGGCGGGACGGTTCCACCGGGGTCAGGTTTCTCGGGTCCACAGCGGGGTCGCCCGCCAAGGAGCTGCTCATGGAATGGAACCGGGGGGTGCGGGTCGCAGGTGCGCTCCTGGCGTGTGTGACAGCCTGGCAATGCGGCTCTTCCGATGGTGGCCCGACTCAGCCGCCCGCGACGCTGGTGCCCACCACGGTCACCACGACCGGCGACGGCCAGAGCGGCACCGTCAGCACGTCGCTTCCCGCCAACATCGGCGTGACGGTGCGTGACCAGAATGGCGCGCTGATGGGTGGCGTCACGGTGACCTTCACCGTGACCGCCGGCGGTGGGCGAACGGTCGGTACCACCGCAGTCACCACCGCGCAGGGCGTCGCCGCGGTCACCTGGATTCTCGGTACTACCTCCGGCACCAACAACAACACCGTCACGGCCGGCGTCCCAGGCTACCAGGGCGCCGTGCCGACGTTCACCGCGTCCGCCGCCTCGGGGGCCGCCACGAAGCTCATCAGGCTGGCCGGCGAGTCACAGGTGGGGGAGGTGGTGCAGCCATTCCCACAACCGCTTTCGGTGCGGGTGCAGGACGCGCTGGACAACCCGGTGGTGGGGGCGACGGTCACCTGGAGTGCGATTGAGGGCCGGGGGATCACCAGCCCCGGCACCTCGGTGACCGATGCCGCCGGGGTGGCCTCGACCTCGTGGTCGCCCGGTCCTGTCGTCGGCGCCGATCTGCAGAAGGTGCGGGTGTACGTGCCCGGCGCCCCGTGGCAGTACTTCACGGGGTCGGCGACCCTGTCGGCGGGTACTCTGACCATCGCCCTCGGCGACAATCAGTCCGGCGTCATCAGCACGCCGGCTCCCGTGCGGCCGTCGGTCGTGGTCACGTCTCCGGGAATCGGGGGAGTCCCGGTGGAAGGCGTGTTCGTCGGCTGGGAGGTCACGGCCGGTGGCGGGTCGCTGTCCACGACCCAGAATGTCACGGACGCCAGCGGCGTGTCGTCCACCGAGTGGACGCTGGGGGGGACGGTCGGGATCAACAATCAGGGGCTGCGGGCGACGGCGGCCGGCCTCACCGGCTCGCCGGCATCATTCGTGGCTACGGCCACGCAGCGCCCGACGCAAATCACGATTGTGTCGGGGGACGGGCAGTCCGGAACGGTCGGGACGCTCCTGCCCCAGCCGCTTGTCGTGGAGGTGCGCGACTCGGCGGGCGCTCCGGTCGCGGGCACCGGTGTCGTCTGGGATTTTCCTGAGGGTGCCACGAGCGGCGTGACCGACGCCGCGGGGCGGGCCTCGCTGGCGTTCACGCTCTTCCCGGCCGCCGGGACACAACTGGTTGGTGCGCGGGTCCCCGCCGCCGACGATCCCGGCGTCATCGTCCTCTTCCAATTCAATGCGGTGGCTGGTCCCCCGGCCCGGATCGAGCGCTACACCGGAGACTACCAGACGGCGATCGTCGGTGCGGTCTTGCCAGAGCCGGTGTCGGTGCTGGTACGGGACGCGTACGGCAACGTGCGATCCGGCGCGACGGTCAACTGGGTGCCTGCGAATGGGAGCACGGCGGTGGCCTCGTCAGTCACTGACGCCAACGGCTTTACCTCGACGACCTGGACGCTTGGCACCGTCGCCGGGACGCGCAACCAGTTCCTGACGGCACGACTCGCGGCCGTCGCGGGAGTGCAGGAGACGTTCACCGCCACCGCGAACCCCGGGCCCCCGTCGTCTCTGACGCTGGTTTCTGGCGACAACCAGAGCGCGGTCATCGGGAACCCCCTGGGTGCTCCCGCTGGTCGCATCGGTCAAGGACCTGTATGGCAACCCGGTGCCGAACGTGGACGTCCGCTGGGGTCCGGGGATCGGGGGCGGATGGACCACCGCCAGCAGCGTGCGGACGCTGGCCGACGGGACCTCCACCACCAGGCGCACGCTGGGCGCCGGTGTCGGTGTGCAGACGACCATCGCCGCGGTCACCGGCACGACGCCGGCGAACATCACCTTCAATGCGACCGGCAGTGCGTTCGTCAGCGAGTACAACATCGAGCTGCGCTACCTCACGGCCGTGTCGCCGAGCCGGCAGCTGGCGTTCGTCAACGCGGCGGCACGGTGGTCGAGCATCATCTTCGGCAACCTCACCAGCGTACCCGTCTTTCAGGCCGCCGGCACCGTCTGCGGGCCGACCTATCCGGGCATCAGCGAAACCATCGACGACATCCTGATCTTCGTCACGATCGATTCAATCGACGGACCCGGCGGCATCCTGGGTTCGGCGGGGCCTTGCCTGATTCGGACTGGGAGCAAGTTCACCGCTGTCGGCGCGATGCGATTCGATTCCTCTGATCTGGCGATGCTGGAGGCCAATGGGGTCTTTTCGGCGGTGATCCTCCACGAGATGGGGCACGTCATCGGGTTCGGGACCCTGTGGACCGTCCCTCCGTCACTGCTCGTCGGCGGGGGAACGTCCGACCCGTACTTCCCTGGCGCGAATGCGGTGGATGCCTTTACGGCGGCCTGTTGCGCCGGCGTACCGTATTTCGGGCCTCGCGTGCCGGTCGAGGCGGGGGGCGGGGCAGGCACCCGGGACGCGCACTGGCGTGAGTCGGTCATGGGCGCCGAGTTGATGACCGGATACATCAGCCTGACGAGCAACCCGCTCAGCGCCATCACGGTCGGCTCCCTGCGGGACATGGGGTACACGGTCAGTTCGGCAAACGCGGATCCCTACTTTGTGAGCTCGGTGAATCTTCGCGGCGTGGCGCCGATCGGCGTCATGCACCTGGTCGAATCTGCGCCGACGTGGCGGATCCAGTCGATCGATGCCTCGGGCCGGCTCACCCCGGTGCGGTAGTGGGGACTGGGGTTCTCCCGTAAGTGACGTAAATGGATAAGGTTAGGGCCTCGTCTGACCCTCCGCCTCGGCGGAGCGGAGGGCGAGGCCTCTCCCTCCGATCTCTCGGACCCCCTCCCTTGACTCCCATCCCAACGCCCTCTATCTTTGGTGTCTGCCGCGGTTTGCGGCCATTTTATTCGGACCACGACACAAGTGCAGGGTATGCCGACTATCAACCAACTCGTCCGGAACGGTCGCAAGACCCCGGTGTACAAGGGCAAGTCGCCCGCGCTCAAGATGAACCCGCTTCGGCGTGGCGTCTGCACGCGTGTGTACACCACGACCCCCAAGAAGCCGAACTCGGCGCTGCGCAAGGTCGCGAAGGTCCGGCTCACGAACGGGTTTGAAGTCATCGCCTACATCCCGGGCGAAGGGCACAACCTGCAGGAACACTCGATCGTCTTGATCCGCGGCGGCCGCGTGAAGGACCTGCCGGGCGTGCGCTACCACATCGTCCGCGGCAGCCTCGACACCGCCGGCGTCAACGACCGCCGGAAGTCGCGCTCCAAGTACGGCGCCAAGCGCCCGAAGGCCGGCGCGGCCGGGGGTAAGAAGTGAGCCGCCGGAATTCAGCGGTCAAGCGGCCGGTGCCGCCCGATCCGCGCTACGACAGCCAGACGGTCAGCAAGTTCGTCAACAACCTGATGACCGAAGGCAAGAAGAGCACGGCGGAAGGCATTTTCTACACCGCCATGGACCTGATCGAAGAGCGCACCGGCCAGCCGGGCGTCACGGTCTTCAAGCAGGCGGTCAACAACGCCAAGCCCGCGCTCGAAGTGAAGAGCCGGCGGGTCGGCGGCGCCTCGCTCCAGGTGCCGGTGGAGGTCCGTCCGGACCGTCGCGGCGCGCTGGCCATGCGGTGGATCATCGGGTTTGCCCGCGACCGCACCGAGAAGACGATGGCGGAGCGGCTGGCGGCGGAGCTGATCCTGGCCGCCAAGGGCGAGGGCAGCACCATCAAGAAGAAGGAAGACACGCACCGCATGGCCGAGGCCAACCGGGCGTTCGCGCACTACCGCTGGTAGGCGCATAGCTCAGCAGGGCGATGGGGCGAACCGGGTGTTCGCCAACAATCGGACCACGTGACGGCGGCCAGACCGCCAGCCACCTCTGGTCTTCCGACGAAACTGCGAGGGAGTCCTGGAGATTCCTCGTCTCGGGTGCAAGCCCGGACGTGCGCGGAGCGATACCACGGGCATCTGCCCGGTCGGTCGCCCCGCTTTTTCGCTGAATAGAGACTAGAGACAGGGATCGTAATGTCGCGTGCAAACGTCGCTCGAACTGTACCGGAACATCGGCATCATGGCCCACATTGATGCCGGGAAGACGACTACGACCGAGCGTATCCTCTACTACACCGGCAAGAACTACAAGATCGGTGAAGTGCACGAGGGCGCGGCCACCATGGACTGGATGGAGCAGGAGCAGGAGCGGGGCATCACCATCACCTCCGCCGCCACGACCTGTTTCTGGCCCCGCCACGACGTGGTGCACCGGATCAACATCATCGACACCCCCGGCCACGTCGACTTCACGGTCGAGGTCGAGCGGTCGCTCCGGGTGCTCGACGGTGCGGTGACCCTGCTCGATTCGGTGGCCGGTGTGGAGCCCCAGACGGAAACCGTCTGGCGCCAGGCCGACCGGTACGGCGTGCCGCGGATCATCTTCGCGAACAAGATGGACCGGGTCGGCGCCGACTTCGACCGCTGCCTGACCATGATCCGGAACCGCCTGACCAAGCGGGCCTTCCCGATCCAGCTCCCGGTCGGCTCCGGCGAGACGTTTACCGGGCACATCGACGTGCTGCGCCGGGTCGAGTTCATCTTCGACGACGCGACCCTCGGCAAGAGCTTTACCGAGATGCCGGTGGCCGACGCCTTCAAGGAGCGCGTCGAGCAGGCCCGGCACGAGGTGATCGAGGCGGCGGTCGAGTACGACGACGCCCTGATGGAGAAGTACCTGGCCGGCGAAGAGCTGACCATCGAGGAAATCCAGCTCGCCATCCGCAAGGCGACCTGCGCCGGGTCCATCGTGCCGGTGCTCTGCGGCGCCTCGTTCAAGAACAAGGGCGTCCAGGCGCTGCTCGACGCGGTCATCGACTACCTGCCGAGCCCGATGGACGTCAAGCCGGTGCAGGGGCACCTGCCGCTGCACGACGACACCCCGGCGCACCGCGAGGCCAAGGACGACGAGCCGTTCTCGGCGCTGGCCTTCAAGGTGGCCACCGACCCCTACGTGGGCCGGCTGACCTTTTTCCGGGTGTACTCGGGCTCGCTGAAGTCGGGCAGCTACGTGTACAACAGCACCAAGGACAAGCGCGAGCGGGTGGGGCGGCTGCTCCAGATGCACGCCAACAAGCGCGAAGAGATCGAGGAAGTGTGGGCGGGCGACATCGGCGCCGCCATCGGCCTGAAGGACACCCGGACGGGGGACACCCTGTCGGACGAGGACAAGCCGATCATCCTCGAGGCGATGAAGTTCCCGAACCCCGTCATCGACGTGGCCATCGAGCCGAAGACGAAGGCGGACCAGGACAAGCTGACCATCGCGCTGCAGAAGCTGCAGGAAGAGGACCCGACGTTCCGGGTCCGGACCGACGTGGAAACCGGCCAGACGATCATCGCGGGCATGGGCGAGCTGCACCTGGAAATCCTGGTGGACCGCATGAAGCGCGAGTTCAAGGTCGAGGCCAACGTCGGCAAGCCGCAGGTGGCCTTCCGCGAGACGATCCGGAAGCGGGTCGAGAACGTCGAGGGCAAGTTCATCCGGCAGTCCGGCGGCAAGGGCCAGTACGGCCACGTCGTCATCCACGCGGAGCCGGCCGACGTCGGCCAGGGCTTCGTGTTCGAGGACAAGATCGTCGGCGGCGTCATTCCCCGGGAGTTCATCAAGCCGGTGGAGGCGGGCATCCGCGAGGCGCTTGAGGGCGGGGTGCTGGCGGGCTACCCGATGGTGGACGTGAAGGTGACGCTGGTCTACGGCAGCTACCACGACGTCGACTCGAGCGAAATGGCGTTCAAGATCGCCGGCTCGATGGCCGTCAAGGAAGCGGCCCGCATGGCCCACCCGGTCCTGCTGGAGCCAGTCATGGAGGTCGAGGTGGTGAGCCCCTCCGACTTCCTCGGCGACGTCATCGGCGACCTGTCGAGCCGCCGCGGCAAGATCGGCGGCATGACGCAGCGCGGCGACGCCCAGGTGGTGGCGGCCGACGTCCCCTTGTCGGAAATGTTCGGGTACTCGACCACGCTCCGCAGCATGACGCAGGGGCGCGCGGTGTACTCGATGCAGTTTGACCATTACGAAGAAGTGCCAAAGAGCATTGCCGAAGGCATTATCACGAAGCAGCAGAAAGGCTGAGGCCGAGAGGCACTCAGCGGACTCCCCACATCTCGACAGGATAGCGAGCCATGGCGAAGGCAAAATTTGAGCGGAAGAAGCCGCACGTGAACGTGGGCACCATCGGCCACGTCGACCACGGGAAGACCACCCTCACGGCGGCGCTGACCAAGGTGTCGGCCGACCGGGGCTGGGGCACCAAGTACGTCCCGTACGACGAGGTGGCCAAGGCCTCTGAGTCGCAGGGGCGGCGGGACTCCACCAAGATCCTGACGATCGCCACCTCGCACGTGGAGTACGAGACGGAGAACCGTCACTACGCGCACGTCGACTGCCCCGGGCACGCCGACTACGTGAAGAACATGATCACCGGCGCGGCGCAGATGGACGGCGCCATCCTGGTGGTCTCGGCCACCGACGGCCCGATGCCGCAGACCCGCGAGCACATCCTCCTGGCCCGCCAGGTGAACGTGCCCTCGATCGTGGTGTTCCTGAACAAATGCGACCTGGTCGACGACGAAGAGCTCCTCGACCTCGTCGAGCTCGAGGTCCGCGAGCTGCTCAGCGCCTACCAGTACCCGGGCGACGACGCCCCGGTCATCCGCGGCTCGGCCATCAAGGCCATCGAGGGTGACGCCGGCTATCTCGGGAAGATGGACGAGCTCTTCACCGCGCTCGACACCTTCATCCCCGAGCCGGTGCGCGACGTCGAGAAGCCGTTCCTGATGCCGGTCGAGGACGTGTTCTCGATCACCGGCCGCGGCACGGTGGCGACGGGCCGGATCGAGCGTGGCAAGGTCAAGGTCGGCGAGGAAGTCGCCCTGGTCGGCTTCGGCTCCGAGAAGAAGACGGTCGTGACGGGTGTCGAGATGTTCCGCAAGCTCCTCGACGACGGCCAGGCGGGCGACAACGTCGGCCTCCTGCTCCGCGGCGTGGAAAAGAGCGACATCGAGCGCGGCATGGTCCTGGCCAAGCCGGGTTCCGTGACCCCGCACACCCACTTCGAGGCCGAAGTGTACGTGCTCCGCAAGGAAGAGGGCGGCCGGCACACCCCGTTCTTCAAGGGCTACCGTCCCCAGTTCTACTTCCGGACCACCGACGTGACCGGCTCGGTCGAGCTGCCGGCCGGCGTGGAGATGGTCATGCCGGGCGACAACATCGGCGTCAAGGTGGAACTGATCACCCCGATCGCCATGGACGAAGGCCTCCGCTTCGCCATCCGCGAGGGTGGCCGGACCGTGGGCGCGGGCGTCGTCACCAAGATCCTGAAGTAGGGCGCGGCAGGGAGGCAGGGCGGCAGGGCGGCAGTCACGGCCTCCCCGCCTCCCGGCCCCGCTGCCCAACCTGACAGAAACGAGAGAACGATGGCTCAAAAGATTCGCATCCGCCTCAAGGCGTTCGACCACGTGGTGCTGGACCAGGCCGCGGCGGACATCGTGCGCACGGCGGAAAAGACCGGGGCCCAGGTGTCCGGCCCGATCCCGCTCCCGGTCAAGATCGAGCGGTGGACGGTGCTGCGCAGCCCGCACGTGGACAAGAAGAGCCGGGAACAGTTCGAGCTCCGGACCCACAAGCGGCTGCTCGACATCAACGACTCCCGCCCGCAGACGGTGGACGCGCTGACCAAGCTCGACCTGCCGGCCGGCGTGGACGTCGAGATCAAGGTCCAGTAGCCATGACGAACGGACTCATTGGCCGGAAGCTCGGCATGACGAGGGTCTTCGCCGAGGACGGCACCGCGACACCGGTGACCGTGATCGAGGCGGGGCCCTGCCAGGTGGTACAGGTCAAGACCGGCACGGTGCAGCTCGGCTTCGGCGCGCAGAAGGCCACGCGGGCGAGCAAGGCGGAGCTCGGGCACGCGAAGGCGGCGGGCCTCGAGGTGGCGCCTCGCATCCTCCGGGAATTCGACGTGGCAGGCGAGGCGCCGGCCGCGGGATCGACCGTGACGGTCGAGATTTTCGCGGCGGGCGAGCGGGTCAAGGTGACCGGCACCAGCAAGGGCAAGGGCTTCCAGGGCGTGGTCAAGCGCCACGGCTTCGGCGGCGGCCCGGCCTCGCACGGCAACACGCGGCACCGGAAGCCGGGCTCCATCGGGCCGGGCACCAATCCGTCCCGCGTCATCAAGGGCAAGAAGATGCCGGGCCACCATGGCGCGGCACGTCACACCGAGCTCGGCCTGACGGTCGTGCAGGTAGATGCCGAACGGAATCTCCTCTTCGTGCGCGGGGCCATCCCCGGTTCGAAGAACGGCATCGTGACCGTCTCCAAGCAGGGAGGCAAGAGCCGCCATGATTGAGGCTCCTCTGTATTCCGCGGCCGGCGCGAAGTCGAAGACGCCGTTCGCCCTGCCGGTCGACATGTTCGACGGCACCGTGCACCAGCCGGCCCTGCATGAGGCCGTGAAGGTGTACATGAACAACCAGCGCCAGGGCACGCAGAAGGCGAAGACCCGGGCGGAAGTGTCGGGCGGCAACCAGAAGCCCTGGAAGCAGAAGGGCACCGGCCGTGCGCGCGCGGGCACCTCGCGGTCTCCGCTGTGGCGGGGCGGCGGCGTGGCCTTTGCGCCGACGCCGCGCGACTGGCGCACCGGCATTCCCAAGAAGGTCCGGCAACTGGCGCGGAAGTCCGCCCTCAACGCCCGCGCGGCCGACGGCCTGCTGGCGGTGGTGGAGCGCCTCGAGTTCGAGTCGCCCAAGACCAAGCAGATGACCGCGCTCCTCGGCAAGCTCGGCTTCGAGGGCCGCAAGGTCCTGGTGCTGACGCACGGCATCAACGCGACGGCATACCTGAGCGCCCGGAACCTGCCGCGGGCCGGTGTCCTGCCCTACGCGGAAGCCTCCGCCTACGACATCCTCTGGGCGGACGCCCTGGTGGTGGAGCAGGGGGCGCTGGGCGGCGCGGTGCGCGGCGCGACCGACGCAGCCGCCGCCCCGAAGAAGACCAAGAAGGCGGCCAAGCCGAAGACGGCCAAGGCGGTCAAGGCCAAGGCGGCCGCGCCGAAGAAGCAGAAGGCGGCGCCGAAGGCCAAGGCGCCCAAGGCCAAGGCTCCGAAGGCCGGCGCGCGGCGCAGCACTGCCCGCAAGGCCGAGCCGAAGAAGAAAGGCAGCGAGTAAATGCCCGCCCTGCACGAAGTGATCGTCAAGCCGCTGATCACCGAGAAGAGCTCGGCGGCCTACCAGGCGCGCAAGGAATACGCGTTCCAGGTGCATCCGGACGCGAACAAGTTCCAGATCCGGGATGCGCTCCTGAAGTTGTTCGGCGTCACCGCCACCGCCGTCCGCACCATGCAGATGCGGCGGCACGAGGTGACCCGGGGCCGCACGCGGGGCACGACTGCCCGGTGGAAGAAGGCCATCGTCGTCCTCAAGGACGGCGAGACGCTCCCGGTATTCGAGGGCTGAGGCAATGACCATTCGACAGTTCCGCCCGATGACGGCCGGCACGCGGTTCCGCTCGGTCTCCGGGTTCGACGAGATCACGCGCGGCACGCCGGAGAAGTCCCTGCTGGAGCCGCTCAGCAAGAGCGGCGGCCGGAACAACAAGGGGCACATGACCTCCCGGCACATCGGCGGCGGGCACAAGCGGCAGTACCGGAAGATCGATTTCAAGCGCAACAAGTTCGGGATCCCGGCCAAGGTGTCGGAAATCGAGTACGACCCGAACCGGACCGCGCGGATCGCCCTGCTGGTGTACGCCGACGGCGAGAAGCGCTACATCCTGCACCCGACCGGCCTGAAGCAGGGCGACGCGGTGATGTCGGGTCCCGGCGCGGACATCCGGCTGGGCAACGCGGTCCCGCTCTCCGAGATCCCGCTGGGCACCATGGTGCACAACGTCGAACTCAAGATCGGCAAGGGCGGCCAGATGGCGCGCTCGGCCGGGTCGGGCTGCCAGGTGGTGGCCAAGGAAGGCGATTACGTGACGCTCCGCCTCAAGTCGACCGAGGTGCGGCGGATTCACGGGCGGTGTCTCGCCACGATCGGCGAAGTCGGGAACTCCGAGCATGAGCTCCTGTCGGTGGGCAAGGCGGGCAAGAGCCGCTGGCTGGGCATCAAGCCGAGCGTCCGCGGCGTCGCGATGAACCCGGTGGACCACCCGCTGGGCGGCGGCGAAGGCAAGTCGTCGGGCGGTCGTCCGCCGGTGTCGCCGTGGGGCAAGGCGGAAGGCAAGAAGACGCGCCACAAGAAGAAGGCGTCCACGAAGCATATCGTTCGCGGCCGTCGCCGCGGCAAGGCCACGAAGTAGGCCACTGGGGATTCTGATATGGCACGCAGCATCAAGAAGGGCCCGTTCGTCCAGGACGCATTGCTCCTGAAGGTCGAGGCCCTGAACCAGAAAAACGAGAAGAAGGTCGTGAAGACCTGGAGCCGGGCAAGCACCATCCTGCCCGAGTTCGTGGGGCACACCTTCGCCGTCCACAACGGCAACAAGTTCGTGCCGGTGTACGTGACGGAAAACATGGTGGGGCACAAGCTGGGCGAATTCTCGCCCACGCGACTGTTCCGCGGCCACAGCGGCAAGATCGTGGCGGACAAGAAGGCCAAGCCGGAGTGACGATGCCAGGCACAGCGATTCAGCGGCTGGTGCGCCAGTCGCCCCAGAAGATGCGACTCGTCGCGGACCTGATCCGCGGCAAGGACGTGAACGAGGCGTACGCGATCCTCAAGTTCAACAAGAAGCTCGCCGCGCGGCAGATCGAGAAGACGCTGAAGTCGGCGGTCTCGAACGCCGAGCAGAGCGCCTTGCGGGACAACGAGGCGTTCGACGTGGACGCGCTCTACGTGTCGAAGGCGATGGTGGACATGGGGCAGCCGCTCAAGCGGTTCACCGCCGCGGCGCAGGGCCGCGCGACCCCGATCCGCAAGCGGACCAGCCACGTGACGATTCACGTGGCCTCGAAGGGGAGCAACTAATGGGGCAGAAGACCCATCCGATCGGTTTCCGGCTCGGCATCGTGCAGCCGTGGCGGTCCCGCTGGTTCGCCACCAAGGAGATGCCGGCGCTGCTCAAGGAAGACGAGCTGATCCGGAAGTACCTGCGGGCCCGTCTCGGGCATGCGGCCATCGCCGACATCTACATCGACCGGAAGCCGGGCAAGGTGACGGTCACGGTGCATACCGGGCGGCCGGGCGTGGTCATCGGCAAGCGGGGCGCGGAAGTGGACAAGCTCCGCGACGAGCTGGCCCAGCTGACCGGCAAGGACGCCGCGATCAACGTCGAGGAAATCAAGCGGCCCGAGGTGGCGTCGCAGCTGGTCGCCGACAACATCGCGCACCAGCTGGTGCAGCGCATCTCGTTCCGCCGCGCCATGAAGCGCGCGGTGCAGAGCGCCATGCGGATGGGCGCCCAGGGCATCCGGGTCCGGGTGTCGGGCCGTCTCGGCGGATCGGAAATCGCACGGACCGAGGGGTACCGCGAGGGCCGGGTGCCGCTGCACACGCTGCGCGCCGACATCGACTACGCGACCTCGACGGCCAAGACGACCTACGGCACGATCGGGATCAAGGTCTGGATCTTCAAGGGTGAGGTGGTCGAGGAAATGACCGGCCGCACCTACAGCACGGGGGCCTGAGGACCATGCTGGCACCGAAGCGGGTAAAGTTTCGCAAGACGTTCAAGGGCCGGACCAAGGGCATCGCGTCGCGGGGCATCGCGGTGTCGTTCGGCGAGTTTGCCATCAAGACGCTCGATCCGGGCTGGATCACCAACCGGCAGATCGAGGCGGCGCGTGTGGCCATGACCCGCGAGATGAAGCGCGGCGGCAAGGTGTGGATCCGGATCTTCCCGGACAAGCCGATCACGAAGAAGCCCGCCGAAACCCGCATGGGCAAGGGCAAGGGCAATCCCGAGGGCTGGGTGGCCGTGGTGCGGCCGGGGCGCGTGCTGTTCGAGGTCGAGGGCGTGACCGAGGACCTGGCGCGGAAGGCCCTGGCGCTGGCGCAGGCCAAGCTTCCGGTGCGGACGCGCTTCGTCAAGCGCGAGGAGATCTGAGCAATGAACGCGACTGAATTGCGGGACCTGTCCGACGACGAGCTGAAGGCGAAGCTCGCGGAGCTGAAGGAAGAGCGCTTCCGGCTGCGCTTCCGGTCGGCGAGTGAGTCGATTGACAACCCGATGCGGTTCCGGACGTTGCGCCGGGACACCGCGCGGATTCTGACGGTCCTGCGCTCGCGCGCGACCAACTCGT
This sequence comes from uncultured Gemmatimonadales bacterium, assembly GCA_963705985.1. Lineage (GTDB taxonomy): Bacteria > Gemmatimonadota > Gemmatimonadetes > Gemmatimonadales > GWC2-71-9 > SPDF01. The sequence goes on along the minus strand of CAVPLK010000003.1, from coordinate 902,960 downwards.
AAGGGCACATCATGGCTGAAGAGATGACCACGGCGAGCCGCCTGCAGCGGAAGACCCGCACCGGCGTCGTCAAGAGCGACAAGATGCAGAAGACGGTCACGGTTACGCTGACCCGGCGCTTTGCGCACGCGGTCTACGGCAAGATGATGACCCGGACCATCACGGTGAAGGCGCGGGACGAGCACGGCGCGAAGGTGGGGGACACCGTCCGCCTGATGGAAACCCGGCCGCTCGCCAAGACGGTGAACTGGCGGGTGACCGAGATCGTCAAGCGGGCCAAGTAGCCCACGTAACGAGGAACACATGGTTCAGCAAGAAAGCATGCTCAGAATCGCGGACAATTCCGGCGCTCGCAAGGCGCTGGTGATCCGCGTCCTCGGCGGGAGCCGGCGCCGCTACGCGGGCCTCGGCGACACCGTGGTGGTAGCCATCAAGGACGCCATCCCGACCGGCCAGGTCAAGAAGGGCGACGTGGCCAGGGCCGTCATCGTGCGCACCCGGAAGGAGACCCGCCGCAAGGACGGGTCGTACATCCGGTTCGACGAGAACGCCGCGGTCCTTATCGACGACAAGGGCGAGCCCCGCGCGACCCGTATCTTCGGCCCCGTGGCGCGCGAGCTCCGCGAGAAGCGCTACATGAAGATCGTCTCGCTGGCGCCGGAGGTCCTGTAACATGAAGCCGCTCGTACACCGAAAGTCCAAGCGCGTCCGGCAGAAGCCGGTCGTGCGGCTCAGCCTCCCGATCACCAAGGGCGACACCGTCCAGGTCATCTCGGGCGACGACAAGGGCAAGCGGGGGAAGGTGCTCCGCGTGTACCCGAAGACGGGCCGCGTGACGATCGACGGCGTGAACGTCGTGAAGCGGCACCGCCGCGCGACGCAGACCACCGAAGGCGGGATCATCGAGTTCCCGGCGCCGATCCATCATTCGAAGACCATGCTGATCGACCCCAAGAGCGGTGAGCCGACGCGCGTGCGCCGGCGGCGGGACACCGACGGGACGGTCGAGCGCATCGCCGTGAAGTCCGGGCAGCCGATTCCGAGGAGCAGGTAAGATGGCGACCACGAAGGAGAAGGCCCCGAGGACGGGTAAGGCGGGCAAGGAGAAGGCCGCCGCGGGCGCCACCGACGCCGCGCCGAAGGCCGCCGAGGGCACGCCCCGGCTGCAGACCTACTACACGACCGTGGTGCGGCCCCGCCTGGCGCAGCAGTTCGGGATCACCAACCCGATGCAGCTGCCCCGGATCACCAAGGTGGTCCTGAACGTCGGCATGGGCGAGGCGAGCAAGACGCCGAAGCTGCTCGACGCGGTGGTGACGGAGCTGGCGCAGATCACCGGCCAGAAGCCGGTCATCACCCGCGCCAAGAAGTCGATCGCCAACTTCGGGCTCCGCGAGGGCGTGCCGGTCGGCGCCTCGGTGACCCTGCGCGGCGCGCGGATGTACGAGTTCCTTGACCGCTTCATCAGCATCGCGGTGCCGCGGGTCCGGGACTTCCGCGGGCTGGCCAACAAGAGCTTTGACGGTCGCGGCAACTACACGACCGGCATCAAGGAGCAGTTGATTTTCCCCGAGATCGACTACGACAAGGTCGAGAAGATCCACGGGATGGACATTACGGTGGTGACAAACGCCGGGCGGGATGACCTGGCGATGGCGCTTCTCCGCGAGCTCGGCTGGCCGTTCCGCGGCGAGACGCCGGTCCCGATGGCGTGATTACCCGGCGCCCTGCGGGGCGCCACCAGGAGACACGATGGCAAAGACCAGTTGGATTGAACGAGCCAAGCGCACGCCCAAGTTCAAGGTGCGCGCCGTCCGCCGCTGTGCGCGGTGTGGGCGGTCACGGGCAGTCCTGCGCAAGTTCGGCCTCTGCCGAATCTGCTTTCGAGAGCTCGCGCTGAAGGGGGAAATCCCGGGCGTGCGCAAGGCCAGTTGGTAAGGGGACGCAAGTAACATGAGCATGACAGATCCCGTCGCGGATATGCTGACTCGCATCCGGAACGCCTGCTCCGCGGGCCACCGGCGAGTCGACGTGCCGACGTCCAAGCTCAAGGTCGAGCTGGCGCGTCTGCTACTCGAAAATCACTACATCGCCGAGTGCAAGGTGCTCGATGATGGCGGTCGCGGCGTGCTGCGACTGTATCTCAAGTACCACAACGAGCTGCCGGTCATCCGGGAGCTGCGGCGCGTCTCGACGCCGGGCCTGCGGCAGTACGTCAAGTGCCGCGATCTGCCCCGGGTCAAGAACGGCCTCGGCATGGCCATCGTCTCGACCCCCAAGGGGCTGATGACGGACCGGCAGGCGCGCACCGCCAACCTCGGCGGCGAGCTCCTCGCCGTCGTCTGGTAGGAGGCGACATGTCGCGTATCGGCAAGCGCCCGGTGGTCGTGCCCTCCGGCGTCACGGTGGCCCTCAAGGGCAACCACATCGCGGTCAAGGGTCCCAAGGGCGAGCTGTCCCGGGACCTCCCCCGCGAGATGGTCGTGGCGCTGGCGGACGGGCAGGTCACCGTCGAGCGGCCCAGTGACGAGAAGCGGCACAAGGCGCTGCACGGCCTGACCCGCACGCTGGTGGCCAACATGGTCGAGGGGGTCACCGCCGGCTACCAGAAGGTCCTGGAACTCCAGGGCGTCGGGTACAAGGCGGAACCGAAGCCCTACGGCATCAATCTCATCGTCGGCCTGTCCCACCAGGTGCCGTTCACGGCGCCCGCGGGGATCAAGATCACGGTCGAGAACAACACGGTGGTGCGGATCCAGGGCGCCAGCAAGGAACTCGTCGGGCAGGTCGCCGCCGAGATCCGGTCGGTCCGGCCGCCCGAGCCCTACAAGGGCAAGGGCATCCGCTACCAGGGCGAGCAAGTCCGGCGTAAGGCCGGCAAGACAGGAGCGAAGTAGGCATGCGCGCGATTCACGCACCCAAGACGCGCCGGGAACAGCGCCTCCGCCGCCACCTCCGCGTCCGGCAGAAGGTCGCCGGCACGCTGGAGCGTCCGCGGCTGGTGGTGTTCCGGTCGCTCAAGCACATCTCCGCCCAGCTGGTCAACGACGACCTGGGCGTGACGATCCTCGGCGTGACGGACAACAGCGAGGGGGTCGCGGTCGAGGGCACGGGCAAGGTGGCCCGGGCCAAGGCCGTCGGGAAGCTCCTCGCGGAGAAGGCGAAGGCCGCGGGCTTCACCACGGTGGTCTTCGACCGGGCAGGTTACCGCTACCATGGCCGCGTACAGGCGGTCGCCGACGGCGCGCGCGCCGGCGGACTGGAGTTCTAGCATGGCTGACGAACAGGCAGCAGTCCCCGGCACCACCACCGAGTCGCCCTCCGAGGGCGGGCAGCAGCAGCGGCGTGGCCGCGGCGGCCGCAACGACCGCGACCGGGGTCCCCGGCGGGACCGCGACCGGGACCGCGGCAGCGACCATGTCGAGAACGTGGTGGCCATCAATCGCGTGGCCAAGGTGGTCAAGGGCGGCCGGCGCTTCTCGTTCAACGCGCTCGTGGCGGTCGGCGACGGCAAGGGCAAAGTGGGCGTCGCGACCGGCAAGGCCAACGAAGTGTCGGAGGCGGTCCGCAAGGCCGTGGACGCCGCCAAGCGCAACATGATCGAGGTGCCCCGCACGGGCGCCACGATCCCCCACGAGATCATCGGCGAGCACGGCGCGGGCCGGGTGCTGTTGAAGCCCGCCTCGGCGGGTACCGGCGTCATCGCGGGCGGGCCGATCCGGATGGTGCTGGCTTGTGCCGGCATCACGGACATCCTGACCAAGAGCCTCGGGTCCCCGAATCCGCACAACATGGTCGGCGCGACGATGGACGCGCTCTCCCGCCTGGTATCGGTCCGCCAGGTGGCGCGTGAGCGGGGCATCGACGTCAGCGACCTCGGCTACAAGCCGCGTCAGGAGGGCTGAGCCATGGGACGTAATCCAGTCGTCGGACGGCAGGGGCCGAAGCATCACGCCGCCACCATCCCCGACGAATCAACGGCCACGCGCCTGGCGGTGAAGCAGATCCGCTCCGGCATCGGCCACGCAGACACCATGCGACGGACCCTCGCGTCGCTCGGGCTTCGGCATCACCAGCAGACGGTCGAGCTCGTGAACTCGGCCTCGGTCCGCGGGATGCTCTTCAAGGTGCGGCACCTCGTCGAGGTGACGCCGGCGCAGGAGGCGTGATGGCGAAGGCGAAGGAAGTGGCGACCCCGACGGTCACCCTGTCGACCCTGAAGCCGGCGGCCGGCTCGACCCAGTCGCGCAAGCGGATTGGGCGCGGCCCCGGCTCCGGGATCGGCAAGACCTCGGGCAAGGGCCACAAGGGCCACAAGGCCCGCACCGGCGGCTCGACCAACCCGGGCTTCGAGGGCGGCCAGATGCCGATGTACCGGCGGCTGCCGAAGCGTGGCTTCACGAACCCGTTCAAGGTGACCGCGGTGCCGATCAACCTGGCGCGCCTCACGGCGCTCCCGGGCGGCGACGTCACCCCCGAAACGCTGGCGGAGGCGGGCCTCATCACCCGTCCGGAGCAGGTGGTCAAGATCCTCGGCACCGGGGAGGCCGCCCGGGCCTACACCGTGCGCGGGGTTCCGGTGTCCGCGTCGGCCCGCGCCAAGATCGAGGCGGCCGGCGGCAGTGTCGAGGCGTAAGTGACTGCCCCTAACACCCCGTCGTTTTCGTTCGATCCGGAGCTGAAGCGGAAGCTCCTCTTTACCCTGATGGCCCTGGTGATCTACCGGATCGGCGCGCACATCGCCGCCCCGGGCGTCAACGTCCAGGCCCTCTCTGACTTCATCCGGAACTCGGCCGCCGCCGGGTTCTTCGGCTTGTACGACATGCTCGGCGGCGGACTGTCGCGCGCGACGGTCTTCGCCCTCGGCATCATGCCGTACATCTCCGCCTCGATCATCTTCCAGCTGGTCGGCGGCGTGGTGCCGACCATCAGCAAGATGCAGAAGGAGGAGGAAGGCCGGAAGACGATCACGCAGTGGACCCGGTACGCCACGGTGTTCATCTCGTTCGCCCAGGCCTACACCTTCACGCTCTTCACCGAGTCGATCCCGGGCGCGGTCACCAACCCGAACTTCGTCTCGCGGCTCGTGATGGTGGTAACGCTCACCGTCGGCGCCATCTTCGTGATGTGGCTCGGCGAGCAGATCACCGAGCGGGGCATCGGCAACGGGATGAGCCTGCTCATCACCTTCTCGATCCTCGAGCGGCTCTGGCCGGGCATGCTGCAGCTGGTCTCGCTCATCAAGGGCAGCGTGGTGTCGCCGATCGGCGCCCTCTTCTACATGGCCGCCCTCATCGCCATCGTCGCCACCACGGCGGCCATGACGATCGCGGCGCGTCGGATCCCGATCCAGATTCCCCGCAAGGTCATGGGGCGAGGGCGGATCCGCGAGGGCCAGAAGACCTTCATCCCGATCCGCCTGCTCACGGCGAGCGTGATGCCGATCATCTTTGCCCAGACGATCATCATCGTCCCCGGCACGCTGGCCAGCTTCACCAAGAACGCGACGCTGCGCGAGGTGGCCGGCATCTTCAATCCGGGCAGCCTGGCGTACAGCATCGTCTTCGCCCTGATGACGCTGCTCTTCAGCTATTTCTACACCTCCATCATCTTCAATTCGGTGGACGTGGCCGAAAACCTGAAGAAGCAGGGCGGATTCATCCCCGGCGTGAAGCCGGGCGCCAGCACCGCCGACTACATCGACGACGTGCTGGTGCGCATCACCCTGCCGGGCGCCATCTTCCTGGCCGCGGTGGCGCTCCTCCCGATCTACCTCAGCGCCAAGATCGGCGTGCAGCAGCAGTTCGGTGGCACCTCGGTGCTGATCGTGGTCGGCGTCCTCCTCGACACCTTGTCCCAGATCGAGCAGCACCGCCAGCTCCGGAAATACGACGGCTTCATGAAGTCGGGCCGGGTCAAGTTCCGCGGGCGGCAGCAGCGGTTCATCTAGGCTGAGGACATCGAACGGTTCGGAGTGGAAAGCGAAGGGGACTTGGAGGAACGAGGGGCGGAAGGAGCAAAGAGAAAGGGCGGGATCGCCTCGTTTCTCCTTCCTCTTTCCGCCCCTCCTGGTCCCCGGTCCCTTTTCTCCTTCCCCTTCCAGCGCTAAGGAGATCACCAGATGGACATCCTCCTCATGGGCCCCCCCGGGGCCGGTAAAGGCACCCAGGCGGCGTTGCTCGCCGAAGGGACCGGATTGCCCACCTTCGCCACCGGCAACCTCCTGCGCGACGCGGTGAGCCGTGGCACCCCCCTGGGCCTGGAGGCCAGGGCGGTCATGGAGGCGGGCAAGCTGGTCAGCGACGAGATCATCCTGGGTGTGATCCGGGAGGAGCTCGAGCGCCCGGCGGCGGCCAAGGGGGTCATCTTCGACGGCGTGGTCCGGACCATCCCGCAGGCCGAGGGGATGGAGGCGATGCTGGCCGAGCGGGGGCGGGCGCTGAACGCGGTGCTCTTCTTCGATGTGCCCGACGCCGAGATCCTGGGGCGGATCGAACGCCGCCGCGGGATCGAGGGGCGGGCCGACGACGACCCGAAGGCCGTCGCCATCCGGCTGCAGAGTTACCGGGACCAGACCGCGCCGGTGCTGGCGTGGTACGAACAGCGTGGCCGCCTGATCCGGATCCCCGCCGTCGGTCCGGTGGACGACGTCGCGACTCGGGTCCGCCGGGCGCTGGCGGTGCAGGGCGCGTGATCACCCTCAAGTCCCCCCGCGAAATCGACACGATGGCTCAGGCGGGCACCATCGTGTACGAGGTGCTGGCGTTGCTGCGGCGCGAGACCCGGGCCGGAATGTCCACCGAAGACCTCGATCGGCTGGCGGAGGAGTTCATCCGGAGCCACGACGGGGCCACGCCGTCCTTCAAGGGCCTCTACGGGTTTCCCAAGACGCTCTGCACCTCCATCAACCAGGAAATCGTCCACGGCATCCCCTCGCGGAAGCGGGTCCTCCGCGAGGGGAACCTGGTGAGCGTCGACGTCGGGGTGCATTTCGAGGGGTTGCACGCCGACTCGGCCACTACCATCGGTGTGGGAGAGATTTCCCCCCGCGCCGAGCGGCTCCTGGCGGTGACGCAGGAGAGCCTGGTCGCGGGGATCGCGGCGGCGCGGATCGGCAATCATGTCGGGGACATCGGGCACGCGGTGCAGACGGTGGCGGAGGGGGCGGGGTTCGGCGTGGTGCGCGAACTGGTCGGGCACGGCATCGGCGCGCGCTTTCACGAAGAACCGCAGGTGCCGAATTACGGCAGCCCGAAGCGGGGGCCCCGGCTGCTCGAGGGGATGACCATCGCGATCGAGCCGATGATCACCATGGGGTCCCCGTCCACCAAGACGCTGCCCGACAAGTGGACGGTGGTCACCGCCGACGGCAGCCTGTCGGCGCACTTTGAGCACACGGTGGCGGTGACGGCGAACGGGCCGAGGATTCTGACGGGGGGGCAGTAGGGCGTCGACCGTCACCCCCGCTTCCGCGGGGATGACCACCGGCGAACATTCCACTAAGTCATTCCCCGATATTCACTTGCGGCGCATTGGGCTGGTTACTACCTTACCGCATGCCCCGCATATTTTCCGGTATCCAGCCCTCCGGCGACCTGCATATCGGTAACTGGCTCGGCGCCGTCCAGAACTGGGTGGCGCTGCAGGCCCGGCATGAATGCTTCTTTTCCATCGTCGACCTCCACGCCATCACCGGGCAGCACGACGCCGAGACGCTGGAGCGGCGCACCATCGACATGGCGGTGGGGCTGCTGGCCGCGGGGATCGATCCGTCGCGCGCGACGCTTTTCGTGCAGTCGCACGTGCCGGAACACGCCGAATTGATGTGGCTGCTGACCTCCGTGGCGCCGCTCGGCGAGCTGGAGCGGATGACGCAGTTCAAGGACAAGTCGCAGAAGATGGAAAGTGTGCCCGCCGGGATCTTCAACTACCCGATCCTGATGGCGGCCGACATCCTCCTCTACCGCGCCGACCAGGTGCCGGTGGGCGACGACCAGCTGCAGCATCTCGAGCTGGCGCGGGTCATCGCGCGGCGCTGGAACGCCACGTACGGCGGCGGCACCGACTACCTCCTCGAGCCGCAGTCGCTCCTGACGCCGGCAAAGCGGATCATGGGGCTCGACGGCCAGTCCAAGATGTCGAAGAGCCTCGGCAACACCATCGGCCTGCTGGAGAGCCCGGAGGAGATCTGGCAGAAGCTCCGGCCGGCGGTGACCGACCCGGCCCGCGTGACCAAGAAGGACCCTGGCCACCCCGAGATCTGCAACATCTACGCGTTGCACAAGCACTTCTCTCCGGCCGAGACGGTCGGCGAGGTGGCGCGGAAATGCCGTGCGGCGGAGTGGGGCTGCATCGATTGCAAGCGGGTGCTCGCGGAGAACATGTCGGCGGCGCTCGCACCGATTCGCGCGCGCGCGGCGGCGTGGCGGGCCGATGAAGGCGCGGTGCGCGCGGTGCTGGCCGACGGCGCGGCCCGGGCGCGCGCCGTGGCGCGGGCCACGCTGGACGAGGTAAAGTCGCGAATGGGATTCCTGCCCCCCACCAACCCGAGGGCCTGAGGTTCCATGGAAAAGATCATCAAGGCGGCAGTCGAGCGCGGGGCGTCCGACCTGCACATCAAGGCGGGCGACGTCTTCCGGGCCCGCATCAACGGGCGGCTGGTCCCCCTCACCAAGCAGCGCCTCACGCCGGACCAGACGCGGGCCATCGCGCACAAGCTGATCCCGAGCGAGGAGGACCGGGCGCACCTCGAACGGCTCCGTGACTTCGACTGCTCGTGGGGCATGCCGGGCGTGGGCCGTTTCCGCGTCAACGTGCTGCGGCAGCGCTCCTCCTTCATGATCGTGATGCGCGTCATCCCCTTCGCGGTGCCGTCCATCGCGTCGCTCGGCCTCCCGGAGGTCATCTCCACGCTGGCCGACGCCGAGCGCGGGCTGGTGCTGGTGACCGGCGTGAGCGGCAGCGGCAAGACGAGCACCGTGGCGGCGATCATCGAGCACATCAACCGGACCAAGCAGAAGCATGTCGTCACCATCGAAAACCCGATCGAGTTCCTGCACCGGGACATCAACTGCTCGGTGACCCAGCGCGAGGTCGGCGTGGACACCGAGAGCATGGCGGTCGGGGCTCCGCGCCGCGCTGCGGCAGGACCCCGACGTGATTCTCATCGGCGAAATGCGCGACCCCGAGACCGCCGACATTGCCGTCAAGGCCGCCGAGACGGGACACCTGGTGATTTCGGCGATGCCGACGCCCGACGTGCCGACCACGGTCGAGCGGATGATCGCGATGTTCCAGCCGGAGGAGCGAGACATCGGGCGGGTGCGGTTTGCCGAGGCGCTGCGCGGGATTATTTCGCAGCAGCTGCTGCCGCAGACCGACGAAGAGGGACGGGTCGCCGCGATCGAAGTGCTGGTCGGCACTCCCGAGGTGCGGGCCTGCATCAAGAATCCCGCCAAGTGGACCGAGCTGCGCACCCTCATGGCCGATGGCCGCGAGAAACATGGGATGCAGACGTTTGAACAGGCACTCGCCGACCTGGTCAAGGAAAAGCTCATCACCGAGGAGACCTCCCAGGCGGCGGCGCGTGGCGAGGCGGAGCCGGTGGGGCGCGACCGGCGGAAGAAGGCGCGCTAGCCATGGCCCGACCGCGGGAGCTGCTGGCCCTGCTGCTCGATGCTCCTCGCGAAGCGGGCACGCCGGCGGCGGCCCATGCCCGGCGGCTCGTGACGGACCACCTGCAGTCGCTCGACTACCGCGTGATCGAACAACCCTTCTCGTTCTTTCCTTCCAGCCTGAATGCGCTGCCGATGTTCGGCGCCGGGCTCGGCTGGCTTACCCTCATCCAAATCCCCCTGGTCGACCGTCCCAGGCGCCCCCGCGTGGGCGGCGCTCGCTGCCTGGATCATCGGCCTCGTCGCCCTCGGCGATGCTGGTGCGCGGCACCGCGCTCGGCTGGTCGTCGCTCGGGGGAGGAGTGCGGGAGGACGCGAACCTCATCGCCACCCGGGGCGATGCCCCGGTGCGACGCTGGATCGTCGCCCACCTCGACACCAAGGCGCAGGGCCACTCGATGGCGGGGCGCATCATCGGCGCGGGCGTTGCGGTGGTGGCCTTGCTCGCCTCGACGCTGCTGGCGGTACTGCGGCTCTGGGGCCCGCTGGAGAGCGACCGGTGGCCTACGCGGCGGTCCTGGCGCTCAGCGCCTGTGGCCTCGCCGCGCGGGGCGCCCTTCGCGGCAGCACCCCGGGGCGCCGGACAACGGTTCGGGGCTCCTGGCGGCCTTGGTGGCGGCGGAGGCGGCCCCGGCGTCGGGAGTCGGCGTGCTGATCACCGGGGCGGAGGAATTCGGACTGGTTGGGGCGCGCGTTTTCGCGCGGGAGTATGGCCCACAGTTGGTGGGGGCGGAAGTCGTCAACCTCGATACGATCGACGATCAGGGGTCGCTCTACATTGTGTCGCACGATGCGCCGGGGGCACGCTTTTCAGCCGGGCTGGCTGGGGTGCTCGGCGGACGTGGCGCCGATCGTGAAGGAGCGGGGGCAGCCGCTCTGGGCCTTTGCCGACAGCCAGCCGCTCGTCGCAGACGGGCGCGGCGGCACTCACGATCGCCCGGCTCGACTGGGGCACGCTGCCGCCGCATGCACACCGTCCGCGACACGCCGGCCGGGCTGGAGTTCCAGACCGCCGAGGTGGTCGGGTCGGCTGGTCGGCGCACCGATTTGACCCGGAGGCCGGCGTCCGCTAGCTTTTCCCTGAGGATACACGGGCCCCGCGAGGGGCCCTTTGTTTTGGCCTGAGCCTGTGAGAGGACCCATGTTCGATCCGAAAACGCACTGCGTGTCGTGGTGGTAGGCGCGCAGTGGGGTGACGAAGGCAAGGGGAAGCTGGTCGACGTGCTGTCCGAGCGGGCCGACTGCGTGGTACGCTACCAGGGCGGCGCCAACGCCGGGCACACGGTGGTCATCGGCGACGAGCAGTTCATCCTGCAGCAGATCCCCTCCGGCATCCTGCATGCGGGCGCCCGCTGCGTCATCGGCAACGGCGTGGTGCTCGATCCGGAGACGCTGTTCCTGGAACTCGACGGGCTCACCGGGCGCGGGATCGACACCACCGGGCGGCTCTTCATTTCGGAGCGGGCGCACCTGGTGCTGCCGTATCACAAGCTGCTCGACGCCGCGAGCGAGAAGTCGCAGAAGATCGGCACCACCGGCCGGGGCATCGGCCCGACCTACGAGGACAAGTATGGCCGGCGCGGCGTACGGGTCATCGACCTGCGCGATGGCGCGGCGCTCGCGCCCCCTCCTGAAGGACCGTCTCGACCGGGCCAACCGGCTGCTCGCCATGATGGGGGCCGCACCGCCTCGCTCGACGAGCACCTGGCCCTCCTGGAGCGCCTGGCGCCGCGGCTGCTGCCACTGGCCACCGACACAGGCCTGCTGGTGCACCGCGCGCTCCGGTCAGGCAAGCGGGTGCTGCTGGAGGGCGCCCAGGGGGCGCTACTGGACGTGGATCACGGCACCTACCCCTACGTGACCAGCTCGAACACCACCGCGGGCGGGGCTGCCGTCGGGTCGGGCATCGGTCCCGACCGCCATCGACGGGGTGCTGGGGGTGGTCAAGGCCTACACGACGCGGGTGGGCAACGGGCCGCTGCCGACCGAGGCGCTGGGAGAGGGCGGGGAGGCGCTGCAGCGCATCGGGGGCGAGTTCGGGGCGGTCACAGGGCGGCCTCGGCGCTGCGGCTGGTTTGACGCCAACGTGGTGCGCTACTCGGTGCGGGTCAACGGCCTGACCGGCCTGGCCGTGACCAAACTGGACGTACTGGACACATTCGGCGAAATCCCGGTGGGGACGGGGTATCGGATTGATGGGGAGCTGACTGAGGAGTTGCCCGCCGAAGTGGAGCGGCTGGGTCGGGTGGAGCCGGTGTACGAGACGCTGCCGGGCTGGAAGAAGTCCACCGAAGGGGCCCGGCGAATGGCGGACCTGCCGGCAGAGGCGCGGGCCTACCTGGACCGGTTGCAGGACCTCGCCGGCGCCCCCATCCGCTACGTGAGCGTGGGGACGCGGCGGGACCAGATCATCGAGGTGTAGGGGCCTAGCTGATCCGATTCTTCTCGTAGCGCAGGTTGCGCGGGGCAAACCACCAGCCGTACGCGCGGGTAACGGGCTGCCCGTTGTTGACGCGCCGGTCCAGCGGGTCGCCCTGCATCCAGGCGAGGACCCGGATGGCCAAGATGTCATCCCAGTCGTTCTCGCCGCTGCCGTCAGTGGGATTAGCGGTGGTGGCTTCGGTGCCGTCGCTGAACACCAGCCGGACCCGGATGCTGTCCACACCGGTGGCAATCAACTCCCCCTTCGGCGTGCCGTTCGCGTTCATTTCCTGGGCCCGCATCAGCGAGCCGTTTTCCACCCAATATGCCACAAACTTCAGCTTGGTCAGCGCGACGCCGTTGTTCGGCAGGATGAGGTTGCGCGCGTAGGCCGCCTCGTGCTGGAGCAGGATGGTGTCGGAGCGGAACGTGACGGAGGCGATCGCCCCGGAGAGCGCCACGCTGGTGACCTGCACCAGCCGCCGCTCGTTGTTGGCCTGCAGCAGGGCGAGGTCGTTGGCAGCCAGGTCCCAGTCCACCGTGTCGACGTCTACGCAGTAGGTGCCGCAGCTCCCGGTGGCCGGGGCCAGCGGGGCGCCGCCGTACTGGAAGGTGTGAGGCGACGCGACGGTGTCGTTGACGTAGGGGACGCTCAGGATGACGATGGTGTCGTTCCGGGCGGAGAGCGATCCGAACATCACGCTCGAGGCGATGCCGACGCCGGTTTCGGAGAGGTCACGATTCAGTGCTTCGTTGATGAATCGGGCGTTTCGCTCCAGCCCCTCGCGGGTCCGCCCCCCGGCGATGCCCCGCCAGGTGGAAGCGACCACGGAGGTGGCCGCGGCGAGCACGACCAGGCCGACGATCATGGCGATCATCAATTCGACGAGTGTAAAGCCGGCCCGGCCGGCGGGAAGTCGCACGCGCATGGCGATCACCGGTAGATGAGAGTGATGATTTGGACGGGCTGCGGGCCGCGCGGGTAGGTCACGCTGCAGGTGGCCTGGAAGAGGCCGTCACCGAGGTCCGCGACGGTCAGGGAGCGGCTGTACTTGCCGCCGGCGACGGCGGTGCCGGTTTCATCAACCGCCGTGCCGCCTTCGGAGGCCGGCTGGGTGGTCCGGCTCCGGACCTCCTCGACGTAATTGCGAGCGATGCCGAGTGCGATGTCGCGGCCGGCACTGGTGGCCTGGGCGCGCACCAGCATCGCCTGCGAGCGGCCGAGGGCCATGATCCCGATGCTCAGGATGACCACGGCCATGATGACCGAGATGAGGGTGAACCCCGCTTCACTAGTCCGCTTCATCGCCAATACCCTCCCTCAGAAGTCCAGAGCCGGACGCCACCGGCGCCGGAAACTGTCACCGCAGCCACGGCACCCGTGTCGGCGGCAAGTTGTACGTACACGACGCCGCGGGTGCCGAACGGTGTGGTCAGTCCGCGGCCGTCGAAGTTGATCTGCGGGGTGGGGAAGGTGATGGCCCCCGCGCCCGCAAAGTTGGTGATGTCCACCTGCCCAGCCCGCCCGAAGGAGGCGCCGGTCGGGAGGACCCGGGTGCCGAAGGCGTGGAGTGAATCCCGCTCGGCGTTGGACTCCGCAAAGACGCCGTCGCGATCGAAGTCCAAGTACCCCGTGTAGGAACTGGTGGCTGCGTCGAATACCACCCGCACCTGGGCGCGGTGCGCCATCGCCTTGGAGCGCGCCACCTCGAGGTCGCCCGTCAACTGCGTCGCCAGCTGGCGGGCCTTGGTCTTGTCGGACACCCGGAACCGGGGGATGGCGATCATCATGCCCAGGCCCATGACGACGATCACGATCATCATCTCGATGAGGGTGAAACCGTGCCGGGTGGCTCGTCCTGCCGGTGCCATGCTAGAACACCGGCCGGAAGGAGGTCTGGATCACGCTGCCGACCACCGGGGTGCCCGGGGGCAGGTTGTTCGGGTCGCGGAAGCGGAGGTCGAAGGCCCAGTCGCGATCGGGAGCGTTGTAGTAGGTGATCCAGGCCCACCGTTTCCGCGCGGCGTACCGGCTCTCGAAGAGCGACACGAGCGATCCCCGATAGATCATGTCGTCACTGCCCCAGTTCTCCAGGAACCGGGGGAAGTTTTCCAGCCCGCCGCCGTAGCTGGTGCTCGAGGTTGCTGGCGGGAGCGCGGGCGCCACGCAGCTAGGCCGCTGCCAATCGCAGGGTGTCGCGGAGTGGCCCGCGGCGATGGCCGCGAACACGCTCATGGTGGTATTCACGTTCGGCCTCGGCGGTGTCGTGTAGTCCACGGTGGGGGTGTGGGTACCGACGGGGTGATCCGCATCGAGCCAGATCGGTGACAGGAAGGTGATGGCGTCGGAGATGAATGAGGCTGGCTGCCATCCGACGGTGTTGAAGTTGCCCTGGATGTACATCGGGCGGTCGGTCGAGACCGTGACGGGCCACAGGAGGGTGGCGCCATTCTGGATGCGGACCACCGGGTAGTCCCGGTTCAGGTTGCCGGCGTTCACGTTCGTGAACGTGATGTAGACAATGCTGTAGTCGCGCGCGACGTTCCCGTTGGCCCAGAGCTGCAACGCGGCCATGTTGATCGTGAAAGCGTCCGCCCCGATGTTCTCGCGGCCGTCCCAGAACGCCTCGTCGTCGCCTGCAAAGATGAGGGCACAGTCGGCGCCCGTCGGGAGCGGTGAGCCGACCATAGTGAGGCCGGCGCAGGTATTGACGTTGTTGAGCTGGGCCAGGTCGACCGTGATGTGCGCGGTGGCCTTCCAGGCGAACTTGACGGCGCGGGTGTCGGCATCGTCCGCCATGTTGCGCTGTTCGATCAGGGCGATCGGCGGCATCCCGATCGGAAGCGGGAGCCGAAGTGGCTGCACGCCGCTCACCCCGGTCATCACCCGGCCGTTGAAGAGCGCGTTGCTGGCCGCCACGAACGACTGGCCGGGGTTGCTTCGGCTATCGAAGTTGAGCGTCTGGACGGTGCCGGAGGCGTCGGCAATGTGGGTGTTGTTGTTCCGGGCACTCGTGTTTTTCCGCTGCCAGAAGATGCTGTCCGGCGTGGTGATCAGGTCGAGGAAGCGCTGCGAGGTCCCGGAATTCAGGTACAGGTTGGAATTGGTGTGCACCCACCCCGCGAAGTCCAGGTTCGGGCCGTTGTGGATCTCGAGGTCGCCGTCGTAGAAGACGCCGAACTGAAAGAGCGGGATCGACTGGGCGTTGGCGGTGACGACGACCGACGCCCGGTTGTTGGCGGGGTCGGTGGCGTTAATGCCGATGTCGATCTGCTGGTTCAGTCCGATCAACCCGCTGAAGGGGCCGTAGGTGATGGTGCGCGGAATCGGCGAGCCGATGGCCGTGACGGTCGGCGTCGCGAAGGTGAAGCCGGAGAGCGAGGGCAGCGTGATGGCCGCGAGGTCCGCCGAGCTCAGAGATACCGTCCGTCATCTCTGACGCCAGCTGCGAAATGACCGCGTCGGCTCCTGCCTCGGCGGCGTACGAGACCCGCGTCCCGCGATAGTCCACGCTGCTCGACCGCTGGATCATCACGTAGCTCGCGACGGAGGCGCCGACGAGCACCGAGATGAGGACCAGCACGATCAGCGTGGCCTCGAGCGCGAAACCGCGCCGGTCGGTCAGCAGGGTCGTGAGCCGGCTCGCGGCCGGAGAGGGGGTTTCGGGGCGCATCTGGGACTCCTGCTACGGGTCGATGGTTCGGGTTCCTGGCCGCATGAAGGGCCTGACTGGCGTGCTGGAGGAGCAATTCGAGTGCCTATCGGGACCAGATTCCTAACCTGCTGTCGGATAAGAGGATAGGCAATCGAGTGACCACCACTTTCCTGCAAGGAACCGCCGATCGTGCCGTGCATTGCATGCAAAGTATTGCAGAGAACCCGTTGCTTGTCGCTCTCTTCCGCCCCATCTATTATCCCGCGTACCCGCACTCCTCCTCCACTCTCCTCCCAGTGAGCCGGTAGATGGCCGACACCACCGTCATGGACAAGCTCGTGTCGCTCTGCAAGCGGCGCGGATTCGTCTTTCAGTCCTCCGAAATCTACGGCGGCCTCGGCTCGGTCTGGGACTACGGCCCCCTGGGCGTGGAACTCAAGAAGAACGTGAAGGACCGCTGGTGGCGCGCGATGGTCCACGCCCGCGACGACATCGAGGGACTCGACGCCGCCATCCTGATGCATCCCAAGGTGTGGGAGGCCTCGGGCCACGTCGTCGGGCTTCACCGATCCGCTGGTCGACTGCAAGACCTGCAAGGCCCGCTTCCGCGCCGACAAGCTGGAGGACGCCGCCTGCCCGCAGAAGCCGAGCAAGAAGGCGGGCCAGCACACCACCTGCGAGCTGACCGAACCGCGGCTGTTCAACCTGATGTTCAAGACCTTCATGGGCCCGGTGGAAGAGTCGGCGTCGGTGGTCTATCTCCGCCCGGAGACCGCCCAGGGCATCTACGTCAACTACCTGAACGTGTTGCAGGGCTCGCGCCAGAAGATCCCCTTCGGCATCGCGCAGATCGGGAAGGCGTTCCGGAACGAGATCACGCCGGGCAACTTCATCTTCCGGACCCGCGAGTTCGAGCAGATGGAGATGCAGTTCTTCGTGAAGCCGGGCGCCGACAGCGAGTGGTTCGAACAGTGGCGCGAGCTCCGGATGGCGTGGTACCACGCCCTCGGCCTCAACCCCGCCAAGCTCCGCTGGCACCAGCACGGCGAGGGGGAACTGGCCCACTACGCCAAGGCGGCGTACGACATCGAGTACGAATTCCCCTTCGGCTGGAACGAGATCGAGGGGATCCACAACCGCACCGACTTCGACCTGCAGCGCCACCAGGAAGCGTCGGGCAAGAAGCTCGAATACTTCGAGCAGGCCACCAACGAACGGTTCGTGCCGTACATCGTCGAGACCTCGGCTGGGGCGGATCGCGTTACCCTGACCACGCTGGTGGACGCCTACCGTGAGGAAGAGGTGGAGGGAGACACCCGGGTCGTGCTGGGGTTCCATCCCTCCATCGCGCCGATCAAGGTGGGCGTGTTCCCGCTGGTCAAGAAGGACGGGATGCCGGAGTTTGCCACCCGGCTCTACCACGATCTCAAGCGCCAGGTCCCCGCCTTTTACGACGACAGCGGCGCGGTCGGCCGGCGCTACCGCCGCATGGACGAGGCGGGCACGCCGTTCTGCATCACGGTGGACGGGCAGACGCTGCAGGACAGCACCGTGACGGTGCGGCACCGGGATTCGATGACGCAGGACCGGGTGTCCGTTGACCAACTCAAGGGGTGGCTCAAGGAGCGAATCGATGAGTAAGCATCGCGACATCGGCGGCAAACCGCTGCGGCCCGAGAGTCTCATGATGAGCTACGGATACGATCCGCGGCTCAGTGAGGGGGCGGTCAAGTGCCCCATCTTCCAGACCTCCACCTTTGCGTTCGAGTCGGCGGAAGCGGGGAAGGCCTTCTTCGAAGTGGCGTACGGGCTCCGGGAGCAGCGGAGCGGGGAGGAGATGGGGTTGATCTACAGCCGCCTCAACAACCCCGACCTGGAGATCCTCGAAGGGCGTCTCGCGCTGTGGGACGACGCCGAATCGTGCTCGGTGTTCGAAAGCGGGATGGCGGCCATCACGACATCGCTGCTCGCCTACCTGACCCCGGGCGATGTGCTGATCCACAGCGAGCCGCTCTATGGCGGGTGTGACCACTTCGTGAAGCACTACCTGCCGCGGCTCGGGGTCATTCCGATCGGTTTCCAGGCCGGCGTGCCGATGGCCGATCTCGCGGCCGACCTGACGGCCCGGGTGGCCGGCCGCCCGGTCGCGGCGGCGCTGCTCGAGACCCCCGCCAACCCGACCAACGCGCTGGTGGACATCCAGGGGATTTCCGACCTCGTCCACAGCCTCGCCGCCCCCGGCCGCCCCGCCGTCGTGATGGTGGACAACACCTTCCTCGGCCCCCTCTGGCAGCATCCGCTCCAGCACGGTGCCGACCTGGTGCTCTACTCGGCCACGAAGTTCATCGGCGGCCACAGCGACGTCATTGCCGGCGCCGCCTCCGGTTCCAGCGAGGTCATGCTCCCCATCCGCACGCTCCGGACTTTCATGGGCACCATGTCGGGCCCCTGGACCGGCTGGCTCCTCCTGCGCAGCCTCGAAACGCTGAAGATGCGGATGACGGCGGCGATGAAGAACGCCCGGTACGTGGCGGAGTTCCTCGCCGACCATCCCAAGGTGCCGCAGGTCTACTACCTCGGGCATCTCGCCGAAGGCGCGCCGATGTTCGACGTCTACCAGCGGCAGTGCCTCGCGCCCGGCTCGATGATCTCGTTCGACGTCAAGGGCGGGCAGGCCGGAGCCTTCCGGTTCCTGAACGCGCTCACCATGGTGAAGCTCGCCGTCAGCCTGGGCGGGACCGAGTCACTGGCCCAGCACCCCGGCTCGATGACGCATGCCGACATTCCCCCGGCCGACCAGGCGCGGATGGGTATCACCGCCGGGATGGTGCGGCTGTCCGTCGGAGTGGAGCACTACGAGGACCTCATCGCCGATCTGTCGCAGGCGCTGGCAGCGGTCTAACGTGGGCGGGGGGCTGAGAGTGGGGCCTCCTCGCAAAGAAAAAAGGGGGGAGAGGAGAGCGATGCGTCTAAGTGACTTCCGTTCCCTCGTTTCCCGGCTCAGCGCCGAGGTGCCCGCCGAGTTCCTCGACGGGATCTCGGAGATCACCGTCTCGCCCCGTGCCGTGCCCCATCCCACCCGCGCCGACATCTTTACCCTTGGCCATTGCATCCCCTTCCACGCCGGCGAGACCGGCGCCACCGACGAGATTCAGAGTCGGGTGGTGCTCTATCACGGCTCCTTCCTGGCGCTCGCCGACCTCGACAGGGAGTTCGACTGGCGCGGCGAGGCCTGGGAGACGCTGACGCACGAGCTGCGGCACCACCTCGAGTGGCGGGCGCGCGAGGGGGCGCTGGAGGCCTTCGACGAGGCCGCCGAGGAGAACTTTGCGCGCACCAACGGCGAACGATTCGATCCGCTCTTCCATCTCAGTGGGGAGTCCGTCGCCGAGGGCGTCTTCCAGGTGGACGACGACTTTTTCCTTGATCAGGTGGTCCGCCGACTCCCCCCGATCCTCGAATTCGGGTGGCATGGCCGCCGGTATCGCGCCACCGCGCCGTCCGAGGCGACGCTGCCGGCATTCCTGACGGTGGAAGGGGTCGGGTCCCCGCCGCCGGGCGAGCTGGTGCTGGTGCTCCGCCGCCGGGCGGGCATTCTGAGCCTGTTCCGGGCGTCCCATCCGTTCGTGGGCGCGGTGGCGGCACAACCGGCGGTGGATGGTTAACTTTGGGGCCTGCACTCATGCGCCGGAGGAATGCGATGCGGGGGACGCTGTTACTGGGGCTGGCACTGCTGGCGACGCCGCTCGCCGCCCAGTCGTATCGGGTGGGGGTGGTCAGCGAGTCGGGAGACATCGTCACCTGGCTCCGGCCCGAGGGCGCCACGCTGGTGGTGGATCACGTGGTGCCGGTCGGCGTCATGCCCGCCGACATCGACGGCCCGCACAACATTACCGTCTCCCCCGACCAGCGCTGGTACTACGTCTCGATTGCCCACGGCACACCCTACGGAACGCTCTGGCGCTTCGACGCGAGCAACGACACGGTGGCCGGCCGGGCCCAACTGGAGTTCTTCCCGACCACCGTGTCCGTCACGCCGGACGGCGACTTCGCCTTCGTGGCCAATTCCGACTTCCACGGCGACCATCCCCGCGTGAACTCCGTTTCCGCGGTCTACACCCCTGACATGGCGACGATCACCGACATCCCCGTCTGCGACATGCCGCACGGCGTGAAGGTGAACCACGCGGGGACGGCGGTCTGGATCAGCTGCATGCACAGCGACGAGCTGCTCCAGATCGATCCTGCCACCCTGGGCGTGGTCCGCCGTGCCAAGACGGGCTCCGGGATGGCCATGCCCGCGGCGGCGGGCGCCCATGCGGGGATGAACCACGCCACGCCGGCCGGCGGAGCTGCCGCCGCCCCGGCCGTCGACAACGAGTGCGCGCCGACCTTCGTGAGCGTTTCGCGCGACGACCGCACGCTGTACGTCGCCTGCAATCACAAGGGGACGCTGCAAGTCTGGGATGCCGAGGGACTGACGATGCGCGCCGAAGTGGCGGTGGGCGCCGGCGCGTACAACGTGGAGCCCTCGCCGGACGGCCGGTTCGTGGTGGTGACGAACAAGAAGGCGCAGAGCGCGAGCATCGTCGATGCGAAGTCGCTCAAGGAGCTGGCGCGGATCCCCACGACCAAGAAGATCGTCCACGGCGTCGCCTTCAGTCCGGACAGCCGGTACGCGTACATCACGCAGGAATCGATCGGTGCCGATCCGGGGGCGGTGGACGTGATCGACCTGACCACGCTCGCCAAGGTGAGCACCACCCCGTTGCCGGCGCAGCCGACCGGCATCACCATCCTCACGCGCTGAACGGAATCGCCATGGTGCACGAGACGACGACCACGCTGGCGGGGCCCGAGGTGATCGGGCGCGCCAAGGCCTTCTTTGCCGACCGGATGCCGCAGTCGGCGGCGTTTCCGGAATCCGAAGGACCGGCCTACCTCACCTTGCGGGGGCAGGGAGGGGAGGAGATCGCCCTGGCCGTCTTCGCCGAGGACGGCGTGACGCGAGTGCGTGCCTCGACCCCCTTCTTCGACCAGGCCGTGGCCCGGTTCCTCTCCACGCTCCCGACGCCCGCCGTGGTGGGGGCATGAGCGCCGACGCGATGCTGGTCCGCGTGACGGTGCAGGATTCCTGGGACACCGTGGAACTCAAGCTGCCCGGCACCGCCTCGGTGGCGGAACTCAAGCTCCGGGCGCTGGTCATGACGCATGTCACGAACGAGCCGAGTGGGTACGAGGTGAAGTTCCGCGGGGCGTCGCTCCGTGACGAGTCGGTATCGCTCGACGAGGCCCAGGTGGTGGACAACGCCGCGCTGATCGTGCTTCCCGTTCGCCGTCGCCCGGTCAAGTAGAGCTTCCTTCCTCCCCGGCGGGCGCCATGGCCGTCGCTGTCTACAGCCACCCCAGTTGCGCACGACACGACGCCGGCCCCGGACACCCCGAGGCCCCGGGCCGGATCGTGGCGGTTCTCGAGGCGTTGTCGGAGCTCCCCGACGCGGAACTCCTGACCGCGGCACCGGCCGATCCCGATGTCATCCTCACGGTCCACACCCCAGCGCATCTCCTGACCCTGTCCCAAGCCCACGAAGCGGGCGGCCGCCGGCTCGACCCCGACACCGTGATGAGCGCCGAGAGCTGGGACGCGATGCTCGGTGGCGTCGGCGCGGTGCTGGCGGCGGTCGGGCGGACGCATGCCGGGGCGGGCCATGCTTTTTCGGCGGTGCGCCCTCCCGGGCACCACGCCCTGGCCGATCGGGTGATGGGGTTCTGCCTCGTCAACAACGCCGTCATCGCCGCCCGGCGATTCCAGTCGCTGGGGCGCCGGCGGGTGCTGATCGTCGACTGGGATGTGCACCACGGCAACGGAACGCAGGCGCTGGTCGAGCACGACGCCGAGGTGCGGTTTGTGTCGCTGCACCAGTCGCCCTGGTGGCCGTTCACCGGTGCGGCGTCGGAGCGGGGGGTGGGGAACATCTTCAACGTGCCGAGGCCGCCGGGGCTGGAGCCGGAGCAGTATGTGCGGGACCTCTGGCTGGCACTCGAGGCCGCGACCAGGGACTGGATGCCGGATGCGCTGATCGTGTCAGCGGGGTTTGACGCGATGGCGGGCGATCCGCTGGGCGGATTCACGCTGGAGCCGAGGCACTACCGGATTCTCACCGAGCGGCTGCGGGAGCGGATGCCGGACACGCCGATCGTCGGCACCCTGGAGGGCGGGTACGTCCCGGGGCGGCTGGCCGAGGGTGCGGCGGCATTCGTGGCGGCGCTGGCCTAGATCTGATCGCCGGAACGGAAACGAGGGAGGGTCGGAGAAAAGCCGAAGGGTCGGAAGAACTACCAGGTGAGTGCGGCCGCACCCCCTCCTGCTGTTTCTCCGACCCTCCCTAACCTCCGACCCTCCCTCGTCTAGTTGGTTTTCTTGCGTTAGGTTGGTTGTGTTGTCCAATCGTTGTGACAAGTGCTCCCAACTACCGGAACTCTCCATGCTGCGTCTCCAGGCCGAATACCTCGAACTCAAGACCAGACACCCCTTCATCATCGCGCGGGGGGGGCAGAGCGACTACAAGACCGTCTGGGTCCGGCTGACCGACGGCGACGGCAACGAGGGATGGGGCGAGGCGGCGCCCACCAAGTTCTACGGCGAGACCGCCGAGACGGTCATGCAGACGCTGCAGAACTACGCCCCGCACCTCCCCGCCGATCCCTTCGACCTGGAAGAGACCGACCGACGCCTGGAGACCGCGCTCAAGGGCAATCCCTCGGCCCGGGCCGCCCTCTCCGCCGCCATGCACGACCTGGCCGGCAAGCGACTGGGGATCCCGGTCTACCAGATGTGGGGACTCGACCCGGCCAGGGCGCCGATGTCGACCTTCACCATCGGCATCGACACGCCGGAGCGGATCCGGATGAAGGTGGAGGAGGCCGCCGAGTATCCGATCCTCAAGATCAAGCTGGGGAGCGACCGGGACCTCGAAATCCTGCAGGCCATTCGTGACGCCACCGACCGCGAACTCCGGGTGGACGCCAACTGCGGATGGACGGTCAAGCACGCCATTCAGATGCTGCCGGTACTCGAGGAGTTCGGCGTGACGGTGCTGGAGCAGCCGCTGGTCCCGACCGATCTCGAGGGGCTCGGCGTCATTCGCATGGCGGCGAACATCCCGATCATCGCCGACGAGTCGTGCCGGGTCGCGAGCGACATCCCCGCGCTGGTGGGCCAGGTGGACGGCATCAACATCAAGCTTGCCAAGTGCGGCAGCCTCCGTGAGGCGATCCGGATGATCGCCGTCGCGCGGGCCCACCACATGATGGTGATGGTCGGCTGCATGATCGAGAGCTCGCTCGCCATCACGGCTGCGGCGCACGTCACGCCGCTGGTGGACATCGTCGATCTCGACGGCGCCGCCCTGCTCTCGAAGGACCCCTTTGTGGGGGCCACCATTGCCGGTGGCCAGCTCCGCCTCCCCACCGGCCCGGGGCTCGGCGTCACGCCGCGATGACCGATCGGTACGCGCAGGTCGCGCTTCCGCTTCCCCTCGCCACTCCCTACACCTACCAGATACCGCCGACCCTGGCCGATCGCGTGGCGGCCGGGGCGCGGGTGGTCGTTCCGGTGCGGGGCCGGGAACTCATCGGCATCGTCACCGCCATCGAGGCGCCCGCCCCCGACATGGTCGCCCGGCCCATCCTGGCCACTCCGGACGATGAACCGGCGCTTACCCCGGCGCTGCTCCGCACCGTGGAGTGGATGGCCGGGTACTACGGTGCACCGATTGGCCTGGCGCTCAAGGCGGCCCTGCCGGCAGGGCTCTGGGGCAGTTCCGAGGTGATCGTGGAGATCGCCGCGGCCAGCCGGGTACCGGGGGGCACCGGGGCGGAGATTCTGGAGTGGGTGGAGCGGAAGGGGGGCTCCGCGTCGGTCGGGTCGATCGCGCGGGGCCTGAAGCGCGGCGTCTGGGACGCGGTCGACCGCCTGGCACGGGTCGGCGCGGTCACGCTCCGGATCGTGGCGCCGGACACCGGCGGCGGTACGGTGACCGAACGGGTTCTGTCGCTTCCGGAGCAGCGACCGACCCTGCTCGAGCGCCAGGACCATTTTGGCGGCAAGCACCGCCAGCGCGCGCTGTATGAGGCGGTCGAGGAACTGGGCGGGACCGCGTCGGTGGCCCACCTGCGGACGCAACTCGGATTCAGCGGCGCCCTGATTCGCGCCCTGGTCGCCGGAGGTCATGCTTCGATCGACGAGGTCGAGCGGGTGCGCGACCCCTTTGCGGGCGAGGCGGGGACCCCTCCGCCCAACGCGCTCTCCGTCGATCAGCGTGGGGCGCTCGCCGAGGTGGAGCGATTGGAGGGGGGCAAAGGGGCGCTCCTCTTCGGGATCACCGGCAGCGGGAAGACGTTTGTGTACCTCGAGGCGATTCGGCGGGGACTCGAGAGCGGCCGCGGCGCCATTATCCTGGTGCCGGAGATCGGCCTGACCCCGCAGACGGTGCGGCGCGTGAGGGGGATGTTCGGCGACGACGTGGCGGTGCTGCACAGCGGGCTCTCCGACGGCGAACGCGCCGACGCCTGGCGGGCGCTCCGCCGTGGAGAGCGGAAGGTGGCCGTCGGGGCCCGGTCGGCCATCTTCGCGCCGGTGACGGCACCCGGGGTCATCGTCGTGGACGAGGAGCACGAAGCCACCTACAAGAACGGCGAGACACCACGCTATCACGCGCGCGAGGTGGCGGCGGTGCGCGCCCGCCTGGAGGGGGCGCGCCTGGTGCTGGGGAGTGCGACGCCGTCGCTGGAGAGCTGGTCGGAGGCGGGGGAAGGGAAGCGGCTGCGGCTGGTGCGGCTGCCGGAACGGGTCGGGGCGGGGAAGCTGCCGCCGGTGGAGCTGGTGGACCTGCGCTCCACACCGAAAGTTGCGGGGTCCGGTGCCATTCCCTGGTCGGAGACGCTGGACGCCGCGGTCTCCCGCGTGCTGGCGCGAGGCGAGCAGGGTATGCTTCTCCTCAACCGGCGCGGATTCGCGGCCTTCCTGCAGTGTCCCGATTGCGGGCACGTCCCCGAATGTCCTTCGTGCAGCATCAGCCTGACGGTGCACCAGTCGCCCCCGGCGCTCCGCTGCCACTATTGCGCCTTCGAGGCAGCCCTCACCGAAAGCTGTGTCTCCTGCGGGCATGCCGTCGCCCAGATGCGCGGGATCGGGACGCAGCAGCTGGAGCGGTGGCTCTCGGAGCGGTTCCCCGCGGCTCGGCTCGCACGCATGGATCTCGACACCACCAGCACCAAGTGGGCTCACCACAGGATCCTCGGTACGGTCGAGCGTCGAGAGGTCGACCTGCTCCTCGGCACCCAGATGATCGCCAAGGGACTCGACTTCCCGAACGTGACGCTGGTCGGCGTGGTGGACGCCGACACGGCGCTGCACCTCCCCGACTTTCGGTCGGCGGAGCGCACCTTCCAGCTCATTGCGCAGGTGGCAGGCAGGGCGGGGCGGGGGCCGAAGGGGGGAAGGGTGATCGTGCAGACTCGGCAGCCGACGCATCACGCCTTGATCCGCGCTGCCGAGCACGATGCGGAGGGATTCCTGGGCGAAGAGCTCGCGCTGCGCGGCTCGCCCGCCTACCCGCCGGCGACCGGCCTCGTCAACCTGGTGGTGTCGGGGAAGGATGAGGCGGCGGTGGGCCGGGTGGCGGCCGAGACGGCGGAGTGGGCGGCTGCGCTGGCAGAGCGGCATGGACTCGACCTGATGGTGCTGGGCCCTGCGCCCTGCCCGCTGGCGCGCATCAAGACGCGGTGGCGCTGGCATGTCGCGCTGAAGGGGGATGGAGCGGTGCTCGGTCGGGTGGTGCGCTACGGTGCCACGCGGCTGGCGGGAGGGGGAGAACCCCGGGTCACGATCGACCGTGACCCGGTGAGTCTGCTGTAACTCGACTACTTCACCAGTTCGATCTCGCTCGGCCGCCAGCTCTTGTCGAAGAACGACTCCAGCGGGCTGTAGAGGCGCAGGATGGTGAACCAACCCTTGGCGGGGTCGGTCTGGATCCAGTTGCCCCGGTCCACGCCGGCCGGCTGTTTCGGGCCGAAGTAGATGGTCGTCGAGCCGTCGGCGCTCGCCTTGGCCGCCGGCGAGGGATAGCTCTGGCTGCCGGCGCGCGGATAGAGCTGGGGTGTGGCCAGCATCGAGCGGGTCTGGTTGTCATACAGCGTGAACGACCAGAAGGCGCGGGCGGGAATATTGGGCGGCAGCGTCACCATGTAGGTCTTGGCGCCGTCGAAGGGGTTCTTGCTGGCATCGAGGAACCCCATCAGGTACTGGGAACCGACGCCAGGAATCCGCATGATCATGCCCGGCGAATCGAGGGTGTAGCCGTAGTAGAAGGCGGTGCGCGAGGCGAGCGTGCGCGCCCCGGTCGGCGGCAGCGGCTTGAACATCCCGTCCTTGGTGAACATCGGCGGGGGCGTCTCGAAGAAGGCGCCACCCTCCCAGAGCATGCTGCCCCACGACGAGCCTGGGTAGTAGGACCAGCCCAGCGACTCGAACGGCCGCCAGTTCAGCACCCGGCCGGTGGCGTTCCCGACGGCGGCTGCCTCGGTGAGGATCTTCTTCATCCGGGCATCAGGACTGAACGGCTTCCCCTTCACGATGCCGATGGCCGCCATCTGGCCGGCCAGTTCCACGTCGTAGCTGGTGGCCGGCTCTTCCTGCACGTTGGCGTTGATCATCTCGAAGAACGAATAGTCGCTCGGCGGGATCGTATTGAAGACCCGGTTCGAGCCCTCGATGAACCTGGTCTCGGGAACCGGCGGGTTCTGCGCGATCCGGACCGTCCCCTCGAGCGCCGAGGCGATGCTCGTCCCCTCGCCGCCCGGGGTGTAGGGGTAGATCTTCATGTACTTCCTGATCATGGCGACAGCGGGCTTCGGGTCGTTGTCGACCAGGTAGGCCCTGGCGGCGTACAGCGCATGGACGGTGCTCGACCGTGCGATGTAATAGCCGCCTTCGGGCAGCGGGCCATCGTAATCCGGGGGCACGATCAGGTACCGCCCGCCTTCACCCCGGTCGGGACCGGGCGTGCCGATGTCGATGATCCAGGAGAACCACATGTCGTTGATGGTGCCGACCGACTTGGGCGGCTGCTCGATGACGATCGGGCCATTGGTGAGGTCGAGAATCGAGAGGTAGTAGATGGTGTCGGCGTTGCCGGTCAGGAAGACCGATTTCGAATTCATCAGCTCCGAGAAGATGACGACGTCGTTCCCGCGCGCGCCGAGACCGTAGAACCCGGTTCGGAGTGCGTAGGCAGAGGCGCCCCGGAAGCTGTTGTTGTAGACGTCGAGGCCGTTGGTGAATGCGAGGGCGGAGTAGACCGCATCGGCCGTCGCGGCCGTGGGGGCGCCGTCCTTGAACTCGAGGGCTCCGAACCGGCTGTCCAGCTTGGCCGGGGCGCCGAGGGTCTGCACGGCGGCAGGAGGGCGGGCGGGGGCTTGGGCGCTGAGCGCGCCAGTGGCCGCGAGGCCACCGGCCAGGGCCACTGTCAGGGTGAGGCAAGTGCTCATTCTCAATCTCCGTACGGTCAGCGGGTTGTTCGAACATTCCAACTATAACAGGGGCCAGCCCCCGAACTGCCCAGGATGGCCCCCGCGCGTGTGACCAGTGTCACAATCAGTCAGATCTCAGTTCATTCCATGCCAAGCGCCGCGTTCCGATCCAGTTCCTGCAGGCGCTTCTTCTGCTCCGGCGTCAATTCCAGCTCCTGCGTCTTGATCGTCACGCGCACGATGGCGCCGGCGTATCGGTTGTCCCAGGCCGGGTAGTCGGGGGACACCGGCGTGCCCTCGTCTCGCCCCACGTCCGCGCCATCATCCGACGAGAACATGCTCGCCTGGGTGTGACCGATGCGTCCCTGGGCCACTTCCTTCCCGTTGACGAGAATGCGCTCCACGCCACCCGAACCCGGATCCCCGCCGTCATACACAAAGACATACCTGAGGGTCACCGCACCACTCGGCAGTGGGGTGGGGGAGATCACCTTGAACATTTCGAGGCCGAGGTAGTTGTAGGCGTACACCGGTCGGTTGTTCATCACGTAGAGCGACCACCCGCCGAAGCGCCCCCCCTGGGCCAGGACGACGCCATCCGCCCCGCCCGGCGGCACCACGAGTTCGGCTGTGATGTCATGCGAGCGGTTCTTCACGTTGATGAAGGCGTTCTCCATCATGCCGTGCATGCCCGGAAACACGGTGAGTTCCGTCCGCCCGTTCATGAGGTCGGGCCGGCCGGCCAGGCCGGCGTCGAACCGCTCGACGCCCCGATCGTCGATCGGCAACACGTGGTTCTTGGCCGCCACCTGCATGAAGAGGTCCTGCATCTGCTTGAGTCGCGCCGGCTCCTGGGCGGCCAGGTTATTGGCCAGCGAGAAGTCGGCGTCGACGTTGTACAGCTCCCAGATATCGTCCTTGAGGGGGCGGCGCGGCACGTACTCCCACGGCGCGCGGTGGACGGTGCCGGCAAACCACCCATCGTGGTAGATGCCGCGGTTGCCGAACATCTCGAAGTACTGGGTCCCGTGCCGGGTCCGGGCCGTGGCGCTGTCCGCGGCGTAGAGGAGGCTGGCGCCATCCATCGGGAGCTGGATCACGCCATTCACCGTCTTCGGCTCGGGGAGCCCGGCGGCCTCGAGGACCGTGGGGGCGATGTCGGTCACGTAGGTGAATTGCGAGCGGATCGCTCCGCGGGCCTTGACGTACGTCGGGCCCGCCTTGAATCCCCTCCCGGCCACCCCTAAGATTCCTTCCTCTATGGCCAACGCGACCTACACCCCACCCGACTTCACGAAGGCTCCCTTTGCCGGTGCCCCCGCGGCGCGGTTCGCGCCCCTCCCGGCCGATGGCGTGCTTCCGGAAGAGTTCTTCTCGACCTCGAACCTCCCCACCTACGTGCATCTGGGCGGCGGCAGGTGGACCATGCCCACCCGGCCCCGCATGGATTGCGTGATTGTCCGCCGGGGCGACGGGATCGAGATTGCCGAGCCGCGCCGGCTCAAGAAGGGCGATCAGATCGTGATGGGCGAGGCCGAGGACGGTTCCCTCGGCGTGTATGTCCACAGCGCCGGCTTCCTCTCGGGGGCCCACAGCGGCAACGAGTTCCGCTTCATGTCCACCGAGGTCAGCCGCGAGCGCCCAGTCAACTACGAGGAGCTGGCGGCACGCATCGGCGAGGAGAAGCAGCGGGGCGGCTATGTCCTCTGGGTGGCCGGTCCCGCGCTGGTGCACTCCCGCGCGCGCGCCGATTTCGAGTGGTTCATCCGCAACGGCTACGTCCACGCCGTCCTAGCCGGCAACGCCGTGGCCGTGCACGACATCGAGGCGGCCATCTTCGGCACCACCCTCGGCATGTCCAACACCGGCCAGCCGACCGAAGGGGGCCATGGGCTCCATATGCGGGCCATCAACCGGGTCCGCGCCGCCGGCTCTATCGAGAAGGCGGTGGCATCGGGGCTGATCAAGAGCGGCATTATGCACGCGCTGGTCACCAGCAAGGTGCCGTACGTGCTGGCCGGGTCGATCCGCGACGACGGCCCGTTGCCGGGCGTCATCCAGGACTCGCTCGCCGCGCAGGACGCCATGCGGGAGCACGCGGTCCGCGCCACCGGTGCCATCTTCGTGGCCACCGCACTGCACGCCATCGCGGTGGGCAACATGCTCCCCGCCTTCCACACCCACTACGATGGCGTCCCCACCGAATTGATGACCATCTGCGTGGACCAGACGGAATTTGTCGTCAACAAGCTGAAGGACCGCGGCACCCACCAGGCCTATGGCGTGGTCACCAACGCCCAGGACTTCATGCACGTCCTCCGACTCTACGTGGAAAAATGGGAACAGGCTACCAAGTAGGGGCGCCGCCCGAGCCGGGCGTCGGCGACGGCTGGGCGCTGCTGGCGCAGGCGGTCACCTCCGAGCTTCCGGCGGCGGATGTGCATGGGCTGTGGGTGTTCCGTCCCTTCCGGCGCGACGGCAAGGAGTATGGCACCGCCATCCTCTCCCGCCTGGAGGGCGACCGGCTCCTCATTTACACCGCCCGCTACGCGCACACCCTCAAGGGCAAGAAGCGGGGTGAGTTCGCCTCCGAATTCGCCGAAGTGGGAAGCGGGCCGCTCGATGCGCTGGACGAGCTGGTGGCCTTGGTGCCCAAGCGCACCGAGGAGGATCCGCCCATCCAGATCCCGGTGGAGCGGTGGTACCCCGTCGAGGCCGATGGCGCACCTGACCTCGGCTGAGGCCGCCGACCTCCTCGAGCGGTTCCGCCATTATCTCCGGGAACACCGCCTCCCTGTCACGCAGCAGCGCGACCTCATCGCCAAGGCCGTCTTCACCGCACCCGATCACCTGACCGCCGCCGCCGTGCATCAGCGCCTCGCGGGACAGGGGAAGCGCATCGGCATCGCCACGGTGTACCGCACCCTCGACCTGCTGGTGGAGAGCGGACTCATCCGGCTCCACGAATTCGGCGACGGATTCCGGCGCTACGAGGGCGCCTCGCCGCAAGGATCCCACGGGCATTTCGTCTGCGTGGCGTGCGGCGGGGTGGAGGAGTTCGCCAACGAGCGGCTCGAACGGATGCTGCCGATCATCGCCGACGAGTACCACTTCCGCTATCGCACGCACCGTGTCGAGCTGCACGGCACCTGCCGTGACTGCCAGCGGCGCGCTCTGGGGGGGCTGTGAATACACCGGACAACCTGGGCTTCTTCGTGGCGTTCGCCGCGGGAGTGCTGAGCTTCCTCTCACCCTGTGTCCTGCCGCTGGTGCCGAGCTACCTCGGCTTCCTGACGGGGATGACGCTGGAAGAGATGAGCGGCCGCCGCCGGATGGCCATGACCCACGCCCTCCTCTTCGTGTTCGGATTCGGCCTGATCTTCGTCATCCTCGGGGCCAGCGCCACGGCGCTCGGCTCCGCGCTCAAGTACTACCAGATCTGGCTGCAGCGGGTGGGTGGGGTGCTGATCATCATCTTCGGGCTGTATGCGATGGGGGTGCTCAAGTTCCGCTTCCTGCAGATGGAACAGCGGGTGCACCTCGACCGGAAGCCGATCGGCTACCTCGGGTCGGTGCTGGTGGGGATGGCCTTCGCGGCGGGGTGGACCCCGTGCATCGGGCCGATTCTTGGCGGCATCCTCGGCATGGCGGCCACGCAGGGTGACGTGGGGCGGGGCATGGCGCTGCTCGGGGCCTACTCCGCCGGCCTCGCGGTGCCGTTCCTGGCCGCGGCCTGGGCCATGGACGCCTTCCTCGACTGGTTCCAGAAGTTCCGGAAGTACCTGCCGTGGGTCATGCGGCTGAGCGGCCTGCTGCTGATCTTCGTCGGCCTGCTGATGGTGACGGGAGAGTTCACCAGGCTGGCGGGATGGTTGCAGGGGCTGACACCGGCGTTCCTGAAGGGGAGGCTGTAGGCAGAACGGCAGGGAGGCAGGGAGGCAGTCCAACCGCCGCCCTGCCTCCCTGCCCCGCCTAGTTCCCCTGCTGCCCTGAATTCTGCAGTGTCTGCAGCACCTGATCGAGCGAAAAGCTGCCGGCCTTCTGGCGCGGCGGGAACGCCTGGAAGGTGCCGAGGAACTTCGCGACATATTCCTGGGCGGGCACCAGCACGAAGATGTGATCGATACGCCACTTGGCATAGCTGATGCTCTCGCGGTCGCCGATCTCGAACGGGTCTGACCGGAGGTTGAAGAGCTTCGGGAACCGGAGCGGCACGAAGGGGTCCTGCCAGACGTCCAGCCCTTCGGAGCGCTGCTCCGCGAAGACCACCTTGTACTGATTGTACCGCAGACCCACCAGCGACCCGTCGTCGTTGAAGTAGAAGAAGTCCTTCCGCGGATCCGGACCCTTCCCGCTCAGGTACTCGGTCAGGTTGTACCCGTCGAGGTGGACCTTGAAGGTCTTGCCGTCGGCGGCGTATCCGGTCAGCAGCTGCTGCTTGACGTTCGGGTTGCCCGCGGCCGACACCAGCGTCGGCACCCAGTCCTCATGCGACACGATGTCGTTCAGCACGGTGCCGGGCTTGACGGTTCCGGGCCACCGGATCATTCCCGGGACGCGGTACGCGCCTTCCCAGTTCGAGGCCTTCTCGTTGCGGAAGGGCGAGGTGCCGCCGTCGGGCCAGGAGAACTTTTCGGCGCCGTTGTCGGTGGAATACATCACGATCGTGTTGTCGGCGATGCCGAGGCTGTCGAGCAGGTGCAGCAGACGGCCGACCAGCGCGTCGTGCTCCACCATGCCGTCGGGATAGACGCCGAGGCCGGTGACACCCTCGCTCTTGGGCTGCAGGTGGGTCCAGATGTGCATCCGGGTGGAGTTGAACCAGACGAAGAACGGCTTGTCGCCCTTGGAGGCGTTCGTGATGAAGCTCTTGGCGGCGGCCTCGAACTCTTCGTCGATGGTCTCCATTCGCTTCTTGGTGAGCGGCCCGGTGTTTTCGATCCGCTGGGTTCCGTTCGGCTGCGCCCAGGTATGGAGGACGCCGCGCGGCGCGTACTTGGCGCGGAAGGCGGGATCCTTCGGATAGTCCGGGTCTTCCGGCTCTTCTTCGGCGTTGAGGTGGT
Organism: uncultured Gemmatimonadales bacterium; assembly: GCA_963705985.1. Taxonomy (GTDB): domain Bacteria; phylum Gemmatimonadota; class Gemmatimonadetes; order Gemmatimonadales; family GWC2-71-9; genus SPDF01. Next base: position 870,614 of record CAVPLK010000003.1, on the reverse strand, counting down.
AGAGCGAGCCGAAGAACTCATCGAAGCCGTGCATGGTGGGCAGCATGGCGTCGAGGTCACCGAGATGGTTCTTGCCGAACTGGCCGGTCACGTAGCCCTGCGGCTTGAGCAACTCGGCGATGGTCGGGTCCTGCGGCTGGAGCCCTTCCTTGGCGCCGGGGAGTCCCACCTTGAGCAGGCCGGTGCGGAAGGGGCTCTGGCCGGTCAGGAAGGCCCCGCGGCCCGCAGTGCAGCTCTGCTGGCCGTACAGGTCCGTGAACAGCGCCCCTTCGCGGGCGATCCGGTCGATGTTGGGGGTCTTGTAGCCCATCTGGCCGAGGTTGTAGGCGCTGATGTTCCAGTACCCGATGTCGTCACCCCAGATCACCAGGATGTTGGGCTGCTTGTTGGTCTTCTTGGCTGGCTGCTGCGCGTGCGCCATGGGGGCGAGCGCCAGCAAGAATGTCAGGACGATCGCGCTGGTCTTTCGCATGGGGCGAAGGGCTCCGTTTCAGGGGGATGCCGAATTATAGCGACCCCCACCGGGCCCGCGAAATCGGGGGTCCGGATACTGGATTCCCGCTTGCGCGGGAATGACGAGTTGAGCATCGTCGGCCTCCCTGCCTCCCTGCCTCCCTGCCTCCCTGCCTCCCTGCCTCCCTGCCTCCCTGCCTCCCTGCCCCGCTCAATCTTTCAAGAAATATTCGACCGTTGAAACCACGCGTACCCGCTTCGAAATTTGTCCCTGCTCGCTGATGCCGGGGGCCTGGTCCCGCGCCAGGATCTCGAAGACGCCCTGGTTGGCGCGGCGGATGCCGCCGAGGTGGCTCCTGGAGTCGGTGGCGAACTGGTCCGCGGCCTCGCGGGCCCGGCTCGTCGCCTCGGCGATCATCTGGGGCTTGAGGTCGTTGAGCCCGGAAAAGACGAAGGTCGGCCCCCCGCCGCCGTACTCCTGCCCCGATGAGAATACCACGCCGGCCTGGACGAGTTCCCCCACTTTCTGGCTGGCCGCCAGCACCCGGGCGGGGTCGCTGCTCCGCACCATCAGGGTCTGGTTAATGACGTAGCGGGTGACGGCGTCCGATTGGCGGTATTGATTGGTGTACGCATCGTTGACCGAAAAGGACTGGAGCTCCACCAGCGCCGTATCAATGCCCTGTTTGGCCAGGAAGACCCGCACCTGCTGAAGCTGGGTCGAGAGGCGGGCATACGCCCGGTTCAGGTCGTTGTCACTCACCACCAGCCTGAGGGGCCAGAGCGCCAAGTCGGCCTGTGCATCCCGCTCGGCGATGCCCTTCACGGTCACGTAGCGATCCGCGGTGCGGCTGGCCGCGAGCCCGGCGCCAGCCAGCCATCCGCATGCGGCCACGCCAATGGCGAGGACGATCGCGGCGCTGATAGATGGTTCAAGTTTCTTCACAAGTTCTCCACGAGTTTGCGATGGTTGTCACCCCCGCTGCCCCGCCAATGTCACACTTCCAGCTGCTCCTCGATTTCCTGCCGCCGCAGCAATTCCCAGTACCTCCCGCCCGCTGCCAGCAGGTCGGCGTGCACACCTTCTTCCACCACCTTGCCGCCATCGAGCACGATGATCCAGTCGGCGTCCCGGACCGCCGCCAGGCGATGCGAGATGATGACGCTGGTCCGTCCCGCCAGCGCGTCGCGGAGCCCGGCAAGAATCTGGGCTTCGGTATGCGCGTCCACCGCGCTCAGCGCATCGTCGAGGATGAAGACCGGCGGTTCCTGGGCCAGCGCCCGGGCAATGGCGGCGCGCTGTTTCTGGCCGCCGGACAGGTTGATTCCCCGTTCACCCAGCATGGTGTCGTACCCGTGCGGGAGGTCCGGCAGCGCTTCGGTCAATTGCGAAACCTCGGCCACCCGCTCGAGCCGCCCATCGTCCGGTGCGCCCAGCAGGATGTTGTCCCGCACGGTGGCGCTGAACAGGAAGGTTTCCTGCGGGACGACCCCGAGGTTCCGGCGCAGTTCCTCCAGCGCAATGGTGCGGATATCGAGCCCGTCGAGGAGGACCCGCCCCTGATCGGGGTCGTAGCTGCGGGCCAGCAGCTCAGCGACGGTCGACTTGCCGGCCCCGGTGGCGCCGACGATGGCCAGCGATTGCCCTGGCTCCACCCGGAACGAGACATCCTGCAGCACCCACCCGCGGTCTTCGGCGCCGGGGTACCGGAACCACACCCGGTCCAGTGCGATGCTGCGGGCGCCGCGCCGCGGCGGGAGCACCGCCGGACTGGTAGGGGACATGATGGCTGGCCGCTCATGGAAGAGGGCGTTGATCCGGCCCATCGCCGCCTCGCCGCGCTGCACCAGCGTCACCGCCCATCCCAGCGCAATCAGCGGCCAGGCGAGCATCATCAGGTAGACACCGAACGCCACATACTCCCCGACGCTCACCGTCCCCGCCATGACCAGGCGGCCGCCGACCGCCAGCACCACCACGCCGCCGAGCCCGGCCAGGAGGGCCAGGAGCGGGTGGAACGCGCCCTGGGCCCGGGCGAGCGAGATGTTCCGGATGCGGTACTCGTCGTTCAATCGCCGGAATTCCGCGGTCTCCGCCGCCTCCTGGCGATAGGCCCGCACAATGCGGAGCCCGGAAATGTGTTCGTGGACGTGGGTGGTGATGGTGCTGAACTGTTCCTGAATGGCGAGCGAGCGGCGATGGATCTGCTGCCCGAGCGAGATCATCACCACCGGCAGGCCCAGGAGGGGGAGGAGGGCCAGCAGGGTGAGCCGGGGGCTCATCGCCACCATGGCCGGAAGCACCATCGAAATGCGGACCGCCGTGTCCACCATGTACATGAGCGCGGGGCCGGCGGCCATCCGCGCGGCAAGGAGGTCGTTGGTGGACCGGGCCATCAGGTCGCCGGTGGGGGAGCGATCGTAGAACGAGGGGCTGAGGCGCGCCAGCTGCCGGAAGAGGTCGTTGCGCAGGTCGAACTCGACCAGCCTGCTGCCGCTGTTGAGGAGCTGCCGCATGCCGAACCGGGCGGTGCCGCCCAGCAGGGTCACGCCGACGAGCAACAGGGCGGCCCGACCGACCGCGGCGGTCGGGGCGCCGCCGTCGATCAGGTTGATGCCATGTTCCAGGATCTTGGGGCCGAGGGTAATGAGGGCGTTCGACACCACGACGCACGCCATCCCGGCGGCGTAGGTGGATTTGTACCTTGTGATGTAGGGCACGAGTGCCCGGAGGGACTTCAGCATATATTAAAGGTTACCAATGCAACCAATGATGCTGGATGCCTGTGCGTCCAGCCAGCCAATTCCCCGGGAGCTCGACCATGCGTAATCTACTCACTGCCCTCTGTGTCCTTGGCCTCGCGGCCTGTGGTGGGGGCGACAAGTCCGACGCCGCCGTTGCCGACAGCCTGAGCCGGGATCTCCAGCTCGCCCAGCAGGACTCCACCAACCCGATGGCCGATACCGCCGGCACCCCCGCCGGGACCCCGGTGGCCGCCACCACCGCGGCGACACCGAAGGCGACGACGGCCACCCCGACGCCAGCCACCCCCAAGCCGACCCCGAAGCCGGTAGCCCCGGCGCCCCCGGCGGAGCTCGCCGCCGGCGCCACCTTTGCCGCCACCGTGCCCGACACCGTCAGTTCGCGGACCACGAAGTCCGGCGCGATGATGCAGGCCAAGGTCGGGATGGATGTGATGTCGGCCGATGGCCGCCTCGTCATTCCCGCCGGTTCGACCGTCAACATCCGGCTCGACCAGTTCAAGTCTGCGCCCACCAAGGGCGGCAAGGAGACCTTCGCGGCGTCGCTCGTGTCCGTCATCATCGACGGCACCAGCTACCCGATCTCCGGGAAGGTGGACCACCTCGACTACACCTTGAAGGGGCGGGGCATCACCGCCGGGACCGCGGCCAAGGTCGGGGCGGGAGCCGCCGCTGGCGCGCTGCTCGGATCCGCGATCGGCGGGAACTCCAAGGGAGCGGTCATCGGTGGCGTGGTAGGAGCCGCCGGCGGCGCGGCGGTGGCCAATGAAACCGGCGACCAGGACATCACGGTCTACCCCGGGGCCAAGGTCACGATGACGGTCACGGAGGCGTTTGTCGCGAAGTAGGCGGGAAAGCGGGAAAGCGGGGAGGGCCACCTCCCCGCTTCCCCGCCGGTGTTCTTCCCCGCCTAGTATCCCGCCCCTCCCCCTCCCAACCGCGGATCACTGACCCCCTGCCACCCGGTGGGGGTCCGGATGATCGCCTCGACGTCGCCGGTGTAGCCCCCCTCGTTGACCTCGTGTCCCATCTTCTCCAGCCGCGCGATCGCCGCGGGGGAGAACCCTCCCCGCTCGATCCGGATGCTGTTCGGCAGCCCCTGGTGATGGAGCCGCGGCGCCGTCACCGCGTCGGGAAGTGACATCTGGTGATCGAGCACATTGCTGATCACGTGGTAGACCATCGTGATGATCCGGGGTCCGCCCGGCGTCCCCACGACCAGCAACAACTGGCCGTCGTCGCCTACCACGAAGCTCGGCGTCATCGCCGAGAGGGGGCGCTTGCCCGGCTGGATCGCGTTGGAGTCGCCCTGGACCAGGCCATACATGTTCGGCTTTCCGGGGGCGCTGGCCAGGTCGTCCATTTCGTCGTTGAGCAGGAACCCGCCACCCGTCACCGTCACCGCACTCCCGTAACTGTTGTTGAGCGTGGTGGTGATGCTGACCGCGTTCCCCTCGGCGTCCACGATGGAATAGTGCGTCGTGGAGGGGCCGTCCCTGAGGCCCGGCAGCACCTCGCCGGTCTTCGACGCGTGCTTCGGGTCGATCGTGGCGCGCCGCTCGTCGGCGTAGCTCTGCGAGAGCATCTGGTCCACCGGGTTGTGGACGAAGCCGGGGTCGCCCATGTAGGCGTTCCGGTCCATGAAGGCCCGATTCATGGCCTCCGCTTCAAGGTGCATGAGTTCCGCCGACCCGAACGGCGGCAGCGGGGAGTATCCCTCCATCATGTTCAGGATCATCCCCATCGTGGTGCCGCCGGAACTGGCCGGTGGCATCGAGTAGATGGTGTCGCCGCGGTAGGGAACGACGATCGGGTCGCGCCAGTAGGTTGTGTAGGCCGCCAGGTCGGCGTGCGTGATGAGCCCGCCGCTCCGCCCCATTTCCGCCACGATCAGGTCGGCCGTCGGGCCGGTGTAAAACCCGGCCGCGCCCTTGTCACGAATCCGTTCCAGCGTCTTGCCGAGGTCGCGCTGCACCAGCGTGCTGCCGACGATCGGCGGCTGGTTGTTGGGGAGAAACTGGGCACGCGAGGCGGGGAAGAGGTAGAGCCGAGACATCTCGTCGCCGATCGACTCGCGGCGATAGTCGTCCACCACGTACCCCTCGTTCGCCAACCTGATGGCGGGGTTGATCACATCGGCGAGAGGCAGCCGGCCGAACCGGCGATGCATTTCCACCAGCCCCGCCGGCGACCCCGGCACCGCGGCGGCCAGCGCGCCGGTCAGGCTCAGGTCGGAGACGTCGCCGTCGGGCTCGAGGTACATGTCGCGACTGGCGCCGGAGGGTGCCTCCTCCCGGTAGTCGAGCGAATAGACGGTGCCGCCCGCCTCCCGGTACATCAGGAAGCCGCCGCCGCCGATGTTCCCCGCCTCGGGGTGCACCACCGCGAGCGCGAACCCGACCGCGACCGCGGCGTCGATGGCGTTGCCACCCGCCTGCAGGACGTCCCGCCCGACCTGGCTGGCGATTGGACTGCCGGAAACGACGACGGCGTTGGCACCCTCGGTGATACGGGCCTGGCCCGCGAACTTCCAGCCCTCGGCGACACCGGAGGGCTGGGGTCCCGCGCAGGCGGACAGGGCAAGCAGCAGGGCGGCGGCAGCAGGGCGAAGGCGCACGGTGATCCTCGGGAGGTGGGTGCGTCGGAGCGGAGGTTGCCCCGGAGCGAATGGCTGACCTAATTTAGCGATATCTCTCGCGTGGCAAGCCCGCCTCACCCTTTCCCCGGCCCAGGTGCCCCCGTGCGTGACCCCAGGCTCACCGAGCGGAGAAACCCGCGGACGGCCGACATCGACACCCTGGACAGCCTCCAGCTTGTCGATCTGGTCTCGGCCGAGGATGCCACCGTCCCCGACGCCGTGCGCGGCGCCCGGGAATCGATTGCCCGCACCATCGACCTGATCGAAGCCGCCTTCCGCGCCGGGGGGCGGCTCTTCTATGTCGGTGCCGGCACCAGCGGGCGGCTCGGCGTGCTCGACGCCTCCGAATGCCCACCCACCTTCGGCTCGCCGCCGGAGATGGTCCAGGGGATCATCGCCGGTGGACTCCCCGCGCTGGTCACGTCGGTCGAAGGGGCGGAGGACGACCTCGAGGCCGGCGGGGCCGCCATCGACGAGCGGCAGGTGGGTGCCAACGACGTGGTGGTCGGCATCGCGGCCAGCGGGAGCACGCCCTTCGTGCGCGCCGCCATCGGCCGCGCCCAGGCCCGGGGAGCGCGGACCGCCTTCCTCAGCTGCACCACACCGCCGCCGGACATGGCCGACAGCTGCGATGCCTGCATCACCGTGCCGGTCGGTCCGGAGGTGGTGACCGGCTCCACCCGCCTCAAGTCGGGCACCGCCACGAAGCTGGTGCTCAATCTCCTCACCACCGGCGCCATGATCCGGCTCGGCAAGACCTACGGCAACCTGATGGTGGACCTGCAGGTCCGAAACCAGAAGCTGGCCGACCGGGGCGAGCGGATCGTGATGGAGGTAGGCGGCGTCGGGCGGGAAGCGGCGCGCGCCGCGCTCGCATCCGCCGCGGGCAGCGTGCGGACCGCCATCGTCATGGTCCGCACCGGCAGTGACCGCGCCACTGCGGAGGCGCGCATCGCCGACGCCCAGGGCCGGCTCCGCCCGATCCTTGGCAACCCTCCACCGGTGGATCCCGCCTGATGGAACGCCCCTCACTGCTGATCGGCCTGATGTCGGGCACTTCGCTCGACGGGATGGACGCCGCGCTGGTCCGGTTCAGCGGCCCGACCCACGCCGAGCTGCTGGCGTTCGCCACGCGGCCCTACGAGCGCGAGGAACGCTCCGAGGTGCGGGCGGCGCTGGAGGGTCGCGCGGCCGCCCCGGCCCTGGCGCGGCTGCACGTGCGGATCGCCGAGTGGGCCACCGAGGCGGCGCAGGCGGTGCTGCGCGCCGGTGGGGTGCGCGCCGATCAGATCGACGGCATCGCCTTCCCCGGCCAGACCATCTGGCACGAGCCGCCGCTGGTGAGCTGGCAGCTCGGCGAACCGGCGGTGCTCGCCGAGGCGTTCGGGGTGCGGGTGGTGAGCGGATTCCGCGCGCGGGACGTCGCGGCGGGGGGGCAGGGAGCGCCGCTGGTGCCGATGGCCGATCTCCTCCTCTTTGCCGACGCCGAACGGGACCGGGTGCTCCTCAACCTCGGTGGCATGGCGAACATCACGCTGGTGCCCGGGGGCGGCAGGGAAGCCGGTGCCATCGCGTTCGACACCGGTCCCGGCATGGCGATCATCGACGCCGTGGCGCACCGGGTGGACGAGACCCTCACCTGCGACCTGGACGGGACGGTGTCGGCGCTGGGCCGGGTGAACAACGCGGTGCTGGCCGACCTCCTCGCCAACCCCTACTTCACTGACGCACCGCCCAAGAGCACGGGGCGCGAGCGCTTCGGCGACCCCTATGCCGGCGTACTGCATGCGCGCCTGCCCGGGCCCGACGGCGTGGCGACGGCGGTGGCCCTCACCGCGCGCAGCGTGGCGAGCGCCATCCAGCGCTGGGCACCCACCGTCGGCGAGGTCGTGGTGTCGGGCGGCGGAGTGCATCACCCGGGGCTGATGGGCGCGCTCGCCGAACTGCTCTCTCCGATCCCGGTGCATCGATTCGACTCCCTCTATTTCGATGGGGACGCCAAGGAGGCGGTCGCGTTTGCGCTCCTCGGCTACCTGACCCTGCACGGCCAGCCCGGCAACCTCCCCGCAGCCACCGGCGCACGCGGTGCGCGGGTGCTCGGATCGATTACCCCTCCCTGATGCACGGACGCCTGATCCTCCCCGCGCTCCGCTGGCGGGACGAGACCGGATTCGGCCACGAGGCCGAGACCATCGCGGCGGCCCTGCGCTTCGGGGCGGGCGGCTTCATCATCTTCGGCGGTGAGCCGGAGGCGGTGCGTGCGCTGACGGCGGAGTTGCGCGAGCGCGCCGACCGTCCGCTGCTCATGGCCGCCGACCTCGAGCGCGGGGCAGGGCAGCAGTTCAGGGGATTGACGGAGTTCCCACCGCCCGCGGCGCTGGCGGCACTGGACGATCCCGATGTCATCCGGACTGCGGCGGGAACGACCGCACGCGACGCGCTCGGTATCGGCATCAACTGGGTGCTGGCCCCCGACGCCGATCTCGACATCGAGCCCGCCAACCCCATTGTGCAGACCCGCTCCTTCGGACGCGATCCCAAGCTGGTCGGCGTGGCGACCGCGCTCTGGGTGCAGGCCTGTCAGGAGGCCGGCGCCCTGGCCTGCATCAAGCACTTCCCGGGGCACGGCCGCACCACCCGCGACAGTCACGATGAGGTGCCCTCGGTGGGCGCGGATCGCGCCACCCTCGAGGCGACCGACCTGGTGCCATTCCGGATGGGCGTGCTCGCGGGCGTCGCGACGGTCATGACAGGACACTTGCGAGTGCCCGCGCTCGATCCGAGCGGGACGCCGGCCACCTTTTCCGCGCCGATCCTGCAGTTTCTCCGTGCGGAGCTGGGATTCGAGGGGTTGATCGTGACCGACGCGCTGATGATGGGAGCGGCGGTGCAGGAGGCGGCGTCCAACCCGGCGGTCCGTGCGCTCGCCGCCGGATGCGACCTCCTCTGCTATCCGGCGGACCCGCAGGCGGCGTACGAGGCGATCGGTGAGGCGCTCCGGACGGGAGGGTTGACGGAGGCACGGGTGGAGGAGGCGATCACGCGGTACGGAGAGGTGCTGCTTCGTGCGCATTCACCTCACCCCCCAGCCCCCTCGCCGCAAAGCGGAGAGGGGGGGCGCACCTCGAACCTTCCGAGCGTTCCCCCTCTCCATAACATGGAGAGGGGGGCAGGGGGTGAGGCGAAGGCAGAGAGGGGCTTGGAGGGCGCGACGATAGCAGAGCGGTTGCTGGCCCGCGGCCTGGTGCGCGGCGCGCTCCCTGCGCTCCGCGTCCCCATCGACCTCGTCCTCGTCGACGACGACCAAGGTGGCGCCTGGCCCGCGTCGTCCACCGAGTACGTCGAGATGGCGTTGCGCGGTTCGGGGGTGGCGGTTGACCGCGGCGGCAGCAAAGTGGTGCTCGCCTTCGCCGAACCGCGGGCGTCGAAGGGGCGCGCCGGATTCGGGCCGGCTTCCCTGGCCGCGTTGGGCGCACACGCCGATGCCGATGCGGTCATCGTCTTCGGCCATCCACGGCTGGCCGCGGAATTCCCGGGTGACGGGCCGGTGCTGCTGGCCTGGCACCGCCAGCGGCTGATGCAGGAAGCCGCCGCGCGCTGGTTGATGGAGCGGCTCGGGTGAGGGCGCTCGACTGGGGCGTCGTCGCCGCGTACCTGGCCGGCACGCTGGTGCTGGGGCTCTGGGTGGCACGGCGCGGCGCGCGGAGCCTCACCGAGTTCTTCGTGGGCGGCCGCGCCATTCCGTGGTGGCTCGCCGCGACCTCGATGGCGGCCACCACCTTCAACGTCGACACGCCGCTGTATGTGGCCGGCCGAGTGGCCAAGGACGGCGTGGCCGGCAACTGGGAGTGGTGGGCCTTTGCGCTGAGCCACGTGCTGGTGGCGGTGGTGCTGGCCAAGCTCTGGCGCCGGGCCAAGGTCCTCACCGACGTGGAGCTGACCGAAATCCGCTACGGCGGCCGCCCCGCCGCCGGCCTCCGCGCCTTCCGCGCATTCCTGATTGCCGTCCCCTTCAACTGCCTCAGCATCGGCTACGGCATGCTCGCCATGCGGAAGATGGTCGTGGCGCTCGGAGTCTTCGACGCCATGCCGAACCTTCCCGGCGACGAGCGGCTCTGGGCCATCATCCCGATCCTCGTCATCGTGGTCATCTACACCGCCGCCTCGGGACTCTGGGGCGTCGTGGCCACCGACTTCGTGCAGTACATCCTGGCCATGGCGGGCGCTTTCACCGTGATGTTCTACGCCCTCGGCGAGGTCGGCGGCCTCGCCGGGCTGACGGCGGCGCTCCGCGAGAGCGGGCAGGGCGACAAGCTGAACCTGCTGCCGACCGGCGAGGACGCCACGCTGCCCATCAGCACCTTCCTCGGATACCTGTTGGTGCAGTGGTGGGCGTTCCGGAACAGCGACGGCGGCGGAATGTTCGTGCAGCGCCTCTCCTCCACCGCCAACGAGAAGGAAGCCGCCAAGGCGGCCCACCTCTTCAACATCCTCAACTACGTGGTGCGCACGTGGCCCTGGGTGCTGGTGGGGCTCGCCGCCCTCGTGGTGCTGCCGCGGCTCGCCGACCCCGAGCTGGCGTATCCGATCATGATGGTGCGCTACCTGCCCACCGGGGTGCTCGGCCTGGTGTTCGCGAGCCTCGTGGCGGCCTTCATGTCGACCGTCTCCACCCAGGTCAACTGGGGTGCCAGCTACCTGGTCAACGACCTCTACGCCCGGTTCTCCGGCCAGACCGACGAGGCGAAGCTCATGCGCGCGGCCCGCTGGGCCTCGGTGCTCCTCGCCGCACTCGCGGCGGCGGTGTCGTTCTTCATGGACAGCGTGGGTGGAGTGTTCCGGTTCATCATCCTGATCGGCACCGGGCCGGGGCTGGTGCTCCTGCTGCGGTGGTTCTGGTGGCGGATCAACGCCTGGGCCGAAATCGCCGCGATGGCCGCCGGGTTGCTCCTCGCCATCCTCGGCTCGACCACTGCCTTCGCCTCCTTCACCTTCGGCCAGCGGCTGATGCTCTCGGCCTTCGGCGCGATAGTGGTCTGGGTCCCGGTGATGTTCCTGACCGCACCCGAGTCTTCGGCGACGCTCGACACCTTCTACGCGCGGGTGCGCCCCGCCGGCGCCTGGGGCCCGGTACGGGTACGCACCAACCTCAGCGCGCTCGACGACGGCGTCCGCGACGCCCGGCGCTGGCTCGGCTGGTCGGTCGTGATCCTGGGTGGGACGCTGCTGATCGGGTGGGTCCTGCTGACCTAGTCGTCACCCCGGCGAAAGCCGGGGTGACGACTGATTGATATTCCTGCCCCGCTGCCCCGCTGCCCCGCCTTCCTACTGCAATTGGTCAAGCAGTTCCAACGCGAACTTGACCGGCACCGCGTCGAAGAGCCGCCCGCCTGCCGAGGGTGCGGCCGTCGAAATCAGCCCCGCCACCAGGCCTTCGCTGTCGATGATCGGGCTGCCTGCACCCACCGCGCCACCCCAGCCGTCCACCGTGATGAACCCCGGGGCGACCCGCGCCGCGGAGCCGGTGCTGGTGGCCGACGCGAGCGTGGCCTTGCGCCAGTCATTGTTGGCGGGGAGCTCGATCGGCGCCGGATAGCCGACGATGGCCACCGGCTTGCCTGTGCCGACCGGCGGTTCGCGCCAGGCGAGTCCCTGGACCACCTCGACGCCTCCGCGCTGTTGCAGCCGCAGCAGGGCGACGTCCTCGACCTGATGGGTCGCGATGACCTGGGCCGGGATCGGCTGGGCCACACCGGGCATCACCACCAGCAACCGCACCGGCGTCTCGCCGGCGGCGTTGAGCACCACCTGCCTGGTGGTGAGCAGCACGCCGCCGGTGCCGTCCCGGCGAATCGCGAAGCCGGTCGCCAGTGCGGTGCTGTTGTCGGCGTACTGCGCGATCACGAGCCCGACCGCCCTGGCGCTGGGGGCCGCGATCGAGTCGGCATTGAAGTCCGCCGTTTCGGCGATGTCCCGCTCCCGGGTGATGGCCGAGTCGAGCGCCGCCATGATGGCGGCACTGACGAGGGCGTTGGGCCCGGCCTCCACCAGCGACGCGCGGTGCCGATTGGCGGCCTGGCGCGCCGAATCGAGCGAGGTCCGCATGACCGGTGACGTCACCTCGACCGTTGCCACGCTCGCCATCATGCTGTCGGCCCGGGCCACCAGCAGGAGACGCGCCTCCTCTTCCGCCCGCCTCGCCGCCTGCTTCCGCCACACCACGAGCGCGATCGCCACGAGGGCCACGATGGCGATCACGCCGCCGACGATCTGGAGCAACCGGCGCTTCCGTGCGGCGGCCGCGGCGTCGCGCGCCAGCTGCCCCGCCTGTTCCTCCTCCAGGATCCGTTCCAGGTCTTCGGTGCTGATCATCGGCCTGGCGGGCTGGGCCACGGCCGGCTCGCGGCTCGGCTCCGCCACCTGGGCGCGGTCGGAGAGCAGGAACTGCAGCTCCGGCCCGCGGGCACCGAGCCGGAGGAGATCGCCGTCGTTGAGGGGCTGCTCTTCGGCGATCCGCTGGCCGTTCAGATAAGTCCCCTGGATGCTGCCGAGATCGCGCACCGTCCACACGCCGTCCTTCCGCTGGATGACGGCGTGCCGGTTGGAGACCTCGGTGTCGCGGTCGGCATCGAGGCGGATCTGACAGGTGGGGTGACGCCCGATGCTGACCACCGCGCCCGGGATCGACTCGATGACGCCGGCGCGGCCGCCGGAGAGGATGGCGAGACGTGGCGTCATCGGGTGATCAGCAGGTAGAGGAGGGCCGCCGCGATGAGGAGCACCGCGCCGATGAGGCCGACCGGCGGACGGGGGCGCAGGGCCGGCGGCGGTGCCACGGGCTGGATCGTGGCCAGCGGCCGCTCGATCCGGATTCCGCCGGTGCGGTAGCCGACCCGGATGTCGTCCTCGAGGGGTTCATCGCCCGGCAGCGCAAAGACGTGGTGCCCGGGCTCCTGCGCGGGCGGGCTGAGCGCGAGCCCGTCGCCCTCGAACCGGGCCGCCACCACCGTGATGTTGTCGGGGCCGCCCCGGGTGTTGGCCAGGTCGATCAGGGCGCTGCAGAGTGCGGCGAGGTCGGTATGGCGGGCGGCCTGCTCGGCGAACTCGTCGCGCCGCACCTGCCCGCTCAACCCGTCGGAGCAGAGAATCAGTACGTCGTCCCGGCGCAGTTCTTCGTAAGTGAGGTCCACCCGCACTTGCGGGTCGGGGCCGAGCGCCTGGAGGATGATGTTCTTCCGCTCGCTCTTTTCGGCCTGTTCCTCGGTCATTTCGCCGGCGTCGACCAGGCGCTGGGTAAGCGACTGATCCTTGGTGAGCTGGGTGGCCACGCCACCGCGCACCAGGTAGGCCCGGCTGTCGCCGATCTGCGCCAGGTAGAGGTCGTTGCCGTAGACCCCGGCCGCGGTCACCGTCGTCCCCATCCCCTTCACGTCGGGATTCGCGAGCGCGTAGTCGTGGATCCTCCGGTTGGCCTCCTCGACCGCCTCGCGCACCCGGAAGGCGAACTTCTCCCGGCTGGTCTCGGTGTCTGCCGCCCAGGTGGCCATCAGGTGGGTGTGGATCGTCTCCGCCGCGAGGGCGGCGGCGAGTTCACCCGCCGCGGCGCCTCCCATCCCGTCGGCCACCATGAACAGCGAGCCGCGGGGGCCGACGTGGCAGACCTGCGCCTCGGTGGCATCGCAGAGCTTGCCGGTGCTCAGGTCGGCGACGAGGTAGGTATCCTCGTTGTGATCCCGGGTGCGACCGACGTCGGTCCGGCCGGCGACCGAGACCTGAACGGAGGGAATTGTCACCGGGCTCGGCTGGTAAGTGCGGTGTGAGAGACAGTGGACGAGCGCGCCACGCAGGCTCCGGGCCGAAGAGGGTGGGGGAGGCGGAATCTAGGCCGCCTCCGGAGGGGCGTCAATCGTTCGGGGGAGACGGTGTCCCCGGCCTGGTCTGCTTGTCGCAAGTCGTATGCTGGAAGTACCTTCCGCCGATGCATTCGCGCCCTCTCATCCTCGCCGCGCTGACGCTGGCTCTCGCCGCCCCGCTCGGCGCGCAGCAGCCCAAGCCGAAGGCCCGGTCCAAGTCTGCCGCCCCGGTCGATCCGAACCGGGGGCGCCTCCCAGCCATCCCGAAGTCGACGGGGCCGCTGGCGCTGTCGGTGGTCTACCCGGCCAAAAGCGACGTCGTCTCCACCTCCGGCGACTACTCCTTCATTTTCGGCGCGACCGGGACCGGCGACGCCCGGCTCACGATCAACGGCGATTCGGTCAAAGTGTGGCCCAACGGCGCCTATCTCGCCTGGCTGCCGTTCCCGAAGGACAGCGTGATGTCGTTCAAGCTGGTGGCTGCCCGGCCCGATGGCTCGCGCGACTCGCTGGTCTACAGGGTCCGCCGCGCGCCGCGCGCCGAGCCCCAGACCACGCCGCTCTGGATCGACACCCTGTCGTTCAAGCCGCGGGGAAAGGTCTGGTGGCCCGCCGGAGAGTACCTGCCGCTCTCGGTGCGCGCGGCGGAAGGCTCGGAAGTGCGGCTGGTGCTCCCCGACGGCACCGTGGTGCCGCTGGCCAACTCCGTGGGCTATGACGACGTATCGTGGGGGGTGCGCGCCTTCGACCGCGATACCGCCAGCCTGGCGCGTTCAGTGCGCGCCGACCGCTACGTGGGTGTGCTCCGCGGCGCGGCATTCGGTGCCGATCCCGGACCGCTCCTCGGTGTGGAGCCGGCGCCGGGGTGTCCCCGCTGCCGGCGGCGAAGCGCGGAAGGGGCCGATACCCTCCTCGCCATCGTGGAGGCCATCAAGGGTGCCGACACGGTGCGGGCCCGGTGGCCGCTCCGCGTGTCGCTGCTGGACAGCCTGCCGGTGGTGGTTGAGCTGGATGACGACACCGCCCGAACCGGCACGACCGATCGGCTGACCGTCGGCCGCGCCGCGCCCGGTGCCACCTATAACTGGTTCTTCCCGACCGGCACCCGCGCCAACGTGTCCGGTCGCCTCAACGGCGACCTCCGCCTGGCGCTTTCCGCGACTTCACTGGCCTGGATCACCGCCGCCGACGCCCACGCCCTGCCGGAGGGGACCCCACCGCTCGAGGCCATCGTCGGTTCGGTGTCGCTGGCCTCCGCGCCGACGAGTGCCACCCTCCGGATCCCGTTGAGTGCGCGGGTGCCGTATCTCGTCACCGAAGAAGCGTCCTCGGTGACGGTGCGGCTCTACGGCGCCTCGGCCGACGTGAACTGGATGCGATACGGCGGCGAAGACTCCCTGGTGACCCAGATGACCTGGGACCAGGCGACCGCGGACGAGGTCACGATCACCCTCGACCTGTCCCAGTCGGTGTGGGGCTACCGGACCCGATGGGACCGGACTGACCTCATGCTCGAAATCCGGCGGCCGCCGACCATCCAGAAGTCGCGCCCGCTGGCCGGCCTGCGGATCGTGGTGGACGCCGGTCACCCACCGGGGGGCGCCACCGGCCCCACCGGGTATCGGGAGGCGGAGGCCAACCTGGGTGTCGCGCTCAAAGTGCAGGCGCTGCTCGAGGCGGGCGGGGCGGAAGTCCTGACGACGCGCACCACCGACAAGCCGGTAGACCTCTCCTGGCGGCCGTTCTTTGCCGACAGCGTGGACGCCGACCTGCTGATTTCCGTCCACAACAACGCGCTCCCCGACGGGGTCAACCCGATTACCAACAGCGGGACCAGCGTGTTCTACAACCAGCCGCGGAGCGCCGCCTTTGCCCGCGACGTCCAGGCAGCGCTGGTCAAGCGGCTCGAGCTCCGTGACCTCGGCGTCGGCCGGGGCGACCTGGCGCTGGTGCGCCCCACCTGGATGCCCTCCATCCTGACCGAAGCGATGTTCATGGCGATCCCGGAGCAGGAATCGGCGCTCCGCACCCCGCTGGGGCAGAAGATGTACGCGGAGGGGGTGTATAACGGTGTTGTGGAGTACTTGAAGCAGGCGGGGCAGGGAGGCAGGTAGGCAGAAGGGCCGTGTGTGAATGCCGCCGCGATTCGGCGTCTCCCCTCGTGTACCCATGCCGACAGGGCCAATGACACTGCGCTCCAATCTCCTTCACTGCCTCCCGGCCGCCCTGCCCCGCTGCCTCGCCTCGGGGGCCGTCGTCCTGTGTTTGCTCGGCACGCCGCTGCATGCCCAGGCCCCCGAGCAGCGTGCCGCCATCGAGGCCTGGCGCGACTCCCTGTCCCAGATCACCGATACCATCCTGCTGCTCCGCCACGAGCGGCTCATGATTACCGAAGCCAAGGCCGACCGCAGCAACACGATGCTGCACCTGCGGCTCGGCTTCCTCTCCCTCCGCTACGGCGACCTCGCCGCCGGCCCCCACTACGACGACGCCGCCTCCGAATTCGAGTGGGCCACTCAGCTGGAGCCGAACTGGCCCTATCCCTGGTACGGCCTGGGCATCGCGGAACTCTCGATCGGCGACTCGCAGCTCGCGGTCGTGACGGGCCTCAAGACGATGTTCGGCAAGGACGCGCTGGCCAAGGCGGCCGACTCCTACGCCCGCTCCGCCGAGGTGGATCCGGGGTTCGTGCAGGGACTGGTGGAACTCGCCAATACGGCGCTGGCGCAGCGGGTCAACATCCGGCTCGACGTGGCGCTCGACGCCCTGCGGCAGAGCGCGACCAGTCGGTCGGCCGCCCATCCGGAGGTGCTGCTGGCGCGGGGCCGCACCGAGCGGGCGGTGGGGAGCCCCGATTCGGCGGTGGCCGCCTTCATCGGCTACCTCGCGAACGGGGGCGACAAGGCCTTGGGTCTCTACGAACTGGGGCGCAGCCAGCTGGGCCTGGGGCTCGACGTCGGCGCGGCCAGTTACTACGAGGGGGCGGCCTACAACGACACCCTGAGCGTGCCGCTCTACCGGAAGGACCTGGAGTATTTCGCGTCGGCGGCGGAAATGGCGGGGTTCGATTCGACCTCAGGGCAGGGGCGGTCCACCTGGCTCAACGAATTCTGGACTGGCCGCGACAACGCCAGCCTGCGGAGCCCCAACGAGCGGCTCAAGGAGCATTACCGGCGGCTGCAATACGCCCGCACCAATTTCCGGCTGGCGAGCGTCCACCGGCACTACAACATCGAGGAGATCTACCACTCCGGCAGCGACGAGTTCGACGACCGGGGCATGATCTACCTCCGCCACGGCACGCCGAGCGACCGGGCCTCCTACGCGGAGCCGGGCGTGGAGCCGAACGAGACCTGGGTCTATCGCCATCCCGACGGCGACCTGGTCTTCCATTTCGTGTCGCGCGAGGATGTGCAGGACTTCAAGCTGGTGGAGAGCCTGCTCGACATTTTCGGCTACGCCACGGCGGTGCAGTTGCAGGGTGCCACCATGTCGCTGTCCAGGAACACCACCACCGAGCAGCTCCTCTCGTCGCGGCAGAACATCTCGCCGCTGTACAACAAGATGAAGAGCGCGGGGGGCGCGAGCATCAGCCGCTACATGGCGGAGGAACGGAGCCAGGGGCGCGCGAGCTATACCCGCGGCACCAACAGCGACTCCTATGAGCTGCACTTCGCGCGTCCCCTGAGCGCCAGGGTGCAGGTGCTGGCGGTCGGGTGGGACGAAGGGGGTGCCCTGGTCCAGGTGGCCTATGCCATCGCCGGCGGATCGCTGAGCGGGGTGAACACGTCGCGCGGCCAGGTCTATCCTGTCCGGCTCCGGCTGTCCGTCCTCGACTCGGCGGGCAAGTCGGTGGCGTCGATCGACACCACGCGGTTCTTCCTCTCGCGCACCCCGGTCCCGACGAGCGAACACCTGGTCGGGCGCGCGGAGGTGAACGTCCCACCCGGCAACTACAAGTATCGGGTCCTGATCCAGCAGGGCGAGGACGCGGGGCTGATCCTGCCGACCGACAGTGTGCAGGTCAGCGCCGAGACCCGGCTGGCGGTGAGCGACCTGGTGCTTGGCCGCCGGGCCAACAATTTGGGGTGGATCGCCGCGCCCGAGGATACGGTGTACTTCAACCCGCTGGAGAGCTTCCGCCGCACCGAGGACATGCAGCTCTACTACGAGGTGTACGGGGCGGTACCCGGCACCATTCTCAAGACCGATGTCGTGGTCAAAAAGGGCGGGAGCGGCGGGCTCTTCGGCAAGGGGGGCTCCGCCATCAGCCTCAAGTTCGAGGAAACCGCCAGCGGCGACGTGACGCGGGTCAACCGCACTCTCGACCTCTCCAGGCTCAAGGCGGGGAGCTACACGATCGGGGTTAGGGTGACCCGGCCCGACAGCTACACCAATTACCGGACCCAGCAGTTTACGGTGATCGACCCCTGACGGGGTCGGGCGGGGCAGGGCGGCAGCGATTCCGTTGGACCGTCATCCCGGCGCAAGCCGGGATCCATTTTTGTCGAAGCCTATGGACCCCGGCCTGCGCCGGGGTGACGATCTTGGTTCGCGGCCCCGCCGCCCCGCGGCCCCGCCGCCCCGACTGTCTGCCGCGTTGCGAACCTCCCCGGCCAGCCGTAGCTTCGTGGCATGCATTGCTCGAGCTGCGGCCACAAGCTGGAGGACACCTGGAGCGCCTGTCCCATCTGTGGGGCGCGGGTCGGGGGCGGGGGTGACGCGCGTGGTGTGACCATGGGGGACGTCTCCCAGACGACCCTGATCCGCGATACGCTGGCCGCCGAGTACGAGATCATCGAGGAGCTGGGCCGGGGCGGGATGGCCATCGTCTTCCGGGCCAAGGAAAAGGCTCTCGACCGCGACGTGGCCGTCAAGGTGCTGCCGTTCTCCCTCGCCTTCGACGGGGAGTTCGTGGAGCGGTTCCAGCGCGAGGCCCGCACCGCGGCCCAGCTCGAGCATCCCAACATCATCCCGATTTACCGGGTCGGCCGCACCGGTCAGGTCATCTTCTTCGTGATGAAGCTGGTGCGCGGCGGCTCGCTCGCCAACCTGGTGCAGGGCGGGGGCCGGCTGCCGCCGAGCGAGATCCGCCGGATCCTGGTGGAGTCGGGCAAGGCGCTGAACTACGCCGCCGAAAAGGGCATCGTCCACCGCGACATCAAGCCCGACAACATCATGTTCGACGAGCATGGCGCCTGCGTGATCACCGACTTCGGGATCGCGAAGGCGGCCAGCGGCCAGCGGCTCACGAGCACGGGGATGTCCATCGGGACGCCGCACTACATGAGCCCGGAGCAGGCGCGGGCGCAGGAGACCGACGGCCGGAGCGATATCTATTCGCTGGGCGTGGTGGCCTACCAGGCGCTGATGGGCGAGGTGCCGTACGACGGCGAGGATTCGTTTGCCATCGGGTACAAGCACATCATGGAGGCGATCCCGGAGCCGGTGCTGAACACGGCGGATGAGCGGCGGCTCTACGCGGTCATCAAGAAGATGCTGGCCAAGGACCCGGCCGACCGATTCCAGAGCGGGCTGGACCTGGTGGAGGACATCGAGGGGCGGCCGGCGGCACCGAGGCGGGTTTCCGGGGCGAGCACGCGAGAGCGGCTGGCGGCGATGCCCACTACGCCGATCCCGAAGGAATCGGTGGATGCCCTGAAGTCGGCGCGGCCGGCGATGCAGCGCTCCGCCGCCCAGCGCGAACTCGGTGAAAAGAAGAGCGGTGGATTCCTTGCCTGGCTGATTGTCCTGATTGTGGTGGCGGCCGGAGCGGTCTTCGGCGCGGGCAAACTGGGATATGGCCCGATGGCGCCGGAGGCGCCAGGGGGAGGCAGCGAGGCAGGGGGGCAGGGAGGCGGCAGTCCGGTCGTCGCCAACGCGCCTGTCCTCGACACGACGCTTGGTGGCAGTGTAGTCCCGGATTCGGTGGTGCCTGACAGCTCGATGGCCGACACCTCATCTGCCTCCCTGCCTCCCAGCCGCCCTGCCCAAGCCCCGCAGGCAGCCCCTGCTGGCCCTCCAGGCTTCCTGCGCATCCTCGGCCTGCCGCGGGGCTCGACCGTGCTGATCGACGACGTCGCCCCGGAGGAGACCCCGATCAAGCTGGGTCCCGGTCCCCATGTCGTCGCGATCTCGGCGCCGCTTCATCTCTTCTATGTGGACACCGTCAACATCCAGTCGGGGCTGCAGCTGACCTTTACCCCCGACCTGACGCCGGTCGGGGAGCCGCTGCGGCCCCGGCGCCGCGCCGCGCAGGGGCTGGGGCCGGTGGACACCACGGTGGTCAATTGTGAGCGGCTGGGGCCGGGCTACAACAAGGACCGGGTCTGCTGGGACACCCGCGCCCTGCCCGCGGCGGCGCCCCGGGTGGTGGTGCCGGCCTCCCTGACGCCGTTGCCGGGGCCGGTCACCCTGGCGGTCAAGGTCAACGCCGACGGGAGCACCGCTGAGGTCGCCACCCTGCGGCCCTCCGAGAGCCCGGAATTCAACGATCTGGCCAACCGGTACGCCATCGCGATGCGCTGGACGCCGGCCAAGAAGGACGGGGTGCCGGTGGTGGGGTGGACCCAGATCCGTCTCGAACCGATTCATCAATGAGCCGAGGGGCATAGTGCCGACTATTCACAAGACGGCCTGGGTGGCGCCGACCGCCGTGGTCATGGGGAATGTGACCCTGGGGCCGGAATCGAGCGTCTGGTACACCACGGTCATCCGGGGGGACATGGCGCCGATCAGCATCGGGGCCCAGACCAACATCCAGGACGGCACCATTGTCCATGTGGACGCCGGGTTCCCCTGCGTCATCGGCGAGCGGTGCGGGGTAGGGCACCGGGCCATCCTGCATGGGTGTACGGTGGAGGACGAGTGCCTGATCGGGATGGGGAGTGTGCTGCTCAATGGGGTGTATATCGGGACGGGGAGCGTGGTGGCGGCCGGGGCGGTGGTCCCGGAGGGGATGCGGGTGCCGCCGGGGTCACTGGTCATGGGCGTCCCGGGCCGAATCGTCCGACAGGTCACCCCGGAATTGAGGGAGCGGATTACGGGCACCTGGGAGCACTATGTGGCGCAGGCGAGGGATCACCGGGCGGGGAAGTACCCGGTCATCCAACCATCCAGCTAGGGGTGGGGCGTCCCGCCAGAGCAGGCTTCGAGCTAGGGGTGGGCATACGCCCACCCCTATGACGGCGAAATGCGAATTCGCGCCCTTGGCGGGGTGATGGAGTGCATTCGAAGGGCGCAACACCGCATCGGCTTCACGATTTTGCTGGCCCAGGGGCGGGCATATGCCCGCCCCGTTGGTCGGCCGAACCTGGATCCCGGCTTGCGCCGGGATGACGAACTCCTCCCCGCTTCCCCGCTTCCCCGCCTTCAATCAGGTTTGTGATGTGAACAGCTATTTTTCCCACCACTGCGGCATAATTTCACGCATTGCATCGCACCATCGTTTTGCCTAACTTGCTGTCCACTCTTCGGTACTGTCCGGTGACCAACTAGCGACATTCCGATCTCACCACAGGCTCCCTTCATATGGAAGGGAAGAGGTAGGCATGACTCAGTCCTCGTCGCGGGGGGCGCTCGATCTGTCCCCGAACGCCATCACGGTCCTCGAAAAGCGTTACCTGGTCAAGGACGACGCCGGCAAGCCGGCGGAGTCCAGCGAGGACCTCTTTTGGCGTGTGGCGAGGACCATTGCCGGTGCCGACAAGAAGTACGGCGCCTCCAGCGGCGCCATCGAGGAGCTGGCCACGGCCTTTTACGGCTCCATGGCCCACCGCGAGTTCATGCCGAACAGCCCCACCCTCATGAACGCCGGGCGGCCCCTGGGCCAGCTGTCGGCCTGTTTCGTGTTGCCGGTGGGCGACAACCTGTCGAATGGCAAGGACGGGATCTACGACACCCTCCGGGCCATGGCGCTGGTGCACCAGTCGGGTGGCGGCACCGGATTCGATTTCAGCCGGCTCCGGCCCAAGAACGACGTGGTCCGCTCCACCATGGGTGTGGCCTCCGGCCCGGTCTCCTTCATGTCCCTCTATGACGCCTCCACCGAGGTGGTCAAGCAGGGTGGTACCCGGCGCGGCGCCAACATGGGCATCCTGCGGGTCGATCACCCCGATATCCTCGATTTCATCGAGTGCAAGAGCGACACGACCAAGATCACCAACTTCAACATCTCCGTCGCCATTACCGACGCCTTCATGAAGGCGGTCGAGGAAGACGCCGAGTACGAGCTCTACCACCCCCGGAGCAAGGCCGTGGTGGGGACGCTGCGGGCCCGCGAAGTCTGGGAAAAGATCATCCACGGCGCCTGGAAGACCGGCGAGCCGGGGGTCTTCTTCATCGACAAGGCCAACCACTACAACCCGGTGCCGCACCTCGGCGCCTACGAGGCCACCAACCCCTGCGGCGAGCAGCCCCTGCTCCCGTACGACGTCTGCAACCTCGGCTCGATCAACCTCGGCACGTTCGTCGAGAACGGCAGCCTCGACTGGGACAAGCTCCGGCGCACCATTCACCTCTCCACGCACTTCCTGGAGAACGTAATCGACGCCAACAACTACCCCCTGCCCGAAATCACCGACCTGGCGCAGCGGATCAGGCGCATCGGGCTCGGTGTCATGGGCTGGGCCGATGTGTTGATCAAGTTGGGGATCCCGTACGACTCTGAAGAGGCTGTTGCTCTCGGCGCCCGGGTCCAGGCCTTCGTGGACAACGAGGCCAAGGTGGAGTCGGAGCGGCTGGCCACCATCCGCGGGGCGTTCCCGGAGTGGGACCAGAGCATCTGGGGCCCCGACAAGACCTGCGCCCGCGATGCGGCCGGCAACCGGATCCGCCCGATGCGGAAGCTCCGCAACTGCAACGTGACCACGGTGGCGCCGACCGGCACCATCAGCATCATTGCGGGGTGCAGCTCCGGCATCGAGCCGCTCTTTGCCGTGGCGTTCATGCGGAACCAGGCCGGCGTGCTGATGCCGGACGTCAACGAAGAGTTCGTGGCCATCGCCAGGAAGGAAGGGTGGTATTCCGAGGCGCTGATGACCCGGATTGCCGAGGCGGGGCACATCAATTTTGAGGAAGTGCCGGAAAAGTGGCAGCGGGTGTTCGTGACCGCCAACCACATCAAGCCGGAGTGGCACATCCGGATGCAGGCCGGCTTCCAGGAAGCGAACGACAGCGCCATCAGCAAGACCTGCAATTTTGCCCATGACGCCACCGAGGCGTATGTGGAGGAGATCTACCGGCTGGCCTATCACCTCAACTGCAAGGGTGTGACGGTCTACCGGGACGGCTCCCGCGACATGCAAGTGCTGAGTACCGGCGCCACAGCGCAAAAGGTGCAAGCCCAGGCCATCGCTACGGGGTCATCCCAAGCGCGGAGTGATCTGGCGCCGGTCTCAGCAGGCGGGGCAGGGCGGCAGGGCGGCGGGGAGGCCGAGGGCGTAGCCGACCTCATGGGTGAGATTGCTGAAATCCGAGCTGAAAATGAGCGGCTGCGGCGGATGGTGCACGACCTGGAGGCCGAGAACCTGCAGCGGCGGCAGAAGCGGAGCCGTCCGGAGGCGCTGAAGGGCACTACGCGCCGGGTCGAGACGCCGCTGGGGACGCTCTACGTGACGATCACGGAAGACGACAAGCACCAGGCCTTCGAGGTGTTCATGAGCCTCGGCAAGGCCGGCGGGGCCCTCATGGCCGATGTCGAGGCGATGGGGCGGCTGGTATCCCTGGCGCTCCGGTCGGGAATCCCGATGAAGGAGATCCACCGTCAGCTCCGTGGCATCAGCAGCGACCGCACCATTGGGCTCGGCAACAACAAGGTCCTGTCGGTGCCGGACGCGGTGGGCATTGCCATCGAGAAGTGGATGCAGGACAAGGCGGGGGTCCAGCAGGAGCTGATCCCGACCGGTGAGGCCGAGGTGGCGCCGACGGTGAAGATGACCCAGGGGGCCACGCAGTACGAGCTGGGCCGCCCGGCGCCAGATGATGTCCGGCGCCTGCCCCGACTGCTCCTCCCAGCTGGAATACGCCGAGGGGTGCATGAAGTGCCATGTGTGCGGGTTCAGTGAATGTGGGTGAGGTGAGCTGCACCGTGTGATTGTCCGAAGGGCCTCCGGGATTGGGGGCCCTTTTCTGTCACTGGGTGAGGGTGTCGTAGTTGTTCGGATGGCGGTAAGATCTCGCTATGACGCATGTCAAGAGCGGGGCAACAGGCCGCCGCAAGAAGGAACCGTTGGAGCGAGACTCAGAGCTCCTACTCATCCAGGAGCTCTTCCACTGGCTCACTCCTTCGCGAGCGCAGGAATGGAGCTTTCCGGTCCCGAAAAGGCCGCCCAAACTGAGTCGCATTATGCTGAGGGAGAGCGATCCGCGCTATTACCAGGTGCCTGGCATGCGCGCCGGGTTGGCGTTAGGACTCCAGGAGCGGGGGCGGTTGTGCAGGTGGTGAGTGAAATGTGGTGCCGAGGGCTCCGAATTGTGGGATTTGTTGGCGACTGAGGAGATCATCCTTGTGCAGGAGATGTCGGGTAGCTCAACCAGCTATTGGAGGGGAGCCGCGAACTTGTTTTGTTGCATCTGCGGCCCAAAGACGGAATTACCCATAACCCCAGCCGTTCTTCCTCACCTGTCTTGGAGATGGAGTCAGCCAGTGAACCGTTCCGAACGAGCAAGCCAGATCTGGGCCGTCCTTGCTTGGGCCGCCAAGAACCGACAGAGTCTGACCTACGGGCAGCTCGGAAAGCTCATCGGCGTTCCTGCAGCGGGCCTCGGCCAACTATTGGAGCCGATTCAGTCCTACTGCCTTGCGCAGCGTCTACCTCCCCTCACAGCGCTAGTAGTCCAAGTGGAATCTGGGCTTCCAGGCCATGGATTCACCGGTGCAAGCGCCTCTGATTTGGCGAGTGCCCAAGCCGAAGTCTACGCCAAGGACTGGCTGGAGTATGGGAACCCCCAGCCCGAGAAGCTCGAACTCGCAACTAGGCTACGTCCGTCAAATGGGCCCTAGGTTGGTTAGCGCACTTTCCGGGATCTCCCCTTTAGCGCCGAAGCGGGCACTGGAATATTCGCCAGAGACGTGTGCCGTGCGCTCCAAGTCCCGTGAATCAAGCAACTAGAAGGGATCAGGCCATTGATTCGCCCTTATCGCGACGTAGGGATCGAGAAGCTGGAGGAGCTCTACGCGAAGGGATCTGAGGATCCCGTTCTGATTGGAGCACTCAGGGACGAACTTGGATATCGAACAACCAGGCGAGCAAGGGGACTGTTGGAGCGAATCATATCCTTGGAGATGGGACCGGCGGTTGGTCAGACACGGGGCGTCTTGCCGCCCGGATCTGAAGGCGCGGTAGTGCCCGAATCATCTGTCGTTTGGGATCACCGCCAAGCCGAAATCATAACGGCTACGGCTTCCCAACGCCTGCTGGTCTCCTCCGGCCCAGGGATGGGGAAGACTGCCGTTGCCTGCGGACGGGCGGCCCGCCTACTTCAAGAGGGTGTGGAGCCAAGCCACATTTGGTTGCTCAGCTTCACCCGAACGGCCGTGCATGAAATCCGGGAGCGGATCCGACGGCTGAGCAAGGAACACAGGGGTGTGAATGCCATCCGAATGTGTACGATAGATTCTCATGCATGGCAACTACTTCAGGGGTTCGACCCCGACTCTGTCCGAGTCCTTGGTGGGTACGATCCCAATATCATACTTCTTACCACGCGGCTCAGGAGAGAGAGGAGACTCTCTGTGAATATCTCTCTACTATCGAGCACGTCCTTATTGATGAAGCACAGGATATTGTTGGGCCACGAGCCGACTTGCTCGTGGAGCTGATTAGGTGTCTGCCCACTGCATGTGGCATCAGCATATTTACGGATGATGCTCAAGCGATCTTTGGCTTCGCCGATGAGGACGCCCCGGCTGACGACGCGCAGCCAGACAATTTGCCCACTAGAATACGCGCAGGCCTGCTTGCGGGGTTCATCGAAAAGGAACTTCTTACGATTCATCGCACGTCACGCCACAATCTATTATCACTCTTCGCGCACGGGCGCCTGCACGCCATGAATGCACATGTGAATCCTTCTCAGTCACTTCGTGGAGTCAGGGAATGCGTTACGCGTTATGCTGATGGCGTGGTTGGAGATATCACGCAACAGGATCTCGAAGGAAAACAAGAGACGCTGGTGTTGTTTCGAACCCGCGCCGAGGTGCTTGAAGCGTCCTCCTGTCTTGGCACTGTGCAGCACCGTGTGCGGATGGCTGGGACGCCGCAGTGTATTCACCCGTGGCTAGGCGTATTGTTTTGGGACTTCTTTGATGATCGCCTTGCTGAAGCACAGTTCAGCGAGCGCTGGGCGAAGCGGGTGCTGCCCCTTTTCCCATTGCTGGACTCTGAGCGAGCTTGGTCCGCATTGCGCTACTCGGCTGGTCATGACGGCGTAGTGCGGATGGAGGAGCTTCGGGGTCGGCTCTCCAGGGGAGCTATCCCGCTCGGGTTTATGGTTCCAGAACTTGGATTCCGCGGCCCCATACTAGGGACAATCCATGCCTCCAAGGGCCGGGAGGCCGAACACGTACACCTCATGCTCCCGGCGGAAAGTGACAACGAGGCCGCTGGCGAAGCTCGTGTCACATTCGTGGGTGCGACACGGGCGCAGCGGGTACTGCGTGTAGGGACAGGTAAGAGATTCCGCGCGCAGAAGCTGCCTTCCGGGCGCCTATATATGAGAGCACGCAACGACTACCGCGCCCGGATCGAAATTGGACGAGCGAGCGATGTCGATGTATTGGCTCAAGCTGGCAGGGACCGGTGGCGCCCAGCCTCCGCCGGAATGTCCCAGGAGCTTCTGCGGTTAAGTGCCGCAAGCGGGCGAGCGGCCACTCTCTTTGCAGATCGGAATGACCAGTTCCGGTACAGCATCTCCTGCGAGTCCTCGGACTCCTTCGGACAAGCAGTCGGCCATGCTGCCATGGGCTTGAACCAGGACCTCTTCGCAATCGCTCGCCATTTGTGGGCTGGTGAGTCGCTCCGACCACCAGATTACATATCGAATGTCTTGTTCATGGGTGCTAGGACGATTGTCCCGACTGCTGACCAACGCGATGTTCTTGTGGAGCCATTCAATCGGAGCGGCTTTCTGCTCGCGCCGATCATATCGGCGTTGGCGACCGTACCGTTCTTCAAATACTAGGCGGGCGTGATGGATGAGCCACGTGAGTTGCTCGTGTCCCGGCTCATTACTGACCTGATGGGACCTTCGGCTCCGTTTGAACGGCTTTCGAGCCGCCCGACGGATCGATATCTCACGGGCATATTGTTCCCGCAGCGCGCCTTGATCACTGACGAAGCGGACGACGGCCTGCTCGAAGAGGAGGGCGGGCGCCCAGCCCAAGATGGAGGCGGTACGTCGGATGGTGTCCCGGCTTTCGGCCAGCAGCGCCCGGCCTCCGCGGGCCTGTCATTCGCGATTCGGCCGAATCCGGCAGGTGAGGTGTGGTGTGATGTACGGATTACTGGTGGGAGGTATGAGCAACTCGATCCGCCAGGAGCTGAGAGCAGAGCGTCTGGTCGCGAGGGGGCGGCGGCGAAGGCGGAATGGGTGAGGGTGGACCTGCAGGCTTCGCTCAGCGTTGGCCCCATTTTGCAAGGATCGACGTCCAGACCACTAGCCGCGAATGACATGGATGGGCTTGACCTGCACGTCAGCGCCTCATGTAGCGGGTCTCTAGTTCTCGTGACTATCACCGTCGTCAACGCGACAGTGCTGGCTCCGGACAGCGTAAGAGACGAGATAGAGAAGGCAGCACGCTTCAGGTCCAGCTGACAGCGACGCCTGCGAAGGGTTGCGTACTCGCACCCCGGCCTCAGTTGTCAGGTGCCTCCGAGCCGGAGGAGGCAGCCATCGCGATGCTGTTCCGTGACGTGCCTCCCTTCGTTAGTGGCCACACCTGCTCGGCCCACCTTCTACGCGATCCGGGTGGCCGGGCCTGTGAGAGTGGAGACCACGTGGATTCCCGAGTCGTCGGTGTACCAAGTGTCTTCGGACGGTCATCCATTGCTCCGTGAGTGGCTGGGTGGCGACGACGGTCGGGTGCTGTCTGCCGAATGGCTGTGCTGTGCCCACAGCGCCGAGCTGTATGCGGGTCTATCCGCATTTGTCGACCAGTACCGCAAGTGGATTGATTCGAGGGGCAGCGAGGTTGAGACGCTCGAGCCTCGGTTCCGCGGAGCGGCACTGGCGAACTTACGCACTTGTAGCGCGGCTGCAGCGCGCATGACCGCCACCATCGAAGTCCTTGGTCAGGATCAGAGTCTCTTGGAGTCCTTTCGAGCGGCAAATGCCGCGATGTGGCAGCAGCGGCGTTGGCAAGCTGCCGTGCGGAGTGATGGTGGCGCAGAGCTACGATGGCGGCCCTTTCAGCTAGGATTCTTGCTGTGTGCGCTACCATCTGCCTGCATCCGCGAACACCCGGACCGCGGCACAATGGACCTTCTCTGGTTTCCCACGGGCGGCGGGAAGACTGAGGCCTACCTCGCTCTCGTCGCGGCCATCCTTGTCTATCGACGGCTGCGACATCCGAGGAGTCCCGATCAGGGCGCCGGAATTGGGGCCTTCATGCGTTACACGCTGCGCTTGCTAACAATGCAGCAATTCCAGCGCGCGGCGGCGATGATCATGGCCCTTGAAGTGGCGCGCCGAGCGGCACCCCAGAAACTGGGCCAGATCCCATTCTCGCTTGGCCTATGGGTTGGAGGTGACGCAGTGGCGAATGACTTTGCGGGCGCGGCAGCGGCTTTGCGGTCCAGCGCATCCAACTCCCCGCGCCAGCTCCTGGAGTGCCCTGCATGTGGGCGGCGGTTGCGTTGGGAGGCATCGACGAGCCGCAAGGCAATCGAAGTCAGGTGCGACACTGCAGAGTGCGCGTTTGCCGCAACCGGGTCACGGCTGCCGATCCATACCGTCGATGAAGACGTATACAGGGAATTGCCTTCGCTCCTGATAGGGACTGTTGACAAGTATGCTCAGCTTGCTCGAAAGCCAGCGGCAGGGCGATTGTGCGGAGTTGGTGTTCCCCACGATCGGCCAGACCTAATCATTCAAGATGAGTTGCACCTCATTTCAGGCCCATTAGGTACTTTAGTCGGGTTGTATGAGGCGGCGATTGACGAGATGTGCTCCGAAGACGGGGTTGGTCCAAAGATTGTGGGATCCACGGCCACAATCAGAAGGGCCGCTTCTCAGATACGCGCTTTGTTCGACAGGAATACGTTCCAGTTCCCTCCGGCGGGCATTCACCACGAGGATTCCTTCTTCGCCGTGAAGGACCCTGTTTCTTCCGGGCGGCGCTACCTAGGAGTGACAACGGCTGGGCGGTCGCCAAAGTTCATGCTGCAGGCCGTGATGGCATCGCTCCTTCAGGCCGGCGCAGCAAGTTCGGCGGCGGGCGCTGAACGGGACAGGTATTGGACGCTGACGGCCTATTTCAACTCTTTGCGGGAACTCGGCGGGGCTTTGGTACTTGTCGAAGACGACGTCAACGCCAGCCTAGGACAGATTGCTGTACGGCATGGCGAGACACGGAGGCAGCTCAAGTCGGTTCAGGAACTCACCAGCAGGGTCACGCAGGCCGAGATCCGAGAGATATTGACAAACTTGGATGTCAAGGAGCAGGATGGCAACGCGGTCGACGTTCTATTGGCGAGCAATATGATCAGTGTCGGGGTGGACATTGCGAGATTGGCCCTGATGGTCGTGAACGGGCAGCCCAAGACCGTTGCCGAGTATATCCAAGCCACAAGCCGAGTCGGGCGCGCTGCAGTGCCAGGGGTCGTTGTGACCGTGTACAACGCATCCCGTGCGCGGGACCGCTCACACTATGAGTCATTCTCTAGTTGGCACGGCGCCTTATATCGAGATGTCGAGGCGACTGCCGTCACTCCTTACGCGTCACGCGCCCGCGATCGCGCCCTGCATGCAGTACTCGCGGCCATGGCACGGCACCTCGTGCCAGGCATGGCTAGTGATCCTCGATTGACACCTCAAAACAGACCACAAGTGGAGGAGCTCGCAGCTCGTTTGGTGAGCAGGATCGCCAGAACAGACGAGGCCGAAGTGACGGCGTCCAAGAGGCAAATTGAACGTCTCCTCGACCAGTGGGAGCGACGTGAAGGGCTGAGTGAGTACTGGAAGGATGATCGTCCCATGACGAGCCTGTTAGCAAGCGCTGAGTCCGTAGCGGCCCGGACGGCTGCCGGTGCGGCCCTTTCTGCGTCCTGGAGCGCGCCGAATAGCATGCGAAACGTGGAGCCAGGTACACACTTTCGAATGGCCGAGGGCCTCAAGGTGGGGCTGAGGGACCAGAATGGCGAATGAACTGGGCGTTATCCGTCGAAGCGCGTTGGTTTCGCCATACGGCCCTGGCGCAATTGTGGACTTCCGGGCGGGGGGAGGGCCGGTCTCCGGGGTTGTTGCTGGCCTCGAGGAGTGGGACCGGTCGAGCCCCGCGGGACTTCGACATCCCCAAGTCACATATGAGCCGCGGCTTCAGGTTGCTCTGGGGGTCCATGGCTTCAGGTTGCCGCCGGTCGCTGCCGGGGATCGCCCGGCTTCATCCGAGCAGCTTGTAGCAGTACGCTTCCCGTCCTGGCTTGTTTGCCCCGGCTGTTCGCGGCTCCGCCGAGCCCGCCGGTGGGGCGCAGATCCGGGCTCTGCTGCCCGCTACTGCGGTGAATGCTCTGCAAACCGGGGGACGAGGACGAAAATGTTCGCGATCCCGGCACGTTTTGTTGTGGCCTGTGGCGCTGGCCATCTGGATGAATTTCCATGGCATTGGTGGGTTACGCACCGCGACGGTTGCGGCAACCATGATGGCGATCTTCGGCTTGAGTCGCGGGGCGCCGGGCTGGCTGGCCTTATCCTCTCTTGTAACACATGCCAATCATCTCGATCCATGGAAGGAGTGTTTGGCGGGCAGACACTCGCCGGCTTGAGGTGCACCGGCACTCGCCCTTGGTTGGCGTCGGGACGGGAAAGCTGCGAAATCCCGGTCCGGGCCTTGCAGCGTGGCGCCTCGAATCTCTACTTCCCCATTACCCGATCCTCACTGGACATACCACCATGGAGCGACCATCTCCAAGCTGCCCTAGGGCAATATTGGCATCCGCTGAGCAGTGCTGAATCTTCGAAGCGGCCTCTCCTAGTCAGCGCGCTGTGGAGTCAATTCGAGTCGCTTGGTTACACGCAGGAAGCGCTCGTCAGCGCATTGGAAGAGCGTATTGCCACTCTCGCCAGGCAGGCTGGCAACAGCCTACGAGACGAGGAGTATCGTCAGTTCACTTCTCGCATCGGTACCGCTCAAGATCAAGTTGCGGAGTTTGAATGTCGGCCTCACCCAGTGCCGAGTGTGCTGGGGCCATGGATTGGCTTCATCGCGGAAGTCGTCAGGCTGCGTGAAGTTCGGGCGCTCATCGGTTTCACGCGAATCAATCCACCGGGTACGGTGGAGCGAGGCGTCGAAACCGTCACAGCGCCCATTCAGGATGCACACCGAGACTGGCTACCTGCGATAGAGGTTAGGGGCGAGGGGGTCTTCCTCGCGCTTGATTCCGAACGACTGGCGCGCTGGGAGTCGAGCCCGGAAGTGCAGGCGCGCGCTGCTGCGGTGCGTGTCGAGAGCCCCTGGGCAGAAGCTGAGCCAGCAATCACGGCTGAAAACGTCGCACGTGGCATGCTGACCCATACGCTTTCCCATGTGCTCATGCGGCAACTTGCGCTCGACTGTGGCTATTCGGCAGCATCTCTCCGAGAGCGTCTCTATGTAGGGCCGTCCGGGGACAGCAGCGCAGGAATCCTCATCTATACCTCCTCTCCTGACGCTGACGGCACTCTCGGTGGCCTTTCGCGCCAAGGACATCCCGACCGCTTGCCTCTGCTTGTCCAGCGAGCGGTGACCGTCTCCCAGTGGTGCTCCTCCGATCCGCTTTGCATGTCCGGAGCAAGTGCTCGAAGCGGAGCAGCGAGCCTCGCAGCCTGTCACAGCTGCGCCCTCGCGCCGGAAACATCCTGCGAATTGTTCAATCGTTTGCTAGATCGCGCCATGTTGGTGGGCACCCCCGAACAGCCGAACCTAGGGTATTTCCATCAGTTGCTGGCGAAATAGCGGTATGGCGCGACTCGTCCCGAATCCGATACCGTCAACCGTCCTCGAGAATCCGTTTCGGAGCGCAGAAATCGAGGTGTACGAAGGTCTCGGAAGACAGCTTGAGGATGGGTTCGTCGTGTATTACTCACGGCCTTGGTTGGGATTGAACCCCCAAGGCGCGGAGCGCGAAGGTGAAGCGGATTTCGTTGTCGCGCATCCTGAACACGGAGCTGTGGTCATCGAAGTGAAGGGCGGTCGTATCGGTCGTGATGGCAATAGCGATCACTGGTCGAGCACCGATCGCTTTGGCGTCAAGCATGAGATCCGGAATCCTGTTGAGCAAGCCAATCGCAGCAAGCATGTTCTGACGGAGAAGTTGCGGTCGCATCCTAGGCTCCGCGGAAGAAATGTGCGTCTAGCCCACGGCGTCATCTTCCCTCACGTGCGGGCGCCTGGGAGTGATCTTGGCGTCGAAATGCCCAAGGACATCTTCGTCTTTGCCAACGAGATGGGCGCCCTTCGCGCGTGGATCATCGCCCGGTGCAGGAGTGTCACTCCCAGAAGTGGCGTTCCGGTTCTTGGTTCCGAAGGGATGGCTGTTCTTGACGAGCTGCTTGGGCGGTCTTTCACCCTTCACCCTTCCCTCATGGCTGCGTTGGATGCTGATGACCGTAAGATCGATGCACTTACGGTTGACCAATTCCAACTCCTTGAGCAAATCGAAGCTGTGCCGCGCGCATGGATCACAGGCGGGGCTGGGACGGGGAAGACGATTCTTGCGCTTGAGAAGGCGCACCGTCTTGCTGAGGCCGGGAAGACGGTCCTGCTCGCCTGCGCCAGTGGGCCCTTGGCGTCCCACCTGAAGTCTGTCTGCCGGAAGAGTGAACGAATCACCGTCCATGCGATTGGCGAGCTGGCGCGAAAGCGTGGATTTGCTGGGCTACGGGGGGACGACGGCGCTTGGTCGGACGAGACCGCCTCCGAACTCTTGGCTGCGTTGTCCAGGACTGGCGGCGGATTCGATGCTGTCGTGCTTGACGAGGGTCAGGATGTAAGCGTCGATGTGCTGGAGATACTTGAGCTTGCCTTGCGGTCGCCCCGGGAGGGGACCTTCTACGTCTTTTTCGATGACTGCCAGCGCATTGCTGGTGCGCTTTCCCCGACGCCGCGGGATAGAATGCCTTTGCGGCTTGGCCGGAACCTCCGCAATACGAAACAGATCTTTGAGGCTGCAAGACCCTACTACAGGGGTTCGATCACCGGTCATGGTCCAGTGGGTGTTCCCGTTGAATGGGTCGCTTTGCCGGGGCAGGGCAAGTGGGCGGCTGCTGTGGAATCCCGTATCGGCCAGCTCATCGGTCGCGAGCGAGTTCCCCCGAGCCAAATGGCGGTCTTAACGGGATCGGAAGAGGGAAGAGACGTGCTTCGAGGGACACAGTCCCTCCGCAGTCATGCGGGACCTGCTTTGGGTACTACACCTTCCGTGTTGATGATCGAGACAGTGCGTGATTTCAAGGGGTTGGAGCGCCGTGTCGTACTCCTTTGCGACCTAGAGCCAATAGTCAACCAGCCTGAGTTACTGTATGTGGCCCTGACTCGAGCCCGTGTCCACCTCATCGTGATAGGCACCAATTCGCAGCTGGCTTTGACTGACCTAGGCGGCACCCGGCCTCGATTGGGCTCCAGCTGAGGGTGTTCCGAGAGCTGAAGACTGGGGTTGCGGGAATGGACGAAATGTCCGATATTTGTCCCCATCCCCAACAAGGTCTCAATGCATGTCGCAGCTTAGACTCCTCCGCGAACAGCTCGGCCTTTCCCAGAGCGAGGTGGCCGATCTTTGCGGGTACAGCCCAAAGACCATTCATCGATGGGAGACGGGTGGAGTGAAGCCTC
Organism: uncultured Gemmatimonadales bacterium; assembly: GCA_963705985.1. Taxonomy (GTDB): domain Bacteria; phylum Gemmatimonadota; class Gemmatimonadetes; order Gemmatimonadales; family GWC2-71-9; genus SPDF01. The sequence goes on along the minus strand of CAVPLK010000003.1, from coordinate 836,881 downwards.
GAAGGGCCGCCCTTGAGGCACTCCAGCGGATGCTTCGGGAGCGCCCGGTCCCACCGTACAATTCCCGTCCGCATTTTCGTTTTATCGACCTATTCGCCGGAATCGGGGGGATGAGGCTTGGTTTTGAGTCTGTCGGTGGAGAATGCGTGTTTACGAGTGAGTGGGATCCGTACGCCCAGCAGACATATCGGGCAAACTTTGGTGAGTCGCATCCGATCGCCGGGGATATCCGGTTGGTGCCGAGTGAGCTCATACCCCACCACGATGTACTTCTGGCCGGGTTTCCCTGTCAACCATTCTCGATTGCTGGGGTCAGTAAGAAGAACTCACTAGGTCGGCCCCACGGCTTTGCTTGCGAAACTCAGGGTACCCTGTTCTTTGATGTCGCCCGTATCATCAAGGACCGTCAGCCCAAGGCATTTCTCCTGGAAAACGTCAAGAACCTCCGCTCGCATGACAAGGGCAGGACTTGGGAGACTATTCGAAAGGTGTTGACTGAGGAGCTTGGGTATCACGTGGACGTGCGGACCCTCGATGCCAAGGGGGTGGTCCCCCAACACCGCGAACGGGTCTTTATCGTGGGCTTTAGGGACTTGACCGAGTTCAGCTTCGAAGATGTGGAGCTTCCCGAACCAGCCCATGGTCCGAAATTGGCGAGCGTGCTTCATCCTGAGGATGGAAGCGAAGTTCCTGAGCCTCCATTCACGACTCCCAAGGGTAAAGTGGCCTCGAAATACTTGCTGACTGACGGACTTTGGGAATACCTACAGGCCTATGCCGCCAAGCACAGGAGTTTGGGGAATGGCTTCGGGTTCGGGCTGGTCGGCCCCGAGGACACTGCCCGAACCCTGTCAGCAAGGTACTATAAGGACGGTTCGGAGATTCTTGTAAAGCGGAAGCGCGGTAATCCGAGGCGCCTCACCCCACGGGAGTGCGCCCGGTTAATGGGCTTTGATCGTCCGGGCCAGGCGCCATTCCGTATTCCCGTCTCTGATATGCGTGCGTACAAGCAGTTCGGCAATGCGGTGGTCGTCCCCGTTGTCGAAGCGGTGGCGCGCTGTATGCTTCCATCCATTGTGGGCACGGCCTCACGGGCGGGTCAGCTTGTACTCCCGTTGGCGAGGGCTGGGTAGGCCGATGGTTGACGTTGTCGACAAGGCCACGCGCAGCCGGATGATGTCCGGCATTCGGTCGAAGAATACAAGGCCGGAATTGCTGGTTAGGAGCTTCCTCCACGGATGTGGCCTGCGGTACCGCCTGCACGTGGCAGGCCTCCCAGGGCGTCCCGATTTGGTCTTCCGAAAGTACCGAGCCGTTGTGTTTGTACACGGGTGCTTCTGGCACCACCATGGATGTAGCAAGTCTGTGTGGCCTAAGTCTCGCCGGTCTTTCTGGCGTGCAAAGCTTACCGAGAACGTGAAGCGGGATCAGCGTGCTGCACGGGAGCTGAGGCGGCTGGGATGGCGCGTCTTCGTGGTCTGGGAGTGTCGGGTAAATTCAGGCGTGCTCGAGTATCTCAGCGCATCCCTCAAAAGGGTTCCGGCGTGAACCTCAGCACCATGGCGCACTAGATGGAACAGCGAGACCTTAGGGGAGTGGTTGATGCATTCTCGCGCGTTGGCGTTAGTCGGTTATATGCGAAACGCCTCACTGAAAATGACAACAGCAAGAACCAGGTCTACCTCGGAGGGAGCTTCGCGCTCCTGAATCGCCTTCCGTTCGCGCACCTGAAGGTGGTGGAGAGCTCCAGGGGTCGCGCCGTCATCCACGCCCCAATAGTGTTCTACTGGATGGCGGACAACGGGGTGTTAATCCCTGCCCCACATGCCAAACTCATTCTGTATCCACAATACCCCGAGGTGCGGCTCTCGGGTTTTCTTCGCGGGGCCAGCAATGCGCCCTCAGGACTAATGGGGGTCAGTGCACGGGTCAAAGGTAGAGTCCTGCTGCTCGGTGTCCGCACCGATCATACCGTTGTTGCCCGGGTGCTTTCACCGCATTCCTCTTCTGCCCAGGCGCTCATCAGCGCCGGGGCATTCGACGGCGACGAGTTGCTGGCGGAGATTCCGCTTCAGCCCGGAGATCCCCGCGCCCAGCTTCTGGCCCGATTGGCTGCCATAGCGCAAGAGGGTTGGATTGATTCTTGTCGCTTGGATTCGGACGGGAATGTGGTTCCGTGTGACGCGAGGAATTGCGGTGGTATGACTCTTGAGGCGCGGCTCGGAATTCGACCAAATGCGGTAGCAGGGCCAGATTTACTGGGCTGGGAGGTGAAACAATTCGCGGTGAGGGACTTCACACGATGTGCGGCAAAGAGCGCAATCACGCTTTTTACGCCGGAGCCAACGGAGGGATTCTACGCATCCGATGGCGCGGAGGCCTTCGTGCGCAAGTACGGCTACCCCGATATGGCGGGGCAGCCAAACCGCATCAATTTTGGAGGGCGTTTCCTTGCTGGCGATTTGCACCAATTGACTGGGCTTACTCTTCATCTCCAAGGGTATGATCCCATCGACCAATGTATTTCAGACCCTCTAGGCGGCTTGGCGCTGATTGACGGCATGGGCGGTGTTGCAGCAGCTTGGCCCTATACTTCGCTGATCGAACACTGGAATAGAAAGCACGAGCAGGCGGCCTATGTGCCGTCGATGACTTGTGCAGGTCCACGCCGTTATCGGTTTGCCGAGCGGGTGTTCCTCGGCATAGGGACCGATTTTGGCCGCTTTCTGAGGGCGGTTAACGAAAAGAAAGTGTTCTATGATCCGGGAATCAAGGTAGAAGACGCCGATACCGCTGCGCCCCGAACCCATCGACGCAGCCAATTTCGTATCAGCTTCCGTCAGTTAGGGCACTTGTACGCCGAGTTCGCGCCTACTGACGCGGTTCCGCACGACGCCTGAGGCTTTGGCCACCGAACGTGGCGAGATGTGTGCTCTCAGGAATCGCCCCAATCAAAGCTTGACAGACGCAGTTATCGATCAGTACAATGTATGGGCGCGGCGATTTCCTGACTTGATGGGCCGCGCACCGGATTCGTCCGGCCATACCATCTAAGTCGCGGCCCGGCCTGCGACCTCTATGTCACAGGCCGGTTGTAGCTTGTAGGCAGCTGGACCCCCGCTTTCGCGGGGGTGACGTACGCTCGTGTCGCTTTAGCGACACCAGCCGAGCCGCGGCTTCAGCCGCGGGCATGACGAGTGACGGTGAGAGCCCCGGCTCGCTGACCCGTCCACCACCCGGAGGCAAGGCGTAGGGGGCTCCGCTGGGCCGTGGAACGAGTCGTTATCATTCAGTCATCCCGATCCCACGCACCACCATGGCTATGGGTTTGACCATGCCGTCCATCGAGTACTGGATACACCCCTCCTGCAGTCTCGAGCTTCTTAGCGGGCCTCGTTGCCCCGTCTGCGGCCAGGAGGCGGAGTACGCCGGCTGGCACCGCACGATCCACGAACACATGGCGCTCTTCCAATACATCTACGGCTTCAAACCCCACGGTCCTCACAAACTCCACGTCCGCGAACTCCTCTACCCATTGCGCGAACCCTGCACGCACTGCGGGGGCTCGGGGTGGACGAGTGTCCTCCTCTCGTTCCTGCCTCCGGAGCGGTTCATCACACTGCGACCGGCCGATGGCCGGCAGTGCCCGCATTGTGAGGGGACCGGGGGGTTCTGGATCTGCTCGGCCGAGGCTGTGGAGCGCATCAGGCGGCAGATCATCGACCTGTATCCTCACGGTGAATTGGCGTACACCACGCCGCGCTTTCTGGGTCTGGGCCTGATGTACAATCAATACAAGGACTTCGTGGAGGAACCCGGGCCCGACCGGCGGAGGATCCGGTGGCCAGCACGTCCCCCCGCTCCAGATCCTGGTGAGGGGGACCGGGGGTGAGGTGAAAAAGGGAGCCGAGTCGCGGGCCTGGCCGGTAGCCAGCCGTCCCCCTCCGGGACCCCACATTGCCCCGGTTGCCGGTGCCCCCGTATACTTTGGCGTCCAACAATTCCATCCCGTCGTCAGCGTGTCGATCGCCTCACCCCTGGAGGATTCGATGAAACGGCACCGCAGCACCGCGGCACTTGCGCTCGCGCTCCTCAGCATGGGCCTGCTCGCCGCTTGCGGCGTCAAGGAGAAGACCATGACTGTGCCCGCGACGGTCATGAACCTCGCCCAAGTGAGCGGCGGGGTGGATCCGAACAACAGTTGTACTCCGCCCTTGCCATCGGCCCCCATGCCCGACGCCTGGTGGAGTTCGCTGGCGGTTGCGGAGCAGCAGTCGGCGGTCGTCGGCTTCGAGATCTGGCGCAACACCGCGAACAGCGGCGCCTGTGAGGAACACAAGGACATTGCCTACCGCGGCCTCTTCCAGTACGACCTCTCCACCGTGGCCCCGCTCAAGACCGTGACCAAGGCGAGCATCACCTTCGTGACCAGGATCCTGCCCCCTGACGTGACCCCCAACGGCAGCAACCTCTGCAGCGCCAACTCGGGCGGGCTGGGCTCGCTCTGGGAAGTCACCCCGACAGTGCCGCTCAACTTCGGCATGAACGTGCTGCCGCCGATCCAAACCCCGGGAGACAACACGCTCGGGGCCACGGCCTTCCCGGCGGGGCAGAAGTATGTCGCCTTCACGATGCCGTGGGTGGCCGGCCAGATCGGGGCCAACGCCTCGACCCTGGCCAGCGGGACAGGCGGCGCGTCCTTCACCGTGGACGTGACCGGTCGTGTCCAGGCCGCGCTGGCCGCCGGCGCGCCGGTTATCCAGTTCATGCTCTCGGCCAGTGATGAGGCCTTCCCGCGTACCGTCCCGCCGCCGGCCTCGATCGACTGCAAGACGCTGATCCAGGTCCAGGACATGACCGTCACCTTCGTAGGCAGCTGAACCCATCGTTCCCCCCTCTCACACTGCGGACCCCGAACCTCGCTGGGGTGATAGGGGGGGAAGTGAGCGAGGTGGGGTTGCGGAGGGGGGTAGCAACAGAAACGCGGGAAGCTCGGAAGCCAGGGAAGCTCGGACAACCGCCTGGGGGGACGTGTCGGCACCCACCAGGTAGTTCTTCCGCGTTTCCGGCTTCGTTCCGAGCTTCCCGCGTCTGCTGTTGGTTTGACGTTCTCCTTCTCCAGATGGTGGACCCCGGCTTTCGCCGGGGTGACAGCGCGTGAGATCAAGGCGCGAAGTTCAACCGCTTCATCAGCGCCTTGAACCGCGGCTCCGACCGCAGCGGATCGTAGATCCGGTCGATCTTGAGCCAGACGAGTAACTCCGAATTGGCGGTATACGCCTGCTCGAGATAGTCGAGTGCGCGCGAGTGGTCCCTGAGGCCGAGATACACCAGCGCCAGGTTGAACGGGGCCACCTGTCCCCCAGGCGACATCGCCTTGAGTTCGCCGAGAGCCGCCATGGCACGGGTGCGGTCGCCGGACATGCCATAGGCGTACGCCAGATAGGCGGTCACGAACGGTGGCGCCTCCAGTGTCCTCGCCTGCTCCAGGCGCGCGATGGCCTTGGGGTATTCACCTGTCTGCAGCGCCAGGGTCCCCTCGTTGGTGGGGGGCATGAAGTAGGTTGGATCGAGTTCCGCCGCCTTCCGGGTCAGCTCCTGCGCAAGCTGCGACTTGCCGGCGTACAGCGACGTCGCAGCCAGGTCCGTCAGGATCGATGGTGACAGGGGATCAAGCGCGATGGCCAATTCCCCCTCGGCAATCGCCTCGTCGAAGCGCCCGACCAGCCCCAGCATCTGGTTGAGTTGGTCGTGCGCGTAGGCGTAGCTGGGATTGAGGGCAATGGCGCGACGGAGCTCCCGCTCGCTCCCGACCCAGTCGTACTCAAGCCAAGCCAGGTAGACGCCGAGCGAAGTGTGCGCCTCGGCCGAGAGAGCGTCGAGCGCGACCGCCCGCTCCGCCGCGGCCTTGGCGAGGGGCTTCGCGTCCATGGCCCGGATGAACCCCTCGTTGTACGCGGCCCAGGTGTAGGCGTCCGACAATCCCGAGTACGCCGGGGCAAAGGTCGGGCTCAGCCGGATCGCTTCGTTGAACTGCGCGATGGCCTTCTGCAGGTTCTCGTCGCTGGGCCGATTGAAGAAGAAGCGTCCCTTGAGATAGGCGTCGTGGGCTTCGGGGTTCACCGTGGGCGCCGCCGAGAGGCGGGACTGCTCCCCCGGGGTCAACTGCACGTTGATCGCGTTGGCAATGGCCGACGCCAGCTCCGCCTGCATGGCTAGCACGTCGCTCGAGTTGCGCTCGAAGGTCTGGGCCCAGAGGTGCCTGTCGGCCCGAGCGTCGATCAGCTGCGCCGTAATCCGCACCCGGTCGCCCGAGCGGACCACCGACCCCTCGACGATGGCGTCCACATTGAGGAGCTTGGCGATCTCCGGTGTCGCCGGACGACTGCTCCCCTTGAACTGCATCGCCGACCCGCGCGACGTCACCCTCAATTGGCTGATCATCGCGAGGTTACTGGTCAGCTCGTCCGTCATCCCCTCGGCGAAGTAGTTCTGCGTGGAATCACCGGAGTAGTTGTCGAGCGGCAGCACCGCAATGGAGCGGATGGTGGCGTCGGCCTTAGGTGACACTCCCAGGCGCCAGATCACGAGGGCCGCGATCACGACCAGGATTCCCCCGGCCGCGAGCAGTGGTCGCCTCGATCGGCCCGTCGGAGCAAGCGGCGTCGCGCCCGATGCGGTCGGTGTCGGGCCGACGAGGGCGTCGGCATACTCCCGCGCGGTGGCAAACCGGTCGATCGGCGCCTTCGCCAGCGCCCGCATCACGGCGGCGTCGACAGCGGCCGGGACCGCGTCGCGCAGGACGCGGAGCGAGGTCGGCCGCTCGGTCATGAGCTTCGCGATCATCGCCTGGACCGACGCCCCCGTCACCGGCGGTTCGCCGGCCAGCATCTCGTAGGTGACCGCCCCCAAGGCGTAGACGTCGCTCCGGGCGTCGAGTTCCCGGTCCCCGGCCGCCTGTTCCGGGCTCATGTAGCTCGGCGTGCCCAGCGAGAGCCCGGTGCCGGTCAGGCGCTCGCCGCCAGCCTCCTTGACGGCCAGCGCGATGCCGAAGTCCGTCAGGAACGCGTTCCCCTCATGGAGCAGGATGTTCTCCGGCTTGATGTCGCGGTGGATGACCCCCTGGCGATGGGCGTAGTCCAGCGCCGAGGCGATTTGGCGTGTGATGTCGAGCCCCTCGTCGATGCTGAGCTGCTTCTCCCGCGAGAGTCTGGCGCGCAGGGATTCGCCGCGCACGAAGGGCATGACGTAGTAGAGGGTGCCGTTTACCTCGCCGGAATCGATCAGCGTCAGGATACGGGGATGGTCGAGCCGGGCGGTAATCTTCACTTCGGCGAGGAAGCGCTCGGCGCCGAGCGCGGCCGCGAGCTCCGGGCGGAGGACCTTAATAGCCACGTCCCGGTCGTGTTTGAGGTCGTGCGCCAGGTAGACGGTGGCCATGCCGCCGGCGCCCAGCTCGCGCTCGATGCGGTAGCGGTCGGCGAGCGCGGCGGCGAGTGGGGGGAGGGAATCGGTCACTGTGGAGGGAAAGATGACCGGGTCCGAGATGGTGCGCTAGGCAAAGAGGGCCGGGCGGCCGCGGGGCAGGAACAGCAACTGCAACGCGGGAAACGCGGAAGTCAGGGAAGCTCGGAGAACCGCCTGGGGGGTCGTGTCAGCCCCCTCCAAGCAGTTCTTCCGCGTTTCCGGCGGTTTTCCGTGCTTCCCGCGTCCCTCTTAGTCGGCCCTGGGGGCCTCCCCGAGATTGCTTCGGCCACTGCGTGGCTTCGCAATGACAGAACAAGTCGGGGCGTTCCCCCTCTCCGCTTGCCGGACCCCGGCCTTCGCCGGGGTGACCGGGGGACAGGGGGTGAGGAGAAAAAAGCCGGGCGGGGCGGCCGGCCGGTCGGCCGGCAGGCGGGAAGGGAGGAGCCAGGTTACCTGGTCACCGACTTGTGCGCCTCCTCGTACAGCGTCTCGGGCGCCACGTCTGCGCCGTTCGGCCAGACGATCGTATCCGCGTCGCGGTCAACCCACACGCGGGCAAACAGCGCCGGGTCGCGCAGCTCAGCAAACAGTCCGGTCTCCCGTCTGAACAGCCAGGGGCGGCAGTCGATCTCACCTGCGGTGTTGTCCGTGAAGGTCAACCGCAGTCCGTATGGCGGGATGACCTGGACGCTGGTTACGACGGGGTCCATAGGCATGCTACTCCAGTGGCGCGATTCGACGCGGCGGCTTGTCAGCCTGGATTCGGTGCCAACAATCCATGAGTTCTTCTTCATGGAGCGTAGCCCAGTACAACGCCATTGCCAAGGGTCGGGGCGGCAGATCCCCACCCAATGCCTGCACGGGCGCAATCCCGATCCGCCCGCGAAAGGAACTGTAGCGGACATGGAAATGCGGTGGGTCGTGATCGCGAAGGTACATTTGGATCACGAGGCCGAAGAACCGTGCGATTTCGGGCATGACGGCCAATGTGGCCGTGGCCGCTCTGACACCCGCAATCAAATTCCCAACCGGATGGGCTCCATCCTGCGGGCTGTGGTGCAGGGAGGCAGGGGGCTTCGCGGCTTCGTGTGAGACAGTCTCACACGAAGACACGAACAACACAAAGCCACCCCGCTCCCGGAGTCAGCGGGGCAGGGTGCCGGGGCGGCAGCAACCGCAACGCGGGAAACACGGAAGTACGAGAAACGCGGACGAGTGCATGGGGGGGTCGTGTCAGCACCCTCCAGGCAGTTCATCCGCGTTTCCGGCTGTTTTCCGAGTTTCCCGCGTCCCTGCTCGCCGGCCCTGGGGGTCTGCCCGAGATTGCTTCGTCGGCCCCCCGGGGGCCTCCTCGCAATGACAGAAGGTGTGATTGCGCGTTCCCCCTCTCCACATCATGGAGAGAGGGAAAGGGGGTGAAGAGACGAAAGCCGGGCGGGGCGCCGGCGGGGCAGCTACAGCAACGCGGGAAACACGGAAATACGAGAAACGCGGAAAAGTGCATGGGGGGTCGTGTCAGCACCCACCACGTAGTGCTTCCGCGCTTCCGGCTTCTTTCCGAGCTTCCCGCGTCCCTCTTTTTGTCTCGTGTTCCGGTCCGAGATTGCCTCGTCGGCCCCTATCCCGCCCGACCCCCGTCAAAGTCCTCGACCAGCACCCGGTTCTTGCCCGAGTGCTTGACCCGGTACATCAGGTCGTCGGCGTACTTGATGCCGTCGTCGGGCGTGGTCGGGGGTGGGTTGAACACGCCCACGCCGATGCTGATGCCGAGCGGCCAGCTGTGCTTGGCGGCCAGCGCGTTCAGGGCGTCGTGCAGGCGGGCAAAGAAGGTCTTCGGGCCATCGGGGGTGGTCTCCACCAGCAGCACCCCGAATTCGTCGCCCCCGAGCCGTCCGGCGAAGTCGGTGCCGCGGAGGAGCTTCATGATCGCGGCGGCCACTTCCCGCAGGACCTGGTCGCCCACGGCGTGCCCCGACTGATCGTTGATCCCCTTGAACCCGTCCAGGTCGATGTACCCGAGCGCCACCGTCCGCCCGTGCCGGGCCGCGAGCGAGAAGGCCGGGCGGCATCGTTCCCGGAAGGTCCGGTCGTTGAGGAGGCCGGTCAGCCCGTCCCGCTGGGCCTGCGACGCCAGGGCGTCGAGCGCGCGGTGGAGGGTGTCGAGCAGGACGGTGATGATGAGAAAGAACCCCAGGGGGACGCCGGTGTTCCAGTAGGGGCTGGTGGTGCCGATGTAGGGGTGGCCGGCCGCGGCGTCGACCAGGAACAGGACAAGCGCCGAGAGGATGGAGAAAAGCAGTCCGAAGCGCCGCCCGAGGTACCAGGCGCTCAGGCCGACGGGGATCGCGTAGAAAATCGAGAAGGAGAGTTCATAGCCCGTCGCGAAGTCGATCGTCCCGACGATGGCGAGCAGGACAAGGGAATAAATCCCCAGCTGGAATGGGGATCGCGCCGACAGGTAGTTGTCTACTACAGTGAGCATGGGCGTCCCGGGCCAGGGCGTCTGGCGGAGGGGGGAGACGGTCGCCTGACAGTTCCGGAGGTCGGCTGAAGCTGCAGGGAAGATGGCACCGGCCTGCGGGACGCGCTAGGCGAACCGCCACCCCGAAAAAACAACGGCCCCACCGCGATGGACACGATGGGGCCCCTGTCACAGTGCAACCCGAGACTCAGCCCTTCGATTTCCCCCACATCGGCAGGATCATCGGGACCTTCCGCTTGTACTCCTTGTAGGCCTCTCCGTGATAGGTCACGAGGTCCTTCTCCTCGAACTGCAGCCCGATGAGGATGTAGCCCGTCGTGGCAATCGCGAAGATCAGATGCCCAACGGTCATGTACGGCGTCGCCCAGAAGGCGATGACGAAGCCCAGCATGATCGGGTGGCGCACCAGTTTGTAGAGCCACTTGGTGGAGAAGGGGAGGTGCGAGTACTTGGCCTGACGGAGATTGAGGTAGACCTGCCGGAGCCCGAACAGATCGAAGTGATTGATCATGAAGGTGGAGAGGAGCACCATGACCCAGCCCATCCAGAAAAGCCCCCACAGGACAGAGGCTGCGGCCGGGGCCTGGACCTCCCAGACGACGCTCGGCAGCGGCTGCCACTTCCAGTAGAGCAGCGCCAGCAGCAGGCTGGCCACCAGGACGAAGGTGCTGCGTTCGATGGCCTCGGGAACGATCTGGGCCCACCAGCGCTTGAACCCGGGGCGGGCCATGATGGTGTGCTGGATGGCAAAGGCGCCCAGCAGGAGGCTGTTGATCAGGAGCGACGGCAGGAAGGCGCCTTCCAGGCCGGTGTCGATCGATTTCGGCACCACGAAGTTCCCGACGAATCCGATGGCGTACAGGAACACCACGAGGAACACCACGTACGAGACGACACCGTAGAGGAATGCGAGGACCCTGCCCATAGTCTACCTCCACCTGAGGTGAGGGATGACGAACCGGGGGGTATACTACACCTTCAGCCGGGGAGCGCCACCCGCTCCTTACTTCCCGCGCCCGTCATCCTTCCTCCATGCGGAGGTTTCTCATGATCGCCCGCAGCTGGCACGGCGCCGTTCCCTCCGCCAAGGCCGAGGCCTACCACGAGTATCTCCTCCAGACCGGCGTCCCTGGTGTCCAGGGGACTCCGGGCAACCTCGGCGTCACCATCCTCCGCCGAGTGGCGGGGGAGGTCGCCCACTTCCACTTCACCTCGTACTGGACCTCGCTCGAGGCCATTCGGGTCTTCGCCGGGGAAGACATCGAGGTGGCGCGCTACTACCCCGAGGACACCAGGTACCTCCTCGAACTGGAGCCGAAGGTCACCCACTATGACGTGTTGGAGCCGCCGGGATTGCCATGACTCCGACCGGCGTCCCCCGCGCCTTTACACCCCGCCCGCCGAGCCGTAGGATCATGACAGCCACCGAGCATCCCCCGCCTCGGGCTGCCCCAGGAGTCCCAATGCCGTCGGCGTTTCGCCCGCTCCTGTTCGCCCTGACAGCGCTCTCCCTTTTCGCGATTGATCCCGTGCCTCTGTACGCCCAGGCGCCGTTCAATGCCTGTCTGGACCGGTTCGGCACCCCGATCCCCTCGAAGACCGACAACAAGATGTCCTGGGGTGGGATGGCGGGATACGAAGACGGAAAGGCGACGATCTGGTGGAGCAAGAAGAACATGAACGGTCTCCCGGAGATCGATCAGCTCTTCGTCTACCTGCACGAATGCGCGCACCACACGCTGGACCATCCCTACGGCCAGAATTCCTACGCCACCGAGAACGAGGCGGACTGCTGGGCGATGCAACTCCTGGTCGACGGAGGCATGGCCAGCCAGGCCTCCATCGATTCGCTCCTCGTGTCGCGATCGCGCGTCGTCGGAGACGGGGAACACCTCGGGGGCGAGGAGCATGTGCGTCAGCTGAATACCTGCGTATCGATACGCACCAGCCGCGCTGCATGGGCCGAGGCGCTCCCGCCGCTCGTCGAGGCCGCGCGCTGGCACTTCACCAGGATCCGGGAGCGCCTGCTCGAATCGGCGGCAGGGCGGGACTCCATCTGGGCGTCCACGCTCGACACGCCCGGCACCTACGATTGCGAGGTGATGGGGAGCAGGCGGGTTCGCTGCCTCGTCTTCCTCTCGAGGGACCAGAAATCGGCGGCCGGCCGGTACAAGAAGTTGACGGGTACCCTTACAGATTGGCTGCCGGAGGGGTGGAGTCACGTCGAGAATCAGTCTCCCTCACCCCCGTTTGCGAAGGCATTTCACGCCCAGGACACCACGACCGGTACCACATTGAGCCTCCTCCTCGGCACCGACTCGAAGGTCTACTTCGTCGCCACCGCGCCCTCGAATTAGCCCGATGCCCACCGGTTCCTCTCGAACGCCACCCGCTGCGTCCGATTGATCCCGATCACGTCGCCGCTCACACCATACGTGGCGGCAAGGTCGGGGTGGCTCGGCCTTCGTTGGGTGATTACATTGTAATCACCCTCGGAGGCACCCCATGAAGGCCCGCCTGATACGCATCGGAAACTCGCGCGGCATCCGGCTGCCCAAGCCCGTGATCGACGAACTCGGCCTGACCGACGAGGTAGACATGGAGGTACGTGCGGACAGCCTCGTCATCCGCCCGAGCCGCGCGCAGCGGGCCGGATGGGCCGAGGCCGCCGAGTCGCTCGCGGCGGATGGAGGCCAACCCCTCGATCTGCCGACACCGACTCGATTCGACGCCGAGGAGTGGACCTGGTGACCGCGGCAGTGCAACGGGGCGATGTCTTCCTGGTCGCTCTGGGCCCGACGCGGGGCCGGGAAATGCGGAAGACCCGTCCGTGTGTCGTGGTCTCGCCCAACGAATTGAACGCACACCTCCATACCTGCATCGTCGCCCCGTTGACCTCCACCTCAACGTCGTGTCCCTTTCGGGTCCCCTGTCGATTCGAAGGAAAGCGCGGGCAGATCGTGCTCGACCAGATTCGTACTGTAGACCGGGAACGGCTCATCCGGCGGCTTGGGCGTGTAAGCAAGGGAGTGGAAGGGCAGGCGCTTGTGGTGTTGCAGGAGTTGTTCGCCCCCTGATCAGCCGATGTATGTTTCGTGATGATCCGTGAACTCCGCCTCGTCATCCTCCTCGTCCTCGGCTCGGCCGTCACCGCCTGCGCCCAGCAGGCCCCCTCCTCGACGTCACCGAAGCCGGTCTGGGTCAACCTCAGTTCCGGCGTCTATCACTGCTCCGGCACCGAGCACTACGGCACCACGAAGCAGGGTCAGTACCTGCCGGAGGCGGCCGCCATCGACAGCGGCTACCGCGCCAACGGGGGGAAGTACTGCAGCGCGGCGCTCGCCGCCCAGTTCGGCGACGGCGCTGGCACTGTGCCTCCACCTCCGATGCTGCTGCCCGATTCTGGGCCGCCGCTCCCCTCGGCGGGGCTCACCGACTGCATCGTCACCAGGGTCAAGGACGGGGACACGATCGACTGCATGGGCCGAGGGGCCGTCCGCCTGATCGGCATCGACAGTCCCGAACGGGACCAGGCCCCGTATGGGGCCATGGCCACCGATGGCCTCCTCGCCCTCGTCTCCCTCCGGGACACCATCCAGCTCAGCAGTGACAAGGAGCCGCGCGACCGATACGGCCGGCTTCTGGCCTATGCCTGGCGCGGCGGCGTGTCGGTGAACTTCCTGATGATTCGGCAGGGATGGGCGGTGGGGCTCGAGTATCCGCCGAACCTCAGCTACGCGGAGTGGTTCCGGGCGGCGGAAGCCCTCGCCGAGCAGCAACAGCGCGGCCTCTGGGAACTCAACGGCTTCCGGTGCCGGCCCAGCAAGCACCGCGCAGGGCTCTGCTGAATTCCGCGTCCTGGTCGAGACTGCATCAGCTGGTGGGCAAGGAAAGCATCAAGTTGTAGTTTAGGACATCGCCTTCAACCAAGGTCTGGCCATGCACGTCTCTCCGGTTGCAGTCGCGTCGCTTCTCCTCCTCGCCACCACCGGTTGCGCCCTGCCGTCCGGTGCGCCGCTCCCGAGCCCCTGGGCCCTCACCTATCCCGATACCACGCCGGTTTCCTCCGGCCGAGTGGTGCGCTTTGCCGGCAACTACGGGCTGCTGGGCCCCAGTCCGGCCGTGGCGTTCCACGAGGTCAACGGGCAGGTGAGCGGGCAGGTGCTGGTCTGGTACCGTCGATACGACCCGATCGAGGCCGGTGGGACGTCCGCGGCCGACAGTGCGGCGCAGTGGGGCCGGATGCAGTCGGCCATGACCGCCGATCGCGCGAAGTTCGACAGCACCTACGGCTGCTCTTCGTGGGCGCGGGGCTACCAGGAGGGGAAGGCGTGGGTCTGCCGCATTCCGGAGCAGCGCGGGCCGGTAGACTGGGCCGCCCGGCTCGCCCGGCTCGACTCGCTGGCGATGGCCCGACGCTCGGCGGAACAGGGGGGTGGCCGCCGGGGCGATCCGATCGCGCCGCCGCCTCCCGCGAACCCCGGCGTCACCCAGCTCCGCAAGCGTGACGGGACCTGCATGGACGGCGGCAACTGGTACATCCAGACCCGCGACGCGCGGGGCGAGCAGACTCTCACCTCGCCGCAGCCCGGCGCTGGCTGCCTCCCACCCGATGGACCGGCCAAGAGCTACGACCAGGCGGGGTGGCAGCTGCTGAAGGACTTCATCGGGGCGGTGAGATGACGGTGGGGCGGCGGTGGCTCCCTGCACTCGGTGTGTTGCTCATCCTCGGGTGCTCAGCGGATCATGAGACCAGCGATGGCCGGACCCAGCGGGAGCGCGACAGCGTCATCGGGGAATCAAAGCTGCCGGGCGCACACGTGGTCAAGCGGGCCCGCGACACCCAGGACAGCGCGCAGGCGGCCGCCGCGGCATTCGATACCGCGGGCACCGGCGAGTAGCAGATTCATCCGGGCGTCCCCCCGCTCCAGATGCTGGTAAGGGGGACAGGGGGTGAGGTGAGCAAGCCGGAGCGTGACGGTCCATGGCCGGGTCTCGCGCAAAGGTAAGCGTCTACCTCTTCCCCTGGAGGACGCTCGCATGTTTCGCATCCGCTCCCTGATCGCCGCCGTCCTGCTCGTCCCGCTGTCCCTCCACGCCCAGAAGCAGGTCCAGCCGTCGACCACCCGGCCGGTGCCGACCACCTTTCCTGTCCTCCTCTCGACCTTCCTCGCTGATTCCGGCGTGGCGACCCGCGGCATCACCTGGGCTGTCGCCGGCAACCTCCCCGTGATGTGGACCACGACCAAGCCAACGGCCCCCGCCTACGACGTCGGACAGGGGATCACCATGCAGCACCAGGGCGCCGTCCGGGTCGAGGTGTCCGACACCTCCGCGGTCGAGATGACCCTCTTCGTGTACGGGAACAGCAGTGGCATTCAGCGGGTCGCGGTCTCGTGGGACATGCAGGCCCTGCAAGGGGCGGCCGCCGAGGCGCTGCTCACCGATGCCGGGTGGACGTTGAAGTCGCTCAAGTGTGCCCGGGAATCGGAAGGCTACAGCTACGGCAACCTGCTCTACGCCGTCAAGGCGCCGGGCAAGACCGCCTCCGGTCTGCACGAAGATTGGAACTGCGCCCAGGAAGACTGCGCCATCGCGATGACCATCTACTACCGCAAAGCGGAGCTGCCGCAGATCGAATGTGCGGGGGCATGAGGGCGGGGCAGGGGGTGAGGCCAATGCGCATGACGAGCATGGCCGTGATCGTTGCGTGCCAGCTGTCCGCCGCCTGCACCGCGCAGGAGACGCCTGATGCTCCTGGCCCCGCACTGCTCTTTGCGCAGGACCGGGGCACACTCTCCGCGGTGGAACGACAGCAGATCTTCGAATCGCTTTGGCTCGCGGTGGACTCGACCGGGACGGGCTACGTGGATCAGTCGTGCGGGCAACCCGCCGATGCGGTCGTGAGCTTCTCCGACCTGAATGGCGACGGCCAGCAGGAAGTCCTCGTCATCTTCGGGAACTCCTGCACGTCGGGCATGGCGGGCAGTTCGGTGCTGCTCTTCATCAAGGATTCCGCCGGCACCTATCAGCCCAACCTCGGCTTCCCCGCCGCCTCCGCCGAGCCTCAGTCCACCTCCCACCTCGGCTACCCCGATCTGCTCATTGGCGGGCCCGGATTCTGTTTCCCGGTTTGGCGCTGGGATGGCAAGGAGTACCAGCACCTGCGCCAGGAGCCACAGATGCAAGGCGGGTGTGATCACATGAATGATTGACGGCCGGCGTACCCCCGCTGCCCCGCCTACTTCGTGGTATCCGCCAACTCCGCCTTGTACTTGGCCGCCTTGTCCGGTTGCCCCAGCGTATCGTAGATCGCCGCCAGGTCAATGCGCGCCGCCCGGAGGAATCCGTTCCCCGGCGCCGCGGTCGGCTTGATGGTCTCATACCCCGCAAGCGTTTCCGGCTCCGCCTCGGCGAAGCGCCGCTGTCTCAGCAGCGCCCGCCCCAGCTTGATATGGGCGATCGCGGTCGTGGTATGGTCCGGCGGGAGCGTCGCCTGGTACATCGCGATCGCCTCGCGGTAGAGTGGCTCCGCCTGTCGGTACTGACGGGCGCCCGTGTAGGCGCTCGCCTTGTTCGACAGCGCGATCCCGATCAGGTAGTGCCGGCCCCCGTAGGCCGCGCGGTAGATCTCCACCATCCGGCCGAAATACGCGATCGCCTCGTCGTACCGATTCTCCCCGACCGCGATGTTCCCGAGCTCGTTGATGGTCGACGCCACGACCGGGTGGGTGAGACCGTACACCCGCTCACGAATCGCCAGTGCCTCCTGCAGCAGTGAGTCGGCCTCCCCGTTGCGCTTCTGGTAGACCAGCGCGCGGGCCAGCAGGGTCAGCCCTGCGGCGGTCTTGGGGTGATCCTCGCCATACCAGGCGCGGGTCATGTCCAGTGCGTCCCGGTCGTACGCCTCTGCCGCGGCGTATTCCCCTCGTTCGAGCTGGGTGGCGCCCAGGTTGATCAGGTCTTCCGCCACCATCGGGTGGCGGTCGCCGTAGAGCCGCCGGCTCATCGCCAGCACCAGCGTGTTGAGCGAGTCCGCGGTGTCGTAGTGGCCGGCGTAGAAGTGGGAGCTGGCCAGCTGGCTCATGCGCCCGGCCAGGTCGGGCGAGTCGCCGCCGGCGCTCCGCTGCACCAGCTCCGATTGCACCGCGATCGCCTCGTCATAGGCGCCCCGGTCCTGCAGCACCTGTCCCAGCGCCGACAGCGCCTGGCGGAGGGCAGGGTGGTCGGCGGGCAGCGACTGCCGATCGATGGCCAGCCCCTCCCGGATCAGCTCTTCCCCTTCCTGGTACCGGGCCTGTTCCCCCCGCAGCTCGCCCAGCGCCACCAGCGCCACGGCGACATCCGGGTGGGACGGTCCGAAGAGGGCGCGCCGCCGCTCCAGCGACAGGGTCAGCAGCGAATCGGCACGCGGCAGGTTGCCGAGTTGCCGCGAAATGGTGCCGAGAGTCTGATAGAGCTCCGCCTGCACCGCCGGATCGCCGACGAGGTTGCGCGCCTCCTCGATGCCGCGGTCCACCAGGGTAACGACGCGCAGGCTGTCCGCCGGGCCGACCGCCTCGTCACCCCCCTGGAAGAGGGCCACCAGGTACTGCTGGATTCGCTGGGTGCGTGCGGCCTCCGCCACCGCCAGGTTGCGCGCGCGGGTGAGCCGCGCGGTGTAGAAGCCCACGGTGCCGAGCAGGATGACCGCGACCGCCGCCGCCGCGGTCACCCCGCCACGGTTGCGGCGGGCAAACTTGCCGGTCCGGTAGCGCAGCGAGTCGGGGCGGGCCTCGAGCGGTTCGCCCGCGAGGTAGTGATCGAGGTCGCGGACCAGCGCCTCGACCGTCTGGTACCGCCGCGCCGGCTCCTTGTGCATGGCGGTCAGGCAGAGCACGTCGAGGTCGCCCCACGAGGTGTGTGCCCTCGATCGTCCCTGGGGCCGCACCACCGCCGGGGTTCCCGGGCGCCGGACCACCGCCGAGGGCTTGTCGGGATTCCGCTCCACGACGATCGACATCGCCTCGGCGGGGGTCCGGTTGGCCAGGTCGTGGGGAGGCTGGCCGGTCAGGAGCTCATACAGAATGACGCCGAGGGAGTAGACGTCGGAGTGAATCCCCACCCGCTCCCCGAGGATCTGCTCCGGGGCCGCGTAGGCCGGCGTCATCATCCGGAGCCCGGTGCGGGTCTGATCCACCGTGCCGTCGGTCTCCTCCAGGTGCTTCGCGATGCCGAAGTCGAGCAGCTTCACCCTGCCGTCGGCGGTGACCAGGATGTTGGACGGCTTGAGGTCGCGGTGGATGACGGCGTGTCCGTGCGCATGCTGCACCGCTTCACAGACGGCGCGGAACAGCTCGAGGCGGCCCTCGATGGTGGTGGCGCGGGTCCGGCAGTAGTCGGTGAGGGGAACGCCCTCCACGTACTCCATGACGAACCACGGGGTCCCGTCCGGGAGGGTGTCGGCATCGTGCAGCTGCGCGATGGAGGGATGGTGGAGCTGGGCAAGGGTGCGCTGCTCGGCCGCGAACCGCTCCCGCCGGGTGGGGGAGAGCCAGGCGTCGCGCAGGATCTTGATCGCCGCCACGCTGCCCAGGTCGTGGCGCCTCGCGAGGTAGACCACTCCCATGCCGCCCTCGCCCAGCAGCCTGGTGATGCGGTACGGCCCGAAATCGGTCAGGGGAAGTTCGGCGGTATCGACGTCGAAGATGCGGGCCGCGACCCGTGCCAGGTCGCCGTCCAGCGGCGTGGCACTGCCGGCGTCGGCCGCCAGCATGCGGGTCACCTCGCCCTGCAGCGCCAGGTCGTCTGCCGCCGCCTCGGCGAGGAAGCGCTGCCGCTCCCCCGGCGGTCGGTCGAGCGCCTCGTGAAATAGCCGCTGAATGAGGGCCCAGCGTTCGGGGTCCATGCTCATCCCGTGCGGCCGAGCTCCGCCCCGAGCCAGGCCTTGGCGGCGCGCCAGTCGCGCAGCACCGTCGCTTCCGACACCTCCAGCAGGGCTGCCGTCTCGGCCGCATCGAGCCCGCCGAAGAACCGGCACTCGATCATCATCGCCTGGCGCGGACTGACGCGTGCGAGCCGCTCGAGGGCCTCGTCGAGGTGGAGGATGTCGTCGGCGTCCGCCGGCGCGGCGCCGAGGGCTTCGTCGAAGGTCACCAGGGCCCGGCCGTCGCCTCGCTTCCTCGCGTTCCGCTTCCGGGCGGCCTCGACCAGCACCTGTCGCATGGCACGCGCGGCGATGCGGGTGAAATGGAGCCGAGAGAGGGGACCCTGCGGTGGGGAGGCGGCCAGTTTGATCCAGGCCTCGTTGACCAGCGCGGTCGGGCTCAGGGTCAGCCCGGGATCGTCGCGGCGGACGCTCGAGGCAAGGCGGCGGAGTTCCTGGTATGTGGCGGTGAAGAGCCGGTCCAGCCCGTCCCGGTTTCCGGGGAGCAGCACCAGGTCGTCTTCGTACGGTTGCAGCACCGCGGGGGGATCGCGATGGGGCATGACGGTTTTTCCTGACGCTTGGCGCAAGGGAGAGGGAACGGACGACTCGGCAATGCTACCGCCGAGGGACGGCTTGTCAATCGCCACCCATCCTACCCCCCCCTTGGAGGTGCCCCATGGCGCTCGAACGCAGCCCCTTTCTCAAGCTCGACAAGCAGATGGTCATCGGTGAACTGAAGTCGGTCGGATCCCGGGACCCCGATGTCCTGCACAACAAGAAGACCCAGATCATGACCATCGCCAAGTTCCCGAAGCACGCCGGCCTCTACATCATGGTCATGGGCGGGCTCTGCACCGCGCTCATCCTCCTCGCCTTCATCGGCATTCCGTTGCTCATCCTCGGCTGGTGGATGCGGCGGCGTGGCGTGGCCAACGTCGCCGTGGTCGAGGCGGGGTGGAACGAGTTCATGGGGCTCCCGGCGGCCAAGGTCGTGGGGTCGGTGCAGGCGGCATAGGACGGGGCGGGGCAGCGGGGCAGGGGGCAGGGGGGCCGGGAGTGGACCGGCCCCCCTGCCCCGCAGCCTCGCCTTGCCCTACCTTAGGGGGATCCTTCCCCCTCACCGAGGCAGGCCTCTGTGACCCACGCCGACCGCCCAGCCGAGAGCCAGACGCTTTCGCGCGAGCTGTCGGTGTTTCTCATCCAGCTCTCCGTTGGCCTCCACAAGTACGGCACCTACCCCAAGGGCCACCCCGTCATCGAGCACGCCGCCAGCGCGGTGTACAGCGGCCTGTCGACGCTCTTGGCCAACCGGGAGGCGCTGGCCATCGGTATCGCCCGGGACCAGTTGATCGTGGAGGGGGCCGCGACCGATACCGACAACGCCGTGCTCCGGGAACTGGCCCAGCGGCTGCACCGCCACCAGATCGGGGTGGTGAAGTTCCGGAAGGACATCTCGCCGGAGGAGCTGCTCGAGTTTTTGCAGATCGTGAGCGCCGAGGCCAACCGCCAGGAAATGCCCTTCGGGCTCCGGCCCACCGAGGAGCTCGACCGGTGGCCGAATATCGAGATCGTCCCTTTCACGTTCGAGCACCTGCAGATCGGCGGTGCCACCGACGGCGCCGACCAGGGTCGTTCCTCCCAGCTCTGGCTCGGACTCGCCACCGCGGCGCTGCGGAAGGGGCGGGCAGGCGACGTGGTCGAGCAGGACCCGAGCCGCATTGCCGGCGCCATCAACACGCACCGGGAGGACAAGGCCTACGATCAGATCATCGTGGGCTACCTGCAGGAGCTGGGGCGCGAGCTCCGGATGCGCGAGGGGGAGTCCTACGCCCAGCTCCAGACCCGGGTCTCGCAGCTGCTGTCGTCGCTCGACCAGGAAACCGTCACCCGGCTCCTGTCGGTCGGGGGCGACCTGGCCACCCGGCAGAATTTCGTGGCCGATTTCGCCTCGAGCCTGCCGGTCAAGGCGGTCCTCGACCTGGTCCAGGCGGCGGCGTCCGCCCAGCAGCAGACGATTTCGCATTCCCTCCTCCGGATGCTGACCAAGCTGGCCGATCACGCCGACCAGGGGCAGACTACCGTCCGTGCCCATGCCGACGAGACCTTCCGCAACGCCGTCAACGACCTGCTCAACGACTGGACCCTGGAGGACCCGAACCCGGACGCCTACACGATGGTCCTCGACCAGCTCTCGCTCCCAAGCCAGGAGGGGGCGGAGGCGCCGGCCGCGGAAGATCACCTCGCCGAGGCACCGCGCATCCTCAAGATGGCCCTCGAACTCGATGTCGTCGGCGAGGCGGTCTGGTCGTCGCTGGCCAAGGTCGTCGCCGACGGGCGGCTCGACGAACTGGTGGATTCGCTGGACAACGCGCCGCCGGATTCGATGGCGGCGGAGACCATCTGGGTCAAGCTCTCCGACCCGACGCTGATGAGCGGGATTCTGGAGCATGGGGACGAGCATCTCGACGCCGTGGAACGGATTCTCGACAAGGTCGGCAAGTTTGCCATCGGGCCCATGCTCGACGCGCTTGCCCTGACCGACTCGCGCACCATGCGGCACCGCCTGCTGAACGCGCTCACCTCGCTGGGGTCGGCGGTCGGGCCGCCGGCGGTGGCCCGTCTGGCGGACGCGGAGTGGTTCGTCCAGCGGAACATCCTGATCGTGCTCGGCGCGTTGCCGGAGTGGCCCGCCAAGTTCGACCCGGAGACCTACGCCACCGCCGACGACTCCCGGGTGCGGCGCGAGGCGATCAAGCTGATGCTTCAGGGCACCCAGCGCCCCGAGCTGCGGCCGCAGGGCGTGGTCCTCAGCCTCGGCGACGAGGACGACGCGCTGCTGCGCATGGGGCTCACCGCCGCCCTCGAGACCTGCCCGCCGGCCGCGGAACCCCAGCTGGCCAGGCTGCTCGAACACACCGACGAGGAGGTGCGTGTCCTGGCCATTCGCGTCTTCGGCACTCTGCGCAGCCGTCGCGCGCGCGACCTGCTGATCCTGGAAGTCCTGGCCAAGAAGAAATGGTGGCGGCGCACCCGCCTCAAGCATCCCACGCCCGAGGTGCTGGCGGCCCTCCGTGGCATCGCGACCGTGTGGGCCAGGCACCCCGACGCGCAGGTCGTGATGCACCTCGCGGCTCGCAGCACGCTGCCCGACGTGCGCGGCGCGGCGGGGCTGGCATGAGCAGCCCCGTCAAGTTCCTGACCTCGCTGGGCCAGGTCATGGCCACGATGGCCCTCTACAATCAGGGCCACCCCGCCCGGGAGCGGGCCCTCGACGACTCCTACCAGGAGCTGAAGGACGTCCTCGCGGGCACCGAACTCCTCAAGTTCTCCTTCATCGGCGGCGACGTCGTCTTCGACCGACGGGTGGTCCGCGAGCTGAAGGAGTGGGACTGGGCCACCCGGCTGGCGGGGCTGGGCATCGAGCGCCTCGAGATCGACGCGACCGTCACCCGCGACGACTACGAGCAGTTTCTCCGCGACACCTTCCAGCGGAGCCGCGGCGAGGCGATGGACACCGCCGAAGTGCGGCACCTGCGCGCCACCGGGATTCGTTACGGCACCCTGGCGCTCGACACCGGCGACGCCCTCGACGGGGTGCGGGAGACGCTGGCCACCGCGACCATCGCCTACTCGCTGCGCGACGACGTCGAGGCGATCAAGTGGATGCACCACCACGTGCAGAGCACGGGGGAGCTTCCGCTCCTCGAAGCGGAAACGGTGGTGCGTTCCCTGGCCATCGCCATGCACAGCCAGTCGGAAATCATCCTGCCGCTCCTGCAGCTGAAGGAGTTCGACCAGTACACCACGACCCACTCCACCAACGTGTCGGTGCTCGCCATGGCCATCGGCGAGTATCTCGGCTTCACCGGACGGGAACTGCGCGTCCTCGGCGTCTCCGGGCTCCTGCATGACCTCGGCAAGGTGAAGATCCCCCGCGAAATCCTGATCAAGCCGGGGGGGTTCACCGACGAGGAGTTCGCCATCATGAAGGCGCACCCGAAGGAAGGGGCCAAGCTGATCCTCGACCGCGACGTCCGGCTCGAGGTGCCGGCGGTGGTGGCCTACGAGCATCACATCATGCTCAACGGCGGCGGCTACCCGGCCTTCCACTTCGTGCGCGACACCCACTACGCCAGCCGCCTGGTGCATGTCTGCGACGTGTACGACGCGCTCTGCACCAACCGCCCGTATCGCGAAGCGTGGTCGTCCGAGAAGGCGCTGAGCTACATCGAGGAGAAGTCGGGCACCGACTTCGACCCGGTGTTCAGCGTGCCGTTCATCACGATGATGCGGGCGCGGCAGGTGCAGCGCCTGTCGGTCGAGGATCCCGAGGTGAGGGAAGGCGGGGCCGCGGGGCAGGTGGGCAGCGGGGCGGGAGAAGGAGGATGACGCTCCTGGCCATCGGCTTGGCGCTGGTCTTCGGCGCGCTGAGCCTCCTGCATGTCGCGTGGGCGGTCGGCATCCGGGTGGGACGGGGCACCGCCATCCCCGAGCGGGAGGATGGGGCGCCGACCTTCCGACCCGGGCCGGCCTCGACCTTCGCCGTGGCCGGACTCCTCTTCGTGGCGGCGCTGCTCGTCACCCAGCGGGTCGGGCTCGGCCGCGGGTGGATTCCCGCCGCGCTCGTTGTGCCCGGCTGCTGGGTGCTCGCGGCCGCGTTCATCCTCCGCGCCATCGGCGAGTTCAGGTATGTCGGCTTCTTCAAGCGGGTACGCAGCACCGCCTTCGCCCGCATGGACACGCGGTACTATTCCCCGCTCGCGCTCCTCATCGGCCTCAGTGCGGCGTTCCTCGCCGCCGGGTGGTGGTGACCTGTCCCCCGGCCCCGCAGCCGCGCAGCCCCGCCTGGTGCTCCGCCCCATGACCCCCGCCGACTATCCCGGCGTGGCCCAGGTCTACCGCGAGGGCATCGCCACCGGAAACGCCACCTTCAACGCCGACGCGCCGGCCTGGGAGGCGTGGGACAAGGGGCACCTGTCCCACTCGCGCCTGGTCGCCGTCGACGGAAACGACGTCCTCGGGTGGGCCGCGTTGAGTGCGGTTTCCGACCGGTGCGTGTACGGCGGCGTCGCCGAGGTGCAGGTGTACGTCGCCAACGCGGCCCGAGGGAAGGGGATTGGCCTTGCCCTCCTTGAGGGCCTGACCGTCGCCTCCGAGTCGCATGGGATCTGGACGCTGCAGGCCGGCATCTTCCCCGAGAACACCGCCAGCGTCGCTCTTCACGAGCGGGCCGGCTACCGGCTGGTCGGCCGCCGCGAACGGCTGGGGCAGATGAACGGCCGGTGGCGGGATGTGCTGCTCCTCGAGCGGCGGAGTCCCAGCGTCGGGCTCGCTTGACTCCCCCTTGACCCCGCCCGGGTAATTCCCAGGTGGCATCGATGCACGGTGCCACTCCGGGAGGTCCCCATGTTCCGCGCGCTGGTCGTCCTCATCGCACTCGTTCCCATCCTCGCCCCACGTACTGCGCAGGCCCAGCAGGACGTCCCCCGGCTCGAAGCTGGGCATCGGGTCCGGGTCTATCAGAGCAAGCACACCGTCACTGGCACGCTGCTCTCGGCCGACTCCGCCACCATGCAATTGCTGACCAGTCACGCCGATACCGCCCACCTGACCCGCTCCTCGGTCACCAGGATCGAGCTCTCGGTCGGGCAGAAATCGCAGGCGGGCAAAGGCGCGCTGATCGGGGGTGCAGTCGGATTTTTCGGGGTCGGGTTGATCACGTACTTTCTCGCCGGGACGCCCGGGCTGACTTCTGGAGATGAGTCGCTTGTGTACGTGGCTGCCGGCATGGTCGGAGGGCTGGTCGTCGGCGCCGGAGTCGGAGCCATCGTGGGCGGACTCTCTCCGACGGATCGGTGGAAACAAACCACCTGGCCCACGGTCGTTGTGCGGCTGGGTGGCCCCGGTGGGAAGGGGGTGAAGATCGGCCTGCGCATTCGATTCTAGCGGCCGCTCACATTCGGAGCGAGCCTCCACAGCCAGGCGCGATCGCGGCGGAGGATCTTCGCCAGTACCTCCTCCTCCCCAACATCGGGCCCGACGCGGGTCACGTGGTGAGTAGCGTCACCCTCTCCCTGCTGATTCTGCTGGTCGCGTGGCTCGCGATCCGGTGGATCCACCCGGTGACGGCCCGGCAGGCGTGGGCCGTCGGCGTGCTCTGGCTGGCCACCACCGTCGTCTTTGAGTTTGTGGCCGGGCACTATTTCTTCCGCCACCCCTGGTCGAAACTCCTGGCAGACTACGACGTCCGGGAGGGACGGGTGTGGGTGGTGGTCCTCATCAGCACCTGCGTGGCGCCGCGCTGGGCCGCCGGTGCCAGAGGCCTGCTCCGCTAGTTCCCCGAATCAACGAGGTGGTCCGATGGTCGGTTGGCGTCATCCCCTGCTGGCACTGCTCGCGATCGGCACCCTCGTCGGCTCAGCCGCCTGCCAGGATGCCGGCGCCCCGGTCCCCAGCAAGCCGGTCGCGGTCCGGGTGCTCTTCATCGGCAACAGCCTCACCTATACCAACAGTCTACCGGGTACGCTGGCCGGCGTGGCCCGAACCGCGGGGGACTCGATCTATGTGGAGATGATCGCCCGGCCAAATTACGCCCTGATCGACCACCTGACCGAAAACAGCGGCGCCGAGGCGGCGATTCACCGGGGTGGCTGGGATTTCGTGGTGCTGCAGCAGGGCCCGACCACCCTCCCCATCAACCGCGATTCCCTGGTGCTCTGGACCCGGATGTTCGATTCGATCATCCGCCCGACCGGTGCGCGGACCGCGCTGTTCATGGTTTGGCCGCAGGGGGCCTCGGCGCAGGGCTTCGAGGCGGTGCGAATCTCGTTTCAGGACGCCGCCAGCGCGGTCGGCGGCCTCTTCCTCCCCGCCGGGATGGCGTGGCAGGCCGCGCTGCAGCGCGACGCCACGCTCCCCCTCTACGGTCCCGACAATTTCCATCCGGCCCCGCTCGGCAGCTACCTCGCCGCCATCACCATCTATGGCAAGCTCACCGGCCATGATCCCCGCCTCCTCTCCGACTACGCCTTCATGAACGGCGCCGCCCTCAACGTGCCGGCCGGCACGGTGCGGATGCTCCAGGACGTCGCCTACGAGGTGGACGCCAGCTACTAGTTCGCGATTTCCCCTCCGCCACCCCTCGCCCGAGCCGCCGCCCGGCGATAAGTTGCATTCAGGCCTCTCCCGGTCCCCCCCTGGTCCCCCGAGGTGTTATGAAACACCGCCTGATGCGGGTCGATCCCCTTTGTGCCGCCCGCGTGATCGCGCTCCTCTTTTTTCTCGTCGGGGTGGGCGTCCTTCCGTTTCTCTATTATGGGTTCGTCCTCACCCCGGAAGGGATCGGTTTCAGCTCGACCGTAGTGCTCATCGAGCCGGTCCTGCTTTCCGGCCTCGGGTTCACCATGACCCTGCTGACGTGCGTCCTCTTCAACTGGCTCACCGGGCGATTCGGCGGGCTGGAGATTGAACTGCAATGACAGGGCGGTGGTGGCCGCAGCACATTCGGGTGCGCGAGGGGCTGGCGTGGGGGGCGATCATCCTCCTGCTCATCGCCTTTGCCGTGGTGCTCCTCGTCGAGCCGTCCGCGGTGGGTCGAGGCGGCCGGTGAGGGACAAGCTCGTCGTGGCCGATGCCCTGGCGGGCATCACGGAACATTGGCGCCCTCTCGTGGTCGGCGCGCTCAACGGGCAGGAGGTCAAGCTCGCCAAGTTCTGCGGGACCTTTCCCTGGCACCATCACGACGATGCCGACGAGCTCTTCCTCGGTGTCGCAGGCGTCTTCCGCGTCGAGTTCCGCGATCGGGTCGTGACCCTCGGTCCCGGCGAACTCCTGGTGGTCCCGCGCGGCGTGGAACACCGGACGGTGGCCGACGGGGAAGCGTCGGTGCTGCTCTTCGAGCCCGCCGGTGTGCGGAACACCGGCAATGTGGTCGACCCCCAATTCACGGCGCCCTGTTCCGGCCAGGGCGAGGTCCGATGAGGGCCCTGCTGTCGAGCCCCCTGGTACTCTCCGTGGGCCTGCTCCTGCTCTCGGTCGTCATCCACGCCATGGTGATCGGTCAACTGAATCACTGGTACAGTCGGGTGGAGCACCGGGCCAAACCAACCTACGGCGCCGGCGTGCGGCTGCTCACCTTCGTGGCGGTGCCGATCGTGTTTGCCCACCTCACCGAAATCGGGGCCTGGGCCGCCGCGTACGTGCTGATTGGTGCGCTTCCCGATTTCGACCAGGCGTTCTATTTCAGCGGGATCACCTACACGACGGTGGGGTTTGGCGACGTCGTGCTCCCGCAGGCGTGGAAGGAAATGGCCGCCTTCGAGGGGCTCACCGGCATCCTGATGGCGGGGTGGTCCACGGCCTTCCTCTTTGCCGTGCTCAACCGGATGCTCTCGCACGGCCAGCGGATGCGTGGGGGGTCGGGGCGGGAGTCCGAATGACCTTCCTCCTCGTCTTCGCGATCCTGGTCTTCGGCTACGGCCTCGTCTCCGCCCGGGTGGAACGGGTCGCCACGGCACCGATTGCGTTCACCCTGATCGGGGTGCTGGCGCCGCTGCTGCTGCCGGATCTCATCGATCCGGACTTCAGGCTCAGTCACCATCTCTGGGTGGCGGAGGCGGGGCTCGTGCTCCTGCTCTTCACCGATGCCACCCGGACCGACCTCGTCCGCCTCAAGGCCATGCGCGACTTGCCCGCCCGACTCCTCGGCCCCGGCATGCTGCTGACCATCGCCCTCGGCGCCGGGGTGGCGTGGCTGGTCTTCCCGCAACTCACCGTCTGGGAGGCCTGCGCCCTTGCCGCCATCCTGTCGCCCACGGATGCGGGGCTGGGACAGGTGATCGTGCAGAGCCCCCGGGTGCCCGAACGGATCCGCGAGGCCCTCAACGTCGAGGCGGGCCTCAACGACGGGCTCGCGGTGCCGTTTCTCCTCTTCTTCATGGCGATGATCGAGGCCGGCGGTGCGGGAACCGAAGCGAGCCTCGTGCGCTTCCTCGGGCAGCAGCTGGGGATCGGGCTCCTGCTCGGCTGCGGGATCGGCCTGGCAGGGGGATGGCTGCTGCACCGGGCCAGTCGTGCCGGGAGCATCAGCGGCGCGTTCACCTCGCACGGCGTCCTGGTGCTGCCGGTGCTCTGTTTCCTCCTCGCCGAGCCGCTGGGCGCGAGCATGTTCATCGCGGCCTTCGTGGCCGGCCTCTCGGCGCGCCTGATGTTTCCCCCGGCCGGAAAGCATGCGTCCGACTTCGCGGAGGAGTCGGGCCAGTTGTTGAACCTCGCGGTGTTCTTCCTCTTCGGACTGACCGTCGGGGGCGTTCTCACCGAACTCACGCCGAGATTTTTCCTGTACGGACTCCTGAGCCTGACCGTCGTGCGGATGCTGCCGGTGGCCCTGGGGCTGGCGGGGGCCAGGCTGCAACGGGCCACGGTCCTCTTCATGGGGTGGTTCGGGCCGCGGGGGCTGGCCTCCATCGTGCTGGGCCTGGTGTTTGTGGAACGGGAACTCGGAACCTCCGGCGACAGCATCATTCAGGGCGTGGTCCTGGCGACGGTCCTGCTCAGCATCCTGCTCCACGGGTTCACCGCCCAGCCGGGCATCGCCTGGTACGAGCAACAGGTCCGCGCCTTTCCTGCCGGCGCCCCGGAGCTCGCCGAATGAGGTACCTCTCGATCCGGAACCTGCCGCGCTCGTATCGGCGACTGCTGCTCCTCATCCTGTCGCTCCCGCTGATGCTGGTGGTGCTCGGGCTGGTCTACCAGTTCGGCATGCTCTTTTTCGAGGGGCAGGCCCGGTCGCTGGGCGACAGCATCGAATGGGCGGCGGAGACCCTCACCACCACCGGCTACGGCCGTGACATGCAGTGGTCGCATCCCCTGATGGTGATGTACGTCGTCGCGGTGCAGTTCGCCGGCACCATGCTGATCTTCCTCGTCTTCCCGGTGTTCTTCATTCCCTTCTTCGAGGAACGCTTCGAGGCCCGCCTGCCGCGGGTGCTCCCGCCCATGGCGGGCCGGGTGCTGATCTACCGGTATGGGCCGGCCGTCACCTCGCTCCTCGAGCTGCTCGAGCACGAGGGAGTGACGGCCGTCGTCTTCGAGGAGGACGAGGCCACGGCGCGGCGGCTGCGGGAGCGCGGGCTCGAGGTGGTCTTCGGCAATCTCCGGGAAGAGGACCCCGACCTCACGCAGCTCGTCGGCGCGCGCGGGCTGGTCCTCAACGGGGAGGACAACTACAACGCCGCCATGACGCTCAACGCGCGGTACTACGGCTACACCGGGAAGATCGTGGCCATGGTGCAGGATCCCAATCGCCGGCCGCCGATGGTGCGCGCCGGTGCCACCACGGCCTTCACCCCCACCCACGTCCTCGCGGCGGCGCTGGCGGCGCGCGCCAGCATGAAGATCAGTCCCCGCGTGGCGGGGGTCCGCCATCTGGGGGAGCACCTCGAGGTGGCCGAACTCCGGGTGCATGCGGCCAGCCCCTTTGCCGGCAAGACCATCGGCCAGGCCCGCATTCGCGAACAGACCGGCGCCACCATCATCGGGCTCTGGGTGGGCGGCGTGCTCTCCGCACAGCCCCGGCTCGACAGCCCTCTCAACGTCGGCACCATCATCGTCGCCATCGGCAGTCATGTCTCCATCGACCGCCTGGGCGCCCTGGCCACCCCCGTGCCGCGCGAGGGCGCGTTCCTCGTGGTCGGCAATACCGAGATCGGGCGGAAGGTGACGGAGTTCCTCCGCGACGCGGGCGAGACGGTGCGGCTGCTGGCGGCCGAACCGGCGCCGGGCGTCGACCTCGTCGGTGATCATCTGGATCACCGCGTGCTGGAACAGGCCGGCGTCGGGGGGCTGCAGGGCATCATCCTGGCGCTCGATTCCGACAGCGGCACCCTCTTCGCCACGGCCGTCGTGCGCAGCCTGTCGCCCGACGCGATGATCATGGCCGGGGTGCGGCAGGCGGAAAACGTCGCCCGGATTCACCGCGCCGGCGCCGACTTCGCGCTGTCGATGAGCCAGGTGGCGGGGCAGCTGCTGTCGTACCATCTGCTCGGGCAATCCGCGGTGTCGCTGGAGGGGAAGATCAAGATCGTGGCGACCGCCGCGGGCAACTTCGTCGGCCGGCCGCTGCTCAAGCACTGGATCCGGGACCGGACCGGATGCTCGGTCGTCGCGGTGGAGCGGGGCGAGGCGATCATCGTGGACTTCGACGAGACCTTTGAAGTGCGGCATGGCGACATCGTCTACCTCAGCGGGACCAACGAGACGATCCAGACCTATTTCCAGATGTTCCCCGCCACGCGCGAGATCCGGATCCCCACGCTGCACACCGGCCTGGTGGACGACTCGGGGGCGGCGGCCCCCCGGACCATCGACCTCGATCTCAAGGGGTGAGGAGGCGGGGCCGCCCGGGGCCCCGATTTGACATTGCCGCCGAAGGGCGCAGATTCCACGCACACCCCCTGTTCACTCGTGCGGACCCGAATCGTCCCGGATGTCACATCCCCGGCCGTCGCCGCTCATGCCTGATGCGATGCCGACCAGATCCCCGGTTCGGAGGAGGCATTACCCATGTTGCCGTTCGGCGTGAATCCGCTCGGCGTGCTGATGGCCGCCGCCGCGACGTTCGTGATCGGGATGCTCTGGTACTCGCCGATCCTGTTCGCGAAGCCGTGGATGGAGCTCAACGGGTACACGCCGGACCAGCTCGCCGAGTTGAAGCGGGGGGCCCCCAGGGCGTACGGCGTCTCCTTCCTCGCCTACCTGGTGCTCGGGGTGGGGATCGCGGCCGTGGTGCGTGGCGACCTGCCGCTGGGCGGCATGTGGACGGGGATACAGCTCTGGACCTTCATCGTGATGCCGGTCAGCCTGACGGCGCTGGTCTTCTCGGAGAAGCGGTTCGGGGCGTGGTTGATCGACGCGATGTATCAATTCGTGTACTTTGCAGCGATGGGTGCCATTCTCTCGCGCTGGGGTTGACCGGACACATGGACCTGGAAATTCGAATGGCCCGGCTCCGCACGGAATTCGCGGAGCAGTATCCGCCGCTCACCCCCGGGGAGTGGATGCCCGCCGCCGAGGTGGGGGCGCGGATGCTCTTCTGGCACCTGGAGCTGGCCGGGACGGTGCCGCTGGGCGACCGGCTCCTTCCCGAGGAGCACTTCGAGTTTCGCGGCGGGTGGACCCGGGGCGGCACCTCGCCGCTCCGCACCCGCGCGTACGACGCCGCCTCGGTGGAACCGCGCCGCGAGGCCACCGGGTGACCGGCTGCCGCTCCCGCCGCTATATTGCACCCACTCATCAGATCTTCCCACCGCTTTACTGAGGTCGCCACGATGTCCGAGACCCCCCAGCTCACGCCCATCACCGTGCCGCGCCTGCTCGACGAGCTGCACAACATCAGCGACATGCGGGCCAACGGTGAGCTCAACGCCGACCAGTTCGAGGCCCGCTTTGCCCGGATGATCGGGGAACTCCGTGACCGCCGGATCGACGGCTCGCGCGCCGATATCCTCCAGGCGCTCGCCCCGCTCGCCACCGACGGCACCCTCCGGCCGGAAGAACACTACCGGCTGACCAAGAAGCTCGGACTGGTGTGATCCCACGCCCGCTCGGCCCCGGCGCTCCCCGCGTGCCCCCGGTCGGTTTCGGGGGCATGCCGCTTTCTACCGAGGGCCGCCCGCCGGAAGCCGACGGTGTGCGCGTCATCCACGCCGCCCTCGACGCCGGCGTCCGCCTCCTCGACACCGCGGACGTCTACTGCCGCTCCGACGAGGACCTCGGGCACAACGAACGCCTGATGGCACGGGCCCTCCGGGAATGGAACGGGCCACGGGACGAGGTCCTGATCGCCACCAAGGGAGGGATGACCCGCCCCGACGGCCGCTGGGACCGCAACGGCCGCCCCGAGCACCTCGCCCGGGCCTGCGACCGCTCCCTGCAGGCCCTCGGCGTCGACCGCATCGATCTCTACCAGTTCCACGCCCCCGATCCCCGCGTCCCCTTCGCCGAGAGCGTGGGTATGCTGGCCGAACTGCAGCAGGCCGGGAAGATCCGCTGGCTCGGTCTGTCCAATGTGTCGGTCGACCAGATCAACGCCGCCCGCCGCCACATCGAGGTGGTGACGGTGCAGAACCGCCTGAACCCCTTTTTCCGGGAGGCGCTCACCGAGGGCGTCGTGGCGCACTGCGAAGACCTCGGCATCGGCTTCCTGGCCTACAGCCCCGTGGGCGGCGGCCGACTCAACCGGAGGCTTCCCGCCCATCCGGTCGCGAAGGCGATCGCCGCGCACCGCGGCGTCTCTCCGCACGCCGTCGTGCTCGCCTGGGTGCTGGAGCAGGCCTCCAACGTGATCGTCATTCCGGGGGCCCGGACGGTGGAGCACGCGGTCGACAGCGTGGAGGCCGGGGAGCTGCGGCTCGACCCGCAGGAAATGCGAGACCTGGATGGGGCGGAGTTTGATCGGACCTGACCTCAGTCCTCAGTCCTGAACCGTTGCTGGTATATTTCCCCGATGCCTCCCACCCCCCGCCGCCAGACCGTGACCACCCGTATCGGGGCGGTCAGCGTCGGATCCTGTCACCCGATCGTCGTCCAGTCGATGACCAACACCGATACCGCCGACGTGGAGGGGACGGTGCGCCAGGTGGCCGCGCTCGCCCGGGCGGGGAGCGAGCTGGTGCGGGTGACGGTCAACACCGAGGACGCGGCGCGGGCCGTTCCGGCCATCGTCGAGGGGCTCGACCGGATCGGCGTGAGTGTCCCGGTCATCGGAGACTTTCACTACAACGGGCATCTGCTCCTCACCAAGTATCCCGCCTGCGCCGCGGCGCTCGCGAAGTACCGGATCAACCCCGGCAACGTCGGCGGGAAGCGTCGCGACCAGCACTTCCGCGCCATCATCGAGGTCGCGCTGCAGCACGACCGGCCGGTGCGGATCGGGGTCAACTGGGGATCGCTCGACCAGGGACTGCTCACCGAACTGATGGACGCGAATCACAAGCGGGCCGTGCCGCGCGAAGCGCGCGCCGTCACCCTCGACGCCATGGTCGAGAGCGCCATCCGCTCCGCCGCGCTCGCCGAAGCCACCGGCATGGCGCACGACCGGATCATCCTCTCCGCCAAGGTCTCGGCGGTGCAGGACCTGGTGGAGGTGTACCGCCTGCTGGCCGCGCGCGGCGACTACCCCCTGCACCTCGGGCTGACGGAAGCGGGGCTCGGCACCAAGGGCATCGTGGCGAGTACTGCCGGCCTGGCCATCCTCCTGCAGGAGGGCATCGGCGACACGATTCGGGTTTCCCTCACGCCGGCCCCTGGGGGCGACCGCACCGAAGAGGTGCAGGTGGCCCAGCAGATCCTCCAGTCGCTCGACCTCCGGAGCTTCACGCCGCAGGTCACCAGCTGCCCCGGATGCGGCCGCACCACCAGCACCTTCTTCCAGTCGATGGCGCAGGACATCGAGCGGTACCTGCGCGACCAGATGCCGGTCTGGCGGGAGGCGCGGCCCGGGGTGGAGTCGATGCGCGTGGCGGTCATGGGCTGCGTGGTCAACGGACCGGGAGAGTCGAAGCACGCCGACATCGGGATCTCGTTGCCGGGTACGGCGGAAGATCCGCGCGCACCGGTGTATGTGGACGGGCAGCTGCGCGTCACCCTCAGCGGCGACCGGATCGTTCCCGATTTCCTGGCGCTGCTGGAGGAGTACGTCGCGGGCCGCTACGCCCCCGCAGAACCGGTCGCGCGCTAGATGCGGGGCAGGGTGGGCGCGATCGTCCTGCTGGCGGCCGCGACGCTGGGAGGGGGCGCCGCGCTCGGGGCGCAGACGCCCGGCGTCGGCGATGCCGCCCCGGTGCTGGCCGTCCACGACCTGAACGGGCAGCCTGTCGACCTCGGACAGTGGATCGGGAAGCAGCCGGTGTTCCTGCAGTTCTGGGCGACCTGGTGCACCTCCTGCGCGGCGCTGGAGCCGGCGGTCCGTTCCGCGCTGGCCACCTATGGCGCCGAGGTCAAGTTCATCGGCGTGAACATCACCGTCGGCGACCCGCGCGACTCGGTCCGCGCCTGGGTGGCCCGCACCGACCCGCCGTGGATGGTGTTGTACGACGACCAGGGGGCCAGTCAGCGCGCCTATGACGTGGCGGAAACGTCGTACGTCGTCATCATCGATCGCGCCGGGCAGATCATCTACACCGGTGTCGGCGGCAAGCAGTCGTTCGGGACCGCACTCCGCCGCGCCACCGCGAAATAATTTCACCGAGGTCTGACCATGAAGTCGCTTGCGCTCTCGCTGCTGATCACCGCCGTGGTGGCCATCCCGGCCGCCGCGCAGGATTCCACCGCTGCCGATACCGGACCCGCCACGGCGATCCTGGTCACCGGCCCCGAGCCGGGAATGAAGGCGGTCGATTTCTCCCTGCCCTGGGCCGACAAGAACGGGATCGGGGCGGCGGATGACCCCTTCACGCTCGGGGCGCTGAAGGGGGAGGTGATCGTGCTGGCCTTTTACCCGCGCGACTTCACCTCGGGGTGTACGGCGGAGATGCGGACCTTCGCCGACCGGTACGATTCCCTGTTCGCCGGCGCCGTCCTCGTGGGACTGAGCGTCGACAGCCTGGAGTCCCACGTCCGGTTCGCCGAGAGCCTCGGGCTGCCGTTCAAGCTGCTCTCGGACCCGAAGCAGCGGATCGCGGCCAAATACGGGGCCAAGGGGTCGCAGGGGGCGATGCGGCGGGTGGTCTACGTCATCGGGAAGGACGGGAAGGTCGCCTGGAGGGAAATGCAGTTCAACGCGACCGATCCGAAGGGCTACGATCGCCTCCAGAAGGCGATCGCCACCGCCAGAGGGAAACCGTGACCCTGAAGTCCTGCCTGCCCGCATTGGGCCTGCTGGGCGCTCTGGCGACGTCCGCCTCCGCCCAGTCCGGGTCCGATCCCAGCTACCTCTGGGTCTTCCCGGGGGTCGAATTCTCGGCCTGTGTCGAGTTCCTGATGGCCCCCGACATGGCGGCCGGGCATCTCACGGAGGGGTTTCGGGCGATTCCGGCGTCCAGCGTGGACACCCTTTCCCCGGTCCTCCACCGGGAAGTCGAGGGAAATCCCGAGTTGGGGAGCTGGGTGCCGGCCCAGCTCTGTTTCATCGAGTCACCTTCGATCATCTCCGGGGAGGCGCGGTACACTGCAGAGGGAAAGATGGGGACCCGGGAGCTCATCGGTTACTGGGCCATCGCCGGGACGCGGGAAGCGGGGACCCCCACCTCCGATCAGTGGTTTGTCGTCCGGTACTGGACCAACGACTGGCGGGTGCGGAAGCAGACGGAGGCGGCCTTCATCCCGATGTTAACCTTCAAGCGGAGTCTCGTGACGATCCCCGGGTCGACCACGCAGAACTACACCGTGACCATCGGAAAGACGGTCCTCACCTGGAAGGGGCAGATGGCCGGCCGCGACTCCTCGGTCTACGCCGAGGCCCGGTCCACCAGCCAGATCTTCGACGGGAAGCGGGCCATCCACTGGACCGCGACCGCCTCCTCGAGCCCCCAGTGGCTCCGCCACCTCCCCGGCGTCTTCAACGTGCAGGGCAAGGATGACCTAGCCCAAGCCCTCAAGGCCTCGCCAATCCGGATGTTCGGCCCGATGTACTGGGGCGGCGATGCCCGGGTGGAGTTCACCCGGCCAAGTGCCTCTGGCGCCCAGCCGGGCGGGGGATAGGTTAGCGGTTCCACTGTTCGGAGCCGCCATGTCCACCCTCGTTCACGAACGGATCGTCCTCGAACGCTACGGCGCCAGTACCTATGCCAAGGTGTTCCTGCCGGCCGGAAGTCTCCCCCTTGGCAAGAGCGTCCCGGTGACCGTCATGGTCGGCGGGAGGCGGTTCAAGACCCGCGGCTGGAGCTTCAGCAGCGGGGCAGGGGTGACGCTTCCGGAGAGGATCGTGAAGGAGCTCGGACTCCAGGCCGGGCAGATGGTGGACCTGGAGCTCCTGGACTGAATTTCGGTTCTCCACAAGCCCAGATGCCATTCGCCCCGGCGACCCCCCATTTTGGTGGTCCCGGGGCTGCTTTATGCAGCAAATGCGCATGTTCGAGCCCCGATGACGACACTGTCACCTCTCTATTATCCACATATTATCCCAATCTGTAAGTGATGTTGATAATAAAGTTAGGCGTTCCACTTAAAGTGGATACTTAAGTCTACCTCTAGTGCTTTGTCCCACAACGACTAATATCCTTCTTTCCACGCTTTCCACGCCGTTTCTGGGGGAAAGTTTACCCATTCCACACCCACGTGGATAGCCACCGACCCGCCACCGCCCTGGCTGCCGAACTGGCTGTTGGGAGGTGGAAATGATATATGAACATCCTCCCCAATTGGGGATATCTGGGGCCCGGCCGAAGGGGAGGTTCCTTCACAAACCGGTGACCGGGAATCGGCCAGGTGGGCGGGTGTGGAAAACGTCAGGGGGTGGCGGCTCGGCGCAACGGGCCGCCCACAGCCCCGGTCGGCACCCCGGCGAATGCGGGGGTCCATTGATGGTCGGGGAACCTGGATCCCGGCTTGCGCCGGGATGACGTCCAGAACAGCTTCGGCCCCGCGGCCCCGCTCCTGTTAGAATCCATCAGTGCGCGCACGTCCCCGACCCCGCCTAACCCTGAGCCGCTCCTTGCCGACTTCCCCGATCCGCCGGACCAAGATCGTCGCCACCCTCGGCCCCGCCTGGTGCCATCCCGACCGCATGGCCCAGCTCCTCGACGCCGGGGTCAACGTGGTCCGGGTGAACGCCTCGCACGGGACGCCGGAGCTGCGGGCAAAGTGGATTCGGGACCTCCAGCGGGTCCGGAAGGACAGGAAGAGCCCGGTGGCCATCCTGGTCGACCTGCACGGCCCCCGGATCAGGGTCGGCCAGCTCGCCGAGCCGCGGGAGCTGGCGCAGGGCCAGTTGGTGACCTTTGCGCCCGAGGACAGCGCGACGGCGGCCGAATTGCCGACCACGTATGCCGGGTTGGCCGGCGACATGCACCCCGGCTCCAAGATCCTCCTCGACGACGGTCTCCTCGCAGTCGAGGTCACCGCCGTCCGGGGCGACCGGGTCGACGGGGTGGTGCGCTACGGCGGCCTCCTGCGGGCCAACAAGGGGATGAACCTTCCCGGCGTGGACGTGAGCGCCCCGGCGGTGACCGAGAAGGACCGGGAGGAGGTGGCGCATGCCGTCGAGCTCGGGGTCGATTACGTCGGCGTCTCCTTTGTCCGGCGCGCCACCGACCTGACCCAGCTCCGGACCCTGATTCCGAAGCAGATCCAGCTGGTGGCAAAGATCGAGAAGGACACCGCGCTCCTCCACCTCGAGTCGATCCTCGATGCCACCGACGCCGTCATGGTGGCGCGGGGCGACCTGGGGGTCGAGCTGCCCTTCGAGGAGGTGCCGCTGGTGCAGAAGCGGCTCATCCGCGAGGCCAATCTGCGTGGCAAGCCGGTCATTACCGCCACCCAGATGCTCGAATCGATGGTCCACGCCCCCCGGCCGACCCGGGCCGAGGCCTCCGATGTGGCGAACGCGATCCTCGACGGAACCGATGCCGTCATGCTCTCCGCCGAGACCGCCGTGGGGGACTACGCCCTCGAGGCGGTGCAGGCGATGGATCGCATCGCGCGGGAGGTCGAACGCCACCGAAAGGGGCGGAGCGCCGCCTTCGACCTGGCGGTCGGGCGGCGGAGCGGCGGGGCCAGCGACCGGTTCGCGGAGCGGAAGGCCCGCACCGAGGACGCCATCGCCGTGGCGGTCTGTGCCGCTTCCGAGCTGCTGGACACTCGGCTCATCGCCTGCTTCACCTCCAGCGGCTTCACCGCCCGCACCGTCGCGTCGTTCCGCCCGTCCGTGCCGATCGTCGCCATCACCCCGGAGCAGGACACCTACCGGGCTCTGGCCATGGTCTGGGGGGTCACGCCGGTGCTGGTCGACCGGGTGCCGGACTACGATGCCATGGTGCTGGTGGCACGCGCCGCCCTGCTGGCGCAGGGGCTGGTGAGTCCGGGGGACCGCGTGGTCGTCACCGCCGGCGTGCCCTTCGACATGCCGGGTACCACCAACCTGCTCAAGATCGAGACCGTGTAGCGGGATGCGGCTCACCTTCCTCGGCACCGGCACTTCGTTTGGCGTGCCGCAGGTGGGCTGCGGGTGTGCCGTCTGTCGCTCGACCGACCCGCGCGATCACCGCACCCGTTCCGGCGCGCTCCTGCAGGTGGGAGAGACGACCATCCTCCTCGACTCCCCCCCGAACTGCGGCTCCAGCTGCTCGGCCAGGGGGTGGGCTCGCTCTCCGCGGTGCTGTACACCCACGAGCACGCCGACCATACTGCCGGCATCGACGATCTGCGGATCTTCACCGTCCGCAACAAGGGTCATCTCCCCATCTACGGCCCTCCCGAGACCCTGGCCCAGCTCGAGTCGACGTACCGCTACATCTTCGACCCGGGGGTCACCGCCTACGAGGGCACCTCGAAGCCGCACCTGGAGCCGCACGCCCTCGAGCCCGGGGTCGCCACCACGGTGGCCGGCGTGCCGGTCCTCCCGCTGGCCTTTCCGCACGGCCATCTTCGGGTGTACGGCTATCGCTTCGGCCCGCTGGCGTACCTGACCGACGTGAAGGAAGTGGGAACGGTGGAACGCGCGGCGCTGGCGGGCGTCGAGGTGCTGGTGCTCAACGCCCTCTGGTGGAGGCCCCACCCGACGCACCTCAGCATCGACGAGGCGGTGGCGCTCTCCCGGGAACTCGGAGCGACCCGGACCTACCTGACGCACCTGACCCACGAAACGGGGCACGCGGAGTTGGCGGCCCGGCTGCCCGAGGGTGTCTGGCCGGCGTATGACGGACTGACGGTGGAGGTTTCGCAATGAAGCTGCAGTATGGCAGGGTCCTGCAGGACCGGCTCGACGGCGAACATGGCCTGGCGCGCCGCCGGCTCGACGAGTTGGCGCGCCGCTTCGGCGCCCTCCAGGCGGAGGTGCGGGAGCGGCGGGCAGCGGGCGAATACGGCTTCTACGGCCTCGCCAAGCAGGAGAAGACCGTCCGCCAGATTGCCGCCTTCGCCGAGGGGCTGGGCCAGGCGCACGACCACGTGCTGGTGCTCGGCATCGGCGGCTCCGCCCTGGGGACCCGCGCCCTTCTCTCGGCGCTGCGGCCCCCGGCGTGGAACGAACTCGACGACGAGGCGCGCGAGTTCTTCCCGCGCCTGACGCTGCTCGACAACGTGGATCCGACCTCCGTCGCCGCCGCACTGCGGCGGATCGATCCCCGCCGCGTGCTCGTGAATGTCATCAGCAAGTCCGGCGGCACCGCCGAGACCCTCGCCCAGTACCTCGTGGTGCGGAAGTGGCTCGACGACGCCCTCGGGGGAGCGGCCAGT
Source organism: uncultured Gemmatimonadales bacterium (assembly GCA_963705985.1). Classification (GTDB taxonomy): domain Bacteria; phylum Gemmatimonadota; class Gemmatimonadetes; order Gemmatimonadales; family GWC2-71-9; genus SPDF01. The sequence goes on along the minus strand of CAVPLK010000003.1, from coordinate 797,633 downwards.
CGGCATCTGGTGTTTACCACCGATCCGGAACAGGGCGCCCTGCGGGCGCTCGCCACCCGGGAGGGAATCGCCACCCTCGAGGTCCCTTCCGACGTCGGCGGCCGGTTCAGCGTGCTCTCGCCGGTCGGCCTCCTGCCGGCGGCGCTGGTGGGCATCGATATCGCCGCGCTGGTGGAGGGAGCCGCACGGGCGGTGGCGCGGGCGGAGGAGGGAGACCTCCTCAAGAACCCCGCCGCGCTCTTTGCCGGACTCCACTGGGCCGCCGATACCCAGGCTGGGGCGCGCGTGCACGTCCTCATGCCCTACAGCGACCGGCTGCGGGACGTCGCCGAGTGGTTTCGCCAGCTCTGGGCGGAGAGCCTCGGCAAACGGCTGGACCGGAAGGGGCTGGTGGTACACGCCGGACCGACCCCGGTCGGCGCCATCGGCGCGACGGACCAGCATTCCCAGGTCCAGCTCTTCATGGAAGGGCCCTTCGACAAGGTCATCACCTTCGTGACGGTGGCCGATCCCGGGGAAGATGTGCTGATCCCGGAACTCGAGGGGATGCCAGAGGAGGTGGCCTGCCTCGGCGGACGGACGCTCGGCGATCTCCTCCGCGCCGAGTACGAGGCCACCTCGGCGGCGCTGGGGCAGATGGGGCGGATGAACTGCACCATTGCGCTCCCGGATCTCTCCCCCGAGTCGATCGGCGAACTCCTCATGTTCTTCCAGCTGGCCACCGGCTACGCCGGCTGCTGGTACGGGGTCAATCCCTTCGACCAGCCCGGCGTGGAACTGGGAAAACGGCTGACCTTCGGGGCACTCGGCCGGGTGGGCTACGAGGCGCCGGTTCCACCGCTGGACGCCGATGCGGACACCGCCTGAATCGGTTTGGCGCTGAGGCCGTCGGCGGTCTAGATTTTGCCCATCGCCTCTGTCCCTACTTTCGAGGACGTATTTCGTGACTGACCACGTGCAGCAGGCCATCCAGCTCTTCGGCGGCGCGGTGACCAAGGGGCCCGGCGGCGTCCGGCTGTCCAACCCCTCGGTGCTCCGCGGACCGGCCACCGATACCCTGGTCCGGCAGGCGGTGTTCGGCGATGAGCCGGAGCGCGAGGCGGCCCGCTGGCTGCTCTGGGAGCTCGGGCAGGCCACCGGGGCGCGCCCCGCCTCCATCAACGACCTGTACCTGGCCCGCGGGCGCGGGGAGTGCGGTGGATTCACCGTCCCGGCCATCAACGTGCGGATGCTGGCCTACGACAGCGCGCGGGCCGTCTTTCGGGCCGCCCTGGCAGGGAAGGCGGGGGCGATCATCCTTGAAATCGCCCGGAGCGAGATCGCCTACACCGCCCAGCGCCCCGATGAGTATGTGGCGGTCCTCATCGGTGCAGCGCTGCGTGAGGGCTACACCCTCCCGCTCTTCATCCAGGGCGACCACTGCCAGGTAAACGCCAAGAAGTACGCCGCCGACCCCGAGGGCGAGGTGGGCGAGGTCAAGAAACTGATCGCAGAGGAGGTGGCCGCCGGGTTCTACAACATCGACGTGGACACCTCGACCCTGGTGGACCTTTCCCGGGCCACGCTCGAGGAGCAGCAGCGCGACAACTTCGAGCGCTGCGCGGAAATCACCGCCTTCATCCGCGAGCGGGAGCCGGAAGGCATCACCGTCTCGGTCGGCGGCGAGATCGGCGAAGTGGGCCACAAGAACAGCACCGTGGAGGAGCTGCACGTCTTCATGCGCGGCTGCCGGTCGACGCTCGACCGGCTCGGCGTGTCCGACGGGCTGAGCAAGATCTCGGTGCAGACGGGGACCTCGCACGGGGGCGTGGTCCTGCCGGACGGCAGCATCGCCGCGGTCAAGCTGGATCTCGAGGCGCTGGCGGCGTTGAGCCGGGCGGCGCGGCAGGACTACGGGACGGCCGGGGCGGTGCAGCACGGCGCGAGCACCCTGCCGAGCAACGCCTTCGGGAACTTCCCGCGGGTGGAGGCCTGTGAGATTCACCTCGCCACGAACTTCCAGAACATCGTCTTCGACCACCCGAAGCTGCCGGCGGCGCTGCGCGGGCGCATGTACGCCTGGCTCGACGCCAACGCCCAGGGGGAACGGAAGCCGGAAGATTCCGAGGAGCAGTTTTATTACAAGGCGCGCAAGAAGGCCATCGGGCCGTTCAAGGAGGAATGCTGGGCGTTGCCGCAGGGGGTTCGCGATGCCATCGCCGCCGACCTGGAGCGCACCTTCCGCTTTCTCTTTGAGCAATTGAACGTCAACGGCACCGACACCCTGGTGGACCGGTTCATTCACGCGCCGGTGCAGCATCACGCCTCGCTGGAGAAGGTGTCGGTCTCCGCCGAGGACGACCCCGACGCGGGAGAATGACATGGCACGTCAGGACGAGGATGAAGTGGTCTACGTGAGGGACGAGAACGGCTCCGGCGTGAAGTGGTTTCTCGCGGGGGCGGCGCTCGGCGGGGTGCTGGCGCTTTTGTTCGCGCCGCACAGCGGCGAACACACCCGGCGGCTCATCAAGCGCAAGGCGCGCGACCTGCGCGACCTGGCGGAAGACGGGCTGGACGAGCTCGGCGACCGGTTCGAGGAAGGGAAGGAGCGGGTGCGCGACGAGGCGGAGCGGGTGAAGGACGCGGTGCGCGAGCGGGTGGACGATGTGCGGGAGCGCGCCGGCGACGCCCGGGACGCGGTCCGGGGCGCCAGTCATTCGGCGCGGGAAGAGCTGGAGCGGCGGCTGGCCGACGCCCGCGTCCGCCGGCGCGCGGCCGCCATGGCCGATGATGAGGAGCCTGCCATCTGAACCGGCAACGGATCCGCGGCTGGCATCAGTCCTTCCGCGGCTTCCTCCGCCGCACCCTGCAGGCGGCCGACGAGAACCACGTCCCCTTCCTGGCGAGCGCGCTCACTTTCGACGCGCTCCTCGCCGCCATCCCGTTCGTCCTGCTCCTCCTCGTCGGCCTCACGGAGCTGGCCCAGCCCTGGGCGGGCACCGGCCCCATCGACCTCCCGCGCTTCTTCGAGGCGTTCCTGCCGAGTCACGACCGGACGGCCGGAAGCGATCCCTTCTTTCTCCTCGAGGAGATCCTGGGCCGGGTGGCGCAGTACGGCAGCAAGCTCTCGCTCTACGCGGTGCCGGCCTTCCTCTGGTTCAGCACCCGGCTCTTCGCGAGCATCCGCACGGCGCTCAACCAGATGTACGACGTGAGCGTCCGCCCGCCCAAGCGGCGCCACTTCCTCGTGGGCTACCTCCTGAGCAAGCTCCGCGATGTCGGGATGGTCATCCTCACGCTGGGCGTCTTCCTGCTCACCACGGCCATCACCGCGGGGATTCGCGTCGCACGCGCCTACGGGGAAGTCGACTCGCCGCTGGTGGGGTTCTTCTTCTCGTCGTTCGGGCAGTGGATTCCCGAAGTGCTCGGGCTGGCGCTCACCTTCACGCTCTTCTTCCTGCTCTACAAGTACGCCTCCGTGCGGCGCATCGACACCCAGGCCGCGCTGGTGGCGTCGGCCTTCGGCGCCCTGGCGTTCGACGTGGCCAAGCGACTCTTCGCGATGTACATCGGGAAGGTGGCGACGGTCCAGACGGTCTCGGTGGACTTCCACCTGACCGCGCTGATCCTCACGGTGCTCTGGGTCTGGTATACCGCGCTGGTGTTCCTGCTGGGCGGGATCGTGGCGGAAACCTGGCAACTGCGGACCATGCAGCGGCAACAGCGGGCGATCTTGACCTAGGGCCTGTCAAGGCGAGGCCGCACGACGGTTCCGTTCTGTCATTGCGAGGCCCTCCCCCTCTTCTGTCATTGCGAGGCCGCAGAGCGGCCGAAGCAATCTCGGGCCATCGGTTGATGGCTGGTTGACACGGCCGACCCAGGTTGGTGCCATGCCTGGCCGCCGGTACTATTTCGTCTACTTGCTTACAAATGTCGGCCGACGGGTTCTCTATGTCGGCGTCACTCGTGACCTGCGTCGGCGGGTTGCTCAGCACCGTTCAGGCCGTGGTGACGCGTTTACAGCGCGCTACCGCGTGAATCGCCTCGTCTGGTTCGAGGCCCATGGGTCTCCGGTCACCGCAATTCTGCGGGAGAAGCAGATCAAGGCAGGGTCTCGCGGTCAGAAGCGGGCGCTGATTCGTGAAACGAACCCAACTTGGCGGGATCTTTGGGAGGCATTGTAGGACGAGAGGGGGCGGCGTGGTCCGAGATTGCTTCGTCGGCTCCTGACGGAGCCTCCTCGCAATGACAGAAGTGGGTCTACGGCGCGCTCCGTACCTCAACAACCAGATTGCTCAACTGGTCCGGTGCATCGGGCTGGGCCGTGAGCAGCAGCGGTTCGCCGGTCAGGCGCCGCGCGGAGAGATCGCGCGGATCCACCTCGAGGGTGTACCGGCCCGGCTTGACCCCCAGCACATAGAAACTGCCGTCGGAAAAGGTCGCGATCGACGTGGTCTTGCCGTTCGCGCGATGGGTCAGCACCAGGGTAATCCCGGGGAGCGGCGCGCCATCCTGCATGACGCGACCCTCGAGCACGGCGCCGGCCACCATCGGCAGGTCCAGCTGTCGGTAGGCGTTCGGCGGCGGCTGCAGGCTCGCGCTGGCGAACGCCGGCACATAGAGCGGGTTGTCGAGGGAGGTGCTGTCGATCTGGACCAGCACCGGCTCGAACGCGGGGACGTCCCAGACATGATACTGGCCGTTGCTGTCGGTGCGCGCGGTGAACGAACCCACGATGACGCGGACATCGATGGCCCCCGGTTCACCGGGGTCTTGCGTGCCGTTGGCGTTGTCGTCGATGAACACCGTGCCCGACACGCCCGAGCGCTGGATGCCGGGATTCGGGTTGGCGGTGACGCGACCCAGGTTCTTGTCGTAGACCAGCGCGCCCTGCACGGTCTGGTACACGCCGCCCAGGCCCTCGGTGGGCGCGATGGCGGTCGTCGTCGCCTGCAGGGCAGGGAGGTACGACACGATCGAGAAGGTGAACGTCGTGCCCGGGACGCTGCGCCGCCACGCCGCGCCCCCCTCCACGCGGAGGGCCGGCCCGAAACTCCTCGATACGGTGACCGCGGCCAGGTTCACGCCGTCGCCCGTGCCTCCCGCCTCCACGTCCCCCCGGAACCAGAGGCCACTGAGCACCGAGCCCCAGGCCGGCCTCCCGTTCGCGTACGCGGTGAGTCCGGCGTACTGGTTGCGGGTCGTCTCCCCGAGCGTCGGGACGAAGCGCTCGAACCGCACATACGGATAGAGCCGCACCCCGCCGGCCTGCACCGAGGCCTGAAGCCGCGCCCGGCTCATGTCGAGGTCCACGCCCTCGTCAAGCTCCGCCGTTCCCTGCAGGTAGAACGAGGCGAGGGAGGGAATCGGGCGCACGAACGCGTCGAAGAGCCACTGGGATCGACGGCCCTGCGGCGCGATGACCGAGCGCTCCACCGTCGCGTCGAAGGCGGTGTAGCCGGTGCCGAGCCGGAAATTCAGTGAGGGCTCGAACCGGACGGCGCCGCGCACCCAGCCGCTGCCCACCGCCTCTCCCTCCAGCGTGATGGCGTTGCCGATCAGGCCGGTGGCCACCGCGTAGGGATGGATCAGGTCGGAGAGACTGTCGCGTGAATAGCCCTCGACGCCACCCCGCACCGTGACGCGGCGCGACACGCCGTAGTGCAGGTCGGCGTTGAGCGCGGCGTTGCAGAGCGTGGCCACGCAGGCGCCCGCGGCGATGCCGTACTCGAACTGCTTGTAGGGCAGCTGTTCGCTCACCACCCGGTAGGTCTGGTTGAACCGGCGGACCTGGCCGGTGGGGCCGTAGGCGATGAAATCCACCGGGTTCTCGCCGTAGCCGACCGGCAGCGTCATCGAGTAATCGCCGCTGGCCCCGATCGAGTCGAACGCCACCAGCTGCGCCCCCGAGTACGCCTCCAGCTGCCACCCCGGCTCCAGACGGCCGTAGTAATCCAGCTGGCCGACATAGGTGGGTCGCACGTAGGGGGAGTTGGTGACGGCCACGCCCCGGATGCCGGCATAGCGCGGCCCGGTGAGGGCCGTGGTGCCCAGCGTGAGCTGCTTCACGTACGTGTTGTCAATCCACACGCCCTTCCACGTGGCCGCGAATTCCGCCGTGCCCGTCTCCAGCGTGCCAAGGCTCCGGACGCCGACTTCGAGCGCCCCGCCGCCCACCTGGGCGCCCAGGGCAAACTGATACGACGAACCGCCGACCATGTTGTCGGAGAGCGGGAAGGCCACGTTGTAGTCGAGGACCAGCCCATCCCACTTGGTCCGCATCGCGCCGAAGGTCGTGTCCGGTTTGGCGCCGTACCGCTGCGCCAGGAGCGCTCGCATCTGGTCGCGCCACATGCGTCGTGCCACGGGCAGCGAGTCGGGATTCAGCACCGTCACCGTGAGATCGGGCCAGTTGATGTCGAAGTCGAGGTCCAGCATCTCGCCGAGGACCTGCGTGGCCAGGTACAACTCCCCGTCCCGAAGGAGGAGACTGGTACTGTCCACCGGATACCGGCGCTTCCCGACAGCGACCGAGTCGGTGCCCGCCGCGACCACCACATCTTCACCCCTCGGCTCGAGCCGCGCCTCCAGCACGCCCTCCGGACTGCGCCCATACCCGATTTCGGCCAGATCGAAGAACGCCGCCAGCGGCACCAGCGCCACGTCGGCATCGCGGTATGCGGCCACGGTGCGCCCGACCAGTCGGCCGAGCTGGAGCTCCACGAGCACGGCCTCGGGGCCGGATGGGCCAGGTGGTTGGGCCTCGGGGTCGGGAGGCAGGGGCGCAGCATGAGCGACGACGGTATCCGCGAGTGGAGCCGGTGCCGATTGCGGGGCCGCCGCTGTCAACGGGGGAGGTGAAGCATCGGCCTCCCGCAGTGGGGCAGGGGTCGGAGCCGGAGGCTGTGCCGGGCGTCGGGAGTCGGGTTCCAGGCTCGGCCGCAGCGCGCCGCGCGTCGGCCTGGGCCGCGGGGCGGCTTCGCGGGCCGGCAGGGAGGGAGTGGGGCTGGGAGGCGATCCCTGCGGAGTCAGCACAGCCACTGCGGGGGCGGGCCGGCGGGGCTGGCTCGGCGTGGGCATCGGTGCGTAGGTCGCGTGCGGAACGGTGTTGGGGGGGGTGCGGAGCACCGTCGGCGGGGCGGGGCCGCCCGCCCTGTCCAATAGCGACACGAACTTCTCCCCGCCGACAAACACCCCGACGGCGAGGAGAACCAGAATCAGTGCAGCGACCAGCTTGGCCAAGATCCCCACCAACATGCTAGAGGTAGGTGATGGTCAGGATGATCGTCCCCTGATAGATGCCCGGTGTCTGCGTGGGTGATGGATTCACGGTCCCGCCAAGATACACGAAGTAGTACGGGTTCGCATTGTTGCCGAAGCGGGCGTTGTTGACCCCGACGGCCGGGTTGAAGATGCGGCCCCCGTTGGGACGGTCGTTGGTCCGCCGCCAGCGGGCCGAGTTCGCCGCGAAGCTGATCGGCATGGTGATGCCGGGCAGCGCCTGGATGTTCTGCAGCTGCGTGGGCAGGGTGAACCGGATCTGGGTGAAGGCGTTCGGCTGACCGGCCACGCGCACCTTCCCGGCCGCGGCCGTATTCTGGACGACCGTCTTCGGCACGCCGCGGGTGACGGTGGCGAAATCCAGATTCTGCAGGTTCAGGAAGGTGATCGGCACCCCGTATACCGTGGCCGTGGCCCGCCCCGCAAGCGAGACGCCCTGCGCCGCCGCCGCCGTCGGGGCAAGGAGGAGCAGGAGGGCCACGGCGAGACGCTTCACTTGATCGTGATCTCCACCGAGTCCCGGACCGGCGGCGCGGGAAGGGCCGTGCGGGCGGGGAGATCGGTCCGGTCGGTGGAGACGCTGACGCGGACCTTGTAGGTCCCGGCGGGCAGCGAGTCGACCGGCACGTCGAGTCGGGGATCCAGGGCGTAGTAGACACCGACCGTGCGGTCGGTCTCCGCCACGAGGGTCCCCTTGGCGTCCACCAGCTGGACGTGTGCGGTGCCGAGGTAGGCGGCGGTGCCGGTCCGGGTCATGGGCACGCGGACCGCCACCGTGTCGTCGGCGTAGGAGGCGCTGATCGGCGCCAGGGTGATGCCGGTGGTGAGTGCGCCCTTCCGGTAGACCACCGCGATCACGGTCCGCACTTCCAAGGTGAGTCCCACGCTGATGTTGCCGGAGTCGGGCACGCCGGCAACCGGGACCTGTCCGGCCTTGGCGCTCACGATGAGGCGGGCCCAGTACTCTCCGTTGGGGAGGCCGTTGGGCGGAGACCCGAGGATCCGGATGGTCTGCCGCTGCTGCTTCCCGACCGTGACCCGGCGGGGAAAGGCCTGCAGCCATGGGGTGGCAGCCGGCTGATCGGCGGGGGCTTCGTCCAGCAATTCCAGCCCCACCGAGCCGGCGGAATCGGTGGTCGGGTAGCCGAAGCCGAACGAGATGCCAACCTCCACCGGCTCATCGCCCGGATTGTAGAGTGTGATGGAGCCGGCGCGGGTGGTGTGGTCGATGTACACGGCATGCGGCGCCACGATGACCCCCTGCGCCAGGGCGGCGGCGGGAGTCAGCGTCATCAAGGCTGCGAGCGTGCGGGTCGTGTAGTTCATCGGCCTGACTGACTTAGAGAAAAATGACGGTCATGATGATGTTGCCGCTGTAGCTCCCGCCCTGCTGCGTCGGCGAGGGGTTGGCCCGCCCGCCGAGGTAGATCCCGGCGGTCCCCCACCAGATGAACCCGTTGTACGGCGTGTTCGGATTGAACGTGGTCTGGTTGTTGATCGCCCCGCTCCATCCCGAGAACCCGCCGTCGGTGTTCAGGAAGGTGAGCGGGATCGTGGCGCCGCCCGGCCCGGTCATGACCGTCGGCAGCACGAAACTGATGGTGACGTTCCGGAAGAAGCCGGCACCGGTGATGCGGAACTGGCCGCTGCGCACCGGGTCGGTCTTGGCGATCGTCGTCGGGACGCCCGGGATGAGGGCGCCGAAGTCCAGGTTCTGGAGCCCGACGACTGCCTGCGCACGCAGAGCTTCAGGGGAGCCGCAGAGGGCTGCCCCGATGACCAGCGTCCGGAGAATGCGCGTCGTGTGGTTCATGGCCCGGAAGGGCGCACCGGCGACGCGAGCTCGCGCTCACGCCGCCGGTGTCACCGCCTCACGGTGTCCGGCCTAGTTGCCGGTGTACGCGACCGTCATGGTGATCGGCGAGCTGTACGCTCCGGCGGCCTGGCCGAAGGCCGGGCTCACGGTGGCGCCGAGCCAGATGTAGAGGCTGCCGGCGACACCGATGTTGGTGACCGTGGCGGCCGTCGGGGTGATGGCCGTCTGGCTCGCCTGGGTGTTGGCGTCGAACTCGCCGCCGGTCCACGTCCCGATCGGCAGGTTGTTGCCGCCGGAGACGAGGTTCACGGGAAGCGCGAACGTGACGTTGACTTCCGCGGAGCCCTGGCCCGCGATCAGGAAGCGGCCGGCGCCGGGATCGGTCGAGAGGACCGTCTTGGCAACACCGGGGAAGACAGCGCCGAACGCGAGGTCGGCCTGGCCCGTCAGGGTCAGCGGCGTCTGCACCGTGGCCGTGGCGTTGATGCCGGCGGTCTGCGCCTGGGCGGTGGCGGCCCCGAGGGCGAGGAGCGCGACAACTGCGAGAGACAGCTTGGAGGCGGTGTTCATGGTATGCTGGTCCTTTGTGAAGGAAACTGCCGTTGGACTACCGAATAATCCTGTTCAAGACGACAAGGCCGACATTTCTGTCCCAACGTTGGGACAAGCTTGCGGCCCGTTGGATGGCAAGGGGCGTGCCGATATCGGCGCTACCGTCGCCGGGCGCCAAGAAAGGTCACGAATGATGGTGATTTGATGGGCCAAGTCCATTCAGGGCTTGGGGATAGCAAGACGGGTGATCTGTCAAACTGTTTGACATTCGACTCCGAAATACTGGGCCTCGGACGGTGATCGGTAACCCGTTGATGCGGAAGCAATTATAACACTTGGCACCGGCGATGCGCAATCGTTGGCACGCCATCAGGGCGGGGCGGCTAGGCCGGTGGGCAGCGGGGCCGACCACGGCTCGGCACGGGGCGCGCCGGCGGGTTGTGGAGCGCACGGGAATTGAGAGTCTCTGAGCCTCCTTGGCGTCCCCACCGGCCGCAATTTGCGAGGCCGCATCCGGCGACCGACCCGCAACCCCTTGCACCCATCACACGAGGTCAGGCCTTCCTGCGCCGCTGCCCCCCAGCCCCGCTGCCCCTCCGCCCCGCTGCTGTTATATTCCCCTCGCCCCAGGTCCGGAGGGCGTCGGCGCGTGAACCGCGTCAGGACCTTGCCGGTAGCAGCGCTAAGCGATGTCCGGTGTCGCTTCGGGTCGCCTGGGGCAACTTTCTTTCCTCTCCCGTCCTTCCGCAGGTCGTATCGCCATGGCCATCGCACTCGCACGCCGGTACCGCCCTCGGCGCTTCGCCGACCTCCTGGTGCAGGACCATGTCGCGGCCGCACTCCGCGGCGCCATCGCCAGCGGACGCCTCGGCCACGGCTATCTCCTCACCGGCCCGCGCGGCGTCGGCAAGACCACCGCCGCCCGCATCCTCGCCATGGCGCTCAACTGCGAGCGCCGCGAAACGGTCACCCCCGCGGGCGAGCCCTGCGGCGAGTGCGAGAACTGCCTCCGCATCTGGAACGGCTCCGCCAACCTCGACGTCATCGAGATCGACGCCGCCAGCAACCGGGGCGTCGACGACGCCCGTGAGCTCCGTGAACGCGCCATGTACGCCGCCTCCCAGGAGGGGCACCACAAGGTCTACATCGTGGACGAGGCGCACATGCTCACCCGCGAGGCCTGGAACGCCCTCCTCAAGATCCTCGAGGAACCGCCCCCGGGCGTCGTGTTCGTCTTTGCCACCACCGAACCGGCCAAGATTTTCAACACCGCGGCACCGGTGCTCTCCCGGCTGCAGCGCTTCGACTTCCGCCGCATCGGCCCCGCCGCCATCCGGACCCGGCTGGCGCAGGTGCTCGCCGAGGAAAAGCTCGAGGCCGACGAGGACGCCCTCACGCTGATCGGCCGCCACGCCGATGGCGGCATGCGCGACGCCCTCTCGGTCCTCGACCAGTGCCTCTCCTTCGGCGAAGGGGCCGTGACGGCGGAGCGGGTGCGCGAGGTGCTGGGTCTGGTCGGGGACGAGATGTACGCCGACGTGCTGCGCGTGGTGACCGCGCGCGACCCGGCCGGCGTCTTCCCGCTGGTGGCGAGGCTCCTCGACGCCGGCGCCGACCTCGCCGAGTTCCTGAACGGCACCGGCGAGATGCTGCGCGCGCTGATGATGCTGCAGGTCGGCGTGGACCCCGAGGAGATCACCGAGTCGCTGCGCGCCGCACTCGAGGAATACAAGGACCAGCTGACCGAGGGCGACGTACTTCGCATGCTGCGCCTGCTCGCCGAGAGCGAGAACGCCGTGCGCCGCAGCGGAAACGCGCGCCTCGCCGTGGAGACGCTGCTCCTCCGCTGGACGATGATGGACCGCACGGTGGACCTCGCCTCGGTCCTGGCGGGCGGAGCTCCACCGCCGCCTCCCGGCCCCGCAGCCCCGCGGCCTCGCCGCGCGGCTCCAGCCGCGCCGCCCCCGCCGCCGCGCCGCGAAGCGGCAGCGGCCACCGGTCTCGATCTGGACGCGCTGATCGTCGCGTGGGAGGACGTGGTGTCGCGAGGGCGGGAGCAGGGCAGTTTCCTCGGCGCCGCGCTCGCCGCCTCCGAACCCGCGAGCATCAACGGCACGGTGGTCCACCTGCGGCTCACCGAGGAGAATCCGATGTATCGCGAGGCGCTCGACCGCCAGTCGGGTGCGGTCGACGCGATCATCTCCGCCGTCGCGGGCACGTCGGCGAGCGTGGAGGTGGCGCCGCCGGTCTCCGCCGCGCGCCCGGAGCGATTGACGGAGGAAGCGGTGCGCAGCGAGCGGCTCACCAAGGTCCGCAAGAAGGACCCAGCGCTCGACGCGGCGGCTGCGGTGCTCGACCTCGAAGTATTAGAGTAGGAACCCGGGTTGCCCCGTTGTGTGGGCACCCGTACCTTACACTCTGACAGCGACTTAGGTGTGGAATGGCAGATCTTCAGCAGCTCTTTCAGCTGGGCCAGCAGGTGCAGGGCCGGCTGCAGCAACTTCAAACCGAACTCGCGGGCCGCAGCATCGAGGCGAGCGCGGGCGCCGGACTGGTGCGGGCCACCGTGGACGGACAGGGTCGGCTGCGCGCCCTCGTGATCGATCCCGAGGCGTTCGAGGATCGCGACGCGGAGTTGCTTGCCGACCTGGTCCTGGGCGCCGTCGCCGAGGCGCAGCGACAGGCCGCCGACATGGCGCAGTCGGAAATGCGAAAGGTGCAGCCCGGTCCCGCGGGGCTGGGGCTCTAGCCGGTGCGGGCCATCGAGGCGCTGGTCACCGAGTTGGCGCGCCTCCCCGGCATTGGCCGGAAGACCGCCCAGCGGCTCACCTTCCATCTCCTGCAGCAGGGGCCGGAGGAATCCACCCGGCTCGCGCGCGCACTCGACCAGGTCGCCAGCACGGTGCGCGCCTGCGCCGAGTGCGGCTACGTGGCCGAAGAGGAACGGTGTGAGTTCTGCCGCGATGCCCGCCGCGACGCCGCGCTGATCTGCGTGGTCGAGGAGGCCGCGTCGGTGCAGGCGGTGGAGCGCTCCACCGAGTTCCGCGGCCGCTATCATGTGCTGGGCGGACGGCTCTCGCCGCTCGACGGGGTGGGGCCGGAAGCGCTTCGGATCGACAGCCTGCTCGAACGGGTGCGGGGCGGGGGCGTGCGCGAGGTGATCCTCGCCACCAACCCCTCGATGGAGGGCGAAGTCACGGCCACGTACCTGCATCAGGTGCTGGCCGGCGAAGGCATCCGGGTCACGCGCCTCGCCCGCGGCCTCCCGATGGGCGGCGATTTGGAGTACGTCGACGGGGTGACCCTGGCGCACGCGCTCCTGGCCCGGCAGGACGTGGCCGGATGAGCGCACGCGGGTTGCTGCTGCTCGGCGGCGCGCTGGCCGGCCTGGCGGTCGGCTGGCAGATGGCGCAGCGTCGGCTCGACCGGCATCGCGCCGAGCTCTTCAGCCCCGAGGCACGGAAACGGGCCGATGCCCTCGCGTACCTCGCCGGGGAGCGATCGCCGGAGGCGGCGCGCCTGCTGCACGATTATCTGGTGTGGGAAACGGTTCCCGGCCTCCGCCGGCGCGCCAGTGTGCTGCTGCGGCGGCTCGAAGTCTCCCTCGGATAGGACATCCGCATGTCCGGTGCGTCCAGCTGGTCACTCGCAGAGGCGGATCACGACAAGATCGTGGTCATGCTGACCGCGTTCCTGCGCGAATCGAACGCGCGGACCGCCCTGCTGGTGGACCGCACGGGCCAGATGGTGGCGACGGCGGGGGAACCCCCCGAGTTCGATCCCACCACCTTCGCCTCACTCGCGGCGGCCGACTTCAGCGCCAACGACCAGCTGGCCCGCCTGATTGGCGAACCGGAGTTCGGCAGCCTGTTTCACCAGGGCGAAAACGCCTCGATGTACCTCGCCGACATCGCGCGACGGGTCATTCTGGTGGTGTTGTTCGACACCCGCACCACGCTCGGCCTCGTCAAGCTGCGGGTGCGCGGGACGGTGGGAGACCTCTCGCAGGTCTTCACGGAAATGTTCGCGCGGGACGGCGGCGTGGCGCCGCGGGTCGAGCAGGACTTCCTCGGCGAGGCCGAGGACGAAATCGACAAACTCTTCGGCGAATAGAAGGCACGCGCGCATGTCGATGATCAACTACGCGTCCCGCGAAATCAACTGCAAGCTGGTCTACTATGGCCCCGGACTCGGGGGCAAGACGACCAACCTGGAGCACGTGTACAACAAGGTCGCGCCCGGCGCCAAGGGGAAGATGATCTCCCTGGCCACCGAGACCGAGCGCACCCTCTTCTTCGACTTTCTCCCCGTCGACCTCGGCACCATCCGCGGCTTCAAGACCCGCTTCCACCTCTACACGGTGCCGGGCCAGGTGTACTACAACGCCTCCCGGAAACTGATCCTCAAGGGCGTGGACGGCGTGGTGTTCGTGGCCGACAGCCAGATCGAGCGGATGGAAGCGAACATCGAGGCGATGCAGAACCTGTACGACAACATGGCCGAACACGGGTATGACCTGACCCGCATCCCGTTCATCATCCAGTACAACAAGCGCGACCTGCCGAACGCCGCCTCGATCGTCGACCTGCAAGCGGCCCTCAACCCCGGCTGGCCCGTCGAGGAGGCCGTGCGCCAGCGCCCGCAGGCGGACCCCTACCACGAGGGGGAGTTTCTCGTCGGGCGGACCCAGGACGGGGAGTGGATCGAGCGCGCCACCTACTTCGAGGCGGTGGCGGTCAACGGCGAAGGAGTGTTCGACACCCTGAAAGCGGTCAGCAAGCTCGTGCTCAAGACCCTCGGCTGAGGGGGGTGGGGCGGATGTGGAACCTGCCCAACATCGTCACCCTGATCCGGATCTCCATGACTCCGGTGGTGGCCCTGCTTCCGTTCATCGAAGGGTACTGGCCGAAGTTCATCGCGTTCCTGGTGTTCGTCACGGTAGCGCTCACCGACATCCTCGACGGCTACCTGGCCCGGAGCCGGAACCAGATCACCGACCTCGGCAAGCTGCTCGACCCCCTCGCCGACAAGCTCCTCCTCCTCGCCAGCCTCATCCCGATCTACTGGATCTCGAGCACCAGGCACAACCTCTATGACATCCCGATCTGGGGGAGCATCCCCCTCTGGGTCTGCGTCCTCATGCTGGGGCGGGAGTTCGCGATGACCGTGCTGCGCTGGTGGGGCAAGCGCCGCGGCGTCATCATCTCCGCCGGCGGTGCCGGCAAGCTCAAGACGGCGTTCCAGAGCATCTTCATCGGCGGCATCTTCCTCTGGTTCGCCTTCCGCGACGCGGGGCGGCCGCTGGGATGGGAGCATACGCCCTTCTTCGCGTGGTGGAGCCGCTGGCACGGCGGGTTTGTGGCCGTGGCGCTCCTCCTGGCCGTCGCGCTGACCGTCTATTCCTTTCTCGTCTACCTGTACCGCTACCGCGCGCTCTTCTCCCAGCGTTCCGAGTAGGCCCTCCGCCCCGCCATGGACATCGAACTCGTCACGGTCGGCACCGAGTTGCTGCTCGGCTTCACCGTGGACACCAACGGTGCCGAACTCGGGCGCGCGCTCGCCTCCGTCGGCGTGCGCGTCGTCCGGCGCACCGCCGTGTCCGACGAGGTCACCGCCATCCGGGATGCGGTGTCCGCCGCGCTGCAGCGAACCGGCGCCGTCATCACCACCGGTGGACTCGGGCCCACCGCCGACGACATCACCAAGTCCGCCGTCGCCGCCCTCTTCGGGGCCCGCCTCGTCTTCGATCCTGCCGTCTGGGCCGACCTCGAGGCGCGATTCGCCCGGTTTGGCCGGGTGCCGTCCGACAACAACCGGGGACAGGCGGAGGTCCCGGAGGGCGCGGTCGTCCTCCCGAACCGATGGGGGACAGCCCCCGGACTCTGGATCGAAGGAGCACCGGGATTGGTCGTCATGCTCCCCGGAGTCCCGGTCGAGATGCGAAACCTCCTCGCCACGGTGGTGGCGCCCCGCCTGGCGGAGCGGGCAGCCGGCGGGGTGGTTATTCGGTCGGTGACCATACGCACCACCGGCATCGCCGAATCCACGCTCGCCGAGCGGATGGGGGACGCCGAGCAATCGATCGCGCCGCTCTCGCTCGCCTACCTGCCGGGCCGCGGCAGCGTCGACCTGCGCCTGACCGCCTGGCACCTCCCCCCCGCCGAGGCCGACCAGCGGCTCGAGGCGGCCGCCGCCCTGCTGGCCGACCGGGCCGCTGAGCATGCCTACGGGAGGGGGGACGACGATCTCGCCGCTGTGGTCCTGTCCGAACTGCGCCGCCGCGGGCTGACGATTGCGGTGGCCGAGTCGTGCACCGGGGGGCTGCTCGGCGGCAGGCTGACCGCCATCCCGGGCAGCTCCAGCCAGTTCCTTGGCGGGATCATCGCCTATGCCGACGAGACCAAGCATCGGCTGCTGGACGTGCCGAGCGAGATCCTCGCCTCCCACGGCGCCGTAAGCGGCCCTGTGGCCCACGAGATGGCCCTCGGAGCCGCCCGCGCGCTGGGTGCCGATGTGGCGGTATCCATCACCGGGATCGCCGGGCCTGAGGGCGGGTCGGACGACAAGCCGGTGGGGACGGTCTGGCTCGGCTTTGCCCTGCCGGGCGGGGCGGATGCCCTGCTGCGCAAGCTGGTGGGCACCCGGGAAGAGGTGAGAGATCGGGCGGCCCAGGTGGCCCTCTACGAGCTCTGGCGGCGGCTGCAACGCCTGCCAGAATGACCCTTCCCCGAGGCACGCCGGTTGCTATTAGCTTCCCTTATGCCCACTCCACCGGACCCCCATGTGACTGACACCAAGAACGGCCTCGACGACCTGCCCGGCGCGCTGGGCGAGGCCGAGCTCGAGGCCGACGAGGCCAACGATCCCGTCGGCGTGGGGGGTGTCCCACTCGAGCCCGCGGTCGAGGCCATTCGTCGTCTCGAGGGCGAGAACGACGCGCTCAAGGACCGATACATCAGGCTGGCCGCCGAGTACGACAACTTCCGGAAGCGCACCCTCAAGGAACGGGAAGAATTGACCTCTCGGGCGCAGGGGGCGTTTGCCGCCCGCCTGCTCGACGAACTCGATGACATCGACCGGCTCCTTTCCGGCGACCGCGCCGTCATGACGGCGGAATCGCTCTACGAGGGGATGGAGCTACTGGGCAGGAAGCTCTGGAAGGAACTGGAGCTGGTGGGGCTCGAGCGGATCGACCCCGCGGGGATGCCGTTCGATCCCGAGCTCCACGAGGCCGTCGCCACCACACCCCCGACCGCGCCGGACCAGGATCACACCATCTGCCGGACCTTCCAGGTCGGCTACCGCTTCAACGGCACTCTCCTCCGGCCCGCCCGCGTGCAGGTCTATTCCGATCCGGGGCAGGCCTAGGTGGCGCAGCGGGACTTTTACCAGGTCCTCGGTGTTCCCGACTCCGCGACGAAAGAGGAGATCAAGAAGTCGTACCGCCGGCTGGCCAAGCAGAACCATCCCGACGCCAATCCCAACAATCCCGCCGCCGCCGACCGCTTCAAGGAGATCTCCGAGGCGCACTCGGTGTTGTCCGACGCCGAGAAGCGGAAGAAGTACGATCAAATGCGCCGGCTGGGGGCGTTTGAACCGCGGCGTCCGGCGGGGCAGCGGGGCGGCGGGGCCGGCGGGGCCGGCGGGCAGGCCCAGCCGGGGATGGAGGGGTTCGAATTCGGCGACCTGGGCGGATTGGGCGACATCTTCTCGTCGATCTTCGGGCGGGGGCGGCGGGAGGAGCCGGTCGCGGAGCACCTCGAGGCCCATGTCGAAGTGCCCTTCCGCGTGGCGATGCTGGGCGGCAAGGTGCCGGTCACCCTCCCGGTCACCGAGGCGTGTGCCACCTGCAAGGGGAGCGGCGCCGCGCCGGGGGCCAAGGTCACCAGTTGCGATGAGTGCAACGGCCGCGGCTCGATCTCATTTGGCCAGGGGGGCTTCGCCGTCAATCGCCCCTGTCCCAAGTGTCGCGGCAAGGGCACCGTCCCCTCGGAGCGCTGTCCCGCCTGCGGCGGGGCGGGGGACATTCGCGCCGAGCGGCGCGTCCTGATTTCCGTTCCGCCGCTGACCGAAAGTGGCGCCCGGGTGCGGCTCAAGGGGCAGGGGCAGCCGGCGCGGGGGGGAGGGCAGGCGGGCGACCTGATCGTGGTGTTCACCGTCGAACCCGATCGCTTCTTCCAGCGCGACGGGCTCGACCTGATTTGCGAGGTGCCGGTCAACCTCGCGCAGGCGCTGCTCGGTACCCGCCTGCGGGTCCGGACGCTGGATGGCAAGAAGATCGTGCTGAAGGTGCCGCCCGGGACGCAGCCGGGGCGGAAGTTCCGCATCAAGGGACAGGGGCTTGAACGGAGCGGGCGGCAGGGCGATCAGATCGTGGCGGTGCGGGTCGAGTTGCCGGAGACCCTGACCCCGGAACAGGCGGAGTTGGCGCGGCAGCTGGCCGAGTCGGCCGGCCTCAAGTACTAGCGTCCAGCAGGCGCCGATGGGTGGCGCGTTCCTCCTCCCCGGAGGCCGGCCGCCGCTGCCGGTAGGTTCCGTCGGGCAGCAGGTCCCACGCCTGGCGGTTGTCTTCCCACATCAATTCGAGCACGTCGCGCATCGCGCGCCGGTGATGCGGATCCTCGATCGGCGCCACCGCCTCCACGCGCCGGTCCAGGTTGCGCGGCATCCAGTCGGCTGAGCCGATGTAGACCTCGTCGGCTCCGCCGTTCTGGAACCAGAACGCCCGGCTGTGCTCGAGAAACCGGCCGACGATGCTGATGACCCGGATATTGTCGCTCACCCCGGGCACGCCGGGCCGGAGGCAACAGATGCCCCGCACGATCAGGTGCACCTGCACCCCCGCCCGCGACGCCTGGTAGAGCTCCTGGATCATTCCCGAATCGACCAGGGCGTTCATCTTGGCGAGGATGCGCGCCGGGCGGCCTGCGCGCGCGTGCTCCGACTCGCGGTGGATCATCTCGACAAAGCGCTCCCGCATGGCCCTCGGCGCCACCAGGAGTTTGCGGAACCGCTCCGTGGCGCCGAACCCGGTGAGCTCGTTGAAGAGGTCCGTGAGGTCTTCGCCGAGCGCGGGGTCGCTCGAGAACAGGCCGAAATCAGTGTAGAGTCGCGCGGTTCGCGGGTTGTAGTTGCCGGTGCCGATGTGGACATAGCGGCGAATCTCGTTCCCCTCGCGGCGGACGACCAGCATGATCTTGGTGTGCGTCTTGAGGCCGGAGACGCCGTAGCTGACGTGCACCCCGACGTCTTCCAGCCGCTGCGCCCAGATGATGTTGCTCTCCTCGTCGAACCGGGCCTGCAGCTCGATCAGCACCGCCACCTGTTTGCCCCGCTCGGCCGCGTGCGCCAGCAGCCGCGCGATGCTGGAATCGCCGCCGGTCCGGTACAGCGTGAGCTTGATGGCCAGCACGTCCGGATCGTCGGTCGCCTGCTGGAGGAAGCGCTCCACCGAGGTCTGGAAGCTGTCGTAGGGGTGGTGCAGGAGGAGGTCGCCCTCCCGAATCACGTCGAACATGCTGCGGCCGGAGGCGAGGCGCGCCGGCGTCAGCGGGAGAAACGGCGGATCGCGCAACGCGGGAAGGTCCAGCGTCGCCAGCGACATCAGGTCGGAGCAGTCCAGGAGGCCGGGCAGCTCGTACACGTCGTCGAGGGTCAGGTCGATGCCCTCGTCCTGAGACGCGTTGAACTCCGCCAGCAGCAGTTGGGCCAAAGCGACCGGCATCCCGGCGCCGACCTCCAGCCGCGACACCTCCGCAAACCGGCGGTTCCGCACCTCTTCCTGGATCAGGCTCAGCAGGTCGTCGGCCTCGTCATGGTCGATCTGCAGGTCGGTGTTGCGGGTAATCCGGAAGGAGTGCCAGCTCAGGATCTCCACCCCTGGGAAGAGCGATTCGAGGTGCGCGCCAATCAGCTGTTCCAGCGGGAGAAAACGGTGGGTCCCAGGCAACGCCACCCAGCGCGGGAGGATCTTCGGCACCTTGACCCGCGCGAATCGCTCTTCTCCGTCCACCGCACGGAGAAAGACGGCGAGGGAGATGCTCAGGTTCGAGATGTAGGGGAAGGGATGCGCCGGGTCCACGGCCAGCGGAGTGAGCACCGGGAAGACATTGCGCCGGAAATACTCCTCCAGGTGGGTCCGGTCGGCGTCTGTCGCGTCTTCGATGTCGAGCAGGAGGTGCACGCCCGCGTCCGCGAGCTCGGGGACGACTTCCTCCAGGAGGCAGCGGTACTGTTCCTCCACCATCCCGCGCGCGATGCGCCCGATGGTGCGCAGCTGCTCATCCGGCGTGAGGCCATCCGCCGTCCGCTCGCTGTAGCCGACGTCGACCTGCCGGCGCAGCCCAGCCACACGCACCTGGAAGAACTCGTCGAGGTTGCCCGCAAAGATCGCCAGGAACTTGAGCCGTTCGAGGAGGGGCGTCCGTCGGTCCTGCGCCTCGTGCAGGACGCGACGATTGAACTCCAGCCAGGAGAGCTCCCGGTTGAAGTACAGCCCGGCCTGTTTCAGGTCGGGGAGATCGTCGGTGGCGGGGACCGTGGTCGGCGCAATCATGGCACCCGGAATCTAGCCTGAAGGTCGGGCCATCGAAAGCTCCGTCACGAACATGTAACATATTGACACAAAAGACCTTAGACACGACAACGCCGGCCTCGGAGTCGTCCCCGGGACCGGCGCTGATCGATCGGCTGCGAGTTCTGGCTTGGCGAGGCCTCGTCGCGATGACAGCGCGAGCTGCCTGTGTACTCGTCTAGGGCATGGCGCGGTACGGGAACGCCCAGATATTCGCCCGGTAGTTGTCGCCGGACTGGGTCTGCAGCGCTTCCGAGTCGATCGCGTCCACGGCCATCCTGGCGATGCCCGGCCGCCGAACCGTCCAGCCGATGTTCCAGGTGCCATCGTCGTTCGGGCGCATCTGGATCCGGCCCCAGTGGTCGGTGTCGGCCCGGTGATGCCGGACATGCAGGAATACCTGCGTTGGCGGGGCCAGGTCGGTCCCGGTGGTGTTTCGAACGCCGACGGTGACCTCCACGCTGTCGCCCACATGCAGCTCGGGGACGCCGCCCGGCACCCGGAAGAGCTGATTCGGGTCGGTCAGCTCTCCGACCATCTCGCCGTTGACCGACACCGCCAGCGACGCGATTTCCACCGTCCGCCTGTCCGGATCGGAATCGACGATGTTGCCGATGGTCATGGCAATCAGCCGCCAGCCCCTCGGGGCGGAGTCGTCCTTCACGAACACCGCGCGATGCCGGAGAGTCTCGTGCATCCGTTTGGCGCCCGGATTCACGATGCCGTCAAAGGTGGTATCCACCAGGAACCGTCCCCGGAAGCGCACTGCCACGGCCACCCTGGCGGTATCGCCCTCGATGACCACGATGCGGTCCCGGCTCGGGGGCTCGTTGGCGCGGCGCCGTCCCCAGTGCTCTGGGGCGACGTATGGCTCGCCAGGGGAGGTGAAAAGCGTCGAGGTGGAGGTCAGGATCGGCGTGGTGAGCAGCTCGTCGCCGCCGGGATTTTCGTCGAAATACCCGGCATCGACGTCGAGGTAGGCCTGTTGGACTGCGGCCTCTTCGGTCGAAGTGCCGGTCGGTGCGTCACTGCAGGCGGTTGCAGCCAGGGCCGCAGCCACCAGGAGGGCGGTGGTGTGGAATCGCATGGGTCAGACTCCTCGGGTTGGTCATGTCGGATGGGTACTACGCCCAATAGACGATGGCCTTCCCGAAACGTTAAGCCGGCCTCCCGGGGAGCTGTGTGATGAGCGTCACGCCGGTCCCGGGCGCTGCTCCCCATTTACGAGGAGCGCCAGGGCGAGGCTGACCAGCCCCACCACGAGCCCGCCCCAGAACGCAGGCCAGAAACCATCCACCCGGAAACCCAGATCCCAGATCGCCGCCAGGCGCGCGGTGACCATCAGCATCACGCCGTTGATGACCAGCGTGAAGAGGCCCAGCGTCAGCAGGACGAGCGGACAGGAGAGGAGGGTCAGGATCGGGCGGAGCACCGCATTGACCACACCGAAGACCAGGGCCACCGCCAGGAGCTGGAGCGGCCCGTCGGTGAAATGGAGACCGGGAATGACTTGCACCGCCGCCGAGAGGGCGATGGTGTTGATCGCCCAGCGGATCAGGAAGGATTTCATGCGTCCTCGGTCATAAAGAGATGGGCAACGGTGCTACGGCGCCGGACGGAGGGAGGCATCGAGCCAGTCGAGCACCGTCCCCCACCAGAGGCGGCGGTCGCGGGGACGGAGGACGAAGTGCCCCTCGTTCGGGAAGTAGAGAAACTTGCCCGGCAGGCCGCGCAGTCGGAGGGCCGTGTACGCCTGGAACCCCTCGGACACGTCGACCCGATAGTCCTCCTGCCCGTGGACGATCAGCATCGGGGTCTGCCACCGCGCCGTGTAGTTGGCCGGCGACCACTTTTCCATCGTGGCCCGCGCCGACGGCATCAGCGGCGTGCCCCCGAATTCGTGAATCGGGAACCAGAGCTCCTCCGTGGACCCGGTGAAGCTCAGCGGATTGAAGATCCCGTCGTGCGCGACCAGGGTGCGGAACCGGTTCGTCTGCCCCGCCATCCAGTAGATCATGTAGCCGCCGTACGAGGCGCCGGCGGCGCCCATCCTGCTGCCGTCCACCCAGGGGTAGGCCGCCACCTCGTCGAGCCCCTTCATCAGGTCGTCGTAGGGGTAGTCGCCCCAGTGCAGGGAGATGCTGTTGGTGAACGCCTGTCCGTATCCGGTGCTGCCGTGGAAGTTCACGGCGGCCACCACGTACCCGCGGGCGGCGAACATCGCGTAGTTCCAGCGCGGGTGCCACTCGTCGCCCCACGCCGACTGGGGGCCGCCGTGGATCAGGTACACGAGCGGGTATTTCTTGGCGGGATCGAATCCGGGCGGCTTCATCAACCAGCCGAACACCGAATCGCCCAGCGCCCCGATGAACCCGAACGGCTCCAGCGGACTGAGCGCGACGCCGCTGCGCCATTCGTCGTTGATCGCCGTGACCTGCCGCAGCCCGGCGCCACTGGTCCAGCTGGCGGCCCAGACTTCAGTGGGGCGGTCGGCGGTGCTCCGCAGGAACACCATCTCGTCGCCGCGGGGCGGGACGCGGGCGCTCCGGTTGACGCCACCCGACACGAGCAGGGCGCGCCGGCCGGTGCCGACCTCAATCCGGTAGAGCGAGACGCCGCCGCGCTCCGGCACTTCGGCGATGAGCGCCCGCGAATCCGGCGTCCAGCTGATGGCGTCCACCGACAGCGGCCACTCCGCGGTGAGCGCCCGCCGTCGGCCGGTGGCGCGCTCATAGATCATGACCTGCTGTCGATCGGCTTCGAAGCCAGGCACCGTCATGGCCAGGTACGCCACGTAGCGGCTGTCCGGCGAGTACGCCGGGGAGTTGTCGTTCGCGGGATTGGTGGTGATCCCCTGGCGGCCGCTTCCGTCGGGGCCCAGGACGAAGATGTCGTTGTTGGTGCTGGTGGCGAGCGACGAGTCGGGATTCAGCACCACCGCCACCTCGGTGCCGAACTGGGACAACGCCACGCCGACGCCGCCGAGGGCGAGCGTCGGGACATCCCGGTCATAGGGCGTAATGTCGGTGCCGATGGAGTCGCCCGGTTCGAGCCGGAAGACGTGCTGGCGGAGCCCCACGCGCCACTCGTTCCAGTGGCGGTAGAACAGCTCCGTCCACAGCTTCGCTTCCGTGGGGAACGCGCCGGTGCGCCGGTCGATTTCCTGCTGCGCGGGCCACGAAACGTCCTTCACGTAGAACATGGACTTTCCGCCCGGCGAGACCAGGAACTCGGAGATCCCGCCCGGGACGAACGAGAGGCGGGTCGGTTCGCCGCCGCGGATCGGCAGGCGCCAGATCTGCGCGCCGTCGTCCCGCGTGGAGATGTACGACAGCGTCCTCCCGTCGGGAGACCAGCGCGGCGACCGCTCACTGCCCGAGCCCGAGGTCGCCTCCCACGTTTCGCCGGACCCGAGATCCGCCAGCCAGATCCGGCTGCGGTTGCGGTCCTCTTCCAGCGAGGGCGTGGAGACCGTGAAGGCGAGCAGCCGGCCGTCGGGCGACGGTTGCGGGTCGGAGACGGCGCGCACGCCGAGGAATGTCTCGACCGTGAGCGGCACCTGGGCGGACTGTGCCGGGGCGCTGGTGGCGCCGACCAGCAGCGCCGCCCCCTGCGCGAGGCCAAGGATCAGTCGTTGCATTGAATCACTCCGCCGCCGAGGACGCGGTCGTCGGCGCCGTAGAGGACGCCCGACTGCCCCGGGGCAATGGCGCGGGCGGGGGTGTCGAGCAGCAGCGTGATGCCGTCGTCGCGGCGGGTGGTGACGGTGGCCGGGATGGCCCGGGAGCGATACCGGATCTGGACGCGGCAGGGGTCGCCGACGGCGAGGGGCGGCGCCAGCCAGTTGACCTCCGCCAGCGTGACCCGGTGTTCGGCGAGCGCCTCCTCCGGGCCGACGACCACCTCGCGGCGCTCCGGCCGGATCGCCACCACGTACATCGGCTCGGCAAAGCCTCCCGGCAGGCCGCGGCGCTGGCCGACGGTGTACCGGGCAAACCCCTCGTGCTGGCCGATCACCTCGCCGGCCACGGTCGTCAACGGCCCCGGGGTCAGCGCCGGCGCGTCGGCGGGGAGGTGCTGCTCCAGCACACCGACGTAATCGTCGTCGGGCACGAAGCAGATTTCCACCGATTCCGGCTTGTCCGCCGTGGCGAGCCCCAGTCGGCGGGCGAGTGCCCGGGTCTCCTGCTTCGTGGAACTCCCGACCGGGGTCAGCATCCGCGCCACCACCGCGCGGTCGATGCCCCAGAGGAAATAGCTCTGGTCCTTGTTCTGGTCTCCGCCACGGTAGAGCGCACCGTCCCGGGCCACGGCGTAGTGCCCGGTCGCGAGGTATGCGCAGTCGAGGGAGTCGGCGTGGGCCAGGAGGTCGCGAAACTTGGTGAACGAGTTGCACCGCACGCAGGGGATCGGCGTCCGCCCGCGGCTGTACTCCGAGACGAAGTTCTGGATGACGTGCAGGGAAAAGCGGTCTTCGAGGTTGAGCACGTAGTGGGGGATGCCGAGCGTGGCCGCGACGTCGCGTGCATCGTTGATGGAGTCGAGCGAGCAGCAGGGGCGGTCGGGCACCGAGTCGCCATAGCAGAACAGCTTCATCGTGGCGCCGACGACGTCGTAGCCCTGCTCGACGAGCAGCGCCGCGGCCACCGAACTGTCCACGCCGCCCGACATCGCCACCAGCACGCGCTCAGACACGCCCCAGCACCCCCGCCAGCTTGCGGACCTTCGCCACCACCGCGGGCAGGACGTCCGCCGCCCGGTCCACGTCGGCCTGCGTGGTCTCCCGCCCCAGGGAAAAGCGGACGGTGCAGAGCGCCAGCTCCCGCGGCACGCCCATCGCCGTGAGCACATGCGACGGCTCGGAGGCGCCGGTATTGCACGCCGATCCCCCCGACGCCGCGACACCCTGCAGGTCCAGGTGCATCAGCATCGCCTCCGCATCGGCCCCTGGGATAGCCAGGCTCAGCACATGCGGCGCGCGTGGGGCGCCTTCGGCAATCCAGACGGCGTCGGGGACGGCGCTCCGGATCCGGGCTGCCAGCTCGTCGCGGAGCGCGCCGAGGCGTGCGGCCTTGGCAGCCTGCTCGGCGGCGGCAAGTTCTGCGGCGCGACCGAGGGCCACGGACCCTGGCACGTTCTCGGTGCCGGGCCGGAGCCCGAACTGCTGGCTCCCGCCGTGGATGAGGGCCTCGATGGCCGCGCGACTCCGCACCACCAGCGCGCCGACGCCCTTCGGCGCGCCGATCTTGTGACCTGAAAGCGTGAGGAGGGTGGCGTCGGCGGCCGCCACCGAAACGGGGAGCTGCCCGAACGCCTGCACCGCATCGGTGTGGAACATTGTGCCGGAAGCGCGACACCGGCGGCCGATTTCCTCCACCGGCTGGATGGTCCCGACCTCGTTGTTGACCCACATGACCGAGACGACGGCGGGCTTCGTCTCCAGGACGGCGTCGAGCGCCGCCAGGTCGAGGAGTCCGTGGCCGTTCACGGGAAGGATCGTCTCGGAGCCCCCGAGCCGCACCACGGCGTGGGCGGCGGCGAGCACCGCCTTGTGGTCCGACGCACACACCGCGGCGTGCATGGGGCGGCCCGCGGCCCCTGCCGCGAGCGCGGCGCCGACCACCGCGAGGTTGTCCGCCTCCGTGCCCCCCGAGGTGAACACCACCTGGCTGGGCTCCGCGCCGACGGCGGCGGCCACCTGGCGGCGCGCTTCCTCGAGCCCGGCGCGCGCGGTCCGGCCGAAGCGATGGGAGCTCGAGGGGTTGCCGAACGCCGCGACCCCGAGGAAGGGGAGCATGGCGTCGAGTACCTCGGCGCGCACCGGTGTGGTGGCGGCGTGGTCGAGATACACCGGGGTATGAGACATGGGGGGAATAATACCTATATGCTGGCGACGTCGAGCGCGAGCACGTCGTCGATCCGGACCGTTTCCTGGGTGAAGTAGGGCTCCCCGTACCGGGTCCGGATGAGCGAGCCGTAATGGGCGTTCTGGGTCTCCACGAGGGAGTAGAGATCCTGGCCGGTGGGAAAGATCTCCCCGGCCGCCTTCGCGCCGTCAAACTGGCTGGCGTAGCAGCGAATGGCGGCGAGTTTTCTTGCGAACTGCGCGCTGATGTCCACCACGAAGGTCGGCTTGACCGGGTCCTCGCGGTAGCTGAGCGCATAGAGGATCTTGTGCGGGCGGTGCGGATCGCCGTCGGCGTCGTACTTGGCGAGCCCCGCCAGGAAGCAGGCGTCGCGGCCCAGCTCGGAGGCGACCCGGTGATCGGGGTGCCGGCCGACGGGGAAGGGAAGGATGACCACCCGCGGGCGGAAGTGCCGAATCTGCGACACGACCACCCGGCGCGCCGCTTCGGAATTCTGGAGATGGGCGTCCGGGAGCCCCGCATTTCTGCGCTCTGCCACCCCGAGGATCTTGGCCGCCGCGTCGGCTTCGGCGGCCCGGAGATCGGCGCTGCCGCGGGTGCCGCTCTCACCGGCGGTCAGGTCGAGGATGCCGGCGGTGCGCCCCTGGTCGAGGGCGCGGAGCAGGGTGCCGGCGCAGGTCAGCTCGACGTCGTCACGATGGGCCGCGATGGCCAGGATGTCTACGCTCATGGGGAAAGAACTTACCCCTTTCTCCGCCTCTCCGCCTACTCGTGCCGCAACGCCTCGATGGGGTCCATGGCGGCCGCCTTGTTGGCCGGGTAGAGCCCGAATCCCAAGCCGATGCCCACCGAGACCACCGTGGCCAGGATCGCGCTCCAGAGCGGCACCGAGGACTCCAGGTTGAGCAGGTGCTTCAGCACCTGACCGAGTCCCAGCCCCACCAGGATGCCGAGGAGCCCGCCCATCAGGGTCAGCGTGGCCGCCTCCACGAGAAACTGCAGCAGGATCTCCCGGCGGGTGGCCCCCAGCGCCTTCCGGAGCCCGATTTCCCGGGTCCGGTCGGTCACCGACACCATCATGATGGCCATCACCCCGATGCCGCCGACGAGGAGCGCCACGCCGGAGAGCGCCACCATCACGCCGAAGAAGGCGGAGGTCAGGCTCCCCATGATATCGAGAATCTGGTCCTGGGTGATCAGGTCGAAAGTGTTCGGCACGCCCGGCCGCAGCTTGCGCTCGCGGCGGAGGGCGACCGTGACGAGGTCCTGCGCCTTCGCGACGCTGATCTCGGGGCGTCCCTTGACCGAGATCCAGAGGGTGTTGGTCTCGTCGTAGCGCAGGTTGTACTTGGCGGCCCGGTACGGAATGATCCCGCCCGTCTCCTGGCTCGGCGGCTCGAAGATGTTGTCAGGTTTCAGGTAGATGCCGATGACCCGGAAGGGCACGCCGTTGACCCGGACGGTCTGCCCCATCGGGTCGAGCCGGCCGAAGAGGTGGTCGGCGGTCTGTTGCTCGAGGACGATGACCTGCTCGCCGGTGAGTTCCGACCGGGTGAAGAAGCGGCCTCGGAGCAGCGTGCCCCCCTGCAGCTCCATGTAGTGGTCGTCCGCCGCCCAGATCGTGATCATCTGGGTCTGCGCCCCCTGGTATTCCACGCGCGCGAAGACCTGGATCCACATCCCGGCGTACAGGATTTCGGGGACCTGCCGAATCGCCTCGGCGTCGCTCTCCCGGAGCACCGGCCGGATCCGTACCTCGTACGGGAGGTTGTCGGGGTTGAGCGGCGTCTGGGAGAAGTACCGCATCACGTAGAAGGTGGTCGGACCGGCCACCTCGATGGCGTTGAAGATCTGCGACCGGACACCCTGAACGATCGAGGCCATCGTCATGACTGTCGCGACACCGATGATCACGCCCAGCACCGTGAGCGCGGAGCGGAGCTTGTTGGTTCGCATCGCGTCCAGCGCCATCAGGACGCCCTCACCGATCCGGTTCAGCGGAATCATCGCATCACTCGGCGCGGAGGGCGGTGATCGGGTCGAGCCGCGCGGCGCGGGTGGCAGGGTAGACCCCGAAGATCAGGCCGGTGCCCACGCCGAGCGCCAGGGCCACCGAAATCGACCAGAGGGTGACCCGCGCGGGAAGCGGTGTGAAGGAGGAGACCAGCAGCGCGAGCGACCACCCGGCAATGACGCCGAAGATCCCTCCGAAGAACGACAGGGTGGCCGCCTCGACGAGAAACTGACGCTGGATGTCCCGGTGCGTGGCGCCGAGGGACTTCCGGAGGCCGATTTCCCGGGTCCGTTCGTTGACCGTCATCAGCATGATGTTCATGATCACGATGCCGCCGACCACGATGCCGATGCAGACCACGGCGGGAATGATCGTGAAGAGGATCCTGGTGAGGCTCTTCCAGAACGCCACCAGGGCGTCGGCCTTGTCGACGGTAAAGTCGTCCGGCTCGTTGGGCCGGAGCCGGTGCGCCAGCCGCATCGCCTCCTGGGCCCGGGCCATTGCCGGCTCCACCTCGTCGGCTTCGCGCATCTTGACCGACACCACCGTCGTCTTCCGGCGCCCGTAAATCGACTCGAAGGTGGAATAGGGAATCAGCGCGAAGCCGTCGAACGACTGTCCGAGCACCTTGCCCTTCTTGGCGACGACCCCCTTGATCGTGAACTCGCGGCCGGTCAGCCGGACCTGCTTCCCGATGGCCTTCTCCGGGTCGCCGAAGAGCTTGTCGGCCACGTCGAACCCGACCACCGCGACCATCCGCCGCTCGTTGACATCCGGGTCGCTCATCGGCTCGCCGGCGGCGAAGACGTAGTCGCGCACGATCTGGTACGCCGGAGTGATGCCGAACACGAGCACGTCGCCGATTCGCTGGTTGCGGTGGGTGAGGTCGCTGGTCGGCGTCGGCCATCCGGACTGGAAGGCGACCGCCTCGGCGTCAGGGAGAGCGCGCCGCACAACTTCCGCGTCATCCGTGGAGACCAGCGGCCGCTTGGCGATGGCCCGGATTTCCTCGTCGTCCATCAGGCCGACCGAGACGGGGGTCCGCCGGACCTGGAAGGCGTTGGTGCCGATGACCGCGCCCGTGATGTTCTCCTTCACATACGCGTTCATCCCCTGGATGATGGCCACCACCGCCACCAGGAACCCCACCGACACGATGATGCCGAGCAGCGTGAAGAACGAGCGCAGCTTGCTGCCGAGGATGGATTGGAAGGCGAGACGGAAGGCTTCTGCGAAGGGCATGGGAGGAAACTAGCGGGCAGGCGGGGAGGCGGGAAAGCGTGGCAGGGAGGACGGGGTGGCCTTCCCCGCCTTTCCGCCTGCCCGCCGCGGGCCTATTCGTACCGCAGCGCTTCCACCGGATCCAGCTTGCTGGCCTTGTTGGCCGGGTACATGCCGAACATGATGCCGGTCACGATCGACGCGAGCAGCGCGACCACCACCGACCAGAGCGGCACGGCGGCGGGAATCGGAGTCAGTTTGTTGATGGCCAGGGCGATCAACCCGCCCAGCATCATGCCCACCACGCCGCCGACCAGCGTCAGGGTGGCCGCCTCGACCAGGAACTGGAAGAGGACTTCGCGGCGCGTGGCGCCCAGCGCCTTGCGGACCCCGATTTCGCGGGTGCGTTCCGTCACCGAGATCATCATGATCGCCACCACACCGACGCCGCCCACCATGAGGCCGACACTGGACAGCGCCAGCATCACCAGGAAGAAGGCGCTCGTCATGCTGTCGAAGGTCTCGAGGATCCGCTCCTGGGTCAGGATCGCGAAGTTGTTTTCCTGGCTCGGCTTGAGCCCCCGGCTCCCCCGGAGCGCCGCCACCACCTGGTCCTGGGCTTCCGCCACGGTCACGTTCTCCACCGGCATGACCGAGATGCTCATCCACCCCTTCCAGTAATCCGCCACCTTCTCGAAGGTGGTGTGTGGAATGGCCAGCCGGGCCTGGTCGCCGCCGCCGAAGAGCGAGGCCGCCGCGACGTGGAGGCCGATCACCTGGAACGGCTGCCCGAAAATCTTGATGGTCTTCCCGATCGGGTCGAGCCCCGGGAAGAGCGATTCCGCCACCTTGTCGTTGATGACGGCGACCCGGGCCCCGGACGCGTACTCGATCGCGGTGAAGCTCCGCCCCGCCACGATCTCCCCGCCCGTCACATACACCCACGCCGGCCCGAACCCCGCGATCCCCACGTTGGGCAATTCGGTGTCGCCGTACTTGACCGGGCCGCCGGTGCCCTCGTCGATCGAGACTTCCTGGATGGCGGGGAGCTGGCGGATCATCTCCGACTCTTCCACCGTGATCCAGGGATTCTTCCGCCACGGGGAGAGCTCATCCGAGCCGTCGGAAATATTGAGCCCGCCCTGGAAGAACCGCTGGACGAAGAAGGTACGGGGGCCGGCCGATTCCAGTTCCTTTTCCAGGGCGCGATTGATGCCGGTGATGGCAGACGCCATCGCGATGACCACCATGACGCCGATGGCCACACCGAGAATCGTGAGCGCCGCGCGCACCTTGCTGGCGCGGAGCGAATCCAGCGCGATGCCGATGCCCTCGAAGGCCCGGCTGAAGGACTGGGACATGGCCTCTCCTCGCTATTCGGCGCGAAGCGCCACGATGGGATCCAGCCGGCTGGCGCGCGTGGCCGGGTAGACGCCCGCCACGACGCCCACGAAAATCCCGAGCCCGACGCCCACCAGGATGGACCAGGGGGCCACGGCGGCTGGCAGGGGCGAGAGGGCCCGCACCGCGAACGCCAGGGCGATGCCGGCGCCGATGCCGAAGCCGGCCCCGACCACGGACAGCGTCGCCGACTCGACGACGAACTGGGCCAGGATGTCACGCCGCTTGGCGCCGAGCGCCTTGCGGATGCCGATCTCCCGGGTCCGCTCGGACACCGCCATCAGCATGATGTTCATGATCACGATGCCGCCGACCACGAGGGAAATCGCGACCAGCCCCGGGAGGGCCATGAAGAGGATCTTGGAGAACCGCTTCCAGCCCTCGAGCGCGCCCTCCGCCGTCTGCAGGTAGAAATTGTTCTCCTGCGCCGGCTTGAGTTGCCGCCGGACCCGCATCATCCCCTCGACCTCGGCCATGGCCGCGACCATGTCCGTCGGGCCGGCGGTCTGGATCTGGATGTCGTCCAGGATGTTGATCGGGCAGATGTAGCGCCGCGCCGGGGCGGTATAGGGCATGATGGCAAACTTGTCCATCGAAATGCCGAACATCGTCCCCTGCTTGGCCACCACCCCGACGATGCGGTAGGGAAGCCCGGCGATGACCACTTCCTTGCCGACCGGATCCTGGCCCGGGTACAGCCTCTCCGCAACGAGGTCGCCGAGGACGACCACGGTCTGCGCGGCGCGGACTTCCTGCGCGGTGAACGCCCGCCCGTTGGTGATCTCGAAATTCTTGATCTTGAAGTAGGTCTCTTCCGTCCCCACCAGGTCGATGTCCTTGGCCGTCTTGCCGTTGTAGCTGAGCGGCATCCGATCGGCGCAGTACATCGCAATCGTGGCAGGGGTCTTGAGCCCGGCCTTGATGTAGTCGGCGTCGGCGTAGGTGATCCGCGGGCGCCGGCGCCAGCTGAGCCAGGTTTCCCGGGTCACGTTGCCGGTGGTGAAATTCGGCCGCTGCCGCACCTGGAAGACGTTGAGGCCGATCAGCCGGTTGGCGAACTGGTCTTCCATGTACACGTTCATGCCCTGCACGATCGACACCACCGCGATCAGGAACATGACCCCGATGAGCACGCCGATGAGGGAGAAGAAGCTCTTGAGCTTCTGCGCCCGGATGGTGCGGAGCGCCATCGTGACCGCTTCCCAGAGCGGCATGGCCTCAGGCCGCCTTCGGCTGGCTGAGGACGTCGCTCTCGACCCGCCCGTCGCGCAGGATGACCACCCGCTTGGCGTGCGCCGCGATGTCCGCCTCGTGCGTGACCATGATCAGCGTCTGCCCGTCGCGGTGCAGATCCTCGAACACCCGCATGATCTCCTCGCTCGTGGAGCTGTCGAGGTTCCCGGTCGGCTCGTCGGCCAGCAGGATCGAGGGCTGGTTGACCAGCGCGCGCGCGATGGCCACCCGCTGCCGCTGGCCGCCGGAGAGCTCATTCGGGCGGTGATGCATCCGGTCCGCCAACCCGACGCGGCCCAGGGCGTCTTCGGCCCGCGCCCGGCGCTCGCGCGCCGTCGTGCCCGCATACACCAGCGGAAGCTCGACGTTGTGCAACGCCGTGGCGCGCGGAAGGAGGTTGAACGTCTGGAAGACGAACCCGATCTCCTTGTTGCGCACGCGGGCCAGGGCGTCGTCGCCCATGCGGGAGACCTCCTGCCCGTTCAGCCAGTACTCGCCGCTCGACGGGGTATCCAGGCAGCCGATCATGTTCATCAGCGTGGACTTGCCGGAGCCGGATGGCCCCATGATGGCCACGTACTCGTTGCGCCGGATCTCGAGGTCGAGGCCCCGGAGCGCCTGGACCACCTCGGCGCCCATTTCGTAGGAGCGCGTGAGCGCGCGGACGGCAATGACGAGATCGCTCATTATTTCTTGCCTCCACCCGGGGCCACGACCTTCGCCGCGCGCACCTTCGAGCTGTCCTGCAGGTCGCGGATCGTCTGGTAGGTCCCGGCCACGATCGAGTCGCCGAGCTGCACGCCGGAGACGACCTCGAAGTATTCCTCGCCCGCGATGCCCACCTTGACCGGGGTGAAGGTGGCGACGCCCTCCCGCACCACGAAGACGCCTTCGGTGTCGGTCATCTTCTTGGCCGAGGTGTCGGCCGCCTCGCTGCTGGCCGGGGCGCTCTCATTGGGCACGACCTCGTGCTGACGGACGGTCAGGGCGATGATCGGCACGCTCGGCACCTGGGTGCGGGTGTCGGTGATGATCTTGGCGGTGGCGCTCAAGTCCGGCCGGATGTCCGCGGGCGGGTTCGCCAGCGTGATCTCGACGTCAAAGTCCACCGCCCGATCGGAGGAGCCGCCGGCCGTGGCCGTCGCGGTGAGCTGCGCGCTGTTGCTGATTTCGGTGACGCGCCCGACGAAGGAGGTGTCGGGGAAGGCGTCGATGGTGACACGCACCGAGTCCCCGAGCGCCAGCCGCACCACGTCCGTCTCGTCGACCTGGACCTTGGCCAGGATGACGGAGAGGTCGGCCACGGTCATCAGGAGCGCCGTCTCGCGGGAGAAGGTGCCGGGCACGGCGACTTCGCCGACCTCGACGTTGAGGCGGGTCACCCGGCCGTCGAGCGGGCTGATGAGCCGCGTCTTGGCCAGCTGATCCTTGGAGTCCTGCAGCGTCGCGCGGTTCTGCGCCATCTGCGCGCTGGCCGCGTTGAGGTTCGCCTGCGCGACCTCGAACGCCGTCTGGGCCTGCTCGACCGCCTCGGTCGAGATCAGGTTCGGGCTGCTGGTGCTGAGTTCCTTGGCACGGTTGACCGTGCGCTCGGACTGGTCGTAGTTCGCCTTGGCCTGGACGTAGGACGCGGTCGACGCCGAGAGCAGCGCTTCGGCCCGGGCGACCGCGGCCTCATACTGGGCCGGATCGATCTGGAGCAGGAACTGCCCCTTCTTGACCCAGTCGCCTTCCTTGACCGCGATCTGCGTGACGCGCCCGGTGATGTCGGCGCTGATGTCCACCTTGGTCTGCGGCTCGATCCGGCCGCTGGCCGTGACGGAAGCCACGAGATCCTGGGGCTGGACCGTATCGAACCGGACCTCGACGGCCCGCTTGTTCCGGTTGGCCGCGGTCAGGAAGAAGAGTCCGCCGACCACGACGATCAGGATGGCGGCGATGAGCCCAAACTTGGTGCGACGTGACATGTGCGTCCTCGGGATTAACGAAGGGGTTGCCCGACCGCCTCTTCGAGCGCGACCACGGCTTTGTGATATCCATAGATGGCGTCGACGTAGGTGCCGTCGGCCCGCTGTACCGCACCCTCGGAATCCGAGAGCTCAAGCGCCGTACCCTGTCCAAGCCGATACCGATCCTGCGCCAGCCGGAGCTGGTCGGCGGCGGCTGCCTTGTTGGCCTCCGCCACGCTGATGGCCTGGTACGCCGCCCCGATGGCCAGATAGCGGCTCGTCACCTGCGACCGCACCAGCAACGACTGCGCACGCACCTGCGCGGTGGCGTCATCCCGCCGGGCCTTGGCCTCGGAGACGCGGGTCTCCCGCTGCAGGCCGTTGAAGAGCGGGAGCGAGATGCCGGCGAAGATCTGGAACGGCTGGGTCGTGAAGTCCCAGGGGAAGGTGTTGTTGGCGTCGATGATCTGCTGCGACGTCACCGGGTTGAGGGCGGTCCCCGTCGGGTCCAGCCCCGCGTACAGGTTGCAGTTCGGGATGATCCCCCCGTTCGGTTGCCCCGGAATGCCGCCGGGTCCGTAGGTCAGGCCCTGGATGATCTGGTTCTGGAAGGTGCAGTTCGCTGCCGTCGCGCTGGCGCTGCCATACGCCTGGTCCAGCAGCGACTGCTCGTCGGTGTATTCCTGCGTGTACCCGCTCCAATTGGCGGAGGCGCGCAGGGAGGGGAAGTACTCCGACTTCACGGCGCTCAGGTTGTACTTGGTAGCATCGGCCGAGGCCTCGGCGGCAAGCAGGTTCGGATTCACCTGCGCGGCCGTGCTGAGCAAGTCGTTCAGCGAATAGGACGGTTCGATCACCGGGAAGGAATCGGTCAGTGTGATGGTCTCGAACCCATCAGGCGCCGTGACGCCCATCAACTGGAAGAGCCCCAGTCGGGCATCGGCGTTTTGCTGTTTGGCGACGAGCAGGTCCACGTCGGACTGGCCCAGCGTCACCTCAGCCTGCCGGACGTCGAGCATCGTTGCCTGCCCGACCTGGTACCGGGCCCTGGCCAGGTCGAGAAACACCTTGTTCCGCGCGACCTGCTGGGTCACGACGTCGATACGCGCATTGGTCTGGAGGACGTTCAGGTATTGCGTGTTGACCGCGGCGCGGAGCTGCACGTTGGCCGCCGCGATCTGTTCCTTGGTGGCGCGGAGGTTGGCCTTGGTCTGCCCCGGGGCGTTGAGCACGCGCCCGTCCAGCGTCCAGCCGAGGTCGATGCTGTAGCTCGACCCGATCGACGACGACGTCTTGATGACGTTGGTGCCGCCGAAGTTCGAGGAGCCCGATCCGGTGTAGTTGAAACCGCCTGAGATCGAGGCGCTCGGAACAAAGGTGGCGTAGGCACTCTTCACCGCCATGCTCGCCGGGCGCTCGTTGTTGAGCCACTGCTGGTATTCGGGATTCTTGGCCAGCGCCGTGCTGATGGCGTCGGCGAGCGAGACCCCGGCGGGTGGCACCGGTTCCAGGGTGGCGGTCGGCGCCAGAGTGGTGGATTGCTGGGCGGCGGCCAATCCGGGAACAAGGATGCCGAGCACGAGCAACCGCTTCCATTGCTTCATGAAATGTTCCCCAGTCATGTCGGGCGGTGAAAATCGTTGTGCGCCCCCTACGAGGGGGGCTCACCGGGAGTTTCAGCTTGGGACGAACTGGTGGGAAGGTAATACCAGACAACAACTTCGGTGGGGTGCTGGTCGACTACTTCGACTGGCGGATGGCGGAGACTCCGTTGCTGAGGACCACTCGCATCAGCCGGCCGGTGGCATCGACGGTCAGGGTGCCGGCCACGGTACCGGTAAGGTCGATGGTCGTCGGGTCGGCAAGAGTCGCGGTGAGTTGCCCCCGGCGCCCTGAGCGGGGGAAGAGCACCTGCAGCCGCGCGCCGGTGGAGGTGGCCCGGCGAGCCACCACCTGGTAGAGCGCAAAGAGACTGTCGTCGAGAATGACGATGCCCGCGGCCCGCGGGTATTCCCGCACCGATTCCGCGGCGGAGGTCGTCTGGCGAACGGTGAGGTTGTCCTTGAGGGCCGCGCCAGTGACGCGATTGACCCCGCTCGGTTGCCGGGTGTCGATCTGGAGTGCCACGACGGCGCCCGCCGCATTTTGCTCGATGATCGCCTGGATCTGAACGGTCGGCCCGGCGGCCGGATAGCGGGCGAGCGAGGCGAGGACTCCGCCACCCGCGCCACCGGTTGTGCTGGGCTGGAAGGTGAATTCCTCCCGGCCCAGCGAGGTCTCCCCCTGCTGAATCGCGAACACGCCGCGGTCGCCCTGCTGCGCGGCGAGGGCGGACGCACTGCAGACCATCCCGAGGAGCAGGTGCCAGATTCGCATCAGGCCTCCTGGTGCAGGCAACGGACCGCGATGCGGTCCAGAATGAACTGGTACAGGCGGGCGCCCTTCTCCGCTGTCGCCAGCGAGGGCGTCGCCCGCGGCGTGTCCATCGCAACTTCCATGCGCACGAGCTGCGGTGCGAGGTGCAGGAGCAGGGCGGTGTCGAGCTCTCCTCCGTGGGCGGGCATCCCTGGACGATCGAGCAGCGCGCCGAAGTCGAGCGAGAAGATATCCACGACCTGCACCCGGGCTTCCTTGACCAGCAGGGTGCTGAGCGCCTCCTGGTGCGCTTCGTGTCCCTCGGCGGTGATCAGCACGAACTCACGGACGCCGCTTCCCACTTCCCACGCCTCGATCAGCTCGTTCATCAGCCGGTGCAGCGTCTTGCGGCCGAGGGGGGCGCTGCCCGGGAGCGGACGATGCGGGTCCCGGTTGGCGGCGTATTCCACCGCCGGCGCGCGCAGGATTCCAAATCGTGCCGAGAGGTCATCCGCCAGCCGCTCGACGAGGAGGGTGTCGATGCCCAGCGGGAGGTGGGCACCGTGCTGCTCGGTGGAGCCGACGGGAACGATCAAGGCCGGTCGGCGGGCCAGGCAACGCTCCACCTCGGCCGGGGGCAGTTCCTTGAGCCGCCAGGGCGTAGTCGAACTCATTCTGCGTATAATACGCGGGTGAACCGCTCCCCGCATCGCTGGTGGCTTCCTGGGGCTGCCCTGACGGTCGTCGCCGCCGGGGAATGGCTGCGCGCTCCGACCACAGCGTGGATGCTGTTGGTGGCCGTGGGCGCCGCGGCCACCCTGTGGGGGCTCCGCCCGTGGGTCGGGTGGCGGGCGCGCAGCATCGGCGCGGCGCTCGCCGTGCTCGCGCTGACTCCGCTCGTCACCGAATGGCGAGTCGCCCAACTCGAGGCCCACTGGCCGGCGATTCAACGTGCTCGTGTCGATCGAGCCACCGACCGACTCGCCGGCGACCTGCACGCCGCGTTCCTGCTGGCCAATCGACTCGCCGACGGCGCCAGCGCCGCACCGACCAACCTGCAGCAGACCTTCCAGGCGCTCGGGCGCTCCGTGGCCAATGTCGGGCTGGAAGCCGGTGTAGCCCTCCTCGACGAGGCCGGCCGGGTCCAGGTGTGGGCTGGCTCGCACCGGCTGGCGCCAAAAGGAGACGGACGCCCGGTCTCCACCACCGACAATCCGTTCTACCTGGTGCTCGAGGTGACGCGCGAGGCACCGCTGGAACGCCGCGCCGTGGGCTCGGTCGTGGTCTGGGCCTCGTCGGCCGTTCCCGAGCGGGTTCAGTCCGTGACGGAGGATTTCCGCTCGCGAACCGGTGTGGGGCTGCGGGTCTATCCGGCCGGCACCGCGCCCGACACCCCCGATGTATTCGACTATTCCGAACCGACCACCGCCGGACCACGACTCTTGTTCAGCGTCGAGCCCGTCCCGCCCGAGCTCGACGAGGCCACCGCCGCCGCCCGGTTGGGGGGCGCCCGCCTGACCGCGTGGATGCTGCTGCTCACACTCCTGCTCACGGTCGTCGTGGCAGGGGGGTCGGTGGCGCGCTACGCGGTGCTCGTGCTGGGAGTCGCGGTGCTGAGTCGCAGTCCGATCGGCGCATTGCTCGGACTGGAACTCTTCTTCTCGCCGATGTCGTTCTATCGCCCCGCACTGGGACCCCTGGGCAGTTCCGCCGGAGCACTCGCCACCCTGGCGCTGCTCCTGACCCTGCTGGCCGTGGCGCTTTGGAATCGTCCCCCCCGCCGCCGGTGGTTCTCCTTCCCCCTCGGCTTCCTCCTCCTGCTGGTCGCCCCGGTCGTCTTGCGCTACTTCGCCCGAGGGATCACGCCGCCGCCTGCCGGCGTGCACCTCGGCCTTTGGCTCGGGTGGCAATTGACGCTGGCGCTGGCGTCCATGGCCCTCGCGGTCATCGCCGCCGCGCTCTTCCGCGGAGCGCCGGGCCGGAGTGGCGGGCCGACGGCGGTCTGGGTCGGGATGGCGCTGACCATCCTGGCGGCCTCCGCGGGCCTCTATGCCTGGCTCCCGGGTTCCGGATGGGAGGGGTGGTACATCTTCCTCTGGCTTCCGGGCCTGCTGCTCGTGACGCGGCCGGCGGCGCGGGGCGTGACCATCATCGGCATCGCGACGGTGGCCGGGAGTGCAGCCGCCCTGTTGACCTGGGGGGCGATGACCGAGAGCCGGCTCGAGTCGGCGCAACAGGACGCCATGCGCCAGGGCCCCGGGGTGGATCCCGTGGTCGTCCCCCTGCTGGATCGCGCCGGCCAGAAGCTGCGCGCCGTGCCCGCCCCGCGCGACGCGTCCGAGCTGTATGTGCGCTGGATACAGGCTCGCACCGACCTGACCGGGTATCCGGTCCGGCTGGCCCTCCATCGGCCCGACGGTGCGGTCTTCGCGTCACTCGCGTTGGACTCGCTCGATCTGCCCCCGGCCACGGTGGCGGCGCTGGCCGTCGAACTGCCGCCGGGCGACTCGATGCGGATCTCCACGGTTCGAGGCGTTCCCGGCGTCTACCAGGTGCTGGCGCTGCGCCTTGCATCGGAGAACCTCCTGACGGTCTCGATCGGGCCGAAGACACGCCTCCTCGCCCCCGATCGGCTCGGTTCGCTCCTGAACTCGGCCGCCCTCGCGGAGCCGTCCTACCGGATGACACTGTCGCCGCCGATATCGGGGCTCGTGCCGGACGCCCGTCGGCTGCGCTGGCGCCGGGAAGGGTGGGTGGTCCACGGTGAGCGGGCCGTGCGGATGCCGGACGGCGTGCGGGCCACCCACGCGGAGGTCGACCTTCGCGGACCGTTCCCGCTCCTGGTTCGCGGCGCGCTGGTGGTGGTCCTCGACGCGGTGGTCCTCGCGATCATCTGGCTGCTGGCGGAGGCGATCGCCGGGATGCCGCCCGGGCTCCCGAACTGGCAGCGGGTCCGGCGTTCGTTCCGTGTCCGCGTCGCGATCGCGCTCGCCGGGTTCTTCCTGGTTCCGGCGGTCGGCTTCGCGATTTGGGAGCTCTCCCGACTCAACAGCGAAGCCGCGAGGCAGCGGGACGACGTCATCGGGCAGGTCTTGCGCGACGTCGCGGCGGCATCCAGCGATCCCAGCGCCGGGGATGCCTTCGCGGTGCCGGCACTCAACCGATTTGCCGGCCGGTTTCGGGCCGACCTCGCGGTCTATCGGGGCGGCACCCGGGTGGCCGCCACCGATTCGGTGCTTGCCGCGCTGGCCATCCTTGCGCCGCTGCAGGATGCGGCCGCCTACCAGGAGCTGGCGTTTGATGGGGAGGTCGAGTCCGCGGCCGACGAACCGCTCCTCGGGCGCGGGGGTCGGGTTGGATATCGCGTCGAGCGCCCCGGGGTGGGCGACCAGCTCGTGGTGCTGGCCGCGCCGCGCGGGGCCGAGGTGACCCGGCTGGCCGCCAGCCAGGCAGATCTCGGATGGCTCCTGCTGCTGGCCACCGTGCTCGGGTTGACCGCCGCCGTGGCCGCCGCGCGCGGCGTGGCCGTTGCGCTCGCCCGGCCAGTGGCGGACCTGCGGCGGGCCGCGCTCGCGCTCGGCCGCGGCGAGCCGCCGCCCAGGCGCTCGACTCCACCTCCCGTGGAATTCGAGCCGGTGGTCGCCGCGTTCGCGCGGATGACCGAGGACATCCGCCAGAGCCGTTCCGCCCTCGAGGAATCCCGGCGGACGACGGCGGCGGTGCTGGCCACGGTGTCCACCGGCGTCGTGGGAATCGGGCCGGACGGCGAGGTCCTGGTGGCCAATCCGCGTGCGGAGGAGTTGCTGGGGGGCCCGCTCGGCCTGGGGGAGAGCTTCACCGACGGCCTCCGCGGCGAGTGGCCATCGCTGGTGGCGGCGGTCGAGGCTTTCCTCGCCCATCCCGGCTCGGCGCCGACGCATGCGGAACTGGCCGACGGGACGAGACGCCTTGCGGTGGCGCTGGCGCCGCTCGGGCCGGAGATCGGCGGTGCCGTGCTCGCGGTGAACGACGTGACGGAGTTGTCCCGGGCCGAACGCGTCCTGGCCTGGGGGGAAATGGCGCGCCAGGTGGCGCATGAGATCAAGAATCCGCTGACGCCGATGCGCCTCGGGATTCAGCATCTGCGCCGGGTGCATCGGGAGCAGCCCGCGGCGCTCGGTGCGGCGCTCGACGAGACGGCGGAGCGGATTCTCGCCGAGATCGAGCGCCTCGACACCATCGCCCGGGCGTTCAGCCGGTTCGCGGCGCCCGCCGGGCCGACCATCGCACCCGATCACATGCGGCTTGCGCCCGTCGCGAACGAGGTGGTTCATCTCTACCGTCTGGCGGGGGAGGGAACCGAGGTGGTGCTCGAGTCCGATCCTGCCGCGTGGGGCCGGGCGCGGGCCGACGAGGTCAGGGAAGTGCTGGTAAACCTCCTGGAGAACGCCCGGCAGGCCGGCGCCGGGCAC
This sequence comes from uncultured Gemmatimonadales bacterium, assembly GCA_963705985.1. Taxonomy (GTDB): domain Bacteria; phylum Gemmatimonadota; class Gemmatimonadetes; order Gemmatimonadales; family GWC2-71-9; genus SPDF01. The sequence goes on along the minus strand of CAVPLK010000003.1, from coordinate 756,941 downwards.
ATCGTGGTGAAGGTGCTGCCTCAGCGCCTGGAGATCCATGACGATGGCCAGGGCATTCCGGCGGAATGGCTTCCGCGGATCTTCGAACCCCGGTTTTCCACGACCACCAGCGGGTCGGGGCTGGGCCTGGCGATTGTCCGGCGTCTCGTCGAAGGATGGGGTGGGAGCGTGCAGGTCGAAAGCGAGCACGGGCGCGGGACGGTGGTGACGGTCGATCTCGCCTGAGCGCCCGCGCCGGCCCGGTTTCGTTTTGCTCCCACGCGCCCTATGTTGAAGTGTGCGCCCGCCACTGCTTCCGGTGCGCGCGGCGCGACCGCACAATCGTCGGAGGTCCTGTGACGCATGGGTCCGGTTGTTCTCGCCGCCATTTTCTCGCTGCCTGTTGTGGAGCAGCCGTCGTCGGCGTGGCGGGTCCCCTGTGGGGCACCACCCGCGGGCGGGGCGGAGACCCGACACATCCGACGCCGCGCCCCGGCATCACGGCCGCCAAGGTGCTGCCGGATTCCGAGCTGGTGGAATACCCGTCATGCCAGTCGGCGTTCGACGCGATCCGCGAGATTCCCCAGATCGTGGACGGGATTCGCTGTCATTGCGGCTGCGCCGATATTCCCGGCTTCTATTCGCTGCTCTCCTGCTACGAGGGCGCGGGGATGGCCCGCATCTGCGAGATCTGCCAGGGACAGGGCCGTCTGGCTGCGCGAATGTACAAGTCGGGAAAGACGCTGGACGAGATTCGCACGGCGGTCGATGCGCGCTACGGATGACCCACTTCCCCTGGACTCCCAGGAGCCATGATGTCCTTTCCACGCGGATGGTCTCTCGGAATCGTCGCCCTGCTCGCGGCCCCCGGCTGGGCCCAGGCGCAGGTGCGCGCCAGCGAAACGGCCACGATCTCACAGACGGTGGACGGCACCGTCATCACGGTCGACTACAGCCGTCCCCGGACCCGGGGCCGTTCGCCGATCTATGGCAAGGTGGTGACATGGGGTGAGGTCTGGACGCCGGGCGCCAACTGGGCCACGACGCTGGACGTGAACAGGGACGTCACCGTCAACGGACACCCGGTCCCCAAGGGGAAGTACTCGGTGTGGATGGAGGTGCAGCCGAAGGAGTGGACGGTCATCCTCGACCCCAAGTTCAAGCAGTTCCACATCCCCCATCCGAAGCCGGACAGCAGTCAGATTCGTTTCCCGGTAACGCCGGACAGTGTGATGGGCCCGGATGTGCTGACCTGGTCGTTCCCCACGATCGGCGCCACCGGTGCGACGCTGCAGATGGCGTGGGCCGGGCGGTCCGTGTCGCTCGACATCGTCGTGCCGCCATCGACACCGATCACCCTGGCCGCCAACCTGGCGCCCCGGTACGTCGGCGACTACGAGTTTCGATGGGCTCCGCGGCCGGAGCCGCCCAAGGGCGACTCCGCGGGGCCGCCGCCGGAGGAGGCCGACGCCGTCCCACCCGGACCGACAAGCTCGGCCTGGAAGGTCACGTACTCCAGGGGGATGCTGCTGGTTGACTGGGAGCCGCCGCCGTTCGAGGAGTGGTCAACGCTGGTGCTGATCAAGATCGGCGACGATTGGTTCTACCCCGGCGCGATGGTGGACGGTGAGTTGTTCGATGTCGCCAACGACCTGGTCATCGAGTTCACGTTGAAGGACGGAAAGGCCACGGGCTTCCAGATTCGCGGCGAGGACGACAACGTGATCGGCACGGCGGTCAGAACGCAATAGGCACGCGGCATTTGGCACCATCGCCCGGCACAAACGAGTCGGTGGGCAGGAGCGGGCGGCACTACCATGGATGACTCCATGGAGGTGCCGCCCCTATGCTTGCCCGGATCCGCTCCGCCGCCGTCCTCGGTATCGACGCCTACCTCGTCGAGGTCGAGGTGGACATCACGAACGGCCTGCCCTCCGTGGCGACGGTGGGACTCCCGCATGGCGCGGTGAAGGAAGGGCGTGAGCGGGTCGCGGCCGCGCTCGTCAACGCCGGGTATTCCTTTCCGCTCAAGCGAATCACCATCAACCTCGCCCCGGCCGACGTGCGGAAGGACGGCTCGGGCTTCGACCTCCCCATTGCGCTCGGCATTCTGGCGGCGAGCGAGCAACTGGCGGCAGGGGCGCTGGCCGAGCACCTCGTCGTCGGGGAGGTCGGACTCGAAGGCGATCTCCGCCCTGTGCGTGGCGCCCTGTCGATGACGCTGGCCGCGCGGAAGGCCGGCTTCAGGGGGGTCATCCTGCCCGCCGCCAACCTGCCGGAGGCCGCGGTGGTCGAGGGCATCGAGGTCCGGGGGGCGACCTCGCTCACCGAGGTATGTGAGCACCTCGGCGGTGGCCCGCCGCTTCCGACGACGCGGATCGATGTGCGGGCGCTGATGACGGAACGCGCGGCCGATGTGGTCGACTTTGCCGATGTGCGCGCCCAGGCGGGGGCCAAGCGGGCGCTCGAAGTCGCGGCGGCGGGCGCTCACAACATTCTCCTGGTCGGTCCGCCCGGGGCGGGGAAGACGATGCTCGCGCGGCGCCTGCCCTCGATTCTCCCCGGGATGGCGCTCGACGAAGCCCTGGAAACCACGAAGGTCCACAGCGTTGCCGGACTCCTGGCGCCGGGGCAGTCCCTGTGCACGGTTCGCCCTTTTCGGAGCCCGCATCACACCATCAGCGACGCCGGTCTGATCGGCGGCGGTTCCACCCCGCGTCCCGGCGAGGTCAGCCTGGCGCACGGCGGCGTGCTCTTCCTCGATGAGTTGCCGGAGTTCCGCACCAACGTGCTGGAGGTGCTCCGACAGCCGCTCGAGGACGGTGCGGTGACGCTGAGCAGGGCGGCCATCACGCTCAGCTACCCCGCCCGGTTCATGCTGGCCGCCGCCATGAATCCCTGCCCCTGCGGCTACCTCGGCGATCCCGGGCACCGCTGCTCCTGTACCCCGATGCACGTGGAGCGATACCTCTCCAGGCTTTCGGGGCCGCTCCTCGACCGCATCGACATCCACCTGGAGGTGCCGGCGGTGGCCTACCGGGATCTGGCGTCGTCCACGCCGGAGGAAACCAGCGCCATGGTGCGGGCCCGGGTCGAACAGGCCAGGCAGCGGCAGCGCGCCCGATTCACCGGGATGCCCGGGCTCCACGCCAACGCGCACATGACCGCCCGCGAAATCCGGCGCTTTTGCCGGCTGACCGAGCCGGTGGAGCTCCTGCTCCGCCGGGCGGTGGCGCGGCTCGGTCTCTCCGCCCGGGCGTACCATCGGGTCCTCAAGATCGCCCGGACGGTGGCGGACCTCGCCGACGCCGACGAAATCGAGGTGAGTCACGTCGGCGAGGCGATTCAGTACCGAACCCTCGACCGGCGGCGGATCTCGGACCCCACCCACCCGCGGAGCAGTGGAGCTGGAGAGAACCAGGCCCGCTCCTGATTGAGTCAATGATCTAAGTTGTTGATATTGAATCTATTATGGATGGTGTGCGACACCAAAACACCCGATGCAAGCACATACTTGCATTGGCTGTTCTCGTGACCTATATTCGTCCCCCATGACGACAGATTCACGTGATCGGCTGCTGGAGGTCGCGGCGCGCGTGTACGCCGAGGCCGGCTACCACGGGGCGACGACCCGGCGGATCGCGGAAGCAGCTGGCCTGAATGAGGTCACCCTCTTCCGGCTGTTCGGCAACAAGGACTCGCTCCTCCGTGAGGCGATCGAACAGGCAGACCGGCTGAGCCGCGGGGTCCTGAGTGCCGATGCGGTCGATCCGGTCGCCGAGCTGCATCGCTGGGCCCTGGCCTGCATCCACCGCTTCTACCACAACCAGAAACTGATTCGGCAGGTGCTGGGTGATTCCGTCCAACGACCGGAGATCGCGCCGCGCATCTGTGAAGACGCCAGCGATGAGATGAACCAGCTCCTGGGCTTCCTGGGCGCGCTGGAGGCCCGGGGCGTCCTCCCCGCCTGCGATCCCATGATTCGGGAGGGGGCGGTCGCCATGCTGGTTCACTCCCTCCTCAGCAATGCGCTCTGGCGGGACCTGGTACCGGACATTCCCAGCCTGGATCAGTGCGCCTCCCTCTTTGTCGAAGTCTTCTTGCGCGCGCTGCGGGCTCCCGCAGCGGCAGTGGAGTCCGCGAAATCATGAACCGCATCGCCTTTGGTCTGGCCCTCGCGCTCGGCCTGGTCGCCGCGTCGGGCGCGCAGGCCCAGCAGTCACCCTCTGCCGCCCTGGTCCCGGTACCCGGAGCCGACACCGTCCGACTCACCCTCTCCGACGCGCTGGCCCAGGCTCGAGCCGCCAGCGAGCAGGTGGGCATGGCGCAGGCGGAAGTGACCCGCAGCCAGGGGGTGGTGACGCAGACCCGCTCCGCGCTGCTGCCGCAGATCAACCTCGGGCCGCAGTACACTCGCGTGCTGGAGAGCCCGTACGAGAACCTCTTCCCCGGCGGCTCGACCGGGGTAGAGAATCCGTTCACCTCCACGAACCAGTGGCGTCTGGGCGGAAGCGTCGGCATGTCGCTGTTCAACCTGAGCCAGTGGTCCCAGTTGGCGGCGAGCCAGTCGGCCACCCGGGTGTCCCGGCTTCAGCTCACCCAGCAGCAGGCCTTGACGATCCTCACGGTCGCCAGCGCCTACTACGACGCGTCACTCGGCGCGCAGCTGCTCGCGATTACCGAGTTCACGCTGGCGCAGGCGGAGAAGACGCTGGCCGACGTGACGCTGGGCCGCGAGGTCGGCACCCAGTCCGAATTTGAGCAGCTTCGGGCGCGGGTGTCACGCGACAATCAGATGCCGGTGGTCACCCGGGCCCGGGCCAACCGGGACATCGCGATCACCCGGCTCAAGCAGCTCCTCGACGTCCCGCTTTCCACCGAACTCGTCCTCGCCACGCCGCTCGACGACACCCCCGACATCGGCGCGTTGCCGGCCGACGTTGCCGCGATGGTGACGAGCGCCGACACCACGGCGGCCGCGCGCGCCGTCGTGCAGGCGGCAGCGGAGACGGTGGTGCAGAGCGAGCAGCTCAGCGCGGCGGCGTCGCGCCAGTGGATTCCGACGATGTCCACGACGATGAACTACAACCGGGCCGGCTATACCAGCGACTTCTTCCCGACCAACAGCCAGTTCGGCAACGACTGGACGGTCAACGCGGTCGTGAACTGGCCGCTCTTCACGTCCGGCCGGATCAGTGGCGCCCGGCAGCAGGCCACGGCCCTCCTCGACGCGGCGCGCCTCCGGGCCAAGCTCACCGCGGAGCAGGCGGCGCTCGACAACGCGACCGTCAACGCACGGCTCCGGGAGGCCCGGGACAACAGCCTCGCGACCGCCAGCGTGGTGGAGCAGGCCAGCCGTGCCTACGCGATTGCCGAATTGCGCTACTCGGAGGGAGTCTCGACGCAGACCGAACTCCAGGACGTGCGGCTGCAGCTCGAGCAGGCGCGGGCGAACCAGGCCCAGGCGGCCCGCGACACCCAGGTGGCGCGCCTCCGCCGGGCGCTCCTGCCGTACCTGCCGCTGGGCACCGCCGACGGCGCGGCGCTCACGACCTCCTCGGTCACTTCGGCCGGCGCCGCGACACAGGCACTCGCCGGGTCCACGTCTGCGCGGGGGCGGTAAACGGTCATGCGAACCACACTCTCGACGACAAGGGCCCGGACCATGACGGCACGCAGGGGCATGATGGCGCTCGCAGTGCTCTCGCTCGCCGGGTGCGCCGACCGGGGCACGGGCGACGAGGCGGCGACGCTTGCACCGATCGTGATCGGCCCCGAGAACATCACGATCGTCAGGGACACCCTCCTGATGGACGGCCCCCCGATCTCCGGCACGCTGGGCGCCGAGCGCGAGGCACGGGTCCGGTCGGAGCTGGGGGGCTCGATCCTGGAGGTGCTCGTCGAGCCCGGCCAGGCGGTCGCGGCCGGACAGCTGCTCGCGGAGATCGAGCCCCAGACGGCACGGGAGCAGGCGGCCTTCGCCGATGCGCTGGTCCGAAGCCTGGAAAACGACGTCCGCCTCCAGCGGCGCAACCTGGACCGCGACAAGCGGCTGGCCGAGGCCGGAGCGCTCTCCGCTCGCGCCGTCGAGGCGGATTCGCTGGCGGTCGCGCAGGCGGAGGCGGGCCTGGCGGAGGCGAACGCGCGGCAGGTCGCCGCGCGGCGCGCGCTCGACCGGGCGAGCGTCCGGGCCCCGTTCGCCGGCATCGTGAGCGAATCGACGGTCAGCGTCGGCGATGTGGTGCAGAACGGCACCGAGCTCTTCACGATCGTGGATCCGTCCAGCCTCCGGCTCGAGGCGCAACTCCCCGCGCAGGCACTCGGCGGACTCCGGGTGGGCACCGCGGTGCAGTTCACGGTGAGCGGTTTCGGCGACCGGCGCCTGACAGGCCGCGTGTCGCGCATCTATCCCTCCGTCGATCCGACGACGCGCCAGGTTCGTATCCTGGTGGCGGTCCCCAACCCCGGCCAGCGGCTGGTGGTGGGCCTCTTTGCCGAAGGGCGCGTGGTCACCTCGGAACGCCGGGCGCTGACGGTGCCGAAGGCGGCGGTGGACCTGCGCGGCGTGCGGCCGTCCGTGTCGCAGGTCCAGCAGGGCCGGCTGGTCAGGACCGAAGTCCAACTGGGCCTCGAAGACGTGGTGGCCGAACTGGTCGAAATCACCGCGGGACTGGCGGCGGGTGACACGATTGTGCTGGGCAGCTCGCGCGGCATCACGGCGGGCACGCCGATGCGAGTGCAGGAACCCGCCGAGCGGGCCACCCCCACTCCCACACCGTAGGGGCGGGGCCATGTTCATTTCTGATTTTTCCATCAAGCGCCCCACGATCACCGTCGTCACGATGCTGGCACTGGTGGTCGGCGGGATCATCGCCCTGATCCGGCTGCAGACCGACGAGTTTCCGGAGGTGGCGCCGCCGTACGTCTCGGTGGCGGTGCCGTATCCCGGGGCTTCGCCGGAAACGGTGGAGACCGAGGTCCTCAACCCCATCGAGGAGGCGATCGCCTCCATCAGCGGGGTGAAGAAGGTCACCGGCAAGGCGGAGGATGGGTTCGCCATCATCCTCATCGAGTTCATCTTCGCGAAACCGCTCCCCGAGGCCACGCAGGATATCCGAGACGCCATTTCCGGCATCCGGAACGACCTGCCGACCGAGATGGAAGAGCCGATCATCAAGAAGCTGAACGACACCGACCGCCCCATCGTGTCGCTCGCCATTTCCTCGACCCGCCTCACCCCCGCCGAGCTCACTCGCCTGGCCGACCCCGGCATCACGCGTGAGCTGCGCTCGATTCCCGGCGTCGCCGAGGTGACCGTCACCGGCAAGCAGGAACGCGAACTCACCGTCGAACTGCGGCCCGCCGCCCTGCAGGCGGCGCGGGTCAGCGTGGCGCAGGTGGTGCAGGCGCTGCAGGCGCAGAACCTGGCCGCCCCGGTGGGCCGCGTGCAGGGCGAATTCGACGAACGGGCGATCCGGCTGCAGGGCCGCTTGAGCGGTCCCGCCGAGTTTGCGCAGCTGGTCGTGGCCGAACGGAACGGGGTCCTGATCCGGCTGGGCCAGGTGGCGGACGTGCGCGACGGCATCGAGGAGCAGCGGACGCTCGCACTGTTCAGCGGCACGGAGGCGGTCGGCATCGACATCAAGAAATCGAAGGGGTACAGCACCACCGCGGTGGCGGATCAACTCCTCGAGCGGGTGCGCAAAATCGAGCAGACGCTGCCGGAAGGCACCACGATCAACGTCGTCAAGAATTCGGGCACGCGCGTGACGGCCGCCGTCCGCAACGTGCAGGAAGCGCTGTTCGAGGGCGCCCTCCTCACCGTGCTGGTGGTGTTCCTGTTCCTGAACTCGTGGCGCTCCACGGTCATCACCGGCCTGGCCCTGCCGGTCAGCGTGCTGGCGTCCTTCATCGCGGTGTGGGCCTTCGGCTTCAAGCTGGAGACGATGTCCCTGCTCGGGCTTTCCCTGGCCATCGGCATCCTGATCGACGACGCCATCGTGGTGCGGGAGAACATCGTGCGCCACGTGGAGCTCGGGAAAGATCATTACACGGCGTCGCTCGAAGGCACCGACGAAATCGGGCTCGCCGTGACGGCGACCACCTTCTCCATCCTGGCGGTCTTCCTCCCGGTCGCCTTCATGTCCGGCATCGGCGGTCAGTGGTTCAAGCCGTTCGCCCTGACCATGGCCTGTTCGGTGTTCGTCTCGCTCTTCGTGAGCTTTTCGCTCGACCCGATGCTGTCCGCCTACTGGCCCGATCCGCACGTGCCGGTGGAAAAGCGCAACTGGATCACCCGCCAGCTCGACAAGTTCAACGCCTGGTTCTCCCGCATGGCGGAGGGGTATCGCGGCGTCATCGCGTGGGCCCTCGACCACCGCGCCGCCATGGTGGTGCTGGCTACCGGCTCGATGATCAGCGCCTTCACCCTGCTCTGGAACGGGGTGCTCGGATTCCTGGCGCTGGTGACCGGGCTCGTGGTGAGTGTCTGGTCGTTGTCGAGCACCCGGCCCCTCCCGATGCGCCTCGCAGGGATGCTCGCCGGCGCGGTGGCAGGGATCGTGCTCTTTCTGGTGGTGCCGGAATGGCACAAGGTGGGCGTCGGCTTCATGCCCATCGATGACCGGTCGGAATTCAACGTCCAGATCGAGACCCCGCCAGGCTCGAACCTGGCCTACACGCGCGCCAAGGCGGAAGAAGCCGACCGGATCATCCGGGCGCGGCCGGACGTGATGTACTCGTACACCACGCTGGGTGACCCCAGCTCGAGCGCCGTGGATGTCGGGAAGATGTACGTCAAGCTGGTGCCCAAGAACGAGCGTCCGCTCAGCGCCGAGGGCATCGGCGCCGAGGTGCGGAGCGAGCTGGTGCAGATTGGGGGAGTGGATATGGCCCTCTTTACCAGCGACATGGGGGGAGGGCGCAAGCAGCTGGCGCTGCAGGTGAAGGGTCCCGACCTCGTGTCGATCAACGCCGGGGCCGAGCAGGTGCGTGCCATCGTGGCGGCGACGGAGGGGTCGGTCGACATCGCCCTCTCGAGCAAGGGGCAGCGCCCGGAGCTGACGGTGGACCTCGATCGTGGGCTCGCCGGCGCGCTGGGGCTGACGGCAGGGCAGGTGGCCCAGACGCTACGTCCGGCCTTTGCCGGGATCGACGCTGGCGACTGGGTGGATCCCAGCGGGGAGACGCGCGACGTGGTGGTCCGGCTGACTCCGTCGTCGCGCCGGAGTGCGGAGGATCTGCGGCAGCTGCCCCTGCTCATTCCCGGTGGCGCGAACGGGATGCCCCGCACGGTGCCGCTCGGCCAGGTGGTCACCGTGACCTCCGGCCTTGGGCCGGCGGTCATCAACCACCTCGACCGGGACCTGGTGGTGAACGTCGAGTGGAATACCCAGGGCCGGTCCACCGGCGAAGTCATGTCGGATGTCCGGAGGGTGCTCGCCGCGACGCCGCTGCCGCCGGGCGTCACCTACTCCGAAGGCGGCGATGCCGAGAATCAGAGTGAGGTCTTCGGGAACATCTTCCTCGCCCTCGGCGTCGCCGTGCTCCTGATGTACCTGATTCTCGTGATGCAATTCGGCTCGTTCCTCGATCCGATGGCCATCCTGATGTCGCTGCCGCTCTCGCTGGTGGGTGTGATGCTCTCGCTCGCCATTACCGGGCTGACGATCAACATCATGAGCCTGATCGGCGTCATTCTCCTGATGGGCATCGTCGCGAAGAACGCGATCCTGCTGATCGATTTTGCCAAGTGGAGTCATGAAAAGGGGATGCCGATCCGCGAGGCGCTGATCGAGGCCGGCGCCATTCGGCTCCGCCCCATCCTGATGACCACCTTCGCCCTGATCGCCGGGATGATTCCGGTCGCCATCGCCGGCGGTGAGGGGGCGCAGTTTCGCCAGCCGCTCGGCGTCGCGGTGATCGGGGGGGTGCTCACCTCCACGCTGCTGACGCTGCTGGTGATCCCGACCGTCTACGAGATCTTTTTTGACTGGCGGGAGGCGCTGGGGAACCGCCTGCGTGGGCGGCGGGCCGCCACGCCCGGCGGAACGCTGGTGGACGAGGTCGGCGGCTCCCACTAGATTCGGGTCGATGCGCGCCTCGAACGGCTGGTCCCGGTCCCTCGCGGGAGTACTGTCGGTCTGGTTCGGCCTGTTTACGGCCGTGCCGGGCGGCCTGCACTCCTGCCCGCAGACCGTGGCCGACAGCGCGGCGGTCGCCGCGGGGGGCCATCAGCACGCCGAGCACGGCGCCCCTCCTGGCGACGGGCAAGGCCCTGAAGCTCCAACCCCCTGCCGCTGCGTCGGCCACTGCGCGCTGGCCACCGCGACGATCTTGCCGGTCGCAACCACGCTGGCGGAGGCTGGCTTGGCGCTCACCTCCGCCCTTCCGTGGCTCGACAACTCGCAACCGGCTCCGATCACCCCGTCCGACCATCTCCAACCCTTCGCGACCGCTCCTCCCGCCCCGCTCGGCTGATCCCCGCGTTTCCGCGCGTCGGACAGTCCCTCCACACTCTAGTCGCACCACCTCATCCTTCGGCCCTGGCCGGGGATTCGTGCCTTTGCCGTCGTCCGTTTGATCGGATCCCATCGGGATCCTTCGACGCGGGCGGCGGCGGAATCGACGACCCATGGAAGCTGGACCACCTCTTCGCCCCGTTCGCTCGCGCCTCTGCTTGCGCGTGGCGGCCTGCGCCTGCACGCTCGTGGCGTTCGGGGGTCGGGTGGCGGCGCAGGAGTCGGCGCCGGCCCGGGCGGACTCGACGAGACCGACCACCGTCACGCCGATCGTCGTCACCGGGAAGCGGGAGCACGCGGTCGCCCCGCCCGTCGCGACGGTCGACGTAAGCACGGAGGCGATTCAGCGCGCCCCCGCCGGGAACCCATACGACCTGATCGGCCGGTCGGCGGGGATCGAAGTGCACCAGCAGGGTCAGGGGCCGGGATTCGCCTCGAACGTGGTGATCGGCGGCTTCACCTCCGATCACTCCTCGGACGTGCTCCTCGTCCTCGATGGTGTGGCGATCAACCTGCCGATCCACGGCCATGTGGAAGGGTACGCCGACTGGAGCATCCTCTCCCCGGGCGCCATCAGCGCCACCCGCGTCATTCACGGGCCGGCGAGCCCGCTCTACGGGGATTTCTCGCTCGGGGGCGTCGTCGAGGTGTACACCGCCGCCGACGCCGATGCGACGACCGGCTCGGTGGGGGTGACCTCGTTTGGCGATGTGCGCGGCTGGGTGACGGGCGGGCTCCGTCAGCCGGACGCGGGGGCGCTCTACTCCGTCTCCGGGCAGCGGGAGGAGGGATGGCGGGAGAATGCCGACTACCTGCTCGGCACGGCGGTGCTTCGCGGCTGGCAAACGATCGGGAAGGGGCGGCTCGAGGGGGGACTGTACGGGTACGGTTCCAGCTGGAACTCGCCCGGGTACGTGTCGGTGGACCGGTACAACCAGGGCGAGCTCGTTGCGGCGACGGACACGACCGACGGGGGCGATGCCGACCGGTACATCGGCACGCTGCGGTATGGTGTCGCCTTGAACTCGGCGACCACCCTCGAAACCCAGCTTTGGGGACAGGTGGGACGCTCCACGGTCTTTCTTACGCTGCCGGAAGACGGCGACCTCCAGCAGACCGCAGAACGGGACGATCGTCACGCGATCGGAATGCAGGCCCAGGTCAGCCGGGTGAAGGGTGACGGCGAACTCAGTATCGGCCTGGCAGGGCGGGCCGACTGGACGACTTATGACCTCGAGCAGACCGATGAGCGGGTGCCGGTATCGGCCGAGCAATCCAACGACGGACGCTACCAGGCCCTCGGTCTCTATGGACGCTGGCGCGGGATGCTGAGCACCCGGTTCATGTATGATCTCGGCCTGCGCGGTGACCTGGTCCACTACCAGAGCCTCGACCGTCTCGATTCGCTGGCAGGGTGGCAGGACGCCACCGACCCGGTGCTCAGTCCGAAGATCGGGGCGAGCTACATGGCCTCCAGCCGCCTGCGGTTGCTCGGCTCCCTCGCCCGCGGGTTTCGGGGTCCGCTCGGCGTGATCGGCGATCCCGACCGCCCGCTCGTGACGGCGTGGGCCGGTGAAATCGGCGCCGAGTACGGCACGAGGTCCCTCCTGGTGACGGCGTCATTCTTTCAGTTCAACACGGCCAACGAACGGATCAAGGATCCCGTCACGCTGGACATCCTGGCGACGGGCACCAGCCGCCGCCGCGGCATTTCGGCCAGCGCGGTCTGGCAACTCGGCCGCAGGCTGACGCTCCAGGCCGAGGCGACGTTGAATGACGCCACCATTACCGGCGCGGCCGAACCGGTCAATGTCGAGCTGGACCGCCTCGCCCTGCGTCCTCCCCGCCCGAACTTCCACACCGAGCCCCTCGAGCCCGGCGATCCGGTACCCGGCGTCTCCGACTATTTCGGTCGCCTCGGGGCCGAGTTTGCCCCGGGGAGGGGTTTCTCCACCTATGCGCTGGTCCGCTTCACGGGTCCGTTCACGCCGATCGGCGAGCCGGGGGTCACGACGGAGGCCTACTCGGTCGTCGATCTTGGTGGATCCGTCGCCCTGGGCGCCCGCACCAGCATCGACGTGGACTTGCTGAACGTCTTCGATACCAAGTACGCGGACATCCGCGCATCCGGCTACATCAATCCCGGCGCTCCCCGCAGCTTGCTCGTGTCAGTGCGCCTGCTCCACCCGCGCTGACCCGCGGGTTTCACCCTGTACTTTGGAGGTTGTTCCAATGCACCCACACGTATCGCGTCGGAAGATGGTGCACCTGATGGCCATTCCCATGCTCGCGCTCGCGCTGGGCGTGGGAGCCTGCAACAGCGACGAGGCGGCCGCGCCGGCGCACAGCCACACCCCCGCCTCGGCCAAACTGTTCGTGAACGACGTGGATGAGACCGCCAACCTGACGCTCGCGGCCGGTGCGGTCACGCGGGTCGTGGTGAAGTTCTACGCCGCCGACGGCGACGAGATCACGGGCATCGAGGCGGACCACTACGCGGCGCTCGCGTTCACCCCGGGCATGCTCGCCACAGCGGTCGAGGATGCCGCGGCGCATTTCGAATTCGATGTGACGGCGCAGGTCGCGGCGGGCACCGGGACGGTGACCGTCGGCTGGGGGCACGAGGCCTCGGCGGATGACCTCACCTTCGGGCCGTTTCCCGTGACGGTGGAGGTGCCCTAGCCGGCGGAGTTGCCGGCGGTGGCTGGTTTGCATTCACGGCGGACCCGATGTCTATTCTCCGGGGTCGCCGGTTTGCGTTTACACCTGTGCCGATGGAGTTCGACCATGTCCATTGCTTCCTGGAAACGTGCGGGCCTGCTCACCATGCTGCTGGCGATCGCCGTGGCGGGGGTTGTCCCGGCCCAACAGCCGGTCGCCAAGCCCGCCAGGCCGGCCAAGCCCTCCCAGCCCGCTCCGAAGGCGGTCAAGGTCGCCTCCGTCGAGGGAATCACGGAGTACCAGCTTCCCAACGGGTTGCAGGTGCTCCTGCTCCCTGACCAGACCAAGCCGGTGACCACGGTCAACATCACCTACCTCGTCGGGTCCCGCCATGAGAATTACGGCGAGACCGGGATGGCCCACCTCCTGGAGCACCTCCTCTTCAAGGGCTCCACGAACCATCCGAAGATCGGCGAGGAACTGACGGCGCACGGCGCCCAGTTCAACGGCACGACCTGGTATGATCGCACCAACTACTTCGAGTCGTTCCCGGCAACGGTGGAGAACCTCGAGTGGGCGCTCGCCCTGGAATCCGACCGGATGGTGAATTCGTACGTCGCCAAGGCCGACCTCGCCTCGGAGATGACCGTCGTCCGGAACGAGTTCGAAATGGGCGAGAACGACCCCGGGAGTATTCTCGAGGAGCGGGTCTTTTCCACCGCCTACCTCTGGCACAACTACGGCAACTCGACCATCGGCGCGCGTTCAGACATCGAAAATGTGCCGATCGGCCGCCTGAAAGGCTTCTACCAGAAGTACTACCAGCCCGACAACGCCGTCCTGGTCATCGCGGGCAAGTTCGACGAGGACGCCACGCTGAAGCGGATCGAGCAGCTCTTCGGGGCCATCCCCCGGCCGAACCGCACCGGCGAGAACGAGCTCTGGGGCACGTACACCGTGGAACCGGTGCAGGACGGCGAACGGACGGTGACGCTCCGCCGGGTCGGCGACGAGCAGGTGGTGCTCGCCGGGTTCCACATTCCCGCCGGGTCCGACTCGAATTTTGCCGCTATCAGTGTGCTCACCCAGGTGCTCGGTTCGGCGCCGGCCGGCCGCCTGTACCAGGCGCTGGTCGAGACGAAACAGGCCGCGGCCGTCTGGTCGCGGGCGTACCAGCTCTACCAGCCGAGCGTGCTGCTGGCCGGCGCCCAGCTGCGGAGCGAGGATACGCTGGCCGTGGCGCAGGCGACTCTCCTGACCACGCTGAACGAGGTGGCGACGAAACCGCCCACCGAGGAGGAAGTCGCCCGGGCGAAGCAGACCATTCTGAAGAACATCGAACTCAGCCTCACGCAGACGGACCAGGTCGGTCTGGCGTTGAGCGAGTGGGCCTCCCGGGGCGACTGGCGGTTGATCTTCATCAACCGGGATCGGGTGCGGGCGGTGACCCCGGCCGATGTGCAGCGCGTGGCGGCGGCCTACCTCAAGCCCAGCAACCGCACCTTGGGCGTGTTCATCCCGACGGCCAAGCCCGATCGTGCCGAGATTCCGCCGCTTCCCGACATCGCCGCGATGGTCAAGGACTACAAGGGTGACACCACGATGACGCTGGGCGAGGCGTTCGATCCCTCGCCGGCCAACATCGACGCCCGCACCGCGCGGAGCAAGCTCCCCAGCGGCATGCAGGTGGCCCTGCTGCCCAAGGACACCCGGGGGCAGACGGTGAACGCCGAGATCCAGTTGCATTTCGGCACCGAGTCGGCCCTGCAGGGGCGCGCCACGGCCGCCTCCCTGGCCGGGTCGATGCTCTCGCGGGGAACCACGACCCACACCCGCCAGCAGATCAAGGACGAGTTCGATCGTCTCAAGGCACAGGTCGCCGTGCGCGGGTCGGCGGAGGGGGCGACCGTCACGATCTCGACGGTCCGCGCCAATTTCCCGGCGGTACTCCGCCTGGTGGGTGAGGTGCTGCATGCGCCGAGCTTCGAGCCGGCGGAGTTCACGACGCTGCAGCGGGAAGGCTTGGCGCGACTGGAGGCGCAGCGCACCGATCCGATCGCGCTGGCGCAGACGGCGCTGGCCCAGGCCACGCAGCCGTATCCCGCGGGCCACCCGCGCTATGTCGGGACGATTGACGAGCGGATCGCCGAATTGAAGGGCGCGACGGTCGAGGATGCGAAGCGGTTCTGGGTCGAATTCTACGGCGTCGGTGCCGGTGAAGTGGCGGTCGTTGGCGACTTCGCCCCGGAAGCGGTGTCCCCCGTCCTCGCGGAGCTCTTCGGCACCTGGAAGAGCCCGGCCGCCTACGCCCGGATTCCGTCGCGGCTCTCCGACCGCGCCCCGGTGACGCGGCAGATCGAGACGCCGGACAAGGCGAACGCCATCATGTTCGCGTCGACGTCATTCCCCCTGGACGATTCCGATCCCGCGTATCCCGCGCTGGCCATCGGAGACTACATCTATGGCGGTTCGGCCTTTGACTCGCGCCTGATGGTCCGGATCCGGCAGAACGAGGGCCTGAGCTACGGGGTCGGCAGCGGCCTGAACGTCAGTTCGCAGGATGAAGTGGCCCAGATGTTCGTCTACGCCATCTTTGCGCCGGAAAACGGCCCCAAGGTGGTCGCCGCCTTCGAGCAGGTGACCGATACCGCGGTCACCGGCGGGTTCACGGCGGAAGAGGTGACCAAGGGGAAGGCGGGCTACCTGCAACAGCGGCAACTGGCGCGCGCCGACGACGGGAGTCTCACCAGCCAGTTGGCAGACCAGCTCTTCCTCGGGCGGACCATGACCTGGGATGCGACATTCGAGAAGGCAGTCGAGGCGCTCACGCCTGCAGCGGTGGGAACCGGCTTCCGGACCTACGTCCATCCGTCGAAGATGACAGTCATCACCGCCGGCGATTTTGCCAAGGGGAAGGAGTCGCCCGCCCAGCCGTGAGGGCGGGGCAGGGCCCATCCTCCCGACGCTCAGTCGTCGCTGGGGGGAGACGGCGCTTCGCCTTGGTGGCGGAGCGCCGTTTCTTTGCCTTGAGGCGCTTTTCGGCAGCCGACCGGGGAGGCCGGGTCTTGCGGCGCGGCTTGGGGGGCACCAGCGCCTCGGCGATCAGCCGCTGGAAGCGGTCGGTCACCGCGTCGCGGTTCTTGAGCTGGCTCCGGGTGCCGGCGGAGACGAGCCGAAGCCAGCCCTCGCCATCGAGCCGATGCCCGAGGACGGTCAGCAGGCGCGCCCGCTCGGCCTCCGTCAGGCTGGGTGAGCCGAGCGCGTTCCACCAGAGCTCCACGCGGGTGGAGGAGGTGTTCACATGCTGGCCCCCGGGCCCACCAGCCTTGGTGGCCTTGAAGGTGAGTTCGTGGGCTGGGATGGGTGCGGGCATGTCCATAAGATATCCGCTACTTTTCCCCGATGGCTATGATCGACCGACTCGAGTCTCATCTCGACGCGCTCTCCAGCGCGGTGCTGGGCTATTCCGGCGGTGTGGATTCGGCCGTGCTGGCCGTGGTCGGCGCGCGGGTGCTGGGGCCGTCCCGCTTCCTGGCGGTCATCGGTCGCAGTGCCTCCTATCCGGAAGTCCAGTGGCGGACGGCAGTGGACCTGGCCGCCCGGTTCGACGTACCGCTCCTCGAAGTGGATACCGGTGAGCTCTCGGACCCCGAGTACGTCGCGAACCCGCTGAATCGCTGTTTCTTCTGCAAGTCGGAACTCTGGCGCGTGCTCGGCGCGGTGGCCGCGGATCGCGGCTTCGCGTTTCTCCTCGACGGCACCAACGTCGATGACCTCACCGAACATCGCCCCGGCGCAGCGGCTGGGGAGGCGCGCCGGGTGCACTCTCCCTTCGCGGAACTCGGCTGGACCAAGGTCGACGTCCGGGCCGCGGCCCAGGTGCTTGGACTCCCCACCTGGGATGCCCCGGCGGCGCCCTGCCTGTCGAGCCGCATCCGCTACGGGCTCCCGGTCACCGCCGAACGACTCCGCCAGGTGGAACTCGCCGAGGCGCTGATCCGGGACTGCGGCGTGATCGGCGACGTGCGGGTGAGGCACCTGGGTGACTGGGCCCGCGTGGAGGTACTCGCCGCGGAGCGGCCGCTGGTGGCCGCGCGGTGGGATGAAGTGTCGGCACAGCTACGTGCGCTGGGGTTTGCCGGGGCCGAATTGGACGAGCGTGGCTATCGGCGCGGGAGCCTGCTGCCGTTGGTGGCCGGGTCGGAAGGCGCCTGAATGCTCGGCTGTCTTTCCTTGCCGTTCCGCCTGCTCGGCCTGCTGATCGTGGCCGCGCTGCTCTATGTGGGGTGGAAAGAACGGGACCGCGTCCTGCCGTACTGGCATCGGCTGACCGACCGCCCCGCCGCGACGGCGGTCGGCATCACCGGCCGACCCGGTGAACGCGCCCTCCAGAGCGCCACGGACAAGATCGACAGCCTCAACGGGTGGCGCGCCGATTCGGTGTCGCTCACGGCGGCAGAGATGGCTTCCCTGATCGGTGCGGGGCTGGATCAGCGGGTGCGTGCCGAACTCGATTCGCTGGCCGTGACGCTCGGCAACGGCCGCATCGCGGTGGCCGGAAAGCTCCGTACCGCGGGCCTGCCCAAGGAAGTGCTGGGCCCGCTGGCCGGCGCATTCGAAGAGCGAGAACCGGTTCAGGCGGCCGGGACGGTGGCGGTGACGGGGCAGGGCATCGCCGAATGGCGCGTCGACGCGTTCCAGGTGCGTGACTTCGAGTTTCCCCGCGAGATGGTGCCTCGCATTGTCGGGCTGGTGGCCGGCGACCGGCGGGACAGCGTACTGGCGATCACGATTCCAGTTGGGATTGGCCGCGTTCGGGTACACCCGGACGGGGTGACCTTGTATCCTTCGAGCCAGCAGCCATGACCGCGCATCGCATTCTCGTCATCGACGACGAAGCCGGCGTCCGCGACGCCCTGAAGCAGGTGCTGGCCTACGAGGGACACGACGTCCGCGTGGCCGGTTCCGGCGGTGAGGGGCTGACCGTCTATCCCGAATTCCGGCCGCATCTCGTGTTCCTCGACGTCAAGATGGCCGGGCTCGACGGCCTCGACACGCTCACCCGCCTGCGCGAGCTCGACCCCGGCGCCACGGTGGTCATGATCTCCGGGCACGGTACCATCTCGACCGCCGTCGAGGCCACGCAGCGGGGGGCGTTCGACTTCCTGGAAAAGCCGCTCGACAGCGACCGCCTGCTGGTCACGGTGCGCAACGCGCTGAACCAGGTGGTGTTGACCCACGAGAACCAGCGCTTCAAGCGCGCCGCCGACGAGGCGCACGCGATGGTGGGCACCAGCCCGGCCCTGCGGGGAGTGCGGGCGCTGATCGACAAGGTGGGGCCGACCGCAGCCCGGGTGCTGATCACCGGGGAAAACGGGAGCGGCAAGGAGCTGGTGGCCCGTGCGATCCACGCGGCGAGCCCGAGGCGCCAGGGGCCGTTCATCGAGGTCAACTGCGCCGCGATTCCGAGCGAGCTGATCGAGAGCGAGCTCTTCGGGCATATGAAGGGGTCGTTTACCGGCGCATTCGCCGATCGCCCGGGCAAGTTCGAGCTGGCCGACGGGGGGACTCTCTTTCTCGACGAGATCGGCGACCTGTCGCTGCCGGCGCAGGCCAAGATGCTGCGCGCCCTGCAGGAGGGCGAGGTCACCCGGGTGGGCGGCACCAAGGCGATGCGCGTGGATGTCCGCGTGCTGGCGGCCACCAACAAGGACCTGGAAGCCGAGATCGCGGCGGGCCGCTTCCGGGAGGACCTGCTGTATCGCCTGAACGTCGTGCCGATCGTGGTGCCTCCGCTCCGGGAGCGCCCGGGCGACATTCCGGAACTGGTGACGCATTTCGCGGCCTCGATCGCCGCGGCCGCCGGCGTGCCGGCACGCCTCTTCGACGCCCAGGCTGTCGAGCGTCTCCAGCGCCGGGGCTGGCCCGGGAACGTGCGCGAGTTGCGGAATGCGGTCGAACGGCTGATGATCCTTGCGGCGGGTAAGTCGGTGAGCGCGGCGGACGTGGATCGCGTCCTGGCCGGTGGCGGAGACGTCGCGGCGGCCTCGACGACGCGTGCCGACGACCCCTTTTCGGCGCCGACCTTCGAGGCGTTCAAGCTGGAGGCGGAGCGCGTGTTTCTCGAGGCCAAGCTGCGCCAGCACGACTGGAACGTGTCGGAGACCGCGCGGGCGCTCGACATGCCGCGGTCAAACTTGTACAAGAAGATCGAGCGCTACGGCCTGACGCGGGAGCCATCGTGAGCGAACAACCGCGGGATTGGGACAGGGAGCTGGCGGCCATCGACAAGGTGATGGCCAAGAGTGCCGCGTCGCCCTCGGGGGCTCCCGTGCCGGCGCCCCGGGGCGGGGGCACCCCGGCCACCGCTCCCGCCCCCCGGCTTGCCGTCGGGAAACGGGCCGCGCTGACCACCTGGATTCGCGCCGGCCTCGGCGTCCTGGTCGCGGCGGCGGTGCTGCAGTGGCCCTATGCGCATCGCTGCGGGCTCGGCCTGATGCTCTACCTCGGTTCGGCCGGCATGGTGGTCGTGGCGGGGGGCTGGACCATGATCGTCAGCTGGCAGCGCCGGCAGGGGTGGGCGCATCTGGCTGGCCTGACCGTTTTCCTCGGTGGCCTCGTGCTCGTCGCGACCGTCCTGCTCCCCCGACTCGGCTATGCCGCCACGGTGTTGCCCTGGATGTGCGACTAGCGCCACCCGCTCTTCACTCTGAACTCCCGAAAGCACGATGCCAAAGACCTATAAGAACTTCATCGACGGCAAGTGGGTCACCCCGACCACCGGAGCCTGGTTCGAGAACCGCAATCCCGCCGATACCCGCGACCTGATCGGGCGCTTTCCCGATTCCGGCGCCGCGGATGTGAAGGCCGCCGTTCGCTCCGCGCAGCGGGGCTTCGAGATCTGGCGACGCACGCCGGCCCCGGCCCGTGGCGACGTGCTCCGCCGGCTCGGCGACCTCCTCTCGACCCACAAGGAAGAGATCGCCGACGGCATGACCCGGGAAATGGGCAAGGTGCTCGCCGAGACGCGCGGAGACGTGCAGGAAGGCATCGACACCGCCTACTACGCCGCGACCGAGGGTCGGCGCCTCTTCGGGCATACCGTCCCCTCCGAACTGCGGGACAAGTGGGCCATGAGCTTCCGCCGCCCGATGGGCGTGGCGGGGCTGATCACGCCCTTCAACTTTCCGTTGGCCATCCCCACCTGGAAGATGTTCCCGGCGCTGGTCTGCGGAAACGCCGTCATCCTCAAGCCGTCAGAAGATGTGCCGCATACCTCGCACCGGCTGGTGGAGCTGCTCCTCGAGGCGGGACTGCCGCCGGAAGTCGTCCAGCTGGTGCACGGCCGCGGGGCCACCGCCGGCAAGGCACTCGTCGAGCACCCCGACGTTCCGGTCATCTCCTTCACCGGCTCGACCGCCACCGGGTCGTTCATCGGCGAGACCTGCGGCCGGATGCACAAGCGGCTGTCGCTGGAGATGGGCGGCAAGAACGCCCAGATCGTGATGGACGACGCCGACCTGGACCTGGCGCTCGACGGCGTCCTCTGGGGGGCGTTCGGCACGACGGGGCAGCGGTGCACCGCGACCAGCCGGCTCATCCTGCACAAGAAGGTCCACGACAAGTTCCTGCGGAAACTCGTGGACGCCACCGAGGGGCTCCGCCTGGGCGATGGGCGCGACGGCTACGATGTGGGCCCGCTCATCCACGAGCGGTCCCGGCAAAAGGTCGCGTCCTATGTGGCCATCGGGCAGGAGGAAGGGGCGGAACTGGTCACCGGCGGGAAGCAGCCGGGTGGCGAGCGGCTGGGGCACGGCTTCTTCTATCGCCCGACGATCTTTGCCGGCGTGAAGCCGTCGATGCGCCTGGCCCAGGAAGAAATCTTCGGGCCGGTCCTCAGCGTCATCCAGGTCCGGAGCTTCGAGGAAGCGATCCGCGTCAACAACGGCGTGAAGTACGGGCTCTCGAGCTCGATCTACACGCAGGACGTGAACCAGGGCTTCCGTGCGCTCCAGGAGCTCGACAACGGGATCTCCTACGTCAACGCCCCGACCATCGGAGCGGAGGCGCACCTGCCGTTCGGCGGTGTCAAGGCGACGGGGAACGGCCACCGCGAGGGCGGCTGGGAGGTCTACGAATTCTACTCGGAGACGAAGGTCGGCTACGTCGACTACAGCGGCACGCTGCAGCGGGCGCAGATCGACAACTACGATGACTGACGCCCGGTTGCGCCGTCGCGAGGCGGCCGCTAAGGTTCGAGCGTAGCGGCCCGCCCACCAGAGGTTTCCGCGCATGCGCCCACTGCAAGTCGGATCCACCCGACGCGGCCCCACGTCCGACGAGGGGTCACTCGACCAGTACCTCCGCGAGATCAGCCGGTACCCGCTGATTCCGCAGACGGAGGAGGTCACGCTCGCGCAGGGCATCCGCCGCGGTGACGCCGAGTCGCTCGACAAGCTGGTCCGCAGCAACCTCCGGTTCGTCGTCTCCGTGGCCAAGAAATACCAGAATCAGGGCGTCAGCCTCGCCGACCTGATCAACGAGGGCAACCTCGGGCTGATCCGGGCCGCGCACAAGTTCGACGAGACGAAGGGCATCAAGTTCATCTCCTACGCCGTCTGGTGGATTCGACAGGCCATCCTCCAGGCGCTCGCCGAGCAGAGCCGAATCGTGCGGGTGCCGCTCAACCGCGCCGGCACCCTCCACCGCATCGGCAAGAAGACCTCGATGCTGCTGCAGGAGCTCGGGCGCGAGCCGACGCCGGCCGAAATCGCCGAGGGGATGGACATCTCGATGGAGGAGGTCCAGAAGACCCTCTCCATCAGCCAGGCCCACCTCTCCCTCGATGCACCGATGACGCCGGGAGAGGACAACCGTCTCCTCGACTACCTCCCCGACACGCAGAACGCCGGCTCCGACAGCGAAACCTTCGAGCACGCCCTGACCGAGGGCATCGAGGAGGTCCTGGCCACGCTCAAGGAGCGGGAGGCGAAGATCCTCCGCCTCTATTTCGGCCTGGACGGCCCCGAGCCGATGACGCTCGAGGAAATCGGCACCCTCCTCGGCATCACCCGGGAACGGGTGCGGCAAATCAAGGAAAAGGCGTTGAGCCGTCTGCGGCATGTGAGTCGCGCACGCTCGCTGGAGAGCTTCCTGACCTGACGCGTCACTGCGGTGCCCCGGCCTTCCGTCCCCAGTCCTCCGTCCTTTCTTCCCGGCTCTGACTTATGGCATCCAACTCCTCGTTCGACATCTCGACCGGCGCCGACCTGCAGGAAGTCGACAACGCCGTGAACCAGGCCCTCAAGGAGATCCAGCAGCGATACGACTTCAAGGGGACGCACTGTACCATCGAGTTCGACCGCGACAAGGCCGAGATCCGGCTGGCCGCGGACGACGACTTCAGGATGAAGAGCCTGCTCGATGTGCTGCAGGGCCGGCTCATCAAGCGCGGCGTGCCGGTCAAGAACATGGCCACCAGCGATTTCGAGTCCGCCACCGGGAGTTCGGTCCGATGCACCGTGACGCTCACCCAGGGCATCGCCAGCGACATCGCCAAGCGGATCACCAAGGCGATCAAGGACAACAAGTCGCTGAAGAAGGTGACCGCCAGCATCCAGGGCGACGAAATCCGCGTCACCAGCCCCTCCCGCGACGAACTGCAGGCGGTCATGGCGTTCCTGCGCGGCGAGGACTTCGACATCGAGCTGACGTTCGGGAACTACCGCGGATGAAGGGGTGGTTCACGCCGGCCTTCCTGGGCGCGGCGGCTGCGGCCGTCGCCGTGGCCTCGTGCAATCCGACCCAGCCGGTCGCCCCGGCGACTCCCGAGCCGATGCCGACAGCGGCATCGCGGCCTCCCGCCAGGCCCGACGTCGATTCCGGGCCCGGAGGACCGCCAGTCGCGCCGCTCCCTCCCGATACTGTGGTCAGCAATTCCGACATCCGCATCGGGCTCGTGGTCGGCGCCTCGGAGCTCCGGATTGGCGGTGGTGGGCCACTGGTGATCACCAACCCGGCAGGGGTGCGGGTGCTGGACGTCATTGAGGGGGCCTCGTGGCTGGCCCGGCCCGCCGGCTCCGGGATGACCCTCAGCGGCCCCGGCGGGCTCGACGGGGGCCGGGAGGATGCCCTCGTCATCACGCCGCTCCACCCCGGACAGTTCGTGCGCGTCGATGGCCGGGACTACCGCGGTGAAGTCTCGCTGATATCAGGGCCGAGCGGCCTGACCGCGATCAATCGCCTGGGGCTCGAGTCGTATCTCGCCGGCGTCTTGTCGGCGGAGATGGGGCGGCGCGACCCGACGGAGGTGCAGGCGATGTACGCCCAGGCGGTCATCTCCCGGACCTACGCCGTGCGGAACCAGGGGAAGCGCCGGGCGCTCGGCTTTGACCTGTACGGCACGGTGTCGGACCAGGTGTACGGCGGCGTCGGCGCCGAGACGGCACAGAGCTGGGACGCGGTGCGCACCACCCGGGCGGAAGTCGTGACATGGCAGGGGCGGCCGATCGACGCCTTTTTCTACTCGACCTGCGGCGGGAGGACGGAATCCGGGGCCGCGGTCTTCCAGCTGGCCGGCGATCCCTACCTCAAGTCGGTCTCCGATCTCGACGGCAATGGACAGGCATACTGCCGATTCTCGCCCAGGTTTCGGTGGCGCGAGGAATATTCGGGAGACAGCCTCGAGGCGATGCTGCGGCGCACCCTGCCCGGCCTGACCCGGGTCGGCGCTGCCTCGGTCTCCCGCGTGGAGGATGTGAAGGTTTCCCGCCGCACCGCGTCAGGACGCGTGGATGCGGTGGAGTTCAATCTCAACGGGCGGCGGGTGTCGGTCTTGGGCCAGGCGGTCCGGCGAGCCTTCCTCCTGCCCGACGGCGGCATGCTTCGCAGCACCGCGTTCGAGGTCCAGCAGCGAGCCGACGGGTCCCGGGTCAGTTGGCTGGCCATCGACGGGCGAGGGGCGGGCCACGGCGTCGGCTTCTGTCAGTGGGGCGCCGTCGGACGGGCACGCGAAGGCCAGGATTATGGGCAGATCCTCGCGGCGTATTATCCTTCCACGAGGGTGGAGCGCCTGCAATGACCGGTTTCTCCGGGGGCACGGCATGAGCGAATCGTTGCGCATTGGGGTCGTCGGGGCGGGTGCCATCACGCAGGTGGCGCACCTGCCGGTGCTGCGGAAACTCAAGGGCGCGGAGGTCGTGGCCATCTGCGACGCCGATTTCGCCAAGGCACGCGCACTCGCCGATCGGTACCGGATCGACAGCTCCTTCGACGACATCGAAGAGCTGCTCGGACACTCCGAACTCGACGCCGTCGTCATCTGCACCCCCAACCACCTCCACGAAGGTCACGTCCTCGCCGCCCTGCAGGCGGGGGTGCATGTCCTCGTCGAGAAGCCCATCGCCCTGAACACCGCCAGCGCGCAGCGGGTCGTGCGCGCGGCCGCCAAGAAGGATCGCGTCGTGATGGTGGGGATGAACCACCGCTATCGCGCCGATGTGCAGATCATCCGGAGCTTCGTGCAGACCGGGGAGCTGGGCGACGTGGAGAGCGTGCGGGGCAGTTGGCATGTGTTCCGGCCCAGCCGCTCGATGCTCGGCTGGCGGCTGAAGCGGGATCTCTCCGGTGGCGGCGCGATGCTCGACCTCGGCCTGTCCATCCTCGACTTGGGCCTCTGGCTGGCGGGCAATCCCAAGCCGGTGCGGGTCAGCGCCACACTCGACCGGGCGGGGCGGGAGCGCGCCACGGAGCACGCCGGGAGCGCGTTCGTGGTCTGCGAGAACGGCGCCTGCATTTTCGTGGACGTGACCTGGCACCATCTCGGCGAAGGGGAGCGCTTCGGCGTCGGCCTGCGGGGAAGCAAAGGCACCGCCAGCATCAATCCCCTCAAGGTCTGGAAGGAAATGCACGGCACCCCGGTGGATGTGGCACCGACGGGATCGGCGTCGCGGGAGAGTGTCTTCACCGCCTCCTACCGTGCGGAATGGGCTCACTTCCTGGCCGCCATCCGCGGCGAGGCCAAGGCGCCGGATCTCGAGGAGCACCTGGCGCTGCACCGCGTGATCGACGCGGTCTACAAATCGGCCGACGACGGCCGCGACGTCCTGCTGTGAGGCGTGTGCGCCGGGTTGCCCTCCTGCTCGGGCTGCTCGGCGCTGCGTGGTCCGGCCCCGCCGAGGCGCAACATGCGTCCGATGTCCCGCTCGCCGGCGTAGCGAATCCCGGCCCCCGGATCTCCCTGATCACATTCGGCGCCGGCCACAATTCCTGGAAGGTCTGGGAGCTCTTCGGCCATAACATGATCCGGGTGACCGACCCGGGCTCCGGCACCGACGTGGCCTACAACTTCGGCATGTTCGACTTCGGGCAGGAGAATTTCTACTGGAATTTCCTGCAGGGCAGGATGTGGTACTGGATGGAACCGGACAACCCCGTGGCGTGGATCGCAGGGTACCAGCGCGTGGGTCGATCGGTGGAGATCCAGGAACTCGACATGACACCGGCCCAAGCGCTGGCGCTGGCGGAGGCCCTCGCCCGGAACGCGCAGCCGGACCAGATGTTTTACCGGTACGAACCTTTTCGCGATAATTGCTCGACCCGGGTCCGCGATGCCCTGAATCTCGCGCTCGGCGGCGCCCTCGAACGGGAGTTGTCCGCGGTTCCGTCCGGCGCGACCTTCCGGTCCCGGACTGCGGAACTGACGGCCGCCAACCCCGCCATCTATTTCGGCCTGATGTTGCTCCTCGGCCCTTCCACTGACCAGCCGCTGTCCGCATGGGACGACGCATTCATCCCGATGCGCTTCGCGCACTACCTCGAGCCGGTGCAGAGTCCCGCCGTGGGTGACGGGACTACCCCCCTCGTGGCGTTCGCGAGCTTCCAGCCGGCGCCTGATGCGGCCTCCTCCCCGCCACGTTCACCGGCGCGATGGCTCGGGTGGTTCCTGGTCTTCGGAGTGTTGATGGGGGGATTGCTGGCGTGGACGGGAGGACGAAGTGGGGCAGGGAGGGGACGGCGGCCGTTCCTGGCCCTCGCCGGGGCCTGGACACTGCTCTCAGGACTTGCCGGGTTGATCATGGTCTACCTGTGGGCGTTGACCGACCACAGCTATGCCTTCCGCAACGAGAACGTGCTGCAGGCGAGCGCGCTCGGCCTGGTGATGTTCGGCGTCCTCGCGGTGTGGGCCCGGCGGGACGGGCCGGCACCGGCGGGGCTGCGGGTGCTGGCCGCTACAGTGGCGGCCCTCTCGGTTGCCGGCGTCGTGATCCAGGTACTTCCCTGGTTTCCGCAGGTCAACGCCCCGATCCTGGCCTTTTTCGTCCCCGCAAACCTCGGAATGGCGCTCGGCGCTCGCCGGGCCGCCCCGGCCTCGGCTACGACGCCTGTGCCGACAGCAATCCCGTCTTAGCGGCCGCGAAGTCCGGCGCGAGCTTCAGCGCCTGCTGATAGTACTGCACCGCCGCCGCCTTGTCCCCCTGATCCTGCGCCAGCACTGCACGCCCGAAGAGGACGAGCGCGTCTGAGCTGACCCGCGCCGAGGGCGCCGTTCCCGACGGCAGCGCGGGGAGTCGCTTGCCCGACATGAGCTGCGACGAAATATCGGCGATCATCTGCGGCAGTTCCTCCCGGGCACGTTGCCCGGTGGAGACCACCTCGAGGATGGCGCCGGAGCCGGCGTCGATGAGCCGCGCGTCGATCCGGACCCGTCCGTAGTAATCGACAAACGTCCCGGTCACTACAAACCCCGCGCCGAGCTGCTTCCCGACTCGGGCGGCGGCGCTCGCGTCGACCCGGCCGTTCCGGCTGAGCCCGTCCTTCTCCACCACCTGCTGCGCCGCGGCCCGATCGACCGTGCGCAACCCCGGGTTTCGTGCCAGGTCGGCGGTCAGCGCCGCGGGAATGCCGCGGCCGAGTCCGGAGAAGTCCAGCGAATCGAGGCCGTAGGAGCCGCCGTTCTCGAAAGTGAGGACGACGACGGTCGGCGCCGCACCCTGTCCGAAAAGCGGCGGCACGGCGGACGTGAGGCCAAGCAATACCATCAGGCGGGCCGTGCGAATCATCGGTCCACTCCTTGTAAGATCTGGGTCACAGCGTCACCGTCCACCCCTCGCGGGCCGCATCGACGGTGAGTGAGGCTGGTGCAGCGGCCCGGGCCACCGCGAGGAGGGCGTCGATCTGGGCGTCGTCGTGCTCGGGGTCGTGATGGAAAAGTGCGATCTGGTGGACGCCTCCATCCGCCGCAAGCGCCACCGCCTCAAGGGCGGACGAGTGCCCCCATCCCTGCCGGGCTTCGCCAAGGCTCGGCGTGTACATCCCGTCGTGAATCAGCAGCGACGCCCCACGTACAAACTCGGTGAGCTCCTGCCGCCAGCCGGCAGGGACCCTGGCGGCTCCTCCCGCCCCAAGCTCATTGTCGGTCAGGTATGCCACGGCCGGACCTCCTGCCGTGGGAGCCACCCGATAGCCGAGCGCGCCGCCGGGGTGGGAGAGCGTGCAGCTCTGGACACGAAAGCCTGGCACCTCAACGACCGTGCCGGCCTGCAGCTCACGAACCGACAGGCGCGCGGAGCGGGCGGTGCGAGGGACGGGATAGACCGCCGGATCGAGCTGCCGCTCCAGCACCGTCTCCAGTGGAACACCGTGCGGGCTCGGGCCGTGGATGTGGATCTCCTGCCCGTCGGCATACATGGGCGAGAAGAACGGCAGGCCCTGGATGTGGTCCCAGTGTACGTGCGACAGAAAGAGGTCGAGGCGGTCGAGCGACGGTGCCTGGCGCAGGCGGTTGCCCAGTTCGCGAATGCCGGTTCCGGCATCGAGAATGATACCGTGGCCCGCGTCATCCCGGATCGAGACGCAGGAGGTATTCCCGCCGAAGCGTGCGGTGCCTGCGCCGGGGACGGGAATCGTGCCGCGGGTTCCCCAGAACGTGACAGAAACACTCATCGCCATGTCTGGGATTCTGGGCGATAACCGTGCCGTAGACGCCATCCGACAATGAAGGGGGAGCGGGCGGCGCGCGCCGTGATGTGGGTCACGCGGGCCGGACGGCGGCCTCCAATGCGGCACGATCGAGGATGGAAACCTGGCGTCGCCCCACCGTGATCACCCCTCTGGTCACCAGGTGCTGCAGCGTGCGCGACACCGTCTCCCGGCTCGCGCCAATGAGTTCCGCCATGTTCTGGTGGGTCAGGCGGCGCGGGAAGGTGTCGCTCCCGGCCTCGGTGGACTGCTGCAGCAGCAAGTGGGCGACCCGTCCGTTGACGTCGAGGAGGCTCAGGGCACGAATCCGTTCGTCGGCGGCCCGGAGCCGGGCTGACATCGCAGCCAGCATCGCGAGGCAGAGGTCCGGCGAGGCCCGCAGCCGCTCGTGAAAGGCGCCGCGGTACAGCGTCATCACGTGGCAGGGGGTCATGGCGATGACGTGCGCGGATCGGGGCTCGTCGTCGAGCAGCGACATCTCCCCGAAAACGGCGCCGGCACCGAGGACGCTCAGGATGACTTCGCGCCCGTCTTCGCCGATCAGGACGACCTTGACCCGCCCTTCGATCACCACGTACATCGCATCGCCCGGGGCGTCCTGACGGAGGATCACCTGCCCGGCAGGGTAGGACCGTTCCCGGGACGCCTGGGCCAGCGCCACCAGGTCGGCCTGGGGGACGTTGGAGAGGATCGGTACGGCGCGAAGGATATCAAGCGGGGACTGGGTCACCAGGCCTCAGCGTGGAAGTGGAAGCCGGGACGTTACTTAGAGGGGCTGGCGGAGTCAATTCGAGCTGGTGCGGGCCGTGGCCGGGAGGGAGTGGCCAGATGCCGAACGGGCAGCTCCAACGGCGCTGGCGGTGCTTCCGTTCGGCGTGTAACTCGTTTATCTTTCCCGGCTTGCGAACCCTGGCCCACTCCGGGCCTCGGCGACCACCAGACGCATTCAGGAGCACCCCGTGAAGGCCGACATCCATCCCGTGTACCAGAAGCTGACGGCCATTTGCGCCTGCGGCAATTCCTTCGAGACTCGCTCGACGGCGGCATCCATCCACGTCGAAGTGTGTGCGAAGTGCCATCCGTACTACACCGGCAAGCAGCGCCTGATGGACACCGCCGGTCGCGTCGATCGGTTCCGCCGCCGGTACCAGGCAGGCGCCGACGCTCCAAAGGAGTAGGGTATGGAGGCGCGCCTCCGCCAGGCCTTGGCCAGGGCGGAGGAGGTGTCGCGGGAACTGTCCGATCCCGCCACCGCCCGTGATTCGAAGCGCCTGACCACCCTCGGACGTGAGCACGCCCGGCTCGTGCCGGTCGTCCGCACGGCGGAACGGCTTCGCCGACTCGAAGACGAACTATCCCAGGCTCGGGAAATGGCGCAGGAGGCCGATCCCGAGCTTGTGGCATTGGCCAAGATCGATCTGGCGCGACTCCCGCCCGAAGTGGAAACCACCAGGGCCGAGCTGCACGACCTGCTGCTCCCGCGCGATCCTCTCGATGACCGCGACGCCATCGTCGAGATCCGGGCCGGCACCGGCGGCGATGAAGCCGCCCTCTTCGCCGCGGATCTCTACCGCATGTACACCCGGTACTGCGAGCGGAACGGGCTCCGGGTCGAGCTGATCTCCGAGAGCGATGCCTCCCTCGGCGGGTTGCGCGAAGTCATCTTCGCGGTGCGGGGCCAGGACGCGTTCGGGCGCCTGCGGCGCGAATCAGGGGTGCACCGGGTGCAGCGGGTGCCCGCGACCGAAACGCAGGGCCGGATCCACACCTCCGCCGCCACGGTAGCCGTCCTGCCGGAGGCCGAGGAAGTCGACGTCAAGATCGAGCAGGGCCACTTGAAGATCGACGTGTTCCGCTCCTCGGGGCCGGGCGGCCAGAGCGTGAATACCACCGATAGCGCCGTGCGGATCACGCACTTGCCGACCGGCCTCGTCGTCAGCCAGCAGGACCAGAAGTCGCAGCTCCAGAACAAGCTCAAGGCGATGGAGGTGCTGCGGGCACGGTTGCTGGACCGGATGATCGCCGAGCAGGAGGCCGCACGGGCCCATGACCGCCGCGCCATGGTGGGCACCGGCGACCGATCCGCCAAGATCCGGACCTACAATTATCCGCAGAGCCGCGTGACCGACCATCGGATCAACCTCTCGGTGCATAACCTTCCCGATATCATGGATGGGCGGATCGAGGAGGTCGTGGAGGCGCTGCGGATCGCGAGCCGGCAGGAAGAGGCGGCCAGTGGTAGCTGATCGGCCGGTGACGGCGGCATCCGCGCTGGCGCGTGCGGCAGCGATCCTCCACGGTGCTGGCGTGCCTGCGAGCCGGCGGGAGGCCGCCCGGCTCGGCGAGGCGGCGTGGGAGGTGGAGGCGGGACAGGCCAGGCTGCACCCGGGCCGGGTCCTGACGGAAACCGAAACCGGTCGACTGGAACGGCTGGTCGCGCGCCGGGCCGCGGGAGAACCGCTCGCGCACGTGGTCGGCCAGACCGGGTTCCGGCACCTGCTGCTGGCTGCCGACGGGCGGGCGCTGATTCCGCGACCCGAAACCGAAGGGCTGGTTGCCCTCGTCTTGGACAGGATGGCTGTCGGCGTCGTGGCGGACGTCTGCACCGGAAGCGGCTGCATCGCGCTGGCGCTCGCCCAGGAGGGCCGCTACGATCGCGTCATCGGGGTGGATTGCTCGGACCTCGCCCTCGCGCAGGCGCGGGAGAACGGTGCGCGTGCCGGCGTGACGGTCGAATGGCGGCTGGGCGACTTGCTCGAGCCCCTCCGCGGCGAGTCGGTCGGAGTGCTGGTGGCGAACCCACCCTATCTGACCACGCAGGAGTACCAGGACCTCGATCCCGCCGTGCGGGACTGGGAACCGTCACTGGCGCTGGTGAGCGGCGACGACGGCCTGGACGCGACCCGTCGGATCCTCCTGGAGGGTCACGGCGTCATCGCGCCGGGCGGGTGGATCGCCCTGGAAGTGGACTGTCATCGGGCGGCCGTCGTGGCCGCCATCGCAGCGGCCAACGGATGGACCGAACCGGCCGTACACCTGGACCTCTACGACCGCGCCCGCTTTGTGCTTGCGCGGAGGAGTGAGACGTCGTGATTTCGGAGAAGGCGAAGGATCTCGGCCGCCAGATCGGCCAATCGACGGAGTACAAGACCCTCCGTCGCACCGAGCAGGCCTTGCGCGACGACGCCCCCACGGTGGCCAAGCTCGACGCCATCCAGCAGCTCGCGACCAAGGTCGACCAGATGATGGCCGCCGGGCAGATGCCGGACGCCGAGACCACGACCGCGTATGAGACGGCGGTCCGGGAACTCGAGGTCAGCCCCACGGGACAGGCGTACGCCGTGGCCCGCGCCAATTTCGAGAAGTTGATGACGAAGGTGAATCAGGAAATCAGCGAGGGGATGGAACTGGGCGCCACGAGCAGCATCATCACGCTCTGATGTCCGCCCCGGGGTTGTTCATCGTCGTCGAGGGACCCGAGGGATCCGGCAAGTCCACCCTGGTCCGGGCGCTGGCCGCACAGATGACGGCGGCGGGCCAGGAGCCGGTGGTGGTCCGCGAGCCAGGCGGGACTTCGCTGGCGGAATCGGTGCGTCAGGCGTTGCTGGAGGCCGATCACCAGGTGGCCCCGGTGGCGGAGTTGTTTCTCTTCCTTGCCGCGCGGGCGGACCTGACCTCGCAGGTGCTCCGCCCCGCGCTCGCGAGCGGGCGGGTGGTCCTGGCCGATCGGTTCACCTTGTCGACCGAGGTCTACCAGGTGGTGGGCCGCGGGCTGGACGAGGCGCTGGTGGCCGCGGGCAACAGCGCCGCGACCGGCGGCCTGCGCCCCGATCTCACGCTGGTGCTCGACCTTCCGCCCGGGGTGGGGCGGGGGCGGCAGGAGGCGGCTGGGAAAGCGCTGGATCGGCTCGACCGGGAAGCGGGCGATTTTCATGACCGCATCTGCCGGGCCTATGTCGCGGTAACGGGCCCCGGCATTGTACACTTGGATGGCACCGGGAGCCCCGGGCAGTTGCTCGAGGCGGCCTGGGCGGCCGTGCGGAACGTACGGCCCGACCTCTGGAGGCAGGCATGAAGCAACGGTGGGGACTGATTCTGGCGGTGGCGTGCATCTCCTTCTTTTCGGGCGGATGGCTGCTGCAGCGCGGCGTGAACAACGACGGCGGCGTGTATCAGAGCGCGCGCCTGTTCGACGATGTACTGGCCCGCGTGCAGACGTACTACGTGGACAGCATCGGTGAGGCGGCCCTCTATCAGAAGGCCACCGTCGGCATGCTGGATGAACTGCACGACCCCTACACCGACCTCCTCCAGGGCGACAACTACAAGGCCCTCACCGAGACCACTACCGGCAATTACGGCGGGCTCGGCATCCAGATCGAGGTCCGCGCCGGGTGGATCACGGTGGTGGCCCCGCTGCCGGAGACGCCGGCGGAGCGCGCCGGGATCCAGACTGGCGACCAGATCACGGCCATCGACGGCAATTCCACCGAAGACTACTCGTCCGAAAAGGCCGTCTCCACCCTGCGCGGCCCGGCCGGCAGCGATGTCGTGCTGACCGTGCGGCGGGCCGGAGTGGACGCGCCGATCGAGTTCAAGCTGACCCGGGCGCAGATCCACAACCGTTCGGTCATTTCCCCGACGCTCCTTTCGCAGAACACCGCCTATATCGCCCTGGCGACGGTGAGCCAGGCCTCGGCCAGCGAGCTCCGCACGGCCATCGACAGTCTCCGTGGCGAGGGGGCCACCGGCCTGATCCTGGATCTGCGCGGCAACCCGGGCGGGTTGCTGGATGAAGGGGTCGACGTATCCGATCTCTTCCTCGACCCGGGCCAGGAGGTCGTCTCGACGAGAGGGCGCGCGCCCGGCTCGTCGGAGACCTATTCCGACGCCAAGCCGCAGGCGTGGCCGGAGATGCCGATCATTGTGCTGGTGGACATGTACTCCGCGAGCGCGGCGGAGATCATCGCCGGCGCGCTGCAGGATCACGACCGCGCCCTCGTGGTCGGCCTGCCGACGTTCGGGAAGGGACTGGTGCAGTCCGTCTTCCGCATCGACCAGAACACGGCGCTGAAGCTGACGACGGCGCGGTGGTATACGCCCAGCGGCCGGACCATCCAGCGCACCGCCTCCGATGAGCGGGACCAGATGCTCCAGGCGCTGCTGGCGGCGCGCAACGGCGGGATCGTGCCCGACTCGGTGCTGCGGGCGCAGGGAGACTCGCTGAAGCTCCCCGAGTTCAAGACCGACGACGGGCGAGTGGTGCTCGGCGGCGGCGGCATCGTCCCCGACATCGTGGTCCAGCAGGACACCTTCACGACTGCCGAACGCAAGTTCCGCGAAGACCTCGGGGCGCAGATCCCGCTTTACCTCGACGTCCTGACAACCTACGCGCTCGACCTGAAGAACGCCGGCACGATCAAGTCGCCGAACTTTGCCGTGACCCCGGCCATGCGGGCCGACATCTACGCCCGACTGCGGGCCAAGCACGTCGATGTCACCCAGGCGAGCTTCGACGGCGCCTCCCGGTGGGTCGACGCCCAGGTCGGGTATACGGTCTCACGGTATGTCTTTGGGCGGACGGCGGAGTTTCGCCGGCGCGCCGCGGATGATCCGCAGCTGCAGGCGGCGCTCGGCCTGATGGCGAAGGCGTCGACCCCGCAGGCGCTCCTTTCCCTCGCGCCCGGGTCTTTGGTGCCCGCCGGGAAGTAGCTGGATGCCGTTTCACGTCGCTGTCCTCGGCGCCGGCCGGATGGGCCAGGGCATTGCCCTGGCCCTTTCGCGTTCCGGGGTGGGGGTGACCCTCCTCGGCCGGCGCGCCAAGGCCGTGCCGGCACCACTCGTGGTGCAGGTCGATGACTGGGCGGGCGGCTGTCGCGCCGCGGATGTGGTGCTGATCGCGACGCCGGATGGATCGATTGTGGAAGTCGCCGGGCGGCTCGCCGCTGAACGATGCCTTTCATCCAGGCAGTCGGCGCTTCATCTCTCCGGGCTTCTCGACCGCGAGGCCCTGCGCCCGCTGGAGGGTGTCTCCGCCGGGCTGGGCTCGTTCCACCCGCTGCAGACCATCTCCGACCCGGAGGCGGCGCCTGAGCGCCTGCGTGGCGCCTTTGCCGGCATCGAGGGCGACGAGAAGGCGCTGCTGGCCGCCGAACGAGTGGCGGCCCTCCTCGGGATGGTCCCCGTGCGC
The DNA here is from genome assembly GCA_963705985.1 of uncultured Gemmatimonadales bacterium. Classification (GTDB taxonomy): domain Bacteria; phylum Gemmatimonadota; class Gemmatimonadetes; order Gemmatimonadales; family GWC2-71-9; genus SPDF01. The sequence goes on along the minus strand of CAVPLK010000003.1, from coordinate 722,612 downwards.
ATCCCGTCGGGCGCCAAGCCGGCCTACCACGCCGGCGCGACGCTGGTCGCCAATTACACGGTCGCCCTGACGGGCATGGCGGTCCGGCTGGCCGAGGCGGCGGGCGTGCCGACCGATCTGGCGGCGAAGATCTACCTGCCGCTGTTGCATGGTGCCGCGCGGAACCTGGATCGGCTTCCCCCGGCGGAGGCGCTGACGGGTGCCATTCGCCGGGGAGACGCCGCGACGGTCTCCGCTCATCTCGCGGCGCTGACGGCGGCAGATCGGGTGCTCTACGCGGTGGTCGGGCTTGAGGCGCTGGCGCTTTCGCGGCGGGCGGGACTCGGGGAGGGGCCGGCGGCGGTGGTGGAGTCGGTGCTGAAGGCCGCCGCTACTGGTCGATGACCTTGACGCCCTTCGGGGGCGTGAAGGTGAAGGTGTTGTCGGGCAGCGTCGTGTTGGTCCGTAACTTCGACAGGGTCAGGGTCCGGTGGTTCCCCGAGGGTTCCGTCACCTCGATCCGCCTCGGCAGGCCGTCGCTCCGGGCCAGCCAGAGGATGGCCGAGGTGAAGGGCAGTCCTTCGACGGCGGGGGTGAGCCCGAGGACATCGACGGCGGCCCCTGACACCGTGTCGGCGCGCAGGTACCGCACCGTGTACCGTTCCGCAGGGCGATCCAGCAACCATCCCAGCAGATTGACCCCGTAGCCGGCCGCGCGCGCGATCGGCGCCCGGAGCACCTGTCCCGGCGCCGTGGTGGGCGTGTAGATCCAGATGGACGTTCCGTCGATGACGATCGCTTCGCCGGCCGGATCGGTGAACCGCATCGAGAGCCGGGAGGGCCCCGACTGCGCAAGGGCTCCCCGGCTCTTGAACGTCCCGATCATTTCGTTGCTGATTACCTGGTCGAAGTCGGCGCTCAGGGAGTGCAGCTGGCGATAGGCGGTGGAGGTGCGCTCGATGATGGAATCGGCGCGCTGCGCCTGCGCCGGCCCTGCGGCCGCGAGCGCCAGCACGCAGAGGGCACCGCAGGCGCGGATCACGGGCGGACGCCGACCGGCTCCGCGATCCGCCGGCCGATCGCCTCCGCAATGAGCCGAAGCTCGCCCATCAGGCGATCGAACTGCTCGGGGCGGAGGCTCTGCGCGCCGTCGGAGAGGGCCTCTTCGGGGCTGGGGTGCACCTCCACGAGCAGCCCATCGGCGCCGGCCGCCACCGCCGCCCGCGCCATGGCGGGGACCATCTCGCGACGGCCGGTTCCGTGGCTCGGATCGGCGATGATGGGGAGATGCGACAGGGCGTGGACCGTGGGAATGGCGCTCAAGTCGAGGAGGTTGCGGGTCTGGGTGTCATAACTCCGGATGCCACGCTCGCAGAGGATCACGTCGGCATTGCCCTCCGCCAGGAGATACTCGGCGGCCAGGAACAGCTCCTGAATGGTGGCGGCGATGCCGCGCTTCAGCAGCACCGGTTTGCCCGCTCGCCCCGCGCGCCGGAGGAGGGAGTAGTTCTGCATGTTGCGCGCGCCGATCTGGATGATGTCGGCCACCTCCGCCACCCAGTCCACGCCTTCGGGATCCACCGCCTCCGTCACAATCAGCAGGCCAGTCTCCCGGCGCGCGAGCGCCAGCAGCTTCAATCCGTCGCGTCCCAGTCCCTGGAACGAATAGGGCGAGCTGCGCGGCTTGAAGGCGCCGGCGCGCAGAAGGGTGGCGCCGGCGTCCTTGACGGCGTGGGCAGCCCGAAGCAACTGTGCCTCTCCCTCGACGGAGCAGGGCCCCGCGATGACCGGCACCTCGTCGCCCCCGATGGTGTGTCCGCCGGGGAGCGAGACGATGGTGGACTCGGACTTCCACTCGCGGGACACCAGCTTGTACGGCTGGGTGACATGGATCAGCTCCTGCACGCCGCCGAGCGCGGTCAGCCGGCTGCCGTCCACCCTGCCGTCATTGCCGACCACACCGACGGTGGTCCGCTGCCGGCCCGGCATCGGACGCGCCTGGTAGCCCATGGCCTCGATTGCCTCGACCACGGCCCGGATCTCCTCCTCCCGGGCGTCGGGGCGCATGACGATGAGCATCAGAGCACCGGCTCGCCGAGGCGCACGCCCACGATGGTCGAGACGCCCGGTTCCTGCATCGTGACGCCGTACACCGCGTCGGCCGCCTGCATGGTCCGCGGGTTGTGCGTGATGACCAGGAACTGGCTGCTGTGCTTGAACTCGTCCAGCAGCTTGGTGAACCGCCCGACGTTGGAATCGTCGAGCGGGGCGTCCACTTCGTCCATCAGGCAGAAGGGGCTCGGCTTGGTCAGGTAGATGCTGAACAGCAGCGACACCGCGACGAGCGTCCGTTCGCCGCTGGAGAGGAGGTGGATGCGCTGGGTCCGCTTGCCGCGCGGGGCGGCGTGAATTTCGATTTCGCTCTCGAGCGGGTCGCCCTCGAGGGAGAGCCGGAGGTCACATTCGCCGCCGCCGAAGAGGGTCTGGAACACCGTCAGGAAGTTGGCCCGCACCGCGGTAAAGGTCTCCAGGAACATCGCCTGCGCCGTGCCGTCGATTTCGCGGATGGCCTGCTGCAGCGACTGACGCGCCGCCACGAGGTCGTCCCGCTGGGTCGACAGGAACTCGAGGCGCTTGCTTTCCTCCGCGTGCTCCTCGACCGCGAGCGGATTCACCACGCCGATGCCCTCGAGCGCGCCGACGATCCGTGCGGACTCCGCGTCGAGCGTCTCGAGATCGAGGTCGAGGAAGGGGGCGCCGTCGAAGAGCTGATCGATCGGCCGCTTCCACTCCGTTTCCACCCGCTCGACGATGCGCCGGCGCTCGGCCCCCGCTTCGGACAGCTCGAGCTGGAGGCGGTGATGCTCCTCGGTGGAGTGCTCGAGTCCCGCGCGATCGTCGTGGAGCTTCCGCTCCGCGGTACTCAGGACCCCGGCCGCCACCGACAGCGCCTCTTCCGCGTCCGCGGCCGCCGCTTCCAGCTCGAGGAGCGTCACCCGCCGCTCGGCGCGCTCTTCCTGCCAGGTCACCTGTTCGGCGGCCAGCGCCTCGGTGTCGCCGTCGAGCTGCGTGAGTTCGCCGGCGAGGGTCGCGGCGGACCCGGAGGCCTCCTGCCCGACCTGTTCCGCACGCGACAACCGTTCCCCGGCACCGAGGAGCCGCGCCTCGACGTGCGCCAGCTGCACCTGCCAGTGGACCCGGGCCTCGCGGGCCGATTCCTGCTCGCTTTCCAGCTGGGCGAGTTGCTGCCGGCCGACGCTGAGCGCCTCGTCGAGGCGGACCTTGGACAACTCGCCCTCGGTGAGCGCGGCGTCGACTTCGCCGAGGCGGGATTCGGAGGCCGAGAGGCGCTCGGTGATCCGCACCACCTGGGTCTCTGCTTCCTGCAGCTCGCGGGTCCGCGTCGCGACCGAACGTTCGGCGTCATCGCGCGCGGACACCCCGACGCGCTCGGCGTCGCGTGCGCGTTCGGCGCCCTCGGTGGCCGAGGCGAGCGCCGCTTCGAGCTCAGCCAGCCGGGCCACCGTGGTGGCCACGGCCGTTTCCGCCGTGGTGAGAGTCGCCCGCGCCGACTGGAGATCGCCGGTCAGGGCCTCCAGCTCGGCGCGTCGGCGGAGCGGCCCGGACGGGGTGCCGCCGGCGGAAAGGAGGACCGCGCCGTTGCTGCGCCGCAGGGCCCGCCCCGACGGGTCGAGCACCTCGGACCCGCCGAGCAGGGCCCGCACCCAGCGCGCGGCGGCGGGATTCTCGACGCGGAGCGCCTGTTCGAGGGGGTGACTGCCCCCGTCCCGTGCCGGTCCCCGCTCGGCGGAGAGCAGGACGATCGCGCCGGCGTCGGACTCGGCGTGCCATTGCTGGATGGCGCGCACGGTGGCGTCGTCGCGGACCAGGACGGCGTGCACCCACTCGCCGAGCAGCTTTTCGGCGATGTCGGCGTCGTCGGCGCCGGTGCGCAGGAAGTCGCTGAGCGGTCCGAGGACCCCGCCATCAAACCGGTGGCGTGCGGCGAGCAGGGCCGCGGCTCCTGGCGCCAGGCCGACCCGATCCCGCTCCAGCTCCCCGAGGGCCTCATGGCGCGCGGAGAGCTGGGCCACCGCCTCTTCGGCGCGGCGGCGGTCGGCCCGCGCGAGCGCCTCATGTTCCCGGGTCTCGGCGAGGAGGTGCCGGGCCCGTTCCGCGTCGGCCGCCGCGGCGCGGTGCGCCGTGAGCAGGCGTTCGGCGTCGGTGGCGAGGGCATCCCGTCGTTGCGCCGTGGTGTCGAGTTCCTGTCGCAGGCCGTCCCGGAGGGTGGCCGCCTGCACCGCGCGGTCGCGCAGCGAGGCGAGGTCAGTTTCCAGAGCGGTGCGTTCGCCTTCCAGGGAGCGGAGGGTCTGCGCCTGACGCTGGAGGGTCTCTTCCATCTGGCGCACCTGGGTCCGCTGCTCGGCGAGCCGGCCCTTGACGGCGTCCTCGACGCTGGCCCGTCCCTGCAGTTCGCCCTGGATGCGGTCGTAATCCGCCTGGGCGGCGTCCCGCTCCTGCAGCGCGATGTCGCGCTCGCGGAGCGCCTGCTGGGCGCGCTGCTCCATCACGCCGCGCTCTTCGAGCGCACGGACCCGGCGCTGGCCGGCGTTCGCGAGCCGCTCGGAGGCGAGATTCAAGTCGCCCTCGAGACGGCCCAGGGTCACGCGGATTTCACCGAGCCGGCGCGCGATGTCGGTCCGGGCGGCCTCGGCCGCGGCGCGACGGCGGGCCGCCTCCTCGCGCTCCACTTCGATCGCGGCGAGCGAGGCACGGCGGTCGGGGAGCGCGCCCGCGAGTTCGGCGTAGCGTGACTCCTTGTCGCGGACCTCGGCGGAGAGCCGGTCGAGGTGTCGCTGCGCGAGCGTCAACTGCACGGCAAACTTCTCTTCCATCAACTTCGTGTGGCGCTCCGCCCGCCCCCGCTGCCGGGCCAGGCTCCGGAGCTGCGACTGCACCTCCGCCACGAGGTCCTCGACCCGCTGCAGGTCGAGGGCAGTCTCTTCGAGGCGTCGTTCGGTGCTGTGCTTCCGGTCCCGGTAGAGACCGATGCCGGCCGCCTCCTCGAAGAGCGACCGGCGTTCGTCGGCCCGATCGGAGAGGAGGAGGTCGATCATCTTCGCTTCGATCACCACGCCGGCATCGCCGCCGAGGCCGGTGCCGCGCAGGAGGTCCTGGATATCGCGGAGGCGGACGGAGGCGCGGTTGAGGAGGTACTCGCTGTGCCCTGAGCGGGAGAGCCGCCGGGTGATCTGCACTTCCTGGTAGGCGATCGGGAGGGTTCCGTCGGAATTATCAAGGTAGAGCGACACCTCGGTGACGTTGACCGGGCGGCGACCGGCCGCGCCCTGGAAGATGACGTCCTCCATTTTTCCGCCGCGCAGAAGCCGGGCTGACTGCTCGCCCAGCACCCACCGCACGGCGTCGCTGACGTTCGACTTTCCGCAGCCGTTGGGTCCGACGATGGCCGTCACCCCCTCCTCGAAGGTGAGGGTGACGGTGTCGGCAAACGACTTGAAGCCGGACAGTTCGAGCTTGGAGAGCTTCATCGAGGGGTTCCCGGGACGGCTACGGGTGATAGATGAACGAAGGACGTCCCAGGCGGCGGCCAGCCGACTCGGCTGCCTCGCGGGAGGGATAGGGCCCGACGACGACGCGGTACGCCTCTTCGCCGGTCCGGGGGGTGATCACGAGCGCAGGAAATCCATCATCCCGAATCTCGCCGGCGAGCGCCTGCGCCCACGCCGGATTCTGGGAGCGACTCACCTGCAGGTAGACGGTCGAGGGCGCGTCGACCGGTGCGTCCACGCTGTCGGGCGACGCCTCCGCCACCAGGGCGGGATCGAGGCGGGGCGGTGCCTGCTCGGGCATGCTGCCCCGGGCCACCCAGGGCATCGGAAGATACAGGTCGGCGGCTCCGCCCTTCAATCGCCCGGTCTCGGGGAACTCCGCCTGGGAGAGGTCGCGGGCCACGAGATCCTTGCCCTCCCTGACCAGCAGCGTGGCGTCGCCGAACACGGTGGGCAGGTCGGCGGCCCAGGGGCCCGTGACGGCACCCGCATACTCGCCGGTGGCCAGGTTGATGACCCAGATCGTATCGCCGGTGGCTGGGCGCGCGAGCAGCCATCCGCCATAGGGGGCGACCCGCAGTCCGGCGGCGGCGCCCGGGATGGTGATGTCGCCGATCCGCTCGCCGGCGTAGCGATCGATGACCGCGATGTCTTCGGCCTCGCGCCCGACGTAGATCCGATGTCCGGAGGCGGAGAACCGCACCGAGGTCGGCGTCCCGCTCACGCGGACCCGCCGAATCGGGGTGCCGCCTCTCGGAGACCAGAGGTACACACCGGTCGGGGCCGCGGCCGCGAGGATATCTCCCCAGGGTGATGCGGCGGTCTGGGTCGTGGGAAGGTCGGCCGAGGGGCCTGGCTGGGAGCCCGTCACCAGCCACGCCCGAGCGGTGTCGCCCCCCTCGATGGCGATGAGCTGCCGGTCGCCGGTGCCATAGAGCGCGGTCGGTCGGCCCGGCAGGGCGGCATCAATCGCCTTGGGAAGCCGGTTCCTGATCCGGATGACCGAGTCCTTCTTGTCGACCACCCACAACGTGCCTTCGGGGCCCAGGACCACCCCGCTGACGCCGGCGGTGAGCAGGCGCGAGGTGCCCGTGCTGAGGTCCAGCGCCTGGAGGCCACCGGTGGAGTCCACGGCGTACGCGAGCGCCTGGTCCTGGTCGAACCCCACCATCATCTGGACGGCCGGGGTGCGCCCTCGGGCGCGCCAGCCGATGTCGGCGAGCGCGGGCCCGCCGTAGAGCCTGGGCGTCCCACCGGACCGGGGGAGGCGCAGGAGGCTGGTGGTGGGGACGGCCTGCGCCGCGGGCGGAAGCGCCCCGGCAACGGGACCGGGTGTTCCTTGGCAGGCCATGAGGCCAACCGCGAGGGCGGTCAGGCCTTTCAGATGTGGGGACGGCACAGGCCAAAAATAGGCGCTTGGCGGGGCGGGGGCCAGACCGGATATCGGCCCCGATTCAGGCCGAAATCAGAAGGGCGGACCGATGGTGATGGTCCAGTACGAGGGGATCCCGCGTCCCTGCGGGAAGGCCCAGTCGAAGCGGAGGATCATGTAGCCGAAAAGGTTGATCCGGGCCCCGACGCCGAGCGTCGTGACCGGGGTCCTGGTCAGGGCCTGTTGTTCGATGGTGTCGTCGGGGTTCCTGGAAAACGCGACGGTATTCCAGCTGTTCCACGCGACGCCGTAGTCGAGCCAGGCGACGCCGTCGATATAGGGCAATCCCTGCGGCCCGATGCCCAGGAACGAATTCACGAGCGGGAAGCGGAGCTCGAGGTTGCCGACGGCGATTTCAGTGCCCACCATCTGGTCGAGATCATAGCAGCCGGTCAGCGGGGCGAGATTGCCGCTGGTGGTGGTGCACTCGTACCGGTAGTACGACCCCGAGGTGCGGCCGCGCACCAGGTCGGTGCTGCCGAGGAAGTAGCGCTGCCGGTCGGCATCGGGGCCCTTCTGGCCGGCGTAGAGGGCGCGCGCCGCGAGGATGACCGGTCCCTTCAGGGGGATGTACCGCCGGTAATCCAGGAGGAGTTGCGTGACGTTCCACCCGCCGATGGTCTGCGCGATTTCGGCGCGATACCGGGTCCCGAAGAGCGGGCCGATCCACCCCATGAAGGTGGCGTCGTACACCAGGGCGATCGAGGGGGTTGCCACCTGCTGTCCGGCGAAGTAGATGGTCTCCTTCACGGGCGTATCCACGATCACGCCGGTGGTGCGGTCGTAGGTCTCGGCGTAGCTCTGGATCCCGTCGTCGATCTGTCCGAGCGCCAACCCCAGTTCCAGGCGCTGGAAGCGGCTGATGTTGTAGAACCCCCGGCCAAAAATCTGGCGCGTCGTGAGGAGACGCGTGCGCGTCACATAGGTGTTCAGGCCGGGGAGCGGGTCGTTCTCGATCACGAACGGCTGGAGCACGTAGTAGCTGGGGATTTGCTGGAACCCCACGGCCCAGTTCAGGCGCCCGCTGAGGTTGGCGTAGGCAGCGAGGAAATCTCCCTGGTTCAGCGACCCGTTGATGTATCCGGCAAAGATGAGCTGTTCGTCGCCGAGCATGTCGCCGAACTGGATGGCGCCGCCGCCGTAGATGCCGTTGCCGAAATTGTCGCGTGTATAGCCGACCGACGGCCGCGCCGAGCTCTCGGGCGTGAATTTCCGCTTGTACGGGCCGATGGTGAAGCTGCTGGTATCCGGCAGGAAGAGCGAAGCCGAATCGAGGAGCCCGATGACCGTCACCTCGGTGACGCGACGCCCGGCGGTGTCGGTGACGACCGGCGCCTGCGCCGCGGCGCGGAACCCGGACGGGGTCCGGTAGATGGAGCCGCCCTCGCGGGCCTGGGGCACGCCGGGCACCGCGGGAGGCGACGGCGCCGAATCGGGCGAGGGGGTGACCGCGGCCAGGGCGATTGAATCGGCGGGCGCCGCGACGGTATCGACCGGCAGGGCGGCAGGCAGGGAATCGGGGCGCGCGGCGACAGGCGTCGCGGGGGCGGGGCGCCATGGTTCCCGCTTCAGCGAGCGCGGATTCTGGATCGTGTAGACGTCGTTGTTCTGGTTCTCGAAATAGACGAACGCCAGCCGGTCGGCTTCGCGGGCCCAGCTGAGGGCGGGGGAGAGGGGGGTGGAGGACTGCGCCCCGGTGAAGAGATTGGTCAGCTGGTAGATGTCGCCGCCGATCTCGTACAGGTAGATGTTGGCGATGCCGGTCCGGTCGGAAACGAAGGCGAACGACTTGCCGTCCGGGGCCCACTGGGGGCTGATGTTCCGTCCCACCTCCATGTGCGGGAGGAGCTCGCGCCGGCCGAGATCCACGTCGAACAGCGCGATCCGCAAGTTGCCATAGCTGAGTTCGGTGAAGTCGGTCCCGGGCCCCTCGTCGGTGACGTAGGCGATCGTCCGGCCGTCCGGGGACCACGCCGGCATCAGCTGGGCGTACTTGTCGTCGGTCAGCTGCCGAAGCCCGGTGCCGTCTGCGTTGACGACGTACAGGTCGGACAGGCCGCCCTCCATGCCCGTAAACGCCAGTTGCTTGCCGTCGGGGCTGTAGACCGGGGAGGAAAGGCCGCTCAGCTCCACCCGGATCCGGCGCACCGCTTTCCGGCGGATGGGATCGAAGATGACGATGTCGTCGCCACCCTGGGCCCGCGCGGCAAACACGAGGTACTTGCTGTCAGGCGACCAGGACGAGGTGGAACTGATGTAGCGGAACGTCTCGTAGTTCGCGTCGAACACCGACTTGGCGAGCTTCTTGATGACCTTGCCCGTTTCTCCGTCGGCCAGGTAGAAGTCGATGAAGAAGAAGTTCTTTTCGCTCAGGTACGCGATCAGCTTCCCGTCGGGGGAGAGCGCCGGCGCGATATGCAGGGTGCCGTCGGAAATCTCCTTGGTGAGGAGCGGCTTGCCGACCGCGGCGGCCAGTTGTTTCGAGGCGACGTCCGGGAGGTAGGTCTCCTGGACCCAGTCGCGCCACTGCACCGACAACTGGTTCAGGGTAATCCCGAGCACGCGCTGGAAGGCCCCCTCGACCCCGCCGCCGCCCAGGGTCGCGGAGAGAATGGCGCCGACGGCCTCGTCGCCCCACCGCTTGCCGATGTAGGCCCAGATGGAATGCCCGAACCGATAGGGGAAGATGTAGGGGTCGTACGTCAGCTGCTGGATGGTCGGCAGCTTCCCCTGGAGGACGGCGTCCCGGAGCCACATTGCGGTTTCCGGGGTGATTGTGCCCAGCGACAGGTATTCCGCCATCCCTTCCGCGAACCAGAGCGGGGGGTTGACCTGGATGATGGTGGCGACGCCCGTGCCGGCCTTGCCGTGGGCCCAGGTGTCGTACTGGAACTGGTGCACCATTTCGTGCATCAGGACGTGGTCGAAGTCCTTGTACGCCCCGGTGAACGGCATGATGGCGCGGTGCTTCATGAAGTCGGTGACGCCGCCGGTGGCCTCGCCGATGTCTCCGCCGAGGGCGTTCGTCTGCTGGAAGTCCGAGGGAGAAGCGTAGAGAATGATCGGCTTCCGCTCGATGAAGCGGTGGTTGAGCAGGGTGGACAACCGGCCATAGGAGCGTTCCGCCATGCGGGCGGCATCGAGCGAGGCCTCCCGCTCGACGGGGTAGAAGTAGATGTCGAAGTGTTCGGTATGGATGATCTCGAAGTCGAACTTGCCGTACATGACGCGGTTCTGCCCGAAATACTGCGCCGACGCGACCGTGGGGACGATCGCGAGCAGGGCGAAGAGGAGGAGCGACCGCAGCGTCATGGGGTTCCGATGGCTGTCAGGGGCGCGGGGTGAGCGTCGGGGCGTCGTCCCAGAGGCGCTCAAGCTGATAGAACGCGCGTGCATCCGGATGAAAGAGGTGGACCACGAAGTCCACGAAGTCGAGCAATACCCACCGCCCCGACGGCAGCCCCTCGACGTGATGCGGCTTGCGTCCCTGGCGGGCCAGGGAATCGAGGACAGCGTGGGCGATGCCCCGCACATGCGCGTCGGAAGTCCCGGAGCCCACGAGGAAGAAGTCGGCGGCGTCGTGCAGGCCGCGGAGGTCGAGCACCGTCAGGTCCCGGGCTTTCAGGTCGTCGGCCGCCTGAAACGCGGCACGCAGCGATGCGGGGACGGCCGGGGCCCTCGTCAACCGGGGCTCCGCGGGTTCGGCGGTGCCGGTGGCGTCCCATCTTCGACCTGATAAAAGACCGCCCACGCGCCCTCCCCGACATGCGTTCCGAGTACCCCGGTGGCCAGCGACACGAAGCAGTCCCGCGGGCGGTAGGCCGCCACCAGGGCGTCGCGCACCCGATGGGCGATGTCCGGGACTTCGGCGTGTACCACTCCGAACCGGAGTTGCTTCGGGCGCGGCTGCAGCCGCGCTTCCAGGAGCGACAGCACCCGGCCGATCAGTTGTTCCCGCCCGCGGGCCCGGTCCACCGGAATGACCCGGCCCGCCGAATCGAGCGAGAGGATCGGTTTCACGTCGAGCAGGCCGCCGATCCACGCCTTGCCCCGGCTGACGCGACCGCTTCGGAGCAGGTTGTCGAACTTGTCCACCGTCAGGAAGACACCGGATTGGTCCCGGACGCGCTCGAGCTCCTTCGCAATGGCATCGGCCGGCCACCCCAGTTCCCCCAGCTCTGCGGCCCGGAGGGCGAGCATCCCGGCGCCCAGCGACGCGGACTTGCTGTCCACCAGGCGCACATTGGTCAGCCCCCCCGCCTTGATGGCCGCCGCGCCCGACTGATAGGTCCCGGAGAGTCCCGAGGAGACCAGGACCGCGATGACCTGTTCGGCCTCGTGCCGCGCCTCCCGAAACACCCGGACGAAATCGGCCACCGTGGGCTGGGAGGTGGACGGCAACTGCTCGGACGATCGCATCCGGCGGTAGAACTCCTCGGGCTTCAATTCCACGCGGTCGCGGAAGACCTCGTCGCCGAAGATGACCTGCAGCGGGACCAGTGAAATGCCGTGCCGGTCGAGCACGGCGTCGGGGAGATCGGACGCGCTGTCGGCGACGATCCCCACCTGCTTCTGCACCCCGTGTTGCAACCCTTCGTGCTGCGCCCGCATGTCCTCGGCCTTGGTCTTCTCGAGGGTGCCCCAGCGGGACACATAGGTAAAGACGGCGTCGGGGGTGTTCGTATGCACATGGGCGTGAAGAATGTCGCCCATCACCGCCACGACCAGCGAGCCGCCGAACGGCCGGAGCGCGGCGCGGACCTCGTTGGCGGGTGGCAGCTGCTCGCCGCGCACCACCACTTCGGTGCAGAACTGGAAGTCCTGGTCGGCCGCCACCTCCATCTCGGCGGCGGGGACCGCGTATTCGCCGGTGAAGCCGGGTTCCACCGCCAGGATCGGGTCGCCGTCGATGAACCGGACCACTCCCTCGATCATCCGCATGAAGCCCATGCCGCCGGCGTCCACCACGCCCGCTTCCTTGAGCACCGCCATCAGCTCGGGGGTGCGCGCCAGCGCCTCGTCGCCCTCGAGGTGCATCTGGCGCATGAATTCGGCGATGTCGGGGGAACGCGCCGCGGCGCGTTCGGCGGCGGCGGCGGCCTCCCGGGCGACGGTCAGGATGGTGCCTTCCCGGGGGTCGTCGAGGGCGCCGTAGAGCCGGGTCGAGCCCGCGCTCAGCGCGGCGGCCAGCTCGGCGGGGGTGGCGGCGTCCTTGTCGCCGATCGATTCCGCCACGCCCATCAGAAAATGGGCGAGCATCATCCCGGAATTGCCGCGCGCCCCGAGGACCGCGGCGCGCGCCATCGTGTTGGCGGTCACCGGAAGCGGCGCGTCGCCGAGCGCCCGGAGGGCGTCGGCGACGGCACGAAGGGTCAGGCTGAAGTTGGTGCCGGTGTCGCCATCAGGTACCGGGAAGACGTTGATTCGGTTGATCTCGTCCCGGCCGGCCGCGACCCAGTCCGCCGCCGCGAACAGGGAGCGGGCGAGCCTGGGCCCGTCCATGTAGGCGATGCCGACGCCCATCGGCGGGCGGCCCCTACTCCGCGGCAACCGTCACGCGGACGTCGGCGTGCACCTCGGGATGGAGGCGGACGATGACGGTATGCTCGCCCACGCTCTTGATCGGGTGGGTGAGCTCGATCTTCCGCTTGTCGACGGTCTGTCCCTGCGCCGCGAGGCTGTCGGCGACATCCTGGGAGGTGATGGAACCGAACAGCTTGCCCTCTTCGCCCGCCTTGCGGGTGAAGGAGAGGGCGATGGCCGAGAGCGTGGCGGCCGCGGCAGTCGCGGCATCCTTCTCGGCGGCCAGCCGGACGTTCCGCGCCTTTGTCTCCGCCACGATCCGCTTCTTGTTGCCCTCGGTCGCTTCGTAGGCGAGGCCCTTCGGCAACAGGAAGTTGCGGGCGTAGCCCGGCTTCACGCGGACGAGGTCTCCGGCCTTGCCAAGCGACTTGATGTCGTCGCGCAGAATTACTTCCATCATCGATCCAACCCTCCGGAAGGCGGCGGCGCCATGCGCCGCCGGAAGTCGAGCCAGGTATCGGCCAGGCCGAGGAGGGCGAGCCCCCCGACGGCAAACGGTAACAGGAACAGGGCACCAATCATCAGCATCACAATGAACAGCCGGGGCGCGGCCCGCAGCGCGGTCGCCAGCACCGCCGCGCCGCGCAAGGCGTACAAGCCGACGCCGAAGGCAACGAGACTCGCGGCGGGCCCTGCCATCGGCGTTTCACCGGCGAAGAGCAACCCGACCAGGCCGATGATGACCAGCCAGACCAGGTGATCACTGAACCGGAAGTCGTTGAACCTCCCCGGAATCGGGGCGACGGCCCGGCCCGCGATCCGCGGGGCGAGCAGCGCCGCGAGACAGAGTCCGGCGAACACCATCAGGGCCAGCACCCCGGGGAAGAAGGGCGCCATCGGGCGGAACCCCTCGCCCAGCGCGTTCAGCGCGTCCATGGCGGCCGGATCGGGGGGCGAGCCCCCGCGGCTCAGCAACTCGATGGCCGCGCGCTGGGCGAGCATCCCCTGCTGAACCACGGCCCGCTCCACATCCCGCCAGCGCAGGCCCACCAGGAACGACAGGCCGGCGGAGCCGAGCACGACCGCGGCGGTGCCCCGAAGCGCCCGAGCCGACACGGACCCGGCCGAGAAGAGCAGGCAAAGCACGCCGAGGCCGGTCGAGAGCACGGCCGCCGCCCGGACCAGTTCCTCGAGGAGTCCGCCTGGCTGGGCGGCCCACAAGGAGAGCCAGAGGAGGAGCGCGGCCAGCCAGAGCCAGGCCCTGCGAGCCTGTGGCCTGCTCGCCGCGATCAGCGCGGCCAGCGGCCCAAACAGAAATGCGGTCATGACCGGCCAGGTGAAGAGCACGTAGGCCGCGACCGCCAAGCGGGCCCGGAAGGACAGCACCTGTCCCTCCGGGGGCCGCCCGCTGGACACGGTCAGCCGCCGTGGCCCTTCAGGTACGGCAGCAAGGCCAGGACCCGCGCCCGCTTGATGGCGGTGCTGAGTTGGCGCTGGTGCCGGGCGCAGGTACCCGACAGCCGGCTGGGGAGGATCTTGCCGCGCTCGGAAAGAAACCGGGAGAGCGTCCGCTCGTCCTTGAAGTCCACCACGCGCACGCCGGACTCGCAAATGGAGCAGCTCTTCTGTGGGCGCCTCATTCGTCGTCCTCCCCATTGCCCTTGTCGGCGCTCGGGGGAACCGGCTGCGGGCCTTCGTTGACCACGATGAGGAACCGGAGCACCCCTTCGTCGAGCTTGACGGCACGCTCAAACTCCGGCAGCGCGGTCGGCGCGGTGGCCAGCTTGGCGATGACGTAATAGCCGGTTTCGTGGCGGTTGATCGGGTAGGCGAGGGTCCGCTTGCCCCAATGGGACAGCTGCGGCGCCTCGGTGTCCGGCTGGGCGAGGAGCGCGTGGAAGCGCTCGAGTCGCTCGTTGATTGCGGGCTCTTCGAGGGCAGAATCGAAGATATAGACCGCTTCGTACTGACGGGTCATGACACCTTCCTTTGGACTGTTGCCCCAGCCCTGGTGTGGGGCTGAGGAGGAGTATTGTGAGCGGGGAAGTATAGTCGCGAGGCGGACTTGAGTCAAAGGGCCGCCCTTGTATCTTCCCCCCATGATCCTCCGCTCAATCCAGGTCGGCATCCCCCGGTCGTACGGCACCGAAGGAGCCGACGACCCGCTCGAGCGCGCCTGGACCAGCGCCATCGCCAAGCAGCCGGTGGCGGGGGCGGTCTGGGTCGGCCGACTCGGGGTGGCGGGGGACATGCAGGCGGACCGCAAGGTGCATGGGGGCCCGGACAAGGCCGTCCTCGCCTACGCCGCCGGGCACTACGCCAAGTGGAGGGAAGTGCTGGGACGCACCGACATCGGTCCGGGGTGGTTCGGCGAGAACCTGACGATCGAGGGTGTGGAGGAGCGGACCGTCTGCGTGGGCGACCGGTTTGCCGTCGGGCAGGCCCGGTTCGAGGTCAGCCAACCACGCCAGCCCTGCGCCACCCTCAACCGCCGGTTCCAGAGGAAGGACATGGTCAAGCTGGTCCAGGCGGAGCTGCGGACAGGGTGGTATTTCCGGGTGCTGACGGAGGGGTGGGTTGAGGCGGGGATGCCGGTGACCCTGGCGGACCGGCCGTGGCCCCAGTGGCCGGTCTATGTCGCGTCCGAACTGATGGTGGAGCGGGCGCGGCGCCGCGAGGAATGCGTGCGCCTGGCGGGGTGCCCGGCGCTGAGCGAGAACTGGCGCGGCACACTGCTGTCCGCCGCGCCCGCTCGCTGAATGGTGGCTATCGACGGTCGCCGAAGAGCCGCAGGAGTGACAGGAAGAGGTTGATGAAGTTGAGGTAGAGGCTGAGGGCGCCCACCACGGCGTAGGAGCCGGTCTGTTCTCCCGACACCTGCAGGGCCATGGCGCGGAGCCGCTGGGTGTCGTAGGCGATCAGGCCCGAGAAGACCAGCACCCCCACCACGCCCATCACGAAATTCATGGCGTCGTTCTGCCAGAAGATGCTCACCACGCTCGCCAGGACCAGTCCGATCAGCCCCATGAACATGAACCGGCCCATGCCCGTCAGGTCGCGCTTGGTCACGCTGCCGTACACGGCCAGCGCGCCGAACATCCCCGCGGTGACGAAGAAGGCGTTCGCCACCGAGGCGCCAGTATAGGCCAGCAGGATGATCGCGAAGGTGACGCCGTTCAGCGCGGAATACGCGAGGAAGAGCGTGCCCGCGGTGGCAGGGGCCATCTTGGCGACCCGCGCCGAGAGATAGACCACCAGCACCAGCTCGGCGATGATGACACCGAAGAAGAGGATCCTGTTGTTGATCAGGGTGCTCATCGCCGCCGGCGAGCTGGCGACGGCGAGCGCCACCACCGCCGTGACGGCGAGGCCGCCGAACATCCACCAGTACACGCCCCGAAGGAACGTGGCGATGCGCGCGCTGTCGACGTCAGAAACGAAGCCAGTACCGCTCTGGGTGGCGCCGAAAGGGCTGGTCATATATGCGTTCTCCTAAGCGTTGAATCGAAAGAGCATGACATCGCCGTCCTGCACGACGTATTCCTTGCCTTCGGCCCGCGAGAGACCCTGTTCGCGGGCGGGTTTCCACCCGCCGACCCGCACAAAGTCCTCGTAGGCCACCGTCTCGGCCCGGATGAAGCCGTGCTCGAAGTCGGAGTGAATCACTCCGGCGGCCTGCGGCGCCCGGTCGCCCTTGTGGATGGTCCAGGCCCGGACCTCTTTCTCGCCGGCGGTGAAGTAGCTCTGCAGGCCGAGGAGATGGTAGGCGGC
Organism: uncultured Gemmatimonadales bacterium; assembly: GCA_963705985.1. GTDB lineage: Bacteria > Gemmatimonadota > Gemmatimonadetes > Gemmatimonadales > GWC2-71-9 > SPDF01. The sequence goes on along the minus strand of CAVPLK010000003.1, from coordinate 706,337 downwards.
GTGGGCCAGCCGGTCGAGCCCCGATTCGGTCAGGCCGAGGGACTCGAGGAACTCGGCGCGGTCCTCCGGGGCGAGTTCCGCCAGCTCGGCTTCCACCTGGGCGGAGAAGGTCACCGTCTCCGCCGGCTCCCCGTCCTGGTCCAGCGCCGCCTGGAGCGCCGTGACATGCGCGTTCCCGGCGTTGATCTCGTGCTCGGCGACGTTGGCGGCGTAGAGCACCGGCTTGGCGGTCAGGAGGTTGAACGCCCGGTAGACGGCGGCATCCTCCGGGGAGGGAACCACCGACCGTGCGGGTCGGCCCGCCGCCAGCGCCGTGCGCAGTGCCTCCAGCAGGCGGACCTCGGTCTTGGCCTGGGCATCGCCCGACTTGGCGGTCCGCGCCGCCTTGTCCAGCCGCTTTTCGACGGCAGCGAGGTCGGCGAGCCCCAGCTCGATGTTGATGATCTCGCGATCCCGCGCCGGATCCACGCCGCCCATCACGTGCTGGATATCGTCGTTCTCGAAGCACCGGACCACGTGAACGACGGCATCCACTTCGCGGATGTTGGCCAGGAACTGGTTGCCCAGCCCCTCCCCCTGACTGGCGCCCTTCACCAGCCCCGCGATGTCCAGGAACTCGACGGTGGCGGGGAGGGTCCGTTCCGGCTTGACGAAGGTGGCGATGGCGTCGAGCCGGGGGTCGGGCACCTGCACCACGCCGGTGTTCGGCTCGATGGTGGCAAAGGGATAATTGGCCACCAGCGCCCCGGCGGAGGTCAGGGCGTTGAAGAGCGTGGACTTACCGACGTTCGGAAGACCGACAATCCCGAGTCTGAGCACGCGGAATTATCGCTTGGGAGGGCTCGCAATGGAAGCGGGGTGCTGGCGCGGCACGGGGCCTCGTGGATACAATTGGAGCGCAGACGCTCCCCCACACAAGGCGGGCCTTCATGTCGTCAACAACCAGCGTTCCTGGCGGGCCCGATGCGGCCGGTACGCCCGCGGTCCGCGAACAGGCTGTCGTCCGATTTGCCGGCGATTCCGGCGACGGGATGCAGATCACCGGGGCCCGGTTCGCGATGGAAACCGCGCTGGCCGGCAGCGACCTGGCCACCTTCCCGGACTTTCCGGCCGAGATCCGCGCGCCAGTCGGGACCACCTTCGGCGTTTCGGCGTTTCAGATCCATTTCGGCTCGGTGGAGGTGGCCACCGCGGGCGACGACCTCGACGTGCTCGTCGCGATGAATCCCGCGGCGCTGATCACCAATATTGCCGATCTTCGGCGGAGCGGGACCCTGATCGTCGACAAGGGGGCGTTCACCGAACGGAACCTCCTGAAGGCCGGGTACGCCACCAACCCGCTCGAGGACGGCAGCCTCTCGGACTTCTCGGTGCTGCCGCTCGACATCGGGCGGCTCACGGAGGCGGCGGTCGCGGGGCTCGGGCTCACCTCCAAGCAGACGGCGCGTTCGCGCAACATGTGGGCGCTCGGGCTGGTCCTCTGGCTCTACGACCGGGAGCGGAAGACCACCACCGACTGGATCGAGCGGAAATTCGGGAAGGATCCCGCCATCGCGGCCGCAAACGTTGCCGTGCTGAACGCAGGGCACGCCTTCGGGGAAACCGCCGAACTGCCCAACTTCCTCCGCCCGGTCGCGATCGGGCCGGCGCCGGCCACACCTGGCACCTACCGGACGGTCAGCGGCACCGAGGCGGTGGCCTGGGGCCTCGTCGCGGGACTGAAGGCGGCCGGCCTGGAGCGGATGGTGTTTGCCGGCTACCCGATCACGCCGGCGTCGCCGGTGCTTCACGCGCTGGTGCCGCTCCGGGCGCATGGGGTGGTGACCTTCCAGGCCGAAGACGAGATCGCCGCGATCTGTGCGGCGATCGGGGCGTCGTTTGCCGGCTCGCTGGGCGTGACGTCGTCGTCCGGTCCCGGCATCGCCCTCAAGACCGAGGCACTCGGGCTGGCGATCGCCACCGAGCTCCCGCTGATCGTGATCGACTCGCAGCGCGCCGGCCCCTCGACGGGACTGCCCACCAAGACCGAGCAGTCCGACCTCTTCCAGGCGGTCCTGGGTCGGAACGGCGACGCCCCGCTGCCGGTCCTCGCCGCGTCGACACCCTCGGACGCGTTTGAAGTGGCCATCGAAGCGGTGCGCCTGGCCACCAAGTACATGACGCCGGTCGTCCTCCTGACCGACGGATACCTGACCAACGCGGCGGAACCCTGGCGGATTCCCGACGCCGCCGGGCTCCCGGCCTTCCCAGTGACGTTCCGGACCGATCCGAAGGGATTCCAGCCCTTCGTGCGCGACCCCGCCACACTGGCGCGGCCCTGGGTGCGGCCGGGGACACCGGGGCTGGAGCACCGGATCGGCGGCATCGAGCGGGACGCCGACACCGGAGATATCTCCTATGATCCGGACAACCATGCGCGGATGACGGAAATGCGCGCCGCCAAGGTGGCCGGCATCGCCGCCGACATTCCCGAGCAGGCGGTCAGCCAGGGTGCGGATTGCGGCGAGCTGGCTGTGGTCGGGTGGGGCTCCACGTTCGGGCCGATTCACATGGCGGTGCAGCGGGCGCGCGCCGAGGGCCGGCGGGTATCGCATATCCAGCTGCGGTACATCTCGCCCTTCCCGCGCAACCTGGGCGACCTGCTCGGGCGTTTCGACAAGATCCTGGTGCCGGAAATGAACAACGGGCAGCTGGTGACCCTGCTGCGGGCGGCGTACCTCCTGCCGGCCGAGCGATTCAGCCAGGTGAACGGGAAGCCGTTCAAGGTCTCCACCATCCTCGGGGCGATCATGGAACGAACCAGTGGCAACGGGAAGGGAGGTGCCGCATGACCGCCACTCCGACGCTCGTCAAGCTGCAGCCGAAGGACTACGCGTCCGACCAGGAGGTCCGCTGGTGTCCGGGCTGCGGCGACTACGCCATCCTGAAAGCGGTGCAGAAGGCGCTGGCCGAGATCGGGTCCCGCCGGGAGAACACCGTCTTCGTCTCGGGGATCGGCTGCTCCTCGCGATTTCCCGTACTACATGTCCACCTACGGGTTCCACACGGTGCACGGGCGCGCGCCCGCCATCGCCACGGGTGTGAAGCTGGCCAATCCCGAGCTCGACGTGTGGGTGATGACCGGCGACGGCGACGGGCTGTCCATTGGCGGGAACCACATGCTGCACGTCCTCCGCCGGAACGTCGACCTGCAGATCATCCTCTTCAATAACGAAATCTACGGGCTGACCAAGGGCCAGTATTCGCCGACGTCTCGGACGGGCACCCGGAGCCCGACGTCGCCGACCGGATCGATCGAACGGCCGCTGTCCGCCGCGACTTTCGCCCTCGGCGCAGGCGGCCGATTCGTGGCCCGCGGCATCGACACGCAGCAGGTCCAGCTGATCGACGTGCTCAAGCGGGCGCATGGCAACCGTGGCGCGTCGTTTGTCGAGATCTTTCAGAACTGTCTGGTCTTCAACGACGGTGTCTTCGATGAGTTCACCGACCGGGCGGTGGCGGAAGAACGGCAGCTGCACGTCGTGCACGGCCAACCGCTGCTGTTCGGGAAGGGGCGCCAGAAGGGGCTCCGTTTCGATCCCTCCCGCATCGCGCTCGACGTCGTGACACTCGGGCGAAGCCGGCGTGACGATGGAGGACATCCTGGTCCACGACGAAACCAATCGAACGCTGGCCGGCATGCTCGCCGCGCTCGAGCCGCCGCTCCCGGTGGCGCTGGGCGTCCTCTATGCCGATCCCGTGTCCAGAGCTACACCGCGGCGCTCTACGGGAAACAGCCGACCGGCACGCCGGACGTCGAGGCGCTGCTGCATCAGGGGAAGACATGGACGGTCTAGGCCGGGGCCGCGGGGCAGGGGGGGTGTAAGCGCAAGGGGCAACCATCATCTGGTTGCCCCTTGTCACATGCGGAATCGACGGCGGCTTCGGCCCCGCCGCCCCGCTTACTTCGCCAAACTGGCGAACCACGGCGCCAGGACCAGGCTCACCACGCTCATCAGCTTGATGAGGATGTTCATGGCGGGGCCGGAGGTGTCCTTGAACGGGTCGCCGACGGTGTCGCCGACCACGGCGGCCTTGTGCTGCTCGGTGCCCTTGCCGCCGTGCGCGCCGCCCTCGATGTACTTCTTGGCGTTGTCCCAGGCGCCGCCGGCGTTGGCCATGAACAGCGCCAGCAGGACGCCGGTCACCGTGGCGCCGGCGAGCAGGCCGCCGAGGGTCTGGACGCCGAGGAAGGCGCCGACCAGGACGGGCACCGCCACGGCGGTGACGCCGGGCACGATCATCTCGCGCAGCGCGGCCCGGGTGGAGATGTCGACGCAGCGCGCGCTGTCGGGCTTCGCGGTGCCTTCCATCAGGCCGGGGATCTCGCGGAACTGGCGGCGGACCTCCTCGACCATGCCCTGGGCGGCGCGGCCGACGGCGGTCATCGTCAGCGAGCCGATCACGAAGGGCAGGATGCCGCCGATGAACAGGCCGATGACGACCATCGGGTTCAGGATGTCGAGCCGGAGGACCTCGCCCGGCGGGGTCGACGGCGGTGGCGAAGGCGGTGAACAGCGCCAGCGCCGTCAGCGCCGCCGACCCGATCGCGAAGCCCTTGCCGATGGCGGCGGTGGTGTTGCCGAGGGCGTCGAGCCCGTCGGTGATCTTGCGGACCTCGGGGCCGAGCCCGCTCATCTCGGAGATGCCGCCGGCGTTGTCGGCGATCGGACCGTAGGCGTCGACCGTCATGGTGACGCCGACGGTGGCCAGCATGCCGACGGCGGCGATGGCGATGCCGTAGAGGTCGGCCGCCCAGTAGGAGACGAAGATGGCCCCGCTGATCAGGAGGATCGGCAGCAGGGTGGAGATCATCCCGACCGAGAGGCCGGCGATGATGTTGGTGGCCGCGCCGGTGTTCGAGGCCTGCGCGATGTCCCGCACCGGCTTGCCGGAGGTGTAGTACTCGGTGACCGCCCCGATGGCGATGCCGCCGACGGTGCCGGCGAGGACGGCGTAGAAGGCGCCGAGCGCCGGCTTGCCGTCCATGCCGAGAGCCAGGTGATCGGACAGCCACCAGGCCGCCGCCAGGAACAGCGCCGGCGGCGATCAGGGTGGTGTTGCGCATCGCGTTGGCCGGATCGCCATGTTCGAGGAGGCGCATGGCGGCGATGCCGACCACCGAGGCGGCCAGGCCCGCGAGGATCATCAGGATGGGCAGGGCGATGGCGTTCATCCGGAACATGTCCGGGATGGCCGGGCTGGTCGCGGCGAGCGCCACGGTCGCGATGACCGCGCCGACATAGCTCTCGAAGATGTCCGCGCCCATGCCGGCCACGTCGCCGACGTTGTCGCCGACGTTGTCCGCGATGGTGGCGGGGTTGCGGGGATCGTCCTCGGGAATGCCGGCCTCGACCTTGCCGACCAGGTCGGCGCCGACGTCGGCCGCCTTGGTGTAGATGCCGCCGCCGACGCGCGCGAAGAGCGCGATGGACGAGGCGCCCATCGCGAAGCCGCTCAGGATTTCGGTGAACCGGCCGAAGCCGAGCAGGTCCGCCGTTGCAGGATCGAGCACCAGCCAGGTCACGGTCCCGATCCCGACCAGGCCGAGCGACGCGACGGCGAGGCCCATCACGGCCCCGCCGTTATACGCCAGGAAGAGCGCCTTGCCCTGACCGACGGAGCGCGCGGCTTCCGAGGTGCGGACGTTGGCCTTGGTGGCGGCCTTCATTCCGATCAGGCCGGCGAAGACCGAGCAGACGCCGCCGAAGAGGTAGGCGCCCGCCGTCCACGGCCCGATGGCCCAGGCGAGCAGCGCCGCGACGGCCAGCAGGAACGGGGTCAACACCGTGTATTCGCGCCGCAGAAACGCCATGGCGCCGTCTTCGATCAGGGTGGCAATATCCAGCATTACCGCGGTGCCGGTCGGCTGGCGCCGCAGGTAGACGTAGATCGAGAGCGCGATCAGGAGCCCGGCCAGACCGCCGGCCATCGCGTACACTGGGAAATTCGTCACTCAGCCTCCATTAAAACGGTTCATGGCCGGCTCGATCCCTTCGGCCAGCCAACACTCGACCGCCTCGGCCATCGGGTCGAGCAATCCGGACAGCAGCCCCCGCTCGTCGGCGGTGAACTCGTCAAGGACGAAGTCGGCGAGATCCCGGCCATCCGGGGGAAGCGGACCAACGCCGATCCGGAGCCGGGCGTAGTCCTGCCGCATCAGCGCCCCTTCGACGCTCTTCAGGCCGTTGTGCCCCCCGGCCGAGCCGGCGCCACGCAGCCGGAACCGGCCAGCGGCCAGGGCCACGTCGTCGACCAGCACCAGCAGGTCCTGCGCGGGGTCGAACCCCGGAAACGAACGGAGCGGGGCGAGTGCCGCCCCGCTCCGGTTCATGTAGGTCGTCGGCTTGATCAGCCGAACATCCGTCCCATCGCGCTGGCCGCTCGCCTCGCGCGCGCGTTCCGCGCGGCGAAACGCCCCGAATCCCCAGCGCCGTGCCAGGTGATCGGCCAGGATGAACCCCGCGTTGTGGCGGGTCCGCTCGTATTCAGGACCCGGGTTGCCGAGTCCGAGGATGGCGCGCAGGGCGTCACTCCTTGTCGGCGTCCTCGTCGTCCTCGGCCTTCGGCTTGCGGATCAGCTCCGGCTCGGCCGTGGCGTCCTCGGCCACCGGCACGACGGTCTCTTCCACGCGCGGCGCGACCACCGTGCAGATGGCGACGTTCTCGTCGTCGAGAATCTCGCCCTTGGCCAGCGTCAGGTCGCGCACGAAGATCGAGTGCCCGATGGCCAGGTCGGTCACGTCGACGTCGATGCTCGCCGGGATGTCGCCGGGCAGGACCCGGATCTCGACGTCGCGGTGCGCGAAGTCGAGCACCCCGCCGAAGTTCCGGACGCCGTCGGGGATGCCGCTGAGGTGGATCGCGACGCGCACGTCCACTTCCTCGTCGGCGTGGATCTCGTAGAGATCGAGATGCACGATGGTCGAGGAGCGCAGGGCGTGCCGCTGCAGGTCGCGCAGCAGCGCCTTGATCGGCGCCCGGTCGTCGACCGTGACGTCGAGGATGGTGCTGGCCGTCATCGTTGGCAGGAGCCGCGAGAGCACGCCGGCGTCGATGGCGAGCGGTTCGGGTTCACGGCCGTGGCCGTAAATGACCGCCGGTACCTGGCCTGCGCGACGGAGCGCGCGGGCGGCTCCGGTTCCAGTCTGAGGGCGGGAGGCCGCCGCGAGATTCACCTGCTGTGCCATAGTCCAATCCTTCGAGGTAATGGGCGCCGACGCGGCGTCCGCAATCAATCAAACAGCGAGCTGACCGACTGGTCGCTGTGGGTGTAACCGATCGCCTTGGCCAGGAGGCCGGCGATCGAGAGGACGGTCAACTGCTTGAAATGCCGCTCCGGCGGAATGGCGATCGTGTTGGTGACCACCACTTCCTTGACCGGCGACGCGCTCAACCGTTCCACCGCGGGCCCCGAGAGCAGGGCGTGCGTGGCGCAGCAGTACACGTCCTTGGCTCCCAGCCGCTTCAGCGCGTGCACCGCTTCCGACATGGTGCCCGCCGTGTCGATCATGTCGTCCGGGATGACGCAATCCCGGTCCTTCACCTCGCCGACGACGTTTACCACCTCGGCGATGTTGGCCGACGGCCGCCGCTTGTCGATGATGGCGAGCGTCGCGTTGAGCCGCTTGGCGAACCCGCGTGCCATCTTGGCCGACCCGACGTCCGGCGCGACCACGACCGGATCCTTGAGCCGCTTCTGCCGGAAGTGGTTCACCATGGCGGGCGCGGCGTACAGGTGGTCCACCGGCAGGTCGAAGAACCCCTGCATCTGGTGCTGGTGGAAGTCCATGCCCAGTACCCGGTTTGCCCCGGCCATCGTCACCATGTTCGCGATCAGCCGGGCGCTGATGGCCACCCGCGGCTGATCCTTCCGGTCCTGCCGTGCGTAGCCGAAGTAGGGGATCACCGGAGTGACCCGCGCCGCGCTGGCTCGCTTGGCGGCGTCCATGAGGAGCAGGAGCTCCATCAGGTTTTCCGCCGGCGGATTGGTGGGCTGGATGATGTAGACATCCCGCCCCCGCACATTCTCGTCGATCTTGACGAAGATCTCGCCATCCGCGAAGCGCTTGATCGTGACCTTGCACAGCGGCTGACCGAGATGCTGCGCCACTTCCTCGGCGAGCGGCCGGTTGGCCGTGCCGCTGAGGAGCAGAATCTGGCTACGTTCGAGCGAAATCGACGCCATAGAGCCCTCAAATCTAACCGGGCAAACCGGGGAGAGTCAACTCGTGCGGGGACAACAGGATCCGCCGGTGGGAGGATTGGCCCTGGTGGATTCGAACCACCATTCGCAGATCCAAAGTCTGCTGTCCTGCCATTGGACGAAGGGCCAGCGAAACCAAAGGTAAAGCATTGACACGACAGGAGAAAGGACCGCCCATTTCCGTCGTTACCCCGATGATGGCGGCCGCTATCCCCCTGCGCCCACCTCGATCAACCTGCCGTGCTTCCGGCCCAGCATCATCGCCGCGTCGGTCCGGTCGGTGGTGTTGCGGTAGACGGCCAGGAACGCCGAGCCGGATCCGGTCAGCCGGCAGAACAGGGGCCGGGTTCCCGCCAGCGCCTCGAACGCCGTCTTGAGGCCGGGCCGGCGGGCGAAGAGCGCGGCCTCGAAGTCGTTCCCCGCCATCCGGGCGATGTCTCCCCAACTCCGAAGCGCGTCGAAGTCGAGCGCCAGCCCGCCCCGCCGGGTCGCCTCGCTGCCCTGATCGATCCAGGCGTACGCCTCCGCCGTCGGCATCCCCTCGGGTGGAACGAGCAACAGCGCCGGGGCCGCCGGGAGGGGAGGGAGGCGGAGCATCCGCTCCCCGTGCCCCCATGCAAGGGCCAGGCGTGCCTCGCTGAGGAAGAAGGGGACATCGCTCCCGAGGCGCGCGGCGAACTGCAGGAGCTCGTGCCGGGGCACGGCATTGCCAGCCAGCTGATTGGTGAGGAGCAGCGCGGCGGCGGCGTCGCTGGAGCCGCCGCCGAGTCCCGCCTGCGTCGGGATCTGCTTCTCGAGGGTGAGATGGACCCCGAACCGTCCGCCGGTCGCCTGCAGCACCATTTCTGCCGCTCGTACCGCGAGGTTGTCCCTGGCCGGCCCCACATCGGCGCCGTGCACTTCGATGCTCACGGCGTCGCCGGCCCGGCGCTCGGCCGTCAACTCGTCCGCCAGGTCCAGCAGGCAGAACAGCGTCTCGATGCCGTGATATCCCGACGCTTCCCGCGCCAGCACCCGGAGGAACAGATTGGCCTTGGCTGGCGCGCGCCTGGTCAGGAGGGCTTCAGGCATCCGGGGGAGCCTCGCGCACCGTGGCGCCGAGTCCGAGTCCGGTCTTGGTGGCGGACCAGACGCCGAGCAGCGTGATCGGAACGAACGTCGTGACGTGGTAGCCGACGGCATAGGCCACGGCCTGGCTCGCACCGATGGCGTAGAGCGCCAGAACCGCGGTGATGGCCGCCTCAAAGGGGCCGACGTATCCGGGAGCCGATGGCACGGCGATTCCGAAGGCGAGGACACCCTGCAGGACGACGGCGCCGACGTAATTCACCGGCAGCTCGAACGCGAGGAAGGCGAGGTAGAACGAGAGCGCGTTCACGAGCCAGAGCACCACCGACCAGACGATGACCCCGAACAGGCGGGTCGGTGACTGGAGAACGACAAGACCCTGCCGCACTCCCTCGATGACTCCGATCAGCCGGAGCGCGAGTCGATCGGAGGGGATGAGCCGGCGCACGATGCGCTCGGCCACCTGGGGGAACGCCACTACGAGACCCGCACAGGCGAGCGCGGCGAACGCCAGAATTCCGGCCGTGACGGCCACCTGCCGGACCGGGATGCCCACCACCGACAATCCCGCCGGCATTCCCGGCATCAGCAGTGCGGCCCCCAGCAGGCCGACGACGGTCAGCGCGTCGAAGACTCGTTCGACCGCCACCGAGGCGAGCGACGTGGTCAGCCGGGCGCCGGTCAGCCGGCTGGCCGCCACGGTCCGAACCACCTCACCCGCCCGGAAGGGCAGGAGGTTGTTCGCCGCGAACCCCATGGCGATGGCGTGCCAGAGCGGCGTCCAGGGGTACGGGTCGCCGTTTTCCCGGCGGAGCAGGAGGCGCCAGCGGAAGAGGCGCAGCGGAAAGAGCGAGGTAGCGACGGCGACGGCGGCGAGCAGCCAGCCCAGCCGGACGGCCCGGAGGTATCCCAGCGCCTCGGCGAAATCGACGTCGCGGAAGGCCCACCAGAGCAGGAGGGCGGAGAGGGTGGTGGCCAGCAGGAGCTGCCACACCCGGTGACGCGTTCCGGTCAAGCGGAGGGCTCGAGCGCCAGCGGGACGAGGTCGAGCAGCTCGTCGAGGAGGGGGCGGATGCTGCCGAGCTGGGCGCCGGCCCGGAGGAGATTGGCGATATCTCGGCGGACCAGATCGGCCCGGCGCAAGGCGGCATCGCCGCGGTAGAGCAGGGTGCCGATCTCGACGGCCTCCTCGGCCAGCGGCGGGGCGGCCGGTGCGGGCGTCGGCGGGGTCGAAGTGCGGATGACGGTCCCGTTGCCGGAGGTACGGCTCCTGGCCCCGGAGAGGCGCGCGAAGGTGAGGAAGCTGCCCGCGAGCGACGCATCCTCTGTCGCCTCGGCGGAGGCGAGTTCGCCAGCGTCCTCGTCGGGGGCCAGCGCCTCTACCGGAAGGACGTCATCATCGGGGGCGAGCGACTCAATGGGGACGATATCGTCGGGCGCCTGCCCGAGGATGGCGGCCAGGCCGGCCAGCTCGGTCGACGCCTGTTCCGGGTCGCTTCGGGGTCCGAGTCCGCGAATGAGGGATCCGGCGGAGCGAAGCGCCGCGGCGAATCCGCCCGGGTCGCCGGCGGCGCTTCCGCTCACGATGGCCAGGCGCACCGCTCTCCCAAAGGTGTCGAGACCGTGCCCGATGGTCGCCGCGGAGACGAGGCGGGGGGAATTCAGGGCGCCGGTGAGGTTGAAGAGCCGGAGATCGCGCTGGGTATCGGTTTCGGCCCGCTCCAGTTCGTCGGCGGCATGCACCAGGAACTCGCCGTGGGTCAGGAGTTCGACGGAGCCGAGGGTGACCGCGGCGGGTTGGTCGGGGGGAGTACCGGCCTCGACGATGCTCGGCTGACCGAGCGGGCAGAGCGTTTCGATGCCGACGACATCCCGGTCGTCGGCCAGGCGCCGAAGGAGCAGGACCGCGAAATGGCGGGCCTCGGGGGCGTCGGGCTCCGGGTGCCCCTTGTCGGCGACGTCCCGGGACGCGCGGGTCAGGGCCTGCGCCGCCGCCTCGAACACTTCGCTGACCCCCGGCGGCGGGGCGTTTGCCCGGATCAACTCGCCGACGGCCAGTTCGAGGCTGTCGAGCAATTCAGGAAGTGGCGCCAGCTCGGTCAGGGCTGCCAGGCCCCGGAGCGACTGCATCCGGCGCAGGATGTTGTGGAGTGGGTCGCGGGCTCGGGGGTCGGCTTCGAGCGCGCGGGCGGCGCGGTCGAGCGCGCTCGCCACCAGGGCCCCCTCGCGGGCGACGAAGGCGCGGACCCCGGCGTTCAGCTCGCCCCGGCTCCTGGTCGGCGGGCGGCTGCCCTCGGGGATGCGGCCGCTGATGGATTCCAGTGCGCGGGAGAGGCGGTCGGCGCGGGCGGTGTCGTCCGCGGTCCACTCACGGGCCTGCCGGACGAGGTGTTTCAGGTCGTCGACCGACTGTCCGACAATGTCGGCGAGGGCCGGATCCCAGGTGCATACCCGATCGTGAAAGGCGCGCGCCACCCCTTCGAGGGCTCCGGCGGCCCGGGTGATTTCGGGTTGATTGGCCATCAGGGCCGAGCCCCGCAGCGCCCGGGCATACCGGACGAACTCATCCGACGGCGGGCCGCCGTCGATGGTCGCCAGGCGGGCGAGCCGCTCGAGGTACTCGCCGGCCTCCAACGCGAAGAAGTCTGTCGGGCCGAGGGGATTGGGCATGTCGGAACAAGTTAGGGTGTGCGGCGTTCCCGGGAAAGGTTACCGCGGGTCGGGGTCGGGTCGGGCCTCCCCGATCAGGCGCTTCATTTCCCGCACCGCCGTCTCGATCCCATCGAAGAGGGCCCGGCTGACGATGCTGTGCCCGATATTCAGTTCCTCGATCTCGGGAACCGAGGCCACCCCTGCCACGTTCAGGTAGGTGAGTCCGTGGCCGGCGTGGACGGCGAGGCCGAGTTCCGCGGCGTGCCGCGCGGCCTGGCGGAGCTGGTCGAGGGCGGTGGAGCCCTCGCGCCAGTGGCGGGCGTACTCGCCGGTGTGGAGTTCGATGGCCGGGACGCCGAGGTCCTTCGCGGCATCGATGGTGTCGAGCACCGGGTCGATGAAGAGGCTGACCCGGCACCCCGCTTCGTCGAGCCGTCGGATGGCGGTGCGGAGCCGGGCGTCGCGGGAGCTGACCCGGAGCCCGCCCTCGGTGGTGACCTCCTCGCGGCGCTCCGGCACCAGGGTCACCTGGAGGGGACGGAGCCGGCAGGCGAGGGCGACGATTTCGTCGCTCAGCGCCAGTTCGAAGTTGAGTGGCGCCGGGAGGGTGTCCGATATGGCGATCACGTCGGCGTCCTGGATGTGCCGCCGGTCCTCACGCAGGTGCACGGTAATGCCGTCGGCTCCACCCGCCATCGCGGCCCGCGCGGCGGCGAGTGGCTCGGGCTCGTCCGTCTGGCGGGCCTCGCGGACCGTGGCGACGTGATCGATGTTGACGTACAGCCTGACTGGCGTCATTGCTCGCACTCCGCGCGCGGTTTACGTTTGAGGCAGTCCACTTCATAAGGCGGGACGCCGTGACTCTGCGCTGGATTCCCTGTGTGTTGCTCGCCGCGGCCTGCGCCGGCGGCGGTGGTGCCGGGAGCGGCACTCCGATGTCGAACCGCTCCCCTGAAACCACCGTCCAGGCGTTCCTGGCGGCGGCGAGGGACACCAACCTGACGCTCATGGCCAGCTACTGGGGCGGCTCCGCCGGCCCGGCCGCGACCAGCAAGAAGCCCCCGGACTACGAGAAGCGCATCCGGGTCCTGCAGAAGTACCTGGTGAGTGACTCGGCCAAGGTGGCCGGGCTCGGCACGGTCGACGGGCACTCCGATCAGGTCATGGTCACGATGCGGATCTTCGTGGGCAAGTGCCAGAACGCCGTCCCGTTCATTGTCGGCAAGTGGAAGGACCAGTACCTGGTCCAGAACGTCGATGTGACGATGACGGCGACCCCGGGCCGTCCCTGCGATAGCCAGGGGAATCCGATGTAGGGTGCCCGGCATCGGGCGGCCTCACTCCGTGAGTTCGATCAGGATGCCGGCGGTGGATTTCGGGTGCAGGAACGCGATGCGGCAGCCACCGGCGCCGGTGCGCGGGGTCTCATCGACCAGCCGGTACCCGGCCAGCCGGGCCTGGTGCAGGGCGGCGTCGAGATCGGGCACCCGGTAGCAGACATGATGGATGCCGGGGCCGCGGCGCGCGAGGAATTTGGCAATCGGCGAGTCGGCGTCGCGCGCCTCGAGCAGCTCGACCTCCGACTCGCCGAAGGGGAGCGAGACGATGGTGGCGCCATCGGCGAATTCGGCCGGGTGCGGCGTCAGGCCGAGGACGTCGCGATAGAATTGGAGGGCCTCGTCGAGATTCTGGACCGCGATCCCGATATGGGCGATGCGTGGGGCATCCGGCACGGAGACTCCGCGTGGCAGGTGGGTTGACTTGAACTTAACTCTGGGACGCGTAAGCGCGCATCCCACCGCACTCTGGGAGGTTGGACGCACATGGGGCAGCACACGATTGACGTATCCGAGAGCACCTTCGCTTCCGAAGTAGAACAGCACAAGGGACTGGTGCTGGTGGATTTCTGGGCTGCCTGGTGTGGCCCCTGCCAGATCATCGCTCCGTCGCTCGAGCAGTTGGCCGAGGAGTACACCGGCAAGGTGCGCATCACGAAGCTGGACGTCGACGCCAACCAGCGGGTCGCGGCCCGGTTCAACATCCGGTCGATTCCCGCACTCCTGTTTTTCAAGGATGGCAAGCACGTGGACACCGTGATCGGCGCGGTGCCCAAGCCGACCATCGCGTCGAAGATTCAGCACCACCTCGCGGCGTAAGGCGCCGCGTCACGGGCCGCCCAGCCGGGCGGCCCGTCCCGCCGAGGGTCTATGCGCGTCAGTGGCACCCGCCTGCTTCACTCTGCCATCCGGTTGAGCGACGTCGCCTTTCCGGCGTCGGACACCCTGCTCGCGCGCACCCGGCTCATCTACCTGCACCTGGACAACCTGCTCTCGTTCTCGAAGCGCGATCGGGACGGCAAGGTCGACGCCTACTTCCTCGGCTATCTCCCCGACGAGCTGATCCTCCTCTTCTTCCAGCAGGGAGAGCTGGTGACCGCGACGGGGATCGGTGCCGGCCAGCGCGCCGTGCTGCCGATCGCGGAGGCGGTCCGGCGGCTGAAGGCGGACCCCGAACGCGGCGAGGCCGCCTACTGTGCCGCGCCCCTCGCGCAACTGGCGTGGATGTACCAGGCCTGCGCGGCTCCCGCGGAACCGTGGGTGGTGGACTCCAAACATCCGGAGCTCATCTTCCCCCGTGTGGTGGAGGAGTCCCTGACCGGCGCCCTCGAGATCATCTCGAACGGTCGCGTCAACTACCTGCAGTTCGACCGGGGAAAATTCGGCGGCGGGTATTTCTACGGCCGGCCGGAGTCGATGTCGCTTCCCGCCTACATCGAGGGAATCTTCCAGCCGGACGCCGATGGCGTGCGTCCCGCCCTGTCCGTCTGCGGCGTTCCCCCGGCGGCGGGCCTTCCCGCGCAGGCGCTCCCGTCCCAGGTGCGGATGTACCGGGAATTGTTCACCCGGATCTCCGGCGCGATCGAAGCCGAGTTGCCGGAGGACGGGCATCGCCGGGTGGGTCGGGTCACGGAGCGACTCCTCCCGATCCGGGTCACGCTCAGCCACCTGGTGCCCTCCAACGGCGGAGACCCCTCGATGGTGGCGACGCCCGCGAGCGAGTTGACGGCCGACCTCGCCGCGTGGACCGGCGCGCTGCTGACCGAAGTCGAAGTCGTCTCGCCGGGAGCCGGACCCCGGATCCTCCAGGCCACCACGCGCGAACAGCGCCACCTCCTGCAAGCCGCGGGCTTCTACGCGCACTTTCCCTGGAGCCTCGCCTGGTAACCCCCGGCACGCTCTACGTTGTCGCGACTCCCCTCGGACACCTCGGAGACCTGACGACTCGCGCCACCGAGATCCTGCGGGCGGTGGACGTGGTCGCCGCCGAAGACACCCGGCGGAGCCGCACCCTCCTGCAGCACATCGACGCGACACCGCGCCTGATCAGTGTGCACGCCCACACCGAGGCGAGCCAGGCGGGGCCGATCGTGGCGCTGCTCGAAGCGGGGCAGTCGGTCGCGCTGGTGACCGACGCCGGGACACCCGGCATCAGCGACCCCGGTGCGCGCCTGGTGGCGGCGGTGCGGGCCAGCGGGTGCGCCGTCGTCCCCATCCCTGGCCCGTCGGCAGTGGCCACCGCGCTCTCCGCCGCCGGGCTGCCGGCCGACCGGTACCTCTTCCTCGGATTTCCGGCACGCAAGGGGCGGGAACGGGAAGCGGAGCTGGAGCGGGCGGCGTCCGAGCGGTGGACCGTTGTGTTCTACGAGGCGCCTCCGCGGCTGACGGCGCTGCTGCGCGATCTGGCCGCGGCGTGCGGGCCGGAACGGCAGGCGGTGGTTGCGCGCGAGCTGACCAAGCTCCACGAGGAGTTCCGCGCGGGCACGCTCGCCGAACTGGCCGCCTGGTACGAGGAACACCCGCCCAGGGGTGAAATCACCCTGGTGCTCGCCGGAGCCCAGTCGCAGCCGGACGCGCCACCCGACCTCGTGGCTGTCCGATCAGCCGCCGCGGGACTCCTGGCGGAGGGGCTGACCCGGAAGGACGTGGTGCGCCAGTTGACAGAATCGACCGGGCTGGGCCGTAATGAGATCTATCGCCTGGTCATGGAGCTCCCGTGAAGTTTGTCGGGCCCCCGATGCGGGGGCTTTGCCTCCCGTTGATTGCCCTGTCCTGCTGCGTCGGTGTCCGCGCGCTGCAGGCCCAGGCGGAGTCCGGCGTGACCATCGGCCGGCTTCACTACGACGGTGGGGGCGATTGGTACGCCAATCCATCGAGCCTCCCCAACCTCCTCGCCGCGGTCCGGACGCGCACCGACCTGCAGACCGCCGCGCGGGAGCGCGTCGTCACCCTCGCCTCGCCGAGCCTGTGGGAAGTGCCGTACCTCTATATGACGGGGCACGGCAACGTGCGGTTCAGCGACGCCGACCTGGTGACCCTGCGCCGTTACCTCCTCCAGGGCGGCTTTCTCCACGCCGACGACAATTACGGAATGGATGAGTCGCTGCGACGCGAGATGGCCCGCCTCTTCCCGGACCGTCCCCTGGAGGAAGTGCCGCTCGACCATCCGATCTACAACCTGGTCTATCAGTTCCCGCGCGGGGTGCCGAAGGTCCACGAGCACGACGGCAAACCGGCGCAGGGATTTGGCATCTTTCTCGACGGCCGTCTGGCCGTCTTCTACACGTATCAATCGGACCTCGGCGACGGGTGGGAAGATCCCGACGTGCACAAGGACGATCCAGTGATCCGGGAGGCTGCGCTCCGGATGGGCGTCAACCTTGTGGCGTACGCGGTCGGGACCGGCCAGTGAGCGGGGGAGACACCCGGACCGCGCTGGCGCGGCTGGCGGCCCCGCTGGCCCGGCGGATCGCGGTGGGTGGGGCCGCGCTCGTGATCGGCGCGGTCCTGCTCGCGCTCGGCGCCTCGGCGTGGCTCGCCCGTCTCGGCCTCGTGCATTCCCTCTGGTGGGTACCGGCCGCGTGGCTCGCCGCGCTCGGGGGCGCGCTGGCCGCCGTGGTGCTGGTGGTCCGACGCAGCCGATCGCTCCGGTTGCCGCTGCTGGCCGGCCGCCTGGAATCGGCGGGGGCGTGGCGGCTGGGCGCGCTCACCGGGATGCTGGCGCGGCCGGCGGACGGGGTGAGTCCCGACCTGTATCGCGCCGCCGACAGCGCCGGAGCCGCCGATCTCGCGACGCGCGGTCCGCTGGCGCTGGCGCCGCTCTCCGCCCAGATCACGCGATCCAGCCGGGTCGCCGCCGCCGCGGTATTGCTCGGGGGGGTGGGGCTGCTCGGTGCGGGGCCCGCCCGCGCGCCGGTCCGCATGCTCTGGCATCCCGCCGATGCGCTGGGGCTCGCGATGGGCGCGGTCCGGCTCGACGCCTCGGCGCGTTCGGTCGACCGCGGGGAACGGGTGTCCCTGGTGGTGCGGGCGCCCGGGCGCCGCGCCGTGACGCTCTGGTCGCGCGCGCCGGGCGAGACATGGCGGGCCGAGGAGGTGACGCTCGATTCGATCGGCGACGCGACGGTCACCACCGCGCCACTGACCGCCGATCTCTTCGTGCGGGCCTCGAGCGGCGGGCGCGACTCCGACACCCTGCACGTCTCGGTGCGAATCCCCGCCTTCCTCGGGTCGGTGTCGGTCACGGCCCAGTATCCGAGCTACCTCGGCCTGGAAGATGAAGAGCTGGCGTTCGGTCCCGATTCGATTCTGCTTCCCGAGGGGACGCGGCTGCTGGTCCGCGGCGAGGCGACTGCGCCCCTCGCCGAGGCGGCACTGGTCGGGCCCGGCGGCACCGTGTCGTTCGCCGTCGAGGAGGGCCGGTTCGGGGGGCGGGCCGCCATCGTTGCCTCGGGGGCATACCGACTGGCGCTGACCACGGCCCGCGGGACGCCACTGGCCGGAAACGACGGCGTCCTGCTGCTGCGGGTCGCGCCGGATCTCGGGCCGGTGGTCGGCATCCCGATCCCCGGGGCCGACACGCTCGCGCCGCTCGGACTCCGGGTGCCGCTCGTCGTGGACGCGCGGGATGACCACGGCCTCACCTCGCTCGCCATCGTCAGCCGGCGGATCAGCCGGCTCGGCATCGAAGACGAGGAACGCCGGGAGGGTGTGCCACTGCCCGACGGGGCCCCCGATCGATTGATCGTGCCGTGGGTCCTCGAACTCGAGGGCCGCGCGCTCCTGCCGGGCGACACGGTTCGCTACTACGCCGTCGCGACCGACAACGCTCCCGGACGACGATCCGGCCGTTCCCGCGAATATGTGCTCCGCCTGCCGACGCTGTCCGAGATCCGCGCGGCCGAGCGGGCGGCCACGGAGTCGGTCGGGGCGCAACTCGACTCGCTCGCCGCGGCCAGCAAGCGGCTGCAGCGGCAGACGGAAGACCTCTCGCGCGAGGCGTCCCGGTCGACGGCCGAACAGCCGGGGCGGCGGGAAGCGGCGGCGATGTCGTTCGAGGAAGCGAAGCGGGCGGAGGCGGTGGCGCGGCAGCAGGAGGAGCTGGTCCGTCAGGCCGAAGAGACGCGGGCGGCCATCGAGGACCTGCAGCGGGCGGCGGCGGAGGTGGGGGCGCAGGATCCGGAGTTCGAGCGCCGGATGCAGGAGATCGCGGAGCAGCTCGACCGGGCGCTCACGCCGGAAATGCGCCGACAGCTCGAGGAGTTGCGTCAGGCGCTGAGCCAGCTCGACGCCGCGCGGTCGCGGCGCGCGCTGGAGGAGCTGGCCGAGGCACAGCGCCAGCTCAAGGAAGCGCTGGAACGGAGCCAGAAACTCTTCGAGCGGGCGGCCATGGAAGGGGAGATGGCCAGCATGTCGGCGGAGGCCCGCGACCTGGCGAAGGAGCAGGGTCGGTGGAATGAGGAGGTCTCCCGTGCCGACTCGAGCCGGTCCGCCGCGCAGGAGGAGGCCTTGGCGGCCCGCGCGGACTCTCTCGCGTCGGCGATGCGGGAGGCCGCGCAGGAACTGGACCGGATGCAGAACGCCGAGCAGGCCGATCGCATGGAGGCCACGGCCGAGGCGGCGTCCGCCGCCGCACAGGAGATGAAGCAGGCGGCGGCATCGGCCAAGCAGGGCAAACCGCAGGCGGCCAAGCGCCAGGGGGAGCAGGCCGAGCAGCAGCTGCAGTCGCTCGAGCAGCAGATGGATACCCAACGGCAGGAAGTCCAGGAGGAGTGGAAAGCGGAGGTGCTGGCCGCCATCGACCAGATGATGGCGGAAACCAGCCGGCTCGCCGACCGGCAGCTGGCCATTACGGAGGCGCTGCGGGCCGGCGAGAATCCCTCGACTTTCCGGGCCCAGCAGGCCGCGGTCGAGGAGGGGGTCGAGAAGCTGACGGACCAGTACAAGAAGGTGTCGGGTGAAAACGCGCTGGTCCCGCCCCAGATCGGTGCGACGCTGGAGGCGGCGCGGCGGCAGATGTCGGAGGCGCGCGATGCGCTGTCGACGGCGGTCCCGGGACAGCGGGACGCCACTTCGCGGGCGGGCGAGGCGGTGGACGCCCTGAACGCGGCGGCCTACCAGATGTCCCGGGCCCGCGGCGACGTGTCGGGATCGGGATCAGGTTCGGGGCTCGCGGAGGCGATGGCCCGGATGAACCAGATGGCACAGCAGCAGGGGCAATTGAGCCAGCAGGGGGCCCAGATGCTTCCCATGGTCGGCGGGGGAGCGATGCAGGAGCAGATCCGTCAGCTTTCCGCGCAGCAGCGCGCGCTCGCCGAGCAGATGGAGCGGCTCCGGGCCGAGACGCAGTCGGCGGGGGCAGGAGAGCTGGCCGAAGAGGCGCGGGATCTCGCGCGGCAGCTCGAGGCGGGGCGGCTCGACAAGCGCACCGTGGAGCGGCAGGAACGGTTGTTCCGCCGCATGCTCGATGCCGGTCGGACCCTGCAGGGCGAGGAGCGCGACGACCAGAAGGAGCGCCAGAGCACAGCGGGCAAGCAGGACGACGTGCGGCTCCCGCCGGCGTTGCGGGCGCACCTGGAGGACGACAACAAGCGGATCCGCCTCCCCACCTGGGAGCAGCTGCAGGGGCTGTCGCCGGAAGACCGCCGGCTCGTCCTCGAATACTTCCGGCGCCTGACTGATCGGCCGGCCCCGTGAAACGCGCCCTCCTTCTGCTACTGCTGCTGGCCGGTTTCCCGGGCCGCGTGTCCGCGCAGGCGGAGATGATGACCCGTGCCTATGAGCTGGAGCGCCGCAGCGATTTCGCGGCCGCGTCCGAGACGTATTTGCAAGTGCTCCGGCAATACCCCGACAATCTCTCCGCCCTGCTCGGACTGGAGCGCTCACTCGGTCCGGTCCGTCGCGACGCGGAGCTTGCGCTTCCGGCCGAGGCGCTTCTGGCCAGCAATCCGGCCATCATCGCGGCATACTCCGTGGCCATGCGGGGGTGGGCGGCGGCCAATCGCCCCGACAGTGTGGCGGGGGTGGCGAAACGGTGGGCGAAGATGGAGCCGGGAAGCGAGGCTCCGTATCGCGACTGGGGCAACACACTGCTCGGTCAGCGGGACGGCAGCGGAGCGCGCCGGGCCTACCTGACGGGGCGGGAGCGGCTCGGCGATCCGGCCGCGCTCGCGGGGGAGATGGCGCTGCTCGCCGCCGCGCAGAACAATTGGGAGGAGGCCGCCCGGGAGTGGGCGCTCGCCATGGATCGGTATCCCGGGTACCGGCTGTCCGCGCGGAACGCGCTGGCACGCGCGCCGGCAGCGGAGCACGACCGCATCCTCCGACAGATGTCGCGTGGAACCCCTGCGGCTCGCCGTCTCGGGGCGGAGCTGGGCGTGCAGTGGGGAGATCCCAGTGCGGCCTACGCGCTCCTGATGACGAGCCTGCCCGAGTCGAACGGTGAGTCGGTGGAGGCGCTTCGGCAATTCCTGGATGCGGCGCGCGGCGTCGAGGGTCCCGAGGCGGCCCGGGTGCGGGGCCAGACGCTGGAGCAGATGGCCGACCGGAGTACGGGCACCGGCGCGTCCCGCCACCGGCTGGAGGCGGCACGGGCCTACGCCGATGCCGGGGATGCCGGCTCCGCGCGACGGATGCTGGGGACGCTCGCCGCCGACGGGAGTACGCCGCCGGAGATGGCGGCCAGCGCCACGGCCACCCTGGTGACGGTGCTGCTGCGCGAGGGTCAGGTCGCGGAGGCGCAGCGACAACTCGATCAACTGCGGGCCAATCTCGGGCAGGAGAATGCGGACCGGCTCACCCTGCAGGTGGCGGAGGGATGGATCAGGCAGGGCGACCTCGACCGCGCCGCTGCGGTCCTGGCGAGCGACAGCACCGTCGAGGCGATGGCGATGACCGGTCTCATCCAGCTCTATCGCGGCGACCTCTCCGGTGCCTCGACGGCGCTCCGCGCCGCGGGGCCCTTTGCCGGCACCCGGGAGGAGGCGACCGCGCGGACCGCGATGCTCGCCCTCATCCAGCCCATCGAGGGGGATTCGCTGCCGGCCCTCGGTTCGGCGCTCCTCGCGCTGGCGCGCGGCGATTCCGCCGCGGCGGTGGCCGGCCTGATCGCGGCGGCGGACGGCCTTCCCGCCGCCGCCGGCGGTGCGGAGTTGCGGCTCCTGGCCGGTCGCGTCGAGGTGGCGCGTGGCCACGACGAGCAGGGAGAGCGCCTGCTTCGCGCTGCGGCCGACTCCACGGCGCCTGCCACCGCGCCCGCCGCCGAACTGGCCCTGGCGCGCCTGCTGCTTTCGCTCGGCCGGACCGGCGAAGCGGTGGAGCAGCTGGAACACCTGATCCTGGCGTATCCCGGCAGCGCCGCAGTGCCCCAGGCCCGACGAGTCCTCGACGCCGCACGCGGCGGCATTCCGGAGAGCTGATGCGACGCCGGGACTTTCTCCGCACCGCCGGTGGGGTGCTCGCCGTGGCTCCACTCCTCCCGTGGTCTCCCCGGTCGCCGGGGCGCGCCCCCTGGCTGCTCATCCCGATGGACGACTCGCAGGCCGATCACCTGAAGGCCTACGGCGTCGTCTTCCGGCTGCTGGAGCGGGGGGGGCGGGCCGAGTGGTTCCTGAACTATCGCAGCGGCGCGTTTCTCGTCCCGTCCGATTCGGTCACGGCACGGGACGCCGCCCTCACCGGCGTGACGGCCGAGGCGCTGGACGACGGCACGCTCCTTGGCATCCGCGCCGAGCTTCAACTCGGCAACATGGACGCGGTGCCGCTGGAGAAGGCCCCGAAGGTGGCTGTCTACGCGCCGCCCAATGCCGCTCCGTGGGATGACGCGGTGACGATGGCGTTGCGCTACGCCGGCATCAACTTCGACAAGGTGTGGGACCCGGAGGTCCTGGCTCCCGGCGGGACGGGGCTGGCGCGGTACGACTGGCTGCACCTGCACCACGAGGACTTCACGGGGCAATACTCCAAGTTCTACCTCACCTATGCCGGTGCGCCCTGGCTGACGGAGATGGTCGAGCGCAACACCGCCATGGCGCGGGCGTTCGGGTTTCCGAATGTCCCCGCCGAAAAGCGGGCCGTCGCCGAGGCGATCGCCGCCTACGTGCATCAGGGGGGCTTCCTCTTCGCGATGTGCGCCGCCACGGAGACGCTCGACCTGGCACTGGCCGGGGCCGGAGTGGACATCGCCGCGGCCTACGCCGACCAGACGCCGATGGATCCCAACGCGTCGGCCAAGATGGACTGGAGCCGTGCGCTCGCCTTCCAGGATGCGCGGCTCGAGTTGAGTCCGACCGTGTCCCAGTTCTCCGACATCGACGGCCACGAGGTCAACGCGCTGAGCCGACGCCAGGAACTGGGGAGTTTCCGTTCCTTCGGTTTCAGCGCGAAGCTCGATCCGGTGGCCACGATGCTGGTGCAGAATCACCGCGAGACGATCCCCGATTTCTACGGGCTCACCACTTCGTTCCGGAAGAGCCGGATCAAGCCGGGGGTGACCATCCTGGCCGACGAGCCGGGGGCGCCGTGGGCCAAGTATCTTCATGGGGAGCACGGGCAGGGCACCTGGACCTACTACGGCGGCCACGATCCGGAAGACCCGCAGCACCAGATCGGCGACGCCCCGACCGACCTGTCCATGCATCCGCATTCACCGGGGTACCGCTTGATCCTGAACAACGTGCTCTTCCCCGCGGCCAAGAAGAAGGAGTTGAAGACGTGAGCCTGGGACGATTCTTCGGAGCCCTCAGCGTCGTCGCGCTCCTGCCCTGGAGCGCGGCGGCGCAGGCTCCGCGCATCACGCCGGCCGGCGATCCCTCGGTGCGGTCGGATTCGATTTACCGGCTCGCGGTCGACCCGGCAGACCACCCCGACGAGTCGGCGGTGTTCCTGCTGGACGACGGCGTCATTGTCGTGGAGGCCGACGGGCGGGAACGCCGGACCTTCCGCCAGGTCGTCCAGGTCCTGAAGCAGTCCGCCGTCGAGGGGATGGCCGAGCACCGGTTTGGCTGGTCGCCGGACAACGAGGAATTCACGCTCAACTGGATCCGGGTGGTGCAGCCGGACGGGACGGTCATCAGCGCGGGCCCCGCCCAGCAGCAGGAAAGCGATGTGCCGGCGGCGATGGGTTCGCCGGTGTATTCCAACCGGAAGGTGCTCCGCGTCTCGCTGAGCGGTGTGGCCGTGGGCACGATCGTCGATTACAGCACCACGACCGTGAAGACGAAGCCCTGGGTGCCGGGCGATTTCTACCAGTGGTGGGGCGTCAGCACGGGGCTCAGCGTGAAGCGCTCGCGGCTGATCGTCGACGCGCCCGAGGCCGAGCAGCTCCGGATCGAGGAGCGCAACCTCAATTTCCCGCGGCGAACCGAGCGTGGCAACGGCCGCCAGGTCCTCACCTGGGCCACCGGCGACATGGCGCGCATCAAGCCCGAGGCGTACGCCGCCGATTCGAACGACATCTACATGTGGGTGGCCCTCTCGTCGTCCCTGACCTGGGGTGACATCGGCCGCTGGTACGGCACGCTCGCCGAAGACCGCTATGCCCTCACGCCCGAGGTCGCGGCGCAGGTGCGGACCCTGGTGGCCGGGGCCGCGAGTGCGCGCGACACGGCCGCGGCCATCCAACGCTGGGTGGCCCAGGACATCCGGTACGTGTCGATTTCGCTCGGCATCGGGGGCTACCAGCCCCGCACCCCGGCCGACGTGGTCGCCTCCGGATTCGGCGACTGCAAGGACAAGGCGACGCTGTTCGTCGCCGCCCTCCGTTCGCTCGGATTCGACGCTGCGACGGTGCTGGCCAGCAGTTCCGGCGGGGTGGAACGCGGCCTCCCCTCGCTGGAACAGTTCGATCATGCCATCGCCTACGTCTCGCTCCCCGAGGGCCGGATCTACACCGACCTGACGGTCGCGCTGCTCCCCCTCGGCATCCTGCCGCCGCAGCTGCAGGGAGAGTTCGGACTGGGAGTGCCGGTCGCCGGCGCGGTCGAGGAGCTGACCTTCCCGCAGGAGACGCCGGCCGACCGATTGTCGCTGATCCAGCTGGCCGGCCGCATCGACGCCACCGGAAAGTTCAACGGATCGTACAGCGAAGAGACGACCGGCTCCCGGGAATGGGAGCTGCGGGAACTTTTCGAAGCGCCGATGGATTCGACGGGGCGCGCCAACTTTGCACGGCGGATCGCCCAGGGGTGGTTCCCGGGCGCGAGAGGGGACAGCCTCAAGACCTTCGCGGGTCTCGACCTTGGCGCGCCGGTCCGGGTGTCGATGGATGTGCAGGACGGCAAGGCGCTGCGCCGCTCGGGGACCGGCTGGATCCTCGAGAACCCGGTGGGCACCGTCGGAAAATTCACGGACGTCGCCGACGCCCTCGAGAGAGAACCGGCGCGGCAATTCCCCATCGATGCGGCCAAGGTGTTCGGGCCCGAGGAAGACGTCGTCACGGTCCGGATCGCCCTGCCGGCGGGATGGCGTCCGCAGCTCCCACCGTCGGTCCACGCGACCAGCCTCTTCGGGGAGTACTGGGGGACGTACGCGCTGGTGGACGGGACGCTGGAAATCACCCGCCGGATGATCGGCGCCCGCGGCATCTTCCCTCCGGACCGGATCGGCGACCTGATCACCTGGATGCGCGAGATGGGCGAGGACGACGCTCCCTTCATCCTTATCGATCCCGCGCCCGCCCCGTGACGGTTTCGGTCGTTCGCATCGCCGCGGACGTGCAGCGACTGCTGGCGGCGGAAATCAGCGCGGCCGGGGGTCGCGAGGTGTCGTTCGTGGCCGATGTGGACGAGGACGGACTGGTCACGGCGGCGCGCGCCGTCGCGCGCGGCACTGTCCAGATGGTGCTCGCCCTTCCGGGGGCGGCTCGGCGCGGCCAGATGCTCCTCCACAATCACCCCAGCGGCGACCTCGAACCGTCCGAGCCCGACCTGGCAGTGGCCGCCCGGCTGCATGATGGCGGCGTGGGGTTCGGGATCATCGACAACACCGGGGCTCGCCTCTATGTCGTCGTCGAAGTGCCACGGGCGCGGTCGGTCCAGCGGCTCGACCCCTACGCGGTGGTCGAGACGCTGGGCGAGCAGGGCCCGGTCGCCCGTGTCCTGGGACAGTACGAGGACCGGCAGAGCCAGCGGGACATGGCGGCCTACATCGCCGACGGGTACAACGATGGCGGCGTGCTGGTGCTGGAGGCGGGCACCGGCGTCGGGAAGTCGTTCGCGTATCTCGTCCCGGCGCTGGCCTGGTCGCGCGCCAACGGCGAGCGGACCGTCATCAGCACCAACACCATCAACCTGCAGGAACAGCTGGTCGGCAAGGACCTGCCGATGCTTCGGGAGGCGCTGGCAGAGGAGGGGTGGGCCCCGAAGTTCGCCCTGCTCAAGGGATGGCGGAACTATCTCTGTCTCTCCCGACTGCAGCACGCGACCGGAGCCCAATCGAGCCTGCTGGAACCGGAGCGGCAGGACGAACTCGTGTCGCTCGCCGAGTGGGCTTCCCGCACCGCCGACGGCACGCTGAGCGATCTGGCCCTGCAGCCGAGCAGCGAAGTCTGGGATGAAATTTCCGCCGAGGCCGATCTCTGCACCCGGGTAAAATGCTCCTTCTTCGACCAGTGCTTCCTGTTCAAGGCGCGGCGCCGCGCGGCGGAGGCCGACGTCGTGGTGGTCAATCACCACCTCCTCGCCGCGGACCTCGCCGTCCGGCAGGCCTCGGACAACTGGGAAGAGGCGGCGGTCCTCCCGCCGTACCGCAGGCTCATCCTCGACGAGGCGCACCATCTGGAAGATGTGGCCGCGTCCCACCTCGGCACCCAGGTCACCAGTCGCGGTGTCCAGCGATTGCTGGGACGGTTCGAGCGGAACCGGAAGGGACTGGTGCCATCCCTGGTGATGGAGCTGTCCGGTCGCGGCGACCTCCTGAGCCGCGCCAGCCTGGACCTGGTGCGCGAGCGGCTGCTGCCGGCCATTGCCGACGGCCGCCGCGCCGCCGAGCAGCTTTTCCTCCGCCTGCACGGCCTGGCGGAGGCGGGGGGAGGGGGGCAGCGTCGCCTGACCGAAGAGTTCGAGAAGGACGACGTCTGGGAGGAGGGGCTCCGGATGGAACTCGACGCGCTCCTCTCCAGCTTCGACCAGATCAAGAACCAGGTGGAAACAGTGGAGGACCGCCTGGCACAGGTGGAGTCCACCGAACGCGGCGACCAGTTGCTGCAGGAAATGCGCGCGGTGGTGCGCCGGCTGGACCACGTGTCGGATGGGCTCAACCGGACCTTGCGGCCGGCGGCCGGTGGCACGGCCACGGTCCGGTGGATCGAACGCTCGGGGGCCAAGCGGCAGCACACGCAGCTCTCCGCCGTGCCGCTCGACCTGGCGCCGGTGCTGCGCGAACTGCTCTTCGAGCGGCTGGAGACGGTCGTGCTCACCAGCGCGACGCTGGCGGCCGGGGGCGAATTCGAATTCCTCGAGCGGCGGCTGGGGCTCGCAGTCTCGCCCAGCCCGGTCACGACGCGAGAAATATTCTCGTCCCCATTCGACTATCCCTCGCAGTGCCTCTTCGGCATCCCGGACGACTTTCCCGATCCGCGCGAAGACGAAGCGGCGCACGATGCCGCGCTCGCGCAGGCGGTCACCGACCTGGCCCACGCCGCCGACGGCGGACTGTTCGTCCTGTTCACCAGCCACGCCGCCCTGCGCCGGGCCGCCCAGCAGCTCCGCACCATGCTCGACCCGCGCTGGCCGCTGCTGGTGCAGGGAGAAAGCAGCCGGGACACCCTGCTGCGCCGGTTCCGCGAGGCCGGCAATGCTATCCTTCTGGGCACCGATTCCTTCTGGGAAGGGGTGGATGTGCCGGGGAGGGCGCTGCGGGGACTGGTGCTGTGCAAGCTGCCGTTCAAGGTGCCGTCGGAGCCGATCACCGCGGCTCGGCTCGAGCGGCTGGCGGAGGCGGGCGAGGACGGTTTCATGGGGTACCTGCTCCCCCACGCGGCGCTGAAACTCAAGCAGGGGTTCGGTCGCCTGATTCGGTCGACGTCGGATGTGGGCGTGGTGGTGTTGCTCGACCGCCGGGTGATCACCAAGCGGTACGGCCCGCTGATCCTGGCGGGATTGCCCAAGGCCGAGAAGGTCATCGGGTCGTGGGCGCAGGTGCGGACCAAGTGTGAGGACTTCTTTGCCCGTCACGGATTGGGAGTACTGGAATGACTGCGCTGCGGCCGTCGAAGATCGTCTGCGTCGGGCGGAACTACGCCGAACACGCCAAGGAACTCGGCAATGCAGTCCCGGAACGACCACTCCTCTTTTTCAAGCCACCCAGCGCGATCATCGGGCCGGGAGAGGCGATCGTGCTGCCGGGGGAGTCGGCGCAGGTCGAACATGAGGCCGAGATCGGCGTGGTCATCGGCCACCGGATGCGGAACGTGACGGCGGTGGAGGCGGAGCTCGGGATCGCCGGGTTCACCTGCGTCAACGACGTGACTGCGCGCGATCTCCAGAAGACCGACGGCCAGTGGGCACGCGCCAAGGGCTTCGACACCTTCTGCCCGGTCGGACCGGCGGTGGTCGAGGAGCTCGACTGGCGCACGCTGGAAGTGATCGGGCGGGTGAACGGGGTGGAACGGCAGCGGGGCACCACGCGGCAGATGATTTTCGACATCCCTCACCTCCTGGCGTACATCAGCGCCATCATGACGCTGGAGCCGGGTGACCTCGTGGCAACCGGCACACCGGCTGGCGTCGGACGGCTCGCGGTGGGCGACGTGGTCGAAGTGGAAATTCCAGGCATCGGTGTCCTGTCCAATCCTGTGCGGAGCCAGACTCAGTCATGATCACACCAAGCGCCCGGCTGCTCGCCTTGCCGGGGTATCCCCTCGCTGAACTGCCGGGGATCAAGCGGCGCCTCATCGCGGCCGGTCGGGACATCATCGACGTCGCCGCGGGCGACAACGACGCCCCGCCACCGCAGGTGGCGGTCGACGCCCTCAAGCGCGCCATCGACAACCCGGCCAACAGCAAGTACGGATTCCAGCAGGGGCACCCGGAGTTCCGCCGGGCGGCCAGCGACTACGTGTACCGGCGGTTCGGGAAGCGCTTCGAT
The DNA here is from genome assembly GCA_963705985.1 of uncultured Gemmatimonadales bacterium. Classification (GTDB taxonomy): domain Bacteria; phylum Gemmatimonadota; class Gemmatimonadetes; order Gemmatimonadales; family GWC2-71-9; genus SPDF01. Next base: position 677,951 of record CAVPLK010000003.1, on the reverse strand, counting down.
CCGTCCACCGAGCTGCTGCCGCTCATCGGGTCGAAGGAGGGGCTGGCGCACATGCCCTTTGCCTTCCTGAACGTGGGCGATGTCGCCGTCATGCCGGAGCCGGGGTACCAGGCGTACCTCGGCGGGACGGTCCTCTCCGGGGCGGAGGCGCATGTCGTGCCGCTCCGTGAGGAGAACGATTTTCTGCTCGATCTCGAGAGCGTGCCCGAGGAGATCCTGCGCCGCACCCGGCTGCTCTTCCTCAATTATCCCAACAATCCGACGGCGGCCGTCGCCCCGCTCGAGTATCTCGAGCGGGTGGTGGGGCTCTGCCGGAAGCATCAGATCGTCCTGGCGTACGACAACGCCTACTGCGACATCGTCTTCGACGGGTACCGCGCGCCGAGCATCTTCGAGATACGCGGGGCGCATGAAGTGGCGGTGGAGTTCTTCTCGCTCTCGAAGAGTTTCTCGATGACCGGGTGGCGGATCGGGTTCGCGGTCGGGGAGTCGAACCTGATCGCGCCGCTCACCAGCGCCAAGACCTACAAGGACACGGGGCCCTTCCTGGCGGTGCAGGAGGCGGGGGCGGCGGTGCTCGACCAGGCGGAAGCGCTGATTCCGCCGATCTGCGAGGAGATCGCGCGCCGGCGCGATGCCGCGGTGCCGGCGCTCCGTGCCGCCGGATTCCGCGTGGCGATGCCGAAGGCGGCGATGTACCTCTGGGTGGCGCTGCCGCGGGGGATCAGTTCCAAGGCCTTCGCCCGGCACGCGCTCGAGGTCGAGGGGGTCATGGTGCTGCCGGGGAGCGCGTTCGGGCCGGCAGGTGAGGGGTACTTCCGGATTGCGCTCACCGTCCCGCCGGCCCGCCTGGTGGAGGCCGTCGGCCGGCTCACGAAGGCACTCGCTGGTGTACAGGAAGACGGGGGTGGGAAGGCCACCTGAACTCCAACTCCCACGGCCGCCGCGCTGGCCGCCGTGGGCAGTCGCCACGAGCGCCGCGCTCCACCTGGCGGCCCTCGTGGTCCTCATCCTTTTGTTCGCCCCCGCCCAGCGCCCCGGCAAGCGGCACCTGCTGCTGTCGCTCATGCCGCAAGAACGCGCGCGGCCCCGCCAGGTCCTGATCGCCCTCCTCCCGACTCAACCGGCCGCGCCGACCTCGACCCCCGGCACTCCCGCTCCCGCGAAGACGACTTCCGCCCCGGCTGCGGCTTCCGGCGCCGTCACACCGGAGGCCGGTGAGACGGCGCTGGATTCCGCTCCCGCGTGGGCGGCGACGGACCCGGCGCGGGTGTTCCCGTGGCCATCGCTCGGGAGCGGGATGTTGTGGGACCGGCGGCCGCCACCGCCCGTCGTGGTCGGGCCGGACCCACGCCGAGCTGACCGACAGCACGGTGAAGGCCATGATCAACCACTACCTCGACTCGCTGGCGGCATTGCCGGGAGGTGGGCGGGTGCTGCCCCTTCGTGGAAGGCGACCATCGGGGGGCGGGAATACGGGCTCGACGGTCAGTGGATGACGGTGGCCGGCGTCAGGATCCCCGCGCTGCTGCTCGGCGTTGATTCCGCTGCCGATGGTAGGCAACGAATCGAAGGCGCTGGACGAGGGGGGATGGATGCGGGCGCAGGACTACCAGCTGGCCCTGCCGCGAGAGGCCGCGGCCGCCGATCGGCGGGAGCAGATCAAGGAAATCCGGGCGCGGGCGGAGGCCGAGCGGGAACTCAACCGTCAGCAGCGGGAGCCGCCGGGGCCTCCCTGACAGCTTTTGTCATTGCGAGGCCACGATGTGGCCGAAGCAATCTCGTTCCGGAGCTACATCGAGCCGCCGCCAAGCGGCTCGATCTTCTTCACGGCACTGCGGTTGACCAGCACCCGGATGTTGTTGCTCGCCGGATCGACGGGCACCACGAAGAAGAACGGTCGGTTGGGCGGGAAGCGATTGGTGAGGCCGACCATCACCTCGCCGTCAGGGAACTGCAGGGACACGGCGGTCGCGCCGTGGGCCCGCGGGTCGGCGGGGTCGAGGGTGTGCGCCTCGTGGCGGGCCATGTCACCCTCGAGGGTGCGGACGAAGAAGAGGGCCTTGAGGTCCTTCAGCTTGACCTCCGCGGTAATGCCCTCCGGTGGCCGGAGGTGGAAGGCCGGCTTGGTGGGGTCCACATCCAGACTGGTCCCCTTGAGAATCGTTCCATCCAGATAGCGCGCCACCACGAGGTTGTTCATCCGCCCCTCCGGCAGGTTGGGTCGCGATCAGGTGCGATGCCGTGCCTCCACCAACTCGGTCGCTGCCCCGCTCGAAGCACGGGGACGGAAGAACGCCCACGTCTCCAGTTCGCCTGACACCCGCGCGTGCCCGGTGACCTCGTATCCGAAGTGCTGGTAGAGCCCGACGTTGCGAGGCAGCTCCGTGGTGAGCGAAACGCCGGCGGATCCGGGGTCGGCGTCGGCCCTGGCATGGAGGTGCTCGAGCAGGACCCGACCGAGCCCGGAGCCCTGAGCGCTGGCGCGGACGCCGATCAGGCCCAGATGATGGTGGTGGGCGCCGTGGTCGAATTCATGGCTGGCGACGCCGTAGGCCTCGTAGCGCCTCTGGGCGTCGCGGCCGAGCGCTTCCCAGGTCTCCTCACGCTGGGCCTCGAACGTCGGGGAGAGGGTCCGATCGCCGGGGAGGTCAATCACCGCCGCGGCGAGCATTGAGCCCTCGGCGTCATGTGCGCCGAGCAGGAGTCCCTTCGGCGAGCAGCGGGCGGCGACGAAAAGGCGCACAAGCCTGTGCAGGCGCGTGGGGTAGTCGGGGGCGCTGCCCAGGACATACCGCATGACGGGGTAGTCGAAGAACGCGTCGCAGAGGACGGTAAGGAGCGTATCGGATCGGTCCGGCGGAACGACGCGCAGGTGCATCGGCGGTCTGGGTGGCGAGTGGGGATGGCCCAGGGATGGCACCCCGTGCATCCCAGTATTGGAAAAGGTGGACGGGGTGTCAAGCAGGGAAGCGGCCGCTACGGAATCCACGCCAGGCCGAGCGTCAGTTGCGCGAAATCGGAGTTGTTCGGCGTGTCCACGTTGCCGAGCAGGGCGTAGAGGAACTGAAAGTTCAGTCTCCATCCACGGGCACCGGGGCGACTGTCGAGGTGATACGAGAGGATGGCACCCGGCGCGAACATGGTCGGGTCGACGCCCAGGCGCTCCGAATTGCCCAGCCCGATCCGGGCGGAGACGAGGACGTCGAGCGGCCGGCCAAGCGAGCCGATGCTGACCACGCGGAACCGGGGCTCGAGAAAGAACCAGGTGATGGCGTTCACCTCGCTGCCGAGTTCCTGGGTGGTAAACCCGAGGCAGCCAGCCACCGGCCCGCTGCTTCCCACCAGCAAACATCCCTCCAGCGCCGTCCCCGACTGGCCAGAATTCTCGTCGTCCGCCCCGGTGTAGTAGCCGGAGTGCCACCCGGCGGCAAACCCCAGCCCGATGCCCCACGCCCGGTCCTGTTGCGCCTGCTTTTCCTGCGCCAGCTTGCGGTCCGACCACAATTGGAGATGCCCACCCGTCAGGCCGGCCTCCGCGGCGATCCTCACGATGTACTCGGCGCTCCTCGGCGGGTAGAGCTCGATGAGGGTGGGGCTGGCCCCGGTGCCCTCGCGCACTCGGGCGGGGAATGCCGAGGAGGCGCGCTTGTCCGCGCTGATGGCGGTCAGTGTGGCGGTGCCGGGAGTGAGCACGACCCGGTACTGTCCCCCTTCGGCCAGCCTGATGCGAAACGAGTCGGCGACGCCACTCAGCGCCCGGTCCACGAGCAGGGTGTCACCGAGTGTTGTGTCCTGGGGTGTGGTGACTTGAGCGGTGACGGGCGCGGCGAGGAGGGAAAGGAAGAGCGGAAGGGCGAGCGGGCGGCTCATTGCGGCTCCGAGGAACGGGTGGCTCCCAGCATCCGAAACTCAAGGCAGTCCGGCCGCGCGTAGTGACCGGCCACATCCAGCGTCATCGATTCCTCCCGAATCCTGCCGAGATCCAGGTCGGCGGTCAAGACGGCCGGCTTCTCGAAAACGGGTGCCACGATGTACGAGCCGTCCGGGCCGATGATGGCGCTCCCGCCCCGCAGCACCCATGCTTCCGGCTCGCTCGCCGTCTTGTGCCCCTCGAACTCCGCTGGCAGCGCGGATGCCCGCATCAGCGCTCCTGACGCCAGGACGAAGCACCGCCCCTCGAAGGCGTAGTGCCGGCTCGCTACCTGGTGCATCTCGTGCACCGTGGGCCAGACCGCCACGTGGATGTCCTCTCCCGATTCGTGCAGCGCCTGCCGGGTGAGCGGCATCCAGTGTTCCCAGCAGACCAGCCCGCCGACCCGCCCCGCCGGCGTCTCCACGGCACGGAGTCCCGCGGTATCTCCCCGACCCCACACCAGTCGTTCGGTATAGGTGGGGACGAGCTTGCGATGATGATTGAGGAGGGAGCCGTCGGGACCGTAGCTGAGCAGGGCATTATAGAGGGTGCCCCGGCCGGGACCGGCCGAGATGCGTTCGGTCACCCCAACGACAAGCGTCACTGCGGAGTCGCGTGCGATGGCGGCGAGCGCGGCGCCCGACGCGCCGGCCACCTCGACGCTCTCCTCCGCCATCCGCCGGAAGACCGTCTTGGTCGGTGCGTGGTTCCAGAGGGCCGCGTCGCTGCACCAGTCGAGCCAGGCGGGGTAGCCGGGGAGCCACGTCTCCGGAAAGACCACGAGCTGGGCGCCGCCCGAGGCGGCCTCCGCCGTCAGCGCGCGGGTGCGCTCCAGCCCGAGGGCAAGCGAAGGGGAGACCTCGGCCTGGATGATGGCGACGCGCACGGGGGTGATCCTCTACAGACAGGGGAGGGAGCTGCCGGTAGCGGAATATAGGGAGTCGGGCGGTCGATGCGAGTGGCGGGCCCCCGCGCACTACGCCGAGTCGAGGACCTGCCGGATCCGCTGGGCGAGCAACACCGGTGTGAAGGGCTTCTGGAGGAAGGCGAGGCCCTTCTCCAGAATGCCCTTGTCCACAATGCCATTGTCGGTGTAGCCGGACATATATAGGACACGCATCGCCGGCCGGGTCTCGGCGAGTTGCTCGGCCAGCTGGCTCCCGCTTTCTCCCGGCATGACCACGTCGGTGAGGAGCAGGTGAATGGCATCGGGAAACTCGCGTGCCAGCGCCATGGCTTCCGTCGCGTTCGTGGCGGACAGGATGCGGTAGCCGAGCCGGCCCAGGAAGCCGTGGGCCAGTTTCCGGAGCTGGTCGTCGTCTTCCGCGAGCAGGATGGTTTCCGTGCCGCCAGGCGCACCCTGGATCGGGGAAGGGGAGAGCACCGCGTCGGCGGGGGCGGTCACTCGCGGCAGGTAGATCTTGAATGTGGTCCCGTGGCCTGGCTCGCTGTACACCCAGATGTAGCCCCCCGACTGCTTCACGATGCCGTACACCATCGACAGCCCGAGGCCGGTGCCCTTGCCCTGTTCCTTGGTGGTGAAGAACGGTTCGAACATGCGGGCGCGTGCCTCGAGGCTGATCCCGACCCCGGTATCGCTGACCGCGATCATGACATATGGACCGGCTTTGACCGCCTGGTGGTCGGCATCGAAGTCGGCGGTCAGGTCGACGTTGGCAGTCTCGATCGTCAAGGTACCGCCATTCGGCATGGCGTCCCGCGCGTTGACGGCGAGATTGACGATCACCTGTTCCAGTTGGCTCGCATCCGACCGGACGTTGCCAGTCTCGGCGTGCAGGTGAACGTCGAGAACCACCTGCTCCCCGATGAGACGGCGCAGCATGCCTTCGAGGCCGGTCACGACGGCATTGAGGGAGAGGACGGACAGTTGCAGGACCTGCCGGCGGCTGAAGGCGAGCAACTGGTTGGTGAGCTCGGCGGCCCGCAGCGCGGCGGTGCGGATTTCGGTGGCGTCCGAACGGTACGCGCTGTCGGCGGGCAGGTCGGTGAGCAGAAACTCCGAGTGCCCGAGGATGGCTGTGAGGATATTGTTGAAGTCGTGGGCCACCCCCCCCGCGAGCCGACCCACGGCCTCCATCTTCTGGGCCTGTCGATACTGGTCCTCGGTCCGCTTCAAGTCGGAGATGTCCTCCGCGACCCCCACCAACCGCACGGTCCGGCCGGTCTCGTCCTTGATCGGCGTGGAGCGCGACCGAATCCACCGGATGGCGCCGTCGGGCCGCACGATCCGGTAGACCAGCGCCATCGATTCCCCGGCCCCGGTCGATTCCCGCTCCGCCGCCAGCACCGACTCCCGGTCTTCAGGGTGAATCAACTCCGCCCAGGCATAGGGCGTGTTGAGGCCGTGCTCCCGGCTCTGCCCAAACACCAGCTCGTATGCGGGATTGACGTAGAGTGTCCGTCCGTGGGTCGGCTCCATCACAAAGAACACCTCCTGCACGTTCTCCGCCAGTTCGCGGAAGCGCTGGACGCTCTGCCGCAGTTGCGCGTCGGTCTTGCGCCGCTCGGACATGTCCCGGGTCGTGGTGAGGACGCGGCCATCGGGAAGGAGCACGGAGGTGCTCTGGACCGGCATGATGGTTCCGTCCTTGCGCAGCATGCCCCGTTCGACGTTCGTCACCCGCCGCAGGACGATGAGCGTCATGCGGTCCTCGGCACTGGGGCGCTCCTCGGGGGGATAGGTGTCGATGATATTCCCGTGCTGGAGCAGTTCCTCCCGGGTGTAGCCGGTCAGCTCGGAACACCGGGGGTTGCAGTCGAGGAACTTACCATCGGCGTCGGTAATGCAGACCGCGTCCACCACATTTTCGAGCACCGCCTGCCGGTATTCATCGACTGCGCGGCGGGTCTCCCGTTCGACAGCGAAATGCGCGGTGAGATCCACCACCGACGCGATCGCGAAGGTGCCCTCGGTGGTCGCGAGCGGCGTGAGCCCGATCTCGACCGGGAATTCGCTGCCGTCCTTGCGGAGGGCGAAGAGTTCACGCCCTGCCCCCATGGCCCGGGGTTCCGCGTGCCCCATGTACCCCGCCACGAGCTCGGGATGCCGCGCGCGAAAGCGCTTGGGGACCAGCTTCTCGATCGGTGCTCCGACCAGCTCCTGCCGGGTGTATCCGAACAGCCGTTCGGCCGCGAGATTGGTCAGGCTGATGGTACCGCCCCGGTCCACGATCAGCAGGGTGACGGGCTGCGAGTCCAGAATAGCGCGGCTGCGCGCGTCTGCCTCGACACGTTGCCCGAATTCCCGCGCCAGCACTCTGGTACCCAGGAGCAGGACCAGGATGCCCAGGAGCGCCCCGCCGAGTACAATGACATTGGTCACTTGCCGGCGAGACTCTATCGCGGCGGTGTGCTCCGCCAACGCGCGCGACTCCCGCGTAGTCAACGACGCGACCATCTCCCGGATCTGCTCGACCCGAACCCGATCGTCCCGGAGTTCGGGTGCCCCGGGCGCCGGAGGGGTGGCGTCGAGGGCGTGTCGGTCGACGACGTCCTGAAAGGCTGCCAATTGAGACTGGGAGGCCGCGTCGATCGAATCGACGAGTGCGGATTCTGTTGCATCGTCGGCCACGAGCCGGTGAAGCGTCGCCAGCAACGGCGCCAGGGCGGTGCGGTCGGATTCGAAGCGGGAAACAAAGCTGGTGTCGCCGGTGGCGACGTACTTCAGCACGCAGATTTCGGCATCGCGGATCAGCGCGGAGGTGGACACGAGGGGCGCGAGCAAATCACGCGCGCGCGCGATCGCGGCAGTGTCCTCAGCGGTGGCCGCTGAATTACGGAGGGCGCCGATACCCAGGGTGACCAGGCCGGTCATCAACAGCCAGAACGTGACCTGGAGTCGTCGTTCGAACTGCGACGCCATCCTGGTACCGCCTTTCGGCCGGGGGGGTCGGCCAGGGCAGGGTGAAATGACCGGTCAGAACGGACGGCCCGAATACCACATGCGCAGAAGCCACTGCGGGATGCCTACGCCGCCACGCCCCAATGGTCCCAACGCAAGAACGAGAAGGAAAGTGTGGTGGAGGCGCGTAGAAAACTACGGCCGCTGATCGGCTACCGGTGCAACAAAAACTCCGGAGACACCGGCGACTCGCGAAATTGCAACCGAACTGCCGACAGATGATAGGGAAGTCAGAATGGGCGTGCAAGCCCGATAAGTTTCCTCCCGATTAGGGGGGGAGACCGGGCGGGTAGTGGCCGTGCCCCCGGTTTGCGCGGAGTTCAGCCCGATGCCACCCCGACACCGGATTTGACAAGGCGGCGACACACCGTAGATCTTGAGAGTGGTGTCGGGCGTCAGGAGCCCGACCGGCCTTCCGCTCTGCTTCGCCATCATGACCGCCGAACGACTCTCCCCCCCCAATGGCGGAGAGGTCCTCTCTCGTGCGCCCCGCGGCCCTGCCCGCGATTGGACCCCGATGAAGGCTCCGGGCCGCCCTCCGAATGAAGCCCTCCGCCTCGAGGCGCTCCGGCAATTCGAACTGCTGGACACGGCGCCGGAGGCCGCCCTCGATGAGCTGACCGCCCTGGCAGCCCACCTCTGCAACGTCCCTATCTCCCAGATCACGCTCATCGACGACGAGCGTGCGTGGGTCAAGTCCACCTATGGCCTCTCGGCGGGGGAGAGCGCCCGCGCGGTGTCGTTCTGCGCCCACGCGATTCTTCACCCGGGCCTCCTGATGGTTCCGGACGCACTGCTCGACGCCCGATTCTCCGACAACCCACACGTCACCGGCGCTCCTCACATTCGATTCTATGCCGGCGCGCCCTTGATGTCGCCGGAGGGGCACGCGCTGGGGACCCTCTGCGTCGTCGACCGGGTGCCGCGGACCCTGACGCCGGTCCACGAAGAGGCGCTCCAGATCTTGGCCCGGCAGGTGATGAGTCACCTGGAGCGCCGCCGCCAGGCCCGGGAGCTGTCCAGGCGCGAGCGGTTGCTGGCTGCGATCCTGGACTCGGAGCCGGAATGTCTGAAGATGCTGGACCGCGACGGCGCACTGCGCATGATGAATCCCGCCGGCCTGGCCATGATCGAGGCTGATTCCTTCGAGCAGGTCGAGGGCGCCAACATTTCCCAGGTGCTCGTGCCCGAGCACCGCACGGCATTTCTCGCCCTGACGGAGCGGGTGTTCCGGGGAGAATCGGGAGTGCTGGAGTTTCGGGTGGTCGGGTTGAAGGGAGGATCCCGGTGGCTCGAAACCCACGCCGGGCCGTTGCGGGATGAATCCGGGGCCGTGGTCTCCCTGCTGGGCATTACCCGTGATATCACCGCGCAAAAGGCGGCGGCCGAGGCGCTCCGTGACAGCGAGGAGCGGTACCGCACGCTGGTGGAAACGTCACCGGAGGCGCTCTGTGTCATCCAGGACGGGCGGCTGGTGTACGTGAATCCCGCGGCGACCGCCCTGTTCCGCGCCGAGTCGCCTGATGCGCTGCTCGACACGCCGATCCTCGACCACGTTCACCCGGCGCGCCGGTCCATGGCACAGTCCCGCATGGACGAGGTGCTCGGGGGAGGAGCGCATGTCCGGGTTCCCTCGGTGTGGTTGCGGCTCGACGGCGCGCCCATCGACGTGGAGGTCTTCAGCCGACCGATCATGCACCTGGGCCGGCCCGCCATCCAGGCGACGATTCGCGATGTGACGGAGAAGAAGCGGGCCGAGCAGGAGCTGCGCGACAGCGAGGCCCGGTACCGGGCGCTCATCCACTGGTCTCCTCATGCGCTTTGCATCGCACAGGAGGGAGTCGTGGTGTTCGCCAACCCCGCGGCGTTGCGAGTCTTCGCGGCCTCGTCCCCGGCGGACCTCCTGGGGCGACCTGTCCTGTCGCTGGTAGCTCCGACCGATCAGGCGTTGGCGGCCGAACTGATGGGCACCATCCTCGAGCAGGGCGTCGATGTGCTCGACTATGAACTGGAGATGGCCAGGCTGGACGGCTCGGTCGTGCCCATGGTGGGGAGTGGCACGGCAGTGATGTACGACGGGTGGCCGGCGTTGCAATTCACCGTAGTGGACGTCTCCCCCCTGAAGCGTGCCATTGCGCAACTGCAAGCCAGCAACGAGCGCTTCGAGCTCGTGGCGCGCGCCACGACGGACGCGATCTGGGACTGGGACCTCGACGCGAATACCATCTGGTGGAACGACTACTATCGGTCGGAATTCGGGTATGCCCTGGGAGCGGGGGGGCTCACCACCGAGTCGTGGGCCGAGCTGCTGCACCCGGAGGATGCCCAGCGGGTGCAGGACGGGGTGGCCGCCGCCCTTGCGAGCCGCTCCAGCGTGTGGGAATCGGAGTACCGATATCGCCGTGAGGATGGCAGCTACGCGAACGTCTTCAATCGCGGAGTGATTGTCCGCGACATTGGCGGGCGGCCCACCCGGTTCCTCGGCGCGATGCAGGACGTGTCCGAGAGTCGCTCGGCCGTGGCGGCGATGGAGTTGCAGGCCGAACGCCTGGCCCTGGCCACCGAGGCCGGCGCCATCGGGATTTGGGACTGGGATGTGGTCACCGATCGGTGGTTCGGCAGTCCGACCTACGCCTCGATGCTGGGGCACGCCCCAGATGGGGAGGGAATCGACTTCGGTCATTCGCTGGAGCGGGTACATCCCGACGACCGGTCGGGCATTCTGGCGCAGATGGCCGGCGTCCTCGCCGGCGATACGACGCCCTATCAATACGAGGCCCGGTTCCTCCACGCCGACGGCGAGTATCGCTGGATGAAGGTGGTCGGTCGGGTGCTGGAGTGGGACGAGGAGGGCAAGCCGCGCCGGCTCCTTGGGGCCCGGACGGACATCACCGAATCGCGGCGTGCGGCGGAGCCCGCATCCGGCAACTGCTCAGGGTCTACGAACTGCTGAGCGACATTAACCAGCTCATCGTCCGGGTACAGGACCCGGGCACGCTGCTTCGCAGGGCCTGCGACATCGCGGTGGACAAGGGAGACTTCCGGCTGGCATGGATCGGGATGTTGCGGGATGGCGGGGAACGCCTGGAGGTTGTCGCGCACGCCGGCGCCACCGATGACACCATGGCGGTCGTCAAGACGCTGCTGAGGGAGCCGCTCGACGCGAGCGCCTGCCGCTTCACGGTGCGCGCCCTGCGGGAGGGGCGCTCGGTCGTCTGCAACGACGTGGCCGCCGATCCCGCGGCGTCGGTGTGGCGGGACGCCGCGCTGGAGCGCGGGTACCGTTCCATGGTGGCGCTGCCCCTTGCCGTGTCGGGCGCCGTGGTCGGCGTCCTCAATCTCTACGCCGACGAAGCGGAGTTCTTCGACTCCGACGAACTGCGGCTGCTCAACGGCCTGGGCAATGACATCGGGTTCGCGCTCGAGGTCAATGAACGCCGGAGCGCGCAGCGCCGTGCCGAGGATACCCTGCGTGCCAGTGAGGAACGGCTGCGCGAATTGGCGGATACGATCGACCAGGTGTTCTACGTGGAGGAACCCTCCGGACCCCGGGTCCTCTATGTCAGCCCCGCCTACGAGCGCGTCTGGGGGCGTACCTGCGCGAGCCTCTACGCTGCCCCGAAAAGCTGGCGCGAGGCGGTGCATCCGGAGGATCGAGGAAAGCTCCGCTCCGTCGTCGACACACCGCCCGGTGACCGTGGACTCGATGAGGTGTATCGGATCATCCGACCCGACGGGTCGGTGCGCTGGATTCACGACCGGTCGTTTGCCGTGCGCGACGAGGAGGCACGGGTGCTGCGGATCGTCGGGGCGGCGGAGGACATTACCGAACGGGTGGCGCTGGAGGAGCAGGTGCGGCAGTCCCAGAAGATGGAAACCGTGGGACGGCTTGCCGGCGGGGTGGCGCACGACTTCAACAATCTCCTGACGGTCATCCAGGGCTACGGCTCCCTGCTCCAGATGCCTGAGCCCGACGCGAACGACGTAAAGCACGCCGCCGCCGAAATCGTCCGGGCCTCCGGGCGGGCCGCCGAACTCACGCGTCAGCTGCTCGCGTTCAGCAAGCGGCAAGTGATGCTCCCCAGGCTCCTCGACCTGAATACCGTCGTCACCGGTCTGGACAAGATGGTGGGGCGGGTCCTGCGGGAGGATGTCCGGCTCGAGTTGAAGCTGCATCCGCGGCCCCTGCTGACCCGGGCCGACCCCGGCATGCTCGACCAGGTGCTCCTGAACCTCGTCATGAACGCGCGCGATGCCATGCCGGACGGCGGGGCGGTCCTCATTGAGACGACGGAGGGTCCCGCCATCGCGTCCGCCCCAGGTGCCGGGCCGGCGCCGGGGAGCTCCGTGTGCCTGCGGGTGACCGACTCCGGCATCGGCATTCCCGCAGAGGATCAGGGGCGCATCTTCGAGCCCTTCTATACCACCAAGGTGCTGGGAGAGGGGACCGGCCTTGGGTTGGCCACTGTCTTCGGGATCGTGGTCCAGCATGGTGGCACCATCGAGGTGTTCAGCGAGGTGGGCAGGGGCTCGACATTCGAGGTCGTGTTGCCCGCTACGGAAGTGACGCGCGCTCCCGAACCGATTCCCATTACCCCCGTCTCGACGCGCCGGGGCACCGAGGCCATCTTGCTGGTGGAGGACGACGAGGCGGTGCGCAGGCTGTCTGCCACCGTCCTGAGGCGGGCGGGGTATGCCGTGATCGAGGCGGCCACTGGGGCGGAGGCACTCAAGCTTTGGGATCAATCGGAGGGGACCATCAGCCTGGTCCTGACCGATATCGTGATGCCGGGCGGCATGAGCGGACGTGAGCTCGCGACGCGGCTGCACGCCCGCGACAAGAGGTTGCGGATCATCTACACCAGTGGATACAGTTCGGAGATCGCGGGGAAGGAGCTCTTTCTCCTTGACGGCGAGAATTTTCTGCGGAAACCGACCCACCCGGACCGGTTGCTGGACGTGATCCGCCGCTGCCTGGACGCCTGATGCCCCCGCCTGCGAGGAGTGGACATCGTGAGTGATTCAATCGAACTGACGCCGCGCGTCCCCGCGCCCCGAGCGCGGGTCCTGGTGATCGACGACGACGCCGGTGTGCGGGGCGTCGTGCACGCGCTCCTCACCCGCGAGGGGTACGAGGTCCAGGCGGCCGCCAGCGGTGGGGACGGCCTCAAGGCCCTGGCCCAGGACCTCTTCGACCTGGTGATCCTCGACCTCGAGATGCCAGGCATGGGTGGGCTGGACGTCCTCGGACTCGCGCCCGGCCTCCAACCCGACGCCCAGTTCATCATCCTCACCGGCCAGGGATCGGTGGCCACGGCGGTGGAGGCCATCAAGCTCGGCGCGTTCGACTACGTGTCGAAGCCGCCCGATGTGGCCGAACTCGGTCTCGTGCTGCAGCGGGCGCTCGAAGACCGCGACCGGCGGAGGGAACTGGCCCGGCTGCGGCTGGACGCCCGCACAGGCGCGAGCGGCGCCCTGGTCGGAGTCTCTCCAGCGATGCGGCGGCTCGGGGAGGAACTGGCCCGGGTGGCGCCGACCCGGGCCACCGTGCTGATCACCGGCGAGACCGGCACCGGCAAGGAAATGGTGGCCGAGGAGATCCACGCCCTCTCGGACCGGGCGGGCAAGCCGTTCGTACCGGTGAACTGCTCGGCGCTGTCGGAGGGTCTCATCGAGTCGGAGTTGTTCGGGCACGTCCGTGGCGCCTTTACCGGCGCCATGGCCAACCGCCGCGGGCTCTTCGAGGAGGCCGCCGATGGCACCCTCTTCCTCGATGAAGTCGGGACCCTCTCCAAGGCGGTGCAGGTCAAGCTGCTGCGGGTCCTGCAGGAACACCAGATTCAGCGGGTAGGCGGGGGACAGCCGGTGGCGGTGTCGTTCCGGCTGATTGCGGCAACCAACGTCGATCTGGGCGCGGAGGTGGCGGCGGGCCGATTCCGGGAGGACCTCTACTTCCGCCTGAACGTGGTGCCGATCCGGGTGCCGCCGCTCCGGGAGCGGGAGGATGACGTTCTGCTGCTGGCCGGCTACTTCCGGAATCGTCTCGCCGAGGAGTACGGCGTCATCCCCCCTGAGTTCTCGCCGGCACTGGTCCGCCGGCTGCTGGCCTACGACTGGCCCGGCAACGTGCGCCAGCTGGAGAACTTCATTCAGCGCGCCGTGATCATGCACGCCGGCGCCCGAACCATCCCGGCGCTCCCCCTGGAAGACCCCCTCGGCGCTCCGCCGGAGGTCGAGCTGATCGGTGGCGGCGTCGAGGCCGGGTGGGATCTGGCGCGCATCGAACGGGAGTTCATCCTCATGATCCTGGACCGGAACCATGGCCACCTGGGGCACACGGCGGAGGCCCTCGGCATCGACCGCCGTACCCTCTACCGCCGGCTGAAGGAATACGCCAGCGCAGGGCATCTGACGACGCTTCCAAACCCGTAACCGGCACCCCACCCCTACCTACTCGCCCCACCGACTGGTCAGATCACCCCGGCCCCGACTGCTGTCGGGGCCGGCGGCCATGTCTAACTCCTTGTAATACAATGAACTAGCGCGTGCCACCCCCGGTCGCGTTCCTTGGCATGGAACGGGCAACTTGGGATGGCCGTTTCCATTCCTGCTGCAGATCTCCCGAGAGGGGGTTGCGGCCGCAGCCCCGAGGCAGATCGATGCAGCACGCCGATCACGATCCGGATAACAGTCCCCCCGCACAGGCGCCTGGTACGCATGGCGACCGAGAGCGGCGGAGTGCGTCGTGGCACCGGACCCTGCCGCCGCGCGCCCAGCGGTCGGCGGCAAACTGGGTGAACCCCGCGGCCTGGTTTTCAGGCGCGGCGCCGGGCAGGGGAGACTCCCTCGAATTGTCGACGGCGGCGGCGGATTCGGCGACCGGGATCGACCTGACCGCCGGCTCCCACGGCCGCTGCGAGATCCTGATCATCGATGACGATGCGTCGGCGGCGCGAACGCTGGCGCGGGTGCTCGATCGGGCGGGCTTCACGGTGGTCAACGTCAGCTCAGACTCGGCAGAAGGGGTGGCGCGGTGCGAGGGCCAGCGGCCAGACCTGGTCTTTCTCGATCTGCACATGCCGGGCAGCGACGGGTTCCAGGTTCTGGAGCGGCTCCGCGGGAGCTCCCGGGAAGAGGTGCCGATGCCGATCGTCATGCTCACCGGCGATGACGACGTGCGTCAGCGGTGCCGGGCCCTGGCCCAGGGCGCGACCGATTTCCTGCTCAAGCCGTTCAACGCCATGGAAGTGATCCTGCGGGCCCGCGCCCTCCTGGAAACCGGCGCGTTGCAGCGGCAGCTCCGGGATCACAACCAGACCCTGGAGGCGCGGGTCGTCGAGCGAACCGGGGAGCTGGAGGCGTCGCAGCTGGAAATGCTGGGTCGGCTGGCGGCCGCGGCGGAACTTCACGACGATGACACCGGGCTGCACACCCAACGGGTCGGCGCGCTGGCCGGCCGAGTGGCGGCGGCGCTGGGGTTGCCCGCCGACCAGGTCACGCTGATTGCGCGCAGTGCGCCGCTGCACGATCTCGGCAAGATCGGCGTGCCGGACATGATCGTCCGGAAGCCGGGGGCCCTCAGCATCGAAGAGTACGACCTGATGAAGACACACACGGTGATCGGTGCCCGGATTCTCTCGGGGGGCCACTCGGAACTGATCCAGATGGCGGAGCGCATCGCGCGCTACCACCATGAACGCTGGGACGGGGCCGGGTACCCCACGGGGCTGGCGGGTGAGGCGATCCCGATCGAGGCGCGCGTCGTGGCGGTGGCGGATGTCTACGATGCGTTGACCCACGACCGTCCCTACCGGAGAGCGGTGCCTGTCCTCGACACCCTCGAGTTGATCCGCGCGGGCCGCGGCGCCCATTTCGATCCAGCGGTCGCTGAGGCATTTCTGCGCCTGATGGCCGACCCCGAGCACGGGACGGCCCACCACCCGACATCCACTCCCGGCCACAAGGCGGTTGCATGACCGAGCAGCGCGAATGCGGTTCCATCCTCGTCGTGGTTCCGGATGACCAGGTCCGGGCGTGGGTGACCACCGGGCTGGAACTGGGCGCCCACGTGCCGGTGGCGGCGACCGGGCCGGAGGCGGGGCTCGAGCGTCTTCTCAAGGCTGCGGTCCGCCCGGCGGTGGTGGTGCTCCGGCTCGAGCCGGATGGAACGGCGGCGTTCCTCCAGCGTGCGCGGCAAGTGGATCCCCAACTCGGTGCGGTGGTCATTCGCCAGGCGGGCGAGGGCGCCGGGGTGCACGCCGCGGTGCTGCATGGCGCGTCGTGCCTCGAGGAGCCGATCGAGATCCAGGACCTCCTCCGGGCAACGGCCTATCAGCTGCACCGCCGCATCGAACGTGTCGCCGAGGCGGGGTGGCGCCGGGTCCTGGATGCGGCCGTCGACGAACGGGCGCAGGGTCTGGAACGAAAACTGGAACAGTTCGCCGCGGCGTCCCTGGAGATGCTGGTCACGGCGCTGGAGGCCCGGGATCCGTACCTGCACGGTCACAGCCAGCGCGTAGCGCAGCTCAGCGCGTCGCTCACCAGCGTCATGGGCCATGCCGACGGGGAGATCGAGCTGGTGCGGCTCGCCGGCCGGCTGCACGACATCGGCATGCTGTCGATCAGTGAGCAGGTCGTGAATCACGACGGCCCCCTGACCACCGCGCAACGGGACCAGGTGCAGCAGCATACCGTCGTAGGGCACAAGATCCTGTCACCCTACGCGCATTTGTCGGATGTGTCGCGATTTGTGCGGGGCCATCATGAGCGGTGGGACGGGGGAGGTTATCCTGACGGGCTGGCGGCGGAGGCCATTCCCTGGGGTGCGCGCATCATCGCGGTGGTCGAAGTGTACGATGCCATGGTGTCGCACCGGGCCTATCGCCGGGACTCCCTCAGCGCGGCGGAGGCGAGCCAGCAGATCCAGCGGCTGGCCGGCACCGCGTTCGACCCGGCGGTCGTCCGCGCGCTGGCTTCCGTCGTGGACGGCAACCAGGCCCTCGAGTTCGTGCAGGACCAGCCGGCCGATCCGTGGGGCGGGGCCCGGTTCCGGAGCTCAGCGGCGTAGCCGTGCCAGGCTCGCGTCCCGGCCGATCACCACCAGGAGGTCATTGACCGGCTCCGACACCGTCGAGCCGGTCAGCACCACGCGCACCGGCTGCAGCAGGTCGCCGAGCTTGGCGCCCTGTGACTCGGCCAGTGCTTTCACCTCGGTCAGGATACGCTCGGAGGTCCACTCCGCGGCAGAAATCCCCTCCAGTGCGGCGGCCACGACGGCCAGGTTGGCGTCGAAAGCGTCGCCCAGCTTCCTGACGAGCTGCTCTCCCTTCGCATCCCGAACCACCCGCCCCGCGTCGAGCCGCACCGCCACCTGCTCCGCGATGTTGAGGATGGTTCGCGAGCGCGCCTTCACCGAGTCGATGAGAGGCCGGAGGTCGCGGCCGCCCGCGATCACCCCCATCCGCTCCAGCTCCCGCTCCGTCGGCGCCAGCAGATCGTCGGCCGAACGCTGCGACAGATACTGCCCGTTCATCCACTCCAGCTTGGCGGTGTCGAACACCGCGGGCTTCTTCTGGATGCCCTCCAGGGAGAACGCCTCGATGAGCTCGGCCTCGGACATGATCTCACGGTCGCCGCCGGGGCTCCAGCCGAGGAGGGCCAGGAAGTTCCGCATGGCGGCAGGGAGAATGCCCTTGTCCTGATAGTCGCCGACGGCGGTGGCCCCATGACGCTTGGAGAGCTTCTTGCCGTCGTCGCCCAGGATCATGGGGACGTGCGCAAAGACGGGGGGCTCATGCCCCAGCGCCCGGTAGAGGGCGATCTGCTTCGGGGTGTTGGAAACGTGGTCGTCGCCGCGGATGACGTGGGTAATCCGCATCTCGATGTCGTCCGACACCACGGCCAGGTTGTAGATCGGGGTGTTGTCACTCCGCAGGATGACGAGGTCGTCGAGGTCGTGCCCCTGGAAGCTGATGCGGCCGTGGACTGCGTCGTCCCAGGCGATTTCGCCCTGCGGCATTCGGAACCGGATGGCGCTCGGCGTGCCGGCCGCCACACGGGCCTCCACCTCTGCCGCCGGGAGGCGCCCGCACCGGCCGTCGTAGCGGAAGGCCGCCTTCATCCCCGCCATGGCCTTTCGCTGGGCGTCGAGATCTGCGCTGCTGCAGAAACAGCGGTACGCCTTCCCCTCGGCCAGGAGTCGCTCCGCGTCCCCCCGGTGTCGCGCGCCGTACGCGCCCTGGAAGTAGGGGCCCTCGTCCCATTCGACGCCCAGCCAGCGGAGTCCGTCGAGGATGACCTGGGTGTGCGCCTCCGTGCTCCGCTCCCGGTCGGTGTCCTCGATCCGCAGGATGTGGACGCCACCGACCTTGCGGGCGTAGAGCCAGTTGAAGAGGGCGGTGCGGGCGCCGCCGACGTGGAGGTAGCCGGTGGGCGATGGGGCGAAGCGGACGCGGACGGTCATCGGGGCACCATAGGAAAAGGACTGAGGACATTCATCCTCAGTCCTCGGATCACGGAGCGGGGGGGATTCGAACCCCCGATAGAAGCTTTAGACCCCTATGTCGGTTTAGCAAACCGATGCCTTCAGCCACTCGGCCACCGCTCCAACGCGCGAGGAAACTGCCACCGGGGAAGGGTTTACGCAACCCCGACGGGGCCCTGTGCGCCGGGTGGTTCCGCCGGCGTCATATGGGTATCTTTCTGTCACCTTCCATCACTTACGGAGCCATTGATGCGCAAGTTCTTGCGGGCGACCGGGCTTGTCATGGCGGTCGGGGCGGGGCTCACCGCCTGCTATCCCGAACGTGCCAGCCAGCCGAACGATTACGCGTCGGTCACGACCGTTTATGACACCCTCTTCGCGTTCGGCGGGGCCGCCACGTTCTATATGCCGGACACCGTGGTCCACCTCGGCGGCACCGACAACATCAGCCATGTCTATGACAGCCTGATCCTCGCCCGGACCGCCGCCAACATGGTGGCTCGGGGCTACCTCCCGGAGCCCAATCAGGCGCTCGCCGACCTCACGCTGAATCCGGTCGTGACCCTCAAGGACAACTACCTCATTTCCATCGAGGACTGGTGCGCGGTCTGGGAGGACTGGTATCCCTGGATCTGCAGCGGCTGGATTCCCGACTATCCCACCGATGTCATCGGGTACACCTACAGCACCGGCACCCTCCTGATCCCCATGGCCAATCTCTCGGCTGGCGTGCCGCCGGCCGTGTCGCGGCCGCCGGTCGTGTGGCTCGCCGGCATCAACGGCGTCGTGTCCGGCAGTTCCGGCCCGGCGCTCGCCAGCGACATCGTCGACGGCATTGACCAGGCCTTCGCCCAGTCTCTCTACATCTTCCAGGTGGACCCATGACCCCCCGTCTCCGTGTCGCGATGCTCGCCATCGCCCTCGGCCTGGCCGGGGCCGTGCCCGCCTCCGCCCAGGTCCTCGGCGGCCTGACCTACTCCTGGGCCAATCCCGCCGGCGACCTGAGCGAGAACTTCATCGGGAACGACAGCTGGATCGGCATCTCCGTCGAAGGCCGCCGCTTCATCAACCCCAACGTCACCGTCGGTGTCTCGCTGGGCTACACCGCCTTTTACGAGAGCACCACCGACCCGATCTACTTTCCCGGCGGCACCGTCTCGGGCGAGCAGTATCGCTCGATGAACGTCTTCCCGCTGCTGGTGACCGGCCACCTCTACAGCAAGGCAGGGGGACGGGTCCAGACCTATATCGGTCTCGGGCTCGGCGTCTATTACATGAAGCAGTTGATGGACGTCGGCCCCGGCACCGTGGAAACCAGCAACTGGATCATGGGGTTCGCCCCGGAGCTCGGGTTCATCCTGAACAAGGGATCGCAGACCGAGATCGCCATCTTCGGCAAGTACAACTACCCCGCCAACGCCGGGAAGTACCTCGGCGGCGAGTCGGGATCCTACCAGTATCTCAGCGTCGGTCTGTCGTTCATGGGGCGCCGCTAGGGCCGTCAGCAGTCCCGTCCTTTCTCGTTGGCCCTTGATCCACCACGGCGTGGGTGAGATTCGAACTCACGGAACCGTTTCCGGTTCGGCGGTTTTCAAGACCGCTGCCTTCAACCACTCGGCCACCACGCCTCGGCCGGAATATAGCCAGCGGCCGTCGGCGGCGGAGTGGCGGTGCCTTCCCGGGGTCAGGTCCCCGTGAAGAAGACGGTGATGACCCGCTCCGGTTTGGCGTAGGGCGTCGGGGACGGCGCTTCGCGCTCGAGAATCGTGATGTCCTTGTATTGTCTGCGCGCCCCACGATTCGCAATGCGGGTGAGCATAGCGGCCTCGACCGCCTCGCGCGCCGAGTAGCTCTCCTCTGCCACCACGGTTGCCGTGGCGAGCATGGTGTGCCTGGCGGACTGCGCCGAGAGCCGGCTGGGCCCGATCAGAGTGAGCGCCAGGAGGGCAGTGAGCCCGCCCCAGCGGATCCCCGGCGCGAGGACGCGCCGGTTCTCGCAGTGCTCAGGATTCCTCGCGCGTGTGGGCATCTGCATACCTCAGGGGGTGGCCGCCCCAGCGGCGGTCGGTACCCAATAATGCGCGTAGCGTGCCTCGTGATGTGAAGCCGGACGAAGCCATAAAGTGTTGTATGAGAAAGAGTTAAACGACTGACATGAAGTGAATGCAAAGATTGTTGGGGCGATCTGCCCCAGAGGCGTGACCGGGATGTGAATTTCTGGGGCGGCTCAGGCGCCTTGGGCGAGCGGGGTGGTCGAGCGTCCGAGCCGGGCGCGGAGCGCCTCTCCGAGGGTGATGACCGAGTAGGGCTTCTGGAGGAAGGTTGCGTCGTCAGGCACGCCGGCGTGGCCGTCCTCCCGATCTCCCGCGTAGCCCGAGACGAAGATCACCGCGAGCTCGGGGCGGATCGCGGCGAGCTGCCGGTAGAGGGCGGGCCCGGACATCCCCGGCAGGTCGACGTCGCACAGCACGAGATGGATCTCGGACTGATTGCGTGTGGCGATGGCCAGCGCCGTCTCCGGATCGGCGGCGGCCACGACCTTGTAACCCAGCCGATTCAGGAACCGGATGGTGATATCCAGGACGGCCGGCTCGTCCTCCACAACCAGGATGGTCTCCGTTCCGCCGATCGTATCCCAACCGGCATTGGGGCTGATCGGGGTGACGGGAAGGGGCATCGACCGGAAGCGGCGTGCTGTCGTCGCGGTCGCGGCCGGGACATAGATCAGGAGATCGTTGCCGATGCCGGGCGCCGACGAGATTTCCATGACGGCGCCGGCGCTCTCAAGCAGGCTCTGCACCGCCGCCAATGCGAACCCGTCCGATCCTTCCGGCGCGCCGCTGGCACCGAACGGGTCGAGAATGCGCGCGATCGACTGGGCGTCCATGGCCGGGCCCGAGTCGTGGATCGACAGGAGCACGCTTCGGGCACTCACCGCATCGGTCGCCTTGTGGCAGGTGCCGTGCCCATCCGCCAGCTCCTGGGCACAGATCTTCAGGGTGCCGCCCTCCGGCATGCGCTCCCGGGCGTTGCTGGCGAGGTCGAGAATGACCTGCGCCAACAGGGCGCGGTCGGTGTCCGCGATGCTGCCCGGCGACGCATCCAGTTGCAGGCGGACCGAGGCACCGAGAATGTCGGCCAGGCGGGGCCGCAGATCGGTGAGCAGATCCGCCACGTCGATCGCCTCGGGGTGGAGCGCGGGGTTCTGGCCGAAGGCGGCCAGGTGCTGCGTGAGGGTGGCCGCCGACTGGCCAGCCTGTTGGATGACGCCAACGCCTCGCGCCATTTCGGCCGCGTCGGAGAGATCGGTCGCCAGCAGCTCGCAGGTGCCGAGGATGGTGGAGAAGAGATTGTTGAACTCGTGGGAGATGCCGTGCGCCATGCGGCCGAGCGCCGCGGTCCGCTGGGAACGCTGGACCAGCGCTTCCAGGCGTCGGCGCTCGGTGACATCGCGGGCGTTCAGGATGACACTGGTTGTCCCCGACTCGAGGTGGACGCTCTTGCCCAGCACCTCGAAGAGGCGCCACGAGCCGTCGGCGTGGCGCACCCTGGCCTCCGCACGCCGGCCGCTGCCCCCGGCCGCCAGCGTCTCGGCAAAGGTCGCCGCGACCCGTGTCCGGTCCTCCGGATGGATCAACCCGAATACGTTCTGCCCGATAAATTCGTCGGGGAGGAGCCCCAGCAGCTTGCCGGAGGAGTCGCTGCTGAAGCGAACGATTCCCTCGGCGTCCAGGACCGCCAACAGGTCGGAGGAGTCCGCGACGAGCGCCCGCAGGTACTGCTGACTCTCCCGCGCGGCGACTGCCGACGCCCGATGTTCGGTCACGTCTTTGGAGACCGCGAGCACCGAGCCGGCACGCCCCTCCCGACGCCGCTCCGGGATCAGCCGCGACTCGTAAGTCCGCTTGCCCCTCCCATCCCCGCCGTCCCAGGTGAACTCGAAGTTGCTCTCCCGCCCGTCCTGCACCACCTGCCCGATTCGCGCGTTCCAGCCCACCAGCTCGTCGGGGCGGCGGCCCAGGAAAAAGCTGGCGGGCCGCCCCAGCGCCTCGGCCATGGTCGGATTGATGTAGGCGAACCGGAGTTCGTTGTCGAACCGGGCCACCAGGTCCGGGGATTCCTCGATCAGCGCGCGGTGCTCGTCCTCATACCGGAGGAGGCACTCGCCCAGGCTGGTCAGCGTGGTCGGGCCGAGGGACTTCGCGTCGTTGGACGCAGGGTTCACAGCGTGCATTGCGGGGCGCTCCGGCCCCGGGGTGGACGGGATTGTCCCCCGGCGAGGCGGCACCCACTATGGCGGGAACCATACCGGGCACAATCGCGCTGGCGAGCAGGCCGTAAACTGGTGGTAGGAACGGTGTTACGCGGTGTGCTGCGGGGCGGGATCCGGGGCTGCCCGGGACAGTTTGTCCCGGGGGTGGGGCGGCGAAGCGGGCGCGATCAGTTCCGTTCGCCTCGCATGATGTTCTGCTGCACCGCGACCGCGACGGAATCGGCGCGGGCGGCTTCGTCGACCAGCCCTTCCGCACGGAGGATGACCCCGGTCTCGCGGTAGATGATGCCGTAGAGCTGGAGGATCGAGGCCGACGGCACGTCCACCCAGCCCCGTTCGCGGTCACGGGTGGCGCTCTGCCAGTGGTAGGTGTCCCAGAGCAGCTGGCGGGTCACCCCGAGATCCACATAGCCGAGCGTCTTGGACAGGACGATCCCGTTCCCCTCCCGGATGGGCTTCGGCATCAGCTTCCGCACCAGCCCCGTGGTCAGGAGATACTCCGTGAGGCCGAAGGTGCCGTCGGGGTAATTGCCGTCGCTCCAGCTGAAATAGATCGGCCGTGTGCCGAGGTTGTCGCGGATGAGGGCGACTGTGGCGATGTCCTGCAGCGTCAGGTACTCCTGCCCGAAGGCGACCACCAGGCTGTCCACCCGGAGCCCGGTGCCTTTCTTGACGGCGATGGCTTCGGGCAGGCTGTCCATCTGTGCCGCCGAAAAGCTCTGGAACACCGAACCGGCCGGGCGGGGCCAGGCCGGGGCCGGGGCATCGGCGGCGGTGTCAGCCAGGGCGATGCCGGTCTCGGCCGGCCCCGGCCGCCAGACGCGCGCGGCGCTCGCCGCATCGAACTCCGGCGTCTCGCGCCGTTGCAACTGCCGGAGATGCCACCGGGTATTCATCAGCGAGAGATTGGCCAGCGTCACGTCGGGTCGGACGCGCAGCACTTCCTGCGCGAACCAGAGCGGGAAGGTGTCGTTGTCGCCGGCGGTGATCAGGATCCCGTACGGCTCGATCGACTCGAGCATGTCGATCGCGAGGTCGCGCGCGAGGTACTCGTCGGCGCGGCTGGCCGAGGCGTGATTGCCCGCAAGCGGAATCAGGGCCACCAGGAAGACGGGCGAGGCGTAGAGCCAGCGCTTCGCGTCCGGGAGCCGCACCGCGAGCGAATCGGCGATGCCGCGATAGAGTGCGCCGAGGCCGAGCGCCACCAGCACGCCGAAGTACGAGAACGACCCCAGGAAGAAGTAGTCGCGTTCGCGCACCTCGCGGGGAAGATCCCGCTCGAGGTGCATCGAGAAGCCGTACTTGAAGTTGAGGTAGAACACCAGCGCCACGGTCAGGGTGCCGAACATGGCCAGGGCCGCGAGCCCGGCGCGCTTGTCGCGGCGGAGCAACTCCCAGAGGCCATAGAGCCCGAGCATCCCGAAGAGCGCCGCCGCCGCGCCGGCCGCCGAGCCCCAGTCGCGGGCGAACTGCCACCGGAAATACTGCAGGTAGTTGCCGTACTGGGACAGGAGGTCGGCCTGCCGGTCGAGCACCGGCGGCTTGGCGTACTGCACCCGGTTGATGACGTCCATCAGCGCCTTGCTGAAGAACCCGACCGGCTCGCCCTCGTTGATCGGCGGGAACATCCCCGCCCGAATCGGGAGGAACAGATAGTTGAGGGAGACGCCGACCAGCACGGCGGTGACCACGCCGATCACCACCCACGGCCGGGTGACGACCTTCCAGTCGGTCCAGAGGATATAGATGGCGACGGCCGGAGCCGCGAGCAGCCCCATCAGGTGATTGGTGGTGGAGAGCGCGATGATGTACGCGATCAGGATGACCCAGCGGTCCCGGTGCGGACCCGGCTCGTCGTCGCCCCAGTGCACCGCCAGCCAGGTGACGAGGGCCATCGACAGCAGGGAGGCGGTGTACACCTTCTCGTTGACGGCCGACTGGTTCCAGACGGTCCACGAGGTGGCAGAGACGAGGGTGCCGGCCGCGGCGGCAAGGAGGCGGCCCCAGCGAACGGGGACGATGCTCCGGAGCCACCGCTCGGCGATCAGGAACCAGAGCGCGGCCGACGCCGCGCTGGTGAAGGCCGCAAAGAGATTGATCCGCTTGGCATATTCGCCCGCCAGCGGCAGCAGCCCCCAGGTATGGGCGAGGATCACGAAGAGCGGGTTGCCGGGCGGGTGCGGGATGCCGAGCACCTTGGCCGCGGCGATGTACTCGGAGGTGTCCCAGAAGGCGGTGGTGGGCGCGAGTGTGGCGACGTAGATGCCGAAAACCGCCAGGCCGACGAGGGCGGCCCAGCGGTAGGGGGTCGCGGGTTTGGTGTGCGTCACGAATTCTCCGTTAGTGCCTGAATTGCCGCGAACCTGTCAGAACCATGGCGAGACCGAGCCGGTCCGCCGCGGCGATCACCTCGTCGTCCTTCACGGACCCACCCGGCTGGACGATGGCCGTGATGCCGGCGTCGGCCGCCGCCTCCACCCCGTCGGAGAAGGGGAAAAAGCCGTCGCTGGCGAGGACGGCGCCCCGGGTCTCGTGCCCCTGCTGCCGCGCCTTGTGCACTGCCAGGAAGGACGCATCCACCCGGCTCATCTGGCCGGCCCCGATGCCGATGGCGGCCTCGTTGCGGACCAGCATGATGGCGTTCGACTTGACGGCCGCCACGCCGGCCCAGCCGAAGCGGAGATCGCTCCACTCCTGCTCGGTGGGATGCCGCACCGTCGGCACCCGCCAGGCCTCCTCCGAGGGATCGAACTGAAAGCGGTCCTGCACCAGGAAGCCGCCGCGGACGCACTTGTAGTCGAACCCCTGTTCCCCGTGGCTCACCGGCAGCTCGACGAGGCGCAGGTTCTTCCTGGCCGCGAGCACCTTCAGCGCGCCGTCGTGGAAGGAGGGCGCCACGATCACCTCGAGGAACAGGCCGGCCATCTCTTCGGCGGTGGTCTGACACACCACGGTGTTGAACGCGACCACGCCACCGAAGGCCGACTGCGGGTCGGTGGCCAGCGCCTTGCGCCAGGCCTCAACCACCGAGGAGGCGACCGCCAGGCCGCAGGGGGTCGTGTGCTTGATGATGGCACAGGCCGGCCGGTTGGTCCACGGCGCCACCGCCGCCATGGCGCCGTCGAGATCGAGGATGTTGTTGAACGAGAGTTCCTTGCCCTGGCGCTGGGTCAGGTCCCGAATGCCACGCGGTTCCTCGGTCACATACAGCGCCGCACGCTGCTGCGGGTTTTCACCGTACCGGAGCGACGCCATCTTTTCGAGCGAGCCGCCCAGCCGGGCCGGGAGGCCCTGTTCCCGCGGGGTCAGGTACCCCGCGATGGCGCTGTCGTAGTCGGCGGTGTGGGCGAAGACCTTGGCGGCATAGGCGCGCCGGGTCTCGGCCGGCACCTCGCCGGCCCGCAGCAGCGCCAGCACTTCCGGGTAGTCTGATGGCTCCACGACCGGGAGGACGAACTCGTGGTTCTTGGCCGCCGAGCGAAGCATCGACGGCCCGCCGATGTCGATGTTCTCGATCGCGTCCTCGAACGAGACGTCGGGCTGGGAAATGGTGGCGCGGAAGGGGTAGAGATTCACCGCCACGAGGTCGATCGGCGAGATACCGTGCTCGTCCATGGCACGGAGGTGGACCGGGTTATCGCGACGAGCGAGCAGCCCGCCGTGCACCATCGGGTGCAGCGTCTTGACCCGCCCGTCGAGCATCTCGGGGAATTGCGTGATCGACTCGACCGACTGCACCGGCACGCCGGCCACCCGCAACGCCGCGGCCGTCCCGCCGGTCGAGATGAGGTCCCAGCCCAACTGCACCAGCCCTTGTGCGAAGGCGACGACGCCCCGCTTGTCACTGACAGAAAGCAATGCCCTCGGCATGATACTCCCAGGTAGAGTCGGACAGGAAAATCAATCTGCGTTCAACAGCGGCACGGGCCGCCCGGCCCGCGCCGCCGCCAGCACGACCTCCGGCAGGAGGCGGTGCTCCTCGGCCAGCACCCGCCCGGCCAACAGCGCCGCCGAGTCGCCGGCCCGTACCGGCACCCGGCGTTGGGCGAGAATCGCCCCCCGGTCGTAGACCTCGTCCACCAGGTGCACGGTCGGGCCCGACTCGCTCGCGCCACTCGCGAGGACCGCCTCGTGCACCCGCGTGCCGTACATTCCCGGCCCGCCAAACGCGGGAAGCAGGGCGGGGTGCACGTTGACGATGCGCCCGCTGTATTTCTGCACCACCCCCGGCGGCACCAGCTTCAGGTAGCCGGCGAGCACCAGGAGATCCACATCGCGCCGCCCGAGGCGCGTGATCCACTCCGAGGCGTCGGCGGGGTCGGCCAGCACCTCGGCGGGGACCCCTGCACGCCTGGCCCGTTCCAGACCGCCGGCGTCCGCCCGATTGCTCAGGACCAGGACGACCCGCGCCGGCGCCTCATCCTGGAGCCGGTCGAGCAGCGCCTGCAGGTTGCTGCCCCCGCCTGAAACACAGACCGCCACGCGATACGACATGATGCCGAAAACTAAGGGGGCGACGCCTCCCTCCCTAGGGGGCGTCGGCGTCGGCGCCCAGCATCAGGTCCACCGCGCTTCCGAGGTCGTCGCCGACCGGAAACCCCGCCGCCCGGGCCGCCGCCAGGTGCTCGTCTCCGGTGCCCGTGCGCACCAGCACCGCCCGGCCACCGAGCGCGCGCAGCGGCTCCAGATCCGAGAGCCGGTCGCCCACACCCCAGCTCGCCTCGAGGTCGAGCGACAGGTCTCCGGCGGCCCGCCGATAGAGCAGGGTGCCCGGCTTCCGGCACTCACAGGGACCGCTCACCGAGGGGTAGTGGGGGCAGTGGTAGGTCGCATCAATCCGGGCACCAGACTCGGCGAAGCGGTCGACGGTTCGGCGCTCGACGGCGGCGTATTCCGCCGCCGTGATGAGCCCGCGGGCAATGCCGGACTGGTTGGTGACGACGACCACGACGAAGCCCGCTTCGTTGAGGCGCGCCACCGCGGCCGCCGCGCCTGGCAGCAGCCGGATCGCCTCCGGGTCACGCTGAAATCCGGGGTCGTCGACAAGCGTGCCATCGCGGTCGAGGAAGGCGGCGGGGCGCCTCGCCGGGGCCGCGGGACCGCGGGGCCGTGGGGCAGTCATTCGCCGTACGCCGTGGCGATGGCGCCAGCCAGCTGGCCGTAGCAATCCTCCGGCAATGTCCGGGGGTCGAGCACGACCATCCCCTCTTCGACCCGCGCGACGATCGGCGGGTCGCCGAGTCGGAGGGCCAGCGCCAGCGAGTCCGCACCGCGCGGTCCGGGCTCCAGCGCCACCAGGGTCGTCGGCAGCTGCGCGGAGGGGAAGGAGCCACCGCCAGTCACCGACGTGCTGTCGGTAAGGCGGGGCCGGGGGGCAGCGGGGCGGGTGGCAGCGATCGCGTCTGCGAGGTGCTGCGCCCGGCGCTGCAGCTCGCCGTGCGACAAGGTGAGCATGCGGAGCACGGGAATGTCGCGCAGCGCGACCTCCGGGTCGCGATAGAGCGCGAGCGTCGCTTCGAGGGCGGCGAAGGTCATCTTGTCTGCGCGCGCGGCGCGCGTGAGCGGATTGGCGCGACACCGAGCCAGGAGCCCGGCGTTACCGACGAGGCACCCTGCCTGCGGGCCGCCGAGGAGCTTGTCGCCGGAGAAGATGACCAGGTCGGCTCCGTCAGCGACCGCTTCGGGGACCCGGGGCTCGCCGACCAGCCCGTAGGCGGAAAGATCCGCCAGCAGTCCGCTGCCGATGTCGTGCAGCAGCGGGAGCCGGTGCTCGTGTGCCAGGCGCGCCAGGTCGGCGGCGGGCGGAGCGTGGACAAAGCCCGACTGTTCGAAATTCGACTGGTGCACCTTGAGGATGGCGCCGGTCGCCGGCCCGATTGCGCGTCGGTAGTCGTCGAGGTGCGTGCGGTTGGTCGTGCCGACTTCGCGGAGGCGTGCGCCGCTCCGCAGGAGAATGTCGGGTATCCGGAAGGACCCGCCGATCTCGACCAGCTCGCCCCGCGAGATCACCACCTCCGTGCCAGCCGCCACGGTGTTGAGCGCCACCACCAGGGCCGAGGCGGCGTTGTTCACCACCAGGGCGTCCTCCGCGCCGGCCAGTGCGGCGAGGAGACCGCGGCCGTGATCGGTGCGCTGCCCTCGCACCCCTGATTCGAGGTCGAACTCCAGCGCGCTGTACCCCGCGGCCACCGCGGCCACGGCTTCGACGGCGGCCGCGGCCAGCGGGGCGCGGCCGAGGTTGGTATGCAGGACGACGCCGGTGGCGTTCAGCACCGGCCGCAGCGAGCGCTGCCCGAGGCGGGCCGCGCGCTCCACCACATCCGCCGCCCAGTCCTCCGGCACACCGCTCCGGCCGTGGCGCGCGACCGTCACCGACTCACGTGCGGCGGCGACGACGACGCTGCGAGGGACCGATTCAAGCAGCCGGCTGATCGCGGGCTCCTGCAGCAGCCGTTCCACCGAGGGCAACCCCCGGCGCGGGTCGTCCGTCACGAGGGTGGCTTTGGCGGCGGCACGGTGGAGTCCGCCGCCGCGGCGGTGGAGTCGACCTTCGGCACCGGGACCTCGAGCGGTCCCCGGATATCCGCTGCGGCCAGATTGGCGTTCCGGATCGAGTCGATCTCGATCACGTATGTGGAGCCCGGGCGCCAGGCCGCGGCGACACGCAACAGCAGCGTCGTGAAGAGGGGCTCGCGCGCCGGCCGAATGGTGTCGGTCGCCATCGATGGACCGACCGCCTGCTTCGGTGGCGGCGCCGCCGGCGCCATGGTATCGGGAGGCGGGGGTGGCGGGCGGTACAGCGAGTCGTGTTCCGCCTTCGGAAGGAGCGTCAGCACCTCGACGGCGACGGAGTCGGGGAGCAGCAGGACGCGCACGGTCCCCGGCGCGAAGCGCTGACCGGGATCGAGCGGCTGGGTAAAGGTCAGGGTGGCCGAGAGCGAGTCGGCCATGGCCGCCTTCGAGAGCCGTGGACCGATCGAGTCGTGGGGGAAGGCCCACAGTTCCGGCACGGCCGTGCTGTCCCTCGGCATCGGCTGGGAGTCCCACGCTTCCCGCCGGTCGAGTCGCGCGTTCCGGTTCTGGTCGATGGCGCCATAGACGAGATAGTCGCCGCTCGGCAGCGGTCCAAAATCGAATCGACCGGCGCTGTCGGCCACCATCCGGTAGCGGAGGCTGTCGGGAAGGAGCTCTGCGATGACCAGGGCCCGCGCGGCGGGGCGGGCCGTCGTCCAGTCCCACACCTGTCCGCGCAGGTGCAGCTCGGGGAGCGGCGCACCGGTCGTGAAGGTGACCACCCGGGTGCTGTCGTGGCGATTGCGCCGGATATCCATGACCCCGGGAAGCAGCTGGACCCGGTACACGGTGTTGGGGCGCCAGCCCTCCGCCGGCCGGACGGTGACGCGGCTCCGCTTCCAGCGGACCTTGGGCACCTTCTCGCTCGGCGAGAGGATGATGAGCTTCTCGAGATCGCCGGTGCCGAGCCCCATGTTCGGGCTTCCGCCCTCGGAAACGGTCTCGTTGAAGAGGAATTCCACGTCGCCCGAGAAATCGGGAAGGACCGCGAGGGAGTCCGGCACCGTGGCAACCAGGCCGGGGGGGACGAGATCCGGTGGCCCGCCAGGCGGCGGCTCGATCTTGGCGCAGGCCGCCATGGCAAAGGCGAGGATCGCTCCCGCCAGGCGACGGCCGTTCATCCGCAGCCCAGCCGGCGGCGGTTGTCGGCCAGTGCGTCCGCCTGTGCCATCCAGGTCGAGAGCTTGAGGCGCTCCCCTTCCACCACGGCGGCCGGGGCGCGCGCCACGAACTGCGCGTTGCCGAGCTTCCGCTCCTGCCCCTCGACGAGGTGCCGCAGGTGGGCTTCCTCCTTGGCGAGCCGGGTGCATTCCCGATCCTGGTCGGCGGCGCTCAGCGCGATCGAGACCTGCACTTCATCCGGGAGCACGGCGGTCTTCAACGCTTCGCCTCCCGCGGCGGCGGTCGAGCGGACCAGCACGGCGTCGATGGTCACCTTCGCCAGTCGGGAGATGGTCTCGCGCGCCGGGGTGAGGCGGGCGCTGGCCGCGGCGGTCGCGGTGGTGAGCTGTCCGATCGCCTTCTCACCGGGGTGCAACCCGGCGTCGGCGCGCAACTGGCGCAGGCTCGTCACGATCAGCTGGACCTCGGCGAACCGGGTCAGGGCGGCGTCATCGGTCGCCCGGTCGTCGGGCGCCGGCCACGGCGCGACGCTGATGGAATCGCCCTCCTGCCGGCCGGGAAGCCGCTTCCAGAGCGTTTCCGTGATGAAGGGCATGACCGGGTGCAACAGTCGGAGCGCCACGTCGAAGGTCTGTGCGGCAACCGCGCGCGCGACGTCGCCGCCGGGTTGCTGGCCGTAGAGGCGCGGCTTGGCCTGTTCGATGTACCAGTCGGCGAGGTCGCTCCAGAGGAAGTGGTACACCGCGGCGGCCGCCTCGTTGAGGCGGAACCGTTCGAACGACTCCGTGGCGGCGCGCACCGTGGCGTCGCACCGCGCGATGATCCAGCGGTCGGCGAGGGTCAGCTCGTCGCGCCGGATCACGTCGGCGTGGCGCCCGGCCAGCGGCCGGGTCGGTCCGTCGAGCGTCCCGAGAATGAAGCGGCCGGCGTTCCAGAGCTTGTTGGCGAAGTTCCGGCCGGCGGCGAACGACGACTCGAGGTCGGCCGGGTCGAGAATGAGGTCGGTGCCGACCGCCATTCCCGAGATCACGGTGTACCGGAGAGCGTCCGCGCCGTACCGGTCGATGACCTCGAGGGGATCGATGCCGTTGCCCAGCGACTTGGACATCTTGCGGTGCTGGGTGTCTCGCACCGTCCCGTGCAGGTACATCGTATGGAACGGCACGGCACCCTGGAACTCGAGCCCCGCCATGATCATCCGGGCCACCCAGAAGAACAGAATCTCCGGGGCAGTCACGAGGGCGTCGCCGGGGTAGAATCGTGCGAGGTCCGCCGTCCGGTCCGGCCATCCGAGGCTCGAGAACGGCACCAGCCAGGACGAGAACCAGGTGTCGAGCACATCCTCGTCCTGGCGCACCGCGCCGCCGCAGCCCGGGCAGGCGGTCAGGTCGGTACGGGAGACGCTGATCCGCTCGCAGCCGGGCGCGTCGCAATACCAGACGGGAATGCGGTGGCCCCACCAGAGCTGGCGGGAAATGCACCAGTCGCGGATTCCCTCCATCCACTGGGCGTATTCGGTGCCCCGACGCTGAGGAATGAAGCGCAGCGTGCCGTCGGTGTAGGCCCGGAGGGCGGGAGCGGCGAGCGGCGCCATCCGGACGAACCACTGTTCGGAAAGCCGGGGCTCGACCACGGTGCCGCAGCGGTAGCAGTGGCCGACGGCGTGGTGGTGGTTCTCGACCTTCTCCAGCAGGCCCAGCGCCTCGAACTCCCGGACCACCTGTTTCCGGGCGGCCTCGCGGGACAGGCCCTGGAAGCGCGCCGGCGCGTTCTCGTTGATGTGGGCGTCGGGCGTCAGGATGTTGAGCGCCTCCAGCCCGTGCCGCTTCCCGATTTCGAAGTCGAGCGGGTCGTGCGCCGGCGTCACCTTGACCGCTCCGGTCCCAAAGGCCGGGTCGATCTCGTCGTCGGCGACGATCGGAATGTCGCGCTCCACCAGGGGCAGCCGGATCGTGCTGCCGATCAGCGTCGCATACCGGCGATCGGAGGGATGGACGGCCACGGCGGTGTCGCCCAGCATCGTCTCGGGGCGCGTGGTCGCGACGGTCAGGTGCCGGCCGTCGCTGAGCGGATAGCGGAGGTGCCAGAGCTTTCCATCCTCCTCTTCTTTTTCCGCCTCCTCGTTGGAGAGGGCGGTGAGGCAGCGGGGGCACCAGTTGATGATGTAGTTGCCGCGGTAGATGAGGTCCTTCTCGTACAGCCGGACGAACACCTCGCGCACCGCGCGGGAGAGCCCCTCGTCGAGGGTGAAGTAGGTCCGGTTCCAGTCGCAGCTCGACCCGATGGCCTTGAGTTGCTCGAGAATGGTGGCGCCGGTCTGGTCCACGTGATTCCAGACCCGCTTGACGAAGGCCTCGCGGCCCAGGTCGAAGCGGGTCTTTCCCTCGGCGATCAGCATCCGTTCGACGACGTTCTGGGTGGCGATCCCGGCGTGATCGGTGCCCGGCAGCCACAGCGCGTCTCGCCCCCGCATCCGTTCGAACCGGATGACGGCGTCCTGGATGGTGTTGTTGAGTCCGTGGCCCATGTGGAGCTGCGCCGTCACGTTGGGGGGCGGCATCATGATCACGTAGGGGCGGCGGCCGGTACGGGGGGAGAAGAGGTCCTGGTCGGACCACCAGCGGTAGAGCGCGCGTTCGATTTCGGCGGGCTGGTACTGGGGAGCGAGCTCGGTGGTCATGCCGACCGGCCTTCGAGGGTCAGTTCCGGGCGCGCGGCAAGGTCGTCCTCGCCGTGCACCAGGACGCTGTTGATCAGGTCGCGGAGCCCGGGCACCTGGGTCGCCACCCGGACGGCGTGCGCCCGGGTCCGGCGATCGGGCACCCAACCGGTCAGCTCGACGGTGCCCCGGGTGACCGCCACGGCGTGGAGCCCGTGCGGAGCCAGCCCCGCTTCCGCCTGCAGGGCGGCCACGACGGCCTCGGCGAGGGCCACACTGGATGTGCCGCCCGGAGTTCGCAGTACCCGCACCTCGTCGGCGAGGCGCCCCCGAGTCACCCGGCCCAGCCACACGGCTGCCCAGAGTCCGCCGACCAGCCCAGCCCCGAATCCGACCACCGACCAGCCCAGCGTTTCCGCCGTGCCCAGACGCTCCCGCTTCACGCGCGTGCTCCTTGTGCAAATATTGGCTAAGACGCGTTAAGTTAACATGTTCCCTCGCGAAGTCGCAGGTACCGTTTCCCCTCATTCCCGGGGTGTCTCATGGCCGACGAACGCTCCCGGATCCCCGGCACTGATTTGGGTCGCTGGCTCTTCGTGGCGCTGCTCATCCTTGCCGGGATCGTCCTCTATTTCCGTTTTGCACCGCGGAGCAGCCCGATCGTGACCCCGATCATGCAGGACACCACGCCATGACCCTGATTCGCCTGACCCTGCCCGACAACTCCGTGCGCGAGGTGCCTGCCGGCACCACGAGTCGCGAGGTGGCGCAGCTGATCGGCCCGGGGCTGGCCAAGGCCGCGCTCGCCGCCCGGGTGGACGGCGCCATCTGGGACCTCGACCGGCCCATCGGCCAGGACGCGGCGTTCGCCGTCCTCACCGATCGTGACGGCGCCTCGCTCGAGTTGCTGCGCCACAGCACGGCGCACATCATGGCCACGGCGGTGCGCGAGCTGTTCCCCGGCGCCGGCATCGGCTTCGGGCCGCCGATCGAGGACGGCTTCTACTACGACTTCGACGTGCCGCGCCCCTTCACGCCGGAGGACCTCGAGGCCATCGAGCAGAAGATGGCCGAGGTGGTGGAGCGGGACTATCCGTTCCGGCGCGAGGTGGTGGATCGGAATGAGGCGAACCGCCGCTTTGCCGACGACCCGCTCAAGCTGGAGCGGATCAGCGAGCTCGGCGACGACGAGGTCATTACCGTCTACACCGACGGGCCCTTCCAGGACCTCTGCCGCGGGCCGCACATCCCCTCGACCGGCCGGCTGAAGCACTTCAAGCTGCTGCACGGCGCCGGCGCCTACTGGCGCGGCGACGAGCGCCGCCAGATGCTGCAGCGGATCTATGGCACGGCGTGGTTCAAGCAGGAGGACCTTGCGGCCTACCTGCACCGGCTGGAGGAGGCGCGCAAGCGCGACCACCGCCGGCTCGGCAAGGAGCTCGACCTGTTCGTCTTCCACCCGTCGTCGCCGGGGTCCGCCTTCTGGACCGATCGCGGCACCACGATCTACCGCGAGGTGAACGACTACATCCGGGAGCTGCAGCAGCGTGCCGACTACCAGGAGATCAAGACCCCGCTGCTGTACAACAAGATCCTCTGGGAGCGGTCGGGGCACTGGGGCAAGTATCGGGAAAACATGTTCATGGTGCTCGACAACGAGTCGGGGGAGCACGATTTCTCCCTCAAGCCGATGAACTGCCCGAGTCACCACCTGCTCTACGGGATGCGGAAGCACTCGTACCGCGAACTTCCGGTCCGCTACGCCACCTTCGATGTCCTGCACCGCAACGAGGTGACCGGTGCGCTCTCCGGGCTGACCCGGGTGCGGCAGTTCCAGCAGGACGACTGCCACATCTATCTCCGGCCCGACCAGGTGGCGGCCGAGGTGCGGGCCATCGCCGAGATGATCCTCGCGGTGTACGCCACCTTCGGCCTGACGGCCACGCTCAAGTTTGCCACCCGGCCGCCGGAGCGGATCGGGGACGACGCGATGTGGGACCGTGCGGAGGCCGACTTGCGCGCCGCCTTGGAGGCGACCGGGCTGCCGTACGAACTGAAGGAGGGCGACGGCGCCTTCTACGGACCCAAGATCGACTTCGACGTGTCCGACTCGATCGGACGGAAGTGGCAGCTCGGCACCATCCAGCTCGACTATGCCGCGCCGGAGCGGTTCGAGCTCGGCTATGTCGGCGAGGACAACGCGGCACACCGGCCCGTGGTCATTCACCGGGCGATGTGCGGCTCCTTCGAGCGCTTCATCGCCATCCTCATCGAGCACTTCGCGGGGGCGTTTCCGGTCTGGCTTTCTCCCGAGCAGGTCCGCGTGCTGCCGATCTCGGACGAGCAGGCCGGCGCGGCGGCAAAAGTCGTGGCGCGCCTTCGCGCGGCCGGGGTGCGGGCCACGCTCAGCGCGGGCAACTCCACGCTGAACTACCGGATCCGTGAGGGGGAGGTCGGCAAGGTGCCCTACATGGCGGTGGTCGGGCAGCGGGAGGCCGAGGCCGACACCGTCGCGATCCGGGTGCGCGGGGCGGGGAACAAGCAGGAAGTCGTGGCGGTGGAGGAGTTTGTGCAGCGGGTGGCGGCGCAGGTCAGGTCGAGGCAGTTGGAGGTGTGACCCTTCGCCGAGTATCTTTGGGCAGTTGATTTCTTCAACATCTGGATGAACCGTGAGCGACTCCACCACCCCCGTCCTCGTCTCCGCCGTGCGCACCCCCATCGGCCGCTATCTCGGTGGCCTGTCGTCCCTGTCGGCCCCGCAGCTCGGGGCCGTCGTCATTCGTGAGGCCCTGAAGCGCGCCGCCGTCGATCCGTCGGCCGTGGACGAGGTCATCATGGGCCACGTCCTCCAGGGTGGGGCCGGGCAGGCGAGTGGGCGGCAGGCGATGATCCACGCCGGCGTGCCCGGGGTCGTGCCCGCGCTGACCATCAATAAGGTCTGCGGGTCGGGGCTCAAGGCGGTGATGCTGGCGGCCCAGGCCATCAAGGCCGGCGACGCCCAGTGCGTGGTGGCCGGCGGGCAGGAGGCGATGTCCGTCTCGCCGCACTACGTCTATGGCATGCGCAACGGGATCAAGGCCGGCAACCAGACCATGGTCGACGGCATGATCCACGACGGCCTCTGGGACAGCTTCGGCGACAACCACATGGGGGTGTACGCGGAGTACACCGCCACCAAGGCCGGCGTAACGCGCGGCGACCAGGACCGGTTCGCCTTCGAGAGCCACCAGAAGGCGGTCGCCGCCATCGAAGCGGGAGAGTTCAAGGCGGAGATCGTGGCGGTCGAGGTGCCGGGTCGCAAGGGCCCGACTCTCGTCGACACCGACGAGTCGCCGCGCAAGGACACCACGCTCGAGGCGCTGGCCAAGCTCAAGCCGGTGTTCCAGAAGGACGGCAGCGTCACCGCGGGCAACGCCCCCGGGCTGAACGACGGCGCCAGCGCCCTGGTCGTCACCTCGCTTGCCTTCGCCAAGGCCAACGGGCTGAAGCCGCTCGCCCGTGTCACCGGATACGCCACCGGCGGCGGCGAGCCGAAGGAGCTGTTCTTCGCCCCGATTCTGGCCGTGCAGAACCTGATGAAGAAGACCGGTGCGACCATCGGCAACTACGGCCTGATCGAAGCCAACGAGGCGTTCGCGGTGCAGGCCCTCGCCGACGGCCGCGCCCTCGGATGGGACTGGTCCCGCGTCAACGTCCGGGGCGGCGCCGTGGCCCTCGGTCATCCGATCGGCGCGTCCGGCGCGCGCGTGCTCACCACCCTGCTTTACGCCATGAAGGATCGGGGCGTCGAGACAGGCCTCGCAACCCTCTGCCTCGGCGGTGGCAATGCCGTGGCGCTCAGCGTGGAGGCAATGTGACCCGTCCCACCGATATCCAGGCCCTGCCGGCGGCGTCCGTGTCTTCCACCGGTCGGCGCGTCTTCGCCATCGCGATCGGCGCCCTCGTCGTGGCGGTGGCCGCACAGGTGCGGATCCCCCTGCCCATGACTCCCGTCCCGGTCACCCTGCAGGATCTGGCGGTGCTTACGGTGGCCGGCCTCCTGGGCCCGGCGGCCGGCGTCGCGGCGCTGATCACCTATCTCGGCCTCGGAATCGCCGGGTTGCCGGTCTTCTCCGGCGGTGCATCGGGCATCGCGTGGCTGCTCGGCCCGACCGGTGGGTACCTGCTGGCCTTTCCCGTGGCGGCGCTGGTCACGGGCACCGTTGCGCGGCGCGGCGGCTTCGGCCGCGCGCTGCTGGGCGCCTTGCTCGGCATGCTGATCATCCACGCCGGCGGCGTGGCGCAACTCGCGGTGCTGACCGGCGACCCGGTGGCGGCGTTCCAGGTCGGCTCGCTGCCGTTCCTGCCGATGGGTCTCATCAAGGTGGCCCTTGCCGCGGCGCTGGTCTCCCGGATTTCACCGAAGCTGGCCTCGCTGTCTTGAGCCGGCACGAGATCGGCAGCGGATGGAAAGGCCTGCTGAAGGCGATCGGCTGGTCGGTCGCCTTCGGCGTTGAGGGCATCACCATCGGGCTCCTTGCCGCGTTCGGCATCGGCGCCCTGATCCAGGGGACGCCCACCGCCGATTGGTACAAGACGCCGGGACTCTGGCAGGCGTTTGCGCAGGGCGCCGGGCTGATGACCGGTTTCGGCGTCGCCACCTACCACATCGGGCACCGGGTGCTCGGCCGGAGTTGGGAGGCGCTGCGCTGGCGCATTGCGGGAGCGCCCGGACGCTGGTTCGGCCGCGGATTGACGCTGGGGCTCCTCGCCGCCGCGCTGGCCATGGTCCTGGGGCTCGGCGTGGCCGGGGCGCGATGGAGCACGGGCGACGACGCGATGGTGCTCTGGGCCACGTCGGTGTTCCAGACTGCGGGGGCGCTGGCGCTCCCGGCGCTGAGCGAGGAGATCATCTTCCGCGGGGTGCCGCTGGTGCTGCTGGCGGGCGTCGTTGGCCGCTGGCCCGCGGTGGTGGCGACCTCGGTGGCCTTCGGGCTCTTCCACCTGGGCAATCCCGGCGTGACCGCGCTGGGGATCGTCAACATCGGGCTGGCAGGGGTCCTCCTCGGCGCCGTCTTCTTCACGCCGGGGGGCCTCTGGGCGGCCTGGGGCGCGCACCTCGGCTGGAATCTGTCGTTGGCGGCGCTGGGCGCCCCGGTGAGCGGCTTGCCGCTCGCGATGCCGATGCTGGAGTACGATTCGGGTGGCCCCGCCTGGCTGAGTGGCGGAGCGTTCGGGCCGGAGGGAGGCCTCCTGGCCTCTGTGGCAATGATCGGCGCCATCGTGGTGGCGTCGCGGTGGATTCAAACGAGGGAGGGGACGGCATGAAGCAGGCGGCGGTGATTGGGGCGGGGACGATGGGAAACGGCATTGCTCACGTCTTCGCGCAGCATGGATGGCAGGTGGCGCTCATCGACATCGCCCAGCCCGCACTGGACCGGGGGATGGCGGTGATCCGCGGCAACCTCGACCGACAGGTCCGCAAGGGGACGCTGACGGCGGCGGACGCCGACGACGTGACGGGACGCATCACGACCCACCTGTCGCTCGACGCCGCCGGCTCGGCGGATGTGGTGGTCGAGGCGGCCTCCGAGCGGCCGGAGATCAAGTTCGCGCTCTTCACCGAACTCGACCGGATCGCGAAACCGGAGGCGATCCTCGCCACCAACACCAGCTCGATTTCCATCACCGAAATCGCTGCGCGGACGAAGCGCCCTGGCCAGGTGATCGGCATGCACTTCATGAATCCGGTGCCGGTCATGCAGCTGGTCGAGATCATTCGCGGGCACTCGACGACGGACGAGACCGCCGCCTGGACGATGGAGACGTCCCGGGCCCTGGGAAAGACGCCGGTCGAGGTCAATGACTATCCCGGCTTCGTGTCCAATCGCGTCCTGATGCCGATGATCAACGAGGCGATCTTCTGCGTGATGGAGGGGGTGGCCACGCCGGAGTCGATCGATACCGTGATGAAGCTCGGCATGGCCCATCCGATGGGGCCGCTGGCGCTGGCCGACTTCATCGGTCTCGACGTCTGCCTGGCGATTCTCGAAGTGCTGCAACACGGGCTCGGGGACGACAAGTACCGGGCCTGTCCGCTGCTCCGCCGCATGGTCGCGGCAGGGCACCTCGGTCGCAAGAGCGGCCGCGGATTCTACGTCTACACCACGTGACACTGTCGACGACCGGCCGGACCTACCCGGCCCGTTCATCCACCGCCATTTCCCAGTGAGCGCTGCCATGGATCTGTTCAAGGACATCGCCGGATACGGTCACGAGCAGGTGGTCTTCTGCCACGAACCCGCCTGCGGCTATTTCGGCATCATCGCCATCCACGACACCACCCTTGGCCCCGCCCTCGGCGGCACCCGCTTCTGGCAGTACGACTCGACCGAGGCGGCCATCACCGATGCGCTCCGGCTGGCCCGCGGGATGACCTACAAGGCCGCCGTGGCGGGGCTCAGCCTCGGCGGCGGCAAGTCGGTCATCATCGGCGACAACAAGCGCACCGACCGGGAGGCGATCTTCCGCGCGCACGGCCGGTTCGTCGAGTCGCTCGGCGGTCGCTACATCACCGCCGAAGACGTGGGCACCAGCCCGGCGGACATGGAGTTTGTCCATTACGAGACCAACCATGTGGCGGGGCTGACCGGGCTGTCGGGCGATCCGTCGCCCGTCACCGCGCACGGCGTCTATGTCGGCATCAAGGCGACGGCGAAGGCGAAGTGGGGGAGCGACCGGCTCAGCGGCAAGACGGTGCTGGTCCAGGGCTGCGGCCACGTCGGCCAGTATCTCTGCACCTACCTCAAGGCGGAGGGCGTCAAGCTGATCGTCTCCGACGTCGACGAGGCGAAGGTGAAGAAGGTGGTCGAGGCCACCGGCGCCACGGCCGTGGCGCCGGACAAAATCTACGACCAGGCCGCCGACGTCTACGCGCCCTGCGCGCTCGGCGCCACCCTCAATGACGACACCCTGAAGCGGCTGAAGGTCAGCATCGTGGCGGGCGGGGCCAACAACCAGCTGGCGGAAGAGCGCCACGGCGACGCCCTCGACGCCAAGGGGATCCTCTATGCGCCCGACTTCGTGATCAACGGCGGCGGGCTGATCAACGTCTACGGCGAAATCCACGGGTGGAGCGCCGAGCGCTCGAAGAAGAAGGCGGGCGAGATCTACGACACCCTGCTCCGGATTTATGATCTCGCCGCCGCGGAGAAGATCCCGTCGTATCTCGCCGCGGACCGCCTGGCCGAAGGCCGCCTGCAGCAGGTCGGCGGGATGCGGCCGATGTGGATGCCGCAGTAGGCTGGGCCGCGGGGCAGGGAGGCAGGGGGGCAGACCACCCCACATCCCCGAACGCGTACCCTTACATTGGTGACTATGCCTGAGATCATTCCGATAGCGTCCGACCACGCCGGCGTCGAGCTCAAGGAGCGGCTCAAGCGCGAGCTGACCGCGCTCGGGTACGCGCCGCTCGACATGGGCACCGACAGCACGGAGTCGGTGGACTACCCCGATTTTGCCCACCCGCTCGCGGAGAAGGTGGAGCGGGGCGAGGTGCAGCGCGGCATCCTGCTCTGCGGGACCGGGCTCGGAATGTCCTATGCCGCCAACCGGCACCATGGCGTGCGGGCGGCGGTGGCGTGGAACCCGGAGGTCGCGGAACTCTCGCGGGAGCACAACGATTCCAATGTGCTCGTCCTGCCGGCGCGCTGCCTCAGCGAGGACGAGAGCGTGGACATTCTCAAGCGCTGGCTGGACACTCCCTTCGCGGGGGGCCGGCACAGCCGTCGGGTAGCCAAGATCGAGGAAGGGGAGGGGGCGTGACGAATCACAACACCGTCGGATTGCGGGAGGCCGATCCAGCCGTTGCCGCCATCGTGGACCGCGAACTGCGACGCCAGCGGGATGGACTGGAACTGATCGCGAGCGAGAACTTCGCGAGCCGCGCCGTCATCGACGCGATGGGCACACCGCTGACGAACAAGTACGCCGAGGGCTATCCCGGGCGGCGGTACTACGGCGGATGCGAGATCGTGGACGAGGTCGAACGCCTCGCCATCGAGCGCGCCAAGCGGATCTTCGGCGCGGGGCACGCCAACGTGCAGCCGCACAGCGGCGCGCAGGCCAACCTCGCGGCGTACATGGCGCTGATCGCCCCCGGCGATCTGCTGATGGGCATGTCCTTGCCGCACGGCGGGCACCTGACCCACGGCGCGTCCGTCAACCACAGCGGAATGATCTTCCGCGCGGTGCAGTACGGGGTCAACCCGGCGACCGGACTGATCGACTACGACGCGGTGCGCGACCTGGCGCGCCGCGAGCGTCCCAAGCTGATCATCGCCGGCGGCAGCGCGTACGCGCGGATCGTCGATTTCGCGGCCTTCCGCAGCATCGCCGACGAGGTCGAGGCCTTCCTGCTGGTCGACATGTCCCATTTCTCGGGGCTGGTCGCTGGCGGGGCCTATCCCTCGCCGGTGCCCCACGCCGACGTCACCACCACCACCACCCACAAGACGCTCCGCGGCCCCCGCGGCGGAATGATTCTCTGCGGTGAGGCGCTCGCCAAGCAGGTGGACAAGGCGGTGTTCCCCGGGCACCAGGGCGGGCCGTTGATGCATGTCATCGCCGCCAAGGCCGTGGCCTTCGGCGAGGTGCTCGACCCTGCGTTCCGGGTCTACGCGCACAAGGTCGTCGAGAACGCGAAGGTGCTCGCCGTCGCCCTGCAGGGACGCGGGTTCGATATCGTGTCCGGCGGCACCGACTCCCACCTGATGCTGGTCGACCTCCGCCCCAAGGGCCTCACCGGCAAGCTGGCCGAGCAGCTCCTCGACCGCGCCGGGATCACGGTGAACAAGAACACGATCCCCGACGACCCGCAGTCGCCGTTCGTCACCAGCGGCATCCGCCTCGGCACGCCCGCCCTGACGACGCGCGGCATGGGCACGCCGGAAATGAAGCGCATCGCCAAGCTGATCGACCGCGTCCTCGTCGGGCAGGACGACGCGACCATCGAGACGGTTCGCGGACAGGTCGAGGAACTGGCCCGTGCCTTTCCGCTCTACCAGGCGGACCGCGCGTGAACGACCTGACGTTCGTCAGCGACGTCCTGACCCGGATGCGGTCCAGGGGCGGACAGTTCGACGAGCGTGCGTACCTGTTCGTGCTCGGGGCCATCGAGCATGTGCAGCGCCGGTTGCCGGCGCGGCGTCACCTCGCCGGCGCGGAAGTCGCCTGGGCCTGCCGGGATCTCGCCTGGGAGCAGTTCGGGTTGCTCGCACCGTCCGTGCTGGCCCATTGGGGCATCACCTCGACCGATACGGTCGGGCAGGCGGTGTTTGCCCTGGTCGAGGCAGGGCTGCTCGTTGCGCAACCCGGTGATTCCGCCG
This sequence comes from uncultured Gemmatimonadales bacterium, assembly GCA_963705985.1. GTDB lineage: Bacteria > Gemmatimonadota > Gemmatimonadetes > Gemmatimonadales > GWC2-71-9 > SPDF01. The sequence continues at coordinate 635,638 of CAVPLK010000003.1, read as the reverse complement.
ATGATTTTGTCGGTGTGTACGACTTTGCGGAGGCCTTCCGGACGGGGTACGTCTGGAAAGGCGCCGCATCGGAGCAGGTGGAGATCTAGCCTGGGAGGGGCTCATGGAAGGGAACGACTGGCCGGCATGTCAGAAGTGCGCCAACGGGAAGCTGATCCCGCTGTCCGACTATGGTCGTGAGGGCGCACCGATCACCTACAAGGCCTGGGTATGCACCAACCCGGAGTGCGGATTCAACCTGCGGATCGATAACGGGGAGATTTCGTTTGGCCGAGTGATCGGTCAGTCATTCAAATAGCTTTGCCTTGAGGACTGCGGGCTGCTCTGGTAGGGTGCTGGCACGTGACCTCAACCACTTAGGGCCAGCCCACAGTCCTCCTTCGGATGTCACCATGTATATCCCCGTCATCACCCCCGCCCAATCCGCCGAGTGGGATCGTCGCGCCGAGGCCGCGGGCATCGCCGTCGGGACGCTGATGGACGCGGCAGGACGGGCCTGCGCCGGGGTCATCGCTTCCCGCTACGGTCCGGCGCTGCGCGGCGGGATCCTGATCGCGGCGGGCGCCGGAAACAACGGCGGCGACGGCTGGGTACTCGCCCGCACTCTCCACAAACATGAGATCCCGGTCTGGGTTGCCGCGCTCCCCGGTGCGCCGTCCACGCTGAACGCACAGGCCCGGGCGGTCGCCCTTGCCGAGGGCGTGCGGCTGGTGTCCCCCGACGGCCCCTGGCCGGCGGTCGCGCTGGCAGTGGACGCGATTCTCGGCACGGGCGCGTCCGGGGCTCCCAGGGGTCCGGCCGCCACGCTCCTCGAACGGGTGCGCGACCTGCGGGTTCCGCTGGTGGCGCTCGACGGGCCGACCGGTGTTGACCTGCTCACCGGCGCGACGTGGGGCCCGGCCGGCGCCCAGCTCTCGATCACCTTCGGCGCCCCACGCCGCGGCCACCTCCTTGCGCGGGACGAGGCGGGAGAAATCGTCGTCGTGGATATCGGTCTCCCCCCGGCCGATCCCTCGTGGTCGATCCTGATGACCGACGCGCTGGCCGCCGACTGGCTCGTTCCATTCGCCGCCCACGCCCACAAGGGTGACCGGGGGCGGGTCGTGGTGGTCGGTGGCAACGTGGGAATGAGCGGCGCGCTCCGGATGGCGGGGCGGGGTGCCTTCGCCGCCGGCGCGGGGCTGGTCTTTGCCGTCGCCCCTTCGGAAACGACGGCCGCGCTGGCGAGCGCCGAACCCGATCTCCAGCTGCGGACGCATCCGCTCGACGGTTCGCCGAGTGCCGAGCTCCTCGCCCTGGTCGGGAAGGCGGATGCGATTGTCGTGGGTCCCGGGCTCGGCCGGGCAGCGGGCAGCGCCACCCTGGTGGAGGCGCTGCTCGGTTGTTGTCGCGCCGCCGTGCTCGACGCCGATGGGCTGGCGGCCTTCCACGGCGCCCTCCCTCGACTTCGACAGATCGCCTCCGAACGGGAGCTCGTGCTCACGCCCCATCCCGGCGAGTTTCGCTCCCTCTTTCCCCACCTGGCCGGGTCACTCGACACCGACCCGTGGGGTGCCGCGGAGTCGGCGGCGTCGGAAACCGGTGCGACCGTCCTCCTCAAGGGAATGCCGAGCGTCGTGGCGAGAGCCGGGGAGGCGTCGCGCACCGTTGCCGTCGGAAGCCCTGGGCTGGCAACCGGAGGGAGCGGCGACATTCTGGCGGGGATCTGTGGCGCCATGCTCGGTGCTGGACTCCCGGGCGACCGGGCGGCCGCCTTCGCGGCGCAGGCGCTGGGGCGCGCCGGAGAGCTGGCCGCCCGCCGTCATACAGCGCGGGCCATGCGCCCGATGGATGTGGTCGCCGCGCTCCCTGATCTCTGGCGCGCCTGGGCGCTTCTCCGGACCAGCCCGCCGCGCATCAACCCACCACTGCTCCTGGAACTCAGCCGGCCCAGCGCCTGACCACGGCCCGGGCGCCGGTCACCTGCGAAGGCGGTACCTTTCCTCGATGCGTCTGCTCCGCTCCCTGTCGCTCCTGATCCTCGGAGTCGCCTCCATCCTTCCCGCCCAGGTCTCACGCAATTGGCGCCCCGCTGATCGGGTCGTCATCGGGGACTGGACCACCATCCGGGCGGTGGCGGCGGGACCCGAGCGGGTCTTCGTCATTTCGCCGGAGGCCGTGCTCTCGTGGAGTCCGCTCATCCGCCGGTGGGAAGGGCCGTTCGAACCGCCGGTGCCCGGCGCGCTCGAGCGGGTGACGGCGGGAATGATCGATCCGCTCGACAACAGTCTCTGGCTCGCCACCGTCGATGGGTGGGTGCATTTCCAGCCCGATCTCCGGCTCTGGGAGCGGGGAGATGTCGAGGGTCGGGTCCTCGAGATCGCGTTCGACATGGCGGCCCCCTACGACGGGCTGTTTCTCCGCACCGTGAACGGCTGGTTCAAGGTGCCGCGTGGCGGGTTCAACGCCTTTCCCTCCGCGGCGCCGGTGCGGCCGGTGCGTCCTGCCACCGTGGCGCAGGCGATTGCCTCCAATCCCGCGCTCGGGGGGACCTCCTCCGCCTTCCTGCTCGACCCCTCGCTCCGGAACGCCCGCCTGACGTCCGCGGCACGATCGTTCGACAACCTTGGGTGGTATCTCGGCACCGACGGGGTAGGGGCACTCTTCCTCCCCGACGGCATGGTCGTCCCGCAGCGGCTCAGCTTCGGCCTCCCCGGGCCAGTGGTCGGGGCCATCTATGCCGTTCCCGGTGGAATCTGGGCCCTCACCGATCGGTCGGAGAGCGCGCCGTCGGCGCTGAGCTTCGTGGCTGGCGACCTGACCGAATTCAGGGTCTTTACCGGGCCGCCGGCGACCGGCCTCCCCTTCACTCGCGGCCGGCAGCTCATCGGGATGGGGCCGGCGCTCTGGGCCGCCACCGATGCCGGCGTGCTTCGGTTCAGCTCGGCAGATCCGTCGGAGTTCGTGCGATACGATGAGTCGGCGGGGCTCCCCGATCGACGGGTCAGCGCCCTCGCGTCGCGGAGAGGGGTGGTGGTCGCGGCCACCGCACGAGGATTGGCCAGGTTCGTGGACACCACAGGTGCGGAAGCACTGGCGCCGGACTACGCGGGCTCGGTGAGCGCCGTGGCCATCGGGACTGACACGGTGTGGCTCGGTACGCCGAGCGGGCCGCGCGGCGCGATCCCCGAACTCGCCGGCCTCATCCACCCCGGCTCGGTGGAGGAGTCGGCGGCGTTCGCTCGCCCGATCTACGATTTTGTGTGGATGGCGGATACCCTGGTGGGGGTGACGAGCGATCAGCTCGTCTGGAAGGCGCCGGGGGAGGACCGCTGGACGCTTGGCGCGCCGATCTCCGGGGTCGTCGGCCCGCTGCGCCGGCTGATCGTCGACGGCGACGGGTTCTGGGTGGCGGGCGACCTCGGGGTGGCGTGGACTCGGTTGAACGGGGCGCCGGTCCGTCCCCTGAACGTCGGAGGCGACCTCTCCGGGATTCCGCTCGACCTCGCGATCGACGTGGACTACTTGTGGGTCGCGACCACGGCTGGACTCATCCGGTTTCGCCTGGGGGAAATCCGACCATGACCGACATTGCGCTGGGCAGTGGCGCCGAGTTCGACCGCATCAGGGCCATCGCCGCCGCGCTCGGCCCCGCCGCCGCCGGCCTGGGCAACGATTGCGCGGTGCTCCCGCCGGGATTCGGCGAGGTGGTGCTGAGCACGGACGTGAGTGTCGAGGGCGTCCACTTTCGACGGGACTGGCTCTCCCTGCAGGAAATCGGATGGCGGGCCGCCGCCTCGGCCCTGTCCGACCTGGCCCCGGCCGGAGCCGAGGTCGTCGGGCTCACGGTCGGCCTGGGGGCGCCACGCGAGGCGCCGGTGGACGAGCTCGTGGAACTGATGCGCGGCGTGGGCGCGGCGGTCACCGCGGTCGGCGGGCGCGTGCTTGGTGGAGATCTGACCCGGGCGCCGGTCTGGATGGTGGACGTCACGGTGGTGGGGCGTTCGGCCCGACCGCTCGGACGCTCCGAGGCGCGGCCGGGGGACATGCTGTGGGTGACGGGCGCACTCGGCGGCGCACGCGCCGCCCTGCATGCGTGGGAGGGGGGCGGCACGCCGACCCCCGGTGCGCGGGAGCGGTTCGCGCACCCGGTGCCGCGGATCGCGGAGGGGCGGTGGCTCGCCGCGCACGGCGCCCACGCGATGCTCGACATCTCCGACGGGCTGGGGGGCGACGCGGGGCACCTGGCGGCGGCCTCGGGCGTCCGGATCGAGATCGACCTGGAGCAGATCCCGATTCATCCCGACGCCGTCGCCTGTGCGCTCGCGCGGGGCGATGCAGTGCAGGCGTTCGCCGCCCGGGGTGGCGAGGATTATGAACTGCTGGCCGCCTTGCCCAAGACCTTTGACGATGTCGAGGCCCGGCGATTCCAGCAGGACACCGGGACGGTCCTCACCCGCATCGGCCGCATTCGCCGGGGTGCCGGGGTGGGGGCGACGTTCGCCGGTGTTCCGGTGGCGCTCTCCGGTCACGATCATTTCGCATGAGCTGGCTCCGCACGGTCTGGCTCCTGGTCATCGCGATTCCCGTCACCGGATTCTATGCCACCTGGGCGATGCTGGCGTCGTCGGTTGGCATCCGGTACGCACCGCACAACGTCTATGACCGGATCATGGAGAACTGGGCGCGCCTCCTCCTCCGCGCGAACGGGGTCACGGTCACCACGGAGGGACTGGAACGGATCGACCCAGCCACCTCGTACGTGTTCATCGCCAATCACACCTCGATCGTCGACATCTGGGCGCTGCTCGTGGCCGTCCCCAACAGTTTTCGCTTCGTGGCCAAGCGCGAACTCTCGCGCGTCCCGGTGTTCGGGCGCGCCATGAACTCGGCGGGGAACATCTTCATCGACCGCGACAACCTGACCTCCTCCTTCACCAGCTATGAGACGGCGGCCGCGCGGCTCCGCGAAGGGCTCTCCGCCATGGTGTTTGCCGAGGGAACACGGAGCCGGGACGGGTGCCTCCTCCCGTTCAAGAAGGGGCCGTTCGTGCTGGCCATTCAGGCCGGGGTGCCCCTGGTGCCGCTCTGCATCTGCGGCGCGTTCGAACGGACGCCAAAGGGGGTGCTCAACGTGCGGCCGGGGGAGGTCACGATCCGGGTCGGCGAGCCGATCGGGACCGGGGGGATGACGTACGCGGATCGTGATCGCCTCAGCGAGACCGCGCGGGGGGCCATCGCGGCGATGGCGGCGCGTTGACGGGGTCAGTCGGGAACGGGTAGTTTGGGGGCGGGGCAGCAGTTCACTCATCGCTTCTTACCTGGAATTCCATGTCCACCATCATTGAAGTCCATGCACGCGAGATCCTCGATAGCCGGGGCAACCCCACCGTCGAAGCCGAGGTGGTCCTCTCCAGCGGCGCCAGCGGCCGCGCCGCGGTGCCGAGCGGCGCCTCGACCGGGGAGCACGAGGCGGCGGAGCTGCGCGATGGCGATCCGACGCGCTTTGCCGGCAAGGGCGTCACCGAGGCGGTGCGCAACGTCAATGAGCTGATCGGCCCGCGCCTGGAGGGGATGGCGGCGGAGGACCAGATCCTCATCGACAGCGAGATGATGGACCTCGACGGGACGCCCAACAAGAGCAAGCTGGGGGCGAACGCGATCCTCGCGGTCTCCCTGGCCGTGGCCCGGGCCGCCGCCGAGGATGTCGGGCTGCCGCTCTATCGTTACCTTGGCGGCCCGATGGCGCACATCATGCCGGTGCCGATGATGAACATCCTCAACGGCGGGGCGCATGCGAGCAACAACGTCGACGCCCAGGAGTTCATGATCGTCCCGATCGGTGCCGACACCTTTCCGGAGGGGCTCCGGATCGGCGTCGAGGTGTTCCACGCGCTGAAGAAGGTGCTGACCGGGATGAAGCTGTCCACCGCGGTCGGCGACGAGGGAGGGTTCGCGCCGATGCTGCCGAGTAACGAAGCGGCGCTCGACGTGGTGATGCAGGCCATCGAGTCGGCCGGATACCAGCCGGGCAAGGACGTGGCGATCGCCCTCGACGTGGCGGCCTCGGAGCTGTACAAGGGCGGCAAGTACGTCTTCAAGAAGGGCGACGGTAGTTCCCGGACAGCCGAGGAGCTGGTCGCGCTGTATGCCCAGTGGGTGGACCGCTATCCGATCGTATCCATCGAGGACGGTCTGGCGGAAGACGACTGGGACGGCTGGTCGCTGCTGACCGAGAAGCTCCACGACCGGGTCCAGCTGGTCGGCGACGACCTGTTCTGCACCAACGTCGACCGGCTGGCGCGCGGGATCGAGGCGGCAACGGCCAACGCGATCCTGATCAAGGTCAACCAGATCGGCACGCTGACCGAGACACTGCAGTGCATCGAGCTCGCCAAGGGGAGCTCGTACGGGGTGGTCATCAGCCACCGGTCGGGGGAGACGGAAGACACCTTCATCGCCGATTTGGCGGTGGCCACCGGGGCGGCGCAGATCAAGACCGGGAGCGCGAGCCGGACCGATCGGGTGGCCAAGTACAACCAGTTGCTTCGCATCGCCGAGGAGCTGGGTGAGGTGGCCCACTATCCGGGCCGGGACCTCTATCCCCTGTGAGCCGGGTCGCCATCGTCCGGATCGTGATCATCGCCCTGGCGGCCATCTTTGCGCTGCAGGGCGGGGAATACAGCATCTGGAACTGGTGGGAGCTGCGGCGCGCAGAAGCGCGGGAGACGGCGGCGGTGGCCGACCTGAGCGAGGTCGTCGATTCCCTGGCGAAGGCGGCCGTCGCGATCGAGACCGATCCGCGAGTGCAGGAGCGGGTGGCGCGCGAGTCGTTCGGGATGATCAAGAGCGGGGAGTTCCTGTTCCGGGTGCTGCCGCCGGCAGAACCTTGATATCTGACTCTCGCGCGGCTAGGATTGCCGCCCAGTCGCTGTAGTGTTGGCAGGGTAGCTCAGGTGGTTAGAGCACGGCACTCATAATGCCGGGGTCGCGGGTTCGAGTCCCGCCCCTGCTATGCCCGGGTCACTCCCGGGCCTTTTTATTGGGCCTCGGCCTTCGGTTCGAGTCCCGCCCCTGCTATGCCCGCGAAAGGGGGCGCTTTTTATTCCCCGCCCCCCGCTTCAATCGGGGCCCCGGCCAGTCTCGTCCATTCCGCCATCGACCCGTCGTACATCTTCGTCTCGTAGCCGAGGTACCGCGCCACGAAATACAGGTAGCTCGCCTGCATCCCCGACCGACAGTAGGTCACGAGTCGGTCACCCACCTGTACGCCGGCCTTGTGGAACATCGCTTCCAGTTCGGTGCGGCCGCGGAGCACCGGCGGGCTCCCCTCCATCGTCGTCTTCCAGAAGATGCTCCGCGCCCCCGGGATGTGGCCGGCCGCATAGTCCGATGCGGGCCGCGCGTCGAGCAGGACCACCCCCGGGGTCGTGAGGTTCGCCCGCACCCACGCCCCGGCCGGAACCAGTTCGGGTTGCGGATCCGGAGTGAACGTTGCCGGGTGGGGGACGGACGGCGCCGAGTTCACCGGCCACCCTCCCTCCACCCACATCTCCGTGCCACCATCGAGCAGCGCGGCCTGGTACGAGTGGCCCAGATAATCGAGGGTAAAGAAGAGCCGAGCCGCGCTGAGCGGCTCGCCGGTGATGATCACCCGCGTCCTGTCGCCGATGCCGATCGACTCGAGGACCGAATCAAGCGTGGCCACCGGCGGCAGTTCATTCGGGAGGCCATCCCGTTCCACCAGGATCGACGAGAGCGGCAGGAACTGGCTCCCTGTGATGTGTCCCGCGTCAAACGCCGTGCGGTTGCGGTCGACGTGGACCACGACGACGCCCGGGTCGCCGAGGTGCGCGGAGAGCCACGCCGGACTGACCAGGACGGTGTCGGCCCCAAGGAGAGTGGCTGCCAGGAAGGGAAGTACGGTCAACATGAGACGCTCCGAATCAATTAACGGTGTTCCTTCAGCGCGGCCTCGCGCTCGGCAGCCTGCTCCATCACCAGCGTATAGGCCACATAGTACTTGTAGATGTTGGACACATAGGTGACCGTCTCCCGGCCGATTTCCTGGGCCGCGACATGCTCGACGTTGCCCAGCCACTGGTTCGGGTCGAGCCCCCGCGCCGCCGCCTTGCGCCGCAGCCCCGCCACCCGCGCCGGTCCCGCGTTGTAGGCGGCAAAGGAGAACAGCGTCCGGTTGAAGTCGTCCAGCGAGTCGTCGCTGAAGTGTTCGTCCATCAATGTCCGGACGTACTTGACGCCCGCGTGAATGTTCGGCTCCAGCTGATGAATGTCTCCGACGCCCAGCGACCGGCCCGTGGCCGGCATGACCTGCATGATGCCGACCGCGCCCACATGACTGCGCGCCCCCTGGTCCAGGCGGGATTCCTGGTAGCCCTGCGCCATCATCAGGAGGAAATCGAGGCCGTATTGCGCGCCATACTTCTTGAAGAGCGCCACCACCCCCTCGAATTTCCGCATTTCGGAGTCGGAGGCGGCGTTGGTCACGTACTTGGTGCTCTTCAGGTAGCGATGCAGGATCGTGTTGCGGGTGGCGGAACCGGCGGGAAACTCGGCCAGGAACCGGTTGATCTCGGTCTGGAGCTGCGGGCTGCCTTTCCGGATCATCCAGGCGACGTCGGCGCCCGATTTCACGACCAGGCCCGGCCTGGGCGCGATGTCCGGCAGCACCTGCTGCCAGAAGTTGGCGAGGAGGTCGTTCATCACCACGAGCTGGACCAGGCCGCCGTTCAGCATCTCCAGCAGGTCCTCGTCCCCCAGCGCTTCCGGCGCCTCGCGCAGCCGGACCGGCGGCAGTCCGCGCCGCCTGAAGCTGGCGTTGAGCGCCTGGAGGCTCTCGTAGTATGTCGAGGAGCGCCGGACATAGACCTCCTTGCCCGCCAGGTCCTCGAGGGAGTCGAGCCGGGGAGAGGCCGGGCCGGTGACGACGATCTCCGAGACGTTCGACACGGTCGGCTGCGAGAAGTCCGCCACCGCCAGCCGCTCCGGCGTGATGGTCAATCCCGAGGCCACGACGTCGCCTCGTCCCGCGAGCAGCGCGGGCAGCAGCTCATCGTGGCGGACCGGGAGGAGGACGACGTGAATCGGCTCCCGGCCGGTACGGAACTGCTGGTTCAGGCTTTTTTCGAAGAGGGCCGCCGCGTCCACGGCGAGGCCGCGCGGCGTGCCCTCGTCCACGAAGTACTGTGTCAGGCTCGGTTCCACCAGGATGCGGATCCGATGGCGGACCCGCATGGAGTCGAGATCGCCGAACCGGGCCACCGTCAGCGCCCGCAGGCCCGAGTCGCCTGGGAGCAGTCCGACGGCCGCGTCTCCACGGCCGGCTCCATCAGAGCCCTCCTCGCCCCGGCAACCGGCAAGGGCAACGCTTCCGAGAAGGGCGACGGCGATCAGCGCCCGGGTGGTTCGACGGGACATGGGTCTCACGATCTCAGGGTGTGGTGGATTCTAGCCGGAATCTCCTCGGGAGTGAAGCAGAATCCCCCCTCCGGCTGGTGCGTGACCTCGGCCGTCAAATGGTGTAACTTTGTGCGCGGTAGACACCTGTGGCCCCTCAGTACCCCGAGCCGGAGCGTCGCATGACTGACCAACAGCCGCAGGAGCGACTCCGCGGACTGGCCAGCCTGATCGGCAACACCCCATTGCTCGCCATCGATTTCGAGTATCGAGGGGCGCGTCGTGTCATCCATGCCAAGGCCGAGCACCTGAACCTCTCCGGAAGCATCAAGGATCGCATGGCGATCCACATCCTCCGCCAGGGATACGCCTCCGGTGCGCTGCAGCCGGGCGCGCTCATCGTCGAGGCCACCAGCGGCAACACGGGAATCGCCTTCGCGTCCATCGGACGGGCGCTCGGGCATCCCGTCACGATCTTCATGCCCGCCTGGATGAGCAGCGAACGGATCAACCTGATCCGGAGCCTCGGGGCGACCATCGTACTGGTCAGCCGTGAGGAGGGGGGATTCCTCGGCAGCATCGCGATGGCCGAGGCGCTCGCCCGAGAAACTCCCGGTGCGTTCCTGCCGAGGCAGTTTTCCAACCGCGACAACTGCGACGCGCATTACGAGACCACTGGTCCGGAAATTCTCGGGCAGCTGGCGGCCTGGGAGCAGGTGCCGGCGGCCTTTGTGGCGGGAGTCGGCACGGGCGGGACGATCATGGGTGCGGGACAGTTCCTCAGGGAACGGCTCCCGGGCATCAAGCTCCACCCGGTCGAACCATCCAACTCGCCGACGATGTCGACCGGGCACAAGGTGGGGCAGCACCGCATCCAGGGGATTTCGGATGAGTTCATCCCCGCCATCGTTGAACTGGACAAACTCGACGAGATCCTCGCCATCGACGACGGCGATGCCATCCTGATGGCGCAGAAGCTCGCGACCAGGCTGGGGCTCGGCGTGGGCATCTCCTCCGGCGCCAACTTCCTCGCCGCGGTCCTGGCGCAGGACGCGCTGGGTGGTGAGGCCGTGGTCGCCACGGTGTTCGCCGACGACAACAAGAAGTACCTGAGCACCGACCTCCTCCGTGAGGAGCCGCGGCGCGAGGGGTTTCTGGCCCCGGCGGTGACGCTCAACGGCCTCTCCGCGCTCCGCCGTACCTGCGGGACCTGCCGCTACCCTGATCCGGCACCGGTGGGTTGGGAAGCGTTCGGATCCCGATAAGCCCCGCGCCTGTGACCTCAGGAAACCCTGCCATCCCCTCCGGGGGCCGTGGCCCACTGGTTCTCGTGGGCCGGGCCTGGCTGCGCCTGATGGGATGGCGCATGGAAGGGGCCTTGCCCCAGCTCCCTCGCTACATCCTGATCGTCGCGCCCCACACCTCGAACTGGGATTTCTTTGTCGGGCTGGCCGCGAAATTCGCCCTCGGGCTCCGGGGGCAGTGGCTCGGAAAGCACTCCATCTTCTGCGGACCGCTCGGCTGGGTCTTCCGTGCCCTCGGCGGGATTCCCGTCGACCGCTCCCGTCCCGAGGGCGTCATCGACGGTGTGCTGGACGGAGTGCGCCGCTCTCCGACCTTCGTGCTGGCCATCGCCCCGGAAGGGACCCGCAAGTACATCGATCACTGGAAGTCGGGCTTCTACCGGATCGCGGTCGCGGCGGAGGTACCGATTGTGCCGGTGACCTTTGACTGGTCCACCCGTACCATCGGCCTCACCGAGCCGCCCTTTACGCCGACGGGCGACGCGGTGGCGGATATCGCATGGCTCCGCTCGCGCTACCGAAAAGAGATGGCGCGTCGACCCGAGTACTTCGCCGACGTCCGCGATCTCCCGTCGGCCCCCCGCAATTGATTCGAGCGCCGCATGACGCCTGAGGTCCCGCACGCATCGGGGAAGGGGCTGCTCCGGGTCCTTGGCCTGGCGTTTGGGCTGGCCATCGCCATCGGCGCCGTCGTCGGGGGCGGCATCCTCCGGACTCCCGGGGACGTGGCGGCACTGCTCCCGACCCCCGTGCTCTTCTTCGGCGTCTGGATGGCCGGGGCCGCCTTCGCCTTCCTGGGTGCAACCGCCTACGCGGAGCATGGAGCCATGGATCCGGGCGCCGGCGGTGTGTATCCCTGGGCGCGGCGCGCCTTCGGCGACTATCCCGCCTTTCTCGTCGGGTACAACGACTGGCTGCAGCAGTGCGCCTCGATGGCTGCGCTCGGGCTGCTGATCGGGGAATACACCGGCGCCGTCATTCCGGCACTGGAGGGGCGGTCCCTCGCCGTGGCATCGGCCATTCTCCTCGCGTTTGTGGTCTCGCAGTGGCGTGGCATCCGGACCGGGGCGGGGATCCAGCTGGTCACGACGGCCCTGAAGGCGCTCGCGCTGGTCCTGCTCGTGGGCGGCATCTTCCTCCTCCCGGCGGCGTCCGGTGGCGCCGCCGGACCGCGCTCCGACCTCCCGATCGTCGCCGCCATCATCCTCGCGATGCAGGGCGTCATCTTCACCTTCGACGGCTACTACTACCCGATCTACGGCGGGGAGGAGTTCAAGAACCCGGGCCGGGAAATCCCGCGGGCCATCTTCATGGGCCTCGGGTTGATCACCGCGCTCTACCTGCTGCTGAACATCGCGTTCGCCAGGCTGCTGACGCTGGGCGGCATGGCGGGCGATCCCTTCGTCATGGCCACCGCCGCCGAACGGCTGCTGGGCCCCTCCGGCGACACCGTCCTGCGCGGTCTGATGATCGTCTCGATTCTCGGCACCATCAACACCCAGTTCCTCGCCTCGAGCCGGATCGTCTTTTCGCTGAGTCGCGACCGGCTCTTTCCGGTGCATGCCGTCAAGGTCAACAGCGGCGGGACGCCGACGACCGCGTTGCTGCTGTCCACCGGCGTGGCGTTCTTCTTTCTGCTCTCCGGCACCTTCAACGCCGTGATCGCGACGCTGTCGGTCTTCATCGTCCTGAACTACCTGATCTGCTTCCTGGCGCTTTTCCGGCTCCGCGCCACCGAGCCGGCGCGCGAGCGGCCGTATCGCGCCTGGGGATATCCCTGGACCACCGGCCTCTCGGTGGCGATGGCGGTCGTGTTCCTCGTCGGGGTGGTCTGGAGCGACCCGGAGCACGCACTGCTCGGGCTCGGCGTGCTCGCCGTTTCCGTGCCTGCGTTCTGGCTGCTGCGACGGTTTGTGCACCCGGTGCCCAAGGGATAACCGCCATGCCGACCTGGGCCGCGTGGCTGCACCGCGCCAACCGGTATCTGAGCACCGACCTCTTCGGTGGTCCGCGCGTCCTGAAACTCGCCTGGGTCATCAACGCCCAGAAGCTGGGCTCCCTGCCGTTCGTCACCTTCCTGATGTGGTGGTACGGGGAATGGTCCGGCGTGGCGTGGGTGTACCTGGCCCTCTATGGGAGCTGCGGGATCTGCTGGGTGCTGAAGGACATCGCCTTCCCGGATGCGAACTGGCGGCGCCGGGTGACATGGGGCGGGGGAGCGGCTGCATTCCTGTTCGGTCTGGCGCCCTACTGGGTGCTGCCCTGGTTGCTGCTGTCGGGCCGGGGGCAGCCGCCGACGCGCAGAAGACCTTCTCCCTGCGCATCCGGTCGGGCCTTATTACCGATGGGATGTTCCGCTACATTCGTCACCCGAACTACCTGGGAGAGATGATGCTGTACGGCGCCGATGCGCTGCTGGTCGGGCACTGGGCGGCTTGGGCCATCCTGCTCCTCATCTGGGGAGTGGAGTTCGTCCCCAACATGCTGGTGAAGGAGGTCTCGCTGGCGCGGTATCCTGAGTGGGAGTGCTACCGGGCCCGCACCGGTGCGCTCCTGCCGAGGATCTGGAGGTGAACATGGAAACGGCAACATTGGGCGGCGGGTGCTTCTGGTGCCTGGAGGCGGTGTTCGAGCAGCTGCGGGGTGTCGAGCGCGTGGTGTCCGGGTACGCCGGCGGGACCGCGGACCATCCAACCTACGAGCAGGTGTGCGGCGGACGGACTGGGCACGCCGAGGTGGTCCAGGTGACGTTCGATCCCGCGGTCGTCACCTATCGCGACCTGCTCGAGGTCTTCTTCTCGATGCACGACCCGACGACCCTCAACCAGCAGGGAGCCGACGTCGGCACCCAGTATCGATCGATCGTCCTGACGCATTCTCCCGCGCAGCAGGCCGAGGTGGGCGCGGTCATCCGGCACCTGCAGGCGGCAGGGGTCTGGCCCGACCCCATCGTGACCGAGGTCGCGCCATTCACGGTTTTTTATCCGGCCGAGGCAGGTCACCAGGGGTACTACCAGCGCAACGCGGAACAACGATACTGTCAGGTCGTCATCGCCCCCAAGGTGGCGGCGTTGCGGAAGAAACATCTCGATCGGCTGCGAGCGTAACGCTGCCTGCCGCCGTGGCTCGCCGATTTCTGGCCTTGGTCTTCCTCAGCCTGGGCGTGCCGCTCGGACGTGCGCACGCGCAGGATTCGGTGCTGGTCGAGACGGCCCTGCCCGGCGCCTCCAGGATCGCTGGTCCCCAGCCGATCAGCCCGGCGCTCCTCGGGCTGGCCCCACCCGCCAGCGGGCCGGCGATGCCGGTCGACTCCCTCCCCTGTCCCGATTGCCACCCGCCCAAGAACTTCTGGATGGGTGTCGGCAACATCCTCATCATCCAGGCCATTCCCTTCTCGGTGAGCAACCTGGTGACCAAGGAGGAGTGGGCAAAGGTCAGTCCCCAGACCTGGGCCAACAATTTCGAATATCCCTGGCAGTGGGACGACAACGACTTCCAGAACAACCAGTTTGCCCATCCCTACCAGGGCAACGCCTACTTCAACGCCGGCCGGACGAACGGCTACGACTTCTGGGCTTCGTCGGCCTGGACCCTCGGCGGCAGCCTCATGTGGGAGTACTTTTTCGAGGCGTGGGCGCCGGCGCCGAACGACGTCGTCAACACGACGGTCGGGGGCATGGTGCTGGGAGAGTCGCTCTACCGGCTCTCCCGACTCGTGCTCGACAACGAAGCGACGGGAAGCGAGCGCGTTTGGCGGGAGATCGGTGCCGCCGTGCTCAATCCGATCGGCGGCTTCAACCGCCTCGTTCGGGGCCAGACCCACAAGGTCTCCGCCAACCCTGCGGAATGGCGGCCCAGTGCGGTCCTCGGTCTGCTGGATGTGGGATATCGCCGGACGATCCAGTCCATCGCCAGCGGAAATATCGAGACCGGGTCCAATCAGTGGAACCTCTCGTTCCTCCTCTCCTATGGCGATCCGGAGAAGGATCTTTCCCGGAAGCCGTTTTCGTATTTTGGCATTCGCGCTGATCTCGCCGGTCCTGGCAACGAGGGGCTCCTGAACCAGCTCAGCGCGCGCGGAAGCCTGGCCGCCTGGCCGCTCGGCGCCAAGCGGCGCCATCAGCTGGCGCTCAGCCTGGAGTACGACTACTTCAACAACCCGGCCTTCGAGTACGGGGGCGTGAGCACCCAGCTGGGCGTCGTGAGCACCATCGGAAAGCCGGGCCAGACCTGGTGGGGACAGACCCAGATCCTCGCCAACGGCGTCCTCCTGGGCGCAGTCCAGTCCGATTACTACACCTCAGTCGAGGGTCGCGACTACGACTATGGGCCCGGGCTGGGTGGCATCTTCGCGGGACGCCTTCTCTACAAGAACCGCTTGCAGGCCACGGTCGGCTTCACCGGGCTCTGGTTGCACACCATCGAGGGGACGGAGTCGGCCCACTACCAGGACGCGCTCCTCATCGAGGCCCGATACTGGGCTTCGAAACGGCTCGGGTTCGGCCTGGGCTACACCGGCTATACCAGGCACAGCGACTATGAGCTACAGCCGAACGTGAAGGAATCGGCGAGGTTCTTGCGCTTTTTCATCTCCAACGCCATACCTGGGTTGCCGGTTCACTGATTCGGACTTAGCTGGTCGTCAGTCACCGAGGCATCGGGCTGAAGGGCGGTTCAGAGCATGAGCCACGCACGGTATCTCCTGGTGGTCCTGCTGCTCGCCGCAGTCCGCCCTGCCAGTGCGCAGGGGCCGCGGTCTCCCTCGACATTGCCTTCGCGCCCGCCGGCGATGGCGCCCAGATTCGGAGAGCCCGCCCCGCCTCGCGCCGATACCCTTCCGTGCCCGGAATGCCACCCGCCAAAACGGTTCTGGCTCGGGGTGGCCGATCTGGCCTTTGCCCAAGTGGTGCCGTTCGCGATCAACAATCTCTATCGACAGGAAGTCTGGGCCCGGGTGTCGCCCACCACCTGGCGCAACAACCTTGTGTATCCGTGGCAGTGGGACGACAACATGTTTCAGAACAACCAGTTTGCCCACCCGTATCACGGCAGTTGGTACTACAACGCCGCCCGGACCAACGGCTACGACTTCTGGGCATCGTCCATCTGGCCGTTCGTGGGGAGCCTGACCTGGGAGCTCTTCTTCGAGGCCTGGGCTCCCGCGCCGAACGATTTCGTGAACACGAGCGTCGGCGGTGTCATTCTCGGAGAGACGCTCTTCCGGTTGTCCCGCCTGCCGCTGGACAACACGAAGCGCGGCGGAGCCCGGGTGTGGCGGGAGGTGGCCAGCGGGCTGCTGAACCCGATCAGCGGACTCAATCGGCTGGTGCGAGGGGAGACGGGCCGGGTCAGCGCCAATCCGCCCGCGTGGCGACCCAAGGCCATGTTCGGCCTGCTGGACCTCGGATACCGCCAGACGACGAACGCCCTCGGCGGCGGTGCGACCGAGACCGGGGCGACGCAATGGAATGCGACCTTCAGTCTCTCCTACGGCGATCCGGTCAAGGACCTCGGCCAGGCACCATTCGCTCACTTTTCGGCGCGCGCCGACATCGCGGGCCCGAGCGAGTCCGGCTATCTCAGCCAGGTCAACGCGCGCGGGAGCCTCGCGTCGTGGGCGCTTGGTGAGAGCCGGAAACATCAGGTCGCCCTGCTCCTGGAGTACGATTACTTTAACAATCCCGCCTTCGTCTACGGCGGGCAGAGCGTGCAGGTGGGGCTGGTCTCCACGCTCGGGCAGCCAGGGGGCACCTGGTGGGGCCAGATGAATTTCCTGTTCAACGGCGTCATCCTCGGTGCCACGCAGTCCGACTACTACGACACGATCGAGGGCCGGAACTACGACTATGGACCGGGACTGGGCACGATCCTCAGCGCCCGGTTCCTCTACAAGAGCCGGGCCCTCGTCACGGCGGCCTACACCGGGCTCTGGATACATACGATCGACGGGACGGAATCCTCGCATTACCAGGACGCCCTGCTCATTGAGGGTCGCTACTGGCTGACGCGGTCCCTCGGCCTGGGGCTGAGCTACGCGAACTACAATCGCCGGAGCGACTACACGGGGGCCGACGACGTGGTGGAATCGTCCGATTTCATCCGCATCTTCGCCAGCGCGGCCTTCCCCGGGCTGCCGCGCTGACGTATGCGCCTGCTTTCACGCATCTCGACGGTGGAATGGAATGAGACTCGCGCTGGGCATTCTTGCTGGACTGCTGGTCTTTGGCGCGGACCAGGCGTTCGGGCAGGGCCCACGCCCCGCCTCCAGCCTGACCGTCGCCCCTCCGCAGGCGGCGGCGCCCGCGACGGCGCGCGCCGACTCCCTGCCGTGCCCCGACTGCAACCCGCCCAAGCGCTTCTGGGCGGCGTTCGGCGAACTGATGCTGGTGCAGTTGGTCCCGCACGGGATCAACGCGGGGCTGCGGGGCGAGGTCTGGGCCGAGGTCAGCGCGCAGAGCATCAAGAACAACCTGGTCTACCCCTGGCAGTGGGATGACAACCAGTTCATGAACAACCAGTTCGCGCACCCCTACCACGGCAACTTCTATTTCAACGCCGCGCGGAGCAACGGGTACAGCTTCTGGGAGTCGTTCGCCTGGCCGTTCGTCGGCAGCGCGATGTGGGAAATCGCCGGCGAGGCCTGGGCGCCGGCGCCCAACGACCTGCTCAACACGAGCTTCGGCGGCGTGGTCCTCGGCGAGACATTCTATCGCCTTTCCAATCTGACGCTCGATAACACCGCCACCGGCAGCGAGCGGGTCTGGCGCGAGATCGGCGGCTTCTTCCTCAACCCGCTGGGCGGCTTCAACCGGCTGGTCCGGGGGGAGTCCGGCCGGGTGTCCGCCAACCCCGCCGAATGGCGCCCCAGCAGGATTTTCGGCGTGCTCGACCTGGGCTATCGGCGCACGGTCAACGAGTTCTCGGTCGACAGCGTGGAATCGGGCCTCGACCAGTGGGATGTGGGCCTCAAGCTGGCCTACGGAGATCCCGTGAAGGACCTGGCGGGGAAGCCCTTCTCGTATTTCGGGCTGGCGGCCGAACTCGCGGGTCCGCCGCCGGACAGCGGCCGGGTCCTGAACCGTCTCTCGGCGCGCGGCAGCATCGCGGCCTGGCCCCTCGGATCGTCGGGCCGCCACCAGTTCTCGATCATGATGGAATACGACTACTTCGCCAACCCCGCCGTCGAGTACGGCGGGCAAAGCGTGCTGGCGGGGGTGGTCTCGACCTTCGGCGAGGAGGGGACGGACTGGTGGGCGCAGACCAACGTGCTGTTCGACGGGATCATCATCGGGGCCACCCAGTCGGACTACTACACGACGCTCGAGGGCCGCAACTACGACTACGGCCCCGGGCTCGGCGCCTCCCTCAGCGGGAACCTGTTCTACAAGCGTCACCTGCAGGCCAGCCTGAGCTACCTCGGCCTCTGGCTTCACACGATTGACGGCTCGAATTCGGCGCACTACCAGGATGCGTTGAGCTTCGAGGCGCGCTACTGGCTGACGAACCGCCTCGGCCTCGGCGCCAGCGTCACCCGCTATTCGCGGACCAGCGACTACAACGACCAGCCCGACGTCGCCCAGGACGCCGGGTTTCTCCGTGCCTTCGTGAGCACCGCGCTCCCCTCGGTGCCTCAATGACCACGTACCTGCGCAGGAGCAGCATCATGACCAGCTCATGGCGTGCCGTGATGGCGCCCGCCCTTGTCCTCCTGGCGGCGGCCGCGTGCAGCAACCCCGCCGAGAAGCTCGGGCCGGACAACGACGTCCAGATCACCAACCTCGTCGGGCACTTCCAGCTCACCGTGGTCAACATCCAGAACGTCACGACCACGATGACCTTCCCTTGGCAGAACCCCGGTGGCTTTGCGGCCATCGACCACCAGAGCTTCATGCCGCACGGCACCACCCTGCTGATCATCACCGATGCCGACGGCGACGAGGTGTACAACGGAAAGCTGCTCTACGAGCTGGAGGACCGTACGCTGGACGGGACGCCGGGGGAGTGGACCGTCACCTTCAGCCTGGACCAGAGCGTCGGCCAGATCGACGTCACCCTCGACGCCGGGTACCCGCCGGACTGATCGAGGCAGGCATCAGTTCGATCCGGACACCGCCACCACGCTGGCGAACCCCTCGGCGCTCACGCTCGCCACACCGAAGAACCAGTTGTCGATGACCAGGCCGTCGAACCGGTGACTCGTCGCCAGGCCGACATCATTCCAGTGATCCCAGGTCGGTGAGTCGGTCCGCCGCCAGTAGACGCGATACCCGGCCACAGCGGCCGAGTCGGGTGGCGGGGCCCAGCTGAGCGTGGCCGCCGGCTGTACCGCGCCCCTCAACCGCACCGCGCGCGGCGCCTCGGGCGCCCAGGCAAGCGACGCCAGGACCGCGGCGTCGAGCGCCGTCACCTTTCGGGCGTAGTTGAAGTCGATCCCCTCGATCACATCGCCGTACGCGACGCCCCCCTCCATCCGGATATCCTGGTGCTGGCGGGTGTAGTTCTCGTGCGCCTCCATCAGGCGCACCGCCGGATAGCCCAGGTCCGCAAAGGGACGATGGTGTCCGCCCCGCCCGAACCGATCCAGCCGGTAGATCAGCCAGACATCGAGCTCGGGCACCGCGGCCACCGCGGTCGCCTTGATGTAGCGCGCCAGTTGGCGGGACGTGCCGTCCACCTCGCCGCCGGTGTATCGGCGGGCCCGGCGGGCGGAGTCGGGCTCGATCGGTGAGGTCCCCTCGGAGAAGACCCGCACCGTGGTCGTATCGTGGACCCCGTCTCCGCCGTCGACGTTTCCGATCATGTCGTTGTTGATCACGGCGGTGAGGCGCCATCCTTCGGCCCGGGCCATCCCCGCCAGCGTCTGCCCACCGAGCAGACCGTTCTCCTCGCCCGACACGGCGGCGTAGACGATGGTCCCGCGGAACCGATGCGCCGAGAGGACCCGAGCCGATTCCAGCACCGCGGCCACGCCGCTGGCGTTGTCGTTGGCGCCCGGGCTCGAATCTGTCGCGTTCATGATGTCGGACACCCGGCTGTCGATGTCCCCGCTCAGCAGGACGTAGCGACTCGGGTCGCTGGTGCCGCGCTGGATGGCGACGATGCTCACGACGTTGGTCGGCCCAGGTACGCGGGGGAGACCCGCGAAGATCTCCGACACCTCCACGACTTCCAGGCAGCCACCGCAGCCGGCGGAGATTCGCTCAAACTCGGCGCGAATCCACCGCCGGGCCGCGCCGATGCCACGGGTCGGGGACAGGGTATCGCTCAGCGTGTGGCGGGTGCCGAACCCGACCAGGGTGCGGACGGTGGACTCGAGCTGGGCGCGGGAGACCGCGCCCGTGATCACGCGGAGCGGCGTCGCGGTCCGATCCTCGATCGCCTGGGCGTCGAGGCGAGCGACGCCGAAGGCCAGGAGGGTCAGTACGAGTCGAATACGGTGCACGAAGCGCCTCCAATCCGGTCCTTGCCGCCCCGCCCGCAGGGCGTGATCTTCCGAAAGGTATCCATCCACCCACCCGCCGCGCACTCTGGAGGACATCTGCTCTCCCTCCGGTCCGCCCTGACCGCCACCCTGCTGACTGCCGCGGCCTGCTCGCGCCCAGTCTCCCCGACCACGTACCGCTGTCCCGATGGCGGAGCGGTGGTCGTCGCCTTCGGGCCCCGGTATGCCGAGCTGAAGCTTCCGCCGGATCGGTCGGTCCGGTTGTATCCCGAGCCGGCGGCGTCGGGGGCAAAGTACAGCGATGGCCGGTACACCCTTCACACGAACGGGGGCGAGGCGCTCCTGGAGCGGGGTGGGACCGTCCTCCAGAGCGGCTGCCGGAGCGAGGCGGCCATCCCCGAGCCGGATTCGGCGGCGAGCCCCGAGCGAGTGCGGCTGGTCGCCGACTCCATCGACGCCCTGACCGCGGAGCTCGAGCCGCAGGTGCGCCGGCTGCAGCCCGAGGCGCGGGGCTGGGAGCCTCGCCTTCTCTCCCTGTGGGTGGACAGCGGCGTCCCGCTCAAGCTGAGTGTCACCGAGCCGACGGAGGCGGGGAAGATGGACGGCCGCGCCAATTACTACTTCGTGGAGGGGCGGCTGGAGGTCGTCCGCGGCTCGGTCTCGCAATACCTCTTCCGCGATACGACCCTGATCCTCTGGACCACCGATTCCACCCAGCAGGTGGCGGAGATTCCTCTCCGCGACATGGTGGCACGCCAGAACTACGTCCTTGGGGAGGTCCGGCAGTATCTCGCCATGTTCGGGCTGGAGCCGTGAGCGGCACTTCCCGAACCGGGCGCATCGAGAGGAGTGATGATCAGATGAAACCGTTCCTGGGACTCCGGACAGCCATCTACGCGACCGGGCATCTGGCGGCGGCCAAGGCGTGGTACACCGAGCTGCTGGGTGTGTCGCCGTATTTCGACGAACCGTTTTACGTCGGATTCAATGTCGCGGGATACGAGTTGGGGCTGATGCCGGTCGAGAGTACGGATGCCGTGCGGGTGCCGGCGGGGGTGGCGTACTGGGGAGTGCCGAACGCCGACGCGGCGTGGAGCCGCCTGATCGAGCTGGGCGCGGCGCCGTTCGAGCCGGTCGAGGACCACGGCGTCAGGATCGGGGCGGTGCGTGACCCGTTCGGCAACATCTTCGGCATCATCGAGAATCCAGCATTCAAGGCGGAGTCTGATTAGTGCCGACCGAACCTCGATTCGTCCCCCTGACGACCTGGCGTGCGCTCCCGCCGGAGGAGATGCAGGCGCGCGGCAGGGCGTTCGCCGACGAGCTGGCCCGCCGGCGCACGGTGCGGCAGTTCAGCGACCGCCCCCTCCCCGACGGCGTGCTCGAGGACTGCCTGCGGGCGGCGGCGAGCGCGCCCAGCGGCGCGCACCTCCAGCCCTGGCACTTCGTCGTGGTGCGCGATGCCGCCCTCAAGCACCGCATCCGGGAAGCGGCGGAGCGGGAGGAGCGGGAGTTCTACGCGACCGCGCCGGCCGAATGGCTGGAGGCGCTCGCTCCGCTGGGGACGGACCAGGTCAAGGCATACCTCGACGTCGCGCCGGCGCTCATCGCCGTCTTCGCCGAGCGCTATGGGGTGCGCGCCGATGGGAGCCGGGCCACCCACTACTATGTGCAGGAGTCGGTGGGAATCGCGATGGGGATGCTCATCGCGGCACTGCACCATGCCGGGCTGGTGACGCTGACCCACACGCCGAGCCCGATGGGCTTCCTGAACGAGCTGCTGGAGCGGCCGGCCCGGGAAAAGGCGATGCTGCTGCTGGTGGTCGGATTTCCCGCAGCGGACGCCAAGGTGCCCGATATCGCACGGAAGCCGCTGGACCAGGTCACCACGTGGAGATGAGCGAGATGCCGAAGCGGATGCAAATGTATGGGGGCGGCGGGGTGGAGGTCTCCTTCGATCCGAATGTCTGCATCCACGCGGGGGAATGCGTGCGGGGGCTCCCGGCGGTGTTCGATGTGAAGCTGAAGCGGTGGATCCGGCCGGAGAACGCCCCGGCCGAGCGAGTGGCGGAACAAGTCCGCCGCTGCCCGTCCGGGGCGCTTCAGTTCCGGATGAAGCCGGGTGACTAGCCCCAGTGCCTAGGGCTTGGCAGGATCCGCTGTCGGCGGCGGTCCAGCCTGCATCCGCTGCTGCATCATCTGCTGCATCTGGGCGACGTTCTTGTCGTAGATGACCTGCTGATCGGGCGTGAGCACCGTGCGGACTTCCTTGAGTGAGGCCTGTGACAGGGTCATCATCTTCGCCCGGTCGGCATCGCTCGGCGGTGTGCCTTGGGTCATCGGCGGCATCTGGGCCCGAGTCTTGGCGGCGATCGAGTCCACTTTCGCCTGCTGGTCGGCGGTCAGGGTGATTCCCTGAAGCGCCATGGCCTGCATCCGGCCGCCGCCACGCTGTCCCTGGCCGCCGGGAGGCGGGGTCGTGGGGGTCTGGGCCGAGAGGGTGGGGGCGGCGGCGAGTCCGAGGGCCAGGACCGCTGCCGAAGCGATAGTTCTGATGCGCATGATCTCTCCGTGAGTGGTTGAGTGACCCTTCAAGTACGCCCGAGGGCCGAAAAGCGTTGGCGTCTCACCCTGACCACCGTCTCAGGGACAAGTTCGATTACGCATATATAATGTAAGACGTTATGTGGTAGTAGGTATCATAATGAGGTACCTAACGTTATGGCGTTTATACACAGCGTGTCCTGGTTGAGATACCGCAGGGCCTTGGAGGAGGGGGGGATCGCGGTGCTCCTCGTCTCCGCCATCGGCTGCGGCGGGGCCCGGGAGCAACCCGCCCCCAACCTCCCCGCGATCCTCAGCACCGGGGTCGCCGCCGCCGATTGCGCCCCGTGGGACGGATCCGCCACCTCGATCTTCCTCTCCGACTCCATCGACCTCGAACTTCTGCCCCCAGCTCCGCCGTACCTGCATTTGATCGTCTACGAGCCCGGAGGGCGGTTGCCGGGTCGGGAGGTCCGGCTGGGACGGCTCGAGTCAGGCTCCGGGCTCGTGGTGCGGTGCGCGCCCGACGGTGGGTGCGCCACCTCGAACCGAGGGGTCATCACCTTCGACGCCGGGGCACCGGAAGGGACGCTCGGTGGCTCCTACACGCTCCTCTTCTCTGGGGACACTGTGGCCGGCACTTTCATCGTCCGCTGGTCCGCCCGGGCGGCCATTTGCGGATGAGGAACTCGAGCATGCTTTCACGCGGGAACTTCATCCTCGCCATGGTGATCCTGGCGGGTGCTGCGCAGCCGGCCACGGCGCAGTCGCCTGACCACCGCTTTGGGACGTGGACCGCCGATTCGTTCGGCAACCACCGGGTGGTGGTGTCGGTGGCGCAGTCCGGCCCCGCCGTGCAGGTCGACATCCCCTGGCGCCGCCCCGACAGCGATCCCGAGGCGAAGGGGGTCTGGGTGGTCAGCGCTCAGACTGGACAGCGAGTGTTGAATGTGGCGATCCGGGCAGTCACCCGGGAGGCCGGGCGGATTGTCTTCGAGCCCACCAGCGGCCCGGGCGACTACTACATCTACTACATGAGGTACGTGGGGACGGTCACCTCGAGCTACCCGAAGCTTACCTATCCGGGACCCGACTCCACCGCGGCGCCAGACTGGCTTCGCCGGTACGCGGGAGAGCAGGGCCTGCCTGCGGGACGAGTGGTGGCGTTTGAGGACGCGGACCCGCTCGACAGTTTCTTCCCGATGCAGGTCATCGCCACGTCGACGGAAACGGCGCAGCTGCTTGCCCGATTCCCGGGCCGTGCCTTCCTGGTATTCCCCGAGGAGCGTGCCCGCCCCATTGTGATGCCGACCGACTTGCCGCAGCGGTGGGTCAACCGAACCGGGCCCCCGACCTTCGTCGGCAGCGCCTTCCGCGGCGAGTTTTTCGCCTTCCAGCTCGGGGTCTGGGCCGCGCGCCAGTCACTGACCGATCTGCGCGTGGCGTTCTCCTCGCTGTCGGGACCCGCCGGCACGATTCCTCCCGCCGCCATGCGCTGCTTCAACCAGGGAGGGGTGGACTGGCAGGGGAGGGACTTCACCACCGCGATCAATGTCGCCCTCGGGCAGATCCAGCCGATCTGGTGCGGGGTGCAGGTGCCGCTCGACGCGCGCCCCGGCGACTACCGCGGCACGGTCACCGTGACCGCCGCCGGCCTTCCGGCGGTGCCCGTGGCCGTCACGATCGCCGTCGGACCGGATACGATCCGCAACGCCGGTGCGGATGAGCCGTGGCGCCTGGCTCGCCTCGCCTGGCTCGATTCGCGGCTCGAGGAGGACCACGGCATCGTCCCCCCGTACACCCCGGTCTCCCGGCGGGGCGACACCCTCGGCGTCCTCGGCCGCAAGCTGGTCCTCGGCCGAAACGGGCTGCCCACTTCCATCCGCAGCTTCTTCACCATCGAGATGACCTCGGTCGGCGAATCGTCCCGGGAAGTGCTCGCCGGGCCGATCCAGTTGGTCGCGACCGGTGCCGACGGACGGGAGATGGCGTGGACGCCGGCCGGCATGCGTGTCGTGGAGCACGACACCGGCGTCATCGTCTGGGAGTCAGGCGCCACCGCGGGGGCGCTTCGGATGAGCGTGACCGGCAGCCTGGAGTTCGACGGCAACGCCGAATTCCGCGTGGCGCTCGCCGCCGACTCCGCCCTCTCCCTGCAGGATGTCCGCCTCGAGATTCCGCTCCGCCCCGACGCCGCGCGCTACCTGATGGGGCTGGGCTACAAAGGAGGCGCCCGGCCCGACTCCCTCGACTGGGCCTGGGAGGTGAAACACAACCAGGACGGTGCCTGGCTGGGCGACGTGAACGCCGGCGTGCAGTTCAGCCTCAAGGACGACCAGTACAGCCGGCCGCTCAACACCAATTTCTACCTGTCCAAGCCGCTCGTGATGCCGGCGTCCTGGGCCAATGCGGGGCGGGGGGGCTG
This sequence comes from uncultured Gemmatimonadales bacterium, assembly GCA_963705985.1. Taxonomy (GTDB): domain Bacteria; phylum Gemmatimonadota; class Gemmatimonadetes; order Gemmatimonadales; family GWC2-71-9; genus SPDF01. The sequence continues at coordinate 610,527 of CAVPLK010000003.1, read as the reverse complement.
CCGGCTGCGCGCTCGGCGGGATCTCTACTCGGTGGTCTGCTACAGCGGCGTCCGCACCATGGCCCCCGGCGAGATCCAGCACTACGACTTCCGCCTCCTGCTCACGCCCTTCCATCCGATCGACCCGGCGGCGCAGTGGGCGACACGGTACTTCCACTCCTACGTGCCGCTGGATTCGATCGCGAGGATGGGGGCCAACACCGTCAACGTGCACCACGCGACGGCCATCAACCCCTTCATCAACTATCCCTTCCTCCGGCCCGACGCGATGAAGGCCTACGTGGACAGCGCCCACGCCATGGGGATGCGGGTCAAGATCTACTACACGGTGCGCGAGCTGACCAACCATGCGCCGGAACTCCCCGCGCTCAGCAGCCTCGGCACCGAGGTCATCGCTCCCGGCCCGGGCGGCGGGGCGTCGTGGCTGCAGGAACACCTCGGCGGCAACTATATCGGCGGGTGGTATGTCCCCCCGATTCGCGACGCGGCGGTGGTGAACACCGGCATCTCCCGCTGGCACAACTTCTACGTGGAGGGGCTGGACTGGCTGGTGGACAACATCGGGATCGACGGACTCTACATCGACGATGTCGCCTTCGACCGGAGCATCATGGTCCGGGTCCGGAAGGCGCTGACCCGTGGGCGCCCCGATCCGCTCATCGATCTGCACTCCGCCAACCAGTACAACCCGCGGGACGGCTTCGCGAGCAGCGCCAACCTCTATCTTGAGCACTTCCCCTTCATCGACCGGCTCTGGTTCGGCGAGTACTTCGACTACGATTCGTCGCCGGCGTACTGGCTGGTCGAGATGTCCGGGATTCCGTACGGCCTGATGGGCGAGATGCTGGAGGGCGGGGGAAACCCGTGGCGCGGAATGCTCTTCGGCATGACCAACCGACTGCCCTGGTCGGGCGATCCACGCGCCATCTGGAACTTCTGGGACACCTACCGGATCCAGGACACCAGAATGATCGGCTTCTGGGTTCCGGGTTCGCCGGTACGCACCGGCCGGCCCGACGTGCTCGCCACCGTCTATCAGGGCGAGGGCCGGAGCATCGTAGCGGTCGCGAGCTGGGCGCCGGACACCGCCCGCGTGCGCCTGGCCGTCGACTGGACCCGGCTCGGTCTCGATCCAGCCAAGGCACGCGTCGTCGCGCCGGAGCTGGCCGGCTACCAGCCGGCGGCCTCCTTCGGCCCCTTTGCCCCGATCCCGGTTGCGCCGGGCCGGGGGTGGCTGCTCCTTTTCGAAGCGGCCCCGGCAAAGCCGGGATCGTAACGACCCTCTGACCACAAGGACGGCACGATGGCCACGATGCGTGAGCGCCTGCGCGAGATGCTGGCGAAGCTCGAGCAGGAGCGGGACGAGTTGAAAGTGCGGATGCACCTCGGCAAGGCCGAGGCCCGCGAGGAATGGGAGAAGATGGAGGTGCGCATCGGCGAACTGCGGAGCCGCCTCGACAAGGCAGGCGACGAAGCCGGCGATGTGATGGAGGATGTCGGCGCCGCGGCGAAGCTGCTGGGCGACGAGATCCGCGAGGGGTTGTCCCGCATTCGCCGGTCGCTGTGACGGCAGGGCGGGCGGCCTCGCACGACGCACACCGACTCGAACATCGGGTGCTGATCGCCGCGCCACGGGACCGAGTCTGGCGCCTGGTGGAGGACCCCGAGGCCCTGATGCAATGGGTCCATGGGTTGCGGAGCGTCTCTGCGCCCGACGGCGGCCCGGGCGGCTTCACCCTCGGCGCGACCTTCGTCCAGCGGGTGAAGATCGGCCTCGTCCCCTCGGCGTGTGAGGGCGAGGTGACCGTGTTTGACGCCCCCTCCCGGCTGGCAGTCGTGGTGCATCATTCGCTCTTCCGGCTGGGCATCGGGTATGACTTCGCGGCCGGAGGGCGCCGGTCCACTGCGGTCGTCTGTCAGGCGTCGGTCCACGGGCTCGCGCTCGGCACCGTCATCCCGCGCCGCAAGATCGAGGCGGTCACGTCCGAATTGCTTGAGGAGCACCTCTCGGCGCTGCGGGCGCTGGCCGAGGGCGGGTGAGTTTGTTAGTATCTGGAGTCTGCCCCTACCACAGAGGAAACAGATGCCCGTCACTTTCTATGGACCGGTCACCGTGGCCGCCGCCACCTGGTTCTTCGGCTTTCTGCTCTTCAAGGGCATGGTCTTCGAGTGGCACCGCCGCGACGCCGAGAGTCGCGGGCCGACTCGTTAGCCCTTCGATTTCAAGGATGTGAGGTTGTCATGAGAGTTCCCCGGATCGTCCCCGCTGTCCTCGCCCTCGCCGCGGCCGTCGCGCTCGGTGCCGCCGCGAACCGCGCGGCGCCTGTGACAGCGGCCGAGGCCAGTTCGACCATCACCGTGTACAAGTCCCCCTCGTGTGGGTGCTGTCAGCTCTGGGTGGACTACCTCAAGGCGAATGGGTTTGAGGTCAAGACCATCGACATGGACGACTTGAGCGAAATCAAGAGCGCCTCCGGTGTCCCTCGCGCCATCCAGACCTGCCATACCGCGGTCGTCGGCGGGTATGTCATCGAAGGCCACGTCCCGGCCGACGCGATCACCAAGATGCTCAAGGAGCAGCCCAAGATCGCCGGTATCGGCGTGGCCGGGATGCCGATCGGCTCCCCCGGCATGCCAGGCAGTCCAGTCCAACACTATGACGTGATGGCGTGGGACAAGACCGGCAAGACCAGCGTTTACGCCAAGAAGTAGTGCCGCCCCGTCGGCCCCCGCGTGCCGAAGACGATCCTGTCTTCCAGGCGCGGCGGCAGGCGGCGGATCTCCGGGCGGAGGCCGTCCGGCGCCGCTCCTACCTGATCGCCCTCCTCTGGTTCTGTGGCTTCCAACTCTTCGGTGCCGTGATCGCGGCGTTCGGGTTTCATGCCCAGACGCCGGACATCGGGTGGGCGCTCGTGAACTTGGGCACCTTCGTCGGTAATGCCGGGAGCTTCCTCAGCGTCTGGTATGTCTACCTTCGCCGGAAGAGCCGGGGAGACTGGTAGGTCGCGGGAAACCACGCCCCCGCACCGCGCGTAGGGCAGGGAGTCCCCTCTCCACTCCCGAAGCCCCGAGCGCCCGATGCCTCCAGTCCCGACCGTCCGCCGCAGTATTCCCGCCCTCCTTCTTCTCCTCTCATCTGCCATGCTCGCCGTCGGCCCCGCCTCGGCGCAGGGCCAGCAGGGTTGTGTCGCGCCCGAGTATCGCCAATTCGATTTCTGGGTCGGTTCCTGGTCGGTGACGAACCCCAAGGGGAAAGCGGCCGGGACGAACCGGATCGAATCGCTCCTCGGCGGGTGCGTCCTGCAGGAGCACTGGCGGAGCTCAAACGGTGGGGACGGCACCAGCCTGAACATGTGGAATGCCGCCGACAGCACCTGGCGACAGGTGTGGATGGACGCGGGAGGAAACCTTCTGGAATTGAAGGGCAAGCTGGTGGACCGGCAGATGGTGTTGTGGGGGGCGCACCCCACGCCCGCCCAGCCGGGCGTCACGACGACCGAGCGCGTCACCTGGACGCCGCTCGTCGATGGCAAGGTGCGTCAGCTCTGGGAGTCATCGACCGATGGAGGCGCCACCTGGACGACGGCATTCGACGGCCTCTATGCCCGCGAGCCCTGAACGACTCCACGTCACCAACGGCGACGCGGCCGCCGAGCGGATTCTCGAGGCCGGTGTCGGCGGGAGCGTGCTCCCCTGGCGCGACGTGCTGCACGAGGGGCCGGTGCCTGCCGGGTTGTCGCTCGGCGACTTGACGGCGGTGCGGGCGCAATTCATCGGTCAGGCAGGGTGGGACGACCCCGAACAGGTGCTTCCCCGGCTCCGCTGGCGCGACGCGATGCTCTCCGGCTTTCGGGCGTACGCCGAAGTCGTGCTCTGGTTCGAGCACGACCTCTATGACCAGTTGCAACTGCTGCAGGTGCTCGACTGGTTCACCGGCGTCGACCCCGGGCCGGTGCGGTTGTCGATCATCAATCCGGGAGAGTTCCTCGGCATGCAGTCGCCGCAGCGGATGCGCGAGCTGTTTGCCTCTCGGCGGTCGGTGACTCCGGAGATGCTTGCGCCTTGCCTCGGCCGCCTGGCGGGAATTCCGGGCGCCCGACCATACCGCGCTGGTCGAGCGCGCAGGCACTCCTCAACCGGCGCTGCCCCATCTGGCCCGCGCGCTCCAGCGACTGTTTGAAGAGTATCCCGGCACCGCCGACGGCCTCTCCCGTACCGAACGGCAGATCCTCCAGTCGCTCGCGGCCGGACCACTCACGCTGCCGAGGCTCTTTCGCGCCGCCCATCTCGACCGGGAGGAGGCGGAGTTCCTGGGCGACCTCGTCTTCGGGTGGCAGGTCGGGCGGCTCGCCGAGGCGACGGTACCACCCCTGCGGTTCACCGGGGGCGGGCGGGACAGCGTGGAGCTGACCCTGGCGGGACAGGACGCGCTCGCGGGGCGCTTCGACCATGTGGAGGTCAACGGAGTGGACCGGTGGATCGGGGGTGTGCACCTCGAGGGGCGGAGGGTGCGGTGGCGGAGGTAGTGTGACCTAGTGGGTATGGAGACCTCACGGTGACAGGCGCGTTTCTTCGGCTTGCACATCCCGACTGGTAGGCGCAGGTTCACGGGCGTGACCCGCACCCCGATTCTCCTCGCGGCCTGCCTGTCGGTATTCGCCGTCCCGCTCGCCGCCCAGGGCGTCCGCGGCCGCCTGCTCGAGGCCACCTCTGACGCGCCCGTCGTCGGTGCGCTCGTCGTCCTCGAAGACGCCTCAGGAAGGCGCGTTGCCCAAATGGTGACCGGTGAGGCGGGACGGTTCGTCGTCCGGGCTCCCGCGGCGGGCGCCTATCGCCTGCGGGTCCTCAGGATCGGGTACCTCCCTTTCGACTCAGAGGTCAGGCTCCCCGCGGGGGAGCTCAGTGACCGGACACTGATGCTCGCGGGCGCGCCCGTCGCGTTGCCGGAGATCGCCATTGCCGGTACCTCGATGTGCGGCGACCGGGCGCGCGGCGACACCCTCTCGTCTGCCCTCTGGCTGCAGGCTGGCACCGCGCTCGAAATCACCGCCCAGACCGTTCTGTCGCGGTCCTACCGCTTCGAGACGGCGCTCGAAAACCGCAACATCGACCGCCTCGGGAACCCCACGGATGTGGCGGAGTTGAATGAGCTGAGCATCAGCGCCTGGCCTGTTCGTGCGCCGCCTCCCGACACGCTGCTCTCCATCGGCTTCATCGAGAACATCGACGACACGGTCGACGGCCCCACCTGGTACGGCCCTGACCCTGAGTTCCTGCTGTCGGAGCCGTTTTTCGAGGGGCACTGCTTCTGGACGGTGCCGCCCGGCCAGGGGGAGCCACCCGAATGGGTCGGCTTGGCCTTCGAGCCGGGCCAGCGCGATTCGCGATCGGATATCCGGGGGACGCTCTGGCTCGACCGGCAGTCGGCGCAATTGCGGCGCCTCGACTTCTTCTACACCCGCTTGCCCAAGTGGGCCCGCGGGTACACCGGCGGCGGAGTGCTGACTTTCGCCCCGCTCCCCGGTGGTGGATGGATCGTTCAGCGCTGGCTGCTGCGCGTGCCCCTCCCGCAGGCGACGACCCCCGGGAACATGAAGGTGTACGGCTACCGTGAGTCGGGAGGGTACGTGCGGGCCGTCCTCGACGCGAAGGGCAAGATGGTCCACAGCTACGCCCGCTGACGCCGCCTTCCCCGAGGGCGTCGGGCGGCTAACTTCCGTCCATGCCTTCGCCCGATCTTCCCCTGCAGGCCGGCGCATCCGTCCGCCCATCCGACGACCTTCTCGGGCGTTTTCAGCGTGCCTGGGAGGCACTGGATGCTCCCCGGGAATGGCGCAAAGTGGTCGTTGCGGTCTCCGGCGGCCCCGACTCCCTGGCCCTCCTGCACCTCCTGTCCGACACCAGGCACGCGCACCGCATGGAGCTGGTCGTGGCGCACGTCGACCACGGCATTCACCCTGACAGCGCGGCAGTCGCCCGCCAGGTCCTGGCCGTCGCCGGGCGGCTCGGGCTCGATGTCGTCGTGGGCCGCCTCGATCTCGGTGCGGGCACCACGGAAACCGCCGCCCGCGCCGCTCGCCACGCCTGGCTGCAGCAGGCCCGACGCGCGGAGGGCGCGGACGCGATCGTGCTGGCGCACCACGCCGACGACCAGGTCGAGACGGTCCTGCTGCGGGTGCTCGGCGGCAGCGGGGTCGCCGGCCTCTCGGGGATGCTCTCGCGTCAGGGCCGGAGACTGCGGCCCCTCCTCGGATTTCGAAAGACGGAACTGGTCGCGTGGCTCGAGTCGAGGGGAATCTCGGGATGGGTGGACCCGGCCAACCACGACCCGGTCCACCAGCGATCGTGGGTTCGCACTGTCCTGATGCCGGCACTCACCGAGCGTGAGCCGGGTGCCGGGGAGCGGATCCTCCGACTCGCCCGCCACGCGGCCGTCGACCGTCTGGCCTGGGACGCCGCGCTCGACGCCGTGCCGGGGCTGGATCCGCAGTACTCCGGGGGCCGGATTTCCGTTGCCGCGCTCCCGCTGGCCACCTATGATTCCGCCCTCGCGACGACCCTCCTGCGCGCGGCTGCCCGGCGGATCGGCTGCGTGCTGGGTGCGTCGCGCGCCAATCGCCTGCTCGAGGTGGCACGGCGGGGGCGCAGTGGGGCGGTGCTGGAGCTCGGCGGGCCGTGGCGGGCGGAACTTTCCTTCGGCAGGATCTGTTTCCATCGCGCCACCGAACCGCCGATGCCGCTTCGATTGCGCGGTGCGCAAGGCCAGACCCACTGGGGGCCGTGGCGCATTTCGTGGAACCGGGCTCCGGCGCCCCGGGTGGACCGGCGCGACGGCTGGGTCGGTTGGTTCATCGGGGAAGAGGCCACCGTGCGTGCGCCGGCATTCGGCGACCGGCTCCTCCCGCTCGGCGGCAGCGGCCGGCGCCCCCTGGCGAGACTGCTCCAGGAGGCCCGAATCGAACGGAGCCGCCGGGCTGGGTGGCCGGTGCTGGAGATCGAGGGAACCCTCGTGTGGGTCGCGGGGATCTGTCGGGGGGCAGAGGCGCTCCCCGCTGAGGGGGCCAACGACGCACTACGGATCGAGGTGAGCGGTGGGTGACCTGGAACGGCGGAGCGGGGGGCGCAAAGCCAAGTCGGTGATCTTCACCGCCGAGCAGATCGCGGAGCGGGTGGCGTCGCTCGGAAAGGAGATCACCGAGGCCTATCCGGACGGCGATGTGCTGCTCCTGGGGTTGCTGAAAGGGAGCTTCATCTTCCTCGCGGACCTCGCCCGCGCCATCGAGCGGCCGCTCCAGGTCGACTTCCTCGTGGTGAGCAGCTACGGGACAGGAACCGTGTCGAGCGGCAACGTGCGGTTGCTGTACGATCCGGCCACCGACCTCGCCGGGAAACATATTGTGGTCGTTGAGGATATAATTGACAGTGGGAGGACGCTGACGCGGCTGGTCGAATTGCTCCGCGCGCGGCACCCGGCCAGTCTGGCCATCTGCGCCCTGCTCGACAAGCAGATCGCCGCCGAACCTCCCCCGGAACTCCGATTCGTCGGATTCCACGCCCCGCCGGCCTTCCTGGTCGGCTACGGTCTGGATCACGCCGAGGACTGCCGGCATTTACCCTACATCGTAGACCTGGACTGACGAATGGCTGAACGCATCCCTCCTCGCCCCACGGGACCCAACTGGGCCGGCATGAGCAAGAACCTCGCGCTCTGGCTGCTCGTGGGCCTGCTGGCGTTGACGCTCTACAGCGCCATGAACCGCCAGAAGAACCCGACGCAGGAGTTTTCCTACACCTCGTTCCTGACGCAGCTCGACGCGGGCAATATCGGGCAGGTGACCGTGGTCGACGGCAAGCGGCTCGAGGGCGAGTTCCGGACGGCGGTGCTCCAGGACTCCCGCTCGGCCAAGGGCTTCACCGTCCTGTTGCCGTTCACCAACAGCGAGCAGCTGCAGACGCGGCTCGAGCAGTCGGGTGTTACGATCGAGGCCAAGGAATCCAGGACCGGGCTGATGTCCGTCCTCTTGAACCTCCTCCCGTGGATCCTGATCATTGCGCTCTGGGTGTTCCTCTTCCGGCAGATGCAGTCGGGGGGCAACCGCGCCTTCTCCTTCGGGAAGTCGAAGGCAAAGCTGCTGACCGGTGACACGCCCAAGCTGACCTTTGCGGACGTGGCGGGGGCCGACGAGGCCAAGGTCGAGCTCCAGGAGATCATCGAGTTCCTCAAGGATCCGCAGCGGTTCACTCGCCTCGGCGGGCGGCTGCCCAAGGGCGCGCTGCTTGTCGGCCCTCCGGGCACCGGCAAGACGCTGCTGGCCAAGGCGGTGGCGGGCGAGGCGGGGCGGCCCTTCTTCTCGATGTCCGGTTCGGATTTCGTGGAGATGTTCGTGGGCGTCGGCGCCAGCCGGGTGCGCGACCTCTTCGAGCAGGGCAAGGCCAACGCCCCCTGCATCATCTTCATCGACGAAATCGACGCGGTCGGCCGTCACCGCGGCGCCGGCCTCGGCGGCGGGCACGACGAGCGGGAACAGACGCTCAACCAGCTGCTGGTCGAGATGGACGGCTTCGAGTCGAACGACGGCGTCATCCTGATCGCCGCGACCAACCGGCCCGACGTCCTCGACCCGGCGTTGCTGCGGCCCGGCCGCTTCGACCGCCAGATCGTGGTCGACGCGCCGGACGTGCGCGGGCGCGAGGGGATCCTCCGCGTGCACACGCGAAAGATTCCCCTCGCGGCGGACGTCCGCCTCGACATCCTGGCCAAGGGCACGCCAGGGCTCGCCGGCGCGGACCTCGCCAACCTGGTCAACGAGGCGGCATTGCTGGCCGCTCGCACCAACAAGTCGCTGGTGTCGATGTCGGACTTCGAGGACGCCAAGGACAAGGTGATGCTCGGCGTCGAGCGGCGGAGCCTGGTCCTGACCGACGATGAGCGGAGGCTGACGGCGTACCACGAGGCGGGACACGCCGTCGTGGCGCTCAAGACGCCGGGCAGCGATCCGGTGCACAAGGTCACCATCGTGCCGCGCGGCCGGGCCCTGGGCCTCACGGCCTCGCTCCCCGAGACCGACCGGCACAGCTACACCAAGGACTGGCTCATCGGCAACCTCGCCATGTTCTTCGGCGGCCGCGTCGCCGAAGAGCTGATCTTCGGCCCCGAGAAGGTGACCACCGGGGCGGGGAACGACATCGAGCGCGCCACCGGGCTCGCCCGGCGCATGGTGACCCAGTTCGGCATGAGCGAGCGGGTGGGCGCCATGGCGATCGGCGACCGGGAACAGGAGGTCTTCCTCGGCCGGGAGTTCGGCCACCGGCGCGAAGTGTCGGAGCGCACCGCCGAAATGGTGGACGACGAGGTCAAGCGGCTCCTCGACGAGGCATACGCCAAGGCCAGCGTCCTGCTGAATGAGCACAAAGAGCTCCTCGAGCGCATCGCGCAGGCGCTGCTCGACCGCGAGACCATCGATCGCGAGGATCTGGATCTCCTGGTGAAGAATCTCCCGCTGCCACCGCGGGACGCGCCACCCGCTCCGCCCGCGCCGGCTGCAGCCGTGGCGATCCCCAAGGCCGTCGCCCCTGCGGCGATCCCGACCCTGGGCGCCCCGCCGGCGGAGCCCGCCGGCGCGTGAAGGTGACTCCGCTCGCCGCGGCCTCGCGGGAGGCGGTGCGGGCGGTCCTTCGAGCGGGTGGCTTCGAAGAATGGAAGGCCGATGCGGCCGCTCAGGGAACTGAGCCGGCCGCATTGCATTTGTCGGGACTCGACGACGCCACTCGCGAGGCGTTGGTGGCCTACGCCGGCGGCAAGCTCGGTCTCGACATCCTGACCACCGAGACGGGCGCGCTCATCAGTGGCAGCCGGGCCCGCTTGCAGGCGCTGGCCCGTCCGTGGGTGGGGCCACCCGAACTCGCCGAGGTGGCCTTTCAGGTCGGCCTCGCGCTTCCGATGGAGGTGCCGGCGGTGTGGACTACGGCGTCGGGGAGCCTCGACCTCGACCGGCCGGTCCTCGCGGGTATCGTCAACGTGACCCCCGACAGCTTCAGCGACGGCGGCAAGCACCAGACCGTGGCAGCGGCGCTCGCGCGGGCGGAGGCACTCCTCGACGGCGGCGCGACCGTGCTGGACGTCGGGGGGGAATCCACCCGCCCCGGCCGCCCCGCACCCGTGCCGGCCGGCGAGGAAATGGCGCGGGTGGTGCCGGTGCTCGAGGCGCTGCGCCACCGCTGGCCCGGCACCACCCTGTCGGTGGACACCGTCAAGGCGGTCACCGCCCGGGCGGCGCTGGCCGCGGGGGCCTCGGTCGTCAATGACGTGTCGGGGCTGCGCCTCGACCCGGAGCTGGCCGGCGTAATCGCCGCGGCAGGGGCGGGAGTCGTCCTGACCCATTCGCGGGGCCCGCTCGAATCGATGGCGACGTACGACGAAGCCGACTACGGCGGCGATGTGGTGGGCGCGGTCGTTCAGGAACTCCGCCTGGCGGTGGAACGGGCCACCTCCGCCGGCATCAGCGCCGACCGGATCGTCATCGATCCGGGATTCGGCTTTTCCAAGACCGTCGACCAGAATATTCTGCTCGCCGACCAGCTGGTGGCGCTGCATGCGCTGGGCCGCCCGATCCTGGTCGGACCGTCCCGCAAGCGGTTCCTCGGCGCGGTCACCGACCGCGACGTCTCGGACCGGGACCGGGCCACCGCCGCCCTCTGCGCCCTGACCTACGCCCGGGGCGCCCGGCTCTTCCGCGTTCATGAACCTGCAGCGGTGCGCGACGCGCTCGCCGTCGCCCACGCCCTCGGAGCGGCCCACTGATCCCTCCTGACGACAGCCGGCCGCCCTACCTCGCGGCGTTTGCCCTCTTCGCCCTCGTGCTCACGGGGTACGTCCTCACCCTCGCCCCGAGCGTCACCTTCTGGGACGCAGGGGAGTTGATCGCCTCCATTCACAACCTCGGGATTCCGCACCCGCCCGGGACGCCGCTCTTTGTCCTGCTCGGGCATGTCTGGGCCGAGCTGTTCCCGGTGGGCGAATACGCCTGGCGGACGAATCTGATGAGCGCCACGTTCAGCGCGGCGGCGGCCGGGTTCTTCTTCCTCGTGGCCCACCAGGCGCTTTGGCGTGGCACCGCCGACCTCGCCGCGGGCACACGGCGGCTCGTGGTCCTGGGCGGAGCGACGGCGGCGGGGGTGATGTCGGCATTCAGCTTTACGCAGTGGCAGAACTCCAACGAGACCGAGGTCTATAGCGTCGCCACGTTCACCATCGCGCTGGTCTGCTGGCTCTGCCTGCGGTGGCGCGCGGCACGCGGAACCGAGCAGGCGCTCCGGCTGATTCTCCTGATCGTGTATCTCGCCGGGATCTCGATGGGCAACCACCTCCTTGCGCTCCTGGCGGGGCCCGCGGTCGTGATGTTTCTCGTGGCCACCATCCATGGCGCGCCGGCCGCCTCGGAGGCCGAACGCCGCCGGGAATGGGCGACCGTTGCGGTCGTGGCGGGCCTCTGGGCGCTCCTGATCGGGACGGGACTGGGCAGTACACCACTCATCGTCATCGGGGGGCTCTGCTTCGTGGCGGCCACGGCCTTTGCCGCCATGGCGGGGATGCTCCCGTTTGCGATCCTGTCGCTGGGCGTGGCCGCGATCGGAATCACGACCTACCTCTTCCTCTACATCCGCGCCGGGCAGTCGCCGATACCAAACGAGGCCGACCCCTCCACCTGGGACGCCCTCCTCGCCGTGATCCGGCGGGAGCAGTACCCGGTCCGGACCCCGCTGGACGATCCCACGATGGCGCACGGCCCTGCGAATCCCGGGCGAAGCCTGACGATCATCGGGCTGCAGATCCAGAACTACTTCCAGTATTTCAGCTGGCAGTGGTCGCGCGGCTGGGCCAGGTGGGGGAGCGGCGTCATCACCGGTCAACTCGTCGGCGCGGTGCTGGTGGCGGTGCTGGGACTTCGGGGCAGCCTGGTGCAGCGCCGGGCCGACCGGGCGGGGTGGTGGCTCCTCGTCACCCTCTTCCTGGTGACCGGATTCGGGCTGGTCGCGTACATGAACTTCAAGCCGGGGGCGTCGCTCGGCTACGCCCACTTCCCCGAGAGCTCGATGCACGAGGTCCGGGAGCGGGACTACTTCTTCGTCGTGAGCTTCCTGGTCTGGGGAGTCTGGGCGGGAATCGGGCTGGCGGCGCTGGTTCGCGAGGGGCTGGCGCGCATCACCAGGCCCGCGCTGCGCGCGGCCGTCCCGCTCCTCTTCCTCCTCGCGTTCCTCCCTGCCGTGGGGAACGTGGGCGCCGCCAGCCGGCGGCACGGCGCCGACGCACGGCTGGCGGCCGACTTCGCGTACGATCTCCTCAACTCGGTTCCGCCCTACGGCGTGCTCTTCACCTACGGTGACAACGACACCTTTCCCCTCTGGTGGGCCCAGGAAGTGGAGGGGATCCGCCAGGATGTGACCATCGTTTGCCTCGCGCTGGCCAACACCGACTGGTATGCCAGGCAACTCCGCGAGACTCCGATCCGGTCGTTCGACGAGGCGTCGGCCCCCGCGATCTGGCAGGGTCATGCCGCCCCGCGGCCGGACTGGCCCACTCTCCCGATGACGGACGCGGAAATCGAGGCGGCCTACCCGCGGCAGCTCGACAAGCCGATTGCGGTCACCTTCGGACCCTACCGGCAGACCTATCAGGCGGGCACCATCTTCTACAAGAGCGACTTCGTCGCAGCCCGCGTCATTCAGCAAAACCTGGCCCGGCGTCCGGTGGCCTGGTCCGTGACGACAGGGCGGAACTTCCTCTCGCTCGACCCCTACCTGATTCAGCAGGGCCTGGTGTACCTGCTGCAGCCGTCGGCGCCCGACTCGCTCGCGCCCGGCATCGACCGTCAGCGCCTGGCGGGCACGCTGCTTGACCTGGTCACCACGGATCGCCTGGTGTGGGAGACGTATCGGTACGGCGGGATGCGGACGCGCACCACGCGTGATCTCGAAGTGACCAGCCGTTCCTTCGCCTCGACGCTCGCGCTCCCGCCGACCCAGCTCGCCTACGCCTATCAGGGCAGCGACGAGCCGATGATGGTCCGGAACCTCGAGCTCGCCTTCGCGCTCTCCCCCAATCCTGCCGTGGCTGCGGCGCTCTCGCAGGCACGCCTCCGCCCCCTGCTGCCGAGCACGGATTCGCCGTAGCCGCTCCCTGCCAATCCGCGGCAACTCGTTGTATTTTTCGCACTTATGACTTTCGCGGAGCTCCCCGATCGGCTCCTGATGGTCCGGGAGCGGATCGCAGCCGCCCAGGCCCGCGCCGGCCTGCAGCAGCCGGTCTCGATCGTCGCGGTGACCAAGACGTTCGGGCCCGACGCGGTTCGGGCGGCGCTGTCCGCGGGGCTCCGCCAGGTCGGAGAAAACCGGGTGCAGGAGGCGCTGCAGAAGCAGGAGGCGCTCCCCGATCTGCCCGTCGACTGGCATCTCATCGGGTCGTTGCAGCAGAACAAGGTGCGGCGCATCATCGGCCGTTTTGCCCTGATCCATTCGGTCGACCGCCTCGGGCTGGCGCAGGAAGTCGACCGGCGGGCCCCGGAAGGAACGCGGCAAGCGGTCCTCATCCAGGTGAACTGCTCGGCGGAGTCCCAGAAGGGCGGGGTCGGCCCGGCGGAATTGCCGGCGCTGCTCGACGGGATGCGGGAGTTCCGCCGGATCGAGGTGCGCGGGCTGATGACCATGGCCGAATTGACGGACGACGCCTCCCTCCAGCGGACCGCCTTTGGCACCCTGCGCCGGCTGCGGGATGAGGCGGTCGTCCGCGGGCATTCCCTCCAGGAACTCTCCATGGGGATGTCGGGCGACTACGAGGTGGCGGTCGAGGAAGGGGCCACGATGCTCAGGTTGGGAACGATCCTGTTCGGGGGACGCCAGACATGACGACGGACGACAGCTTCCAACCCACGCCGCACGACATCCGGGGCCACGAGTTCCCGCGGGCGTTCCGCGGCTACGAGCCCGCGCGCGTTGAATCGTTCCAGCCACGGGTGTCGGAGGAGTTTGACCGCGTCCTGCGGGAGCGGACCGATGTCGGGAAGCGTCAGTTCGCCGCGTTTCTCGCCAACTTCCGCGCGCTCCTCGAACGGCAGCTCGGCGAGGTGGAGGGGCTGCAGGCCTCCGCCCAGGCGGCGGCCCAGTCCCAGACCGAGCTCGTGCTCAAGAAGCAGGCGTAAGCGCTCCGTCGCGCCGCGTGCACTGATGGCCTTTCCCCTCCTTCCCGATCTCGCCGCCGACCAGCTCGAGCAGCAACTGCTCGCCACCTGGAAGGCGGAAGACCTCTTCCGCCAGACCATCACGGCCGGTGCGGGTGGGGAGCCCTTCGTCTTCTTCGAGGGGCCGCCGACCGCCAACGGCCGGCCGGGCATCCATCACGTCTTCTCCCGGACCATCAAGGACCTCGTCTGCCGCTTCCGCGCCATGCAGGGGCGCTCCGTGACCCGGATCGCGGGATGGGACACCCACGGGTTGCCGGTCGAGATCGAGGTGGAGAAGCAGCTGGGGCTGAAGGGGAAGAAGGCCATCGAGGAATACGGCGTCGAGCGGTTCAATGCGCTCTGCCGCAGCAGCGTCTTTACCTACAAGGCCGACTGGGAGCAGCTCTCCGACCGCATCGGGTACTGGCTCGACTACGAGCGCCCCTACATCACCTTCAGCAACGAGTACGTGGAGTCGGTCTGGTCGATCCTCCGCCGCCTCCACGACCGCGACCTGTTGTACCGGGGCCACCGGGTGTTGCCCTACTGTCCGCGCTGCGGCACCGTGCTGTCGAGCCATGAACTGGCCCAGGGCTACGAGGAGGTGCGGGACCGCGCCATCTTCGTGACCTTTCCGCTGGAGGACGGCTCGGGCCGGGAGCTGGTCGTCTGGACCACGACGCCGTGGACGTTGCCATCCAACGTGGCGGCCGCGGTCCATCCCGAACTGGAGTACGGCGAGTACACCGATCCCCGCAGCGCGGGCCGCCGACTGGTGATGGCCACCAGCCTGGCGCCGAAGCTGCTGGCTCGGCTCTTCGGCGAGGCGGCGGTATCGGAACCGGTCCGGGTCCTTGCCGGCGCGGACCTGGTCGGCCTCCGGTATGTGCGGCCCCTGGATGTCGTGCCGCTGCCCGACGACCAGGCGCACAGCGTGGTGGTGGCCGGCGAGTTCGTCACCGCCACGGACGGGTCCGGCATCGTGCACATGGCGCCTGCCTTCGGCGCCGACGACTATGCGGCTGGGCAGGCGCACGGGCTGGCGCTGCTCCGGCCGGTGGCGGCGGACGGCACCTTCACCGGCACCACCTGGCCCGAACTCGAAGGGCTGCTGGTCACCGCCGACGAGACCAATGAGCTCATCGTCCGTCGGCTCAAGGCCGATGGCCGGCACCTGCTGACCGAGCAGTACATCCACACCTACCCGCACTGCTGGCGCTGTCGCAGCAAGCTCATCTACTACGCACGCGATTCGTGGTTTGTCCGCACCTCCTCCCTGCGCGACCGGATGCTGGCGCTCAACGCCGATGTGGCGTGGCACCCCCCGGAGGTCGGGGCGGGACGGTTCGGGGAGTGGCTGTCGAACAATGTCGATTGGGCGCTCAGCCGCGACCGGTACTGGGGAACGCCGCTGCCGGTCTGGTCCTGCGATCAGGATCCCTCGCACGTGACGGTCATCGGCAGCTACGCCGAGCTCGCGGAGCGGTGGGGCAACGCCTTGCCGTTGGACTTCGATCCCCACAAGCCGTTCATCGACGCCTATACCTGGGCCTGCGACTGTGGCGGCACGATGACCCGGGCCACCGAGGTCATCGACACCTGGTTCGATTCCGGCTCGATGCCGTACGCCCAGTGGCATTACCCGTTCGAGCACGAGGCGGAGTTCGGAGCCCATTTCCCTGCGGACTTCATCTGCGAGGGGGTGGACCAGACGCGGGGGTGGTTCTACTCGCTGCTCGCCATTTCCACCGCCGCGTTCGATGCACCGGCGTACCGCCACGTCATCGTGAACGAGCTGGTGCTCGACGCCGACGGCCAGAAGATGTCCAAGAGCCGCGGCAACGTGGTGAACCCCACGGCGCTGCTGGCCGAGTACGGGGCCGACGTCGTGCGGCTCTATTTGCTCGTCTCCAGCCAGGTGTGGCTCCCCAAGAAATTCGACCCCCGCACCATTCCCGAGGTGGCGGGCGGTTTCCTGAACACGCTGCGCAACACCTACCGGTTTTTCGCGCAGTACGCCGCCGACTGGGCGCCGGCCGGCTCCGCGGGCGCGCCGCCGCAGTCCCACGCCGATCGGTGGATTCTCAGTCGCCTCGCCGCCGTGGTCAACGAGGTGAACACGGCGTGGGACGGCTATGACGTCACCGCCGGCACCCGGTCGCTGATGGGGTTTGTGGTCGACGACCTGTCGAACTGGTATGTCCGACTGAACCGCGCCCGGTTCTGGGCGGTCGACGGGGAGGCCGATCCGGAGGCGCTGACGACGCTGCATACCTGCCTCGTGACGGTCTCCCGTCTCCTCGCCCCTGCCGCGCCGTTCCTGTCCGACTGGATGCATCGCGGCCTGGTCGGCACGTCCGTGCATCTCGCCCGGTTTCCGGAGCCGGGGGGCGCGCGCGACGAGGCACTCGAAACGGCCATGGACGCCGTGCGGCGCCTGGCCTCGCTCGCTCGCGCCGCCCGGGAAGAGATCGGCGCCGGCGTCCGGCAGCCCCTGGCCCGGATGGTCGTCGCCGTGCCTTCGGCGGTGCAGGGGCCTGTCTTCACTTCCTTGCTGGGGCTCCTCAGCCGGGAAGTCAATGTGAAGACGATCGAGATCGTCGCCTCGGACGCCGATCTGGTTACCCTCCGCGCCAAGCCCAATTTCCGGTCGCTGGGCAAGCGCTACGGCAAGGACACCCCGCTGGCGGCGGCCGCGGCCTCCCGGCTCGATCCCGACCAGCTGCGGGCGCTGGAAGGGGGTGGGGGTGCCGTGGTGGAGGTGGATGGGCGGCGATTTGAGTATCTTTCCGAGGATGTAGCGGTGAGCCGGGAGGTGGCCAGTGATCTGGCCGTCCAGAGCGAAGGGCCGTTCGTCGCGGCGCTCGACCCCGTGCTCACCCTCCCCCTCCGGCAGGAAGGGGTGGCGCGCGAACTGGTCAACCGGATCCAGCGGCTCCGGAAGGACGCGGGATACGACATCGCCACCAGAGTGGCCCTGACCATCGACGGCGCGCCGGACCTGCTGGCCGCCGTGGAGGCGTACGCAGACTTCATTCAGGGCGAGACGCTCGCCCGCGCATTGGTGGTAGGATCACGGGCCGACCGCCCGGACCGGGAGCAGCAAGTGACGCTCGACGGGCTCGAGGTGGTTATCGGCATTCAACGACACGGCGATGTCCGGCCCACCGGCCGGCACACAGACACGGACCGGGCATGAACAAGAAGCAGCTGACGTATTTCGAAAAGCGCCTCATCGAGGAGCGCGCACGTGTCATGAAGGAACTCGGGCATTACGACGAGTCCTTCAATTCCACGTTGCAGGGCGCCGACGGCGACTTGAGCTCCTATTCGTTCCACATGGCCGATCAGGGGACCGACGCCATGGAACGCGAGAAGCAGTTCCTGATGGCGTCGAAGGAGGGCCGGTACCTCTGGCACGTCAACCAGGCGCTGGGGCGGCTCTACAACAACCCCGACAAATTTGGCACCTGCGAGAGCTGCAGCTCCGCCATCAATTTCGAGCGCCTCGACGCGCTGCCGCACGCGCGGTTGTGCATCAGCTGCAAGGAAAAGGAAGAGGATGCCAAGCGCCGGTGAGCGGCGGCTGTTCTTCGCCACCGCCCTCGGCGTGCTCCTCCTCGATGCCGTGACCAAGCTCGTGGCCGAAGCATACCTGCTGCGGACCACGGGCATTCCCATCATGGGAGAGTGGTTCCAGCTCTCCCTGGTCTACAATCCTGGCGCCGCGTTTGGCCTGCATCTCGGGGCCTATTCCCGGTGGATCTTCCTCGTCCTCGCGCTCGGCGCGGTGGTACTGCTCACCCGGATGTCGGCCGTGGCCGCGACCGGCGACCGGCTGCGCCAGCTGGCGCTCGGTCTCGTCGCCGGCGGGGCCGCGGGCAATCTCGTGGACCGGATCCGGAGCCCACGCGGCGTGGTCGACTTCCTCGATTTCGGGCTCGGCAATCTCCGCTGGCCCACGTTCAACGTGGCCGACATCGCGGTGACCTGCGGAGCGGTGGCGCTCGCCATCTCCCTCTGGATGGAAGACAACCGGCAGGCCCGCCACGAAGCTGCGTCGGCCGGCTGAGGCCGGCCCCATGACTTCCCCCCAGCGTTTCACCGTCCTCGCAGACGGCACCGAACGTCTCGACCGGTTCCTCGCCGACCAGCTCCAGTATTCCCGCACCCAGGCCGCGCGGCTCGTCGCCGACAAGCGGGTGACCGTCAACGGCAAGGTGGCCCGTGCCTCGCGCCTTCTCCTCCGCGGCGATACGGTCGAGCTGACGTTACCGGAGGGCGAGCCGCCACGGCAGATTCGCCCCGCGGACATTCCGCTCACGGTCATCTTCGAAGACGATCACCTCGCGGTCATCGACAAGCCAGCCGGGCTGGTCGTGCATCCCGCCCCGGGACACTGGGACGACACCCTGGTCAATGCGCTCATCGCGCGCGGCACGACGCTCTCCGGCGGCGCCGAGGGGCGCCCGGGCATCGTTCATCGGCTCGACAAGGACACCTCCGGGCTGATGCTGGTCGCCAAGACCGACCTGGCCCATCGTCGGCTCGGTCAGATGCTCTCCGCGCGCCGCATCCGCCGGGTGTACGCCGCGCTGGTGTGGGGGCATCTCGACGAGAACCCGACGCGCATCGAGGCCCCGCTGGGGAGGCATCCGGGCGACCGCAAGCGGATGGCCGTCCTGGCCGACGGCCGCGCCGCGCGGACCGACGCCTGGTGCATCGCGCGGTTCCAGGTCGCCGACCTCCTGCGTTTGGAACTGCATTCCGGCCGCACCCACCAGATCCGGGTGCATCTGGCGCATATCGGCCATCCGGTCATCGGGGACCCGGTTTACGGTGCCGGCGGGAGCCGCCGGATCTCCGGCTCGGCCCGGCTGGTTGCCGAGGCGATCGAGCGGGCCGCCCCGCGGCAGGCGCTGCATGCCGCCTCGCTCGCCTTCAAGCATCCGATCACCGAAGAGGCGGTCGAATTCCGGTCAGAATGGCCGGCCGATCTGCGCGGGGCGCTGGAGCTCACGGCGGGCGACTCCATCTCTGTTGCTCCCGATGAGGCTCTTCGCTATCTTCTTTTCTTTAATAGAGATGGCTGACTCCCAGACGGTGCGCGTGGTCGTTTTTCAGGTGGGCAACCTGGCCTGCGGGATGCTTGCCAGTCGTGCCCGCGAAATCCTGGCGCCCCTTCCGATAACCCGGATCCCCGGAGCCCCCGATACCGTCTTCGGGCTGGTCAACGTCCGGGGTACGCTGTTGACGGTGGTCGATGGCCATCGGTTGCTCGACCGGGCGCCGTTGCCCGAGCATGAGGGTGCGCTGCTGGTTGTCGATGTGGGGACGCGCCGGCTCGGATTGGCGGTGGGTCGGGTCGATGACCTGTTCGAGATTCCGGTCGACCAGTTGGAAGCCCGCGAGGCGCTGCCTGGCGTGGATGTCCGGCTCGTCAAGGCGGTTGGACGTCGGGATGGCCGCCATTTCGTGGTACTCGATACCGAGGCGCTGCTGGCACCCTTGCTCAGCGCCGCCAGCGGCGCCGACCGCTCCTTCTCACGAACCACTTAGACGCCTGGAGACTGACCTGTGAGCCACACGGTCCTGGTGTGCGATGATGCCATCTTCATGCGGACAATGATCAGCGACATCCTCACTCAAGCGGGCTTCGAGGTGGTCGGCGAAGCCGAGACCGGGGTCCAGGCGGTCGAGAAGTACCGCCAGCTCAAACCCGATCTCGTCACCATGGACATTGTCATGCCCGACATGGGCGGCATCGACGCCGTCCGCGAAATCTGCCGTGAATCGCCTGAGGCCAAGATCCTGATGTGCAGCGCCATGGGGCAGCAGGCGCTGGTCGTTGAGGCGATTCAGGCCGGCGCCAAGGATTTCGTCGTCAAGCCCTTCCAGCCTTCCCGGGTGCTCGAGGCGGTACAGCGCGTCCTCGGCTGACGCCATGGACCTGAACAAGTACGCCGCCCTCTTCCTTGCCGAGAGCCGCGAACACCTGACCACCTGCAACCGGCTGCTGCTCGAATGGGAGCGGGAACCCGGTTCAAGCGACGCGGTGGCAGGACTCTTCCGGGCTATTCATTCGCTCAAGGGCATGGCGGCCACCATGGGGTACGGGCGGTTGGCCGACCTGGCCCATCGCACCGAGCATCTGCTCGACGCCGTCCGGGGCGGCCATGCCCCGGCGGGTCCGGACGTGGTCGACCTGCTCCTCAAGGCGGTGGATTCGCTGGAGCGGGGGGTCGACGAGGCAGCAGCCGGGGCGGACGACGCGTTCGATGCCGGGGAGTTGCCCGCGGCGCTCGAGGCGGCGGCCTCGGCTACGGTGGTGAAGCCCACGCCGGCCAAGCAGGCGGCAACGAGGAAGGGAAAGAAGGCGGCCGCGGCCGATGTGGTCGCGGAGGCGCCCCCACCCGTGTCGGCACCGATTCCGCTGTCGGATGTTGGCGATGAGGCGGGCCGAGTGGTGCGGGTCGAAATCCGACCGGATGCACCGCTCCTCGGTGCTCGTGCCCATCTGGCCCTGCGCCGCGCGGAGCAGCTGGGCAAGATCAGCGGCGTCATGCCACCGGCGACGGCGTTCGACGTGCAGGGGTTCGACGGCCGCTTCACCTTCCGGCTCGACGCCCCGATCGGTGAGTCCCAGATCGTGGCCGCCATCGAGGCGGCGGGCGATATCGCCAGCGTGGCGGTGGACGCCGACTCGGCACAGACGGCGGAGTGGCGAATCCCGACTGCTGCGGCCCCGGCCGCGGCGGTCGCCCCCTCCGCCCGCAGCGGGCAGATCCGGGTCGACCGACGTCGCCTCGACGCCCTGATGAGCCAGGTCGGCGAGCTGGTCGTGGCGCGCAACCGGTTGCTGGAGCTGGCCCAGCTCGATCCGGGTGGCGAACTCGAGGCGCTCGGCGCCCGGATCAGCCGGTTGGTCTCGGACCTGCAGGCGGAGATCATCGAGGCGCGGATGACCCCGGTGTGGCAGGTCTTCGACCGCTTCCCGCGGGCGGTCCGGGACCTTGCCAGGCAGCTGGGCAAGCAGGTGCGTTTTGAAATGGAAGGCGAGGGCATCGAGCTCGACCGGGCCATCCTCGATGAGCTCGGTGATCCGCTGCTGCATCTCTTGCGAAATGCGGTGGATCACGGGCTCGAGTCGCCCGACGAACGGCAGCGGCATGGCAAGGCAGCGGAAGGGCGTCTGGTGCTCTCTGCCGCCCGGGAGCACAGCACGGTCGCCATCCGGATCCAGGACGATGGGCGAGGGATCGACCGCCGCGCCATCCTCGCCAAGGCCAAGCGGGAGGGGGTGGTCGGTCCCGAGGTCGAGACCCTCACCGATGACCTCCTGCTCAAGGTGCTTGGACGGCCGGGATTCAGCACGGCGGACCGGGTGAGCAACGTGTCGGGCCGTGGGGTGGGGATCGATGTCGTGCTGACGCGGGTTCGCGCGCACGGCGGGGCGGTGGAAATCTCCAGCTCCCCCGGCGCGGGTACCACCTTCACCCTCCGCCTGCCGCTGACCCTCGCGATCCTGCGGGTGCTCACCGCGCGGGTCGGGAGCGAGCGCTACCTCGTGCCGCTGTCCTATGTGGCCGAGACGGTGGAGTTCGATGTGCAACCGGCCACGGAGGTCAACGGGCGCGAGGCCATCGTGCTCCGGGACCGGATCATTCCGACGGTCCACTTGCGGGCGCTGCTCGGCGTCGACGGCGGGGAGATCCCCCCGCGGCGGCCGGGGCTGGTCCTGGAAGTGGGCGACCGGCGCTCGGCCGTGGTCGTGGATTCGTTGATGGGACAATCGGAAGTGGTGGTCGAAGCATTTGATGCCCCAAAGGGAACGGCCCCGCTCTTCAGCGGTGCCACGATCCTCGCGGACGGCACCCCGGCGCTGATTCTCGATGCAGCGGCCCTTGTCTAGGGAGGACCGTATGGATGACGTGCGTGATCTGAAGGAGCTCCAGTTCGACGCCCTCAAAGAGGTGGCGAACATCGGGGCGGGGCACGCCGCCACGGCGCTCTCCCAGATGACCAACAAGAAGATCATGATCAGCGTGCCGGAGGTGACGGTGACGCCGCTCGAGGAAGTGCCCGAAGTGCTGGGCGACCCCGAGGAGGTGGTGGCGGCCGTCCTCATGCACATGATGGGCGACCTGACCGGCCGCACGCTGCTCCTCTTTCCGGAGCCGTCCGCCTACGCCCTCTGCGATATACTGCTTCGCCGCGCGCCTGGCACGACCACCGAATTCGGTGTGATGGAGCAGTCCGGCATCAAGGAAGTGGGCAACATCCTGAGCAGCGCCTATCTCAATGCGCTCAGCGATTTCATGGGAATGATGCTGGTGCCCTCGGTGCCCAGCCTGGTGGTGGACCTCAGCGCCGCGGTGCTGACCTCGACCTATCTCAATTTCGGTTCCGAACGCGATTACGTCTTCTGCGTCGAATCCGAATTCCAGTTCGAGGGAGACACCTCCAACCTCAAGGGCCACTTCCTCCTCCTGCCGGACTTGGCGTCGCTGCGGGCCATTTTCGACGCCATCCGCGTCGGCTGATCGATGGGCGGTCCGGCGCTGCCCGAACGGGACCTCGCGGTCCTGCGGTCGTTCGCCCGCCGCATCGACCCGTCCGACGCCGGGGCGCACAACAACCTCGGCGTCCTCTACTACCAGAAGGGCCTCATCCCCGAGGCCGTTGCCGAGTTTTCCCGCGCCCTCGAGCTCGATCCCCGCATGCAGGTGGCGCAGGGCAATCTCGAAATCACCTATCGCGCCAGCGGCTACTACGACCAGCGGGTGACCGAGCTGCGGGAGCGCCTCCGTCGCGCGGCCGGCGACCGGGAAGCGCGCTGGGAGCTGGCCCGCGCCTACGCCGCGCTCGGGCACACCGACGAGGCCGTGGCGGAGTTCGAGGCGCTCCTCGCGTGGCATCCCGACGACATCCCTGCGCTGCTCCAGCTCGGCCTCGCCGAAAAGGCCCGGGGCCGCGTCGAGGTGGCGGAGGACTGGTTCCGCCAGGCGGCGGAGCAGGACCCCGACAGCCCGGTCGCCCTCTTCTACTACGGCGAGGCGCTCTACAACCGGGGGCTGAACGAAGCCGCCCTGGAAACCCTGCGGCAGGCCGTCCACCGAAATCCCGACTACGCCGACGCCCACTACCTGCTCGCCTTTGTGCTGGGCGACATGGGGTTGCACGACGACGCCCGCGCCTCGACCAAGCAGGCGATCGCGCTCAATCCGACCCTCGGCCGCGCCCAGGCCAACCTGACGATCGACCATCCCGACGACGGTTCGATGCCTGGCCGGCAGTCGCTCGCCGATTCGATGCGTCCGGTGCTGGCGGAAGGCAGTACGCTGGCCCATTTCAACCTCGGGCTCGCGTTCCGCCAGAAGGGGTACTACCCGGAGGCCCTCCGCGAATATCGGATGGCCCTCGATCACGGCGAGGATCGGCGCCTCACGCTCCAGGCCATGGCCGAGGTCCACCTGCTTCGCCGGGACCTGCCGAGCGCGCTGGAGCTGTACGACGCATTGGTCGAGGAGCATGGTGATTCGCCGAAGGCCTGGAACGAGCGGGGCGTCTGCCTCCACCAGGCGGGTCGGCGCGACGCGGCGCGCGATTCGTACGAGCGCGCCATTTCGCTGGAGGCCGACTACGCCCTCGCCTGGAACAACCTCGGCGTCCTCCTGGCGCATGACCCCGGCACCGGCGAGGCGGAGGCGGCATTCCGTGCGGCACTGCAGGTCCAGCGCGACCTGGCCGCCCCGCGGCTCAACCTCGCCCTGCTCCTGTTCCAGCTCCGCCGCTTCCAGCCCGCGCTCGAGACCTACCGCGCCGTGCTCGGCGATCATCCCAACAACGCCGCCGCCTGGAACGGCATCGGCCTGGTGCTGATGGAGCTGCATCGGTATGCCGACGCGAAGAACGCCTTTGCCCGCGCGGTGGACGCCGCTCCCGACTACGCCTCGGCGCATTACAACCTGAGCTTTACCCTCAGCCAGCTGGGCGACTTCGACGGCGCACTGCGCGCCACCAAGCGGGCCCTCGAGCTCGAGCCCTATTACATCCAGCAGAAGTTCCAGCTCTCGATCGACCTGCAGTACGAAGACCCGCTCATCGCGATCGTGCCGGAGATCAGCGCCGATGTGACCGCGACCGACCTGGGCGACGCCTTTGTGTTCGACGCTTCGCTCCTCGAGGGGATCTTCGAGGATCTTGCACCCGAGGCCTCCGCCGCGCCCGCTCCGCCGGCCGCCGAAGACGCGGCGCTGTCGCTCGCGCGCGACTACATCAGCAAGGGGCTCCTCGAGCTGGCCTCGGCGGAGCTCACCCGCGCCATCAGCCGGGGCGCCTCCCGTGCCCGCGTCGCGGTGCTGCTCGGCGACATCTTCGGCAAGCGCGGACTGCATGGCGAGGCGCTCGAGCGGTACCGCGAGGCGCGCAGCGGGGATCCGGCCGACGTGAACGCGTTGCTCGGCGAGGTACGCTCCCTCCTGGCCCTCGACCGGGCGGAGGAGGCCGTGGCAGGGGCCGAGGGGCTGGCCCAGCTCGCCCCCAACCACGTCGAGGCGCTCGTGGCGTGCGCCCGCGTCCGCCTGGCCACCGGGGACCCGGTCCGTGCCCTCGACGCCCTGCGGGAGGCACAGGCGCGCGCGCCCGGTCGGGCGGATCTTCTGCAGCTGCAGGCCGGGGTCTCCCGCCGGCTCGGAGAGCGGGAAGCGGCGCTCGACGCCTACCAGGCGGCGCTGCAACTCGACAGCGGACTCGTCCAGGTGTGGCTCGAGCTCGGAACGCTGGAAGAGGAGCGGCAGAACTGGACCGGCGCCCGGCTCGCATTTCAGCGGGCCCTCGATCTCCTGCCGACCTACTCCGAGGCGGCCCGCGCCCTCGCTGGGCTCCTCCGCCGGGTGGACACACCGAAGACCGCGATGGTGCCGCTCATCGCGCTCCTCGGCGCCGACCCCTGGGATCTGCAGGCGCTGACCTTGCTCGGCGAGCTGCTGCTGGAGGACGGGCGGGCCGACAAGGCGATCGAGGCGTTCGAGCGCGTGCTGCGGTTCGACCCCGAGGCGGCCCCGGCGCGGCTCGCCTACGGCGCCGCCCTGGTCCGGGTCCGGCGCTACCGCGAGGCCTCCGATCAGTGGGAGGCGGTGGTGCGGGCGGATCCCGGTGGCGTGCTCGCCTCCTCGGCGCGGAACCAGCTTCGCTCGACTCGCGACCTGGTGCACATCTTCACCGCCGCGGCGGAGTAACCGGTGCCGATCGAAGGCCCGCTGAAGGAACTGCAGATCCACGACGTCTTCCAGCTGCTCGACCTGGGCCGGAAGACGGGGGTGCTTCGGGTGACCTCCGAGCTGCGCCAGAACGCCGGCGTCGTGTATTTCGACGGAGGCGGGGTCATCGCCGCGGAAATCCGCAGCAACCCACACCCGCTCGGCGCCCTCCTGGTCCGGGGCGGCAAGGTCCGGGAGGATGACGTGACCCGCGCGGCGGCGATCCAGCGGTCGCGTCCCGGGCACCGGCTGGGCGACATCCTGGTCGAAATCGGCGCCTTGCCCAAGAAGGAACTGGAGCGACAGATCCGCGCCCAGGTCGAGGAAGTCATTTTTGAACTGATGAGCTGGTCAGAGGGCTATTTTTCGTTCGAGGACGGGCCGCTCCCCGACTCCCTGGGTGAGGCGACCATCCGGATCCCGACCGAGTCCCTGCTGATGGAGGCCGCGCGCCGCATCGATGAGTGGTCCCGGATCGAGGCCAAGGTTCCGCATCTCGGTGTGATCCCGCAGTTCACCGGGTCACCAGAGGACGACGGCGGCCAGCTCGACCTGCTGCCGTTCGAGTGGGAGGTGCTCGCCGGCATCGACGGGGTCACCGACGTCCGGTCCCTCGCCGCGCAGCTTGGGCGGTCGGATTTCGATGTGGCGCGCACGCTGTTCGGGCTCGCCTCGGCAGGCGTCATCGGGGTGACGGAGCCGACGGCGCTCGGCCAGGATGCCGATGCGCCGGTGCACGATCTCGCGGTGCTCATCGCGGCGTCGGAGGAGGGGTTGTTGCTCGGCGAAGTGGCGCGGGCCCGCTTCACCGCGGAGGAGGCGGTACTCGCCTTTCCCGAGGCGGCCGCCGCGCATCTGGTCCTCGGACGCGTCCTGCTGGCGGAGGCGCGCTATGATGAGGCGGTGCTGCGCCTGAACCAGGCGCTGCGGTGTGAGCCGGATGCGGCGGCGGCGCTTCGGCTGCTGGGACTGGCCGAGGTCGGCCGGGCGCAGTTTGGCGCGGCGCTGGAGGCCTGGGCGCGCTGGGATGCGTTGGATGCGCGCCCGGACAGCGAGCGAGGCAGGGAAGCGACGGTGCAGCGCTGGCGGGCCGCAGTGAACACCCTGAAGGAAGGATTGGGAGGACGCCGTGAGCAATGAAGACATCCGCGTCCTGACCGCGCAACTCGCGGCTGATCCGTCGAGCCTGGTCTTCCTCCCCCTGGGAGAGGCCCTGCGCCGCCGCGGGCAGCTGGCGGCGGCTGAAAAGGTCGCCATCGCGGGGCTGACCAGGTATCCCGAACTCGCCGACGCCCACGATCTCCTCGCCCGCGTCCTCGGCGACCAGGGCGACCTCGAACGGGCGTTTGACGAATGGGACATCGCGCTCCGGCTCGACGGCCAGCACGCCGGCGCCCATAAAGGCATCGGATTCCTGTACTACGTCGCGGGCGACCTGCCGAAGGCGTTGGAACACCTCAACACGGCGCTGGCGAGGGATCCTGGCGCGGAGGGTGTGGCTGCCGCCGTGGCGCGCGTGCGCGAGGCCCTCGCCACCCCTGACACAGATACCGCGGCCCCGCAGCCCGCCAGCCCCGCTGAGGTCGGCCACCCTGCCGCCAGCCCCGTCGACTCCCGCGCTGGCATGTTCGACGGGCTGGAGGGGGCGCACGACAGTCTCCTGCTCCTGGATGGTGAAGGGCTCCGCCTTGGCGGCGGCCTCTCCGCGCCCGACGGGCGCTCCGTCGGCGATACGGTGGCCGCGCATCTGGCGGGGGTGTTCCGGGACGCCGAGCGGGCGGCCCGGCTCCTGTCGCTCGGGTCGTGGACCAGCGTCGCCGCGGAAACGGCGGACGCGAACCTCTTCCTCTGCGCACCCACGCCAGAGTCGCTCCTCCTGCTGGTGCGCGACAACAGCGTCCCGATCGGGCGGCTCGCGCTGCAGGCGGAGCGCGCGTCCGAGGCGGCGCGCCGGTGGCTGGAGGGGGCCGCGTGAAGACCGACCTCGTCACCTCGCTCGAGTCTATCACCCGGGTACGCGGTGTGCGCGGCGCCATGGTCGTGTCGGCCGAGGAGGGGTTGGTGGTCGCGGAGTCGTCGATGGAGGGAATCGATGGCGCCGCGGTGGCCGCGTTGATGGCGGGGGTCGTGGCACGACTGGGGCGCGCCACCGAAGCCGCCGGACGCACCGTGCCGGCCTTCGTCCACCTCCGGGCCGAGGAGGGCGGCCTCGTGGCGGTTCCCGCCCCGGGCGATCTGCTGGTCGTGGCTGTGACCGACCCCGCGGTGAACGTCGGGCTGGTGCGTCTCGAACTGCGGCGCGCCGCGGCACACGTCGGCTGATGCGCGTCATCGAGCCGTGGGTGGCCGACCCGCTACAGCGCTTCCTGGCCGAGTCCTCCGCCCGCGTGGTGCTGCTCACCACGGCGTCGGGGCAGGTGGTCGCGCAGCACGGCTTCACCCGCGCGCTCGACGTCATGTCCGCCTCGGCGCTGGGTGCCGCGATCATGGCGAGCACGGACGAGCTCGGGAGGCTGACGGCCTCCGGGGCCTCGCGCTCGCTGAGCCACCAGGGATCCTCGAAAGGGCTCTTCCTGTCGGGCTTCGATCTGCCGCAGGGGCGCTGGATCGGCCTCGTCGTCTATGACCGCGACAGCTCGCTGGGGCTGGTGCGCCTCTTCTTCGACCGACTGGTGGAAGAATTGCGCGCGGTGGCGCCCACCGAGACCCCCGCGCGCGAGGTGCTCGCCGCGGATTTCGAGAACGAACTCAATGCGAGCCTGCGCTCGCTCTTCGGACGGTAACGGATGTCGCTCGTCAATTTCACGACCCGGGAAATTACCTGCAAGATCGTCTACTACGGCCCGGGACGGTCGGGCAAGACGACCAACCTGCAGTACATCTACGGCCGGGTGCCGGAGGGACGGCGCGGCCGGATGGTGTCGCTCGCCACCCAGTCCGACCGCACCCTCTTCTTCGACTTCCTGCCGATCGACCTCGGAAGCATCAGCGGGTTCACCACGCGGTTTCAGCTGTACACCGTCCCCGGGCAGGTCTACTACAACGCCACCCGCAAACTGGTGCTCCAGGGTGCGGACGGCGTGGTGTTCGTGGGCGACAGCCAGGCGCGTCGCTATGACGACAACGTCGAGAGCCTCCAGAACCTGCAGGAGAACCTGCTCGCGCAGGGCGTGGATATCCGGCAGCTCCCGGTGGTCTTCCAGTACAACAAGCAGGACCTCCCGCGCGACCTGATCCTGAGCCCCGCCGAACTCGACGACGCGCTCAATTTCCGCGGCGTGCGGAGCTTCGGGGCCGACTGCCTGCACGGACATGGGGTCTTCGAGACGCTGAAGGGCATCTCCGAGCTGGTGCTGCAGCGCCTCGCGGCCGGGAACTCCGCCGCATGACGACGCAGCTCAGCCCGCAGCTGCGGTTCGACGGCTTCGTCGTGGGGGCCGCGAACCGGCTGGCCGCCACGGCGGCGCGCGCGGTGGCGGAGTCGCCGGGGACCGGCTACAACCCCCTCTTCATCTACGCCCGCCCCGGGCTGGGCAAGACCCATCTGCTGATGGCCATCGGCCACGCGGCCCAGGCCATCAATCCCGCCCTCAGCGTGGAGTATGTCACGCTCGACGACTTCGTCGAGGCGTTCCATACGGCGGTCGGGGCGGGGCAGGGCGACGCCTATCGCCGCCGGTTTGCGGAGGCGGACATCCTGCTGCTCGACGATGTGCAGTTCGTCACCCACCGTCGCGAAACCCAGGCCGAACTGCTCCGGCTGGTCGATCAGATGCAGACGGCCGGGCGACAGATCGTGCTGACGAGCGATCGTCCCCCCGCGGACATCGAGGCGTTCGACGAACGGCTCCTGCGACGGGTGGCCGGCGGCCTGGTGATCGACATCGCCCCGCCGGACTACGAGACTCGGGTGGCCATCCTGCGCCGCAAGGCGGAGGAGCGGCAGGTGACCTTCGTGGCAGGCGTGCTGGAGGCGGTGGCGGCGTTGGCCCTCGAGAGTGTGCGTGAACTGATTGGCGCGCTGAACCGCCTGGTGGCGTTCCAGTCCGTCGGCAACGCCCCGCTCGATGCCGATCAGGCGCGCCTGGTGCTCGGCGTGCGCGCGACGGCGGCGGATGCCCCGCCTGCCGCCCCCTCCGGGGCGGACGTGCCACCGCCCGAGGAGCCGGTGACGGAGACCCCAGCCGCGCCGGCAGCTCCGGAACTCGTGGCCGATGAGTTCGGCGAGTTCCTCAGCGAGGTGGCTGACACGCTCACCCGGCAGGTGGAAGGCTGGAGGCGTCGAGTCGAGGAAGCGGTCGCGCGGTGGGACGGCCAGGGCTACCAGACCGGGCGCCTGAGAGGCCTCCTCGACCGCGGGGTCGACGGGGATCCCTCGGAGGCGCTGTCCCGCTTCGTTTCGGATGTGGAGCGACTCCAGGCGTTGCAGGCGGAGGCCGCGGCCCTCGCCGACGAACTGGCTCGCGACCCTGTCTTCCGCGATCCCGATGGCATTCTTGAAGCCGAGTCGTTTCTGGAGGCGGCGCGCGAGGGCGGGTCGCCGCCGCCACCGCCGGAGAGCGTCTGGGTCTTCGAGGACCTGGTGGAATCCGAGGGCAATCGGGTGGCGTTGCGCTCGTCGTGCGAGGCCGCCGCCCGGCCCGGTGCGGCGTACAACCCGCTCGTCATCATCGGCGGCGCCGGCGTCGGCAAGACGCACCTGCTGCACGCCGTCGGGAATCTGCTCCAGGCAGCCCCGGGCGCGCTGGTGGCGTGCCTGAACGCGCAGGACTTCACCGAGGAGCTGATCGAGGCCATTGAGCGGGGACGGATCGCCCCGTGGCGGGCCCGGTACCGGCGCGTCAACGCCTTTCTCCTCGATGACGTGCAACTGCTCGCCCATCGGGAGCGGACGCAGGAGGAGCTGTACCTCCTCTACAACCACCTGATGGAGCAGGGGGCGCAGCTCGTCTTCAGCGCCAACGCGGAGCCCGGGGAAATCCAGGGATTGGAGGAGCGGCTCGCGAGCCGGTTGGGTGGGGGGCTGATCGTGCACCTGCCCGCGCCGGAGCGCGAGGTGCGGCAGGCGGTCATCGAGCGACTCCTCGGCGCGCGGTACGACCGGGTCGATGCCGAGCTGGCGAGCTATCTCGCCGGGCGCCCGGCAGAGTCGGTGCGGGCGGTCCAGGCCCTGGTGCAGCGGATCGAGGCGGCCGCCGATGCCCGGCACGCTGAGCCGGACGCGGCGCTCGCCCGGGAGGTGCTGGAAGGCGCCGCGCCCCGGCCGCCCAGACCGGAGCCCGGCGTGCGGACCAGCGGGGTCGGGGCGGGCGGGTTCCGCAGTCCCGAGAAGGGCGTCTGGGAGTGGCCGGACCTCGGCGAGCGCCTGATCGAGGAGTGGCGCTGATGGCCATCAAGGGCAGCCTCAAGGAAGCCAGCCTTCCCGACGTGATTCAACTCCTGGCCCTCGGCCGGAAGACGGGATGTCTCGCGGTCGCCGATCGACAGAACTTCGGCTACACCTATTTCGATGACGGGCGCATCATCTACGCCTCCATCGTCAACCGGCGCGACCGGATCGGCGATCTGCTGGTGCGGAACGGACGGATCACCGACGAGCAGCTGCGGGCCGCCGTCGATCACCAGTCGGGCCAGCGGGATCGCAAGCTCGGCGAAATCCTCGTGGAGCTCGGTCACATCACGCGCGCCGAGCTGGAGGACCACATCCGGGTCCAGGTCGAAGAGGCCGTCTACTACCTCTTCACCTGGAGCAGCGGGACCTTCAACTTCGAAGTCGGCATCCGCCCCGAGCGCGAGGACTTCCTCGTGTCGATCAATCCGGAGTCGCTGCTTCTGGAGGGGGCGCGCCGGGTGGACGAGTGGAGCCTGATCGCCAAGAAGATCCCCACCCTCGACATCGTCTTCGAAGTCGACCAGGAGCGCCTGCAGGCGGCGGGCGTCCGGCTCAGCGTCGAGCAGGAGGCCATCCTGACCCTCCTCAACGGCCGGAACGACGTGCAGGACGTGATCGACGCGTCGGGGCTGGTGGAGTTCGAGGTTGGCAAGGCCATCTATGGCCTGCTCTCCGCGGGATTCGTGCGGCGCGTCGGCACCTCCGCCACCCAGCAGTCGGAACGGGTCAACGATGCCCGGGTCGAAGAGCACCGGAATCTCGGCATCGCTTTCTACAAGACCGGGATGTTCGAGGAGGCCGAACGGGAATTCCGGCGCGTGGCCGACCTGCGCCCGGCGGAGGGGAACGCCCCATTCTACCTCGGGCTGATCGCCCTTCGACAGGCGCGCTGGGCCGATGCCGTGGACGCCTTCCGGAGCGCGGTGGAGCTGGGCGGCATGCGACCCGCCGGGATGCACAACCTCGCGCTGGCGCTGGAGCGGGCGGGACGGCTGGCGGAGGCCGAGGCGGCAGGCGCGGAGGCGGTGTCTCGCGCACGCGAAGACGCTCGCTCGATGCTGCTTTGGGCGGTGATCGCACTCAAGCGCGAAGACCCGGACGTCGCCGAGGGGCGGCTCACCAAGGCCCGTGAGCTGTTCGGGACCCGGCCGGTGCCTGCCCTGTGGTATTGGGCGGCGGCGCTCGCGGCCGGGTCGGCGGGCGACATGTCCCGCGCCGTCACCCTGGCCCAGGCGGGTGTCAAAGCGTGGCCTCAGCACGCCGTGTTGCGCAACAACCTGGCGGTGCTGCTCGAAGCGACAGGCGACCTGGCCGAGGCGGAGCGACTGCTCCGGGCGGCGCTCGCCGACGAGCCGAGCCTGCCGCAGCTGTCGAAGAACCTGGGCGACGTGCTCTATCGTGCGGGGCGCTACGACGACGCGCAGGCGGCGTTCGATCGTGCCGCCAAGCTGGCGCCCGATCTGGGCGACGACCTCTATTTCAAGCTCGGCAACCTCGCCTTCCGGCAGCGCGACCGGGATCGCGCCCGCGATTGCTGGCGCCGCGCCGCCGAATTGAACCCGGGCCACCAGCTGGCGCGCTCGAACCTCGAGATCCTGGACGTCCCCGCGTGATGATCGACGACGAGGAGGGGTTCAAGACCCTGACCCGCAGGGTATCCCGGGAGGCGGGACTCACGCTCGACGCGTACAAGGACAAGTGCCTTCGCCGGCGCCTCCTGGTCCGGATGCGCGCCTGCGGCGTGCACACCTACGCGGAGTACATGGGGGTGCTGGACCGGAAGCCCGAGGAGTGGGACAAGCTGAAGGACGCGCTCACCATCAACGTGACGCGCTTTTACCGGAATCCGGAAACGTGGGACCGGTTGCGCACGGACCTGCTGCCGGCGCTGCTCCAGGCGCGGAACGGGCGGATGGCGGCGTGGAGCGCCGGGTGCTCCTCGGGCGAGGAGCCGTACACCCTGGCGATGCTGTGCGCCGACGCCGCGGAGGCGGTGGGGCATCCCTCCTGGGCCGAGCGGGTGCAGATCACGGCCACCGACATCGACCGGGGAAGTCTCGAGCGCGCGGCCGCCGGCCTCTACCCGCAGGCGGCGTTTCTCGAGGCCCCGGCGTGGATCACCGGGAAGTACTGCACGGCGGTGGGGGAGTCCTGGCAGGTCCGCGAGGCGATCCGCCGGATGGTGACCGTGCGCCGCCTGGACCTTACCCGGGAGGTCATTCCCACCGCGGCCTACGATCTCATCTTCTGTCGGAACGTGGTGATCTACTTCGACCGGCCGATGCAGGAACGGCTGTTCGCGCAGTTCGCCGAGGCACTGACGCCCGGCGGCATCCTCGTGCTCGGTAAGGTCGAGACGCTGCTCGGGATCGCCCGGGAGCGGCTGATCATGGTCGACGCCCGTGAACGCATTTTTCGGAGGGCGGCATGAGCTCGGGTGATATCCTGGTCCACGTGGCGGAATTCAAAGCCGGCGGACCGGGCGACGTGCTGCTGACCATCGGCCTGGGCAGTTGCGTGGCGGTGATGCTCCACGACGCGGAGGCGAAGGTCGGCGGACTGGCGCATATCCTCCTGCCGTCGCCTGCGCTGAGCCGGCGCGACCAGAGCCCCGGAAAGTTCCCCCAGACCGCCATCCCGCTGCTGCTCCAGGACATGGTGTCCCGGGGGGCGCGGGCCCCGCGTGTCACGGCCCGGATCGCCGGCGGTGCCTCGATGTTCACCAACCTGCAGCCGGTCGGGACCATCCAGATGGGCGAGCGCAATCTCGTCGCCGTGCGGGCGGCGCTGGCCCATCACTCGATTCCCCTGGTGGGCAGCGAGGTGGGCGGGGATTTCGGCCGCACGGTGCGGCTCTTCGTGGACGACGGCCGGATCGAGGTGTCCGCCGTACGCCGGGGCGTGACGCATCTCTAGCCTGCCGACCGTGCTCGTGGCCGACGACAGCGCGCTGATCCGACGCCTGCTCACCGAAATCATCGACGGTTCGGGAGAGTTTCGCGTGGTGACGACGGCGCGCAACGGCCTCGACGCGCTCCGGAAGGTGCACGAATACCAGCCCGACCTGGTCACGATGGATCTCGAAATGCCCGAGCTCGACGGCCTCGGTGCCATCGGGTACCTGATGTCGGAATCCCCGCGGCCCGTGGTCGTGGTCAGTTCGTACGCGGGGCCCGGCACGGCGGGCGCCATCCGCGCGCTCGAACTCGGCGCCGTGGAACTGGTGGCCAAGGAGGCCGGCCGCGACGAGGCCGCGCGCGATCGCTTCAGCGTTCGGGTTCTGGAGGCGCTCCGGGCCGCTCGCGCCGCCGACATCTATCGGCTGCCGATGCTCGCCCGGCCCAACCGGCCCGACCTCCCCGCCGGTCTCTTCGCGCTGCCGGGCCGGGCGCGGTTCTGCGTGGCGATTGCCGCGTCGACCGGCGGCCCGCGCGCGCTGGCGGAAGTCGTCCCCCGGATCACCCGCGGTCACCATGCCGCGGTGGTGATCGTGCAGCACATGCCGCCCCGCTTCACCCGGAGCCTGGCGGAACGCCTGTCCGGGCAGAGCGACCTGGCAGTGGTCGAGGCGGAACACGGGGCGCCGCTCGTCTCCGACACCGCCTACATCGCACCGGGGGATTATCATATGCGAGTGACGGAGGGAAGCGACGGGCTGGCCCTGTCGCTCGACCAGGGGCCGCCGCTCTGGGGCGTCCGACCCGCCGCCGATCCGCTCTTTCGCTCGGTTGCGCAGCTCTTCGGATCCCGCGCCATCGGGGTCGTCCTCACCGGACTGGGTCGGGACGGGGCCGAAGGGCTCCGGCAGATCCACGACGCAGGGGGAATGGGCATCGCCCAGGACAAGGAAAGTTCCACCATCTTCGGGATGCCGAAGGAAGCGCAGGCGGCGGGCGGCGCCGACCTCGTCCTGCCGGTGTCCGAGATCGGGGAACGCGTCTCCACCCTCCTGGCCAGGATGAACGTCGCGTGAGCGCGACCAGGACGTGCCAGTACCTGCTTGTCCAGGTCGGCGGGAGGGACATCGGCCTCGAGGTGGCGGAGGTGCTGGAGGTGGTGGACCTCGCCGCGACCTTCGCGGTCCCGACGACCGACGCCGCCGTGCGCGGGGTGGTGGCGGTCCGGGAGCGCCTGGTGCCGGTCGTGAACCTGTCGACCGTGCTGTGGGGCGGCGAGTGCCCGGCGGTGGTCGGAGCGGTGGGGGTGCTGGCCCGCGCCGGGCGGCAGCGAATTTGCCTGGAGGTAGATGGTGCGGACGCGGTGCTTGCCGAAGAAGTGGTGCCGGTTCCCGCGGGACAGTCGCTCCCCTGGGCGCTCGGCGTCGCGCGCCGCGATGGCGTGTTGGTACCCATACTAGACCTCAAGGCCCTGGGAGTCCGGCTCCTGGGGGGGAAGAGCGGTCCATGACGACCGGCGACGATATTCAGGTTGTGATCTTTCGTGGCGGCACGCAGGAGTTCGCGCTGGAGATATCCCAGGTGGACCGGATCCTCCGCTACCAGGCGCCGTCCCCGGTGCCCAGCGCCCCGGACTTCCTGGAAGGGGTGCTTCCCTATGGCGGCGGCGTCGTCCCGGTCGTGGACCTCCGCAAACGCCTGGAACTGCCGGCCGAGCTGGTCGAGGAGACCCGTGTGATGATCGTGACGATGGACGGGCAGCGGGTGGGGATGATCGTGGACGGCGTCCGGGAAGTCCTGCGGGTGGACAGCCGCCGGATTGCGCCGCCGCCACCGATGGTGCGCGGCCTGGCCGCCAAGTACATCCTCGGCGTGCTGACGCTCGACGACCGCACCGTGATCCTCCTGCAGGCGGGGCGCCTGTTCAGCAGCGAGGAACGGCTGCAGCTCGAGGCCGCCGCCACGTGAGCGAGGGGTGGCTCGCCGGCCTGCGCGATGACTATGCCGCGCTCGCCGCCCGCCTCGACGCCACGCCGGCCGGCGCGGAGCGCCAGGCCGTCAAGCGCGACATCGTCGCCTACTTCAAGCGGGTGGACGGGGCGCTGGGCGAATTGACCGCGCTGAAAGAACAGATCCGGGGGCTGGTCGAGCGGTACAAACAACTCGCCACCGACGCGGACGACGGCGCCGCTCCCCAGTTTTCCGGGGCGCGACCGGTCCTGCAGGCCGACCACCTGGGCGCCTCGACCTTCATCGAGAAGGGCTGGAGCCTGATTTCCCTTGGAGACTTTCCCGGGGCCATCCAGTCGCTCGACAAGGCGCTGGCGCTCTCCCCAGACGACATCCAGGCGCTCTCCCTCCTCGGGTGGGCCCAGATGCTGTCCGAGCAGTACGACGAGGCGCTCGGGACATTCTCGAAAGTCCTGATGCGGGAGCCCGCCAATGCGCTGGCGCGCGTCAACGTCGGGTACATCTGCCTCAAGAAGGGGATCTTCGGCGAGGCAATCGAGCACCTGTCGCGCGCCATCCGCCTCGACAACGACCGCAAGGCCACGCTGTACGCGCATTTCTATCTCGGCCTGGTGTATCAGGAGCGGGAAATGTACGAGGACGCCGACGCCTTCTTCCGCAAGGCGCTTGCCCTCGGGCCCAACCTGATCGAGGCCTACTACGAGCTCGGTCGGTCGCTCTGGTTCCTGGGCCGGCCAGACGATGCGCGCCAGACGTGGACCGACGGACACAAGGCCAACAAGTTCAACCCGTGGGGCAAGCGCTGTCGCGAACTGCTCGATCTTGCGGCATCGGGAGGAGAGATCCCTCGACATTCGTCAGCCTGATTCTCGCCTGGGCCCTCTGGCAGGGGCAGCCCACGGCCATCACCGTCGGGCGGATCACCGCGGTGGCGTGGCCGGCGCAGGAGGCGCTCGCGGTCGGGCTGGCGGAGATCGCCGACCGTCCGGGTCCGTGGCCGGGACTCGGATCCCGCGACCTCGGCGACATCCGCCTGGTGATTGCCGCCGATTCCGCGGCGTTCCACGACGTCACCCGGGGGCGGTTGCCGGGATGGGGAGCGGGAGCGGCGTTTCCCGGCGGGCGGACGATCGTGTTGCGCGCCGATGCCGGAGACGTGACGGGGACGCTGCGCCACGAGCTGGCACACCTGGCGCTGCACCAGGCGGTGCGCGGCCGGGTCCCGCTCTGGTTCGACGAGGGCTACGCCACCATGGCGAGCGGGCAGTGGGACGTGCTCGACCGGCTCGGGATCAACCTCGCGGTGGTGACAGGCTCGATTCCGGGGCTGCGGGGGCTCGACGGCGAGCTGCGGGCGTCCGAGCAGTCCGCCGATGCCGCCTACGCGCTGGCCGCGACGGCGGTCATGGAGCTGGCGCGGCGCAATCCGACCGGCTCGCTGGAGCCGCTCTTCCGGCAGCTGGGCGCAGGCGTCGGGTTCGAAGACGCCGTCGTGACCACCACGGGCCTGACACTCGATCGCTTCGATGACGTGTGGCGGAAGAGTGTCCGGGCCCGGTTCGGCATCGTGACCTGGCTGCTCGGGACCGGGATCTGGCTCGCCATGGCGCTGGTCGTCGGCCTCGGCTACGAGGCGCGCCGCCGCCGGGACGCCCCGCGCCGCGCGGCGCTGGACGTCGGATGGAGCTATCCGCCGGAGGAGCCGCTCGCCGAGCGGCTCCCATCGGCAGAACCGACCGAGTTGCGGGGCGACGAAGTGGCCTCAAACGAGGCCGATACGCTTGACCACCGTGGGCCATCCGGCTAGGGTTAATAGCTTATGTCCGAAACTTCAAAGCCCGCCAAGGCACGCACTATCCCGCTGGGGCCTCGAAACTTGGCCCTGCTGGCCGCGGGAGCGATTTCGCTCCTGGCCGGGTACTTGCTTCTGGCATCGGGGAGCACCAGCCTCGCGGCCGTGCTGCTGGTGCTTGGTTATTGCGTCCTTCTCCCATTGGGGATCGCGCTGTAGCGCTGGCCGGCACTGGCAGCCGGGCGAATAGCTCAGCTGGTTAGAGCGCCTGCCTTACACGCAGGATGTCGGGGGTTCGAATCCCTCTTCGCCCATTGGCCCGGGGTCGCCCCGGCCGCACCATGTTCGCTCTCCGTCAAGATTCCCAGGAGGCCGCAGGAATGCGCCTGAACCGATTTGCCCCGCTCGCCGCTGTCGCGCTACTGCTGGTCCCGGCCGTCCATGCGCAGATCCCCTCGGGCGCCCGGCGCCTCGGTGCCCCGGTGGCGGCGGCGCCCAAGTTGATGGTGGCGACTCCGTTCGCGTTCGTCGAGGCCGACTCGACGCTGGCGGTCGAGGTCGGTAACGCCCTGCGGAACCGCATGGACCGGGTGTCGGGTTCGACCTACCGGGTCGTGCCCCTGGAGCAGATGCAGTCCGCGCTGGTCCAGTACGGCTATCCGGCCGACGCCATCTTGCCGCCGGTGGTGGCGCGGGTCCTGGCGCTTCAGCTGCAGTCGCGCGTGTTGATGACCTCGAGCCTGAGCAAGAACGAATCCGGGGTGTACGTGGTGACGGCCCGCCTCGCGGGCGTCAACGACGACGCCGGCAACGTGGTCGTGGTGCGGCAGGCGCCGGGCCAGTCCTCCAAGCAGTTTGGCGAATCGGTGGCCGACGCTTTCTCCCCGGCGGTGAAATCGGCCGACGCGGCCAAGCTCTGCGTCGATGACCGCACCGCGAAGCCGGACAAGGCAGCGGACGCGGCCCGCAAGGCCATCGGCATCCTGCCGACCAACGGCCTGGCCCAGTACTGCCTCGCCATGCTCGCCCTGGACCGCAACGCACCGGCCACCGAAGTCATCGGAAGCCTCCGCGAGTCGGTGAAGGGCGATCCGCAGAGCCTGCCGGCGTGGACCGCGCTCGCCAAGGAATACGAGGCGGAGGGGGACAGCGCCCAGGTAATCGAGGCGTTCCAGCGCATGCTCCTCGCGGCGCCGACCAACCAGCCGCTGCGGGAAGCCGCCTTCAAGCTCTTCCTGCAGTACGGGCGGCCCGACGCCGCGGTGAGTGTGGCCAAGGAAGGGCTCCGGCTCGATCCCTCCAACGCCGATCTCTGGGATCTGCTGAGCAACGCCTACGCCACCTCCGGCGATTACGGCCAGGCCATCGGGGCCCTTGAGCACGTGTACACCGAGGCGCCGGACCGGGCCGACTCCACCTACTTCCTGAAGGTCACGGTCTTCGCCGCCGTGCAACCGGACACCGCGGCGCTGCTCAAATGGTCGCGCCTCGGGGTCGACAAGTATCCCGACAACGCGACCCTGCTCGGCCAGCTGGTGACGGCGTACAGCCTCGCCGGCCCCACCGACAGCCTCGTCGCCGTGACCAGTCGCCTGATGGCCATCGATCCGACCGCCGTTGCGCCGGCGCTCGCCGCCGCGAGGGCGCTGGCCGAACAGAAGCGCATGGCGGAGTCGCTCCTCTTCGCCAAGTTCGTCATCCAGAACGGCGACGATCAGGCCAAGGAGGCTGCCGCCGCCGTCCTGACCAATGGCGCCTTGCCGCTGCTGCAGGCGGAAGGGAAGGACCTCCCGCTCGCTGCCGACGTGCTGCGGAATGCCGTCGCCGCGGCCAGCCCGACGGGGCCGGTGGCCCCGACCGCCAACTACGTGCTCGGGTTGGCCACCTTCCTCCAGATTCCCGACGTGGACAAGGAAGCCGAATTCAACAAGTCGTGCGACCTGGCCCGCAAGGAAGAAGGCCTGCTGACCGAGGCCGAGGCCGCCTTCACTCTCGGCCGGTCGGCCAAGCCGGAAGACGTCGCCCGCTACCTGCAGTACGTGGCGCAGTACAAGCCGCGCGTCGCCTCGATGATCAAGGCGTACTGCAAGTAAGGGCTTCCACCCGGGGTCGCCTCCGGTTATTATGGTGCGCTGTATCGGGGGCTGTAGCTCAGCTTGGTTAGAGTGCCGCACTGTCACTGCGGAGGTCGCGGGTTCGAGCCCCGTCAGCCCCGCTCCCAGAACACCCGGCACCCCGTTCGCCTTGGCGGACGGGGTGTTCGCGTTCAACGCCCCCGCCCAGGACCTCCGGTGACCGCATACCATCTCCCCGTGCTGCTCGACGCCGTGCTCGACCTGGCGGCCGGCGCGCGGCGCGCGGTGGACTGTACCCTCGGGGACGGCGGGCACAGCGCGGCACTGCGCGACGCCGGCGCCACGGTCCTCGGCATCGACCGCGATCCCGACGCCATCGCGCGGTCACGTGCCCGCCTTGGTGACGATGGGATCCGGTTCCTCACGGCGCCGTATGCCTCCCCCGAAGCCATCCAGGCCATCGCCGCCTTCCGCCCCGACTTCATCCTGCTGGACCTCGGTGTTTCGTCGCGGCAACTCGATGACGAGGCGCTGGGATTCACCTTTCGACGTGGCGCCGCGCTCGACATGCGGATGTCCCGCGCCGGCGAGTCCGCCGCCGACCTGCTGAACGAGGCCCCCGCCGAGGAACTCGCCCGGATCTTCCGGGAATTCGGCGACGAGCCGCGGGCCCGCCGACTGGCCGCCGAAGTGGTTCGAGCGCCGGGCGCAGGCGCCCTTCGCCACCAGCGACGACTTCGTCAACGCCATTCGGCGGGTGCTGGGGCCCCGTTCCGGTCCCGGCGACTTCGCCCGGCTCTTCCAGGCGGTGCGCATCGCCGTCAACGACGAGCTGCCGGGGCTTGCCCTCGCGCTGCCGGCCCTGCGCGACAGCCTCGCCGCCCGGTGGGCGCCTCGCGGTGATCAGTTATCATTCGGGCGAGGATCGGCTCGTCAAACATGCCTTCCGTGAGTGGGCGACGGTGTGCGTCTGCCCGCCCGTCCAGCCCATCTGCACCTGTCGCGGCCGGGCGCTCGGAACGCTGGCGCCGCGCAAGTCGGTCCTCCCCTCGTCCGATGAAATCACCGCCAACCCCCGGGCGCGGAGCGCGAGGCTCCGTGGGTTCCAGGTCGCCGATGACGCTTAAGGGTCGCCACTGGGTCATGCTCTGGCTCGCACTGTTCCTGTTCGTGGCTACGGTCGTCCAGCTGCGGCAGACGGCCAGCATTCGCATGGCCCGCCGGGTCGCGGCGCTGCGGCAGGAGCGGACCAATCTCGAGGCGAAGGAGGCGGACCTGCAGCGCCGGATCCGTGACGCGTCGAGTCGCGCCGTCCTGGGGCGCAAGGCGGTCGTCGACCTGCAGCTGCATTTCCCGCGCGACTCCGAGCAGGCCCCGCTTCCCCTGCCGCCACTCGCGGGAGCGCGCTGATGGCGCGGGTGCAGGCCCGGATCGGGCTCATCCAGGTGGTCCTCACGGTCAGCCTCCTGCTTGTCGTGGCGCGTGCGGCACAGGTCCAGCTGGTCCGGGGAGGGGACTATGCGGCGGAAGCCGCGAGGAGCCGGACCGAATTGCGGACGCTCGAGGCGCGGCGCGGCACCCTGTTCGATCGCGGCGGGCTGTCGATGGCCATCACCCAGGAGTCCTACCGGGTCGGCATCG
This sequence comes from uncultured Gemmatimonadales bacterium, assembly GCA_963705985.1. Taxonomy (GTDB): domain Bacteria; phylum Gemmatimonadota; class Gemmatimonadetes; order Gemmatimonadales; family GWC2-71-9; genus SPDF01. Next base: position 569,282 of record CAVPLK010000003.1, on the reverse strand, counting down.
CGCCGAACGAAGTCGAGGAGCGGACCGCGCTGCTCCGGGTCGCCTCCCGGCAGCTCGACGTGCCGGCCGCGACGCTCAAGCGGGACTTCGCCCGGAAGCCATACCTCTATTTCTACGGCCCGTTCACCGCCACCGATGTGGAACCGCTCCGGCCGTTCAAGGGCGTCCACATCGAGGGAGTGTTTCTGCGGGTCTATCCCTCGCAGCGGCTGGCTGGCCGCGTCATCGGGCGGGTGGATGCCGAGGGCGCGTCGGCGTCGGGACTGGAGCGGGCGCTCGATCCCCTGGTCACCGGGACGTCGGGCGAGGAAGTGGTGCTGAAGGACCGGCGCGGGCGCCGGTACGAGTCGCCGGGCCGGTTGCGCCGGGACCCGATTCCCGGCAACGACGTGGTCCTGACCATCGACGCCGAGCTGCAGGACATCGCGGAGCAGGCGCTGGCGGAGACGGTCGCGGAGTTCGACGCGCAGGGCGGCGACGTCGTCTTCCTCGATCCGCGCACGGGAGAGATTCTGGCGGTCGCCTCCCAGAAGAACGGGAAGCCGGACCTGATGGCGTTCACCGAGCCGTTCGAGCCGGGTTCGACGGCCAAGCTCTTCACGGCCGCGGCACTGCTCTCGCACGCGCGGGTCGATTCCACCGAACGGGTCAGCAACGAGGGCGGGCTCTGGAAGATGCCGCTCCCGAACGGACGCGTTCGCGAGATCGAGGACGTGCATGCGCAGCCGGGCGACCTGACGCTGGCCCAGGCCATCGAGGTCTCGAGCAACGTCGTCCTGGTCAAGTTTTCCGACCGGCTGACCCCGGCGGAGCAGTACCAGCAGCTGCGGGACTTTGGCTTCGGGTCCCCGACCGGTGTGGAGCTCCCGTCGGAATCCCGCGGGGTGGTGCACCGGCCGGAGCAGTGGCAGGCGGAGTACAGCCGGGCCAGCGTGGCGATGGGGTACTACTTCGAGGTGACGGCGCTGCAGTTGGCGGCGGCGTATGCGGCCATCGCCAATGACGGCGTCCTTCTGACGCCGACCCTGGTGCGCGAAGTCCGCGCTCCCGATGGCACGGTGCTGTATCGGCATCAACCGGAGCCTGTCCGGCGAGTGGTTTCCCCGGAGGTCGCGCGGCAGCTGCGGGAGTTCCTGCGGGAGGCCAGCGGGCGGGGCGGGACCGGCGGCCGCGCGCAGGTCGGTGCGTACGGCGTGCTGGGCAAGACCGGGACCGCCCGTCGCGTCCGGAATGGAAAGTACGTCGACGAATACGTCGCCTCGTTCGCGGCGATGTTCCCGGCGGACGATCCGCAACTGGTCGTCGTCGTGAAGATCGACGCGCCGAGCATCGGCGGTATTTACGGCGGGGACGTGGCCGCCCCGGTCGTTCGGACCATGCTCGAGCAGGCGCTTGCGTCGAAGCGGGTGTCGTTCGACCGGGCGCGGATGCTCGGCGGCCAGCCGACGCCCGTGGCCGCGTCCTCGCCGCGCGCCGCGCGCCCGGGGGCCCCCACGCCGTCGCGCGTGGTGATGCCATGGCCGGCGGTACCCGCGAGTGCCGATACCGGGTCAGCTGTGGTGCCACCGGTGGTCGGGCTGAGCGTCCGGGCCGCATCCGCGGCACTGCATCGCCGCGGGTTCGAGGTCGCAGCGCCGGGGTCCGGCGTGGTCAGGGCCTCGAATCCGGCGCCCGGCGCCTCGGCCGCGGCTGGCACAACCGTACGCCTCCAGGTGGAGTGAGCATGGTCGACTGGAACGGATTGCTGACGGCGCTTCGCCGTGCGGGGCTGCTGATCGGGGCGCCGGCGGAGGGTGTCCCCCTCACCGGGCTCGGAATCGACACGCGCACCATCGGGGCGGGCCAACTCTACTGTGCGGTACGCGGGACTACGGTGGACGGGCACGACTTCGTCGCCGAGGCGGTGGCGCGGGGCGCGGTGGCCGTCATGGCGGAACGCTCGGTGTCGGCTGGTGTCCCGGAAATCCTGGTGACGGACGGCCGCCAGGCGGCCAGCGTCGCGGCACGCGCCTGGTATGGCGATCCCGCCGCTTCGATGACGCTGGTCGGTATTACCGGCACCAACGGCAAGACGACGACGACCGGATTGGTACGGCACCTTTTCAACGCGGCGGGCACCGCGGGCAGCATCGGGACGCTCGGGGCCTTCGATGGGGCGGGGGAGCAGGTGCCCTCGACCGCCGGCAGCCTCACGACGCCCGGCCCCGTCGACCTGCACGCGACCTTCGCCGAGTTCAGGCAACGCGGCGTGACGCAGATCGCCATGGAGGCATCCTCCCACAGCCTTGACCAGGGCCGGCTCGACGGACTCAGCTTCGCGGCCGGCGTCTTCACCAACCTGACCCACGAACACCTCGACTATCACCGCACCATGGAGGCGTATCTCGCCGCCAAGCTGCGGCTCAGCGCGCTCCTCGGGCCCGCAGGGTTCGAGGTCGTCAACGCCGACGATCCGGCGTGGCGCGCGCTCCCCCCGTTCCCGCGCCGCGTGACCTTTGGCGAATCCGCCGAGGCCGACGTGCGTGCCGAGGAGGTACAGCTGGAGGCCGGGGGGAGCACCTTCCGGCTCACCGGGCGGTTCGGGCGGGCAAACGTTCGCATTCCGCTGATGGGATCGTTCAACGTTTCGAACGCGCTGGCGGCGGCCGCAACCGCGCTGGCGCTCGAGCACCCGCTGCCGGAAGTCGTCGAGCGGCTCGGCGGCTCCCCCCAGGTTCCCGGGCGGATGGAGCGGCTGGCCGACGGGCCGATGGTCGTGCTCCGGGACTACGCCCACACGCCGGACGCGATGACGCGGGTGCTCGCCACCCTCCGTCCCCTGACACCGGGCCGGCTGATCCTCATCTTCGGATGCGGGGGCGACCGCGACCGGTCGAAGCGGCCGGAGATGGCCCGGATCGCCGTCGAGGGCGCGGACCTCGTGGCGATCACGCCGGACAACCCGCGGACCGAGGATCCGGAGCGGATCATGGACGACATGGAGTCGGGCATGGGCGGCGCGCAGCACCTCCGGTTCAGCGATCGCGAACTGGCGATCCATCGCGTGCTCGCGGATGCGGTCCCCGGGGACACGGTGCTCCTCGCCGGAAAGGGCCACGAGACCTACCAGCTCATCGGAAAGACCAAGTACCCGTTCGATGAGCGGAGCATCGTCCGCGCCGCGCTGGAAGGTCGGACATGATCTGGACGAGCGCCGGTGTCCGTGTGGCGCTGGGACTGCCCGCCGGGGTGGACGAGCGCGTGGAATTCACGGGCATCTCCACCGACACCCGGTCGCTGGCTGCCGGGGCGCTGTTCGTGGCCATCGCCGGCGAACGATTCGACGGACACGCGCACCTCGAAGAGGCGCTCGCACAGGGCGCGCTCGGGGCCGTGGTCCGCCGGGGCACTCCCGCGGTGTCGGGGCTGGAGCTGTTCGAGGTCGCCGACACGGTGGAAGCGCTTGGCTTGCTGGCGCGTGCACGGCGGCGGCAGATCACCGGGCCGGTGGTGGCGGTGACCGGCACGAACGGGAAGACCAGCACCAAGGAGATGCTCGCCGCCGCGCTCGGCACCCGATATCAGGTGCACGCCACGCGCGCCAACCTCAACAACCTGATCGGCGTGCCGCTGACCATCCTCGAGGCGCCGCCGGCGACGCAGGCGCTCGTCATCGAGGCCGGCGCCAGCGAGCCCGGAGAGATCGCACGGTACCGCCAGATCATCGAGCCAACGGTGGCGGTGGTGACGAACGTCTCGTCGGGGCACCTCGAGGGGTTCGGCTCGCTCGAGGGCGTGCTCCGCGAGAAGCTCTCCCTTGTCGAGGGTGTTCCGCTCGCCGTCGTGGGCACGGAGCCGCCGGCGCTGACCGGCGGTGCGCGGAAACTGGCGCGCCGCGTCGTCACGGCCGGGCTCGAAGGGGCGGAACTGCGCCCCGAAGCCGTGACGCTCGACTCCACGGGCCGAGCCACGGTCGTGACCGACCAGGCCCGGTTCACCCTGCCGCTCCCGGGTCGCCATCTCGCGGCCAACGCCATGCTGGCCTGGGGGGTCGCGATTCACCTCGGGCTGGACCCTCGCGCCGTGGCGAACGCGCTGGAGCGGCTGGAGGTGCCTGGCGGGCGGGGGCAGGTGGTCGAACTGGGCCCGATGACCATTCTCAACGATTGCTACAACGCGAATCCACTCTCGTTTCGGGCGGCCATCGCGACGGCGCAGGCGATGCGCGCCGGTCGCCGGCTGGTCTTCGTGGCGGGCACGATGCGCGAACTGGGGGAGGGCTCTGCGGCGCTGCATGAGGCGGTGGCCCGCGAGATCGTGGCCCTCAAGCCGGAGCTGCTGGCCGCCGTCGGCGAGTTCGTCCCCATCCTCGAGCGCTTCCGCGGGGAGCTCGGCGACCGGCTCGTGGTGGCGGAGGACGTGGCGGCCCTCGGGCGGCAGCTGGCCCCCCGGCTCGACGGAACGGAGCTGGTGGTGCTGAAGGCGTCCCGCGGCGTGGCCCTTGAGCGTATTATTCCCCTGCTCACCCCGAGAGCAGCCCACGGATCCTGAGGCGCGATGTTCTATTTCTGGCTGGCCCCGCTCGGCAAGCAGTTCATCCTGTTCAACCTGTTCAACTACATCGCCTTTCGCGCGGCCGGCGCGGGGGTGACCGCCCTCGTCCTGTCCTTTATCGTGGGGCCGGCGGTGATCCGGCGGCTGCGCGCGCACAAGATCGGGCAGGTCATCCGCGCCGAAGGGCCGGCGAGCCACCAGGGGAAGCGGGGCACGCCGACCATGGGCGGCCTGGTCATCATCCTGGCGACCATTCTGCCGACGCTGCTCTGGGCGCGGATCGACAACCGGATGGTCGTGGTGGCCATGCTCGCCACGCTGTGGATGGGAGCCATCGGGTTCCTGGACGACTACCTGAAGATCGTGCAGGGGAAGTCACGCGGCCTGGTGGCCAAGTGGAAGCTGGCGGGGCAGTGCACCTTCGGGCTGGTCCTCGGGCTCTACCTGCTCTTCTTCCCCGTCGTACCGGTCACCATCATCCCGGCCACGGCCACCACGGTGCCCTTCTTCAAGTACCTCGTGGTCAACTTCGCGCCGCTCCTCTTCGTCGGCTTCGTGGTGTTCGTCATTACCGCCTGGAGCAACGCCGTCAACCTGACCGATGGCCTCGACGGGCTGGCGACGGGGCTCACCGCGATCGCGGCGGCCGCCTTCGCGGCGTTCGCCTACCTCTTCGGGCGGGTGGACTTCACCTCCTACCTCAACCTCATCTACCTGCCGGGAGCGGGTGAGCTGGCGGTGTTCTGCGCGGCGCTCATGGGTGCCGCGCTCGGCTTCCTCTGGTTCAACGCCCACCCCGCCGAGGTCTTCATGGGCGACACCGGCAGCCTGGCCATCGGCGGGGCGTTCGGGACGGTGGCGATCCTGCTGAAGGCCGAATTCCTCCTGGTGCTGATCGGGGGCGTCTTCGTGGCCGAGGCGGTCTCGGTGATGCTGCAGACGTCCGTCTACAAGTGGTTCAAGCGGACTCGCGGGCGGGAGTACGCGGACGCCCACAAGGTGTTCCGGATGGCGCCGCTCCACCATCACTTCGAGAAGCACGGCTGGGCGGAAACCACGGTCGTCACCCGGTTCTGGATCCTGGGCATCCTCTGCGCGCTCGTGGCGCTGGCCACCCTGAAGGTGCGCTGATGTTTTCGGAGTGGCGGGGCCCCGGGAGCGAGGTGGCAGTCATCGGGCTCGGCAAGAGCGGCGGCGCAGCGGCGCGGCTGCTGCGGCACCACGGGGTGGCGGTCTACGCCTCGGACGGCGGGAGCGGGCCGGGACTCGACGCGCAGGCGGCTGACCTGCGCGGCCTGGGTGTCGAGGCCGAGGTCGGCGGGCACGACCTGGAGCGGATCGGCCGCGCGGTCGCCGCGGTGGTCTCGCCGGGTGTCCCGCCGAACGCCCCGCCGCTGACGGCGGCGCGGACGGCCGGCGTGACGGTCCTGGCCGAAGCCGAGCTCGGGCTTCGCTGCCTCCCCCATGCCCGCGTGCTCGCCATCACCGGCACCAACGGGAAGACGACCACGACCGCGCTGACCGCGCACCTCCTGGCCGCCGGCGAGCTCCGGGCGGTCTCGGCTGGCAACATCGGCCTTCCGCTCTCGGCGGTGGCGCTCGAGGCGACGCCGCCCGATTGGCTGGCCGTGGAGCTCTCGTCGTTCCAGCTGCACGATATGCCCAGCCTCGCGCCGACGGCGGGCGTGCTGACCAACCTCTCCCCGGACCACCTCGATCGCTACGCCGCCCTGGCGGACTATTACGCCGACAAGGCGCTGCTCTTCCGCAATGCCACCCCCGGCTCGACCTGGATCACGAATGCCGATGATCCGGAAGTGCAGCGGATGGCCGAGGGCGTCCCGGGTACGCATCAGCGTTTTTCCGTCCGTGGGAAGGCCGACGCCTGGTACGACCGCCAGACGGGCCGGCTGATGCTCGAGGAGGTGCCGATCCTGCAGCGCAGCGAGCTTCTGCTGCTGGGAGATCACAACGTGGCGAATGCCCTGGCGGCCTCGCTGGCGGTCCGGATGGCGGGCGTGCGCCTGGAGGCGGCGGCCGAAGGGCTCCGTTCGTTCCGCGCCCTCCCGCACCGACTGGAGCCGGTGCGCGAGGTGGACGGCGTCCTCTGGATCAACGACAGCAAGGCGACGAACATCGCCTCGACGGAGGTCGCGCTCAGCGCGCTCGACCGCCGGTACGTGCTGCTGCTGGGAGGTCGCCACAAGGGAGAGTCGTACACCCGACTGGCACCGTTCCTGGCCGAGGGGTGCCGGGCCATCGTGGCGTACGGCGAGGCGGCGCCGCTGGTGGAGGGGGATCTCGGCGGCGCCGTGCGGGTGGTCCGCGCCGGCAGCTTTGCCGACGTGATGGCCACGGCGCGAGCCCTCGCCGAGCCTGGCGAGGCGGTGCTGCTCTCACCCGCCTGTTCCAGCTACGACATGTTCCGGAATTACGAGGAACGCGGCGCGGACTTTCGGGCGGCGGTGGAAGCACTGTGAGCGCGCCGGCGGCGCGGCATCCCGGCGAGCTGCGGTGGGAGACCCGGCTGCTGACGGTAGTGACCGCCACCATGGTGGTCTTCGGCATCGCCAATACCTACGGCGCGCTGAGCCTTCAGACGGCGAGCGGAGCCGGGGCGGCGTTGGCCCTCAGACAGTTCGTCGGGGCGCTGCTCGGCCTGCTGGGGCTGAGCATCGTCTCCCGTATCGACTACCATCTCTGGCGCCGGCTCGCCTGGCCGTTCTTTTTCGCGACGCTCGCCGTGCTGCTCATTCCGCTCCTGCCGGGGACCGAGGGGATCGCCCCGAAAATCAACGGCGCGCGGCGCTGGGTCGACATCGGGCCCGTGAACTTCCAGCCCTCCGAGTTCGCGCGGCTCGCCATCATCGTCTGGTGTGCGGCGCTGGCGGCCAAGAAGGGAGCGCAGGTCCGCGAGTTGAAGAAGGGCGTGGTCCCCTTCCTGGTCGGGATCGGCGTGGTATCGCTGCTCATCCTGCTGCAGCCCAACCTCTCCATGGCGACGCTGGTGGCCCTCCTCGGCCTGATCGTGCTCTTCTCGGCTGGCGCGAAGATCGGGCACTTCATCCTGCTGTGGCTGGGCGGCCTTCTCCTCCTCTTCGAGAGGATCCAGTCGGTACAGTACCGCGCCGCCCGCTGGACCACCTTCCTCAACCCCGGTGCGGAAACTGACGCCGGGATGCAGATCCACCAATCGCTCGTCGGGATCGGGTCGGGTCGGCTCCTCGGCGTTGGGTTCGGCGAAGGGCAACAGAAGCTCTTTCTTCCCTACGCCTATTCCGACTTCATCTTCAGCACCATCGGCGAGGAGTGGGGATTCGTGGGCATTGTGCTGGTCGTGGTCCTCTTCGGGCTCTTCCTCTGGCTGGGGATGCGCATCGCCCGGAGCGCTCCCGACCCGTTCGGGCAGTTCCTGGCCGTCGGCATCACCGCGATGATCGGCATCACCGCCGTCATGCACATGGCCGTGTCCCTCGCCCTGATGCCGACCACGGGGCTCACGCTGCCGTTCATGTCCTTTGGGCGGTCGAGCCTGGTCATTTCGCTGGTCGCCACGGGGATCCTCATCAATGTCGGGCGCATGCGAGGGCGGCCGATCCGGGAAGCCCCCGCCGAATGAGTACCGTCCTCATTGCCGGCGGCGGGACCGGCGGGCACCTGATGCCGGCGCTGGCGATCGCCACGGAGCTCCGGCTGCAGAGGCCCGATATCGAACCGGTGCTGGTGGGTGCCGTGCGAGGCATCGAGCGCGATATCCTCCCCACCCGGGAATTCCGGCATGCGCTGCTCCCGGCGGAACCGCTCTATCGGAACCAGTGGTGGAAGAACTGGCGCTGGCCGTTCGTGGCTGGGGGACTCCTCCGCGACGTGGGCCGTCTCCTCGACCGCGAGCGCCCGGTCGCGGTACTCGGCACCGGAGGCTATGCATCAGCGCCGGTGGTGTATGTCGCCGCCCGCCGCGGCATTCCAACGGCAATCCAGGAACAGAACGCCTATCCGGGCCTCGCCACCCGCCTGCTGAGCGGACGGGTTCGTCACATCTACCTCGGCGCGCCGGAAGCGGAGCAGCACCTGCGCCCGGGCCGGGCGACCCAGGTCTACGACACCGGAAACCCGATCAATCCACCCACGCCATCCAGAGTCGAGGCGGCGCGCCGGCGATTCGGAATCAACGACGATCGTCCTGTCGTGCTGATCACCGGCGGGAGTCAGGGCTCGGTGGCGCTCAACGAGGCCACGGCCGGCTGGCTCGCGGCCGGAGGCAACAGGGGCGTGTGGCTGCTCTGGGCGACGGGAAAGGGGTCCTACCAGCGGTTTTCCGCCGGGCACGAGCGCCAGGGTGTCCATCTGTTCGACTTTCTCGACCCGATCGCCGATGCCTTCGCGGTCGCCGACCTGGTGGTCGGGCGGGCCGGGATGATGACCTGCGCCGAGCTCTGCGCCTGGGGCCTGCCCAGCATTCTGATCCCCCTCCCAACGGCGGCCGCCGACCACCAGACGGCCAACGCGCGGGCGCTTGAAGCCTCCGGCGCCTCCATTGTTCTCCTCCAGCGGGATCTGAGCCCTGCGTCGCTCGGGGCGGCGATTGCCGGGCTCATCGGGAGCCCGGCCCGGAGGGCCTCGATGGCCGAGGCGGCACTGGCCCGTGGCCGCCCGGCGGCGGCGCACGACATCGTGTCGCATCTTTTGACGCTTTGGTAGCCCCTTCGCTCTTTCGCAACTCTCGATAAGATTTTACATTAGCTCAATTCCAATGGATTTATTCAACCCCTCGGACCCGCGGCCTGTGCACTTCGTCGGCATCGGCGGGGCGGGGATGAGCGCCCTGGCGTTGATCGCCCGTCGACGGGGGGTGCCGGTCACCGGTTGTGACCCAGACCCGGAGGGAGCCGCCGATGTGGCCGCCGCGGGGGCCATGGTGTTCGATCGCCACGACCCCGCCCACGTCGATGGTGCCCGGGCCCTGGTCTATACGGCGGCGGTGCCGGTGGATCATCCTGAGCTGGCCCGAGCCCGGGAAACTGGCGTGCCGGTCATCGCCCGGAAGGACGCCCTCGCCGGGCTGGTGGCCGGGGGGACGGTGGTTGGCGTTGCCGGTACGCATGGCAAGACCACCACCACTGTGATGACGACGGAGGCGCTTGCCGCCGCCGGTCTGGCGCCGACCGGACTGGCCGGCGGGCGAGTCGGGCAGTGGGGCGGCAACGCAAGGCTGGATGGCGACGCGCTGTTTGTGGTCGAGGCCGACGAATACGACCAGGCGTTCCTCGCGCTCCACCCGACCGTGGCGGTGGTCAACAACGTCGAGGCCGACCACCTCGAGTGTTATGGGTCATTTGACGCCCTGGAAGAGGCGTTTGCCACCTTTGCCGGGCGGGCACGGGTGCGGCTCGTGGGTGTGGACGACCCCGGGGCCGCGCGGCTGGCGCTTCGACTCGGACCCGGCACCCTGACATTTGGTTCGGTGGCCGGCGCCGACCTCCGGCTCTCCGACGTGCGGCAGGATGCGTCGCTGACGACGGCGTCCGTCACCTTGCCTGGACGTAAGGCGGTCACCCTCCGGTTGCGGGTGCCGGGGCTGCACAACTTGCGAAATGCCACCGCGGCGCTGGGGGTGGTGCACGCGCTCGGGGGGGCGGTCGACCCGGCGCTCGAAGCCCTGGCGGAGTTTCAGGGCGTGGGGCGGCGATTCGAGCGACTCGGCGATGCGGGGGGGGTGACGCTGGTGGACGACTACGCGCACCACCCGACGGAGTTGGTGGCCACGCTCGAAGCGGCCCGCCAGGCCTTTCCGGGCCGGCGTCTCGTGGCGGTCTTCCAGCCGCACCTCTACAGCCGGACCCAGGCCCACGGAACGGAGATGGGCCGCGCCCTCGCGGCGGCCGATGTGGCGGTGGTCAGCGAGATCTACGGCGCCAGGGAACAGCCGGTGCCCGGCGTGAGCGGCGTGCTGGTGGCGGAAGCGGCCCGCGCCGCCGGTGCCAACGTCCATTTTGCCCCGCTCCGCTCCGCCCTCGGGGCGGTGGTGCTCGGCCTGCTGGCTCCCGGCGACGTCCTGCTGACGCTCGGGGCCGGCGACATCACCCGGCTGGGGCCGGAAGTCGCCGCCGGGTTGCGCGCCTGATGCGACGCTGGTGGCGGCCGGCGCTGATGGCCCTCGCCGTTGGAACAGCGGGTGCCCTCGTCTGGTTTGGCGCACCGACGGTGCTCCGACGGGTGGGGTTCTTCACGGTGCGGCGGGTGGAGTTCGTCGGGGTGACGGCGGTCAGGCCTGCCGACCTCCTGGCGGCGATGCAGATTCCCCCGCGGGGAAGCCTGTTCGACGAGCTCGGTCCCTATCAGGCGAGAGTGCTGGCGTTTCCCGGGATCCGGAGCGCCGAGGTCCACCGCCGCCTCCCCGGGACGCTGGTGGTCGAGGTGACGGAAGCGCGGGCGGTGGCACTGGCACCGAGGAACGGGCGCCTGGCGATGGTTGGGCGCAATGGGAAGTTCCTCCCGTTCGATCCGGCCTTCTCGGCACCCGACCTCCCGGTGGTCGACAAGCCCGACCCGACGGTGGCGCGGGTACTCGGTCGCCTCCAGGAGCTCGATCCGGAGTTATTTTCACGTGTCGTCACCGCCGCGCAGGTGCGCGGCGACGTGCAGGTGGATCTTGGCGGACGCCAACTGTGGCTCCGTCCCGATGTGTCAGCGGAGGTCATTCGCGCGGTGATGGCAGCAGAACAGGTACTCGGCCGGCAGGGCCGCACGTGGGTGGAGCTGGACGGCCGGTTTGCCGGCCAGGTGGTGGTGCGCGGCCGGGGACGGCCGGCATGACCGCGTCTCCCCAGCGGCTCGTTGCCGCGCTCGACCTCGGTTCCACCCGCACCATCGCGATCATCGCCGAGGCCACCGGCGACTCCCGGGAGCCGATGGCGCGCATCCTCGGGGTCGGCATCGAGCGCACCGGCGGCATGCGGCGCGGCGTGGTTCGCGACCTCGAAGAGACGACCCGGGCCATCACCAAGGCGATGGCCGACGCCCAGCGCATGGCCGGCGTCGAGGTCGGGACGCTGTACTGCGGAATCGCCGGCGAGCACGTGGCGGGCCGGAGCTCGCACGGCATGGTGTCGGTGACCGGCGACGAGATCCGCACCGGCGACGTGGCCCGGGTCAACGACATGGCCAGCAACGTCTCCTTCGGCCGGGACCACGAGCTCCTGCACGCGATTCCGCAGGACTACATCATCGACCAGCAGCCGGGCATCAGCGAACCGATCGGGATGACCGGCTCACGGCTGGAAGCCGAGGTCTACCTGGTGACGGTGCTCTCGAGCGTGCTGCAGAACCTGCGGCGGGCGGTGGAGCGGGCCGGGTTTCACGTCGGCGAATTCGTGCTCGAGCCGCTGGCGGCGTCGCTGGCCGTCCTCACCCCCGACGAACGGGAACTCGGGTGCGCCATCGTCGAGCTGGGCGGCGGGTCCACCAACGTATCGATCTTCCACGGCGGCAAGATCCGGCACACCGCCTCGCTGCTCTGCGCCGGCGGCCACGTGACCGCGGACCTGGTCCACGGCCTCCAGGTGACGCAGCAGGACGCGGAGCGGATCAAGGAGCGGTTTGGCGCCGCCTACGAGCCGCTGGTGCCGGAAGACGACGTCATCCAGCTGCCGAGCACGCCGGGCCAGGGGGCGCGAAGCGCGCACCGGCGGGTGCTTGCGCATATCATGCACATGCGCCTGCAGGAGGTGCTGGAGTACGCCCTCGACGAGATCACCCGCGCGGGCTATCACCAGCGGTTGCCGGCCGGCGTAATCCTGACGGGCGGCGGCGCCCAGGCCACCGGCATCGTGGAACTCGGCCGCGAGGTGTTCGCCATGCCGGTCCGGGTGGGGGTCCCGCGGCAGGGACTCACCGGCCTGGCCGACAGCGTCGAATCGCCCCGGATGGTGGTCGCCGCCGGGCTGGCGCTCTACGGCGCGCGCCAGCTGGCGGTCGGCAGCGGGTTCGGAACCGGCGGCCGCCGTGGCACCCAGGTGGAAAAGTATCTCGCTCCCGTCAAGCGCTGGCTGCAAGACTTCTTCTGATCCGGTCCTGAGAGGACACACCCATGATCTTCGAGCTCGAAGAAACGGTCACCCAAAGCGCGCGGATGAAGGTGATCGGCGTCGGCGGCGGCGGCGGAAACGCCGTCAACCGGATGATCGAGGAGCGCCTGCTCGGCGTGGAGTTCATCTCGGTCAACACCGATGCCCAGGCGCTCGCGGCATCGCGATCAGACCTGAAGGTCCAGATCGGGAAGAAGCTGACGCGCGGGCTCGGCGCCGGCGCGCGGCCGGAAATCGGCCGCCAGGCGATCGAGGAGAATCGCGACGAGATCATCGCGGCGGTGCAGGGGGCGGACCTCGTGTTCGTGACCTGCGGCATGGGCGGCGGCACCGGCACCGGGGCGGCGCCGATCGTGGCCCAGGTGGCCCGCGACATCGGGGCGCTCACCGTCGGCATCGTGACGAAGCCGTTCCTGTTCGAGGGACGGAAGCGGATGCGCCAGGCGGAAATGGGCATCGCCGAGATGCGCAACAACGTCGACACGATGATCGTGGTGCCCAACGAGCGGCTGCTCGCGGTGGTGGGCAAGGGCATCCCCTTCCAGGACGCGCTGAAGAAGGCCGACGAGGTCCTGCTGCACGCCACGCAGGGCATCGCGGGCCTGATCACCTCGACCGGCATCATCAACGTCGACTTCGCCGACGTGCGCACCATCATGCAGAACGGCGGGGCGGCGCTGATGGGCACCGGCACCGGCCGTGGCGACAACCGCGCCATGGAGGCCGCCCAGCAGGCCATCTCGAGCCCGCTGCTCGACAACGTGTCGATCACCGGTGCCACCGGCGTGCTGATCAACATCACCGGCGGCAACGACCTGACGCTCGGCGAGGCCAGCACCATCAACCAGATCATCCACGACGCCGCCGGCGACGACGCCGAGATCATCTTCGGGGCGCACAACGATCCGGCCATGGAGGGCGAGGTGCGGGTCACGGTCATCGCCACCGGCTTCGACCGGACCATCGCCCACGATCTCGGCGGGCGTTCCGCGGCCGGTATCCTGCCGTTCCCGACGCCGCGCCGGATGACCACGCCGCCGCCGCTCAGCACGCCGGCGTCCGGCGCCCGGCCGGAGCCGCGCCGGAATCCGGCGCCGTCCGACGTCCCCGACATGGAAATCCCGACCTTCATCCGGCGGCAGATGGACTGATGAAGGTCACGCGATTCCTCGTCGCGCTCGCGATCGTTCTCTTCGGGGCCTGGGCCTCGCTCACCGGGACCTGGCCGTGGAACCGGGTCCTGGTGGCGGCCCCCATCGTCGTGAGCAACGCCTGGACGGAGAACGCCGACACGTTGCGCCGCGGCGAGACTATCTCCGAGCTGCTGGCCCGCCAGGGCATCACGGGGCTGAACCTGCAGGAGGTCGTCGCCCGCTCCAGTTTCGACCCCCGGCGCGCGCGGAGCGGCATGGTCTTCAGCTTTCGCCGCCCCCGCCTCGATTCGCTCCCCTCCGCATTCTCCGTTCGCACCGGCGCCGAGCAGCGGCTCAGCTTCCTGCGGGCCGATAGCGGGTGGACCACCGAAATCCAGCCGATCACGTGGCGCCCCGAGGTCGTCCGGATCGAAGGTCCCATCGACAACTCGCTGTATGTCGCCCTCGATCAGGGAGTGGATCCCCAGGTGCTGGGCCCCGGTGAGCGGGAGCGCCTCGCGTGGGACCTGGCCGACGTCTACGCCTGGTCGGTGGACTTCACGCGTGACATTCGCGCCGGCGACCGGTTCCAGGTGGTGCTCGAGCGCGAGGTGTCCGAGGAAGGGGAGGTTCGGTTCGGGCGCATTCTCGCCAGCGACCTCTCCGTCAACGGTCGCAGCCTGACCGCGTACCGGTTCGAGACCGCGGACGGCACCCCCTCCTACTACGACGCGGATGGAGAGTCGCTGCGGCGTGCCTTCCTCCGGGCGCCGCTCCAGTTCCGGCGGATCTCCTCCAGCTTCAACCGGTCGCGGAGGCACCCCATTCTCGGGTATGCCCGGCGGCACGAGGGCACCGACTACTCCGCCGCCTACGGGACCCCGGTACTCGCGGCGGGAGAAGGCACCGTCGTCCAGGCGGGCCGTTCCGGCGGCTATGGCAATCTGGTCGAGATTCGCCACGCGAACGGGATCACCACGCGGTATGGCCACCTGAGCGCCATCCTCGTCCGGTCGGGCACCCGCGTCAGCCAGGGGCAGATCATCGGCCGTGTCGGCGCCACCGGTCTCGCCACCGCATCGCATCTGCACTACGAGTTCCGCGTCAACGGCGTCGCGCGGGATTCCCGCCGGCTCGATCTCGGCAACGGGAAGCCGGTGGCCTCGGCCGACCGCCCCGCCTTCGATCTCGAGCGGAGCCGGCTCGGCGCGCACTTGTACCCGAGGGCCGCCCCCGCGATGGCCCAACTCGGCGACTGACATCTCACCCGCAGCGTCCCTGCCACGAATCCTGACGCCGGCTCCCGCGTAGGATTCTGCAGACTCCCATGCTCCCACTCCTCCTGATCCTGCTCGCGGCGTCGCTCGCCCTCGTCACCTATCGCCGCCTCGAACCCCAGGGGAGGCGGTCCTGGGTACCGATGCTGTTCCGGGCCGTGGCCTGGGGTGGCCTCGGGGCGCTGCTGGCAAACCCCACCTGCGCCGGGCCGGTCGACTCCCGCCCTCCGCTCGTCCTCCTCGATGCCTCGCTCAGCATGACCGCCGATTCCGCCCACGGGCAGGCCGCCGACGACACCGCACGCACGCTCGGGCGCGTCCGGTGGTTCGGGGATGCGCGCCCCTGGACCGACTCGGTTGCGCGGCGCGGGCGGAGCGACATCGGGCCGACCCTGTCGGCCGCCGTGGCGCTGGGCCGGCGCACGGTGGTCGTCACCGATGGCGAGGTGGGCGACGCGGATGACGTTCCCGCCGACCTTCTGGGAGCGGCGGGCATCGTCGTCCTTCCCCGGGCCACGGGGCGAGATCTGGCCATCACGCAGGTGCGCGCGCCCGTCCGCGCGACGGTGGGCGACACCATCACCGTCACGGCCGACCTCTGGTCTCGCGGGACAGCGGTGCCGGAGACCGCCCTGGTCGTGGTGCGCGCGGGATCGGGCGTCCTCGGGCGGGTCAGGGTCGTCGTCCCGCCCGGCCTCTCCGTCCCGGCGCGCCTCGCCGTCGGCACGAAGGGGCTGGCGGTCGGGACCCAGTTCCTCACCGTGGGAATCGAGGGAGCGGCTGACACCGAGCCCCGCGACGACGGACGGATGGTCGCGGTGGATTTCAGCGGGACACCCGGCGTCGTCCTCCTGGCCAGCCCGGGCGATTGGGACGCCCGGTTTCTCTATCGGGCGCTCCGCGACGTGGCGGATCTCCCGGTGCGGGGGTACGTCCGGCTCGAGGGGAACCGGTGGCGGGACATGGACGGGCTGCGCGAAGTCGCTGCTTCCGTGGTCCGCGCCGCGGCGGTCGGCGCGGACCTGCTCGTCGTGCGCGGCGAGGCCCAGGCCATGGTGAACGGCTCGAAGGCCCGAGGCGTACTCCGCTGGCCGGACGCGGGTGCGGCGGACGGCGAGTGGTATGCCGCCGGCGCGCCGGTCTCCCCGATTGCGCTGGCGTTTCTTGGCGTCCCCGTGGAGTCACTCCCGCCGCTCACTGCCGTCAGGGCGCTCGCTCCAGACGCCGGGGCGTGGGTGGGCCTGACAGTGCAACTGGGCCGTCGGGGCGCGGCGCGCCCGGTGATTCTCGGGCGGCAGATCGGCTGGCGGCGCGAAGTGGTCATCGGGGCAGACGGGCTCTGGCGATGGGGATTTCGCGGCGGGCCGAGCGCAGACGCCTACCGCGCGCTCGTGGCGGGCACCGTATCGTGGTTGCTCGCGGAGCCGGACCGCGGGAGTTCCGGGGCGCGGGTGCTGCAGCGGGTGGTGGAGCAGGGGATGCCGCTCACCTTCGAGCGAACGAGCGATTCGACCGTCCTGCTTCCCGTCACCTTCGCGCAGCAGGGGCGCGAACAGCAGGACACGCTGCGCTTCGGCGGCGACGGGCGCGCATCGGTGTGGCTCGCGCCGGGGATCTACCGGTATCGGCTGGCCGGATCCCAGGGCGGCACCGGCCTCGCCGCCGTGGACAGCTGGTCGCGGGAGTGGTTGGCGCAGCCGGTCGTGCTGCAATCCCGGGCCATCCCCGCGGCCGCCGTCGGCGAGGGGCGCTCGTGGCGACAGGGGCCGTGGCTGTACCTGCTGGTCCTGGTGGCACTGGCTGGTGAATGGATGGCCCGCCGCCGGCTCGGTCTGCGCTGACCCCTGTCGTTAGATTTCCGTCATGAAACGGGATCGCGTCACCGAACAGAAGAAGCCGGGGCTCTGGGGTCGCCTCAAGCGGCTGGCCCTCACCGACGTCGGCGCCATGGTCCGGGGCTTCAACGCCGCCGATCTCGAGACGGTGGAGCGGCTCCTGCTCGAGGCCGACTTCGGCGTGCCTGCCACGATGGACCTGATGGCGGTGCTGGAGGACGGCGTCCGGCGCGGAACCTGGAAGAGCGAGGCGGATCTGAAGGAGGCGCTGGTCGGGCGAATCGCCGCGTTGCTCGCGCCGGTCGCGGGGGCCGGCGAAATCGCCCGTGCCGAGCCGGGGCCGACGGTGGTGCTGGTCATGGGGGTCAACGGCGTGGGGAAGACCACCACGGTCGCCAAGCTCGCGCACCGCCTGCAGGGGCAGGGCCGCACGGTGCTGCTCGGGGCGGCGGACACCTGGCGCGCGGGCGCGGTCACCCAACTCGAGGTCTGGGCCGACCGGCTCAGCGTGCCGTGCGTCTCTGGCGCGTCGGGCGGCGATCCCGCGGCGGTGGCGTTCGACGCCGTGGACGCGGCCGTGGCCCGGGGTGTCGATACGGTGTTGATCGATACCGCCGGACGGCTGCACACCCAGGACGGTCTCATGCAGGAGCTGCGGAAGGTGGCTCGCGTGGTCGGGCGCCGTGCCCCGGGAGCGCCCCACGAGGCGCTGCTTGTCCTCGACGGCACGGTCGGCCAGAACGCGGTGCAGCAGGGCCGGCTATTTGCCGAGGCGGTTCCGCCGACCGGACTCATCATTACCAAGCTCGACGGGACCGCCAGGGGTGGAGCGGTGGTGGCGCTCCGCCGTGAGCTGGGGGTGCCGATTCGATTCGTCGGGCAGGGTGAAGGCGTCGCCGACCTCGTGCCATTCGATCCGGTCACCTTCGCCAGGCAACTCCTTGCCGACGAAGGCTAGCGCGCCTCCCGCACTTCGGCTCGACACCCCGGTCAAGTTTCTGAAGGGGGTGGGCGAGCGGCGCGCCGACGCGTTCGCACGGCTCGGTGTGGTGACCGCGCAGGATCTCCTCTGGCATCTCCCCCATCGCTATCTCGACGCCTCCTCGGTCATCCCCGTCGCCAGGGCGCGGGTGGGCGATGACGTGGCGTGCATCGGCCGGGTGGTCGACAAGGGGGTGGTCCCGACCCGGCGGGGACTGCGCATCTTTCGCGCGGTGCTGCGGGACGCGTCGGGGGTCATCGAGTGCGCGTGGCCGGGCCAGGCGTTTCTGGATCGGACCATCGAGGTGGGGCAGACGCTGCTGGTGGCGGGGACGGTGCGGTTCTATCACGGCAAGCAGCTCGCTCCTGCCGAGTTCCTGATCCTGGCGGATGAAGACGAGTCGATCGCCCCCGAGAGCGGGCGCGTCCTGCCCGTGTATCCCGCGACGGAGGGGCTGAGCCACAAGATGATCCGGTCCCTGGTGGACCGGCATCTCGACCACCTGCTCCCGCTGGTGAAGGATGTCCTCCCGGCCGTCATCCAGTCGGAGCTCGCGCTGCCTCCCCTGGCCGACGCCCTGCGCGACGTCCATCGTCCGGCGACGGTCGCCGATGCCGAGCGGGGGCGGCGGCGGCTCGCGTTCGACGAACTCTTCGACCTCCAGCTGATGCTGGTCCGCGCCCGCACCCTCGCCAAGCGTCAGCGCAGCGGCATCGCCTTCGAGGTCCGGCGCGACCTCACCTCCGCGCTGAAGGCGGCCCTTCCCTACGAACTGACCGGCGACCAGAAGCAGGCCATCCGGGAAATCACCAGCGACATGACCGCGCCGGAGCGGATGCACCGCCTGCTCATGGGAGACGTCGGGACGGGAAAGACGGTGGTGGCGCTGTTCGCGATGCTGCTGGCGGTCGAGAACGACTTCCAGGCGGCGCTGATGGCGCCGACGGAGCTGCTGGCGGAACAGCATGTGCGCACCCTGACCGAACTGCTCGCCCCCCTCGGCATGGTCCCCGAATTGCTCCTGGGCAAGATGACGGCCGCCGCCAAGAAGGCCGCCAAGGGACGATTGAGCCAGGGGGGTGCGCGTATCGCCGTGGGGACCCACGCGTTGATGCAGGAGAGCGTGGCCTTCCGGCGGCTCGGGCTGGTCGTGATCGACGAGCAGCATCGTTTCGGCGTCGAGCAGCGGGCGGCGCTGATCGGCAAGGGCTCGGCGCCCGACGTCCTCCTCCTCTCCGCGACACCGATTCCGCGATCGCTGGCGCTGACCCTGTATGGCGATCTCGACCAGTCCCGGCTCCGTGAACGGCCGCCGGGGCGCGGCACGGTGCGGACCACCATCCGCGGCGAGCAGCACCGGGAGCGGGTCCTGACCTTCCTCGAGGGTGAATGTCGCGCGGGCCGTCAGGCGTACGTGGTGCTGCCGATCATCGAGGAATCGGAAAAGGCCGATCTCCGCGCAGCCACGACCATGGCGGAGATGCTCGATGCCCGGTGGCCAGACCTGGAGGTGGCGCTCGTCCATGGGCGGCTCAAGGCGGAGGAGCGCGACCGGGTCATGCGGCGGTTTCGGGACGGGGCGGTGCAGGTGCTCGTCGCCACCACGGTCATCGAGGTCGGCATCGACGTGCCGAACGCGACGGTCATGCTTATCGAGCATCCGGAACGGTTCGGACTGGCCCAGCTGCACCAGCTGCGCGGACGGATCGGGCGCGGGGCGGGGGACAGCCATTGCATCCTCCTCCCCGGGGGACGGACGCCGGAGCGGCTGAAGGCGTTCGCTGCCACGAACGACGGGTTCCTCATCGCCGAGCTGGACCTGAAGGAACGGGGGATGGGCGACCTGATCGGCGCGCGCCAGTCGGGTGGCATCGAGGTGCGTCACGCCCGGCTTCCGGAGGACACGCCGCTGCTGCAGCGCGCGCGGGAACTGGCGGGGCAGGTGCTGGCTGCCGACCCGATGCTGCAGCGGACCGCCAACCAGCCGATTCGTGCGCGCGCGCTGGCCCGCTTTCCGAGAGCGACGGAGTTGTTTCGCATCGGGTAGCGAGTGTACAATCCTACCGACACCGACCCTTACCGCAGCCGAGTCCCATGCCCTACGTCCGCATCAACGAACTGGACCGCCACGTTGGCCAGTCGGTCACCGTCCGCGGATGGGTGGCCACCACCCGCTCCAGCGGAAAGATCGCCTTCGTCGTCCTGCGCGACGGCTCGGGATACCTGCAGACGGTATTCTCGAAGCGCGAAGTGCCGGAGGCCACCTGGACGCGCCTCTCCGCGCTGACGCAGGAAGCGTCCATCGCGGTGACGGGCGAGGTGCGGGCGGACGCCCGTGCCCCCGGCGGGCACGAGCTGACGGCGACCGAAATCGAGATCCTCGGCGCGAGTCCCGAGTTTCCGATTTCGCCGAAAGAACATGGCAGCAGCTTCCTCTTCGAGCACCGGCATCTCTGGTTGCGGAGCCGCCGCCAGGTGGCCATCGCCAAGGTGCGGCACGAAGTGGTGCAGGGCATCCGGGATTTCTTCTATGAGCGGGATTTCGTCCTGGTGGACACTCCGATCCTGACGGGGTCGATCGGGGAGGAGGCGGGAAACCTCTTCAGTACCGACTATTTCGACCTGGGCAAGGCGTATCTCGCGCAGACCGGCCAGCTCTATGTGGAGGCGGGTGCCGCCGCGCTTGGGAAGGTGTACTGCTTCGGCCCGACCTTCCGCGCCGAGAAGTCGAAGACCCGTCGCCACCTGACGGAGTTCTGGATGGTGGAGCCGGAAGTGGCGTGGAACGACTCCGACGCCAACATGGCGCTGCAGGAGGAGTTCATCGCGGTGCTGGTCGCCCGGGTGCTCGATCGGCGGGGCGAGGAGCTGAAGGAACTCGAGCGGGACACGGCGCCGCTGGAGCGCGTCGTCGGGCCGTTCCCGCGCATCAGCTACACCGACGCCGTGGCGAAGCTGCAGGGGCTCGGTTCCGATATCACGTGGGGCAAGGACCTCGGGGGCGACGACGAAACGCTGCTGGCGAAGGAGTTCGACCGGCCCGTCTTCGTGTTCAACTACCCGAAGGAGATCAAGGCCTTCTACATGAAGGAAAATCCCGACGATCCCCGCACGGTGCTCAACAACGACTGCCTCGCGCCGGAAGGCTACGGCGAGATCATCGGCGGTTCACAGCGTGAGGACGACCACGACCGGTTGCTCGCGCGGATCATCGCCCAGGGCCTCGATCCCGAGGCCTACCGGTGGTATCTCGACCTGCGGAAGTACGGCACCTTCGTGCACAGCGGATTCGGCCTGGGGGTGGAACGCACCATCGCGTGGATCTGCGGCAATCCCCACATCAGGGAATCGATCGCGTTTCCGAGGCAGATCCATCGGCTCTACCCCTAGCGTCGCTTCACGTCGTCCCACAATGCGTCCAGCTTCGCCAACCCCGCCGAGTGGAGATCGATTCCCCGCTCGGCGGCCAGCGTTTCCACCCCGCGAAACCGGTCGATGAACTTGCGGTTCGCCCTGTCGAGCGCGACGCCGGGCGCCACGCCCGCCTTGCGCGAGAGGTTCACCACCGCGAACAGCAAGTCCCCAATCTCCTCGACCAACTCGTTGCTGGCCGTCGGTTCGGGAGTATGCTCCACATACGGCCCCGCCGCCCCGCTGCCCCCCCGTCCCGCCTCAGGGAGGTGTTCCTCAACCTCCCTGGTCTCCTCCCGCACCTTCGCCAGTGGCCCCTGCACGTCGTCCCAGTCGAAGCCCACCGATGCCGCCCGCTCCTGCAGGCGGAAGGCATGGAGCAGCGGCGGCAGGGTCGGGGGGAGCCCGTCCAGGGTGCCTCGGCTTCGTTCCCCGCGCTTCAGCGTCTCCCACGGCTGTGCGGGGCCGAGATCGAAGAGGTGAGGGTGCCGGCGCTGCATCTTGGTCACGAGGTCGTCGGCCACCTGCGCGGAGGTGAACTCGCCCAGTTCTTCGGCCAGGACCAGCTGCCAGGCGAGGTGGAGTAGAAAATCCCCCATCTCGTCGCGCAGGAGGTGGGCGTTCCCGGAGCCGATGGCCTGGTCCACCTCGAGCACTTCCTCGACGAGATAGGGACGCAGGCTCTCCCGGGTCTGCGCCCGGTCCCAGGGGCACCTGACACGCAGGTCCCTGACCATTTCCATGGCGCGTCCAAGCGCTGAATTGTCTTGCATTTATCCTCCGTGAACGGTATCATACCCGCCGTCTCGTGAGCACGTCAAACCCGATCCCGCCAGCCCGTGCCTGGGCCGATATCGACCTTGGCGCCCTCGTCGCCAACGCCCGGACCGTGCGCTCGGTCTCCGGCTCCCGACTCCTTCCCATGGTCAAGGCCAACGCCTACGGCATCGGCGCCGTAGAGGCGACGCGCGCCTTGGAAGCGGTGGACCCCTGGGGCTACGGGGTGGTGACCGCAGAAGAAGGAGTGGCGCTGCGACGGGCCGGGATTCGTCGCCCGATCGTGGTGTTCGGGCCGCTCTCGGCCGATGGGGTCGATGTCGCCCTCCGCGAGGAGTTGCGACCCGCCATCGGCGATCTGCATCAGTTACGGGCGTGGCTCGCCGCCGGGGACCGCCCGTTCCACATCGAGCTCGATACTGGGATGCGGCGGCTGGGATTCCCCTGGCACGACCAGGCGTTGATCGACGAATTGGCCCGCCTGCTCGCTGCTGCGACGGGATGGGAAGGCCTCTTCACGCACTTCCATTCGGCAGACACCGACCTGGACGCGACGGTGGTGCAGTGGGACCGGATGCAGTCGGCGATGCTTCGGCTCCCGCGGCGGCCGGCGCTGGTGCACGCGGCCAGCAGCGCGGCCGCAATGCAGGGACGCCGTTTCGCCGGTGACCTGGTCCGGCCGGGCATCTTCCTCTATGGCGGGGCGGCGGGAGCGACGGCACCCGAGGTCGTCGCGCGGCTCCGGGCGCCGGTCGTGGCGCGCCGCCGGGTCGCGCCCGGGGAATCAGTGAGCTACAGCGCCAGCTGGCGGGCGAAATCGGAGCTCACCGTCGTCACCATCGCAGCCGGTTATGCCGACGGAGTCCCTCGCGCGCTCAGCGGGATCGGCCGGGTGGAAGTGGAGGGAACGGTGTACCAGATCGCGGGGCGGGTGACGATGGACTTCACCATGCTCGAGGTCGGAAACGCGGACCTCCCGCTCGGCGCCGTCGCCACAATTTTTGGCGGAGCCGTATCGCTCGACGCGCAGGCCGCCGCCGCGGGAACCATCAGCTATGACCTGTTGACCGGGCTCGGCGGACGGGTCGTCCGTCGCTATTCGGGGGAACCATGAACCAGCATTTCATGTCGCTTGTGCTCGGACTGGCCCAGCAAGCCGAAGGCGCCCTCGCGGGCAAACTGCCGCCAGGAGCGGAAGGACTGAGCGCGGCCGACGCCCGGCAGGTGGGGCAGGCGCTGATCGATACGCTCGGCATGCTGCAGGAGAAGACCGCCGGTCAGCTGCAACCGGACGAGAAGAAGCTGCTCGATGAGGTGCTCACGGCACTGCGATTCCGGTTCGTCCAGGGGACCCCGACGCAGTGAACCGGCGCGCGGTGATCATCGTCCTCGACGGACTCGGCATCGGTCCGGCGCACGACACGGACGCCTACGGAGACGGCGGAAGCGATACCCTCGGGAACACGCTCCGGAGCGTAGGGGGCGCGGCGCTTCCGCATCTGGAGGCGCTGGGACTGGGCCGCTGCGCCGCGCTCGCCGGAGTGGCGGCCGTGGCGGCGCCGTCCGCCGCGTGGGGGACCTGCCAGCCCGCGGGCGCGGGGAAGGACTCGACCACAGGGCACTGGGAGCTTTGCGGACTGACATTGGCCCGCCCCTTTCCCACCTACCCGAGCGGGTTCCCGGACGAGGTCATCGCCGAGTTTTCGCGGCGCACCGGGCGGCCAGTGATCGGAAACGTGGCTGCCTCGGGCACGGCCATTTTGGACCGCCTGGGCGAGGAGCACCTGCGCACCGGGGCCTGGATCGTCTACACCTCGGCGGACAGCGTCTTCCAGGTGGCGGCTCACGAACGGGTGGTACCCCTGTCGGAGCTCTACGCCGCCTGCCAGGCGGCCCGCGAACTCCTGCGGCCGCCACACGGCGTGTCGCGCGTGATCGCCCGCCCGTTCATCGGCGCCCCGGGCGCCTGGGTCCGGACCGCCCACCGCAAGGACATCAGCCTGCCGCCGCCGGGACCGACCCTGCTGGATCGCCTCGCCGACCGCCACGTGCCGCGCATCGGCGTGGGCAAGGTCGACGATCTGTTCGCGGGCCGAAACATCGCCAGCGTGCATGCGGCGACGAACGCGGAGGGGTATCAACTGATCGGTGCCTGCCTCGAGACCGCCCACCGGGGGCTGATCCTCGCGAACATCCTCGAGTTCGACCAGACCTGGGGGCACCGCAACGACGTCCCGGGGTTCGTGGCCGGGCTCGCGGAGCTCGATCGGGCGCTTCCCGGGCTCCTGACCCGGGTACGGAAGGACGACCTCGTTATCTTTACCGCGGATCACGGGAACGACCCGACCACCCCGTCCACCGACCATTCGCGTGAACGGGTGCCGCTGCTTGTGTACGGCCCGAACGTCCGGCCGACGTCGCTGGGTGAGCGCTCCAGCTTTGCGGACATCGGGCAGACCGTGGCCGAGTTTCTCGGCGTTGCGCCGCTGGAATCCGGGCGCTCGTTTCTGGGAGAGATTTGGGATGCCTGATGCCCTGCTCGACGCCGCCCGCGAGGTCCAGCGCCGCGCCTATGCACCCTATTCCGGCTTTCTGGTCGGGGCGGCGCTGGAGGCGGTGGACGGGCAGGTGTTTGTCGGGTGTAACGTGGAAAACGCTTCCTACGGCTTGACCATTTGCGCCGAACGATCGGCGCTCGTCGCCGCGGTGTCGGCCGGCCAGCACCAGTTTCGGCGCATCGTGGTGGTCAGTGACAGCGATCCCCCGGCGTCGCCCTGCGGCGCCTGCCGACAGATGCTGGCCGAGTTCGGGCTCGGACTGCGCGTCGACGCGGTCGGCCCCGGGCAATCGCAGCGCTGGACGCTGGCGGAGCTCCTGCCTGACGCTTTCACCCCGCACCGTCTTGAGGCAACTTGAACGCTCTTCTTTCCCGGCCTGGACTGCGGCGATGGGCCATCGGGGCCTGCGGCGTCCTCGCCGTCGGACTGGCCGGATGCACCGAGGATTTCACCACCCCCGGCTCCTGCCCCCAGACCTGCCCCGGTGGGACGGTCGTCATCCGGGACACCATCATCGAGGCGGTGTTTGACGGGGACAGCACCTACACCGGGTATGTCGCCGCCGGGCAGGGCACCGGCTTGCTGGTCTCGACGGACGAACCCGCCGATCAGTACCTGGCGGCAATTCGCTTCGGACTCCTTCCCGACTCGGTCCGCATCGGCGACTCGCTCTACGCCTACACCGTCGACAGTGTGGCGATCGCGCTTGGTGTCCTGTCACGCGACCCGGCCGCCACGGGCATCGTCCTGGAACTGTACCGGGCGCCGGCAGCGCTCGACAGCGGTGTGACCTTCGCGGAGGTCTCGGCGTTCATCACGCCGGCGACCTTCCTCGACACCATCATGGTCCCGGACTCGTTGCAGAACGGGAGTCTCCGCGCCGTCTTCTCCGGGGCCGAACTGCCACTGGTCGAGATCCCGCCCGCCGACAGTGGGGTCATCGCGATCGCGGTCGCGCTGACCGCCGACTCGGCGACTGGGGTGGAACTCGGCAACATCGGCGCCGCCACCTTCCTGCCGACGATCACCTGGTACATCAGTGTGCCGGAGGTCGATTCCACCATGCAGCCGCCGGCCATCCGCCGGGTGCCGACCTTTTCGACCTATGTGGAAGAGAATCCGCCCGTGGTCGATCCGGACCTGCTGCAGGTCGGTGGGGCGCCGTCGTCCCGGTTCATCGTCCGGTTCGACGTTCCCGACAGCGTCCTGATCGGCGTCCAGATACTTCGGGCCGAACTCCTGCTGAATCCGGCGCAGCCGATCGCCGGCGTCCCAGGCATCGCGACCACCATTACGGCGCGCGGCGTGCTCAGCGACCAGGGGGCCAAGTCGCCACTCGTTCCCCTGTTGTCCTCCGCGGTGGAGGTGATTCCCGGCTCCATGGACACGGTCACGGTCGAGGTGATCGAACTGGTGCGCAGCTGGCAGGTGGTCACCAATCCGCCGGCCCAGGCGTTTTTCCTGTCCCTGCAGCCGGAAGCGTCCTCCTTCACCGTTCCGGTCTTCGCGTCCACACGCAGCCCCTCCGGTGTTCCGCGCCTCCGCGTTACCTATGTGGCCCCGCTCGACTTCGAGGAGCCCTGAGTGCGCCGCTTCCTGACGGTCCTGGTGCTCCTGTGCGGCACCGGTGGCAGCGCCGCGGCGCAGTCGTCGGTTTTCGACGTGCGCGCCCTCGGCATTCCCCAGGCCCCGCTCTCGGCGCGGGCGCTGGGCATGGACGGCAGTGGCAGCCTTCTGGACGGGATGTCCGGCACCAATCCGGCGGCGATTACGTCCATCATCGGACTGACCGCCGGGTTCAACGTCTTCCAGAACTGGCGCACCAGCACCACGCCGGGCGGGACGGGAACGGGGTCCGACGCGGGGATGCCGTTCATCACCGTCGTCAACCGGATCAAGGAGACGCCCTTCTATATCTCCGGGAGCTTCGGTTCCTACACCGACCGGGACTTCGGCTTCGTCACCACCGACTCGACGCCGGTCAACGGCGAGCCCGTCGGGTATCGGGACTCACTCGAGTCGCGAGGCGGGACCTCCGACTTCCGGCTGACTCTCGGATACCGGAAGGGAAACAAGCTGGCGCTCGGATTCGGATTTCATTTCCTCACCGGATCCAACCGGTTCTTCCTGAGCCGGATCTTTGCCGATTCACTTTTCGCGCCGGTGCGCCAGCGCTCCGAGCTGGCCTACAATGCCGTCGGCGTGAGCCTCGGCGCCGTCTACCATCCTCTCGAGCCCCTGCTCCTTACTGCGGTGGTCCGGGGGGAGGGCTCGATGAACGTCGACCGGGACTCCGTGCAGGCCTACTCGTACCCGCTGCCCTGGGCTTTTGCTGGCGGGGCCCAGTACCAGCTCAAGAAGCGCGGGACGATCAGCGCCCAGGTGACGTACACCGGCTGGGCGGTGGCCAACGACGAGCTGCTCGCCAACGGCGGCACCGGGTCGGAGAACACCTTTGAGGCGGCCTTCGGTGCGGAGCTCTACACTTCCAAAGAGCAGCCGGGGAAGCTCCCGCTCCGGGTGGGCGTGCGGACCCGGACGCTGCCATTCCCGCCGACGACCGGTGTCCAGCCCTCGGAGTTCAGCGTGGCGGCCGGCACCGGGGCGCGGATGGCCAAGGGCCACGCCGCCGTCGATGTCGCGCTGCAGCGTCTCTGGCGGAAGGACGACGCCGGCTTTTCCGAAGACGCCTGGGTGCTCTCCCTCGGCATCATCCTGAAGCCCTGACGTGGATCCCACCGCCGCACCGCGCCGGGTCTACGTCGAGACCTACGGCTGCCAGATGAACGTGGCCGACTCGTCGCTCATCCTCGGTGCGCTCGGCCGCGAGGGCTTCGTGGCGACCGACAACCCCGACGGCGCCGACGTCACTGCTGGTCAACACCTGCGCGGTGCGCGACAACGCGGAGCAGCGGGTGTTCGGCCGGGTCGGGGAGCTCCAGCGCTTCACCCGGCCGGGGACGGTGCTGGGCGTGGTGGGGTGCATGGCGCAGCGGCTCGGGCCCGAGCTCCTTGCGCAGGTGCCCCGGGTAGACCTCGTGGTGGGGCCGGACGCCTACCGCAACCTCCCGGACCTGATTCGGCAGGCGCTGGCCGGTGACCGGGTGCTGGACACCGAGTTCCGCTCCTGGGAGCACTACGAGGATGTCCCTCAGGCCCGGGATGCGGGCCCCATGGCCTTCGTCACCGTGCAGCGGGGCTGCGATTACAGGTGCACCTTCTGCATCGTTCCGTACACGCGCGGGGCCGGAACGGAGCCGCAGTCTCGGGGAAGTCGTCGGCGAAGTCGAACAGCTGGTCGCCGGGGGCACCATCGGAGGTCACGCTGCTCGGGCAGACCGTCAACAGCTACCACGACGGCACTCACGATTTTGGCGACCTGCTGCGCGCGGTCGGCGGCGTGGAGGGGGTTCGGCGGCTGCGGTTCACCAGCCCGTACCCGACCGACTTCACCCCGCAGGTCATCGAGGCGATGGCCGAGACACCCGGCGGTGTGCGAGCACGTGCACCTGCCGGCCCAGAGCGGCTCCGATGCCGTGCTGCGCCGGATGCTGCGCCGCTACACCCGCGCGCGGTACCTGGAGGTGGTGGCGCGAGCTTCGCGCGGCGATGCCGGGAATCACCATCTCCACCGATCTCATCGTCGGCTTCCCGGGCGAGACGGAGTCGGATCTGGCCGACACCCTGTCCCTGGTGGACGAGGCCGGCTTCGACGAGGCGTATACCTTCCTGTATTCGCCGCGCGAGGGCACGCCGGCCATGCGCATTCCCGGCCACGTGCCCGAGGCGGTCGGCGCGGAGCGACTGCAGCGGCTCATCGCCCATGTCCGGAGCGGAACCCGCCAGCGCAACGCAGGCCGCGTCGGCGAGGTGCACGAGGTCCTGGTCGAACGGCCGGCGCGCCGGGGCGGCCAGATGCTCGGGCGCACCCGTTCGAACTCGCTGGTCGTGCTCGACCTCCCGCCGGAGAGCATCGGCGGCTATCACCTGGTGCGGCTCACGGGCACCACGGGATCCACGTTCACGGGCGCGGTCGTCGCCCCCCAACTGGCGGTCCTATGATTCACAACCTCGTTGAAGAGCATGTGGTCGCGGCCTACGACGCGCTGAAGGGCCATTTCCCCGACTTCTGCGGATGTGAGGTCTGCCGAAGCGATGTGCTCGTCTACGCCCTCAACCGGCTCCCGGCCCGGTATGTCGCGAGCCTGGAGGGCAAGGTGGTGACCGAGCTGAACCTCGACAAAGACCAGACCCGCGTCACCATCGAGATTCATGTCATGGAAGGATTCCGGAAGGTGACCCGGACTCCCCGCTGCGGCAGGGCGGCACGGCCGCCCGCATGAGTCGCCAGGGGTGATGCGGCCCCCACTCTCCGCCTGCATCGCATTCGCCTACGGGGCCGGTCTCGCGACCGGCCTCGCACGTTTTCCGGCCCCAACCGTCGTCCTCCTGCTTCTACTCCCCCTGATCGTCGCCGCGCGAGGGGGCCCACGGACGCTGAGCGTCGTCGGCATCGTCCTCGGCCTCGCCGCCGGGGCGGCTGCCCGGCATGCCGACCGGACCAGGTGTGCGGCCGTCCTCCCGGCCGGGCAATTGACGCTCACCCTTCGGGCCTCGGAACCGGTCGATTCAGGGGGAGGCCGGACCAGCGCCGTGCCGCAGCGCGCTGGTTGCCGAGGCGGAGTTACCGTCGGCTGGCCCCGGACACTGCACGTCGCCGCGGGGACCGAACTCGAGGTGGTCGGGAAGTGGCGGCCCCGGCCCGCCAGATTCGATCGCCCCGGTGGGATCTTCCTCGTTTCCGAGGTGCGGGAGGTGCGACTCCGCGCCGGCCTCGCGGATCGAATCCGGACGGCCGTCCACGAGACCGCCAGGCGGCTGTACGGTCGGCGCGCCCCGCTGGTCGATGCCCTGATCCTGGGGCGGCGAACCGATCTCGATCGCGACCTGCTCGAGAACTTCGCCGGGGCCGGGCTGATCCATCTCCTGGCGATCAGCGGATTCCACCTCGGGCTGCTCGCCGGCTGGGTATTCGTGTTGGCGCGCCTCTGCGGTGCGCGGCGGGAGCGTGCCGGGTTCATCGCCGCCCTCTTCGCGATCCTCTACACCATGTTCCTGGGGTGGCCCGCTCCCGCCGCGCGGGCGGCCACGCTGGCGGTGCTCCTCGCCCTGGAACGGAGCCGGCAGCGCATGCCGCAGGGGGGCGCCCTCCTCGGTGCCACGGCGTTGCTGGTCCTGCTCTGCGATCCATGGGCGGTCCTCGCCGTGGGTGGATGGCTCTCGATTGCCGCACTCTGGGGGGCCGTCACCTTCTCCAGGTGGGCGGGCCAGCGCCTCGGCGGTGGTGCCCTGGTTCGAACCCTGGCCACTTCGGTCGGTGCCACCTTCGCCACCGCCCCGATCACGGCGGCCGCACTCGGGACGGTCGCGCTGGCTGGCATCGCACTCAACCTGCTGGCCATTCCGCTCGCGGCGCTGGTGGTCCCCGCCGTCGTGGCCAGCCTGATTGCCGGGAGTACCCTGCCAATTCTCGCGGCCCCGCTGGCCTCCGGAGCCGGCCTGGGGCTCGGGTTGCTCCAGGAAGTGGCGCGCTGGGGCAACGCCATACCGGGGGGGCACCTCGTGATGGCGGCCTCCCTGGCGGCCGCGGGACCATGGATCGTCCTCCTCGGGGCGCTCCTGTGGAGTGTGCACCGGACCACGCGGGGCGAGGCCGCCCGCCGGCTGGGATGGGTGGCCACGGTGGTTGTCTGGAGCTGGCTCCTCGCGGCGACCCTGTCCGACCTGCGCATCCGACCTGACGAGGGGTCGGAACTGGCGTTACATTTTCTCGATGTGGGGCAGGGGGACGCGGCGGCAATTCGGACCCCGGCGGGCACTGGATCCTGGTGGATGGGGGGCCGCTGAGCCGGTCCTCCGATGCCGGGAGGAGCGTGGTGGTGCCGTTCCTGAGGCGCCACGGGGTCCGTCGACTGGACGCGATGATCCTATCCCACGCCCACGCCGACCACCTCGGCGGCCTTCCCTCGGTGCTGGACCGGATCGCCGTGCAGGAGGTCATCGACCCCGCGCTCGCGAGTGCGGAGCCGCTGTACTCCGGATTTCTCGCGCAGCTCGAGGAGCTGGATGAACCGTGGATGCGGGCGCGCCGTGGCGACAGCTTCCTGCTCGACAGCGTGCGCTTCCGGGTGCTGCACCCCGACACCACCTGGGACGGCTGGGGGCAGGACCTGAACGAGAACTCGCTGGTGCTGCTGGTCGAGTATCGGGGGTTTCGCGCGGTCCTGGCGGGCGACGCCGGCCTCCCGGCCGAGCAGCTCCTCGCGGGGCCGGTGGGCCGGGCGGACCTGCTCAAGGTCGGACATCACGGGAGCCGTGGCGCGACGGGCGACGGCTGGCTCCGGGAGTTGCGGCCCACGGCGGCGGTCATCAGTGTCGGCGAGGGCAACCGGTACGGTCACCCCGCGCCGGAGGCGCTCGGTCGGCTCGCGGCGGCGGAGGTCGCGGTGTTTCGCACCGACCGGGACGGCGCCATCGACGTTCGGACGGACGGCAGGGCCATGACCATCCACTCCCGCCGGGGAGTGTTCACGCACACAGTGAGTGAGCCATGATCGGAAGCACGTCGGTCACCACCATCGAGCGGTTCATCATCGACCAGGAACGCAAGTACCCGGAGGCCACCGGGGAACTGTCGAACCTGCTCTACGACATCGCGCTGGGCGCCAAGATGATCGCCGCCGCCATCCGGCGCGCCGGGCTGGTGAACATCCTCGGGGCGATGGGCAGCGTCGAACGTCCAGGGCGAGGAGCAGCAGAAGCTCGACGTCTTCGCCAACGAGATCCTGAAGAACGCGCTGAACCACACCGGGCGCGTCTGCGTCATGGCGTCGGAAGAGGACGACGGACCGATCATCCCGATTCCCGCCCGAGTACCCCGCCGGGAAGTACGTCGTGCTGTTCGACCCGCTCGACGGCTCCTCCAACATCGACGTCCAACGCCTGCGGTCGGGACGATCTTCAGCGTCTACCGGCGGGTGTCGATGGAAGGGCGGGGGACGATGGACGACGTGCTGCAGCCCGGGCACCAGCAGGTGGCCGCGGGGTACGTGATGTACGGCTCGAGCACCATGCTGGTCTACACGACCGGCCAGGGCGTGCACGGCTTCACGCTCGATCCCACGATCGGCGAGTTTCTCCTCTCCCACCCCGACATCAAGACGCCGGAGGTCGGCAAGTACTACAGCGTGAACGAATCCAACTTACGCGCGCTGGAACCGGGGCAGCCAGATGGCGGTCCGCGGTTTCCACGGCGACACGCCGGAGCGGATGCAGGGCAAGAACAGCCGCTACATCGGCGCGTTCGTGGCGGACTTCCACCGCAACCTGATCAACGGCGGGATCTTCCTCTACCCGGCCGACACGAAGAATCCCAGCGGCAAGCTGCGCCTGCTCTACGAGTGCAGCCCGATGGCCTTCCTGGTGGAGCAGGCGGGTGGCGCGGCCACCGACGGCGTGCGCCGCATCCTCGACCTGCAGCCCGAATCCCTGCACCAGCGCGTCCCGCTCGTCATCGGCTCGAAGGCCGACGTCGAGTTCGTCACGCGGACCATGCAGGAGTTCGGGACCGACGCCCCATGAGTGAGCCGGGCCTGTACGGTCCCGGGGACTGGCACGGGGAGCCGGGGCGGGAGCTGGGCGCGCCAGGCAAGTTCCCGTTCACGCGGGGACCCTATCCGACGATGTACACGGAGCGGCTCTGGACCATGCGGCAGTATGCCGGGTTCGGCACCGCCGAGGAGACCAACGCGCGCTTCCACCATCTGCTGGCGGCCGGGCAGTCCGGGCTGTCGACCGCGTTCGACCTGCCGACCCAGATGGGGCTCGACTCCGATCACCCGCTGGCCGAGGGGGAGGTCGGTCGGGTTGGCGTGGCCATCGATACCGTGGATGACCTGGCCCTCCTCTTCCGTGGGATTCCGCTCGACCAGGTCTCCACCTCGATGACCATCAACGCCACCGCCGCCATTCTCCTGGCGATGTACGTCGTGGTCGGCGAAGAGCAGGGCGTGGCTCCGGACGCGCTGAGCGGCACGATCCAGAACGACATCCTCAAGGAATACATCGCCCGCGGCACCTACATCTATCCGCCCGGGCCCTCCCTCCGCCTGATCGGCGACATCTTCCGGTACGTCTGCCGAGGGCGGGATGAACATCAACCCGATCTCGATCAGCGGCTACCACATGCGCGAGGCGGGCGCCACCGCGGCGCAGGAGGTCGCCTTCACCCTCGCCAACGCCCTGGAGTACGTGCGGGTCGGGATCGCGGCCGGCCTGCCGGTCGACCGCTTCGGTCCGCGCCTCTCGTTCTTCTTCGCCGCGCACAACAACCTCTTCGAGGAGGCGGCCAAGTTCCGCGCGGCGCGGCGCCTCTGGGCCCGTCTCGTCCGGTCGCGGTTCGGGGCCGACGACAAGACGGCGCGGCTCCGCTTCCACACCCAGACCGGCGGCGTCACCCTGCAGGCGCAGCAGCCACTGAACAACGTGGTGCGCGTCACCATCCAGGCGCTCTCCGCCGTCGCTCGGTGGGACGCAATCGCTCCACACCAACGGCTTCGACGAGGCGCTGGCCCTGCCCACCGCGGACGCGGCCACCCTCGCCCTCCGCACCCAGCAGATCCTCGGATACGAGAGCGGCGTCGCGGACGTCATCGACCCGCTCGGCGGCAGCTATTTCGTGGAGGCGCTGACCGATCGCATCGAACAGGACGCGCTGGCCCTCATCGAAGAGGTCGACGCCCTCGGCGGTGCAGCGGAGGCGGTGGCCCGGGGGCACTTCCAGGAAGCCATCGCCAAGAGCGCCTGGGAGGCCCAGCAGCGGCAGGAGGCGGGGGACCAGGTGGTGGTAGGGGTGAATC
Organism: uncultured Gemmatimonadales bacterium; assembly: GCA_963705985.1. Taxonomy (GTDB): domain Bacteria; phylum Gemmatimonadota; class Gemmatimonadetes; order Gemmatimonadales; family GWC2-71-9; genus SPDF01. Next base: position 535,771 of record CAVPLK010000003.1, on the reverse strand, counting down.
AGTTTACCGACGGCGAGCCGCCGCCGGTCATCGCGATGCCTGACTTTGCCGAGTTGGCCGGCCGCCAGCGGGCCCGCCTCGCCGCGGTGCGCGCCGGGCGGGACTCGGCCCGTGTGGAATCGGCGCTGGCAGCGGTCCGGGTGGCGGCCAAAGGAACCGACCCGATGATGCCGCCCATCCTGGAGGCCGTCCGCGGGCGCGCGACGTTGGGGGAAATCAGCGACGCATTGCGCGAGGTCTGGGGGACGTATCGTCCGGGGCGATGAGGCATCCCGAACCGGCCTTCAGCGGAGTTGGTTCAGTCCTCGATTGGCTCGATATTGCGGATGTCGCTCGGTCCGAATGGAACGATGGGTTCTTGGACATCGAGCACTTCGGAGTTGAACACCATTGCCTCGGCGATGGTCCGCCCGTCACGGAGCTGGACCCGCACACGCTGATACCCCATCCCCGATTCGGGGAGGCGGGTCAGGGCCTCCATCCACTTCCGCTCAAGCGTCAGGCGCATACGCCCTCATGGTCCCGCGGGGATCTCTGTCCGTCCCTGGGCACTACCGATCGGAGCGCCGTCCTCCAATATAATCTCGACGCCACCACCAGGCTGTCCGAATTGCGGTGCGACGACTCCTCGGCGCACGGGGACCACGGACGGTGGCACGATCTCAAAGAGGTAGATGGCAGGATCCGGGTTGGGCAGAGCGTAGCGTCTAACCGCGTCCATTCCGGTGCGGACGTTGGTTTCCCCATCCTTCCTGGTCGTGACATAGGTACCGGGCAGTACCGAACCATCCGAATTGATTCGGTGGTCGTTGGGGAAGGCTGAATACCTCCGGAAGGGCTCCTTCGGCCCCGACGGCGTGATCGGCGCCTGGTTGGCCGGGCCAGCGCCCGCCATCCGCTTGCTGGCAATCAAGTATCCTCGGTCGCGGGCTTCAGCCGGGGAGAGAACCCGTACCATGCCAATCTTGGCCGGTTGCCGGAATACGGACGCCCATCCCGCAAGTTCCGGAGCCTTCTCCGCCACCCGGTGTTCGACGGGAGGCAATGCTTGCAAAAACTGAGCGTTCAAGACGATTCTCGCCGCTGTCCCCCGTTCTTGGGCTGACTCGACGATCTGGAAGCCCATGCCCGTTTCAGGAAGCGTCTGGAGAACGGAACTCCAACTCTTGTCGATGGCAACCCTCACGCGGTGGCCTCCTCAATCAGTCGGACTTCGGCGTCGGACAATTTGAACGCTTGGTACATCATCAGGTCCACTTGGTCGCGGATCCGCTGCAAGTCGCGGGTCTTGCTCGTCCGATCATGGGGCGAAATCGTCGCTTCCAAAGCCGCTCCCACGCTTGCAGCCTCCCGCCCAAGGTCATCGAGCACAGACGAGTCGACCATCTCGGACTTAGCGATAGGAAGATCGTTCATATACTGCCCGAAAAAACGGAGGTAGGTGCCTGACGCTCCCTCAAGGCCCGCGCAGACACTTCTGAGGTAGAAGAAGGTCACCCGAGAATTGAGTGCAGCCACAAGTGCGTCCGAGGCGAGCGGGAGAAAATAGCACGTGTTGGAGATGAATTGCCCCTCGGACGCCCGGGCGAACCGAGGTTGCAATGCCATGTCAGGGAAGACCACCTTCGGCTTCTCCATCGCCTGAAGAAGTCTCACTTCTCGTGTCTACCTGACGGGGAAGCTTACGCTACCAGCAAACGAGTTGCTCGGGTAGCGGCAGCGCTGCGTGATGGACCAGACGGGAGCGCCCACTCTTTCGACTCGAAATTCGGGGTCTCTCCCGTTCGTGAGGTCGCTTGAACCCTGCTCCCTGAGGGGCTAAGTTTATCGGCTGGCTTTACTTAGACCGGATGGAGCAGCATGCCGACGTACGATTATCAGTGCACTGCCGGACATCATTTCGAGAAGATCCACAAGATGTCCGAAACGCCACGGGTCAAGTGCCCGACCTGTGGCCAGCCGTCGGCTCGCCAGATCTCCGGCGGTGCCGGTCTGGTCTTCAAGGGCAGTGGGTTCTACATCACCGACTACGGCAAGGACGGCAAGGGCGCTCGCAAGGCTGAAGCGTCCGAAGGGGCGGCGCCCGTCACCTCCAAGCCGGATTCCGGGGGTGCGGCGGATGCTGCCAAGCCGGCCAAGCCGGCGTCGAAGGGCCCCAAGGAGTCGGCGCCGAAGTCGAGCGGCACCGCGAAGAAGGCGGCCGAGTGAGCGACGCACTGCGTGAGGCACTGGCCCGGGTCGCCGAGCAGATGGGGGCGGCCGGTGCCGAATTCGTGCTGGAGCGGCCGAAGGACGCCGGCCACGGCGATGTCGCCACCAACCTGGCGATGGTCCTGGCCCGAGTGCAGAAGGCCCCACCGCGCGCCGTCGCGGCCCGGATCATCGAGGCGCTCGAACTTCCCGCCGGCATGGTCGAAAAGACGGAGATTGCCGGTCCCGGGTTCATCAATTTCTGGCTGGCGAGCGACGAGCTGGCGGCATCGCTCCGCGCCATCATCGACGCGGGCACCCGGTATGGTGCCCATACGTTCGGCGACGGTCGCCGGGTCAATGTCGAGTTCGTCTCGGTCAATCCCACGGGGCCGCTGCACGTGGGCCACGGGCGGGGTGGGGCGCTGGGCGACGCGATCGCCGCGCTGCTGCAGTGGACGGGACACCAGGTGACGCGCGAGTTCTACCTCAACGATGCCGGGGTCCAGATCGACCGCCTCGCGCAGAGCCTCTGGGCCCGGGTGCAGGAGGCGGTGGGTCGGGCCGCGGCGATTCCCGAGGGGGGCTACCACGGGGAATACCTGCGCGGCGACGCCGCGCGACTCCTCGAACGGGAGGGGCGTGCCTTTGCCGACCTTCCCGAGGAGGAGGGGGTGCGCCGGTGCCGGGTGCTCGCGGTGCAGATGCAGCGGGAGACGCAGGACGCGGACCTGGCGAGCTTCGGCGTGCGGTTCGACCTGATCTCGTCGGAGCAGGCGATCTACGACCGCGGCGCCATCCCGGAGACGCTGGCGCTCCTGGCATCGCGGGGCCTGACCTTCGAAGGCGACGGCGCGCTCTGGCTGCGCACCACCGATTTCGGCGACGACCAGGACCGGGTCCTCCGCAAGAGCGACGGCACCTACACCTACTTCCTGCCGGACATCGCCTACCACGTCGACAAGCACGATCGCGGCTTCGACCGGGTGATCGACGTCTGGGGAGCCGATCACCACGGCTACGTCCCGCGGGTCCGGGCGGCGATGCGCGCCCTCGGCTATCCCGACGAGTTCTTCCACGTCTCCATCGTGCAGCTGGTCAAGGTGCTGCGGGGGGGCGAAGAGGTGAAGATGTCGAAACGGTCCGGGGAGTTCGTCACCCTGCGCGACCTGATCGACGAGACGGGGCCGGATGCCGCTCGCTACTTCTTTCTGATGCGGCGCGCCGACTCGCAGCTCAACTTCGACCTCGATCTGGCCACCACCCAGAGCGACGAGAACCCGGTCTTCTACGTCCAGATGGCGCACGCCCGGGTGAGCGGCATCTTCCGGGTGGCGGACATCGCGCCCGAGTCTGTCAGCGCCGACGTCCAGCTCGATGCGCTGCCCGCTCCCGAAGACCGCGAGCTGCTCAAGAAGTTGACCGCCTTTCCCGAGATCACCGCCCGCGCGGCGCGCGAGCGGGAGCCGCATCGGCTGACCGGCTATCTCGAGGAACTCGCCCGCCTGACCCACGGCTGGTACCACAAGTGCCGGGTGCTGGGCGAGCCGCCCGACGTGGAACGCGCCCGCCTCGCGCTCGCGCGCGCCACGCGTATCGTCCTGGCCAACGGCCTCACCCTTCTCGGCCTGACGGCCCCCGACCGGATGTGATCCGATGACTCTGCTGGTGGTTGGCAGCGTGGCCCTCGACTCGATCCATCACCCCGTTCGGCGAGACCGCCGACGCGCTGGGCGGATCGGCCGTCTATTTCAGCGTGGCCGGGTCGCTCCTGCACCGGGTCCACGTGGTGGGGGTGGTCGGCGATGACTACCCGGTGGCGGAGCTCGATCGCCTGGCGCCGCGTGGCATCGACTGGACCGGCGTGGAACGCGCAGCCGGCGAGAGCTTCCGCTGGAAGGGCAAGTACTCCTACGACCTGCAGAGCCGAGAGACGCTGGAGACGCGTCTCGGCGTCTTTGCGGCCTTTCAGCCCAAGATTCCGCGCCGCACTCCGCGCGGCGAAGTTCGTCTTTCTCGGCAACATCGACCCCGAGCTCCAGAACGGCGTGCTGGACCAGGTGGCCTCGCCCACGCTTGTCGTCTGCGACACCATGAACTACTGGATCCAGAGCAAGAAGCCGGCGCTCATGGACCTGCTGCAGCCGCGTCGATATCCTGATGGTCAACGACAGCGAGGCGCGCGAGCTCTCGGGCGACTGGAACATCCACCGCGCCGGGCGCTGGATCCTGGCGCACGGCCCGAAGCGGGTCGTCATCAAGCAGGGCGAGTACGGCGCGCTCCTGATCGAGCCGGGCCGTACCTTCTACGTCCCCGCGTTCCCGCTGGAAGAGGTCTTCGACCCGACCGGCGCCGGCGACGCCTTTGCCGGCGGGTTCATGGGGTACCTGGCTCGCGCCGGCCAGCGCCGACAGCGACCATCTGCGCCGCGCGATGGTGTACGGGGCCGCGATGGGGTCCTTCGCGGTCTCCCAGTTCGGCATCAAGGGATTCGACGACGTGACCACGGTGGATGTCGAGAAGCGGGTCCGCGCGTTTCACGACCTGACACACGTGGTCGAGGCGGAACGGGTCCCGTGACGCGCGCACGCGAGCCGCGCCAGTACGCCGCCGCGGGAGTGGACCTCGCGGACGCGGAGACCGCCAAGGCGCGGATCGGTCGCCTCGTCGCCGGTACCCGCACGCCGCTAACGGTCGGCCGGGTCGGCGCCTTCGGCGGCATGGTGCGCATCCCGCCGGGAATGCGCAACCCGACGCTGGTCATGAGCACCGACGGCGTCGGCACCAAGGTCCTCGTCGCGCAGCAGGCGGGACGGTTCGATACCGTCGGGCGAATACCTCGTCAACCACAGCGTCAACGACATCCTCGTGCACGGGGCGCGGCCGCTGGCGTTCATGGACTACATCGCCGGGGCCGGCGCTCGGCATCGAGATGATCGCCGACATCGTCGAGGGAGTCGCTCGCGGCTGCCGGGCCCACGGCATGGCCCTCGCCGGCGGCGAGACGGCGCAGATGCCCGGCCTGTATGCGCACGGGCATTTCGACCTCGCCGGGACCATCGTCGGGCGTCGTCGAGGAAGAGGAGGCGCTGCACGGTGATGCCGTGGTTGCCGGCGACGTGCTGCTCGGCTACGCGTCGACCGGGCTGCACACCAACGGCTACACCCTGGCGCGCAAGATCGCTGCGCAGGACCTGGGACTCGCCCTCACCGACGAATGGCCGGGACTCGGGCAGACGGTCGCCGACGCGCTCCTGGCGGTGCACCGCAGCTACGCCGCGTGCGCCTCACGCCGGTCATCGGCCGGATGCACGCGCTGGCGCACATCACCGGCGGCGGGATCCCGGGCAACCTGGTCCGGGTCCTGCCGCCCGGGGTCGACGCCGTGGTGGTCGCCGACAGCTGGGAGTGGCCGCCGCTGTTCCGACTGATGCAGGAGGCCGGCCAGGTCTCCACCGAAGAGATGCGCGATGTCTTCAACCTCGGGGCGGGCATGATTGCGGTGCTTCCGCAGGAAGCCGTCGTCGCCGCCCAGGCGGCCGCGGCGGCGGATGGGGTGAAGACCTGGGTCATGGGCCGGGTCGAGGCTGGCACGCAGCGCGTCCGGTTTACCGCCTGACGCGGGCGCCGCGCTGACGATGACCGACGCCGCCAGATGGAACGCGCCATCGAACTCGCCTGGCGCGGTTGGGGACGGGTCCATCCGAATCCGCTGGTGGGTGCGGTGGTGCTCGATGCCGCGGGGCAGCTGGTGGGTGAGGGGTGGCACGCCGAGTTCGGGGGCCTGCACGCGGAGCGCGCCGCGCTCGACGCCGCGGGTGAACGCGCACGGGGCGGCACGCTGGTGGTCACGCTCGAGCCTTGCGCGCACCACGGCAAGCAGCCGCCGTGCCTCGCGGCCATCCTGGAGGCCGGCATCGCGCGCGTCGTCTACGCCCTCGATGACCCCAATCCGGAAGCCTCGGGGGGCGGGGAGGCGCTGCGGGCGGCCGGAGTGCGGGTCGAGAGTGGGACCGGCGAGGGCGGAGGCCGCGGCCCAGAATGCCGCGTTTCTCGGGCGCTGGCGTACTCCCGGAACGGCCGTGGGTGGCGCTGAAGCTGGCGACCTCCCTCGACGGGCGTATCGCCGACCGGTTTGGGCGCTCGCGCTGGATTTCCGGCGAGGCGGCGCGCGACTACGTGCATTGGCTGCGGGCGGGGATGGACGCCATCGGGGTCGGGGGTGCGACGGCGCGGGTCGACGACCCGTCGCTGACGGTGCGTGGCGCGGTCGAGCCGAGGGTGATCCCGCTGCGGGTCATCTTCGACCAGACCGGCAACCTGCCGACCACGCTCGAGGTGCTCCGGACCGCGGCGAGCAGCCGACCTGGATCGTGGCGGGGCCGTTGCTGTCGAGTGAGCGGGCGGACGCGATCGAAGCCACCGGCGCCCGGCTGTTCCGCACCCACGGGCTGCCGCACGCGCTGGCGGAACTCCGGCAGGCCGGGATCGCCTCGCTCCTGGTCGAGGGTGGTGGTCAGCTGGCCGGGGCGCTGCTGCGGAGGGGGATTGGTGGATCGGTACTACTGGATTCAGAGCCCGGTCTGGCTCGGCGAAGGCGGCGTTCCCGCGGTCGCCGGGCTTCCCGGGGTCGAGCTGGCCACGGCGGGCCGCTGGGAGGTCGTGGAGCGCCGGGTCCTGGGTGCCGACACGCTCCTGGTGGTGGATCGCGGCTGATGTTCACCGGCCTGGTCACCGCGATCGGCACGCGTGCAGTCGGCGCGTGCCATCGATGATGGCGGGTGCACGCTGACTGATTCGCGCGCCGTGGCGGGGGCTGGGCCTCGGCGAGAGCATCGCCGTGGACGGTGCCTGTCTCACGGTGGCACGGCGGGTCAAGGGCGCATTCGCCGTCCAGGTCATCGCGACGAGCCTGGAGCGGACCGCCTTCGGGGACTACCGCGCCGGTCGGCGCGTCAACCTCGAGCGGGCCCTCCGGGCGGGCGATCGTCTGGGCGGCCACCTGGTGCAGGGGCACGTGGATGGCGTGGGGACGGTGCGCCGCCTCCGCGAGAAGGGCGACGCGCTGCTGATGGACATCACCGTGCCGGCCGCGGTGGCGGAGGCGTCGATCCCGCTCGGGTCGATCACCGTCGACGGGGTCAGCCTGACCGTCAACGCCGTGCGGGCCCGGAACGTCGTCCAGGTGTCGCTGATTCCGTTTACCTTGCAGCACACGACCCTCGGCGATCGCCGGGTCGGCGATCGCGTTCACCTCGAGGGCGACACGATCGGCAAATATGTGGCGGCGTGGTTGTCCGCGCCGCGGAAGGGCTACATGACGTTCGCGAAGATCGAGCAGGCGATCGAGGACCTCCGGAACGGCAAGATCGTCATCGTGGCGGACGACGAGAACCGCGAGAACGAGGGCGACCTCGTCTGCGCCGCGGAGCTCGTCACGCCCGAGATGGTCAACTTCATGGCGCTGCATGGCCGGGGGCTGATCTGCCTGGCCCTCACCGGGGAACGCTGCGACCAGCTGGGGCTTCCCCAGATGGCCGAGCACAACACCGAGGCGCTGAGCACGGCGTTCACGGTGAGCATCGACGCCGAGCGCCGGTTCGGCGTGACGACCGGGATCTCCGCGGCCGACCGCGCGACCACGATTCACGTGGCCATCAACCCCGCCACCGTCGCCGCCGACCTCCGGCGCCCGGGCCACGTCTTCCCGCTGCGCGCCCGTCCCGGCGGCGTGCTGCAGCGGGTCGGCCAGACCGAGGCCAGCGTCGACCTCGCCCGCCTCGCCGGGCTGGCGCCGGCCGGCGTCATCTGCGAGATCCTGAACGCCGACGGCTCGATGGCTCGCCGTCCGGAGCTCGAGGTGTTCGCGGCCGCCCACCATCTCACCTTCGTGACCGTGGCCGACCTGGTGGCCTACCGGCTGCAGAAGGAGCGGCTGGTGCACCGGGTGGCGACGGCCGGCTGCCGACCGAGTTCGGCGAGTTCCGCGTCATCGGCTACCGCAACGACGTCGACGACGCCGAGCACGTCGCGCTGGTCCACGGCGAGGTGGAAGGCGCGTCGAAGGTGCTGGTCCGCATGCACTCGAAGTGCCTGACCGGCGACGTCTTCGGCTCGCACCGGTGCGACTGCGGCGCGCAGCTCCACGCCGCGATGCGGCAGGTCGTCGCCGCCGGAGCCGGGGTGATCGTCTACCTCGACCAGGAAGGGCGGGGCATCGGCCTGCTCAACAAGCTCCGCGCCTATGCGCTGCAGGACGGTGGCGACGACACGGTCGAGGCCAACGAGCGCCTCGGCTTTGCCCCCGACCTCCGCAACTACGGCATCGGTGCGCAGATCCTTCGCGACCTCGGCCTGACGTCGATCCGCATCCTGACCAACAACCCGCGCAAGCTGGTCGGCGTCGAGGGGTACGGACTCGAGATCGTCGAGCGTGTGCCCCTCCTGATCGACCAGACGCGGGAAAACACCGACTATCTCGCCGCCAAGCGCGACAAGCTCGGCCACCTTCTGGCCCACTGAGACCCATGCCTGAATACACCGGCCGCCTCGGCCCGGTTGGCCGAGTCGCCATCCTGGTCAGCCGCTACAACGAACTCGTGACGGGCCGCCTCCTCGAGGGCGCCCGCCACTGTTGCCGGGACGCCGGCATCGCCGACCGGCACGTGGACGTGTTCTGGGTGTCGGGCGCGTTCGAGCTGCCGATGCTCGCGGAGGAGATCGCGCGATCCGGGCAGTACGCCTGCCTCATCGCCCTCGGCGCCGTGATCCGCGGGAGCACGCCGCATTTCGAGTTCGTCGCCGGCGAGACCACCCGTGGCCTCGGCACGGTGGCCCGCACCCACGTGCTGCCGGTCGGGTTCGGGCTGCTGACGGTGGACACCATGGAGCAGGCGCTGGAGCGGGCGGGTGGGGCGGCCGGCAACAAGGGGTATGAGGCGGCCGAGGCCGCCATTACCGCCGCAGACGCGCTGGCGCGGATGAGGAGAGCCGATGCTCCGACTTGAGACTCGCGCGCGTGCCCGCGCCCTCCAACTGCTCTACGCCTGTGAACTCACCGGTGCCGGCGCGGTGACCGCGGCCGGAGGCCTGGCGCGCCTGACCGGCCCCGAACCACGGGTGCTCGACGGCGCCGAAGCGCTGGCCAGCGGGGTCCTCGCCAACCGCGAGGCGCTCGATCGCCGCATCCGCGATGCCGCCGACAACTGGCGGATCGAGCGGATCGGCGTTGTGGAGCGGAACATCCTCCGGCTCGGCATCCACGAACTGGAATTGGGGACGACGCCGCCGAAGGTCGTGATCGACGAGGCGATTCGCCTCAGCCAGTGGTTCGGTGGCCCGAAAACACCGGCCTTCGTCAACGGCGTGCTCGACCGGATCGCGCACTCGCTCGGCCGGCTGTGAACCTCCTCGTTGTGAACTGGCTCGACCGCCTCAATCCGCTGGCGGGTGGGGCGGAGATTCACCTCTTTGAGATCTTCCGCCGCCTCGCGGCCCGCGGACACCGGGTGCGGCTGATCTGTTCCGGGTGGCCCGGCTGCACCCCGTCCGAGGTGGTGGACGGCATCGACGTGACCCGCGTCGCCGGCCGGAACAGCTTCGCCCTGGCCGCCAGGGGGGCCGTCCGCCGGGCGCTCGCACAGGAACCGCCGGACGTGGTGGTGGAGGACATCAACAAGCTCCCCCTCTTTCTGGCCTGGCTGACGGACCGCCCCTTCTGCGTGCTGGTGCCGCATCTCTTCGGGACGACCGCCTTCCAGGAGGCGCCCTGGCCCATGGCGGCGACGGTATGGCTGGCGGAACGGCCCATTCCCTGGGCGTACCGGCGCGCCGAATTTCAGGCGATCAGCGAAAGCACCCGGGACGACCTGGTCGCCCGGGGAGTCCCCGCCGGCCAGATTCGTGTGATTCACCCGGGCGTGGACGCGACCGAATTCCGGCCCGATCCGACGCTGCGCCGCTCCACTCCCCCCTCCTTCCTGTACGTGGGGCGCCTGAAGCGGTACAAGGGGGTGGACATCGCCATCCGGGCCCTGGCGCTGGCCCGGCACGATCGGCCGGAGCTGGCGCTGGATATCGCCGGGTCGGGGGACGATCGGTCCAGGCTGGAGTCGCTGGCTGCCGAATCAGGGTTGAGTGGCGCGGTCCGGTTTCACGGCTTCGTCTCGGAGGAGCACAAGCTCCGGCTGCTTCGGAGCACGTGGGGGAACATCTTCCCTTCGCCCAAGGAGGGGTGGGGTATTACCGTTGTGGAGGCGGCGGCATGCGGGACGCCTTCGCTCGCATCGGACAGCCCCGGCCTTCGGGACTCGGTTCGCCCCGGGGAAACCGGGTACCTGGTCCCCCATGGGGACGCCAGGGCGCTCGCGGACCGAATGCTGGAACTGGCCGCCAACCCGGCGCTCGTCGAGCAGCTGGGTGCGGCCGGACGCCGATTTGCCGAATCTCTTTCCTGGGAGCACGCGGCCGACCTCACCGAGTCCCACCTCCGGGATCTCGCTGGCCGCTGACCCGACATCTTCACGGGGGAACGCATGCCCGTCACCATCACCGCCCGCCACTGCGACCTGCCCGACCTGCTGCGCGAACGCGCCCACGAGATCGCCACTCGCCTGGAACTCCGCGCCGGACGCCCGTCGGACGTCAGCGTGCTCTTCGACATCGACGCCGGGGTGCCGACCGCCGAGCTCCGGTTCCTCGCGCCCGGGGACGAGCCGATTCTCGCCGCCGGCCGCGGTGACGACCATCGATCGGCGCTCGACCAGGCCGAGGCCCGAATTCGCCGGCAACTGGAAAAGCCCGGCACCCGCCGCCTCCGCAGCCGGAAGCCGACCGAAATGGACAACGTGTGACGCTCCGCCTCCGGGACCTGGTCGAGGGCAGCGGTGAGTCACTCCAGCTGGAGTGCCTGACCGGGCCGCTCTGCCTCGACCGCTTCCTGCCGGACTCGGAAGTGGCGAGCCCCGGCCTGGCGCTGGCCGGCTTCACCGGCCGCTTCATCGCGCAGCGCATCCACGTGTTCGGCGAGACCGAGATCACCTACCTCGCCGCGCAGGACTCGGCGGGGCGTCAGGCCGCGCTCGAGGCGCTCTTCGCGTTCGAACTTCCCGTGGTCTTCGTGACGAAGGGGCTGGCCGTTCCGCCGGAGATGATGGCGCTCGCGGAGCGCCGCCAGGTCCCCATCGTCCGGACCCAGCTCAAGACGGCCGAGTTCTATCGCCGCATCAAGCCGGTGCTGGAGGAGGCGTTCGCTCCCCGGACGACCCTTCACGGCTCGCTGGCCGATGTTTACGGGGTGGGCCTCCTGTTCATCGGCCGTTCCGGCATCGGGAAGAGCGAGTGCGTCCTCGACCTGGTCGAGCGGGGGCATCGACTGGTCGCCGACGACGTGGTGCAGGTATCCCGCCGGGGCAACGGCGTCCTGATCGGGAAGGGCCATGAGTTGGCCCAGCACCACATGGAAATTCGCGGCATCGGCCTGGTGGACATTTCGGCGCTCTTCGGCGTCCGGGCCATCCGGCAGCAGAAGCGCATCGAGGTCGTGGTGCAGCTGGAAGACTGGGAGCACGCGCAGGAGGCCGAGCGCACCGGGTTGGCGCAGCAGGAGGTGGAGATCCTCGACGTGAAGGTGCCGAAGGTGATCGTCCCGCTCAACCCCGGCAAGAACCTCACGGTCATCTCCGAGGTGGTGGCCATGATGCACCTGCTGCGCTATTCCGGCGTGGACGTCGCGGCCGCCTTCAACGAGCGCCTGATCCGGCGGATGAAGGACCAGCGGGGCATCCGCGAATACCTGCAGGAAGACTATGAGTGAACCGCTGCGCGGCGTCGTGGTGTGTCATGGCGGTCTGGCGGCGGCGCTGGTGACGGCGGTGGAGCAGATCACCGGGCTGACCGGGCGGCTGGTCCCGGTGACCAACGCCGGGTGTGACCGCGAGAGCATCGAGAGGCGCATCGCCGACGCGATTGCCGGGAAACCCGCGGTGGTCTTCGTGGACATGCCGAGCGGCTCCTGCCTGTTCGCCGCGATGCACCGGTTCCGCGACGACCCGACCGTGAAGGTCGTCACCGGCGTCAATCTCGCCATGCTGATCGACTTTGCGTTCCACGCCGACGAGGCTCCCGCGGAGGCGGCTGCCCGGGCCGTCAGCACCGGCGAGCGCGCCATCCGGGTGCCCTGATGCCCATCCGGCTCTGCCGCATCGATGACCGCCTGATTCACGGCCAGGTGGTGCTGGGGTGGGCCCGTGCGCTCGATATCGGCGACATCGTCCTCGTCGACGACGAGGTGGCGGCCAGCCTGTGGGAACAGGATCTCTACCGGATGGCGGTCCCCCCGGAGTTGCAGGTCGAATTCCTGGACACCGACCAGGCCCGCCGTCGGCTCCCCGAATGGCAGGGTGGCCCGGCCGATGTGCTGATTCTCACCGGCTCGATCGAGACGATGGCCAGACTGCTGGCCGACGTCCCGCACCCTCCCGCAGTCAATCTCGGCGGCATCCACCACCGCGATGGCAGAACCGAGCGGCTGCCCTATCTCTACCTCACCGACGAAGAACTCGCCGCCCTGAAGCGTCTGCGGGCCGCCGGTGTGGCGGTGTCGGCCGAGGACGTGCCTGGTGGGGGCGCGGTCAGCCTCGAGTCCCTCACATGATGCCCGCAGTCTCCGTTGCGCTGCTCGCCGCACTGCTCGTGTGGGGCACCATCGTCGGGCTGGACCTGGTGAGTGTGCCACAGGGGCTCCTCTCCAGGCCACTCGTGGCGGGGTCGGTGGCGGGGTGGCTCCTCGGCGACATCGAAGCCGGGTTGCGAGTCGGGGCGGTGCTCGAACTCTTCGCCCTCGACGTGCTGCCGGTCGGCGCCAGCCGGTACCCAGAATATGGCCCCGCCGCCGTGGGTGCCGTGACGGCCGCCGCGTTGCTGCCGTCTGGTACGGGGACCGGAATCGGTGTGCTGCTCGGGCTGGCGCTGGCGCTCCTGGCCGGGTGGACGCTGGACTGGCTTCGTCACGCCAATGCACGGCAGGTCCACCGGTTCTCCGACGAGCTCAACGGGGGGTCGTCGGTCGTCATCCGGCGCCTCCAGTGGGCGGGCATCGCGCGGGATGCCGGGCGCGCGGCGGGGGTCACGGCACTCGGCCTCGCCGCCGCGATCGGCCTTGCCGCGGCGACATCGCCCGGGTGGGTGGTCCCGCTGCTGGCACCGGTCCTGATCGGCGTGGGGTTGGCTGCGGCAATGTCGGGTGCGCTCCGCACGGCGGGACGGGGGCGCCGACTGACCTGGCTGGGCATCGGGGTGGCCACCGGCATCCTCGCGGTCGTCGGACTGGGAGTCCCCTCGTGAAGGGGCAGAGGCGTGCGCTGCTGCGATTGCTCGCCGTGCAGGGTGCGTGGAGCTACGAGCGGATGATCGGCGTGGGAATGGGGAATGCGGCGCAGCCGCTGCTCGGCGACCTCGAAGCGACCGACCCGCAGCGTCACCGGGAAGCGACCGCGCGTTCCGCGGAGTTCTTCAACTGCCACCCCTATCTGGCGGGGCTGGCGCTTGGCGCATCGGCGCGGGCGGAACACGACGGCGTACCGGGAGTCAAAATTCAGCGCCTCCGCACCGCTCTCTGCAGCCCCCTCGGCGCGCTCGGCGACCAGTTCTTCTGGGCGGGGCTGCTGCCGATCCTGATGTCGCTGGCGCTGGCGGGTGTCGCGCTTGGGGGCGGCGGGTGGGTGCTCCTCGGCGTGGTCCTGCTCTACAACGCGATTCGACTCTTCGTCACCCGCTGGGCGCTCGCGACTGGACTGGACACAGGCATGCAGGTTGGCACCGCCATCTCTGCCTCGTGGCTGCCGCGAGCGGTGTCCCGCATCGCCGCACCGGCGGGATTCGCGGCCGGGGTGGCGCTGCCGCTTGCCGGTGCGTGGTTGCTGACCCCGGGAACCGATCCCGTCGGGGTCGCCGCGTTGGTCGCGGGGGCGAGCGCCGCGGTCGCGCTGGGCGCCCGCCAATGGGGCGGGGCCCGGTGGTCGTCGCTGCGCGTGGGTCTGCTCTTTGCCGTCCTCACTCTCCTCTGGACGAGGTTTACCCCGTGATCGAACGCCAGACCACGATCGTGAATCCGCTGGGGATGCATGCCAGGCCGGCGGCCCGCCTGGTCAAGATGGCCTCCGGCTTCCAGTCGCACATCGAACTGGTCAAGGACGACCTCGCCATCAACGGCAAGAGCATCATGGGCGTGATGATGCTGGCCGCTGAGTGCGGAAGTTCGATCACGATCCGGGCCGAGGGCCCGGACGCGGAAGCCGCGCTCGACGCGCTGGTCGCGCTGGTGGCCGACGGGTTCGGCGAGACATGAAGGATCCGCGCCGGCTGCAGGGGATCGGGGTTTCACCCGGGGTAGGCTTTGCACCGGCCATGGTGGTGCACTGGGGTTTCCCCGAAGTGCCCGACCGGACGGTCCGCGAGGAGGATCTCGAGGGAGAGGTCGTGCGGCTCCACGCTGCCGTCCGGGAAGCGGTCGCTTCGCTGGAGGCGCTGCGCGAACGGGTGCTGGTTCGCGCCGGGGTCGAGGAATCCCGGATCTTCGAGGCCCAGATCCTGATGGTGCAGGACCCCGATTTCCTGGCCGGGGTCGAATTGCTCATCCGCAAGAACCTGCTGAGCGCCGAGACCGCCTACGAATTCAAGGCGCTCGAGCTCCGGAACCTGTGGGCCAGCTCGGGAAGTGCGCAGTTGCGGGAGCGGCTGGCGGACCTGACGGCAATTCAGCGGCGGGTCGTGCTGAAGCTGATGGGGCAGACGGAGCGGGAGCCCTGGTCCGGCACGCTTGACGAGCAGGTTATCGTTGTCGCGCACGAACTCTCCCCCGGGCTCACGGTCCAGCTCGACCGGGAGCACGTCGTCGGGTTGCTGAGCGAAGAGGGGACCCGGACCTCTCACGCCGCGATCCTGGCCCATTCCCTCGGCATCCCGGCGGTGATGGGCGTGGCCGGGGCCATCCAGCGAGTGCGCGACGGGCAGAAGATCCTGCTCGACGGGCGCACCGGCACGGTCATCCTCGACCCGACCCGCGCTGAACTGGAGGACGCGAAGACCCGCCTCCACCGCCGGCATCGCCTGGAGCTCAAGCTCGAGGCGGGGCTCTCGTCGCCTGCCGTCACGCCGGACGGGCGGCGGCTGACCCTGCGCGGGAACGTGGATCTCCCGGAGGAAATCGAGCCCGCCGTCCGCCACGGTGCCGAGGGAGTCGGCCTCCTGCGCACCGAGTTTCTTCTGACAGGACGGGCAGTCGTCCCCTCGGAATCGGAACAGGCCGATTACTTCCGGCGGGTGGCCCAGGCGTTTCCCAACCAGCCCGTCGTGGTGCGGACGTTCGACCTGGGAGGCGACAAGTTTCCCGCGGCGTTCGAGGCGCCGATGGAGGCGAACCCCTTCCTGGGCTGGCGGTCGATCCGTGTCTGCCTCGACCATCCCGAGATCTTTCGGCCCCAGATTCGCGCCGTGCTGCGGGCGGCGGTCGGGCGGGACCTGCGGATGATGCTCCCGCTCATCACCCAGGTGGACGAGGTGACCCGGGTGCGGGACATGGTCGAGGAGGAGCGTGCCTCGCTGCTTGCCGCCGGCGAGCCGGCCGCAGACCGGCTTCCCATCGGCGTGATGATCGAGACGCCGGCGGCGGTCATCATCGCGGACCGGCTCGCGGCGGTCTCCGACTTTTTCAGCGTCGGCACCAACGACCTCACGCAGTACACCCTGGTGGTGGACCGGGGGAACGCCCGGCTCGCCGACCGCTTCCGCACTGAGCATCCGGCCATTCTCCGGCAGCTCCGGACGGTGCAGCAGGCCGCGAGCGCGGCGGACATCCCCGTCAGCATCTGCGGTGAGATGGCCTCCGAACCGCTGTCCGCCGTGCTCCTGATGGGCCTGGGGTTCGTCGAACTGAGCGTGGCGCCGCCGGCGCTTCCCCTCCTCAAGCTGATCGTGCGCAGCGTTCCCGCGTCGGTCGCCGAAGAGGCCGCCCGGATGGCGCTCGAGGCGGACACCTCCGAACAGGTGCGCGACATTCTCCGGACCGCGGTCGGTGCGCATCTCGACCTTGCCCTGATCGACCCGGCGGGCGCGTTGCCCGCCTACCGGCCGCCCACTAGTATTCCTTCAGGCTGATCCACTTCTCTTCCTTCACCGGTTCTTCGATGACTGCCAAGCGCGCCAAGCAGAAGCGTTACCTCTTCACGTCCGAGTCCGTGACCGAGGGCCACCCCGACAAGGTGGCCGACCAGATCTCGGATGCGGTCCTCGACGCCATCCTCGCCAAGGATCCGCACGGGCGGGTGGCGTGCGAGACGCTGGTCACCACCGGCATGGTCATGGTGTCGGGCGAAATCACCACCAAGACCTACGTCGACATTCCGGGCATCGTCCGGCAGACCATCGAGCGGATCGGCTACAACGACGCCACGCACGGATTCGATTCGCGTACCTGTGCGGTGCTGTCGTCGATCGGGCGGCAGTCGGCCGACATCGCGATGGGTGTGGACGAAACGGGCGACCGGGAGCAGGGCGCGGGCGACCAGGGCATGATGTTCGGGTACGCGACGCGCGAAACGCGGGAGCGGATGCCGCTGCCGATCATGCTCGCGCACCGGATCGCCGAGCGTCTGGCGGCGGTGCGCAAGGGCATCCACGGCCTCGACCAGCTCGAATGGCTCCGGCCGGACGGGAAGTCCCAGGTGTCGGTGGAATACGAGGGCGACCGGCCGGTGGCGGTTCGGACGGTGGTCGTCTCGACCCAGCATGCGGAACGCCACGCGGGCCGCCAGCTGGCACAGTCCACCATCCGGCAGGCCATCATCGAGCACGTGATCCGGCCGGTCCTCGAAAAGGCAGGATTCGGCGGGGGCCGCACCAAGTTCCTGATCAACCCCACCGGGCGCTTCGTCATCGGCGGGCCCCACGGCGACGCCGGCCTGACCGGCCGGAAGATCATCGTGGACACCTACGGCGGGATGGCCCGCCACGGCGGCGGCGCCTTCAGCGGGAAAGATCCTTCCAAGGTGGATCGCAGCGCCACGTACGCCGCGCGGTGGGTCGCCAAGAACATCGTCGAGGCCAAGCTCGCGGACCGGTGCGAGGTGCAGGTCGCGTACGCGATCGGCGTCGCGGAGCCGGTGTCGATCATGGTCGACACCTTCGAGACCGGCGTCATGCCGGACGCGCGCCTCGAGCGCGTCGTCAGCCGGGCGTTCGACCTGACCCCGCGCGGGATCATCACCGCCTTGAAGCTCAAGCGGCCGATCTACGGTCCGACCGCCGCCTACGGGCACTTCGGACGGAAGCCGGTCACGGCAAAGGTGGAGGGAAAGGCCCAGGACTTCTTCACCTGGGAAGAGCCCAGCCGAGTCCGCGCCCTGCTGAGCGAAGCGCGGTAGGGCTCCGATGATCGAGGTGCAGGTGGCGCATCTGGGCCTCGATCAGAGCACCAATAGCCCGGTGGTCCTGTTGAAGGAACGCGACGGCGAGCGGGTGCTGCCGATCTGGATCGGCCCCGCCGAAGCGAGCGCCATCGCCATGGAACTGCAGGGGGTCAAGGTCCAGCGCCCCATGACCCATGACCTGCTGAAGCACGTGATTCTCGGGTTGGGGGGCGAGCTGCGCCGAGTCACGATCACGAACGTCCGGGACAACACCTACTTTGCCGAACTCCTCATCCGCCGTGACGACCAGGTGGTCCAGGTCGATGCCCGTCCTTCCGACAGTATCGCCCTGGCCCTCCGGCTCAATGCGCCGATTTTCACCAGCGACGAGCTGCTCGACAAGAGCGGAACCGAGTCCGGGCCTCCTGCGCCGGAGCGCCGGCTCGACGCGGAATCGCTCAAGCAGTACCTCGAAAAGCTCGATCCCCAGGACTTCGGCCGTTTCACCCCGTAGGTTCGCCGCGGTCTTGGCGGGGCTCCTCGTCCTGGCCGCGATTCCGCTCGCCGCCCAACTTCCCCTCAGCCTCACCGGACAGACCGCCCGGATCCAGAACGGGGACACCGTCCCGGTGCCAGGTGTCACCATCACCCTGCATCGGGTGAGTCGCACCGTGCAGGGGGCCATCGATTCCGTCGTCTCGGGACCGGACGGCCGGTTCCGCTTTCGTTCTACCGGCGACACGGCGGCCATCTACCTCGTCAGCGCCCGGTACGCCGGCATCGAGTACTTCAGCGAGCCGGTGCGTGCGCCAGGCGCCGGTGGGGTCACGCTCGTGGTGTCCGACACCTCCTCCAACGCGCCGGTCCGCCTGAGCGCCCGCCACGTCATCGTCCGGCCCCCGGACGAATCGGGCACCCGGGCGGTGCTGGACCTGCTCTCGATCCGGAACGATGGACCGGACACCCGGATCGGCCGGGACAGCCTCGCTGCGTCCTGGCAGGTGGTGCTTCCCGCCGGGGCAGTGCAGCCGGAGGTGCCTGAAGGCGATGTCAGCCCCACCGCGATCCGGTTCCGGGGCGACACGATGTTCGTGCTCGCCCCGATCGCGCCGGGGCGAAAGAACGTCATGGTCAGCTACCGGCTCCCGGTGGACAAACAGTCTCCGAAGTGGATCGCCCCGGTCGACTCCTTCGATCTGCTGGTGGAGGAGCCGGGCGCGACGGTGCACGGCGCAGGGCTGGCCTCCGCGGCCCCGGTCGAATTGATGGGGACCACACTGCGGCGCTGGACCGTCGCGCCGCCCACCGGCGATGCGGGAGAAGTGCGGTTCCGCGGGAGCTCGACACCATTCGGTCGCGCGTTGTATTGGCTGGTCGGACTGGCCGGGCTGCTGCTCCTCGGTGGTGCCGTGGTGGCGTTCCGTCGCACTCCGCAGCCGGTCGCCAGGGTGGAAGCTCCGCCTGCCGTGGACGTGGTCGGCGAACTCGCGCGACTCGACGCGAGGTACGCCGGACGGAGGGACCAGGTCGAGGCGGCGGAATGGGCCGCATACGAAGGTGAGCGGGCCCGGCTCAAGACTGCCGCCCTTGCCCAGAGGCGCGCCCGACCCTAGCTTTGCGCCAGTCACAATTGATCGCAGGCGAACGCAGAATTTCGGAAGCCGGTGCAATTCCGGCGCGGCCCCGCCACTGTAACGGGCAATCTTCTCCGCTCACGACGCCACTGGGAAACCGGGAAGGCGAGTGGAGGCCCGAAGCCAGGAGACCTCTTCGTTCGCGCCACCACAAGTTCCCTCGGGGGAGGGACGGGTGGCGTGCCCCGGCATTACGTCGCCGAGTCCCGCCCATCTCCGCCCTCCCGGAAGTGGGCGGTTTGCTTTGGACCCCATGCGTCGCTGGGCCCCGATTCTCCTGGTACTCCTGCTCGCCGCAGGAGCCTGCCGCGGCGCACAGCGTTCAGAGATGGCCGCGGAGGTGTTTGCGGTGGACGACCTCGGCGACACCGTGCGGCTCGCCGCCCCCGCCCGACGCATCGTTTCGCTGATTCCCGCCACCACGGAACTGCTCTTCGCCCTCGGGCTCGGCGACCGCGTCGTCGGCCGAACCACCTGGTGCGACTATCCCGCCGAAGCGAGCCGGGTGGCGAGCCTCGGCGACGGGCTGCAGCCCAATCTCGAGGCGATCGTGGCCGCACGACCCGATCTCGTGGTGCTCTACAATTCCATCCAGAACGTCGCGGCCGCGGAACGGCTTCGCGCCCAGCAGATCCCGACCCTGCTCGTCACCACCGACCACCTCTCGGATGTACCTCGCCTCGCCCGCCTGCTGGCCCCGCTCGGCGGGGAGGCGCCGGCCGGGGACAGTCTGGCGCGATGGTTCGAGGCGGAGTTGGACCGCGCCACGGTCCCGACCCCCGCCGAACCGGCGCCAGTCCTCATCCTGGCCTGGGACCAGCCACCCATCGCGATCGGGGCGGGGAGCTTTCTCAGTGAGCTCGCCGCTCGTGCCGGAGGGCGCAATGTCTTCTCGGACCTGGAGGCACCCTCCGCGCCGGTGAGCCTTGAAGCCATCGCGAGCCGGACGATCGACGCAATTCTGGTCCTCGGCGACAGCGTGCCAGCCTACGCGAGGCGCGCCGAGTGGCGGTCAGTGGCCGCGGTGCGCGACGGCCGGTTCGTGTACGTCCCGGCGGCGTTGTTCAGCCGCCCGAGTCCGCGCAGTCCGGAAGCGCTGCGCGTCCTCGTCGCCGCGCTCCGGGCCGGGCCGCCGTCGTGAAGACGACGCGGTGGGCTGCGCTCTTGCTGGCGGCGGTGGCCGCCCTGGTCGCCGGGCTGTCGGTTGGCGCGGTGGACATCGGATGGCGCGGCCTGACCGGGGCCTTCGCCGCCGCCGCCACCGGCGATGCCGCACTCGTCCGGTACCTGCGGATGCCCCGCGTCCTCCTCGCCTTCCTCGTCGGTGGTGCGCTGTCGATGGCAGGCGCCTCACTCCAGGCGCTGGTCAGGAATCCGCTGGCCGACCCCTACCTGGTCGGACTGTCGGGCGGTGCAGGTCTCGGTGCCGTACTCGCGATCGCCCTGCATCTCGGCGGGCCGTGGGCCGTGCCGCTCGCGGCCTTCGCCGGCGCGCTGGGAGCGGTCGCCATCGTCTACCGGCTGAGCGTGGTGGTGGGACGGCGGCTCGATCCCCACATCCTCCTCCTCGGTGGCGTGGTCGTCGGCGCCTTCGCCGGCTCCCTGATGAGCGCGGTCATCATCCTGGCCTCGGCGGCCGAGCTGCGCAGCGCCATGCTGTGGCTGCTCGGCGGCTTCGGCATGGCCTCGTGGCTGACGGTGGGCGTCTTTGCCGCGTACGGGCTGATCCCGCTCGGCGTCCTCTGGGGCAGCGCACGCGGGCTTGATCTGCTGACGCTCGGGGAGGAGAACGCCCAGCACCTGGGCGCCGACGTCGAGCGACTCAAGCGACGCGTCTACCTCTCGGTCGCCGCGCTGACCGGGGCCGCTGTCGCGGTCTCGGGCATCATCGGATTCGTCGGACTCGTAGTGCCACACGTGATGCGGCGCTGGGGCGGGCCGCTGCACCGGACGCTCCTCCCGGCGGCGTTTCTTGCCGGCGGGGCCTTTCTGGTCCTGTCCGACCTCCTGGCGCGCAGCCTCTTCCGTCCGCTTGAGCTCCCGGTGGGCGTGGTCACCGCCCTCGTGGGTGTGCCGATCTTCGCGCTGCAACTCCGCAGGTCGCTGCAATGACGCTTCGTGGCGTGGATCTCACGGTCCGATATCCTGGCACCGTCCAACCGGCGCTGCGACGCGTCAGCTGTGAGGTGACCCCGGGCCGGCTGCTGGCCGTCGTCGGGCCGAACGGAAGCGGGAAGTCCACCCTCCTGCGCGCCCTGCTGGGCCTCACCGACCGGGAATCGGGTTCGGTGAACTTGAAGGGACGACCACTCTCCACCTGGCGCCGAGCCGACATCGCCACCGTCCTCGGAGTGGTGAGTCAGCGGGAAGAGATCCTCTTTCCCCTCGGCGTGGAGGATACCGTGCTCATGGCGCGGTATGCCCGGCTCGGGCCGCTGGCGCCGGCGGGGGCGGGCGACCGGGCGGCCGTTCGGACCGCCCTGGAGCGCTGTGACGTCTGGTCGTTGCGACACCGCCGGACCGAAACCCTTTCCGGAGGCGAATGGCAGCGGGTACGGATGGCGCGCGCCCTGGCGCAGGAGCCCGAGGCGCTCCTCCTCGATGAGCCCACGGTGGCGCTCGACGTGCGGCACGAAATGGAGGTCTTCGAGCTGGTCCGAGCCTTGACCGACGGCGGGCTCGGGGCGCTGATCATCACCCATCACCTGAACCTCGCGGCCCGCTATGCCGATGCCATGCTCCTCCTCGACGAAGGAGTTGCGGTGGCGTACGGGGCACCGGCAGAGGTGCTGCGGCGGGAGACGCTTGCTTCGGTGTTTCAGTGGCCCGTCGCGGTCTCGCGCTGGCGGGATGGCGCCCCGCAGGTGGTTCCGCTGCGACCCGGCGAGCCCGCCGATCAGTGAGGGCGCTCGCCGCGGTCGCGGCATGCGCGGCCTGGATCCCGGCGCTCCTGTCGGCCCAGGCGCCGGTCGCACTCCACGGGCGCGTGGTGGATGCGGTGTCTGGGGCACCCATTCGAGCCGCACGCGTCGAAATCGGTGCTCAGTCGGCCCGCACTGCCGCTGATGGACGGTTCACTGTGGACGGCCTGCCCGCGGGCGTCACAGGGCTCGTCGTGGCGGCGCTCGGGTATCGGCCGATGCAGGTGGAACTCCACCTCATGGAGGGGCAGGAAGCGGAGCGGGTGTTTCGCCTCGAGGCGGCCGCACCGGAGTTGCCAGAGATCAGGGTGAACGCGTCGGTCGGGTCGGGAGCCGCTCTCGATCATCAGGCGCTGGTCCAGCGGGGGACCGACCTCGCGGCCGCGCTCGACGGGTGGCAAGGGGTGGTCGTCCGCCGAAGCGGCGGTAGCGGTCCGGCCAGCCCCCAGGTTCGGGGGAGTGCGCCGGAGGAAGTGATCGTGCTGGTGGACGGCTTTGCGATCAACGACCCCCTGACTGGTCGCGCCGACCTGAGCCGATTGTCCACCCAGGATGTGGCCTCGGTCCAGCTCCGCCCTGGAGTCCAGTCCGCCGGCGGTGCGGGGACGGCGGTGGGCGGGGTCATCGACATCCGCAGCCAGGCCCGAGGCGGCGCCTCCGGCTTTGGGTGGGCAGGGAGCTACGGTGCCGGTGGCGCGTCACTGTCCGGGTCGATCGCCGGGACTCGACTGTTTATCCGGGGCGAGCGGCTGCCGGAGGACTTTCCCTATCAGGTGCCCGTCAATCGGGGCGGCGGGGAGGCCACGCGGGAAAACAGCGGCGGGACAATCGGCTCGCTGTCGTTCCGCACCCCGGGTCGTGTGGCGGTGCAGGGACGGGCGAGCGTCTCGAGCCGGGGGCTTCCGGGGTCCGTCGGCAACGAGACACCCAACGCCACGGCAGATGATCAGTCGGCGTTCCTCGGGGTCACGATCCTGGGTACCTCGAGCTGGAGCGGCTCGCTGCAGTACCTTCATACCAGGGCGGCGGACGCCGCCCCGCCGAGTGGCGTGCCGTACGATGTGCAGTCGGCCGGGTGGAGCGGGACGCTCGACTGGTCGTTGGGCATGCCGCTGTCGATGGGGGGCTGGGGCGGCGACGTCGAATTCGGCGCGGCCGCCCGCCACGACGCCTACCAGGGTGAGGTCGTGCGGTCGGGAACACAGTTTACGCGCGGCGGCGTTCGCGCCACGAGCACCATGCGCCCCTCGGGGAGCACCCCGTGGTCGCTGACCCCCTCGCTGCGTCTCGATTGGTGGACCGGCGAAACGGCACCGCTGGGGAGCGCCCGGCTCGACGCCGGTTGGCAGCGGGGCAACACGGCGCTGCAGATCTCCATCGGCTCCGCCGTCTCGGCGCCCGCGCTGGCGGACCTCTTCTTTCGCGAGGGGGTCGGGGTCGCCATCAATCCGGATCTGCGTCCGGAGCGCGTGGTGTGGGAGGTCGAGCTGGGCGCGGCCCAGGCGTGGTCGTTCTTCGGGGCGCCCGCGACCGCCGAACTCCGCGGATACTATGGTCGTGTCGCGGACATGATCCTCTGGGCTCCCGGCGTAGGGTTCATCTGGAGCCCCCGCAACTACGACGTGATTCGGCGAGGGGTCGACGGCTCACTGAGCCTCCGGCTCCCTCCGTCCCTGACGCTCGCCGTGCAGGCGGCATGGACCCCGATCACGTATGATGTCCCGGGTGGTGCGCAGGTGCAGTACCGCCCGGTTGCCAGCTGGGGGGCGAGCGCCGGGTGGGCTGCAGGCCCGTGGGGCGCCGATGCGAGGTGGCGCTGGATCGGGGTGCGCTACCCAAACCCCGGTGGCGTCAACCCGCGGCCGGCGTACGGTGTGCTGGACGTCGGCGCCGAGCGGTCGATTGGTCCGGCCGTTCTGCAGGTGGATGTGCGCGACCTTTTCGATACGCGTGCGGAATTTATCGCCGGCTACCCCACTCCTGGGCGCACGGCGGTCGTCTCTATTCTTCTGGAGTGGCAATGATGGGTTTCCCTCGTGTCCGTGCGCCGCTTGCGGGCGGCCTCCTGCTTTTCGCGATGGCCTGTGCGGATCCCGAAGCCCCGCTGCCGGCACCCGCTGAAGTCGTCCTGATCGTGAATTCGATCGAGTCGTCGCTCAGCGTCGTGCCAGTGAATGCCACCGGCTCGACGTACACCATTCCCCTTGGCGGCACCACACCGACTCCCGTCGGCGTGTCGGCCTTCCTCGGCTATGCCATCGTCCCCATGGGGGTCGACCATGCGGCCACCGTGGTCGACCTGGCGGCGGGCTCGGTGTCGCGCGTGGTGCCGCTGGCCAACGGGTCATTCGCGACCGGCTCGGCCATCGTCGACGATTCGATCGCCTACGTCGCGAACCCGGGACTCAACACGGTCACCCGGATCAATTACCTGACCGGCGACACGGCGAGCGTGGCCGTTGGGGTCTACCCGCAGGGAGTGATCGTTACGCGGGGCAAGGTCTACGTGCTCAATGGGAACCTGGTCAACTACGCGGTGGCCGGCCCGGGATGGATTACCGTCATCGACCCGATCACCAACGCCAGGGCGGTCGGCATCGACTCGATCCCGTTGCCCGTCCCAGGAAATCCCCAGTTCGCGGTCGTTGCGGGCGACGGGCGAATCTACGTGATGAATGTCGGCAACTACGTCGACGACGGGCGGCTCTCCATCGTCGATCCGGTGGCGCGTGTCGAGTTGGCCAACTTCGGCGGGTTCGGCCCCGGGCCAGGGGACGTCGCCACCGATGGCGGCGACCGCCTCTTCATCAGTTCATTCACAGAGGGGCTGATGGAATTCGACATCGTCACCCGGACGGTGGTGCGAGGAGCGGGCGACGGCATCCCGATTCCGGACAATTCCGGCGTCGCGGTGGACTCCGACGGCCGGATCTACGCGATTTCGGCGGGCTGCGGTGGCGGGGCGGGAGGCGAGGCCCACGTGCTGCGATCCGACCTGACCCAGCGGGAAGTCATCCCCCTGGGAATCTGCGCCATCGGTTCGACCGTCACCAGGATTCCTGCGGAGTAGATTGCGGGGATGGGCCCCATCACCACCCCCGCCATCATCCTCGGTGCGCTTCGTTACGGCGACACCTCGAAGATCGTGCGCCTCGCCACCAGGGAGCTCGGCATCCGGAGTGCGCTCGCCAAGGGGGCGCTTCGGCCCCGGAGTCGATTCGGGGCGTCGTTGCAGCTCCTGAGCGAGGGGGTGGCGCATCTCTACCTCAAGGACACCCGCGACCTCCAGACGCTTGCCGCCTTCGACCTGACGAGCCTCCGCGCCGGCCTGGCGGCGGACCTGCCGCGCTTCGCGGCCGCAGCGGCGATCGGGGAGGTCGCCTGGCGCTTCTCGCCCGCCGAGGCGCATCCCGACAGCTACGATCTCTTGAGCGGCGCACTCACGGTGCTCGAAACGGCGCCGAATGAGGCGCTCGAGGTGCTTGGGCTCCGGATGCTCTGGCGCCTGGTCAGCGTCCTCGGCTTCGCGCCGGCGCTCGACCGGTGCGCACGCGATGGGGCACCGTTGCCGCGCGACACCCCGCTCCGCTTCAGCGCCGCGGAGGGGGGCGGGCTGTGCGCACGCTGTGGAGAGGGGCAGGGTGTCACCACGCTGTCGGCGTCCGACCGCCGGGATCTCGAAGCGTTGGTCAGCGCTCAGGCAGACCTGCCGGTGCTCGATGACCGCCACGCCGCGTCGCACCGGCGGCTCTTCGCGCGGTTCCTGCGCCACCATCTGGCGGAAGGCGGGGATTTGCCAGCCGTCGCGTTCTGGGAAGAGCGTCCCTGGGTGCCGGCGTGATCATCGGGACGGCGGGCCACATCGATCATGGGAAATCGGCGCTGGTCGAGGCGCTGACCGGGCGGCGGATGGACCGGCTGACCGAGGAACGTTCCCGTGGGATCACGATCGACCTGAACTTCGCGCCGCTCCAGGTCTCCCCCGGCGTCGTCGCCGGCGTGATCGATGTCCCGGGGCACGAAGACTTCGTGCGGACCATGGTGGCCGGCGCCGCCGGGATGGACCTCGTCCTGCTCGTCATCGCCGCGGATGAGGGGATCATGCCGCAGACCCGGGAACACCTCTCCATCGTGGAGGCGCTTGGTGTGCCTCGAGGTGTTCCCGTGCTCACCAAGTCCGATCTCGCCGATCCGGACTGGCTGGCGCTGGTCCGCGAAGAGGTGGACGGCTGGCTGGCATCTTCCACGATCGCCTTCGCGAAGTCCGTCCCCGTGTCCGTGCGCGCGGGCTCGGGACTCGATGCCCTGCGCCTGCTCCTGGATCGCGAAGCGGCAGCTGCCCGGCCGCGAGATGCCGCGGCCTCGTTCCGGATGCCGATCGACCGGGCCTTCTCGGTGGCGGGCGCAGGAACGGTGGTGACCGGGAGCGTCTGGTCGGGCTCCGTGGCGGTCGGAGCTCACCTCCACATCCTCCCCTCGGCCGGCTCGGCTCGGGTACGGACCATCGAAGTGCACGGGGAGCCGGGTGAGCGTGCCGCTCCCGGAAACCGCGCTGCGCTGGGGCTCGCCAACGTCGACCGCAAGTCGGTTCGGCGCGGAGACGTGCTTGTCGATGCACAGCTTCCCTGGGAGCCGACCTCGGCTCTCGACGTCAGGGTGCACCTGCTTCCAGACGCGCCGCGGCCGCTCACTTCCCGCACCCGGGTCCATCTGCACCTCGGCACCGCCGAAGTCGTCGCACGGGTCCTGCCGCGAGCCCCCATCGGCCCCGGCGAATCGGGGCTGGCACGTCTGACCTGTGAGTCGCCACTCGTGGCCGGTGGTGGAGACCGGTTCGTCCTCCGCAGCTACAGCCCGGTCACGACCATCGGAGGGGGCGTAGTGCTGGATCCGCTGCCACCGCGCCGGCGCGCCCTGTGGCCCGATGGGCTCGGTGCGGCGGAGCCCGCGGCACACCTCCGGGCGCTCCTGATGCGCCACCCTCCCGGCGCGCCGACAGCATTGCTGGCACTGCGGGCCGGGATGCGGGTTGACCAGGTCGAGGCGGCCATTGGATCCGACGACCGGTTTCGCTTCCTCCCGGGTGGATGGGTCCTCGCGGAGCTGCTCGATGCGGGCTGCCAGAAGGGCCTCGATCTGGTGGCCCGATACCACGCCGAGCACCCCTCTCTCCCCGGAATGCCCACGGAAACGCTTCGACGCGGCATCCACCGCGCCGCGCCCCTCGCCGACGCGGTGGTTGTCGATCTGGCGGCGGCCGGCGCCATCGTGGTGGAGGCGGGGGTGGTACGGCTTCCCCGATTCGAGGCGCGCATTGCGGGTGGGTCGGCAGCCGTCGATCGGGTGCTGGAGCTGGTGCGGGCCGGGGGGCTGGGCGCCCCCCCGATCCAGGAGCTGGAACGGCAGCTGGAACAGGTGGACGTCGCCGGCGCCCTCCGGTTGGGGGCAGGGGCAGGGAGGGTGGAGGCGATCACCCCGGACTGGTACGTGGGTACCGAGGCACTGGCGGGGTTCAGGGAGATGCTCGCCGCCGCCGGGCCGAACCGCGACATCACGGTGGCGGAGGTCCGGCAACAAACCGGGCTGTCGAGAAAGTACTTGATCCCCCTGCTGGAATGGGCCGACCGCAGGGGTATCACCCGGAGAAACGGGGAGGTGCGTCGGCTCACTTGACACGGTGCTTGAAGGAGTCGCATACTTAGGTTGAAATGGCGTAAGTGCTCCACTATCAACCGTTTCGACGGAGGTGCTTCCACCCGCTTCACAACCCTTGTTCGAGTGAGGTTCCGTATGACAGGCCGTGCCTGGACGGGGCTGTTGCTCGGGCTCACGGTCGGGATGGCTGCACCCGCTTTCGCGCAGGTTCCGTCACCCCCGGCCGTCTTTGAGCTCGGAGACAACTTCCCCAACCCGTTCTTCCCGGCCACGTCCATTCCGTTCGTACTGACACCGGAGGCTTGCTCCGACGGCCATCTGCCGTTGGTGACACTGGAGATCTACAACGTACTTGTGCAGGTGGTCGCCGTTCCGGAACTCCAAACCGGGGGGCGCGAGCGAGTGCGTGGTCTCCGGCTCCAGTGCGGGTCCTATGTGGCCTATTGGAGCGGCCGCTATCTGGACGAGGAACGGGAGGTCACGCCCGGGGTGTACTACTACCGATTGACGGTGGATGGTCAGAGTCACGTGAAGAAGATGATCGTCCGCAAGGAGAACCAACCAGGACAATGAGTGGTACACCGGACGAGGGACATTCTCTGCGGATGTCCCTCGTTCCGTTCGTGAAAGTGTCGGACTTCGCTGTCAGAACGGCAGCCTTGTGCGGTATACCCCTTGCCCCGTGACTCGTCATGCTGAGACCCGAACGCTTGACCCTGAAGGCCCAGGAGGCCTTTCGCGACGCCTCAGAGGACGCGCGGCGCCGCGGCAATCCTGTCCTCAATGACACCCACCTCTTCGCCGCCCTCCTCGCCCAGGATGAGGGGGTGGTTCAGCCACTGCTGCAGAAGGCGGGGTTGAACATCGCGGCTCTCCGCGAGGAAGTGGAACGGGAACTCGCGCGACTGCCGAGGCAGGAGGGCACCACCGGCGAGCCGACGTTCAGCAGGGAACTGCACAAGGTCTTCGACCGGGCGGAGGAGGAGGCCAAGGCGTTGAAAGACGCCTACGTGTCCACGGAGCATCTCATGCTGGACTCGCGGCCGAAAAGGGCACGACCGCCCGCAACCTGCTGAACGAGCAGGGAGTCACCGCCGAGATTCTGCGCGACGCGCTCGAAGGGGTGCGCGGCGGCCACCGCGTCGCCGATCAGTCGCCGGAGGACCAGTACCAGGCGCTGCAGCGCTTCACCCGCAACCTCACCGACCAGGCCCGCAAGGGAAAACTCGACCCGGTCATCGGGCGCGACGAAGAGGTGCGCCGGGTGATGCAGGTGCTCTCCCGCCGGACCAAGAACAATCCGGTCCTGATCGGCGAGCCTGGCGTCGGCAAGACAGCCATCGTCGAAGGACTCGCCCAGCGAATCGTGCATGGCGACGTGCCCGATTCGCTCCGCAACAAGGACATCGTGGCGCTCGATATCGGGCTGTTGCTCGCGGGCGCCAAGTACCGGGGGGAATTCGAAGAGCGTCTGAAATCCGTCATCAAGGAACTGACAGACGCCGAGGGGCGGTACGTGGTGTTCATCGACGAGATGCACACCCTCGTCGGGGCGGGTGCGGCCGAGGGGGCGGTGGACGCCAGCAACCTGCTCAAGCCGGCGCTGGCCCGCGGCGAACTCCACGTCGTCGGCGCCACCACGCTCGACGAGTACCGGAAGCATGTCGAGAAGGATGCGGCGCTGGAGCGACGGTTCCAGCCGGTGCTGGTCGGCGAGCCCAACGTGACCGACACCATTGCCATCCTGCGCGGCCTGAAGGAACGGTACGAGGTGCATCACGGCGTGCGGATCACCGACAACGCCCTGGTGGCTGCGGCGACGCTTTCCGATCGCTACATCGGCGACCGCTTCCTCCCGGACAAGGCCATCGACCTGGTGGACGAGGCGGCGAGCCGGCTCCGGATCGAGATCGACAGCCTCCCCCAGGAAATCGACGAGGTGGAACGCCGGCTGGTGCAGCTCGAAATCGAGCGGCAGGCGCTGCTGAAAGAAAAGGACAAGGCCGGCAAGGAGCGCCGGAAGGCCGTTGAACAGGAGATGTCGGAACTCAAGGAGAAGAGCGCCGGGATGAAGACGCAGTGGCAGTCGGAGAAGGCCGCCATCGGGGAGCTCCAGTCGGCGCGTGCCGAGGTGGAAGAGCTCCGGACCGAGGTGGATCTGGCCACCCGCCGGGGGGATCTCCAGAAGGCCGCCGAGCTTCGCTACGGCCGCATCCCGGAGTTGGAGGCGACCCTGCAGACCCAGGAGGCCCGGCTGCAGGAAGTGCAGCGCAGCGCCCGCTACCTCAAGGAGGAGGTGGACGCCGACGACATCGCCGAAATTGTCGCGAAATGGACCGGGATTCCGGTCTCCCGGATGATGGAGTCGGAGCGGGCGCGCCTGACCCGCCTCGAGGAGGAGCTCGCCCTGCGCGTGGTCGGGCAGCCGCAGGCCGTGGCGGCGGTGTCCAACGCGGTCCGGCGGAGCAGGGCCGGCCTCCAGGACCCGAACCGGCCGACCGGTTCGTTCATCTTTCTCGGGCCGACCGGGGTCGGCAAGACGGAAACGGCGCGGGCGCTGGCCGATTTCCTCTTCGACGACGAGCGGGCGATCGTCCGGCTCGACATGTCGGAATACATGGAGAAGCACGCCGTGGCCCGGATGATCGGTGCACCGCCGGGCTATGTGGGCTATGAAGAGGGAGGCCAGCTGACCGAGGCGGTTCGGCGGCGCCCCTACAGTGTCGTGCTCTTCGATGAGATCGAGAAGGCGCACGCCGATGTCTTCAACGTGCTCCTGCAGATCCTCGACGATGGCCGGCTCACGGACAGCCAGGGCCGGGTGGTCGACTTCCGGAACACCGTCATCATCATGACCAGCAACATCGGGGGGAGCCATATCGTGGATGCCGGCGCCACGGCCGACGCCGAGGCGTGGGCCGTGGTGGATCGGGCGGTACGGAACGAGCTGCGGCATCACTTCCGGCCCGAATTCCTCAATCGGGTGGATGACATCATCGTCTTCCGTCCGCTCTCCCGCGACGACATCCGCCACATCGTGGATCTGCAGCTCGCTCGCCTCGACCAGCTGCTGGCGGACCGGAAGCTCGGCCTGGAGGTGACCTCCGAGGCGCGGCAGCTCCTCTCGGAGCTCGGCTACGATCCGGTGTACGGCGCGCGCCCCCTCAAGCGGGTCATCCAGCAGCGGCTCCAGAATCCGATCGCGCTGGAGGTCCTCGAGGGGCATTTCCCCGAGGGCTCCACGATCCGGGTCACGCGCGAGGGAGAGGACCTGCGCTTCACCGGCGCGAGCCCGCGAACGGAGTCGCCCGGTGCGTAGGGGGGGCACATCGCCCGCGGATGTCGCCTGGATGGAGGCGGCGCTGCGCCTCGCGCGCGCGGCCGCCGTCCGCAATGAAGTGCCGGTGGGAGCGCTGGTCGTGCGGGAGGGAAAGGTCATCGGGCAGGCGCACAACGAGATGATGCATCGGAAGGACCCCACGGCGCACGCCGAACTCCTGGCGATCCAGCAAGCGGTCGCGGCGGTGGGAGAGGAACGCCTTCTCGATGCGACGCTCTTCGTGTCGCTGGAGCCCTGCGCGCAGTGCGCCGGCGCGATTGTCCTCGCCAAGATCGGCACCGTCGTCTTCGGTGCCTGGGACAACCGCGCCGGGATGGCCGGCTCGGTGCATGACATCCTGCGTCACCCGCGGCTCAACCACCGTCCCGAGGTGATCGGCGGGGTGCTGGAGGAGGAGTGCGGGGAGGTCCTGAAACAGTTCTTCAGGGCACGACGGTAACCCCACCTCATGGGTCAGGATTAGTTGCCCTAACCTTGTGCCACTGATTATGTTAGGTGCGGTTCTCGCCCGCCAACGCGCGGCCTTTGCCGAGTGGCGATTGCGATCAAGGAGCATGGACGATGCCGGCCAAATTCGTATCGAATAAGGATGAGACGATTCCGCTGTTCGAGAACCCCATGCTCGAACGGCTCACCCACATCCACCCCGCGACGCCCGCCGTGGTCTTCCTGCCCATCGCCGGGTGGTTTCTCTGGCAGGGGCTGCAACTGAACTCCTGGCTGGCGACCACCGGACTGGTCATCGCCGGCTTGTTCGTCTGGACGCTCACCGAGTACTCGCTGCATCGCTGGGTCTTCCACTACCAGCCCAAGAGCGGCATCGGGCAGAAGCTCCACTTCCTGATGCACGGCATTCACCACGACTACCCGCAGGATCACACCCGCCTGGTGATGCCCCCTCCGGTCAGCCTCCCGCTCGCGGCGCTGTTCGGCTTCGCGTTCCGCGGCGCCTTCGGCGTCCAGTACCCCGCCATCTTCGCCGGTTTCCTGGTCGGGTACGTCATCTACGACACGACCCACTACGCGACTCACCACTGGAAGATGAAGGGTCCGGTCGGCCGGTACCTGCGGGAGTATCACCTGCGGCATCACTATCGCGATGACGATCTTGGCTACGGCGTGAGTTCGCCGGTCTGGGATTACGTGTTCGGCACCGTGGCCAGGCGGTCTCGCGCTGACCGCCAGGCGGCCTGACCCGCTCGCCCCCACACGACCGGGGAACAAGCAAACGGGCCACCGAAGTCGGTGGCCCGTCGTGCGTCTGGCGGGGTGGTTCAGGGCGCCACGTCGTGAAAGGTGAGCCGTTTTTCGTTCTCCTGGGCCCACCGCAACGCCCACTCGTTTTCGAAGAGCAGCAGCGGATGGCCTTTGGTGTCGTACAGCCGCAGGCGACCGCGGGCCGACGCCGCCGCCTCGATGGCGTCCGGGGTGCCCGTGACCCATCGCGGATACCGGTAGCCCACCGGCTCGAACCGGCAGGGGGCGCCGTACTCATTCTCCAGCCGGAACAACATGACATCGAACTGGAGCTGCCCGATGGCCCCGACGATCGGGGCGGGGCCGGTCTCGCTCTCGGCGTAGAAGACCTGGGCGGCTCCCTCCTCGGAGAGCTCGCGCAGGCCGGTATCCAGCTGCTTCCGCCGCAGGGGATCGGCGGGGTAGGCGCGCGCGAAGTGTTCCGGCGGAAACCGCGGAATGTCGTGGAACTCGAGATCCGGGCCGGAGGACAGGGTGTCGCCGATGCGGAGTCCGCCGCGGTCCATGATCCCGATCACGTCGCCGGGCCACGCCTCCTCGATGCTGACCCGCTCCCGCGCCATGAACTGCTGCGGTGCCGAGAGCCGCATCATCTTGCCGGTGCGGACTTGGCGGACTTCCATCCCCGCCTCGAAGTGTCCCGAGCAAATGCGCAGGAAGGCGACGCGGTCCCGGTGCCGGGGGTCCATGTTCGCCTGGATTTTGAACACGAAGCCGGTCAAGTCAGGGGACAGGGGGGAGATTGGGCCGATCGACGACTCCCGGGCCACGGGCGAGGGCGCCAGCGTCAGGAACTCCCGGAGAAAGGGCTCGACTCCGTAGTTGCTCAGCGCGCTGCCGAAGTAGACGGGGGAGAGGGTGCCGGCCAGGAAGGCGTCGCGGTCGAACGCATGGCCGGCGCCCTCCAGCAGATGGATGTCGTCGGTGAGCCGAGCCACCGACTCGGCGCCCAGCTCGGCGGCCAGCGCGGGATCGGCGAGGGCGAAGCGCTGGGTCGTCGAGCGGGAGGCCCCGTGATCGGTCCGGCGGTCGAACAGCAGGACCTCGTCGGCGCTGCGGTCTACCACGCCCACGAATCGGTCCCCCTGGTAGACCGGCCAGGTCGCTGGCCAGCAGTCGATGCCGAGCTCCCGCTCGACGTCGCCCAGGAGCGTCATCGGGTCGACGCCCGCGCGGTCGCACTTGTTGACGAAGGTGACGATGGGCATCCGGCGGCGCTTGCAGACGTCGAAGAGCTGGCGGGTGCGCTCCTCGACGCCCTTCCGGTTGTCGAGCAGCATGACGGCGCTGTCGGCCGCCACCAGGGTACGGTAGGTGTCTTCCGAGAAGTCCTGGTGGCCGGGGGTGTCGAGCAGGTTGACCTGGCAGTCGGCGTACTCGAACTGCAGGACGCTCGAGGTCACCGAGATGCCGCGCTGCCGCTCCAGCTCCATCCAGTCGGAGGTGACGTGCCGGTCGGCACGGCGGGCCTTGACGGTCCCGGCCAGGTGAATGGCGCCGCCGTAGAGCAGCAGCTTCTCCGTGAGGGTCGTCTTGCCGGCATCGGGGTGGCTGATGATGGCAAAGGTCCGGCGCCGCGCGACGGCGCGTTCCAGGTCGAGTTGCTTCGGTTCAACCGCCAAGGCGTGCTCTCCATCTGGGTCGATTCGGCCGGGGTCGCTTGGCGGCGGCGGCATCGTCCGTTATTTTGCGGCCGGCGACAGAAGCGCGGTCGCCGATGAGGACAGGTGTCCGAGTGGCTGAAGGAGCCGGTCTCGAAAACCGGTGGGCCCGCAAGGGTCTCGTGGGTTCGAATCCCACCCTGTCCGTCTGCTTATTCGATTCGTCACCCCGGCGAAAGCCGGGGTCCGAGTGACCCCACCGAAGTCGTCACCCCGGCTACTGATTCAGGTTCTTCCGCAGCGCCCCCACGTCCAGCACCGGAATCCCGCCCTCGGTCGGCACCATGATCACCATGTTGCTCGACCCCTTCATGTCGTGCAGGACCTCCAGATACTGCTTGGTCAGCTGCTCCGGCGTGAGCGTCAGGTTGAGCAGCCGCTGCTGGTCGCTCTGCAGTCGCGCCACCTCCACCCGGTGCTTCTCGGTCTCGATCTGCTGCTCCTGGGCGATCTTGTTGTTGATCGCCTGGACCACCTGCGGCGGCGGCTCCAGGTTGCGGAGGTAGAAGGCCGTGACCTTGGCGATCCGGAACGGCTCGCCTCCCTCCCGCGGGGTGGTCACGAGCGCCGAGTCCACCTCGTCCTCCATGCGCTGCGCGATCAGGTTCCGCTGCGAGACCTGGTTGATGGAAAACTCCACCATCCCGTCCCGCACGCCGTTCCGGATGGCGTTGCGGACGATATTGTCGATCTGGGACTGCCCGCCGATCTCCTGGAAGAGGCGGGGGGCCAGCATCGGGTCGATCTGGTAGCGGAGCGCGGCGTCCACCTTCATCGACATCTGCTCGCTGGACAGGGCGTCCATGCGCTCGGCCTCGTCGCCCACCTCGGGGAACTGCTCCTCCCGGGTGGAGTACCGCTCGATCTCCGACCAGGGGGTCACAAACCGGATCCCCGGCAAGAGCGCCATCGGATCGACCGAGCCGAAGGCGTGCCGCACCCCGACCGTGCCGGGTTGAATGACGACCACCGCCGACGTGACCAGGATGAAGCCGCCGAGCCCCAGCAGGCCCATGCCCACCGCGCGACCGATCACCCCCCCCTGAGACGGACCCTTGGCCCGGATGCCCGCCGCGCCCAGCAGGACGAGGGAGCCGATGACCAGGACGAAGAAACCAAGGACGAGGTGACTCATGGGGACTCCCACCAGTGAAAGGTTGGTGTAAGATAGAGGGCGTGGTGCGCTGGGCCAATCGACGCGATCGGAGGCAGGCGATGGCTGGGATGCCGAGGGACAGGATCTATGTGGGTGTGAAGGGCCACGTCGTTGGCCTGGAGGGGTCGACCGGCCGGGAGGTGTGGCGAACCAAGCTCCGGGGCATGGGCTTCGTCACCACGGGGATCAGCGAGGATCGGATCGTCGCCGCCACGGGAGGGCACCTCTATGCCCTCGATCCGACCACCGGCGGCGTGCTCTGGACCAACGCGCTCAAGGGGCTGGGGCTCGGGCTGATCAGCCTGGCGGGGATCGACGGCGGGGCCGCCTTCGAAGCGGCCGCGATCAGAACGGAACAGCAGCGTCGGAACTCGGCCGCGGCCGGATGAGGAGCGATTCATGAGCCCGCCCACGGCACCGCGGAGCCTCCTCGCTTCCTCGGCCTTCCTCCCCGACGACCTGCTGGAGGAGGCTCGCAAACGGATCGGCGTGGCCGGCGTGGTGATCGCGGCCATCTGGTTCGTCATCATCGCCTTCCTGGGGATTGCGGGGCGTTTCTTCACCTCCTCACTCCCGAACCTGGATGCGACCTGGCCGGACCCGGGGCGCTACTTCGCAATCGCGGGCATTCTCGGGGGTGTCGGGCTGGCTGCGCTGGCCCGCCGCGTCGGGCCCAGGTCGCACTGGTTGCGCGATGCCGCAGCAGTGCTGATGGTCGGGACCTGTCTCATGCTGGCCATCCTGGAGTCGCGGGTCCCAATTTCTCAACCCGGGCGGCTCTCCTGGGTCAACGTCATCATCCTGCTCTATCCACTGATTGTCACCGAATCGCCCCGGCGGACGCTGGTGGTGTCGCTCCTCGCGGCGTTCACGGTCCCGATCGCGCTGATGATGGCCCGGTTTCGCGGCGTAGCGCTGCCCGAGTCCGCGCTCTCAGTGGCCGTGCTGGTGGTCCCGCCCTTCCTCTGCGCCGCAATCGCCGTGGTGCCGGCCCGGATGATCGCCCGCCTGGGGCAGGCGGTGAAGCGGGCACGGGAAATCGGTGCGTACCGGCTCGGCAAGCTGCTGGGGGAGGGGGGCATGGGGCAGGTCTACCAGGCCACCCACCAGCTTCTCGCCCGCCCGGCGGCGGTCAAGCTGATCCGCCCCGACAACATCAAGGGCGTCAGCGCCGACACGGCCCGGACGGCCATGGAGCGGTTCCGGCGCGAAGCCGCCGCCGCGGCGGGGCTCAACTCCCCGCACACCATCGCCCTCTACGATTTCGGGCCGACCGGCGACGGGAGTTTCTTCTACGCGATGGAGTTGCTCGAGGGATTGAGCCTGGAAGAGATGGGCAAGCAGGATGGGGCGCTGCCGCCCGAGCGGGTGGTGTATCTGCTGCGCCAGGCCTGTCTCTCCCTCGCCGAGGCACACCGCCGCAACCTGGTGCACCGGGACATCAAGCCGTCCAACCTCTTTGCCTGCAGGGCAGGGGTCGAGGTGGACTTCGTCAAGGTGCTCGACTTCGGGCTCGTCAAGGAAAACGTGGCCGACGGCCCGGCAGACATGAAATTGACCGCCGCCGATGCGCTGACCGGCACCCCCGCCTTCATGGCACCGGAGCTGGCGCTCGGGGATCCCGACGTGGACCACCGCGTGGATATCTACGCCCTGGGGTGCAGCGCCTACTGGTTGCTGACGGGAGAGCTCCCCTTCTACGCCACCAACACCGTCCAGATGCTGTTCAAGCAGGCCAACACCCCGCCACCGAAACCGTCGGCCAAGGCGCGGTACCCGGTCTCGCCCGCGCTGGACGACCTGGTGCTGGCCTGCATGGCGAAGGCCCCGAATGACCGCCCGGCGGACGCAGAGGCGCTGATCGCCCTGTTCGACCAGGTCCACTTCGACACTCCATGGACGCCGGAGCGGGCCCGCGCCTGGTGGGAGGAGTATCTGCCGTTGGCGCTGCCCCCGACGCCGATTGACAGCCGGGCCGCCGACCGCGGGGAATGGATCCGGTTTCTCAAGGAGTCCAAGGCGCCGTAGCACGGGGGCGCAGGACGTTGACCTCGACCCACCCCGCGGCTAGTATGCCCCGCGGCCGAAGTCGGCCGCATGGACGGGTGCTCGAGTGGTTTAAGAGGCACGCCTGGAAAGCGTGTAAACGGTTTACGCCGTTTCGAGGGTTCGAATCCCTCCCTGTCCGTCCCCTTTCTTTTGTCATTGCGAAGCCACGAAGTGGCCGAAGCAATCTCGGGGTCGTCACCCCGGCGCAAGCCGGGGTCCATGTGCTGCCACCGAAACTGGATCCCGGCTTGCGCCGGGATCACGGCTTTTTGAAATCGCTGCCCCGCCGCCCCGCCGGGAACCCATCCACGCATCCCATTGTATTGTTCGGGTCACCCATCGGAGCCTGACCCGTGCTTATCCGCCGCGGCGGGGAGTTCCCCGCATCTGCCATCACGTCAGAATCGACCTACCTGAACCGGCGGGCATTCGTCGCCGCCGCGGGCGGTGTCGCCCTCGGGGCGCTCCTGCCACCGCGCCTGCGGGCCCTTGCCGGCCCGGATGATCTCAAGCCCACGCCATACGAAACCATCACCACCTACAACAACTACTACGAGTTCGGCACCAGCAAGGAATCGCCGGCCAAGCAGGCTGGGGGTCTCCGGGTGTCGCCGTGGACCGTCGAGGTGTCCGGCGCGGCAAAGCGGACCGGGCGCTTCGACTACGACGAGTTGATCCGCCCCATTGCGACGCAGGAACGGGTCTATCGGCATCGCTGCGTGGAGGGGTGGTCGATGGTGGTCCCCTGGATGGGGTTCCCCCTGAACGAGCTGCTGCGAAAGCTCGAGCCCACCAGCAAGGCGAAATTCGTCGAGTTCACCACGCTCAACGACCCGGCCCAGATGCCGGGACAGCGCAGCAGCGTCCTCCCCTGGCCCTATGTCGAGGGGCTGAGAATGGATGAGGCGATGCATCCCCTCACCATCCTCGCGACCGGGCTCTACGGCAAACCGCTCCCAAATCAGAATGGCGCGCCGCTCCGGCTGGTGGTCCCCTGGAAGTATGGGTTCAAGGGCGGGAAGGCCATCGTCCGCATCACCTTCATGGAAACCCAGCCCATGACCACCTGGAACATGGCGGTTCCCAGCGAGTACGGCTTCTACGCCAACGTCAATCCGGAAGTGGACCACCCCCGCTGGAGCCAGGCCCGGGAGCGGCCGGTGGGGGAGTTCTTCAAGAGGGACACCCTGATGTTCAACGGGTACGGTGATCAGGTCGCGCGCCTGTACACCGGCATGAATCTCCGCACGAACTACTGACCGCTCGATGACGCGAGCGCAGCTCCTCCGCTGGGCCGCCAAACCGCTGGTATGGCTGGTGGGCTTGGGCATTCCCGTCTGGCTGACCTGGGGGGCGTTCCACGACACCCTCGGCAGTGATCCGGTCAAGACCATCCAGGAGTGGACCGGGAAGGGGGTGCTGATCGGACTGCTGCTCACGCTGTCGGTGACGCCGCTTCGTCGGCTCACGGGGTGGAACGACCTGATTCGGCTCCGGCGACTCCTCGGCACCTTTGCCTTTTTCCTCGGGACGCTTCACCTCCTGACCTATCTGGTGTTCGACCAGTCGCTCTCACTCACCATGATCCGCAAGGATGTCATGGAGCACCCCTGGGTCGCGGCAGGGTTCAGCGCCTGGCTCCTCATGCTCCCGCTGGCAGCGACGTCCACGACGGGGATGGTGCGCCGCCTCGGCGGCCGGCGCTGGAGGCGCCTCCATGCGCTGGTCTATGTCGCCGCCGCGGGTGGGGTCTTCCACTTCCTCTGGCTGGTCAAGAAGGACGTGGCGACGCCCGCCAGGTTCGGTCTCGTCCTGGTGCTGCTCCTGGCCAGCCGGCTCCGATTCCGGGGCCCCGCCGCTTGATTCGTCCCGCTCGCCCCGCTACGTTTGGCTCTCGATGCCCTCACGTTCCCCTCTGCTCGATGAACGAGCCATCGCACGCACCCTGGCGCGCATGGCCGTTGAAATCGTCGAGCGCTGCCACGGAACGGAGGGCCTTTTGCTGGTCGGGATCCAGCGCCGCGGCGTCGAGCTCGCCGAGCGGATCGGCCGGCTGATCGACGCCTCCGGGGCAGGCGCGGTCCCGCTGGGGCAAGCTCGACATCACCCTCTATCGCGACGACCTCCAGACGA
Source organism: uncultured Gemmatimonadales bacterium (assembly GCA_963705985.1). Lineage (GTDB taxonomy): Bacteria > Gemmatimonadota > Gemmatimonadetes > Gemmatimonadales > GWC2-71-9 > SPDF01. Next base: position 496,370 of record CAVPLK010000003.1, on the reverse strand, counting down.
TCGGGCCTCGGCCCCGTGGTCGGCGAGACGAAGCTCCCCGGCTCGCTCGACGGCAGACACGGTCGTCATCGTGGACGACGTCCTCTACACCGGCCGGACCATCCGCGCCGCCCTGGACGAACTCGCCGACTTCGGCCGCCCGCGGCGGATCCTGCTCTGCGTCCTGGTCGACCGGGGCGGCCGCGAACTCCCGATCCAGCCTGATATCGTCGGCCAGACGGTGCCGGGTCGGCCCGGGCGACCGCGTGGATGTCTTCGTGCTCGAACTCGACGGCGAGACGCTGTGGAACTTGCCGCGTGTCGGCTGACGCCGCTGCCCTCGCCCTCGGCAAGGACCTGATCGGCCTCGAGACGCTGACGCGCCGAGCAGATCCGGTTCATCCTCGACACCGCCGAGCCGTTCAAGGAAGTCAGCGAGCGCGCCGATCAAGAAGGTGCCCGGCGCTCCGCGGCAAGACGATCGTCAACCTCTTCTTCGAAGCCTCCACCCGCACCCGCATCTCCTTCGAGTTCGCCGAGAAGCGCCTCTCCGCCGACACGGTCGAACGTCGCGTCGGCGGGCTCGTCCGTCTCCAAGGGCGAGACGCTGGTGGACACCGCCCGCAACCTCGAGGCGATGCGGATCGACATGGTGGTGATCCGCCACGGCTCCTCGGGCGCGGCGAAGTTCCTGGGCGACCGGATCGCGTCCAACGTGATCAACGCCGGCGACGGCAAGCACGAGCACCCGACCCAGGCGCTGCTCGACATCCTCACCCTGCGCGACCAGTTCGGCCGCATCGAGGGACTCAAGGTCGGCATCTGCGGCGACATCCTCCACAGCCGCGTGGCGCGCAGCAACATCTGGGGGCTGATCAAGCTCGGCGCGGAGGTCGGCGTCTGCGGCCCGCCGACGCTCCTGCCGCGGGACATCGAGGAGCTCGGCGTCACGGTCCTGCCGCGCATCGAGGATGCCATCGAGTGGGCCGACGCGCTCAACGTCCTGCGGCTGCAGCTCGAACGGATGCAGGCCGGATTCATCCCGTCGCTCCGCGAGTACAACCGCGTCTTCGGCGTGACCGCGCGAGCGGCTGGCGCGGGCGCCGAAGGACCTGGTCATCCTCCACCCCGGGCCGATGAACCGCGGCGTCGAAATCGACAGCGACGTCGCCGATGGCGACCACAGCGTCATCCTGCCGCAGGTCACCAACGGTGTGGCGGTGCGGATGGCGGTGCTGTACCTGCTGGCCGGCGGCACCGGAGCGGTGGCCGCCGCCGCACGAGGGGAAGCCGCGTGACGCCGATCCTGATCCGTGGTGGCCGCGTCATCGACCCGTCCCGCAGCACCGACGGCGTCGCCGACCTGCTGATCGACGACGGCAAGATCGCGGCGGTCGGCCGCGGGGTCGAGGCGCCGGACGGGGCCACGATCATCGAGGCCGCCGGCAAGGTCGTGGCCCCGGGGCTGATCGACCTGCACGTGCACCTGCGCGAGCCGGGCCAGGAAGACCTCGAGACCGTCGCGACCGGGCGCCATGGCGGCGGCGGCGGGCGGCTTCACCGCCGTCTGCGCCATGCCGAACACCGATCCGGTCACCGACAACCAGGCCGCCGTCGGATTCATCGTCAGTCAGGCGCAGCGGGCCGGCAAGGCGCGCGTCTATCCGATCGGGGCCGTCACCCTCGGGCAGCGCGGCGAGCAGCTGGCGGAGTTCGGCGAGATGGTCGGTGCCGGGCGCGGTCGCGGTCAGCGACGACGGCAAGCCGGTCGTCTCCAGCCACATGATGCGCACCGCCCTCGAGTACGCCCGGACCTTCGGCATCCCGGTGGCCGACCACTGCGAGGACATGAGCCTCGCGCAGGGTGGCGCCATGCACGAGGGGCTCGTCACCACCCGGCTCGGCCTCAAGGGGATTCCGGCGGCCGCCGAGGAGATCATGGTGGCGCGGGACATGCATCCTGGCCGAACTGACGGGCGGGCACGTGCACCTCTGCCACATGTCCACCCGGGGGTCGGTCGAGCTGATCCGCCGCGGCAAGGAGAAGGGCATCCGGGTCACCGCGGAGGCGACGCCGCACCACTTCTCCCTGACGCACGAGCGGTGCGCCGGGTACGACACCAACGCCAAGATGAATCCGCCGCTCCGGGAGGCCGAGGATCGTCGAGGCGATCCGCGCAGGGGCTCAAGGACGGCACGATCGACGTGATCGCGAGCGACCACGCGCCGCACCACTACGACGCGAAGGAGCGGGAGTTCGACCACGCGCCGAACGGGATCATCGGCCTGGAGACGGCGCTCGGCGTGGCCATCCGGGACCTGGTCGGAGTCGGGCGTACTTTCGCTGCCAGAGTTGATCGACCGGATGAGCACCCGCGCGGCCCGGATCTTCAATCTGCCGGGCGGGACCCTGGCTGTGGGGGCGCCCGCCGACGTCACCGTCTTCGATCCCGGCGAGCGTTGGCAGGTGCGGCCAGAGACGTTCTATTCCAAGAGCCGGAACACCCCCTACGCCGGTGCCGAGCTCGTCGGCCGGGTCCACCAGACGGTGGTGCGGGGCCGAATCGTCTTCGACCTCCGGGGCGCGTAGCCGGCCCGGTCCGTCGGCGGGGTTCCCCCCGCCGAGTACCTCGTTACATTTGGCAGGAGCGCGCGTCGGTACCAGTCGCGCCCGTCCGCCGTGCCGCCAACCGTCCTGGCGTCCGCCGTCACGAGAGGGAAGTCCGACCATGGCGAAATCAACCCCCAAACCCGATAACCCGATCGATGCGCTGCTGGAAGAGCGGGCGCGATTCCAGACGTGGCTGACGCGCCTGGACTCGACCGGATCCGACGCCCCGCCGGCGGTCCGGGACAAGATCCGCGGCGACTACCAGCAGCGGCTCGACCAGGTGATCGACGAGCTGCGCTCGCATGCGGCGTCCGTCGCGGAGCAGCTCGCCACGCTGCGAGTGCGCGAGGATGATCTCGGGGCGCAAGAGGCGACGGCCCAGGAAACGCTGGCGGAGGCGGAGCTGCGCCACGCCGTCGGGGAGTACGAGGAATCGGAGTGGGAGCGGGTGCGCGGTGGGAGTGAGCGGATCCTCATCGACGTGCGCGAGGAACTCGCGCGTGTGAGCGACGAAATCACCCGGCTCGGCGAAGTCCAGGCGCTGATCGCCGCGGCGCCAGAGGAGCCGGAGCCCGAACCGGTCACGGACGCCCAGGAAGATGCGGAAGACTGGGAGCCGGAGATTCCCCTGGCCGACGCCGCCCCGGCGCTGGTGCCGAGCGCGCCCCGGTTTACGCCGCGGACCAGCGGGCGGACCTCCGAGCCGGCGCCGCCGCGGACCATTCCGTTCCCGCCGCGCACCGAGCCGTCGCCCGACGACCTGGCCTTTCTCAAATCGATGGCCGACGAACAGCCGGTCTCCAGCCGGGACAGTGGCGCCGCGCCGCGGGTGAGTGGTGCCGGTGCGCCGCCGGCGGAAGACGCCCCGAAACCGGGCGCCGGCCTCGAGCGGCCGAGCCAGGCCGCCGCGCCGAAGACGCTGAAGTGCGGCGAGTGCGGGACCCTCAACCGTCCGACCGAGTGGTACTGCGAGCGCTGCGGGGCGGAGCTCGCCGCGCTCTAGCGGGCCGGGGCACCGAACGAAAACGGGGCCCGGCAAGCATTGCCGGGCCCCGTGTCGTTGCGGTGCTGCGCCGTGCGGTTACGCCTTGGTGGCGACGGCCTTGGCGAGGCGGCTCTTCTGACGCGCGGCGGTCTTGGGGTGCACCAGATTCTTCCGCCCGGCGCGATCGAGCAGGCTCGCGGCCACGGACAGGGCCTTGGTGGCATCGGCCTTGGTGGTGGCGCTCCGGACGTTCTTGACGGCCGTGCGCAACGAGCTCCGCTGCGACTTGTTGCGGGCGGTGCGAACCTTGGTCTGACGCATGCGCTTCTTGGCGGACTTGATGCGGGGCAAAGCGGACCTCTCGGAATCGGTACGGCGGGAGGGCCCATCCCCCCCATCATGAGCAAGCGGGAATACTAGCCGGGCACCTTCGCAAGGTCAAGCGGCACGGTGCTTTGACTTGCTTCCGACCGGGGTGTATTGTTCCGCGCGCCGCCAGTGGCGCCACACCCGGTCCACCCCACCCTCGATCCGGACGACGGTTGGAACAGCCTGCCGCCCTCACCTTGTCTGAGCCGCCGACTTCGGCGTTGGGAGCCTCGCCGGCCTTCGTGGTCGAACTCGAGGCCTTTTCGGGTCCCCTCGATCTCCTGCTGCACCTGCTGCGGGAGGAAGAACTCGAGATTTCCGATATCCCGATCGCCCGGATCGCGGATCAGTTCCTCCTGGTCATCCACGATCTCGGCCTCAACCAGGCCGCCGATTACCTGGAGATGGCGGGGCGGCTGCTCCGGCTGAAGGCGCAAATGCTCCTCCCCCGCCGGAGCGAGGAGGACGGCTGGGAGGATCCCCGCGCCGAATTGGTGCGCCGGCTCCTGGAATACCAGCAGATCCGCGAAGTGGCGCTCTGGCTGGGCCGGGCCGCGGAGCGCCGCGCCGACCAGTACGCCCGGGGCTTCCTGCCGGCACCGCCGGCCCTGCCGCCGCCGCCGCTCCAGGTCGACTTGCTCGAACTGCTGGAAGCGGTCCAGCGGGTGATCGAGGGGATTCCCTCACCGGTCCTGCACCGGGTGGTGGCGCGGCCGCTCGACGTCGAAGGGGCCACGCGGCGGCTGACCGCGCTCCTGGAGGACCGGGAGGAATTCGGCTGGCGCGAAGCGCTCGGCCCGGAACCGACCATCACCGACGTGCTCTCCACGCTCCTGGCGCTGCTCGAACTGGCGCGCCGGGGCGCCGTTTCCCTGACCCAGGCGGCTCCGTTCGCGCCTATGGTGATTCGCCGTGACGCCTCTCGCCCAGTTGATTGAAGCGGCCCTCTTTGCCGCCGCCCGCCCGTTGACGGCGGAGGAACTCACCGTCCTCGACGCCGAGGCGTCGCTGGCGGATGTGCGGACCGCGCTGGAGCAGCTGCGCGAGGTCTATGATTTCAACCAGCACGCCGTCGAACTGGTCGAAATGGCGGGCGGGTTCCAGCTGCTCACCCGGCCGGCCTTCGCGCAGGCGCTCGAGCGCGCCCAGTTCACCGCGCGGGCCTCCAAGCTGACGTCGGCGGCACTCGAAACGCTCAGCATCATCGCCTACCGCCAGCCGGTGGGGCGGAGCGAAATCGAGGAGATCCGCGGGGTGTCCGCCGGCGGGGTGTTGCGCTCGCTCCAGGAGCGGGGGCTGATCGAGGTGGTGGGGCGCAGCGAGGCGCTGGGCCGCCCCCTGCTGTACGGCACCTCGCCGATGTTCCTCGAGCTGCTCGGGCTCAAGGACCTGACGGACCTGCCACGCGCCGAAGAGCTCAGCATCGCCATCCAGCCGCCGCGCCCGCTGACCCCGGACGACGAAGACGCCGCCGCCTACGTGCCGGCCGAATCGTGAGTGAAATGCGGCTGCAGCGCGCGCTGGCCCGCGCCGGCATCGCCTCCCGCCGTGCGGCGGAGGAACTGATTCGCGCCGGACGCGTACGGGTGGATGGGAAGGTTGCCGAACTGGGCAGCAAGGTCGATCCCGACCGCCAGAAGATCACGGTCGGCGGCAAGGCGGTGAAGGTCGTTTCCCGCCGCTGGCTCGCCTTCCACAAGCCGCTGGGCGTGGTCACCACCGCCAGCGACGAACAGGGCCGTCGCAACGTGCTGGAATTCATCAACGACCCGGCGGGCCTCACGTACGTCGGTCGGCTGGACGTGATGACCACCGGCCTGCTGCTGTTGACCACCGATGGCGAGGCCGTGCACCGGCTGACGCACCCGAAGTACCGGGTGCCGCGGCGCTATACCGCGCTGGTCCATGGCCGCGCCGCCGCCGAACTCGAGAAGCTGGTGCGGGAACGGGTGGTCGTCGAGGGTCGGCCGGTCGTCGCGGACGACGTCCGCGTCCGGCCTGGCAAGGAAGGGCGCTGCATCCTCGACGTGACGCTGACCGAGGGCCGCAACCGGATCGTGCGGCGCTGGTGCGAGGCCATGGGGCTCAAGGTCGAGCGCCTGGCCCGGCTCTCGTATGGCCCGGTGCGGCTCGGCGACCTGCCCGTCGGACGCTCGCGGCCCCTGACGCCCCGCGAGGAGGCGGCGCTCTACAAGACGATTCGGCTCGATCCGTCCGGCGACTGACCGGCACACCCGGCCACACGGACCACCTTCCGGAGGAGCACGCATGACCGCTCAGCAGGCGCCCACCCCCACCTCGACGTCGGAACGTCTTCCCCTTGTGGTCAAGGAGGTCGGTCTCCGGATTGTCGGACAGGACCTGATGATCGAGCGGCTCCTGATCGGGTTGCTGACCGGGGGCCACGTGCTGCTCGAAGGTGTGCCCGGCCTCGCCAAGACGCTCGCCGTGCGGTCGCTCGCCGAGATCATCTCGGCCACCTTCTCCCGGATCCAGTTCACCCCCGACCTCCTGCCCGCCGACGTGATCGGCACGATGGTCTTCGACCAGAAGAACCAGGAGTTCCGGGTCAAGAAGGGGCCGCTCTTCGCCCAGATCATCCTGGCCGACGAGATCAACCGGGCGCCCGCCAAGGTGCAGTCGGCGCTGCTGGAAGCGATGCAGGAGAAGCAGGTCACCATCGGCGGGGCCACCTTCCACCTGACCGAACCGTTCCTGGTCCTGGCCACGCAGAATCCGATCGAGAACGAAGGCACCTATCCGCTGCCGGAAGCGCAGCTCGACCGGTTCATGCTGAAGGTGCGGGTGGGGTATCCCACGCGCGACGAGGAACGGGAGATTCTCCTGCGAATGGCCGGCGGCACGCCGATTCCCGTGCGGAAGCTGCTCGATCCGGCGGGCATCCTGGCGGCGCGCGCGGAGATCGCCGCGCTCTATGCCGACCAGAAGGTGCTCGACTATCTCGTCGACGTGGTGCGGGCCACCCGTGAGCCGGCCGCGGTGGGATTGTCGGAGCTGAAGCCGTTGATCGCCTTCGGGGCGTCGCCCCGCGCCTCGATCGCCCTGGCGCAGGCCGCCCGGGCCCACGCCTTCTTGCGCGGCCGGTCCTACGTGGTCCCCGAGGATGTCCGGGCGCTCGCCCCCGACGTGCTCCGTCACCGCGTGGTCCTCACCTTCGAGGCGGAGGCCGAGGACGTGGACTCCGACGTCGTGATCCAGCGGGTCCTCGCTGCCGTTCCCGTTCCATGATATCCGGCGCCCCCGCCTGGAGGCGCCTCCCGACATGACGCTGGTGTCCCAGGAAGTCCTCAAGCAAGTCAAGACGATCGAGCTCCGCACTCGCGGGCTGGTGTCGTCCCTCTTTGCCGGCGAGTACCGGTCCACCTTCCGCGGGCAGGGGATGGAGTTCGCCGAGGTGCGCGCCTACGAAATCGGCGACGACTACCGCACCATCGACTGGAACGTCTCCGCCCGCCTCGGCAGCCCCTACGTCAAGACCTTCACCGAAGAGCGGGAGTTGACCGTTCTGCTCGTGGTGGATCACTCCGGGTCCACCCGGTTCGGGGAGCCGCGCACCAAGGCGGGACTCGCCGCCGAGGTGGCGGCGGTGCTGGCGCTTGCCGCGGCGCGCCAGAGCGACCGGGTCGGCGCCTTGCTCTTCTCCGATCGGGTGGAGCAGGTCATCCCGCCCCGGAAGGGACGGCGCCATGCGCTCCGGGTCATCCGGGATCTGGTCGCCTTCGAGCCTGCCGGCCGCAGCACGGACCTGGCGGCCAGCCTCACCTACGCCGTCCGCCTCCTCAACCACCGCAGTATCGTGGTCATCCTCTCGGACTTCCTCGCCCCCAGCTGGGAGCGGCCGCTGCAGCGCCTCGCCGCACGGCACGAGGTGGTGGCCGTGACGGTGGACGACCCGCGGGAACGGGCGTTGCCGGCCTCCGGATGGCTCGATCTCCAGGACGCGGAATCGGGCCGCCGGGTGTTGGTGAACGCCGGCGACCGAGAGGTGCGGGGACGGCTCGCCAGCCTCGCCGAGCGCCGGGTCGAGGAACGGCGCCGCAGTCTCGCCGCCGCGGGCGTCGATCACGTCGCCCTCATCACGGGACAGGACTACGCCTTGCCGTTGCGGCGGGCGTTCGCGCTCCGCGCCAAGCGGCTGCACCGCTGATGTCACTCCTGCTTCTCCTGGCGTTGCAGCAGGCGCCGTTGCCCCAGGTCGGCGACACGATCTGGCTGGTGCGGACCATCCCGGCCCCGATCGGTCGGGTCGCCCGCGTGGCGCCATGGAACCCCGAGGGGGCAGTGGAGGCCCTCGGCCCGGGGCAGCTGCTCCGTCGGGGCGACTCGATCGAGGTCCGGTACCCGGCCGTCGGCTGGCTTCCCGGCTCCCACACTGTCGAGGTGCCGGGCCCCGTCCTCATCTCCCCTGACGGCACCACCGATTCGCTTCCCCCTGCCACGCTGACCGTCACGATCGCGACTGTGCTGCCCACCTTGCCCGGCGATTCGCTCCCCGAGGCGCAGCCGGAAGCGGCCCCGATTCTCCGACCGATCCAGACGGCCATTCCCGTGCTGGTGCTGATCCTGCTCGCCGCCCTTCTCCTGATTCCGGTCCATTTCTGGTGGCGGAAACGGGGCCGCCCGATGCCGGCGCCCAGTACGGGGGAGGCTCCGCTTCCGTCGGCGCTGCCGCTCGCAGTCTGGATGGCCGCTGGCGAGCCCCGCGCGGTGCTGGCCGCGGCCGCGGCCCGGCTGCGCGCCGCATCGTCGGCCCGGGCATCACCGGAGGCGGTGGCGCTCCTGGAGGTGCTGGACGATGCCCTCTTCGGTCCCGGTGACGCCGCCGCCGCGTTGCCGCGGGCTGAGGAGGCGGTCGCGCTCGCCGCACAGCTGGAAGCGGCCCCCCCCGCATGAGCCTCGCGCGTCCGTTCCTCCTGCTGCTGCTCCTCCCGCTCGTCTGGTGGTGGTGGAGGCGGCGCCGTCCCTTGCCAGGGCTGCTGTACAGCGACGTGTCACTCCCCGCCGCGCTGGGTGGCGCGCCGTGGTGGCTGCGCCTTCCGCCGATCCTCCGCACGCTGACCCTGACCTGCTTCATCGTCGGCGCGGCGGGGCCGCGGGTCGGGGGCAGCAGGATCGAAATGAAAAAGGACGGCATCGCCATCGCGATTGCCATCGACATCTCCAGCAGCATGTATGCGGAGGACTTCGCGCCGTCCAACCGGCTGGAGGTGGCCAAGGCGCATGCCATCGAGTTCATTCGCGGTCGGAGCGCCGACCGGATCGGGCTGGTGGCGTTCGCGGCGGAGGCGCTGACCCAGGTGCCGGTGACGCTGGACTATCCGGTCCTGGAACAGGCTGTCATGGACCTGCGGATCGGCAGCCTCGAAGACGGGACTGCCATCGGCAGCGGACTCGCCACGGCGGTCAACCGGCTGCGGCGCGCCCCCGAAAAGTCCAAGGTGGTCTTGTTGCTCACCGACGGCGAGAACAACCGCGGGCTGATCGACCCCCGGACGGCGGCGGCGACCGCCGCGTCGTTCGGCATCCGGGTATACACCATCGGCGTGGGGACCGAGGGCGAGGCACCGATCCCGACCGGCCGAAGCGCGACGGGCCTCCGCTACGAGGTGCTGCCGGTCCGGATCGACGAGCCGTTGCTGAAGGAAATTGCCGCGACCACCGGCGGGCGGTATTTCCGCGCCACCGACAGCGAGGCGCTGGGGCGCATCTTCCGGCAAATCGACGGGTTGGAGAAGACGCCGGTGCAAATCACCCGGTACCTGCACTACGAGGAACTGACCAAGCCGCTGGCCATCGCCGGTCTGGCGCTGCTCGGCCTGGAGCTTCTCATGGGCGCCACGGTGGCGGTGCGCGTCCCATGAGCTTCGACTCGCGGTGGCTGCTGCTGCTCGCACCCCTCTTGGCCGGTGGCGGCGTGGCGCTGGCGTGGTGGGGACGGCGCCGGCGCGTGGCCGCCACCCAGGCATGGTCGCCGAGCCTCGGGGCGCAGGCGGCGTCGCGGGGTCGCGGCACGCCGTGGGTGCTCGGTGCGGCCGTGCTGTGCGCCGCGGTGGCGGTGGCCGGGCCGCGCGGCGGACGGACCACGGTCAAGACCGAGGCGCGGGCTCTCAGCCTGGTCATCGCCACCGATATCAGCCGCTCGATGCTGGCCGAAGATGTGGCCCCCAGCCGACTGGGCCGCGCCAAGCAGGAGGCGCGGCGGCTGGTGCAGGATCTCCAGGGTGACCGGCTGGGATTGATCGCCTTTGCGGGGCGGAGTTACATCCTGACCCCGCTGACCGTCGATGGTGGCGCGGTGGCGCTCTATCTCGATGGGCTCGATCCGGACCTCGCGAGCGAGGGCGGGACGAGCCTCGCCGCCACCCTCAACCAGGGGCTGGAACTGCTGGAGGCCACTTCGGAAATCTCCGACCGGGTGCTGGTGGTGATGAGCGACGGTGAAATGCACGACTCGATGCCGGCTGTCCTCGACGCCGCCAAGGCCATCAAGGAGGCCGGGATCCGTCTCATCCTCGTCGGGGAAGGAACGCCGGTGCCGGTGAGGATTCCCATTCGCGACCCGTCGGGTCAGCTGATCGAATACAAGCTCGATCAGGACGGGCAGGTGGTCGAGACCAGCCTGCACGAGGACGTCCTGCGCCGCATCGCCGATGCCGCCGACGGCACGGTGGTGCCCGCCTCGCTGACGGATCAAGCGGGTGCGGTCCGCGACCTGGTGGCCGCCTTCAAGCGCAGTCCGAGCACCGAGAGCCGGGCGGCCGACCTGCGCCCGATGGGCTGGGTGCCGCTGATGATCGCCGCGCTGGTGCTGCTGGGCGTGACCCTGCTGCGCCGCGGCACCGTGCCGCTGGTGATCGCGCTCGCCGTCGGGCTCACCGTGGCACGTCCGGGGCACGCACATGCGCAGCGCCCGTCCGACGGCGCGCGGGCGCTGTCGTCCGGCGATGCGACGGGTGCCGCCGGCGCCTTCCTGCAGGAGGCGCGGGAGGGGAACCGGCGTGACACGGCGTTCTACAACGCCGGCACCGCCGCCCTCCGCGCCGGCGACCTGAAGGTGGCCCGCCGCGCCCTGCTCGAGGCGACCAAGACCACCGATCCCGGGTTGCGCTACCGCGCGTTGTACAATCTCGGCGTGGTGAACCTCCGGGCGGCGCTGGCCGACTCCACGCTTCGCGATACGCTGGTCGGCGAGGCCGCCTCCCACCTGCGGGAGGCGCTCCTGCTGGAACCGAGTTCGCAGCGCGCCAAGTGGAACCTGGAACTGGCCGAGCGGATGCGGCCGCCGCCGCCCCCGTCGAGCGGCGGAGGGCAGAAACCCCCGCCGCCGCAGGGTGGCCAGCAGCCGAAGCCGCCGGAGCAGCAACAGGACCAGAACCGGGGGCTCACGCGAGAGCAGGCAGAGCAGATCCTGAACTCGGTGGAGCGCGAGGAGCGCGCCACTCGCAATCGCCAGTTGGACCGGCTGTCCGGCGGCATGGGAGGAGCCAAGGATTGGTAGCCTCCCTCCTGCTGCTGGCCGCGCTCCAGCAGGCACATCCGCCGGAACTGACCGTCACGCTCGACCGGGATGAAGTCGCGGTCGGAGAAGAGGTGGTGCTCGTCGTGCGGACCCGGAGCGCCTCCTCGCTGCCGATCGAGATGCGGCTCGGCGCGGCCGACGGGTTCGTGGTTGTGTCGCGCACCGAAGGCACCAGCGTCAATCCCAGCGCCGCCGTGTCGCGCATCAAGACGATCGAGCTGCGGCTCCGCGCCATCCGCTCCGGCAACTGGAAGTTCGGACCGTTCCAGGCCCGACAGGGCGACACCATTGCCGAGGTGGGGTCGTTGACCGTCAAGGTCACCGACACCGGCAGCGCCGCTGTCGCCGCCCAGATCAACCCGCGCATCCGCCGACTCCTGGAACAGGCTCGACCTCCGCGCGCTCCCGGCGAGGTCGGCCTGTCCCTCCTGGTGTCGACGAGTACGGCCACGGTCGGCGAACAGGTGGACATCGTGACCGCCGCCTGGTTCCCGCGGGAACTTCGCCTGCGGCTCCGGCGGGCGCCGACGCTGGTCCCGCCGGCGGTCGAGGGGATGTGGAGCTATCCACAGCCGGCGCCGGTGGGTATCGCCGCGAGCCGCCAGGTGGCGGGAGTCTGGTACGATCTCTTTGTGGCGCACCAGATCGCCTTCCCGGTGCGAAGCGGCGAGCTGACTATTTCTCCCGCACAGATGCAGTACTCCGTGCCGCTTGCGCTGCAGTTCTTCAGCCAGGAAGAGCGATTCGCGGTCAGCAGCGACACCGGCTACCTCTCGGTTCGCCCACTGCCAGAGGAGGGACAGCCACCCGGCTTCGTCGGTGCGGTCGGCACCGACCTGTCGGTCGACCGGATCCTCACCCCACCGACCGCACGGGCGCGCGAGCCGATCCACGTGTCCGTGGTGGTGCAGGGGAAGGGGAATGTGACGCTGTGGCCGGCGCCCGAGCTCAGCTGGCCGCCGGGCGCCCGCGCCTATCCCGAACTCGTGGAGGAGCGGCCGGAGACCCGGGATGGGGTCGTGATGGGAACCAAGAGCTTCGGGTTCTCGCTGGTTCCCGACGTGGTCGGCACCCTGGCGCTCCCCGCGATCGAGTATCCCTACTACGACCTGGGGACCCGGAGCTTTCGCGTCGCGAAAGTCCCGGCGATGTCGCTGCAGGTCGCGGAACAGGCCGCCCTCGCCGAAGGCGCACTTCCTCCCCCGTTGCTCCAGGCCCGAGGCAGCATCATTCCCGCGGAATTCGTGCGATGGCCCGGCCGCTGGGGATGGCTGACAATCCTCTTCGGCCCGCCGCTGCTCTGGGGTGCGCTCCGGCTGGCCCGCCGCCGGCGCCGAAGGCCGGCGGTGGTGCCGGGGGCAACCGGCATGAGCGCGCGTACCGTCGAGATCGAACTCGATGGACTGGTGACAGGCCTGGCACCGGCGGCCATCGTGACCGGGGATGACACCGACCTGTCCGCCGCGCTCCGCGCCGCCGGCCTCGACCCGGAGACGGTCCAGCAGCTGCTCACGCTCCGGGCGATGTTGCGCGAACGTCGGTATGCGCCCACGCAGGACGGTCGGGACGACGACATCGTGGCGCGCTGGGAGGCGCTGCGTGTCCAGCTGGCGGGCGGCGGCCGCCGGCGGCGGGTGTCGCACGGCCTGCTCTCCTCGGTGATCCTGCTCGTGTCCCTCGCCGGGGGCGTGCTCGCGCAGGACCGGTCCGCCGAGGCGCTGTACGAGAGCGGCGCGCTGGGCGCGGCGCGCGCCGCGTTTGCCGCTCGCGCGGAAGCACAGCCGCGTGTCGCGGCGCACTGGTACAACCTCGGCGCCACCGATTACCGCCTCGGCGCGCCGATCGAGGCGAGCGCCGAATGGCACCGGGCTCTCCGATTGGCACCGCGGAACCCGAGCGTCCGCCAGGCCCTCCACCTGACGCCGTCCCCTGACCCGGTCTCGGCCAGCCGGCTCTGGACCGCGTACGTCACCCCATCGGAGTTGGCCGTCGTCGCACTGCTCTGCTGGCTCCTGGCCTGGTGCGGGGTGTTGCTCCGGCCCGCGTATGCGCAGCGCTGGATGTGGCTCGGCAGCCTCGCGATCCTGCTGGGCGCCGCCACGCTCTGGTTGGTGAATCGGTATGCGCAGCCGGTGGACCTGGTGTTGGCGCCGGTTCCGCTCCGCGTGAGCCCGCACGGCCGCGGATCGGCCGTTGCGGCCCTCGACGCGGGGCAGGCGTTGCTTCGACTACAGAGCCAGCGCGGGTGGCATCTTGTGCGTGATCCGTCCGGTCGGCTCGGCTGGGTCCCGGCCGATGCCGTCGTCCCAATCGACCCGGAGTAGATTGCAGGCATGTCACGCCGTATCGCCATCCTCCCCGATGCTGTCGCCGACCAGATCGCCGCAGGCGAGGTGGTGGCGCGCCCTGCTTCCGCACTCAAGGAACTGGTCGAGAACGCGATCGATGCCGGAGCGACGCGGGTCCGGATTGCCATCGAGAACGGCGGCAAGACGCTGATTGAGGTGGCTGACGACGGCTGCGGCATGGGGCGGGAGGACGCGGTCCTGTCCCTCGATCGCCACGCCACCAGCAAGATCCGCAGCGCGGCCGACCTGACCGGGGTGACCACCTTCGGGTTCCGGGGTGAAGCGCTGCCCGCCATCGGCTCCGTGAGCCGGCTGAGTCTGGTGACCGCCGAGGAGGAGGGCGAGGGCACCGAACTGCAGGTCGTCGGTGGTCGTCTGGAGCATGTGGGCCCGGTGGCGCGCCAGCACGGCACGTCGGTCACGGTCCGCGGCCTCTTTTTCAACACGCCTGCCCGACGGAAATTCCTCCGTTCCGCCGCCAGTGAATCGCGGGCCGCCTACGAGGCGGTCGCCACGCTCGCGCTCTCCCATCCCGCCGTCGGTCTCGAGTTCACCCAGGACGGACAAGTGCGCCTGGCCGCTCCCCCGGGGCAGGATGAGACCGAGCGCCTGGTCACGGTGTGGGGGCGGGACCTCGTCGGCACGATGGTCGGTGTGGACTACGCCGCCGGCGCCTTCCGGATTTCCGGTTTCGTCCAGCGCCCGGGCGACGCGTCGCCCAGTGGCCGCCGTACCCAGCTGTTCGTCAACGGCCGGCCGTTCCGCGATCCGTTCCTCGTGCGCGCGGCGGAGGCGGGGTACCGGGCGGCGATTCACCCGGGCGACCGGCCATCGCTCTATCTGCGCATCGACCTCGCACCGAGCGAAGTGGACGTCAACGTGCATCCCTCCAAGATGGAGGTGCGGTTCCGGGACCGGATCGGCCTCGAGCGCACGATGGAGGATGCCGTCCGGCAGGCCATCGGTGCGCTGGTGGCCGCGGCGCCGGTCGGGGACTGGCGGCCGATCCCGGCTGGCCACTCGACGCTGGACTCGCACGGAATCGTCGCCTCGCTGTTCGGCGATGAGGCTCCAGGCGCGACCGAGACCGAATCAGGCGTGACGACTACCGGGGGGGCGTCCGATCCCTTCGCGGGGGCGCTCACGCAGCTCTTTGATACCTACATCGCCTATCAGGCGCCCGAGGGAGTGGTCTTCGTCGATCAGCATTCCGCCCACGAGCGGGTGCTCTTCGAGGCGGTGATGGCGTCGATCTCCGGCGCCGGCGCGCCGGCACAGCGGCTGCTGATCCCGGCCACGGTGGAGCTGACCGACGAGGAGCTCGATGCGGTGGAGCGTCACCGGGATACGCTGGAGCGGGTGGGATTCACGGTGGAAGAGTTCGGGGGCAACACGGTCGTGCTTCAGGCCGTTCCCGCGCCGCATCCCCGGTTCGACGCAGTGGGCTGCTTCCAGGAGATGATTGCCGACCTGGCCCGCGGCCGGTTTGGCGGCTGGGCCAATCCGCTCGAACGGTTTGCCGCCACCTATGCCTGTCGGGCGGCGGTCAAGGCGGGTCAGCGGCTCAGCCAGGGGGAAATGCGCGAGTTGCTCCTGCGGCTCTTCGCCACGGAACTCCCGCCGCACGACGTCCACGGCCGTTCGACCATCGTGCAATTGCCCAGGGAAGAACTCGAGAGGCGCTTTGGCCGTCGGTAGGGTCCCGGTCCTGGTCGGGCCGACCGCGGTCGGAAAGACGGCGGTGGCACTGGCCCTCGCCGCGCACTGGCCGCTGGAGATCATCTCCGCCGATTCCCGCCAGGTCTATCGTCGGCTCGACATCGGCACCGCCAAGCCGAGCCGGAAGGAACAGGCGCGGGTCCCGCATCACGGCGTGGACATCCTGGATCCGGGCCACCGGTTCAGCGCGGGCCGGTGGGCGGCTGCGGCGAGCGCCTGGATCGAGATGGTGCAGGCCCGCGGGCGGCTGCCGGTGGTGGTCGGGGGAACCGGACTGTACGTCCGGGCGTTGATGGACGGGCTGTTTCGCGAGCCGGCCCTCGATGCCGCGCGGCGGAAGGGACTCGAAGCCCATCTCGCGCACCTTACGCCGGCGGAACTGGTCCGGTGGGCGAGCCGACTGGACCGCGAGTATGCCGGTGGCGGCCGCCAGCGTGCGCTGCGGTGCATCGAGATGGCGCTGATGACCGGGTATCCGCTGACTCACTGGCAGCGTGCCGCCAAGGAAGGACGCCGGTTCGAGCCGTGGTACATCGTCCTGAGCGTGCCTCGGCCGATCCTGCACCAGCGGATCGAGCGGCGCGCCATTGAGATGGTCCAGCGGGGGCTGATCGAGGAGGTGGCCGCCGTGCTGGCAGAAGGACACGCCGCCCACGCCCCGGGCCTCGACGGAATCGGGGTCAAGGAGGCGGTCGAGTACCTCCACGGAACGCGGCCGCGCGACTCGGTCGCGGATGCGATCACCATCAGTACCCGGCAGTACGCCAAGCGGCAAGAGACCTGGTTTCGCCATCAGCTGGACGGCGACGTCCTCCGGCTTGACGCCACACGACCGCCCACGGAACTCGCCGCGGAGATTGCGGCGCACTGGAGTGCTCCATGAAGATCGGTATCACCTGTTATCCGACCTACGGTGGATCGGGCGCCGTCGCCACCGAGCTCGGGCTCGAGCTGGCCCGACGCGGCCACGAGGTGCATTTCATCACCTACGCATCCCCCTTCCGGCTGCGCGGCGGGTTCGCCGAGCGGGTGTACTACCACGAAGTCGAGACAAGGCACGGGGCGTACCCGCTGTTCGACCACTTTCCCTTCACCCTCGCGCTGGCCTCCCAACAGTACGAAGTGAGCCGCCGGGAAAAGCTCGACCTGCTGCACGTGCACTACGCGATCCCCTACGCCACCACCGCCTGGATCGCACGGGAGATGCTGGCGAAGGAACACCCCATCAAGGTGATCACCACCCTCCACGGGACCGACATCACCCTCGTCGGCCAGGAATCGAGCTTCTTCGACATCACCCGGTTCTCGATCGAGCGCTCCGACGAAGTGAGCGCCGTCTCGGCCTTCCTCCGCAGCGAGACGCTCCGTGCCTTCGGTCCGGTGCACTCCAACCTCCGGGTCATTCCGAACTTCGTGAACCTGGCAGAGTACCGTCCCGTGGACGTGCCAATACGCGAGGGGCTGGCCCCGGCCGATCACAAGATCATCAGCCACACCTCCAATTTCCGCGAGGTGAAGCGGGTCAAGGACGTGATCCGCATCTTTTCCCGGATTCGCCGCGCGATGCCCGCCACCCTCCTGATGATCGGGGACGGGCCGGAGCGCGCCGAAGCGGAACGGGAGGCGGCAACGCTCGAGGTGTCCTCGGACGTGCGGTTCCTCGGACGGCTCGACCGGGTGGTGGAACTGATGCAGGCGACCGATCTCTTTCTCCTGCCCTCCCAGTCGGAGTCGTTCGGGCTCGCGGCGCTGGAGGCGATGGCCTGCGGCGCGCCGGTGGTGGCGAGCCGCGCCGGCGGGCTCCCCGAAGTCGTGGAGGACGGCGTCAACGGCATCCTGGAACCGGTGGGCTCGGTCGAGGCCATGGGTCGGAGGGCGGTGGAGCTGCTCCGCGACCCAGTCAAGCATCGCGGCATGGCGCAGGCTGCCGTCGCCAAGGCCGCCGAGTTCTCGGCGGACCGGGTCGTCCCGATGTATGAGGCGATGTATCGCGAGGCCCTGGGCTAGTGGATCTCATCGTCCTCCTGCAGGCCGCCCTCCTCGGCCTGGTCGAAGGCATCACCGAGTTTATCCCCGTGTCTTCCACCGGCCACCTCATCGTGGCCGGAGAGCTGGTCGGATTCACCGGGGAGCGCGCCAAGACCTTCGAGATTTTCATCCAGCTCGGCGCCATCCTCGCGGTTGTCTGGCTCTATCGGGAGCGGTTCCTCAAGATCCTCCGAAGCCTGAAGTCCAGCGCCGAGAGCCGGACTTTCGTGGTCAACCTGGGCCTCGGCTTCCTGCCCGCTGCGGTCATCGGGCTGTGGGCTCACAAGTGGATCAAGGCGCACCTCTTCACCGTCCCCACCGTGGCAGGCGCACTGGTCGTGGGCGGGATCGCCATCCTGCTCATCGAGCGCACCCGACCGGTGCAGCAGGTGGCAACCGTGGACGCGCTGCCGCCCCGGTTGGCCTTCGGTGTCGGCCTGGCACAGGTGCTCGCGCTCTTTCCCGGCGTCTCGCGGGCAGGGGCCACCATTCTCGGCGGGTACCTCCTCGGCCTTTCGCGGACCGCCGCGACGGAGTTTTCCTTCTTCCTGGCCATCCCGGTCATGGTGGCGGCCACCCTTCTCGATGTGGTCAGCAGCCGCGGCAATCTGTCGGCGGCCGATATCCCGGTCTTCGCCGTCGGGTTCGTGGTGTCATTCGTCAGTGCCCTCGTGGTGATTCGCGCGTTCATCGGCTTCGTCGCCAAGCGGGACTTCACTCCGTTCGGGTGGTACAGGATCGTCGTGGGGGCGGCGCTTCTCGTCTGGTGGAAGGCGGGCGGCGGGTGAGTCCAGGCATCTGGCTCGACGTGGTGGATTCCACCCTCGACGAGGTGCACGCGAGGGCGGTGAGCGGTGCCGAGGATGGGTTGTGGGTGGTCGCCGCGGAGCAGCGGGCAGGGCGGGGGTCGCGTGGCCGCAGCTGGGATTCGGGCCGCGGCGGCCTCTGGTTGAGCGTGTTGCGCCGCGGCGGCGCCACGCCGGGTGGATTCGAATTGCTCAGCCTGCGGGCCGGCCTGGCCATCGCCCGCGTGCTGGACGGGCTCCCATCCGTTCGACCGGTCATGCTCAAGTGGCCGAACGACCTGATGGTGCGGGACCGCAAGGTGGGGGGCGTGCTCGCCGAGGCACGGTGGCAGGGCGAGCGACTCCAGTGGGTGGTCATTGGTCTCGGGCTCAATGTGAGCAATCCGATCCCCGCGGAGCTCGCCGGGCGGGCGGGGTCGCTCTCCGAATTCTGCACGGAGACCACCGTCGACGCGCTGGCCGCACCGCTCGCGGCGGCGCTCGGCGCCGTCGATCTGGACACCTCGACGCTCAGCCCGGGTGAGCTGGCGGAGTATGGGCATCGGGATTGGCTTCTGGGGCGAATGGTGGACACGCCGATTCCGGGGACCGCCAGCGGGGTTTGCCGCGACGGCCGCCTCGCGATCCGGGACGCAGCGGGCACCCTGCACCAGGTTTCCTCGGGCGATGTCGCAGGCCACTGATTCCCGCCTTACCGACCGCCCCTTCCGCGCCTAGATTCCCTCCATGCTTCTCGCCCTCGACATCGGCAACACCGAGATCACGGTCGGCCTCTTCCGGGGCGATGCGATCAGCGCCCACTGGCGCCTGACTACGAATCCCGACCGCACCCCCGACGAGTGGGGAACGGCGATCGGGACCTTCCTGATCCATGCCGGCCATTCGCCCAATGAGGTGCGGGGCGTCATCCTGGCCTCGGTCGCTCCGCACATCACCCGGAGCGTGAAGGCAGGCATCGAATCGGCCACCGCGTGCGCCGCCGTGTCCATCGACCCGCGGTCTCCGCTGCCGCTCCGACTCGATGTGGATGAGCCGCTCAGCGTCGGCGCCGACCGGATCGTGAACGGCCTGGCGGTGCTCGAGCTAGTCAATTCCGATGCCGTGGTCGTCGATTTCGGGACCGCCACCACCTTTGACTGCATCACCGGCGATGGCCGCTTCATCGGCGGCGCGATCATGCCTGGCCTCCGCACCTCGGCCGATCAGCTGACGCGACTGGCCGCCAAGCTGCCCGCCACCGAACTCGTCGCTCCGGAGCGGGTCATCGGGCGCCGCACCGAAGAGTGCATCCAGGCGGGAGTGCTCTTCGGGGCCGCCGACGCCGCCGACGGAATGCTGCGCCGGATCTTTGCGGAATGGCCCACACCGAACAAGCCGGTCGTCATCGCCACCGGCGGATTGGCCGGCGTGATTGCGCCGTACTCGGAGTTGCTCACCCGCATCGAACCGGACCTCACCCTGCACGGCCTCCGCATCGCGGCGGGCCACCTCGGGCTTCGCTGGTGAGCGAGACCGCAGCCTCTCCCTTCCGCCGCGCCGGCTACCGCCTCCTCGGCCCCCGATTCGATTACCTCCTCCACACCCGCCCCGCCGAATGGCCCATCATGGCCGCGCACACCGCCCTCGGCTACCTGCTGGCCGTGGGGGTCTCCGCCGCAGGAGCGGGAGTGTCGCTCGGCGCGGCGGCCTTCGGACTTCTCCTCTGGGTGGTGTTCCTGAATGGCGGGACGCTCGCCATCAACTCCGCCTTCGACAAGGATGAGGGAGACATCGGCTACCTCCGCCAGCCGCCCCCCGTTCCCAGGCACCTGTTCGGCTTCGGGCTGGCGCTGATGCTGATGGGCGGGGCGCTCTCGCTGCAGCTGCCGCCCGGATTCACCGCGGCCTACGGCGTCTGTTTCGTGATGTCGGTGCTCTACTCGGTTCCGCCATTCCGGTTCAAGGCGGTGGCGGGAGTGGACTGGGTCATCAACATGATCGGTTTCGGCGCGCTCACGCCGTACGCCGGCTGGGCGCTGACGGGCCGCCCGCTCGACCGGCCGGCATTCCTGATCTTCGCTGCGTTTGCCCCCCTCTTTGCCGCACTCTACCCGCTCACCCAGATCTACCAGTTCGAGGAAGACCGCCGCCGCGGCGACCAGACCCTCGCGCTGATGCTGGGGGAGCGTACCAGCCTGCTCCTTGCCGTTGGATCGACGGTGGCGGCGTTTGCCCTCTTCGCCATGGCGGGTGCAGGGCGGGGGTGGTTCGCCCAGGCGGCCTGGGGCGGGTGGCGCGCCGGCCTGCTGCTGGTGGCGTTCGTCGCCTGGCTGGCCGTGCTGCTCCCGTGGCTGGGCCGGTGGCCGGGTGATGACCCCCGACCAGCACCAGCGGGGGATGTACGCCGCCCTCGGCGCCTGGGCCGTCACCGACGTCGCCATCGCCCTGGGATTCGGGCTGGGCTGAACCCTTGGCCGGAGGGTCGGCCGCCCGCTATTATTCGCCCTTCCACACTCTCCGGGAGTCGGCATGAGTTCCGCCGTTCGCGCCGAGTCAGGCACCGACCTGACCGACCTGCCCTACGTTCTCCGCTCGGCGGTCACGCTGGGCGTCATCACCGCCGCGACCGTGGTGGCGATGTCGTTCATCACCCGGTCTCTGGGGGGCGCGGCGGAGTTCGGGCTCGGCGCCCTCGTGCTGGTGGCGGGGCTGACCGCGGTGACCTTCATGCCGGGGAAGTGGACCAGGCCGCGGACCATTGAAGGGATCGCCGGGGCGGCCGGGCTGGGGCTCGCCGCCACCGTCGTCTTCCTGGTGATCGATGTCTCCGTCCTCCAGCCGACCGGCATGTACACCAATCGGTGGCGGGAAATCGGCGGCGGCAGCAACTGGTGGTATCACCCGGTCTGGTGGATGGTGGGAACCTACCTGCCGTGGATGGGTGCCCAGATCCTGGCGAGCCAGGCGCGCGCGGGCGCCGTGTCCATGGCCAAGGGCATGGTGACGGCCCTCGTCCTGGCGGTCGTCTGCTGGGTCCTGGCGGTCATGGTACACTTTCCGGGCGCCGGCTGGAATCTGGGGAGCTTCGGCGTGGCGTTCCTCCCGGGCGTGACTCTCACCGCGGTGCTGGGAGCGGTCAGCGGCCGGCGCAGCTGAGGCAATGCGCGCGAAGATCATCTTCCTCCGCGCCTCAGGATGGCTGCTGACGCCCATTGTGGCGTTGGCAGCCTCTTTTCTTGGTGCCCTGCTCGGCACCGTGTTCGCGGCCCTGCTCCCGAATCCCCTCCACGGCGTGGCGCTGACGATCGCCTTCGGCGGACTCGCCGGATACGTGACCGTGCACTATTGGCTCCGCGCACTCCGCCACTCTCCCCGCCTCCAGCATGCCCTGCACGTGCTTCCCGACGGCACACCAGAAGTCGCCGCCACTGACCGCGCGCCAGACGACGAGACGCCGTCGTGACGCGGCGACAATCCGCGGGGCTGGTGCTGATCGCGGCCCTGGCGCTCGGCTGCCGCGACCAACCGCCGCCACCGCAGGAGACGGCGCACGCCGATTCCGGCGCCGCCAGCAACCACTTTCCGACGCTGCCCGACTCGCTGGCGCTCATGGCACCCGGCGGCGTCTCCATCTGGTTCTCCGGCGCGCGGTCGAGCGAGGACTCGCTCGGGGCCGAGTGCGTGGAGCGCGGGCTGGTGATTGTCCGCGACAGCACGCGGACGCTGGTTCCGCTCCTGATGACGGGAGGCACTCCAGTCCTCGTCAACGACTCGACCATCCGGGCTCGCCTCTGGCTCCACTGCCGGCCTGGCAACACCTACGAGGTGAACTTGCGCACCGGTGCACCGACGCGCGTCAAGTGAAGGCCATCCTGCGGCATTCGATCCGGAACGCGTTCGGCGCGTTGGTTGCCACGACGCTGCTGGCCGCGGGCCGAGCCGAGGCGCAGGGACTCGGCGCGGGGGTCTCCTGGTACTCGGGCTCACCGGAGACCTACTGGGTCTTCAGCGTTGGAACGTCTCGGCGGCTGAGTGCGCCGCTCTCACTGACCCTGTCCGGCTCGTGGTACTCCCCTGAAAACGACGGTGGCGGCGACCTGATCGGCGCCGGACTCGACCTCAATCTGTGGAGGGGTGGGAACCCGGGGGCGTACGTGGTGGGCGGTCTCGGGGGTGGCTTCGGGTTCAACGGGGCGGATGTGTTTTATGGGACCTATTCAATCGGGGTTGGCTACGATTTTCGCATCTTCAAGGCGGTGGGGCTGGGGGCGGAGGCTCGCTGGGTGGGGCTGACGCAGGGCGGAAATGAAGGAGTGCAGGTCGGCATCCGACTGGGCGGCGGGATGCGGCGGAAGACCGCGGCCGCGTCTCCCCCTGCATCGACCACCGCGACTTCGACGTCAACTACGACGGCCGCGCCGGCGGGCCTGCCGGGCACACCACTCGCGATGTCGGTGGTCGAGACCGCACTCGGCGCCATGGGCACGCCGTACGCCTGGGGCGGGAGCAGCGCCAACGGGTTCGACTGTTCGGGGCTGATTCAGTATTCGTTCGGCGCGCATGGGGTGGCGTTGCCGAGAACCAGTGCCGATCAGGCCAGGCAGGGGGTGGCGGTGGACCGGAACCTGGCGTCGCTGGCGCCGGGGGACATCCTGACCTTCTCGAGCGGGGCGGGAGGGTCGCAGGTGTCCCACGTCGGGCTCTACCTGGGTGGCGGGGAGTTCATCCACAGCGCCACCAACGGCGTGCAGAAGAGCGTGCTCAGCGCCACCGATCCCTACGGCAAGTGGTGGTGGGCCCGGTGGGTCGGGGCCCGGCGGGTGGTGCCGGCCTAGTGATTCATGTGCTCGTGATCCATCTCTCCTTCGCCTGACGGCTTCCCGATCTTCTCCAGCATTGCGATATCGGCCTCGATGTCCGGGTTCTCCGGATTCAGCGCCGGCCACTCCGCCAGGTTATCCGGGGCAAAGGCACCGGCGAGGAGCCCCATGGCGCCGCTCGGGATCATCTTGCCGCTGACATTGTTGTAGTCGGCGCGGACCCGGTATTTCCTGCCCGCGGTCAGCTTGAGCCCGTCACCTCGCACCCCGTAGTACTTGCGCGGCATCTTGAGCAGGAGGCCGGACGGGTCGGTCTCCACCTTCAGCATGATGATCGTCTTCCCGCTTTCCACTTCCTCCAGCGACACGAACTCCGCGTAGTCGTGCACATGTCCGCCGATGGCCAGCACCCGGCCGGTCAGGGGCATCGTGAATTCGTACGACTTCGAGGAGCGTCCGGCGGGGAGATCGTAGGAGTCGGTGACGCGGTTGTAATTCACGTCCATGTAGATGGGCAGGATGGTCCTTGGCCGGGGCGCCAGGTTTTCCGGGCTCCAGGCCAGCCGCACGGTGAGCCACGCTCCCTCGATGTCGGCGTCGCCGAGGTTGTTCCAGGCGGCGTACATCGCGAGGTGGAAGCCAGGTTCCATCGGCATGCCGATGGTCTTCGGAATGCTGACGCTGCCGGTCTCGGAACCCGCCGCGACCATCCGCTCGACCGCCGGATAGAGGAGCTGACGGCGGTCGAAATTCATGATGTTGAGATGGTGGACGAGCTGGCTGCCGAGCGGCTGCCCGTTCGCGTCGGTCACTTCAATGTCGAAGCCGCGGAACCAGGCCTCCATCGGCCACTCGAAGCGGAGCAGGGGAGTCGTGGTGCCGGCCATCTCGTGCATCATCCCGTGATCCATGTTCGGGGGCATGTGCGCGATGGTAAAGGGGCCAGCGGTCACCACCACTTCCCGGCGCGACGAGTCGACCGTCACCCGAATGGACGGACCCGAATCGGGCGCTTGTGTGGCGAGGAGCAGGGGCACCAGGAAGGCGACGGCCGATGTCAGCATGACGGAGGTCCCGGTCAGAATGAAAGAGGATTCAAAGGAAGCATAGTGGTTCCGAGAGGTTCCAAAAAGCGTGAAGAACATCTGAATTGTCTGGATGGCAGGGGGCAGGCTGCTCCGGCAAGCCCGGACCGGCCGTCGCCACGAATTCCCTGTCATTCTGGCTTAGCACTCTGGCCCGTCGATTGCCAATCCGGGACCGCATGGCTTGACATCGGGCCGTACCGGATTACGTTTCCGGTGTTCTGGCACTCAGGGAGCCAGAGTGCCAATCTGTTGTCACGACTGATTTTACACCACCACATTCATGTTGCTGGAGGCAGGAAATGTCCACTGCGACCAAGAGCAAGACGAAGGTGAGCATCAAGCCGCTCGAAGACCGCGTTGTCATCATGCCGTCCGACGAGGCCGAGAGCATGCGCGGCGGTCTGTACATCCCCGATACCGCCAAGGAAAAGCCGACCCAGGGTTCCGTGATCGCCGTCGGACCGGGCCGGATGGACAAGGGCGCGCGGGTTCCGATGGACCTGTCGGTGGGTGACAAGGTCATCTACGGCAAGTACAGCGGCACGCCGTTCCAGCTCGGCGACGACGAAGTCATCATCATCAAGGCCTCGGACATCCTCGCCAAGATCGGCTGAGCGTCCGACACACTATCCAGGAGAATCGCACCATGGCATCGAAGGAACTGATGTTCAGCGTGGACGCCCGCGCGAAGCTCAAGAAGGGCGTGGACCAGCTCGCCGAGGCGGTCAAGGTGACCCTCGGCCCCAAGGGCCGGAACGTCGTCATCGACAAGAAGTTCGGCTCCCCCACGATCACCAAGGACGGCGTCACCGTCGCCAAGGAAATCGAACTGGCCGATCCGATCGAGAACATGGGCGCCCAGATGGTGAAGGAAGTCGCCACCAAGACGTCTGATCTCGCCGGCGACGGCACCACCACCGCCACGGTGCTGGCCCAGGCCATCTTCCGTGAAGGCCTGAAGAACGTGACCGCCGGCGCCAACCCGATGGAACTGAAGCGCGGCATCGACAAGGCCGTCGAGCTGATCGTCGAGGAGCTGGCCCGCCTCTCGGTCAAGACGACCGGTCGCAAGGAAATCGCCCAGGTCGGCGCCATTTCCGCCAACAACGACAAGGAAATCGGCGATCTCATCGCCGAGGCGATGGAAAAGGTCGGCAAGGACGGGGTCATCACGGTCGAAGAGGCCAAGGGTCTCGACACCACGCTCGAGACGGTCGACGGCATGCAGTTCGACCGCGGCTACCTCTCGCCGTACTTCGTCACCGACCCGGAGAAGATGGAGGCTGCGCTCGAGGCCCCCTACATCCTGATCCACGACAAGAAGATCTCGGCCATGAAGGACCTGCTCCCGGTCCTCGAGAAGGTTGCCCAGACCGGCAAGCCGTTGCTCATCATCGCCGAGGACATCGAGGGCGAAGCGCTGGCCACCCTCGTCGTCAACAAGCTGCGTGGCACCCTGAAGGTCGCCGCCGTCAAGGCGCCGGGCTTCGGAGACCGCCGCAAGGAAATGCTGCTCGACATCGCCAAGCTCACCGGCGGCAAGGTCATCTCCGAGGAGCTCGGCTTCAAGCTCGAGAACACGGTGCTGGCCGACCTCGGTTCCGCCAAGCGCGTCACCGTGGACAAGGACAACACCACGCTTATCGACGGCAAGGGCAAGGAAGGGGAAGTGCAGGGCCGGATCAAGGAAATCCGTGCCGCCATCGAGAAGAGCACCAGCGACTACGACCGTGAGAAGCTCCAGGAGCGTCTGGCCAAGCTCGCGGGCGGCGTCGCGGTGATCAACGTCGGCGCCGCGACCGAGACCGAAATGAAGGAAAAGAAGGCCCGCGTCGAAGACGCGCTGCACGCCACCCGTGCCGCGGTCGAAGAGGGCATCGTCCCCGGCGGCGGCGTCGCGCTGATTCGCGCGCAGTCGGTCCTCGAGAAGATCAAGGGCCTGACCGAGGACGAGAAGATCGGCGTCGACATCGTGCGCCGCGCGGTCGAGGAGCCCATCCGGGCCATCTCGATCAACGCCGGCGTCGAGGGCTCGATCGTCCTGGCCAAGGTGAAGGAGTCGAAGGAGAAGAACTTCGGCTACAACGCCGCCACGGACAGCTACGAAGACCTGGTCAAGTCCGGCGTCATCGACCCGACCAAGGTCACCCGCACGGCGCTCCAGAACGCGGCGTCGATCGCGGCCCTGCTCCTCACGACCGAGTGTGTCGTGGTCGAGCGCAAGGAAGACAAGCCGGCCCCGGCAGGTCAGGGTGGCGGCGGCATGGGTGGGATGTACTAGCCCCTCCCGGCTCTCGAAGGCACGGCGGGCGCACTCCGGTGCGCCCGCTTTGTTTTCGTGTTATCCTTGCACGGTGACTCGCGACCCCAACCCGGTGATTCGCTCGATGCGCCTTGGAATCGTACTCCTCGCCGCCGCGTCGCTCACGGCCAGCCGCGCCGAGAGCCAGGCCAGTTCTCCGTCCACCTCCGCAGTCCAGGGGACCTGGCAGGTGGATGCCTCGTCGGTGGCCGGCAAGGGCCCCCGCGAGGTCATCATTCGGGCGGACAGCAGCGCATCATGGGGCAAGGAGACCGTCCGCTGGCGCCTCCCCGAGCCCAACAAGATCATGATCGCGCTCGGCGGCGAGTGGGAGACCTACCGGATGAAGGTCAAAGGCGACAAGCTGACCCTCTCCGGTGGCGATCTCAGCGAGCCGATCACCCTCAAGCGCACCGGGCCGCCGACTCCCCGGCCCGACAGCATCCCGGTACCGCCGGATCCCGATACGGAATAGGACTCGCAGATAGCCCTATCGGGCCAGGGAAACGGGGGGCGACCATCTGGTCGCCCCCCGCTGCGTTGGTGCCCTAAGTGGTTGTCAGACAGCGACCTGCATGAGTGCTGCGGATTTCGGCCCTGCCGGACTGAGACTTGCACAACAGTGCCACGTCCACGGCGGTGGGGGCCCTCGCCCCGCCGCACCTTACGCTGGAGGAATTCATGCTTCGCCTACGCCACTGCGCCGCGATCGCGCTCCTCGCACTCGGCACCGCCGTGCCGGTCGCCGCGCAGGTCTCGTTCAGCCCGACCGTCGGTGCCTACCTGCCGACCTCGAACCTCGTCGACATCGCCGTCGGGACCGACAGCATCGCCAACTTCAAGCAGGACGTCGGGCTGGCCCTCGGTGCCAACCTGGGCGTCGGCCTCGGCTCCCGCGTCGGGCTGGTGTTCGCCGGGTCATACGTGCCCAGCCAGTTGAGCGGCACGATCGACGGCCAGGGCAGCTGGACCCAGTCGGACGCCAATCTCTTCTTCGGCAACGCCAACCTCACCGTCTACCTCATCAAGCCCACCAGCCCGGTGTGGGTCTCGCTGAGCGGTGGCGGAAGCGTCGTCAGCCGGAGTGGGCAGGCGTACGAGGGGTGGACCGGCACCACCGACTTCGGCGGGCTGGCCGGCGCGACCGTCGGCTTCAACCTCGGGTTCCTCAGCCTGAACGTCTCGGCGACCGACTACATCTACGGGGCGCAATTCTCCAATGGCACCGTGGACACCGGCGAGGCGATGCAGAACGACATTCTCCTCGGCCTCGGCCTCGGGATTCCGCTCGGGGGAAAGAAGACGCCCCCCGCATCCCAGGGCTTCACGCACTAGCTGATTCGCAGCATCGGATACGCGGCGGGGGCGACCAAGGTGGTCGCCCCCGCTTCGCATCTCTGACCGAGAGTGCGTCGGCCACTGCGTGGCCCTGCAATCACGGAAGCGCCGGTGCCCGGGCTGGCGTCAGCCGAGCGAGAGCGTGGCCTGGGCAACCCGGGCTGCGAAGGTGAACGGCCCGGTCGGGTCGTCCTGCCCGGCGACGTGCAGTTCGCCGGTGAACCCCGCCGACGCGAGCGCCGGTGCCACGGCGGCGTGGGCGTGCGCCGGCGTGTTGCAGCGCGCGCTGAGGTGCGCGAGCACGACGACCGCGAGTTCGGGATGTACCAGGTCGCTGAGCAGTTCGGCCGCGACCCGATTGGACAGATGCCCGCCCACCCCGGCAATCCGCTGCTGGACCACGGGTGGGTACCCGCTGGTCCGGAGGAGCACGTCGTCGTGATTCGCCTCGAGGACCAGGGCGGTGCGTCCGCGGAGGAGATACCGGACTGCCGCCGTCGGGCGCCCGAGATCGTAGGCGACCCCGATGCTGGCAACCGGGGTGGAGATGGCGAGCGCCACCGGCTCGATTGCGTCGTGGCTGGTTTCGGCCGACTCGATGCGGAACGGACCGACCTCGACCGCCCGCGTCATCGAGAGCGGGGCGTGCTCCGCTTTCCCGAGCTTGATGCGGAGCCGGCTCCATGTTCCCCCGCTGCAGATGACCGGGGCGTCGAGGTCGCGGGCGAGGAGGGCGGCGCCGGAGGTGTGGTCGCCATGCTCATGGGTCAGCGCGATGCCGACGACCCGATCGAGCGAGACGTCTGCCGTCGCGGCTCGGCGGCGGATTTCCCGGGCGCTGAACCCGACGTCCACCAGCAGCGTCTCGCCGGCGTGCTCGATGGCCAGGGCGTTCCCTCTGGAACCGGAGCCCAGGACGACGAAGCGGGTCACGATCCCGACAGGCGCCGGTAGGTCGCGGTGAGGCCGGCGACCCGCTCCGGGGTGAGTTCCACCTGACGGCGGGGCAGCACGCGTCCGGCCACGGTCAGGAACCCTTCTTCCGTCACCCGCGCCGAGCCGGTGGCTCCCCACGCGAACGGCGGCACCCACTTGGGGGGGGCGCCGCCGAAGACGTTCGCGCCGGCGCCGATGACGGTGCCGGTGCTGAGCAGCGTACCGATGGCCGTCTTGGCGTGATCGGCGATGAGGCTGCCGAGGAACTGGCGGCCGGTCTCGATCCGCTGGCCGGCCGGCTCCAGCCGGATGTCGCCGTAGGTGTTCTTCAAGTTGGACGTCGTGGTGCCGGCGCCGAGGTTGACCCAGGCGCCGAGGACACTGTGCCCGACAAACCCGTCGTGCGCCTTGTTGACGTAGCCGTGGAAGACGCAGGCGCTGACCTCGCCCCGCACCCGGCACTGCGGCCCGAAGACCGAGGCGCGCACGTCGCCGCCGAAGATGATGGTCTGCGGGCCGATGTAGAGCGGCCCTTCGAGCCGGGCGCCGCTGCGGACCTGCGCCCCCTCGTCGATCACGATGCCTCCGCCACGGGTGTCGAACACCACCCCGGGCTCGACGAATCCCCCGAAGATCACCACCTCGGATGGCTCCCCGATGACGATCGAGCCGCCGGGCAGGTCGTCGCCACGGGTGGCAAGGAGGTCGGCGCAGTCGGCGGGGAGGAGATGTTCCAGGGCGGTCAGGATGTCGTGCGCGCCGTGCAGGAGGAGCCCGTCGACCTCCTGGGCCTCGCCCTCGTCGTGGGGGCCGGTCCACTCCTCCCCGTCCGCCACGAACCAGGCGACGGTTGTTCCTTCGTGCACCAGGCGGCGGGCATCGGGCTCGAGCTCCAGCGGCACGCCGGAAGGCGCGAACCAGCTGGCCGCGACGATGCAGGGCCCCTCGACCGGGCCCATCGGTTGCACCGGCGGTTCCGCCCCTTCAAAGAAGCCGGCGCAATGGTTCCCGAGAATGGCGGCAGTCTCCGCTTCGAGGATTCCCTCCCACCGTTCCCGGATCCGCCAGACGCCGGCGCGCAGCTCCGACACCGGCCGGACCCCGGCGAACGGCGCCCACGCGGCACCGGGTTCCATCGGCTCGAGGAGGTAGAGTGGCCGGTCAGACATCGCGCACCTCGGGGGGCAGGGTGTCGAGCGCTTCCTTCAGCCGGGCGGCATCGGCGCGATTCATGACCAGGATCCGCCCATTGGCGCGCACGACCACGATGTCCCGGACACCGAAGAGCACGATCGGCTCGCCGTCGCTCCAGGCGATGCAGTCCTCCGCGCCGTGGGCGTGCACCGGGCCGACGAGGACGTTGCCGCCGGCATCGCACTCCCGCACGCGCGCCAGCGCCTCCCAGGTGCCGACGTCGTCCCAGTGGAACGCCCCGGCGACCACGGCCACGGCGTTGCTCCGCTCGAGCACGCCGACGTCGATGGACACCGGCGTCACCATGGCGAAAAAGCGCGGTACGTCGCCCGCGCGCAGCGCGGCAAGTGCCACGGACAGTTCGGGGGTGTGTCGTTCCACTTCGGCGCGGAGCCGCGCGGCGGTCCAGGCGAACAGGCCGCTGTTCCAGAGGGCGCCGGCCGCGATCAGGTCAAGCGCCCGCGCCGCATCCGGTTTCTCGACGAACCGCGCCACCCGGCGCGCGGTGCCGTCGAGCTCCGGGCCGGGCACGATGTAGCCGTATCCCGTTTCCGGTCGCGAGGGCACCATGCCGACCGTGACCAGCCGGTCGTGCTGCCGCGCGCTCTCGAGTGCCGCCACAGCCGTCTGACGGAACGCCTCGGGATCGGGAATCACCCAGTCGGCGTGGAGGGAGAGCACCTCGGCATCGGGATCGCGGCGCTGCGCCTCCAGCGTCGCCCAGAGGAGCGCCGGCCCGGTCGAGGCCGCGCGGGGCTCAACCAGAATGTTCTCGGCGGGGAGGGGAAGTGCCCGGCGGAGCGGCCCGGCCAGCGCCTCCCCGGTGACCACCAGCACCCGCGCAGGGTCGACGAGGCCGGCCAGCCGGTCCACCGCCGCCTCCGCGGTCGATCGCGGGCCGGCAAGCGGGAGGAGTTGCTTCGGGTGGGCGGGAGTGCTCAGCGGCCAGAATCGTGTGCCTGAGCCGCCGGCGAGGAGGACAGCCCACCGCATCAGAGCAGCGCGGAGAGCGCGTCGGCCTCCGCAGAAAGTTCGAAGAGGAGGGTGCCGACGTTGACGTCGCGCCGGACGAGCAGGAGGAGCGAGGCGCCGTCACGCAGTGGGTGGATGACGACCCGTCCGGATTCATACTCGATCACGCCCAGCTGCAGGGCCCCCTGCCGGGTGCTGCGTCCCAGCTGGGTGAGCTGCCGCAGGGCGGCGGAGCCGATGGCGGCCAATTCGTCGGCGGCAGGGTCGTTGCCGGCTTGCGCGACCGACAATCCGTCGTCGCTCAGCACCAGCACGCCGAGCACGCCGGGGCGGGCGGCGAGGTCGTCCAAGAGGCTTGAAAGTGCGGACATTCGGTGGGCTCCGGGGCGGGGGTCGGGGCCCGCTGAACGTAGGCGGCGACCTGAGCGAAGTCAAGAATCCACGGTGGGTTGACCCACTTCACCCCCGTTGGTAACCTTCCGCACTTATGCGTCTCCCATCCCTGCTTCCGGTTCTCCTGGCCGCCGCGACCGTCGCCGGCTGCGCCACCGACGTCAATCTCGCGCCGGCGTCCATTCCAAACGTGGTCGATACCTTCACGATCGGCTCGCTCACCAGCTCGCCGGTGTCGATTCCGAGCGCCTACTCGGTCGCCGACGGCAACGTGGTCCGCACCGACCTCACCTCGGCGTTCGACTGGGCGTACGACGTCGATGCCTCGGGGGAGCACGTGCTCCTCACGCTCGAGGTGATGCGGCTTGTCACCACCAACGGCTCCGGCCCGGGCATGCAGTTCACCTCGAAGACCTTCGACCAGCTGACCCAGGGCCCCTCCAACGGCTGGATCACGGGCGACACGATCCACGTGGATTCGGGCACCGTGCTGCTGCTCCGCTCCCGCATCATTTGCGGCGGGCTGGGCGTGCCGTTGTACGGCAAGATGGAGGTGCTCTCCATCGACGATACGCCAGGCAACCAGACCATGACGTTCAAGGCGCTCTCCAACGAGAACTGCGGGTACAAGAGCCTCCTCCCCGGCCTTCCGAAGGACTGAGGCAGTGATCGATCTTCGGCAGTTGCGCCAGGACCCTGACGGCGTACGGGCCCGGCTGGCCCGGCGCCTCGATCCGGCGGTCGAGGCGATCCTCGAGGAGATTCTTGCGCTCGACGTCCGCCGCCGCGGCATCCTCTCGCGAGTCGAGACGCTGAAGGCGGAGCGCAACAAGGCGACGGAAGAAGTCGCGCGGCGAAAGCGCGCCAAGGAAGCCGCCGACGAGTTGATGGCGGACCTGCGCGCGTCGGGCGACGAGGTGCGGGTACTCGATGCGGAGCTCCGCGAGGTGGAGTCGGCGCTCGAGGCGCGCGCGCTCGAGGTGCCCAACCTGCCCGCGCCGGGATGCCCCGACGGCGACGCCAGCGCCAACACCGTCCTGCGCAGCTGGGGCACGGCGCCACGCTTCGACTTCGCGCCCCAGCCGCACTGGGAACTCGGCGAGCGGCTCGGCATCCTCGACCTCCCGCGCGGCGCCAAGCTCTCGGGGAGCGGGTTCCCGGTGTTCGTCGGGCTCGGCGCCCGGCTGGTGCGCGCGCTCGAAAACTTCATGCTCGACCTCCACACCCGGGAGCATGGGTATGTCGAGGTCGCCCCCCCGCTGCTTCTCAACCGGGCCAGCCTCGTCGGCACCGGCCAACTCCCCAAGTTCGAAGATGACCAATACCGCGTCGAACGCGACGATCTCTACCTGCTGCCGACCGCCGAAGTGCCGCTGACCAACCTGCACCGCGACGAGATCCTCGACGGGGCCGCGTTGCCGCTCGGGTATGTGGCCAGCACGCCCTGCTTCCGGCGCGAAGCGGGGGCGCACGGCAAGGACACCCGGGGGCTGATCCGGGTCCATCAGTTCGACAAGGTGGAAATCGTGCGGTTTGTGCGGCCCGAGGACGGCCCGGCGGAGCACGAGCGCATCACCGGTCACGCGGAGACGGTGCTCCAGCGGCTGGGATTGCCATACCGGGTGCTCTCCCTGGCGGCGGGGGACATCGGGTTTGCCAGCGCGCGCACCTACGATCTCGAGGTCTGGGCCGCCGGCGTGAACGGCTGGCTCGAAGTGTCCAGCGCCTCGACCTTCGGCGACTTCCAGGCGCGCCGGGCGAACATCCGGTTCCGCCCCGAGGCGGGCGCCAAGCCGGAATTCGTTCACACGCTCAACGCCAGCGGACTCGCCTTCCCACGCACCATCATCGCCCTGCTCGAAAACGGACAGCAGGCGGATGGCTCCGTCCAGATTCCCGAGGCGCTCGCGCCCTATCTGGGGACCGATCGCCTGGTCCCCCGTGCGTAGAGACTCGCTCCGCCGGTTCGCTCCGGGCGTCATCGTCGCCCTGGCCGTCGGGCTCATCGCCCTGACCGCCGGCACCGGCCTCATGGTGACCCAGCACCTCCAGCAGGACGCCCTCAACATCAGCCGTCTCTATTCCGGGGTCTTCGCCGGGTTGAACGACCCCACGCCAGGGGCGGAGGCGGGCGCCCTCCTCCAGCTCGGCGAGCGGGTCCGTCAGCAGGGACTCCCCCTGGTGGTCACCGACGGCATGGGCCAGGTGACCGCCTACGCCAATCTCCCCTTCGATGCCGCCCTCGATGACCCGCGCGTCAAGGAATACGCGTTGACGCTCGACCGGATGAATCCACCACTGGTCGAGCCGGGACTCGGCACCGTCCATTTCGGGCCGCTGCCCGCCAGGAGGCAGCTCGGTTTCCTGGCGCTGCTGCAGGGGCTGACCGTGGCGACGATGATCGGCGTGGCCTTCTACGCCTATCGGCACGCAATGTCCTCCCAGCGGGACCGGCTCTGGGTGGCGATGGCCCGTGAGGCGGCGCACCAGATGGGCACGCCGCTGATGAGCCTGCAGGGATGGATCGAGGTGGTCCGGTCCCGGCCGACGCCGCCGGCCGATCTTGCCGAACACCTCATGGCGGACGCCGAGCGGCTGGAACGGGTGGCACAGCGATTCGAACGGATCGGCAATCCCGCGCGCCGGGAGCCGATCGGGCTGGGCGCGCTCGCCGATCGGGTGGCCGGCTATTTCCGGCCTCGCCTGCCGCGCCATGCCAACCCGATCGAACTGCGGGTCGAGGCGGCGGGCGCCGGGCCGACCGTCCTCGGCGACCCCATCCTCCTCGAGTGGGCGCTGGAGTCGCTGGTCAAGAACGCGATCGACGCGCTGCGGGGCCGGTCGGGCACCATCATCCTGCGCGTCGAGCCGGAAGGCCGGCACGGGGTGCTCCGCATCATCGATGACGGGCCCGGGATCGAGGGCAGTGTGCGGCGCACGCTGTTCCAGGCCGGCATCACCACCAAGACGGGGGGGTGGGGCATCGGTCTGGCCCTCGCCATGCGGGTCGCGCAGGAAGCCCACGAAGGGAGCCTCTCGCTCGAGGCTTCGGCAACGGGCGCCTGTTTCCGGCTGGCGCTGCCGCTCCAGGATGAGGCGGCCACGACGTGACCACGCCGCTCCTCGGCTCCCTGAATCCGGCTCAGCGCGAGGCGGTCGAACATGGCTCCGGCCCGCTGCTCGTCCTCGCGGGCGCCGGGTCCGGGAAGACGCGCGTCCTCACCGCTCGCGTCGCCAACCTGATCGAAACCCACGGCGTGGCTCCGGACCGGATCTTCGCCGTGACCTTTACCAACAAGGCCGCCGCCGAGATGAAGGAACGGATCGGACGCCTTCTGGGCCGCGATCCGGGCGGCCTCTGGATCGGCACCTTCCATTCCCTCTCCGCCCGGCTGCTCCGCCGCGAGGCGGAATTGCTCGGGTTCACGCGGCAGTACACCATTTACGACGAAGACGACCGGCTGCGCCTGATCCGGCGGCTGCTTGAACAACTCGGGCATCCGGCAAAGGCGTTCCCGCCCAAGGCGGTCCAGTCGATCATCTCGGGCGCCAAGAACCGCATGACCCCGCCGAGCGAGTTGCTCGCATCCAGCACCTTCAACCCGCTGGTCAAGGTCGCGGCCGAGGTGTACGCGGCGCTCGGACCGGCGCTGCAGTCCGCCAACGCGATGGACTTCGACGATCTCCTCCTCCATCCGCTGAAACTCTTCCGAAAACACCCCGAGCGCCTCGAGGCGTACCGCCGGAAGTTCCAGTTCGTCCTCGTGGACGAATTTCAGGACACCAATCGCGCGCAGTACGAACTGATTCGCGCGCTGGGCTCGCACGGGAACGTCAGCGCGGTGGGCGACGACGACCAGTCGATCTACGGCTGGCGGGGCGCCGAGGTGCGAAACATGGTCGACTTCCAGAGCGACTTCACCGACGTGCGGCTCGTGCGGCTCGAGGAGAACTACCGCTCCACCCAGGTGGTGCTCGACGCGGCCAACGCCGTGATCGCCGAGAACGCCGGCCGCATCGGAAAGACGCTGCGCACGGCGCGGCGGGGCGGGGAATCGGTGACGCTCGTGGCCGCGGCGGACGAGCGCGACGAGGCGGAATGGATTGCCGGCGAGCTGCGGCGCCGCGCCGCCGGCGGCGACTGGGGATACGGCGAGATGGCGGTGCTCTACCGCACCAACGCCCAGTCCCGCGCGCTGGAGGAGTCGTTCCGCCGGAGCGGCACCCCCTACCGGATCGTCGGTGCCATCAGCTTCTACGACCGACGTGAAGTGAAGGACCTGCTGGCGTACCTTCGTCTCGTGGCCAATCCGGCGGACGACGAAGCGTTCCTCCGGGCCGTCGGCGTGCCACGCCGCGGGATCGGCGATTCCAGCCTGACGACCCTCATCGCGGCGGCGCGCACCTGGAGCAAGCCGCTCCTGGAAACCGCCGGCATCGCCGACCGGATTCCCGATCTCCGGCCCAATGTGCGGCAGGCGCTGACCGGATTCGCCACGCTGCTGGACCGGCTCCGGAGCCAGGCGGGGCACCAGGCGCCGGCCGACGTACTGGAAGAGTTGATGCAGGCCATCGACTACGAGAACCTGCTCCGGCAGGAAGGGCCCGAAGGCGCGGACCGGTGGGACAACGTCCGCGAACTGGTGGCGAGCGCAGCGAACTGGTCGGAGGTGGTGGTAGAGGATCCGGAGGAGCCGGGATCGCCCCTCGAGCGGTTTCTGGCCGACGCCGCGCTGCTGAGCTCGCACGACTCCATCGAGGGCTCGGAGGTGGGCGTCACGCTCATGACCATCCATACCGCCAAGGGGCTGGAGTGGCCGGTGGTCGTGCTGTCCGGGCTCGAGGACGGGCTCTTCCCCCTGGCGCGCGCCGATGAACAACCTGGCGGCGTGGAGGAGGAGCGGCGTCTCTGCTACGTCGGCCTGACCCGCGCGAAGGACAAGCTCTACCTGACCTTCGCGCGGAGCCGGCGTCGCGGCGGCAATCTCCAGTACGGACGGCCGTCGAGATTCCTGGAGGCATTGCCGCCGGGGATACTGGATGAGCGGAGGACGTCGGTAGCAGGCTGGGGGGGCGGCAGGGCAGCAGGGCAGCGGGGCAGTTGGGCGGCAGCTGCCCCCCGGCCCGGCAGCCCCGCGGCCCCGCCCGCGCCGGAGGAGATGTCTCAGGACACGCCACGCTACGTGCGCGGCGAGCGCGTCACCCACCGCCGATTCGGCAGCGGCTCGATCCAGGGGCTCGCGGGTTCCGGGCGCGACCTGAAGGTGTCGGTCCAGTTTGACGACGAGGAAGTCGGGCTCAAGCAACTGCTCGTGGCCTTCGCGGGACTTGAACGTGACTGGGAGAGCGCATGACGATCGGGCGGGAAGAGATTCTGCGGGTGGCGCAGCTGGCCGAACTCGATGTCCCTCCGCAGGACGTCGAGGCGCTGGTCGCCCAGATCGGCCGCATCGTGGACTACGTGGCCCAGCTGAACGACGTGCCCGCCGGCGATTCCGCCGCACCGTTCCAGGCGGGCCCCGCCGCCGTGACGCTGCGGGAGGATGTGCCCGGGTCCACCCCGCTGGCGCATGACATCGCTTCCTTCGCTCCCGAGTTCCGCGACGGGCTCTTCCTGGTGCCGCGCCTCGGCGCGATGGAGGGGGAGTGAGCGGCGCAGGCGCCGACGTGCGGGCGGTCGCCGGGCGGCTGCGGGAGGCGGACGCGCGCGGCCTCAACGCGACGCTGTACTGGAGTGAGGAGAGCCTCGCGGCGGAGGCGGGCCGGGTCGAGGCGCTGCGGCAGTCGGGCGCCGCGCTCCCGCTCGCCGGCATGCCGATCGCGATCAAGGACAACATCGTTACCACGGACTCCCCGACCACCTGCGGCTCGCGGATTCTTGCGGGGTATCGCTCGCCGTATGACGCGACGGTGGTCAGCCGACTCCGCGCGGCCGGCGCGCTGATCGCCGCCAAGGCCAACCTCGACGAATTCGCGATGGGCTCCTCCACCGAACACTCGGCGTTCGGACGGGTGCAGCACCCGACGCATCCAGACCGGGTGCCGGGGGGATCCTCCGGCGGGTCTGCCGCGCTGGTGGCCGCGGGGGTGGTGCCGGCGGCGCTCGGCTCCGAAACGGGCGGGTCCGTGCGGCAGCCGGCCAGCTTCTGCGGCATCGTCGGCGTCAAGCCGACCTACGGGCGGGTGAGCCGCTATGGACTGGTGGCTTTCGGGTCGTCGCTCGACTGCGTCTCGGTCTTCGGCCGCACCGTGCGTGACGCCGCACGGGTACTCGCCGCCATCAGCGGCCCCGACGCCCAGGACGCCACCACCGTCGCCGCCGAGACCCTGCAGATCGAGGGGACCCCTGGTGTGCTGAAGGGGCTGCGAATCGGGCTCCCCGCCGAGTATTTCCCCGCGGACCTCGACGCCGGCGTCCGTGCCGGGGTCGATCGGGCCGCGGACGCGTTGCGCGCCCTCGGCGCGGAGCTGGTGCCCGTCACGCTGCCCCACACCGCCTATGCGGTGCCGACCTACTATGTGCTGGCGCCCGCCGAGGCGGCGTCCAACCTGGCCCGCTACGACGGCGTGCGCTACGGCGTGCGCCGCATCGGGGGGGCAGGGGATCTCCCGGCACTCTATCGCGCCACGCGCGGGGAGGGGTTCGGACCGGAGGTGCGGCGCCGGATCCTGGTGGGCACCTACGTGCTGAGCGCCGGCTACTACGACGCCTACTACACCAAGGCGCAGCAGGTCCGCAACCTGATTGCCGACGACTTCACGCGCGCCTTCGCGCCGGGCGGCGTGGACTTCCTGCTCACGCCGACCACGCCGACCACCGCCTTCCGCGCCGGCGAGAAGACGGCGGATCCGGTCGCGATGTACATGGCCGACATCTTCGTCTGCGCGGTGAGCCTGGCGGGGTTGCCGGCCATGAGCATCCCGGCGGGGCTGTCGGAAGGGCTGCCGGTCGGCGCGCAGCTCATCGCGCCGGCGTTCGGTGAGTCGAAGATGCTGGCGGTGGCCAGCGCGCTCGAGGCGGCGCTCGATGCCGCCGGAGAGGTGCGCTGATGACCTGGGAGACGGTGATCGGACTCGAGGTCCACGTCCAGCAGAACACCCGCACCAAGATGTTCTGCGGCTGCATCGCCTCGTTCGGCGACCCGCCGAACACGAACGTATGCCCCACCTGTCTCGGGCTTCCCGGCGCCCTCCCGGTGCCCAACGCCGAGGCTATCCGGCTTGCGGTCCGAGGCGCGCTGGCCCTCGGCGGCACGATCCATCACGAGAGCGTCTTCGCCCGCAAGAACTACTTCTATCCCGACCTGCCGAAGGGGTACCAGGTCTCGCAGTTCGACAAGCCGCTCTCGACCGGCGGCAACGTCTGGTTCGAGTCGCCGGAGCGGGGGCGGATCGCCTGCAGCATTACCCGGCTGCACATCGAGGAAGACGCGGGCAAGTCGCTGCACGACCGCTATCCCGGCCATACCGCCGTGGATCTCAACCGGGCGGGGACGCCGCTCGCCGAAATCGTGAGCGGCCCCGAGCTGCGCTCGCCGGCCGAGGCACGCGCCTACCTGGTGGCGCTGAAGCAAATCCTGGTCTACGCCGGGGTGAGCGACTGCAGCATGGAGAAGGGAACGCTCCGCGTTGACGCGAACCTCTCCATCCGGCCGTTCGGCCAGGAGGCGCTCGGCACCAAGACCGAAATCAAGAACATGAACAGCTTCGCGAACGTGGAGCGGGCGCTCGCCGCGGAATACGAGCGGCAGGTGGCGTTGCTGGAGTCGGGCGGGAAGGTCGAGCAGGTGTCGCTGATCTTCAACGCGGCGAACGGGACGGTGCGCCCCTCGCGGTCGAAGGAAGACAGTCACGACTATCGATACTTCCCCGATCCCGACCTCCCGCCGCTGGTCCTCGACGAGGCGTTCATCGAGGCGCAGCGCCGCGCCCTGCCGGAACTGCCGGAGGCGCGGCGCGCCCGGTTCGAACAGGCGTACGGCCTCTCAGCCTACCACGCGCAGGAACTGACCGGCGAGCGCGCGGTTGCCGACCATTTCGAGACGGCGATTGCGGCCAAGGCAGATGCCAAATCAACTGTAGGCTGGGTGCTCAGTGATGTAATGGCTGCGTATAAGGCAGACGGACGGTTTGTCGTATCGCCGGAAAGCCTCGCCGAGATCATCAACGGGGTAGCGCTAGGAAAGGCTAGCCTCCAGGCAGCCAAACAGTCGTATGCAGAGATGCTGACGCGTGGCCGGGCCAGGAAGGACGCGACTGTCACACCAGTCGGGTTTCAATTGAAGGCGGAGCTCGGCGTTGTTCAACTTGAAGTGTCGGTTGACGCCGTCTTGGTCGACTTGGGACTTACACAGGTCCAAGACACCGGCGCACTCGAAGGGTGGGTCGACGAGGTGCTGGCGGCGCATCCCGGTGAAGTGGCCCGGTTCCGCGGCGGCGAGGCGAAACTGATGGGGTTCTTCGTGGGGCAGGTGATGAAGAAGAGCGGTGGGAAGGCGGACCCCAAGGGCGTCACGCCGATCCTGCAGCGGAAACTCACCGCAGGCTGAAACGCTTCGTTCGCCAGCCCGAGATTGCTTCGTCGGCCCCGGTGGGGCCTCCTCGCAATGACAGCAGCAGGCAGTCCTCAGTCTCTCGGCTCGTCCCCTTCCAGCAGGTCTTCCAGTACCCGGTCGACCACTTCCGTCACCGGACCGGTCAGCACCGTCAACAGCACATCGCTCGCCTCCGCGGCCAGGTCCTCTGGGTGCTTCCGGTCGCGTGCGAGGCGCACGATGTTGCCGAGGTACACCGGTACTGCGGCGCCGTCTTCCAGGCTCGGCGTCTCGTCCTCGGATCGCGGGGGCCGCTCCTCGGCGAGTTCGAACGATGGGACCGGTACGCTGGCGCGCCACGGTTCGTTGTCCTCCTCTTCCTCCGAGTCCTCGCCCTCGTCAGAGAGGGGAAAGCGGTCCGCCGGAAGGAGGGCGAGCAGGCGGCACTGCAGTCCCGGCGCGTCTTCGTAGGCCACGAGGCCGAGGTGGACCGGATCGTCGAAGAGATGGAATTCCCGCAGCTCCTCCAGCGCCTCGGTGGGCGCCACCCGCCGCCCGACCAGCCGTCCCTCGATGAAGGTGCCAAGGCAGACGGATCCTTCGGGGGTGCGGTCGTCGTCGACTGGCTTCACGCAGACCTGTACCCGCGTGCTGGTCGCGACGAGGACACTGGGCCGGCCCTCGCCGTCGCCTTCGGGGAGTCCGAGGTCGTCAGGCCGCATCAGAGGCTCCTCCCGCCGTGTCCTTCCAGGGACGGGGCGTCGAGAGTTCCCGCCAATAGGTGAGGTCCGGCTTCCGGGGCAGGCCGAAGTCTCGCTCCGCGAGCTTGTGGACGCGCATCGTGTCGGTGGCGCCGCCGCTCTCACGCACTTCCCGGCGCAGCGACTGGGCGGCCCGAAGCGGCTCCGCCCCCGCCGGGTCGAGCCGACGGGCGAGCGGGCGGTCGTCGCCCAGCATCTCCATCACGAATTCGTAGGACAGCGCCATGTGCTGCTCGACGTCTTCCTCGGGCAGGTCCCAGCGACTGTGGGTGCGCGCCATCCGGAAGGCGCGCTGCCAGCTTCGGGTCTCCACCAGGTGCACCATGCCGCGAAACAACCGGCGGTTGGTGCGCACGCTGAAGATGGTGGGGGAGATGATCTGGTCGAGGTGCGCGTCCGCCGGCGTGTGATCGAGCTGGATGACTTCCTTGGCGGTGTGGGCGAACCCTTCGCCGAGGTGGGTCTCGAACCGGCTCTCCCAATACGCATGGCCGAGGCCGGAGCGCGAACTC
Organism: uncultured Gemmatimonadales bacterium; assembly: GCA_963705985.1. Taxonomy (GTDB): domain Bacteria; phylum Gemmatimonadota; class Gemmatimonadetes; order Gemmatimonadales; family GWC2-71-9; genus SPDF01. The sequence goes on along the minus strand of CAVPLK010000003.1, from coordinate 455,156 downwards.
GTGACGGCAAGCTGATGCGGGACGAAATAGTTGTGTGCGACGGTGTCGGCGGCGAGATGGGCCAGGTAGCCAAGCCCAAACGCTCGCAGCGCGTCGGTCGGCGCCAGGTCGTGGATCTCCTGGCCGACATGCCAGTGATGGCAGTGCCGGCTCACCGGGGCGAAGTTCTTCGCGATGGTGCTGTCCGCCGCGATGTTGCCGTAGAGGAAGTCGAAGGGAAACGCCCGGATGAGATCGGCCACCGTGGGGGGCAGGAGGTGGGCGCTCGCCAGGACGTTCTGGGCCAGGTAGATGTGGGTGCCGGGGGTCCACGCATGCAGCGCGTCCGGCGCGGCGGCCAGCGCCAGGCCGACGGCGACCAGGGCGACGGCGATGCGGGCGAGGGTCATCGCCGCCGCCGGCGGCGGAGCACCTTGGCGATGATGCCGGTACTGAGCCGGGCGGTGCGGAGGGCGCTGGCGAAGCGCAGCGCCGTCTCCTCGACTTCTTCGTGCACCACCTCGTAGAGCGCGTCGAGGTCGGCCATCCGCTCCGCGACTCGGTCGATGCCGTGGTCGAGCCGGCGCCGGAACCGCTGGCTGGTGGCGACATACGCCTCGCCCTCGTCGCGAATCATGGTGACGAGCGATTCCCCCTGTTCCGAAACCCGCCGGGCCCCCTCGACCATGCCGCCCAGGTCCTGCCGCAGGCCGCTGAGGTTGTCGGACATGGCGTCGAGGCGCCTTGCGAGGGCGACCGCCGCAACGGCGGCGGACGCGAACACCACGATCCACGCGAAGGCCAGGATCGCGACCGAAATCGCGATGGTCGGGCCGACCCAGCCCGCCATCGGCGCCGGGGCGCCCTGGAGCAGCAGGAGCATAGTCACCCTCGAAGTATGGCCCCGCCGGGGGCCATTCGGAATCCCTCGCGCTTGACGGCCCCCGGCACCCCGGGCGAGGTTTGGCCATGCCCCCACGCTACCTCGTCCGCGGCGGTTCCACGCTCCGCGGCACCGTGCGCCCTGCCGGCAACAAGAATGCCGCGCTTCCTGCCATCGCCGCCTCCGTCCTCGCCGAGGGGCCGGTCGAACTCGACAACATGCCGCGGATCCGCGACGTGGAGACGATGCTGGCCATTCTGGCCGAACTCGGGGCGGGGGTCGAGTGGATCGAAACGAACCATGTCCGGATCGATCCGCGCACCATCGAGAACAAGCCGCTCGACCCGCGGCTCTGCGCCCGGATTCGCGCCTCGATCCTCCTGGCTGGCCCGCTGCTGGCCCGGTTCGGACGGGTGACCCTGCCGCCACCCGGGGGCGACGTGATCGGCCGCCGCCGGGTGGACACCCACTTCCTGGCCCTCGAGGCGCTCGGGGCGGAGGTCCAGCTCGGCGACAGCTATGAACTGTTCGGCAAGACCCTCACGGGCGCCGACATCTTCCTCGACGAACCGAGTGTGACGGGCACCGAAAACGCCCTGATGGCCGCCGTGAAGGCACAGGGCCGCACCATGCTGCGGAACGCCGCCTCCGAGCCCCACGTGCAGGACCTTGCGCGGCTCCTCGTGGCGATGGGCGCCCACATCGAGGGGATCGGCTCGAACACCTACGTGATCGAGGGCGGGCATCCCCTCCACGGCGCCTCCTATACCATCGGGCCGGACCACATCGAAATCGGCAGCTTCATCGGCCTGGCCGCCGTCACCAACAGCGCCCTCACCATCGACGGTGTCCGCGGCGACGACCTCCGGGGCACCCTCCTCGGATTCGACCGCCTCGGCATCCGCCCCCGCCTCGATGGGCAGAAACTCATCATCGACGCCGACCAGGAACGCCGCATCCGCCCCGACCTCGGCGGGCACGTGCCCAAGCTCGAGGACGGGCCGTGGCCCGCCTTTCCAGCCGACACGATGTCGATCGCGCTGGTCGCGGCGACTCAATGCGAGGGACTGCTGCTTGTCTTCGAGAAGATGTTCGAGTCGCGGATGTTCTTCGTGGACAAGCTGATCGGGATGGGCGCGCGCATCGTGCTCTGCGACCCGCACCGCGCGGTGGTGGCGGGGCCGGTCAAGTTGCGGGGCAGCACCGTCGAGTCGCCCGATATCCGCGCCGGGATGGCGATGCTGATCGCGGCGCTCGCCGCGGAAGGCACCACGCACCTGCACAACGTCGGGCAGATCGAGCGGGGGTACGAGCAGATCGACAGCCGGCTCCGGGCGCTCGGTGCCGACATCGAGCGGTTCGAGGAGTAGGGGATCGGGGGCGCAGTGATCGGGGCTGCCGCACTTCAGGAGGTACCCCGCGGCGGCGCGCCGGTACCTCGGCTGGAGATTCCCGGCTGGCGGGAACGATTCGGCGTCGTTGCCGGTGTCACCACGCGCGGAACCGCCGACGAGCCGTTCGATCCTGGTCTGGGCAGTGACCGGCCGGTCGGACGGGTGATGGGGCAGTGGGCCGCCTTCCGGGCTGTCGAACCGGGCTTTCCCCTTGTCACGCTCGGTCGGCAGGTCCATGGGACGCAGGTGATGTGGCACGAAGGCGGGCAGGGATGGCTGCTGCTCGACGGGGTGGACGGCCACGCCACGGCCGCCCCGGGCATCCTGCTCAGCGTCACCGTGGCCGATTGCACCCCGGTCTACCTGGTCGACCCGGTGGGGGGCGCCATGGCCCTCCTCCACGCCGGATGGCGCGGGGCCAGCGGCCGAATCCTCGAACGGGGGGTTCGGCTGCTCACAGGCCGCGCTGGCTCCCTCGTGGAAAATCTGGTAATGCACTGTGGCGTAGGCATTTGTGGACCCTGCTATGAAGTAGGTTCTGAAGTGTTTGACGCGTTTGGCCTGCCGGCTCCGGCGGGGGGGAAGGGCCCCCTCGATGTCCGGGCGCAATTGGTGCGGCAGGGGCGGGCGCTGGGAATCGGCCAAATCAGCGTTTCCTCGTTCTGCAGCGGCCACGACGAGACCCTTTTCCACAGCCATCGTCGGTCCGGGGGGAGCGATGGGCGGATGATCGCCTACCTGGGGCGCCCGCTCGCAACTCCATGAGGTGATTGACGCCCCGGCCTCTCGGGGGTATCATTTATGTCTGTGGGGGCCGCCAGTCCGGGGCCGGCTGTTGATGTGGGGGAGTTCCCCCACATTTTTTTTCACCCCGCGACGCGATTTCCGACCCCATACCCGATGCTGAAGCCAGCCGGGCCCGGGTGCCGGTTTCCGTCCGTCGGACGACTCGTCGTCCCGCGGGGGAGCCGGGCGGGTGCGGCGGACATTGTGCCTATACGACAGGTGTATTCCTCGATCGACGGGGCTGACCGGTGACACCGGCATGGAGTAACGATGGCAACTTCGACTGAAATGCTCGCGGCGTTCCGCGAACTGACGACCACCAAGCAGCTCGATCGGGCGGAACTGCTCGACCTGCTGCACGACGGCATCCAGGCGGCGCTGGTCCGGAAGTACGGGCCGACGGTCCGCTTCGAACTGGCGGTGGACGAATTGAAGGGTGGCCTGACCGTCACGCGGCTGCGGCAGGTCGTCGAGCTGGTCGAGGACCCCGCCAGCCAGGTCTCGGTCGAGGAGGCCCGCTTCGAGGATCCCGAGTTCGAGCCCGGCGACATGCTGGAAGAAGACATCCCCTTCGCGGCCTTCGGGCGCCTGGCGGTGCAGGCGGCCAAGCAGCGGATCATCCAGCGGGTGCGCGAGGGCGAGCGGGCCCGGATTCGCGACGAGTTCGAGGACAAGGTCGGCGAGCTGCTCTCCGGCGAGATCCAGCAGATCGAGCGCGGCAAGCTGGTCATCATGCTCAACAAGTTCCGCGAGGCGGAGGCGATCATCCCCTACCGCGAGCAGAACCACCGCGAGCACTTCCATCAGGGCGACACCGATCCGCGCCGTGCTCAAGCGGCTCGAGGAGACCCCCAAGGGCCCCCGGCTGATCCTGAGCCGCGGCCGACCGGCTCTTCGTCAAGGCGCTCTTCAAGCTCGAAGTGCCGGAGATCCAGCAGGGCATCGTCGAGATCCGCGCCATCGCGCGCGAGGTCGGCAGCCGCACCAAGGTCGCCGTCATCTCCCGCGACGACGCCATCGACGCCGTCGGCGCCTGCGTCGGGCTCAAGGGCTCGCGGGTCCAGGCCGTCGTCAACGAGCTGAGCGGCGAGCGGATCGACATCGTGCCGTGGTCGCCCGATCCGGAGCGCTTCGCCAAGCTGGCGCTGGCGCCGGCGCGCGTGGCGCGGGTCATCGCCGATCCCGCCTCCAAGACGATCAACGCCGTGGTGGACGAGGACCAGCTGTCGCTGGCCATCGGGCGCAACGGGCAGAACGTCCGGCTCGCGTCGGAGCTCACCGGCTGGAAGATCGACCTCTACTCCAGCCGCGAGTGGCTGGAGCGCGGCGGCGAAAGCCCGCTCTTCGCGCCGCTGCCGCCCGAGGAAGAGATCGCCCTGCAGGTGCCGCTGACCGAGCTCGACGGGCTGGCCCCGGAGCTGGTCGCGCTGCTCGCGAGCGCCGGCTTCACCATGCTCAACGACGTGCTCGACCTCGAGCGCGACGACTTCCTCCGCGTCCCGGGCATGACGCCGGAAGCGGCCGATCAACTGGTCGGGTTCCTCACCGAACTCACCACGGACGAGACCGAGGCAGGGGAGGACGAGGCGGCGCCGTCCGCGTGAGCGGCGGCGTGCTCGGCCTGCTGGGCCTCGGCCTGAGGGCGGGCCACGTCGTCATCGGCGTGGACGGGGTCCGACGGTCCCTGCAGTCGGGACAGGTGCGCTGCGTGGTGGTCGCGTCCGACGCGAGCCCGCGCGCGGTGGACAAGGTGGTCCGGCTCGCCGAGGCGCAGGGGGTGACCCTGGTGCCGGGACCGGCGGCGGACGAGATGGGCAGACAGTTGGGACGGCCCCCCGTGATGGTGGCCGGAGTGCGGGACCGCGCGTTGGCCGAAGGTTTGGGCCGCCTGGCGCGGGAAGTCCCTGAGGAGGAATGAGTGGTCAAGACCCGGGTACATGAGTTGGCGGCAGAATTCGGTGTGTCCTCTGAGCAGCTGATCCAGTCGCTCAAGGACATGAACATCTTCGTGCGCAGTCACCTGTCCGCGCTGGAATCGGGACAGGTGTCGGCGGTGCGCGTCCGCTGGGAGCGAGAGAAGCGGAAGAGCGCCGAGGAGCCCAAGCCGAAGCGCGGACGCCGCAAGAAGGCGGTGGCCGAAGCGGCCGAGCCGGAGGCGCCTGCCGCCCCGGTGCGGCGCCGTCGCACCAAGGCCGAGGTGGAAAAGGTGGAGGCCGAGGCCGCGGCGGAAGCCGAAGCGCAGGCGTCCGCCCTCGCCGCCCTCGAGGCCGAGCGGGAACAGGCCCGTGGCGAAGCCGCCGCGCCCGTCCGCTCCCTGGAGGATCGCGCCCGCGAGCTCTTCAAGGACGTGCCCCCTGCGGAGGCCGAGGCTGCCGTCGAAGCACCGACGCCGCCGGCCCGTCGCAAGGTCGAGGAGCTCTTCCCGACCACGCCGGCCGCCGCCGCTAGCGGTGCGGCGCCCACCCCCGAATCCGCCGCGCCGGCGCCCGCCGCGCCCCGCAAGCCGTTCATTCCGCCGCGCATCCAGCGCCCGCCGCCGGCGCCTGCCGCCTCGTCGGGCGCCCCGGCCGGCCGCCGTGGGCCGCCGACCCGGGGACCGCGTCCGGTCTTCAGCAGCGCCACCGGGCCGTCCGAGGCCTCGCGTCCCCGTGAATTCGGCCCCGACGCCAAGAAGGGCGACTTCAAGAAGGGGAAGAAGAAGCGCGGCAAGAACCAGGTCGACCAGGAAGCGGTGAGCAAGAACATCTTCAAGACGCTCAAGGGCATGAAGGGTGGCCGGAAGTCGCGTGGGACGCGTTCCGACGAGCCCTCCTACCGCGACGTCATGGCGGGCCGCGCGGCGGAGGAACGTGAGCTCGAGAAGACCCGGATCCGGGTCAACGAGTTCATTTCCGTCTCCGAACTGGCCGAGCTGATGAAGGTGCCGTCCAGCCAGATCGTCCAGTTCGCGTTCAAGGAACTCGGCCTGATGGTGACGGTGAACCAGCGGCTGGACTTCGACCAGATCGAGCTGATCGCGTCGCAGTTCGGGTTCGAGGCGCTGCGCGAAGACGAATACGCCGCGGACCTCGGCCAGGAGGTCGAGGAGGATCCGCCGGAGACGCTGCAGCCGCGGGCCCCGGTCGTCACGATCATGGGCCACGTCGACCACGGCAAGACGTCGCTCCTCGACTACATCCGCAAGGCGAACATCGTCGCCGGCGAAGCGGGCGGGATCACGCAGCACATCGGCGCCTATCACGTCGAGCTGCCCAGCGGCCGGCGGATCACCTTCCTCGACACCCCGGGCCACGAGGCGTTCACCGCCATGCGCGCCCGCGGCGCCCAGGTGACCGACATCGTCGTGCTGGTGGTGGCGGCCGACGACCAGGTCATGCCGCAGACCATCGAGGCCATCAGCCACGCCAAGAACGCCGGCGTGCCGATGGTCGTGGCCATCAACAAGATCGACCTGCCCGCCGCCAACGTGCAGAAGACCAAGCAGGACCTCCTGCAGCACAACGTCGTCCTCGAGGAGTTCGGCGGCGACGTCCTTTCCGCCGGCGTCTCGGCGAAGAAGGGCACCGGCGTCGAGCTGCTGCTCGAGAAGATCCTGCTGCAGGCCGACGTGCTCGACCTCAAGGCCAACCCCGACCGCAAGGCGCAGGGCACGGTCGTCGAGTCCACCCTGGATCCGGGCAAGGGTCCGCTCGCCACCGTGCTGGTGCAGCGCGGCACCCTGTCGGTGGGCGACAACTTCATCTGCGGCAAGTACTCCGGCCGGGTGCGGGCGCTCTTCGACGAGCGCGGCAACACCATGACCGCCGCCGGTCCCTCGATGCCGGTGCAGATCCTCGGCTTCGACGGCGTGCCCTCGGCCGGCGACTCCTTCCTGGTCGTGGCGGACGCCGCGGAAGCGCGCGAGATCGCGCAGAAGCGCCAGCGCCTCGAGCGCGAGGCCCAGAACCGCCGCGGTCAGCGGGGCGGGACGCTGGAGGACTTCAGCCGCGCCCTCAAGGAAGGGCAGGTCTCCACGCTGCCCATCATCATCAAGGCCGACCAGGGCGGTCCTGCCGAAGCCCTCGCCGACGCGCTGGCCCAGCTCAGCACGCCGGAAGTGCGGGTCGAGGTGGTCCACCGCGGCGTCGGCGCCATCAGCGACAGCGACGTGCTGCTCGCCAAGGCGTCGGGCGCCATCATCCTCGGCTTCCACGTGCGGCCCGACTCCAACGCCCGCGCCTCCGCCGAACGGGAGCAGGTCGACATCCGCACCTACCGCGTCATCTACGAAGCGGTGGATGACATCCGGAAGGCGCTCGAGGGGCTGCTCAAGCCCGAGGAGCGGGAGACGGTGCTCGGCGAGGCCGAAGTGCTGCAGGTCTTCAAGGTCAGCAAGGTGGGCACCATCGCCGGCTCGATCGTCCGGAGCGGGATGGTGCAGCGCGGCACCAAGGCGCGGGTGGTGCGCGACGGCGTGACCGTCTACACCGGATCGTTCTCGAGCCTCAAGCGCTTCAAGGACGACGTGAAGGAAGTGCGCGAAGGGCTCGAGTGCGGCATCGGCATCGAGAACTTCAACGACGTCAAGGTCGGTGACCGGATCGAGTCGTTCCGCCTCGAGGAGATCAAGCGGACCCTCGAGCCGAGCGCCTCCGCCGGCGCGGCGTAACCGATGAAAGGGTCGTCGCGGCGTCCGGAGCAGGTGGCCGAGAATCTTCGGCAGGTGGTGGCCGACGCCCTCACCCGGGAGATCCGCGACCCGCGGGTCGGCTTCGTGACGCTGACCGCCGTGACGGTGACGCAGGACCTGTCGCACGCGAAAATCCGGGTCAGCGTGCAGGGCGACGAGGAGACGAAGCTCCGCGCGCTCGACGGCCTGCGGAGCGCGTCGGGGTTCCTGCGGACCCGCGTCGCAAAGGCGCTGACGACGCGCACCGTGCCCGAACTGCACTTCGAACTCGACCGCGGTCTGGAGCACGCCGCGCGCATCAACGCGGTGCTGGCGTCGCTCAAGCAGGAGGAACAGGACTGACCGGCGCGCTCCTGGTGGACAAGCCGGCGGGCGTCACGTCGCACGACGTCGTGGCCCGGGCGCGCAACGTCCTCGGCGAGCGGTCGATCGGGCATACCGGCACGCTGGATCCGTTCGCCACCGGCTTGCTGGTGCTGCTGCTGGGAAAGGGGACCCGGGTGGTGCGGTTCCTCGACGGCCTCGCCAAGACATATCTGGCGACCGCGCGGCTCGGGCAGCGCACCGCGACCGACGACCTGACCGGTGAACCGGTCGGACCCGCCTTCGAGGGCGCGATGCCGGATGGCGAGGCGGTCGCGGCGGCGCTGTCCGGTTTCCTCGGGGCGCAGGCGCAGACCCCGCCGGCCTACTCGGCCAAGAAGCAGGGGGGCGAACGGGCGTACGCCCGGGCCCGGCGCGGCGAGACGGTGGACTTGGCGCCTGCGGCGGTCACGGTCTACGCGGTGGAGCTGCTGTCGGTCGTCGGGGCGGAGGTGACCTTTCGCCTGACGGTGAGCACCGGGACCTATGTCCGCGCCATCGCGCGCGATCTGGGCGAGGCGCTCGGGACCGGCGCCCACCTGACGGCGCTGCGGCGGGAATCGATCGGCAGCCTCCGGGTGGACGACGCGATCCCGCTCGACGAGCTGACGCCGGGGTCGCCCCGCTGGCCGCTGGGCGCCGTGCTGAGCCACCTGCCGCGTGTCCTGCTCGACGACGCGGCGCGGACGGACGTCAGCCACGGTCGGCCGGTGCGGGGGGTGACAGCGGGAACGGTCGTGCTGGCGGACCACGCCGACGTGGTCGCCGTGGCGGAAGGGGACGGCGAATGGCTGAGGCCGGCGGTCGTGCTCACCGCGCCATGACGACCTTTCTCCCGCGGCGCCCCGAAGGCACCGTGGTGACGGTCGGCTCGTTCGACGGCGTCCACCGGGGGCACGAGGCGGTGCTCACGGAAATCGCGGCGCGGGCGCGGGCGGCCGGCCGGCACAGCGTGCTGGTCACGTTTGATCCGCACCCGATGGCGGTGGTGAACCCGGCGGCGGCGCCCCAGGTCCTGACCACCGGCCCCGAGCGCCGCGAAATACTGGCGCAGACGGCGCTCGACTACGCGGTGCTGCTGCACTTCGACCGGACGCTGGCGGCGATGCCGCCCGAGCAGTTCGTGCGGGAGATCCTGGTGCGCGGCTGCGACATGCGGGAACTGGTCATCGGGCACGATCATGGATTCGGCCGGGGCCGGCAGGGTGACGTCGAACTGCTCGGCAGGCTGGGGGCCGACCTCGGCTTCGCGGTGGATGTCGTCCCGGCGCTCGAGGTCGGGGGCCACACGGTCTCGAGTACCCTGGTGCGCCGGGCGGTCGCCGGCGGCGACCTCGACCTCGCGACGCGCCTTCTCGGGCGGCGCTACTTCGCCACCGGGCAGGTGGTGCCGGGAGACGGGCGGGGAAAGGGCCTCGGATTTCCGACGGCCAACCTGGCCGGGGTGCCCGCCCACAAGCTCCTGCCGCCGGACGGCGTGTATGCGGTCCAGGTGGAGTGGCGCGGAGGCCGCGCCGGCGGAATGATGAATCAAGGAGGGAAGCCGACGTTCCAGCAGGCGGAACGGTCCCTCGAGGTGCACCTGTTCGAGCATACAGGGTCCCTCTACGGCGAATGGCTGAAGGTGGAGTGGGTGGCGCGCCTGCGAGACGTGCAGCGCTTCCCCTCGCCCGACGCACTGCGGACGCAGCTGGAACGCGACCGCTCCTCGGCGCGCGCGGCGTTGGCCGCGGCCGCGACCGGAACTCTGTCTACCTGAATCAACGGCTGGCCCAGCGACGATGACTGCCTCAATCCGAAACCGCATCCTGATCATCGGCGCCCTCGTGGCGCTCTCCGTCTACAGCCTCTTTCCGCGCGAGGTGACGATCCGTACCCGCGGGGCGGACGGCGCGATGCGCGACACCACGGAGAAGAAGATTCCGCTGAAGCTCGGACTCGACCTCCAGGGCGGCATGCACCTCGGCCTCGAGCTCGACCAGTCGAACCGGGTCTCCAGCGACGTGGCGCGCGACATCGACCTGGCCCTCACCGTGCTCCGCAAGCGCGTCGACGAGTTCGGCGTGCAGGAACCGGTGGTGCAGAAGGTCGGCGACGAGCGCATCGTCGTCGAGCTGGCCGGTGTCCGGGACCCGCAGCGGGCCATGGACATCGTGCAGAAGGCGGCGTTCCTGGAGTTCCGGATCACCGACCGGACCAGCGCGCTCGAAAAGGCGCTGCCCGCCATGGACCGCGCCCTCCGGGGCCTGGGCATCACCGGCGCCCCCGGGACGACCTCGCCGAGCGCGGTGCAGTCGCTCCTCGGCGGCGATTCCGCCGCGGCAACCTCGGACACGACACCGCTCGAGGGCGGGGTGCTCAGCGGCCTGATCCAGCCGGGGACCTCGGTGGGGAGCGGCGTCCCGGGCGAGTACTTCGTGCCGGAAGCCGCCTACCCCCGCGTGGACAGCCTCCTCCGGATCCCCGAGGTGGCCCGCAGCCTTCCGCGCGGCGTGGAGATTCTCTGGACCGCCGCCCCGCTCAGCGTGGGCGTGCAGCCGTATCGGTTCTTCTACGTGGTTGACGACAAGCCGATCGTCACCGGCCGAAACCTGGTGGACGCGTCGGCCCAGTTCGACCAGCTGACCAACGGGCCGGTCGTGCTCTTCGAGCTCGATCGCGCCGGCGGCCGCCAGTTCGGCGCGGCCACGCAGGCGCCATATCGGCGACTACATGGCCATCGTGCTCGACGGCCGGATCCAGGGCGCACCTCCCGTCATCCAGGGCCGGATCGACCGGAACGGGCAGATCACGATGGGCGGAGGCAAGTCGATCGTCGAGGCGCAGGACCTCGCCCTGACGCTCAAGGCCGGCGCCCTGCCGGTGCCGCTCAAGATCGTGGAGCGCTTCCAGGTCGGCGCGAGCCTCGGCGCCGACAGCATCCGCGGCGGTGTCACCGCCGGCCTGGTCGGCACCCTGATCGTCATCCTGATCATGATCGGCTACTACCGGATGAGCGGCGTCCTGGCGGTGAGCGCGCTGACGCTGTACCTCCTCTTCACCCTCGGCGGCCTCGCGATGCTCGACGCCACCATTACGCTGCCGGGCCTCGCCGGCCTGGTGCTCTCGATCGGCATCGCGGTCGACGCCAACGTGCTGATCTTCGAGCGGATCCGGGAAGAACTGCTGCATGGCCGCACCGTCCGCCTGGCGGTGGACGAAGGCTTCCAGCACGCGATGAGCGCCATCATCGACTCCAACGTGAGCACGGTCATCACGGCGCTCTTCCTCTTTCAGTTCGGCACCGGCCCGGTGAAGGGCTTCGCGGTCACCCTCATCATGGGCATCATCGCCTCCATGGTCACCGCGGTCTTCGTGACCCGGACCTTCTTCATGATCTGGCTGCAGCGGCGGCCCGACCTCACTACGCTGAGCATCTGACGATGACCCGATTCTTCGCCAACGCGAACTACGACTTCATTGGCTTCCGGAAGTACGCCTACGGGCTGACGGCGGCCATCCTGGTGCCCGGCCTGCTCTTCCTGCTGGTCGTCGGCCTGAGCTACAGCATCGAGTTCACCGGCGGCACGCTGATCCAGATCCGCAGCGAGCAGCCGCTCGACGCGGGGCAGCTGCGCGCCGCGCTCGACGCCCAGGGCATCCCCGGGTCGGAAATCCAGACCATCGGGAGCGCCCAGGAGTATTCGATTCGCGCGCGGGTGGCCAAGGAAGGCACCGACGCGGACGACACCGAGGCCACCGCCGTCGCCGTCGGGGCGGCGCTCGACGCCGCGCTCGGCGCCGGCACCTACACCATGCTGAACTCGGCCGGCGTGGGACCGAAGGTGGGGGGCGAGCTTCGCACCCAGGCGTTCCTGGCCATCTTCCTGTCGTTCTTCGCGGTGCTGGCCTACCTGGCCTGGCGCTTCGAGTGGCGGTTCGGGCTGGCGGCGGTCGGCGCCACGGCGCACGACATCCTGGCCACCATCGTGTTCATCGCGGTGATGCGCATCGAGGTGAGCCTGGTGGTGGTCGGCGCGGTGCTGTCCATGGTCGGGTACTCGCTCAACGACACGATCATCATCTTCGACCGCGTCCGCGAAGACCTGCACAAGTACCGGCGCGACGACTTCATCTCGGTGCTCAACCGCTCGATCAACGAGACGCTGCCGCGGAGCGTGCTGACCCACACCACGACCCTCGCGACCCTGCTGGCGCTGGCCATCCTCGGGGGACAGGTCATCCGGCCCTTCGCGCTGGTCATGGCGTTCGGCGTGTTCACCGGCACCTTCTCCTCGATCTACATCGCGGCGCCGCTCCTGCTGGCCATCGAGCAGCGCTGGCCGGGGGCCGACGCACGCGGCGTGAAGGCGAGCGCCCCGCGGGCCGGCGTCACGAAGGCCACCTCCGACCGTCTGACCCCGTGCTGGTCGACACCCACTGCCATCTCGGCGACGCCGCCTTCGCGGGCGACCGCGCCGAGACGGCGGCGCGGGCGTTCACGGCCGGCGTCGGGCACCTGGTGGTCATCGGGGAGTCCCGCGCCGCCACCGAGATCGGCCTGACGATGGCCGCGGCGGACGGGCGGATCTCGACGACCGCCGGACTCCATCCCCACGACGCCCGCACCTGGACCGACGCGACCGCGGAATGGCTCGCGGGGGCGCTGCAGGATCCGCGGGTCGTCGCCTGTGGCGAGATCGGCCTCGACTACCACTACGATCACTCCCCGCGCGACACCCAGCGACTCGTCTTCGAGCGCCAGATGGCGCTGGCGGCGGCGGCCGGGAAGCCGGTCGTGATCCACGCCCGCGAGGCCGACGCCGACGTCGCCGCCGTGCTCCAGGACTTTCCCGCTGTCACCGCCATCCTCCACTCCTTCAGCAGCGGGCCCTCCCTGTTCGACGCCGGCGTCGCGCTGGGCCACTATGTCTCGTTCAGCGGCATGGTGACCTTTCGGTCGTGGAGCCTCGACGACCTCGTCCGCGCCACGCCGCCCGAGCGGCTGCTGGTAGAGACCGACGCGCCCTACCTCGCCCCGGTGCCGCATCGCGGGCACCGCAACGAACCGGCGTATGTGGGGCTGGTCGCCGAGCGGGTCGCGGCCACCCGCGGCGAGGAGGTCGCGTCGCTGGTGCGGCGCACCGGACAGAACGCCGCGCGCGTGTTCGGAAACCGTGTAGGTTCTGTGTAGTTCGATCGGCCATTCCCGTGCGCCGCGGCGCCGGTTACCGTTCCAGCACCTGACCCTGCTGCCTTGACCCGGAGAAAACGCGTGACGCCCAAGTTTCCCACGGACATCGAAATCGCCCAGGCCGCCAAGCCCCGCCCGATCACGGAGATCGCCGCGGAGGCAGGGCTCGCCCCGGAGGAATACCTCCCCTACGGCTGGTACAAGGCCAAGATCACGCAGCGGGCCGCGGCAGGCGCGCCCGCCCAAGGGCCGGCTGGTGCTGGTGACCGGGATCAACCCGACGCCGGCGGGCGAGGGGAAGTCCACCGTCACGGTCGGACTCGCCCAGGCGTTTCGCCGGATGGGGAAGGACGTCATGGTCGTCATCCGGGAGCCGTCGCTCGGCCCGGTGTTCGGGGTGAAGGGCGGCGCCGCCGGCGGCGGGTACGCGCAGGTCATCCCGATGGACGAGATCAATCTGCACTTCACCGGCGACTTCCACGCCATCACGTCGGCGCACAACCTCCTCTCCGCGCTGCTCGACAACCACCTGCACCAGGGCAACGCCCTCGGTCTCGACGTGCGCCGGATCCTCTGGCCCCGCACCATCGACATGAATGACCGGGCGCTCCGGCACATCGTCGTCGGGCTCGGCAACCTCAACGGCGGGCCGACCCGCGAGGACCGGTTCGTCATCGTCCCCGGCAGCGAGATCATGGCGATCCTCTGCCTGGCGACGTCCCTCACCGACCTCGAACAGCGGATTGCACGGATCATCGTCGGCCTGACGCGCGACAAGAAGCCGATCACCGCGGGCGATCTCAAGGCGGCCGGCGCCATGACGCTCCTCCTCCGCGACGCGATGATGCCGAACCTGGTGCAGACGCTCGAGGGCGGACCGGCCATCGTGCACGGCGGCCCCTTCGGCAACATCGCACACGGATGCAACTCCATCGTGGCGACCCGGCTCGGGCTGGGCATGGCCGACCTGGTGCTCACCGAGGCGGGCTTCGGCGCCGACCTGGGTGCCGAAAAGTTCTTCGACATCAAGTGCCGCATGGGCGGGCTGAATCCGGAAGCGGCCGTGGTCGTCGCCACGATTCGCGCGCTCAAGATGCACGGCGGAGTGAAGAAGGACGATCTTGGCACGCCGAACGTCGCCGCCCTGGAGGCAGGGATGGCCAACCTCGAGGGCCACGTCCGAAACGTGCACAAGTTCGGGGTCCCGGTGGTCGTCGCCGTCAACCGGTTCCTTTCCGACAGCCCCGAGGAAATCGACGCGGTCATCAAGGCGGCGAAGTCGTGGGGCGCCCGGGTGGCGATGTGCGACGTCTGGGCCAAGGGCGGCGAAGGGGGCGAAGCGGTCGCCAGGGAAGTGCTTGCGGTCCTCAAAGAGGGCAAGGCACAATTCCAGCCGATTTATGACGAGACCCTTCCGATCAAGGAAAAGATCGAGACGATCGCCCACGAGATCTACAACGCGGCGGGCGTGGATTACACGGCGGCGGCGGAACGGAACATCAAGTTGCTCACCTCGATCGGGCTCGGCAAGACACCAGTCTGTATCGCCAAGACACAGTATTCGTTCAGCGATGATCCGACCAAGCTGGGCCGGCCCTTCGGCTTCCGGATCACGATTCGCGACGTCTATGCCTCCGCCGGCGCCGGATTCGTCGTCGCCCTGGCCGGTGACATCATGACGATGCCGGGCCTCGGCAAGACGCCCGCCGCCGAGGGCATGCGCGTCTTCCCCGACGGGCGGATCGAGGGGTTGTCGTGATGCCGCCGCTGACCGTCGTTTCCACGCCCGACGCCCCCAAGGCCATCGGCCCCTACAGCCAGGCCATCGTCCACGGCCAGATGGTGTACACGGCAGGCCAGGTGGCGCTCGATCCGGCCACCATGGAGCTGGTGCCCGGCGGCGTCGCGGAACAGGCCGAACGCGTCCTCACCAACCTCCGGGCGGTGCTCGCGGCCGCCGGCTGCGGGTTGGGCCAGGTCATCAAGACCACGGTGTACCTCGTGGACATGGCCGACTTCAGCGCCATGAACGAGGTCTATGCCCGGCACTTCGGCGACCATCGGCCGGCGCGATCGACGGTCGCGGTCGCGGGGCTCCCCAAGGGCGCCCGGGTCGAAATCGACGTGGTGGCCTCGAAGGACTGAGGGCGCTCAACACATTCGGGGGCGGATCGGGCCTGGTGGTTCGGCCGGTCTTCAAAACCGCGATGGAGGCGCCTCAGGCGGCTCCGGTGGGTTCGATTCCCACACGCTCCCGCCATCTCTCCCCACGCGACGAGGTCAGCGCTGTCCACGCTTGTGATCCTGAACCCGGCCGCCGGGCATGGCCGGAGCGCACGCTTCCGCGAGGAGGTGCTGCGCACCGCCCGGACGCACTGGGGTGAGGTGGATCTGGTCCTGACCACCGGGCCGGGACACGCCACGGCGCTGGCGCGTCAGGCGGAGCACGGGGTCGCCCAGGTGCTCGCCGTCGGGGGCGACGGCACCGTGCACGAGGTGGCCAACGGCCTGCTGCAGCGCGACGCGGACGCGCGGCCCGCCCTTGGCGTGGTGCCGGTGGGCACGGGCAACGACTTTGCGAAAATGACCTGCACCGCGCGCCTCGCGCCGGCGGCAACGCTCGCCGCGCTGGCCGCAGGCCAGGTGCGCCGGTTCGATGTCGGAGTGGTGTGGGGCGAGTACTTCGTGAATTCGATCGGGGTCGGGCTCGATGCCGACGTCGCCCGCCGGGTCAACCAGTATAAGCACTGGCCTGGCGCCTTCGGCTACGTGGTCGCCGCCCTCCAGGCGGTCATCCACCGCCGCCCCCTGCGGCTCCACGTCGATGTGGACGGCACGGCGTGGAGTGAACCGACCACCGTGCTCGAAATCGGCATCGGCCCCTGCGCCGGCGGCGTGTTCTATCTCGTTCCCGACGCGCGGCCCGATGACGGCCTGCTCGATGTCTGCGCCGTCGGCGCGTTCGGCCTGCGGTTCCTGGTGACCAAGGCGCCATTGGTGCTGAGCGGCAAGCATACCGGGCTGCCGGAAGTGCGGATGGCGCGCGGGCACCGGGTGCGGGTGACCTCGGACGACGGCCCCCTGACCGCGCACCTCGACGGCGAGCTGCGCTCACCGGGCCATTCGACCCTCGAGGCGACGATCCTGCCGGGGGCGCTGCCGGTCCTCGTGGCAGCGGCCGAGGGAGGTACTGCGTGACACGCTGCGGAATCCTGCTGCTCTGCAGCGTCGTCGCCGTGACTCCCGCGGCGGCGCAGGATTCCACGTCGGTACCCAGCGCCGCCGCGGACACCGTCCCTGGCAGAGTCGAGGCACCGGCCGCGTCGCTGGACTCGGTGCCGACCATTCGCCCCCCGATCCGTCCGATGGGCGCGTTCTGGCGCTCCTTCCTCATACCGGGGTGGGGCCAGGCGAGCCTCGGACGCAAGACCGCCGGGGCCTTCTTCGTGGCAGCCGAAGGTGTCACGCTCGGGATGGTGCTCACGACCAGCAGTCAGTTGAATTACCTCGAGGAGACCAACAGCGGGAGCGTGGACTCCAAGAAACAGCAGCGGGAGGATTGGCTCGTCCTGCTCGGCCTCAACCACCTGCTGGCGGCCATGGAGGCCTACGTGTCGGCACACCTCTGGGATTTTCCGGGCGACCTCTCCATCCAGGCGGCCCCCAATGGCGGGGTGGCCGGCGCCGTCTCCGTTCCGGTGCGGTTCCGGTGAACGCCGCGCCGATCGGCATTTTCGACTCCGGCATCGGTGGCCTGACGGTGGCCCGCGCCATCTACGATCGCCTGCCGATGGAATCCACCATCTACTTCGGCGACACCGCCCGCGTTCCCTATGGTCCGAAGTCGCCGGACACGGTACGCCGGTACAGCCTCGAAATCCTCGACTGGCTCCTGGGGCAGGGGGTCAAGTCGGTGGTGGTCGCCTGCAACACCAGCACCGCCCACGCCCTCGATGTCCTGCGCGCCGCGTCGCCGGTGCCCGTCCTCGGCGTCATTGAACCGGGCGCCCGGGCGGCGGCGAGGGCCACGCGTGGTGGCGGGATCGGCGTCATCGGCACCGCCGGCACCGTCGCGAGCCAGGCCTACCCGACCGCCATACGGCAGATGCTCCCCGCAGCCGGATCGTGCAGGTCGCCTGCCCGCTCCTGGTGCCGCTGGTCGAGGAGGGATGGTTCGAGCATCCGGCCACCCGGCTGGTGGCGGAGGAGTACCTGGCTCCGCTCCGGAGCGCAGGCACCGACACGCTGGTGCTCGGGTGCACCCACTACCCGCTGCTGAAGCCGCTGCTGCACGAGGTCATGGGGGGAGCGGTCGCGCTGATCGACAGCGCGGAGGAAACGGCGACCAGCCTTGCCGAGGCGCTGGACGCAGGCGGGGACCGGAAGCGGCACGATGGTGCCCGGCAGCCATCGCTTCGTGGTGAGCGACGACCAGGCGCGGTTTCTACAGGTGGGAGCGAGGTTTCTTGGAGAGCGGCTGGGAGAACCGGAACTGGTGCGGCTGGGGTAGTAGCCCTTCCAGACCGCCAGCTCGGCGCCGGTCGGCGTCACGATGCCATAGCGAAACCCGTCGAGCCAGGCGCCGGGGTTGAGGAACTGCTGACCCGGCGTCGGCTCCGTGAGCATCGGGCGGTGGGTGTGTCCCATTACCAGACAGCCCAACCCGGGGTCCTTTGCCAGCTCGGCTTCGGCCCACGCCTGCTGCCGCATCGAGGCCCGCCGGAGAATCTCTTCCTCCCGCACCGTGTTCCCCAGCGAATGCGTCATCCGGTCGACCACCCAGAAGGCCAGCCAGACCGGCGCGTACTTCCAGATGGCCACGAACGCCGGATGCCGCGTCAGTTCCTGGAGCAACACCGCCGACCAGTGGGATTCCGTCACCCCGTCGCCGTGCACCGCGAGGACCCGCCGAGTGCCGACCTGGAGTTCCATGCGCAGCGGTGCAAATCGAACGTCGAGGTCCTGCTCCCAGAAGTCTTCCCCCCAGCGATCGTGATTGCCGCCCACCATGGCGACCGGGATGCGCTTCCGCACCCGGCGGATGGCGGCGGCCACCTCGAATCCGCGGCGCGGAATCAGGCGCCGGTAGGCGAACCAGAAATCGAAGATGTCGCCGTTGAGGAGGAGCGAGTCGCCCAGCGACGGGGCGCGCTCCAGGAAGTCGAGGAGAGCCTCCTCGACGTCCGGCGGAGTGGCGCCCACGTGGGCGTCGGAGAGCACGAGGAGATGGTTGCCGAACACGACCGAAGATAGGAACCACTCCGGCTGTCTCGCAAGCGCTTGCGGCATTTGACTTTCGGCCGCTGGCCGACCTACCTTGCCCCAACCTCGTCCCCGGCTCCCCATGGCACACACCCACTCCGACACCTTCGCGCGGGTCAACTACTCCGAGATCGACGCGATGGGCGATCGTGTATCACGCCCGCTACGCGGTCTGGCTCGACGTGGCGCGCACCGAATACCTCCGGCAGGCCGGGATGAGCTACAAGCGAGTTCGAGGCGCGGGGGTTCTTCCTGGTGGTCGGCGACTTGACGATGCGGTACCACCGTCCCGCCCGCTACGACGACCTGGTCCGGGTCCGGTGCTGGGTCCGGGATCTCGCGAGCCGTCGCGTCACCTTCGGATACAGGCTGGCGCACGCCGAGTCCGGAGTGCTGCTTGTGAGTGCCGAGACGCGAATGCTGAGCCTCAACCAGCGGATGGAGCCGACCCGGCTCCCCGCCGACGTCGCGGCGCTCCTTCCCGCCGTTCCCGATCCGGCGTGAGCGCCCCGATGTCACTCCGTCGACTGCTGCCGACGGTCGTGCCGCTCATCTCTGGCCTGATCGCGCCGGCGCACGCCCAGGATGCGGCCATCGTCGAGGCGATCGCGCCACTGCTGCAGGCGGAGGACTCGCGCCAATGGGCGTCGGCCGCACTCGAAACCGGCACGCTCTCGCCCGAGCCGCTGGTCCGGCGGACGGCGGCCATCTCGATCGGGCGCATCGGCGACCTGCGGGGAACCGCCCTCCTGGTGCCGATGCTGCAGGACCGCGATTCCACCGTCCATCCCGACCGTCGCCTTCGCGCTCGGCCTCCTCCGAGATCCCGCCGCCGTGGCGCCGCTCATCGCCCGCCTGACTGCGATGCCGCCACCGACGCTCGAAACGGCGAAGGAAGTCGTTACCGCCCTCGCCAAGATCGGCGGGCCCGGCCGCGGCGGACATGGTCGCCCGGGTGCTGAGCAACACCGCCAACCTCTCGATGACTGGCGCGAGCGACGTCCTCGTCCGTCACGCCGCGATCGAAGTCGTGGCGGCTGGGCGCTGCCAGCCCGGTCCGGCAGCTGATCGCGCTCGCCGAGAGCGACGACGACGAACTCCGCTGGCGGGCGATCTTCTCGCTCGGCCAGCTCCGCGCCCCCAGCGCCGGCGCGACGTTTCTCGAGCGCCCTCCAGGACAAGCATCCGCTGGTGCGCATGTACGCTGCCCGCGCCCTGACCGCGTCGTACGCCGAGCGCCGCCGAGCTCGACCAGGGCAGCGTGATCCAGCTGCTCGGC
Source organism: uncultured Gemmatimonadales bacterium (assembly GCA_963705985.1). Classification (GTDB taxonomy): domain Bacteria; phylum Gemmatimonadota; class Gemmatimonadetes; order Gemmatimonadales; family GWC2-71-9; genus SPDF01. The sequence goes on along the minus strand of CAVPLK010000003.1, from coordinate 435,368 downwards.
GCGGGCGGCCCGGGACGAACAGGCCCGGGTGCGCATCAACGCCCTCCGGTCGCTGGGAACCTACGGACGTCCCGAGGTCGCCGACCAGATCGTCGCCCAGCTCGCCGACCCGGTCTTCAACGTCCAGGTGGAGGCGGCCAAGGCCGTCGCGCAATCGGGGGGACCGGTCGCCGTAGCGCAGCTCGTCACGTGTGGTCCGGGAGGGGAAGGGCACCTTCGCGCTGCAGCAGGAGGCGCTCCTGGGGCTGGCCCGCATCAGCGCCGACTCGTTCCGGGCGCTCTCCGCCACGTGGACCGCGAGTCCCCGCTGGCCGGAGCGCGCGGCCGCCGCCGAAGGGTGGGGCTGGGTGGCTCCCGGGTCCCGACGTGTCCCATCCCGATTTCTTCGACGGATTCCGACGGCCGGGTCGCCGCTGCGGCGATGCAGGGGTGGTTCCAGGCGGTGCGCGGCCCCGACCCGGCCCTGCTCGCCGCCGCCCGCCGACTGCTGACCCACCCCGATGTCGGCGTGCGGACCCTCGCGGCCGAGGCGATCGCCCGGGCCCCGATGGCCAGCGATATCATCCCGCTCGCATCCGCCTATGACAGGGCGGGCACCGATTCGGTACCCGACGCGGCGATCGGCGCGCTCCTGGCGCTCCGGATCGCCGCCGGGCTCTCGACCGAGGACGCCGCCGACGTGGCGAGGAACTTCCTCGCGCTGACCTCGCGGCCCGCGAACTACGTGGTGCGCCTCTGGGCGGAATCGGCCTGGCCGAGCGCGTCGCAACGGTGGGGACCGGCCTTCCCGATCCAGACCAACCGCACCCTCGAGGACTATCGGGAAATCACCCGGCGGTTCGTCGCGGTTCCGGAGTCGCCCGACGCGCATCCCCACATCTTCATCGAAACGGACCAGCGCGGCCTCATCGAGGTCGAGTTGTTCGGGCCGGAAGCCCCGCTGACCGTCGTGAACTTCCTGACCCTGCTCGATCGTCGCTTCTTCGATCGGGGGCGGTGGCAGCGGGTCATCCCGGAGCTGATTGCGCGGGACGGTGATCCGCGGGGCGACGGATGGGGAGGGCCAGGCTACGCCATCCGGGACGAGATCAACCAGCGTCGGTTCGACGGATATCAGCTGGCCATGGCGCTTTCGGGGCCCGATACCGGTGGGAGCCAGTGGTTCCTGACCCTCGGCGCCCAGCCGCAGCTCGATGGCCGGTACACGATCTTCGGGCGGGTCGTCGGCGCACCGACGACATTGCTTCGGGTCACGGAAGGCGACCTGATCCGGGTGGTCCGGCGTTGAAGTCCTCGAACTGAGACACGATAAACGCCTATGCCACAACACTTTGGGCTTGACCACCTGAGACGCTGTTCCTATCTTTGCCTATTGATTGCCTGCACCGCCCGGGCTCCGGCACCCACCCCGCAGGCGCTGCCCCAAGTGAGCGCCGCCGAGGCCGGGCGCTGGGCTCTGGCGACCGCGCCGACGGGGCACCAGCTCTCCCGGTTTCGATGGATGTTCAACGACGGGCAGGCATCGGTCGGCGGACAGGGGAGCGCGCGGATCGCGGGTCCGGACTCGATGCGATTCGACATCGCGGGTCCGTGGGGCATCGGCGGCGCGGCGGCGATGGTGGTCGGCGACCAGGCGCGCTGGGTGCAGCCGCCGGACATCATCGCCCGCCTGATCCCGAGCTACCCGCTGATGTGGGCGATGTTCGGGGTCATCCGTCCGCCACCGCCGGGTGCCCGGATTCGCGGGACGGCGGGGAACGGAACCGTGGCCCTCGAGTGGGATTCCGGCATCGATACCGTTCGCTATTCCCGCCGGAGCGCCGGGGCGGGTACCTTGCGGGCACAGTGGCAGCGCGCCGGAGTCACGATGGGAATCGTCGAGACCCGTCTGGATGCCAGCGGAGTACCGGTCTCCGCTCGGCTCACCGTTCCCTCAGTACCGGCCAGACTGGACCTCACGATTGTCGCTGACTCGACTGCGCTCGCCTTTCCTCCGACGGTCTGGACGCCGCCTGCTCGTTAGCCTCCCGCTGCTGGCGGGGTGCTGGTACGGGTTCGCCGGCGGCGGGCTGCCGCCGGACATCAAGACGGTCGCCATCATGCCCTTCGACAACCTGACGACCGAGCCGGCGCTGACCCAGCAGGTGAACGAGGCGGTCAAGGTTGCCATGGAAGGGCGGCTCGGGCTCCGCGCAGCCGGCGAGGCCACGGCCGACGCGATCGTGCGCGGCTCGATCACGCGGTATGAACCGGACCTGCCGGTGGCCTACACGAGTGGCGGCACCACGAACAGCGCGGGCAACCAGAATGTCGCGGTCACCCAGCGGGCACTGCAGATGACGGTGAACATCGAGATCTACGACCAACGTGCAGGCAAGGCGATCTGGCAGCGCAACGGCCTGATCGTCGAGGCCAATTACGATCCCGCCCAGGGCGAGCAAGTGGGCCGGGAACGCGCCCTGGAGAAACTGGTAACCGACATCGTGGACGGAGCGCAATCACAATGGTAACGCGCGCATCGAACCGACGGGGATCGAGCTCGACGGGCTGCCTCCTCACGCTGCTCGTCTTCTCGGCCGTGCTGTACTACGGCATCAATATCGGCGAGGTGTACTGGCGGTACTACCAGTACCAGGACGAGATGCGCTCGCAGGCGCGGCTCGCGCCGAGCCTTTCCGACGGCGTCATCCGCCGCCGGCTGTTGCTTACCGTGGACCGGCTGGGCTTGCCCGCCGAGGCGCAGAAGATCCAGATCAAGCGCACCTCGCGGCCGCGGCAAATCACCATCGGCAGCGAGTATGCCGAGGAAGTACACCTACCGCTCTTCAACCACACCTTCCACTTCCGGCCCAGCGCCGTCGAAGGGCTCTGATATCGTGATGCTGAACGTCGGGGCCATCGCCCCGTTCCTGGCGGCGGGGAGCGGCGCGGGCGGCCACAGTATTGCCGGGTTCCTCCTCACCCTCGCCGCCATTCTCGTCGCCGCCAAGCTGTTCGGCGAAATTGCCGAACGCGTCGGACAGCCCGCCGTCCTCGGCGAGCTTCTGGCCGGCGTCGTCCTCGGCTCGAGCGCCCTCGGCATCGTCCCGGCCACGGGGCCCAGCGCCGAGATCATCACCATCCTCGCCGAGCTGGGCGTTCTCGTCCTGCTGTTCGAAATCGGGCTCGAGACCGATCTCCGTGAAATGCGCAAGGTGGGCGGATCGGCCGTCGCCGTGGCGTTCGTCGGCGTCTTCGTCCCCTTCCTGGCCGGCTACCTGTATTGGTCGCTGGTGCCGCACCAGATGGGAGATCCCTCCACGATCGGGACGGCGGCGGTCTTCATCGGCGCCGCGCTGACGGCCACGTCCGTCGGCATCACCGCCCGGGTACTCTCCGATCTGTCCAACCTCGGCTCGACGGAAGGGCGCATCATCATCGGCGCCGCGGTCATCGACGACGTGCTCGGTCTGGTGATCCTCACGGTCGTCTCCGGCATCGCCGCGGGCGGGTCGATCTCGCCCTACGGCGTGGCGCGCATCCTGGCAGTGGCGGTCGGGTTCCTCGCGGTGGCCATCGCCATCGGCGGGTGGGTGGGGCCGCGGCTCTTCCGCTCCATCGCCACCATGAAGGTGTCCTATGCCGTCCCCACCATCGCCCTGGCCATCGCCTTCGCGCTGGCCGCGGTGGCGGACATGGCCGGTTCCGCCCTGATCATGGGCGCCTTCGCCGCCGGGATCATCCTGGCGCGTACCGAGCAGTACCATGCCATCGAGGATCGAGTCCGACCCGTCGGGGCATTGCTCACCCCGATCTTCTTCGTGAGTGTCGGAAGCTCACTCGACGTCAACCTCCTCAACCCCACTCGCCCGGGGGGCGGATTCCTCCTGCTTGTGGCACTCGGCCTCACCATCCTGGCCATCCTCGGCAAGGTGGCCGCCGGCTACGCGGCGCCCTGGAAGCCGTTCCGGCGGCTCGCGGTCGGCGTCGGCATGGTGCCGCGCGGCGAGGTCGGCCTGATCTTCGCCGACGTGGGGCGCCGCTCCGGCCTGCTCACCGACGACGTGTTCAGCGTCGTCCTGCTGATGGTGATGGGCACCACCTTCATCGCGCCGCCGCTGCTGAAGCTGCTCTTCCGGGGACAGTCGGTCGACGTCGGCGCCGAGCACGTCCTGTGAACACCGACCGCAAGGTGCGCACGCTGGCAGAAGCCCAGGAATGGCGCCACGCCGAAATGGGCAACGTCGTCTTCACCAACGGGGTCTTCGACATCCTCCATCCCGGGCATCTCGCGCTCCTCGAGGCGGCACGCACCGAGGGTGGTTCACTCGTCGTGGGCGTCAATTCCGACGCGTCGGTCCGCCGCCTCGGCAAGTCCCCCGATCGTCCGGTCGTACCGCAGGCCGCACGCGCGCGAATGCTGGCCGGATTTGCGGCGGTCGATTGTGTCGTGCTGTTTGACGAGGAGACCCCCCTCGAGCTGATCCGCGCCCTCGAGCCCGATGTGCTCGTGAAGGGCGCCGACTACACCCGTGACCAGATCGTGGGTGCCGACTTCGTGGAGTCCCACGGAGGCCGCGTGGTCCGCGTCGACCTCGTGCCCGACCAATCCACCACCCGACTCGTGGAGCGCCTGCGTGCCCCGTCCTGATGGCCGACAGAACGACGAACTTCGACCGCTGGTCCTCGAGCGCGGCGCCAATCCCTACGCCGAGGGCTCCTGCCTGGTCCGCGCCGGCGGCACCCTGGTCCATTGCACCGCGAGCGTGGAGCAGGGGGTTCCTTCCTGGCGCCGCGGCTCAGGGCAGGGCTGGGTCACGGCGGAATACGCCATGCTGCCCCGCGCCACCAGCGAGCGGACCTCCCGGGAACGGAACGGGCCCGGAGGCCGTACCCAGGAAATCCAGCGGCTGATCGGGCGTTCATTGCGGGCGGCCATGGGGACGATGGCGTTCGGCGAATACACCATCCGGGTCGATTGCGACGTGCTGCAGGCCGACGGCGGCACCCGGACCGCGAGCATCACCGGTGCCTGCGTGGCCCTGGCCGACGCCACGGCGTGGCTCGCCCGGACCACCGGTGTCCCCGATCCCTTCGGACGCCTGGTGGCCGCGGTGTCGGTCGGGGTGGTCGAGGGTGAGATCCGCCTGGACCTGGCCTATCTGGAAGACAAGGACGCCGGCGTCGACGCCAATTTCGTGATGCTCGAGCCGGACCAGTTCGTGGAAGTGCAGGGAACCGGCGAGGCGGGCACCTTCAGCCGCGCCGAACTCGACAGCCTCCTGACATACGGCGAGAAGGGCATCGCCCAGCTCTTCGCCCTGCAACGGAAGGCGCTCGGTCGGTGAAACTGCTGGTGGCCACCAGGAGCGCGGGCAAGCAGCGCGAGGTGAAGCGCCTGCTGGCCGACGCCGGCCTGGACCTCGTCTTTCCTGACGACCTCAATCTCTTCGTAGATCCCGCCGAAGACCTCCTCGAAAATGCGGACAGTTTCCGCGCCAACGCCCTGGCCAAGGCGGAGCACTTCGCCAAGCGGTCGGGGCTCCCGACGGTGGCGGACGATTCCGGGCTCGAAGTCTTCTACCTTGGCGGGGCACCCGGCACCCGTTCCAAGCGGTGGGCCGGCGCGACCGGCACGGCGGAGGAGGTCGATGCCGCCAACAATGCGGAGCTGGTCCGGCGGCTCGCCGGGGCGCCGGAACTCAAGCGCATGGCGCGGTATCGCTGCGCGTTGGCGCTGTTCCGAAAACACGGGGCCATGCCAGAGGTGTTCGAGGGAGACTGCGCCGGGCGCATCCTCGAGGCGCCGGCGGGGTCGGCCGGTTTCGGGTATGACCCCTACTTCTTTTCGGTCGATCTCGGGAAAGGCTTCGGCGAGGCGACCGACGAAGAGAAGGATGGCGTGAGCCACCGGGGGCGGGCGTTCCGTGCGCTGGCGGTCGCGCTGACGAAGTAACGCTTCTGGCATTGCGGGGCCGCCCCCCGGCCGAAGCAATCTCGTTCCGGAGAACCCCGATGCGAATTCCCGCCCGCGCTGTGCTCCTGGCGCTGCTCGTTGCCTGCGCCCCGCCGGTCGAGAAGCCGGCGCCGCCGCTGCTCCCGCACTGGACCTTCGACCCCGCCATGGTCTTTCCGGCCGACCGCTCGCTGGTGCGGCCGGAGGACGGTGTCGCGCTGCCAGATGGCCGCCTCATCGTTTCCGATCAGGTCTCGGGTCTCCGCCTGATCGGTCCCGACGGCACCAGCGCGCCGTTCGGCGAGCTGGCCGCCGCCGGGTATGTCAACAACCCGCCAGTGCATGCCGGCGCCATCAACGGCGTGTCGATGGAACCAGACGGCACCCACCTGCTGCTGGCCGATATCCTGGGTGGCGGGATCTACCGCGTCGACATCGCCACCGGCCAGTCCGAACTCGTCTACCAGCATTCCTTCGGAGTCAACACCGCCGTGCGCGATGCGCAGGGCAACATCTGGTTCACGCAGAGCACCAGGAACACCCCGCAGGATGGCGAAGGCCGGATGTTCGCCGCGGTCGACTTCCCCGATGGCGATGGGTCGTTCTGGAAACTGCCGTGGAGCGCGGGGGCATTCGGGGAGCCGGAGCTTCTGGTGGACAACATGCGTTTCGCCAACGGCGTGGTGGTCGACGACAGGGGCGGGAAGCTCTACGTGGCCGAGAGCGCGGGAAACCGGATCCTGCAATTCGACCTCGACTCCACCACCGGCAAGATCGGGAACCAATCGACGTTGCTGGAGATCCCCGTCCCGGACAATCTGGAGCTGGACCGGCAGGGGAGGCTCTGGGTCGCGCTCCCCGTGCGGAACGAGCTGATCGTGGTCGATACCGGCACCGGCGAGTACCAGTCGGTGTTCCGATTGCAGACCCCGGCCCAGGAGGCGCTCAGCGCGGAGTTTGTCCGGCGGGGCGAGGCAGGGGAACCGCGGCTGGAGCTCATGACGCCCGACCTCTGGGCCCCATTGCCCGGGCTCATGACAGGGGTCATCCTCGCGCCGGATGGGGTCGTGTACTTCACCGGCCTCGGCGATGCGATGCTACGCCTCGACGCACAATGAGCGCCCTGCCAGTGCGAGGCGCCCCCGAAGGGGTCGGCGGAGCAATGTCGTAGCCGGCGCCGTCAGCGCAAGACCCGCGAGGCCGTGAGTGTCAAGGACCTCGTGACCGCGGCGTCTGCTCCGATGTACAAGCGGGGCGGGCAGGAGCGTCTTATCTTTCAGCCGCGGAGTTGCCGATGCGGTCGCTCTCATACCACGCCCGGAGGCCGACGATGACCGACGTTCCTTCCCCACGCCCACTTCGGTGGCTGGCACTTGCTGCAGGGCTCGTGCTGGTCGCGGGCTGCAGCGATTCGGGCGGCACGGGGACAACCCCGGACTACTCCCTGAGCGTCGCTCCCTCCTCGCTCACCATCGTCCCTGGCGACGCCGCCACCACCACGGTCACCATCGACCGCACCGACTTCACCGGGGACGTCACCCTCAGCACCAGCGGGACGCCGACGGGGGTCACGGGGAGCTTCGCTCCGGTCACGACTACCGGGACGACCTCCACCCTCACGCTCAGCGTCGGCGGCGGAACGACCCCCGGCGACTACAACATGGTCGTTCGGGGGACCGGTTCGGCCGGCGACCGCGCCCGCCAGCTGGCGATCACGATCGCTCCACCGCCGCCGAGCTTCGTGCTTTCGGTCGCCCCGGCGGCCATCACCATCGCCCAGGGAACCTCTGCCACCACCGGCGTCATCCTGACCCGGACCGACTTCACCGGCGCGGTCACGCTGAGCATGCTCGGCGCCCCCGCCGGCGTGACCGAGATCTTCGATCCGGCTGCGCCGACCGGCAATGGGTCGCTTCTGACCGTTACGGTGGGCGGCGCCGTGCCGCCGGGTATCTATGACATCACGGTGTCGGGCACCGGCTCGGTCGGAGACGATGCGGCGCTCCTGACCCTGACCGTCACACCCTGACCAGGGCCGCTCGGGGCGGCCGTTCCCCCGAGTCGGCAGGCCTGCTGGGCGGAAGAGGTGCGGGGCTTCGATCGGAGGCTCCGCACCTTCTCTTGCGCGTGACCGCCCTTCACATTGCCCAGCGACCCTGCGATGCGTAGCTTGGGCGCTGCCCCGTCAACCGAACCGATGCCAGCCACACAGGATCGACCGATGCGACGCCTCACAACGCTCGCCGCCCTCGCCATCCTCACCGTCTCGGCCATTGCCGCGACCCGCCCACCCCTGTCCCTCGACAACGGCCTCTCGCGCACCCCGCCGATGGGGTGGAACAGCTGGAACAAGTTCGGCTGCAACGTGAGCGACTCGCTCATTCGCGGGATGGCGGATGCCATCAGTGCGAACGGCACGCGCGAGGCGGGATATCAATACGTCACCATCGACGACTGCTGGCAGGTGGACCGCGCGGCGGACGGAACCATCGTGGCCGACCCGGTCCGGTTTCCGCATGGCATGAAGGCGCTCGCCGACTACGTCCACTCCAAGGGACTCAAGTTCGGCATCTACACCGACGTGGGCCGCACGACCTGCGAGGGGCGTCCTGGGAGTTATGGGTACGAGGCGCTCGACGCGAAGCCCTATGCATCGTGGGGCGTGGACTATGTGAAGGTGGACTGGTGCAACAGCGAGGGGCTCGACGCGCCGACCCAGTATGCCATCTTCGGCAAGGCGCTGGCCGCCTCGGGGCGGAAGATGGTCTACAGTATTTGCGAGTGGGGGAGCAACCGGCCGTGGGAGTGGGCGCCGCCCATTGGCAACCTCTGGCGCACCACCGGCGACATCAGCGACCGCTGGGGCAGCGTCCTGTCGATCGTGGATCTCTCGTCACAGTACTGGCATGTGGCGCGGCCCGGCGCCTGGAACGACCCCGACATGCTGGAAGTCGGCAACGGGGGGATGACCACCACCGAGTATCGGGCGCACTTCAGCCTCTGGGCGATGATGGCCGCGCCGCTCATTGCCGGCAACGACGTCCGCGCCATGTCGGATTCGACTCGGGAGGCCGCCGCCACCCGCGAGATCCTCCTCAACCGCGAGGTCATCGCGGTCGATCAGGATTCCCTCGGCATCCAGGGCGCCATCGTGCAGGCGTGGCCGAGCGAGCTGCAGGTGTGGGTCAAGCCGCTGGCCGACGGCTCGCGGGCGGTGCTGCTCGTCAACCGGGCGTCGGTGGAGTCGCGGTACACCGCCACGGTGCCGTCGCATGGCGTGGTGATGCTGCGGGTGTGGCCGGTGGAGTAGTAGGGACAGGGTGCGCGGGCCACCCTCCGCGGTGAATTGATGCCACCACTCGCCCGACCCCGGCGCACGATGAGGCATGCCCACTTGCCCACTCGGCCCCGGCGCCGCTGCACCAGAGACTTCTCGGTGCACTGATCTACCGGATGGACTTCTACCTCCGGCAGTCGGGGGCCGGGCGTCTGCTGAGCTCTCCGGCCGACCTGGCCTTCGGCGAGGACGAGATGCTACAACCCGATTTGTTCGTGCTGCCGAGCAGTTTGCCGCCGGGGTTTCGAGCCTGGTCGGAGGTCACCTCCCTGCTGCTGGCCATCGAAATTCTCTCGCCTTCCACCGCCCGGTACGACCGCATCGTGAAGCGTCGCCGGTACCAGCGGGCCGGCACGCCGGAGTATTGGATCGTGGACCCGGATGCGCGAGTGATCGAGCGGTGGCGGCCGACCGACGAACGCCCCGAAGTGGCCTCGGAGACCCTCGAATGGCAGCCCGTGGTGGAAGCTCCGCCGCTCCTGCTCGACCTGCCGGCGCTCTTTGCCGACGGGTGGGGGGAGCGGGTTGGCGGAACAGGGTAAGCGGTTATCTTGCAGGTCGTTCGGGGCGTAGCTTAGCCTGGTAGAGCGCCTGCTTTGGGAGCGCGTCGAGATCAGGGTCATTTTCGCAGTAATTCCGTACGAATCCAGCGTTTACACGGAAAAGGTGCGAACCTCAGGACTGGGGTTCGCACCTTTGGCGTATCTGATCTTGCACAGTTTCTAGCACAGTCTGCAGGTGAGATTGGGCCTCGCTGACCCGGCGGACTCACCGCGATTGGCTGGCTCCGTCCATCTCGCGCCAATCCACGTCTCCGGGCACTCCAGTCCACACATCCAGCTCCCCGACCAGTACTTGCGTCCCGTGCGACATGCCCTCCAGCAACACCCGGAAGGGGCGGTCGAGCGCTACGCTTCCGCGCGAGAGGAAGACCGGCCGACCGTCGATCGCCACGCCGCAACGGCCGTCTGCGAGAATCTGAACCCGGAGCCGATGGGGGGTACCGATGTACAAGTCAGGGGGCGGCGGAAGGCCAGCCACCTCGACCCCGCTCTGGGAAGCGAGGAGCCGTGCCTCGGCGCGAGGGCCCTGGTCGCGAGGGAAGCCCACAGAGCACGCCGCCGGCCGCTGACTCCGGCCCTGGTCTATCGATCCGGTCTGGTGATCCCATCGGGTGAGAGCCATGGAATCAAGCCCTGCGTCCAGGGAAAGCATTTGGGTCTGCCACTGGATTGCCGTAAGCGGCATCCTGACCATCGTTTCGACACCCAAACCTTCCCGACCGGGCCACGACTGGCGCGAGTACGCACCGCTTGTGAAGCTGCTGTCACCCCGATTCCAGAACATCCGGCCGCCGGCGGGAGCGGTGACCGTGATCGGTTTTGGCGACCCGAAGGTCCACCACTTCTCCTCCAGGCGCTCGTCCCATGACTCATGCATGACCACCTTGTCCGACGGCGCCGCGAGCGTGATCCAGATCGAGTCGCTCCGCCAGCCACCGGCGGATACATAGACCCTCACGCTGCCAGTCGCACGCGGGTGGAGCATACCACCTGAATCAACCGTTGCGATGGTACTATCGCCGGTGCGCCAAGTGAGGGCGCGGGCGGGGATCACCTGGCCGAACTGATCTCGGCCCTCCACCTGGAGTTGGTGGAAGCCGTCGACTGGCAGTGCGGTTTCGGTACGAGGAGCTTGAGCTCGTCGAGGTACCGAGATCTGCGATCCACCCGGCCCCAGAGAACCCGGGCAGGGGCATCGGGGCTAATGCTGATCTGCCGGACGGCGGATGGGTCGTCGATGGGAGCCACCCACCATGCCGCCCGAGGTGTGCCGGGAAGGATCCCCTGCAACAGCAGCCAGTCCCCACCCGGGCTAAGGGACACCAATGACGCTTGAGGGAGGGGGATCGGGGTGACCCCCAGCGTCCCGACGTCAAGAAGCATCAACGCCAGCCTACCGGCCCGTTCAGCCTGAATCACAATTCTGCGGTCGTCTCGCCAGCCGAGCACCCCACCCACTACTACGCCAGGGGGAATGAAGCAGGTGAGACCAGAGGCATCCACGCCAATCCAGCACGCTTCCCGGCCGTTTCCATCGAAATGCGTCCGGACGAAGGCGATCCGAGTGCCGTCGGGGCTCCAGTGTGGTTCCTGATCCGAGTTCTCGCCGCTGGTGAGCTGGCGTACGGTGCCTGAAGTGAGGTCCTGAATCGCCAGATCGTAATGGCTCAGCGAATTCCATCGGGCCGTCGAGAAGGCGACCGCCGATTCATCCGGCGCCCACGTCGGAGAAACATCGTCACCCACCTCAGTCGTGAGACGGCGAAATGCTCGCCCGGGGCCAGAGAGGTAGAGGTCCTGGCCGCCTGAGTCTGCACTGGTGATACGACCTACCCACATGGTTTGAATGGGGGCCGGAACGGGTGCCGTTTCGCTGAACCGCTGAGACCAGGGCAGGGAACGCACCACGTCGCCTAGCGGTAGCGGCATCCCCCCTTGCCAACCGGCCGCACTTAGCGCGACTCGATGTGCGTTGGTTGCCGGACCGCCTCCCTGTTCAACGACGTACAGGACCGCCTCGGGTGGCGCCCCTCCGGCCCCCACCTTCAGGGCGCCAATTGCACCGAAGAGGCCGGCCACCGCGACCCCGGCGACCGCCATCCTCAGGCCAGGGGAATCCAGCCGCAGGCGAATGTGCCAGGGAAGGGTCGTGACCAGCCGCCGAATGCTCGTCGAGCTCGCAGGAATTCCCAACAGATCCCCTGCGAGCGCCCGCGGCTCGCGATGGTCGCCACGGCTTCGCGACTGGGCGACCCAACCACGGAACAGATCCGCCAGCCCTCCTTCGTCCCCCGCGGCATCGAGCAATGGCGCAGCATGACGGGCCAGGGCCGGATCCTGGTTGACGTCTTGGGCAAGCGCCCGCCCCACCGCCGCCCGCGCATCGCGCAACACGTCAGCCGGAGCAGTGTCGAGCGCGAGTGAGGCCAGCTCGTCGTGGACCGTCTCCCACAGGAGCCCCACCCGGGATACCAGCCCACGTTCTTCCAACGCGGTGAGGGTGGTGAGAGTCGTTTCCTCGGGTCGCCCTGTCGAGCGCGCCAAGGTACCCATTGTGAGTGGCGTCCCCGCGACAGCAAGCGAGAGAATGAGCCGCCTCGCCATGGGGTCCAGCTCTTCCAACCGACGCCGAAGTGCGCTGCCTGCTCCCAAGGCGCCGGCGAGGGCAGCAGGATCCGGTGAAACCCACGTGTTTCCTGCGAGTACCAGGCCCCCCGCTCCAGCCCCAATTGCAGCGATTCAAGCAACAGCAGCGGTGACCCCCCTGTGGCCCACGCCAGCCTGCCGGGCAGTTCTCGCGCCCAGGACTCATCTGGGAGTGCCGCGATGCTGGTGACGAGCGCCGTCACCTGTCGTTCATCGAGCGGTGCCAGGGAGAGCATGGTTGGTGTCCCCTCGAAGATCCGCTCCGTCATCGGCCTGGCCGTGGTGACCAATAGGACTCGGTTACCCTGGAGGCGGGCCGAGAGCGCGGCCAAGAGCAGTCGCGATTCGTTGTCGGCCCAATGCAGGTCGTCGACCAGGAGCGCGATCGGGCCTTCGTCTGCCACGGCAGCGAGCAGTTCGGTGAGGGCGACGCTCCGGTGCCGAAGCACTTCGTGATCTTTCGCCGAATGAGCCGGAGCCGAGTACTGGGAGGAGAGGGAAGGGTTGAGGGAGACGAGCGCCGAAGCGACTCCAGGGGACACTCCAGCGGCGCCAGGGAGCGCGGCGAGTGCACCCGCGAGATCTCCGGCGAATGTGTAGGCGATCCCGCGCTCACCGGCGTGCGCTCTCACGTAAACCGTCCGGGCGCCCGCAGCCCGTAAACGGGCGTGAATATCCTGCAACAGACGCGTCTTTCCGAGACCGGCGGTCGCAGTCACGTGAACGTGATGCGCGCAGCCCTGTTTGACCTCGCCCCAGGCGGCGAGAATCGTGGCGAACTCCCTCTCCCGTCCCACCAACTCAGCGACCAGCGCGCTCCTCGGAGTGGCCGAGGCGTCGTCGGGGGCCTGGCGGGCTCGCCGTATGGCCGCGCGGGTGGCCGGCTCCGGCTCACGCTCCAGGCCATCGAGGAGCCTCGCGAGCGCATCGGCCTCCATCGCTGCTGCCGTCCAGTCATTGCCCGCCTCCAGCGCCTCCAGGAGCAACCGCCAGGCACCCTCGTTCGAGAGGTCAATGTCCCGGCCCCGACGAGCCAGCTGCTGTGCCTCCCGTACCCGACCGGTGGCCAGGAATCGGCGTACGACCGACTCGGTGGATCGGAGGAAGGCCGTCCGCAGGCGCCCTCGCTCCAGGTCGGCCCAGTGCTCGAACTCCGCACCTCCTGGTGCCGCGAAGTCGGGCAGGAAGCCGCCGGTGTAGAGCGCCACTGCACGTTCCTCATCTCCCTCCTCGACGGCAGCCAGGAAGGCGTCGCGGTCACTCACCAGGCCCAATTCGAGGGTGAGGCCGGACGGTGTGTTGGACAGAACCCCTCGTCCGAGGAGGTGGCGTACCTGCCAGACCGTCTGGCGCATCGCGTGAACCGCGCGGTCGGGGTCGCTATTGGCCCAGAGAAGGTTGACCAGGTAATCCCGACTCGCCGTGCGGCGGGGGGAGAACGCTAGGTAGGTGATCAGAGCCAGTGGTTTGCCGGGCCCCAGCAACACCGCTGGCGGCCTGCCTTTTGGCTCCCACGACAGGCTCGCCCGCCCGAGCGTGATGAGCGTCACGCGGGCGTCCGGGGGGAGCGTAAGTGCCTGTCCGTTGGTCATCTGACGGGGTTCTGATCTCGGTTGAGTTGATTGGGAGCCAGAACCAGCCCGATGGTAGCGATGCGCCAACACCCATCCTCGAAGCACCGGGCATGCCGCCGTGAACCTACGGCTGACGCGGGAGTGGGCAAGGCGCGGCCGAAGAATAGCCAGCCGGCGAGGAGCTGAGTCGGGGTTCAGCAGGTAGGGGGCCGCCCCCGTGATCGTCACTGAAGCAATCGATCCAATCGAACGCAATCGAGCCATATCACGGACCACCTGTACAGGAGCTTACCCATGCGCGTCGAGCCTCGGCGTTTCCGGATCTTCATCATCCTCGCGATGATCACGTCATTTCTTGGTTGCGAATCGCCCGTAGATCAGACGGTACAGGTTGATGAGCCAAATGCAGCCAATGGTCGGGTCACTGAAACGAACCTCAGTGAAGTGCCAGACCCATGCTCGTCATGCGCGCTCGAGCCGACCGTCTTTCAGCGCGCCAACAGCGGCGCGGATAGCGATGAGGATGAGGAGAATGGTCACGAGCACGGACATCCGGAGTGGGTCCGGACTTCCCGGGGGACCCCGAGGCGGATTACCTGCTGGTGATTCAAGACGATGGCGATCCGTGGACATCGGCCATTGTACTTCTGAATGGCAAGGTGATTGTACGACCGCGGCAGCTGGTTGGAAGGGCCACTGCTGAGTTGCGCCTCCCTGTATCGCTGCAGGAGGCCAATCGGCTGAGGATCGTCCCGCTCGGGAGGCGGGGGGCGAGGGTGAGAGTGTGGATCCTCGGGGGCGCGCAAATCATCGGTTCTGGGGGTGGAACAGTTACCAGCGTAGGCTCACACGCGAAAGTGTTGGTACAACCCGGAGCCGTCGAGGGTAGCATCGCGATTCATATTGTTGATGTCCCGCAGGGCACCGCAACCTACACACCGATCGCGACACGGGAGCGCATCTACCTTGATCTATCAAAGGTGAGAACAATTGGGACTGGAGATATTTCAATCGTTCTTCCGGTTTGGTCGCCGCCGTCCCAAGGCTCCGTGACTCTTATTGGCGCTCACCTGGGCAACAACGATGGTGTGCCCGTTTGGAAGGAAGCTACAGTAGATCAAGCATCCGCCACTGCAACAGTTGTCGGACCCCTAAAAGCCTTTGTGACCGAGGTTCAGATCGCTGGTGGTAGCACTACCCTAGAAGTCTTTGCCGAGTCCTACCTGGCACCAAGCGGCGACGAGGCGGGGCCAGTGTCGCCGGCTGAGGCCTCGGCCGCAACACCTAGGCTTGGGTTTGCAAGTCTTGCAGGGACGCCGTGCTACCTCAAGGCACCAAGCAACTGGTTCGAAATCTACGGCATGGACACAGGTCACGTGTCAGCGGTCTCTGTATGGAGAGATCCCGGCAGCAGGGCCTTAGGGGGCGCGCATTCGGCGATCGTGCTCATCCCCGGATGGCAGCGAGAGATCACCAACTGCGATAATTACCGAAACGCCGCCAAGCGCGCAGACGCATACCTAGAGGACTTGCTGGCGCTACTGCGTAGCAATGGGCTCGATGCGTATCCGATCTTGGTGGTTGATTACCCCACCTTCAACTCTTTCAGGTTCTCCGGGCAAGAACTGGCCGGAGCTCTCTCCTACATCCAGACCACCTACGGCGTTAGGCCAGTACTAGTGGGACATAGCATGGGTGGCCTACTGGCTAGGGAGGCGGCCGAACAACTAAACGAAAAGCCGCTCGGGATCATCACTCTGGCAACACCGCACCTTGGAACGAAACTGGCAGAGGTGAGTGGGACGATTATTCCATTCTTTTGGAATGTGGCGCCAGAGACAGATGGGAAGCGAAGTCTGGTATACGGCCTTGCGGACCGTGATAGGCCCGAGGCTCCTCTTAGGGTGTACGGTTCAAAAGTCAATTTCCAAGGGAATTGTGCCGCTCAGGGGGGGCAATGCACCTTCACCAACGACGGCTCAGCTTCGACCTTCGATCGGCTGAAGTTCGAAATAACTGGAGGCATTCTGTGCTGGCGAGGTGATTGCGTGAACGATGGGGTGGTGGCAGACTATTCGGCCATACCTTCCTTCTTCGCCGCGTCCGGTCGGGTCTACTTCGGTTACGATCATACCCGCATGATCGGGGGGGGCGGTGCGGCGATAGACGCAGATCTTGTCAGTGACCTCAAGTCGTTCTTGGGTCCAACCGCGCCTCCAGGAGGTGGGCTCCCAGACCTGATTCCGATTTCGGTCATCGGCCCCGAGCTGGGCAGCCCGGACAATCCGTTCCCGTCACCGTGACCGACAAGAATGCCGGCACTGGCTACCTCGCTGCGGGCTGGCTCGGCGAAATCCGGCTCTCTCAGGATCAGTACTGCGTCTCGTCTGTGATTGACCCGGATTCCCGGGTCTACACGGGGCCAGCATTGGCAGCGGGGCAGAGTGTCACCGGCACCTACACCGCGACCATTCCTGCGACAATCCACCCGGGTGATTGGTACTGGTGCGTTATCCTTGACCCGGCAGGGGGCACCGTCACCGAGTCCAACGAGGGGAACAACACCGTTATGGGCAACAACATTTGGATTCAGTGAATTCACTGCTTGCTCGGAGAGCCCGGCGGGTATGCTCGTAATCTGCCCCTTGGGCTCTCCGCCGCTTGGCAGAATGGGCCAACTCGTTATCTTGCAGGTCGTTCGGGGCGTAGCTTAGCCTGGTAGAGCGCCTGCTTTGGGAGCAGGAGGTCCCCGGTTCGAATCCGGGCGCCCCGATGATGCATCAGGAGCCCCGTCGTCCCCCTCGGACGGCGGGGCTTCGTGCTTCCTATCGGTTTGGGCCACGCCTCGACAGATTCCCCCTATGCGTCCCCAGATCCTCCCGGTGCTCGCCGCCCTGGTCCTGTGCTCGGCCGGCACGCTCGCCGGCCAGTCCGACCTGTCTCTCCCGGAAGCCGGCCGCTGGCTCGAGACGACCGGCACCGATCTCGCGGAGAGCTCCACCGACCAGGCCTCCACGACCAATCGTCGAATGGTCACCTATACCGCTTCGGCCACGATTGCCCTCCGGGACTGCCGCCTGACCATCGTCGTCACAGACAACTCGGGCGTCTCCGGCACCCGGACCGAGATGCAGGTTCCCCTCAAGGCCGTGGACACCGGTGGCGTGCGACTGGTGTCGCGCCCCGAGGGCTACCACGACTTCATCTACATCCCCGGCCAGTACTTCGTCACGATTCCCGCGCGGGCGTCGGACACCTATCCCTTTATGACGATCTCGAGCCGGGGCGAACTCCGGTCGTACCTGGCCACCATTCCCGTGAAGGATCCGGACGCGGGCCGGACGATCGCCCAAGTGGTGCGGCAGGTGGCCGAGCTGTGCGGAGCGCCACAGTGACCGGTGTGCAACTCCCTTCGACCGCTGCGGCAGGCACCTGATGCGTCCAACCAGGGCGGCGATCACCCTCCTGGGCATCCTGACCCTCGGCTCCGGCTCCACCGCCACGGCCCAGGAACAGCTGCGGCCCCGCGGGCTATGGGGGCGCGCCACGTTCGGGATGAGCAGTCTCGATCAGTCCTGCGATTCCTGCCGGTTCACCGGTGCCGGCATCGCCTCCAATTTCAATCTCGTCGGCGGGTATGCCTGGCCGGCCGTGGCCGTCGGCTTCGAACTCGGCTCCATCAGCCGACAGGGCAACCAGGGTGACATCTCCCTGATCCTCCTGACCGTCGCCTGGTACCCCTGGCCCACCTCCGGTGCGTTCGTGAAGGGAGGGGCGGGCAGTTCGAAGTACCTCGGCTCGAAGGATGCCGATGGCGTCCGCAGCAGCGAGGCCCACGGCTTCGGCGCGCAGGTCGGCGTGGGGATCGACCTCTCGATGGGCAACCTCGGCATCGCGCCGTTCGCGTTCGTGCAGTACGCGCACCAGGACGACGCGACGGCGTATGGGTTCTTCCCGGCGGGCGGCAACATGACGCAGTGGGACCTCGGGTTCGGGGTCGGGCTGACCGTGTTTTGAGCGCTGCATCCGGGTGCCCCACCGACAGGCCCACCATCCTGACGCGGGACAGCGAATGACCCGACCGGCCGCACACGACGCTGGCACGCTCCCGACGCGGTCGCTGGCTCCCTACGCGCTCCGTCTCGCCCTGCTGGTCCTCGCCGGCGATGCGCTGGTCCGGCTTGTGCCGCTCCTCGGCCTCCTGCTCACCCACTGGGTCACGGTCCCCTTCGCCGCCTGGATCGTCTCCCGCCGCTTCGTTCGTACCGTCCGCCGACCGATCCTGCGGCCGGAACGCCTCCACCTGACGCTCCTCTCCACCTGCATCCTCGTGGTCGGGCAGCTCGCCTTGCGCGCGCTCCCATCCTCCGGGGACATCGGCTTCACTCCGACAGGGCCTGGCGGGGCCTTCGCCCTCGGCGGCCTGGCCATCCTCGGCCTCGTGTGGGGGACAGCGTTCGACCTCGTCCTCGCCTACCTCGGCTTTACCCTCTTTGGTGCGCGGGCCGCGAAACAGCTCCTCGGCGCCGCCCCCGCGGAACACTCGGCATCCGATGTCGCCGACCCGACAGCGCTGCGCATGCTTGCCGACAAGGAGGTGCGCAGCCAGGAATACCTCCTCCGCGGCGTCGGGCTCGCCGTCATGTGGCCCATGGTCGGGCTGATGGGCATGCTGATCTTGGGGATCGGCACGACGGCACTGCTCGAATTCGCCGGTGTCGAGAATCGCTCCAATGACCTCACCATCAAGGTGATGGGCGCGTACGGGGTGCTGCTGCTCCTGGCGTACCGGTGGATCATTCCACGGCTGGCCATGCAGGTCTTCCCGAGCCACCGGATGGTGCTCTGGCTCCGTCGCTTCAACCAGGCCAACCTGCGCCCCTTTCCCTTCGCGCCGTTCCTCGAGCGCGCCTGTCGCGGCATCGCGGTGCCGATCACGCTCCAGGACGCGGTCGTCTCGGCCTCGCCGATTCGCGTTAAGTCACGGCGCGGCCGCGCTCGCATGGCGCGCCTGCTGGCTGCGCTCGATGCCGAGGCCGGCGTACCGCAGGGATTGACCGTGGTATCCTGCACCAACCAGGAGTGGCGGGAGTGGGTCAGTACGTTCGTCGCGAGGGCGGACGCCATCATCATCGATGTGACCGCCCTCTCCGACAGCCTCCACTGGGAGCTCAGGGAATCGCTCCGCCTGCTGACCCCGGAGCGGCTCACCCTGGCCTTCGGACACCGGGACGGGGAGGACAACGCCATCCCGGCCAGCGTCCTCGAGGAGCTCCGCGCCGTGATCGGCAGCGACGCTGTGGATCGCTGCTCGCAATTCCACTACACCATCCCGCGCCGGCGCTTCAGTCTGCGCAGGCTGTTCCAGCGGCGGGATCGACTCGGTGGCTATCAGCTGCCCAAGCCCGAGCAACGCCGCTACGAGAGCATGCTCGCCGACGCCCTCTCCACGGCCTTCGGGGCGGCGGGCAGCAGGGTGCCATCAGGGGAGTAGTGTACCTTTCACGCACTCACCACGGCCGGAGCCCCCGTCTTGGCATCACCGAACGACCTGAAGCAGGCCCTGTCCGCCGCCCTCGCCGACCGCTACGAGATCCGTGAGGAGATCGGGCGCGGCGGCATGGCCACCGTCTTCCTGGCCCACGACCTCCGCCACGGCTCCCGCGTCGCCATCAAGGTGCTGCACCCCGAGCTCGCCGGCTCGATGGGCGCTCCCCGTTTCATCCGCGAAATCCAGATCACCGCCCGCCTCCAGCATCCGAACATCCTGCCGGTGCTCGACTCGGGCGAAGCGGCCGGCACCTCCTATTTCGTGATGCCGTTCGTGGAAGGTGAGTCGCTCGCCCAGCGACTCAAACGCGAAACCCGGCTCTCGGTGTCCGAGGCGGTGCGGCTCGCCGCCGAAGTGGCCGATGCCCTTGCCCATGCCCACCAGGCCGGTGTCATCCACCGCGACATCAAGCCCGGCAACATTCTCCTCTCCCACGGCCACGCCATCGTCGCCGATTTCGGCATCGCCCGGGCGCTCGACCTGTCGGTGGGCGAGCGGCTGACCGACTCGGGGTTGGCGGTCGGCACCGTCACCTACATGAGTCCGGAACAGGCCGGCGCCGACGAGATCGACGGCCGGAGCGACATCTACTCCCTCGGCTGCGTCCTCTATGAGGCGCTCTCCGGCACGCCGCCGTTCACCGGTCCGAGCGCGCAGGCCATCATGGCCCGCAGCGCCATCGACCCGGTGCCGAGTCTGTACACCCTGCGGCAGAGCGTGCCACCGGCGCTCGAGGCGGCCATCACCAAGGCGCTCGCCAAGGTGCCGCAGGACCGCTTCGAGTCCGCGGCGGAATTCCGGGACGAAATCCAGCGCGCTGCCCTGTCGCCCAGCCGCGCCGACATGGCCGCGACCGTGCCGGTGCCCGTGGCCCGGCGGCGCCGTCCGTGGTGGGGAATCGCGGCGGGTGCGGCCGCGATCGGCGTGGCCTCGTTCCTCTGGTTCCGGATGACATCGCGCCAGACGCTCGACCCCAACCGGGTGATGGTCTTCCCACTGGTGCTGCCCAGCGACTGGAGTGGAGCCACGACGGCCGGCGAGGACGTGGCCACCGTCATCGGCAGCGCCATGGATGGGGCCGGGGCGCTCCGGTGGGTCGACGCCTGGCCTCGGCTGGATACCGCCGAGCGGGACAACATCCGGCTGCTGAGCGTCGACCAGGCGATGCGCATTGCCCGGGACAACCGCTGCGCCTACGCCATCACCGGGCGGATCGTGTCGCGCGGGGACTCCGCCGATGTCTTTCTCGAGTTGTACGACGTCGCGGGGGACTCCATCCTCGCCCGGCCGCCGGGGACGGCGGCACTCGTCGGCGAGAGTTGGCGGGGTGGGATGCGGTCCGTCACTGCGATCCTCCCCAAGTTGATTCCCACCGCCGTGCCGGACGTCGAGACGGCCTGGGTCAACCGCCCCCCGCAGGCGGTGGCACACTTCCTCGAGGGCGAGGCGGCCTTCCGCCGCGTGAAGCTGCCCGAGGCACTCGCCGCATTTCAGGCGGCGGTGGCGGCCGACTCCACGTTTGGGCTGGCCGCAATGCGCGGCGCGCAGGTGGCCACCTGGAACCATCGGCCCGGCGAGGCGGAGTCACTGGCTCAGGTGGCGCTCCGCCAGGTTCTCACCCCGAGAGACCGGCTCTTTGCGCAGGGCTTCCTCGCCTACCTCGACGGCCAGGCCGACTCCGCCGCCGCCAACTTGCGAGCCGCCCTCGCCCTCGATTCGTCGATGGTCGTCGCCTGGCTGCAATTGGGCGAGGTCTACATGCATCGGCTCCCCGCAGCGGGGCGGACCGATGCGCAGGCCGAAGACGCCTTCGAACATGCGCGGGCCCTCGATTCGACGGCCGCAGCGCTGCAGTTTCACCTGGTCGAGCTACGGGCCCGGCGCGGCGACCAGGCCGGGGCGGGGATCATGGCGCGCCAGTTCCAGCGGTCGGCGGCCGACACCCAACTGGCGAATGAGGTGGAGCTGGTCGCCGCCTGCGGCCCCAGAGGTTTCGTCGGGGTGGACCTCCGGAAGGCCGCCGCCGAGCGCCCCCTCGCCCTCCTGCTGAGCGGCAAGTCCCTGGGAGCTTCCGAGCGCACGGTCCACTGTGGCATCAGTGCCGACTCTGCACTCCTGCTGATCGACACCAGCGCCACCTCCGCCGCCAATGGCCGGAGGTACTACGCCTTCATCGGGTTGGTGCAGGGGCTCCTCAGCCGCGATCGTACGGAGGAAGCGACCGCCGCCATCGAGGCGTATTTCCAGCGCTGGGGAAAGGGGCGGGCCTACTATGAGGTCATTGGCCCGGTCGTTCCTGAACTGGCGGACAGCGCGCAGGCCGTCTTCCACAAGGATTCGATGGAGTTAGGCCCCACCTATGACGCCCTGACGGACGCGTCGGAAATCTGGATCTTGGCCGTGTGGGCGGCACGAAGCGGCCAAGCCGGACTCGCCGCGCAGTTCTCCGCGATCCTCGCCGCCCGCGCCGCCGCGAGCGGATTGCGGAAGGACTCGGTCCTCAGCGAATCGGCAACCGCGCACGCCGCCCTGGCCGCCGGCGACAGCACCGGCGCCCTGGCGCGCTTCGACGCCCTGATCAGTCGGCCGGCGCCGGTGGAGGACCTCACCTGGGATATCGGCGCGCCACTCGGTGTCGATCGGCTGGTGCTGGGACGCCTGCTCATCCAGCGACAGGACTACGCGAAAGCCATCGGCGTCCTCGACGTCCTCGACTCCCCGCTGCCGGCCGTCTTCCCGCTCTATCGACGGGCGAGCCTCACCGCCCGCATCCAAGCCGCCGACGCACTCAACCGCGCCGCCCTCGGCGATTCCCTCCGCGCTCGTCTTGCGACCCTCTCGGATAAGTGATACCCTACGGCCATCCTATCCCCTCACGCCAACTTGGGAGAATCCAATGACCGACCAGACACGCGAGGGTGGCACCGCCCCCCCGGACAAGGGCCGCGAAGGCGGCACCGCACCCCCAGACAAGGGACGCGAGGGTGGCACGGCACCTCCAGGCAAGGGCCGAGAAGGTGGTACGGCGCCCCCGGACAAGGGCCGCGAAGGTGGCACCGCACCTCCGGACAAGGGCCGCGAAGGCGGCACCGCGCCGCCCGACAAGGGTCGCGGCCGCGCCTGAGCGCAGCGCGCGCCTGACCTGATCCAGTGTGTGCGGTCGCATTCACGCCTCCTGTGGCGCGAGTGCGGCCGTGGCCGGACCACCACCTCATCCCACTCCCCACTCAGTGAGCGCCATGGCCGCCTTGCCCTTGCGGAGATCCGCGCTTCGATTCGTGTCGCAGGCCGTTCTCCTCGCCACGTTGGTGACGCCAGGCACCATGGCGGCACAGGCCGACGGCACCTGCATCATTTCCATCACCGATCGGGGAACCGCCGTCCAGTCGAAGGGCGCGCTCCGGGTCGGGGCCTGCTTCGGCGCTGGGCAGGAGTTCACCACGCCGCCCGGTGCCGTCGTCAAGGTGGTCACGCCCCTGAAGGACACCATCGCCGTCAGCGGCACCCTTCGGATCAAGACCCAGGGGACCAGCGGACAATCATTCTGGGTCCGGAACGGGACGGCGGTGTTCAACGTCGTCGCCAAGCACCTGAGCTTCTTTCATGTCGAGGGGCAGAACGGCAACCGCACATTCCAGGCGGCGGTCCGGGGCACCTCATTCCGGATGGAAGTGGTGGACGGCAAGAGCGTGACGCTTACCCCGCAGGAGGGGAGCATTCAAGTCACCCGGGCGGTAAAGCTCGGCATCACCGGCGCGGAACGGAGTGAGGGCAAGCGCGACCTCGCGGCGGCGAAGGCCGCGGGTGACGCTGGCGCAGGCGGACGGGCCCGGCAGGCGCTGAGCCCCGACCGGAGCGACCTGCTGGCCGACAACTACGCGGGAAAGTCGGAGCTGGTCTCGGGAGGGGGCGACGCCATCGAGTACGCCCTCGACGAGGACGACCTGATCTCCTTCGAGACGGTCAAGGAGTGTGTCCTCTATTTCCAGGATCAGGTGGCAGCGCTCGGCGCGGAGGGCTACCGCAGTCTGGGTGACTGCTACCTGGAGGGCGACGAGCCCGACAAGGCCATCACCCAGTACAACAGGGCGCTCGCCGCCGACCTTCGCAGTTTCCCGGACGGACTGCATCCCGATGTTGCCGACGACTACCGTGCGCTGGCCGACGCCTATTCCTTCACCAACCCGCGCCAGGCTGTCACCACCCTCCAGAAGGCGATGGCAATCGACGTCGAACTCTACGGTGACGAGCCTGACCCTGACGTCGCCGAGGACCACCGGACGCTCGCCGATTTCTACCTGCTGATGGATCAGCCCGACGCCGCCATCACCATGCTGCACCGCGCGCTCGCCATCGACCAGCAGCTCTACCCCGACGGGATCGACTTCGACCTCGCCGCCGACTACCGGGCACTCGGCGAGGCCTATACCCTGGCCGCGATCCTGTCGGGCGGGCAGGGGGGGCAGCTGAACGACGCGGTCACGGCCTTCCGCAACGCGCTGGCCATCGACCAGCGGCTGTACGGCAACGAGGCCGACCCCGACCTGGCGCAGGATTACCGTGGGCTGGGCTACGCCTACCTGCTCGGCGGAGACGCCCAGCAGGCCGTCGCCGGGTTCCAGCAGGCGCTCGGCATGGAGATGCGGCTGGTCGGCCTCTCCTACAACGGCAACCCGGCGGACGTCAATCTCGATCATCTCGACCTCGACAGCGATGAGATTGATGCCGACGACGTCGAGGACATGTACGAGGACGCCATGACCCTCTCGGACATCGCCCACGACGCCGGGGAGCAGGGGACGGCTCAGGCGTTCATGGACCTGGCCGATCGCATCGCCGCCCTGCTCGAGGGCGAGTAGATGCCCGCCCCCGCCGCCGAGGTCGAGCGGCCCGCGGTCATGTCGAGCCTGAAGCGGTTGAGCGTCCACCTCCTGATGTTCATCGTGCTGGTCTCGGCGTTCGCCGCGCTGACCGGCGTCTGGCGCCGGGTGGACTACGCCGTCTACCACCGCTTTTACCTGCCAAGGAACATTCCGTTCTCCCCCGGCATCGTGCTGGTCGACGTGCCGCGCATTCGCACCACCGAAGACCACGCCGACCCGACCGACTTCCGGCTCCGGCTCGCCGACCTGCTGAACAATCTCGCCGCCCGTCAACGGCACCCCGACGCGGTCGCGCTCGACGTGGTGTTCGGCAACGACGCGCGGGGGCTGCCCGAATTGACCAGAGCAGTCGACTCGCTCGTGCGCAATGAAGTCGCGGTGTATGCGGTGGTGGACCCGCAGGAAGCGAGCGGTGGGGGCACCCTGCTGCCGTGGAAGGACATCTGGGAGGATCACGCCGCGAGCCTCTACCAGGAGCACCTGACGGGGTATGGGCACACCCAGATCAACGCGCCATTCATGGGGGTCCTGAGTTACGACACGAAGCTGGAACTGAAATTGTCCGACGATTCCCGCATGTCGCTCATGGCATTGGCCGTGAAGGTCGTCACCGATCGGAACCGGACCCCACCCCCCACGGTGGCGTCCCTGGTGCTGCCGTTGGCCGATTCATCCGCCATCACTGCCCAGACCTGGGGCTTCGAGCACGCTCCGGGGGTGACGTCAGGCGGCCGGTTCCTGCGGGGAGCCGACACGACCGGACCCGACCTGGCCGACGCCATCGTCCTGGTCGGGAGCCTCGACGAGGACCGACCGGGGCAGGTGAGCGTGGCCGGCCCGCTCGTCGTGGCGTCGGCGCTCAACGCCCAGCTTGCCCCCGGGGCGGTCCCCCAGCCCAACAACCGGCCCGCCCTCCTCCTGGTCCAGATTCTGGTGTTTGGCGCGCTGACGGCCGCCATTTTCGCGCTGCTCTTCCAATACGTCAAGCGGCTTCAGACCGTACCCCAGTTCACCGCCGTTCTGTCGGGCGTCCTCTCGGCAGCGGCGCTGGCGGGCCTCGCCGCCGCGGGCCGGCAGCTCGGTTTTGCCACTCCTGTGGGACTCACTCTCGTGGCGATCGCGGTCGCGGCGTTCCTGGCGGCGCATTTTGCGCTGAAGTTCCTGGTGACCGGGTTGGCCGAGGGGAGCGGTCAGTACGACGTGTTCATCAGTTACTCCCGGCAGCAATACGACTGGGTCGCGGCCAACCTGCTGGAACCGCTCAAGGCGCTGCGGAAGGCGGACGGGACGCCGCTCTCGATCTACTTTGACCGCGAGTCGATCAGCATCGGGGAAGCCTTCACCACCAAGTACATGTGGGCCATCGTCGATTCGCGCTTCGTGCTGCCGGTCTTCTCGCCCGAGTACTACGGGAAGAACCACTGCCGGAACGAGATCGACCTCGCCTACAAGCGCAAGATGGACGGCAAGCTCGGGCTGCTCCCGGTCGCGACGACCGTCACCGCCATCCCGACCATCTATTCGCACCTGGACACCAGCATCGTCGACCAGACGCCGGACTTCTTCGAGAAGATCCGCAAGACGCTCTTGCAGCCGGAATCGCCGACCGCGACGTAGCTGGCCGGGGCACACCACACTTCGGGAGGACGCTCGGATGGGACGCAGGAAGGCACTTGTCATCGGGATCGACTACTACCAGTTCCCCAACTATCCCAGCCTCAGCGGCTGCGTGAATGACGCGAAGGCGGTCGCCACGATCCTCGAGACCCACGGGGACGGGTCGCCGAACTTCGCGATCCGGCTGCAAACCGCGGTCACCTCCGATGAGGCGATCTCCCGTCGTGAGCTGAAGAAGGCCGTCACGGAGTTGTTCGCCGACGACAACGAAATTGCGCTGCTGTATTACGCTGGCCACGGGAATGTGGAAGACACCGGCGGCGGCTACCTCTGTTCCAGCGACACGCTGCAGGGCGACGAGGGGCTGGCGCTCTCCGAGGTGATGACGCTGGCCTACCGTTCAAAGTCGAGCAACACGATCATCGTACTCGACAGCTGCCATTCGGGGGTCGCGGGGAACCTGTCCGGGCAGGATACGGCCCAGTTGTCGGATGGGATGTCGATTCTCACGGCCGCCACCACGGCGCAGATTGCCAAGGAGAGCGGGGGCCGGGGGGTCTTCACCACGCTGTTCGTCGATGCGCTGAGCGGCGCGGCGGCCAACCTGGCCGGTGAGATCACGCCGGGCAGCGTCTACGCCCACATCGACCAGTCGCTCGGGCCCTGGAAGCAGCGCCCGGTCTACAAGACGAATGTCAAGGAATTTATCTCGTTGCGCACGGTGGCCCCTCCGATTCCACTGCCGGACCTCCGGCAACTCGCCGCCCTCTTCCCGAGCGAGGGGTTCGAGTACCAGCTCGATCCGACCTTCGAGCCGGAAGCGGCGGGGCGGAGCGAGGGGATGCCCGCGCCCGATCCGGCGCATACCGCGGTCTTCTCCATCCTGCAGCGGTTCAACCGGGTCAACCTGCTGGTGCCGGTGGGGGCGCCGCACATGTGGCACGCCGCCATGCAGTCCAAGAGCTGTCGACTCACCCCGCTGGGGGAGCACTACCGCCGGTTGGTGGCCGACAAGCTGATCTAGCTTTTCTTCCAGGTCATGCTGATGTCGAGGCTCGCGCCCCCCGACGCCTTCATCAGGACGATGTCGCCCGACGCGCTGAAGCTGATGCCGAAGTTCACGGTGACGGTGTCCGGCGGGCTGATGGCCGAGCGGAGCGCGAGCTGCAGGCTGTCGGCGATCTTGCTGAGCCCGCCGAGCGAGTCCTCGAAGGTCTTGGTGACCTGCTGGGTCGCGTTGTCCACCGGGCCCCGTCCCGCCTCCCCTCGCCCGCCTGGAGCCGGGACGGCCGCGGCCGCCTCCGCCTGAATCGTGATGCTGCCCCCCCCCGCGAATGCCATCCGCACCTGGTCCGCCATGCGCCCTCCCTGTGGTGGGTCTCCTGCCGAAACGGAAACAGCCGGTTCGACATAAGTCGAACCGGCTGTCGCCGTCAAGCTACTGCGGTGTCCCCGTGCTTAGGAAGCCGCGCGGGTAACGTTCTCGGCCGCCGGGCCCTTGGCGCCCTGGACCACATCGAACTCCACCTTCTCGCCTTCGGCCAGCGACTTGAAGCCGCTGCCGCTGATGGCGGAGTGGTGCACGAAACAATCCTTCGCGCCCCCCTCAGGAGTGATGAATCCAAAGCCCTTCGCATCGTTGAACCACTTCACCGTTCCGGTGGTACGCATTGCTGTACTCCATGTTCTTGAATCGGACCGCGGCGTTGCCGTGTATACCGACTGGTACTGCCCCGTGACAAGCCCTCACGGGAAGGGTGGTGCGATAGCGCCAGGGACCTCCCCGGTCACTACCAACGGTCTCGGCAACAAAACGGGGGCCACAGCATCTGCCAGGCCCCCAACGTTCACTCGGAATCGTTCCGCGTATACGTGCTTCGACCGCTCACACAAGGTACATGGTCAGCCCCCGGAGCGCAAGCCCGGGCCCGCCAGACTACTCCGTGACCCACCCCGGCGCCCGGTAGGCCCCCGGTTCGAAGATCGCCGGATCGAGTGCCGGCTGTCGGGTCGACCTTCACGTCCCGGTACTCCTCGGTCAGCGTGACGACCCCGTTTTCGAGGAAGAGCACCTCGGTCTCGATCCAGCCGTGACCCGCCTTGATGAACTTGTTGAACTGGACGTCGGTGACGACGCCCGGCCGCTGCGGACTGGTCCCCAGGCTGCGGACGAAGACCAGCCGCTCCTGGTCGATCCAGAACTGCGTCGTCGTGCTGTCACCCTCCGCCGCGCCCACGATCCACACCTTGCGCCCCTGCCAGCTGCCGCTGCGCACCTTCGACAGGTCGTACCCGAGACCGGTCAGCGTGGCGATGGTCTCCTCGGCCGGCTGTCCGTAGACGTCGAAGCCCAGCAGGAGCAGCGGGTGCACCAGGGGGCGCGCCGCCTTGATCTCGCCGCCGATGTAGCGATAGACGGAATCGTTGCGGAAGAGAATCACGCTCTGCGCCGAGAGGGGCGCGATGTCGATCCGGAGCGCGCCCGGGACCCGCATCGCCTCGTACCAGGTCTCCTCGGAGCCGTCGGCGTGCTTGGTGGCCTGCACAAAGGTCAGGCTGGTGTACCACTTCCCCTCGTACTTCGCCTGCATCATCCGGATGACGTCGGCGCCCGTGCCCGGGTCGGCGGGGGAGGGGGGCGTGACGACCAGCGCAGCGACGAGCAGGTGAAGAGCGAACACCGAGGCCTCCGAGTGCACGAGTGGTGAGAGATTCTGGCCGTACGCGGCGGACCCGGCCGGGGTTTCCCGGCCCGCCAGCCGGGGGCTGCTGTCGGTTCGCCGCTGAGCACACTATCATACACCGCTGCATACCGCCCTGTTGCACGCGCCCGTAGCTCAGGTGGATAGAGCATCAGCCTTCTAAGCTGAGGGTCGTAGGTTCGAATCCTACCGGGCGCACTCCTTTCCCCCTGCCGGTCTCCATGACAGCATCGCCGCTCCTCCCAACCCGAGACGAACTGCGGGCGCTGCTGACGCTGGCGGTGCCGGTCGTGACCGTGCAGGTCGGGATGATGCTCATGGGCGTGGTGGACACGCTGATGGTCGGGCACGTCTCCCCGGCCGCGCTCGCCGCCGTCGCCCTCGGCAACCTCTACTTCTTTGCCGTGGCCATCTTCGGCATGGGCGTCCTCATGGCGCTCGATCCCGTCATCGCCCAGGCCGTAGGCGCGCGGGACGACCTGGCCATCGCGAGAGGAGTCCAGCGGGGCATGTTCCTCGCCGCCCTCCTCGCGCTCCCCGCCATGCTCCTCCTCTGGCCGGCCGCGCACGTCTACCGCTGGCTGCAGCAGCCGGCGGACGTCGTGCCACTCGCCGCCAGCTACGCCCGGCTCGTGATTCCCGGCGTGCTGCCCTTCCTGGCCTATGCCGTGCTCCGACAGACCCTGCAGGCGATGGGGAAGATGCGGGCCATCGTGATCACCATCGTCCTGTCCAACGTCCTCAATGTGTTCCTCAACTGGATGCTGATCTTCGGCCACCTCGGCGCGCCGGCGCTCGGCGTCGATGGATCGGCCATCGCCACCACCTGCAGCCGCTGGACCATGGCGCTCCTGCTCCTCGGGCTCAGCTGGTCCGCACTCCGCCGGCACCTCCTCCCGATCCGCCCCGACGCGCTGCGCCTCGTCCCGCTCGGCCGCATGCTCCGGCTCGGCGCCCCGGTCGGCGCCCAATTCGAGCTGGAGTACGGCGCCTTCGGCCTCACCGGTGTGCTGATGGGTCAGCTCGGCACCACCCAGATGGCGGGGCACCAGGTCGCGCTCAACCTCGCCTCGCTCACCTACATGGTCCCCCTCGGCGTCTCCGCCGCAGTGGCCGTCCTGGTGGGCCAGGCCGTCGGGCGCGGGGACCCGCTCGGAGCCCGCCGCTCCGCCCGGACCGGCCTCGTGGTCGGCGCCACCTTCATGATGGCCACGGCCGGCATCTTCCTCACCGTTCCCCGGTTGCTCGCGGGCGCCTACACTAACTCGGAGGCGGTGCTCCTGATGGCCGCCGCGCTTCTCCCCCTCGCCGGCATCTTCCAGGTCTTTGACGGGATCCAGGTCGTCGCAAGCGGGGTGCTCCGGGGACTCGGCGACACTCGCTCCCCGATGATCATCAACGTTATCGGGTTCTGGATCATTGGAATTCCGTCCAGCCTCTTCCTCTGTTTCGAGGCGGGGCTGGGCGCGCGTGGGCTCTGGTGGGGGCTTGTGTTCGGATTGGCCACCGTGGCCGTCATTCTCCTCGGCAGGGTCCGGCACCGAATGCGGGCCGAAATGGGACGCGTCGTCATCGACGACCACGGACACTCCACGTAAGCAACGTGCTGTCGCATATGGGGTTATATTTCCTTGATGCCTGCCAACCGGGCCTTTTCGCTCACGCCACCGCTTCGACCCGAGCCACGCTGGCAGGGCATGGCAATCTCGCTGGCGCTCTACGCGGCCCTCATCCTGACCGGGATGTGGCTTCGGCGTCTCCCGCCGGGCGCCACTCCCGCGGAGGAGACCGCCACCGCCGAGGAGATCAAGGCGGCGCGTGAAGAGTTGCAGAAGCGCCAGGTTCGGATGATCTACCTTCCCCCCGCAGCCCAATCGCGCCGGGCCACACCACCACCACCACTCCCTCCTCCCAAGTCGGGTGGCCCGGAGAAGACTCCCGACCCGCAGGCGGACCCGATTCGGGCCATTCGGTCGCCGGTGGCCGATCCGGGTGGTGATGCCGCCAAGCTTGGCGACGGGGCAGAGGCAAACCAGCCCAAGATCACGCCGCCACGGCCCATGCCCCTGGCCCTGAATCCCGGTCCCTCGGCGCCGTCACCGGCCGAGCCGGCGCCTACCTCGGCCCCGGCTTCGTCGGGCAGCCCCGGTGGGATCCAGCTGGGCCCGCGGCTCGGCCTCGCGCCCCGGGATCCACGTCCCTGGCAGCAGTCGATGCCCGATAACGGCATCGAGGAATGCCCCACCGTCATGCCCGATTCAACCAAGCCGGGCGAGCCGCGCATGGGCTCGGCGAGCGGCCGGGTCCTGACGGTGCAGGGCGGCGCCCCCATGCCGAACGCGCACCTGCAGATCATCGGCACCGCGTTCACCACGTTCACCGATCAGCAGGGGGAGTACGTCCTCACCTTTGACGCGTCGCTGCTCGACCAATGCCGCACCCAGTACGTGAAGGTCAGCGCGCCCGGCTACGAACCGCGGCTGCTCGTACTCGTCATCGGCCGCAACGTCCGCAGCGACGACGTCGCGCTGCGCCGCCACTAGCGCGACATGACCACCCCCCGATACCGGACCGTCATCTTCGACTGCGACTCCACGCTCTCGGCCATCGAGGGCATCGACGAGCTGGCCGCCGGACACCGCGAGGCGATCGAGGCCCTGACGAACTCGGCCATGCGCGGCGAGGTACCGCTCGAGACCGTCTACGGCGCGCGGCTCGAGTTGATCCGGCCGACCCGGGATGCGGTCGACGCGCTGGGAGCGCGGTATATCGCGGCCGCGGTCCCGGACGTGCGCGAGACCCTTCGCGCGCTGCGGGCGCACGGCGTCGTGGTCAAGGTCCTCTCGGGCGGACTTCGCCAGGCGATCCTCCCCTTCGCCGCCTGGCTGGGGCTCTCCGACGACGACGTCGCCGCCGTCGATCTCCACTTCCATCCCGACGGCAGGTACGCCGGATTCGACCAGGCGTCCCCGTTGGGGCGCTCGGGCGGGAAGCGGGCCGTGGTCGATTCGTGGCGGGCTTCACTCCCCCGGCCAATCATGATGGTGGGCGATGGGATCACCGATCTCGAGGCCCGCCCCGCGGTTGACCGGTTCGTGGCCTACGCCGGCGTCGTGGACCGGCCCGCGGTGACAGCTGCAGCGGACACCGTCATCCGGACCCCGTCGCTGCTCCCGATTCTTCAGGAAATCCTTCATGCCGGCGCAGGCTGAATCTTTCGCTTTGGGCCGTCTATACTTACGCGTCACGTAATCACCGCCCCCACCTGAGAGTCGCCACATGGCACCGTTCGGCAGCTTTTTCCTTCCCGGCCCCACCGAAGTGACTGACGAGGTTCTCGCCGCCCAGACCCGCCCGATGATCGGACACCGGGGGAAGGGGATGGAGGAGCTCCTCGCCGGCATCCAGCCTGCGTTGCAGCGGATCTTTCGGACCGCGCGCCCGGTCTACATCTCGTCGTCGTCGGCGACGGGGCTGATGGAGGGCGCGCTCCGGAACGGCGCGCGCCAGCGGGTGCTGTCGCTCGTCAACGGCGCGTTCAGTGACCGGTTTCACAAGATCGCTCTTGCCTGCGGGCTCGACGCCGACGTGCTCGACGCGGAGTGGGGCGGCATCCATACCCCGGAGCGCCTCGCTGACGCGCTGAAGGGTGGCCGGTATGACGCCGTCACCGTCGTGCATTCCGAGACCTCCACCGGCGCGCTGAACCCGATTGCCGAACTCGCCCGGGTGGCGCACGACGCGGGTGACGTCGTCCTGCTGGTCGACAGCGTGACCGGCGTGGCAGGGCAGCCGGTCGAGAGCGACGCCTGGCACCTCGATTTTGTGCTGACCGGTTCGCAGAAGGCGTTCGCCCTGCCGCCGGGGTTGGCGTTCGGCGTGGCCCAGCCGAACATCCTCGAGCGGGCCGCCGCCAAGGGCGCCCGCGGGGTCTACTTCGACTTCCTGGAGTTCGAGAAGTTCACCCTGAAGAACCAGACGCCGAATACACCGGCCGTCTCGCTCCTCTACGCCCTGGCGAAGCAGGCGGCCCGGATCGACGCGGAGACCATCACCGCCCGCTGGGCGCGCCACGAGGCGATGGCCCGGCGCACCTGGGCCTGGGCCGACGAGATGACGGGCCGGGGCATTCCGCTCAGCGTGCTCGCGCCCGAAGGGCACCGGTCATGGACGGTGACCTGCCTGACGGTGCCGGCCGGGAAGAAGGGGAGCGAGGTCAACGCTGCCATGAAGGCGAAAGGCATCACGATCTCGGCGGGCTACGGCAAGCTCAAGGACTCCACCATCCGGATCGGGCATATGGGCGAGCACACCCTTCCGGAACTCGAGCGGGTGCTGACGGCCCTTGAGGAGGTCCTCGCATCATGACCGCCACCTATCGCGTGCTGATTGCCGACAAGATCGCCGCCGACGGCCTGGCCCCGCTGCGCGAAGATCCGCGCTTCGAGCTCATCACCAAGCCGGGGCTGAGCCTGGCCGACCTGACCCAGGCGCTCACCGAGGTGGACGCGGTCATCGTGCGGAGCGCCGCCAAGGTGCCGCGCGAGGCGCTGGCAAAGACCAAGCGGTTGAAGGTGATCGGCCGGGCCGGGGTCGGCGTCGACACGATCGACGTCGACGCCGCCACCGAAAAGGGCATCGCCGTCCTCAACGCCCCCGCCGGCAACACCATCTCTGCCGCGGAACTGACCATGGCGTTGATGCTCGCGGTCGCGCGGCGGGTGGCCGCCGCCGACCGTTCGATGAAAGCCGGTGCGTGGGACCGCGCCAAGCTGGGCGGCGCAGAGTTGTACAGGAAGACGCTGGGGCTCGTCGGCGCCGGCCGCATCGGCGGCGAGGTGGCCATCCGCGCCCGCGCCTTCGGCATGCAGGTCCTCATCTTCGACCCCTTCCTCCATCCCGATCGGGCCAAGTCGCTGGGCGCCGACCTCTGCACCCTCGACGAGGTGCTCGCGCAAGCCGATGTGCTCTCCGTGCACGTGCCACTCACCGATGGGACCACCGGACTCATCGACCGGGCGGCGCTCGCGAAATTGAAGCCCTCGGCCGTGGTGCTGAACGTGGCCCGCGGGGAGATCATCGACGAAGCGGCGCTGATCGAGGCGCTGCGCGCCGGCACCATCGCCGGCGCAGGGCTGGACGTCTACAACATCGAGCCGCTCCCGGCCGATCATCCCCTGCGCACGCTCGAGACCGCCGTCCTGACGCCGCATCTCGGCGCCTCGACGGAGGAGGCACAGCAGAACGTGGCCCTGGAAATCGCGGCCGCGGTCCGGGCCGCACTGCTCGACGGCGACCTGAGCCGGGCCGTGAATGCGCCCGGAGTGGGTGGCGACCGGATGCGTCGCCTGCGCCCCTTGCTCGACCTCGCCGAGCGGCTCGGCCGTATCGGCGCGACCCTCGCCGGGGCCCGGCTGAAGACGGTGCAGGTCCGCTATGCCGGCCGGGAAGAGGACGGATTGGGGCCGATCGCCGCCGCGGCGCTCATCGGTGTGCTGTCGGAGGTGCTCGGGCACGACGCCGTGAACGTCGTCAACGCGATGCATCTCGCCACGGGGCGGGGAATCAGCGTCGAACGGACGCGGCTCAGCCCGCGCGACGACTATGCGGAATATCTGGAGGTGCGCCTGACCGGGGACGATGAAACCGTGCGGGTGGGCGGGGCGGTGCTCGAAGGGGCCCACCCGCGCGTCGTCCGCATCGGCGACTACCACGTGGACATCCATCCTCGCGGCGATCTGATCCTGCTCCGCAACCGCGACGTCCCTGGGGTCATCGGCCGGGTGGGCTCCGCCCTGGCAGCCGCCCGTATCAACATCGGGCAGTACCACGTGGCTCGCCTGGAGGCGGGTGGGGAAGCGCTCGCCGCGATCGGCGTTGACGCCCGGCTGAGCCCCGAGGTGATGGAGACGCTGCGCGCGCTGCCCGAGGTGACCGCGATTCGTCAGGTCGAACTCGACTGACATCGTCGTCGCCCTTGCGGTCAGGGGCGTCCGCGGGGACATTCATCAGCCGTACGATCCTCTTACTGCCCCCGCGGGAGCGTCACCTTGTCTCGAGTTGCGATACTGCTGTTGTTGGTGCTGGTCACCGCCGTCCCCGCTCGGGCCCAGGAGCAGCGACTCGGCACGATCGACTTCCCCACGTCTGCGCAGCCGGCCGCCCAGGCCGCCTTCATCCGCGGCGTGCTCTATCTCCATAGCTTCGAATACGCCTCCGCGGCCCGCGCCTTCCAGGAGGCGGAGCAGCTCGAGCCGGGCTTCGCCCTGGCCTACTGGGGCGAGGCGATGTCGCTGAATCACCCGGTCTGGAACCAGCAGGACAGGGAAGGGGCCCAGGCGGTGCTGGCCCGGCTCGCTCCGACCCCGGAGGCCCGTGCCGCACTCGCCCCGACCGATCGAGAGCGGCAGTACCTGCACGCCGTCGAGGTGCTGTACGGCGATTCCGGTTCGAAGACAGGTCGGGACACCCTCTACGCCGGCGCGATGCAGTCGCTCGCGGCCGTCTATCCGGCCGACCCGGAGGCCCAGGCGTTCTTCGCGCTCTCGCTCCTGGGGCTGAGCCAGGGGGACCGGGTGGTGCCGACCTACATGCGGGCCGGGGCGATCTCGCTGGCGCTCCTTGCCCAGTACCCGGACCACCCCGGCGCCGCACACTACACCATCCACTCCTTCGACGATCCCGACCACGCCATCATCGGGTTGCCGGCGGCACGCGCCTACTCGCAGATTGCCCCCGGCGCCCCACACGCGCAGCACATGACCACCCACATCTTCCTCGCGCTCGGCATGTGGGATGAAGTGGTCAGCCAGAACATCGTCGCCGCCGGCCCGGACCGCGCCAAGTGGACGCCCGGGCACTACACCCAGTGGCTGCAGTACGGGCTGCTGCAGCTCGATCGCGGCGCGGCGGCCGATTCGCTGCTCCGCCTCACGCTGACGAACGCCGGCACGCCGCTCGCGGGGGGCCGTGCCAGCTACGCACTCGGCATGCGGGCGGCGCAGATCGTCAACGGGCGTGCGTGGCGGGAGCCGTACCTCTATGCACCGCTGGCGACCTCGAACACCGCGGTGGGCGCGGAGGCGGCCGACGCCTTCGCCAGGGGATTTGCGGCACTGCAACGGGGGGAGCCCGACGTCGCCGCGGGGCAGCTCGGGCAGTTTCCGGCCCTGAAGGCGAGAGTGGAGGGACGTCCCGATTACACCCTGCCAGGTTCGGTGAACGCATTGGCCAAGGCGCTCGAGGCCGCGATCGCCTTCCAGGCGGGGCACCGGGACGAGGCGCTCGTGCTGATCGATGAGGCCAACCGCATCGAGGACGGCCTGCCGGTGGAATTCGGTCCGCCGACGATCGTGAAGCCCACCTGGGAACTCCGTGGCGAGTTCCTCCTGGCCATGAACCGTCCCATGGAGGCGCGGGCCGCCTTCACCCGCTCCCTCGCCATGCAGCCGGGACGCCTGCTCTCGCTGCAGGGCCTGGCGGCGGCGACCACGGCGGCTGGCGAATGAAGGCCGATCTGCCGGCACGCCTCACGGCCATCCTCGGCGACCGCTACCGGCTCGAGATGCGGGTGGACGGCAAGCCGGCCCTCATCGGGCAGGGGGGGATGGCCACGGTCTTCCTCGCGGAGGATCCCCGCCACGACCGCTGGGTGGCCATCAAGGTGCTCAAGCCGGATGTCGCGACCGCCATCGGCGCCGAGCGCTTCCTCCGCGAAATCCACATCGCCGCGCAGCTCCACCATCCGCACATCCTCGGCCTGATCGACTCGGGGCAGGAGGACGGCCTCCTCTACTACGTGATGCCGTACGTGTCCGGCGACACCCTCCGCGAGCGGATCGAGAAGGAAGGCGCCCTCCCGATTCCCGAAGCGGTGCGCCTGATCCGGGAAATCGCCGACGCCCTGGCCCGGGCACACAAGGCCGGTGTCATCCATCGTGACATCAAGCCGGAAAACGTGCTCATCGAGGAGCGCCATGCCCTGGTGAGCGACTTCGGCGTGGCCAAGGCGCTCAGCGAGGCCACCGACTCGGTGCTCGCGGGCCGCTCCACGGCGGGGTTCACCATCGGCACGCCGGCGTACATGGCGCCGGAACAGGCGGCCGGCGACCCCAAGATCGACCACCGGGCCGATATCTACGCGCTCGGGATCGTCGCCTACGAGATGTTGACCGGCGACGTCCCCTTCGACGCCCCGACCCCGCAGGGGATGCTGGCAGCTCAAGTATCGGTTGAACCCGCCCTGCTGCGGACCAGGCGGCTCGATGTGCCACCGATGCTCGAGGCGCTGGTGATGAAGTGCCTTATCAAGGACCCCGACAAGCGCTTCCAGCGGGCGGACGAGATCCTCGAAGCCATCGAGGCGATGGGCACGCCGAGCCTTCCCGGTTTTGGGGGGGCGGTACCGGCCAGGCAGGCGTCCTGGTGGGGCAGGCTGCCGCACTCCACCCGGATCACCCTCGTCGTTGGGGCCATCATCCTCGGCGCGATCCTGCTGATCGGGGTGTTCCGGTAGCCCGCTGCCATTCCGAGGAAGCCCCTCAGCGGCCGACGAATCAATCTTGGGCACGCTAAGTCTTTGCGGGACAGTCTCCTAGCGGTTTGTCAAGCCCCCAAATGATTCCCGGCACGACTTTTGACGGGGGAGCCCCCTCCTATTAGCTTTTGGGATGCGCGTCCTCGGTGTCATCCCGGCCCGTCTCGGGTCCACACGCCTCCTCAACAAGCCGCTTCAGCTCCTGGCCGGCGAACCTCTCGTCACCCGGGTCGTCGAGCGCGTGGCTGCCTACGATCTCGTCGATCGGCTGGTGGTGGCCACCGACTCGCCGATGGTGGTGCAGGTGGTGGAGCGGACCGGCGTCTCGGCGGTGCTCACCGACGACAGCCACTCGACCGGCACCGAGCGGGTCGCCGAAGTTGCGGCCCGCCCCGAGTACCGGGACTTCGACGTGATCGTGAACATCCAGGGCGACGAGCCGTTCCTCGACCGTGAGGCGCTCGAGGGTTCCCTGGCGCGCGTGGCACAGGGCGACGAGGTCGGCACCGCCGCGGCCCCGCTGGAGCTCGACCTGGTCAAGGATCCCGCCCGCGTCAAGGTGGTGACCGACCTGAACGGGCGCGCACTCTACTTCTCGCGCTCCGTCATTCCGCATCGCCGCGAGGCCGACGACCCTTCTGAGGGGCTGTACTGGCAGCACCTCGGCATCTACGCCTATACCCGGGCCTCCCTGACGCGGTGGGTGTCGCTCCCCCCCACGCCGGCGGAGCTGGTGGAGCGGCTCGAACAGCTCCGCGCCCTGCAGCATGGCATGACCATCGGCGTGACCCGCCTCGGCGCTTCGGCGCTGCCCGGCGTGGACACGCCCGAAGACCTGAAACGGGCCGAGGCCCACTGGCACGCCCTCTCGAGGTGACATCATGAGTACTGGCCCTTCCGCGACCAAGTTCATCTTCGTGACCGGCGGCGTGGTCTCCTCCCTCGGGAAGGGGATCGCCGCCGCTTCGCTGGGACGCCTCCTGGTCGAGCGCGGCCTGACCGTGACGATGCAGAAGTTCGATCCCTACATCAACGTCGATCCCGGCACCATGTCGCCGTTCCAGCACGGCGAGGTGTACGTCACCGACGACGGGGCGGAGACCGACCTCGACCTCGGGCACTACGAACGGTTCATCGACCGGTCGCTCTCCCAGCAGAACAACATCACGACCGGGCGGATCTACCAGACGGTCATCAACAAGGAGCGGCGCGGCGAATACCTGGGCGCCACGGTGCAGGTGATTCCGCACATCACCGACGAGATCAAGAACGCCATTCGCCGGACGGCGCCCGGCCACGACGTGGTCATCACCGAAATCGGCGGCACCGTCGGCGACATCGAGTCGCAGCCGTTCCTCGAGGCCATCCGGCAGTTCCGCCAGGAAGTCGGCCGGGACAACGTGCTGTTCATGCACCTGACGCTGGTGCCGTACATCGCCGCGGCCGGCGAGGTGAAGACCAAGCCCACCCAGCACTCGGTGCGGGAGCTGATGCAGATCGGCATCCAGCCCGACATCCTCGTCTGCCGCACCGAGCGGCCGCTCTCCGCGGACATCAAGCGCAAGATCGCGCTCTTCTGCAACGTGGACTTCGCCTGCGTGGTCGAAAGCCCCGACGTGAAGTCGATCTACGAGATTCCGCTCCGCCTCCACGAGCAGGGCCTCGACCGGGAGGTGTGCGAACGGTTGCGGCTGGTCACCAAGGATCCCGATCTCCGCCCGTGGCGCAAGATCGTCGACCGGGTCCTGCGCCCGTCGCACGAGACGCGCATCGCGGTCGTGGGCAAGTACACCGACCTCGCCGACGCGTACAAGTCGGTGCAGGAGGCGCTCATCCACGGCGGCATCGCCCACGACGCCCACGTCCAGATCGAGTGGATGTCGAGCGATCTCTTTACCGACCAGGACGCGGCCGGCACCCTGCTCGCCGGCTACGACGGACTGCTGGTCCCCGGCGGGTTCGGCGTGCGCGGCATCGAGGGGATGATCGAGGCGGTGCGATGGGCCCGCGAGAACAACCTGCCGTTCTTCGGCATCTGTCTCGGCCTGCAGATCGCCATCATCGAGTTTGCGCGAAACGTCTGTGAGTTGCCCGATCCCAACAGCACCGAGTTCGAGCCGGAATGCGGAACGCCGGTGGTCAACCTGATGCAGGCCCAGCGCGAGGTCAGCAACCTCGGGGGCACCATGCGTCTCGGGGCCTACGCCGCCCGGCTCCGTCCAGGCTCCAAGGTGGCCCAGGCCTACGGCACCACCGAGATCAGCGAACGGCACCGCCACCGGTGGGAAGTGAACAACTCCTACCGCGACGTGCTCGCGGAGTTCGGCCTCCGGCTCTCGGGCCAGTCGCCGGACGGTGGATTGGTCGAACTGATCGAGTTGCCCGATCACCCGTGGTTCATCGGCTGCCAGTTCCATCCCGAACTGAAGTCGCGCCCGACCCGGCCCCATCCGCTCTTCGCCGGATTCGTCGGCGCCGCGCTCGCGCATCGAACCGCCGCCGCGGCCCCGGCCAAGGCCAAGGTGAACCTGGCGGAGGCCTCGCACTGATGTCCTGGACCTTCGGCCGGGCTCCCTTCCTGCTGGCCGGGCCCTGCATGGTCGAAGGGGACGCGCTGATGCTTCGCGTGGCCGAGGCGCTCGCGACGCTCTCGGCGCGGCGGGGCATGCCGGTGTGCTTCAAGGCCAGCTTCGACAAGGCCAATCGTTCGCGCATGGGGGGGCAGCGCGGCCCCGGGCTCGACGAGGGGTTGCGCGCGCTGGAACGGGTGCGCGCCGCCACCGGCCTTCCGATCCTGACCGATATCCACGAGGCGGCGCAGGCCGCCCCGGCCGCCGAGGTCGTGGACATCCTGCAGATTCCCGCCTTCCTCTGCCGCCAGACCGACCTGCTGGTCGCCGCTGGGCGGACCGGCCGCCCGGTGAACATCAAGAAGGGGCAGTGGATGCAGCCGGAAGGCATGCTGGGCGCCGTCGAAAAGGTGCGGGCCGCCGGCTCGAGCGATGTGGCGGTCACCGAACGCGGCACCTTTTTCGGCTACGGCGACCTGGTCGTGGACATGCGGGCGTTTCCGCGGATGAGCGCCGCCACCCGCGCCCCGGTCATCTTCGACGCCACCCATTCGGTCCAGCAGCCCGGGCAGGGCGAAGGGGGCGCCAGCGGCGGGTTGCGGCACTTCATTCCGCCCCTGCTCGCGGCGGCCGCGGTGGCGGGGGCCGACGGCTTCTTTCTCGAGACGCATCCCGATCCGGCAAGCGCGCCGAGCGACGCGGCGACCCAGTGGCCGCTGGACCAGCTTGACGAGTTGATGGATCGCACCCTCGATCTCTGGGCCCGCGCACGCGAGGGCGTCCGTGCTTGACCCCCGCGTGGCGCGCCGCGTGCGCCTGCTCGCCCTCGATGTGGACGGCGTCCTCACCGACAACGGGGTGTACATCGGCGCGTCGCACGGGGCGCCGGTCGAGCTCAAGCGGTTCGACATCCAGGACGGGCTCGGCCTCGCGCTGCTGCGGGGCACCGACATCCGGGTCGCCCTGGTGAGCGGCCGGGTCTCGGAGGCCACCGCGCTGCGCGCGGCGGAACTGCGGATCGACGACGTGATCCAGGACGCCGGCGCCCGCAAGGTCCCGGCGCTCGCGGCGCTTCTCGAGCGGCACGCCGTCGCGTGGGACGAAGTGGCCTTCGTCGGCGACGACCTCGCCGACATCCCGGTCATGCAGCGGGTAGGGCTTCCCATTGCGGTGGCCAACGCGGTGCCGGAACTGAAGGCCATCGCCGCCTATGTAACCGAAGCCGAGGGGGGCCGCGGCGCCGTGCGCGAAGTCGTGACGGCGGTGCTCCGCGCCCGCGACGAATACGACGCCGCGGTCGAGCGGTACCTCGCGGCACGAGACGGCCGTGACGCGTGACCCCGCCGGGCTGACGGCCCTCGGCCGCCGGGTGCTCGAGCTCGAGGCCCGCGAAATCGCCGCCGCGGCGGGCCGGCTCGATGCCGCGTTCGCCCGTGCGGTGGCTCTGCTGGCCGCCGCCAAGGGCCGTGTCATCGTCTCCGGCGTCGGCAAGTCGGGGCTCATCGCCCGGAAGATCGCTGCCACGCTGACCTCCACCGGCACGCCGGCCACCTATCTGCATCCGGTGGACAGTCTGCATGGAGACCTCGGCATCGTCGGCCGCGACGACGTCGCGATCCTGCTCAGCAAGAGCGGCGAAACCGAGGAACTCTTCGGGCTGCTCAGCGCGCTGCAGCGGCTGAACGTCCCGATCATCGCGCTG
Source organism: uncultured Gemmatimonadales bacterium (assembly GCA_963705985.1). Taxonomy (GTDB): domain Bacteria; phylum Gemmatimonadota; class Gemmatimonadetes; order Gemmatimonadales; family GWC2-71-9; genus SPDF01. The sequence goes on along the minus strand of CAVPLK010000003.1, from coordinate 393,752 downwards.
ACCGGCGGCCGCGGCTCGACGCTGGCCAAGGTCGCCCGCGAGGTCCTGGACGCCGGCGTGGCCGAGGAGGCCTGCCCGCACGACCTGGCGCCGACCACCAGCACGGGCGTCGCCCTCGCCCTCGGCGACGCACTGGCCGTGGCGCTGCTCGAGGTGAAGGGATTCAAGCGCGCGGACTTCGCGGAACTGCACCCCGGCGGGACGCTGGGGCGGAAGCTCCTCCTCCGCGCCCGCGACGTGATGCTCCCCCCGGAGGGGGTGCTGCCGGCCGCAGCCACGATGCGGGAGTGCGTCGTCGCGCTGGCCCGCCACCGCGGACTGGCCATCGTGGTGCAGGAGGGCAGGGTGCTCGGTGTCGTCACGGCCGGCGACCTCAGCCGGCTGGCGCAGTCGGATCCCGCCTTCCTCGATGGACCCGCCGCCGCGGTGATGACCCGGACCCCGAAGTCCGCGGCCAGCGACGAACTGGCGGCCGCCGTGCTGGGCCGGATGGAGCGCCACGGTATCATGGCCATGCCGGTGCTCGACGCGGAAGACCGGCTGGCCGGGGTCATCCACCTCCACGACCTGATGCGGGCCGGGGCCGGATGAACGCCGCCGCGTGGCTGCGCGTCGCTGCGGCCCTCGGCTCGGCGACGGTCGCCGCCGCATGCACCGAGACCGGTGCCCGGCCCGGCGTGCTCACGACCGCGGCGGACACCGCCGACCAGACGCTCCTCAAGGTGCGGCACATCATCACCCGCGACGGTATCCAGAAGAGCCTGGTCGAGGCCGACACCGCCTACTACTACGAGGGCTCGCAGACCTTCGAGCTGCGCGTGGTCGTCGTCACCTTCTACGACAGGGATGGAGCGCCGACCTCCACCCTGACGTCCCACGAAGGCACCTACCAGACGATGACCGGCGTCATGGAGGGCCGGGGCAAGGTCGTGGTGCGCTCCACCGACGGGACCCGGACCCTCAAGAGCGAGCAGCTGCACTACGACCCGGGAAAGAACGAAATTTCGTCGGAGGTGTTCTACACCTTCGACCAGGGGACCAGCCACCTGGAAGGCGTCGGGTTCACTTCAGACCCGAATATCCAGCGGACCAAGACCGGGAGTCCGCGTGGACGTGCCGATCAGGGCATCATCCTGCCGGGCCAGTAGGATGCGCGCGTGCCTCCTGGCCTGCCGCGTTATCCTGGCGCTGGCGCTTCCTGCGGCCACCGCCGCAGCTCAGGACGCCTCGCCGGGGCAGCGCTGCCGGATCAAGCTGATTCACGCCGACTCCGGCGCCACACTCGGGAACGACAACTACTTCGCGTCGGGCAACGTCCAGCTGGCCTGTGATGGCACGTCGATCCGGATGCGCAGCGACAGCCTGGCATCGTATGGGGGCCAATTCACGGAGTTCATCGGCCACGTGCGCTACGAGGACTCCTCGATGGTCATGACGGCCGACCGGGGCACCTATCGGCGGGCTGGCGAAATCTGGGAGGCGCGCGGAAACGTCGTCACCAAGAGCACGGGGGGGTCGACGCTGCGGGGACCGTCGCTCGATTATTACCGGGTGCTCCCCGGTCTGAGAGAAGTGGTGGAAGTCTACGCCGACGGACGCCCGACCATCGACTACGTCCCGCGTGATTCATCGGGCACGGAGCAGGAACCGTACGTGATTGTCGGGGATCGGGTCCGGATGAAGGGCGAAGACCGCCTCTGGGCCGGCGGCCGGGTCACCATCGACCGCAGCGATGTGTCGGCGAGCGCCGACTCGATGCGGCTCGACACCGGTCCCGGACAGGACGGTGCGCTCATCCGCGGCGCACAGATCAACGGGCTCGGCAAGGATCCTTTTTCGCTCTTCGGCGACCGGATCAACCTCCAGTTGGAGCAAAACGATTTGACCTACGTGCAGGCCGATGGCGCCGGAAGGGCGGTCAGCGCAGACTGGAACCTCGTGGCCGACACGATCGGGCTCGACGTCAACGCGCGCGTACTCGAACAGACCCTCGCCTGGGGCAGCCGCGTCCGGCCGCACGCCATCTCGACCACGTACGAAATCACGGCGGACTCCCTCGCCCTGGACACGCCGGGCAAGGTGCTTACCGAGGCCCGGGCCTTTGGCACGGCATGGGTCGCCAGCGGAGAGGACACGACCGCAGCGAACCGCGACTGGCTCCGGGGCGACACGGTCACGGCCCACTTTGCCACACGGGAGATGGAGGGCAAGACGAAGACGGTGGTACACCGCGTGGAAGCGTGGAGGGACGCCAGTTCGTTCTACCAGGTCTTCGATCCCGCCACGCCCGGGATCCCCTCGCTCAACTACGCCCGCGGCAACCGGATCATGGTGGTCATGAAGGACACGCCGAAGGGGGGCGTGGAGCGCGTCGAGATCCTGGGAAAGGTGGACGGCGTCCAGCTGCAGCCGAAGCCACCCGCCCGGGACACCACCGCCGCGCCCCCCGATTCGGCCGCGGCCCCCGCCAGCGTACCCCCGGCGGCCCAGCCATGACCCGCCCCGACTGGATCGGCCCCCTCGGTGAGCGGGATGCGTCGCTCTCCCTGGCGCTCGCCGCGCTGGTGCATGCGGCCGAGGCCGACGGGTCCGTCTCCCTCGATCGGCTCGTGATGGGGTATCGAAGCACCTTCCTGAGCGCGGTCGAGACGATCCCGGGGTTGCCGCGCTCGGAACTCAGTGGCGACCAGCTCCGCGAAAGCCTGACGCGGTCGGTCTTGCCGCGCCTCGCGGACGGGGGCTGGATCGCGGATGGAGCCCAGGCCGACTGGGCCGTGGTGCGAGCCTCCCCGCGCTGGTGGGCCGAGGCCGGGGCCGATCGGGAAGCCGCCCTGGCCCTTCTCCTCGCGGCCGCCGAGGAAGGTCACAGCCGCCACGATGCCGCCGGCGCTGGTCAGTCCGCAGGGCGGGGAAGCGTGCTCGAGGGCATCGGCCTCTGCAAGAGTTTTCGGCAGCGCCGCGTGGTTGACAACGTCTCGATCCGGGTGGAGCAAGGCGAGATCGTGGCGTTGCTCGGCCCGAACGGCGCCGGGAAGACCGTCACCTTCTATTGCCTGACCGGCATCATCCGGCCCGACGCCGGCACCGTCCTGCTCGACGGCGACGACATGACGACGGCGGCGATGTACCAGCGGGCCCGGCGCGGGCTCGGCTACCTGGCGCAGGAGCCGTCGGTGTTCCGGCGGCTGACCGTCGAGGACAACGTGCTGGCCATCCTCGAGATGCTGCCGCTCTCGCGCACCGAACGCCTGGAGCGCCTGGAACAGATGCTGGACGAGCTGTCCATCAAGCACCTGCGGAAGAGCATGGCCTACTCGCTCAGCGGCGGCGAGCGGCGCCGGCTCGAGATCACCCGGGCCCTGGTGACGGAACCGAAGTTCATGCTGCTCGACGAACCGTTCGCCGGCGTGGACCCGATCGCCGTGAACGACATCCAGACCATCGTCGCCGGACTCCGCCACCGCGGGCTCGGCGTGCTGATCACCGACCACAACGTCGAGCAGACGCTCGACATCGTGGACCGGGCGTATATCCTCTTTGAAGGCAAAGTCCAGGCTGCCGGCACCGTACCCGAACTCGTGTTTGACGAGCGGGTCGCCCAGCTCTACCTGGGGCCCACCCTGACGGCCAGGCTCCGGGCCCGATTGGAGAACGTCGCGTGAAGACAGGACTCTCGCAGCACCTCGGCCAGCGGCAGGAACTGCGCATCAACCCACGCCTCTACCAGGCGATGGACATGCTCTACATGCCGATGATGGACCTGCAGCAGCACCTGAAGCAGGAGCTGCTCGTCAATCCGTTCCTGGAACTGCTCGAGCCCGAAGAGGAAGAGCAGGATGGCGCCGACCGCGAAAAGGACAAGGAGCAGGAGAAGGAGCAGGCCGCCAAGGACGACGAGATGGACTGGGAGGAGATCCTCCTCAACGGCTTCGACGTGGGCGGCACCCGTGAGCAGCACGAGCAGCTCGAGTATACCGAGGCCGTCACGGTCCAGACCCGCGACCTGACCGACCACCTGCGCGAGCAATTGAAGATGCTCGACCTCACGGCGCGGCAGGTGCTCCTGAGCGAGGAGTTCATTGGCAACATCAAGGACGACGGCTTCCTGGCCGCCTCGCTGGAAGAGATCGTCGGCTCGGTGAACCAGCTGATCACCGCGCACGCGCGGGACAACGCCGATCCCGACGAGGAACTCGACCTCGACAACCTCGACGCCGATCCCGCCGTGGGGGACCTCCCCGTCGGCGTGACGCTCTACGGGATGGACGAGGCGGAGGAGATGCTGCGCATCATCCAGGCGCTGGACCCGCCGGGCATCGGCGCCCGGGATATCCAGGAGTGCCTGCTGATCCAGCTTCGCGAATTCGACCAGACCGAGACGCTCACCTACCGGCTGGTGTCGGAAGCCTTCGGCGACCTGATTGCCCACCGCTGGAACGACCTGGCCCGCCGGTTCGGCGTGCCCGCGGTCGCGGTCCAGTCGGCCGCCGATTCGCTGGCGTCGCTCGACCCGAAGCCGGGCCTCAAGTATTCCGGCAAGGACGACGGGTACATCACCCCCGACCTGATCGTGGACAAGATCGACGGCGGCTACAAGGTTTTCCTCAACGACACCGGCATGCCGCGGCTGCGGCTTTCGCGCGCCTACCAGGAAGTGACGCGCGACCGCAAGCGGCTCACGCCGGAAAACCGCGAGTTCATCGCCTCGAAGATGAACAGCGCCACCTGGATGATCCAGGCCATCGAACAGCGGCGCCAGACGATGCTGAAGGTGATGAACTTCATCGTGGACCGGCAGCGGGAGTTCTTCGAGAAGGGCATCGAGCACCTCAAGCCGCTCACCCTGCGGGAGGTCGCCGAGGTCATCAACATGCACGAGTCCACGGTCAGCCGGGTGACGAACGAGAAGTTCGTCCAGACGCCGCGCGGCGTGCTGCCGCTCAAGTTCTTCTTCAGCAGCGCGCTGAGCACGTCGTCGGGCGAGGACGCCAGCGCCCGGTCGATCCGCGCCAAGCTCGAGAAGATGGTGGCCGACGAGGACACCGGAAAGCCGCTCACGGACCAGCAGATCGTGCATCTCTTCCAGGAGCAGGGCATCAAGATCGCCCGCCGGACCGTGGCCAAGTACCGGGACCAGCTCGGGATCCTCCCGGCCCGGATGCGGAAGCGGGTATGAGCTTTCCCGAGCGGACCGGTCCGGTGGACGTCAGCGTGCTGGTGCCCGCCAAGGACGAGGCGGACAACCTCCCGGAATTCCTGCGCCTCTGCGCCGAGGCGCTGGGCCAGGCGCCGTTCACCTTCGAGGTGGTGGTGGTGGACGACGGCTCCCGCGACCGCACCGCGCTGGTGCTCGAGGCGGAGCGGGTGCGCAACTCGTTCCTGACCGTGGTGACGCATGCCCGGCAGCGCGGCATCGCCGACGCGCTCCGGTCGGCGGGCGACGTCGCACGGGGCGACGTCTTCGTCTTCTATCCTGCCGACCTGCAGTACCTCCCCGAGGACATCCCGTCGCTGGTGGCGCCGATCCTGGCGGGGCGGGCGGACATCGTGACCGGCACCAAGCAGGGGAAGTACGAGAAGGCGTTCGTCTCCAGCATCTACAACGCGCTCTGTCGCTGGCTGTTCGGCGTGCGGGTGACCGACCTCAATTCGGTGAAGGCCTACCGCCGCGAGGTGATGGCCAACGTCCCGATGCGGCCCGACTGGCACCGCTACATGGTGGTCGTGGCGGCGGCCGAGGGCGCGCGGCTCACTTCCCTGCCGGTGCCGCTGTATCCGCGGAAGGCCGGCGTGTCGAAGTTCAACTGGAAGCGGATTCCTGTCGGCGTGCTCGACCTGCTGTCGGTCTGGTTCCAGCTCCGGTTCTCGAGGAAGCCCCTCCTGTTCTTCGGCGGGTTGGGAGCGCTGCTCTTCGGGGTCGGGTTCCTGGCCGGCATCGTGGCACTGGTGCTGCGGTTCGGGTATGGCATCGGGTTCCGGCCCCTGCTCAACCTGGTCGAGACGATGGTCATCAGCGGCATCGTCCTCTTCGGCTTCGGGTTCGTCGGCGAGATGATCGCCGGCTTCCGGGAAGACCTGCAGGGCATGCGGCGCGACCTCGCCCGTCTGGCGGCGGTCACGCGGGAACGAGACGGCGGATGAGGCGTCACGACCGGCCCGACGGCGGAGCGGCCCGCTGAAGATTCTCCTCGTGACCCACAACTTCCCCCGGCATGTCGACGACATGGCGGGGGCCTTCTTGCTCGCGCTGGCCCGCGGCCAGCAGGCGCTGGGGCATCAGGTGCGCGTGCTCGCGCCGCACGGGCCCGGGCTGGCGGAGCGGGAATCCGTCGGCGGTGTGGACGTCGTGCGCTATCGCTACGGCGCCGATGCGCAGGAGACCCTGGCCTACGCCGGCACCATGCACGAGCAGGCGCTCGGCTCCTGGGCCGCGCGCTGGCGGCTGGTCCAGTTTCTCCGTGCAGGCCGCCGCGCGCTGCGCCGGGAGCGCGCCGCGTTCGCGCCGGATCTCCTCCACGTCCACTGGTGGGTGCCCGGCGGCCTGGCCTTCTGGCCCGGCAATGCCGGCCGCGTGCCGGTGGTGCTGACGTCGCACGGCACCGACCTCTTTCTCCTCGACCGCTTTCCGGTTGCCCGATCCGTTGCCGGACCGATCTTTCGTTCCGCGGCGCAGGTCACCGTCATCTCCCATCCGCTCGTGAGCCGCGTCGAGCGCCTCGGCGTTCCCGCTGAGCGCATCACCGTGCTCCCGATGCCAGTCAGCGCCGAGCGGTTCGCGCCGCCGCTCCACAACGTGCGCGATCCCGGGCGAATGTTGTTCGTCGGCCGGCTGATCGAACGGAAGGGCGCCGAGTACGCCGTGCGCGCGCTCGCCGCGCTGCGCGGACAGGGAAGGGCGGTCCGCCTGACCATCATCGGTGACGGGCCTGAGCGCGCCAGGCTGGTGCCGCTGATCGACCAGCTCGGCGTTCGCGAGGCCGTGGACCTTGCCGGCGCGCTCCCGCACGATGTCATCGCCGACCACTATCGGAGCGCCTGCCTCCTTCTTATGCCGGCAGTCACCGACTGGAAAGGGGAGCAGGAGGGTTTCGGGATGGTGCTGGTGGAGGCGATGGCCAGCGATCTTCCGGTGGTGGCAACCAGAAGCGGCGGAATCCCCGACGTCGTCACCGATGAGACGACGGGCCTGCTCGTCCCGGAGCGGGACGCGGCCGCACTGGCCGCCGCCGCCGCCCGCCTGCTCGACGACCCTGCGCTCGCCACCCGACTCGCCACCGCGGCCCACAACGACCTCGATCGGCGGTTCTCGCCCGCGGCCCTCGCCACCGGGTTCGACGCCGTGTACCGACGCGCGGCGGGCGCGACATGAGCCCGGTCACCCAGCGCTGGTTCCGCCGCATCCTTCAGGTCGCCGGCCTGACCGCCGCGGCCTGGTATCTGGTCCAGACGGCGCTGTCCCACCGCGCCGACCTTGCCGCCGTCTCCATCCAGCTGCGGCTGCTGCCGCTGCTGGCGGCTTCGATAGTGACGGTCCTCACCTGGTTCTTGCTGGTGCGCACCTGGTCGCGGAGCCTGCGGTGGTGGGGCGACGCGCTGCCGCTCGGGCCCGCCATCAGGATCTGGTTCATCACCAACCTGAGCCGCTTCGTCCCCGGGGCCGTCTGGCAGTTTGCGCACGTCTCGGCGGAGGCGCTCAGCGCGCGTATCAGTCCGGTCGCCGCGACCGGCGCCATTCTCTTCCAGCAGCTGGTCTTGCTGGGCACCGGCGTCGCGCTCACCGTCTCCCTGGCGCCGGTCCTGCCGACCTCGGTGACGGGGACCACCAATCCCGTCCTCGCCCTCGGGCTGACCTCGCTCGGGGTGCTCGCTGCCATTATTTTGCTCCCGGTCGCCGCGCCGACCCTGGAACGGTGGAGCACCCGGCTCCTGAAGCGGGAAATCAAGTGGCCGACGCCCACGCGCCGGGAGATGACGGCCTACGTCGGCACCCTGGTGCTCCCCTGGATCGCCTACGGCGTGGCCTTCTGGCTGTTCGGGCTGGCCCTGCTGGGAGACGCCGCGCCCAGGGTGCTGCCGGCCGCCGCGGCGTTCATCGGGAGTTACGTGGCGGGCATTATCGCGGTCTTTGCCCCCGGAGGGCTCGGGGTGCGGGAAGCGGCGATGGTGATTCTCCTCTCGCCGATCACCGGCCCGGCCCCGGCGCTCCTGCTGGCCATCGCGTCGCGTCTCTGGCTTGTGGCGCTCGAAATCCTCACGGCGCTCGGCGTGCTCGCGTGGCACCCCCGGCGCGTCTCCTCCTCGGAGTGACCTGAGCCCATGCTTTCGCGACTGACCCAGCGATTCCCCGTCCTCACCGCCGCCACGCTCTACAGCGTGACGGTCATGCTCGCATTCCTCCCGTTCTTCCGGGGGCAGTTCCTCGTCAACGCGATGAGCGACGCCCGCACCGGCTTTCCGGGCCGGGAACTGGCGGCATCCTATTTCCACGCGAACGGCGGCATCCTGCAGTGGATGCCGTACACCTTCGGCGGCATGCCGTTCCTCGCCAACACCGGCAACGGCGACACCTTCTATCCCACCTTCCTGCTCCGGCTCATGTTCTCGCCGGATGCCGGGGTGTCGCTTGGCTTCATGCTCCACCTGGTCCTGGCCGGCCTCTTCATGTTCATCTTCCTCCGCGCGCTCAAGCTCGACTGGAGCGCGGCGTTCACCGGGGGCGCGGCGTACCTGATGAGCGGCCAGATCGTGTCGCTGGTCAGCCCCGGGCACGATGGCAAGCTCTTCGTGAGCGCCCTCCTGCCGCTGGCGCTCTACTTCCTGTACAAGGGCGTCACCGGGCCGTCGTGGCGGAGCTACGTGGGGTTCGGCGTGACCGTCGGGCTCTCGCTGATCACCCCGCACGTGCAGCTCACCTACTACCTGCTCATGGCGGCCGGGTTCTGGTGGCTCTACCTCGTCTTCCTGAGCGGCGAGCGGGCCGCCGGCACGTCGTGGCCGACGATGGCGCTCTACTTCGTGGGCGCCCTGGGACTGGGCTTCGCGCTGGCCTCCATCCAGCTGATGCCGTTCTTCGAGTACATCCAGTACTCCCCCCGCGGGGCGGAAGGGAGCAGCAGCACCGGCTACGAGTACGGCACCGGGTGGTCGATGCCCCCGGAGGAAGTGATCGGCACCCTCTGGCCCGCCTTCATGGGCAACCTCCGCGACTACTGGGGCCGGAACCCGTTCAAGCTCCACAGCGACTACGTCGGTGTGGCCGCGCTCATCCTCGCGTCGTTCGGGTTTCTGCTGGAGGGGCGGAAGCGCCTCGCCTGGTTCTTCGTCTTCCTGACTGGCTACGGGCTGCTCTTCGCCTTCGGCGGGTACACGCCGTTCTATCGGATTCCGTACACCATCCTGCCCGGCATCAGCAAGACCCGGGTGCCGTCGATGATCTTCTTCCTCGTCTCCTTCAGCGCCGCCGCACTGGCCGCGATGGGCGTGCAGGCGCTGCTGCAGCTCGACGACGCCGTCCGCCGCAACCGCCTCGCCTGGCTGGCCGGCGGACTGGGCGTGCTGACCCTGCTCGCGGTCGCCGGGGGCATCCAGCCATTCATGGAGCTCATGGCCGACCCGCAACGGTTCGGCGGGGTCATTACCAACTACCCGAACTTTCGGCTCGACGCGGTGCGGGTCCTCGTCTTCGGCCTCCTCACCATCGGGCTGCTCTGGCGTCGGTTTCCGCAGGCCGTGTGGGGCCTCGCCCTCGGCGCGGTCGTGCTCCTCGACCTGTGGACCGTGGAGCGGCAGTTCGTCCAGTGGACACCGCCGGCGTCGGAAAGCTTCGCCGCCGACGGCGTCGTCCAGGCGGTGCAGGGGGACAGCAGCATCTATCGAGTGCTGCCATACGGCGTCTATGACGAGAATCGCAACTACCTGATGACCCACCGGATCAGGTCGGTCCTCGGCTACAACGGCCAGGAGCTGCATCGATACGATGAGCTGCTCGGTGGGAAGAACGAGTGGAAGCACATCGGCAGCCCCAGCATCTGGCGCCTCCTCGCCGTGAAGTACGTCGTGCTGCCGCAACCGATCGAGGGGATGTCACTGACGCCCGTGGCCGGCCCGGTGCCGACCCATGACGGAGTGCAGGCCTACGTCTACCGGTTCGAGGAGGCGCAGCCGTTCGCGTCGCTGGTCCCGCTGGCCATCAAGGTGCCGGAAGACCAGATGATCGCGACCCTCGCCGACCCCCGTTTCGATGGGCGCCGCTTCGTGCTGGTGCCGGAGGACGCCCCGGTCGGCGTGTCGGCGCCCCTCGGGGCGGTGGAGATCATCGAGGATCCGGTGAAGACGGAAATGCCGAGGGAGGGGTTCTATCGCTTTACCCTGGCAGGTCCGGCGGCACAGGACGCCTTCCTGTCGGTGTCGGAGAACTGGTATCCCGACTGGCACGCCACCGTGGACGGTCAGCCGGCCGAGGTGGTCCGGGCGCAGTTTTCCCTCATGACCGTGCCGGTGCCCGCGGGGGCCAGGGTCGTGGAACTCACCTTCAGCTCCGGCGCCTACCAGCGCGGCAAGACCGTCACCCTCAGCATCCTGGCGCTGCTCCTCCTGATGCTCCTCGCCGATGGCGTGGCAAGGCTCCGGAGGCCGCGTGGCTGATCGCGTCCTGGTGGTCGTGCCGACCTACAACGAGATCAAGAACCTCCCGCAGATCGTCCCCGAGATCCTGCGCCAGGACCCTCGCATCGAGGTCCTTGTCGTGGACGACGGGTCGCCCGATGGCACCGGTGAGCTGGCCGACCGGATGGGGGAGGAGGATTCGCGGATTCACTGCCTCCACCGGAGTGCCAAGGAGGGGCTCGGCAAGGCCTATCTGGCCGGGTTCCGCTGGGCGCTGGAGCGGGATTACGACTTCGTCTTCGAGATGGACGCGGACTTTTCCCACGATCCGAAGTACCTCAACAACTTCCTCACCGCCGCCGAGGACGCCGACCTCGTCATCGGGTCGCGGTACAAGAGCGGGGTCAACGTCATCAACTGGCCGATGAGCCGGCTGCTGCTGTCCTACGGCGCCAACATCTACGCCCGGTGGATCACCGGGCTGCCCCTGACGGACTCCACCGGCGGCTTCAAGTGCTTTCGCAGGTCGGTTCTCGCGACGCTTGAACTCGACCGGGTGGTGTCGAACGGCTACGCCTTCCAGATCGAGATGAGCTTCCGGGCCTGGAAGAAGGGCTTCCGGATCATGGAGATTCCGATCGTCTTCGTGGATCGGGTGGAGGGGCAGAGCAAGATGAACAAGAAGATCGTCCGGGAGGCCATCTGGATGGTCTGGTGGATCCGCCTGCGGTCCATCGTGGGGAAGCTGTGAGCGGCACGGCCTTCTTCAAGATGACCGGTTCGGGCAACGACTTCGTGATGCTCGACGGCCGGCAGACGACCCCCGCCGACTGGCCCGCCGAACGGATCCGGGCCGTCTGCGACCGCCGGGACGGTGTCGGCGCCGACGGCCTCCTGATCCTGACCCCCGAGCGGGACGCCACCGGTCCGGATGACCTTCTGGAACTGCGACGGCAGCCCGGCAGACATGTGCGGCAACGCCGCCCTCTGCAGCACTCGGCTTTCCGCCCACCTCGGCATCGCGCCGGCCGCCGGGATGACCCTGGCCACCGGGGCGGGCTCGTTCCCGACCCGCTGCGTCGGCGATGGGGTCCTCGCCGAGCTGAATTTGCCCGACTTCGACCTGCCAGCCCCCGTCCCGGGAATGGCGCTGGCCAAGGGGGAGAAGTGGATCCGGAAGGCCGTGGTAGGGGTCGAACACCTGGTCACCCGGGTGCGGGACCTGGAGGGGTTTGACCTCCCGGCCCGGGGCCGGGCCCAGCGCTTCGATCCGGCCATCGCCCCGAAGGGGGCCAACTGTAACTTCGTGGCCGAACCGGTCGCGCCGGGCGGCCCCTGGCGGATCCGGACGTACGAGCGCGGAGTCGAGGGGGAAACCCTGGCCTGCGGCACCGGCACGGTGGCCGCGGCAGTCGGGCTGGCGGCCAGCGGCGAGGCCGCTCTGCCCCTTACCTTCGTCTCCCGGAGCGGCCGGGAGCTCTCAATCAGGGCCCGGATCGCCGGGGGCAGGGCAACCGATGTCTGGCTCTGTGGCGAGGGACGGCTGGTATTCAGCGGTACACTGACCGAATAGGCCGATCTGACCCCGGATTTCCACCTCCTGCTTCACTCTTCCAAGACGTTTCCTCCCAACAACTTACAATTGGAACCACCGGCAGGGGAGCTACTTCTCCACAGTTATCCACCTAGCTACTTAACATAACATATCTTATACGTCGTTGTCGTAACCCCCAACAAGAAGGGCGGCACCCCGGTTGGAGTCCCGCCCTCATCCTAAGGTCTGCGGCTCAAGCCGCAGCTCGGCGTGCGCGCCGCCGAGCCACGGCTTCAGCCGTGGACCACTATCTACTTGGCCAGCGTCATCCGCCCCTGGGTCAACTCGGCCAGCCGAACCTTGGCCTCTGTCGTGGCGTTGACGTTCGGGTACTTGTCGAGGATCGTCTGCAGCGCCTTCACTGCGGCTTCCGGATTCTCCGCATTGGTGAACGCCCGGGACGCCGACAACAGATACTGGGCCTTCAGGTACGGGACCTCGGCGTCTTCCGCGGCACCGAGGTAGGCCTGCCCGGCCTCCTCCGGCCGGCCGGCGTTCTCCAGCGCCTCGCCGAGGAGCCCCTGCGCCGGGACCTTGTAGACCTTCTTCGGGTTGGTCTTCAGGTAGTCCTGCAGGCTCACCACGGCGAGCTCGCTCTGCCCGTTGACCATCCGGACCTGGTTGATCGTGACGACGGCCTCGCTCGCCGCCTCAGTCCCGCGGAAGGTCTCGATCAGCTTCTGCAGTTCGCTCGCAGCCAGCGGGAGGTTCCCCGATTCGGCGATGTTCCGCGCCTGATCGAGCGCCTCCGCCGCGCGGAGCTGCCTCCGCTGACCAGTCTCCATGACCAACCAGACGCCAAGCGCCGCGACGACGACGGCCCCGGCCACGCCGAGGACCAGCTTCTGGTGCGCGCGCACCCAGGCCAGCGGATCACTCGCCTCGGTCATCACCTGGGCAAGCTCACTCTTCTTCTTCGGGGCTGCAACGTTCTTCGACATGATTCTCCGGTACCGGCCAGTGACAGGTTCGATGCGCACGCAGGTGCCCCCGGCGTGAGTCGAACACGCGGCCAACAGTTTAGGAAACTGCTGCTCTATCCAGCTGAGCTACGGGGGCAAAGCCTTTAAGAATATCCGGTTAGGCCCTCTACGGTCAACACCGGGTTCGTTAGATCTGCAGGAGGACGTGCACCGGCGTGTCGCCCAGTTTGGCCCGCCCCCCGTCGGCGAGCGCCTCCATGATGAAGGTGTAGCCCACCAGCGTCCCGCGCAGCGCCCCGACCAGTTCCCCTGCGGCAGCGGCCGTCCCACCCGAGGAGAGGAGGTCGTCCACCACGATGACCTTGTCGGCCCCCACGAAATCGTCCCGGCGGGCCTCGAGCGAGTCGTCGCCATACTCCAGCGAATAGACCTGGCGGACCTGCACCCAGGGGAGCTTCCGCGGCTTGCGCGCCGAGATGAACCCTGCCCCAAGCGCCACCGCAATCGCCCCGCCGAGGATCTGCCCCTGCGGTTCCACTCCCACGACATGAGAGACCCCTGCTCCCGCGAAGGGAGCGGTCATCGCCGCGACCACTTCCTTCAGGAGTGCACCGTGCCGAAAGACCTCGACGCTGTCATAGAAGGTGGAGCCCAGCTTGGGGTAGTCCGGCACTGGCCGGAGCGCGGCCTTGACTCGATCCTGAAGGGACGCTGACATCGCCTCTAACTCCTCTCACATCAATGGTCTAACTATCTGATTTCAAAGTGCTTATATGGTAGCACGTCATCCGAAATCTCTGTGATGTCCACATTGGTGACAATCGAGCTCGGAGGACCCACCTCCAGGCACGGCACCAGCGCTTCGATGGCGTCATCCCTGCCCTCCACCTCCCCCTCCACCGCCCCGTCCTCCCGGTTCCTGACCCAGCCGTTCAAGCCCAGCGGCCTGGCTTCGGCCCTGACAAACCACCGGAAGCCGACCCCCTGCACTCTCCCCGTGACCACGAACCGGATTCGCCTCACCGGGCGGGCCTCCGCCGTCGCTGCCACACAACATACCCGATTACCACCAAAATAAGACCGGGCACCATATAGAGAAATGCCTGCGTGCTGTAGGCCCGGACCGCCCCTTCCAGCAGGGTGGTCTCGTGCCGGCCCACGAACCAGCCGATATAGACCAGAACGGCGCACCAGATGCCCGCTCCGAGGGCCGTAAAGGCCACGAAGCGTCCGAGCGGTACCCGCGCCATGCCCGCCGGGATGGAAATCAGTTGTCGCACCACCGGCACCAGACGGCCAATGAAGGTGCTGATCTCTCCGTGGCGCGCGAAAAAGGCCTCCGCCCGGTCGAGGTGGTGGGCACTGACCAGGAAATACTTGCCGTAGCGCCGGAGGAACGGTTCCCCCACCACAATCGCGAACCAGTAGTTGAAGAGGGCGCCCACCACGCTGCCGAGCGTCCCCGCCAGCACCGCCAGGACGGGGTCCATTCGGCCCTGGGCCGCCAGGTAGCCCGCCGGAGGCATCACCACTTCGCTCGGAAGGGGAATGAAGGAGGATTCGATGGCCATCAGGACGGTCAGGCCCGGGTACCCGAGGGCGGAGACGGTCTCGACAAGCCATTGGACAAGGGAGTGGAGCATGAACCAGCCGGTCAGGAGGTGGAGGGACGGAAGCCGAACTCACCGAGGAGGGGCACGAAGCGCACGTCACCAAGAGAAGTTGTGACGATGCGGTCACCCTCCTTCCGAAGCAGCTGCAGCACCTGGGACTCGCGGTCGCCGATCGGGATGACAAGCCGGCCGCCAGGCGCGAGCTGCTCGACCAGCGGCGCGGGGACCGTCGGGCTCGCCGCGGCCACGAGGATCGCGTCGTACGGGGCGAACGGCCGCCAGCCCAGGGTGCCGTCGCCCACCAGCACCGTCACATTCCGGATGCCGGCGCCTTCAAGCGCGGCGCGCGCCTCGGAGGCAAGCGACTGGATCCGTTCGATGCTGAATACGGTATCGGCGAGGAGGGCCAGCAGGGCGGTCTGATAGCCCGAACCGGTGCCGACCTCGAGTACCTTCTCCCGGCCGGTCAGCTCGAGCACCTCGAGGTACCGGGCCTGGACCCAGGGCTGCGAAATGGTCTGGCCCCCGCCGATCGGGAGCGCGGAGTCCTCGTACGCGCGGTGCCGCACGCTCGCGGGAACGAACTGGTGCCGAGGCACCTGCGAGACGGCCCGCAGCACGGCGAGATCGCGGATGCCCTTCGCCTGCAGCTCACTGACCAGGCGCGCGCGATACCCGCCGTAGCTGTCCCCCGCCCCTACAGCGCCAGCCGCCATTCCCGAACCGTTTCGATCAGTGGGTAATGCGTGAGGTCCATGTGCAGCGGCGTGACGGAAACGAACCCCTCCCCCACCGCGCCATGGTCGGAGTCTTCGCCCCCGGTCCAGGTAATCGTCCCGCCGCCGACCCAGAACATCTCGCGGCCCCATGGGTCCTTCATCCGGGTCAGCGACTCCGAAAAAAACCGGCTGCCGAGTCGGGTCACCATCGTCCCCTTCACCTCCGAGGCGGGCACGGCGGGCAGATTCACGTTCAGGATGGTATCGGCGGGAAATGTCGGGCACCGCCACGACCTGCTGGACCAGTCGTTTCAGCAGGGGCCCATAGGTCGCGAGCATCTCCGGATCGTGGCCGGCAAACGAAATGGCGACCCCCGGAATGCCGAGTGTGACAGCTTCCATGGCCACCGCCACCGTTCCGGAATACAGCACATCCTCGCCCATGTTCGGTCCGTGATTCACCCCGGAGAACACGAAGGAGGGGCGTTCCGGCAGCAGCGCGTTCACGGCGAGGAGCACGCAGTCGGTGGGCGTCCCGTCCACCTGGTACGCCCCGTCGGGACGGAGGGCGGCCCGAAGCGGCCGGTGCAGGGTGAGCGAGTGGCTGGTCCCGCTCTGCTCCCGGTCGGGCGCCACCACGGTGACGTGCCCGACGCTGCGGCAGGCCTCGGCGAGGAGCCCGATCCCCGGGGCCAGGATGCCGTCGTCGTTGCTGACCAGAATGTGCATCAACCCGAACCCTTCCCGTCGTCACGGCCCTCGAGGATCTTGCGGACCTCCTCAACTTCCTGCCGCAGCTCCCGGATGGTCTCCGAACCCATCGCACGCCGTGCCGTCCCCCGCAGCTCGCCGGTGCGGCGGTACTGCTCGATCTTCTGGCGCGCCCCTTCGATCGTGTACTTCTCGCTGTAGAGGAGGTGCTTGACCAGCATGATCAGCTCGACCTCGCGGCTCTTGTAGACCCGGTTGCCCGACCGGTTCTTGGCCGGATTGAGGAAGCGGAACTGGCTCTCCCAATAGCGCAGCACGTGCGGCTTGAGGTCCGTCAGCGCGCAGACTTCGCCGATGGAGAAGAACTCCTGGGTCGGCCGTGGATGTGTCATCGCCACTGCTCCGCCTTGAGGGTCCGGTCCATCAGGTCGGCCACCGCCTGCCGGGGCTCCTTGCCTTCGAACAGGATCGCGGCCACCTGGGTCGGTGATCGGCAGCTCCACCCCGTGCCGCGCCGCCAGCCCCACCGCCGAGCGGGCCGTATTCACCCCTTCGGCCACCGTCCGGTGGGTCGCCGTGTACTGCTCCAGCCGCTCCCCCTGGGCGAGCGCCATGCCGAGGGCGCGGTTGCGGCTCAGCCCGCCGGTGGCGGTAAGGATGAGGTCGCCCATCCCGGCGAGGCCGGCAAAGGTCATCGGTTTGGCGCCCATGGCGAGCCCCAGTCGCGTCATCTCGGCGAGCCCGCGCGTGATCAGCGCCGCGCGGGGATTGTTCCCGAGCCCCAGCCCCTCCAGAATACCCGCGGCGATGGCGATCACGTTCTTCAGTGCGCCGCACAACTCGACCCCGACCAGGTCGTCGTTGGAGTACACCCGGAACTTCGGCGTCGAAAAGACGTCCTGCACCGTCGCGGCCACGCCGGGGTCGAGCGCGGCCGCCACCACCGCGGTCGGCTGTCCCTCGTGCACTTCGGCGGCGAAGCTCGGCCCGGAAAGCGCCACGAACGGTCGCCCCGGAAGGCTCTCCGCGAGCACCTCATGCGGCAGCAGGAGCCCGGGCGACTCGATCCCCTTGGTGGCGCTCACGATGATCGCATCCTGCCGCACCCCGGCCTCCAGCGGCGTCGTCACACCACGCACCACGTGGCTCGGCGCGGCAGAGAGAATGATCGGGACGCCCTCGACCGCCTCGAACGGGTCGGCGCAGGCAACCAGCCGCGGATCCAGCGGCCGGCCGGCGAGGAAGAGGGCGTTCTCGTGGCGCGCGTTGATGCTCTCGACCACCTCGACCTCGTACGCCCACAGCCGAACCTCGTGGCCCTTGCGGGCCAGCAGGTCGGCGAGCGTCGTGCCCCAGCTCCCCGCGCCGAGTACGCCGATGCGCGTCATGTCGAACCGGGCTCCTTCGCATGGCGCCCGAAGCGATTCTCCGTGCCCGCCATCAGCCGCCGGATGTTGGACTGGTGCATCCAGATGATGACCGCCGCAAGCAGGAGATAGAGCCAGATGCTCTGGCGGCGCGCCGGATAGAGCAGCCAGACCAGCGCCGGAAAGACGCCGGTGGCGATGACCGAGCCGAGCGAGACATACCCCGAGACCCAGACGATCAGCGCCCAGATGACGATGCAGATTCCGACCGCCATCGGCGCGAGCCCAAGCACCACCCCGGCGCTGGTGGCGACGCCCTTGCCACCCTTGAACCCCGCGAACACCGAAAAGACGTGCCCGGCCACGGCCAGCACGCCGCACACCAGCGGGAACCAGGGGAGGGTGCTCGCCGCCGGGCCGATGATGAGCACCGGCACCGCCCCCTTGGCCACGTCGAACACGCCGACGGGAATCGCGTACCGCCATCCCATGAGGCGGTACACGTTGGTGGCGCCAAGATTCTTGCTGCCCTGTTCCCGCAGGTCGATTCCCTTGAACGCCTTCCCCGCCAGGTAGCTGGTCGGGATCGCGCCCAGGAGATACGACGCCACCAGCGCGGCGATCTGCGGGGCGGTCACGGATTGCGCCCCGATCGACGCTTGAACTTCAGCCGCAGCGGCGACCCTTCGAACGACCACGCCTTGCGGAACCCGTTGATCAGGTAGCGCTCGTACGATTCCGGGATCGCGTCCGGACGGCTGCAGACGATGGCGAACACCGGCGGCGCCGTACCGACCTGCGAGGCGTAGAGCAGCTTGACCTCCTGCCCCGGCTTCTGCGGCGGGTTGGTGTGCTGGACCAGTTCTTCGAGCACCCGGTTGACCTCGGCGGTCGGAATGCGACGCTCCCGTGCCTCGGCCACGTCGAGAATCTCCTGCGGCAGCTGGTGCACCCGCTGCCCGGTCTCCGCGGAGATGTACACGAACTTCACGTAGGCCAGGAACGGCGCCTTGGCCCGAAGCACCTCTTCGCCGCGGCGCGCGGTGTTGGCGTCCTTCTCCTTGACCAGGTCCCACTTGTTGACCGCGATGATCAAGCCGCAGCCCTGGTCCCACGCCTCGTTCGCGATGCGCAGGTCCTGGGTGTGCAGGCCGAGTGCGGCGTCCACCACCAGCACGCAGACCTGCGCACGCTCGATGGCCCGCTGCGTGCGAAGCGTGGAGTAGAACTCGACGTCCTCGTGCACCCGGGCCTTCTTGCGGAGCCCTGCCGTGTCGATCAGCGTGAAGAGCTTGCCATGGGCGCGGAAGACGGAGTCCACCGCGTCGCGCGTGGTACCGGCCACCGGCGAGACGACCACCCGATCCTCGCCGAGCAGCCGATTGATGAGCGACGATTTCCCGACGTTCGGGCGGCCGACGACGGCGACGCTGATCGACTCGTCGAGTTCGCCCTCCTGCTGCTCCGGGAGCCGCTCCACGATGGCGTCCAGCAGGTCGCCGCTCGCCTTGCCGATGGCCGCCGAGAGGGGAATCGGGTCGCCGAGACCGAGCTCGTAGAAGGCCATGTGGGCGGTGGTGTCGGGGAGGTCGTCCAGCTTGTTGACCGCCAGGAGCACCGGCCGCTTCGCGCGGCGCAGATGGGCGGCGATTTCCGAGTCGACCGGATTCAGCCCTTCCTTCCCGTCGACCAGCAACACCACCAGGTCCGACTGCTCCACCGCCAGGTCCACCTGCCGGCGGATCGCCTTGTCCATCGAATCGTTGGAATCGGGCATCAGCCCACCGGTGTCGATCAGCCAGAAACGGCGGCCGCCCCAGTCGGCGTTGCCGAAGTGCCGGTCGCGGGTGGTACCCGCCTGATCGGACACGATGGCCCGCCGGCCACCGATGAGCCGGTTGAAGAGCGTGGACTTCCCCACGTTGGGACGGCCCACCACCGCCACGGTCGGCATGCTCATGCGGCCACCGGCGCGGCAAGCGCGTCCGTAAAGTGATGAGAGAAGCGGATGGTGACCGGGAGTTGCGCCTGCAACGCGTGCGCCTCCAGGTCGTCCATGAAGAGCAGGTCGTCGTTGATCGACTCCGCCGGCAGCAGCGCGAGGTCGAGGTCATCCCGCCCGCGCAGCGCCGCGAGAAACGCCGCCCCCGGCAGCAGACCCGCCGTCGTGACCGTCTTCCCGAACAGCGTGTTCTCCAGCACGATCAGCTCGAACGTGGCGCCGGTCGCCTCGGTCAGCGGTGCGAGCACCTGCGGCATCAGCGCGCCCATCGACGTGCCAGTGAGCACCCCGATGCGCTTCCCGGCCAGGTGACCCAGCTCTCCCGCTCCCTCCCGGATCCGCGCCTGCAGGTACCGGACGGAGCCGACACCGTTCTCGACCTGGTCGAAATCGTCGTACGCCTCGGGGCCGGGCAACGGGAGCCCCGCTCGCAGGTAGAGCTCGTCGGCGCCGAGGCACCAGGCGATCCCTCGCTCGGCACGGGCCACCACGGCGTGCCGCTCGACCAGCCGGACGGCATCCGCACACTCTGCGGCGGTGGGTTCCCGCACCAGATGGTGCTTGCTGAATTCGGTCAGGCCGACCGGGACCACCGACACGCTCAGCACCGCGTCGCCGAAGGCGTAGAGGTCGTTGAGCGACTGCTCGAGGACGGCCCCGTCGTTGACACCGGGAGACATCACGATCTGGGTGTGGAACTGGATCCCCTGCGCCGCGAAGCCGCGCAGCTGCTCCAGGATGTCCGGCGCGGTCGGATTGCGAAGCAGCCAGCGCCGCGCCGTGGGGTCGGTGGCGTGCACCGACACATACAGCGGCGAAAGCCGGTACTCGATGATGCGGTCCACATCCCGCTGCTTGAGGTTGGTCAGCGTGGCGAAATTGCCGTACCGGAAGGAGAGCCGGTAGTCGTCGTCGCGGATGTAGAGAGTGTCGCGCAGGCCGGTCGGCAGACCGTCCACGAAGCAGAAATCGCAGCGGTTGGCGCAGCGCCGGATCCGGGGCGGCTCCAGCCCCAGGCCCATCGGCAGCCCCT
Source organism: uncultured Gemmatimonadales bacterium (assembly GCA_963705985.1). Classification (GTDB taxonomy): domain Bacteria; phylum Gemmatimonadota; class Gemmatimonadetes; order Gemmatimonadales; family GWC2-71-9; genus SPDF01. The sequence goes on along the minus strand of CAVPLK010000003.1, from coordinate 373,185 downwards.
CCGGCCGTTCGATGTCGAACTCGATCTCCTCGCCGCCCGGCTGCCGAACGTGGAGCGTGAACGCGTCCTCGGCGGTGAGGAACTCCCAGTCGAGAAAGTCCTCGAGCGGGCGTCCATTGACGGAGAGCAACTCCGTGCCGACCGACAGTCCGAGTTCCTCACCCAGCGATTCGGGCTGCACTGCGTTTACGCGGATCATCCACACGTCCTGATGTCGAAGCGGTCGAGCCCTTGAGGGCCCGGGACAAAGATGCGTGGATCGTGTTACAATATCAAGGGTTAGGGGCTCCCACCTCAAGTGATGGTTGCAGGTTGTCCGCCCTTCCTCCCCGGCGCCTCCGGGCGATCGTGACGGAAACCCATGCGGCAGAACGGGAAAGCCCCGCCGCGGAATCTCTCCGGGCGGGGCTCAACCGACGTCAGGGGCGGCCGTGCCGCCCGCTGGTGAGCCTACATACCGTTCGCGGCAGCGGCCGAATCAGTGGCCACCACTTCGATGATCAGGTCGCCCGTGCTCGGGGAGATCATCGCCTCGCCGGCCACAGTCACGTTCCCGTTGGCGTCGAACCGCTCGCCCCAGAGGACGGGCTCCGCGGCGCCGCACTCGGTGGCGTCGAGGTAGGTGGCGGTCCAGCCGGAACCGACCGGGGCGCCGGCCGCGTTGCCGGTCGCGTAGAGGGCCGTCAGGGTGTTGGCCAGGGCGGTACCGCCGTTGGCGCAGGCCTCGTCGTCCTCGACAGCGATGTAGAGGATCTTGACCTCATCGTCCCAGACGAACGTGGCTTGCGCCACCGTGCCGTCGCCATCGACGTCGATATCAGCGACCCACGAGGAGTCACCGGCGTCGCCGGCCTGCGCGGTGCTCTCGCTCAGCGGGCCGCTGGAAGCACTCGTGGTCATCGTGGCTGTCGCCGGAGCGGCCGGAGCGGCGGCCATGGCGGTCGTCGCGGCGGACGGCGGGCTGGAGACCGTCGGCGCGGCGGCGGCCGGGGCGGCCGGCATCACCTCGGGGGCCTTGTCCTTCGAACACGCGACGAGGGCCAGCACGGCCACACTCGCGAACAGCGTTCCCTTCATGCTGCGCATATCCTGCTCCTTCAATGGGTGGGGTACATCAACACGGCGCCGGAATACCCGGTCGTCGCCTGCATCGTTGTCAGCTGGGTCAGCCTGCACTGGGGTCGCTTCGAGCCACGGCCTGGCCCGAATGGGCCCCAATATACACGGAAATCCCCGGCCGTGAAGGGAGCCTCAGCCGGCGGCCGGCGGCTCCAGGGTCCGCGCCATGGCCATCTCCACAATCTTTCGCAGCGTCTTCGAAAAGGTGTATCCCGCCTCCTCGGCGGAATGCATGAACGAGACCCCTTCCGTCAGGTCGGGGTTGGGATTCACCTCGAGCACATAGACGTGATTGTCCGCCGATACCCGGAGGTCGAGCCGGGCGTAATCCCGGCACCCGGACACCTTGTAGGCGCGGAGGGCCACATCCTCGATCCGCTTCTCGAGCCGCTTGGTCATGTCGGCGGGGCAATGCGCCGCCACCCGGTGAAACACCTCGGCGAGCGGGTCCCACTTGGCGGCATAGCTGATGACGCTGGGCTGGTCGTCCGGAAGTTCGGAGAAGTCATATTCCAGCGGCGGAAGCACCTCCCCCGGGTCGTTGCCGAGGATGCCGACGTGAAACTCCCGGCCCTCGATGAACTCCTCCACCAGGATCGGCGGATCGAATTCGTCAAAGACCCGCTCCAGCTGGGCCAGGAGCTCGGCACGGTCATAGACCACGCTCTTCTCGTCCACGCCCGCGGACGCGTCTTCCCGGGCCGGCTTGATAATCAGCGGATAGTGGAGGCCGTGCCGCACGGCGATCTTCGGCTTAGTGAGCTGGAGAAACTTCGGCGTCGGGACGCCGTTGGCCAGGAGCAGCTGCTTCATCAGCCCCTTGCGGCGGCAGTTGGCCAGGGCGATCGGCGAGGCGCCGGTGTACGGAATCCGGTAGAGGTCGAGAAAGCCGGCCACCGCGGGCTCGAGGTCGGCGTCGTCGTGAAAGCCCTCGACCAGGTTGAAGACCGCGTCCGGGGGGTTGCGCCGGACCAGCCGCTCCAGGTTCTTGATGTCCTCGGCCAGGTTGACCCCGCGGACCTGGAAGCGTTCCTTCTTGAGGCCGTCGATGATGGCCTCATACTCCTCGGCGACGGTGGAGACGGCGATGTCGTACTCCGGCTTGAACCCCAGGGTGGCGGGGTCGACGTCCCGCAGGCCCTCGTAGCCCTCGTCGCCGACGCTGTTGTACAGCACCACCACCGAGCCCCGTTCCCGTGCTGTAGCCATCCCACCCCCGATCTCTTACCTTTGCGGAACTCCGAACCGGACCATTCATGGGAATATACCCACAACCCAACATCTGGCAGTGCGGCCCCTTCGCCCTGAAACACGCGCTGGCGATGTTCGGCGTCCTCAAGGACGAGAAGGACATCAGCAAACTCGCCGGCAGCCACTGGTGGGCCGGGACCGACGAACTGCAGCTCGGCCGGGCGGCGCGCAAGTTCGGCGTCGATATCCTCATGATCCGGCGCAACGACGAGTCACACGCCAAGGCAGAGCTGGTCCGCTACCTCCGTCGGGGCATCCCGGTGCTGCTGTGCGTGGATGAGTGGAGCCACTGGCTGACGGCCGTGAACGTCGAACAGGGGAAGTTCATCCTGCTGGACAGCCGCGAGAAGAAGGTCGTCACCATTGCCAGCTGGACGACTCTCAAGCGGATGTGGGTGTACCACGAGGACGATGAGTTGGACGATACCGCCGTCCACACCTTCTACGATCTCCACCCCGTGGTCCCGCGCGATCGGCGCCGGTCGAAGGCGCAGTTCTCGCTCGCCCGCGCCCGCGCGCTGCGTCGGGACTCCAACCGCCAGCTCGCCGAGTTGTGGGACGTCTACCTCGGCGACCTCCTGGTCCTTTGCCGCACCCGGACTCCGCTCAGCCGCAAGGTCTTCTCGCTGGGCGAATTTCTCCGCCGGCACGAGGACATGATCATCGACCAGGTCGACTTCTGGCACGGCAACATCGACACGAGGGCCGCGCGGCAGGTGCTCGACAACATGCATTTCGTCGCCGATACCTACGGCCTCGTCATCCATGCCGAGCAGGAAAAGCGGACCATCGCCGGCATCACCTCGATTCTTACCCTCTGGGCCGCGGCGGCCCACGGCGTCTCCCCGGTGTACGGACCCCGCGCCAAGCCCCGCCGCCGCTGAGCGTGTCTCTCAGGCAACGACCGAGCCGCCGGCGTCTTGCGACGCCGGCGGCTCGTTGCGTTCGCGGCCATCACCCGCCGCTCAGGCGTGCCTGCCCCCACGACGGAGCAGGACGTTGGCCGTCAGCCCGGCGTGGTCGGAGGGCCAGATCAGTTCGCCGGCGCTGTTGAGGATCCGATCGGACGGGACGTCGCCATACCGGCCGATACGCCCCATGACCGACCCGCGGCCATGGGCATCGCCGAGTCCGCGGGTCCAGACGTAGTCGATCCGCTTCTGAAACGGCGCGACGGGGTCGGAGAGGTCGGCCAGGTGGCAGCAGGTGTCTCCACGCGCGCCGGGATGCATGGCGCCCCAGAGGTCCACAAACCCGCCATCCCGCATCGCCTGGTAGGCGGGGGTGCCGGGGGTGGAGTTGAAGTCTCCCATCACGATGGCGGGGGTCGAGGTCCCGAGCGACGCGACGAGCTCGCTGACCTGCATCTGGTGCAGGCCGAGCAGCAGCTCCTCCGGTCCGGTGCCTTCGGTGTGGGTGTTGGCGAAGGTGTAGGTCGTGCCGCCGACCACGGCGGTCATTTCGACCCAGCCCCGCCGGAGGTCCACGCCCGGTGCCACCACGCCCAGATTTGCCTGGAAGGTGTGACCCGAAGCGCTGAGCACCTGCACCCGGCTCGGATCGATGAGCATGATGTCGGCGTCGGTGAGGCTGATGCCCGGGGCCGGGGCGGCGGTGAAATTGTCGAGTCGGACCGCTACCACATAGTGCAGCCCTTCAGCAGCCAGCGCATCGAGCAGAATCTGTTGGAAGTCGAGACTCAGGTTCACGCCGAGCGGGGGAATGATCACCTGGATGGTAGAAACCTCTTGAAGCCCCACGACCTCGGGACGCGTCCGGCGAATCTCCCTCGCGATGGCGCGGGCACGAGCCGGAAAATCTGTGCGCTCGATGGTGGTCACGGCGTCGATCAGGGCGGGAATGTCATCGTCGGGATCCGGCGTGGCCAGTGCGATGATGACGGCGTCCACGTCGGCGCCGACATACAGGTTCTGGCTCATGACGGTGACGTCGTTCGATCCACCCCGCCGACCGACATGCTCCTCCAGGCCGCCGGCGTCCGAAGCCATCGGCTCGGTCGGTGCAGTCTGGTCGGCGCAGGCCGCGGCGAGCACAAGCGCCGCGAGGGCGAGCACCCGGTACTGTGACTTCATCCTGTCCTCCTGGTGTGAGGGTGCGCCAGACCAGGCCGGGGCGGCATGGGTCGGCTCACCTTGCGACCGGAGGATCGCGCCGCCCCGTCAAGCGAGCGTCAAGGAAGTGGTCAGCATGCGACAGCCCCCGCCGAACCGGGAGGTTCGACGGGGGCTGGCTATCGAGCGAACAGAGCGGGCGACCGGGCTCGAACCGGCGACGTCCAGCTTGGGAAGCTGGCATTCTACCACTGAATTACGCCCGCGACCATCCAAAAATCGCCCTGAATGGCGTGCCTGTCAATCGACCTACTTCTTGACGCTGTACCGCCACCCCACGATGCCGGCTCCCAGCCCTTCCGCTTCCACCACCGCCGTCTCACCCAACGCCAGCGGACGAACCGTCCGCTCGCTCGTGGCGACGACCCCCATCGTCTCGTTGAGGAACTCGAAGACCAGCGTGACGGAATGCGGCGCGATCGGCTTGGTGTCGATCGTCTTGGCCGCGCGGCCGGTCGCCTTCCCGATCACCTTGGCCCCGCCGCTCTGGAGCAGGAGCTGCTGCACCTCGAAGTCGAAGGCCAGCCCCTCGATTTCGGTCACGTACTTCACGATCATCTTCTGGTTCTTCTCGAACTGATACCCGTTGGCCAACAGCTGCAGGCTCTTCTCGTTCATCGGCTCAATGGCGTAGAGCGCCATGCCTGCCTTCACCACCGCGGGGCCGTCCCCGGCGCCAAGGGAGGCGTTGCCCATGTTGAACAGGGCGTCACGATTCCACGGCTCACGCTTGACCACGCGCTCGAAGGTGGCCGCGGCCTCGGTGTAGTTCTGGTCGTTGAAGAAGTTGACGCCGGCCGCCATCAGGTCGCCAATCGGCACGTCGGCGCCCGAGCTGCTGATCAGCTCCCGCTCGATTTCCGCGGCCGCGTCGGGCTGCCCGTCGGCCCGGAGCGCCCGTGCATACGCCTTCTTGCCATCGATATCGTCCGGCTTCCACGTGAGGTACTGCTGCCACGCCGGGACCGCCTCGCTCCAGCGGCCCTCGTTGCTGAGCAGCGCCGCCAGGTTGTACTGCGCCATATCCCGCGACTCGGCCGCCTTCGGATCGTCGCTGGTCGACGCCACGGCCTTTCGGAAGTACGTGATCGCGCTGTCCGCCTGGCCCTCCGCGTTGAAGAGCACCGCGAGGCTGGTGAAGGAATTCGGCTCGCCCTGGAAGATCTCGTTGGCCTGCCGGAAAAGCACTTCCGCGGAGTCCCTGTTTTCGTCCTTGAGGAAGGTGTTGCCGGCATTCACCAGGGCGACCCAGGTGTTCCGCCGCAGCAGCTGGATCTCCTTGGCGCACGACGGGGCGAGCGACTGCGCCCGCGTCAGGGCGGTGTCCGCGCCCTCAAGGTCACCGAGCAGCAGGTAGGCCCGCCCGAGGTAATACCACGCGCCGCTGGCGCCGGCCTGCCCCTTCTCGATCCCCTCGATCACCACGTTGCGGGCGTTGGTGAAGAGCCGCTCCTTCTTCTCGCTGTCGCTCGTCTGGATGCCGCTCATCATGTAGGTCGCGCCACTGCCGATCAGGTAATTGCCCTTGTCGAGGCCGCAATCCGGCACCACCCAGGTCGAGGGCTGTGCCCGCTGCACCCGCAAGTTGATCACCGGATCCGCCGACTGGGCTACCAGGCCGGTCGCCGAGAGGGCGACGGCCATCAGCGCTACAAGCACCTTCCGCATCGTTGCTCCTTAGTTGTCAGTCAAGGGGGACGCGACCTCCCGCGCCACCCGCTGTTCCGCTTCATGTTGGACTTCCCGCACGATCTCCGCCGTGGGCCGCCCGGCCTGCCGGGCGGCGGCGACGACATCGTCATACTCCGCCTTCACCCGCGCGCCCCCGGGAGCGTCGAGTACCTTGACCCGCACCGCCGCACCCTCGCGGGTGGTCACCTCGAACTCGCGGCGCGCCAGCGTTGATCGACTCGCCACCCAGCGTCGAACGCCACCCGTGGTGGTGTGCCGGAACAGCGCATCGGCCATCGCCTCGGCGGACGCCGCCTCGCTGACCACTTCGATGCGCAGGCTCGCACGGCCCTTCTTGGCCATCGTGCTCCACACTTGCACATCGAGGGCCCCGGCCGAAAAGAGCGCCGCCCGGACCGGTTCGAGGTACTCGGGGCTGAAGTCATCGAGGTCGGTGGCCGTGACCACGACTTCCGCCGCCTCCCCCACGACTTCCCCGAGCATCACCCGGAGCACGTTCGGGTACCCTGCCGGGTTCCGTCCGCCCGCCCCCCATCCACTGGCCACCGCGCGCCACCGCGCCGGAGGCGGACCCTCGGTCAGCGCCCGCAGCAGCACCGCGCCGGTCGGCGTCGTCGCCTCTCCGGTCACGGGACCGTTCGGGCCCAGCTCGACCCCCTCAAGCAGCAGCCCGGTCGCGGGAGCCGGAACCGACAAGACCCCATGGGCAGCCTTCACCCAGCCCTCGCCAACCGAGACCGGCCGCCGGTACACCTGCCGGATGCCGAGCCGCTCGAATCCCTCGATGCCGCCCACGATGTCCACGAGCGCGTCCAGGGCCCCAACTTCATGCAAGGCCACCTGATCCGCCTCGACCCCGTGTACGCGCCCTTCAGCCGCGCCCAGGAGCCGGAAGGCTCGCTGCGCCCGCTCTCGCACCCAGGCGGAGAGCGGGGCCCGCTCGATCATCTCGAGCAATTCGCCGATATGCCGATGCGGCGCGTGCGCGTGCGAATCCGCACCGTGGTGCTCAGGATGACCCGCTCCATGCGCATGCGCGACCGGGACAGCCGGGGCCTCCGTGGAGCCGTCGGGGAGCCGTACCGTTACCCGCCGCGCACCGATCCCCGCCCGATCCACCCTGGCGATCTCGATCCGCACCTCGGGGCAGCCGAGCCGCCCCGGCAGTGCCCTGATCCAGTCCTCCCCGGCACCGAGGTCCACCAGCGCGCCCAGCAGCATGTCGCCACTGATTCCGGAGGACGGGTCGATGACGGCAAAACGGCTGTCAGGCATAGACTTGGAAATATCGCTCCCTAGGCCCCCGCCCGCAATTCCGGTGGATTTCGGTAGAGCCATCCGGCGCCGGTGTTGAAAACCACCACGGTCTCGCCCCGGTCAACCTGTCCCCGTCCCACCAGCACCTCGAGCGCAGCCAGAGCCGCACCACCCTCGGGGGAGACGTCGACCCCTTCCTCGCGCGACACGGTGGCCGCGGCCGCAACCAGCGCGCCATCGTCGATCGCGATCGCCCCACCCTCGGTCTCCCGCAGCGCCCGCAGCATCAGCCGATCCCCCAGGGCACTCGGCACTCGCAGGCCGCTCGCCACCGTCCACGGGTCCGGCCACGAGTCCGCGCGATCAGCGCCATTTTCGAATGCCTTGACGATTGGGGCACATCCGGTCGACTGCACGGAGTAGAAGCGCGGCAGGTCGCCCTCGACCCACCCATGCTCCTTCAGCTCCTGGAACGCCTTCCACATCCCGATCAGGCCGGTGCCGCCACCTGTCGGGTACAAGATCACATCGGGCATCTTCCAGGCCAGCTGGAGTGCCAGCTCCAGTCCCAGCGTCTTCTTGCCCTCGATCCGGTACGGTTCCCTCAGGGTAGAAAGATCGAACGCGCCCGATTCCGCTGCCCAGGCGCGGCTTGCCTTGCCGCAGTCGCCGATGTGTCCCTCCAGCAGGACAAGTGTCCCGCCGAACGTCCCGATCTGGGAGAGGATCGTGGCAGGCGTCGTCTTGGGTGCGAAGACCCGCACGTCGGCGCCCGCGCGGGCGGCATACGCCGATGCCGCGACACCGGCGTTGCCCGCCGTGGGCAGGGTGAAGTGGCGTGCGCCGGCCGCCGTGGCCCTGGTGATGGCGGCGCTCAGGCCACGCGCCTTGAAAGATCCCGTGGGATTGGTGCCTTCGTCCTTCAGCCAGAGATTGGGGACCCCGAGCCGCGTGGCGGTACGGCGCAACCGAAGGAGCGGGGTGTCGCCTTCGCCGAGCGACACCGGTTCCTCGAACGGTCGCAGGGGAAGAAAATCGCGGAACCGCCACATGCCATGACGGCGTCGCACCTCAGCGCGCTGCACGATGCCGGGGCGCCGGTTGGGATACCGGACCAGCCAGGGTTGCCCGCAGATGCAGACCGTGGGCAATCCCTCGGCGGTGCTCGTCGCTTCACACGCGAGGCATTCGAGGGTCCAATCGATGCCCTCGGCGGGGCGGGCCAACGAGTCGGTCATGTGCGTGCTCCCAGGGTGGCGAGCACCCGTTCGGCAAGTGTGGTGGAAAACCCCTGCACCGCGGCGATTTCCGCCACGCTGGCGGTCTTGACCGCGGCCAGGCTTCCGAATCGTTCCAGCAATCGGGTCCGCTTGAGCGGCCCCACGCCGGGAATATCCAACAACTCCGAGGTGATGGTGCGCTGGCTCCGGCGCTTCCGGCTGTAGGCCACGCCAAATCGGTGGGCTTCATCCCGCGCCCGCTGCAGGAGCCGCAACGAGGGGGCGCGGCGCGGCAAACGGAGCCCCTCCCCCCGCCCCGCCAGGAAGATCTCCTCCTCCCGCTTGGCGAGTGAGACGATGGGCAGGGTCTCAAACCCAGCAGCGTCCGCCGCCGCACGCGCCGCGCCGAGCTGCCCCTTCCCCCCGTCGATCACGACGAGGTCCGGGAGCTGCTTCCCCTCCTCCTGCCGGCGTGTCAGGTACCGGGTGATGACCTCGTGGATCGCGGCGAAGTCGTCCTGCTGACCAACGCCCTGGATCTTGAACTTGCGGTACTCCGCCTTCTTGGGTCGCCCCGCCTCGAACCAGACCAGCGAGCCCACGGTGTCGCGACCCTGGTTGGTCGAAATGTCCACGCAGATCAGGCTCCGCGGCACTACGCTCAAGCCGAGGTCCCGCCCCAGCGCGTAGACCGGATCCTCCGCCCGCTCGTCGGTCTCGAACGATTCGATCCGCAGGCTCTCCAGCAGGTGCCGCGCATTTTGGTCCGCCAGGTCGAGCCATCGCGCCGCGGTGCCCCGCTGCGGCACCAGCACATGCACCCCGGGCAACAGCGATTCCAGTTCATCCAGGTCGGCGGGAGGCAACGGCAGGACCAGGCGGTCGGCTCGGCCCTCGGTCGGCAGGTAGTACCGCACCAGCAGCGCACCGAGCACCTCGGCATCGCCGACCTCGTCGACATTCTCGAGTACCCGGTGCTCCCTGCCGATCAGCCGCCCTTCGCGGATCCGCATCAGGACCCCGACCGCGTCGTCGCCGTCCCGGGCGTACCCGATCACGTCGGCATCGCCGGTGCCGGTCACCTCGACCGCCGCCGGCGTGTCGGCGCGATCCAGCCACTTGAGGGTGTCCCGAAGCTCGCGGGCACGCTCGTAGTCTTGCCGGTCGCTGGCGGCGCTCATCAGGTCGCGCACCTGGGAGCGCACATCCACCGTGCGGCCACCGAGGAAGTCGAGCACCTCCTCGATCATTGCGCGGTAGGACGCGTCGTCCTGCCATCCCATGCACGGCGCCCGGCACCGGCCGATGTGGTAATCGAGGCAGGGGCGCTCCCGGCGATCGCGCGGCAGGTCGTCGCTGCAGCTGCGAACCGTGAACATCCGGCGGACGAGCGCGAGCGAACGCCGCATCAGCGTCACGTCGGTGTACGGCCCAAAATACCTCGCGCCCGGAATGTCCATCCGCCGTGTGACGAGGACGCGCGGAAACGGGTCCTTCACCGTCACCGCAATCGAGGGGTAGCTCTTGTCGTCCTTGAGCCGGACGTTGAAGCGGGGCTGGTACGTCTTGATGAGGTTGTTCTCAAGGAGCAACGACTGGACCTCGTCGGGCACGACGATGGTCTCGACATCGGCGATGTGTCGGACCAGCAGGCGGGACTTGGGATTCTCCGCGTGGTCGCCCAGGAAATAGCTCCGCACCCGTCCGCGCAGCCGCTTTGCCTTGCCGACGTAAATGACGGTCCCGGCCGCGTCCTTCCACAGGTAGACGCCGGGGCCGTCGGGGAGGGTGTCGAGCTTCCGCGCGAGTGCGGCGGAGGGCGTCGGCGGGTCGGTCATCGACGGACCAGCAGGTTGCGCGCCTCCTGCACGCCGAAGAGCCGCGCCGCGAGCAGGTACGTGACTCCGAACCCTCCGAGGATGACCACCGCCGCCGGCACCGGATGCCATGCCGGGAGATACCGGAGGGCGATCCAACCCACGCCTGCGCCGAGTGCCGCGGCCGCCCAAAGCCGTGGCAGGTATCCGGTCGGGAGGCCCGTGGCACCGATGCGCATCCGGAGGCCTCGCCGGAGCAGCGCAAATTCCACCCATCCCGCCACCCCCGCCGAGATGGTCAGGCCGGCCGCTCCCCACTCGGGTCCGATGACGAGGAGCGCCGGCAGGCGGAGCGCCGCGAACCATCCGAAGGCGCCGGTCAGCAGAACGCGGATCACGGCAAACCGGAGGGGGGTGCGGGTGTCGCGCAGCGCATAGAACGCCGAGGCGTACAGGCGGCCCATTGTCGACGCGAGCAGCCCCACCGCCGACCCGGCGAGAATGCCCCAGACGTAGAGCGAATCCTGCTGGCCGAATTCGCCGGTCTGGTAGAGCGCGCGCACGATGACGTGCCCAAGTGCCAGGAACGCCATCGCCGAGGGCACCACGAGGAACGCCACTCGCCGCAGCCCGCCGTCGAGTCGCGCGCGGAGGAATGTCCCGACCTCCTCCGCCGTGCCGCGTGCGCCGGACATGGCGGGGAGTTCGGCGGCCGAGATGGCCATTCCGAAGAGACTCACCGGCATCAGGTAGATGGTCTGTGCATACCCGATGGCCGCCACCGCGCCGGTGGGAAGGAGCGTCGCCAGCAGCGAGTCGATGAAGGCGCTGACTTGCACGACGCCCCGGCCCACGAAGGCCGGGACAAAGTTGTGGAGGACGGCGCGCACCTGTGCCGTGGCGGCGTTCAGGCGGAATCGCAGCGAAGGAGCCAGCCGCCGCACGGTGGGCCACTGGACCAGCACCTGGAGGAGGCTCCCGGCGACGCTGGCCCAGGCGGCGGCGACGGCAAGCTCCGCCATGCTCCGCCGGGGACCGAGCACCAGCAGCGTCCCGATGATGGCCACGTTCCAGGCGACCGGGGCGGCGTAACTGAGGAAGAACCGCCGGTGGCTGTTCAGGATCCCGAGACACCAGGCCGAGAGCACCAGCAGTCCCGCCCCCGGAAAGAGAATTTGGACCAGGCGGATCGTCAGCTCGCGTTTGTCGCCGGCAAATCCCGGAGCAATGATGGTGACCAGGACCGGCGCCCCAAGGACCCCGAGGACGACGATGCCCGAGACGACGAGGGCGAGCAGTGCCCCGACGGCGCCGGCGACCCGGTCGGCTTCTTCAGCGTCCTTTTCGGCGAGCAGCCCGGCATAGACCGGAATGAAGGACGCCGAGAGGGCGCCCTCGCCGAACAGGTTCTGGAGAAGATTGGGAATGCGGAAGGCGGCGGTGAAGGCGTCCGCCACGCTGGAATTGCCGAGGAAGTGGGCGAGCGCGCGCTGCCGCACCAGGCCGAGGATCCGGCTCAGGAAGATCCCGGCCGCGACCATCGCAGCGGGCCGGCGGGACATCGGGACGCTCAGGGGGAACTGCGCGGCGGCAGGGCGGGCCGCGCCGGGGCGTCCTCGATCAGGCGCTGCAGGAAGGCGTTCTCGTCTTTCAGCCCTTCGACCGCGCGCGTGAGGTCGTCGATTTCACTCTCCAGCAACTCCACCCGCTTGGCCAGATCGGCGACCGGCGGGGGCGCGACTTCGGGGCCGTCGACGCGACGCGCGAGCGCCCGCCCGAAGGGCGAGTCGAGTACGATGCTCAGGATCGGGAGCATCAGCGCCACCAGCAGGACCAGCCCAATGAGCATTACCATGCAACGATCTTACGAGGGAGGGGCCGCGCCTTCAAGTGCGGCGCTGTACCAGGAGATCATTTCATCGAGGAGGGCGGGCAGGAGCCCATGGCCATACCGGGCAAGGTAGGGGGCCACGGTCACGACCCGTTCCTGCGGCCGGCCTCCCGGCTGCACGGCGGTACGCGCCCGGTCTATCTGTGCCGTTTCGGTCTGATGCCGGCGCTTGAGGTGCTGGATCAGCTTCTTTTCGGCCTTCCCCGCCCCCTCGAGCGCGCGACTCTTCAGTCCCTGGATCGGCCGGAGCAACGTGGGGTCCACCTCGGCTGCGGCTGCCTCGAGGACGGCGTACTCCGCGGCGATCCCGGCGCGCAGCGCCGTCAGCGCCCCGGTCGCCTCCGGCGACAGGTGCTCCCGGGCGACGCGGGCCTCGAGTCGGGCGTCCGGCGCGAGCAGCTCGTCGAGCGGCGCGCCGAATTTCGCGAGCACCCGATCCACCCGCGGCTCCACCAGCAGCCCCGACCACCGGGGCACCGGAAGCTGCCGATCGACCCCGAGCTGGGCGTAGACCGATTCGGCCAACGCCAGGTAGCGCAGCTCACCGGGTCCAGCGACATAGGCCACCGTCGGCAGCACCGCCCGCTCGAGCACGGGGCGGAGCAAAACGTTTCCGGAAAAGCGCGCTGGTTCCCGATCGAGGAGATCCAGCAGTGCCGGGAGGGTAAACCGCTCCCCGCCATGTCTCGTCGCGAACCCCGAACCCTCCCGGACCAACCGGTCCCGACCCTCAGCCCCCTCCAGCATGACCAGCGTGGCGCCATCGCCGACGGAGACCCCAGGGTCCCGCCCTGCCGCCACGAGCTCGGCGGATCGGCGGACGAGGGCCGACTCCACGCCGGCCGCGTCCTCGAGCGCGCGCCGGACCAGCGGAGCCCCCCTGGCCTTCAGGGCCGCGTGGGACCCGTCCAGGCAGAGCACGCCGAGGGGCGCCAGCAACTCCGCGAGCGCAGCGCCGCTGGCGTGCCCCAGGGTGGCGTCAGGCGCGAAATGGGCGCGCAACCACTGCAGAACCGGCTCGCCCCCGTCGAACGCAGCGAGATCCGCGGCAAGGACGTTCAGCGCCGCTGTAATCTCGGCCCCGATCGGCTCCTGCGACATCGGACGCAACGACGCCTCCGGCGGCCGGTCGGGAAGCCGCTCGACGTGGAGGGTGCCATCCGGCCGCAACCAGGCCGCGTGATTGGCCTCGGCAAAGTCATGGTCGTCGTTCGCGACCCAGAACAGCGGTACCACCGTGCGATCCCAGCGCGCCGACAGGACGCGGGCCAGGGCGGCGGCCGACAGCGCCTTGTGCACGGCGTAGAGCGGTCCGGTGAAGAGCGCCGGCTGCTGGCCCGTCGTCACGACCAGCGCCCCAGGCTCCGCAAGCCGGGCGCGGAGCGCCTCCTGCCCTGGACCGGCGATCAGGGCCGGTACGAGCGACGGATCGAATCCCCCGGCGACAGGAACGGGCCAGGCGTTTGGCGTCGCGAAGGGCGTGGGGAGGATGCGCATCAGGGGGCCAGCCGGGAGAGCAGAATGGTGCGCGGCGCGCCAGGGAGCAGCGGCCCGCCGGCGTAGTCGCCAAGGCGGAACTGCACGGCAAGCCCGGCGGCGACAAGCATCGACTCGAGCTCCTCCGCCTGGAAGAGGCGAACACGCTCGACGAACGTCCGGCCACCGGGAATGTGAATGGTCTTGACGACCCGCCGGCCGTCCTCCTGGAGCGCGCGGGTGATGCGCACCGGGCCGACCCCAAGTTGCTGCACCTCCTCGGCGACCAGCGCGGCGCGCACGGTGTCGGCGTTGAGGAAATCGAGGGCGAACCACCCGCCGGGCGCGAGCACATCGGCGATGCCCCGCAATACCTGTGCGTGCTCGGCGTCGTGCTCGAAATAGCCGAAGCTGGTGAAGAGGTTTACGACGAGATGCATCGACCGACGTCGCACCGGCAGGCGGCGCATGTCCGCCCGCACCAGCGGGATGCCGGTGGCGCGGGCGCGGCGCAGCAGGTCGCCCGAGAGGTCGAGTCCGACCGGATGTGCCCCCGCCTCCGCCAGCGCGCGCGCATGCCGGCCGGCGCCGCACCCGACATCGAGTACCCGCCAGCCTGGTTGCCAGGGGAGGAGGCGCGCCAACAGCGCCACGGCGCGATCGGCCTCCGCCTCGTCGCGGTGCGGATAGAGCGCCAGGTAGTCGTCGTTGAACCAGTCCTCAAACCACTCAGCCAGCCCTACCTCCCTTTGTGATACGGTTCACCGCGGAGAATCGTGCCCGCCCGATAGAGCTGCTCGGCGACCACGACCCGGGCCAGTTCATGCGGCAGCGTCAGGGGACCGAGACTCCATCGGTGGTCCGCGCCGGCGAGCAGGCCGGGGTCGAGCCCGGTGGACCCACCGATCATGAACGCCAGGGGACGGGCCTCGGTTTCCCACCGCCCGGTGCGGCGCGCCAAGTCGGCACTGGACCAGCTGTCGCCCTCGCGGGCGAGCGCGATTACGCGGGCCCGCGGGGGAAGCCGCGCCCGCAGGCGGGCAGCCTCTTCCGCCTGTTGAACGGCCCGGGTTGGAGCCCGGGCCGCTTCACGCACCTCCACTTCATGCACCTTCGCGCGCCGACCGAGACGGCGAAGATAATCGTCACAGGCCTCGCGGTAGCACGGGCGCAGCTTGCCGACTGCCAGCAGCCAAATCTCCACGCGAGGCCCGGCGGCTCAGGCGTACATGCCACGCAGCCGGTGGACAGCCGCGACCCGCTCGATGGCCAACATGTAGGCCGCGATGCGCATGTTGACCGCGTGCTTGTCGGCCATGGTCGCCACTTCGTCGAAGGCGGTGCCCATGATCCGCTCGAGCCGCCGGTTGACGGTATCTTCGTCCCAGAAATACCCGCTGCGGTCCTGCACCCACTCGAAGTAACTCACCGTGACCCCGCCGGCGTTGGCCAGGATATCGGGAATCACGAAGATGCCCTTCTGTTCCAGGATGGCGTCGGCCTTGGCGGTCGTCGGGCCGTTGGCCCCTTCGCAGATGATCTTGGCCTGGATGCTCGCGGCGTTCTTGCTGGTGATGACGTTTTCCATCGCCGCGGGCAGGAGGACGTCGCAGTTGCACGCGAGCAGCTGTTCGTTGCTGATGACTTCGCCATTGGGGAACCCGGCGAGCACCTTTTTCTCCTTCACCCAGGCGAGCAGTTCGGCCACGTTGAAGCCCTTGGCGTTGTACAAGCCGCCGGACTTGTCACTGACCGCGACGATGATGGCGCCTTCCCTGGCGAGCAGGTCGGCGGCCACCGAGCCGACGTTGCCGAACCCCTGCACCGCCACCCGGGCCCCCTTGATCGGCATCCCGTGACGCTTGAGCGCCTCCAGCGTCACGATCATGCAACCCCGGCCGGTCGCTTCCCGCCGGCCGAGCGAGCCGCCCATTTCCACCGGCTTGCCGGTGACCACGGCGGTGACCGTATGGCGCTTGTGCATGGAGTAGGTGTCCATGATCCACGCCATGACGCGCTCGTTGGTGTTGACGTCCGGGGCGGGCACGTCGCTGTCCGGGCCGAGGGTGTCGATGATGGCCGAGGTGTACCGCCGGGTCAGGCGCTCGAGTTCGCCCATGGACATCGTGCCGGGGTCGCAGATGACGCCGCCCTTGGCTCCGCCAAAGGGGATGTTGACGACGGCGCACTTCCAGGTCATCCACGCCGCCAGTGCGGTCACCTCGTCCAGCGTGACGTTCATGTCGAATCGAATGCCGCCCTTGGCGGGGCCGCGGGAGGTGTTGTAGAGCACCCGATAGCCGGTGTACACCTCGACGTCGCCGCCGTCCCGCTGCACCGGGATCGACACCGTGATCTGCTTTTCGGGGTTGCGCAGAACCTTGTACAGCCCGGCGTCCAGGCTGAGCCGCTTGGCGGCATAGTCGAAGCGCGACATCATCGCCTCGAACGGGTTCTCCTCGCTGAGAAAGGTGTCCTTATCCGGACGGACGACATCCTGGCCGGTACGCACGTTCACGCTGGTCATATTCCTCTCCGGGTGGTCCGGACCTTCAAGTGGACTGCGGGTGCTTCGCGGATGACACGAGGGCGTCCAGCGCCGCGATGAAGGCGTCGCCCCCGGTTTCGAACCTGACATTCAATATCGCCACAAGGGGCTCCGGCGCGCTGGCCGGCCAGCGGTCGCGGAGCTTGACGGCGTCCTTGGCGGTCAGGACGACGTGGTCGGCCTTGCGGGCCGCCCGGGCGATCCACGCCACGTCCTCGTCCCGAAATTCGTAGTGATCCTTCCAGGTGGCCACCTGAACCTGGGCGCCGGTCCCCTTCACCTGCGCCACAAAGGCATCGGGATCGGCGATGGCCGTCGCGGCCACCACGCGCTCGCCGCGCAGCGACTCCACCGGCTGCGACACGCCGCTCAACATCCCCTCGAGATGATGCAGTCCCAGGTGGACCCGGGCGATCGGAACCGAGACCCGGAGCGCGATCTCGCGGGCCAGGGCCTCCGCAGCCTCGACCGTCGCGCGCTTCCGCGTCACGACAATGAAGTCGGCCCGTTCCATCGCTCCCCACCCCTCGCGCCATGGCCCCGCGGGAAGCAGCCACCGCACCGCGAGCGTCGTCTCGGCGCTCACCACGAGCACGTTGAGATCCCGGCGGACGTCGAGCCGCTGAAAGGCGTCGTCCAGCACCAGCAGGTCGGCGCCAGCGGCCGCGGCCTCGGCCGCACCGGCCACCCGATCGGGATTGGCGACGACCACCGCTTCCGGGACATCGTGGCGATGCACCAGCACCTCATCGGCGCCATAGCCGCGCAGCAGGATGCCAGGGCGCAGCCCCTGCGCGGCATAGTGCCGCGCAATCCAAGTGGCGATGGGCGTCTTCCCCGAGCCCCCGACCGTCAGGTTGCCCACGGCGACCGACGGGCGTGGCAAGTCGTGCGCCGCGCGCCAGCCGCGACGGAACGACCATTCCCGCAACCCCATCCCGGCGCGCCAGAGTCCCGACGCCGGGAGCAAGGCCACCCGGGCCAGTCGCGCGCCGACCCGGCGGCTGGTCCAGAGCCAGCGTATCAGCCGGTGGGTATCGCCGTGCCGTCGGGCCATCGCGCCATCCTCTCGACCTCGTCCATGGAGAGCCGTGCCTGCCCCACGGCCGCCGTCAGCTGCTCCGCACCCGGTCCCACCCGCAACGGTGTACCGTACGCCACCCGCACCCTCGCAAACGGTTTCGGGATGCAGAATCGATCCCATGAATCTAGTCGCCACGCCGACTTGACCTCGGCATAGACCGGGAGCACCGGCACCCCGGCCCGCTGCGCCGCGGCCAAGACCCCGGGCTTCAGTTCGCGTCGGGGGCCCCGGGGACCATCCGGGGTCAGCGCCACGATGGTCCCCCGCTCCAGTTCCCTGGCCGCGGCGATCAGCGCGCCGACCGCCCCCCGGGAGCTCGATCCACGCACCAGTCGGTACCCGATCGACTCGGCGAAATCCGAAAGGTACTGCCCGTCCCGGGCCTGGCTCACCACGATGACCGCCCGGGCCTCCCGGTGGTGCCAGAGCAGCGGCAGGAGTGTCTCGTGCCAGAGCATGCACGCGAATCCCGTCCCACCGGCCACGAGGCCGTCCCAGACCTCGCGATGGACGTGCTCGAACCGCCAGGTCGCCGCCACGCCGCGCGCAACGGGACGCGCGATCCAGTCCACCAGTTTCGGCGGCACCTTGAGCTTCACCTGGCGAGCAGCTCCGCCGCCATCCCGGCCACCCGCGCCGAGGCCCCTGGCGTGCCCAGCCGCCCCCGCACCTCGGCCAGCGCCGACAATTGGGCCAACCGCGCCGGATGCGTCGGGGTGAGGAGCTCGCCCATCGTGGTCGTGAGCGCCTCACTGGTCATCTGCTCCTGCAAGAACTCCGGGACCACCTCGCGGTCGGCGATCAGGTTGACGAGGCTGACCCACGGCACCGTCACCACGCGCCGCGCCACGGCGAAGGTGAGGGGGTGCATCCGGTACGCCACGGCCATCGGAACGTCGGCGAGCGCCGCCTCGAGCGTCGTGGTGCCCGACTTGGCGAGGCAGGCGTCGGCGGCCGACAGGACGGCGCGCGCATCGCCGTGGAGTTTCGCCCTTCCCGGCTCCGGGTAGGTGCCGGCCGGCGTGGCGGCGACCACGACCTCGTCGCACCGCCCCGCGTCGAGCAGCCGCTCCGCCACGGCCAGGAAGGTGCGCCAGTGACTGCGGACCTCCTGCTCCCGACTCCCGGGAAAGAGCGCCAGGACGCGCGCCCCGGCCGGGATCCCCAGCGCCGCTCGCGCCGCCTCCCGGGTCGGTGGGGGAGGTCGGTCGAGCAACGGATGACCGACATAGTCGGCCGCCAGGCCCAGGCCCCTGAAGAACGCCGGCTCGAAGGGCAGGACGACGGCGAGTCGGTCGATGGCGGCGGCCAGCTTGCGCGCCCGCCCCGGGCGCCAGGCCCAGAGTTGGGGCGGGATGTAGTACAGCACCTTGCCGCCGGCACGCCGGGCCGCCCGAGCGGTCCGCAGATGGAATCCCGGGTAGTCGACGGGCAGGTACAGATCCCACCGTCCCCGGCGAAAATCCGCCTTCAGCCGACGGTACAACTCGACGTGCGCCGGAATCCGGCGCACGATCTCGACCGCGCCCATGGCGCTGAGGCGCTCCATCGGAAAGAGGAGCGTCGCCCCGGCGGCGGCCATGCGCGGTCCACCGACTCCGTCGATTCGGGCGGAGGGCCAGCGCGCCCGGAGCGCCGTCACCACCTCCGCGCCGTGCAGGTCTCCCGATGGTTCCCCCGCGGACACGAGAATCCGCGGAGCGGGCTCTGTCATGCCGCGCGCACCACCGCGCCGACGCGCAGGGCGAGGTCGAGCGCGGCGCGTCCCTCGGCACCGGTCACCCCGCGGTTCGGTTCCCCACGCGCGGCCCGCACAAATTCCGTCAGTTCGAGCCGGAGCGCATCCCCTTCGGGCGCCTCCAGCACGATTTCCTCCACCACTTCGTCGAGGCTCGTCCCGGTGCCGCGCTTCCAGCTGGGGCGAACCCGGAGAAACCTGGCTTGCCCGGTGGAGAGGTCGAGCGTCAGGTATCCCGTGTCCTGGTAAATCCGGACCCGGCGAATCCGCTCGCGACCGATGCGGGAGGCGGTGATGGAGGCGACGGTGCCGCCGGGCAATTCCAGGCGCGCGTTGACCATGTCGAGGTGCGACGAGAGCACCGCGGCGCCGATGGCGCGCACATCGGTGACCGCGGGGGAACCCGTCAGGGCGAGCAGCAGGTCGAGATCGTGAATCATCAGATCGAGGACGACAGACACATCGGTCCCACGCGGCGAATAGGGCGCGATGCGCTCCGCCTCGATGTACCGGGGGGTTTCCACCGCCGGGAGCACTGCCCGGACCGCCCGGTTGAAGCGCTCGATCTGTCCGACATGCAGCACGACGCCGGCCTGCCTGGCCGCCGCCACCAGTGCGTCGGCTTCGCTCAGGGTGGCGGCGAGGGGCTTTTCCATCAGCACCGCGACGCCGCGCTCCAACGCGCGAAGCCCGACCTCCCCATGCAGGGACGTCGGCACGGCAATGGACACCGCCTTGGCCTGCCCCAGCAACGCGTCGACTTCCGTCACCAGGGGCGCGCCGACCTCCGCGGCCACCCGGGCGGCGGTGTCCGGGTTGGCGTCGTACACCCCCACCAGCCGCACCCCTTCGAGCGTCGCCAGGTGCCGCGCGTGATGGCGGCCAAGCGCGCCCACGCCGATCACGCCGACCGGCAGCGGCGCGCTCACGCCGGGACACCCCGCGCGGACGACTCGACGAATCCGATGAAGCGATCGATTTCCGGGAGGTCCGGGAGGTCGAGGCGAGCCCGCTCGATCGCCTGGCCGAGGTTGAGGTCGGAATTGAAGAACAACCGGTAGGCCCGCTTCAGCCCGGCGATAGTCTGGGGAGCGAACCCGGCGCGCTGCAGCCCGATGGAGTTGAGGCCGTACAGCTCCATCGGGTTGCCGGCGGCCTTGACGTAGGGCGGCACGTCCTGGTTGACCCGGGTGCACCCGCTGACGAACGCATAGCTGCCGATGGTCACGAACTGGTGCACTGCGGCGAGGCCGCTGAGATTGGCGTGGTCATGAATGGTGACATGACCGGCGATCTGCGTACTGTTGGCGATGATGACGCGGTCGCCGACCCGGCAGTCGTGGGCGATGTGCACGTACGACATCAGGAAACAGCTGGCGCCGACCACGGTCTTGCCGGTGGCCGCCGTGCCGCGGTTGACCGTGACATATTCGCGGATGACCGTCCCCTCCCCCACCTCCACCCAGGTTTCCTCGTCCTTGAACTTGAAATCCTGCGGTGGACCGCCGATGATCGACCCCGAGCCGACCGACACCCGGGCCGCGAGCCGCACGTAGCGCTCCAGGGTGGCGCGCGGCCCGATCTGGCAGCCGTCGCCGACGACGACGTCGGGGCCGATGATCGCAAAGGGACCGACCTCGACATCCGCGCCGAGCTGCACGCCAGCATCCACCAGCGCCGTCGGGTGGATGCGGGAAGTCACCGGTCCACCACCGCCGCCATCATCTCCGCCTCGACCGCCACCTTGCCGTCCACATACGCGACCCCCTGCATCTTGCAGGTCTTGCCGCGGAACTGCACCATCTCGAGCTCAAACCGCAGCTGGTCGCCGGGGAGCACCGGCCGCCGGAATTTCACCTTGTCCAGCGACATGAAGTAAATGACCTTCTCTTCGGTCATTTCCACCAGGGAACCCAGCACCAGCATGCCGCCGACCTGCGCCATGGCCTCGATGATCAGCACGCCCGGCATGATCGGATGCCCGGGGAAGTGGCCCTGGAAAAACGGTTCGTTGATGGTGACGTTCTTGATCCCGACGATTCGCTTCTTCCCCTCGATCTCGATGATCCGGTCGACCAGCAGGAAGGGATATCGATGGGGGATGACATCGAGAATCCGGCCGATGTCCATCGCGATCCCGCCCTCTCGCTGCCCGGTCCGCGCAATGGCGCGCGCCAGCGCGATGTTTCCCTGGTGGCTCGGACGGGTCGCCACGATGTGGGCCTGGATCCGTCCGCCGATAAGCGTCAGGTCGCCGATGAGGTCGGCGGCCTTGTGCCGGACGAACTCGTCGGGCCACCGGAGGACGGTGCCCTCCACCAAGCCGGTATCGGTCAGGACGACGGCGTTGGCCGTCGACGCGCCCTGGATGAGCCCCTTCGCTTTCAGCCCCTCCACCTCGTGGACGAACCCGAAGGTACGGGCACCCGCCAGCTCGCGAGCGAACACCTCGGGCGTCACTTCATAGCTGCCGGCTTGCGAGCCGATGAGGGGATGCGAGAAGTCGATGGCGACGGTGACGCGCCCGGTGCCCGCCGGCGAGACCACGTAGCTGGACCCGCCCTCCGTGACGGTAAACGGGGCCAGCACCCGGTAAACGACCGGGTCGCCCTCCTGCATCCGGTCGCCCGCACCCTGCAACGCCTCGAACCAGGGTCGAAACGAGCCGTCGAGCGCCGGCGGTTCCGGACCGTCGATGTCGATATAGAGATCGTCGATGCCGAGCGCTCCCACTGCCGCCAGGGCGTGCTCGACGGTGTGGATGGCCTGGTCCCCCTGCCCGAGCACCGTCCGCCGGTCGGTGGCCTCGACTTCCTCGAGGCGCGCGGCGATTTCCGGCGTGCCAGGCAGGTCGGTGCGCCGGAAGACCACCCGCCGGCCGGCCGGCGCGGGCCGGAACGTCACCGTCACGTGTGCACCGGTGTGGAGTCCCGCCCCTGTGAGGACGACATCACGCTCAATCGTTCGCCTAGCCACGGTCACCTCGCTTCGACACGAGTTCTTCGAGCTGGTTGATGATCTTGGCCACCCGGTAAAGGGCGGACTGGGCACGGAGATAATCCCGCTGGCGGCGGGCCGGGGTGCCACCCATGTCGGTTCCTGCCGGCACGTCCTGGCCGATGCCGGACTGCGCGCTGATGCGGACGCCGTCGCCGAGCGTGACATGGCCCACGATCCCGACCTGACCGGCGAGAATAACGCCAGCCCCCATCCGGGCGCTGCCCGCCACGCCGACGCCCGCCATGATCAGGCAACCCGGTCCCATGCGGACGTTATGGGCAATATGGACCTGATTGTCGATTTTTGTGCCCGCGCCGATGACGGTGTCGTCGAGGCTCCCTCGGTCGATGGCTGAATGAGAGCCCACCTGCACGTCATCCTCGAGGATGCAGCCGCCGACGTGGCGGATGGGGCGATGCCCCCCCGGCCCCGACGCGAATCCGAACCCGTCGCCCCCGATGACCGCCAGCGCCTTGAGGCGCACCCGATGTCCAAGGCGCGTGCCCTGGTGGCAGACGGTGTTCGCACCGATGTCGCAATCATCGCCGGCCACGACCCCGTCGCCGAGTACCACGCCCGGGCCGATGCGACACCGGGCGCCGAGCCGGACGTTGCGGCCGAGGACCGCATGGGCCCCGATGGACACCTCGCCGTCCCAGGAGGTGCCCTGGCCGATGACGGCCGTCGGGTCCACGCCCCAGACCGGCGCCTCCTCGGGAAAGAGCAGCGGCACGACGCGCAGAATGGCCTGCCCCGGGTCATCCACCACGATCCGCGTGGCGGGTCCGTCGGATTCCGCCGCGTGCTCGTCGCGGAGCAGGACGGCCCCCGCCGACGATCGATGGAACATGCCGAGGTAGCGGGCTCCGCTCAGGAACGAGAGTGTCCCGCCGTCGGCCCGGTCGAGCGGACCAACCGCCGTCAGGGGGAGCGCCCCATTGCCAAGCAGGCGGCCGCCGACAAGGTCAGCGACCGCCTGTGCCGTGAGGGTGGGAATCGTCACCTCCTCAGCTGCCGCCGCCAGCCTTCAACTGGTCGATGACCTTCTGGGTCAGGTCCAGCGATCGGTCGGCCGCGACAACCCCGGAGTTCTGCACCCCGACGTCGAAGATCATGGCGTACCCGCCCGCGGCGCGTACCCCCTCGACGACGGAGGTCACCCGCTGCTGGATCGGCTCGAGCAGGTCGCGCTCGCGCTGGACCGCCTTGTCCTGCAACTCCTGCATCCGCTGCTCAAGGCGCTGCTGCTGCGCCTCCAGCTCCTTCTGCTTGGCGGTGCGCGCCGAGGGGCTCAGCACGACCGAGCTCTGCTGGAACGCCTGCACCGACGAATCGAGGCTGGCCTGCAGCTTCTGCACTTCAATCCGGTAGCCGGCGACTTCTCCGGCGTAGAGTGACTCGGCCTTGGCGTACCCGGGAGCGGCGGCCAGCACCAGCCGGGAATTGATGAAGGCGACCTTGCCGGCGGTCTGCTGTGCCGTTGCCGGCACCGCCACCAGGCCGGTCACCAGTCCGGCGAGAGCAATCGTGGAGAGTAGACGTCCCATCGTGAACTCCTGCAAGAATGTCCGTGAATATGAAACTGCAGCCATCAGAAAATATTGCCGATCTTGAAATGCAACTTCCAGCCGGGCGCCGGCTCGCCCAGGATATCGAGTCGATCGATGCCATAGGCCAGGTCGATTCCGATCGGGCCCAGCGGTGAGATCAAAGCTACCCCAACGCCCACCCCGCGGTAGAGGCGGGCGGGATCGAACTGCGAGGGCGTACGGTACACGTTGCCGGCGTCGAAGAAGAGGTTGACGTACAGCGACTGGCTCATCCGCGCGCCCACCTCGGCGGTGAACGCCGCATACGACTGCCCGAACGCGTTGGGACTGGCCCGGCTGGAGCTCGAGAAGGGGTCGTAGCCGTCGGGCGTGATGGAGAACTCTTCGTAGCCGCGCAACGGGATGCCGTACTGGACGCCACCCATCGAGTAGAGGTCGGTGAAGAACGGCCCGGCGTCACCGAAGATCCACCCCGCCTTGGCCGTCAGCCCCAGCACAAACTTGATCCCGGTTCCCAGCTGTGGGGTCCCGCCCAGTCCGCCGAGCGGCACGTACCACTGGCCCTCGTACTCCAGCTTCTGGAAATCGCCGTCGCCGCCGAGGATGCCGCCGGTGAATTCGAGGTTGGTCGTCGTCCGACTGCCGCCTGTCGCGAAGGGGAGACCGACCCGGGTGTCGCGCACCAGACTGAAGCCGAGGGTGGACTTGCCGCACTGGTCGCAGCTGTACCGCTCCCGGAGGCTCACCGACCCGCCGCTATAGCTGATTTGCATCAGGCTGTAGGAGGTGAAGAGCCGGGTGTAGCGGGACCCGAACAGGGGGAAGCCCACCTGGAGCGACCCACCGGCCTGCTGGCGCCGTCCGAGATCGCCGACGATATACCGTTGGCGCGAGTTGAACAGCGCGATGGTGCCGGAGACCCGTGACCCCTGAATGGAAGGATCGGTGTAGGACAGGTTGAAGTCATTGATGTTCCGGCCGAACTGCCACTGGAACTTGCCGCGCTTGCCGCGCCCGAAGAGGTTGGGCTCCTCCAGCCCCAGGAATCCGCCCAGCCCGGTGCCCTGCCCCAGCGAGGCGCCGAAGTTGACGTTGCCGGTGCGCTTCTCGATGACGGTGAAGGTGATGTCGACGTCCTGCCCGTTCTCCGAGGGCGCCACGTCGGGCGGCGGCAGCGGCTGGAAGAACCCGAGGTTCATGATGTTCTGGTAGCTGCGGATCAGCAGGTCGCGGTTGAAGACCGACCCCGGCAGCATGACGATCGCGGCCCGGATAACCGACTCATGCGTTACGTCGTTCCCGACGATCATGATCCGGTTCACGGTGGCCGGCGCGCCCTCCTCGATCCGCCACCGCAGGTCGACGGTCGGGGTGCCGTCCTCCGCGGTGCGACGGCTCTCCTCCGGCGTCACCTTGGAGTAGATGTACCCGGTATTCAGGTAGAGATCGCGCAGTCGCGTGGTGGCCGCCTCCCAGGCGGTCCGATTGAACGGGAGGTGTTCGGCCGGCTTCCCGGACCGAAGCGCCTCCGCGCCGCCGAAGGGATAGAACGCGCCGATTTCGTCCGCGGAATACCGGCGGTTGCCGATCAGGTCCATGCTGCCGACGAAATAGACCTGGCCCTCTTCCACCGTCAGCGAGAGCGCGGCCTTGCCGGTCTTCGGGTCCGCCAGCACGGTGTCCTGCACCACCTGGAAGTCGATCATGCCCTTCGAGCCATAGAACATCGGCAGCTGCTGCCGCATGTCGGCGTCGACCTTGTCCTCGTCGTAGCTCCCCTTCTTGTACCAGAGGAAGCCCTCCGGCTTGGTCGACATGTGCTTGGCCACTTCCTTGTCGGTGAACCGCTCGTTCCCCTCGATCAGGATCTGGCTGATGGTAATCCGCATCCCCTCGATCACCTGGAACACCACCTGCACCGACCCGTCCGGCTGCGGAAACTCGGTTACGGTGGTGCGCGCCTGGAAGTAGCCCTTGTCGGCATAGGCCGAATCGATGCTCGCACGGCTGCGCGCGAGGGCGCTCCGGTCGAGGGGCCGGCCGATCACCAGCGTGATGCGGTCGCGCACCGATTGTTCCGGCAGCTGGCGGACGCCGAGGAGTGACCACCCCGAGAGGATCGGGCGTTCCTTGAGCACGATCACCAGGATGAGCAGCCCCTCGGCCTCCCGCTGCTCCACGCGGACGTCGTCGAACTGCCCGGTCTGGTAGAGGGCGTTGATAGCGCGCTGGATGTCGCGGTAGGTGACGGGCTGGTGGAGGACCAGCCCGGCGGTGCCGAGCACCTGGGCGGTACTGATGCGGACGTTGCCCTCGACCACCAGGCTGTCCACCGGGGGCGACGCCACGTCCTGGCCACGCAGCGGGTGCGCTGCCAGGACCAGGAGGGCCAGCAGGGGGATGCAGCGACGGAGCATCAGGGGAGGGCGTCCAGACGCGCGGTCGGCTGCCCCCACCGCGGGGGCGACCGGCCTCGCACGACTCAGGCCTGGGTCCCGGTCAGGGCGCGGAACGCCAGCGACTTGCCGTCGGGCGCCAGATCGACCTCGATCTCGTCGCCCCGGCCAATCTCGCCGAGCAGGATCTTCTCGCTCAACGGGTCCTCCACGTATTTCTGGATGGCGCGCTTGAGCGGCCGGGCGCCGTACTGCTGGTCGTAGCCCTGTTCCGCCAGGAAATCGATCGCCGGCTGCGTCAGCCGCACCTCGTCGCCGAGGCGGCGGGCCACCTCGCGCAGCAGGATGCTCACGATCTCGGCGATGTGTTCCCGGCCCAGGGGGTGGAACACGATCACGTCGTCGAGGCGATTGAGGAACTCCGGGTTGAAGACCTTCGCCATCTCCTCCTTGACCTTGCCGGCCATGGTCTCGAACGACGTCGCCGCGTCCTGGGTGTGGAAGCCGAGGCTCTTGGATTGGGTGATGTCCCTGGCCCCGACGTTCGAGGTCATGATGACCACGGTGTTCTTGAAGTCGATGACCCGGCCATAGTTGTCGGTCAGGTGCCCCTCGTCGAGCACCTGGAGCAGGATATTGAACACGTCCGGATGGGCCTTCTCGATTTCATCGAGGAGGACCACGGAATACGGCTTCCGTCGCACCAGCTTGGTGAGGGTGCCGGAGTCCTCGTAGCCGACGTAGCCCGGCGGGGCGCCGATGAGCCGGGACACGGAGAACTTCTCCATGTACTCGGACATGTCGACCCGGATGAGCGCCGACGGGTCGGCAAACAGGAACTTGGCCAGGGCGCGCGCCAGTTCCGTCTTCCCGACGCCGGTGGGTCCGGAGAAGATGAACGACCCGATGGGGCGGTCGGGATCCTTGAGGCCGGCGCGGGAGCGACGGATGGCCCGGGACACCGCCCGGATCGCCTCGTCCTGGCCGACGACACTCCCGTGGATCTCTTCTTCCATCCGGAGGAGGCGCGCCGCCTCGGCCTCCTGGATCCGGTTGACCGGAATCCCGGTCCAGCGGGACACGATGAAGGCGATCGCCTCCTCATCGATGGTCGGCCGTCGCGTCTGGCGATCCTTTTCCCATTCCTCCTGACGGAGGCGGATCTGATTCTGGAGGTCGCGCTCGCGATCGCGCAGCGACGCCGCGCGCTCGAAGTTCTGGTCGCGGACGGCCGCTTCCTTGTCAGTATTCACCTTGTCGAGATCGCCCTTGAGCGCGGCCACCTCGGCCGGCGGCGCCTGCGACGCGAGCCGGGCGCGGGCGCCCGCCTCGTCGATGACGTCGATGGCCTTGTCCGGCAGGAACCGGTCGGTGATGTACCGCTCGGAGAGCTGCGCCGCCGCCTTCAGGGTCTCGTCGGGAATGCTGACGCGGTGGTGGTCCTCGTACTTCTTGCGGAGCCCCTTGAGGATCTCGATGGTCTCGTCGATCGACGGCGGCTCCACCACCACGGTCTGGAAGCGGCGCTCCAGGGCCCCGTCCTTCTCGATGTACTTGCGGTACTCGTTCAGCGTGGACGCGCCGACGCACTGCAGCTCGCCCCGGGCGAGCGCCGGCTTCAGCATGTTCGAGGCGTCGATGGCGCCTTCCGCCGCGCCGGCGCCGACAAGCGTGTGCAACTCGTCGATGAAGAGCACCACCTGGCGGTTCTGGGCGATCTCGTTCATGACCGCCTTCAGCCGCTCCTCGAACTGCCCGCGATACTTGGTGCCGGCGATGACCGCGGCCATGTCGAGCGAGAGGACGCGGTGATCGCGCAGGACGTCGGGGCACTTGCCGCTCGCGATGAGCAGCGCGAGCCCCTCGACGATGGCGGTCTTGCCGACGCCCGGTTCGCCGATGAGGACGGGGTTGTTCTTCTTGCGGCGCGCCAGGATTTCCATCACCCGCTCGATCTCCGAGGCGCGGCCGATGGTCGGGTCGAGCTGGTTTTCGGCGGCGAGCTGCGTCAGGTCGCGGCAGAAGTGGTCGAGCGCCGGCGTCTTGGACTTCTTCTCGGACTTGGCGGCGGGCTGCGGCTGCCCAGTGGGGGCCGCGGTCGGGGCCGGGAGGTCGCTTCCGAGGATGCGCAGCGTCTCGGCGCGGGACTGTTCGAGGCTCACGCCGGCGTCCGCCAGCACCTGGGCGGCGATGCCCTTCTCCTCGCGCAGCAGGCCGAGCAGGAGATGCTCGGTGCCGACGTAGGAGTGATTGAGCTCGCGGGCCTCGACCATCGCCAGCTCGAGCACCTTCTTGGCGCGCGACGTGTACGGCAGGTCGGGGCCGGCGGCGGCCGCCGCCTTCCCGCGCTTGACGGTCTCTTCGATTTTCTGCTGGATGTCCTCGAGGTCCACGTTCAGGTTCTGCAGCACGCCGGCCGCCACGCCCTCGCCCTCGCGGATGAGCCCGAGGAGGATGTGCTCGGTACCGACGTACTCGTGGTGCAGCCGGGCCGCCTCTTCGCGGGCCATCTGCAGGACCTTCCGGACGCGGTCAGTGAAGTTGTAGCCGTTCATGGGGTCACCCTGCTCGCCGTCCTTCGTCTTGCAGCAGCGTCCGCACGAAGTCGGCGCGGCGGACGGCGAGCGACGGATCGTCGAGCGCCACGCCATGCGCCGAGGCGAGGTGCGCCGGCTGCGTGTGAACCAGCATCTTGTTGAGGGCGTAGAAGCCGACGTCGGGAATCACCTGCAGTCCCACGCCGAGTCGCACGCCGCTGAGGAGGTTCATCGCCTCCTCGTAGGAAAGCGCCCGGGCGTACCGCAAGCAGCCCGTAGGCGCGCCACACCTTGTCCTCGATCACGGCCCGCGCGTCCCGGAGCAGCACCGACCGCGCCTCTTCCTCGTACGTCATCACCTCGCGCACCATCTTGCCGAGATGATCGAGCAGGTCCCGTTCCGACTTGCCGAGGGTCGTCTGGTTCGACAACTGGAAGAAATTGCCGACGACTTCGCTCCCCTCGCCGTACAGGCCCCGGACCGCCAACCCGACCTGGGCCAGCCCCTGCAACACCTTCGAGATTTCCTTGGTCAGCACCAGCCCGGGCAAGTGGATCAAGACCGAGGCGCGCAACCCGGTTCCGACGTTGGTTGGACAGGCGGAAAGGTAACCAAACTCAGGGTGAAATGCGAAGGCAAGTCGTTGCCCCAGTTCACTGTCCAGCCGGTCGACCTCGGCGTACGCCGACTCCAGCGCGAACCCCGAAACCACCCCCTGCAGCCGGAGGTGATCCTCCTCGTTGACCATCGCCCCGACCCGGTCCTGCACCAGCAGGGAGGCGCCGACCGGCACCGGATCTCCCCCCAGTCCCGCCAGTTCCTTGCTCACCAGGTGCCGCTCGTGCAGCAGGAGCCGGTCGCGGAGGTCCAGCCGGTCGAGTCGGAAGGTGGCCGCCTGCCCCAGGGCGTCGGTGCCGGCGACCGCAGCGGCCACCGCGTTGGCAATCGCCTCGCGGTCCGCTCGCGGCATTCCGGGTCGCGAACGGCCGCCCGGCCAGGTTCCGCGCCAGGCGGATGCGCGTCGACAAGACCAGTGGGCTTGCGGGGCCCGATGCGTCGATCCATCCGATGCCGCCGTCCGCCAGCAGCGTCAAGTCGATCATTCCAGCCCCCGCAGGCGGTCCCGCAGTTCGGCGGCCTGCTCGAAGTTCTCGTCGCTGACGGCCACGCCCAGCTGCTCCCGCAGCTGCCGCACCAGGGCGGCCTGATCGGCCGGCTCCGCCCCGGGCTGCACATAGTGCTCGCCGACATGGCGGGTCGCGCCGTGCACCCGCCGGGTCAGCCCGCGGAGCGGGCCTTCGAAGGTGGTCCAGCAGGTGGCACAGCCCAGCCGGCCGGTCCGCCGAAAATCCTGGAGGGTGGCACCACACCCCGGGCACTCCGCGAGCGCCGCGCCACTGCTGAGGGGCGAGTCGCCGGAAGGATCGGTGCCCATCGCGGCGAGGAAGGCGCCCAGCGGCGTCTTGGCCGACTCCTCCCCCTCGGGCACGCCCCGCTCCGCGGCGCACTTCTCACAGAGGTGGAGGACGCGCACCTCGCCCCCCTCCACCTTCTTCAGGAGTACCACCGCCTCGCGCTCCTCGCACTGCTGACACGTCACGGCCGCATGCCCTCGCCCGCCGCGGCGACCAGCAGGCCGGATTCCATGGCCAGGAGACGGTCGGCCCGCGCGGCGAGGCCCCGGTTGTGGGTCACGACCACGAGGGCCGTCTGGAAGTCGCGCGCGAGCCCCGCAAAGATGGCGTGCAGGTTCTCGCTGTGGGCGTGGTCGAGGTTTCCCGAGGGCTCGTCCGCCAGCACCACTGCGGGGGCGTTGGCGAGCGCCCGCGCCACCGCCACCCGCTGCTGTTCGCCGCCCGAGAGCTGGGTCGGCAGGTGGAGCCGGCGCGCCGAGAGCCCCACCGCCTCCAGCAACGCGTCGGCCCGGCGTCCGGCCTCGGTGTCGCTCGCCCCGGCGATCAGGCACGGCATCATCACATTTTCCCGCGCGGTGAACTCGCGCAACAGGTGGTGGAACTGGAACACGAACCCGATGCGGGCGTTGCGCAGGCTCGCCAGTTCGTCCGCCGTCCGTCGGGCATAGCTCTCCCCGTCAAGCAACACTTCTCCGGCCGTCGGCTCGTCGAGCGCGCCGAGGAGGTGCAGCAGCGTGCTCTTCCCCGCCCCGCTCGCGCCGACGATCGCAACGAACTCACCTTGGGAGACGCTCAGGTCCACTCCCGCGAGCACGTCGATCGGCGCGCCGTCGCCGCCGAGATAGGTCTTCCGCAGTCCGCGGGCCTCCAGCACGACGCTCATTCGTGGCGAATCGCGTCGACCGGCGTGAGCCGGGTGGCGGCGCGCGACGGGTAGAGCGTGGCGGCGACCGTCACCACGAAGCCGGCGGCGATGACCACGAGGAGGTCGAACGACTCGATGTGGACCGGGAGGCGGTCGATGCAGTAAATGGCCGCCTCGATGCGGATCAGCCCGCTCTTGTCCACGATAAAGGCGATGGCCAGCCCGGCCACTAGGCCGATCGCGACGCCGATCGCGCCGATGATGGCGCCCTGCGCCAGGAAGATCCGGCCGATCGACCCGGCCGGCAGCCCCATCGCCTCGAGAATGCCGATCTCCCGGGTCTTGTCGGTGACGAGCATGGTCAGCGTGCCGACGATGTTGAACGCCGCCACGATCATGATGAAGAAGATGACCAGGCCCATCGCGAGCTTCTCGAGCTGCAGCGCCGCGAACATCGCCCCGTTCTGCTGCTGCCAGTCGAGGCTCCGGTACTGCAGGACCCCCAGCAGGTCCTCCAACTCTGCACCGATGCGCGGCGCCTCCCAAGGGTCGCCGACCCGGACCTGGATGCCGGTCACCGCGCTGTCGAGCCCGGCGAACTGCTGGGCCAGCACCCGTTCCATGACGACCAACTGGTTGTCGTACTGGTACATCCCGGTCTCGAAGGTCCCGGTCACCTGCAGCTTCCAGAACCGCGGCAGCGCGTACCCGAGCGCAGGATTGATCCGGGCGGCGGTCGGGGGCACGAGATGGACGATGTCGCCGGGCAAGGCGCCCAGCCGTTCGGAGAGCCGGCGGCCAAGCACGACCCCGCCGTCGACGGAGGTATCCGTCACGGCAAACTTCAGGTCGCCGGTGACGACGTGCGCGGGGAGCGGGGTGACCGTCAGGGAGGCGGCTGCCGTGTCGAGCCCGAGGACGTTGACCGCCTCGGGGTACCCCGCCTCGTTGATGATGAGCGACTGGGTGATGACCTCCGGCGCGGCCGCGACGACGCCCGGCGCCTCGCGAATGCGCGCCAGGGCGCCCTGCCAGTCGTCGAGCCGGAGGCTGCTGCCATAGGTCAGCATCCGGAGATGCGGACTCACGACGAGGATCCGGTCGCGGAGATCATCTACGAGCCCGTTCATCACGCCGAGAACGACGATGAGCGCCATGATCCCGACCGCCACCCCGCCGACCGAAATCGTCGTGCTGAGCGAGGCCCCGCGCCGCCCCCGCCGGCTGCGCAGGTAGCGCACCGCGATGCGGCGCTCGAGCCGGGAAGGAAACCGGAGCAGCTCCCGCAGGGAGACGGCCGACCGCGCGACGGGCTTCATTCGGGGCGCATGGCGGGAAAGAGGATCACGTCCCGGATGGACGGCAGGCCGGTGAGCACCATCAGCAGCCGGTCGAGGCCGACGCCGAGGCCCCCGGCCGGCGGCATGCCGTACTCCAGCGCCCGGATGTAGTCGCCGTCGTAGAGCTGCGCCTCGTCGTCGCCGGCGGCGCGCTGCGTCGCCTGGTCCTCGAACCGGCGCCGCTGGTCGTCGGGGTCGTTGAGCTCGCTGAAGGCGTTGGCGATTTCCCGGCCCTGGACGAACAGCTCGAAGCGTTCGGTGAGCCGAGGATCCGTGCGGTGCGGCTTGGCCAGCGGCGAGAGCGGCAGCGGGTAGTCCACCACGAAGGTCGGCTGGAGGAGATGCGGCTCGAGAAACGCCTTGAACATCTCGTCCTGCAGCTTGCCGCCGGCGAAGGTGGCTGCCTCCTCGGCGGTGACGCCGGTGCGCACCAGGCGCTCCCGCATCTCGGCATCCGTCGCTTCGCACACGTCGAGCCCGCTTCGCAGGCGGATCCCCTCGACGAACGAGACCCGCGGCCACGGCGGCGTGAAGTCGAGGACGTCCTCGCCGCGCTCGAGCCGCAGGGTGCCGCAGCAGTGCTCCACCAGACCGCTGCACCATCGCCTCGGTCAGGTCCATCATGTCGCGGTAGTCGGCGTAGGCCTGGTAGCACTCCAGCATGGTGAACTCGGGGTTGTGCGTGCGGTCCATCCCCTCGTTCCGGAAGTCGTGCCCGATCTCGTAGACCCGCTCGAGCCCGCCGACGAGCAGGCGCTTGAGGTAGAGCTCGTCGGCGATGCGGAGGTAGAGCGGCATGTCGAGGGCGTTGTGGTGCGTCACGAAGGGCCGCGCCGCGGCGCCGCCGTAGAGCGGCTGCAGGATCGGCGTCTCGACCTCGAGGAAGCCGCGCTCGTCGAGGAAGCGCGCGGAGCCAGGAGACGGCCCGCGCCCGGAGGCGGAAGACCTCCCGCACCTCCGGGTGCACCGCCAGGTCGGCGTAGCGCTGCCGATAGCGCACCTCGGCGTCCGCCAGCCCGCCGAAGGTGACCGTCTCCCCCGATTCGCCCACCTGCGTCTTGCCGCGGGGCAGCGGGCGGAGCGACTTGGCGAGCAGCTCGACGGCGGTCACCCGGACCGTGACTTCGCCCGGTCCGGGTCCGGAACAGCGTGCCGTGGACGCCGACGTGGTCGTCGAGATCGAGCAGCTGCACCAGCCCCCAGGCGGGGCCGAGGGCGTCCTGACGGAAGTAGAGCTGGAGCCGGCCGGAGACGTCCTCGAGGTGCGCGAAGGCGGTCTTCCCCTGGCGCCGGTACGACACGAGCCGGCCGGCGGCCGCCACCTCGGGGCCGTCGTCGCCCATCGCGTCGTCATAGGCCGCCACCGCCGCGGCCGCCGTGAAGGTCCGCTCGAACGCGTAGCCGAACGGCTCGATGCCGGCGGCGCGGAGCTCGTCGAGCTTGGCGCGCCGGGCGTCCTCCACGAACGAGCGGGTCTCATCCGTCACGCGGCTGTCCCTCCGGTGCTCTTCAGGTACGCCTCGATGAACGCATCGATGTCGCCGTCCATGACCCGATGCACGTCGCCCACCTTCAGTTCCGTGCGATGGTCGTTGACCATGGTGTAGGGCTGGAACACGTACGAGCGGATCTGGTTGCCCCAGGAATTGTCGGTCTTGGTGGCCTCGACGAGCGCCTTGGCCGCCTCCTGCTCCTCCAGCTTCCGCTGGTACAAGCGCGGCGCGCAGCATCTTCATGGCGGTCGCCTTGTTCTTGCCCTGGCTGCGCTCCTGCTGGCAGGCGACCACGATGCCGGTCGGCTCATGCGTCAGCCGCACGGCGGACGAGGTCTTGTTGACGTGCTGCCCACCGGCGCCGGAGGCGCGGTAGACGTCCATCCGGATGTCTTCCTCGCGCAGGTCCACCTCGATGGTGTCGTCGATGTCGGGATAGACGAACACCGAGGCGAACGAGGTGTGCCGCCGCGCCTGCGAATCGAACGGCGAAATGCGCACCAGGCGGTGCACGCCCTTCTCCGCCCGGAGGTACCCGTAGGCGAATTCTCCCGCGATCCCCAGCGTGACCGACTTGATCCCGGCCTCCTCGCCCTCGACCAGGTCGAGCACGCTGACGGCGTACCCGCGGCGCTCGGCCCAGCGGACGTACATCCGCATCAGCATCTCGGCCCAGTCCTGGGACTCCGTGCCGCCCGCGCCGGGGTGGATGGTCAGGATGGCGTCGCGCGCGTCGTCGGGACCCTGCAGCATCCCGCGGACCTCGAGCGCCGTCACCGCTCCCTCGCAGCCGCTCGACCTCGGCCTCGAGTTCGGTGGCCATCGCCTCGTCCGGTTCGGCGGCGAGGAGCTCCGCCATGCCAGCGGTGTCCGCCAGCCGGCTCTCCAGGTCGGCGAACGGCGTGACCCACGACTTGAGTTGCTTGATCTCCTGCACGATGGTCGCGGGCGCGCTCCTGGTTGGACCAGAAGGTCGGGTCCATCTGGGCCGACTCGAGCTCCGAGAGACGGGACTGCCGACGCGTCACGTCAAAGAAATCTCCGGAGTTCGTCGGCCTGCGCCTGCAACGCCTCGAGTCGTTCGGTCACGCCAGCCATGTCCATCCTCGGTCGCTCCGTGGTGCCAGAAAAGAGAAGGCGTGAAACGGGAACCGGTGCGCACACACGCCGCCGTTCCGCGTTTCACGCCGGGCGCGCTGCGTCAGAAAATCTTGCTGCCGTCCCCCAGGATCTCGTTCAGTGCGTCGTTGAAATGGGTGGTGGAATCGGCCAGTTCCCGGCCCACCTGTCCCGCGTACTCTTCCCAGCTCTTCTTGATCTCCTCGTCGAAAATCTGCTTCAGGGTGCCGTGCCGGAGCCCCTCCAGCCGCTTCTCGGGATGGTAGACCACGATGTCGGACACCAGGGCCCGCGCCAGTCGCCGCGCCTTCTGTTCCGGATCCTTCGAGAGGAAGGGGTTCACGGAGGGGCGCGGCGAGGAGGTCCGCGGCGCGGGCGGCGTCGCGATGCTCACCGGGCCGGGAGGAGAACGGCGGCCGCACGTGAGGGGCGCCGCCTGCGGGGGCGCGGCGGATAGCGTGCCGGCGGGACGGCCGTGGCGCCGGCGGCGGCACGACGAACGGGCGGCGAGGCGACGCCGTGATCCGATGGATACGCCGGCGCAGGCCGGGCGACGGGCGCGGGGGCCGGCGGAGTCTGCGGCGCGGGCCGGGCGATGGGCGCGGGCGCCGGGATGCTCGACGGCACCGCGGTCGGCGCTGGGGGCCGGAGCCGGCGGCGGGTTGGTGGCCGGCTCCGATTCCACCCGGAACACGGCGCGGCAGACCGAGCACCGCGCGCGCACGCCTCCGGCCGGGACCTTGGTCGGGTCCACCCGGAACACGGTCGAACAGCCTGGGCAGGTCACGTTCATTGCGGCGTCCTCAACGCTTGTCCCGGCCTTCGCCGGAGGCCGGCGATTCGCCCTCGGGCGCATGACGGCGGTCAACCACGAACACCGACCCCGGAAGGGTCTTGGCGTAGCTCTTCATTTCGGTCGCCAGCTCGCTGACCTGCGCCGGATGCGCGAACCGGCGGTTCCGGTTCGTCACGATGCCGATCGACAGCGTCATCAACGGCACCCGGTGCAGCTGCCCCCGGCGATCCTTGCCGAAGAAGTATCCCGCGCGCCGATCCTGGTCGTTGTACTGCAGCGGGATCAGCGTGTCGAACACCGAGAGGATCTCGCCGCAGACGTCGCCGACCCGCGGCGGACGGGATGACGAAGATGAAGTCGTCCCCGCCGATATGCCCGACGAACCCCGCGGAGCCGCACCATCCCGCGCACCACGTCATGCAGGATGCGCGAGAGGATGAAGATGACCCGGTCGCCGTCATAGTAGCTGTACCGGTCGTTGTACTCCTTGAAGTGATCGAGGTCCGCGTAGCAGACCGCGAACTCGTCGCCCGACTCCAGCTGCAGGCGAATAGCCCGCTCGATCTCCGTCGTCCCGGGCAGGCGCGTCGACGGATGGACCGAAACGTCCCGCTCCGTCCGCACCAGCATGGCGTCGAGCCGGGCCCGCTGTTCGGCCGGCGCGAAGAACCCGGTGATCACTTCATCGGCCCCGGCCGCGAACCACTCCCCGACCTGCTCCGGCGCATGGGTTCCCGAAAGGACGACCGCCGGCACGATGGCCGTGAAGGCATCGGCTTTCAGGCGCCGCACCATGGCCAGGCCCAGGCCGCCGGTCTCGTCGCCGTCAAGAAAAATCAGGCACGAAGCGCCACGGAGCACGATCGACTCCAGCTCCGCTCCCTCGCGAAACTCCACGATGGGAAAGCCCCGGGCTTCGGCCCAGCGCCGAAGAACTGCAGGCACTGAGCGCGCGTCCGGCGAATGGAAGAGAATCGTCGGGCGGTTACGCACCCAAGGCACCCCGTAAGAGTTTATCCACAACTAACTTAGGAGCGTGCTCCGGCGAAGTCAAATGAAATACGCCGCGATGCCGACCAGAACGTAGAGGGCCAGCAGCTGCACCCCCTCGAACCAGTGGGATTCGCCGTCCAGCGTGATGAGGGCGCTGACGCCGGTGGCCAGGGCCAAGGCCAGGACCTGGAACGGCGTGAAGACGAGGTTCATGTCCACCCCGATCAGCACGCCGACCGCGACCAGCACCGGCGCCACGAAGAGCGCCACCTGCGTACTCGATCCCATCGCGATCTGGATCGCGAGATCCACCTTCCCCTTCCGGGCGACGACGATCGCCGACGCATGCTCTGCCGCGTTCCCGATGATGGGGATGATGATCAGGCCGAGGAAGGCCTGGGAAACCAGCCCCCCTCCGTCAACGGGACGATGGCGTGGACCAGAATTTCCGACACGACCGCGATGCCGATCGTGGCGGCGGCGAGCACCGCCATCGCCCGCGGGACCCCCCAGACCGGGTGGATCGTCGGATGCGGGTCGCCCCCGAGGAGGCGTCGGTGGGTGCGGAGCGAGAACAACAGCGAGAGCAGGTACACGATGCCCAGCACGATCGCCACGCCCTCGGAGAGATGCAGCTCGACGAGGAGCGACGCCTCCGGATGGGTGGCGTGGAAGAGCGCCGGGAACACCAGCGCGGCGACGGCCAGCGCGAGCATCGAGCCCGCCATCCCGGCCGCGGTGCGATTGAACGCGAAGAGCGGCTTGTTCATGCCCGCGGCCATCAGCGACAGCCCGAGAATGAGCAGCAGGTTGCCGAGGATGCTGCCGATGATCGAGGCCTTGACCAGTTCGACCAGTCCCGCCTGGAGGGCGATGACCGCGATAATCAGTTCCGCCGCATTGCCAAAGGTGGCGTTGAGGAACCCGCCGATGGTCGGCCCGGTGCGTTCGCCGAGGTGTTCCGTCGCTTCGCCGAGATACTGGGCAAGCGGCAGGATGGCCAGGCACGAGACCGCGAAGACGAGGAGCGGATCGGCGCCCTGCCGAGCCAGCCAGATGGCGGCGGGGACCGCGGGCAGGAGCAGGTGCCGGACCTTGAGCCGGAACGGGTCGCCCACGACGGGGGCGACGCGCCTGGGTGCCGGATCCGGGGGGGAGCTGGGAGGAGGCGCCGCCGGTTCGGGAACGGGCGACCGCCCTTCGGGACGTCGGTCGCGGCGCTCCCGGCCCTGCTCCGGTGCGGGCGAGCCGCGCTTGTCCCGATCGCGATCCCGGCCACGGCCCCCTCGTTCGCCCCGCTCTGGACGTTCCGGGCGTTCCGGGCGTTCGCTTCGGGTGGCAGGCGGAGCCGGCGACGGGGCGGCCCCCTCCTGCGCCTCGCCCGTCTTCTGCCGCTGCCGCTCCTTCTGGCGCTCCCGCTGCGACGGCCGTTCCGTCGGCGCGGCAGCGCGGCCCTCGCCGCTCGACGCATCCGACGCCGGCGCCGCGGGCCCGCGGTCCCCCTTCTTTCGCCCGGTCGCCTCGCGCAGGATCGCGGCGGCGATGCCCTTGTTCTCCCCCTGGAGGGCGGTGAGGAGGTGCTCGGGGGTGATGGTCGACCCACCCTGGCGTGCGGCCTCGGCAGCCGCCTCATCCATCATTCGGCGGGCGCGGCTCGAGAGGGCGAGTCCCTCCTCCGGAGGGGCTCCCCGCTTGCCGGCGCTCATCAGCCGCTTGGCGGCGTTGTCGACGTCCTTGGGGAGGAGGGCGGCGGCATCGGGGGGCAGGCTCTCGCGCTCGCGCAGCAGCGCGAGCAGAAGGTGCTCGGTGCCGATCTGGGCGTGGCCGAGGCGTTCGGCCTCTTCTCGGGCGGTGGCGAGAATTCGGCCCGCGCCCTCAGTGGATGCTGGTTCGGTCATGCGTCCCGGGAATTGGTCAGAGGGGCGTCGCTTCGTCGACGAGCATCACGGGAATCCCGTCCTCGACGGCGTAGACGAGCGCGCAGGCGTGGCAGATGAGAGCCTCGGCGGGCTCGGTCCGGTATTCGAGGTCGCCCTTGCACTTGGGGCAGACCAGGATTTCGAGTAGTTCGGGCGCGAGGCTCATGGCGAGTCGGGGTTGGAGGGTGGTCGGCTCACGGCGCCGAGGGATCGTCGGGAAATCCGAGCCGAGAGAGCGAGGCGGCGTTTCGCCGCCAGTTGGGCAGGACCTTGACCCAGCAATCGAGGTAGACCGCCGCGCCGAGGAGCGCTTCGAGGCGCGCGCGGGCGTGCGAGCCGATGGCCTTGATGGTCCGGCCCCCCTGCCCGATGATCATCCCCTTCTGGCTCTCGCGCTCCACCAGGAGCGTCACCCGAATGTACACCGGCGAGGAGTTCTCGCGAAACTCCTCCACCTCGGCGGTGAAGGCGTAGGGGAGCTCGTCTTCGAGGAGGTCGAAGGCCGCTTCGCGCAGGTATTCGACCACGAAAAACCGCAGGGGCTGGGTGCCGATGTCTTCGGGGTCGAACTCGAACTCTCCTTCGGGGAGGAGCGCCTCGATGCGCTGGAGCAGCCTGGGGACCCCCTCGCCGGTCTCGGCGGAGACCAGGATGGCGTCGGCACCCAGGGCTGCTCGCGCGGCCGGGGGGACGAGGTCGGCCTTGGTGTAGACCGTCAGCACGGGGGCCCGCGGGGGGACCTCGAGGCCGGCCAGGGAGGCGAAAGGCGGCGCGATCCCGGCGGGAGCCGGGTGGAGGTAGACGATGGCGTGGGAGCGGGCCAGCTGCTCGAGGGCGGCGTGCCGCATCCGGGCCTGCATCATGTAGCGCGGCTCGAGGAGGCCGGGCAGGTCGTGAAAGACGAATTGCGTGTCGCCCTCGGTCCGCAGCCCGACGGTGGGCAGCCGAGTGGCTTGGGGCTTGGGGGATACGATGGCGAGGTGTTCCCCCACCAGGGTGTTGAGGAGGGAGGACTTGCCGACGTTGGGGACGCCGGCGAGCGCGATGTGCCCGGTTTTCGGCATGGGGGAAAGGTAGCGCCTTTCGTCAGCGGGGCGGGGCCGCAGCGGGGCTGCGGGGCCGGACAGCCTGGAACGCACAACGCCCGGACTCGTAGGAGCCCGGGCGCTGTGAAAGGGATGGCTGGCGACGGTCTACTCTCCCAGGCCCTCTCGAGCCAAGTACCATCGACGCTACAGGTCTTAACTGCCGTGTTCGGAATGGGAACGGGTGTGGCCCCTGCGCGCTAGTCGTCAGCCAATCTGAGGGCTTCCGGCGTACCGGGAGCCAGCAACTTGGCAATTGAGTGATGGATGTGTTTGTCATGCGGGAAACAACTTGGAGAGATCAAACTGCACGGGCGATTAGTAGCGCTCGACTGAAGGCCTCGCGGCCCGTACATCTGCGCCCTATCAACCTGGTAGTCTCCCAGGGCCCTTCAGGGATCTTAAGATCCAGGAGTGTTCATCTTGGGAAGAGTTTCCCACTTAGATGCTTTCAGCGGTTATCTCCGCGCGACATCGCTACCGGGCGCTGCCCCTGGCGGAACAGCCCGTACACGAGCGGTCGCTTCGTCTCGGTCCTCTCGTACTAGAGACGACGTCCCTCAACACTCCCACGCCCACGACGGATACAGACCGAACTGTCTCACGACGTTCTGAACCCAGCTCATGTACCACTTTAACCGGCGAACAGCCGGACCCTTGGGACCTTCTCCAGCCCCAGGATGTGATAAGCCGACATCGAGGTGCCAAACCGCGCCGTCGATGTGAACTCTCGGGCGCGATAAGCCTGTTATCCCCAGCGTACCTTTTATCCGATGAGCGATGACCCATCCACACGGGATCACCGGATCACTTACGCCAACTTTCGTTCCTGCTCGCGCCGTCGCGCTCGCAGTCAGGCGGGCTTTTGCGTATACACTCAGCGTGCGATTACCGACCGCACTGAGCCCACCATCGCGCGCCTCCGGTACTTTTTAGGAGGCGACCGCCCCA
>CAVPLK010000003.1:0-327500 GCA_963705985.1 uncultured Gemmatimonadales bacterium | reverse complement strand
CAGCACCGGATTGCTCGGCGTGCCGCCCTTCATCCCGTTGCCGACGTCCAGGACGACGAGCCCGTCGTTCCAGTAGCTGAGATAGGCGAGGCCGTCCTGCACGTCGATGTCGTGCAGCGTGCGGCCGGCATCGGGCCGCTCGGTGCGCCACTGCGCGAGCTCCTTCGGGTGATAGGGATCGTCGATGTTGATCACGTGCATCGCACCGGTGCCGTCGTTGGTCAGGAACACGTTGGTGCCGTACTTCTCCTGCCGGTAGACGAAGGCGGAGTGCACGCCGCCGGTGACGCCGTCCGTGAACTCCGCGATGACCTTCGGGTGCGCCGGGTCCTCGGTGGAGGCGATGACGATGCCGTTCTTCCGGTCGGCCGCCCCCTCGCGCGTAAACACGATGAACTTGCCGTCCGGCGTCGACATCACATCGTTGACCCGGCGGGTATTGAGCACCAGCGAGTCGGTGACGGTCGGCGCCGCGGGGTCGCTGATGTCGATGGCATACAGCACGTCGCCGCCGGAGCCGCTGCCCAGGAAGGCGTGCTTCCCGTCGGGCATGACCCACACTTCTTCGGTGGTGAAGCGGGTGCGCGGCAGCCGGCCGACGACCTCCGCGGGCCGACGGACCTCGCGCGGCCGCAGCGTGACCGCCGCCTCCGCGCTCGCCACGCCGAAGTTCACCGTCACGAAGTAGTCGCCCGCGACATAGCCGACGAACTGCCCCGAGGCGGTCACCTCGCCGCTCCCCGGCGCGAAGGTCCACGACGGCACCAGCCCGGCAATTTCCTTCCCCTTCGCGTCGGTGACAGTCACCGTGAACTGCACCACGTCACCGGTGCGCGCCTCGGTACGCGCCGGCGAGACGTTCACCCGCGCAATCGTGTTGGGGATCACCTGCACCGGGACCGAGGCGAGCGCGGCGCCGGCCCCCGCCGTGAGCGTGGCCCGACCCGGCGCCACGGCGTTCACCACGCCATCCTCGGAGACGGTGACCACGCTGGTCGACGAGCTCTTCCACGCGATCTTGTCATCGCGCTCGTCTCCCGACTTGGAATAGCTGGTGGCCGTCAGGCGCAGGCGCTGCCCAGCCACGAGCCGGGTCACCATCGGTGCGACGGCGACTGTGGCCGCCGGCCCCGGCACCATCTGGATCTCGACCCGCTCGACCACCGACTTGGTCCCCGCCACCCGCCCCATCACGGTTACGGTGAGCGTCCCGGTCGAGCCCGAGGTCACCAGGCCGGTGGAATCGACGCCACCTTCGAACCGCCCGCCGGCCCGGAAATACTGGATCGTCGCATCCGGCACCGGCTGCCCCTGGGCATCGAGGGCCCGCGCCGTCAGCCGCAGGGTATCGCCCGCCGGCATCTGGAGGGAGGTGCCAGGCAGCACCTCGAGGCGGGCGATGGGCGAGGGTGCCTGCGGGGCAGGCGCTGCCTGCGGGGGCGCTCCCTGCTGCAGCGCGGCAAGGAGGACGACGGCGTTCAGCAGCATGCGCGTGGTTCCTGAGGAAGGGTGGGTGACGAACAGAGCCCGCCCCCAGAGGGGGCGGGCGGCTGTTCACAGTATAGCGGCGGGTGCGAGAGCGCGAAACCTCACGGACTGGTCGTTGTCGCCCCTGTCGTCGCTTCGGCACCGACGGTCGTCTGGGGAACGGGGGGCACCGCCGGGAGAGCCGGGACCATCGAGTCCGCCCCCTGCCAGCCCTTGTTCTGGAAATCCCGCACCGCGGCGGCCGGGAGCAGCAACGGCAACCGGAGATCGGTGCCCTCGAGGAGCACCTCGCCGAACGGCTCGAAATCACCGATCGCGGCAGGATTGTCGCCGGTGACGCAGACGAAGGTGGTCTGTTCATCGAGGTGTTCCAGGTCGTCGATTCGAAGGATGCAGTTCCGCAACCGTTCGATGACGGCCGCACTGTCCACACGCACCGTGAGTTCGACCGACGCGAGTTTCTCTGGTGCGCTGCGCAGCAGTTTCAGCCGCTCCAGGCGGCCGACGCTCGCGCCGTCGACGCGGAAATTGACGATCTTGATCGGGATGGTGATGGGATCGGCCGTGGCCGTCAGGACATGCACGGTGTTGACCCCCTTGCGGACGCCCGTCCAGGCGGCCATGCCGACCGCGAAGATCAGCAAGGCGCCGAGGACGATCTTGATCCAATAGCGAGTCATGCGGTCCTCCGGGGTGGTTCCTTGAAATGGCAATGTTTCAGATAGTGACGAGGGAACGGACATCAAAGTTTCAGGATGCGCCGTGTCGAGCCGAGGCGATCCACACTTGGTGAACATGCGCCACGGTTATATCTTTGCCCCGCCAAGACTTACGTTCACATTCGGCAAGGCACCATGACCGACTCCATTGACCAGGACAAGCTGCCGGCCGACAACAGCAACGCCGTCGGCTTCGTGCTCCGGCTCGCCCGGGCCATGCACGCCTATGGCTACCCGGCGCACCGCGTGGAAGGCGCACTCGGAGAAGTCGCCCGGCGGCTCAACCTCTCGGCGCAGTTCTTCTCGACCCCCACCTCCTTCATGGCGGCGTTCGGCGTCCTGGAGCGGCAGAGCACCTATCTCATTCGTGTCGAGCCGGGAGACGTCGACCTCGGTAAGAGCGCCGACGTGGAAGAGATCATCCACGAGGTCGTCGAAGGACGCGCGACGCTCCTGGAGGGGTCGCAGGCGCTGGAACAGGTGCATGCCGCCCCGCCACGCTACGGGCCGGTGACCACGGTACTCGCGTTCGGCCTCAGCTCGGCGGCCGCCTCCCGGTTCCTCGGCGGCGGGGTGCGCGAGGCGATCGTGTCGGGCGTCATCGGCCTTGCCATCGGTGTGTTGCTCGCCCTCGCGGGGCGCCTGCCCGCGTTCGGCCGGGTCTTCCCGTTCCTCTCCGCGTTCATCGCCTCGTTCATCGCCGCCGCCGCGGCCACCGTCCTGCCGCACTACAGCGTCTACGTGGGGACGCTGGCCGGACTCATCGTGCTGATTCCGGGACTGACCCTCACGACAGCGATGACAGAACTCTCGTCGGGGCACCTCTCGAGTGGCACGGCGCGGCTGAGCGGGGCACTCATGCTGTTTCTCGTCATCGGGTTCGGCGTCGCGATCGGAAGCCAGACCGTGACGCTGACCCTCGGCGACTACGCCAGTCGCGTCCGGCCCGAAGTCCTGCCGGACTGGACGTGGTGGATGGCGCTGGTGGCGGCACCGCTCGGGTTCGCCGTGCTCTTCCGCGCGCACGCGCGCGACGCGATCTGGATTCTCCTTGCCGGCGCCGTGGGCATCGCCGGAAGCCGCGTCGGTTCGTCGGCATTCGGCGCGGAGCTCGGGGCGTTCGTCGGGGCGCTCACCGTGGGCGTCGCGAGCAACATCTACGCGTACCTGTTGCGGCGCCCCGCCTCCGTCACCCTCGTGCCGGGCATTCTCCTCCTGGTGCCGGGGTCGATCGGATTCCGGAGCCTCTCCTCGCTGCTGGATCGCGAGGTCGTGACCGGCGTCGAGACGGCGTTCACGATGGTGCTGATCGGCGCGGGGCTGGTGGCGGGGCTGCTGCTGGCCAACGTCCTGGTGCCGGAACGCCGGAAGGGGTGAGCTACCCCCGGGGGTGATACTGCCGGTGGACCGAGCGGAGGTACTCCCGGTCCACGTGGGTGTAGATCTGGGTGGTCGAGAGGTCGGCGTGTCCGAGCATCTCCTGGACGGCGCGCAGGTCGGCCCCACCCTCGAGCAGGTGCGTGGCGAACGAGTGCCGGAGGGTGTGCGGCGTGACGGTCTTGGTGAGCCCCGCGTGCGTGGCGGCGCGCTTGACGATCCCCCAGGCCCCGACGCGCGACAGCGGTCCCCCGCGGTTGTTCAGGAAGACCCGCTGCTTCGACGATCCTCGATCGAGCGCTGGCCGCAGGGTGTGCAGGTAGACGGAGAGCGCCCCGAGTACGCTCC
The DNA here is from genome assembly GCA_963705985.1 of uncultured Gemmatimonadales bacterium. GTDB lineage: Bacteria > Gemmatimonadota > Gemmatimonadetes > Gemmatimonadales > GWC2-71-9 > SPDF01. The sequence continues at coordinate 323,568 of CAVPLK010000003.1, read as the reverse complement.
GTCCGATTGGCACCATCCGCTCCTTGCTCCCCTTCCCCATCACCCGCACCAGGCCCTCGGAAAGCACCAGATCGGTCAGGCCGAGCCCGCACAACTCGGAGACCCGGAGCCCGGCGCCATACCCGAGTTCCAGGAGGGCGCGGTCGCGCCAGCCAAGCGGTTCGTCGATGGAGGGCGCGGCGAGGAGCGCTTCGATTTCGGGAACCGACAAGGTCTCGGGAAGGGTGCGGCCGAGTCGCGGACTCTCGAGCCGGTCGCTCGGGTCCTCCGTGATGATGCCCTCGCCGAGGAGAAAACCGAAATAGGTGCGGACGGCCGAGACGTGTCGGCGGATGGATGCGGCGCTGAGGCCGAGATCCTTGAGCGCGAAGACGAACTCGCGCAGGATCGGCCGGGTCAGGCGGGCGGGGTCGGTGAGGCCGCGCGCATCGGCGAACATCGCCAGGCGACGAAGATCCCGGAGGTAGTTGTCCACGGTATGCTGACTGTGTCCGGCTTCCAGCGCGAGGAAGTCGCGGAACCCCTCGAGCCAGAAGCGGCGCGCGAGATCGGGGGCGGTCACGGCAGCTCGACGCCGAGCAGCGCGGCGGCCCGGGCGATCATCGCCGCCTCCGCCGAGGTGACGATGCCATCGGCCTCGGCCACGTGGCGCATCCGGTCGACCAGCCGCCGGCGCTCCTCGGATTGATACGCGGAGGTGGCGCGGAGGATCGCCGCCTCGACGGCCGCCCGGTCGGCGCCGACTTGCCCCGGGAGATGGCTGAACCGGGCACGCAGCCGGGCGGTCAGCGCCGCTCGTTCCGCGGATTTCAGGTGCTCATCGGCCTCGGCCATTTCGAGCACGAACGCGGCCACCGCCTGGAGCGCCGGATCCACGGAGCCGGAGGCGGCTGGTTCGTGCTCCAGCGCCACGCGCAGGGCGTCCCAGAGCCGTGCCCGGCGCGCGGCGCGGGAGCGCCACCAGACCACGGCGATCCCCATCGCCATGAGCCCGCCAAGCACGGCGAGGCCGGCATTCAGGTTTCCAATGACCTGCTGGATTCCCTCCCAGCTCCGGCCGACATAGCGGCCGAGGAGGATCACTCCCGCAAACCACATCGCGGAGGCAAGCCCGATCGGCACGAGGGCTCGCAGGGGCGGGAGTCCGATGAGGCCCGAGAACGGCGCCACCACGGCGCGCACACCTGGGAGGATGCGTCCGAAGAACACCCCGGCCAGTCCGTACCGGATATAGCCGCGCTCCAGCGACGCGATCGACTCGGGTGACAGCAACCGCCGGCCCATTCGCGACTCGAAGAGGCCTCCGCCCAGCCGCCGGGCGAGGTAATACACCCCAATGGCCCCGAGGAAGTTGAACACCCAGCACACGAAGAAGAGGGTGATCGGGTCGAGGGTGCCGGTGACGGTCAGGAAGGCGCCGAGGGCGAGGACCGCATCGCCCGGCACGGGCGGGAAGACATTTTCGATGAGGGACAGCGCGGCGAGCACGGCGTAGACCGCGAGGGGCGGCATGGTGGCCAGCGATTCCAGCAGTGAAGCGATCAGTCCGCCTCCAGCGTCGCCACGGCCATCGTGGCGATTCCCTCTCCCCGGCCGATGAACCCCATTCCCTCGTTGGTCTTTGCCTTGACGCTGACGTCGTCCGTGGAGAGTCCGAGAGCGGCGGCGAGCGCGGCGCGCATGGCGGGCACGTAAGGCCCCAGGCGCGGGCGCTCGAGGATCACGGTGACATCCACCTGGGCAACTCGGAGCCCGCGGGCCGCCACGATCTCGCGCGCCGCCCGAAGCAGTGCGATCGAGTCGGCGCCCTTCCAGCGGGGATCGGTATCGGGAAAGTGGGTACCGATGTCGCCCGCGGCCGCCGCGCCGAGGATGGCGTCGGTTACCGCATGCGCGACAGCGTCGGCATCGGAATGCCCGGCCAGACCATGGGTATGCGGAATCGACTGTCCTCCCAGGATCAGCGGTCGACCCTCGACCAACCGGTGCGAATCATACCCAATGCCGGTGCGTGTCATGCGGCGACAACCGCGTCCTCGATGAGGGAGTAATCCTGACGCCGGCGGCGGGGAGTGAAGCCGGCGTCCGCGATCATGCGGTGCATCTCCTCCAGCGTGGCCCGGTAGGTCGTGCCGGCCGCCGAGACGACGTTCTCCTCCATCATGAGCGAGCCGTAGTCATTGGCGCCGAAGCGCAGCGCCACTTGCCCGACCTTGTGGCCCATCGTCACCCAGGACGACTGGATGTTCGGGATGTTCCGGCAGATGATACGGGCCATCGCCAGGGTCCGGAGATAGGTCACCGCGTCGGTCTTGGCCCAGCCGTCGAACATGGGTGTCCCCTCCGGCTGGAGGGGCCAGCAGATGAATGCGGTGAATCCGCCGGTGCGGGCCTGCAGGTCGCGGATCTTCAGGAGGTGCTCGATTCGGTCTGCGTTGGACTCGCCCATCCCGTACATCATCGTGACGGAGGTTCGCATTCCCTGCCGGTGCGCCTCTTCCTGGACGCCGAGCCACTCCTCCGTCTGGGCCTTTTTCTTCGCCACCCGCTCGCGCACTTCATCCACCAGGATCTCGCCGCCGCCGCCGGGAATCGAGTCGAGGCCCGCCTCGCGCAGTTGGCGGACGACGTTCGGCATCGGGATCCGGAAGCGTTCGCTGAAGAACACTACCTCGCTCGGGCTGAAGCCGTGGATGTGAATCCGATGATTGGCCTTGATGTACCGCATCAGCTCGAGATACCAGTCGAACGGGATATACGGGTTGTGCCCGCCCTGCAGCAGGATCTGGGCACCGCCGATGGCGCGGCATTCCTCGATCTTCTCGCCGATCTCCTCGAAACTCAGGACGTACCCTTCCTGGTCCTTCGGCCGCCGATAGAAGGCGCAAAACCCGCAATCGGCCACGCACACGTTGGTATAATTGATGTTCCGGTCGATGATGTGGGTGACGACAGGCTCGGGATGCAGCTCCCACCGGACGGCATCCGCCCGGCGTCCGAGATCGAGGAGGTCGCCCTTTTCGTACAGGGTCAGATAGTCCCGGAATTCTGCCGTGTCGCGGTCCACTCGATACATGATCATGCCGCCGTGATGAACGAGAGCGAGCCGGCCGGCGCCAGGTTGTCCTGGGCGAGCCGGTGGAAGAAGGTCGTGAGTCCCTCGAGTTCCGCGCCGCCGAGGGCGTAATCGAGGGTCCCGAGGTAGGCGCGACAGGTGGCCGCACTGACGCCGGTCACCTTCGCGGCGTCGGCGGCCAGCAGGTCCAGATGCGCGAGCCCCCACGTCCGCGACGCGAGCAGCTGTCGGTGGAGGGCGTGCACCGCGGGTGCCGCGACCTCCCGGCGTGCCGCCCACACCGCAAACACGAACGGGAGGCCGGTCCACGCCTTCCACTCCGTGCCGAGGTCGAGCACCTCCGGGTAGGCGCCACGCGCGGTGAGCTGCAGGGCGGCGTCTCCGATCACGAGGACGGCGTCGTGCGGCAGGCCCGCAAGCGCGCCGAGATCGACCGACTCGGCGCGGACGGTGGCGAACTTGGGGGCGATGCCCCAGCGGTGCCGGCAGAGCAGCTCGAGGAGAAGGACAGAGGTGCGGGAGGATGCCGTGCGGAGCACGGTGGCGCCGTCCAGCTCCCCGACCGGCCGCTTGCTGAACAAGGCCACGCTGTGCACGGGTCCGTCGGCGCTGATGGCGAGGTCGGGCAAGAGGTGGTAGGCCGCTGCGTTCCGGGCATACTCGACCGCCGAGACGACGCTGGCGTCCAATTCACCGGCGGCAAGGAGGTCGTTGAGTTCGGAGGCGGTCCCGGTCACGAGCTCGGCATTGGCGCGGACGATGCCGCGGTCGATGGCCCCCGTGACCGGGTAGCAATTGACCCAGGGAATCCGTCCGAGCTTCATGCCGCGTGCACCACCGGCAGGGAGCGCTTCCGCGGTTCCGCGGGGGCGGGCGGCACCGGCGGCGGATCGTCGAAGGCGTCGCGGACGGCCTCGTACAGACTGTTGCGCTCCACCGGGCGGCGCCCGGCATCGCGAATGAGCCCGACCAACTGGGCGTAGGACATGGCCATGTCGGTGCTCGCCCCCGCCTCGTGGTACACCCGCTCGAAGACCACCGTCCCCTCCACGTCGTCGCAGCCGAAGCTCAGCGCGATCTGGGAGAGCGCCGGCGTGACCATGGGCCAGTGCGTCTTGACGTGCGGGATGTTGTCGAGGAAGAGGCGACCAAGGGCGATGTTCTTGAGGTCCTCGTAGCCGGTCGTCGCGGTCCCGACGCGGCCCAGCTCCTCCCCGAGCTCATTGTGATCGGGGTGGTAGGCCAGCGGAATGTAGGTCAGGAAGCCGCCGGTCTCGTCCTGGAGCTCGCGCAGCATCGCCAGGTGTTGGAGCCGGTCGTCGGCGGTCTCGACGTGGCCGTAGAGCATGGTGCAGTTGGTGGGGATGCCGAGGAGGTGGGCCGTCCGGTGCACCCGAATCCACTCCGCACCGGTCAACTTCCGCTCGGCGATCGTGGCGCGCACCGCGGTACTGAACACCTCGGCGCCCCCGCCGGGAAGGCTGGTGAGCCCCGCGTCCTTCAGCGCGAGCAGCACCTCGCGTTCCGACACCTTCTCGATCCGCGCCAGGTGTGCGATCTCGACCGCCGTGAGGGCCTTGATGTGCACGGTGGGGTGGCGCTCCTTCAGCCCGCGCAACATGTCGGTGTAATACGACAGGCGCAGCTTCGGATGCAGGCCCCCCACAATGTGGAATTCCGTCGTCGGGGCGCCACGCGCCTGTTCCGCCTCTGCGTACACCTCCTCGAGCGAGCGGGTGTAGGCCCCCTCTTCCTTCGGGGTCCGCGCGAACGAGCAGAAGGTGCAGGTGGCCCGGAGGATACAGACGTTGGTGGGATTGAGGTGCTGGTTGGCCGAGAAGAACACCCGGTCGCCGTTGTGCCGGCGGTTGGCGTAGTCGGCCAGCTGGCCCAGCCCCAGGAGGTCGGCGGTGGCGTAGAGCGCCAGTCCGTCTGCGTGGTCGAGCCGCTCCCCGCGCTGCACCTTCTCCCCGATCGGCCGGAGCACCGGATCGCGGAGCAGGGTGAGATCGAGCGTGGGCGGCATGCATATCTCCTTGAACGATGGTCGATTATCCGAACAATCTACCCCGAAACTGGCCGTCGGTGCCAGCTACCGCCCCGGGGATGCAACGAGACCCCGGACGCGGGGGTCCGGGGTCTCTGTCAGGCGGGTCGCAACGCGCGGGGAGCCCCGGCTGGCCTCAGTCGTCCTTCCAGGCCCGGACGGCAAGCGTCACGTTATGGCCGCCAAACCCGAAGCTGTTCGAGAGGGCCACATCGAACTCGCGGTCCACGGCCTTGTTCGGGGCGCAGTCGAGGTCGCACTCGGGGTCGGGCGTCACCTGGTTGATGGTCGGCGGGATCTTCCCGGTCCGGGCGGCCAGAAGGCAGACGGCGAACTCGAGGCCGCCGGCGGCGCCCAGCAGGTGGCCGGTCATCGACTTGGTCGAACCGAAGACCAGTTCCTTCGCATGCGCGCCGAAGACCGCCTTGACGGCAGCTGTTTCGGCGATGTCGCCCTGTGACGTGCTGGTGCCGTGGGCGTTGATGTAGCCGACGGACTCGATCCCAACCCCTGCGTCTGCCAGGCAGTCGCGGATGGCGCGCTGGGCCCCTTCGCCGGAGGGAGCGGGAGAGGTGATGTGGTAGGCATCAGCACTCAGGCCGTAGCCGAGCACCTCGCCGAGAATGGTGGCCCCGCGGGCCTGTGCGTGCTCCAGGCTTTCGAGCATGACCATGGCGGCGCCATCACCCAGGACGAAACCGTCTCGCTCCTTGTCGAAGGGGCGGCTCGCCTCTTCGGGCGCGTCATTCCGCGTCGAGAGTGCCTTCATGTTCTGGAAGCCGGCGATGGCGAGCTCACTGATGGCCGCCTCAGTGCCGCCCGTCAGCATGGCGTCGGCGTGCCCGGACTGGATCAGCTGGTACGACTGACCGATGGCATGCGCCGAGGAGGCGCACGCCGACACGGTGGCGTAGTTGGCTCCCTTGAGGCCGTAGCGGATGGACACCAGCCCGGCGGCGATGTCGGGAATGAACATCGGGATGAAGAAGGGGGAGACGCGGTCTGGGCCCTTGGTGACGAGGAGCTTGGTCTGCTCCTCGAAGGTCACCATGCCGCCGATGCCGCTCCCAATGATGACACCGGTGCGCTCCGGCGAGGGGAACTTCCCTTCCAATCCCGCCTGCGCCACCGCCTCGTGGGCCGCCCCGAGCGCGTACTGTACGAAGAGGTCGTACCGGCGCGCTTCCTTCTTGTCCATGAACTGCAGCGCGTCAAACCCCTTCACTTCGCAGGCGAACTGCACCTGGAACGCCGCCGGATCGAACTTGGTGATGCGCGCGGCGCCGGAGCGGCCCGCAAGCAGGCCCGCCCAGGTGTCCTCGACGTTGTTGCCGAGCGGGGTCACCAGCCCAAGGCCGGTGACGACGACACGACTCGCCAAGTTACTTCCCGGTCTTTTCGTGGAGGTACTTGAGGGCTTCGCCGACGGTCCGGAGCTTTTCGGCGTCCTCGTCCGGGATGTCGATGTCGAATTCTTTCTCGAACGCCATGACCAACTCGACCGTGTCGAGGCTGTCGGCGCCGAGATCTTCCATGAAGCTGGCCTCTGGAGTCAGCTTCTCGCGCTCCACGCCCAGTTCCTCGGCGATGATGTCCTTGACCTTCTCTTCCACGTTGCTCATGTCGTCCTCGAAAAGGAGTGGGGGGTCGGGCTAAATGACCATCCCGCCGTCCACCACCAGGACCTGCCCGGTAATGTAGGACGCGAGATCTGAAGCCAGGAACAGCACGGCGGCCGCGATATCCTCAGGCCGACCGAGTCGCCCCAGCGCAATGTCCTCTAATAATGCCGTCCGCGCCTCCGAGGGCAAGGCGGCGGTCATATCCGTCTCGATGAAGCCCGGGGCCACACAGTTGGCCAGGACCCCACGGGCGGCGTATTCCTTGGCCACCGACTTGGTCAGGCCGATGAGGCCCGCCTTGCTGGCGGCGTAGTTGGCCTGACCCTTATTGCCGGTCAACCCGACCACGCTGGTGATGTTGATGATGCGGCCGGCGCGCCGCTTCATCATTCCCTTGATGACCGCCCGGGTGGTGAAGAACGCCCCCTTGAGGTTGGCGTTGAGCACCGCATCCCAGTCCTCGTCGGTGAGGCGGAGGAGGAGGTTGTCCCGGGTCAGCCCGGCGTTGTTCACCAGGATGTCGATGGGGCCGAGGGCGGCCTCGGCGGCTGTGAGCGCGGCCTCGACCTGGGCGCGATCGGCCACATCGCAGCCGACTCCAGCGGCGCGCTCACCCAGCCCGGCGGCGACCGACTGCGCCCGAGCGGCGTCCCGGCCGACGATGGCCACCTTGGCCCCCGCGCCGTAGAGCGCGTGGGCGACGGCGAGGCCGATGCCCCGCGTGCTGCCGGTCACGAACGCCGTCCGGCCTGTCAGGTCAATCGTGTTCATCCGAGAAAGGCCTCCACCTCGGCCGCGGTACCGAGCGTGACGCTCTTGGCGCCCGGGAGAATCTTCCGGAGCAGCCCTGAGAGGACGCTACCGGGTCCGAGTTCGATATAGGTCGCGTCCGGCGCGAGGGCGGCCGCCGACCGCATGCACTCGATCCACCGAACCGGTGCGGTGAGCTGGGCCGAGAGCAGCCGCACCGCCTCCGGCACGGTGCGGACGGGTTCGGCCGAGGCGTTGGCCACGATCGGGAACGCCGGCGCGGCGAACGGGGCCGCCGCCAGCGCCGCCTCGAGCCCGGGCACCGCGGGGGCCATCAGGGGGGAGTGGAACGCCCCGGAGACCTTTAGGGGGATGACGCGCTTGGCGCCCGCCGCCTTGCAGGCCTCTCCAGCGCGCGTCACGGCGACGGGGTCGCCGGAAATGACGATCTGGTCGGGAGAGTTCAGGTTGGCAGCGACCGCGACGCCGTCGGCGCCGGAGGCCACGCTGCAGGCCGTATCCACCGCTGCCTGGTCGAGCCCAAGCACCGCCGACATGGCGCCGGGGCGCGAGGTGCCGGCCTCGTGCATCAGCGCACCCCTTCGGCGGACGAGCTGGGCCGCGTCAGGCGCAGAGAGCGACCCGGCCGCGACATACGCGCTGTATTCGCCAAGGCTATGTCCGGCGCCGGCCGCGACAGCCCCGAGGCGCTCGCGCACCACGGCGTACACGGCGGCGGAGTGCGCGAGAATGGCGGGCTGGGTGTTGTGGGTGAGGGTCAACTCGTCCTCCGGGCCCTCCCACATCAAGCGCGAGAGCGAGACACCGAGCGCCTCGTCAATGGCCTCGAAGGTGTGTCGCGCCGCGGGGAACCGCTCCGCGAGGTCCTTGCCCATCCCGACCTTCTGGGCCCCCTGGCCGGGGCACATTACCACCGCTACCACCGGACGACCGCACTGGCCCAGGTGAAGCCCCCGCCGAACGAGACGAGGAGGAGCGTCATCCCCGGCTTGATCCGCCCTTCCTTGATGCCCTGGTCGAGAGCGAGTGGAATCGAGGCGGAGGAGGTGTTGCCGTACCGGTCCACGTTGATCATCACCTTGTCGAGCGGCATCTCGGCGTGCTTCGCGGTCGCCTCGATGATGCGGAGGTTGGCCTGGTGGGGGACCAGCATGTCGACCTGGTCGGCGGTCATGCCGGCGCGCGCGAGCGCCTGATCACATGCCTCCGACATCGTCTTGACGGCCGACTTGAATACCTCGCGTCCGGCCATCTTGATGAAGTGTGACCGCTCGGCCACGACCTTGTCGCTGATCGGGTCGACGGCACCGCCGCCGGGGCGATACAGCAGGTTGGCCAGGTTGCCGTCGGACTTCATGTAGGTGGAGAGGACCGCGCCCGACCCGCCGTTCGCCCGCCGGATCACGGCGGCGCCCGCCGCATCGCCGAAGAGAATGGCGGTGGACCGATCGGTCGGATCGGCGATGGTGCTCAGCTTCTCGGCGCCAACGATCAGCATGTGCTCGCCCTGGCCGGCGGCGATGAGCCCCTCCGCGACGTTCAAGGCAAACAGGAAGCCCGGGCACGCCGCCGACACGTCGAACGCGGCGGCGTTCTTGGCCCCGAGGAGCGCCTGGAGGTCACATGCAGTGGAGGGGAGGAGCCGGTCGGGCGATGCCGTGCCCAGGATGATGCCGTGGATGTCTTCGGGACCGAGGCCGGCGGCCTGCAACGCGCGCAGCGAGGCGTCGCGGGCCAGCATGGCCACCGACTGTTCCGGCCCGGCGACCCGGCGCTCCCGGATGCCGGTCCGCTCGACGATCCACTGATCGGAGGTGTCGAGGGTCTTTTCGAAGTCGGCGTTGGTGACGATGCGCTCGGGCACGGCCACCCCGAGACCGGCAAATTCAACGATGGGGCGGCGCGTCATGCGACGGGCGCCACACCCGCGGCGAACTCCGCGGCGACATGCTGGTTGAGCTTGGATTCCACCATCTGGGCGGCGACGCGAATCGCGTTCTTGATGGCGTTGCTCCCGGACGAGCCGTGGCAGATGATGGACACGCCCTTCACGCCGAGGAGCGGCGCGCCGCCGTACTCGGAGTAGTCCAGCACCCGGAAGACCTCCTGCACACCGTCGCGCTCCAGGATGTCGGGGGCGTGGCGCTTGACCAGGCGCAGGATCATCCGGGCGACGGATTCGTAGAACTTGAGCACGATGTTGCCGACGAAGCCGTCGGTGACGACCACGTCGACGTGGCCGTGCGTCGAGTGCCCCGCGAGGATGTCGCGTCCCTCGATGTTGCCGATGTAGTTGATGCCGGTGGCCTGCTTGAGGAGTTCGTGGGCCGCGCGGGACGCGGCGTTCCCCTTCTCGTCTTCCTCGCCGATGTTGAGGAGCCCGACCAGCGGGCGCTCGCGTCCGAGGACGTCACGGGCGTACACCGAGCCGAGGCGGGCGAACCCGACCAGCTCCTTGGGGGAGCAGTCGACGTTGGCGCCGCCGTCGAGGACGATGACGGGGAGGTCGGCGGTCGGAAAGGGGGTGGCGACGGTGGCCCGTTCGACGCCCGCGTGGATGCCGAGCAGCACCGTCGACGCCGCCAAAATGGCGCCGGTGTTGCCGGCCGAGACGAACGCGTCGGACTTGCCCCCCTTCTGGAGGCCGAGGCCGATCACCACGCTCGAGTTCGGCTTCTTGCGGACCGCGGCCAGGGGCTTTTCGGCCATCCCGATGACTTCCGCCGCCGGCACGAGCTCGATGCGGCTCCGGTCGAGGGCTGGATGCCGGGCGAGCTCCGCTTCGATGACGTCGACCTGTCCCACCAGTTGCACGATGACGCCGGGCAAGTGCGCGAGCGCGGCGAGGGCACCCTCGACCTCCGCCTGCGGGGCGTGATCTCCGCCCATCGCGTCGAGCGCCACGCGGATCATGCTCAGTCGCCCTTGACCTCAACGACCTTCTTGCCGCGATAGTACCCGCAGCTTGGGCACACGCGGTGGGAGAGCTTCGGATCGCCGCAGCGCGGACAGGCCTGCGTCTTGACGCTCGCGGCGACGTGATGGCCGCGGCGGAGGCGCTTGCGGGACTTGGAGAGTTTTCTCTTCGGGACTGCCATGGATTCCTCAGGCTGGTTCGGCGGGCCGCACGCATGTGCACGGACCCGCGTTCAAATCGGTACCACACGTCGGGCAGAGCCCGGCACAATCATCCCGGCACACGACAAACGCCGGGACCTCGAGCACCAGTTCCTCCCGGATCACCCCCGTCAGGTCAATCTGCACCGCGGCTGGCGGGAGCGGATAGACGCTCGGATCGTCGGCGGCGTCCGGATCGCTGGTCAACAATACATCGACATCGCGGTCGAGGCGGAAGTCGACCTCGGCCAGGCACCGACGGCAGGCGAGCTTCGCCGTCGCCCGGATGATACCCCGCCAGAGAAAGTCGTCGCCCTCGGTCGCCTGGAGCTGGCCCGCCACGGACACGGGGCCCTCCAACGGCAATGCGAGGCCGACGAATACGGGGTCGGACGGCGACAACTCCCCGTCGGTCTCAGCCGGACCTCGCTGAAGGTCCCGGATGGCAATCTTGAGCATAGCCACTAAACCTAGCCGGGCTCGCGACTTAGGTCAAGCAGAGGCGCACCGTCAGCCGCGGAGGCCGGCGAGCTCCCCTTCGGTGAAGAAGAACGCGATTTCCCGCGCGGCGTTCTCGTCGCTGTCCGAGGCGTGGATGGCATTTCGGCCCTTCGACTCGGCGTAGAGCTTCCGGATCGTCCCGGCGGCGGCCTCGGCCGGATCGGTCGCGCCGATGACCGTCCGCAGCTGCGGGACGGCGTCGGCCCGTGTGAGCGCCAACGGCATGCACGGACCGCTGGTCATGAAGGCCACCAGTTCCGCAAAGAACGGGCGGCCCTTATGGACGCCGTAGAAGGCCTCGGCCTGCGGCAGGGTCAGGCGTACCAGGCGGGCGGCCTGCATGGTGAAGCCGGCCTGCTGGAGATGGGCCAGGATGAGTCCGGCCTTGCCGGAGGCGATCGCGTCGGGCTTGATGATGGCAAGAGTCTGCATGGGCTCGAATTCTGAGAGTGGTCGTGGATCAGTCCCGGCTACTTGAGCCGGGCCTTGAGGAGCGGCACCACATCGGCGGGCCGCTTCATGACGCTGATGCCGGCGGCCTCGAAGGCCGCCATCTTCTCCGCGGCCGTGCCCGAAGAGCCGGAGATGATGGCACCGGCGTGACCCATTCGGCGACCCGGAGGCGCGGTCTGACCAGCGATGAACCCCACCACCGGCTTGGTGACATGGTCGCGGACGAACTCCGCCGCATGCTGCTCATCGGTCCCGCCGATTTCGCCCATCATGACGATGGCGTCCGTTTCGGGATCTTCCTGGAACGCGCGGAGGCAATCGATGAAATTGGTTCCGATAATCGGGTCGCCGCCGATGCCGACGCAGGTGCTCTGGCCGATCTTGGCCCGCGTCAACAGGTTGACCACCTCGTAGGTGAGCGTCCCGCTGCGCGACACCAGGCCGACCCGACCGGGGGCGCAGATCGATCCGGGGATGATGCCGACCTTGGCCTCACCCGGCGTGATGGCGCCAGGGCAATTGGGCCCGATGAGCCGGGCCCCCCGCTCCCGCACGAACGGCATGACCCGCGTCATCTCGATGACGGGGACGCCTTCGGTGATGCAGACCACCATCTTGATCCCGGCGTCGACGGCCTCGAAAATGGCGCCGGCGGCACCCATCGGCGGCACGTAGATGACCGCGGTGTTGGCGCCGGCCCTGGCCACCGACTCCGCCACGGTATTGAAGACCGGCACGGTGCCCTCGAACGTCTGGCCGCCCTTGCCAGGGGTGACGCCGGCCACGACGCGCGTCCCATACTCCATCATCTGCTTCGCGTGGAACGACCCGTCGCGACCGGTGATGCCCTGTACCACCAGCCGGGTGTCCTTCCCGATGAAAATGCTCACGCCGCCTCCCCGACCAGAGCGACCACCTTGGAGACGGCCTCGTCCATGTCGGAGAGCGCCGTCATGCCGATCCCCTGCAGGATCTTCACCGCTTCCTTCTCGTTCGTCCCGGTCAGGCGAACCACGATGGGTACCTTGACCGGGAACTGCTCGAGCGCGGTCTTGATCCCGTTGGCCACATCGTCGGTCCGCGTGATGCCGCCAAAGATGTTGAACAGGATGGCCCGGACGCTCGGGTCGGCGGTGATGATCTTGAGGGCGTTGACGACTTTGTCCGGATTCGAGCTGCCGCCGATGTCGAGGAAATTGGCCGGCTCGCCCCCGTAGTACTTCACCAAGTCCATCGTCGCCATCGCGAGGCCGGCGCCGTTGACGACGCAGCCGACGTTGCCGTCGAGCTTGATGAAGGTCAGTCCCGCCCGCCGCGCCGCCACTTCGCTGGGATCTTCCGCGGTCTCGTCGCGCAACTCCGCGAGGTCGGGCCGACGGTCGAGTTCATTGTCGTCGATGGAGATCTTGGCGTCGAGGGCCAGCACCTGGCCCGCGGGTGTGGTGATGAGCGGATTGATTTCCGCGAGGGAGGCCCCGTTCTCAGTGAACACCTTGTAGAGCCGATGCATGATGTCGGCGGCGGCCCGGGCCTGCTTGACGTCGGGGTAGAGGAAGAACGCCAGCGTCATGGCCTCGTGCGACAGGAGGCCGAACCGCGGATCCACCGGGAGGCGCAGGATCTTCTCCGGAGTCTTGGCGGCCACTTCCTCGATGTCGATGCCCCCCGCCGGACTGACCATGAACACCGGACGCTGGGTATCGCGGTCGAGGATCAGGCCGAGATAGGCCTCCGACGCGATGTCCGCCGCCGGGACGACGAGCACCTTGTGCACCGTCAGGCCCTTGATCTGCATTCCGAGAATATGGGACGCGATCTCGGCGGCCTCCGCCGGGGTCCTGGCCAGCTTGACCCCACCGGCCTTGCCTCGGCCGCCCGCGTGGACCTGTGCCTTGACGACGACCGTCCCGCCGATGCGTCGCGCGAGCGCTTCCACCTCGCTGGGCGTCGCGGCCACATCGCCGTCTGGCACGGGCACTCCCGCCGACTTGAGGAGCGCGCGCGCCTGGTATTCATGCAGATTCACAGTCTCTCCTGTACGTGGTTGACAGCACAGAAAACTACCCGCGCCGGGGGGTGGATACAACCGCGATTACGGCGCGTCCTGCTCCACGCCAAGGGCCTGCCGGAGGGCGCCGAAGGCGCGCCCGAATCCCTCCCAATCTCCGGCGTGCAGGGCGGAATCCGCCCGGAGCATCCAGCGCCTCGCCTCCTCGAGAGGCGTGGTGGGCCCAAACCCCGGCGGGAGCGGCGCGCCGGCACCCCGCAGGTTGTCCCACGCCTCGGCGAACGAGCGCCCTGCCCCGACCCGCGTCCCCTGCGCCAGCGCCACGTACGGCTGCGTCACCCGCCCCTCCGCACCGAAGGCATACCAGGGCTGGTAGGCGACGGGTGCGTCACCCATCGGGAGGATCCGGTAGGGGCCGCGCTCGAAGCGGTCTCCCTGTCGCACGACCGAGTCCAGGATCTGTTCGTACGAGGGAAATCGGTCCCAGGTCGCCTGGGCGCTGCCCACGCCCGGCAGGCTCCCGACCTCGCTCAACCGCACCAGATCGAGTCGGCGCCCGGATGCGGTGATGCGGCCGAGCAGGAGGGTCCGCACCCGGGAGTCGCCCTCGCGTTCATAGGCGGTGACGAGCGCGAGTGCATGGCCCCCCTCCCAGAACGCCGCAGGCGGCAGCGGATCGCCCACCGGAGCCGCGGGCCGCCCCGCGAGGGAGCCGGTGCCCCAAGGGCCCCCCTCGAGCACGAGGGACTGCGCCTCGAAGAGCCGGGCCGGGTACGGCAGCACCTCCGTCAGAGCCGGGGGGATCTCGCTCGTCGGCCTGACCACGCCCTGACCGATCGCGGCCCAGCTGCGGGTGAGTGGGCCGGCATCTGGAAGGAGGTAGATGGTAGAGGCACCCGTCACGGCATCGACCACCCCGACGAGCCCGGCGTCGAGCGTGCCGAGAGTGCCGACCCTCGTGGCTCCGGGGAAATACTCGCTGGCGAGGTAGCCATGCGCCGCCCAGACGGGCGCGCCGCCGACCATCAGGAGGTGCGGCGTCTCCCAGGAGGCGAATGGCGCAAGCGCCTCCAGCCGCGCGCGCGGTGCGAGGTGCCACCGGACACGCGAGGTACCGGCTGCACCCAGCACGCCCCCCGACTGGAGCGCCCAGGCAAGCAGGAGACGCCGCACCGGTCCGCCGATCACAAGTCCCACCGGCCCCGAATCGACGACCAGCCGTGGGGCGCCGGGCCGAATCCCCGTGAGCGGCAGGGAGCTGAACGTCACCAGCCCGGGATAGGCGAGCGAGTCACCCGACCGATACGACAGCGGCGCCGCGTTGGGCCCGGTCCGCGCGTCGGCAATCGCGAGCACCGCCGACGGACCGGTCGGCGGCATGCGCAACACCAGCCAGACCGGCACGGTCGCACCTTCGAGACCAATCGTCGTCTGGACCGCGGACTCCAGCGTTTGCGAGTCGGCGCTTACCAGGTGGCCGATACTCGACCAGGTCCAGAGCGACGGGACCGTGGGACCGGGCGGCAACGCCGCGCTGGCGGGCCGATCGTCAAGCCCATCGAGCCGGTACGCCACCCGGTCGAACGCCACGGCAGCGGCGCCGGGCGTATCGCCCGCGCCCACTGAGGCCGCAGGGAGCATCAACCAGACGAACGCGGCCCCGGCGACCAGCACCCCCCACCCGGCCACCAGCAGGAGGTGAAGTCCCCGCAGAGCCCAGGCGACCGAAATCGCGACCGCGGCGAGTGCGGCACCAGCAAGCGCCAGCGTCGACAACTCCACGGTGTCCCATGATCCGGGGTCGGGTGCCGCGGTGGCGGCCACCTCGAAGGGTGTGAGGAGAAACCCCCAGGCGAGCACGACGGCCGCCCCGGCCAGCAGCAATCCGAGATGCCGCCGGGCGTGGTCGGTGATCGCCGGGCGCCCGCGCTGCCAGCTGATGGCGCCAAGGGCGGCGTAGAGCACCCCGACGACGACCAACGCGCTCCAGACCAGGAAGCGTGCGAAGGAGTGGAGCAGCACCCAGAGCGGAAGCTGGGCGACGTAGATGCCGAGGTCTTTGTGCAGGAAGGGATCGGGCATACCGTAGCTCACGCCCTGCCAGGCGAGCGCGTAGACGGCCCAGTTCCGGCCGGCCCCGAGACCGGCAATGAGGCCGAGTGCCGCGCCGATGCCGAGCGCCAGCGGGAGGAGGCTCGCGGGCGTGACGACTTCGCGGATTTCCAGATTGGCCATCTGGCGGGAGATCTGCACCGAACCGATGGCGCGGTGGACAACCAGCAGGTGCCCGGCGTACCAGGCGGTGCCAAGCAGGACTGCGGCGGTCTCGATGGTCAGGCGGAGGAGGCGCACGCCGGAGACAAACCCGGCCGCTTCCGGAATCAGGCTCCCGGCCCACCACCGTTCGGCCAGGAACTCGGTGATCCACTGTCCGGCAAACAGCAGGAGGACGAGGGCGGCCACCGTCCCGACGAGCCAGCGTCCACGCACGGCGGTCAGCCCGGTCCGTGCACGCCCCGCTCCGAGAGCCATTGCAGGACTTCCCGCTGGTATTCCGCGAGGGATCGCTCGTCCGTGGCTTCGAAGCGGAGCACGAGGATCGGCTGAGTGTTGGAGGCACGCACCAACCCCCAGCCCTTGGCGAAGGACATGCGCACGCCGTCGATATCGTTTACGGGGTAGCGGGCCCGGAAATGCGCGGTCGCCTCGGCGACGATCTCGAACTTCCGGTCGTCGGGACAGTCCACCCGAATCTCCGGCGTCGCAAACGTCGGCGGGAGGTCGGCGAGGTGCGCCGCCAGCCCGTGCGGTTCGCGGGAGACGATTTCGAGGAGCCGCGCAGCCCCGAACAGCGCATCATCAAACCCGAACCAGTCGCCGGCGAAGAACATGTGGCCGCTCATCTCGCCGGCGAGGACGGCGCCCTGCTCCTTCATCCGGGCCTTGATGAGCGAGTGCCCCGTCTTCCACATCTCCGGTTGGGCGCCGGCGTCGCGGAGCGCCGCGGGGAGGAGATCAGAGCACTTCACGTCGAAGATGACCCGGGCCCCGGGCCCGAAGCGACGCACGGCGTCGCGCCCGAAGACCACGAGCAGCTGGTCGCCGAAGAGCACCCGGCCGGTCTCATCGACCGCGCCGATCCGGTCCGCGTCGCCATCGAAGGCGATGCCCAGCTCGGCGCCGCTGCGGCGGACCTCGACCTGCAGGTCCACCAGGTTGGCCGGCACGGTCGGATCGGGGTGGTGATTCGGGAAGGTGCCATCCGACTCGCAGAAGAGCGGGATGACCTCGGCGCCGAGCGCACGAAGGGTCGAGACCGCGATGACGCTTCCGACCCCGTTGCCACAGTCCACCACGACCCGGACGGGCCGGGCCAGCTGATGGCGGCTGACGATGGCGTCGCGATACCGCTCGAGGACGGAACCGTCGGCGGATTCCGACCCGTCCCGTGAGGGCGACTGCTCGAGGGTGATGCGCTCGTAGAGGTCCTGGATGGCGTCGCCATGCACCGATTCACCCGAGAGCACCATCTTGAACCCGTTGAACTCGGGCGGGTTGTGCGAGCCGGTCACCTGCGCCCCCCCGTCCACGTTGAGGGCGTGGACGGCGAAATAGAGCGCGGGTGTCGGGAGCTCTCCCACATCGATCACGCGCGCGCCGGCCGACGTCATGCCGGCGCGGAGCGCCGCGGCGAGCGCCGTGCCCGATGGGCGGTTGTCTCGCCCGACGGCCAGCACCGGATCGCGCCCCAGTCGTTCGCCGGCGTATGCGGCAAACGCCCGCCCGAGCGCGTGGGCGAATGCAGGGGTCAGTTCCGCGCCGACGAGCCCGCGGATGTCGTATTGCCGAAAGATGGATCGTGGGACGCGCACCGTGCCTCCCGGCCGGATGGGGTGTCGGCCGACTTACTGGAAGGCACGCTCGAAGAGTGAGGTGGCGACGTCGAGCGTCCCGCTGAGGAGCGGCGCGGGCCACACTCCGAGCACCACGATCACGGCGACAATGGCGCCGACGACAACCGCGGTACCACGCGGCAGGCGCGGCGCGTCGCCCGCGCCGTCGGGGGCTGGCTTCATGTACATGGCCATGATGAGCGGCAGGTAGTACCCGGCGGACACGGCGCTGGCGAGTACGAGCACGACGGGAATCAGCCACTGGCCGGCCACGACCAGCGAGGAGAGGATCATCCACTTGCCGATGAACCCGAAGGTGCCCGGGAACCCGAGAAGGGACAGCAGCACGATGGCGAATGCCGCCGCCGTCCAGGGCCGCGAACGGGCGAGCCCGGCAAGATCGTCGGTGGTGAGGTCGCGCTCCCCTCCCCGTCCGAGCGAGGCGAGCAGGCCGAACGCGGCCAGGCTGGTCAGGGCGTAGGCGAGCAGATAGACCTGGACCGACGCCGCACCGAGCCGGCTCCCCGTCCAGACTGCGGCCAGCAGGTAGCCGGCGTGCGCCACCGAGCTGTAGGCCAGCATCCGCTTGACGGTCCGCTGCGCCAGCGCCATCAGGTTGCCGGCGACCATCGTCGCGATGGCCAGGATGCCCAGCACCGGCTGCCAGAGCGTAGTGTCGGCCGGGAAGGTCACGATGAGCACGCGGGTGAGCGCGAGGAACCCCGCCGCCTTGATGCCGGTGGCCATCAGGCCGGTCACCGGAGTGGGCGCACCGTCATAGACGTCGGGCGCCCACATGTGAAACGGGACGACGGACACCTTGAAGAGGAACCCGATCAGGAGGAGGCTCAGGCCGAGGGACGCCATGACCGGGAGCTTGCCGGCGGCGAAGAGGGCCCCTGCCATGACCAGATTCGTGGTGCCGGTGGCGCCGTAGACCAGTGCGATGCCGTAGAGCAGGAACCCCGAGGCGAACGCGCCGATCAGGAAGTACTTCAGTCCCGCCTCGGCGGAGAACGGGCTGCGGCGATCGTACGCCGCCAGCACATACGCGGCGACCGACATCACCTCGAGTCCAAGGAAGACCATGAGCAAGTCGCTGGCCCCACCGAGCAGCATCATCCCGACCGTGGCGAGCAGGATGAGCGTGTAGTACTCCGGCCCCCGGATGCCTTCCCGTTCGAGGTAGTCGAGGGAGTAGACGATGGTTGCCGCGGCAGCCATCAGGAAGATGACGTCGCCAAGGTACCGGTACCCGTCGAGCGCGACCATCTGCGGAATGCCGGCAGTCCCGGCGGCCGCCCGCCAGAGCCACAGGAGCGCGACCAGCGCCGCGCCGACGCCCCCCAGGCTCAGCCAACCGGCCAGCCGGTAGTCTTCGGCGGTTTCGTGGCGCCAGGCGTTGACGAGGAGGACACCGAGCGCGGCCAGCGAGAGCACCACCTCGGGCAGCAGCGCGAGCAGGACGCCCGTCGGCGAAGTCGTGTCGATCGGGCTCACGGGTGGCCCTCGGTGCGAGGCGCCGCGGTGACCGGGGCGCTTTGAGGAATGACGTGCTGGACGCTCTCGACCCATTGCCGGCTGGTCGGCTCCATCCGCCGGAGGACCGGCGCGGGATACAGGCCGAGCCAGAGGATGCCGGCGAGGAGGGGCGCCAACACAGCCAACTCACGCGGCGTGAGATCGGTGAGCGCTTCGTTTTCCGGCTTATCGAGCTTGTTGAAGATGATGCGCTGCAGCGCCCAGAGGAGGTACGCCGCGGCGAAGATGACGCCGGTCGTCGCGATGCCTGTGGCCCAGGGGAAGCGGCCGAAGCTCCCGAGGAGCACCAGGAACTCGCCGATGAACCCGTTGAGTCCCGGCAGGCCGATGGACGACAGGGCCACCAGGGTGAAGATGAGGCTGAAGACCGGCACGACCCGGGCGATCCCGCCGAAGGCGGCGATGTCCCGCGTGTGCCGCCGCTCGTAGAGCATGCCGATGAGGAAGAAGAGCGCCCCGGTCGAGAGACCGTGGTTGATCATGACCATCAGGGCGCCCTGAACGCTTTGCAGCGTGGCGGCCCAGATGCCGAGCATGACGAAACCGAGGTGACTGACCGACGAGTAGGCGACCAGCTTCTTGATGTCCGGCTGGACCATGGCCACCAGCGCGCCATAGATGATCCCGACCACGGCCAGCACGACAGCGAGCGTGGTGACCGCCGGACTGAAGGCGACCTCCGGGAAGAACGGGATCGCGAACCGCAGGAACCCGTAGGTCCCCATCTTGAGCAGGACGCCGGCCAGGATGACGGATCCGGCGGTCGGGGCCTCGACGTGGGCGTCGGGCAGCCAGGTATGGAACGGGAAGATCGGCACCTTGATGGCGAACGCGAGCGCGAACGCCGCGAAGAGCCAGGGCGCCCGGGCGCCCACGGCGGCCGCGTTGCCCAGGATATGGTCGTATCCGAAGCTCAGCACCCCGGTGACTGCCCCGATGGACCAGACCGTCACGAGGATGGCGACGAGCATCAGCAGCGAGCCCACCATCGTGTAGATGAAGAACTTGATGGAGGCGTACAACCGGTTGCTGCCGCCCCAGATCCCGATCAGGAAGTACATCGGGATCAGCATCAGCTCCCAGAACACGTAGAACAGGAAGAGGTCGAGACTGACGAACACGCCCAGGATGCCGCTCAGGAGGACCAGCAGGAGCGAGTAGAACCCCTTCTCCCGCTGGGTGATGTAGTTCCAGCTGCCGAGCACGCAGAGCGGCATCGTCAGCGTGGTGAGCAGCACCATGAAGAGCGAAATGCCGTCGATCCCGACCCGGTAGGCGATGCCCCATTTCGGCATCCAGGCAATCGTGGCGGTGAACTGCATCCCCGCCTCGGGCAGGAAGCTCCACCACAGTCCGATGGACATCACGAACTCGAGCAGGGCGACCGCGAGCGCGAGGGACCGCGCCCGGCCGGCGGGCGCGGCCACGACGAGCAGCGCGCCCACCACGGGGAGGACGAGGAGGACCGGGACGACCCAGGCCTGGTATCCGATGAGGTTCAGCATGTCGGCCATAGCGGGTCAGCCCATCACGACGAAGAAGACGCCAAGCGCGCCCACGAGGAAGACCGTCAGGTAGACGCCGATCTGGCCGGTCTGAAGCCGGGTGCCGATCCATCCGAGGGTCCGGGCCAGTCCGGCCGACCCTTCGACTCCGCCGCGATCGATGATCCCCTGGTCCACGTCCTTCCAGAGCACACGCTCCGAGAAGCGGACCAGTGGCCCGACCACGAACGCGGCGTAGAACTCGTCCACGTAGTACTTGTGGTAGAGCACCTTCCAGAAGCCGGTCTCGGGCACCGCCTGGCTGGCCGGGAGGATCGGCCGGGAGATGGTGACCCGCCATCCGACGACGAGTCCGCCCACGGCAATCAGGACCGCCAGCCCGATCAGGATGAACTCGGTCTGCCCATGCGGCATCTCGAGCGGGAAGAAGTGGTGCGCCCCCTCGATGACCGGATCGAGCCAGTGCTCCAGCTTGGCGTCGCCGCCGAAGAGCGCCGGCAGGTTCAGCATGCCGCCGATGGCGCTGAGCACGCCCAGCACCACCAGCGGCGCCGTCATGATGAGCGGGGCCTCGTGCAGGTGCTTCCGCTCCTCGGCGCCGGTCCGGTTTTCCCCGAAGAAGGTCATGGCCATCAGGCGAGCCATGTAGAAGGCGGTCAGCGCGGCGGCGATGACGCCGAAGAGCCAGAAGACCCGGAACACCGGGATCTCCCCGCCGCGGGCGAACGCGGCGGCCAGGGTCTCATCCTTGGAGAAGAACCCGGCGAACGGAGGAATGCCCGCGATGGCGAGGGTGGCGATGCCCATCAGGGCGAAGGTCCACGGCATGGCGCGCCGGAGGCCGCCCATGTTGCGCATGTCCTGCGCGTCCTCGTGGGAATGGGTGGCGTGGTAGGCGTGATGCATCGAGTGGATCACGCTGCCGGCGCCGAGGAAGAGGAGCGCCTTGAAGAAGGCGTGGGTCACGAGGTGGAAGACGCCGGCCACATAGGCGCCGGTGCCGACCGCGAGAAACATGTATCCCAGCTGGGATACCGTGGAATACGCGAGGACCTTCTTGATGTCGTATTGCCGCAGGCCGATGGTCGCGGCGAAAAGCGCGGTGAGGGCGCCGATACCGGCGACGACCGTGCTCGAGAGCGGGGCCATGGCGAAGAGGACGTTGGTCCGTGCCACAAGGTAGACGCCCGCGGTGACCATCGTGGCCGCGTGGATGAGGGCGGAAACCGGGGTCGGGCCCGCCATCGCGTCCGGCAGCCAGATGTAAAGGGGAATCTGGGCCGACTTGCCCGCGCAGCCGAGGAAGAGGAAGAGCGTGATCACCGTGACGAGCGTGCCGCCTGCGGCCAGCTGCGCGGGCGCCAGTTCGGAGATCTGCACGAAGTTCAGGGTGCCGAGCGCGCCCCAGATCAGGAACATGGCGACCATGAAGCCGAAGTCGCCGATCCGGTTCACGAGGAAGGCCTTCTTGCCGGCATCGGCGTTGGCCTTGTCGCCGTACCAGAACCCGATGAGCAGATAGGAGCAGAGTCCGACGCCTTCCCACCCGATGAACAGCACCGGGAGGCTGGAACCGAGCACAAGCACCAGCATGAAGACGACGAACAGGTTCAGGTAGGCGAAGTAGCGGGCGTACCCCGGGTCGCTCCGCATGTACCCGACGCTGAACAGGTGGATCAGGCTGCCGACGCCGGTCACGACGAGGAGCATGACCAGGGAGAGCCGGTCGACGAGCAGGCTCAACCCGATGTCGAGCGAACCGACGGGCACCCAGCTCCAGAGCGGGATCACGTGCGCCGTGGCGAGCCCGGCGGCGGCGTAACTCCGGAAAATGAGGGCCACGACGGCAAACGCGCCGAGGAGGACCGCCGACCCGACCACGCTCACGGCGGTCTTGGCCCCGGGCCGCCAGAGGGCGAGCGCCCCGTTGATGAGGAACCCGGCGAACGGGAGGGCGACGGCGAGCCAGATGAGGTCGGCGGAGACGTACATCGTCAGCCCTGCAACAGAGTGTTGGTCTTCAGGTCCACCGAACCGGTGTGCCGGAAGACCGCAAGGATGATCGCGAGCCCGACCGCCGCCTCGGCGGCCGCGACGGCCATCACGAAGAAGACCATCAGCTGGCCGCCGACCCCGTGATACTGGGCGAGGGCGACCAGCGTCAGGTTGACCGCGTTGAGCATCAGCTCAACGCACATGAAGAGGACGATTGCGTTGCGCCGGATCAGGACGCCGAGGACGCCGATGGTGAACAGCAGGGCCGAGAAGGCGAGCGCAGGACCGAGGAGCATCAGATCTTCCTCTTGGCCAGCACGACGGCCCCGATGATGGCCGCGAGCAGCAGCAGCGAGGTGACCTCGAACGGCACGAGGTAGGTGGAGAAGAGCGGACCCGCGATGGCGCCGACGACCCCCTGCGCCTCGGCCGACTGGCGGGCGACCTCGGCCGTGGCAAAGACGGCGGCCGGCGAGAGGTCCCGCGTGCCGGTCAATTCGAAGGCCAGCCGGGCCGGGTCGTACCCCGCGAGCCGGAGCAGGAAGGTCCCGGTCCCGACCGCGAGCACCAGCGCCACCGCCTTGGCCCCGGGGCCGCGGATGTCGCTCGCGCCCGCACCGAGGTTCAGCAGCATGATGACGAAGATGAAGAGCACCATGATGGCGCCGGTGTAGACCAGCACCTGGATGGCGGCGATGAACGGCGCGCCGAGGATCAGATACATGCCGGCGAGCGACAGCATCGTCACGACCAGCCAGATGGCCGCTGCCAGCGCGTTGCGCTGGAAGATGCAGGCGAGTGCGGAGAGGACCGCGATGGTCCCCAACGCCATGAAGATCGTGTCGGCCACCTACTCCCCCCTCGGATCCGTCGGGTCCCACAGGCTCGAGACCGGATGGGTCTGCGCCGAGAGCCGCTCCAGGTCATAGACGAAGCGCCCCCGCTCGAATTCGGCGTTTTCGTAGTGCACGCCGACGTGGATCGCCTCCTCCGGGCAGACCTCCTGGCAGTAGCCGCAGAAGACGCACCGGAACTCGTCGATCTCGTAGATCAGGGGATAACGGTTCCCATCCTCATCCTCCCCCGGCACCAGCTTGATGCAGTTGGCCGGGCAGATTTGCGGGCACAGCCCGCAGGCGACGCACTTGGAACGGCCCTGCTCGTCGGTGAGCATCCGGTGCGTGCCGCGCCAGCGTGGACTGATGGTCCACGTCTCGGTGCTCCGCTCTTCCGGGTACTGCATGGTGACCTTCGGGCGGAAGAGGTGCCGGAAGGTGAGCGCCATGCCCTTGAGGGTGGCGCGCATGTAGCTGGCCTCCCGCCCGGGGCGCTGCATGACCTTGACGCTGATCGCCATGACGGAGCTTTCAGGCCGCCCGAACCGGCCGTGAGGCGGGCGCGGGAGACGGGACGGAGACGCCGCGGATCAGCCGACCGCGGTCCAGGACCCGGAACACCAGCACGAGTACCGGAATATTGAAGAGGAAGAGCAGCCCGGAGCGGACCGCCGGGCTCGTGGCGCCGAGAGGACCGTCCACCACCCAGACCGCCACGGCGATGAACAGGATGTAGGCGAGCCCCATCGGGATGAACACCTTCCACCCGAGCGCCATGAGCTGGTCGTAGCGGAAGCGCGGCAGCGTCCACCGGACCCACATGAACAGGAAGAGGAAGAATAGAACCTTCAGGAAAAAGACGACAGCGGTGACCGCGAAGGGCCCCAACCCTCCGGCTTCGTCCCAATGCGTGAATGGAATATCCCATCCGCCGAGGAAAAGGGTGACGAACATCATGGAGATCGTCACCATCCCTGCGAACTCCGCGATCATGAACGCGGAGAACTTCATGGAGCTGTACTCGGTGTGGTAGCCGGCCACCAGCTCGGATTCGGACTCCGGCATGTCGAAGGGCACGCGATTGGTTTCGGCGAAGCCGGAGACCAGGAACATGAAGGCGGCGAGGGCGAGCGGCAGGGCGAGCCACCCGAAGGGCCCCTGCTGCTGCATCGCCACGATCTCGACGAAGGAGACGTTGCCGACGAGGAGGAGCACCGGGATGAGGCTGAGGCCCATCGCCACTTCAT
The DNA here is from genome assembly GCA_963705985.1 of uncultured Gemmatimonadales bacterium. GTDB lineage: Bacteria > Gemmatimonadota > Gemmatimonadetes > Gemmatimonadales > GWC2-71-9 > SPDF01. Next base: position 298,955 of record CAVPLK010000003.1, on the reverse strand, counting down.
AGGAGACCATCTGTGCGGTGGCGCGCAGGCCGCCGAGCAGGCTGTACTTGTTGTTGGAGGCCCATCCTCCGAGCGCAATGCCGTACACGCCGACCGAGCTGATCGCGATGACCCACAGGAACCCGATCGGCAGGACGGTGACGGTCGCCGGAGTGGCGCCGTGGTGGACGACCCGGCCGAGCAGTGGGAGCGTGACGTCAAACTCGAGCGGGATCGGGGCCGCCCACGGGATGGTCAGCGGTATGATGAGAGCCGCCATCAGCGAAATGGCCGGCGCGATGACAAAGAACACCTTGTTGGCGCCGTCAGGGATGACCTCCTCCTTGAGGAGGTTCTTGATCCCGTCGGCGATCGGCTGGAGCAGACCCTTGGGGCCGGCGCGATTGGGCCCGATCCGGTCCTGCATCCACGAGGCGATCCAGCGCTCCAAGAGCGTCGAGTAGGCGACGAGCAGCATCAGGAAGGTGAACACCGCCACCGTCTTGACGAGCGCCACCAGGACGAAGCCCTTCAGTTCGGGGGTCACCGCGCCGCCCCTGCCGGATCGGCGACGGTCGTGCGGCCGGTCAGGCCGAGGTCCGCGTAGGAGAGGCCGGCCAGCGCGGGCCAGTCCGCACCCAGCGCCGCAAAGGCCTCGGCAGCTGTGGCGGGTTCGGCGTCGCTACCCTCGAGGGCACCGGCCGCGATCCACCAGGCGGGTCGCGCCAGGCCCGGCCCCGCTTTGGCCTGCTGGTAGCGCTGCACCCGACCATCGCGGTTCATCCAGGTGCCGTGTTCCTCGGCCATCGTCGTCACGGGGAGCACGAGGCCGGCTCGTGACCAGGGCTCGGCGTCCACCGTCGCAAACACCACGACGTTGCCCGCCGCCGCGACGGTGGCCACTTCGGCCTCGGTGAGGGTGGCGTCGAGCACCACCACCAGCGATGCCTTGCCGGCCGCCGCGATCGCCGCCGTCCAGGTCGCATCGTAGCCGAGGACGCGCGCGCCCTCCAGATTCGGCGCGCGCTCCGCGCGGAGCGCGAGCCCTGGCACCCCGGCGAGGGGCTCCTCGTCTCCCAACGGCACCTGCGCCGCCCCGGTGACTTGGTACCGGCCGAGCAGGCGGGACACCCAGCCAAGCGACTCGAGACTGACACGGGGCGAGGCGAGGACCACCGCCGCACCGGCGCCGCCGCGCACCACCTGCCCCAGGCGATCGAGCGCGGTATCCCAGTCGACCGCGCGCTGCTGGTCGCCCTCACGCACGAGCGGCGCCTCGACCCGATCGCCGCGGTTCATCCAGCGGTAGTGCGTCCGCCCTTCGTCACACATGAAGTGGCGGTTGACCTCGAGGTTGGCTCGCGGGCGGATCCGGACGACGGTGTTGTCGCGCGTGTCGATCGTGACGTTGCAGCCCTGGGTACACCCGGGGCAGACGCTCGCCGTGCGATCGAGATCCCACGCCCGTGCCTTGTGGAGGAAGTCCTTGGAGATGAGGGAGCCGACCGGGCAGAGGTCGACCACGTTGCCCGCCCACGGATGATCGAGCTCGCGGTCGGGAAACATCCCGATGGTGGCGCGGTCACCCCGTTCGGAGACGTTGAGCACCCCGTCCTCGGCGACGTCCTCCATGAACCGGACGCATCGGGTGCAGAGGATGCAGCGGTTGGGCACGTACAACACGTCGGGCCCGAACTCCTCCACGGGGTTGTACCGCTTGGGATAGTCGTCGTGCCGGCCCGCGGCGCGCCCTTCCTGGAAGGTGTAATCCTGCAACTCACACTCGCCGGCCTGGTCGCAGATGGGGCAATCGAGGGGATGATTGGCCAGCAGGAACTCCAGCACCCCTTCCCGGGCCTGCTTGGCGGGGGCGCTGTTCACATGCACCACCTGCCCCTCGGTCACCGTGGTGACGCAGGCCGGCATCAGCTTCGGGGCCTTTTCCACCTCGACCAGGCACATGCGGCAGACCGCCGGCGACGGAAGCGAGGGGTGATAGCAGTAGTGTGGAATGAGGACGCCCGCCTGCTTGGCCGCCTCGATGATCGACGTGCCCTTGGGGACGCTCACCTGGGCCCCGTCGATTGTGACGTTCACGCACTCGGTCATCGGGTCAGGCCATCGCGAGCGCCGGCTGGCGCGCGCCGCTGAGGTAGGCGTCGAATTCGGACCGGAACTTCTGGATGCCGCTGACAATCGGCGCCGCGCACGAGTCGCTCAGCACGCAGATGGTCTTGCCGGTCATGTTCTCGGAGAGGTCGAGCAACAACTGGAGATCCGCCGCTTTGCCCTTCCCCGCCAGAATCCGCTCGAGGATCTTGGTGGTCCACGCGGTGCCCTCGCGACACTGGGTGCACTGGGCGCAGGACTCGTGCGCGTAGAACCGGGCCAGCCGCCAGATCTGGTACACCATGTCGGTGGAGTCGTCCATCACGATCATGCCAGCGGACCCGAGCATCGACCCCCGCGCCACCACGCCCTCATAGTCGAGCAGACAGCCCTCGGTCTCGGCGGCCGTCATGATGGGCACCGAGGAGCCGCCGGGAATGACCGCTTTCAGCGTGCGCCCCGGCTTCATGCCGCCGCACATGTCGAAGAGCAGCTCGGTCATCGAGGTGCCCATGGTGATTTCATAGTTGCCGGGCCGCTGCACGTGCCCGCACACCGAGATCAGCTTGGTCCCGGTGCTCTTGGGGTTGCCCAGGCTCAGGCCCTTGTACCACTCGCCGCCGCGCGTGATGATGTGCGGCACCGACGCGAGGGTCTCGACGTTGTTGATCGTGGTCGGCATTGCGAAGAGGCCAGCCTGGGCCGGGAAGGGGGGCTTGATGCGCGGGTTGCCCCGGCGGCCCTCGATCGAGTTCATCATCGCGGTCTCTTCGCCGCAGATGTACGCCCCTGCCCCACGGTGCACCCCGATATCGATCCGCTTCCCGGACCCGAAGACGTCGCCGCCGAGGGCGCCGTTGGCGTACGCCTCGGCGACCGCGGCCTTGACCACGCTGAGCGGCTCGGTGAACTCGCCCCGGATGTAGATGTAGCAGCGCTCCGCCCCGATGGCGTATGCCGCGATGGCGCACCCCTCGATCAGCTGGTGCGGCGTCCACCGCATGATTTCGCGGTCCTTGAAGGTCCCGGGCTCCGACTCATCGGCGTTGCACACCAGGTAGTGCGGCTTCCCGTCGCCCTTGGGCATGAAGGACCACTTGAGGCCGGTCGGAAACCCGGCGCCGCCCCGGCCCCGCAGGCCGGACGACTTGACCTCCTCGATGATCGCCTCGGGCGTCCTGCCCAGCGCCTTCCGGAGCGCCGCGTAGCCGCCGCGCTGCACCCAGCCGTCGAACGTCCGCGCCCCGGCGTCGCCGAAGTGCTTCGAGAGCACCGGTGTTTCCTTCGGGTGGGTCGGATGCGGGAATCCCATTACTTGTACCCCTGCAGGATGCCGGCCACCCGCTCCGGCGTCACGCTCTCGATGAAGTCGTCGTTGATCATGATCGGTGTGGCGAATCCGCAGGCACCGAGGCACTCGACCTCAGATACGGTGAACCGGCCGTCCGCGCTCGTCGCCCCGAGCTCACCGCAGCCGGTCTCGCGGAGCAAGGCCTCCATGACCGCCTCCGCGCCGCAGAGGTTGCATGGCGACGTGGTGCAGATCTGGATGAAGTGCCGGCCGACCGGGTGAGTGTGGTACATGGTATAGAAGGTGACGACCCCCTTCACGTACGCCGGGGTCAATCCCAGGACCTCGGCCACCTCCGCCATGGACGGCTCGGAAATCCACCCCCGCTCCTCCTGCACCATCCAGAGCGCGGGCAGGAGGCAGGCCTGCTTCGTCGGGTAGTGCGGGAAGAGTGCTTCGAGCCGCGAACGGACCTCCCCTGCAAAGACCGGCGCGTGCGGCGCGTCGGCGTGGCCGTGCGTGGAGCCGCTCATCGGTCGATTTCTCCCATGACGATATCGACGCTCGCGTTGGTGGCGATCACGTCGGAAAGGAGCGCGCCCTCGCACATCCGGGGCAGCGCGGAGAGGTTGACGAAGGACGGCGGCCGGATGCGCCAGCGCACCGGCTTGGCGGTGCCGTCCGAGACGAAGTAGTAGCCAAGCTCGCCCTTGGGGTTTTCGATGCCCATGTAGGCCTCACCCGCGGGAGGGCGAATCCCTTCCATGACCTGCTTGAAATGGTGGATCATCGATTCCATGTCGCTCATGGCGCGCGACTTGGGCGGAAGGATGACCCGCGCGTCGGCGACGTTCAGCGGCGCGCCGCTGAGGCCGGCCAGCCGGTCCAGCGCCTGCTCGAGAATGCGGGTCGACTGGAACATCTCCTCCAGCCGCACGAGGTAGCGGTCGTAGTTGTCGCCGTGCTCCCCGACCGGGACGTCGAAGTCGTAGGTCTCGTAACCCAGGTAGGGGCGATCCTTGCGCACGTCGTAGTCCGCGCCGGTGGACCGGAGGAGCGGCCCCGAGAGCGACCCGTTGACCGCATCGGCGGCGCTGATGACCCCGACGCCCTGATTGCGGCCGCACCAGATGGCGTTGTTGGTGAACATCGTATCGACTTCCCGCAACACCTTCCGAAACCCATCGCAGAAGGTGCGCAAGCCGGTCTCCCAGCCGTCCGGGACGTCGGCCATCATGCCGCCCACGCGCGTCACCGAGGTGGTGAGGCGCGCGCCCGTCCAGGACTCCTGCAAATCGTAGATCAGCTCCCGCTGGTGGAAGAGCCAGAGGAAGGGCGTGAACGCGCCCAAGTCGATGCCCGTGGTTCCGAGCCACACGATGTGCGAGATGATGCGGCTCATTTCGCACGCGATGACCCGGAGCACCTGGCACCGTTCGGTGATCTCGATGTCCATCAGCTTTTCCACCGCCAGCGCCAGGCAGACGTTGTTGGACATCGGCGCCAGATAGTCGGTGCGATCCGTCAGCGGAATGATCTGGTTGTAGTGCCGGTACTCCGCGAGCTTCTCGAAGCCCGAGTGGAGATACCCGATGTGCGGAATGCAGCGGACGACGGTCTCGCCGTCGAGCTCGATGACCAGGCGCAGCACGCCGTGCGTGGCGGGGTGCTGCGGCCCGATATTGATGAGGCTGTGCTCGGCATGGAGGTCGTCGGCATCGCGGCCCCGCAGGCCGAGCGGCACGCGGATGTCCCGGCCGCCGGCGTCCACGCCCGGGGTGCTCAGTTCGAATTCGACGGTCCGGGTGCTCACGTGACCTCCCCGCGCTCGCCGCGGGCCAGGCGCTCGCGCATTTCGACGCTCAGTTCCCGGTTCGCCGAGGCGATGGACAGTTCCTCGAGCGAGTAATGCGCCTCAGGGTTCGCGGCGAGGGCCTGCCGGGTCTGCTCAGACCGGCTGAAATGCCCGCGGAGGGGGAAGTCCTTCCGGAGCGGGAAGCCCTCCGCGTAGGTCTCCCACATCAGGATGCGGCGCAAATCAGGATGATTGCGGAACGTGATCCCGAACATGTCGAACACTTCACGCTCCAGCCAATTGGCACCCGCCCAGAGGTCGCAGACGCTCTCCACGTCCAGGGGCTGCGCCTTGTCGAGCTCGACCTTGACCCGCAGGTCGGCCCGGCGCGCGAGCGAGCGCAGCTGGTAGACGACCTCCAGCGGCAGCTCGCCATCGCGGTACTCGACGGCGGTGACATCGGTGAGAAAGTTGAATTCCTGGCCCGGCTCGTCGCGCAGCCAGCCGAGGATCGCGTGGGCCTGGCCGGGATCGACCCAGACGATGGTGTCACCGCACAGGACGCGATCCCGGAGGATGGCGGCACCGAACCGGCTTCGGAGCGCGGCAACGGATGGCGAAACGGGGGCGGCTGTCATGAGGAGCGAGTCTGGTGGACGGAATTGCCGAACGGTTCGGAGACTTCGTCGATGACGGCCGGGGCCCGGAAGAGCCCGTCGGGGCCCATGGAGTGCTCCACCCGAAGCTGCTGATCGGTGAGGCTCTCGCCCTGGATCTTCTTCTGCAGCAGGAAGATGGCGTACAGCAACCCTTCGGGCCGAGGCGGGCAGCCGGGGACATAGACGTCCACGGGGATGATCGTGTCGATCCCCTGCACCATGGCGTAGTTGTCGAAGATGCCCCCGGAGGAGGCGCAGGCGCCCATCGAGATGGACCACTTCGGCTGGGGCATCTGGTCCCAGACCCGCCGGATGACGGGGGCCAGCTTGAACGGCAGCCGCCCGGCACAGATCAGCACGTCGGCCTGCCGTGGCGTGTACCCCTGCCGCTCCATCCCGAAGCGGGAAATGTCGTAGCGGCTTGCGGCGGTCGCCATGAACTCGATGGCACAGCAGGCGGTGCCGAAGGGCATCGGCCAGAGCGAGCGGGTCCGGGACCAGTTGACGAGGTCGGACAGACGGGCGGTCACCCAGTTCGGGGACTCCCCGCTCATCTCGGCGACCTGCTGGCCGGCATCTGGTGCAGTCAATCCCATTGCAGGGCTCCCCGCTTCCACACGTAGAGGTAGCCGACCGCGAGAATGAAGACGAAGACCAGCATCTCCACCAGCAGGAAGAACCGGTCGGCCACCATCTGCTGGAAGGCCACCGCCCACGGGACCATGAAGACAGTTTCAATGTCGAAGAGGATGAACAGCATCGCGACCAGGTAGAACTTGACGGAGAACCGTTCGCGGGCGTCGCCCAGCACCGGAATGCCGGATTCGTACGGCGACTGCTTGACGGCGGTCTTCCGGCGGGTGCCGAGGAGGAAGCCAAGACCGTGCGAGAGCCCCAGCATGGCGACCGCCGTAATCACGACGAGAGCCAGCATGAAGAGCAGCGGGATGTATGGCGTGAGATTCAGAAAGCACCATCCGGACAAGGGCTGGGCCGCAGAGCGACACAAAGTTAACAGAGGCTCCACCGAGGTCAACCCAAGTCGTGCGCCGAAGCGAACCTAGGCGTTGCGGCGGGACCCCGGCGCCGGGTACCTTTCGCGGCGATTTCTCCAACTCCGAGGCGACGTTCCTCATGTCCATCAAGTCCGACCGCTGGATCCGGCGCATGGCCCGGGAGCATGCGATGATCGAACCCTTCGAGGACCGCCAGGTCCGCCAGCAGGATGCCCAGGGCCGCCAGGTCATCTCGTACGGCGTGTCGAGCTACGGGTATGACATGCGGGTGGCGCCGGAGTTCAAGATCTTCACCAACGCGCTCTCCGCCATCGTCGATCCCAAGGCGTTCGACGCACGGAGCTTCGTCGAGTACGAGGGCGAGAGCTGCATCGTCCCGCCCAACAGCTTTGCGCTGGCGCGCTCCATCGAGTACTTCCGGATTCCCCGCAACGTCCTGACCATTTGCGTCGGGAAGAGCACCTACGCCCGGTGCGGCATCATCACCAACGTGACGCCGTTCGAGCCGGAGTGGGAGGGGTTCGTCACCCTCGAGATCAGCAACACAACTCCCCTGCCCGCCCGGGTGTACGCCAACGAAGGCATCTGCCAGGTGCTCTTCTTCGAGGCGGACGCCGACGACGAGTGTGAAGTGAGCTACAAGGACAAGGCCGGGAAGTACCAAGGCCAGGTCGGCGTCACCCTGCCCCGCCTCTAGCGGCGCGCCGGATCCAGGACGGCCACCGCCCCATCGACCAGGGCGGCGGCCCGGTTGGTCCGGATCGTCAGGTCCCCCACTTCCGCAGCTGCCAGCGTCGCATCCCCATCGACAATCGCGCTCTCCAAACCGGGCAAGCCGACGGCTCCGTAGCCATCGTCCCGCCCGGGCGCGAACAGGACGTTGAGGTAGAAGGGGCGGCCGGGAATGCCCTCCGGCCGGACGAACGCGTACTCCGCCGCGCGCATCGAGTCATTGGCCGCCATCAGCAACGCGTCATCCACGCGCCGACGCCCGGGCGCGGCCCCCATGGCCGTCACGACTGAGTCGAGGCGCGCTCCCGCACCCGCCAATCGCGCCACGGCGCTGTCGAGCTCGGCCCATCCCGGGACCGTCATCCCGGCCTGCGCCGCCTGTGCCCGGCGCGTGGCCGCCAGCGACCCCAGGGCGTGCCCGAACTCCGCGTAGTCAAAGGGGAGGAGGTCGGCGTTCGCGAGGCGGGTCACGGCGATCGCCGCCAGCCTGGCCGCAGCCGCATGGCTCAGGTACCCCGGATCGCCGAAGCGGTCCATCCAGTTGAAGGAGTCGTAGGCGGAATGGTAGGCGCCGTAGCGCCCACCGAAACCGAACTCGAACGCCGGAATGCCCAGCACGTTGTAGAACCCGGCAAAATCGCTCCCACCCCCGAGGTCACCGATCGGCGCCGACGCGGAATCGGGGAGCCGCGCATCCCGCCGCCACGCCTGGTAGACGGAGACGGTGTCACCCGGCTGCTGCGCCGCGGTGGCGAGATCGCGGATGAAGGTCCAGAGCGACGCGGTGCCACCGGCGCCAAACTTCCGGCCGTTGGCGCTGACATCGAGGTTCAGGTACCCGACAGCGTTTTCCCGCAGCGTGTCCGCCATCAGTTCCACGTACTCGGTCGATCCGACCAGCCCCCACTCCTCGCCGTCCCATGAGGCCAGCACGATGGTCCGCTTTGGGCGGTACCCGGCGGCCGCCGCCGCGCCGATGCCCCGCCCTGCCTCGAGAATCGTCGCGACGCCGCTCACGTTGTCGGCGGCCCCGGGCCCCCAGGCATCGCGATGTCCACCGGCGATGATCCACCGGTCGGGCCACGTGGAACCCCGCATGACGGCGATGGTATTCGTGATGGTCTTGTAGGCGGCGTCACCCCGCTGGGCCCAGACCGCCACGCGGAGCTCGACACCGCCCCCCCCGACGCGGTACCGGAACGGCAGGCCCCCCTGCCAGGTCTGGGGGACTTCGGGTCCGCCGAGCGGCTGCAGGATCGCCTGCGCGTTGCGGTACCCGATCGGCACGACGGGAATCGTCGGTCCGGGGATCGAGTCCTGTGGCAGATGCCGGGCCTCGAGCGTCGACGGCCAGCCGGGCGTGGAGAGATCGCCCCGCACGTCGCCGCCGAGGCTCCCCCGCTGCGGCGAGTCCGGATGGCGCATCGGACCGCTCGGGTAGGTCGGTCCCACGAAATAGCCATCATCCTGTGGATCGGAGTACAGAATCAGCGCAGCCGCGCCGTGCGCCTCGGCCTCGCGCGCCTTGATCCCCCGGTATGACCGCCCGTACCGCGCGATGACAACCCGCCCGGTGACGGAAACGCCCATCGAGTCGAGCTGGGCGTAGTCCGTGGGCAGGCCGTAGTTGACGTAGACCACCGCCCCGGTGGCATCGCCGATTCCGCTGTACCCGTTCATGGCGGGCCAGATCATCCCATGGGTCGCGGGATCCTCGCGAAGGGCGGGCTCCTGGAGGGAGAGCCGCTTGCGCACCGGCTGGATCAGCTCCACGATTGCCGAGTCCTGGAACGGGATGTAGACGCGGAACGACACGCTCGACGTGTCAAATCCCGCTGCGGCGAGCTCCGAGTTGACATACTGCGCGGTGCGGCGCTGGGCGGGAGTGCCGGCGATATGGGGAACGGCCGAGAGCGTCCGGGAACCGTCCCGCACGCGCGCCGGGGTGACGAACGAGTCGATGATCCGCTCCAGCGCCCGCTGCCGGCCTGCATCGGCGGCGGTGAACCCCGTGAGGGACTGTGCCGAGCCGACAGACGGCAGGAGCGCGAGGAGGAGCAGGACGAATCGGAAACGGATCATGCCGACATCCCGTAGGTAGGTGAGGCGGAAATATCGACCCGCCCCCGACCCCCGACAACCTCGATTCCAGGGAGTGTCCCGTGCGCGCAGGCCTGTTCGTCGCCTTGAGCCTCTTCGCGACCCCGCTGGCGGCCCAAGAGCCCGCCGCCTCACCGAAACCCGCACCCCCTCCGATCTCCGATCAGTCCCCGTTCCGACGCCTCGACCTCGCCACTCCGACCACCATCCGGACAGGCAGCGGGATGCCGGGCCGCAGCTACTGGCAGCAGCGAGCGGACTACCTCATTCGAGCCACGCTGGACACCGTGGCGCGCCGGCTGACGGGAGAGGAGACGATCACCTACTCCAACAACTCCTCCGACACCCTGCGGTATGTCTGGGTTCAGCTCGACCAGAACGTGTTCAGCCAGGCGAGCCGCGGGACGGCCATCATGCCCCCCAACACCCGGTTCGGGCCTCGGGGCGCCGACGGCGGGGTGACCCTCACCCGCGTCGCGGTGGGCGCCCCCGCCGGAGGCGGCCGGAAGACGGCGCGGCCGGCCACGGAAGCGGCGCACCAGATCAACGGCACCATGATGCGCATCGACCTGCCCCACCCCCTCCCGCCGAAGGACCGCCTCACCCTCGAGTTTGCCTGGTCGTTTCCCTTCGACACCACGATCACGAACCGGATGGGCATCGAGCTGGTGGACGGGAGCTACGTCTACGAAGTGGCGCAATGGTACCCGCGCATGGCGGTCTACGACGACGTGCGCGGCTGGAACACCGAGCAGTACCTCGGCCAGGGCGAGTTCTACCTCGAGTATGGCTCGTTCGACGTCAGCCTGACGGCGCCGGCCAACATGATCGTGGGCGCCACCGGGGTGCTGCAGAACCCGGGTGAGGTCCTCACCGCCACGCAACGCTCCCGCCTCGCCGCCGCGCGCACCAGCGAGGCGACCGTGATCATCCGCGGCAAGGACGAGATCGCGAACCCGGCCTCCCGCCCCCAGCCGGCGTCCGGCATGCTCACCTGGCGGTTCCATGCCGACAGCGTCCGGGACTTCGCCTGGGCGGCGGCGCGGCATTTCATCTGGGATGCGGTCAGTGTCAACAACGGGAAGACGCTCGCGATGAGCCTCTATCCCCCGTCCGCCGATTCCATCTGGAATCAGTCGAGTCAGTACGCCAAGTTCGCGATCGAGGCGTACTCGAAGCAGTGGTTCCCCTATCCCTACCCCGTCGCGATCAACGTCAACGGGCCCGAGGGCGGGATGGAATACCCGATGATCGTCTTCTGCGGGAATCGGACCAATGCCCAGGCGCTCTACAGCGTGACCGACCACGAGTTCGGCCACACCTGGTTCCCGATGGTCGTGGGGAGCAACGAGCGGCTGTATCCGTGGATGGACGAGGGCTTCAACACCTTCATGAACTACTACAACTGGAAGCTGCGGTACCCCGACGCCCCCAATCGCCGCGGCAACGGAAAAGTCTATGTGGGCTACGCCCTGTCCGGGCGGGAGGTGCCCATCTTCACGCCGGCGGACCGGACGCCGGGACCCGTGCTGGGCCAGGCCGCGTACAACAAGCCGGGGTTCGGCCTGATCATTCTCCGTGAACAGATCCTCGGCCCGGAGCGGTTTGACCCCGCCTTCCAGGAATACATCCGGCGCTGGGCGTTCAAACACCCGACGCCTGCCGACTTCTTCCGCACCATGGAGGACGGCGTCGGCGAGGACCTCAGCTGGTTCTGGCGGTCCTGGTTCTACACCACCGAGACCCTCGACCAGGCGGTGGACTCCATCAAGGTGTCGGAACGCCAGGGTGTGCCGCAGTCGCGAATCTACCTGAAAAACGTCGGGCCGATGGTCATGCCGGTGGACCTGACCCTCTACTTTGACGGCGCACCGCCGGAGCAGCGCCGCCTCCCGGTCGAGATCTGGTACGGTGGAGACAGCTTCATCCTGGGCGTGCCCGGGCAGAAGGTCGTCGGCGTGTCGGTCGACCCGGCTGAGGTGTTCCCCGACGTGAACCGAACCAACAACCAGACCGGACAAGTGCCCATGCCGACGCCCTGACGGGCTCGTGCCGGGCCGCAACGCGAACGGGGAGGCGCCTCATCGGCGCCTCCCCGTTCCGCGTTCCAGGCGAGACTCAGGGCACGAGCGAGGTGATTTCGAACGTCATCAGGGCCGGTGTGGCCGGGTTCCGCGCCGCGAACACGTACGTTCGGCCCGCGACCGTCTCGACCGTGGCGGTATGCAGCCCCTGTGAAACGAGGTACCGGGCCAGAAAGACCGGCTGGCTGGGCGAGATGGCCAGCGAGTAGACGTGCAGCCCGGCGTTGGGACCGTTCTCGGCGCTGAAGACGAGGAGCTTCCCGTCGGCACTGACCTGCACGTCGCTCACCGTGGTGATCCCGCTGACGATGATCGAATCCACCAGGAGAGGCGTTGCCGCTCCGACCTGCCAGATCTTGACCGCGTTGCCGGGCTGTGTCCCGCGGTTGCCCCATCCTCCCGTGTACCCATAGCCGTTCTGAACCCAGAGATCGGAGGTGTAGCGCTCGGGGACGTTGTTCCCGCCGCCGACGATGGAGAAGCTTCCGCCATTGTAGCGCAACCGCCAGAATCCGCTCAGCATGTCAGAGGCGAAGATATCGCCCTGATACTGCATCACTCCCCATACATAGGTGTTGCCGGCCCCGCCCGGCTGGATTCGCGCCAGCTCCCGGGTCGCGAGGTTGGACGGGAGGGTCCCGGAAATGTCGAGCGCAACCACACCGCCGTTGTAGTAGGCGGCGTACAGGATCTCGGCGTTCTCATCAACCCAGAAGTTGTGTGTGCCGGCGCCGGCCAGAGTGTAGGTGCCGACCTCGACCGGTGCGGCGAGGTTCGAGACATCCACGACATGAATGGAACCCGAACTTGACGACCCGACGCCGCCGGGGCCTTCCTCACCGACGAAGAGATATTGCTTGGAGCCGAGCGGTGAGTGATACCACCAGGCATTGTGGGCGTTCCCGTTGGCGGTCCTAATCGATCCGACCATCTTGGGCGCCTCGATGGTCCCACCGCTCATGCCGTTCCCCACGTCGTAGATGTACACCCCTTCATCCCACACGCAGAGGAAGGCGAGGCCGTCGCGCACGAAGGTGTCGTGCAGTCCGTAGTTGGCCGGGACGGTGACCGTGCTCGCGAGCCGGATGCCGATGGTGCTGGTCGAGGTGAACGTGATGGTCACCCCCACCACACCCGGCGACGTGGCCGCCACGGTCTGTGTGGTGGTGGCATTGCCGAGCGTATGGATCACGGTGGCCGCGCCGGAGGTGGCCGTGACGCTGGAGGGGGACGAGAGCGACCCGCCCCCCGTGGTGACGGCCCAGTTGACCGCGGCGCCCGCCACCGGGTTGTTGAATTGATCCTGCACGGTGACGGCATAGGCGATCGGAAGCGCCGTCCCTGCCCAGCCGACCTGGCCGTCGCCCGTGCTCTTCTTCAGCTGCGTGGCCGGCCCCGCGACCGCCGTGACCGTGAAGTCGGCCGGCGCGCTTCCCACGCCATCCGCCGTGGCCCGCGCCCGCTGCGCTCCGGCGATCTGCCCGAGGGTGAAGGTGGCGCTGGCCCGGCCATCGGCATCGGTAACGCTCGAGGACGGAATGCTCCCGGCCCCGCTCACGACCGACCAGCCGACCGTCGCGCCCTGTTCCGGCGTCCCCGATGGGTCGGTCACCCGCGCGGTCAGCTGCACGCCCGTCGTCACCGGGGCGGAGAGCCCGTTGCCTGCCGCCACACTGATGAGGCGGGCCGGTGCGGGTCCCGTGCCGTCGGTCCCGCCGCAAGCCACTGACAGGAGCACGGCGGCCGCGCCCAGGCATGACGTGATCTGCTTGTGCATGTGCCTCACCCCATCTCAGTGCGTGTGTGAGCCGGAGGTCCGGGACAGAACGTCCTCAGACACGCCGTAGCGGCCCATCAGGTGTGTAAATGCGGTGCGCCCCAGCCCGACCGTCATGCCGACGCTGAGCCCGAAGAAATCCGTCCCGTCATACCAGAGCGCCGGATCGAACACGCCCGCGCCCTCGGCGGCCACCGTGGCGTAGGACAGTTCCACGAACGGGCGGAGTCGCACGGCGCCCCCGCCAGCGAGCAGATCGCGCCCGACACCGAGGGTGTTCAGGGTCCATCGCGTGATGCCGAGGATGGCGTCCTCAAGGTGAGGCCGGACGCTGCGGGTGGGCAGCCCGTAGAGCCGCTCTTCCTCTGGCCGCTCGGTGCGCTCGAACTGATAGTAGAGACGTGTGGGTCCGAGGTCCCATGCCGCCTCGGCCAGAAACGAATCAAACACGAACAGGCCTTCGCTCTCGCTGGTCTCCGCCCACTCCGCCATCGCGTAGAAGGGGTGCCCGCCGAGGGGGCGGGTCCACTGGGCCGAGGCGTGCCACTTGGTTTGGTCGGTTCCCGAGCCGGCCCGGTGCTCGGGGGACTGCACTGAAGCGTAGGACGCCTCGAGCTGGAGGCCCCGCACAGGGAAGGCGGTCAGTCGGGCCGACCAGGAATCGCCGAACCGACTGGCGTTCGGGGTTTGCTGTGGGTACTCCGGTTCATCGCCGTTGAAGAGGGACACTTCCGCCATCACGGGACCGGCGAGGACACCGCCGGTGAGGACCGCCCGCTCCAGAATCTGGCTCCAGTGGTGATTGACGGGGTACCGGAGGGTCAGGCGGTTGGACGGATCGTCGCTCCCGAAAGCCGCGAAGCCCTTGCCTGCACTCAGCGAAAACTCCGTGGAACCCACGTGACCGACGCCCGACATCATCAACTCATGAAAGACGGTGTGAGGGTGCCGCCGATCGACGAACCCCTCGCCCCAGGCGCCGATGGTCAGCTCGCCGTCCGGAATGGTCCAGGCCTCGAAGTCGACGGTGGCCGTGACCCGGAGGATGCGCTGATAGGCGGTGGCATGCGCCATCAGCATCGGCTGGACCATCCGGATCTGGAACGCGTCTCCGCCGTAGGGCTCCCGGCTCACGTAGGTGCCGGTCACGATCGTTCGCCCGGCGATGGTCGCGGAGGTGGAGCCGCCCTGCCCGCGCACGGTCGCGGGCAGGGCGGCGAAAGCGACCACCAGGGCGAGCGCGGCGCGCGTCAGGAGGCCCCGGCCGCCCCCGCGGATTCGGGCCGCGCCCGCAGCGCGGCGACCCGAAAGTCGCGGTTCATCTGGGCGATGGTCTCGAGACTGATGCCCTTCGGGCAGGCCGCAGTGCACTCGCCATAGTTGGTGCAGCCGCCGAATCCCTCGAGGTCCATCTGGGCCACCATGCCGAGGGCGCGCCGGTCACGCTCCGGCTGCCCCTGGGGCAGGAGGCCGAGATGCGACACCTTGGCGGCGGTGAAGAGCATGGCCGACGCGTTGGGACAGGCGGCGACGCAGGCGCCGCACCCAATGCACTGCGCGGCGTCCATCGCGCTCTCGGCATCCTGCTTCGGGATGAGGATGGCGTGGGCGTCGGGGGCGTTGCCGGTGGCAATGCTGACGAACCCCCCGGCCTGGATGATCCGGTCGAGCGGGGAGCGGTCCACGATCAGGTCGCGCAGGACCGGGAAGGCACGGGCCCGCCACGGCTCGATCACGATCTCGTCGCCATCCTTGAAGCTGCGCATGTGCAGCTGGCAGGTGGCGGTCCCCGCCATCGGGCCGTGCGCGATGCCGTTGACCATCACGCCGCACATGCCGCAGATCCCCTCGCGGCAGTCGTGGTCGAACGCGATCGGGGCTTCGCCCTTTTCGATGAGGCCTTCGTTGACGATGTCGAGCATCTCGAGAAACGACATGTCGGGGCTGACATCGCGGGCCTCGTACCGCGCCAGGCGGCCCTTCGCGCCGGCCGCCGACTGGCGCCACACGTGCAAGGTCAGGTTCATCACTTGTAGCTCCGCGTGGCGAGCTGGATGTTCTCGTAGTCGAGCGACTCCACGTGACGGACGGGGGGCGAGTTCTCGCCGGTGTATTCCCACGCCGCCACATGGGCAAAGCGGGCGTCGTCGCGCTTCGCCTCCCCCTCGGCCGTCTGGTACTCGGTCCGGAAGTGGCCGCCGCACGATTCCTCGCGCTCCAGCGCGTCGCGACACATCAGCTCGGCGAACTCCATGAAATCCGCCACCCGCCCCGCCTTCTCGAGCGACTGGTTGAGCTCCTCTCCGGTGCCGAGGACCTTGACGTCGCGCCAGAACTCGGCGCGCAGCTCGGGGATTCTGGCCAACGCGAGGCGGAGCCCCTCGGCGTTCCTGGCCATGCCGCAATGCTCCCAGAGCAGCAGCCCGAGTTCCCGATGGAACGAGTCCACGGTGCGCGTGCCCCCGACCGCGAGGAGGCGGGCCACGCGGTCGGTGACCTGGGCGACGACGGCGCGGGCCTCCGGATGGGCCGCATCCACCGCGGCCAGCTTGTGCGTCGCGATGTAGTTCCCAATGGTGTACGGGAGGACGAAGTAGCCGTCGGCAAGGCCCTGCATGAGGGCGCTGGCCCCAAGCCGATTCGCGCCGTGATCGGAGAAATTGGCCTCGCCGATGACGAAGAGGCCCTCGATCGTCCCCATCAGGTTGTAGTCCACCCAGAGCCCGCCCATCGTGTAATGGACGGCGGGGTAGATGCGCATGGGCACGCGGTAGGGATTCTCGTCGGTGATCCGCTCATACATCTCGAAGAGGTTGCCGTACCGCTCACGGATCGTATCCTCGCCGAGACGCGCGATGGCGTCGGCGAAGTCGAGATAGACACCGCGTCCACCCGGCCCGACGCCGCGGCCCTCGTCACAGACCTCCTTGGCAGACCGTGAGGAGATATCCCGCGGGGCCAGGTTGCCGAAGCTCGGGTACTTCCGCTCGAGGTAGTAGTCGCGCTCGGCCTCAGGAATCTCGCCGGGGGCGCGGTGGTCCCCCTTCTGCTTCGGCACCCAGACCCGGCCGTCGTTGCGCAGCGATTCACTCATCAGCGTCAGCTTCGACTGGTGATCGCCCGCCACCGGAATGCAGGTGGGGTGAATCTGGGTGAAACAGGGATTGGCAAACGCCGCCCCGCGCTTGTAGGCCCGGTAGGCGGCGGTGACGTTGCAGCCCTTGGCGTTGGTCGAGAGGTAGAAGACGTTACCATAGCCGCCGGTCCCGAGCACCACCGCATCGCCGAACCAGGTCTCGATCTTGCCGGTCACCATGTCGCGCGTCACGATCCCGCGCGCCCGCCCATCGATGACGATCAGGTCGAGCATCTCGCTGCGCGCATGCATCGTGACGGTGCCGACCGCGATTTGCCGCTCGAGGGCACTGTAGGCGCCGAGCAGGAGTTGCTGGCCGGTCTGGCCGCGGGCGTAGAAGGTGCGCGACACCTGCGCCCCGCCAAACGACCGGTTGGCCAGCAGGCCGCCATACTCGCGCGCAAACGGGACCCCCTGGGCCACACACTGATCGATGATGTTGACGCTCACCTGCGCCAGGCGATAGACGTTCGCCTCGCGGGAGCGAAAGTCTCCGCCCTTGACCGTGTCATAGAACAGGCGCCAGATGCTGTCGCCGTCGTTCGGGTAGTTCTTGGCCGCGTTGATGCCACCCTGCGCCGCGATGCTGTGCGCCCGCCGCGGGGAGTCCTGGTAGCAGAAGCAGTGCACGTTGTAGCCGAGTTCGCCGAGGGTCGCGGCGGCGGAGCCGCCCGCCAGGCCGGAGCCGACGATCAGCACGGTGTGCTTCCGCTTGTTGGCGGGGTTCACCAGCTTGAGGTCGAACTTGTGCTGGTCCCACTTCTGGGCCAACGGGCCGTCCGGAACGTTCGCCTTGAGGTCGAGGCTCACCGCAGCATCCCCCCGAGAATGGCCGACGGAATCGCAATGAACCCGAGCGACACGATGAGCGCCACGACGGTCGCGAAGACGCGGCGGGCGGTGTTGAACCGGGGATGATTCCATCCCATCGTCTGAAAGAAGCTCCAGACGCCGTGGCTGAGGTGCGCCAGCAGCGCCACCATCGCCACGATGTAGAACAGCGCCACCCAGGGCACCTGGAAGGAGCTGACCACATTGCTGTAGACGTCGGTGTGGCTGAAGGTGTATCCGGGATGGATGGTGCCGGTGGTGAGGTGCAGCAGGTGGAAGACGATGAACGCCAGAAGGAGGATGCCACCCGCCCGCATCAGCCTCGCCGCCAAAGTCGAGGCCTGGGGCACCTGCTTCGCGTAGGCGACGGGACGGCTCACCTGGTTCAGTCGGATGAGGGTCAGGGCGGCCCAGACGTGGAGCCCGACCGCGGTGAGCAGGACGAGCCGCACTGTCCAGAGCACTACCGCGCTGCTCTTGAGGATCGCCCCGTAGGCGTTGAGGGCGTCGGGCCCCTTGAAGACCAGGAGGTTGCCCGCCGCGTGTCCGGTCACGAATCCCACCAGCAGCAACCCGGTCAGCGCCATGATGACCTTGCGGCCGACCGTCGACTGCGCGAACCGCAGCGGTGGGCTCATCCGATCGCCACCATCGTCTCGCGCACCGCCGCCGCCGAGGCGTGCAGTTCCTTCCGCTCCGCCTCGGTCAGCGACACCTCGAGAATGGCCTCCACGCCCCGGCGGCCCAGCTTGCAGGGGACGCCGCAGAAAACGTCGGTCAGGCCATACTCGCCCGTCAGCCACGCCGAACAGGGCAGGATGCGCTTCTTGTCCAGTGCGATCGCCTCAACCATTTGCACCGCGGCCGCGCTGGGCGCGTAATAGGCGGAGCCGGTCTTGAGGAGCGCCACGATTTCCGCGCCCCCCTTTCGCGTCCGGTCCACGATGGCGTCCAGTACGTCCTGCGCAATCAGCTGGGTGACCGGAATGCCGGAGACGGTGGTGTAGGAGATCAGCGGCACCATGGTGTCGCCGTGCCCGCCCAGCACCATCGCCTGGATATCCTCGACGGAGACGTCCATGGCTTCCGCCAGGAAGGAACGGTAGCGCGCGGTATCGAGCACCCCCGCCATCCCGATGACCCGCTCGCGAGGGAAGCCGGACTCCTTCATGGCCACGTAGCACATCACGTCGAGCGGGTTGGACACTACGACGATGATGCTCTGCGGCGCGACCCGCTTGATTTCGCGGGCCACCGAACCGACGATGCCGGCGTTGGTCTTGACGAGGTCATCCCGGCTCATCCCCGGCTTCCGGGCGATGCCCGCCGTGACGATGAACACCTCTGCCCCCGCGGCATCGTCGTATCCGCCCGCCCCGATGACCCGGGTGTCAAAGCCCTCGATCGGTGCCGACTCCCACTGGTCGAGCCCCTTGCCCTGCGGAACGCCATCGACGACGTCGATCATGATCACGGTGCGGGCAAGGTGCTTCTCGGCGAGGCGCTGGGCGGCGGTGGCGCCGACGTTTCCCGCGCCGACCACGGCAATCTTTTGCAACATTGGCTGTAACGTCCCGGGTCAGGGTCTGAATGATGAGGCAGCAGCCCGAAAGCTAAAGGCCCCACGGCCTCGCTCAAAGGGCATACGATCTCAGCGCCGACGGCGGCTCCGCTTCTTTTTCGGCGCCGACTCGGCGGGCTCCGCCTCAAGCTGCTCCGCCGGAACCGGCGCCCCGATCCTACGCAAACCTTCATACAGCACGACGCTGACGGCGTTGGCCAGGTTGAGGCTCCGGACTTCGCCCGGCATCGGGATCTTGAAACAGCGATCCGGATGCTTCTCCAGGATTCGAGCCGGCATCCCATCGGTTTCGTTTCCGAAGACGAGGACGCTGTTCCAGGCGAACGGCGCCTCCGACAGGTCCCGGGTGGCGTTGGCGGAGAAGTACAAGGTCCGATCGCGCGCAATGGCGTCGCGAAAGGCGAACCAGTCGGGGTGCACCCAGAGATCCACCTTGTCCCAGTAGTCGAGTCCGGCCCGCTTGACCTCCTTGTCGTCCACCGAAAACCCCAGCGGCTCGATGAGGTGGAGCGGCGCTCCCGCCGCCGCGCAGAGACGGGCGATGTTGCCGGTGTTCGGCGGAATGCGGGGTTCGATCAACGCGACATGCAGGGCCATGTGGAGTGGACTCCGAAAGGAACCGTCGTGAGACGGGATGGGCGCCGTGGGTCGGCGTCAACCGCCGCGGGTGTGCATCTCGCGCCGCGGATCGGCACGGAGCGTCTCGACCTGGTACAGCGCACCGCGGGCAGGCACCACCAGCCGCTCCTCGGCCCCGCGATCGGTCCGGGCAGCCCAGGTATCCCGAATCAGCGTGGCCAGCTCGACATCCGTGGCCCCCGCCCGCAGCACATCGCGGAGGTTGACCCCCTCGGTGGCGTAGAGGCAGCGATACCATGTGCCGTCGGCGGTGAGGCGGCTCCGGTCACAATCGCGACAGAACGGCGCGGTGGTGGACGCGATGATGCCGAACACGGTTCCATCGCCGAGCCGGAAGCGTTCCGCGGGCGCCGCAGCGCGAGCGGTAAGGGCCTCCACCGGCCCGTGGGCCGCCGTGACGAGCGCCAGGATCTCGGCCTGTGAGACCACCTGCTCCCGCGACCATCGGGTGGCACCGCCGACGTCCATGTACTCGATGAACCGCAATTCGATTCCCTGCCGGCGGGCGAATGCGAGCAGCGGCAGGATTTCGTCGTCGTTGTATCCGCGAATGACCACCGCGTTGACCTTGACCGACGTGAACCCGGCGGAGGCCGCCGCCGCGACGCCGGCCAGCACATCCGCGTGGCGATCGCTCCGCGCAAACTCGGCCATCCGCTCCGGACGGAGGGTATCGAGGCTCACCGTCACCCGCTGGAGCCCCGCGGCCCGCAGGGCCGCGGCCCGGTCGCCGAGGAGGATGCCGTTGGTGGTGAGCGCCAGGTCCCGCACCCCATCGACGCCGGCGAGCTTCCCCACCAGGTCGGGGAGGTCGTGCCGCAGCAGCGGCTCGCCGCCAGTCAGGCGGACCTTCGTGGCGCCAAGACTCGCAAAGACCCCCGTAAGTCGGGTGAGTTCCTCGAACGTAAGAATCGAGGCGCGAGGCAGCCACAGATACTCTTCCTCCGGCATGCAGTAGCGACAGCGCATGTTGCACCGGTCGGTGACCGACAGCCGGAGGCTCCCCATCGGCCTCCCAAGGCGGTCCTGCGGCGCATCACCCTGGCGGGGGATCATGTCGGCTCCGCCCCGGCACCACCCGACCCCACCCAACCCACCTCGCCATCGGCAAAGTGTTCACGTTTCCAGATCGGCACCCGGCGCTTCAGTTCCTCGATCACATGTCGGCAGGCGGCGAACGCCTCCTCCCGGTGTGCCCCGGCGACGACGACCGCGACAGCCACGTCGCCGACCTTCAGCGTGCCGAGGCGATGCTGCAGCGCCACCTTCACCGGCCAGCGCGTCTCTGCCTCCGCGACCACGCGGCCGCATTCGGCTTCGGCCATCTCGTGATAGGCTGAATAATCGAGGCGAAGGACGGACCGCCCCTGGTGCTGCGATCGGACAACGCCAAGGAAGGTCGCGACTCCCCCGCGCTCGGGGCTCGAGACCTCGGCGAGGAGGCGGGTTGGATCAGGCGGGTCGTCCGAAAGAAATGGCATCCTACCCCCCCGCCAGCGGTGGGAGGATCGCGACTTCGTCGCCATCGCGAAGGGAGTGGCTGAGCAGCACGTGGGAGAGGTTGACGGCACAGAGCGGGCGATTCGGCAGGGCCGACGCCTCCGGAATCTGGCATCGAAGCTCCGAAAGCAAATCCCCGATCGTCGCGCCCGGCGGAAGGGAGATATCCACACTCGCCCTCCCGACTGCCGCAGCGTAGGCAGCGAACAATCGGACCGTGACGATCACTCGACCTGCGGTGGTGCTGGAGGTCACGAGGAGACCAGTGGGGGATGGGCCAACAGGTTCATGGTCAAGGGCTTACGTGTGATAGATGAGAATATCGTTCAAGGCGCCCCAGAGGTCCTGTGGAAAAAGACAGGGCCGCGCGACAGCGCGGCCCTTCAATCACGCTGGAGCGCGATGGTCAATTGTCGTCGTCCGCGCCTCCGGAGGAAACCACGTCTCCCTCTTCGGCCACCAGGGAGCGCAACTCCTTGCTGGGCTTGAAGACAGGCACCGGGCGCGCTGCCACTTCGACCGGCTCACCGGTGCGAGGGTTGCGGGCCATGCGCGTCTTGCGCCGACGGATCTTGAAGGTGCCAAACCCGCGCACCTCAATGTTATGCTGGTCCTTGAGCGCCGCCTTGACGGCGTCGAGGAACGCGTCCACTACCCGCGCGCAGTCTTTCTTCGAGATCATCGGCCCGGCGGTGCGGGCGATCGACGCGGTTACCTGCTCTACAAGATCGGCCTTGGTCATGCATCCCCCAGGAGGGTCTCATGAGGCGGGCGTGAGATGAACGCCGGACAGGCCGATAATATGGGCTTACCTGTTGTCTGTCAATGGGTTGGGGGTCAGCCGACCGGCTGGGCCCCCAAGGACCGGACAAACTGGGCGAAGTGGGGATAGGCATCGTGGGGGCCTGGGGCGGCCTCCGGATGGTACTGCACGGCGAAGACCGGCAGGGTCTTGTGCCGAAGTCCCTCGACGGTGCCATCATTGAGGTTAAGGTGTGTGACAACCAGATCAGGGGCTCCCGGCACCCCTTCCTCGCCCCCCGCCACCGCGAATCCGTGATTCTGGGTGGTGATCAACACTCGACCGTCAACCAGGTCTTTCACAGGGTGATTTCCCCCCCGGTGACCATAGGGCATCTTGACGGTGTGCCCCCCGAACGCCAGCCCCAAGAGCTGATGTCCCAGGCAGATACCGAACATCGGGAGACCGCTCTCCGCAAGGGAGCGAAGCACCGGAAGCACGTAGGTGACGGCCGCGGGGTCGCCGGGACCGTTCGAGAGGAAGACCCCGTCCGGGCGGAGCCGCTGGGCCTCGTCGGCCGAGGTCGTGGCCGGGACCACCGTGACCCGACAACCGGAGGCCTCGAGCATCTCCACGATGTTGCGCTTCATCCCGAAGTCGAACGCCACCACATGGGGTCCCGTCTCGCCCTGGTGGTACGGTTCCGCCACCGTGGCCCTGGAGGCCAGGTCGAGACCTTCCATGCTGTCGGACCTGAGAAGGCTCTGGCGAATGGCGCCGGTGGGCGCCTCCCCTTCGGCGATGACCCCCCGCATGGCACCTTTCGAACGGATGTGCCTGGTCAGCCGACGAGTATCGACCCCCGTCAGGATCGGGATCTTGTGACGGGCGAGCCAGTCATCGAGGGATTCCGCCGCCCTCCAATTGGAGTGCTGACGCGAGAGCTCGCGGACCACGACCCCGGAGACCTGCGGACGGCCCGATTCCATGTCCTCCGCGTTGACACCGCAATTGCCGATCATCGGGGCGGTCATCACCACGATCTGGCCCAGGTAGCTCGGGTCGGTGAAGGTCTCCTGGTAACCAGTGAGATTGGTGGTGAAGACCACTTCGCCGAATGCGGGGGGAATGGGATGCGCGACGAAGCCCGGGAACCAGGTCCCGTCTTCGAGCAATACGAAGGCGGGGCGGCCGGTCATCCGGCCACCCCGCCAAGCACAGCAACCCGCGACATTATGGCTGCGGCTGCGGCTGCGGCGCCGCGGGCGTTTCGGCCGCCGGGGCCGGCTCCGTGCCGCCAAGCGGCAGGGGGGCACCAGACACCGGAGCCTGCTGTTGCTGCTGCTGCAGCAACCGCTCGACGTCCGAGGTGGCTGTCGATCGGCCGGCCGACATGACCGAGAGGATCAGCGAAAGCGCCAGGAACACCCCGCCGAGCCACCAGGTGGACCGGGTCAGGATCGTGACCGCCTGCCGGCCGCCGACAAAGCTCTCCGTGCCGCCGCCGCCGCCCATGGCAGCCAGGCCACCGCCCTGCCCCGCCTGGAGCAGCACGACCACCGAGAGCAGCAGCGCATCGAGAATCAGAAGAGTCAGAATGAGTCCGAACATGCCTATTTCCGTTGTGAGACAGTCAGGAAGAATAACCGGTCGGCGCTGAGAGGGTCAACCACCGATCCCGACCAGCTCTGCCCAGCCATCGGGGTCGAGGCTGGCGCCCCCGACCAGCACGCCGTCGATTTCCGGCTGCGCGAGCAGGCCCAGGGCATTGCCGAGGTTCACGCTTCCGCCGTAGAGCACCGGAACTCGCCCGGCCGCCCCCAGACGGGCCAGCTCGGCCCGGATCGCCCCATGGACCCGTGCGGCGTCCTCCGCTGTGGCATTCCGTCCGGTCCCGATGGCCCATACCGGCTCGTAGGCGATGACCAGGCGGCCCATCCCCTCGGGGGAAGCGCCAGCCAGCCCCGCGCGCAGCTGGCGAAGCACGACGTCCTCCGTCTTGCCCGCGTCGCGCTCCTCCAGCTGCTCGCCGATACAGAGGAATGGGGTGAGGCCGGCGTCGAGGAGGGCGCGCACCTTCCTCCCGGTTTCTGCCTCGGTCTCTCCGAAGACATGCCGCCGCTCGGAATGTCCGACCAGCGCCCCGGTCGCCCCTGCCCCACGGGCGAGGGGAATTGAGGTTGCGCCGGTGAACGCCCCCTTCGGCTCCCAGTGGACATCCTGCGCGCCGATCCGCAGGTCCGACCGGGCGCCGAAGGCGTCGGCCGCCGCGGCGATCGAGACCGCCGAGGGGAAGAACCAGAGTGAACGCCCCTCGACCGGCACCGTGGCCCCGAGAAACTGCGCGGCATACCGCCGGGCTTCCGCAGGGTCCACCTGCATTTTCCAGTTGGCGGCAAAGAGCAACCGGCGCATCGGCTACTGCTTCCCGACCGGGCGCAAATGCAGGTCCTGGAAGTCGAAGCTGAAGTCGACCTCTGGCGAGGCGGGCTTCATCGTGGCTCCGGCCACCTTGCCAGCTTCGTCGAGGGTAAAGGTGAGGAATGCATCGGCGCGGAGTTCGCGGTCGCGCCACTTGACCAGCCAGGTGTCGTACTGCCAGTGCTCGAGGTCGCCCACGAGGTCCGGTGACTTGTCGAACTGGATGGCGAGCCCGTTCCCCGCGAGGGAGACCGTGATGGCGCCGTACCACGCGTCCTCGTATGCCTGGGCGTAGTTCGCGAGCGACAGCGACGGACGCGACGCACTGTCTCGTGCGGCCGCCGTAGCCTTGTTCTCGGCCGCCATCATGGAGTCCACCCGCGCCATCCGCGTGGCATAGCCGCCGAGCCAGTCGAACAGCGGGGCGTTCAGGTAGTAGTCGAGCACCTTCAACCCCACCGACTGGAACGCGGCGCCCGACTCCTGGTTCGTCAGCACCATCACACCGACCTTCTGGTTCGGCAACATCATCAGGAGGGAGACGTAGCCGGGCAGCCCGCCGGTGTGTGTCACCAGCTTCTGCCCGCGATAGTCGCGCACTCCAAACCCGAGCGCGTAGCCATTGAAGTTGGCAGTGTACGGTGCCAGTTCCTTCGGTGCCGGCCCAAATGGGACAGGTGTCACCAGCGTCCACTGCTGTCGCGTGGTGCTCGGCTTCCACAATTGCCTATCGCCGACGCGGCCCGAATCCATCTGGGCAATCATCCATCGGGCCATGTCGTTGGCGCCGGCGTTGATGCCGCCCGCCGGGTCGGTGTTCGGGTCGCTGAAGGGCTTGACGACTTGTACGGTGCCATCAACGCGCGCGTGGGTGGTGGCGACGTTGCCTCCCGATTCTCCCGCGGCGGCGTGGGTGCTGTTGGCCTCCTTCATCCCGACCGGGCGCATGATCCGGTTGGTGATGAAATCCGACCAGCTCTGGCCCGAGACCCGCTCGATCAGCTGGCCGGCAACCAGGTAGAGCACATTGTCGTAGGCGTAGGCGCTGCGGAAGCTGGTGGCGGGCTCGATGTAGCGGAGCCGGGCCATGATCTCCTTGGGCGTGTAGGTCGTCGGCGGCCACCAGAGGAGGTCGCCTGCGCCGAGGCCGAGGCCGCTCCGGTGCACCAGGATATCGCGCACCGTGATCTGCCGGGTCACCCACGAATCCCACATCATGAAGTCGGGGAGGTAGTTCACCACCGGGGCGTCCCACTCCAGCTTCCCCTCCTCGACCAGCATGCCGAGCGCCAGCGCGGTGAACGCCTTGGTATTCGACGCGATCCCGAATCGGGTGTCGGCGTTGACCTTGTCGGGGGACCCGAGGCGCTTGACCCCATACCCCTTGGCCAGGACTACCTGTCCATCCTTGACGATGGCAATGCCCATGCCGGGCACGTCAAACCGCTTCATGACCGAATCGACGTAGGCGTCGAAATTCGGCGGCGGTGCGGCGGCCTTCGTCTGGGCGGAGAGGCCGAGGGGAGCCAACATGGCCACGGCGAGCAGGCGGAATGTGCGCATGAGATCCTCAGTTGTTGTCGAGAGCGGCGACACCAGGGAGCACCTTACCCTCGAGCAATTCGAGGGACGCCCCACCGCCGGTGGAGACGTGCGTCATCTGGTCTGCCAGGGAAGCCGCGGCCACGGCGGCAGCCGAGTCCCCGCCGCCGACCACCGTGATCGTCCCGGCCTGGGTGGCGCCGGCCATCGCGGCTGCGATCGCCATGGTGCCGTGATCGAAGGGGGGCGTTTCGAAGACGCCCATCGGGCCGTTCCACACCACCGTACCGGCGGCCGTGATCCGGTCGGCAAAGAGCCGTTCACTGGCGGGGTCGATGTCGAACATCGCCCAGCCGGCCGGAATGGCATCGCGCGGGACGGTGCGAGTCGGCGCCGTGCCGTCGAGCTTCTGGGCCACCACGGCGCCGACGGGGAGCACGAGCTTCTCGCCGGCGCGACTCAGGAGGGTGGCGGCCATGGCGACGCGGTCCTCCTCCACCAGCGAGTTGCCGACCTCAAGCCCCATGGCCTTGAAAAAGGTGCAGGCCATGGCACCGCCGACGAGGATAGCGTCCACGGTCGGCAGCAGCGCCTCGATCAGGTCGATCTTGCCGGATATCTTGGCGCCACCCATGACCGCCACGAAGGGCCGCTTGGGCTCGGAGAGGGCCTGCCCCAGGTACTGAAGCTCCCGCTCCATCAGGAACCCCGACACCGCCGGCTTGAGCAGGTGCGCCACCCCTTCGGTGCTGGCGTGCGCCCGGTGCGCCGATCCGAAGGCGTCGTTCACGTAGAAGTCGCCGAGCGCCGCAAAGCGTGCCGCGAGGGCAGGATCGTTCGCCTCTTCGCCCGGGTGGAACCGGGTGTTTTCCGCCACGGCGATCCCGCCGCGCGGCATGTGGCGCGTGGTGGCCACCGCGTCGGCGGAGGTGGGGTCGGCCAGGAAGGTGACTGGCGAGCCGAGGAGGGCTTCCAGCGCGCGGACCACCGGTTCCATCGTGTATTTGGGGTTCGGTGCGCCCTTCGGGCGGCCGAGGTGTGAGAGGAGCACGACGCGTGCGCCCCGGTCGCGCAGATACTTGATGGTGGGGAGGGCCGCGCGAATCCGCATGTCGTCGGTGACGCGGCCGTCGGCGATCGGGCAGTTGAAATCCACCCGGACCAGAGCCCGGCGGCCCTCGAGCGCCGCCGGGTCGAGCGAGGCGAGCGTCCGTTTCACAACCGCGCGCCGATGTACGACATGAGATCGACGCAGCGCGCCGAGTATCCCATCTCGTTGTCGTACCAGCTGGTCACGCTCACCAGGGTCCCGTCCACGACGTTGGTGGACAGGAGGTCGATCGTACTCGAGGCCACGTTGCCGATGTAGTCGACCGAGACGAGCGGCTCGTCGCTCACGGCGAGGACGCCCTTCATGGCCCCGGCGGCGTACTCGCGGAACGCGGCGTTCACCTCCTCGACCGTCGTGGACTTCTTGACCTCGACCGTGAGGGCCACGACTGAGACGTCCGGCGTCGGGACGCGGAGCGCCACGCCGTCGATCTTCCCCTTCACCTCGGGGATGACGAGGGCCGTCGCCTTGGCGGCGCCGGTGCTGGTCGGGATGATGGAGACCGCCGCCGCGCGGGCGCGGCGCAGGTCCTTGTGCGGCAGGTCGAGAATCTGCTGGTCGTTGGTGTAGGAGTGAATGGTGGTCATGAACCCGTGCACGAAGCCGAACCGCTCCAGGATGACCTTGACCACCGGGACCAGGCAGTTGGTGGTGCAGCTGGCGTTCGAGATGACGTGGTGCGCGGCGGGATCATACGTGTCGTGGTTGACGCCGTAGACGATGGTGACGTCTTCCTTCTTTGCCGGCGCGGAAATGACCACCTTCCGCGCCCCTGCCGACAGGTGCATGGCGGCATGCTCCCGATCGGTGAACCGGCCCGTGGACTCCAGCACCACATCGACGCCGAGCTCCTTCCAGGGCAACTTCGACGGGTCCTTTTCCGACAGGACCTTCATGGTGTCGCCGTTGACGAGGAGGGCGCCCTCCTTGGCTTCGACGGTCCCGTCGAATCGGCCGTGCACCGAGTCGTACTTGAGGAGGTGGGCAAGCGTCTTGGTGTCGGTCAGGTCGTTGACCGCCACGAAGTCGAGGTCAGCGGACCCCAGCTTCTTGGCTGCCCGCACGACGTTCCGCCCGATCCGGCCGAATCCATTGATGCCGACTTTGACCGCCATGGTGTCTCCTGTAAGAGAATCAGATCGTCGGAAAAATAACCCGAATCGGCCAGACTGCACCCTCAACCCAGCATCGTCGCCGGCGGGCGGGCCCGCGCGAAGGTGATCGCCTCGACCGTCGTCGCCCCCGCCGCAGCCAGCGCGACGGCCGCCTCGGCGAGCGTGGCGCCGGTCGTGAGGACGTCGTCCACCAGCACGACCCTGCCCCGCACCGGACGCGTGGCCTCGAAGGCACCGCTCACATTGGCGCGCCGCGCCTCCGGCGTCAGCTTGGTCTGCGTCCCGGTTTCCCGGCGTCGGCGCAGCAATCCGGGCTGCACCTCGTGATTGCCGTAGCGCGCGAGCGCCCGCGCGAGCCGCTCGGCCTGGTTGTACCCCCGCGAGCGCAGCCGCCGGCCGCCCAGCGGGATCGGCACCAGCACGCTTCGGACCTGCAACGGCGGAACCGGCTGCATGCCGGCCGCCACGGCGTCCGCCACGCGCCACCACCCGCCGTACTTCAGGCGGTGCATCGCCGTGCGGGCGCCCTCATCGAGCCACACCGCCGCCCACACCGCGGCGAGTGCTTCCGGCCAGTCGGTGCAGAAGGCGCAGCACCCTTCCGGGGGGAGCGTCCCGCCGCATCGGGCGCAGTGCGGCGGGGCCACCCGCCGCCAGCGGGACCGGCACACCGCACAAATCAACGCGTCCCCGTCGCTCCGCGGGACTGGTTCATCGCAGGAGAGGCATTGCGGAGGAAGCAGCGCCCATTCAAGCGCCGACAGCACTGCGCGGAAATCAATCGAGCGCGGCATGCAGGGCGGCCCGCATCACGTCGAGCGGCGGTGCCTGGCCCGGAAACCAGCGGGTGAGGGCGGCGGCCCCCTGCGCGATCAGGACCTCGCGGCCGTCTGCGGCCCGCCGTCCCGCGCCGCGCTGGAGGCGGACCCAAGGTGTCTCTCCGCGCCGGTATACGAGGTCGAGCGCGGCAACGGCGCGCGGCGTGGCCTCCGGCCGGGATGGGAAGGGGTCGTCCCGTTTCATGCCGAGCGGGGTGGCGTTGATGACCAGCGTCACCTCCTCGGCCGAGGCCGTCCCGATGCCCCTGCCGCCTGCCCAGGCGAGGAACGCGGCCGCCCGGCTCGTCTCGCGTGACGAGACCGTGATTCGCGCCCCGGCCAGGCGGGCCGCTTCCGCCACCGCGCGCGCCGACCCACCAGTCCCGATGATGTGCCACGCATCGGCCTCGACATCGAGCCGTCGGAGGGCCGTCTGGACCCCCTCGACGTCGGTGCTGTCGCCGGCGAGGGCATCGCCGTCCCACCAGAAGGTGTTGCAGGCACCGAGTGCCGTCACCCGCTCACTCGGTCGGGTCAGCGCGGCGGCGGCCACCTGCTTGTGCGGCACCGTCACATTGCCGCCCCCTCCCGCCGCTGCCAGCGCAGCCATGAGGACCGGCACATGGTCGGGCGCGCACGGCATCGGGACGTACACGGCATCCAGTCCGAGGACCCTGAACGCCGCGTTCTGCATTCCGGGTGACAGCGAGTGCGAGACCGGCTCGCCGAGCAGCGCGAAGACCCGCGTCCTACCCCCGCGCATTTCGCCGCTCCTCCGCAAGCCGCGCCGCCACCACGGTGGCCAGCGCGCTGAGATCATCGCGGGTGTGCCGGTACACCTCCAGGTCCGCGCCGAAGGGGTCAGCCACTTCCGCGCCCGCGCCGGAGCGGCCGGCGTAGTCCCCCAGGAGGTGCACGCGGTGGTCGCCACCGAGCTCGAGCACCCGCGCGCGGTGATGGCGGGCCATCGTCAGGATGAGATCCGAGGCGGCCACGAACTCGCTCGTGAGGAGGCGGGCGCGGTGGCTCGACAGGTCCAGTCCATGTTCGAGTCCGACGAGATACGCCCCCTCCGACGCGGGGGCACCCTCCCAGGCGCCGGTCCCGGCAGAGAGCACCTCGATGTCGGTAATGCCGTGCGCGCCGAGTGCCTGGCGTAACAGCGCCTCCGCCAGCGGACTGCGGCAGGTATTGCCGGTGCACACCAGGACGACGCGGCGCGGGGGGAGGTGGTCGGTGGTGTCAGGGCGCGAGACTCCCGACCGCCCGGCGAAGTTCCCCGCGCGGAATGGCGCCTTCGCGCACCAGGCGCGGCGGCGACTGGGTGCAATCGACGATGGTCGAGGGAGGGACGTTGCCGAGGACGCCCCCGTCGAGGACCAGCAACTCGCCTGTCCGCACGCCGTCGGCGAAGAGCGGCTCGATGCCGCCGGCACCGGCGGCAGGAGGACTTCCCGGCCGGTTGGCGGAGGTGGAGGTGAGGGGGATGGCGCAGGCCTCCACCAACCTCCGGATGCCGCGATGCGAGGTGTACCGGACACCGATGCCCCCCTCGGCACCCCGCAGGCGATCCGGCAGCCGTCCTTCGCCCCCCTTCAGGATGAGCGTCAGCGGCCCGGGCCAGAAGGCCGCGGCCAGGGCGGAGGCGGCGCGGGAATAGACCAGCCCCCACTCCTCCGGCATCTTCTCGCTGGAGACCAGCAGGAGGAACGGCTTGTTCGGAGGACGGCCCTTGAGGTTGGCCAGGGCGGTGAGCGCATCCTCGGTCGGGGCGCAGCCGAGTCCGTAGACCGTCTCGGTGGGATAGGCGAGGAGTTTGTCGGCGGCGAGGTGCGCTCGCACGATGGGGATTGCGCGCTCAACGTCCGCTGGCGTCAGGAAGGGAATGCTCACGACGACACCTTGAGCAGTGCTTCCGCCAGGTCGAAATCGGCCTGCGTGGTGAGCTTCAGGTTGCTCGACTGGTCGGGGACGAGCTCGACCCGCCCTCCGATGCGCTCCACCAATTCGGCGTCGTCCGTGCCCTGCACGCCGTCGGCGGCGGCGGACCCGGTGGCGCGCTCGAGCAGGTCACGGGGAAATCCCTGCGGCGTCTGCGCCCGCCAGAGGCGGTCGCGCGGAATGGTGCGCTCGATGAGGGGCGCTCCGTTCCCCTCCACGGCCGCCTTGAGGGTGTCACCGAGCGGCACGGCGGCCACGGCTCCACTGCCGGCGGCGGCCACCGCGATGACCGCATCGATGGTCTCCCGCGAGACGAGCGGGCGTGCCCCGTCGTGCACCAGCACCACGGCGCAGGCCTGAGGGAGCGCGGCGAGCGCCGCACGCACCGAGTCGCTCCGTTCGGAACCGCCGGCCACCAGGCGCAGTCGTTCACCCACGAGCGGCTTCAGCCACTCGGGTGGATCGGCAGCCGCATCTGGCGGGAGCGCGACGACGAGATGCGTGACGGCGGGGTGGGAGGCGAAGGGCCGGATGGCGCGGAGCAGCACGGGGACGCCAGCGAGCTCGCGGAACTGCTTGGGCGCCCCGCCGAGGCGGGTCCCCCGGCCGGCGGCCACAATGATGACCCCGACGTCAGGCGGCAAGGCTCTTGACCAGCTGATCGACGTGATCCACGCCCACTACGGTGATCCCCGCAACGGAGGGTGGATTCTTGCCGGGCGAGAAGACGCGGCGGAATCCCAGCCGCGCCGCCTCGGTCATCCGCCGCTCCATGCCGCTGATGGGACGCACCTCGCCGCCGAGACCGATCTCGCCGAGGTAGAGCACGTCCGCCGGCACCGGCTTGCCGTGGAGGCTTGAGAGCAGCGCCGCGGCGACGGCCAGGTCCGCACCGGGCTCCGCGAGGCGGACCCCGGCGGTGGCCTGGACGAAGACATCGAGCGACGCGAAAGAGGTATTGCCGCGACGCTCGAGGACGGCGAGGAGCACCGCAAGCCGCTTCGGGTCGAGGCCGGTGGCGACCCGCTGCGGCGTGCCGTACCCCGAGGGTGCGGCGAGCGCCTGGACTTCCACCAGGACGGGGCGCGTCCCTTCCATCAGCGCAGTGACCGCACTGCCACTGGTGCCGGTGGCGCGCGCCGCGAGGAACATCGCCGACGGGTTCGGCACCGCGACGAGTCCGCGTTCCGTCATGGAAAAGACGCCGAGTTCGTCGACCGAGCCGAACCGATTCTTGGTCGCCCGCAGCAGCCGGTAATCGAGCGACCCCTCGCCCTCGAAATACAGCACCGTATCGACGATGTGCTCGAGGGTCTTGGGGCCGGCGATGCCGCCGCCCTTGGTCACATGGCCGACCACCACCACGGCGGTGCCGGTCTCCTTCGCGTAGCGCATCAGCAGGGCCGACGATTCGCGCACCTGCCCGACGTTGCCGGGGGCGCTCTCGAGGGAGTCGGTATACACGGTCTGAATGGAGTCGAGCACCAGCAACTCGGCCGGCAGCGCGGCAGCCGCCTCGAGCACGGCCTCGAGCCGGGTTTCGCCGAGTACGTGCACCGGGCCGGCATCTTCCTCGAGGCGGGCGGCACGCAGCCGGAGTTGATCGGGAGACTCCTCGCCGCTGGCGTAGAGCACCCGCCGCCCCCCCGACTCCAGCCGGGCCGCCACTTGGAGCAGCAGCGTCGACTTGCCGATGCCCGGTTCCCCGCCGATGAGCGTCATCGACCCCGGGACGAGGCCGCCGCCAAGAACGAAATCGAGTTCGGGAAGGCCGGTGGGCCAGCGGATGAGGCGGGATTCGGCGATGTCACGGAGCCGGACGGCGGGGGCGGCCGGGGCGTGTGAGGGGCGCGGAGCCGAACGACGACTGGCCCGCGTCGCCGCGGCCCGCACGAGGGGCTCCTCCGCCACGGTGTTCCACGCCTCGCACCCCTCGCACCGGCCGACCCACTTGGGATGGTCGTGTCCACACTCCGTACACCGATAGACCGACTGCGCGCGGGCCATGCTACTCCGGGTCGTCGCGACTTGAGAAGCTGTCGAAGCGGGTGTATTCGCGGCTGAAGCGCAGCTGCACATCGCCGGTGGGGCCGTTCCGGTTCTTGGCCAGCATGATGTCGGCCAGTCCCTTCTTCGATTCGTCCTCCCGGTCGTAGTACTCCGGCCGGTGGATGAACATGACCAGGTCGGCGTCCTGCTCGATGGCGCCGGAATCCCGCAGGTCGGACAGGATCGGGCGGCGTTCGCCGCCTCGCTGCTCCGACGCGCGGGACAGCTGGCTCAGTGCCACGACGGGCACGGCGAGCTCGCGGGCCAGCGCCTTCAGCGAGCGCGAGATGTCGCTGATTTCCTGGACCCGGTTCTCGGCGTACTCCGGACTCCGCATCAGCTGGAGATAGTCGACGACGACCATCTTGATGTCGTTGTCGGCCTTGAGCCGGCGCGCCTTGCTGCGCATTTCCAGCAGCGACAGGCTCGGCGTATCGTCGATCCAGACCGGGCAGCTCTGCAGCACGCCGGCCGCGCGCGCCAGGTTGGTGAAGTCGGCGTCGCGCAGGCCGCCCTGCCGAACCCGCTGGCTGTCCACCCGGGCCTCGGCGGTGAGCATCCGCTGCACCAGCTGGTCGCGCGACATTTCCAGCGAGAAGATGGCGACCCCCTCGCCTTCCACCGCCGCGTGCGTGGCGATGTTCAGACAGAAGGCGGTCTTTCCCATCGACGGGCGCGCCGCGACGATGACCAGTTCCGACGGCTGGAACCCGGACGTCAACCGGTCCAAATCTACGAAGCCGCTGGGCACACCCGTGATCGATTTCCCGCTCCGCTGGAGCGCTTCAATGCGCTCCATCGTGGGCCAGAGCATCTCCTTGAGCCGGCTGAACCCCTCGCTCCCCCGCTCCTGAGAGATCTGGAAGATCCGCGACTCCGCCTTGTCGAGCAGATCGGAGGCGGTGGACCGCCCGTCGTAGGCTTCGGTGATGATGCCGGTGGAGGTTTCGATCAGGCGACGGAGAATCGCCTTGTCCTTCACGATCCGGGCGTGGTACTCGAGGTTGGCCGCCGTCGGGACGGCGTCCACGAGATCAGCCAGGTAGTCGGCACCCCCCACCGCGTCGAGTTCGCCCCGGCGCCCGAGTTCCTCGCGCAGGGTGACGTGGTCGATGACGGTGCGGCGCTCGACGAGGCTGACCATGGCGCGGAACAGCCGCCGGTTACCCTCGCGATAGAACATCTCGTCCAGCACCAGTTCCGTCGCCAGGAGCGCGGCGTCCTGGTCGAGCAACATGGCGCCGAGCACCGCCTGCTCCGCCTCCTGGCTCCAGGGGACGGCGCGGCCGGTGTAGGTCTCAGCGATCGAGGAGCTGTCGGGCGATACGGACGTCATCCCAGGTCGGCTTCTTCCAATTCGGGTTGCGGAGCAGGGCGGCGGGGTGATAGGTGATCACCAGCGGCACGCCACCATAGCTGTGCACGGCGCCGCGGAGCTGGCCCAGGCTCTTCCGCACGCCGAGCAGCGACTCGGCGGCGGTGGCGCCAAGCGCCAGTATGACTTTCGGGCGGACCAGCTGCACCTGTCGTCGGAGGTACGGGAGGCAGGCGGTGGACTCGTCCGGCAACGGCTTCCGGTTCTGCGGCGGCCGGCACTTCACGACATTGGCAATGAATACACTCTCCCGCGGGATCCCGATAGAGCCCAGGATCTGCGTCAGGAGCTCGCCAGCCGCGCCCACGAAGGGGCGGCCGGTTTCGTCCTCGTTGGCGCCCGGTCCTTCGCCGACGAGCATCAACTCGGCCGAGGGATTTCCCTCCCCGGGCACGGTGTGCTTCCGCGTCTGCGCCAACCCGCACCGGGTACAACCCGCGATCCGTTCGGCAATGGCGGCCAGCGTCTCGAGACTCCCAAGCCCGTCCCCGAGGAGATCCGGCGTCGGCACGTCGATGCTGAGGCCGGGGCCGGGGATTGGCGGGGCGCCGCGTTGCCACGGGACGGCAGCGGGGCTGGGCGGCGGGGTGGCAGTGGACCCGGCAGCGAGATACATCTCGCTGCCGCCTATCTCCGCCTGTTGGCGGAGGTACTTCTGCCACCTATCCGACAATCCGTGCCTCCACGGCGTCGAGGATGGTGTCGGCCACCTCGCGCTTCGAGGCCAGCGGCACCACCCGCGCGTTGCCTTCGCGGTCGAGGATCGCCACACGATTCGTGTCCACATCGAATCCGGCGCCCGGTTCGAGCGCGTCGTTGACCACGATCAGGTCGAGTGCCTTCCCCTCGAGCTTGGTCCGCGCCTTCTGGATCGCATCGCCTGTTTCCAGCGCGAAGCCGACGATCACGCTCCCCGCCTTCCGCACTGCCACGGTGGCGCGGAGGATGTCCGCCGTCGGTTCCATGGGGATGGCGAGCGCGCCGTCGGTCCGTGGCCGTTTGGCGGTGCTCGGGCTGGAGGGCCGGTAGTCCGCCGGCGCGGCCGCCATGATCAGCACATCTGCGCCGGGAAGCTCCTCTGCCACCACCCGCTCCAGGTCGTCCGTGGTCTCCACCGAACGGAGCCGCACGCCGATCGGCGCTTTCAGGGTGACGGGCCCGCTGATCAGCACCACGTCGGCACCCCGCTCCCAGGCCGCCTCGGCAAGGCGGTATCCCATCTTGCCGCTGGACCGGTTGGTGACCACCCGCACCGGATCGATCGGCTCCCGCGTCGGCCCGGCAGTCACGACGACGGTCCGGCCCGCCAAAGCGCTCCCGCGGCGGAGCACCCGCGCCGCGTGGGCGAAGATCGTCTCCGGCTCGCTCATTCGGCCCGGACGATCTGACGGCCCCTCCGCGAGCGGCCCGACCTCGGGCCCGACGAAGGTCCAGCCGCGGGCGGCCAGCGTCGCGACATTGCGGGTCGTCGTCGCGTGGGCGTACATCGCGTCGTTCATGGCGGGAGCCACGAGCACCGGCCCCGTGCGGGCAAGGAGCATCGCGGTGAGGACGTCGTCGGCAATCCCCTGCGCGGCGCGGGCGAGGAGCTGTGCGGTGGCAGGGGCGAGGATCACGAGGTCGGCATCGTCGGCCAGGCGGATGTGCGCGAGCGCCCGGTCCGCTTCCCAGAGGGAAGTCAGGACCGGGCGCCCGGTCAGTGCTTCAAAGGTCAGCGGCCGCACGAACTCCGCGGCAGCACGCGTGAGGACGACATCCACCCGCGCCCCTGCCTCGGTCAGGCGTCGGGCAAGAATGCAGCTCTTATAGCACGCGATCCCGCCCGACACGCCGAGAACGACGTGCCGGCCGGCCCACACTCTACGCCTCGGAGCGGCGGCGGCGGATCATCTTGTACTCGAGCCCGCCGAAGGTCAGCGACTCGAGCGCGGTCGTCGTCAGCTTCTCGTCGCCCGTGTCGAGGTGATCGCGGGGAAACTCGTTGAGGTACCGCGCGAACTTGGCCGCGACCAGGACGCCGAGATACTTGTTGCCGGCCTTCCGAGCCGCATCCACCGGAGTGTAGATCTTCATTGGTTCCTGCTCCCTTGGTTGGTCATACACTGTCGCCCTGCGCCGCCGCTGCGACGCCCTGGCGCAAAATCTCCACGAAACCTGTGAGGTCGCGCCGACGCGCCACCCGCCGCGTTTCGGCGTCGAGGATGGCCCCGACGGCGTTCACCGCGTCCCGCAGGTGTTCGTTGATCACCACGTAGTCGTATTCGGTCACCGCCAGCAGCTCTTCGGCGGCGCGCGCCAGTCGAATGCGCCGGGTCTCGGGTGTCTCGGTATCCCGGCCCCGGAGTCGCTCGACCAGCACCTTGGCCGACGGCGGCAGCACGAAGACGCGCACCGCATCGGGCATCCGTTCCATCACCTGCCGGGCGCCCTCGACTTCGATGTCCAGGACGGCATGACGACCGCCGCCCAGCACCCGGTCGATCTCGGATCGCAGCGTCCCGTACCGATGACCGCTGTAGGTCGCATGCTCAAGAAACTCGCCCGCGACCACCCGCCGCTCGAACTCCTCGGCGCTCAGGAAGTGGTAGTCGTGCCCGTCCTGCTCCCCGTGCCGCGGCGCCCGCGTCGTGGCCGACACCGAGTACCCCACATCACTGCGCGCCTGCAGCAGCGACCGCGCGATGGTGGTCTTGCCGCCGCCCGAGGGCGAGGACAGCACCAGGAGGAACGGCGTCACTCGAGGTTCTCGAGCTGTTCGCGGAACTTCTCCATCTCGCCCTTCATCAGGATGACCTGCTGCGAGAGGTCCGCATCGTTGGCCTTTGCGCCCATCGTGTTGATTTCCCGGCCGAGTTCCTGGGCGAGGAATCCAAGCTGCTTCCCCGACGCGCCCTCGCCCGACAGGGCGGCGCGGCAGGCGGCGATATGCGCCGCGAAGCGCACCAGTTCCTCGGTGATGTCCAGCTTGTCGGCGAGGACGGCCAGCTCCTGCGCCAGACGGGCATCATCCACGGCCCGGCCGTCGAGCAGTTCGATCACGGCGTTGCGCAGCCGGTCCCGCTCGCGCGGCAGCCGCGCTGGCGCCAGCTCCGCAACCCGTCGGGCAGCCGATTCCAGCAGGTCAAGGCGGTGCGACAACTCGGCGGCAAGCGCCGCGCCCTCGCGGCGTCGCATGGCGGCGCACTCAACGATGGCCGCGGCTACGATCGGCTCGAATTCCGCCCAGGTGACCGCGGGAATCTCGCTCCCGTCGAACACGAGGACCTCTGGCTGCCTGGCCACCAGGTCGAGTGAGACCTCGCCGACCAGCCCGAGGCTGGTCTGGAGCTCCCGCAACCGGGCGACCACCACCCGCGCCCGCTCCATGTTCAGGGCCAGCGCGGCTTCACGCGCCGGCGATTCGACCCAGCGCACGCCCACGCTGATGTGACCGCGTTCAAGATCCTTCCGCAGGCGCTCCCGCAACTCCGACTCGAGGGCCGACAGATCGGACGGCAGCTTGGCGGACAGATTGAAGAAGCGGTGGTTGACCGTCCGGATCTCGATCCGAAGCCGCCCGCCTGCCGCGTTCCCTTCGCCTGCTCCGAACCCGGTCATGCTCTGCGGCACACATCCCCCGCGAATCTGGTAAAGCATACAAAGATAACGGCTTCCGGGGCCCTAGGATAGGTGACTGAACTCAGGCGGGGAGGCGGGGAAGCGGGGAGGTCCGCCCCATTCGCCTAGTTCACGAACGACCAGCGGACTCCGTAAGTGCTTCCATAGGGCGGGATTACGAACCCAGGCACGTAGGTCTGGTCGGTCCCCGCCAGATTGGTGCGGTCGTAGTAGAACTGGAAGCTGCCGATTTCCAGCTCCAGATAGGCCCGGAGGAAGGTCGCCCCGTTGAGCCGGATCGGGGCCGAGGCGGTATCGAGGCCGATCACCCCGTCGCCCCAGGACTCGACGCCGATCTGGGCCTTCAAGTCGAAGGAACCGCTCTTGAAGGTCCGGAAGAACTTGGACCTGATCGTGGCGGTCGTGAGCGAATGGGTGGGCGGATTGCCGTTCGGCGTGCCGGAGGTGGGGTTGCTGTAGCGGCTCTCGAGAATGACCCACGGGACCGGGGCCAGCCGTCCGCCGACCGACAGCCAGGTCGTCGAGGGTGTCGTGGCCAGGCCGGGCACGTTGAGATAGGGCTGCGGTGCGAGCCCCTGGAAGGCACTGGTCTGCGACACGTCGGCCGTCAGGGAAATCCACGACCGTTGCCAGCTGAGGGTCGCGGCCAGGTCGCTGATGTCCTGCGCCAGGCTGGTTTCGATGGCCGGGGCCACGACCACCTTGCCGAGGCGGGCCGAGCCACTGAGGTCAAAGCCATAGGGGAGGCCGAGGCCCGCGCGCGCACCCAGCCACTGACTCGACCGGCTGTTGTCGTAGGAGAGCCACTCGGCCTCGAGGCTCGCGGCGAAGGCGCGGGTCGGCGCCCATCCCGCCGACCCGCGGAGTTCGGCCTGGGTCCAGCGCGACCGGAGGAATCCGCTCACGGAAGCCGAGATCGTCGGCTTGCGCCACGAGGCCACGACACCGACCCCGTTGATGCGCTGGGAGACGTCGCTTCCCGACCACCCGGTGGACGAAAAGACGAGGTCGGCCTGGCGGGTGAGGTTCCCGCTCCCGCCCTTGAGGAAGGCCCGCAGCTGCATGTCACCCCGGGTGCCCTTCACACCCGCCCCGATGCTGTCGCCCGCAGTGGTGACGTACGGGTCGCGATTCGGGGACTGCATCACGTACTGGTACTGGAGACCCCAGCGCTCGCCATGGAGGTAGCTGAGTTGGAACCAGACGTTCGTCTCCTGCGCCGCGCTCGACGCGGCGTCGTTGGTCAGCGCATCCCAGTAGTCGGCCGCCAGCGCGTAGCCGATGCCGGAACGGAACCGTTTCTGGATGCGGGCGCCGTAGCGCGAAAAGCTCCCGTCACCTGTGGCGACGAGAATGTCGGTACCCGCGGCGGCCACGTCGTGGCGTGGCGTGTAGAGCCGAACCCGGAGCAGCCCGGCCCATCGTTCGATTTCGACGCGATCGAGGAGGTTGATCGGCAGGAGCGCCGGGTCGATCCCGACGGAGTCAGGACCCACCGGCGTCATCGGCAGCCCATCGAGGAAATATTCGACCGACGTCGCACCCCGGCCCTGGTAGCTGGCGTACTCGGGGCGGCCGAGCCATCCGCCGCGCCAGAGGTAGAGGCCCGGCACTTCGAGGAGGAGTCCGGACACCGTCTCGGCGCT
Organism: uncultured Gemmatimonadales bacterium; assembly: GCA_963705985.1. Taxonomy (GTDB): domain Bacteria; phylum Gemmatimonadota; class Gemmatimonadetes; order Gemmatimonadales; family GWC2-71-9; genus SPDF01. The sequence continues at coordinate 259,347 of CAVPLK010000003.1, read as the reverse complement.
GGACCACTCGATGGCGTGCTGGTCGAGGACAATGCGGGAGCCGGTCGGCATCACGCCGTCGGGATCGAGGTGCGGCGCCACCGGGAGGCGGATCTTGGCAAGCGCCTGCCCTTCCAGGTACCGGGCGCTCAGGTTCACAGTATCGGCGGCGTTCCGCTGGGAATCGGCCGCCATCTGCTCCGGTGACTGCGCCTCGACCGCCGTGCCCACGAGGCAGCACAGCAGGGCCAGCCCGGCGGCAGGAACCCTACGGCGTAGTGTCACCCCTGTCGTGCCAGGACGAACTCGGCGAAGAGCCGCACCCCCATGCCGGTGGGCCCCTTCACCGAGCCGGCGTCCTCGCTCTGGGTGTAGGCGGTCCCCGCGATGTCGAGGTGGGCCCAGGGATACCCGTCGGCAAACTCGCGGAGGAACCATGCCGCGGTGATCGTCCCGGCCGGACGGCCGCCGGAATTCTTCACGTCGGCGATGTCCGACTTGACATGCTCGCGAAACTCGTCCCAGAGCGGGAGTTGCCACACCCGCTCTCCCGACCGGTCCCCGGCGCGGCGAATCTCGTCGATGAGTGCCTCATCGGTTCCGATCACCGCGGCGGCAGTGTGGCCGAGAGCGCTCACGACGGCCCCAGTCAGGGTCGCAATGTCCAGCACACAGGCGGGGGCATAGCGGCGCGCGTAGTGCAGCGCGTCCGCCAGGAGCATGCGGCCTTCCGCGTCGGTGTTGATCACTTCGATGTGCTTGCCGGACATCGCGCGCACCACATCGCCCGGCTTGTAGGCGGTGGCCGAGGGCATGTTCTCCGCGGAGGGGATCAATCCGATCACGTGCACCTTGGGGCGGAGCCGGCCCAGCGCCTCGAACGCACCCAGCACCGCGGCCGCACCGGACATATCGAACTTCATGTCCTCCATCCGCTCCGCGGGCTTGATCGAGATGCCGCCGGTGTCGAACGTGACGCCCTTCCCTACCAGGACCACGGGCGCGCCGGCGCTGCCCTTGTATTCCAGCACGATGAACCGCGGATCCTCAGCGCTCCCCTTCCCGACCGCGAGCAGGGCACCCATCCCCTCCCGCTCGATGGCCGCGCGATCCAGCACGGTGACCTGGAACTTGTGGCGTGCCGCAAGTTCCTCGGCCTGCGCCGCAAGGAACGAGGGTGTACAGGTGTTGCCCGGCAAGACCTGCAGGCCGCGGGTCAGCGCCTGGGCGGCCCCGATCGCCGCGCCGATGGTGTGGCCCGCGGTGGCGGCGGCCCCGTGACCGAGGATTTCCATCCGCTCCAACGCCGGCTTGGCCTCTTCCGGCGGCAGCTTGAGCGCATCGAAATGCCAGGCGCCGTACGCGAGCCCCTCCGCCGTCGCCTGCACCGCGTCCGACTCCGGGACGGTTCCGCGAGCTTCCGCGGTCAGGTGGTATACCCCCCCCGCGACCCCGGCCAGGCGGGCGCGCTTGCCGCCGACCGCCGCTGCCCGGCGCAGGGTGCGGGCCGAGGCCGACGCAGCATCACCGGCGCCAATGAGGAGAACCCGCTCGATGGGGCCCGCAGGATAGACCGAGGCGAACTGATCCTTCTTGCCGGCGAAGTCTCCCGTGGCATACAGGCGCGCCAGCGCGCCGCCTGTCGCCGTGTCGAGGGCCGCGAGCGACGGGGGCATGGGACCCTGCGGGACCGCCACGACAAGCAACGGTGTCGAGAGCTCGGAGAGGTCTGCCTTGCGGAGGGAGGTCGTCAGGGACATTGCGGGTTCGATTGATGAGAGGGTGTAGGCCAGGGATGGGGCAACCTAACGCGCCTGAGGTGGCTGCCACAACCGCCGCTGCAGTCCGGCTTTGACCTCTGGCCAGTCCTCGGCGAGGACCGCGTACCAGGCGGTGTCCCGGACCCGACCGTCCTGCCGGACTTGGTAGTTCCGGAAGATCCCTTCCGGGCGTGCCCCGAGCCGGAGCATCGCGCCGCGCGACTGGCTGTTCAGCGCATCGGTCTTGAGCTCCACCCGATGGCAACCCCACACCTCGAACGCGTGTTCCAGCATGAGATACTTGGCGGCGGGATTCACGCCGGTTCGTTGCCAGGCAGGCGCCACCCAGGTCCAGCCAATTTCCACGTGGCGATTGTGGGCGTCGAGACTTCCGAAACGCGTCGAACCGACCACCCGCCCCGAGTCCACGAGCACCGTGGCAAAGGGAACGGCCCGCCCTTCCTGACCGGCGCGGAGCGCCCCCTCGAACCACCGGCGCAGGTCGGCCTCGACCTCGATCCGATCGATTGTCCATTCCCAGATTTCCGGCGCCAGGCCGACAGCAAGGAGCGCTGGCCAATGGCGCTCGGCCAGCGGTTCGAGTGCGATCGTTTCGCCGGCCAGGATTGTGGGGAGGAATGAAGGGGTGTTCATCCTTCCAATATACCGCTCGCCCGCAGTATTATCCCATCCCCCTCACTCGCCCACGGAGCCGCCCCGACGCATGTTGACGTTGCTCAGGAACGTCGAGATCTACGCCCCGGAACCTCGCGACGCCCGCCATATCCTCGTGGGCGGAGGCAAGGTGCTCTGGATGGGCCGGGACGTCCCGTCATTGCCCACGTCGCTCGGCGTTGTCGAGCGCGATTTCGGCGGACGACGGGTGATCCCGGGGCTGGTGGACGGACACGTCCACCTGACCGGCGGCGGCGGTGAGTCGGGACCGGAGAGCCGGGTCCCCCCGGTCCCCCTGACGCACTTCACCCGCGGTGGCGTCACCACGGTGGTGGGTGTCCTCGGGACCGACGATGTAACGCGCACCACCGCATCGCTGGTGGCCGCGGCACGCGGATTGGTCGCGGAGGGACTCAGCGCCTGGTGTCATACCGGGGGATATCATCTGCCACCGACCACGCTGACAGGGAGCGTGCGCGGCGACATCGTGCAGATCGACCGGATCATCGGCGTCGGCGAGGTGGCCCTCAGTGACCACCGCTCGAGCCAGCCGACCCTCGAGGAGCTGCTCCGGCTGGCGAGCGAGGCACATGTGGCAGGACTGATGTCCGGGAAAGCCGGCATCGTCCATCTCCACCTGGGCGATGGCGTCCGGGGACTCCAACTCGTGAACGACGCCCTCGACGCCAGCGAACTGCCCCCCCGCGTATTCAATCCCACCCACGTCAATCGCCGCCGCGCCCTCTTCGAGGAATCCCTGCTGTTCGCCGAACGCGGGGGGTGGATCGATCTGACGGCGTTCCCCGTGGGACCCGAGGAGGACGCCCTGTCGGCCGAGGATGCGCTGCTGCATTATCTCGGCACGGACTTGCCACCGGAGCGGATCACCGTGAGCTCCGACGGCGGCGGCTGCCTCCCGGTGTTCGACGGCGACGGCCGAGTGACCGACATGGAGGTGGGCAGCCCGGGCGCGCTGGCGGCGGCGCTGCGGGAGTTGCTCGATCGGGGACAGGCCCTCGAGCGGGTGTTGCCCGCCTTTACCTCCAACCCCGCCGACCTCCTGCGTCTTCCCGACAAGGGACGGATCGAGGCGGGGGGCGACGCCGACCTGGTGGTCCTGAACCCCAACGGAGACCTGACCGACGTGATGGCTCTGGGACGCTGGCACGTGGTGGACGGCCGTGCCGTGGTGCGCGGCACTTTCGAGGAGCTCCGATGAGCCCGGCACGACCGGTCAGCGGCGCCGAGCGCGGAGCCATCATCCCCGTCGGCGGAGCCGAGGAGAAGATGAGCGACGCGCGGATCCTCCGGCGCTTCGTGGACATGGCCGGGGGAAAGGATGCGCGGATCGCGATTATCCCGACCGCCTCGCAGCTCACCGACACCGGCGCACGGTACGAGACCCTGTTCACCGAACTCGGCGCCGGACGAGTCCGCTCGCTTCCGTTCGACTCGCGTGCAGACTGTGACCGCCCCGAGTTGCTGAACAAGCTGGTGACCGCCACCGGCGTCTTCATGACCGGAGGGAACCAGCTTCGGCTGGCGACGACGCTGGGCGGCACCGACGTCGCGCGCACGATCCGCACGCTGAACGCCGCGGGCGTGCCGGTCGCGGGCACCTCCGCGGGAGCCGCCTTTCTTTCCGAGCATATGATTGCCCACGGCGAGGACGGCGCCGTGCCGCGCGCCAACATCGTGACCCTCGCCCCCGGCCTCGGGCTCACCAACCGCGTGGTCATCGACCAGCACTTCCGGCAGCGGGACCGGCTCGGCCGGCTCCTGACCGCGCTGGCGTACAATCCCTTCGCCATCGGCATCGGCCTCGACGAAGACACCGCCGCGTTCATCGGGCCCGACGAGACGCTTGAAGTCGTCGGCAGCGGCGGAATCACGGTGGTGGACTGCTCCAACGTGGAGTATTCCTCGATGGACCAGGTCGGAGACCACGAACCCGTCTGCCTCATCGGACTGCGCGTCCACATCCTGACCGCCGGCGCGACCTTCAATCTTCACACCCGTGTGGCCGCGGCTCCCAACGCCGCCGCCGCCCCGTCCTGACCCCGGTTTCTCCCGGGAGGCCTATGCGCATCGTCGAAACCTCGGTCTACCTCGGGCCGAGTCTGTACGCCCATTTCCCCGTCATCCGCTTCGACCTGGATCTCGGCCCGGTCGAGGAGTGGCCGACGAGCCGTCTCGGGCTGGCGTTCAGCGACGCGCTGTTCGCGGCGCTCCCCGGACTCCTCGAACATGGCTGCTCCTACGGCGACGCCGGCGGATTCCAGCGCCGGGTCCTCGAAGAGGAAGGCACCTGGCTCGGGCACGTGCTCGAGCACGTGGCGATCGAGCTGCAAAATGTGGCCGGGGCCCACGTGACGTTCGGCAAGACCCGCTCGACGGAGGTCCCCGGCCGATACCACGTGGTCTTCGAGTACGAGCAGGAGGAAGTCGGGCTCGAGGCCGGCAGGCTGGCGCTCACACTCCTGCATTCCCTCCTCCCGGAGGCGCTGCGGCCGCAGGGCGGCGTCCCGGCGGATTTCGATTTTGCCGAGGAGCGCGACGCCTTCATCCGGTTCGCCCAGCGCCGGGCGCTGGGACCGAGCACCGGATCGCTGGTGCACGCGGCGGCGGAGCGCGGCATCCCGTGGATGCGGCTCAACGAGCACAGCATGATCCAGTTCGGCTGGGGACGCTATCAGCAGCGGGTCCAGGCCACAATCACCAGCCATACCCCGCACATCGCCGTCGAGATCGCCTCCGACAAGGAGGAGACCAACAAGCTCCTGTCGCGCCTCGGGCTCCCGGTGCCGAAACAGCGGCTGGTCCAGCGCGAGGACGAGGCCATCGACGCGGCCAGGCGGATCGGCTTCCCGGTGGTGGTCAAGCCTTACAACGCCAACCACGGCCGGGGGGTGGCCATCAACCTCCGAGACGACGAGTCGGTGGCCCTGGCCTTCCGGCAGGCGCAGGCGATCAGCCGCAGTGTGATCGTCGAGACGTTCATCGAGGGGCACGACCACCGGATGCTCGTCATCGACGGTGAACTCGTCGCGGTGGCGAAGCGGGTGCCGGGGCACGTCGTGGGCGACGGCGTGCGCAGCATCGAAGAACTGGTGACCATCGTCAACGCCGACCCGCGGCGCGGCATCGGGCACGAGAAGGTGCTGACCCGGATCGAATTCGACGCGCAGGCCGACCGCCTGCTGGCGCAGAAGAGCTACACCCGGCAATCGGTGCCTGCGGCGAGCGAGATCGTCTACCTCCGATCGACGGGAAACCTCTCGACCGGCGGCACGTCGGTGGATGTGACCGATTCGGTGCATCCGGACAACCGCGAGATGGCGATCCGCACCGTCGAGGCGATCGGGCTGGACGTCGGGGGCGTGGATTTCCTGACCCCGGACATCACCCAGTCGTACCGCGAGCGCGGCGGCGGCGCGATTTGCGAGGTCAACGCGGCACCCGGATTCCGGATGCATATGGCGCCGAGCGAAGGGAAGCCGAGAGACGTCGCGGGGCCGGTGCTCGACATGCTCTTTCCGCCGGGGTCGCCCTCGCGGATTCCGATCGCGGCCATCACCGGCACGAACGGCAAGACCACGACTTCCCGCATGCTGGCCCACATCCACAAGCTGGCGGGGCGGACGGTCGGCCTGACCTCCACCGACGGTGTGTATATCGACGGCAACCGCACGGTCGAGGGCGACATGACCGGCCCGATCGCCGCGCGGATGGTGCTCGGCGACCCGCACGTCGACGTGGCAGTCCTGGAAACGGCGCGCGGGGGTCTGCTGCGCGCCGGAATGGGGTACCGGCACTGCGACGTGGCGGCCTGCCTCAACGTGAAATCGGACCACCTCGGCCTGCGCGGCATCGACACCCTCGAGGAACTCGCCAAGGTCAAGCGGATCCCGATCGAAGTGGCGCGCGACACCGCCGTGCTCAACGCCGACGACCCGCTCTGCCTGGCGATGGCCGACTACACCGAGGCCAAGGTCATCTGCTACGTCACCCTCAACCCGGAGCACCAGCTGGTCCGGGCCCACATCCGCGCCGGCGGGCGCGCACTCGCGCTGGAGGCCGGCGTGAACGGGCAGATGATCACGATCTACGATCGCGGCGGGCACATTCCCCTCCTCTGGACCCACCTGATCCCCGCCACGCTCGAGGGGCGCGCGATGCACAATGTGCAGAACGCGATGTTCGCCGCCGCGATGGCGTTCAGCATGGGCGTCAAGCTGGAGGACATCCGGCACGGCCTGCGGACCTTCGATACCAGCTTCTTCCAGGCCCCTGGCCGGATGAACGTGTTCGACGAGCACGGCTTCAAGGTCATCCTCGACTACGGGCACAATCCCGACGCCGTCGAGGTGATGTGCCAGCTGACCGACCGCATCGAGGTGAAGGGCAAGAAGCTGGTGGTCCTCGCCGGGCCCGGCGACCGCCGCGACGAGGACATCCGGGAGATCGCGCAGAAGGCGGCGGGACGGTTCGCGCACTACTTCTGCCGCCGCGACGACTCCCTCCGGGGGCGCACCGACGAGGAAGTCCCGCGGTTGCTCCGCGAAACGCTGCTGGCGGCCGGGGTGCCCGACAAGAAGATCACCGTCATCGCCGACGAGCAGCGCGCCGTCGAGGCCGCCCTCCGGATGGCGCGGCAGGGCGACCTGCTGCTGGTCTTCGGCGATTCCATCGCCCGGACCTGGAAACAGATCATCCACTTCAGCCCCGGCGGACGCGGCGCGGCCACGCCGCCCACGGCGCCGGTCAAGGTGGAGGTCACGCTGGAGTCGCCCGGCGCGGAACTCCCCGACTCGGAGCAGCTGATCCGTGACGAGCGCGGCGTGCGCCTGGCCCGGGAGGCCGACGACTGATGGTCCTGCCGGAGACCATCCGCGACTCCCGGCGCCTGACCGGACCCAACCTGGTGACCGATCGACCGGGCGCCGTGCTCGAGGTCGAACTCGCCGAGCCCGCGGCGGAGGAGTTGATCCGCTTCTGGGAGGACGAGGCACGGCTGGCCCTCACCGGAGTCGGCTGGCTTGGTGAATCGCTGGCCGTGCGCCGCTATCCCGGGGGCGCCAGCCTGGCGCTGACGGCGCCCATGGACGCCCTCTATGCGGCGACGGAACTGAACGAGTGGGCGTGGACGGCCGCCAGCGCCCGGTATCACTGCGAAGGCGTCGACCGCCCGGAGGCCCTCGCCCGGCTCAACACCGTGATCGCCGAGGAGCGCAAGCCGGCACTGCTGGCGCTGGCGGCGGCGGCCGCGGCACACGGCCTCCGCTTTCTCTGGGATGACGATGCCGTCTCGGCGGGCACCGGGGTCGGCGCCGCCACGTGGCCGATGGACGCCCTCCCGGCACCGGACCAGGTGGCGTGGAGCACCCTCAACAACATTCCAGTGGCGCTGGTCACCGGCAGCAACGGCAAGACGACCGTCACCCGGTTGGTGAGCGGCATGATCTCGGCGGCCGGCCGCGTCGCGGGGCACACTTCGACCGACGGCGTGATGGTCGGGGGCGAGACGCTCGAGGCCGGCGATTTTTCCGGGCCCGGCGGCGCACGGCGGCTGCTGCGCGATCCGCGGGTGGAAATGGCGGTCCTGGAGACGGCCCGAGGCGGGCTGCTGCGGCGCGGCCTCGCGATCGACCAGGCCGACGTGGCGCTCATCACCAACATCGCGGAAGACCATCTCGGCGAGTCGGCCGTCTATTCGCTCGCCGACCTGGCGGAGGCGAAACTGGTCGTGGCCCGGGCACTCGCCGGCATCCGCCCGCTGGTCCTCAACGCCGACGATCCCGCGCTGGTGGCCGCGGCGCAGCGCCTCTCCTGCCCGACCGCCTGGTTCTCGCTGGTCCCTGCCCACCCCACGCTCGCCGCTGCCCGGCTGCGCGGCGCGCTGACCGCCACGCTGCGAGGCGACCAGCTGATGCTGGGCCTCGGCGCCGACGAACGGGCCATCACCTCGATCACTCGCGTCCCGATCACCATCGGGGGCGCGGCCCGCTACAACGTCTCGAATGCCCTCGCCGCGATGCTGGTCGGTTCCCTCCTGGGCCTCGACGACACCGCGCTCGCCCAGGGGCTCGCGTCGCTGACCAACAGCCCGACCGGCAACCTCGGCCGCCTGAACGCGTTTGAGTTCGGCGGCGTGCGGCTCTTTGTGGACTTTGCCCACAACCCGCACGGCATGACCGCCCTGATGGAGATGGCCCGCGCCCTGCCCGCCACGCGGCGCCTCGTGGTGATCGGGCAGGCCGGCGACCGGGACGACCACGCGATCCGCGAACTGGCTCGCACCGCCTGGACCGGAAAGCCCGACCGGGTACTCGTGAAGGAGATGCCGTCGTACCTGCGGGGGCGTCCGCTCGGCGAGGTCACCGGGATGCTGCTCAAGGAGCTCCGCTCGCTCGGCGCCCGGGAGGACCAGCTGGATCTCGCCGTCGGTGAACTGCAGGCAGCCCAACAGGCGCTCGCCTGGGCGCGCAGCGGAGACCTGCTGCTCCTGACGGTACACGCCGACCGGGACACGGTGCTGCGATACCTGCACCGATTGGCCGCCGAGCAGTGGACCGCGGGGGAGCCGCTGCCGCGGTGACCGCAGACCTGCGGTCCGGCTTCGCCACCGCCGGCGAGATCGCGGCGGCCATCCGGGACCATCGGTTGACCGCGGTCGAGGCCCATGACCTCCACGCGAGCCGCATCAACCGGCTGAACCCCGCCCTCAACGCCATCGTCATTCCCAATCCCGAAGCCCGCCAGCGCGCCGTCGCCGCCGATGCGGCACTGGCCCGCGGTGAATCGTGGGGACCGCTGCACGGTGTGCCGATCACCATCAAGGATATTTTCGACGTGCGGGGGCTCCGCAACACCGCCGGCTATGTGCCGGCTCGCGACAACATCTCCACCACCAATGCGACGGTCGTGCAGCGCGTGCTCGATGCCGGGGCCGTCATCCTCGGCAAGACCAACGTCCCCCTGCTCTGCTACGACTGGCAGTGCGTGAGCCCCATTTTTGGCCGCACCGACAACCCGTGGAGCGCTGAACGCACGCCAGGTGGCAGCACCGGCGGTGGCGCGGCCGCAGTGGCCGCCGGGCTCACGCCGCTGGAAATCGGGAGCGACGCGGCCGGCTCGATCCGGATTCCCAGCCATTTTTGCGGAATTTACGGATTCAAACCGACGGAGCACCGGGTGTCCGGCGCAGGGCACGGCGAGCTCCCGGGGGGACTGCCTCGGGGACTGCGGCACATGGTGAGCTTCGGTCCGCTCGCCCGGAGCGTGGCCGACCTCAGGCTCGCATTGACGCTGCTGGAGGGACCGGACGGCCGGCACTCGGAGATCCCGCCGGTTCCGGCAATCGCGCCGGTGCGCGAGCCGCCCCCCGCCGAGCGGCTTCGGGTCGCCTGGATGGATGCCCTGCCCCACGGACCGGTCTCTCGCGAAACGTCCTCCCTGCTGCGCGCCGCCGCCAAATCGCTGGAGGCCGCCGGCTGCACGGTGGAGCGGGTGGCCCCCTCCGACTTCGACCTGCACGACGCGCTGGAGTTGTGGGGAGAGATCAACGGGTTCGAGATGGGCGTGATGACACCGGCGCCGATCCGGCTCCTGCTCCGGCACGGCACCTACTTCGGCCTGGGCAGGACCCGCTGGACCCGTGGGCTTCGCGGCGGGCTCGCCCTGGATCCGCGCCGATTCGTGCGGGCGCTGGCCGCGCGCGACGAGATGATCAGCGCGCTGGAGCGATTCCTGGCGAGGTACGACGCCTGGATGGTGCCGGTCTCGCCCACCTGTGCCTTCCCGCACATGCGCTCCGGCAAACCGATCCTGATCGATGGGGTGAAGGTGGCGTACACCACCGCGGTGGGGGCCTACGCCGCGCCGTTCAACCTGACGGGGAATCCCGTGGCGGTGGTGCCGGCGGGACAGACGATGGAAGGGCTTCCGGTTGGTGTGCAGCTGGTTGGACGGCGCTGGGACGACGATGCGCTCCTGGCCGCTGCGGACCGGGTGTCACAGATCCTCGGGCCGTTCCGGGCGCCGCCAGGGTACTAGCCGAGCGCCTCGACCTCGGCAGTCGCCGATTCCCAGGTCGCGAAGGCCGCCTCGAATTCCCGCCGGGCCGCCTCGAGTTTCTTCCCCAGCTGCGCGGCGCGCTTCCCACCCTCCGCGGTCGAGTAGAGCGCGGGGTCTTCCATCTGCTCCTTCAAGCCGGTCACGACCTTCTCCGCCGCCGCGACCCGTGCCTCCGCGGATCTCAGCGAGTCCCGCGCGACGCGCTGGGCGGCGCGGCCGTCCTTCGAGCGATCGTCGGCCCGCCGGGTCTTCTTCCGCTCTTCGACTCGCCGGCTGGACTCGTCCTCCGCTGCCGCCACCGCAGCGGCGTGCTCCCGCTCCTTGCTCGCCTCTTCCCATTCGACGAAGGTGCCGGGATAGTCGGTGATGCGGCCGTTGTGGAGCACCCAGACCCGCGTCACCAGCGCCTCGAGGAGCGCGCGGTCATGGCTGACCAGGAGCACATTGCCACCCCAGGCGCCCAGCGCGTCTTCGAGCACCTCGATCGACTCGACGTCGAGGTGATTGGTCGGCTCGTCGAAGATCAGCAGGTTGGCGTTGTCGAGGACCATCATCGAGAGCGCCATCCGGGCGCGTTCGCCACCGGAAAGCGAGCCGGCGCGCCGAAGCACCGTGTCGCCGCTGAACCCGAAGGCGCCGAGGTGTCCCTGGATGGCGCCGCGGTTCCACATCGGTCGCAGGTCGGCGGTGATGTCGTACAGGGTCTTGTCCTGCGGCACCTGCGCCATGTCCTGCCGGTACCAGGCGGGCCTGATCGAGTCGCCGAGGCGAAGTTCGCCCGCGGCGAGGGGCTTCTCACCGAGGAGGGCGCGCAGCAGGCTCGTCTTGCCGGCGCCGTTCGGCCCGACGAGGCCGACGACCTCGCCGCGGGTCACGCGCGCCGAGAAGCGGTCGAGAAGGATGCGGTCGTCGATCTGCACCCGGACATCCTGCGCGACGAGCACCTGGTCCCCGCCCCGCTCCCCGGGCGGGAAGTTGACGGTCATGCTCCCTTCTTCGCCCGGCGGTGGCCCGAGGCGCGGGAGGCGCTCGAGGCGACGGCGGCGCCCCTTCGCCTGGGCGCTGTTGCCGCCGGCGATGTTGCGCCGGATGAAGTCCTCCTCCGCCTCGATGTTCCGCCGTTGCTTGTCGAAGGCCCGCTGCTGCGAGAGCTGCCGCTCCGCGCGCTGCTCGAGGAAGCCGGCGTACCCCGTCTTGTAGGCGGTGATCGTCTTCGCCTCGAAATGCAGGATGCGGTTCGACAGCCGCGCCAGGAAGGCGCGGTCGTGGCTGATGGCCAGGACGGTGGCGTCGAGGCCGAGGAGGTGATCCTCCAGCCAGCGTGTGGTTTCGAGGTCGAGGTGGTTGGTGGGTTCGTCGAGGAGGAGGACGTCCGCCGGGGCGACCAGCTGCCGTGCCAGGGCGACACGGCCCCGTTCGCCGCCGCTGAGGGTGGCCACAGCCTGCGTTCGCGCCGCTTCGGGATCGAACCCCAACCCGTGCAGCACGGCGTCGACGCGGGGGGCCAGAGTGTAGCCCCCGTCGCGCTCGAAGCGCTCGAGGTCGCGGGAATAGCGATCGAGAGCGGCCTCGGTGGGGTCGGCACCGAGGGCGGCGGCCTGTTCCGCGAGCGAGACCTCGAGCGAGAGGAGCTCGGCGAATGGGCCGGCGGCCGCCTCCCATACCCGAGTGGCGTCGCCGAAGTCCCGGTGCTGATCCATCAGGGAAATGCGAAGCCCCGATTCCCGCGCCACCGTACCGCGGCTGGGCTGGGCCGTGCCGGCCAGCAGGCGAAAGAGGGTGGTCTTCCCGGTTCCATTCCGGCCGACCACACCCCACCGCTCCCCACGTTCGATGGTAAAGGTGGCGTCGGCAAAGAGCCGGGTGACCCCGAACTCGACCGCCAGACCGGAGACTGAGAACTGACTCACGCCGTTACCCATTCTTTCCAGGTGGCTTCTGCCGCCCCGACCGTCAGCCGCTGCTGGCACCGCACGAGCGGGGTCCGGAGGAGCGCGGGGTCTTCGGCGAGCCGATCGAGCCAGCGGTCATCGGAGAGCGCGGCGCTGCGAAGCCCGAGTTCGGCAAACCGTTTCCCGTCACGATCCACCAGGGCCGCCACCCCGAACTTCTGGGCAAACCGGCGCAATTCCCCCGGCGACGCGGCCTTCACCTGCAGGTCCACGAAGTGGGTCTTTACGCGTCGTTCCGCGAAAAAACGGAGCGCCTTGCGCGTCACCGGACACTTCTTCGTCCCAAACACCTGCACTTCGATCGCCACGACCCGCCCCTGCGCTCAACGGTCACCTGCCGGTCCGGGGAGGTCCGGGCGGCAGAACGGCGGGAAAGGTACAGGGATGGGCCGCTCCGCACAGGCCCGGGATTCTCTGGCCGCCGGGTATATTGAAGGCCATGGAATTCATCCTGCCCAGCCTGCTTGTCCTCCTCGGCCTGGCGGTGCTCGCCGGCGGCGGCGAAGCACTCGTGCGGGGGGCGACCACCATTGCCCGAATCGCGGGGCTGACCCCGGCCGTCATCGGGCTGACCATCGTGGCCGCCGGGACCTCTCTCCCGGAGCTGGTGGTCAGTATTCTGGCCGCCCTGCGCGGCACGCCGGACATCGCGGTCGGCAATGTGGTGGGATCCAATATCTTCAATATCGGGATCGTGCTGGGGGCGGCGGCACTCGTCGCACCGCTGACCGTCCACGGCGCCGCCGTCCGGCTCGAGTGGCCGATCATGTTCCTGGCGAGCTGGATCGGATTCCTCCTCATGCGGGACTTCGGCCTCGACCGGATGGAGGGCGGGTTCTTCGTCGTCGCCCTGATCGTGTTCATGGCCTACTCGGTCTACATCGCCCGACACGAAGTCAGCCCGGAGGAACAGACCGACTACGCCAGCGAAACAGCGGGCCGCTCGCTGCATCCCCGGACCCGGGAGTTGGGGCTCAGCATCCTGGCGGTGGTCATCGGCTCCGGGCTCCTGGTTCTCGGGGGCAAGTTCCTGGTCGACGGCTCAGTCGCCATCGCCCGGCAAGCCGGCATGACGGAGCGGGTGATCGGCCTGACCATCGTTGCGATGGGTACCAGCGCGCCGGAGCTCGCCGCCAGCCTGGTCGCGGCGTACCGCGGCCGCACCGAGCTGGCGCTGGCCAACATCATCGGCTCCAACATCTTCAACATTCTCGGCATCCTCGGCGTGACCGCCCTGGTGCATCCCATTCCGATCACCGAGGCGATCGTCCACACCGACATGTGGTGGATGCTGGCGTTTTCCGTGGTGCTCTTCCCGATGATGTGGAAGGGAAAGAGCATCTCGCGGACGGAGGGCGGGGTGTTGCTGGCGGGTTATGCGATCTACATCATGACGCTGCTGCGGGGCTAATCGCGAGCCTCGATCCGACACGACCAGCCCCCGCCCGGCACTCGCCGGACGGGGGCTGACTCATGGAGCGACTGGCGGCTCAGGTAAAGATGATCTCGCCGCCCGCTGCCATCTCGTAGAAATCGCCCACGGTGATGATGCTGTCCACCGACTCGACGAAGTCCGACTCCTTCAGGTCGAACATGTCGACCGACGCCTTGCAGGCGAACAGCTTCCCGCCGGAGTCGGCGATCATCTGCACAAATTCGCCGATCGGCGGGATGTCGAGCGTCTCCATCTTCTTCTGCATCTGGCCGGTCACGAAGCTCGCCATCCCCGGGATCATCCCCAGGAGCGTGGGAATGCCGAGGGCCGGGTTGCCGACCGTGGCCACCTTGATCTTGCCCTGTTTGGCCTTCACGACGGCATCCATGCCGAAGAAGGTAAAGAAGAGGTTGGCCTCGATCCCCTCCATCCGGGCCCCGTTGGCCATGATCAGCGCGGGGTAGATCCCCTCCAGCGACCCCTTGGAGACGACGATCGATACCTTCTCGATGCGGGGCGGCTCGGTGGAGGCCACCTCAGGCGCGGTGGACGTCTCTGGAAAGACTGCGGTTGCGGACATCGTTGTGACTCCTCTGGCGGGTGCCGGTTCAGATGCAGCCTTTGGGCTTCGGAATGCCGCCGACCTTGGCGGCCAGCTTGGCGGGGCCCTTCGGGAAGAGCTTGTAGAGCTCCTTGATCTCGACCCCGGACTCCTTCCCCAGCGAACGGATGGTCGGCGCGGTCCCGGTGTCGAGGTACCGGCCCCGCATGTACCGGATCACCATCCAGTGGCGCTCCGTCAGTTCCGGCACGCCGTTGTCGCGCGCGATTTCCGCGGCGATCGTTTCGTTCCACTGCTCCGGATTCTGCAGGAAGCCCTCGGCATCCACATCGAGCACGGTATCCAGCATGGTCAGGGTGGGCATCTGGTCAATCTCCTCTAGGGTCAGACGGCAACGGGTTCGGCGGCAGCGTCCGGGTGGTACTTGCCGCGCATGGTCATCTTGGGCGCCACGAGCGGAATGTCGTGGCCGGGCAGCAGCATGTTCCAGTACACCCAGCGGAAGGCAAGCTTCCCGAGGTGGTTGAGGCGCGACTCCTTGAGCAGACGGAGCGGCCCGATCCCCGGAATCGGGAAGGTGCCGGGCAGCGGCTCCGTCTCGTAGTTGAAGTCGATCAGCAGCGCCTGATTGAAGCCGGTTTCGATGAAGCAGTTGCTGTGGCCGTCGAAATCGGGCTCCGGCGGCAGGCCCTGGAGGAAGCGCACGATGTTCTCCTCGAGGATTTCGGCCTGGAAATGCGCCACGGACCCCGCCTTCGACGCCGGCACGTTGGTGGCGTCACCCAGGGCGAAGATGTTTGGCTTCCGCTCCGCCTGGAGCGTGTGCGGGTCGGTGAGCACGAAGCCGAGATCGTCGCCCAGGCCGGGGGACCGGCCGACATACTCGGCGCCGCCATGGAGGGGAACCGTCACCAGGAGATCGAAGGGAATCTCGCGCTCGTCATAGGCGATCAGGCGCCCGTTGGCACCATCGACCTCCCCAGTATTGAACTCGGGCTGGAGGTGGATGTCCTTGCCATCGAACAGGTGCGACAGTTCGCGGTTGCAGACCGGCTTGGTGAAGGGGCCGTCCAGCGGCGTGACGTAGGTGATCTCCACCTTATCGCGGATCCCGCGCCTGGTGAAGAACCAGTCGGCCAGGAACACGAACTCGAGGGGCGCCACCGGACACTTGATCGGCATGTCCACGACATTCACGACCAGCTTGCCGCCAGGCCAGGAGGCGAGGGTGTCGCGCAACGCGGTCGCGCCCTCGAGGGTGTAGAAGTCGAAGACGTTTGTCCGCCACCCTGGCCCGGTCATGCCCTCCGTCTCCTCCGGGAGCACGCGGGTGCCGGTCGCGACGATGAGGACGTCGTAGGCGATCGGCGTCCCGTCCGCCAGGAATACCACATCGCGGTCGGCGTCCACCCGGTCGATCGGGCGCTGCACGTACTGGATGCCGTCGCGAATCTGACGATCGCGGGGCTTCCGGATCTGCTCCGGGGTGTACATCCCGAACGGCAGGAAGAGCAGCCCGGGCTGGTAGATGTGGTCGTTGTCCTGATCCACCAGGGTGATGATGGTCTGCCCGGCCGCAACTTCACGGCTGTAGCGACGGGAGAGCCGGTTGGCAATCGTGGTTCCGGCGGTGCCGGCACCGAGGACGACGATGCGGGTCATGCAATCCTCCCGTCAATGATTTCGCACTCGCGGACGCAGGCGAGAATGCGGAAGACCTTCGGTTCGATGATGCGATACAGCATGTAGGTCCCGTCGCGCCGCGAGGCGACCACGCCATGCCCCCGGAGAATGCTGAGCTGCTCGGACACAGCCGCCTGGGTCGCGCCGCTGTACGCCTGCAGCTCGGTCACGTTCTGTTCGCCCCCGAGCTCCATGATCTCGAGCAGCCGAAGCCGCAACGGGTGCCCAAGGCACTTGATGACCCGGGCGGCGGTTTGCAGCACTTCGTCGGAAATCGGCTTGGTCGTGGTGGTCACATCGTCCTCCAGCACACGATGGCGCTATCTGGATATCTCCCTATTCCCATACCGAAGATTGCACCATTGTTCACAAGATCCGTATAACGCTGCATGAAGGTACGTTTACACTACTAACTGGTGCTGCTGTTGGAGTTGCACCCGCCGTTACGGGCGGGTGCCCCCCTCTACCGGACTAGCGGCCCAGCACGGTGAACTGGATCAGGAACGAGTCTTCCGACATCGTGTTCGTGACCGTGGAGTTCGGCGGCAGGGCCGGATTGGGAATCGGGCCGGTGCCCGTATTCTCGAACACGTGGTAGTAGCCGAGGTCGATCTGCAACTGCCGCGTCGGCTTGAAGCCCAGGCCGAGCGTCAGGTGGTTCTGGACGATCGCCGGCGCCGGGATGTTGAAAAACGACAGGGAATCGGGGACCGGGTTGTCGGAGTGATTGTAGCCGGCACGCAGCGCGACGTTGTCACTCACCCAGTACTCGGCGCCCAGCGCCAGCACGAAGATGTCGTCCCAGCCGAAGCCGGCCACGGACCCGTCGGGATTGAAGCCCGAGCCCTCGAAGCCGGCCGTGCTGGAGTAGGTCATGTACCGACCGTCGAGCGCGACCGTCATCCCCGGCAGCGGCTTGAGGCCGAGGCCGGCGGCGAAGACCTGTGGGGCATCGAGACGGAAGGTGATCTCGAGCGGCTCACCGTAGTTGGGCAGCCCTGGGTTGGCGTAGCTGCTGTTGAAGGTGAAATCGTCGAACCACTGCGGACTGGTGTACGCGAGCGCGGCCGACACCATGTCGTTGAAGTGGTAGGTCAGGCCGAGTTGGAAGCCGAACCCGAAGGCGCCGTCGGCGGCCGTCGCGCTGGGGTAGTAGCAGGGACCCGCTGGCGTGGTGCACGCAGGTGCCGCGGTGGGCATCGGCTGCACGGCCAGGGAGGCCCAGTCGACGTTGACCGCGGCGCCGAGCCACAGTTTCGGCGACACCGCGTAGGCCACGGCGGGGGCGATTTTCAGCAGGGAATAGTTGCTGTAGACCTGGCCGAAGCCGTTGGGCTGCGGAAGGAGGATCGGGTTGGCGCCGGGCGCGAAGGCGCTGGCCGGGTAGTCCACCCCGAACCCGCCGATGCCGACGGCACCGAGGCCTAGGACCACCTTGTCATTGTCCAGCCGGTAGGAAATGCCCATGGCGGGCACCGGCACAAAATCGCTCTTGCTGGTTGTGGCGCCGGATCCCATGCCAGGGATGTCACTCGAGACCGTGCGGTCCGCCTTGAAGAGCTCGAACCCGAACTCCATGCGCGTCCCGTCGAATCCCATCAGGCCGGCGGGGTTGAGGTAAAAGGTGCCGAGGAGGCTGTTGGAGGTCGCCATACCCGCACCGCCCATCGCCGAATTGACGGCGCCGACGCCGTGCAGGAAATTGCCGTCGGTCGCTGACACCGTGGTTGCGGCGCCAGCCCAGAGTGCCGCCAGGGCGACAATTGCTCGTCCGATCATACGCATTACTTCCTCCATGGGTTAGCGGGACGCGGTGCGTCCACGCAGGGCGTCGAGCGCGTCCTCAGCCAGGTCGCGGATCTCGTTCTCGATCGAGCCAGGCATCGCCATGTTGGCGGCGAACTTCATCGTGCCGGCGTCCTCGAAGTACATCTTCATTCGGAACATCGCGTCCACCGCGCGGAGCTCGATCTTCTCCCCGTCGCGAAGCACCACGACCTCGAGCGGAAACGCGGCGGCGTGATCGATACCGGGACAGCTGTACTCTTTCCGGCTCTCGTCTCCGCCGTTGCCCACGATCGCATAGGCCTTGGCTTCCATCTTGTCGCCCGTGAGGCCGATGATGGAGAGGTTGCCGCCGGGCAGGTCTACCCGGTAGACGGTATGCAGGCCCCAGCGCCTGGTCGGCGTCCGCGCGGCCGTGGCGAAGGCGTCGGCCACGTCTGTGACGCTGAGGGTCGGCGCGGCGTTCGCCGAGCCGAGCGTTTCGACCTTGGAGGGGAATGGGCCTCCCGCGACGACTCCCATCGTCTTGCCGATCAGGCCCTCATCGCGCATCTGCCCGTACTGCACGGTGACGATCTTTCCGGGCAACGGGGCGAGGGCGGATTGCAGGCGTGCCACCACCTCGGCGGCCGCCCGCTCGTATCCGGTTTCGCCGACGATGGTGCGCACCAGCGACTGGGGGTTGGCCAGCGATACGTGGGTGCCGAGTTCGTCCTGATAGACCGCGATCCGCAGCGGCATCACGAACGCCGCGTCGGCACCACCCCCGGAGGCCGCGGCCGTCCACGTGGGATCGGTGACGACGTACACCCGCGCCTGGAAGGCGCAATCACCGGCGCGGGCGTCATAGCTGGCCTGGAGTTGCCAGCCGGCGCTGGCAAGGAGGTCCGGCAGCGCCGCGGTCACCTGCACGAATGACCCTACCGGTGCATCGAGCACCCGGACATAGACGCCAAAGGTCGGGCCCGGCTCTGATGTGGTGACCGGCGAGGCTGACAGCGCCCCGGCCAGCACCGCCGAACAGAGTCCTGCCATCACGGCTCTTCGCATCCTGTACCTCCCTGATGTGTCAGACAGCGTTGAACAGTCAATGCCCGCCGGCCCGCACGACCACGGCAGCCGGTTCGGTCAGCGGATAGGCGGCCTCGAAGGCCCGGGCGAGCTCGGCCGCGCCGCGTGGCACCGGCTGACCAAGCACTCGAAGCAAGGCGCCCTGGTAGGCGCCAAGCGCCACATCACCTTGAGGCGCCAAGCGTGCCGCGCCGAGACGGGCCGCCGCTCTGCCGGTCGCCTGCTCCGCGGCCTCGGCGTTGCCTGGCAGGGCGCCTGCAGCCGCCAACGCTTCCCGCGCCGAGGGAAAGAACATCTCTCGCACCGCGAGCCAGGCGGGATCGCCGGCGTTGGTCGAGGTAAGGTCGAGGCGCACCGCGACGACATTGTCGGTGCGGTCGTCCGGGCGACCGGCAAAGAACCGCCCTTCCGGCCCGAGCGCGGCGCTCGCGAGGATGATCCCGCCATCAAGCGAGAGGGTCGTCAGCGCGGCACCGATTGCGGGAGCGGTGTGGTCCCTCCAGGTACGGGTCGCGGCCTGGAGTGCTGCGTTGCGCTCCTCAGACTGGGTGGCGCGCTCCGCGCGATAGGCGGTTGTCCATTCATCGCGGACGGCGGCGGTGAAATGCGCCAGGGTGGCGCGCTCCTGCGGCGTCGTGAGGACGGAGGCGACGACGGCGGTACCGAATCGCGCTGCCGGAGCGACTTCGGCGGCGGCCCGCTCCCCTTTCACGGCAACCGCGTCGAGCGCATCGAGCATCTGGTCGACGTCGGTAGCGGCGAAGTAGATGGGGACGAAGTGCAGCACCTCAAAATTGCGGTCCGCCGTGAACGCCGCATTGAACTCGCCGGCGTTGCGCTCAAGGGTGGTGGTTCCCTTCCCCTCAGCGTCGCGCGTCCGGCGGACCTGCGTGGCATACCCCGGCTGGTAGAGCGGCACGGCGCCGAAGGCGTCGTATCCCGTCAAAGCGACGGAATGGAACCAGAGGTCAGCCGACGTGGAGGACCGGACTGCCCAGCCGACATTTGCCTGTGCGTGCAGGCTCGGCGCTCCGAGGATGAGGAGAACGAGAGCGAATAGCGTCAGGAATGCCGGGGATGGGATGGGTGGGGAGAGCGGGTCGCGAATCGCCAGGCGCGTGGCGGTGGGGGCGCCCGGCGGTGCAGGGTCCAGAAGGGGAATGGGTATCCGACGGCGGCGCATTCGGCCCTCGCGATGTCATTGGGTTTATGGGGATATCCCCATATTGTCACACTCAACATCGCACCTTCTTTCACAAGATCTGCAGAAGCCTCAATGAAAGCTGATTCAGACATGTGACATGATCTTCTCACGGCCGAGTGCGGTACTGGCGCATTCTCACTCGACATCGTCAATTGCTGCGCGAACCGATGATCAGCGGGGATTCCGTGCCTCCACTCGTGAAGACTGCCGTGATGTTGATGTTTCTCGCCTTCGCCCTCTACACCGTCGGCGTCTGGTCGGCGGTGCTCTCGCAGCGCCTGCGACCGTGGCACGCCGCGCTCTTCTGGCTCGGCTTCTCAGCGGATTCGGCGGGCACCGAATTGATGCGGCGAATGGCGGGGGGCTTTCGGTGGGGATTTCACACGGCAACAGGCGGGGCCGCGCTGCTGCTCATGCTGCTGCACGCGGTGTGGGCCACCGCGGTGCTGGTACGCCGCGACGAGCTCCGGCTCCGTGCCTTTCACCGGACGAGTCTCGTCGTCTGGCTGATCTGGTTGATCCCCTTCGTGACGGGGCTGATCCTCGGGGCTCGGTAGCCGGTAGCGGGGGCGCCGCAGCGGGCGCCCTGCCCTACTGGCGAAGTCCGGACCCGGAATGTCTATTGGTTGGATCAGATCTGGGCGACTGTGTTACACACTCAGGAGGTCCTCGATGCTGCACGCGTCCCGGCTGGCTCTCGTGCTGACCCTGGCGTTGTTCACCCTGCCGAATACGGCCGCCGCCCAGATCCCTGGCATCAAGAAGCCGAAGGTCCCATCGGTGCCCACGGTCCCGACGGTGTCGGTGCCGACCAGCCAACCAGCAGCTGACACGGCCCCCGCCGCCGCGGGACAGCCGGCGGCCCAGCCAGCCGCCGCCCCCGCCAAGGCCGATGCCCCGGGCACCGGCGTGTGGGTCAATTACGATTACCAGCCGGGCGAGATCCCGTTGTACGTGGACGATTTCTCGCGCGACCGGGTCGGCAACTTCCCAAAGCGGCTGGAGTTCATGTCGGGCAACATGGAAGTGGCCGAGTGGAACGGAGCCCGGTTCCTGCGCACCACCACGCGCGGATCGCAGTTCGCCATCGTTCTCCCCGACACGCTCACCGATCGATTTACTATCGAATTCGACGCCACCGCGTCCTCGGGCAACATCGCGTCCCTCATCTCCTTCGCGCCTGGCGCCCGCAGCCATGTGGCGTACTACTTCCTCAATGACCGGATGACAGGCGGAATCGACGGGACCGGCCCGCGGGCCCTGGGTAAGACCGCTTCTCCCATCGCGGCGCGAGCGCTATTCCGCTTCCGAATCATGGCCGACGGCAAGTACGTCAAGGTCTACGTCAACGACACTCGCGTGGCAAACGTCCCAAACGCCGAACTCGGTCGCTCCAACAAGATCACCTTCGAGTTTTCGGGGTTAGAGAATGAACCGGCGTTCATGGGGAACTTTAGCGTGCTGGCTGGCGGGCGTGAGCTGTACGACGCCCTGGAAGAGAATGGACGGGTGGCCACACAGGGGATCTACTTCGCCTCCGGTTCTGACAAGATTCAGCCGGAATCGACCCCGACCCTGGTGGAGATTGCGGAGATGCTGAAGGGCCACCCCGATCTCGACCTGCTGATCGAGGGGCACACCGACAACGTGGGCGGCGCAGCATCGAACCTCGCGCTGTCGGACCGGCGCGCGGCGGCGGTGCGGCAGGTGCTCATCGACACCTACAAGATCGACGGCAATCGCCTGACCACGATCGGCTTTGGCGACACGGTGCCCGCGGCGCCCAACACGACGCCGGAGGGGCGGCAGCAGAACCGGCGGGTGGAGTTGGTGAAGAAGTAGCGGCTGGGAGCGAACGGCAGAATTGATATAGCCCCCACCCGGCACAGTGCCGGGTGGGGGCTAAGTCGTGGCCTGCTTCAGATGCCCGAGGCGAGAGTCGAACTCGCACGGGGTTGCCCCCGACGGATTTTGAGGCCATGCGACGTCGTACAGAGTGTCACCGGAACAAATCGGAACTGATTGGCAGCAGTTCCGCAGCGGGTACCACCCGATCAAGGAGCAGACGGGGACAGCCCATACTTGACAGCCCCAGGAACTGACTGCAGGATCAGCTTCGGATGGGTCGACCGGCTGTCGGAATGGGGAGGAACTGTGATGCGGCGCGCCGGTTCGGAGGTTTCCGCTTCGCAGGTGCCGCAGAAGTCGATTCCTTACTAGGCGCTCGTGTAGGCCCGGGGGCTACAATTTGCCCGCCACCCGTCTCCAATGCCGCTCCCAGCGAGGACGTTTCGCAGAAACCTCCTTGAAATACGCTCGGAGATCCAACGTCGCTTACCCTATTTAAGAGTGGAGCCGTCATGACCGATATCGCACTTGCCCACCAGGAATTGGCGGCATTCTGTTCTAACTCCGGGGGGAAGGCAAGCAATCCTGGTATTGCTCTTGGAGTGGAGCTCTTCCAATACTTGGTACAGAAGGCAATTACGGACGCGGGGGACGTCGGCAATGTCAAATTCCCGACCAATAGCTCCTTCGCCAATTTAGCGGTTTCCTTCTCCGGTACTGCTGATGGGACAGCACTGCAAACACGACTTGAAGCGGGCGCGGCAGCCCCGCCCAATTACCCGCCGCCAAAGATCACGTTCCAAGATCTGCGGATCGAAGTGTCCATCTTCCTTGCGGGCGAGCGAATGAGCGTCAATGCGCTCGCTTACTCAGATATTGTTTGCGGAGTCGCGTTGATAAATGGCGACATTCGACTGCACGGCGGCCGAGCGCAGGGAGAGTGGACCGCCGTAACAGAGGATTGGCAGGCAATGACTCACCTGCCCGACGGAGCTGAGTTTACGGACGAGTTGAAGGATGAGTGGCGGGTACAGGAGGCGGCGTTCAAGATTATTGCAAAGGACACACTATTCGCGACAATTCTCGAAAGCGTCGACATCCCCAACATTCTCGACATGTTCACTTCCGTAGAATTTATTGGCCCCGTGAGCGTGGGTGGCAGCACTGATCTAATTATGTTTTCTGGTCCTGCCGATTGGGTGATTGATTGTCCACGGCAACCCGTTCCTGCTGGTGGCGGCTACGATCGAAAGCCGGACGGCGTCACCGTACCTGCCGAAAATCATCCGTGGAATGCGTGGGATGACGATCCGCCCATAGAACCGACCGCCTCTGGAGACTTGTTCGTCCACCTGCCAAAGCCATTCATCGAAAAGCGATTTGATGGGGTGGTTAAGCCGGCAGCAACCGCTGCCGACAGCGGGCATTTTGGCCCGATAAGCTGGGATTGGGTGGCCACGATCAGCGTAGAAACCTTCACGGCTACAATGGTGCAGCCATGGCCGCCACTGATGCTGATTTCTGCCCCGTCAATTGCGTCCGGGGTGGCGGGGGCGGGTGTCAAGATTGGCTGTATCTACGTCAACGTTGCTGGAGTTGCATTCAAGGGTAAGATCAACCCACTTGAAATATATTTTCAACTCGGTGTAGACCCGATCAACGCGGAAATCTATTTCAAGAGTCGTCTTGGGAGGGTCCAGGGACATGACTTCGAGTTTATCCACTCACCGGCTCTTGGCTTCCCCATAGACCAGATCGCGGACAAGTTGTTGGCAGAGGCCACAAAGGAACTCATGAGGTCACAAGCGGGGAAGATCTTGAAGGTATCAAGGTTTTCGCTCGTCAACTTCCACCAGGTGCGAGGCTTCGGGGCTATGAGGCCACTCTTGGCGGCGCATCAGGGGGCAGGGGGGAACTCGCTCACTTTGGGGGCAGTCTTCGTCAAGTAGTAGGATCGTTGAGGGGGGGGGCCTCAAGCTCCCCCTCAGCGCCCCAATGAGCCGCCTCAAATTGGCTCCATTTGGCTTCACGAGCCCCTTCCGGTACCGAATGATGAGGCTTTCCGCGGTCCCCGTTTCTGCCGCTAGTTCACGAGCCGGAACCTCATTCAGAATCGGGAGGCAAACCGTATCCCAATAGGTACCTTGGGGATCTTTCAGCTTTTCCTGTACCGCACCCAGATCCCGGACCTCCCCCCGTTGCACCGCCTCCAATTGATTGGATTCCTTGCCCAGCCGAAAGAAATTGACGGGCATGACATGCCTGCGCTCTAAGGCGCCGACCGTCATTTCCGACATTGAGTGGCCACTCGCCTCAGCGCTCTTGGATTCCGTGTGTGACCCATGCTCCTCAATCACGTATGCCACGGACTTCACCCGCGCGACCCGATCCGACGTGCTAGGATGGCACGCGATCTGGCAGATGGTTCCGGAATGGGTATCGTGCCAATTCTGCCGCATCCATTGTCGGGGATCTCGGTTGAACGGACCGATCAGGTGACAGGCCGCAGGGTCGATCCCTGCCGGTGTGCTCCCGCACCTTTTGCCCGCCCTGAGACCCCATGCAACAACGTGCAGTAGGATGGGCCGCCCGCAACATTCCGTCAAACCATCGGCCAGCAAGCAAGGCATGTATTGTCAGGACAGGATTGTTAGGTGTCACCAGTTACCCACATCTCAAGTCCGCCACGGCTCCTGCTACCACAAAGACTGCAACGCGGTGCACTCACAAGCCGTCCCTGGCCTGGTGCCTCGTCGCAACAATCAGGCGAAAAGGATGAAGCTTCGATGCCTTGGGGCTATCCAATCGTCCGACGACATCGTAGGTTGCCGAGTGGGTGATGATCGTTGAGAGGTCGCCAACTCGCTGCCCGGTGACCTCACGCACACTTCCGGTACCTGTAGAGGTCGTCATGCGTCTCAACACTTTGTTCGTTCCTGCCTTGTTTGCTGCAGGCGTCGCGATCACAGCTTGCAGCCCTGACACCACCGTGGACCCGAGCCCCCTGAATCCATCGTTCCTCATTTCCGACGGTGCTCACTCCGGCGATCCGCATTTCTACTTCCTGCCGCCGATGGTTCCAAACCCAACATTTTCCGGCACATTCGACGATACGAGAAGCCCCATTGTCCAGATCACGGAAGACGGTTCGCTGCTTGCCGAATTGCCGGCCTCTATACCTGATGGCAAAGATTTCTATCTGGCCACGTGGAACACCAACAAATTCAACCTGCACCCTGCGAAACCCTATCGTATCTCAGTTCTCGTCAACGACGTAGTGCTTGGCTTTGCGGATGTCGATGTCGTCCGCACACGTCGCCAGCTCGGGAACGTGGACACCGACGAATACGTGCCCCTGAAGAATGGATCGACGCTGCGCATCAAGTTCCGTATTGAGGAGGGCGCGAAGATCCCTCCATTTACAATCACCAATCTAGGGTACTTAGGTAACTACGGCGTGAGCCTGGCCCGCGCCATTAACGACGCTGGCCAAGTGGCTGGCGGTTCCCTAACCTGCGCGTCTCCGTGCGTCTATAAGCAGTTGCACGCGTTCCTGTGGGAGCCCTCCAAGGGCATGCGGGACCTCGGTACGATTGGGACCAACGATCCCAGTCTGAGCCGCAGCTACGCCACGGGCATTAATGGGAATGGTGTGGTCACCGGTTGGAGCGAGACTGCTGCTGGGACTGGAATGGTCCATGCATTCTTGTGGGGGTGGCATGGAGAGCACATGACAGACCTCAATGCCTTAGGGGGAGGACGGTCCGAGGCGAACGGGATAAACGATGCGCTGCAGGTGGTTGGATTCGCCACCACATCCTTGAATGAGACTCATGCGTTCTTGTGGAGCCCCAGCACAGGCAGCGTAGACCTCGGCACGTTGGGCGGCGACTCGAGCGTGGCCTACGCGATCAATGCCATCGGTCAGGTCGTGGGCTCCAGCAAGACCGCTTCGGGTGAGAATCACGCTTTCTTGTGGAGCGCCGGCACGGGCATGACGGACCTTGGCACGTTGGATGGGGACGCACAGAGTGTGGCCTACGGAATTAACAGTGCCGGCCAGGTGGTGGGCGCCTCCGGGGCAAGAGCCTTCCTGTGGAATCCAGGCTCGGGCATGATGGACCTCGGAACCCTTGGTGGTGCGTCAGGCGTGGCCTATGGAATCAACGATGCCGGGAAGGTGGTGGGCCGGAGCTATACGTCAGACCCCGCCTCCCCAAGCCACGCACACGCGTTCGTTTGGGACCCAACGACGGGCATGACGGACCTTAGCGAGTATTCATATCGGAGCTATGCAATGGCTTATGACATCAACAACGCCGATCAGATTGTTGGGCATGCTGGCGAATCCTCGGCGTTGCTCTGGACACTTGAACATTAGCTGACTCCCCATTGGGCCGACTAGACAGACTCTACCCCGGTGTCGAACCGGGGCGGGGTGAGGAGCGTCGGAATTACAACAGGGAGTGGACTACCGAAAACGGAGATTGAACCCACAAGGGGATTGTTCCCCGTGAGATTTTAAGTCAGTTAGGTATACAAATTTGCGCGCCTTCATACAGTCCGCTCCGCCTAGTTCGGCGGGCCTTCGGGCGGCTGATTTGCGGTCAAACTCCCCTGCCCCGCGAGCCCGTCCCTCAGTCTGTCCCTCAGGCTATATCGGACGATCTCCGACCGGAGCAAGTCACCTGGACGAAATGGCTGTCGGTGTCAGCCCTGCCAGCGTCGTCGCTCGCCCGGCATCGGCGACGGTTACTCGACCTCGACATGGTGCGGATCGCAGGCACCCCGAAGCACCCAATCTATGAGCTGACCGACGACGGCATCGCAGAGGTCGCCACCCCCGATGCTCCCATGGTAGTACCACGGCACTCCCACCGTAATACTCCCATCACTCCCACGGGGCCTGTAAGGCCCCTGGGTGGGAGCTGGGAGCATCGGGCGGTAGGTACGGAACCGCCGATCACCGGGGAGGCCGCATGACTCAGACACACGACAGCCGTCAACTCGTTGTGGGTCAATGTGTTATGGGTCCTTCCGCCGGGAGGGACGCGGGTATTCCGGCGACCGTGTGCCCTCTCTTGCCGCAGGGGTGTGAAACCATGACTTCCTGTTCATGCTAGCCGCTGACCCGCCGGGAGCTGGCGGAACTGCTCGGGCTGGGCGACCGCGCCGTGGCGAACCTCGAGGCCAGGGGAATGCCCGTGGACAAAGCGGGCCGCCATCCGCGCTACGACGCCAGCGCCTGCATCGCCTGGTACATCCGCGACGAAGGTGGCGGAGGCCATGAAGCGCCGCGCCCCGCTTGATCTCCAGGCCGCTCGCGCCCGAAAGACGACGGCGGAGGCCGAGCTGGCCGAGATGGAGCGGGACCGCCTACGCGGGCTTCACCGTCACCGTGGAAGAAGCGGGGCAGGTATTGGATCGGATGCTGGACGACATGCGGGCCGTGCTTCTGGCTATCCCTCGGCGCACGGCGCACAAGATCATCGGACTGAAGTCCATCCCCGAGGCGTCGGCAGTGCTCGACGCCGTGGTCTATGAACTGATGGCGACGCTGGTGCGCGCGGGCACAGAGGAAGAATCCTCGGAAGAGCAGCCCGCCGCGTGACACCCTTCGACCTGTCGCTCGCCCTGCGGATGCTGGCGGACGCCCTGCCCGATGGGAC
Source organism: uncultured Gemmatimonadales bacterium (assembly GCA_963705985.1). GTDB lineage: Bacteria > Gemmatimonadota > Gemmatimonadetes > Gemmatimonadales > GWC2-71-9 > SPDF01. Next base: position 231,648 of record CAVPLK010000003.1, on the reverse strand, counting down.
AGCCGTGCCCGTGCCTCGGGAGTGGTTGCTGGCGCTCCTGGACGCGCAGGAGGTCACACCGCTGCCCGTGGCGGTCGAGGCGACACCAGAGGCCGAGGACCGACTCCTGACGGTGCAGGAGGCCGCCGAGGCGCTGAGCGTCACGCCCGACTGGCTGTATCGGCGGAGCAAGTCCCTCCCGTTCGCCCGTCACCTTTCCCGGAAGCAGCTCCGGTTCTCCGAGCAGGGACTCCGCAAATGGGCCGCTCGACGGTAAGCCTTGCGCCCCCATGGCCAGCGCAACATATTGTTGCTATGCTAACCACGACAGTCTGTGCCGCGCTTGACGCGGTCCCCTGCTCCATCCGGAAGCTCGCGGACGCCGCTGGCGTCCAACCCTCCACCCTCACCCGCGTCCGCCAGGGCGCATTCGCGGCCACCCCCGCCACAGCGGAAAAGTTGGCCGAGGCGCTTGAGGGATGGGCGGAAGTCTGTACCACACACGCCCGCGCCATACGTCGGGCGATTCGGGAGGCACGATGAAACGCACCTATGGCGAGGGCACCCTCTATCTCCGGGGCAACGTGTGGTGGATTGCCTACTCGGTCAGAGGCAAGAAGCGGCGCGAGAGTACCGGCACCACGAAACGGAGCGAGGCGGCGAAGGTGCTCCAAGCCCGCCTGACGGCTCAGCGCGAGGGCCGGGCGAACAGCACGAGCGCCGAGCGCGTCACGTTCGCCGACCTCCGCGAGATACTCAAGACAAGTTATGAACTCAAGAGCAACCGCTCCTGGGTCCGCGCCGCGTCAAGCGTGGGCGCATCTTGAGCAGCGTTTCAGCGACACCCGCGCCCTCGAGATCGATTACCGCGCCGTCGAGCAGTATGCCGCCGAGCGCAAAAGCGAAGGAGCCGCGCTCGGGACGATCAGCTATGAGGTGGCGGTCCTTCGCCGCGCCTTCTCGGTGGCAGTCCGCGCCCAAGCGCTACCCTTCCGGCCCGGCGTTCCCGACGTTCAAGGTGGACAACGCCCGCCAAGGATTTTTCGAGCCAGACGAATTTGAGCGAGTGCTGGCGGAGTTGCCGGCACACCTCAAGCCCGTGGCGACGTTTGCCTATTGGACCGGATGGCGGACGCGCTCTGAGATACTCAGTCTGACATGGGAGCAGGTCGATTTCGCGGCGGGGGAGGTGCGGTGTGACGCCAGCAAGAGCAAAGGGAAGGAATCGCGGGTGTTTCCGTTTGGCGCGGTGCCCAAGCTTGTCGAGATCCTCAGAGATCAGAGGCGCTCGCTGCCGCTCAGCAAATGGGTATTCCATCGGCACGGCCAACCCATCCGAGACTACTACACCGGATGGCGGGAGGCGTGTAAGCGGGCGAAGCTTCTCAGGTCGATTGATGCACGACTTCAGGCGGACCGCCGTCCGGAACCTCGAGCGGACCAGCATCTCTCGCGATGTGGCTCGTCGGCTCACCGGGCACAAAACCGATTCCGTCTATGCCCGCTACAACATCGTCAACACGCGGGACCTTTCGGATGCGGTGTCACGCCTCGCCGCCCATCTCGCCGGGAGCCGCCGAGCGCGGGCGGACTCGAAGTCCTAGCGAACGTGCACAAAACAGTCACATTCCGCACGACCATAGCCCCCACCTGGCACGTGCCGAGTGGGGGCTAAGTCGTTGTGCCTGCTTCAGATGCCCGAGGCGAGAGTCGAACTCGCACGGGGTTGCCCCCGACGGATTTTGAGTCCGTTGCGTCTGCCATTCCGCCACTCGGGCGCCGCGGGAGGAAGATGGGCAGTCGGTGGACCGGACGCAAGAACGTCCGCCGCGAGGAGAGGCTAGAAGGCGCCGGCCCCGAATTCCAGCACGTAGGTGAGCTGATCGATGTCGAATCCGCCGGTGGCCTTGACCCCCACGCGGAGACCCCACAGCTCGGTGATCTTGGCAAGGGGCTTGAGCGGCGTATACGTCATGTTCACCCGGAACTTCATCCCCAGCTCGGCGACAAACGCCGAGGCTGTCGCCTTCTCATTCGTCGTGGCATTCGTGGTGTCGACCCATTCGATCCCACCCGAGAAATAGCTCCCGATCCAGTTCGAAGCGGAGTTGGTGTAGAGCAGCGTCCATGCCCACCGGTCGGACTCGATGTACACCCGATTGACGAGCCAGCCGCCGGTCAGGGACACGTTGTAGTTCTTCACGATGAAGAGCGGGAAGGCGGCGGCAACGCCACCATGGCCGTCATAGCGATAGGAGATCGACAGCGACTTGGTGAAGGACTGCTCCTCCAGCCATTTATCGAACTTGGCGGCATCGGTGTACTCGATCAGGATCGGCCAATTCGGGTCGCCCTTGTTCGTGATATGATGGTGGATTTCCTCGGGGGCATCGGCCACTACCGGAAAGGGCCGCAGTTCGTAGATCGCGTTGTCCGGTGCATACACCCCATCGATTGTCAGCGGGCCGCGAAGGGGACTGTCGTCCGGCAGTGGCGGCATCACCCGGTCGGGTGTCTGGCGCACCTTCGCCATCCAGGATTGGAATCCACCGGAGAAGAGCGCGCCACTGCTGATCACGTCGCGCACTCCCCACGCATCGTTGATGCGGCGATTCACGTCGTACCCTGGGGTATAGTAGCCGTCGCCGTTCTTGTCCGTGCACGACGCGTGCTTTCCCTCTTCGACCAGGATCCGCATTGGGAACCTGGCACCCTGGTCGATGACCAGGGTGTTGGCATACCATGACAGCGCGTGTGCGCTCGCCATCACCTTTTCGACCGACAGCGCAAATTCGCACCCCCCACACGATGGCTGGCGATACACCGTCATCTTCATCGTGGTGTATTCCACGTCGTGCTGATGGGCGCCCAGACCCTCCTCCGTGGCGTAGTAAAAGAGGTAGGTCAGGTCGAACGCATCCGTCTGGGACAGGTTGATGAGTCCAGCGGCACGGTCGCTGCTATCGGGACGGAAGACCCACGCCGCCGCATGCTCCTGATAGAAAACATTGTTGACCATGAAATACACGACCGGGGAATCGGGACTCGGCTCGAAAGGAAACGCCTCCGGAATGCGGATGTCCTTGCCTCGCTTGCCGGCCAGGTTGGGTTCGTCGGGGGAGAACCACAGAATCGGCGCGGCGTAGGCCACGAGCCGCTCTTGCGTCAGGATGGAGTCGGAGCCAGCCCAGATGAACCCGGGAAGGCTGTCCAGCCCGGCGCGCGTGGTCGGCGTGGCGCGACGCTTTTGCGCAGCGGCGGGTGTGCTGGTGAGGCCGGCGAGGCAGAGCGCAGCGAGGAGCCCCGCAACAATCAGGGATGGCCGTGATGGGCGAGCTTGGTTGTGCATGAAGGGGGCTCCTCGGGAGCAGGCAGTGGTGTCCCACCAAACTTACGCACATCCCTGCCCGAGGAGCGAATCCGGGGCGCCGCCTACCGCTGCGGCACCCCCGGCACCCCCGGCGCCCCCTGCTGACGGAGCTGCTGCTGCCGCTGCTGCCGGACCTCCTCGATGCGCGCCATCAGCCGCTCCCGCATCACCTGGAACTGGGCCCGCTGCACCGGCGTGAGATACTTCGCCATCTCCCTGTTCTCGTCCACGAAGCTCTGCGCATACGCCACCTTCACTTCAAGCAGCCGATCCACCAGCCTCGCGACGCTGTCGGCATTGGCCGCGATCCCCGGCCGAAGCTGCCCCTGCAGCCCTCGCTTGATGGTCCGCTCCTCCTGCTCCATCGCCCGGCGCTTCGGCGCGTAGGTGTTGAAGGTCGCCCGAAGCTTGACCGCCTGCTCATCTGTCAGCCCCAGGTTGGCCTGGATCTGCTGGGCAAACCGCTGCTCGATCTGCTGGCGCATCCGGACGGCCTGCGGCGACTCGTCGCTGGCGTCCTGCGCGCTGAGGGGCGGAGCCACCGTCAGGCACGCAGCCATGAGAATCCATCCAAGTCGTCGCATCAGCTCTCCCAGAGGCGCTGGACCTGCTCGAGTTCCCGGGGATCCAGGTCGTCGAGACTCGGTGTGTCAATCGTCGGGGTGTCTGTCCACTGCGGGGCCATCGATTCAAGAATCTCGGCCAGCCCCTCCTCGCCGAGGGCGTGCAGGCCGGGAATGTCGACGGCCCCGAGGGCCGTCGGCGGGGCCGGGAGGCTGGGCGGCAGGGAGGCAGGCGTGCTGGCCTTGATCACGAGCAGCGCGGCCGCGGCAACCGCGGCAACGCCGGCGAGCCACCGGCTGGCGGGGAACCGCTTCACCACCGGCTCGGTGCGGAGCCGCAGCAGCACCCGATGGGCCAGGGCCTCGGCGTCCACCAACACGTCGCCAGCGAGCGCCGCTCCCGCCGAGACGAGCTCCCATTCCGACCGGCAGTCGGCGCACGAGGCCAGATGCCGCGCCTCCTCCTCCGACCAGGAGTTCTCTCCCCGGGCGACGCTCGGCATCTTGTCCGACTGTTCCTGGCAGGTCATGGCACCAGCTCCTTCAACCGCTTGACCGCGTGATGATAATGCACCCGTGCCGCCCCAGCCGTCGTGCCGAGGGACTCGGCAATCTCGGCGTAATCCATCCCCTGCTGCACCCGGAGGAGGAAGACCTCCCGCTGGAGGCGGGGCAGTCCCGTGAGCCCACCCTTGATCCGCTCCGCCGTTTCCTCGGCCACCAGCTCGTCTCCCGGATCGCGATGCACCGGCATGTCATGGTCCTCGATCGTCAGGACCACCCTGCCCTTTCGCTTCCGGTACGCATCCTTCAGCAGGTTTGATCCGATGCTGAACAGCCAGCTCCGAAAGGAAGACTCACTGCGCCACCCGTCGAGCCTGCGGAAGGCCCTGAAAAACGCCTCCTGGGCCAGGTCCTCCACCTCGCTGGGCCCCGCCCCCGCCCCGGCCAGGAACCGGGCGAGCGCCGACGCGTGCCGCCGGACCAGGTCGGTGGCCGCCTGCTCGCTTCCCCCCCGCCACGCCGCCGCGAGGGCGGCATCCGATGGCCCGTCGAGCCCGGTCAAGGATCGCATTCAGTGGGTTTGGACGCCGTAATCCACCCGGTGTTAAGCGTTGACCCGACCCAATAAGTCGGATAAGTTTCTTCGAACGATCGTTCGGACGGTAGATGCAGCCCTATGACCAGCGCCTGGATGCCCTCCTCGCCGCGGCCGCAAAGACTTTTGCGGAACGGGGTTACCACGCTACGTCCATGCGGGACCTGGCCCGGACCAGCGGATTCAGCCTCGCCGGGATGTATCATTATGTGGAGAGCAAGCAGGCCCTGCTCTTCCAGATCCAGGACCGCTGCTTCACGCTGGTGCTCGAGGGCGCCCACGCAGCGGTCGCCACTGCCACGGAACCCGAAGCCCGGCTCCGCGCGTTCATTCGACATCATGTGACCTTCTTCGCGGCACATATGGACGAGATGAAGGTCCTCGCCCACGAAGAGGCCGAACTCACCGGCACGATGCGGGCACAGATCCGCCGGCGCAAGAAGGAGTATGTCGGGCTGCTTGCGCAACTCCTGGGCGACGTGCCCGGCGCCCAGGCCGACCCGCATATCGCGGCCTACGCGCTCTTCGGCATGATGAACTGGATCTACACCTGGTATCACCCTGCGGGCCCCACCTCACCAGCCACGCTGGCCGAGGAACTGGCCTCGCTTTTCCTGAACGGCTACATCGCTGCTCACCATGCGACCCCACGACTGGTCGCCACGCTCGGAGGATGACCCCTTGACCGCTACTCTGACCTCCCCACGCCCCGGCGCCCCGGCGCATTCCGACAAGGTGCTCGTCAACTATGAGGTGAAGGACGGCCTTGCGATCATCACGCTGAACGACCCCCCGGCCAACACCTACACCTACGAGATGTTCCGGCAGATGGACGCCGCCATTCTCGACGCCCGCATGGCCGACGAGGCGCACGTCATCGTCATTCGTGGCCACGGCGAGAAGTTCTTCTCCGCCGGCGCCAACATCTCGATGCTGAACAACGTCACCCCCCGCTTCAAGTACTTCTTCTGCCTCCACGCCAACGAGACGCTGAGCCGGCTCGAGCAGACCCCGAAACTGACCATCGCGGCCCTCAACGGCCACACCGTCGGCGGCGGGCTCGAAATCGCGATGGCCTGCGACATCCGGATCGCCTGCCGGAACGCCGGCAAGATCGGGCTCCCCGAGGTCAACCTCGGCGTGCTCCCGGGGACCGGCGGGACGCAGCGGCTCTGCCGGCTCATCGGCAAGTCCAAGTCGATCGAGTTCATGGTGACCGGCGAGACCTTCTCCTTCGAGAAGGCCGAGGAGATGGGCCTGGTCAACCATGTTTTCGAGAAGGACGGCTACTGGGAGCAGGTCCTCATGTACGCCAAGCAGTTCTGCCCGCCCAACAAGGCCTCCAAGGCGGTCGGCGCCATCAAGCGAAGCGTGCAGTCCGGCATGGACCTCCCCTTCGAGAGCGCGCTCACCCTCGAGCGGGAGCTGCAGCAGCAGCTCTTCCAGTCGTCGGACGCCAAGGAAGGCCTGGCCGCATACGTCGAGAAGCGGATGCCCAACTTCGAGGCCAAGTAGTCCGTGCGGACCGACCTGTTCATCAACAACGCCTGGACCCCGGCCGCGAGCGGCCGGCGGTTCGACGTGATCAATCCCGCCACCGAGGAGGTGCTGGTCTCGGTGGCGGAGGGCGGCGCGGCCGACATCGATCAAGCCGTCGCGGCAGCCCGCGCCTGCTTCGAGTCGGCGGCCTGGCGCGGCCTCTCAGCCCGCAAGCGCGGCGCGATGCTCTATCGTGCCGCGGAGATCCTCGCCACGCGTCTGCCCGAGATGGCCGAGCTGGAAACCCGCCAGAACGGAAAGCCGCTCTTCGAATCGAAGATCGACGTCTCGTCCACCGTCGAGACCCTCCGATACTATGCTGGGTGGTGCGACAAGTTCGGCGGCGAGACGGTGCCGGTGGACGGCAACTTCCTGACCTATATACGGCATGAGCCGGTCGGCGTAGTCGGGGCCATCGTGCCATGGAACTTCCCGCTCAACATCGCCGGTTGGAAATTCGCCCCGGCCCTGGCGGCGGGGTGCACCATCGTGCTCAAGCCCGCCTCCGAGACGCCGCTGACGGCATTGCTGATGGCGGAGATCTTCTCGGAGGCCGGCCTCCCGGCGGGTGCGTTCAACGTCGTCCCCGGCCACGGATCCACGGCCGGGTCGGCGCTGGTGCGACATCCCGGCGTGGACAAGATCTCCTTCACCGGCTCGACCGGCGTCGGCCAGCGCATCATGAAGGAGGCCGCGGACAGCGTGAAGCGGCTCACCCTCGAGCTCGGCGGCAAGAGCCCCAACATCATCTTCGACGATGCCGACATCGCGGCCGCCGTGCGCGGCGCGCAAACCGGCATCTTCTACGGCAAGGGCGAAGTGTGCGCCGCCGGCAGCCGCCTCCTGGTCGATCGCAAGGTCAAGGATCAGGTGGTCGAACAGCTGGCCGAGCGGTGCAAGAAACTCGTGCCCGGCGACCCCTTCGACAAGACGACCCGCCTCGGCGCGATCGTCTCGAAGCAGCAGCAGGAGAGCGTGCTCACGTACATCGCCACCGGGACGGCCGAGGGCGGCACCATCGTCGCTGGCGGGAAGGCAGCCACCGTCAACGGCAAGGGGTATTTCGTGGAGGCGACGGTGTTCGACGGCGTCACCCCCGAGATGACGATCGCTCGCGAGGAGATCTTCGGCCCCGTGCTCGCCGTGCTCGGCTTCGACGACGAGGAAGAGGCCATCGCGCTGGCCAACCAGTCGATGTACGGGCTGGCCGCCGGGGTCTGGAGCCGCGACATCGGGCGCGCTCACCGGGTGGCGCACGCCATTCGGGCTGGCACCGTCTGGGTCAACACCTACAACATGTACGACCCGGCGGCGCCGTTCGGCGGATACAAACAGTCGGGGTTCGGCCGGGATCTCGGGCGGACGGCGCTCGAGGGCTATACCGAAACGAAGTCGATCTGGATCGCGCTGTGACCGAGGCGTTCGTCGTTTCCGCCGTGCGCACTCCCATCGGCCGTGCCGGCGGGGCGCTGGCGGGCGTCCGACCGGACGACCTGGCCGCTATCGCCATCCGTGCGGCCGTCGAGCGAGGCGGGCTCCCCGGTGCCAGCATCGACGACGTCATCTTCGGCTGCGCCAACCAGGCCGGCGAGGACAACCGCAATGTGGCGCGGATGGCGCTCCTCTTGGCGGGGCTCCCCATCGAGGTACCGGGCCAGACGGTCAACCGGCTCTGCGGCTCTGGCCTGCAGGCGGTGGCAAGCGCGGCCCACGCCATCAAGGCGGGCGAGGGCGACCTGTTCATTGCCGGCGGCGTGGAGAGCATGACCCGGGCGCCGTACATCATGCTGAAGAGCGGAACGGCCTGGGACCGGCAGAACCCGCAGGTCTCGGATTCCACTGTCGGGTGGCGGTTCGTCAATCCCGCCATGCCCGAAGAGTGGACGATCTCACTGGGACAGACCGCCGAGCGGGTCGCGCAACAGCACGGCATCACCCGCGAGGCACAGGACGCCTTTGCCGCCGAGAGTCAGCGGCGTACCAAGGTGGCAGTGGAAGCCGGTCACTTCAACGACGAGCTGATGACGGTCTCCGGGCCCGGAACCAAGGACCCGGTCACGGCAGACGAACATCCCCGGCCTGACGTAACGGCGGCAGGGCTGGCCCGCCTCAAACCGGCGTTCGCCAAGGGCGGCACGGCCACGGCGGGGAATTCCAGCGGCATCAACGACGGCGCGGCCGCGTTGGGCGTCGCGAGCGCCGCGGCGATCGAGGCACATGGCCTGACGCCGATCGCCCGGATTGTCGGCACGGCGGTGGCCGGTGTGGACCCGAGTTGCATGGGACTTGGCCCGATCCCGGCCACCCGGAAGCTGCTCGCCCGGCTGGGCATGACGGTGAACGACCTCGACCTCATCGAACTGAACGAGGCGTTCGCGGCCCAGGCGATCCCCTGCATTCGGGAACTCGGCCTCGACCCTGCCCGGGTCAACGTGTCGGGGGGCGCCATAGCACTCGGGCACCCGCTCGGCGCCAGCGGCGCCCGGATGGCGGCGACGCTCATCCATGGACTCCGGCGCACTGGCGGTCGCTACGGACTGGCCACGATGTGCATTGGCGTGGGGCAAGGGATCGCAACGGTGTTCGAAAGGATTGAGGACTGAGGCGAGGCTCCCTATGCACGAGCTGATGGTCAAGAGCGCGGTGCTCACACAGATCCACGACGGTGTCGGGACCATCACGCTCGACCGGCCCGAGCGCCTGAACGCGTTCGACGTGGAGATGCTGGGCGAGCTCGCCGATGTGGTGCGTGCGATGATCGCCGATGATACGGTGCGCGTCATCGTGCTGACGGGAAGTGGCCGGGGATTCTGCGCCGGAGCGGACCTCGATCGACTGACGGGGCCCTCCGGGGAAGTCCGCGAGGCCGAGGCGATGGAATTGGTGCGCGCCGGCTCCGACGTGGTACAGTTGCTCTACCGTGCGCCGAAGCCCGTCCTGGCGAGCCTGAACGGCCCGGCCGCGGGCGGTGGTGTCGGGTTGGCGTTGGCCTGTGACCTCCGGATCGCCGCCGAAAGCGCATCGCTCGGACTCGTCTTTCATCGGCTGGGGCTCCACCCCGACATGGGCACCAGCTGGCTGGTGCAGCGGCTCGCAGGGAGTGCCACCGCGCTGGAGTTGTTCTGGACGCCGCGCATGCTGGCGGCCGCCCGGTGCCGCGAGCTTGGGCTGGTGAACCGGGTCGTCGCCGACGACCATCTGGCGCACGAGACGGAGGCCTGGGCTCATCGCCTGGCGGCGCTCCCGCCGATCGCCGCACGCCTGGCCAAGCGCGCCGTGCACGAGGCGGAGTCCACGACGCTCGCCGAGTCACTGGTGATCGAAGCACGGCATTGCCAAGAGTGTTTTCGCAGCGCTGACGCCGCCGAGGGGCTGGCCGCGTACAGCGACAAACGAGTTCCTGCATTCCACGGACGGTGAGGACGACATGCGGAAAGTGAACAACTTTGACGACTGGATCGACTACTTCCGCTACTGGCAGGACTCGATCGGGATTTCCGAAAAGGAGATGGCCGGCACGCCGTTCCGCAAAGTCGGCTTCGACGCGAAGTTCGGCGAGCCGGAAGCCGAGACGATCGAGTTCGGTCACTACAAGGGCCAGACCAAGTGGCCGACCATCATGCATATCCCCGACCAGCGGATCCGTGACGCGCTGCTCAACCTGATCGTCTTCCAGGGCGACACCGAGTTCGCCTCGGTGGAGCAGCAGCGCCAGCTGCTGGAACGGGCGCCGAGCGACTACGATCTCTTCTCGCTGATGCGGGTCATGAGCGAGGAGATGCGCCACGGGTGGCAGATGTCCTACCTCCTCTGCACCCATTTCGGCGACGAAGGGAAGCGCGAGGCGCAGAAGCTCCTCGACCGCCGCGCGGAGGAGGGGGAACGCCTCCTCGGTTCCTTCAACGAAATCGTGGAGAACTGGTTGGACTTCTTCACCTACACCCAGTTCATCGACCGCGACGGCAAGTTCCAGCTCCAGATGCTGTCCACCTCCTCGTTTCACCCCCTGGCCCGCTCCATGGGCCCGATGCTGAAGGAGGAGAGCTTCCACCTCGGCACCGGCAACAACGGGCTGCGGCGGATCCTGAAGGCGGGGCGGGTGCCGCCGGAGGTCGTGCAACGCTACTTCAACAAGTGGGTGCCGACGGCGTTCGACCTCTTCGGCACCGACAACTCCTCCAGCGCCCACTGGGCATATGTCTGGGGACTGAAGGGCCGGTTCGACGAGCGCGAAGCGCCGGATGACGCGAACGTGGCGCACCTCAACGAGGCGAGCCGCGAGCTGTACCGCCAGGAGATCACCCGGCTGGTCGATCGACTCAACACCGCGATCGCCGACCCCCAACAGCAGCTGATCGTGCCGGACGTGAAATTCAACCGGAAGATCGGACTCTACGCGCGGCAGCACTTCACCATCACCGGCGAGCCGGTGGATGCCGAGAAGTACCCGGCGTATCTCAAGTCGGTGCTGCCGAACGACGCCGACCGTACCCTGCTCAAGGACCTCCTCGACGAGCCCGACTGGATCGAGATGCGGAAGCTGGAGGAGAACAACTGACGCGGCCGCTGGTGATCGCCCATCGGGGCGCCTCCGGCTACGCGTTCGAGAATTCACCGGCCGCCTTTCGTGAGGCGGTCGCGCGGGGCGTGGACGGCGTCGAACTGGACGTCCACTCGACCGCAGACGGCGCAATCGTGGTGCATCACGACCCCGTGCTGACGGGGGGCAGCCCCTTGGGACGCTCTCGCTGGCTGAGGCCACCGCCTCGCTGTTGTCGAACGGCGAACCGGTCCCCTCGCTGGGAACGGCGCTGGACCTCCTCGGAGACCGGGACGTCTGGGTGGAGGTCAAGGCGCTGCCGCCCGAACACGACACCGCGCTCTTGTCGGCACTCGATGCCGGCCCCTATCCTGCCCGCTATGCCGTCCACAGCTTCGACCACCGGATCACGGCCCGACTCGCCCGGCAACGCCCCAGCCTGGCGCTGGGGGCACTCCTCGCGGCACGGGTGGTGGACCCCGTGCACGTGCTCCGCCTCGCGGGCGCAACGACCCTCTGGCAGGAATGGACCATGATCGACCAGGAGCTCGTGGAATCGGTCCACACCGCCGGGGCGCGCATCATTGCCTGGACGGTCAACGACCGGGTCGCGGCGGCGCGGCTGAGCCAGCTGGGCGTGGACGGGCTCTGCGGCAACTACCCCGACCGGCTCTCGGTGGCGGCATGAGCGCCTTCCCGTCACGGGTCGCCGTGATCGGCGCCGGTACCATGGGCGCCGGCATCGCCCAGGCGGCTGCCACGGCGGGCTGGGCCACGACCCTCACCGATGCGCGCCCCGAGGCGCTCCAGGGCGCCCTTGCTCGGATCGCCAAGACTCTCGACGGCGCGGTGCAACGCGGCAAGCTCGACGCGGCGGGCCGCGACGCGATTCTCGGCCGCTTGCAGACGGCCCCCGACATGCGCACCACCTGCCAGGGGGCCGACCTGGTGATCGAGGCGGTCCTGGAAGACCTGGACGTCAAGCGCGATGTGATGAGCCAGGCCAGCGACTGGGCCGAGCCCTCGGCCCTGCTCGCGACCAACACGTCGTCGATTTCCATCGCGGACATCGCGGCCGATCTCCCCCGCCCCGAGCGGCTCATCGGAATGCACTTCTTCAATCCGGTGCACTTGATGCAGCTGGTAGAGATCGTGACGCACGACGGGTCGGACGAGGCCTCCACCGCCGACGCCCTGGCGGTGGTGCACGCCATGGGCAAGGAACCGATCGTGGTGCGGGACTCACCCGGTTTCGCGTCGAGCCGGCTGGGCATCGCCCTGGGACTCGAGGCGATGCGGATGCTCGAAGAGGGCGTGGCCAGCGCGGCCGACATCGACCGCGCAATGGAACTGGGCTACAACCACCCGATGGGGCCGCTCAAGCTGACCGACCTGGTCGGGCTCGACGTCCGGCTCCGCATCGCGGACTACCTCCACCAGGCCCTGGGCGCCGAGCGGTTCGCGCCTCCGGCCATCCTCCGCCGCCTCGTCGCCGAGGGCAAGCTCGGCAAGAAGAGCGGTCACGGCTTCTACGACTGGTCCAACTCATGAGCGAATCGCAGAACGTCCTCAAGGAAATCCACGGTCGCGTGGCCCTCCTGATCATCAATCGTCCCGAGAAGCGCAATGCGCTGGACGGCGCCACCCGCGGCCGGCTTTTGGGCCTGCTGGACGAGCTCCGCGCCGACCCCGAGGTGCGGGTGGTGGTGCTCACCGGCGCCGGCGACAAGGCGTTCGTCGCGGGGGCAGACATCTCGGAATTCGAGGGGCGCAGCCCGATCGACCAGTTCCGCGTCATGTCGGGCCGCACCATCTTCGACGCCGTGGACGGTTTCCCGAAGCCGGTCATCGCGGCGCTCAACGGCTTTACCCTCGGTGGCGGCTGTGAACTCGCGATGGCGTGCGATATCCGCATCGCCGCCGATACCGCCAAGCTCGGACAGCCGGAAGTGAACCTCGGGATCATCCCCGGCGGTGGCGGCACGCAGCGGCTGCCGCGGCTGGTCGGCGCTGGCGCGGCGTACAAGCTGCTATTCACCGGCGACCTGATCGGGGCGGCAGAGGCGTTCCGCATCGGTTTGGTGGACGAGGTGGTCCCGGCCGCAGAGCTTCGCGCTCGCGCCCTGGCCATGGCGGAGAGCATCGCCCAGAAGAGCCCCGTGGCGCTGCAACTGATCAAGGAGGCCGTGCGCGCCTCGCTCCGGGTGCCCCTCGACGAGGGACTGCGGCAGGAGACCACCCTGTTCGGCCTGGCATTCTCGAGTGAGGACAAGGCCGAGGGAGTCGCGGCGTTCCTGGGGAAGCGGCCGCCGGAGTTCAAGGGACGGTAGCCTCACCCCCTGTCCCCCTAACGGACGCAACGGGCCAAGGACCAGCATGACCTATCCAGTCTCAGACATGCACATCCACATCCAGCCGTGGCGGCAGCTGAAGCCGGCGGTGGCGGATGTCATGCGGGTCGGCAAGGAGGCGCACTGGGAGCGACTGATCGCCCTGATGGACGACCCCAAGGCGCTGCTGGAGGTCATGGATGCCTCGGGGGTGTGGCGGGTGGCGCTGATCAACTATCCAAGCCCCGACCTGATGGGGTTCGACGACTCCACCAACGAATTTTCCGCCCGCTACGCCGAAGCCGATCCGGAGCGGATCCTGCCCTACGGCGGCGTCCACGCGCGATTCACCACCGACCCCGAAGGCGACGTCGACCGCCTGATCGCGATGGGCATCCGTTGCCTCAAGATCCACCCGCCCCACCAGCTGTACCCCGCCAACGCCTACACCGAGGGACTGGAGGCGCTGGGCCGAATCTACCGCCGCTGCGAGGAGCAGGGACTCCCCGTGCTGATCCACACCGGGACGAGCATCTTCCCCGGGGCGCGGTCCAAATGGGGCAATCCGATGGAGATCGACGACGTCGCCATCGATTTTCCCAAGCTGACCATCATCATGGCGCACGGCGGGCGGCCGCTCTGGATGGAGGAGGCGTTCTTCGTGCTGCGCCGCCACCCGAACGTCCACCTGGAGCTCTCCGGCATTCCACCCGCCCGGCTCCTCGAGTATTTCCCCCGGCTGTCGGACATCTCCCACAAGACCATCTGGGGCACCGACTGGCCGAGCCCGGGCGTGCACGACCTGCGCAAAAACCTCGACGCCTTCCGCGCGCTGCCGCTGTCGCCCGCGATACAGCGCGCAATCCTCTCCGAGACGAGCCTCCGGCTCTTTCCCACCCTCACTGGCTGAACGCCACCAGGAGCCTGTCGTGACGCATCGCACCCTTGCCGCCCTCGGCGCCCTCACCGTGGCCCTCGCCGCGCCGGTGTTCGCCCAGGACCCGGCCGCCCCGCAGGAACCGTCGCTGGCGCGGCCCCTGCCAATCGACGCGAAGCGGCTGATCCCGCACCGGGACAGCATGGTGGTGCTGGTCAACAACCAGCCGATGGGCACCAACGTCTGGGGGCTCCAGAAGCGGGGCGACAGCCTGGTGGTCCACGAACTGACGGTCATCGGCACCGCGATGCTGCAGGAAACCACCGTCAGCATGACGAAGGACGGGCAGGTCCGGCGGGTGAAGCAGTCGGGGATGGTCCGCGATATCCAGGGTGGAATCGACATCGCCTATGACGACGGACGGGTCACCGGCAACGTCCAGGCGGTGACATCCACCGGACCGAATCACTTCGCGGTGGACACCACCCTGCCGCCGGGGACGGTCGACGACAACGCGGTCCAGGCACTGCTCCCCGCCCTCCCGTGGGCGAAGGGGGCCGGCTGGAACTTCTGGATGTACAGCGCGGGGACGAATTCGGTGACGGAGATGGTGCTGTACGTGATCGGGGAGGAAATGGCGATGGTGCCGGCGGGGGCCTTCGAGGCCTACCGGGTCCGGCTGTCCGGGGGCGCGACGCATGTCGAGTTCCTGATTCTCAAGCGGGCGCCGCACACGCTCCTGAAACTGGAGATGAGCGGCGCCCCGCTGAAGTACGAACTGGTGTCTGGCGGAGGACTCTGACCGCAGCGACGCCTACACACAGCCCCGGTCCAGCCCGGGGCTGTCCCTCACCCCTCCCCTCCTGATACGACCAGCCCTCTCGATGCATCGCTCCGTTACAGGTCTACTCCAGCCTCGCCAAGAGAAGTTCACCCTCGGTTAACACTCACCTAACCCACGCGGCGCGAGCATTCCCGTGAGTTCACGAAGTTCACGTCAATCGAAGCAGGAGGAGACGGCCAATGAAACGCCCACTCGCGCTCGCCGCCGCGGCACTCGCCCTGACCGCAACGATCGGCTCGGCCCAGGGGCCGCCGGCTGGCCAGCCCAATCCGCAGCCGCAACAGCAGCAGCAGCAGCAGCAGCAAGCCATGACGCAGTCCCAGTTGCAGCAACAGCAGCAGATGCAGGAGCAGCTCCGCACCATGCAGCAGCAGCAAGACCAGTTGATGACGCAGCTCCACCAGACGAACCAGTGGATGACTCAGCATCAGTCCCGGGACCAGTTCCAGCAAATGGGGCGGGCAATGGAGCAGACCGGCGCACAGTTGCAGCAGATGATGCAGAGCATGAACCAGTTGCAGGCTGATCCTGCACTCGTGCAGAACAAGGATCAGGTGAAGCAGATGGAGCAGTTGCGAGACCGCCTCCGCGACATGAATCAGGAGCTCGAACGGGCGCACCAGAGCCTGCAGAAGATGATCGCCATGCCCTGATGCGGCGCATCATGATGGTCGGCTGGCTGGCGCTCGTGGCCCAGCCGGCCGTGGCACAGGTAACCTACGAAGGCTCATTCGCTGGCCTGACGGGCTATTACCTGTTCACGGAGCGAACGAACAGCCTGATCTTCACCAACGGGCTGAGATGGCGCTCCGGTCGTCTTTCGCTGGGCGCAAACCTGCCGCTGTGGTACCAGAACACCACGTTGGTCAGTTCGTCGGGGGGAGGTACCGTTCCGACCGGCGGCCCGAAAGGCCAAGAGGCGGTGAGGGACAGTGGGCAGGCCCGCGGCCAACCCGGCGGTGGGGGGGGAGGTGAGCAACCCGGGCGCCTCGACCCTCCGAGTTCCGCACAGCGATCAGGAGCCGAGCCCCAGTTCGCACAGGGATCGATTCCGGCCCCGCCAGAGGCGATCGTCGGCTACCAACTGATGCTGGGTGATCCGCTAGCACAGGCGACCGTCAGTCTCATACCGAGGGGTCGTGTGGCTGTGTCCGCCAGCGCGATGGTGAAGGTACCCCTGGCATCCACCGCCACGATCGGGACTGGAAAATGGGATTTCGGCGGCACCGCGTCCGCCTCCTGGCTGATGGGTAACCGATGGACCCTCGGGCTGGACATGGCGTATTGGTACCTCGGCGACCTTGACAGCCTCGACTTGGAGAATCCCCTGATCGGCACGCTGAGCGTTGGCAGGTTGCTAGGATACGACTGGGCCGCCTCGCTGGGGGTTTCCGCCTCGACCGGATCCCTGACCGGATTCGACCCGCCCCTGAGCGTGATGGCGTCGCTGACCCGCCTTGGCACTCCAAACGCGTGGGGAGTCAATGCTGGGGTGGGCCTGACGGAAACGGCGCCGGCTTTTTCGCTCGGCGCCGTTTGGTGGATCCGGCTGACGGAACCCGCTCATCCCCGATAGAACATCGCTAGGTCCCATCGCCCTGGGGGGCAGCCGTTGCCTCGTCGATAATCGGCTCTTCGGCATCGAGCTCCGGCTCGGCCCCGGGCTCATCGTCCGGGGTGTCGGTGACAGAAACGACAACCGCCCTCTCGGTGGCGATTTGGGCCTCGATCGAGGCGATCTGGGTTTCCAGGTCGCCGATCTTGAGGACGAGGGCATCGACGCGACGCTGATCTTGCTCGACTCCCTTTTCGCGGTGGTAGGCGATCATGCCGAGGTCGCGGGCGGCGTTGTCGCGGCGGCGCCTGACCCGCATCAACTCGATCTGGAGACGGCCCTCATCGAGCGCGGCGGTGGCCCGCCGGCCAAAGTTCTCGAGTTCGCTGTTCAGCTTGGAAAAGATGGACGCCATATGGTTCTCCATGGTCGGGATCTCAGCACCTGACGACCCGGCAGGCCGGAATGTTTCATTTCGAACCCTTCCCGGCGGGGTCAGGGCAATAATAAGGGGGATGCGGCGCCTGCCGCATCCCCCATTCCAGATGGAGCCGCCCCGCTTACGCGGTGGCTTCCTTCGGGTAGACCGAGACCTTCTTCCGGCCCTTGTCGCGGTACTCGAACTTCACCACGCCGTCGACCTTGGCGAAGAGGGTGTCGTCGGTGCCCTGTCCGACATTTTTGCCGGCATGGATGACGGTGCCCCGCTGGCGGACCAGGATATTGCCGGCAATCACGTTCTCGCCACCGAACTTCTTGATGCCGAGGAACTGGGGATTGCTGTTGCGGCCGTTGCGGCTGGAGCCTACGCCCTTTTTATGAGCCATGAGAGCCTCACCCTACCTTGACGTCAGTGATAAGAACCTCGGTGAACTTCTGCCGATGGCCCGTCTTGCGGCGATAGCCCTTCCGCCGCTTGAACTTGAACACGTAGATCTTCTTTTCCTTGCCATCCCCGACCACTTCGGCCGTGACCTTGGCGCCCTTGACCAGCGGGGTGCCGGCCTTGACCGTCGTGCCGTCGGAGGAGAGGAGCACCTCGTCAAAGGTGACCTTGGAGCCGGGCTCGGCCTCCATGAGGGGAAGGCGCACGACTTTGCCCTTCTCCGCACGGAACTGCTTTCCCAACGCCTTGAAAATCGCGTACATATCTAGACTCGTTGCCAAATGGTGGTTCCGTTGCAAGCCCTGAAGTCTAGCCGGGGGTAGGCGTTAGGTCAAGCGGGGGGAGGCGGGGTGGGCAGCGTGTTGGCGCCGCCGTCCAGTCCGCGAGGCAGTCATCCCGGCGCAAGCCGGGATCCATGTTCCGGAGAGGCAATGGACCCCGGCTTTCGCCGGGGTGACGGTCCTTGTCGGTCACTGCCGACCTGCCCCCTGCCCCGCTGCCCCCTGCCCCGCTGCCCTCCTGCCTCCCTGCCTCTCTGCCTCTCTGCCCCGCAGCCAATCGGCCCCGCCGCTCTACGCCACGGCGTAGAGCTCGGTTACATCCCTGCCCCCAGGCCGGCTCATGAGGCGGAATTCGTCGAGCCGCATCATGGGATCGTCCCGGAGCTCCAGCTCCAGCCCGGTAGCCCGGATCAGGGCCTGGAGGAGCTTGGGCTCCTCTTCCAGCAGGTAGATGGCCACTTCCGGATGGAGGCGGACGGCCAGCTGGCGCTCCCGGTGCTCAAGGCCGGCCCGGCGGAGCGACCGCTCCAGGCGGCGGGTGACGATCTCCGGCTTGAAGACCCGGCCGCTGCCCGCGCAGGTGGGGCACTCCGTGGTCTGGGAGGCCCAGAGCGAGGGCCGGACCCGCTGCCGGGTCATCTCGATGAGGCCGAGCTCGGAAACCGCGAACGCCTTGGTCCGGGCCCGGTCCCGGGTCAGGTGCGCCCGCAGCTCCTGCAGCACCTTTTCCCGGTTGGACCGGGTATCCATGTCGATGAAGTCGCAGACGATGATCCCGCCGACGTCCCGCAGCCGAAGCTGCCGCGCGATCTCCTTGGCCGCCTCCATGTTGGTACGGAGAATCGTCTTCTCCGGGTCCTTCTTGCCGGTGTAGCGGCCGGTGTTCACGTCGATGGAGACCAGCGCTTCGGTCGGCTGGATGATGATCGACCCGCCGGTCGGCAGCTCGCAGCGTGGCTTGAAGAGATCGCGAATTTCCGACTCGATATCGAACTTGTCGAAGAGCGGCTGGTCGTCGGTGTAATGATGGACGCGCGACATCAGGTCCGGGTCGACCTGTTCCAGGTACTGTTCGACCTCGTTGAAGAGTTCCTTGGAGTCGACGTGGAGGGCGTCCACCTTGTCGCTGAACAGGTCGCGAATGATCCCGCGGGTCAGGCTGGTTTCCCGCTGGACCAGCGCCGGCGCCTTCACGAATCCCTTCTTGCGATTGATCTTCTTCCAGAGACCGAGCAACGACTCGATTTCCCGGTTGACCTGCTCCTCCGTGACCCCCTCGGCCACGGTGCGGACAATCACCCCGCCAGCGTCTTCCGGGAGCGCCTTGCGGACCATTTCCCGGAGCTTGGAGCGGGCCTCCCGGCTCTCGATCTTGCGGCTGACCCCGACACGCGAGGCGTAGGGCATGTAGACCAGGAACCTGCCCGGGAGGGAAATCTGTGCTGTCACCCGGGAGCCCTTGGTGCTGATGGGCTCCTTGGTCACTTGCACCAGGATGGTCTGGCCCTTCTTCAGGAGCTCCGAGATGTCGGGGACTGCCTGGCGGTGATCGACCTCGCGCTGGCGGGGCGCGGCCTTGTCCCGGCCGTTCCCGGCAGGGGCATGTACGCCGTCGGCATCGGGGATGTCGTCGTCGTCGTCATCGCGTTCGTCGGGATCGTCGTCCTCCTCGGGCTCGAGGAGGTCGGAGGCGTGCAGGAACGCCGACTTTTCCAGGCCGATGTCTACAAAGGCGGCCTGGATGCCGGGGAGGACCGCGTCAACGCGGCCAAGATAGATGTCGCCGAGGGAACGGCGCTGATCAGGACGATCGTAGAGGAGCTCGACGAGCCGATCGTCCTCGAGGATGGCCACGCGGGTCTCCCGCCGGCCTCCATTGATGAGTAGTTCGCGCTTCACGCGAGGAAACCTCGATCGGCTGCAATACGGCGGCTGGACCCAGGAAGGTCCGGTCGAGTGTAGCGCCGATCAGTACGAGGGAATCCCACAGGGTCGACCATCCCCCAAGCAACCCATGCCGGACAGCCCGCAGGCCCGCCCCGGCATGGGGGGTGAGGATCGAACTCAGGTGGGACAAGACAGAGGGCGGAGACTCCGCCAGCAGAGAATCAGAACCACGAAAATGCAATTCCGGCCTCCCCATCCCTGGGCGCCCCACCGGACCGACCGGGAGGGGGCGTTCTTGGGCTGGGGAAAAGCCGGACAACCGAGAAATCAGAGCAAGCACAGTCGCCCCCCAGGCTCGGACCCGGGAGGCGAAAATGGTAGCAAAAGAAAGGAGTGAAGCGGACTTCATGTTACAATCATAGGACATGCCCCCGCTTGGGGCAATAGAGCGCCGCGGACTAGCCTTCGAGCGACGCCAAGATGTTCCTGGCAATGACGATACGCTGGATTTCGCTGGTCCCTTCCCCGATTTCACAGACCTTGGCGTCGCGCATCATCCGCTCGACCGGGTAGTCGGTGGTGTAGCCGTAGCCACCGAAGACCTGGACCGCCTTGGTCGTCACGCGCATGGCCAGTTCGGAGCAATAGAGCTTGGCCATGGCCGCCTCCTGCTTGAACGGCTTCCCATTCTGCTTCAGCCACGCGGCGTGGTAGAGGAGGTGGGTGCCGGCCTGGATTTCCGTGGCCATGTCGGCCAGCTGGAAGCTGATCCCCTGGAAATTGGCGATGGCCTGCCCGAACTGCTTCCGGCCGGCGGCGTAGCGGAGGGCCTGCTCGTAGGCCCCCTCAGCGATGCCAAGCGAGACCGCCGCGATCCCGATTCGGCCAGCATCGAGCGTCTTGAGAAAGTTGACGAAGCCCTCGCCCACCGTCCCCAGCACATTCTCCTTGGGGACGATGGCGTCCTCGAGGATCAGCTCACGGGTGTCGGACGACCGCCACCCCATCTTGTCTTCCTTCTTTCCGGCCCGCACTCCCTTTGTCTTCGGCAGATCGGCGGCATGCCCGACACCAACCGCCTTGCAGCGGGCGAGGTCGACCGCGTCCTTGGTCACAATGAAGCTGGTGATCCCCCGGTGGCCAGACCCGGGGGAGGTGCGGGCCGTCACGGAGAAGACCTCGCCGACGCCGGCGTGGGTGATGAACACCTTGGAACCATTCAGGACGTAGTGGTCGCCCTTGTCCACCGCGGTCGTGGCGGTGCCGCCGGCATCACTACCGGCTCCCGGCTCCGTCAGCCCGAACCCTCCCAGCACGGTTCCTGACGCCAGCAGCGGAACATACCGCTCCCGCTGGGCGTCGGTGCCGAAGTCCACGATGGGAGAGGTGCCGAGGTTGGTGTGGGCGCTGACGGTCAGGGCGTGGCTGGCGTCGACCTTGGCGAGTTCGTGGAGGACGATGTAATAGGAGAGCTGGTCCATGCCGGCGCCGCCGAGCTCCTCGGACCAAGGCACGCCGAGCAGGCCCAGCGGCCCCATCTTGGCGACGCTGTCCCACAGAAATTCGGACGTGCGGTCGAGTTCTCTGGCGACGGGCGCGACTTCAGTCTGCGCGAATTCGCGTACCATCTCGCGCACCTGGTGGTGCTGCTCGCCAAAGTAGAAAGGCAGGTCCATGGGCCGTCCGGGCAGGAGGAATAGTCCTTGCAATGTACTACCGGAGGGGCGGCGTTTCACCCTGACGCCCCGTTAGATTACCGCCTGCGCCCGTAGGCGCTCCCCCTGGACCGCACTGCAGGAGTTGCGATGTCGGCAGGACTCCACCGCCCCTTCCGTCGCGCCATGCGCGTCGCCGTGCCCGTCCTCCTTGCCGCCGCGGGGGGCTGCAGCAGCGACACGTCCGGGCCCTCTGTCCCGCCGGCCAACCTGACGCTGGCCGCGATCGACAGCGGGTATGACTTCCCGATCCAGGTGATCGCGCCGCCCGGGGACACCAGCCGACTCATGGTGCTGGAGCGTGGCGGGCGCGTCGTGCTCCGGAAGAACGGCGTGCGCCTCGATTCCGCGTTCGTAAACCTGACCGGCCTGACCGGCGTTCCGGGCGTGGCGCGCGAATACGGCGTGCTCAGCATCGCCTTTCACCCGCAATACGCCACCAACCGACGGCTCTTTGCCTACCTGATCGACCAGAACGAGGACACCCGGCTGATCGAGCTGACCGCGGCGCCGAGACTTCGATCACGCCAGCCTCCTGTCCCGGTCCGCACCATCCTGCAGTTCTCCCAGCCGAGCTACGCGATCCACTACGGCGGCACGGTGACGTTCGGCAAGGACGGGATGCTCTACCTGGCCACCGGCGACGGCGAAACGGGCGCCGTCCTGACCAGTCCCGGCGCAGGACAGCACCTCGCTCCTCGGCAAGATGCTGCGCATCGACGTGGACGGCGCGACGCCGTACGCCATTCCAGGCGACAATCCCTTCGTCGGCCGTCCGGGATGGCGTGGTGAGATCTATCATCTGGGCCTCCGGAATCCCTACCGCTGGAGCGTGGACCGGCAGACCGGCGACCTCTGGTGGGGCGACGTCGGCGAAGACAGCTGGGAGGAGGTCAACTTCTCCGCGGCCGGCGTCGGCGGACTGAACTACGGATGGCCCTACCGCGAGGGGAACGCCTGCTGGATTCCTGCGACCGGGTGCCCGTCGGCCGGACTGACCGCGCCGACGTACGAATACTCGCACGCGGAGGGATGCTCCGTCATCGGCGGCGTCGTGTACCGCGGCTCGGCGATTGCGGGCCGGAACGGCACGTATCTTTTCGGGGACTTCTGCCGTAACACCTTTCGTAGCCTGACGCGGTCTTCGACGGGCGACGATCAGCGGCGTGACACTCTGGGCGCCGGCGATTCCGGCGGACAACGTGGCTGGGTTCGGCGAAGACGCGAGCGGCGAAGTCTACATCGCGATGGCGAGCGGGCGGGTGTATAAGGTGGTGGCGGAATAGCAGGCGGGGAAGCGGGGAAGCGGGGAAGCGGGGAAGCGGACGATCGGACGGCTGTCATCCCGGCGCAAGCCGGGATCCATGTTGTCGCAAGGCGATGGACCGCGGCGACCCTGCCCCGGCGAAAGCCGGGGGCCGGGGTGACGATTCGCAGCCCGGGATGAATTCACGCTCAGGGGGTCACGTGTCGGATCTCCAGGAAAAGGCACCGCGGCTGTCGGCAGGGG
Organism: uncultured Gemmatimonadales bacterium; assembly: GCA_963705985.1. GTDB lineage: Bacteria > Gemmatimonadota > Gemmatimonadetes > Gemmatimonadales > GWC2-71-9 > SPDF01. The sequence continues at coordinate 208,673 of CAVPLK010000003.1, read as the reverse complement.
TCTGGGTCGTGGCGCTCCTGTTTCTGGTGCTCCACCTCCTGCCACAGCCGGGGTACGGGTTCCACCGAGACGAGTTGCTGTACCTCGCGATGGGAGATCACCTCGATCTCTTCCGGATGCAATTCCCACCGTTGATGGCCATCCTCTCCCAGACTGCCCGGGCGCTCCCTATCGACCTCCTGCCAGCGGTGCGGCTGCTGGCGGCACTCGGCGGGACCGCTCTGACCGTGCTGGCGGCCCTGACCTGCCGGGAACTGGGCGGGGGTCCTCGCTCACAGCTCTTCGCGGCGGTCGCGGTCTTCTTCTCGCCCCTGTTCCTCCGGGCGGGGACGCTCTTTCAGCCCATCGTCTTCGAGCAGGTGTGGTGGTCGCTGGCCGTGCTGGGCCTTGCCAAGCGGCTCCATACCGGAGACCGTCGCTGGTGGCTCCTGGTCGGTGCCGCCCTGGGGCTCAGCGCAATGCTGAAATTCAGCGTCGCGTTCCTCGGGTTCGGACTCCTCGTCGCGACGATCGGTACCCCGCTCCGCCGCGACCTGCGGACCAGGTGGCCGTGGCTGGCCGCGGCCGTGGCAGCGCTCCTCGCGGTTCCCGGCCTCGCGGGACAGCAGGTCCACGGCTGGCCCTTCTTCACGCAGATCGAGGCGTTGCGCGCCTCGCAGTTCGTCCACGTCGACCGGCTCCAGTTCATCAGCGGGCAATTCCTCATGCTCGGTCCCGGTGCCCTGCTCTGGGTCATCGGTTTGGCGGCGCTGCTGCTGGCGCCCAGGCTGCGGCCGTTCCGCGCACTTGGGCTTCTGGCCGGCAGCATCTTCTTCGTGTTCATGCTCAGCGGCGGGAAGCCGTACTACTTCGGTCCGATGCACGTCCTGCTGATCGCCGCGGCGGCCGCGTTCCTTGGCGGTATCCGGCCCAAGCGCCTGCCCCGGCCGATCCTCGCCGGTGCGCTGGTGCTCTACGTTGTGATCGGAGTGGCGTTGCTGCCGCTCGGGGTCCCAGTCCTCGCTCCGGCACCGATGGCACGCTACGCCGTGATGACCGGCATCACCCAGGCAACTGAAACAAACCGCGGGAGCATGCTGCCACTGCCCCAGGACTACGCCGACATGACCGGGTGGAAGGAACTGGTCGACAGCGTGGCGGCGGTCTACCACGCCCTTCCGGACGCGGAACGCCCATCGGCCTCGATCTTCGGGATCAACTATGGTCGCACTGGCGCCCTGGCCCTCTACGGACCGCCCCTCGGACTGCCGTATCCGGTCAGCCGCCACGGCGATTTTTACGCCTGGGGCTTCGCGGGCGTCGGCCAGGGGGTCACGATTGTCGTCGGCGGCGATCGCGACGGATTGGACGTGATTTTCGAAGAGGTCACGGAGGCAACACGGGTGCGCAATCACTGGGGCGTAGATGAAGAGCAGGAGGTCTCGATCTGGGTCTGCCGACGTCCGAGAGTGAACCTGAGGGAACTGGTGGAGCGCGAGGGCGTCATCTGGGGGTAGAACGGCGGGGAAGCGGGGAAGCGGGGAAGCGGGGAAGCGGGAACCGAACGTGCTGGGATAGTCGTCATCCCGGCGCAAGCCGGGATCCAGATTGCCTCAGGGCATTCGACCCCGGCGACCCTGCCCCGGCGAAAGCCGGGGGCCGGGGTGACGATCAGGTTTGGGGGTGACGGTCATTGACGTGTGTGCCTATCACATCCAGCGCATCCTTCGAGCTTCTCACCGAAGTACCGAAGCAATTCCCGTCGACGGCACCCTGACGTCGTCGCATACCGCTCCATCGCCGCAATGCGTGCCTCGGCCCGCCTGCGGCGACTTCGTATTCTCTTCCAGTCCACCGGGCCAGACTCCGGCTGGAGCTCCTTCCGCAGTCGCTCGACCGACTCCTTCACATGCGCCGGCAGTTTCGCAAGCGCCGCGGGATCGCGCCATGCCCGCGCGACGACGCGCTCATCCGGGAAGGTGACGTCGAGCTGGCGACGATGCAGCTCGGCGTCTCCCTTCGCATCCAGGAGCACGCAGCGCGACGCCTCCCCATCCCTCCCTGCCCTGCCCGCTTCCTGGTAGTAGGACTCCGGCGTCGGCGGCGTCATCCAATGCACGACGACGCGCACATCGGGCTTGTCGATGCCCATGCCGAACGCGCTGGTGGCCGTCACCACCTCGAGCCCGCCCGACAAGAAGCGATGCAGCACTTCCTCCCGCCGTTCCCGGTCGAGTCCCGCGTGGTAGGCCACACAACGAAACCCGGCATAGTGTATCGACCGCGCCAGCCCCTCGGTGATTCGCCGGGTCGGGGCGTAGACGATGGCCGTTCCCCGCCTTGGCGAGAGCTGCGAGAGCAGGATCCGGAAGCGATCCCGATCAGACTTCACGCCCTCGACCCCGAACCAGAGATTGGCTCGATCGAAGGAATCGAGGTGCAGATCCCACCGTCCGCCGCCACCGAGCCGGAGCGACGTGGCAATGTCCAGTCGCACGTCGGGAGTGGCGCTGCCGGTGAGGGCCACCACGGGGGGACGGCCGAGCCGGATGCGGGCCGCCAGCAGCAATCGGTAGCTCGGCCGAAAGTCGTGGCCCCACTCGCTGATGCAGTGCGCCTCGTCCACCGCCAGGAGCCCCACCCGGACGCCGGCGGACGCCAGTCGGCCGGCCAGCCGTTCCAGGCGCTCCGGCGATACATACAGCAGCTTCACCTCTCCCGCCCCGACCGCGCCGAGGACGGCGCGCTGCACCTCGCCGTCCTGTGCGCTGTTGAGCGCGGCGGCGGCCATCCCCCGCCTCCGGGCCGCCTCCACCTGGTCCTGCATGAGCGAAAGGAGCGGCGACACGACCACTGTCAGGCCGTCGAGCACCAGGGCCGGCACCTGGAAGCAGACCGACTTGCCACCGCCGGTGGGAAGGACGGCGAGGGTATCGCGGCCAGCCAGCACAGACTGGATGACCCGCCGCTGGGCGGGGCGGAAGTCGGGAAAGCCAAAGTGCTGGAGGAGCGCGGATCGGGCCTGGGCGAGGCGGGTGGGCAGCATCATCGTCACGGACGGACGATGGGGGGTCAGCAGCGCGGCGATATCATCCGATGGGTGCGGGCGGGCTCCCCCAAGCGCGGGTCATTCGTCGGGCTGGGAGGAGCCGGCGCGGTCCTCGCCCCGGCGGCGCTGCACCCGCTGGACCATGCGGACCGCGAGGGACGAGCCCAGCAGCCCGATGGCGATCCAGACCAGGGCGCGATCGTTCCGGGCGATGGCGAGAACGGCCGCGAGAAAACCCATCAGCGCCGTCACCACGCGAAAGGGACTCACTGGTCGAGAAAGGCCGCGATGGCCCGCTTGAAATCGGGGGTACTGCGGGCGAGCGCGTTCACCTGTGCTCCGAGTGCGATTCCTTCCTCGAAGCTCATCCCGTCGAGCTGGTAGAACTGCCGCTTGGTCAGGGCGAGCGCGGTCCCACTGGCGGCGGCGAGGCCCGCCAGGATGCGCCCGACTTCGTCGTCGAACCCGGCATCGGCAACGACGCGGGAGACGAGGCCCGCGGACTGTGCCTCGCTCGCCGAGAGGACGCGGCCAGTGGCGGCGAGGTCGAAGGCCAGCTTCTCGCCCGTCAACCGCCGCAGCAGGGTCATGACCATGGCGGGGACGAAGCCGCGCTGGATTTCGGGGTAGCCAAACTTGGCGGTCGCGGTCGAGAACACGAGGTCGCAGGCGGTGGCCAGCCCGGCCCCCCCGGCGAGGGCTCGCCCGTGGACAACGGCCACGACCGGCTTCGGCAGGTTCCGGATCTTGATGAAGAGCCCGCCCAGATGGAGGGCGGTGCGTTCATTCTGCTCCGCGTTTTGCCCGGCGCTGGCCAGCAGCTCGGCGAGGTCGGCCCCGGCACAGAAGTCCTTCCCGGCACCCCTGATGGCCACCACCCGCACCTCGGTGTCGAGGTCGGCGCGCTCCATCTGGGCGTGCAGGGCGTCGAGGGTGGGCGTGTCGAGCGCGTTCCGCTTGTCGGGGCGGTTGAGCGTGAGGGTGAGGACGCCGGCGTCGAGTGCGACGAGGAGGGAATCGGTCATGTGGGCCTCTTCCTGGCCTGGCGCGCCACGGCCGGCGGCACCGGGATCACCATCCGGAGCAGTGCCGTCGAGTAGACCTTGCCCTGTGCATCAGTCTTGAGCGAAATGGTCCCCCCGCCGTCGAGGGCGTCGTGCAGCAGGAAGTTCAGGGCGCGCAGGTTGGGCAGCTCGAATCTTTCCACATCGCTCACCATTCCCTTGAAGTGCTTTCGCACTCGTGCTACCGTAACTTGTTTATTCAGAACATCATACCATTCTGGTTCAAGTGCTATCAAACCGACGTTCGCGGTGTTCCCCTTGTCGCCAGAACGGGCGTGGGCGAGGTACCTGAGCTGCAGAGGAACGGTCTTGGCGGTGGCCATCATGCCTCCAGAATCTCGACCCGCACGCCGGGTTCGACGGCGTTCCGGTCGATCAGCGCAGGCCAGTAGGCGACGATCTCCTCGACCTGGGGCCGCCCCCCGGCGAAGCCGGTCACGCTGGGTGGGCCGGTCAGCACCAGCGGGGCGATCTCGCGGGTGAACCGCTCGACGGCGGCCTTGTCCGTCGACCGGACGCCGATCCGGAGCTGCACTTCGGGGAGGTCGGGACTGGCCTTGCCGGAAAGCTTCCCATGGGTGGCGTCCACGCCGACATACTCGGTGAGGATCTGCTCAAACTGCAGGCCCAGGTCCTTAAGCCGCTGCCGGAGGATGCCATCGGCGGCGCGGGCCTTGTCGTGGGCATCCGGCCAGCCGTACACCAGGGTGCCGACCGCCTTGTAGCCGTAGAAATAGGCGATGGACACCTTGAGCATGTCCGTCCGCGGACCGCCGCGGATTCCGCTGACATGCACCCGGTCCTTCCCGGCCTTCTTGAGCCGGATCGAGGTGAAGTCCGCCACGCCGTCCGGTGTGATGTACTCGTGAGGATCGCCCATCTCGTAGACCAGCTGTTCGGTGACCGACGGGATCGACACCACGCCGCCGGTGCCGGGATGCTTGGTGATGACGAAGGTCCCGTCCCCGGAGGCCTCGACAATCGGAAAGCCGGGGTTGGCGAGCCCCTTCACTTTGCGCCAGTCCTTGAGGAGGTTGCCGCCGGAGCTCTGCGCGCCGCACTCGATGATATGCCCGGCCACCGTGCCCGCGGCGACCTTGTCCCAGTCGTCGAAGTCCCAGCCGAACTCGTGGAACATCGGCGCCAGGGTGAGCCCGGTGTCGGTCACCCGACCGGTGATGACGACCTGCGCGCCCCGGCCGAGTGCCTCGACCATCGGCTGCATGCCGAGGTAGGCATTGGCGGAGAGGACCCGGTCGCGGATATCGGAGAGCGGCCGGCCGGTCTCCATGTCGCGCAACTCGTGGCCGGCTGCGATGAGCGCGTCGAGGTCGGGAAGGAGGTCGTCGCCGGTCACCAGCCCGACCTTGAGCTTGCCGCCGAGGCCGAGTGCGCGGGCGGACTCGAGCACCGCCTCCGCGCAGCCGCGTGGATTCACCCCGCCGGCGTTGGAGGTGACGCGAATCCCCTTCCGGACGATGTCGGGGAGAATCCGTTCCATCAGCGGCACGAAGTCGCGGGCGTAGCCGGCGCGCGGGTTGCGCGAGCGCTGCTTCTGCATGATGGACATCGTGACTTCGGCCAGGTAGTCCATCATCAGGTAGTCGATCGGCCCGTCCTGCACCTGGCGCACCGGGGCCTCGAGCCAGTCGCCCCAGAACCCCTGCCCGCCCGCGATGCGCACCACGTTGCCGCTCATGGCATCACCGGTGGCAGCGGCGCGGGGAGTCCCGCGGTCCTGGTCCAGCGCGTATCGCCCTCCATCACAACCCCCTGCCCCAGCGGGAAGAATCCGTCCGGAAGCGGCCAGGGCGAGTCGGTCATCTTGAACCGCACCGACGCCTTGGCCCGTGGCTCAAGATACAGTGTGGCGTGCTCTTCCTCGCTGGCCCGGTCGAGGAGGACGGCCTCCTCGGCGAAGAGCCGCAGGCGGATCTTCATGCTCCAGACCCCGGTATCGGTGCTGTCGGCAAAGGCGGGAGTGAGCCGCAGCGTGAGCGTCTCCCCGGCAAGCGACGCGGGAATCTCCATCCGCAACCGGACGTCCGCGAAGTTCAGCGGCTCCTCGGCCACGATCCGCCCGGCGGTGTCATAGAGCGTGAACGCGAAGTCGGTAAAGCGGGGCCAGTCGGACGTCGGCATTTCCGCGTCGATGACCAGTTCCCGGGCCCAGGCGGGGATCGTGAAGGAGAGAAACTCCTCCCGGCTGCCCAGCCCCGGGATGACGGCGCCGCGCTCGGCACCGATGAGGGCGGCGCCGACCTCAAGGCTTACCGGCGTGCCCGCGACCTCGGCGAGCGACAACTCAACTCCCTTGCGGCTGCGCTCCAACCCGATGCGGACGGGCGAGCGCTCGATCCTTACCATCGCGTTGCCAATCTCTACCGGCGAGCCAAGCGCATCGAACTCCCAGTAACCCGGCTCGGCGTCCTCGCCATCCACCATGAATTCCGCTGGCGCCCCGGGTCCGGCGGCGAGGATGTTCTCGTCCAGGCTGGGCCGACCCCCGGGGGCAAACAACGCCCCGAGCAGGGTGGGGCCGCCATTCGTGGCAGAGAGGCGGACCGCGAAGGGAGTGTCACGGGACACACCAAAGAACGAGCGGTAGCTCGCTCCGGGCTGCAGCGCTACCGGACCGATGGTGGTGTCCCCGGGCACCGGCACGATGACGGTGTTGACCAGTCTGAACAGCGGGCCGGCGAGGGTGTCGGGGCCCCATCCCGCGACGACCCCGACATACGCTCCCGGCGCCGTGAGCTCGGTGCCGCGGTAACGCAGTTCGACATTCGTCGTGCCTCCCCCCAACTGCAGGGAGGGCGGCGCCAGCAGCCAGGCGGCGTCGCTCCGCAGCGTCACATGTAGAGGGGCGGCGTTGGCCGGGCGTTCAATCGCAAATCGCTGGACGTGCTCGCCGGGTGAGGCGAGCGAACTGAATGCCGCCGTATTCCCGGTGCCGTTGCCCAGCGACCTCACCCCCACCTCCGGCACATCGCGTCCCTCACTCAACCAGGTCCACGCCGACCCGATGTTAGGGGTCCCGGTGCCCTGATCGAGGTAGGTGGCCTCGGGAAGCGGCCGGGCGGTCACCATCAGCGCCTGTTTGAGCTGGCGCCCGTTCACCGCGCGCTTCTCTGCCACCGCCGCGGAGCGAAGCAGGGCGAGGAGTCCGGCAGCGTAGGGCGAGGCCATGCTGGTACCGCCCTTTCGTTCGTCGCCGGTATTCCACCGTGGCACTGTCGAGAAGGCCACGCCGGGAGTCACGAAGTCCGGCTTGGCCAGCTCGCCACCGCGCGAGGAGAAGTAGGCCACCGGATCGGGGCGCCCGTCCTCCGGCGCGCCCGCCAGAAAGGCGAGCGGAAAGGTGGCGCCCACCGTCAGCGCGCGTTCCGCCGACCCGGGGAACCCGACGGTGGAGAAGCCGGGGCCTTCGTTGCCGGCGCTGATGGCGAGAGCCAGGTCGGGATTGGCGGCCAGCACGGAGTCCACGATCTGGTCCATCCGGGCGGTGCCCTCGATCTCGTTCCCCACGCCGAAACTCATGTTGAGTACGAGGGGGAGCTGGCGCGCCTTCGCAAACCGGATGGCGTAGTCGATCGCGGCCAGCATGCTGCCGGTGACCGTCACGCCGCCGTGGGCGTTGTTGGCGATCTTGAGCCCGAGCAGCTGGGCGCCGGGCGCCACGCCGTCGAATCCACCCACGCCGTAGAGATCGTTCCCCGCCGCGATGCCGGCCACGTGGGTTCCGTGGCCGCTGTTGTCGAAGAAGAGTTCGAGGCGCGGCACCCCACCCGTCACCGCAATATTGGCCGCCACGGTCAACGGTGTCGGCTGGCCAGGCTGCGCCCAGCCGAAGGTGTCGCGGCCGCGCAGGTAGTCGCGCACCGGCCGCTCGCCGGCCAGCGATCCGTCGCCGTCGGTGTCGACCATCACGATCCACCCATCGCTGGCCTGGGTCACCAGGACCGGCAGTGCATCGTCGTCGTCGCCATCGCCGTTCACGTCCGCGGCGGGCAATTCACCAAGGGGACGTTCACGGAGCACGCCGCCATACCAGGGGCCGGTGGCGCTCAACGCCCGGACCCGGCTCATCCCCCCAAGGGAAACGCCGCCGATGCGCACCGAGTCTCCGACCGGCGACAGCAGGGTGAGCGGCACTGCGCCCTCCCCGGAGAAGTCGCGGAGGTCGAGCAGCTTCGGGCTTCCATTCGGCGTCCGCTGGAGTCCTGGCACGCCCGCATCGATTCCGCTGTCGAGAATGCCGATCAGGACCCCGCGGCCGTCCCACGCAGGATGGAGCGCGAGGAAGTCGGGAATGCCGGTGGCGGCGAGGGGCATCCACCCCTTGGCGTAGGCCGCATCCGCGGGCGCCAGGGGTATCGTCGGCGGCGGCGTGGCGGGCACCGTGACGGCGGGGACTTCGGTGCGGCCGGGATCGACGTTGGGCTGGGGCGGCTGGACCGCAGGCGCGCAGGCGAGCGCGAAGGCGCCGAGGAGCGCGACCGGACGAATATGCATCAGCGTGAAGGCACCGAATCGAGCGGGGGAAGGACGAAGGGACCGAGGTGCGGCCCGGCGTAATTGGACACGGTCCGGAGCAGGAAGGCGAGCTGGTCGCGCGTCTCCTCCGGCGTGATGATGGCGTCGACGTAGCCGCGAGCGGCGGCGAACTTGGCATCGAGCTGATGCTCGTAGTCCTCGCGCATCGAGTCCATCGAGGCCTGCACCGCGGCGGACGGCTCCCCGCCAGCCTGCTTCGCCTTTTCAATGTCCGGGCCGTGCACCGCCGTGACCGCCGACTCCCCTTCCATCACCGCCATCCGGCCGGTAGGCCAGGAGAGGATGAAGTCGGGGTCGAACCCCTGCCCTGCCATCGCGTAGTAACCGGCGCCAGAGGCGTGATTCACGGTCAGCACGAGCTTCGGCACGACCGCCGTGGCCATCGCCTCGACGAAGCGGGCCCCCGCGCGGATGATGCCGGAGTGTTCCGCCTCGGGCCCGACCATGAAGCCACTCACATCCTGGACAAACAGCAGCGGGATCCGCTCCCGGCTGGCCGTCTCGATAAAGTAGGCCACCTTCTCGGCGCTCTCGGTATAGACGATGCCGCCGAATTTGGGCCGCGTGCCGGGAGCGCCCTTCACCAGGCCACGCCGGTTGACGATGACCGCGACGGGCCACCCTTCAAGGTGGGCGTGTCCGCAGATCATCTCCTTGGCCACGTCGGGCTGGAACTCGTCCAGCGCGCCGTCGTCGAGCAGGCAGTCGAGCAGGTGCTGCATGTCGTACGACATCCGGTGGTCCTGCGGGAGGACCTCGTACAGTTCGGCGGGATCGCGCCTCGGTGCGTGCGACTCCCGCACGCGGTGCCGCACCTCGCCGAGCCGGGGGAGTCGCCCGACGTATTCGCGAATCCGCGCGAGGCATTCGGTGTCGGTGGCGGCGCGGTAGTGCGCGACGGCGCTGATTTCGGTGTGCGTGTGCGCGCCGCCAAGGGATTCGCCGTCCACGGTCTGCCCCGTGGCGCCCTTCACCAGATTGGGACCGCCGAGGCCCATGAAGCTGGTCCCCTCCACCATGAAAATGACGTCGGAGAGCGCCGGCAGGTACGCACCGCCCGCCACGCAGCTTCCCATGACCGCGCTGATCTGCGGCACGTGCAGGTACCGGCGCATGATCGAGTTGTAGTAGAAGATTCGCGCGGCGCCGTACTGCCCCGGAAACACGCCACCCTGGTAGGGCAGGTTCACGCCGGCGCTGTCCACGAGATAGATGATCGGAATCCGCTGGCGCATCGCCACTTCCTGCGCCCGCAGGATCTTCTTGATCGTCTCCGGCCACCACGATCCCGCCTTGACGGTGGCGTCGTTCGACACGATCACGACCTCCCGGCCCTCGACGACGCCGACGCCGGTGATGACACCTGCCCCCGGTGCCTGGCCGTCATACTGATCGTAGGCGATCAACAAGCCGATTTCGACCCAGGGGGTGGCGGGATCCCGCAGTTGTTCGACGCGCTCGCGGGGGGAGAGCTGGCCCTTGGCGTGCATCTTTGCGACGCGCCTGGCGCCGCCCCCCTGTTCGAGGCGGCGGGCCAGTGCGCGGTACTCGTCGGTCAGGGTGCGGAGCCGGCCGGCGTGGGAGTCGGACCTGGGAGGCGTCACGTCAGTCCTTCAGGTGCTCGGCGGCCCACGCCTGGATGTACTCGACGAGGTCGGAGGTCGGGGTGCCAGGGCCGAAGAGGCGTCCGGTGCCCAGTTTCTCCAGCGCCGCGACATCTTCGGTCGGCAGGATGCCGCCGCCGGTGAGGAGGACGTCCTGCCGGCCCTGGGCGTCGAGCATCTGGCGCACCCGCGGGAAGAGCGTCATGTGCGCGCCCGAGAGGATCGACAGCCCCACGACATCGACGTCTTCCTGCACCGCCGCGGCCGCGATCATCTCCGGCGTCTGGTGGAGGCCGGTGTAGATGACTTCCATCCCGGCGTCCCGCAGCGCCGCGGCGACCACCTTGGCCCCGCGATCGTGCCCGTCGAGGCCGGGCTTGGCCACGAGCACCCGGATGGGCCGGGACGCCGACTTGGTGCGTGTCATACGGGCGAACTCCTGTCTGAAATGGTGCGGGCTACCGGAACCGCAGCAGCGCGGCCAACCCGTGAATCGCCTGCTTGGCCGCCGGCTCGAACACGACGTTGACCGTGACGCGCTGGCGCAGCGCCTCCTCGATGGCGTCGTCGATCACGTCGATGACGTGAACGATGTCCCCCTCCCCGCGCAGGTCGGCCTCCATCAGCGCCAACCGGCCGGACGACACGCCGCGGACGCCCGGTTCGGCGACGTCCGGGTCGACCAGCAGGGTGCGGACCTGGCCGCGACCGAGCGCCTTGAGCGTTTCGTGAACCCCATCGACCGCCCAGCCGGTGCCGAGCCCCTCCTCGAGGTCATGCATCAGCAGCAACTCCGACGTCCGTTCCCACGCGGCGCGCACCTCCAGCGTCGCGGCCAGCACCTCCGCCGCCGTCACCTTCTTCGCGTTCAGCCGCACCGAGCCCATGACGCGGTCGAGCAGGTAGGGATGCAGGTAGGGCTGCAGCACGCCGGCGTCGGTGCCGTTGCCGGCCAGCACGATGCCGCGCACGGGGTCCTTCTTGTCCAGCGCCTGCAATTCGAGGGCGGCGGCCCCCAAGTGCCGCTGCCGCTCCGTCCGGAGACGGTTGTGGTAGCTGTGCTCTCCCCAGCCGGGGCCGTCCTGATCGCCGTGGAAGCGTCCGCCCCGCGTGGCGTCGGCGGTGATGTCCGACACTTCGGTGGCGCCGAACGCGGTCACTTGGAAGAAGCGGGCGGCGGTCCGGTCGAGGACGGCGGTGAGGACGCGGCCGAACTCATCGTCGGCGGCCGCGAGCTCGCGCACCAACGGGGTGCGATCCACCGCGAGCCGGGACCGGTGCACCGACGGCAGTGGCACCACTTCCCAGAGCTTCTGCGGACCGCAGGCGAAGAGGGCGACCCCCTGCGAGGCGGGCAGGTTTCCCGGGTGCTTGAGAAAATCGAGGACCCGGGCGAGGTCGGCGCGGACCGCCTCCAGCGTGGCCCGGTCCAGGCCCAGTTCGGGCAGCGCCGCTTCCAGGTCGCGCACCCGGTTCTTCACCTTGATCAGATACTTGCCGCGGGCCCGGTCGCGCGGCTCGACCTTCAGGTAACAGCTGACGACGCGATGCTTCCCGGGGCGGAACTGATTGAGACGGGCGAGTTGCGCCGCGATACTGCCCGCGGCGGGCGTGGTGGTGCGTGCCATGACTTCCTCCTGGCCGACGGCCGAGGGGTCAGAAGAACACCGGTTCGCGGTAGGTTCCGAAGACCCCTTCGAGCACGTGGCGGATTTCAAAGAGAGTGCAATATGCCCGCGCGCAATCGAGCATCGCGGGCATGACGTTCCGGTCCTCCGCGGCCGCCTGGCGCAGCGCCTCGAGGCGCTGGTCCACGCGCGCCTGGTCGCGGGTGGCGCGGAGCTGGGCGAGCCGCTCGCGCTGCGAGGCCTCCGCTTCGTTGCCGATCTTCAGGATCTCCACTGTCGTCTCGTCGTCTTCCACAAACTCGTTGACGCCAACGATGGTCCGCTGGTGCTGCTCCACTTCGTGCTGGAACCGGGAGGCGGCGCGCGCGATCTGCCGCTGCGACCATCCCGCCTCGATCGCCTTCACCACGCCCCCCTGGGCGTCGATCTCCGCGAATAGCGCCTCCGCCTCGCGCTCCAGCTGATCGGTCAGCGCCTCGACGTAGTAACTGCCGCCCAGTGGATCGGTCACGTTCGGCACGCCCGTTTCGTAGGCGAGGATCTGCTGGGTCCGGAGCGCAATCCGCACCGAGTCTTCGGTGGGCAGCGCCAGGGTTTCGTCGAAAGCGTTGGTGTGCAGCGACTGGGTGCCGCCGAGGGCGGCGGCCATGGCCTGGTAGGCCACGCGGACGATGTTGATCAGCGGCTGCTGCGCCGCCAGGGTGACACCGGCCGTCTGGGAGTGGAAGCGCATGATCCAGCTGCGGGCATCGCGGGCGTGGTACCGCTCGCGCATGTGACGGGCCCAGATCCGGCGCGCGGCCCGCATCTTGGCGATTTCCTCGAAGAAATCGTTGTGAACGTCCCAGAAGAACGACAACCGGGGCGCAAAGGTGTCCACGTCGAGTCCCCGTTCGATCCCGTGCTCCACGTAGCAGAAGCCGTTGGCCAGGGTGAACGCCAGCTCCTGCACCGCAGTGGCTCCCGCCTCCCGGATATGGTAGCCCGAGATGGAGATGGTGTTCCACTTGGGCGTGTGTTCCGCGGCCCATTCGAACATGTCGACGATGACCTTCAGCGCCGGTTCCGCCGGGAAGATCCAGGCGTGCTGCGCCATGTACTCCTTGAGGATGTCGTTCTGGATCGTCCCCTGCAGCTTCTCGATGGACACGCCCTGCTTCTCCGCCGCGGCCACGTAGAAGCAGAAGATGATGGCGGCGGGGCCGTTGATGGTCATCGAGGTGGAGACCTGGTCGAGCGGAATCCCGTCGAAGAGGGTCTCCATGTCGGCGAGCGACGAGATGGCCACGCCGCACTTGCCGACCTCGCCCTCGGAGCGGGGATGATCGCCGTCATACCCCATGAGCGTGGGGAAGTCGAAGGCGACCGAGAGTCCGGTCTGGCCGCGGGAGAGGAGGAACTTGTAGCGCTCGTTGGTGTCCTGGGCGGTGCCGAAGCCGGCAAACTGTCGCATCGTCCAGAGCTTGCCGCGGTAGCCGCTGGGGTGAATGGCCCGGGTGTAGGGATACTGGCCCGGCAGCACCCCCTGCCCAAGCAGGTCGGGGGAGAGATCGAGCGGCGTGTACACCGGCTCCACGGAACGGCCGGAGACGGAGGTGAAGTCGGTGTCGTCGCGCTTCGGGAGCTTGGCGAACCGTTCGCGCCACGCGGCGACCTCGGACCGGAGCGCCGCCAGTTCCCGCTCCTGGGCGGCGAGCCGGTCGAGATTGCCGTTGGTGTCCGATGCGCTCATGGCCGTGCTCCCTGCTTGAGGGCGTCCAGGATTTGGGCGGCCAGCTCGTAGGGGCTGACTTGGCCCGACTCGAGATCGTCCAGCCGGTCGCGGATGGCCGGCTCGGCGTCGGTCTCGTCCCACACCCAGCGCACCAGCGCCCGGTCCACGACCTCGCGGGTGCGTTCCTCCAGCCGGCGGCGGCGGCGCTCTCGCATGGTGCCGGAGGCCTCCAGCCACGCCCGATGGGCGTCCAGCGCCGCCACCACGTCGTCGGTCCCGGTGCCCTTGGCGGCGATGGTGGCGAGCACCGGATGCTTCCACGCCGCACTCGATTCGGCGGCGCGCGCGTCGGCGTCTGCCTTGCTCCGCGCCGTGAACCCGTGGTGCGCCGGCACGTGGCGGAATGCGTTGCCGCGGCGGATGCCGAGGGTGATCTCGATTTCCTGCCGCAACTTGTCGGCCCCGGGCCGGTCGGCCTTGTTCACCACGAACAGGTCCGCCACTTCCATGATCCCCGACTTCAGCGTCTGGATCCCGTCGCCCGATTCCGGCACCAGGAGCAGGAGGCTGGTGTCGGCCATGCGCGAGACCGCCAGCTCCGACTGGCCCACCCCCACCGTCTCCACCAGGATCCGGTCGAATCCGGCCGCATCGAGTACGTCGCAGACCTCGCGGGTGGAGGTGGCGAGGCCGCCCAGCGAGCCGCGGGTCGCCATCGAGCGAATGAAGACGCCCGGGTCGAGCGCGATGCTCTCCATCCGGATCCGGTCGCCGAGGAGGGCCCCCCCCGAGAAGGGGCTGGTCGGATCGACCGCCACCACGGCGACCGTGTGCCCTTGCGCCCGGAAGGCCCCGACGAGGCGTTCGGTGAGCGTCGATTTCCCCGCCCCGGGCGGCCCGGTGATCCCGATCCGATGCGCGCGGCCCAGCCCCGGATGCAGCGCGCTGAGGAGCGGTTCGAACCCCTCGCGCCCATTTTCGACCACCGAGATGGCCCGGGCCAACGCGGCGGGTTGGCGCTCTCGCAGGCCGGCGAGCAAGGCGTCACGATCCATGATGGAAGGTCACCCGGAACCGGGACCGGGGCAAGCTAGAGCAGGAAGTGCGTGGCCATCCCCAAGAGCAGGAAAAAGCCGCACATATCCGTGAAGGTCGTGACGAAGACGGAACTGGCGATGGCGGGGTCGATCCGCATCCGCTCGAGGAAGAGCGGGACGAAGGCTCCGGCAAAGCCCGCGACGCCGAGATTGGCCACCATGGCGAGCGCGACGACGGCGCCGAACTGCGGTCCGGCCGCCATCCAGCCGATGCCGCCGGCCACCAGGGCGCTCGCGAAGCCGTTGACCAGGCCAACGAGCATCTCCTTGCCGACGATCCCGATCTCGTCTCCCGCCGGTACCTGCCCCAGCGCGATCCGGCGGACCGAGACCGCGAGGGCCTGGGTGCCGGCGTTGCCGCCCATCCCCGCGATGATCGGCATGAACACCGCGAGCCACTTGAGTTCCTGGATCGCGTCCGAAAACACGAGTACGACGGAAGCCGCCGCGAAGGCCGTCAGGAGGTTCACATAGAGCCAGGGCAACCGGCTGCGGACCGCGTCGGTCCAGGGCGCGCTGAGTTCTTCGTCCGCGGACACGCCACCGAACTGCAGGAGGTCCTCGGTCGTTTCGGCCTCGACCACGTCGATGACGTCGTCGAAGGTGACCCGGCCGAGCAACACCCCGTCGGCATCGACGACCGGCACGCTGGGCACGTTGTACCGCGCCATCAGCCGCGCCACCTCTTCCTGGTCGCGATCGGGGGTGACGGTGATGTCCGCCGCTTCCATGAACTCGCGCACCCGCCGGTCCGGCGGGCTGGTGACGAGGTCCTTGAGCGGCAGGAGCCCGACGAGGTGGTGGCTGGTATCGACCACGAACACCTGGTAGAACCCCTCCATCTCCTCGGCCTGCCGGCGGATCTCCTCGATCGCTTCCCCCGCGGTGGCCGTATCGAGCACGGTCACCACGTGCGCGGTCATCAGGCCGCCTGCGGACTCCTCGTCGTACGCCAGGAGGCGGTCCACCTCGGCGCGGTCCTCCACTTCGGAGAGGATCCGCTCCTGCTCCTCGGGGTCCAGGTCCTGCAGGAGGTCGGCGGCGTCGTCGTCGGCCATCTCGTCGACGATGTCCGCGGCGTGTTCCGGCTCGAGCGCGGCGAGCGTATCCTCGGCGTGCTCGTCTTCCGGCATCTCCGTCAGCGCTTCGCCGGAGATCTCCGGCGGCAGGGCACGGACGGCGATGAGTCGTTCCTCGTCGTCGAGCGAGGAGAGCACGTCGGCGAGGTCGACCGACTCCATGTCGAGCGCGAGTTTGACGAACTCGTCGATGTTCCCGGCGCGGAGCAGGTCGGGGAGGCTCTGTTTCTTTTTCTTCTTGGTGGCACGCGGGCTCATGACGCCTCCCTCACGAGCGGGACCAGGGCCACGGGGCCGGGACGCACCAGCACCCGCTCCACGCGGGTGGCACTGGCAGTCACCACGTCGACTTCAAGCCCGGCAATGACGAACCGCTCCCCCGCCGCGGGAATCCGTCCCGCCAGGCCGGCGAGGAGTCCCCCGATGGTCGACGCCCCGACGCTGGGCAGCGCCACGTCGAACTGGATCGCGAGGTCGGCGGTGGGGGTGGACCCGTCCACTTCGGCAAGGGCGGCGCCGCGTGCGGGCGGGGTGGGCGCCGGGGCCTGATCGTGTTCGTCGTAGATCTCCCCGACCAGTTCCTCGAGCAGGTCCTCGAGCGAGACCAGGCCGAGGGTGCCGCCGAATTCATCGATCACGACCGCGAGGTGGCGCCGCTCACGCTGCATGTCGAGGAAGAGTTCGCCGGCGGCGCGGCCCGGGGCGGCGATGGCGACGGGGCGCACCGGCAGCGGATCGCCGGGGCGGAGCTTGAAGAGGTCGAAGGCGTGCAGCATGCCCACGATCTCGTCGAGCGTGCCGCGATAGACGGGGATCCGGCTGTACCCGCTCTGGGCGAAGACCTGCACGATGTCGGGGAGGGTGGCGTCCTCCGGGATGGCGATGAGGTCGGTGCGTGGCGTCATGATCTCGCGGACCGGCCGGCTCGCGAAGGCCATCACCCCCCCGACGGTGCGGAGGTCTTCGTCGGCGCGCAGGCCGACCGCGGCGCCTTCCCGCCAGAGGGTGCGGAACTCGGTGGCGCGCGAAGGGCGGCGCGCCGGGAGCAGCACGCTGAGGAACCGGGCCCACGGCTCGAGCAGTGGCATCGCGACGCGGGTGACGAGGTCGGCGCGGGAGGCGGTCAGCCACCGGGGAGCGAGATACCCGCTGAAGAGGACGAAGGGAACGGCCACGAGGGCGATGAGGGGAGCCATGAGCACGGCACCCTGGCGGGCGAACACCGCGGGGAACGCCGCGCCGAGCAGAATGACGCCGAACGCGGAGGTGGCGGCCGCGGCGGTCAGGATCGACTCGATGCGCGAGAGCCACGCGAGGGCCGACGACCCTCCGCGAAGCTGGCGCGACACGGCGCGCGCCAACTCCGCGCGGCTCACGTACACCAGCGCGGCCCCGGCCATTGACCCGAGCATTGTCAGCGCCAGCCCGAGCGCGAAGACGCCCCAGATCATGCCGCCTCCCCGTGCGTGGCGCCCTTCTCGACCGGCACCCGCCGCGCGAGCACCCGGCGCACCCGCCGCCGCGACACCTGCTCGACCTCGAGTTCCACATCCCCGACCCGCACCAGGTCGCCGGCGCGCGGCACCCGCCCGAGCTGCGCGAGGACGAGCCCGCCGACGGTGCTCACGTCCTCGTGGCCGAGGTCCTGGTGGAAGAGCGCCTCCAGCTCGGTCAGGGCGACGCCTCCCAGCACGCGGAAGGCATCGCCGCCGACCGCGACGACGGGATCGACTTCGTCGACGTCGTATTCGTCGTGGATCTCGCCGACCACCTGCTCGAGGATGTCCTCGAGGGTGATGAGACCGGCCGTGCCACCGAACTCGTCCACCACCACCGCCAGGTGGCTCGGCCCCCGCTGGAAGTCGCGGAGCTGCCGGTCGAGGGTCTTCCCCTCGGGCACGAAGGGCACCGGCCGGATGAGCGCCGTCCACCGCACGTCCCTGTCGTCGTCGTCGAGGTGCGCGAGCATGTCCTTCGCGTAGACCACCCCGGCGACCGCGTCGGGCTGTCCCTCGAAGACCGGCAGGCGCGCGTGCTCGGCGCGACTCAGGGTCGACACCACCTCCTCGCGGCTCTCCGAGACGTCCACCCCGACGATATCGATCCGCGGGGTCATCACCTCCGCGACCGTCATGTCGGAGAGCGCAAAGACCCCGATCATGGCGTCGCGCGGCGTACTGGCCCCGGGCCGAGCGGGGGCGAGGCTCTGCCGCATGCCGCGCCGATCGACGAGCGTGACGAGGTGAAAGAGGGGCCGGAAGATCCACAGGGAACCGGCGGCGCCCGGACGGACGAGCCGCGCGAGGTCGGGGGCGATGGCGGCGAGGAGCCTGGGCAGCAGATCGCCGACCACCCAGACCACCGAGACGGCCAGGGCGAGGTGGATGGCACCCTTGAGCGGGGGCCACGCCCACCAGACGACCGCAGTGGCGGCCGCCGCGCCGGCGATGACGAGCAGGGCCAGGTGCGCAATATGCAGCCTCCGGGCGAGCGGCAGCGACGCATTGCCGTCGCCGTCGGCCCGGGGAAGATCGCCCTCGGACTCCGCGGCCAGCGCCAGCCAGGCCGCCCAGAAGGCGAACCCGACGAGCGCCGCCGGCGAGAGGAGCCCATGGAAGAAGGCACTCACATCAGTGCCCGCAGGTAGCGCTCTTGTTTCACCCACATCGCAGAGGCCTCCCGCCCGGCGCCCTCCTCGTGATTCCAGCCGAGGATATGGAGCGTCCCGTGGACGACGAGGCGCAGCAGCTCCTCGCGCAACGTCAGACCGCGGCGGCGTGCCTCGCGCTCCGCCTGCCAGCGACAGATGTAGAGATCGCCGAGCAACCCGCCGCGCGGATCGGGAAGGGCGAAGCTGATGACGTCGGTGGGGAAATCGTGCCCCTTGTGGCGGAGATTCATCTGGCGCATCGCCTCGCGCCCCAGAAAGGTGACAGAGACCGCCGCGTGGCGGCGCTCGCCGGCCAGCACCGCCCGGACGGCCTTGCGCACGGAGGCGGCGGGCACCGGCACCACGCGGCCGTGCACGGTCACCTCAGCGGCGGCAGCCACGCGGCGCCCTCATGTTCAGCCGACCTGGTCTTCCGCGTAGGCGCGAATGATGTCGCGCACCAGCCGGTGCCGGACGACGTCGGTGTCCTGCAGGTAACAGAAGGAGATCCCCTCGATGCCGGGGAGGATGCGCTCCACCTGGATGAGTCCGGAGTCCTCGCGCTTGGGGAGGTCCACCTGGGTCTTGTCGCCGGTCACCACCACGCGGCTGTTCACGCCGAGCCGGGTGAGGAACATCTTCATCTGGGCGCCGGTCGCGTTCTGTGCCTCGTCGAGGATGATGAACGCGTCGGAGAGGGTCCGGCCACGCATGTAGGCGAGCGGGGCGATCTCGATGATGCGGGTCTCCAGCGCCTTCTGCACCTTTTCGGAGGGCATCATGTCTTCGAGGGCGTCGTAGAGCGGGCGGAGGTAGGGATCGACCTTGGCCTGCAGGTCGCCCGGCAGAAACCCCAACGACTCCCCGGCTTCGACCGCGGGCCGGGCCAGGATGATGCGCTTGACGCGCTTGCGGGCCAGCGCCTCGACGGCCTTGGCCACGGCGAGGTAGGTCTTGCCGGTGCCGGCAGGACCGATGCCGATGACGATGTCGTGCGCGGCGATGGCGGCGAGGTAGTCTTTCTGGCCGGCGGTCTTGGCGACGATGGCCTTCCGCATGCCGGGGAGCACGATGCGCCCGTCGCCGTTGGTGGCCGGCAATTCGGCGCCGGGTTCCGATGCGATGCGATAGACGTCCTCCGGCGCAATCGATTCTCCCATCCGCGCGAGGTCGATGAGCCCCTGCACCACGGGGGTGGCGCGTTCGATCTGATCGAGGGTCCCACCGAGGGTCAGGGTCTCGCCGCGGAGGGTGGCGCGCACGCCGAGGGCGCGCTGGAGTTCGAGGAGGTTGACGTCGTTGACCCCACCGAGCAGGAGCGGGTCGGCGCCTTCGGTGGAGATGCGGTGGACGACGTCGTTGGCGTCAGCCTTCACCAGTGACCTCCAGGTGGAGCGCGGCGAGGTCCTTCGCGTCCACGGTGGTTGGGGCGCCTTCGAAGAGGGCCCGGGCGGCGGTGGACTTCGGAAAGGCGATCACGTCGCGGAGCGAGGTGGCGCCGGCGAGCAGCATCACGATTCGGTCGAAGCCGAGCGCGAAACCGCCGTGGGGCGGAGCGCCGGCGGCGAGGCCGTCGAGCAGGAAGCCGAAGCGACGGCGGATGTCGGGCGCGGAGATCTTCAGCAGTTCGAAGATGGTCGTCTGCAGTTCCGGCGTGGTGATGCGGATCGATCCGCTGCCGAGTTCGTTGCCGTTGTAGACCGCGTCGTAGTGCAGCGCCCGGCACGACCAGGGCTCGGTGCGGAGCCGCGCGGCGTCGTCGGGGTGCGGCGCCGTGAACGGATGATGTGCGGGCGACCACTCGCCGGTCCCCGGGTCCTGCTCGAAGAGCGGGAAGTCCACGACCCAGCAGAAGGCGTGCGCCGTCGGACGGGGTCGACTCCAGGTCGCCGGGTGAGCGCGCTCCGCACCGCGTGCAGCGCCGGCGATGGTCGCGCGCGTCCGGCCCCGCCACGGCGACGAAGAGGTCGCCTTCGTGCCGCCGAGCCGCTCGAGGGTCGGCCGCGCCGATGGCCTTGACCCCCTGCCCTTCCCAGCCGGCGGCGGTGCGCTTGGCCCAGATCAGCCCGCCGGCGCCGGCCTCCTTGGCGAGCGCGCCGAGACGGCATCGAGTTCCTTGCGGCTGGCGTCGGCCTGGCCGGCCGCGACGATGCCGCGCACCCGGCCCCCCGCCGTCGATGGCGGTCCGGACGAACGGCGCCGCGTCGGCGGCGACGAGCGGCGCTCAGGTCCCGAATCTCGAAGCCGTAGCGCAGGTCGGGCTTGTCCACGCCGTACCGCTCCATCGCCTCACGCGTACGCGAGCCGCCGGAAGGGGCGCGCGATCGCGTGCCCTGCCTCCGCCCAGAGGTCCACCAGCACCTGCTCGACGACCGCCTGCACATCCTCCGGCCCCACGAACGACGCCTCGAGGTCGATCTGGGTGAACTCCGGCTGCCGGTCGGCACGGAGGTCCTCGTCGCGGAAGCAGCGGGCGATCTGGAAGTAGCGGTCGTAGCCCGCCACCATCAGCAGCTGCTTGTAGATCTGCGGCGACTGCGGCAGCGCGTAGAACTCGCCGCGATGCACGCTGCTGGGGACGAGGTAGTCGCGCGCCCCTTCCGGCGTCGGCTTGGTGAGGATCGGCGTCTCGATCTCCAGGAAGCCGAGTTCGGACATCGTCCGCCGGCTCCGCTGCAGCAGCCGGTGCCGAAGGATCATGTTGGGCTGCAGCTCGGGCCGTCGAAGATCGAGCACGCGGTGGCGGAGGCGGAGTTCCTCCGAGGGGAGCTCCTCGCCCTCCTTCCGCGACACGGGAATGGCCGGGGTGACGGCGGGGCCGGCCACGGTCAGTTGCCGGACGTGGACCTCGACCTCGCGTGACGCCATGCCGGCGTCGCGGCCGATCTCGGGGCGGAGTTGCACCTCCCCCTCGACCAGCACCACCGTTTCCGGGCCGACCGACGCCGCTCGCGGCGATCACGTCCGGCGGGCTCCAGCGCGGGTCGAAGGAGAGCTGGACCAGTCCGGCGCGGTCGCGCAGGTCGAGGAAGACGAGGCCGCCGAGGTCTCGGCGACGATGCACCCAGCCGCCGAGACGCACAGGCTGGCCCGCGTGCTCGCGGGTCAGGGCGCCGCAGAGGTGTGTGCGGTAGGAGGTGGCGGTCATGAAGCGAAACGTAACCGCCGCTCAATGGGCGGGCAAGTAATTCAAACAGAAGGGGTTAGGGAAGAAATCGAGATTGCTTCGTCGGCCCCTGCGGGGCCTCCTCGCAATGACAGAAGAAACCATTTCTGTCATTGCGAGGCCACGGAGTGGCCGAAGCAATCTCGATCTCGCCCCACCGCTTATCTTTGCAGCATGGTATCCCCCAAAGTCGCGCCGCCGGCCGATTCGATCCTCGATCTGACTCCTGAGGCCGCGCTCGAGCGGCTCGAGACTCTGGGTCGAGGCGCGGGGCCTGCCCCGCTACCGGACCGAGCAATTGCACCGACGGCTCTGGGTCCAGCCAATCGCGGCCTGGAGCGATGCGACGGAGCTGCCAGCCGCACTCCGCGCCGATTTGGATGCAGGCGTTCCCGCTCCGGCGTCTCAAGGAAGCGCTCTCCGAGCTCTCGCAGGACGGCACGCGCAAGTTTCTCTGGCGGCTCGACGACGGCGAGGCGGTGGAGTCGGTGCTCATCCCCTCCGGCAGCCGCCGCACTCTCTGTATTTCCTCGCAGGCGGGCTGCGCCCTCGGCTGCGTCTTCTGCGCCACGGGGCTGATGGGCTTTCGCCGGAACCTGAGTCCGTTCGAAATCGCCGGTCAGGTGCGCGAGGTGATGCTGCGCGACCCGACCGACAAGCCGAGCAACATCGTGTTCATGGGGATGGGGGAACCGCTGCTCAACTGGCCCGGTGTGGATGTAGCGCTGACCATTCTCAACAAGCCTGAAGGGCTGGGGATCGGAGCCCGCCACATCACGGTCAGCACCGTGGGCATCCTCCCGGGCATGAAGAAGCTGGCGGCGAGGCCGGAGCAGTTCCGGCTGGCCATCTCGCTGCATGCGCCGACCGCCGAGCGGCGGCTGGCCATCATGCCGATCGAGAAGAAGTACGACCTCGAGGCCGTGCTGCCAGGCGGCGACGGCGTTCCGGAAGCGGATCACCTTCGAGTACGTGATGATCGCCGGGAAGAACGACAGCGACCAGGACGCCGACGCGCTGGCCGCGCTGGCCAACCGGCAGGGCGCGCTGGTGAACCTGCTGCCGCTGCACCCGGGAGGAGCGCCGGGGCTGGAGCCGACGCCGTCGAACAAGATCAAGTTGTTTGCGGGGCGACTGCAGGCGCGCGGGGTCGAGGCGGTGGTGCGGCGGAGCAGGGGACTCGACATCAAGGCAGCATGTGGGCAACTGGCGGGGCAGCGGGGCAGCGGGGCCGCGGGGCAGTAACTGCACAAATCGTCACCCCGGCGAAAGCCGGGCCAGTTCTTTGCATCAGCAGCTTTTCAACGCGAAGACGCGAAGAGGCGCCAAGGGTTCGGCCGGATCCACAATGTCGCTATGGCAGAGAATTGATCGTTTCTTTTGTGCAACAGCCCCGGTGGGTAGATCTCTGTAACTTTTTGTGATTCTTTGATTTACCTTCGCCTCATCTACCTCCCTTCCCAAGCCCGGTTCTTGCCCCCTCTCCTACATATGGGGACCGAACGGGATTTTCACGAAAATCCCACGGTCTCCACGATTGCCCAACACCACTATTGAGTGACTCTTACCGGAGCCCGCGATATGGCCCTGCAGGCCGCGCACGCGCCCGCCGATCTCGATCGCGTCCTCACCGCTGAGGCGCGCGCCTTCATTGAAGAGCTGACCCGCCGGTTCCGGGCTCCGCTCAAGGAGTTGCTGGCAGCGCGCGCCGCGCGGCAGGCACGTCTCGATGCCGGCACCGAGTCGCTCGACTTCCTGAAGGAGACGGCGGAGGTCCGCGCGGGCAACTGGAAGGTGGCCCCGATTCCGGCCGACCTGCTCGACCGCCGGGTGGAAATCACCGGGCCGGTGGACCGGAAGATGGTCATCAACGCGCTCAATTCCGGCGCGCAGGTGTTCATGGCCGACTTCGAGGACTCGCTGGCGCCGACCTGGGAGAACGTGATTTCCGGCCAGGCCAACCTGATGGACGCGGTGCGGCGGAAGATCGACTACGTCGACCCGACCAGCGGCAAGTCCTATCGCCTGGACAAGAAGATTGCCGTGCTGCTGGTGCGGCCGCGCGGCCTGCACCTCGAGGAGCGGCACCTGCTGGTCGACGGCTCCCCTGCCCCGGCGCCGCTGGTGGACTTCGGCCTCTACCTCTTCCACAACGCGGCGGAGCTGCTCGCGCGGAAGACCGGCCCCTACTACTACCTGCCGAAGCTGCAGGGGCATCTCGAGGCGCGGTGGTGGAACGAGGTCATGACCTACGCCGAGACGAAGCTCGGCCTGCCGGTCGGCACGGCAAAGGCGACCATCCTCATCGAGACGCTGCCGGCGGCGTTCGAGATGGACGAGATCCTGTACGAGCTGCGCGACCACATCGTGGGGCTCAACTGCGGGCGCTGGGATTACATCTTCTCCGTCATCAAGACGCTCAAGGCCGTCCCGGGCCGCGTCCTCCCCGATCGCGCCCAGGTGACGATGGCGGCGCACTGCATGCGCTCCTACACCACCCTGCTCATCAAGACCTGTCACCGCCGGGGCGCCTTCGCGATGGGCGGCATGGCGGCGCAGATCCCGATCAAGGGCGACGACGCGCGCAACGAGGCGGCGCTGGAGAAGGTGCGCGATCGGACAAACGCCGCGAGGCTGGTGACGGACACGATGGCACCTGGGTGGCCCACCCCGGCCTGGTCCCCATCGCGCTCGAGGTGTTCGCGAACGTCCTCGGCACCAAGCGCAACCAGCTCGACGTATCGCGCGAGGACGTGCAGGTGACCGCCGCCGACCTGCTGGCGGTGCCCGAGGGCACGCGCACCGAGGCGGGGCTCCGGCACAACATCCGGGTCGGCATCCACTACCTGGCGGTCTGGCTGGCTGGGCAACGGCTGCGTGCCGCTCTACGACCTGATGGAGGACGCGGCCACGGCGGAGATCTGCCGCTCGCAGGTCTGGCAGTGGCTGCACAACGAAGTGGACGTCACGATGGCCGACGGCACGGCAGCCACGCTGACCGAGGCGACGTTCCGCGGCATGGTGACGGAAGAGTTTGACGGCATCAAGGAAGAAATCGGCGCGGCGCGATTCGCCGCGGCGCGCTACCCCGAGGCGCGCGACCTGTTTACCGAACTGTCCACCGCCCGGGAGTTCGTCGAGTTCCTGACGCTCCCGGCGTATCCCATGCTCGACACCCCCTGACCGACTGAGAGCACTCAATGTCTTCGACCAATGGCACTGGCAACCGCTGGGCAGGCATCAAGCGCCCTTATACACCCGCCGACGTCGCCCGTCTGCGGGGTAGCGTGCGGATCGAACACACTCTGGCGCGCACTTGGCGCCGAACGGCTCTGGAACCTGCTGCACACCACGGACTACGTGCAGTCGCTGGGGGCACTGACCGGCAACCAGGCGATGCAGCAGGTCCGGGCAGGATTGCCCGCCATTTACTGCTCCGGCTGGCAGGTGGCGGCGGACGCGAACGATGCCTGCTCCATGTATCCCGACCAGAGCCTCTATCCCGCGCATTCGGTGCCGATGGTGGTGCGACGGATCAACAACGCGCTGCAGCGAGCCGACCAGATCGAGAGTGCCGAGGGAAAGACGAGCAAGACCCACTGGTTCGCGCCGATCGTGGCGGACGCGGAGGCGGGGTTCGGTGGCCCGCTCAACGCCTTCGAGCTGATGAAGGGGATGATCGAGGCGGGGGCGGCAGGGGTGCATTTCGAGGACCAGCTCAGTTCGGAGAAGAAGTGCGGCCACCTCGGCGGCAAGGTGTTGGTGCCGACCAGCCAGTTTATTCGGACGCTGGTAGCGGCGCGCCTGGCCGCCGACGTGTCCGACGTCCCCACGCTGATCATCGCGCGGACCGACGCTGATTCGGCCACGCTGATCACCAGCGACGCCGATCCGCGGGACCATCCCTTCATCAAGGACGAGCCGAGGACTCCGGAGGGGTTCTATCACATCCGGAACGGGGTGGAGATGGCCATTGCGCGGGCCATCGAGTACGCGCCGTACGCCGACCTGCTCTGGTGCGAGACGAGCACACCGGACCTGGAAGAGGCGCGGCAGTTTGCGGAGGGGGTGCACGCCAGGTTCCCCGGCAAGTTGATGGCGTACAACTGCAGTCCGTCATTCAACTGGGAGAAGCACCTCGACAAGCCGACGATCGCCAAGTTCCAGCGGGAACTGGCCAAGATGGGATACAAGTTCCAGTTCGTGACCCTGGCTGGGTTCCACTCGATCAACCACTCGATGTTCGAGCTGGCGCGGGACTACCGGGAGCGGGCCATGACGGCGTACTCGGAGCTGCAGCAGGCGGAGTTCGCGTCGGAGGCACACGGCTACACGGCCACCAAGCACCAGCGCGAAGTCGGGGCGGGCTATTTCGACGCGGTGGCACAGGTCGTGTCGGCGGGCCAGAGCTCGACGCTGGCGCTGGAAGGGAGCACGGAGGCGGCGCAGTTCGCGTAACCCGCTGATCGGACTACGCGCCTTTCGGGACCTCGCTGGGCTTCTCCGCCGTGGCGATCCACCGGAAGCAGCTGGCCAACATCACCGGCCGCCTGCCGGCGTCCGTTGGGGTCATCCGGGTACGACACGAAGGGCCTAGCCCACGCCAGCACCTATTCCGCGGTTCCTCCCCCCGGCCGGCAATCGGTCGGCACCGTCATGCTGGTGCACCTCCTGTCCCGCGCTCCAGGCCATGGCGCAGCGCAGCCCCCGGGCGCGCACCGCGCGATGGGCGGGTCGACCCTCAGGAAATCAGCAGCACCAGGATCACGACCGCGAGCACCAGGACCAGCGTCGAGATGACGATGGTGTGGCTCTTGCCGCCCGAGGCCATGCTGGCGTTGTCGACGGAACCGAGCGTGGGCACAGAGTCGCTTACCTGGAAAAGGGGAGAGGCCTGGGGCCGCGGCACGGTGGGGGCCGGAGTCACGGCGGTTGAGGTGGGCACCGGGGATTCCACCGCAGTGGTTGTGCCGGCCGGTGCAGCAGCCTCCTGCGCGGCCAGCAGCCCGACGGGTGCCAGCGTCAACATGGCAACGAAGTAGGCGACGGATCGGAACGACATACGGGACTCCTTGGGCTCTGGGGCCCTGACAAAGCACGGCACAGCCGAAGCGAAGACGCGACGCGTGTTCTGCTCCAAGTGAAACGAATGCGACAGCACTCCCCGGATGATCGCTCACACGGTTGACGATCGTCTTGCTCGAACGCTCGGCCCGCTGGAGGTACACCGACCGCTCGCCGCGGGGCGGTGGAAGCAGAATGCCGGCGAGATGTTTCGCCGGCATCCCAGGTGCTGGCGTCATCGGGAGGCGATCACCCCACCCGTAAACAGCATCCCTACAGCGTGAAGTTGATGCCGGCGGCGAGCTGGGCAGTGGAGTTGTCGCTCACCACGAACCGCATCTCGGCGAAAGGATGGATCCGGCCCTTGAGCGACTCGACGCCGCCAAAGAGGTTGAGTCCGGCGTTCGAATCGCCCGGGCCGTCCGAGATGTTTAGCCCGGTCCCGAGATAGAGCCAGTTCACCGACGCTGGTGCGACACGCCACTTCAGGTCGACGTTGAAGCTCCACAGGGAGCTGGGGCTCGTGAAGAACACGTCAAACGACGGGTAGAACTCGAGTTGCTTGGCAATCGGCAGGCTGAACTGCGCGCCCAGCCCGATCTCCTCAGCGTCGAATTGATAGGAGAGCCGGGGCCCGAGATGCATTGAGTGAGTCTGCGCCTGGGCAGCCCCGGCGGAGAGGAGGCCGAGCAGGACGCCCAGGGCCAGCGTAGTACGTCGTGATGTCATATGAACCCTTCCATTGTTTGGGTTCCTGGTGGCCGGGTCAGATGTGACCCGCCACCGGGGCTATCTCGCCCGCATGGGGCGTACGGCCCGCAGGCCGAGCAGCAGGACGACAGCGCCGATGAACGCGACGAAGATCACCCCTGCCAGACCGCCCCAGGGGGCGGCGATGTCGAGCCGGTCG
The DNA here is from genome assembly GCA_963705985.1 of uncultured Gemmatimonadales bacterium. Classification (GTDB taxonomy): domain Bacteria; phylum Gemmatimonadota; class Gemmatimonadetes; order Gemmatimonadales; family GWC2-71-9; genus SPDF01. The sequence continues at coordinate 181,112 of CAVPLK010000003.1, read as the reverse complement.
AACAACCACCCACCGATGACGGCGCCGACGATGCCGACCACGATGTCCCCAAGGATCCCGTACCCCACACCCCCGAGGACGAAACTCGCGAGCAGTCCTGCGATCAGGCCGACGATCAGCCAGGTGACGATATCCATGAGACGCTCCCGGACCTGAGTCCGCATTGAGAGACTACTTCCTGATCGGCTTGCCGATCACCGGAACCAGGAAGAAGACCGCGAGGATACCCAGGACGACTGACGTCCGGGTCCACCCCAGGTTCCACCCTGATCCCTCGATCACGAGGCGAGGCCCTTCTTGACGGCCTTCGCGGTTGCCTTGTGGGCCGCCTTGACCTTCTTGAAGACCTCGCGCGCCGCGTCCCGCGTCAGCTCCACCGCAGGCGCCACCGCCTTCCGCGCCTTCCAGAGGGCCTTCTTGGTCTTCTTGGCCTTCTTGGCTGGTTTCACGACCGCTGCCGCGCGCCGGCCACGAGCAGCACGACCCCGGCCGCAATGGCGATCCCTGCCGCCCACGGCGGGACGGCGCGCGATTCCTGCGCGGTGATCTTGACGTCCCCCACGCTCAGGACATCCTTCCGGGAGGAGACGTCGGCGCCCTGGAAGTAGACGAACACGCCAAGGACGATGAGGGCGATGCCCACCGTCAGGCTCACGGAGCGGTTCATCGTGCCGCCACGGTCAGCGGGCCGGTCAGCGTTAGCTCAATGGGCGAACCGGCGACGATGACGACATCCCGGCTGGCGGTCTCGTTTGCCACGATGGCGCCACCCGCCGTGCCGACCGCGGCTCCGATGATGGTGCCTTTCGAGTCACCGCCGATGATGGTGCCGGCAATCGCCCCGATGGCCGTCCCGGCAGCGGTCTTCTCCACTTCGCCGACCGTCACGCCCCGACCCTTCAGGGTGTGGGACACCGCGGTGACCTCCGCGGCCAGCGGGTAGCTCTTCCCATGGACCGTGACGTCGCCCACACGCAGGGTCAGGGTGCCGTCTTTCGCGCTCTTGGTCTTGGCCGGCGAGATTTCCGTGATGACCAGCTCGACGGTGGACCCGGCGGGGATGACGATCTTGCCCGCGCTGTTCTTGACGTCGGCGTCGACCGTGGTCATCAGGGACTGCCCCGCCTCGTCGGTCCGCGACGTGATCGTCCGTGACGTCGTCACATCGATGGTGGTGCCGTTGGCCAGGGTCGTCTTGGTGGCGGTGGTGCCGGCCGTGCCTGCCGGGGTGCCTGGCCCGCAGGCCAGGAAGTTGATCGCGACGAGCCCGGCCATCATCATGTTTGCCATCTTGACCTCAAGTGACTGGAACGGCGCTTCGCGCCGGTACTGCTCACCCTGATGAGAACGCGGGCCGATGCCCGTGACTCCCACACCGATGATCCTGCCCGCCACCCCTCTCGAAACTGGGAGTGTTGGGGCCAGCGGTACCAGGGAACGCTACGCATTCCGCCGTGGCGGAGGTATCGCTCGTTGTGCTGGACTTGGGACTAGTTCGGAGGACGGAGGAGGCGGGCGGGAGTCCGAGGGGAGGCTACTCGAGGGGCGGTTCGGTCCGGTCCCGGGTGTGAGAGAACGCCGCCACCTCGAGGCGACTGTTCAGGGCCAGCTTCTCGAGCACGTTGTGGACGTGACTCTTGACCGTATGCAGCGCGACCCCCATGCGGACAGCGATTTCCTTGTTGCTCAGCCCCTCCCCGAGCAGGGCGACGATTTCCCGCTCCCGGACGGTCAGGCGTACCGATTCCAGCGCACGCGCCTTGGTGGGCATCGGCGCATTCCGGACGATCTGGGTGAAGAGCGAGTTCGTGAGCGCCCTGGGCAGTACCTCGGCCCCGTCCGCCACGGCCCGGATGGTCTCGAAGAACTCGTCGAATGAGGCGTCCAGCATGATGAACCCGGATGCCCCCGCGCGCACGTAGTCCGCCACGTACTCCTGCAGCGGCAGGAGCCCCATCACGATCACCCTGGCGGACGGGACCTCGGCGCGGACTGTGGCGGTCAGGCTGAGGCTGTCATGATCGGCGAGCCCGAAATCCAGGAGGACGACGTCCGGCCGCGCTTCGCGGACCCGGGCGAGCGCCTCCTCGACGTCTGCCGACGCGGCCAGCACGCGGAAACCTGGCTGGGCGTGGATCATCGCGGTCAGCCCCTCGCGCAGGAGCCGATTGTCGTCGATGAGCACCAGCGAAATCGGGGGGCGAGGCGGCGTCGGCGGCGCGGGCACGCTTCTTGGCTGGTCTGCGCTTTGGAGGGCGCGTCACGGGCAGGCGCTCATACGCTCGCTCTTCGGATAGGTATTCGTGGGACGGAGGCCACGGGGGCTGAGGAAGGATAGAATGCGAGACAGCGGGCCACAAGCAACTGGCTATCGAGCACCAGGACCAGGAGGCAAGAGGTTTGCAGCAAGTCGACGGCGACCGTGTAGACTTCGGAATCATCCGAACAGGCCCCCCCACCGTACGAGGCATCATGACCGCCACCGGCACCTTCGACGTCACACTCACTCCCCAGCCGCTGGCCGGGGAGTCAGCCATTGGCAGCCTTTCACTCGACAAGACCTTTCACGGCGACCTGGAGGCCACCAGCAAGGGGCACATGCTGGCGTTCAACACGGCGGTGAAGGGGTCGGCGGGATATGTGGCCATGGAGCAGGTTACGGGCGAACTCGGAGGGCGGGAGGGATCATTCGTCCTGCAGCACAGCGGGACGATGAAGCGCGGGGAGGGGGCGAGCTGATTTCGACGAGGCTCCGATCGACCGCAAAGGACGGTCGCCCGAGGCGCACCCCAAGGCCTCTTCCTCTGGCGCCCCTCCTGCCACTCTTGTAGCATTACTGCGCTTCTGGGCCGACGCTCAGGAGTTCCGGTTCAGATTCACCCCTCACAGGAGCGTCGTATGGCAAACCACAACGAAGAATTCAACGACCTCCCCTGCTTTTGAGGTCACCAGCAAGCGTCGCAAGGGCTATCCCTCCGAACGCCGGGTAAAGCGCGGCGACCGGATCGTCCACGGTCACAAGGAGTTGCTTCCACGAGAAGCTGGGCCGTAACGACCTCTGCCCCTGCGGTTCCGGACGCCGGTTTCAAGAAGTGCTGCATGCGCAGCGGCAACTTCGATGGCGTCGATCGCGACTACTACACGCGCTGACTCACGCACCCCGGCTGGCGAACTCTCGCCAGTCGGGGTTCGTCGTGCGCACCGGCCACCCGGACTGCCGGCCTCTTTCGTCCGGTTTGTTGTCGCGACCCATTTGTTCGTTATTCTCCATGGGGGCCGATCCTCCGGCGCCAGTTGGCGAAACCGACGAGGCCTGCGGGCAGCGGTTTCTCCGTGGCTGCCTGGGCCGTAAAGCCGCACCCAGTGAAACCGCAACGCTCCCCAGGAGACTCCTTCGGGTGGAGACCGGCGAGCATTCAATCGGAGGGCGTTCCATGGCGGTTACCATCTCGAACGAAGCGCAGAAGCAGGCTCTCGCTTCCATCACGCGATTCTGCCTCGACGAACTTGAGGTGGAGGTCAGTGACATTCAGGCCCGGCTGCTCCTCGCCTTCATACTGAAGGAGATTGGCCCGAGCATCTCCAATGGGGCAGTCGCAGGTGCCGAAGCGTTTCTTCGGGATCGGCTCGGCGACATGGAGGCGACGCTGTACGAGCCCGAGTTCGCGTACTGGCCCAGCGAGTCGTCGGTCCGGCGGAAGCGTTGAGGCGGCATGTTCTGCTGGGCTTCCTGATCGCCGGCCTGGCCGGGCCCGGCGGAGCGCGTGCCCAGGCATCCTCGATCGTCGTGGTTCGGCACGCCGAAAAGACCGATACCACTCGAGACCCGGAGCTGTCCGCGGCGGGGATGGCCCGGGCCGAAGCGCTTCGCGGCGCGCTTGCCGCCTTCGCGCTCCAGGGGATTTTCGTGTCGGAGTATCGTCGGACGGCACAGACGGCCACTCCGACCCCCGAGGCGTTTCACCTGACCCCAACGGGTATTCCAATCCAGGGCGACAAACTTGCGCAAGCCGCGGCGACGGCGGCCGCCATCCAGGCGATGGCTCCCGGGAGTGCCGCGCTCGTGATTGGTCATTCCAAGCTCGGCCATGCTGACGTCGACTGCGCCCGGGCCGAGGGGGCGTCCCTCATCTACCTCGAGACCAACAGCAGTCTGGTCAACGTCATCCGCCTCTACCGGCGTCTCGGCTTCGAGCACGCCGCCCGGCCGACACCGTCGGAATACGCGCGTGCCGATGCCTGCATGGAACTACGACTTCGATAGTGAACGCTGCTGGCGGATCTGCGGTCCCTGCAAGCCAACGCTGAAGCCCTCGATCGAGGTCAACACGGTAATATCGCAAGCGGTCGGCCGGATGGGGCAAGGTGGACCGAGGGCAGATTCCGTGCACAACAGGACAGGGTCTTCCAAATCCAGATCGAGCGGGGAACAAGCGATGAGCGTCAATCCGTCTTTCCGGTCGTACGTGCTCGAGCAGCTCGGCCGCGCGACACCCGGCATTCGTGCCCGGGCGATGTTCGGCGGCGTCGGGATCTACAGCGGGGAGCTGTTCTTTGCGCTGATCGACGACGACACCGTCTATTTCAAGGTGGACGACAGCAATCGCGGGATGTTCGAGGCGGAGGGCATGGGCCCCTTCGAGCCCTACGGGCCGGGCGGGGGGAGCATGCAATACTATGCGGTGCCGGAGGAGGTGCTGGAGAATCCGGAAGAACTGCCGTTGTGGGTTGCCGCGGCGATGGCCGTGGCCGGTCGCAAGAAAAACCGTCGGCCGCGGAGCGGCGGTGCCTACGACAACAGGTAGTCGAGCACATCTCCAGCGCCGTACCGGGTCCGATCTCCCAGGAACGTCCCGAGGGCCAGCAGGTCGTCCCCGCTGGTGACAAGCGGGGGTTCAACGGTGCCGTCCGCGCGGACCTGCCCCAAGCCGATGTCGGCCATGAGCCCATTGCACAGGCATCGGCGACCGACCGTGTCTTCCTCACTGCCACCCTTCTTGACATAGGAGTCGACCGGTTCGGCGGCGCATCGATAGCGGATCTTGCCCTCGGGGGTGTGGTACGGCACCCGAAGCGCGCCGAGGTCGCACTTCCGCTCTCGCTCGACGCCGCTCCCCGGCGCACCAGGCCAGCTCACCACCTTGAAGGGAAACCCGGTGGGTGATGCCCGCGGATCGGTCATGACCGTCACCTCGTCCCGGCCCAGGTGCTCCAGCACCCCGTGCTTCAACTCCGCAGCGAGCCCCGACTCTTCGCAGTACGCGAAGAGCGTCCCGACCTGGATGCCGTTGGCGCCGGCCGCGAGCGCTTCTTTGAGACCGCCGCGTCGGCCCGTCCCCCCTGCCAGCCAGAAAGGGAGGCCGAGCTCCGCCACCTTCGAGAGATCCACGACGTCGCGTGCTCCATACACCGGTTCACCACGTTCGTTGAACGTGGGCGCGCCGCGCGGCGGAGCGTTATGGCCTCCGGCGGTCGGCCCCTCGATGATGAATCCGTTCACCTTGCCGCTGGCCTTGCGGGCCAGCACCGTTGCCAGTGAATTGCTGGCGATGATGGCCAGGAACTGCGGCCGCGTGAGGACCGGTGGAGTGGTCGACCAGAACACGGCGGGGTCCAGCGTGAGGTACTCCTCCTGACCTGAGGGCAGTCCTTCCACCTCGTATCGCAGCTTCGCCACCTGGTGCTCGGAGAGGCGGTCCAGCGCGCCGGGAATTTCACGGGGAATGCCGGCACCCATCAGCACGACTTCGACGCCGGCCAACATGGCCCCGTAGAGTGCGGCCAGGGTCGGGCTCTGGATCTTGGTGAGCAAGTTGATCCCCACCATGCCCCCGTGGCCTTCCTTGGCCAGGTACACCTCGATGAACGCGGCGATGACAACCACCAGATGCCGCGCCGTGCTCGCGACCTGCTTGTCAAGGGGAAGGAGCTTGTACGGCGCGCCGGGCGCACGGCCTTCGGGAAGGAAGTACAGTCGTGCCAGATCTTCAGCGACACCGGCGATCGGGAAGGCGGCCATGGCTCGCCGCATGTGGCCCCCGGGATCGCCGTCTTGCAGACGGCGAATCACGACGGTGTCGATGGCGGTGCCGGACACGACGCCCAGCTGCCCACGCATCGAGACCGCCCGCGCGAGCCGCCAGTCGGAGATGCCGACGCCCATTCCGCCCTGAATAATCGGTGCGATCGACGTGCGTACGCCCATGTGCCAGGCCCTCACTCGGGTTGATGCCCTACCTACACGCATTCTAATCTCGGGGACCGGCTCCCGAAAGATTCTCCCCACCCCGGCGGAACCCGTGGACTGCCCCCAATACGCCCGGTGGCGGGCACGGGAGACCGGATGCCTCGATGCCTCGAGGCCGTTACAGGCCCGAAGAGACCCCAGCCGCAACCTCGCCCCGGACCGCAGCTTGGGCCGCAGTGTGGCGCAGGTCCAGCAAGAGGATTCGCGGCGGGGAGAGGTGCGGCCCCCGGATTGCGGGGAAGACTGACCTCCCCCCTGCCGGATGCTCTTCCAACGGAGGTTCGATGCGGTACCTCTACCTGATCGCCGGCGGCGCAATCGCGCTCACAGGCGCCTATTTCATCGCGAACACCTTCATCGAGGTCACGCCGTGGATGGATGAAATCGGGATCATCGTCGGGATGGTTTTTGTCTACCTCGGCGCGATCAACATCCTCAACTATTGGTACGGCATGAAGGCGCGCGGCCTCTGGGTGGCGACCATCGCCGCCAACGCGGCCATGCTGGGCATGTGCTGGGTCGTCGGCGCACATCCCGCCGGGCTGGAGTGGGGATTGGTCGGCGCGCTGGTGATCGCCTCGCTGCTTTCGCTCGATCCCCGGTCGTCCCGACCGGTGTAGCGGACGACTACGGGGTCCGCATCGCGACCTCGTTGGACTTCGCGACGATTATGCACGCCGAGCCGGTTCTCTATCCCCTCCTGGCAGTTGAATTGATATTGCCCCTGCGGCCCGAACCGAGGGCGCAGGGGTGGCGACATGGCCTCCGCGTGAAGTTGGTGCGGTTCGTCGGGAAGCCTGACCTGGACTAGGTCGCGCGCCGCAGCGTGGGTATCGTACGCGCCAGCCAGAGGGCGATGAGCAGGAAGAAGGTCGCGCGGAAGACCACCGGTCCGAGCGGCTCCACGCCGTACGCGGTGGCCAATGCCGGGCCCGCATACCAGTAGTAGAGCCCCAGTGCGCCGGCTCCGATCAAGGGGAGCGCTACGGTCCCCGGGATCCGAAGCAGGAGCGCCACCACGCCCAGCACAAGGGCGCCGATCAGCATCCAGAACCCAATGTGGCCGTACACAGCCAGTGCCGTCTCGAACCCCCCATTGACCGTGGTGAAGTAGCCGACGACGAATCCCGGGAAGAGCAGCGCGAAGCGGCCCATCGGGCTCACCATCCACCGCGCATCCTGAAGCAGCCCCTTTCCGACGCTCTGGGCCAGGGCAGGCCCTCCCGCGAGGTCGATGCACCCGCGCACCGCGCAGGCGGTGCAGTCGAGGCAGATCGCGCTGGGCACCTTGAGCATGGGGTGTTGACCATACAGCTTTTCAACCGGCAGCACCGGACAGAGTGAGTTGCAGAATCCCGCTCGGCGGGAATAGACGAACCCGCTGGCCAGGGCCAGGAGCGCCACGACCAGGATCGTCGCGGTCAGGTATACGCCGTGCTCGTTGAAGAGGAAGCGCCGCGCGGGGACCAGCGCGAAGAGCAGAACCGTCCCGACGACCCAACTTCCCTGCAGCAGGGTGGGCGGGAGCCTGGTGACCGGGGTCCGCTCGCCGAGCTGGTTCAGCGTGGCCAGCGGGCAGACATTGCGCCAGAGCATCGGATTGATGAGGAAAACGGCCGGCAGGATGGGGATGGCCATATCCCAGAGCGCATGCAGCGCGAGCACCGGCCGGATGACCAGCCCGGCCAACAGCACCACGGTGAGCGCCAGGCCGGTGAGTTGAGCCACCCGCCAGAGCGGCGAAGATTCCGGGGCCGGACGCGAGACGGCGCTCATGCAGAAGACCCTGTCGGCTGTGGATAAATCATCTTACGGTGACCTTTACGCCTTGGCAATAAGGAGCGTCGAATGCACCGTCGGGAGCTTCTCCTCGCCCTCGCCGCCAGCAACCTCCTGCCGCGCGGACTCCATGCGGAAGGGGCGCGCCCCCGGGCACCACAGGGGGGCGACGACGTCTACGCCCTGGTCCTCGGCTCGGTGCAGGACGCCGGCTTCCCTCAGGTAGGCTGCTATACCGACCGCTGCAACGACGGGCGGGCCCTTCATGCCGCCGGCCACGGGAGGTTCGTCTCTTCACTGGCACTGGTGGAGCCCGAGGCGGAGCGGTTCTACCTGGTGGACGCGACGCCGGACATCACGCGACAGATCGACCTGATCACCGAGCCGGCATTCCGGCGCCGAGCCGGTGCACGGCGGCCATTCGACGGCATCTTCCTCACCCACGCCCACATCGGTCACTATGCCGGGCTCGCCGTGCTGGGGAACGAGGGGATGGGGATGCAGAAGACGGCGGTCTACTGTACCCAGGCGATGGCCGACTTTCTCGCCGCCAATTACCCCTGGCGGTTCCTGGTCGAACAGGGGCGCATCGACCTGCGGCCGCTGCCGCTCGATCGCTGGCATCGGCTCGATCCGCTCCTCGAAGTCCAGCTCTGGAAGGTGCCGCACCGGGACGAACTCGCCGATACCGTCGGCTTCGTCTTCCGCGGACCGGACGCGTCGATCCTGTTCCTCCCTGACATCAACTCGTGGACGTCGTGGGAGCGGAACATCGCCGAGGCGGTGGCGGGCGTCGAGGTGGCACTGCTGGACGGGTCGTTCTGGTCGATGGACGAATTACCGGGCCGGACGGTGGAGCAGGTGCCGCACCCGCTGATGACGCAGACGATGGACGCACTTCAGGGAGTCGCCGATCAGGGAGACACGAGGATCGTGCTCACCCACCTCAACAACTCCAACCCTGCGCTGGATGGCGGGGGGCCGCAGCAGCTGGAAGTGGCACGGCGGGGGTTTGGGATTGCGAGGGAGGGGATGATCTTCAGGCTGTAGGCTCGCGGTCATCCGCGGAGGCGCCATGGAATCCCAGTGGGTACCCATCGGCTCGTTCGGCATCGTCCTCGCCATCGCGGCGGTGTCCGTTGCGCTGCACCTCAGGGCCGAGTATTGCGGCCCACGGTGGCAGGTGTACCTCTTCAAGCCGTTGACCACGACGCTCCTCCTCGGCATCGCAACGTTTTCCACCAGCGCGCACGGCGCACGATACCAGGGAGCGATCGTCGCCGGGTTGGCGTGTTCCCTCGCGGGAGACATCTTCCTGATGCTTCCTCGCGACCGCTTCATGGCTGGGCTGGGGAGTTTCCTCGTCGCACATCTGGCGTACGTGGTCGCATTCACATCTGGCGTGCCGCTCGGGACCGCTCCCGCGCTCGCGGTGCCGCTGGGGGTCCTGGCCATCCCGCTGCTCTGGCAGCTGTGGCCCAGGCTCGGCTCGCTTCGCACCCCCGTCCTCTTCTATACAGGGGCCATCCTGGTCATGGTGTGGCAGGCCGTCGCGTGGCGGTGGACGGTGCCCACGCCCGGCTCAGCGTTGGCCGCCGGCGGCGCGCTCCTCTTCATGACATCGGACGCCGTCCTTGCGCTCAATCGCTTCCGCCGCCCCTTCGGGAGCGCGCAGACACTGATCATGTCCACCTATGTGGCGGCGCAAGCGTTGATCGCCTGCTCCGTCGGAGTGCCCTGACGGCGGGCTCAGGTGCTCTGTTCCACCTTCACCTCCACCGCCCCGCCGACATCCAGGGTGACGTGGACCTTCCACGGACGGCAGCAGACCTCGCAGTCCTCCACGTAGTCCTGGGTGGCCCCGCCGGCCTTGTCGATCACGATTTCGACCAGTTCGCCGCAGTAGGGACACTCGACCTCCGTCTCCGACGCCGTGTCGAGGTGCTCGGACAGCGTGCCCGGAGCCCACTCGGGCTCCTCATCACCGTACTCATCGTCCTGCTCTCTGCCGCGCATGATGCGCCTCCCTGGCCTGAAGATCTTCCCTGAAGCTGTCGCCCAACATCTCCCGGCAGGCTGTTTGCACGAGGCCGCTGGGCGAGGCATCTTACACCGGATGATCGACCGACGCTATTCGGAAGAGGAAGTGGCCGCAATCTTCAAGCAGGCCGCCGAGGCGCAGCAGACCGCCCGGCGGCAATTGCCATCCGGCGAGGGGATGACCCTCGCGGACCTGCAGGAGATCGGGCGGGAGGTGGGGATCCCCGGGGAGCTGGTGGCCCAGGCGGCGCAGGGGCTGGACCGCGCCGGGTCGCCGGCCGGCCGGAGGTTCCTCGGCCTGCCCGTCGGCGTCGGCAGAACTGTGGAGCTCCATCGGCGACTCACCGACGCGGAATGGGACCAGCTGGTGGTCGATCTGCGCGAGACGTTCGACGCCCGCGGAACCGTCCGGATCGACGGCACGCTCCGCCAGTGGACCAACGGCAATCTCCAGGCGCTTCTCGAACCCACCACAGACGGGCATCGGCTCCGCCTCCGCACCCTCAACGGGAACGCGCGGAACCTGATGTTCTCCGGGCTGGCGGTGACAGGAATCGCGCTTGGCCCGCTGATCGTTGCGGCTTATACGACCAGCGTGGCCAACGCCCTCTCCGTGTTTGCGCCATACGCCCTCATCGGGGCGACGCTGTTCGGGCTCGGCGCCCTACGGATCCCCCGCTGGGCGCAGAACCGCGCCCGCCAGATGGAGGGGGTGGCCGCCCGGCTGGCCCTGCTGGCGAAGTCGCCTCCGACCGATAGGTTGTCACCTCCCGACCACTAGCAACCAGCTCCGCCACGCAGGCTGCCGATCGAGGTGCCCCCATGACCGCCCCGCCCGCGACCGGCTCCATCCCGGCGGCCCCGGAACCCTGGGGGCGCTGGCGGCCCAACGCCCTCGAACACATCCTCATCGACGCCTGCCGCCGGCTTCCCGAGGGCTGGTGGGCGAGGCGACTCCGCGTCCTGCTCCGGCGGCCAGTCAAGTATGGGAAGGAGACGCCGCTCGACGTCGAAGTGTGGGGACTCCGCCTCCGCCTGCACCGCCGGGGGAATTTTTCCGAGACCCAGCTGCTCACCTTTCCGGATGGCTTCGATCCTGTCGAACGGGAGATCCTCCGCGATTCGCTGCGGCCCGGCGCCGTGTTCTTCGATATCGGCGCCAATGCCGGTGCCTACTCGTTCTGGGTCGCCAGCGTCCTGCACGGCGATTGTACCATTGTGACGGTCGAGCCCGACCCCGAGCTCTACGAACGCGTAGCGTTCAACCTGTCGCAGAATGCCCTCGGGGCCATTCGGCTGCACAACGCGGCCGTCGGCGGCGAGGCAGGCCGCGCGAAGCTGACCATCAATCCCGCCGTACGGGGCCAGAACTCCCTCCTCGGGGTGCCGGGGGCGTCCGGGCTCCGCACCGTCGACGTGGACGTCTGGCCCCTCCGGCAGCTGGTGGAGACGCACCGGTGTGACCGCATCGACGCCATGAAGGTGGACATCGAGGGCATGGAGGAAGCCACGCTAATCCCCTTCTTCGAGACGACCGCCCCCGCACTGTGGCCCCGGCTGCTGATCCTGGAGTCGAAGGAAACCGACGAATCGCTCCCGTTGCGGGATCGCGTCGAACGCCTGGGATACCGGGTCCTGCGGCGGTCGGGATTCAATCTTGTGTTCGTCCTCGAGACCGCCTCCCCTCCTCCGGCTGCCGCGTCGTGATCCCCCGCCTCGCCACCGCCCGGGACGCCGCGGCACTTACCCGCCTGATCAACGCCGCCTACCGGGTCGAGGCGTTCTTCATAATCGGCGATCGGATCACCGAGCCGGAGGTCCTGGCGCGTATCGACGGAAGCGAGTCGGACTTCTTGGCCGTCGACGGGCCAAGAAGTGGCCAGCTGACCGGCGCGGTCTTCATCGAGTTCCGGGGCGAGCGGGGCTACTTCGGGCTGCTGTCGGTGGATCCCGACTGCCAGGGGACCGGTCTGGGCCGGGTCCTGGTGGAGGCCGCCGAGGCGCACTGCCGGGCGGCCGGATGCAGCATCCTGGAAATCGACGTCGTCAACCTCCGCACCGAGCTTCCGCCGTTCTACGCCAAGTTCGGCTTCCAGCCGGTCGGCACGGCTCCCTTCCCCGCCCCGGGCAAACTGAGGCAGCCGATCCACCTGGTGCTGATGAGCAAGCCGCTCGACTGACCTGCCACGCCAATCGGCCCGCCGCTCGACTTGTTAGATCGGCTCATCGGGCCTTCATCAATCCTTCACGACCACTCACGCAGACTCCGTCACAGCCTGTTCACATGTACATGTGAGCGTACGCTATGACGAACCGCAAACTGCCCCGCCTCTGCCCCTCGCAGGACGTGCGTCCGGTCACCGAATTCCGGGCGCATGCCTCCGCCTTTCTGCAACAAATCCGAGACACCAAGCGGGCCGTGATCCTGACCCAGCATGGGCGCTCGGCCGGCGTGCTGCTCGACGTGGAGGTGTACGAGGACCTCCTTGGCGAATTGGCGCTGTTGCGGGAAAACCGGGGCCGCGACCGGCAACCCGCACTTCCGCCGGCGCCCGGCAGCCCCGACACCGCGGCCGAACGCCGCCGCTTCGGCACCCTGACGTGAGGACGACCGTATCGTGACTGCTACCTCTTCTTCCACGATCGTGCCGCCGGCACCGACCCCCACTCGCCTGGCAGAGCACACCATCGAGATCGTCTCCGATTCCGGCGAAGGCGCGCAGAAGTGCGGCCAGATCTTCGGCGCCGTCTCCGCGAAGATGGGCAACGGCGTCTGGACCGTCGAGATCATCCCGGCGGAGATCCAGCCGCCGCCGCGGGTGCCCGAGGGCGCCAGCGGCTATCGCATTCGCCTCGGCGCCGGCCCCGTCACCAACTGGGGCGACGCCACCAACCTGGCGCTCGCCTTCAACGAGCAGGTCCTCCTCGCCCGCCACCGCGTGGATGCACTCGCCCCCGATGCGGTGCTCCTGGTCGAGGACAAGTGGGCGACCCACGACGACGCCGACATCCGGGCCGCCTGGACCGCCGCCATGGAAGAACTCTCCCATCGGCAGTACCGGATCATCCCGGTCCCGATGGAGGTCGAGTGCCTCACCCTGGTCGACAATCCCCGCAAGGGGAAGAACATGTTCGCGCTCGGGATGCTGGCCTGCATCTACGGCCGGGACATCGACCGCATCAAGGAACAGATCGGCCACGCCTTCCGCAAGAAAAGCGAGGCGGTCTACGAGCAGAACGTCGCGCTCCTCGAGCTCGGATATGTCTGGGCCGAGAGTCATATCGAGTTCCGGATCGAAGTGACTCCGCCACCCATGACCGAGGCGCTGGTGGTGATGAACGGGAATGAGGCGTGTGGGCTCGGAGCGATCGCGGCGGGGATGGAACTCTGCTCCATGTACCCCATCACTCCTGCCACCTCCGTCTCGCACTACCTGAGCGAAGTGTTCGAGCAGTTCGGCGGCGTCGTGCACCAGGCGGAGGATGAGATCGCCGCCGTCGGTGTGGCCATCGGCGCCTCCTATGCCGGCAAGGTGGCCCTGACCGTCACGTCGGGCCCGGGCCTGGCGCTCAAGACGGAATTCCTCGGGCTGGCGATCATGACGGAGATCCCGCTGGTCGTGGTTGACGTACAGCGCGGCGGACCGAGCACCGGCTTGCCGACCAAGGTGGAACAGTCGGACCTGCTCGCGGCGCTCTTCGCCAGCCCGGGCGATGCCCCGCATGTCGTGCTGGCGCCGGCCACCATCGAGGAGTGTTTCCACATCATGGTCACCGCCCGCCGGATCGCCGAGGCGTTCCGGACCGTGGTCATGGTGCTCTCGGACGCCAACCTCGCCACCGGGGTGACTCCCTTTCCGCGGCCGAAACCCGATGCAAGCTGGCAGGCGGCTCCGATCGACCTCGCCCCGGTGGCCGATGGCCGCAAGGCGTACCAGTGGGATGCCGAGACCGGTCTGTCGCAGCGGATCGTCCCCGGGCAGCCGGGAGGCGCCTATACCGTGACCGGCCTCTCGCACGACGAGGGGAGCAAGGTTGCCTACAGCTCCGGAGTCCACCAGCGTGGCTCGGCGATGCGGAGCCGCAAGCTCGCCGTGCTCCAGACGCTGCTGACCCCTCCACCGATCTATGGCGAGGCTGAGGGCGATCTGCTGCTGGTGGGCTGGGGGAGCACCAAGGGTGCCATCGAGGAGGCGGTGGACCGGGCACGGCGCGAGGGCATTCGCGTCTCGGCGGTGCACCTCCGTTTCCTCTCGCCGCTCGAGCCGGGGCTCAAGGAGATCTTTGCGCGCTTTGCCAAGGTGTGCACCGTCGAGATCAACTACAGCGATGAGCCGGGCGACCCCTTCATCACCGACGAGAACCGTCGCCGCGGCCAGCTCGCCTGGGTGCTCCGGGCCACGACCCTGGTGGACATCGACTGCTGGACCCGCGTGCCGGGCGAGCCACTCCGGCCCGGCTCCATCCTGGACGCCATCCGCGAGCGTACCGCGCGCGGAGGTGCGGCATGAGTATCACCTGCGGCCTGCTTCCGGTGCTCCAGCCCGGCGAGCATGAGTCCCACTACGAGCTCAACGACTACGAAGGGGCGCGCGCCCGCTGGTGTCCCGGCTGCGGCGATCACTCCATTCTCGCCTCGGTTCAGAAGCTGCTCACCGCCGAGCAACTGACTCCGGAACAGACGGTGTTCGTATCCGGCATCGGCTGCTCCAGCCGCTTTCCGCACTACTTGAAGACCTACGGCTTCCACGGGATCCACGGCCGGGCGCTGCCCGTCGCGACGGGCATCAAGCTCGACTCGCCCCGATCTCCAGGTGTTCGTGGTCATGGGCGACGGCGACTGCACCTCCATCGGGGCGGCGCACTGGGTGCACGCCCTGCGCTACAACGTGAACCTCACGGTGTTGCTGCTCGACAACGGCATCTACGCGCTCACCAAGAACCAGACCTCGCCGACGACGCCGCAGGGGTTTGCCAGCAACACGATGCCGCAAGGCGGCGTGCTGCCGTCGCTCAATCCGCTGTCGGTGTCCCTCGGGGTGACCAACGCCTCGTTCGTGGCGCAGACCGCCGAATGGGTGCCCGCGCATCTCTACGCCACCCTGCGCGCCGCCTACCATCATCGCGGCCTGAGCTTCGTGCGCATCCTGCAGCGCTGCCCGATCTACTCGGCGGCGGTGTACCAGGCGGCGGTCCAGGATCCGGCGGGCATCGCGATGCTGATCCACGACGACGGCGTCGTGGTCCCCGAACTCGAGAAACTCTACCGCTCCCAGGTGCGACACGACCCGCACGATCTCGACGCCGCCCGGCGCATCGCCGACGCCACCGACCACATCCATCTCGGCGTGCTCTACCGCGATCCGTCCCGACCGCGGTACGAAGAGCTTCGCCGCGTGCCGCCCCGCACGCCGGAAGAGCGAGTCACCCTGATCGACGCGGAGTTGGATCGCTATGCCGTCTGACACTCGCTTTCCCGAGGCCGTGGCGGCGATGGCCCAGCCGATCGCCGAGTTTCGGTCGCTCATCGAGGGCGCACTCGCCCAGGCCGAGGCATTTCTCGTCGAGCAGGCGGCCGATGCCGGGCACCGCACCCAGCGCGCGAGCATGGAACTCGGCGGCTTCGCCGCCGGGCGCATCGACGCGGCCCGCTTCGCCGAGTTGTTCCCCGCGGTGAGCCCCGTCGAGCCGGCCGCGGTCGCCGCGCTGCACCGCGCCATCGCCACGCTCCAGGGGCTGCGCGACCAGGGCGACCAGGCCTTCCTCGTGGACCTCAAGAAGGGCGGCCGGCTCGGCGTCGCCGTCGGCGACGCGCTGGCGGAGATCGGGCGCGCCTTCGGCGCCGTCATCCTTTCGGAGGTGGTTCGAGGCGGCCGGTACCGGGCGGAGGAACACGACGCGCTCCTCGACCCCGTGGAGTTCCGCGCCTGGAGCAAGGCGGCGCGCCGGTACGCGCCACCGCTCATCGTTGCGCTCGACGGCGCCGACCTGCACGTGGGGGCGCTCAGCGACTTTGCCGACGGGCGCGAGAAGATCGTGCTGGTGGTACGCGGCGCTTCGGCCCCGGCCCCGCTGGCCCGCTGCATCACCTCGGGCACACTCGTCCTCCAGACCACTGACGGCACCGGCCTCGACCGGGTCGCCGCCTTCGACGGGCCGGCGGTGGCGGCCGTGATGCCCGACGGCGCCGCCGTCTTTCTGCACGACCCGACGGCGGGACGCGAACCGTGGCAGCGCCTGACAGTCCGGACCCTCGGGGAGGAGCCCCGCCGCGCCCTGGGCGGCACCAGCGCCTGGCAGATGGCCGAGGAGCGGACGCTTCTGGCCGACCTCGGCCGGACGCCCTTCACCATTCCGGTGAACGGCGGGTCGGCGGCCCCGGCGGTGGGCGCAGAGGACGCGGTGGACCGGATTGCCAGCTGGCTGCTCGGCCAATCCGGGTTGCCGGGGAGCTGACACGATGACCCTGCTGGCGGTGCTGATTCTCAGCGGCGTCGCGCTGGTCTTCGCCGTGTTCATTGCGCTGGCCAACCGCCGGCTGTGGGTCTGGGAGGACCCCCGGATCGACGTGGTGTCCGCCCTGCTGCCCAACGCCAACTGTGGCGCGTGCGGGCTTCCAGGGTGCCGCGCCTTTGCCGAGCAGGCGGTCGAGGGGCTGGTCCAGCCGAGCCAATGCACCGTCGCCACCGACGAGTCCCACAAGGCGATCGCCGGGTTCCTCGGTGTCGACGCGGGCACAGCGGTGCGCCGGGTCGCGCGACTGCAGTGTGCAGGCGGGCATGACGTGGCAGGCGCGCTGGCCGAGTACCGTGGGCTCCCGACGTGCGCTGCCGCGACCGCGGTGGCGGGGGGCGGCAAGGGGTGCCCCTGGGGGTGTCTCGGCCTGGCCGACTGTGAGCGCGTCTGCGATTTCGACGCGATCACCATGACCGCCACGGGACTGCCGGTCGTGGATCCCGCCAAGTGCACCGCCTGCGGCGACTGCGTGGAGGCGTGCCCCAAGGGGCTCTTCATGATGCTCCCCGTCGAGACTCACCTGCTGGTGCAGTGCAAGAACCTTCTCAACGGTGACGAGGTGCTGGAGCAGTGCACGGTGGCGTGCACCGCCTGCGGCAAGTGCGTGCAGGACGCCGCGGAGGGGCTCATCAGCGTGGCCAGCGGTGTCGCCGTGGTGAACTACGACGTTGATGCGCAGCCCGATCAGGGCGCGGTGGCTCGGTGCCCGACCGGCGCAATCGTCTGGCTCGCAGGGATGCAGTTTGTCCCGGAGCCCTCCCAGTCCAGGAGTGCGGCAGCATGACCTCCATCTTTCGGCCCAAGCGCGACGCGAAGGCCCCGGCACCCCCGCCGTTCCCAGGCACCCTCGAGGCGCTCGACGGCAGCTACGCCGTGGTGGCCATGGAGACCGCGGCCGGCGAGGCGGCAGGCGCGTACCCGATCACCCCCTCGACCCAGATGGGCGAAGGATGGGCGGCGGCGGTTGCCGACGGCGCCCGCAACGTCAACGGCCGGCGGCTCCTGTTCTTCGAACCCGAAGGGGAGCACGCCGCTGCCGCCGTGACTGCCGGGATGTCGATGGCGGGCCTCCGCTCCACGAACTTCTCCAGCGGCCAGGGCATCGCGTACATGCACGAGTCGCTGTACGCGGCGGTCGGCAAGCGACTGACCTACGTCCTGAACGTTGCCGCCCGGGCCATCACCAAGCACGCCCTGAACGTGCATGCCGGGCACGACGACTATCACGCGGTGGACGACACCGGCTTCTTCCAGCTGTTCGCCAAGGACGTGCAGGAGGTGGCCGACCTCAACCTGATCGCGCACCGGATCGCCGAGCTCTCGCTCAATCCCGGCATTTGCGCGCAGGACGGCTTCCTCACCTCACACGTGATCGAATCGCTCCGGCTGCCGGAACGCGAGCTCATCAAGGCGTACCTCGGCGATCCGGCCGACCGCATTCCCTCGCCCACCCCCGCCCAGCAGATGGTCTTCGGCGAGACGCGCCGTCGCATTCCCGAGATGTTCGACCTCGACTATCCGGCGATGCTCGGCGTGGTGCAGAACCAGGAGAGCTACGCCCAGGGTGTCGCCGCCCAGCGGCCCTTCTACTTCGACCACATCCTCGGTCTCACCGACCAGGCGTTCAACGAGTATGCCGCCTTGACGGGCCGCCGCTACGCCCGCATCGGGGGGTATCGGCTGGAGGACGCGGAATACGTGATCGTCGGGCAGGGGTCGGTGGTGTCCAACGCCGAGGCGGTCGTCGACCACCTGCGGGAACGCCGGGGGCTGAAGGTCGGGGTGCTCAACCTGACGATGTTCCGGCCGTTCCCCGCGGACCTGCTGAGCCACGCACTGTCCGGGAAGAAGGGGGTCGTGGTCCTGGAACGGACGGACCAGCCGCTCGCCGTCGACCCGCCGATTCTTCGCGAAATCCGCAGCGCGATGTCGCAGGCGCTGGAGAACGGTCGCGCCACCGGCGGGCACCTCCCGTATGCCGGCGTCGCCGCCCTCAAACCCACGCAGGTGCCGGACTTCTACTCCGGCTGCTTCGGGCTCGGCAGCCGCGACTTGCAGCCCGGTGACGTCGTGGCGGCGGTCGACAACATGCTGCCGGGCGGCGCACAGAAGCGTCAGTTCTATCTCGGCATCGATTTCGTTCGGCGTGACACGCGCCTGCCGAAGCTCCAGATCTGGCAGGAACGCATGCTCGACAGCTACCCGGACGTGGGCGAGTTGTCGCTGCCATCGGCCGGGAACATCAACCTCCTTCCCGAAGGCTCCACCGCGGTGCGGATCCACTCGGTGGGCGGCTGGGGCGCCATCACGATGGGGAAGAACCTCGCGATGACGGCATTTGAGCTGTTCGGCATGCAGATCAAGGCCAACCCGAAGTACGGATCCGAGAAGAAGGGGCAGCCCACCACGTTCTACGCCGTGCTGGCGCACGCGCCGGTCCGCCTCAACTGTGAGCTCAAGCATGTCAACGTGGTCCTGTCGCCCGACCCGAACGTGTTCCGGCACAGCGACCCGCTCGCCGGGCTGGCCCAAGGGGGCACATTTGTCATCCAGACCGACCTCACCCCCGAGGCGTTCTGGCTGACGCTGCCCGCACAGGCGCGCAACACCATCCGTGAGCGGAAGATCCAGGTCTACGTGCTGGACGCGTTCGCCATCGCGCGCGAGGAGGCCACCGACGTCGAGCTGCGTTACCGGATGCAGGGCGCCGCCTTCCTCGGGGCCTTCTTCCGGGCCTCCCCGATGCTCAAGCAGGAAGAGGTGAGTGAGGCGCGGCTCTTCGAGGGGATCGGCGACCAGTTGAAGAAGAAGTTTGGTCACCGCGGGGCCGCGGTCGTGGAGGACAATGTCCGCGTCATTCGGCGCGGCTACGACGAAGTCCACCCGGTCGAGGCGGTCGCGAGCATCGCGCCGGATGTGCCTGGTGCCGTGCCCCACATCCCGCGCATGCTGGATGTGGCCGACGCGCAGCCTGGCATCGGGAACCCCGGCCGGTTCTGGGAACAGGTCTGCTCCAGTTGTTCGACCGGCCTGGACGGCATCGCCGACCCATTTGCCGCCATCAGCGCGATCCCCGCCGCCACCGGCGCGGTGCGCGACATGAGCGGGGTCCGGATGGAGATTCCCGCCTTCGTGGCCGAGAACTGTACCGGGTGCGCGCAGTGCTGGACCCAGTGCCCCGACGCGGCCATTCCGGGGCTGGTGAACAGCCCCGAGGATATCCTGAACGCGGTGGTCACCTCCTCGGCCAATGGGAACAGGCTGGAGCGGATGCGCCCCATCGTGAAGCCGTGGGCCCGGGAGGTGCAACGACTCCTCGCCAAGGAACCGGAGCTTGCAGTGCCGGCCGCCTTCGCGAAGGGGTATGCCTCCGTGGCGGACAAGATGGGATGGGATACGGATCGGCGTGCCGCGACCGACGCCGAGGCGGGGATAGTCCAGCAGCGACTGGCGGAGTTCCCGATCGCACGGACCCGTCCCTTCTTCGACGCGGTCGAGGGGAAGGCCAAGGGGACCGGCGGGCTGCTGTCCGTCACCGTCAATCCGGAAGCCTGCAAAGGGTGCAATCTCTGCGTGGACGTCTGCCCGGACGGCGCCCTGGTGACCGTCCGCCAGGACGACGACTCGCTGGCGCTGCTCCGCCGCAACTGGGAGGTGTGGCAGGAACTGCCTGACACAGACGACCGGTTCGTGAACGTCTCCGACGTCGATGAAGGGATCGGCGTCCTCTCCTCGTTGCTCCTCAAGAAGACCACCTATCGCTCGATGGTCGGCGGCGACGGCGCCTGCATGGGCTGCGGCGAGAAGACCGCGGTCCACCTGATCGTGTCGGCGATCTTCGCCTCGATGCAGCCCCGGGTGCAGGCGCATCTCGTCCACCTCGAGGAGCTGATCACCGTCCTCGACGGCTTGGCCCGAGAACTCCTCGCCTCCGGCGCCGATCTTGATGCCGCCGCGAAGGGGAGTGGGGCCGTCCCGGTGCCGGTCGACCCGGACAAGCGGGAGCGGCTCGCCCGCTTGACCCGGACCATTGCCGAGCTGCGCGACCTCAAATGGCGCTACCAGGCCGGGCCGAGCGGAGCCGGCCGCGCGCCCCTGGGGATGTCCAACAGCACCGGCTGCTCGTCGGTCTGGGGCAGCACCTATCCCTACAATCCGTACCCCTTCCCCTGGGTGAACCATCTCTTCCAGGACGCGCCGTCGATTGCCATCGGCCTCTTCGAGGCACAGATGCGGAAGATGGCCGACAACGTGGCGCTGGTCCGGCGCGCAGAACTGCTCCGCGGCGGCGCCTACGACCATGCCACGCACGACGATCAGCTGTCGTCCCTCACCTGGGCCGACTTCGACGACGACGAGTTCGCGCTCTGCCCGCCGATCCTCGCCATGGGCGGCGACGGGGCGATGCTCGACATCGGGTTCCAGAACCTTTCGCGCCTGCTGGCCTCCGGCAAGCCGATCCGGGTCGTGGTGCTCGACACCCAGGTGTACTCGAACACCGGCGGACAAGCCTGCACTTCAGGCTTCACCGGGCAGGTGGCCGACATGTCCGGCTTCGGCAAGGCGCAGCACGGCAAGACCGAGGTTCGGAAGGAACTCGCGCTGCTCGCCATTGCGCACCGCGGGGTCTATGTCCACCAGACCTCGCAGGCCGCGGCCACGCACCTCATTGGAGGCGTCCTGCGGGGGCTGCACAAGCGTCGCCCGGTGCTGATCAACGTCTACACCCCCTGCCCCGTTGAGCATGGGCTGGCGGACGACTGGTCACAGCACGCAGCACGGCTGGCACTCGAGAGCCGGGCGTTTCCCTTCCTCACCTTTGACCCGGACGCCGGTCCGACCTATGCCGACCAGCTCTCGCTGGAAGGCAATCCGGCGGTCGACGACCTGTGGCCGACCTATACCCTGCGGTTCCTCGACGAGTCCGGCTCGGAGGAGGCGCTCGAGCTTCCGGTGACCACGGCCGACTGGGCCGCGACCGAGGCGCGCTTCAAGCAGCACTTCAAGGAAGTCCCGGCCAGCGAGTGGAACGAGGATATGCGCCTTTTCCACGAGTTCCTCGCGCTCTCGAGCGAGGAGCGCGAGGGCCTGACCCCGTATATCCTCGCCCTGACCAAGGAGCGCACGCTCCGGCGGCTACGGGTCTCGCGGGAAATCGTGCAGCTGGCGGAGGAACGGCAAATGTTCTGGTCGCAGCTCCGGCAGCTCGCCGGGCTGGAGGTCGCGCCGGCCGTCCGCGAGCTCGTGGCCGCGTCACTGGAGGAAGAGTTTGAAGCGCGGAGTACCGCGTTGCGCGCGGATTACGAGAAGAAATTGACCGACCTCCGCGCCAGTTACCCGGCGCAGATGGCCCGCCAGCTGGCGACGGCCCTCCTGTCGAAGGCGGGTGGCTCGGCGGCGGTGGCGGAGTTCCTTGCGGAACTTCCGGCCTCGACGCTGCCCCCCAACGGCACCCCGGCCACGCCCGCCCCACCGGCCGCGAAGGCCGCTGCCCCAGCCGCCGTGGCGCCCGCTCCGGCTCCGGCTGCGGCTGCGGTCGCGTCGGCACCGGTGCCGGTCGTTCAGGCGGAAGAGGACGAGGGGATGGTCCTCGAGGCGTATATCGATTCCGACCGGTGCACGACCTGCGACGAATGCACCAACATCAACAAGAAGCTCTTCGCCTACAACGGCGACAAGCAGGCGTACATCAAGGACGCGACCGCCGGATCGTTCAAGCAGCTGGTGACGGCGGCGGAGCGCTGCCCGGTGGCCATCATCCACCCGGGCACCCCGCTCAACCCGAAGGAGAAGGACCTCGGCAAGTGGATCGCACGCGCGGCGAAGTTCAATTGAGCTCCTGGTGATGCGCTCACCAGGTTTCCGGCACGGCGTCCATCCGCCCGAAGCGAAGGAGCTGACCCACCGGCTCCCGATTCGCCGGATGCCCTATCCTGACGAGATCATCCTTCCCTTGCGCCAGCACGCGGGCAAGCCGGCCACGCTCTGCGTCAAGGTGGGCGATCACGTCGAGCGCGGCGACCCGGTCGGCCTGGCCGACGGCTGGGTCTCCGTTCCCATTCATGCTTCCGCCTCCGGGCGGGTGACCGAGATCGGCATGTGGCCGCACCCCGACGGCTCCATGGCCACGTCGGTACGGATCGCGGTGGACCGCTACGCCGCCCAGGTTCCGCGGCCCCGCATGGTGCCGCACTGGGAAGGGCTCTCCACCGACGAGGTCGTACGCGCGGTGCAGGAGGCCGGCGTGGTCGGGCTCGGCGGCGCCGCCTTTCCCACCCATGTGAAGCTGGCGCCGCCCGCGGACTTCCCGGTGCACACCCTCATCATCAACGGCGCCGAGTGCGAGCCCTATCTCACCTCCGACCACCGCACCATGGCCGAGTACCCCACCCGGGTCATGTTCGGCATCCGGGTGATGATGCACAGCATGCAGGTGCGGAAGTGCGTGGTGGGCGTGGAGCGGAACAAACCGGACGCCATCGAGGCGCTGCGTGGCGCCCTGCCCGCCGACCTCGATGTCACGATTCTTCCGCTGACCGTGAAGTACCCGCAGGGCGCCGAGAAGATGCTGATCCAGGCGGTGACCGGCGTCGAGGTCCCCTCAGGCAAGCTGCCGGTGACGGTGGGCGTGGTGGTGCAGAATGTCGGGTCGGTCGCGGCCATCGCGGAGGTGTTCGAGACGGGACTGCCGTTGATCGAACGGATCGTGACCGTCTCCGGGCATGGCCTGCTGCGGCCGGCCAACCTCATCGTGCCGGTCGGCACCAAGCTGCGGGACCTGCTGGAGTACTGCGGCGGGCTGGCGCCCGACGCCGCCGAGGTCATCATTGGCGGGCCGATGATGGGACAGGCTCAGGCCAATCTCGACGCCCCGGTCCTGAAGGGCACGACAGGGGTGGTGGTCCTGCAGCGGCACGAGACCCGGCTCGACAAGGTGTACCCCTGCATCCACTGTGGCCGCTGCCTCGACGCCTGCCCGGTCTTCCTCAATCCCTCGCTGCTGGGAGACCTGGCCCGGGTAAACCGGTTTGACGACATGACGGACGCGCACCTCGCGGACTGCATGCTCTGCGGGTCGTGTTCGTATGTCTGTCCCTCCAATATTCCGCTCTCCCAGCTGTTCCAGGCCAGCAAGGTGGCGCTGCGGCGCGCCGCGGCGGGGGCGGCATGAACGCGCCGCGCCGTCCCGATCTCGTCATCACCGCCTCCCCGCATGTGCGGTCCCAGGATTCCACGCCGGTCATCATGTGGAACGTGGTTGGTACCCTGGTGCCGGTCGTCGCGGCGGCGGCGTGGTTCTTCGGGATCAGTGCCCTGCTGGTGATCGGGGCGGCGGCCCTCGGCGCCCTGGTGACGGAACGGGCATTCGGCCGCGGGGGCTCCCTCGCCGATGGTTCCGCGGTGATTACCGGCCTTCTGCTGGGGCTGACCCTCCCCGCCGGGATGCCGCTCTGGATGGCCGCCCTGGGCGGGGCCTTCGGGATCGGATTCGGGAAGATCGTGTGGGGCGGTCTCGGGCAGAATGTCTTCAACCCCGCCTTGGTGGGTCGCGCGTTTCTCCAGGCGGCATTCCCCGTGGCCATCACCACCTGGCCGGCAGCGGGCGGGTCGTTCTGGGCCCTGCGCGGCGACCTCTTCGCCCTCCCGTTCATGCATCCCGCCCCCGACGCCATCACGGCGGCGACGCCGCTGGGGCTTCTCAAGTTCGAAGGCCAAGGCACGGACCTGATGCACCTGGTCCTCGGCAATACCGGCGGATCGCTGGGCGAGACCGCCGCGATCGTGATCCTGGCTTGTGGTGCGTACCTGGCGTTTCGCGGCTATCTCAACTGGCGGATTCCCGTCAGCATCTTTGTGACGGTCGCCGCGCTCAGCACCGCCATCCACCTGGTAGACGCCCAGCGCCCCGATGCGCTCTTCATGCTCTTCTCCGGCGGGCTGATACTCGGCGCGGTGTACATGGCCACGGATATGGTGACGTCGCCGGTGACCAACCGCGGACGCTGGGTATTCGGCGCCGGGGTCGGCGTGCTGGTGGTGGTGATTCGACTCTGGGGAGGGCTGCCCGAAGGGGTGATGTACGCGATCCTGTTCATGAACGCGCTCGTCCCGTTCATCAATCGAGCGACGCAGCCCCGTGTGTTCGGCACCGCGCGGAAGGGGGCCCCATGACCGCGTCCCACCAGCACGGCACCCCCACCGCCGCGAGCCCGCGCGCCAGCACACCGGCGTGGCGCCTGGTGGCCACCCTCGCGATTGCCGGCGCCATTTCGGGATGGCTGGTGGCATCGGTGTACGAGTGGACGCTTCCCGCCATCGAGCGGCATGCCGCCGAGCGGGAGAAGGCGGCCGTGTACGAGGTGCTGGGCGCGCCGGCACGCTGGGACACCCTCTATCTCGTCGACAACGCGCTCACCCGGACGGCTCCCGCGATCACCGGGTTCGCGCGCGCACCGCGCGCCTTCGTCGGCTTCGATGCGGACGGCCAGGAGCTGGGGGTGGCGATCACGGGGACCGAGCCCGGCTTCCAGGACAACGTGACCATCATGATCGGGTTCCGGCCCGCGTCCGGCGACCTGATCGGCTTCCGCGTCCTGGAGCAGAAGGAGACGCCGGGGTTGGGCGACAAGATCGAGGACGACACCGTTTTCACCGGACAGTTTGCCGGCCGCACTCCCCCGCTGCGGGGCGTCAAGGGCGTCTCGAGCGGCGGGACAGACGAAGTCCAGACCATCACGGGAGCGACGATTTCGTCGCGCGCCGTGGTGCGGATCATCAACAACGCCATCGCCCGGTGGAGCCCCCTGCTCGCCGCCTGGGACTCGGGAGGTGCCAAGTGACCGCCGGCACGACACCCACGCCCGCCAGCCAGCCGGAATACGTTCCTGGTGCCCCGCCGCCGGCCGCGCTGACGGCGGATATCTGGCGCGGGATCAGCCGGGAGAACCCGGTGCTGGTGCAACTGCTCGGCCTCTGCCCCGCGATGGCGGTGACCAATACCCTCGCCAACGGGTTGGCCATGGGCACCGCCACGATGCTGGTGCTCATCGGCTCCGAGCTCTTCGTGTCGCTCCTCCGGAAGGTGATTCCTCACGAGGTGCGCATCACGTCGTACGTCCTGATCATCGCCACCTTCGTGACGGTAGTGGACCTGCTGTTGGCCGCCACCTTCCCCGACATCAGCAAGGCGCTCGGTCCGTTCATGCCGCTGATCGTGGTCAACTGCATGGTATTGGGGCGCGCCGAAGCCTTTGCCGCGAAGGTGCGCCCGGTGCGCGCGATGGCCGACGCCGTCGGCATGGGACTCGGGTTCACGCTGGCGCTTGCCGTCATCAGCGGACTCCGCGAGCTGCTCGGCATGGGCTCCCTCCTGGGCCACAACTTCTTCGGCCCGAGCTTCGAGCCCTGGGTGTTCATGGTCATGCCCCCCGGAGGCTTTCTCACCCTGGGCATTCTGTTGCTCGGCCTGGCGTGGGTCACGGAAATCCGCCGCCGGCGTGCCCAGGAGACCGCATGAGTAACCTGGCCTGGATCTTCGTCTCGACGCTGCTGGTCAGCAATTTCACCCTGGCGATGTTCCTCGGTCTCTGCCCCTTCTTCGGCGTCACGTCGAAGATCGAGACCGCCTGGCGGCTGGGGGTCGCCAACACCTTCGTGATGCTGCTGACAGCCCTGGGCGCCTGGACCCTGAACACCTACGTGCTCACCCGGGTGCCGTTCCTGCGCACCATCGCGTTCATCGTCGTCATCGCCTCCGGCGTGCAGATCGTGGAAATGGCGATCAAGAAGTTCTCGCCCGTGCTGTTCCGGCAGCTGGGCATCTTTCTCCCGCTCATCACCACCAATTGCGCCATCCTCGGCCTGGCTCTCTTCCAGACCGCGCGCCAGTACACCCTCGCCGAGTCGATCGTGTTCGCACTGGGCGGCGGCATGGGGCTGACCCTGGCCCTGTCGCTGATGGCTTCGATCCGCGAGCGCATGGACGTGGCCGATGTGCCGGTGGTGGCGCGGGGGATGGGGCTGGTGCTGGTGGTCGCCTCCGTCCTGTCGATGGCGTTCATGGGATTTGCCGGCATGGGGAGCGCACCATGACCACGACGGTCATCGCCGTGGCGCTCTGCGCCGGGCTGTTCGTCCTGTTTGGCCTGCTGCCCCATCGCGACTGCGATGGGCACTGCAGCGGATGTGGCCGCTCCTGCGAGCGATACGACCACGAAGGAGACCCCGATGTCGGATGACCTCTTCCGGCGGCGCCCCACGCGGCGCGAGTTCCTCGCGATCGGCGGCGGTGTATTCGTCGCGCTGTCGCTCCCCCTCGCCCTCCGGCGGCGGCTCCAACTGCTCCGACGCTCGTTCCCGGTGATGGGCACCATCGCCGAGGTCCAGGTGGCGCACTCGGACCCGCGCCTGGCGGAAGCGGCCATCGATGCCGCCATGGCGGAACTGCAGCGGGTGGAACGGATGATGACCCGGTTCCAGCCCGACTCCGACATCGGGCGGGTCAACCTCGGTGCGGGCGTCGATGGCGTCGTGGTGTCAGCGGAGACCGCCTTCGTCATCCAGTCGGCGCTGGCCTGGTCGTCGGTGAGCGATGGTGCGTTCGACCCGGCCCTGGGCTCGGCGTCGGTGCTGTGGGATGTGCTGCACCGGCACGAACCGCCTCTGGAGGGCAAGGTCGCCCGGCTCGCCTCGCGCGGGCTCTGGCGGAAAGTAGACATCTCGCGGACGGGGGGAGCGCACCAGGTGCGGTTCAACGACCCCGATGTCCAGTTGGACCTCGGGGGTATCGCCAAGGGATACGGCATCGACCGGTCGGTGGCCGCCCTGCGCGAGCGCGGCGTGTCGAGCGCCATCGTGACGGTCGGAGGCGATCTCTACGCCCTGGGCCGTGGACCCGACGGCGCGCCCTGGGAGGTCGGTATTCGCGACCCGCACCACCTCGACCGGCTGGCGGGCCGGCTGGCGGTGGCCGACCGCGCGGTGACCACATCCGGCGACTACGAGCGCTTCTTCACCTGGCGCGGGGTCCGGTACCACCACCTGCTCGATCCCCGGACGGCGGCCCCGCGGCGATCAGCGATTCACAGCGTCACCGTGCAGGGCGCAAACGCCATGCACGCCGATGCCGCCGGGACCGCGGTCTTCGGCATGCCGGCGGCGGCCGCACTCCGCGTGGCTCGGCGGGTCCTTGCCGACGCCGAGGTCATTCCGCTCACGTAGGTCGGACTGGAGGCGACATGAAAAGCCAGAGGTTGTTTTGCAGCGCGTGCGACCGGCCTGTCCGCGTGCTCATCACCGAGGAGCCGACCAGCGAGGGTCAGGCGCAGGTGAGCGAGGCCGAACTGATCTGCCTGGAAATCGGGTCCCAGTGCACCGGTCACCTCTGCCCCCTGGGCGCGGCGGAACCGGGCGCGATGGTACGGCGCATCGTCCGGAACGGCATTCCGCTCGACTCGCTCGAGACCGTCCAGGCCGATTGCCCCTTCTGCTTCAGCCAGACTGAAATGATCCTCTTTGGCGACGGCAAGGCGGGGTGCTCGGCGTGCGGGGCAGACGGCCGCTGGGTGGTGGACCACCTCGAGCCTACCTGACCGTCTTCCTCGGCAGCTTCGACGGCGCCATCGCTGCGTGATAGACGTACGACGCCATGATCACGGCGTTCTTCATCAGGTCCTCGGCCTGGATGGCGTCGTAGAAGTCGAGGTTGGTGTGCCCGCCGGTACCCGGAATGTTGTCCTGCAGGAACTGGATTCCCGGCAAGCCCACCTCGTCGAACGCGATATGGTCTGTGCTCCCCACGCTCTGGTTTGAAACCACGGTCATGCCGAGGTCGCTGAACGGCGCCATCCAGGCGGTGAGCATGGCGCGGGCGTGCTCATTCCCCTGCAGGTAGATGCCACGGTACTGCCCCGCCCCATAGTCCTGATTGAAGTACACCGACAGTTTGTCGTAGGCCGGCTTCACCCCGACGGTCGAGTCCCGAGGGTCACCGAAGTGCTGCCGCACGTAGGCTCGCGAGCCCCAGAGCCCCTGCTCCTCCCCGCTCCAGAGCGCCACCCGGATCGTCCGCCGCGGCCGCGCGCCGACCGCCTTCAGGATCCGCGCCGCCTCCAGGACCACGGCGACTCCCGAAGTGTTGTCGCTCGCGTTGGGGCTGGCGTGCCAGGTGTCGAAGTGCGCCCCCATCATCACGATCTCATCCTTCAGGTCGCTGCCCGGGATGTCCGCGGTGATGTTCACCGCCTGCTCGACCACCTCGCCGATCCGATTCCGGACCTCGAGTTCGACGGTCACCGGGATGTCGCGCTGCAGAATCCTGTACATGCGATTGTAGTGCTCGGGAGTGATGGCGATGATCGGAGGGCCCGCCAGCATCCCCGCCCGCGACCACCGGTCATTTCGCGACCCAGGCCGGGAGAACCCCCGCACTGCGCCAAGCCAGCCGCTCTCCGACTGAAGCACAGCGGCCACTCCTTCGGCCTGGTAGAACGCCATCTTCTCCTCGGCGCTCAAGAGGTCGGGATTGGGCGGGGGGCGCGGGGCGCTCGGGCGCGTCGGCACGATGGTCGTCTGCTCGAGCGCCTTCAGCTCGGCGTCGCTCTTGCGCGGCACGCCGTTTGTCAGCGGGGCCAGGTCGATCACCGCCGGCGGTGTGTTGAGCACGGCCTTGCCTGCCAGCGTGCCACGGTACTTGGCCAGGTCCGACTGCAGCTGCAGCGTGACGATGACCGCCGGGGCGACGACCCGGCCATCGGTCCCCCGGGTGTGCGCAATGGGGTAACCCACCATCGGCTGGTAGTCGGGCTCCAGCATGTGGAGTGAGACGAACTCGTTGTCCCAGGTCACCCCGAAGTCCATGAACGGCTCCGCGACGACGTTGACGAGCCCGATGCTCTTGAGCTCGGCCTGCGCCCAGCGCTGGGCCCGCTGCATGCCCAGCGACAGGGTCAACCGGGCGCCGAGGACGTCGGTCATGTAGCTCTCGAAGTTCATGACCTGCGAGTGCTGAAGGCCCTCTTCCCGGATCTTCGCGACCATCACCCAGTCCACCGGTTCGGGATCACTGACGAAGCCGGCGGTCAGGAGCAGCAGGGCGATGGTGGCGGTGGAGCGGACTCTGGACATCATGGGGCCTCCTCCTCATCGATGTGAAAACGGGATCAAGCCTCAGCCTGATCCCGTCTCCAATGGTGCTGCCGAAGCCGAGCCGTGGACTACTTCGCCTTGGCGGCGCCTGGCGGGTACTTCTGGAACATCTTGTTGACGGCCTTCTGCAGGTTCGCCTGGTTCTTGGCGGCGTCCGAGCTCGGATTGAGCTGCTTGGTCGCGGTGCTCTGCCAAACCAGCTGCTTCATGGCCGGGTCGTAGAGGTCGACCACGAGCGTCCCGGTATTGATGGTTTGTGGCGTGGTGGTGCTCATGCCGCCGCCCCAGCCCCAACCGCCACCGCCCATCCCGACCCCACCGGTCCCGTAGGTGTTGTACTGGGTGGACTGGTTGACGCTGACCTGGTAGGCCACGTAGACGCTGACGTCGCCACTGTCCTGGCGGACCATTCCAAACCCCTTGAGTGCCGAGTCGATGGCCTGCTTGATCTGCATGTCCTGCAGCTGGTTGGGATAGGCGGCGCCTTCGATGGTGACCCACTTGTAGGTCTTGTACTTCATGAAGTCGACGCTGGTGTCGTAATTGGTGGCGACCTTCTGGGCGGCCGCGTCATTGGCGCCCACAAGCATCGCGCCGACTGCCAGGGCGAGGCTGGCGGCAATGAGTCGGGTCTTAGTCATCGGGGGGTTCCCTCGGAATGTGGGTAAAGACGGAGACTTGGGCTGAGTTCAGGCACAGCCACAAATATGGTGAATGCACCCGGGGTCGCAAGGGCGGCGGTTCGGGCGGGGTCCACCCCCAACCCGATCCAGACTGGAGCAGCGTGGGAGACGTGCGGGTCGGGACGAGCCGCACACCTGGTGCCTAGGGACCGACCGTGGGGCCTAAGATGAGCCCCGCCGACTCATCCGCTTGACGCTCGCCGTGACGGTCGTGACCACCGCTGTCGGAACGGTGCGGAATGGACTGGGCATGGAGACGGCACCGGTGAAGGCGGTCAACAGTGTGACCATGTGGGTCGAAGACGCCGTGCGCCTCCAACTGTCCAACGCGGGCTATGCCCTCGTCCCGGTCGCCGAGGCCGATTCGTCGGCGGTGATCCTCAAGGGGGAGGGCGCCGACGGCACCAGCGCCACGGCCACCGCCCATCGCCCGCCCTCCTCGGTTGCGCAGCGCCCGTCGGGGTGCGACACTACAAATACCCACCCACCGCAAAGCGAGCACCATGGACGTACGCCTGAGCCGGGAGATGCGGCTCATCGATGTCACGATGATCGGGGTCGGCGCCATGATCGGTGCCGGCATCTTCGTACTGACCGGCATTGCGGCCGGCGTGGCTGGCCCCGCCCTCCTGATGGTGTTCCTGCTCAACGGGATCGTCGCCCTGCTCACCGCCATGGCCTACGCCGAGCTGGGCGGCGCCGTGCATGGCGCCGGCGGCGGCTACCTCTACGTGAAGGCGTCTCTCCCCGACCCCAGCGGTTTCCTGGCCGGGTTGATGAGCTGGTTTGCCCATGCGGTCGCCTGTTCGCTCTACGCCCTCGGTTTTGGCGCGTACCTCAAGGAAGTCCTCAGCGTGGCTGGGGTGCGCGACATCGTCACGCGCTTCTTCCCCTTCGAGGTGTGGGTGGCCGCTGGCGCCTGTACGTTGTTCGCGTACATCAACTATCGAGGCGCCTCGGAAACCGGCAAGGCCGGCAACATCGTCACCATCGGCAAGGTGGCCATCATCGGCGTGTTCATCGCCGCGGGGCTCTGGGCCATGGTGCACCGCCCGGGATGGCAGGGCGCCTTCACGCCCTTCATGACCCACGGCTGGGGCGGCGTCCTGGGAGCCATGGGACTCACGTTCATCGCCTTCGAAGGCTACGAGATCATCGCCCAGACCAGCGAAGAGGTGGAAAACCCCAAGCGGAACGTCCCCCGCGCGGTCTTCCTGGCCATCCTCATCGTGATTCCGATCTACCTGCTGGTGGCGCTGGTCTCGATTGGCGCCGTGGTGCCGCCGCCCGGCATGGCCATCACCGACTATCTCGGCGAAGCCAAGGAGATTGCCCTGGTCAGCGCCGCCGACCAGTTCATGGTCGGGGGCGGCATCATGATCCTGGTGGGCGGTCTGCTGTCCACGATCTCCGCCCTCAACGCCACCATCTACTCGTCGTCCCGCGTCGCCTTTGCCATGGCGCGCGACGGAAGCCTCCCGGAGGCGCTGGCCCAGGTCCACCCGGTGCGCGGCACGCCGCACTGGTCGGTGGCCGTCTCGGCCGTCCTGATCATCCTGATGGCCATCGCGCTGCCGATCGAGGAAGTCGCGGCCGCCGCGGGCATGACCTTCCTGTTCCTCTTCGGCGGTGTCAACATCGCGTTGATTCGCCTCCGGAAGCAGCGTCCGGACCTCGACCGCGGTTTCAAGGTGCCGTGGGTGCCGTTCACCCCGATCGTCGCCATCGTGGCCATGCTGATCATCGCGGTCTTCATGTTGATCGACTATCCGATGGCGTGGCTGGCGTCGGGCGGGTGGATCGTCGCCGGCGGGCTCTATTACTACGGCTACGGCCGGAAGCGCGAGGCCCTCTTCCTCGAGCGGGTGCGCTGGATGGAACGGCTCGAGCGCCGCGACTACCGCGTGCTGGTGGCCCTCGGGAACTCCACCAAGGCCCGGCACCTGATCGACATCGCCGCTCCCATCGCCAAAATCCACGACGGCTCGCTGGTCCTGGTCACGGTAGTGGAGGTTCCCGAAGGAGAGCCGCTCGCCCTGGGCCGGGCGCACATGGAGCCCGCCGAGCGACTGCTTGAATCTGCGTTGCGCTATGCCGCCGAGCGGGGAGTGGCAGCCACGACGGTGCTGAAGATCTCGCATCGCATCAGTCGGGGCATCACGGAGACCGCGCGCGAAGAGGGGTGCAACTTCCTCCTCCTCGGCCAGCCGGTCGGGCATTCCTTCCTGGAGCGGGTCGTGGCGTCGATCGTCGACCGGGTGCTGTCGCGGGCCCCCTGTCACGTCGGTGTACTGTACGGTGCGGTGGACCCCGCGTCGATTCGGCGGGTGCTGTTGCCGGTGACGGCGGGAGCCAACTCCCGTTTGGCGGCGGAGCTCGCCGGTGCCTTCCGGGACGGCTTCAACGCCCCGATCCACGCGGTGACCGTCGTCGAACGCGGGACCAAGCGCCCCGAGGCGGAGGCGATGGTCGCCGCTGCGCGGGAAACCGCGGTCGCCGGCGGCCTGCCGGCGGAGATCCAGGTGCTGCACCGCCGCGAAACGGCGCGCGGACTCGCGGCCGCGGTCACGTCGACGGATCTCGTGGTCATCGGCGGACCGAGCGCCGGACCCACGCTTCCTCTCTTCGGTGACACCATTCCCACGACGATAGCCAAACGGGGCGCCAGTCCGGTCCTGGTGGTGCGGGCGGTGGAACCCAAGCGCGCCGGCCGTTTTGAGCGCGCATTCTTCGGACGACGGTAGGAGATACCATGCAATCGGCCCAGGGGCCTCTCGCGGAGCTGAGCACTCGCTTCACCAATTATCTCCCGACACTTGCGGCCGGCCTCGTGGTGGTGCTCGTCGGCCTCGTGGTCGGCTGGCTCGCCAAGCGCGCCGTGATCGCGCTTCTCACGTGGACCCGCCTCGATCGGCTGGGGGGCCCCACCAGCTGGCGCTCCGCGCTCGCCAAGGCGGACGTGCGCGCCGCGCTCTATGACACCGTCGGGACCATCACGATGGTGGTCGTGCTGCTGGTGTTCATCGACAACGCACTCCAAATCTGGGGCCTGATGGTCCTGGCCGCCGTCGCGGACCGGATGATCGCGTACCTCCCGAGCCTTGCCGTGGCGGCGGTGATCATCGGGGTCGGCCTGTTGATCGCGACATCGGTGGGAGAGCGGGTGGAGGACGCCCTGGCGGAGGCGGGGCTGGCCAGCCCCCGCCTACTCGGGAGCGTCGCCAAGTCGGCCGTGCTCGCCATCGTCGCCGCGCTGGCGATCTGGGAGCTCAACTTCGCGCGCCAGATCGTGATGGGCGCCTTCCTGATCGGATTCGGGTCGATCGGCGTCGCGTTCGCGCTGGCCGTGGGGACGGGATCATCGCAGGCCATCCGCGAGGCGTGGCAGCAGGTGTTCGACAAGCAGCGGAGCCAGAAGAAGGGGGAGTGACTCGGTGAGCCCAGCCGATCGATGACCTGCGAATCCAGCCCTTGAAGGAGCGGCTGGCAAATGCGCTCTCCGTGATCATCACCCGCGCGCTGGCGAAGGACCCGGACGACCGGTGGGGCACCGCAAAGGCAATGGCGGACGCCCTGCGGGCGGCGAGCGCGGCGGACAAGCTCCTCTCGCCGCCGGCGGTACGGGCGGACGGCGATGGTCGTTGGCGGGCTGGTATTGGGGATGATCCTCGTCGGCCACCTGGCGTTCCAGGTCCGGGTGGGATTCCGGACGGGAGTGCCACCGGGGATCGATGCCACGGCGCCGAACCTACCGGCCCCGACGCTCGATTCGGCGCGCACCCTCGGCGCCCTCACCGGGCAGGACACAGTGCCGTATGTCTTCGCACCCAACGGGCAAGGAGTGAGTGACGCCCTCGTCGTGACACCAGGGGCGCTCGTAGTAGTCGCGGGCGGGCACCCGCGCCGGTACCCGCACAGCGATTTCACCCTGCTCCTGGCCCGCACCAACCGCGCGGGGTACGTCATCCTGAAGTTCCGGGGCGGGACGCCGCCCGACACCGTCTACCGCCCGATCAGCGGCCTCGAACAGCAGATCCTGGAGCTCGGGATGCGGCGGGCCGTGAAGTAGCTTGCCCAACCCTACCGCACGTACACCGTCTTCGCGTTCTGGAACTCCAGCATGCCGTGGCGCCCCAACTCCCGCCCGATGCCGCTCTCCTTGATCCCGCCGAACGGGAGCCGCGGATCCGAGCGGACGAAGGCATTCACGAAGCACGACCCCGCCTCCAGTTCATCCGCGGCGATGGTCTCGCCCCGCGCCACATCCGCCGTGAAGACCGCCGCGCCGAGCCCGTAGGTGGTGTCGTTCGCGACCTTGATGGCCGCCCGCGCGTTCTTGACCGTGATGACCGAGGCGACCGGTCCGAAGAGCTCCTCGCTGTAGGCGGGCATTCCCTTCGCCACGTCGGTCAGAATGGTCGCAGGGTAGAAATACCCTGGCCCCGAGGGCACTGATCCGCCGAGGAGGAGCCGGGCACCGGCCGCGACAGAGCGCTGGACCTGGTCATGCAGGCTGTCCCGCAGGTCGGCGCGGGCCTGCGGGCCGAGGTCGGTGCCGTCGCGGAGCGGGTCGCCCATCCGTACCCGCGTCATCCGGTCCAGCAGCCGGCGCTCGAATTCCTCCCGCACGGACTCCACCACCACGAACCGCTTGGCGGCGATACAGCTCTGTCCCGAATTGATCATCCGGCTGGTGACGCAGGCCTCGACCGCCTCGCCGAGGTCGGCGTCCTCGAGAATCAGGTAGGGATCGCTCCCGCCCAGCTCCAGCACGCACTTCTTGAGGCGGGCCCCGGCTTCCTTCGCCACCGCCTTCCCCGCCGCCGTGCTCCCCGTCAGGGTCACCGCCGCCACGTGCTTGTGCCGGATGACCGCTTTCGCCTGGGCCACGGAGATGATGAGGGTCTGAAAGAGACCCTCGGGAAACCCGGCGTCCTTCAGCAGTTGCGCGATGGCCAGCGCACAGCCAGGCACGTTCGGCGCATGCTTCAGCACCGCGGCGTTCCCGCCCGCCAGCGTCGGCGCCGCGAATCGCAGCACCTGCCAGAAGGGGAAGTTCCAAGGCATGATGGCGAAGACGATCCCGATTGGGCGGTACGCCACGTAGCTCCGCAGCGCGTCAGTCGCGACCATTTCGGGGGCGAGGAACGCCTCGGCGTGGTCCGCGTAGTACTCGCAGGCCCAGGCACACTTTTCCACCTCGCCCCGGCCCTGCGCCAGCGGCTTGCCCATCTCCTGCGCCATCAACGCAGCGTATTGCTCGACGCGTTCCCGCAGGAGCCGTGCGGCCTGCCGCAGTGGCTCGGTGCGGGCGGCCACGGGCACCGTGCGCCACTTGAGGAAGGCCTTCTGGCCCGCCGCGATGGCGGCCCGCAGGTCCTTCGACGAAAGCTCGGCATGGGTGCCGAGGGTCTGCCCGGTGGACGGGTTCACGGCGATGTGAGCCATGCCTACCTCCTGATGCGGGTCCTGTCACCCAATTCGACATCATAGTGCGTGGGGACCAGGTTCGGCAATCTCCCCGCGGGCAGTGAAGAACCGTTCGCTGCTCCGACTCCCCGCAGTCTCCTGCGTCAGGTCTCATGACCCACCGCATTCTGATTGGCATGGCAAGCCGCCCGGAAGTTGGACGCCGCCCAAGTCATGGCGCCCGAACAGGCTACGGCCCCCGGCCAGAACGCGATTCAGACGCTATTCGTGGATCTGGTCAAGCGGGGGGGACATCGGCACCGGATCGGAGGTGCTCGATGGTGGCGGTTTTTCTCGTCGCCATGGGCAGTTAGAGCGCCCTGCGCCGGGCCGCCTAGGACCCGGCCCGCCGCAGTGCCGCCTTCACCCGCGCGACGAAGCGCGCCGGTTCCAGTGGCTTGCAAATGAAGTCGTCGGCACCGTCCTCG
Source organism: uncultured Gemmatimonadales bacterium (assembly GCA_963705985.1). Taxonomy (GTDB): domain Bacteria; phylum Gemmatimonadota; class Gemmatimonadetes; order Gemmatimonadales; family GWC2-71-9; genus SPDF01. The sequence continues at coordinate 144,804 of CAVPLK010000003.1, read as the reverse complement.
ATCAGCTGGGCCTCCGTCTCTTCGGACGCCGACCCGGTGAGCACCAGCACCGGCAGGCAGGCGGTGGACACCGAGTTCCGGACCTTGGCCAGCACTTCTCGCCCGCCCATCACCGGCATGTCGAGATCGAGGATGACCAGCGAATAACCGACCCCGTCACCGAGCGCCTCCAGGGCGGCCGCTCCGTCGGCGGCCTCGTTCACACGGTACCCGCCCTTCTCCAGCACGCTGCGCGCGACCGTCCGGCTGATTTCGTCGTCATCCACGAGCAGGATAAGCGGCTCGGCGGACGCATGTTCCTCCACCTGCTCACCCGAGTCGCCCAGGACGCGCACCACCTCTTCGAGGGTGGTCTGGCCCATCCGCACCCGCTCCAGCGCGTTGCCGAGCAGCGACCGGAACCCACCGCCACTGGCCACCACCTGCAGGTCTGCCACGGGCGCGCCCGTCGCCACGAGCGCCTCGAGTTGCGGATTGGAGATCAGGACCTCGATCAGCGGGAGGCGTCCGCGATAGCCGGACATGCCGCATTCCTTGCACCCCGCCGCCCGCACCACCGGAGACACACCGTAGCGGTTCGCCAGCACCGATTCCATCGGCGTGAGCTTGGTTCCCACCGGTTCGGCGCAGTCCGGGCACACACGGCGCACCAGGCGCTGGGCAATGGCTCCCCGGAGCGTGGCCGCGATCTTCGCGCGGTCGACGCCCAGGTCCTCGAACCGGGAAATGGCACCCACCGCATCGTTCGCGTGGAGGGTGGACAGGACCAGGTGGCCGGTCAGGCTGGCCTGGACGGCGACCTCCGCCGTCTCGCCGTCGCGGATTTCGCCCACGAAGATGACGTCGGGATCCTGTCGCAGGATCGACCGGAGCGAGGAGGCGAAGGTGAGGTCCCGCTTGGTCTCCACCTGGATCTGGGTCAATCCGGGGAGCTCGTATTCGATCGGGTCCTCGACCGTCATGATGTTGGTCTCGCCGGTGGCCAACTCCCGGAGCGCCGCATACAGGAGCGTCGTCTTTCCCGAGCCGGTCGGGCCGGTCACCACCACGATGCCGGTACTGTGCCCGAAGAGCCGGCGCAGGCGGGCCAGATCGTCCGGCAGCACTCCCATCTCCTCCATCTTGCGCGCGTTCCGGGGGTCGAGCAGCCGGATGACCGCCTTTTCGGCGTCGCGGGTCGGCACCGTCGAGATGCGAAGATCCAGGGTGGAGCCATCGATTTGCAGCCGGGCACGGCCATCCTGCGGCCGCAGCCGGTCGGCGATGTCGAGCTTGGCCATGATCTTGATGCGCGGCACGACCCGCCGCAGGACCGAGGCGGGCACCTTCATGACCGTCCGCATCATGCCGTCGACGCGGAACCGGACCGTGCCTCCCTCGCCGGTCGGCTCAAGGTGGATATCGCTGGCCCGGGCGCGCACCGCTTCGTGCAGGATGAGGTTGGTCAGCTTCACCACCGGGGTGGACTCGACATCGAGCGCGGTGACCGTCTCGGGCGCTTCCACCTCGAGCAGCTGCACCTCGTCTGCCAGCGCGCTGTCCATGCGGCCCACCAGCCGCTCCATCAGGCGGTCGGGCGCATAGAGCGCGTCGATCGCCTTCACGATTTCCGTGGGCGAAGCGATCTCGAAGACCGGTGTCCGCGCCGAGGCGAAGGCGAGCACCTGTTCGGCGTACAGGTCGTTGGGGTTCGAGACCGCGACGGTAAACTGGCGATCGGAGGTGCGCAGCGGCACCACGGTGTACTGCCGGGCGACCTTTTCGGACAGCAGGGCGAGCGCGGCCGGCGTGCAGCCGGCCAGGTCTGCCAGCGGAAGCCGATACTTGGCCGCGACCTTCGCGGCCAGCTGCTCGGAGCTCAGCCCGGCGGCCTCGGCGACTCCGGCCCAGAGATCCGCCTTGGAAGCGGCAGGATTGTCCGCCAGCGGGTGTGGCACCGGCAGGCCGGCGACTTCCGACAGCCAGTGCGTCAGTGTTGAGACCTCAGGCATCTGCCACAACCTTTCCGCGCTGTTGATCCAAGTATGCCAGGACCGCTTCGACTTCAGGGACCACCCGTACGCTTGCGGCACCGGCCCGGGGGAGGTCCCCGTCCATGGCCGCTGATTCCACTTCCTGCAACAGCGCCTGCAGCCGGTGCGCGCCGATGGAGCCGGCGGGCGACTTGAAGGCGTGGGCGGCGCGCTGCACCCCGTGCGCGTCGGCGGCGGCAACCGCGGCAGTCAGTGCTCCCAATCGGCTCGGCGCGTCGCCGACAAAGAGATCGAGGATGCGATCGACCGCGCCCTCGGCTCCGGCATCGCGCATCGCGCGGACGAACTCCACCAGGTTCACCGCCGGGGCAGCACCATTGGAGCCGGCCTCGACGACGACTCCCTCCCCGACCAACTCACCCGCGGGTGCCTCGCTCCGTGCCGCCGGCGCCCCGCATCCCTCGACCAGGGCGAACAGTTCATGGGGACGGAACGGTTTGGTCAGGTACCCGTCCATCCCGTGACCCAGGCAGCGTTCCCGCTCGCCCGAGAGGGCGTGGGCGGTGAGCGCGAGGATCGGCAACGGAATTCCTGCCAGGTGGTTCCGGATTTCATGGGTGGCCGCGAAACCGTCCAGCTCTGGCATCTGGATGTCCATCAGGACGACGTCGAAGGGCCCTGCGGTCACCACCGCGTTTACGGCCTCCCGGCCGTTATCCACCACGGTCACCGTGTGGCCCCGCTTCCGGAGCATCGTCGCCGCCACTTCCTGATTCACGGGGTTGTCTTCCGCGAGCAGCACGCGCATCCGGGGGCGGGACTCCGCAATCGAGTGCCGGGTGATCAGTTCTGCCTCTGGCTCGGCGCCCTCGGTGACATTCGCCAGTTCCGCGGCGGCTTGCAGCAGGTCGCTGCGCGACACCGGCTTCATCAAGTAGGCCTCGATGCCGGCCTCACGGCAGCGCTGCACGTCTCCCCGGCGCCCGGCCGAGGTCAGCATCAGGAGGTGGGGCCGGCCTCGCAGCGCCTGGTCGGCGCGAATGTCGCGCGCCAGCGCGAAGCCGTCCCGGTCCGGCATCTGGCCGTCGATCACCGCGACCCCAAACGGACGCCCGTCCGACGCGGCCTGGCGAATGGCGTTCAGCCCGTCGGCGGCAGTCGCCGCTTCCGCCACGTTGGCCCTGGCCGCTTCCAGCATTTCACGGACGATCCGCCGATTGGTTTCATTGTCATCCACGACGATCACGCGTTGGCCCGCCAGGGCGCCAACGCCGCGCAACGCGGCGGGCCGACCCTCGGCCACGCCCACCTCGATCGAAAACGCGAACTCACTGCCGCCGCCCAGGGTGCTCGTCACCGTGAGCTCCCCACCCATCAACCGGACCAGTCGCCGACAGATGGCGAGACCCAGGCCCGTGCCCCCATACTTTCGCGTCATCGACGCGTCCGCCTGGGTGAACTGCTCGAAGATGGCGTTCAACTTGTCCGGCGCGATCCCGATTCCCGTGTCACGGACCGCGAACCGGAGCAGGTAGGTGTCATCGCCCCGCTGCGTCCCGGTCACGGACACCACCACCTCGCCCTGTTCGGTGAACTTGAGCGCATTGCCGATCAGATTGCTGAGGATCTGCCGCAGCCGGGTTGGGTCGCCGAGGATCATCGGGGGGACGGCCGCCTCGACGTCGGCGACCATCTCGATCGGACGCTCGGCCACCCGGACCGCCAGCAGGCTGACCGTGGACTCCAGGAGGTACCGCACATCGAACGGCGTGGATTCGAGGGCCAGATGTGCGGCTTCGATCTTGGAGAGATCGAGAATGTCGTTGAGCAGTTCCAGCAGCGATTCGCCGGCTGACTGCACCAGCCGCAGGGAACGGCGCTGGTCGGCCGTGAGCTCGGTGTCCAGCACCAACTCGGTCATGCCGAGGACCGCGTTCATCGGGGTCCGGATCTCGTGGCTCATGTTGGCCAGGAACTCGGACCGGGACCGCGCGGATTCCTCGGCCAGGTCCTTGGCCTCCCGCATCACCCCTTCGGCCACCTTGAGATCCGTGATGTCCATCCAGGCACCGAACACCTCGTGGGGCCGACCCTTCGCGTCCCGCATCACGCGCGATTCATCGCGTACCCAATGGTATTCCCCGTCGCCGAAGCGGAATCGATACTCGATTCTGAGGGACTCGTCGCGGCCCCGATGCCGGAATTCCTCTACCACGCGGAGTCGGTCGTCCGGGTGCAGGCGCGCCAGCCACCATCCCGGATCCAGGGCATCGGCAGGCACGTACCCGGCAATGCGCAAGAAGTTGTCGCTGATCCAGTTCAAGACCCGGGTCTGACCCACGACCCGCGAGGTATAGAGCACGGCCGTACTCGAGGTGAGCACCAATTCCATGCGGTCCTGCGCCGCGCGGACCTCGGCCTCGCTCCGCCGGATGTCGGTCAGGTCGGTATAGACGCCCAGGATGCGCCCCTGATCGTCCCCGGCCACCGCGGTGGACGCAATGCGGACCGTCAAGCGCTCGCCGTCCTTGTTGAGCCGTACGGCTTCGAAGCTGACGGACTCGCCGTCCAGCGTGCGCTGTAGCTGGCGCTCCGATTCTCCCGCCCCGGCCGCCGGAACCAGCAGGTCCTGCACCGATTTCCCGAGTATTTCGTCCGGTGACCATCCGAACAGCTGCTGGAAGCCGGGATTCACGCCGAGACAGACGCCGTCCCGATCGATCACCAGGATGGCGTTCGGCACGCTGGAGAAGAGGGCATCGAGGAAGAGGCTCTCCTGGCGACTGGTCAGCTCACTGCGCTCGCGTTCGGCGCTCCCGCGCAACAGCGCCACGAGGTCGTCGTAGTTTCGGCGCTGCAACCGGAGGGTAAAGACCCCGAAGAGCGCGATCAGAAACGCCGCGGCCACGTGGAAGCGCTGGTCACCCGAGAGGAGGATCACCACCGGCAGCGGGCCCAGGGCGCCAGCGGCGAAGAGGCGAAACGACACGAGGTCGGCGGCGAAGGTCCCGGAGGCGACGGCCACCAGGCCGCCGACGACGAGCAGCAGCAACCCGATGTATTCGAGGGGAAGGTGAGGAATCAGGGCCGCGGCGCCCACGCCCCACGCCAGTGCCACGGCGGCGGTGACCAGGCGCAGCGCACGCAGCATGGTCTCGGGGTTGGGGATGGCCCGGGCCTGCCGCCACACCAGGGCGCGGGTCGCGGTGGCGGCGAGGATGGTTCCGTTCCATACCAAGAGGGGGGGAAGGGAGACGGAGCCCCACCAGAGTGGCGTGGTGATGATCAAGAGGATGACATGCCCGACCAGCGCGGCAGGCTGCTGGGCAATCAGGTGGGAGACGAGCGCGCGACGCAACGCGGCATCGAGCGAGTCCGTCACCGGGCCCGGCCTCGCCTTGCGGAACCCCGCCAGGAGCGAGGATCGATTCGATGCCGCCGCGGGACGGGCCCCGTGACGGCTCGTGTCCGGCCCGGTGGAGGGGTGCATACGATCAACGATCCACGTAGAAGTCGATTCGGGGAGCTCCCCCACTGCAGACGGCGACGATGTTGTTGTTCCGTTTGCCCCCGAGCGTGGTGTAGAGTTTGGAGCAGATGCTGATGGTGGTGGGATACGCCCGGATCAGACCGTACGGGACCCCCTTGAGCGTCAGTTGCTGCCACCGCAATTGCACGATCTTCTGGTTGAACTTGAAGCCGACCGGCAGGCTGGAAGCCAACCCGGCCGGAATCGCCGACTTGCCGGCGGACGGTGGCCAGGCGTTGTTGCTCGCGAAGTAGTTGAAGGCCGCCGTGCGCACCACCATGATCGCCCCGATAACCTGGGTCGCAACGGCGCGGTCCTTCATGTCCCGGAACTTCGGCAGCGCGATCCGGGTCAGGATGCCGATGATCACGATGACCACCAGGAGTTCGATCAGCGTGAACCCGCGTCGATTCATTCTCATCGCCCACCACCAATCAGTGTGGTCAGCAGGTAGACTGGGTCGCCCGTGGCCGGGATGGACACGGGAAGTACGACGGTGGTGTCGCCGACCGTAGCTCGCACTTCGAAGCTGTTGGGGCCAGTGACCAGGTATTGCCCGGGCGCGGACCCCGACTCGACTGGAGGCAACGTCGCGGGCAGGCCAGCCTGGGCACGGTAGTGCAACACCACCGCGTCGGCCTGCCCCACCAGTTCGGTCGCCACGTTTCGGACCGAAGGCAGTGCCGGCGGAATGACGACCGGGGGCGGCAGCAGCCAGGCCGGCGGGAAAATCAGCCACCAGCAGCCGATTGCCAGCACGGCGGACAACATGGCGTTCCTGGCCAGGCGGGACTTCGGCCGGTTCGCCGCGGCAGCGGCACGGGCGTCTTCCTTGTCGGTCTTGAGAATATTTCCGAGCGCCGCGTTCAACTGTTCGGGCGCCAGGTCGGGAGCCTCATCATGGATGTACGTACATCACCTCCGCGCGGTGTGACGCGTCCTTGGGGTCGGCACTGCGAGCACTGGAGGGGTCGAGGGGCAAGTCATACGCCAGCCGTGCCATGCCGGCCCGTTCCCGATCGGCCCGGACCCACGAAGGGCGCCGTCCTCATAGACGAAAAACGGCCCCGCGCGACTGCGCGGGACCTCGGGAAGTTTTGCACTGGTGTAGTCAGCGGGGGTCGAGCGGGAGGCAAAGACGTCCCAACGGGCCGCCAGAAGGGCGACAAATCTGTCCCAGGTGGTGCCAAAGGGGCTTCGGCAGCGCTCCGAACGCCTCTACCCCCGAAGCCCCACCTTGAGCAGGCTGTTGGCCGGATCCAGCCCGTAGAGCTCGACCGCGTTCTGGGCCATCACCAGCTGGCGCTCCTTCTGGGGGATGGCCAGCTCCTTCATGAAGTCCAGGTAGGAGCCCATCGACGCAATCGGCCAGTCGGTGCCGTACAGCAGCGCATCGGGTTCCACCCCGTAACTCAGCATCTCCGACACCTGCTTCCGCAGGAAGACCTCGAAGCGGTCCTCAAATTCTCCAAGCGTCAGCCCGGACATGTCGGTGTAGACGTTGGCGTTCTTGTAGACCACTTCCATGCAGTCCCGGATCCACGGATTGCCCATGTGGCAAACCACGAAATTGACGTCGGGGAACTCGACCGCCACCTCGTCCACGTTGAGCGGGTGCGAGTACTTGAGCTTCCCTTTCGGCGAGTAGGTGTCGCCGCTGTGGATCATCACCGGGATCTTGTGGAGGGCGGCAAATTCGTAGGCCGGCGTCCATTTCGGGTCGAGTGGATAGAAAGGCTGATAGCCCGGGTAGAGTTTCAGGCCCCGCACCTTGCCTTCCTGGACGAAGCCGGCGATTTCCACCAGTTCGTCGGGCTGGAAGTTCATGTAGTCGAGTCCGGCGATCACCGTGAGATATGGCTTGTCGCGAATCGCCTCGACCACCGTCCGGGTCGAGGGCCGCCCCGGCGTCACCATATAGGAGGTGAGGACCAGCGCCTGGTCGATGCGGTTGCGGCGCATTTCCCGCTCGAGCTTCTCCAGGCACTCCGGAAGGGTCTCGACGGCGTCTTCGTAATAGTTGTTGAGGTGGACATGGCAATCGATGATCATCGCTTGTTCCGGCTCCGGTCGAGGATGGACTCGGCCCAGGCGCGTCCGCCGAGCCCGAAGGCGAGCGCCAGCCCGAGGCAGAGGCCTCCGAAGGCGAGCATGAACGCGGCGCGGAGGATCGCCCCGTCGATCTGAAGCTGTTCGAGGGCCAGGATCGCGACGAACGCCAGCAGTGCACCGTGCACGAGGAGGCCGAGGTTTGAAGCCTCCTTCACCCCGATGTTGTTCAGGTACGCCTCGACGATGCCCCGCACAAACTTCGCGCCGAGCGAGCCGAAGGCCAGGACGATGAGGCCGGCGACCACGTTGGGCACGTAGTCCACCACCTGAGCCATCAAGTCCGCGCCCATCGTGAGGCCGAGGATGTTGAACATCGCGAGGGCAAACATCAGCAGGACGCCCCAGTACAGGGTGCGGCCCACCAGCGTCACCAGGGTGAACCGGACGCCCCCGCGCAGCAGGAAGTCGTCGAGCCCGGCATGCTCCGCCGCCTCTTCGATCCGGATCAGGCGCAGCACCCGGACCGCGAGCCACTCGACGCCCCGCGCCAGCAGCCATCCGATACTGAGCAGCAGCAGGGCCGCGACCAGTCGCGGCGTGAACGCCGCCACCTGGTACCAGGAGTTCTGGAGCGAATCGAGAATCAGCGAGATCTGGTCACGCATGATTGCCTCCGACAGGGGCCCAGGTGGCCGGACAGGGTGCGATCAATGGTTGGGAGACTTCACGGGTGGCGGGAGGTCGCTGAGCTTGATTTCGCCCACGGCCGTGCGGCCTTCGAGGTCGCCGATCATCCGCCGAAAGGCGCCGTGCGCCATCGGCCGCGGGACCCGATAGATGCGCCGCCAGAGGCTGTAGAGAATCATCCGGATCCGGGCGGACGGCAGGCGTTGACGCACCTGCGCCACCCCTTCGAAATACAGCACCAGGGGGACGGGACGGTCGCTGGGCCGGAGGCGGGGCTGAAAGTAGATGAAATCCAGCGCGAGCACCCGGTCACTCCGCACGAGGCGACGGAGCCAGGGGTTGTCCCGGCGTACCTCCCCGATCACGGCGTCGAGCGTCTCGCCGGTGATCTCCCTGGCGTCCTCCCGAAAGAGGGAGCGCAATTTCGCCCGCAGTTTCGGTCCGACACCAAAACCGCGAGCCCCAGGCGAGACGGCCAGGTAGCCAACCACCCCGACGTTCACGTTCCCCAGATAGGTGCCGCTCGCCACACCGATAACATCTCCCTTGTGCTCGGCGATGACGAGGTGCCACCGGCTGTCCGACCAGAGTCCCGCCTCGCGCTCACGCAGGGAGGCGCGCCACTCGCTCCGCCCCACCAGCTCGTTCGGAGGGAAATTCCGTCGAATGAGGTCGTGCACCCTGGGCAAGACGCGATCGGTCGGGTTCAGGACCTCCCGGTAGGTCGGCGCCCCGGGGGCTGCCGGGTCCCTGCGCTCGCGGCTGCGGCTGGTTCGGACTGGTGACATCGGGTCCCTTCTACAGAGTTCGCACGGCTACAGCACGCCCGACAACGTTGTAACCTACTGGGGTAGCGACACTTCGGCAAACTTGCCCGGTGGCGCTGGCGGGGCCGCACTACAGGCGGTACGTTGGCTGACCCTTCCCCTTCCCCGCCACACACCACTCAGGAGCATCCATGTCTGAACCGACGGCCAGTACCGGCTTGCGCCGAGTACTGCGCCTGCGCGACCTAGTGCTCTTCTACGTCGTGGCGGTGGTGGGAATGCGATGGGTCGCGGTCGCCGCGGCGGCGGGGCCCAGCGCCCTGGTCGTGTGGGTCATCGCGGCGATCGCCCTGTTCATCCCCCTCGCGTTCACGGTGCTCGAGCTCTCCTCCCGGTATCCCCAGGAAGGCGGCATCTACGTCTGGACCAAACAGGCGTTCGGCGAATTCACCGGGTTCGTGACCGGGTGGACCTACTGGGGCGCTAACCTCACCTATCTCCCCGGTCTCCTCTATTTCACGGCCAGCTCGGCGCTCTACATCTTCGGCGCCCGGTTCCAATACCTGCAGGACAGCCCTGCGTACTTCATCGCCGTCGCGTTAGTCGGCTTGAGCATCGCCACGGTGCTGAACATCGTCGGCCTCCAGGTCGGCAAGTGGCTGAACAACAGCGGCGCCCTCGCCAGCTGGGCCGCCATGATGCTGCTGATCGGCATGGGGCTCCTGGTCGCGGCCCGATTCGGGTCCGCGACGCCGATCACGCCCGCCAGCCTCCTTCCCAGCACCGGATTCAAGGACCTCATCTTCTGGGCCACCATCGCCTTCGGATTCAGCGGGCTCGAGGCCGGGTCGTTCATGGGGGAGGAAATCGAGAATCCGCGGCGCACCATCCCGCAGGCGGTGGCCATCTCGGGCGTCATCATCGCCGCGCTGTACATCCTCGGGACGCTGGCCATTCTCGTGGCGCTGCCGCGATCCGAGGTCTCGGGGCTCGCCGGCATCATGGACGCCATCACGGCGACGGGCGCCCGCATCGGACTGACGGGACTCGCGCCCGTGGCCGCGTTTCTCATCGTGGTGAGCACCCTGGGCGGCGTAAGTGTCTGGCTCGCGGCGCCTGCCCGGCTGCCCTTCGTGGCCGGCATCGACAACTACCTTCCCCGCGCGTTCGGCAAGTTGCATCCGCGGTTCGGGACGCCCTACGTCGCCTTGCTGGTGCAGGCGGGGATCGCCCTCGCATGCGCGGTGCTGGGGCAGGCCGGCGAGACGCCCAGGAAGGCCTACGAAATTCTCGTCAGCCTCGGCATCGTGGCCTTCTTCCTTCCCTATCTCACGATGTTCGCCGCGATGATCCGCCTGCAACGGGAACCTGCGGCGCCGGAGGTGATGCGGGTTCCGGGTGGAAAGCCGGCGGCCGTGTTCTGTGGCGTGCTGGGATTCGTCACATCGCTGGTCGCCATCGTCCTGGCGGCGATTCCGCCCGACGGGGAACCCAACCCGGGGCGGTTCGTGCTCAAGGTGGTGGGGTTGAGCGTGCTGCTGGTGGTGGCGGGGGCGGGGACCTATGCGCTGGGCAGCGCGAAGAAGCGGCGGGCGGAGCAGGCGGCGAGCGCTGTGCCCTGAACGATTCCAGGGCACAGCGACCGCGACCATCACCACATTTGCCGCAATGGGACTCTGGCAGCTTCAGGTACTCCGCCTTGATCCCGTCGGCACCGGCGGCCGCAGGATCGGAGTGCGTACCGGCCTGACAAACCAATCATGCGGGATTTCACGTCTCCTTCACGGTTTCTTCACGCCGGAGGAATCACATTGCCATCAAGTACAAAGTAACTAGTTACTCACATCTTCATCGAGAGCGTCACCCATGGGATCCGTGCCCCGCCCAAAAGCCGCATCGAAAGCCAGCCCCAGCGCACGCAAACGGCCCTATGAGGCCGGCGCCACACGCCGGGCCCAGATCATCGCAGCGACAATCGCGATCATCGCCGAACACGGGCTCCAAGGGTGGAAGACGGCGGAAGTCGCCCGCCGGGTGGGGATATCTGAGCCGACGTTGTTTCGTCACTTCAAGAGCAAGCGGGGCATTCTAACAGCCGCGGTCCGGCATGAAACTGCCACGCTGGAGACGATGGTGACCGAGTTCGAGGGAAAGGGCGATGCCTGGAATCGTGCAGAGGGCCTGGTCACGAGTGTTCTCACCTTCCTCGAGTCAACCGGAGGCGGGCCGCTGGTCATCCTGACCGGCCAGCTCTCGAGCGCCTCTGCATCCACGCGAAACGACATGCTGAAAGTCCTCGGCGTCTTTCGACGGCGCCTCACGCTGCTGTTTCAGGATGCCGTGGAGGAACGGCGCGCCGCCCACACCGTGAACCCCGAAGACCTGGCCGACCTCGCCATCGCGATCGTACAGTCCTCGGCGCTGCGGTGGGTCATGTCCAATCGCGCATACCCCGCCAAGCAGCGGGCTCGGGCGATGCTCCAGGTCGCGCGCCTCTCCCTGGACCCGGCAAGGAGGGCCCAATGATCCACTCACCTGCCTGGTGGAAGCCACGGCGGATGGCGCGCCGCCTGGCCGGGGCGGTCCTGGCCTTGACGCTGGCCCCGTCCGCAGCACCGGCTCAATCGGACACGACAGCGGCCATGCTCACCTTGCATGAAGCGGTCCGCCTGGCGATGGCTGACTATCCAACGGTTACAGCCTCCGCGCTCCGAGTCGCGGAGGCGCGCGCGGCCGTGGGCGAAGCGACCGCGGCGCGATACCCCGCCGTGGCGCTCGCGGGCTCCGTGGTCCGTTACGACGAGCCCATGCTCGTCACCCCCATCCACGGCTTTGCCCCCGACCTGCTCCCACCGTTCGACGAAACCCTGATTCAGGGTGGCGCGACATTCACGTACACCCTGTACGACGGAGGTGCGCGCGGGTCCCGCGTTGGCCAGGCCCGCGCCGGTGCAGCGGCGGCTTCCGCCGGACATGCCGTGGCGCAGCAGGCGCTGGTGGCGCGCGTGGTGAACGCGTTCGCCACCGTCTTGACCCAGCGTCAAGTACTCGGCGCCACGGACCGCAGGCTGGCGGCCTTGCGAGCAGAGCACAGCCGCGCCAAGCAGCGAGTTGCGGCCGGGCGTGGTGCAGCGCTGGAAGTCTTCCGCGCCGACGCGTCCATCGCTGCGGCGGAGGCGGCACGGGTTCGGGTGTTCGCCGCACTCGACCTCGGAGTGCTGGAGTTGGCCCGGCTCACCGGCTGGACTGCCCAGCGCATCAGCGGCAGCACCCTCTCCGAGGTCGTGGTCGCTGACCGGGGCCTCCCGTCTCGGGAGTTCCTGGTCGGTCGCGCCCTCGAGGCCAACCCGGCGTTGGGCCAGACCCGGCAGGAGTTTCGAGCCGCAGAGGCCGGCGTGGCGGTCGCGCGAGGCGCCTGGCTGCCCGACATCAAGTTGTTCGGCGCGTACATCGATCGCGGCAGCGCAAACACCGACTTCGACGGGGAGTGGAGCGCGGGCGCAGCGCTCACGTACCCCCTCTTTACCGGCGGGGGGCGTTCCAGCCGGGTGAAGCGAGCCGAGGCGTCGCGCGGCGTGTCCGCGGAACAGGTTCGATTGGCAGAACTTCGTGTCGCCGAGGAGGTCGACCGGGCTGTGGCGCAGGTGGCGGAAGTGCGGGCACGGGCGGAGGCGCTGCGTCGGGCGGAGGTGAGCCTGGAAGAGGTGGCCCGAATCGAGCTGCTCGCGCTGGAAGCGGGAGCTGGGACACAGACCGACTACCTCAGGGCGGAGGCCGACCTGCTCGCCATCCGCGCAGAGCTCGCGGGCGCCTCCTACGGCGAGGTCGTCGCACAGGCCGAACTTGCCCGGACAACCGGTGCGCTGACCCCCGACTGGGTAGCGACCAATGTGGAGAGCACACCATGAGCACCAGAACTCGGATCGTCCTGATTTCCCTCCCCGTGCTCCTCGTCCTGGGAGGGGTTTCCTGGGTGCTGCTTCGGCCTCGTGCCGACGCCGAGACCGTGCTGGAAGCCTCTGGCACGGTCGAGGCCACCGAAGCACCACTTGGATTCGCCGCGACGGGCCGGATCGATTCGGTCTTGGTGCGGGAGGGGGAACGGGTCCGCGCCAATCAGGACCTCGCGCGGCTGGATCGCGTGGAGGTCGAGGCGCGCCGGGACCAGGCGGCCGCACAGGCGAGTGCGGCCCGAGCCCAACTGGCGGAACTCACACGGGGGTTTCGCGCCGAGGAGGTCGCCCAGGCCGCCTCCGCTCTTGAGGCGGCTGGCCGGCGGTTGGACGACGCCGAACAAACCCTGGACCGCACCAGGACGCTGCACACCGGGGGGGCGGTCAGCCAGGAGGCGCTGGACCGCGCGCAGATTGCCTTTGATATCGCCCGGAGCCAGCGCGATCAGGCGGCGGAGCAGATGGGGTTGATGACGGCCGGACCCCGCCCGGAGCGCATCGACGGGGCCCGCGCCATGGTCGCCCAGGCTGACGCCGCCGTCCGCGCACTCGAGGCTGCCCTGGACCACCTGACCGTTCGCAGCCCCTTCGACGGCCTCGTCACGGCGCGCCACCGTGAGCCGGGGGAGATCGTCCCGCCCGGCGGCGCCGTGCTCACGGTCACACGATTCGATGATCGCTGGGTCCGGATCTATGTGCCGGAGGACCGGATCGGAGCGGTCCAGATTGGGGCGCCCGCCACCATCACGGCGGACACGTACCGGGACCGACGATACGGCGGGCAGGTCGTGTTCATCGCGAGCGAGGCCGAATTTACACCCAAGACCGTCCAGACCCAGGAGGAACGGGTCAAGTTGGTGTACGCCGTCAAGGTGCAGATCACGGATGATTCGCTCTACCAGCTGAAGCCGGGGATGCCGGCCGACGTCCGACTCGAGAGCCGCCCATGACCGAGACGTCAGCGGTGCAAGTCGTCGGCCTCGGGCGTCGCTTTGGGGCCGTCGTGGCGGTCGACGACTTGACGTTCACGGTCGCGCCCGGTGAGTTGTTCGGGCTGCTCGGGCCCGACGGTGCCGGCAAGACCACGACGCTCAGGATGCTGGCCGGTGTGCTCCGGCCCACCTCGGGCGACGCGTTCATCAACGGGGTCAGCGTCGTGAAGAACCCCGAAGCGACAAAACACCAGATCGCGTACATGTCACAGCGCTTTGGCCTCTACGGCGATCTGACGGTGCTTGAGAATCTCACCTTTTACGCGGATCTGTACGAGGTCCCCTACCATGAACGACCGGCCCGGATGGAACGGCTGTTCCACTTCTCGAACCTGGGGCCGTTTCAGCACCGGCTCGCGGGCAAGCTGTCGGGGGGAATGAAGCAGAAGTTGGGGCTCTCCTGTGCGCTGATTCACCAGCCCCAGGTGTTGCTCCTCGACGAACCGACGTTTGGCGTGGACCCGATTTCTCGACGAGACCTCTGGCTCATCGTGCACGACATGGTGGCCCAGGGGGTGACGGTGGTCGTGAGCACGGCCTACATGGACGAGGCCGAACGCTTCGATCGCCTCGCCGTCCTGCACCAGGGCCGCCTGCTCGCTCTCGATTTCCCGAGTGCGTTGCAAGAGGCCAGGCACGGCGAGGTGCTCGCTGTGCAGGTCGATCGACCGCGCGCCGCGCGAGACCTGGCCCTCCAGCTGCCGTCGGTCCGGCGCGCGGCCATCTTCGGCGACCGGCTGCATGTGACCCTCCGCGACCGCGGCGAGGACGCGGAGCACCTCCGCTCCACGCTCACCAGCGGCGGGATGACGGTCACCGGCATCGACCCGATCGTCCCGTCGATGGAGGATGTGTTCATTGCCCTGGTTGCGGAAGGGAACGCGGCGTGACCGCCCGAGTCGCCAACGTGGCGGTCTCCGTGGCGGACCTCACCAAGCGGTTCGGTGCATTCACCGCCGTCGACCAGGTGTCGTTTCAAGTCGAACGGAGCGAGATCTTCGGTTTTCTGGGGCCCAATGGAGCCGGCAAGACCACCACGATCAAGATGCTCACCGGGCTACTCCTCCCCTCGTCAGGACATGGCACGGTCGCCGGCCATGACATCATGACCGACAGCGAGGCCATCAAGCACAGTATCGGCTACATGTCCCAGCTCTTTTCGTTATATGCCGATCTCACGGTGGAGGAAAACATCGGGTTCTTCGCCGGCCTCTACGGGGTGAACCGGGCTCGCCGCGGGGAGCGACGCGATTGGGTGCTTGAGATGGCCGGGCTCACCGAGCACCGCGCCCGGTTGACCGGAGAACTCCCGCTCGGCTGGAAGCAGCGTCTGGCGCTGGGCTGCGCCGTCCTGCATGAACCGCCGCTGCTCTTTCTCGATGAGCCGACCTCAGGCGTCGACCCCATTTCGCGCCGGCAGTTCTGGGATCTCATTGACGGCCTGGCCGAGAGTGGCACCACCGTGTTCGTGAGCACCCACTACATGGAGGAGGCGGAGTACTGCCATCGCCTGGCGCTGATGAACCGGGGTCGGCTCATCGCGCTCGACACGCCGCAGCGGCTTCGGGCCGGCATGGTGGAGCCAATCCTGAGCATCCGCACCGGCGATGGCCCCCGGGCCGTCGAGGCGCTGCAGGGCGATCCCGCCGTGCTCGACACCGGCCTGTTTGGCCGCAACGTCCACGCAGTGGTGCGGGACCTGGCCGAGGCAGAAGCGGTGATCCCCGAGCGGTTGGCCGCACGGGGAGTGGAATTGCTGGGTCTGGCGCCCATCGCCCCCTCCCTCGAGGATGTCTTCGTGGCGTTGGTCCGCGCCGAGGGGGGGGCGGTCGTTGACTGAGAGCCTGGGCGGCCTGAGCCGCATGCGGTTGTTCGCCATTGCGCGGAAGGAGATCATCCAGCTCCGCCGAGACTCCCGGAGCCTGGCGCTGGCCTTCCTGCTCCCGGCATTGCTGTTGGTGCTCTTCGGGTACGCGATCACCTGGGACGTCACCGACGTCCGCATGGCCGTCATCGATCAAGACGCCTCCGCGAGCAGCCGGGCCTTGGTCGAGGCGTTCCGAGCTTCCGGATACTTCACCGTCGACCTCCGCCCCGACCGCACCAGCGACCTCGGACCCCTGCTGGACCGCGGACGTGTGCAGCTTGGCCTGGTGATCCCCCCCGGCTTCGAAGCGGCACTGGGCGCGGGACGGTTGGCTCCTCTGCAGGCGATCGTCGACGGTAGCGACGCCAACACCGCCAGCATCGTCCTGGGCTACACCCAGGGAATCACCCGGTCATTCTCCTCCCGGCTTGGGGTGGCTGAGGGGGCCGGGCCGGCTATCCAGCTGCAGAGCCGGGTCTGGTTCAACGAGGAGCTGCGCAGCCGCAACATGATCGTGCCCGGCCTGGTCGCGGTGATCATGATGATTATCGCCGCCATGTTGACCTCCCTGACGATTGCGCGAGAATGGGAGCGGGGAACGATGGAGCAGCTCGCGGCCACCCCGGTCCAACGCATCGAAGTGGTCCTGGGGAAGCTGTTGCCCTATCTGGGCATCGGCCTGCTGGACGTGCTCCTGATCAGCGGGCTTGGTGTGGTGGTCTTCGGCGTGCCGTTCCGAGGCAACCCGCTCCTTTTCCTGCTGCTGAGCACCGCCTTCCTGGTCGGGGCCCTCGGCCTGGGGATGTTCATCTCCGCCGTCGCGCGATCGCAGCTGCTTGCCACCCAACTCGCCATGGTGGCCACGTTCCTCCCGGCGTTTCTGCTGTCCGGTTTCATGTACGCCATTACGATCATGCCCGCTCCACTCCAGGCCGTGACGTACCTGGTTCCCGCACGCTACTTTCTCGTCGTGACCCGCGGGATCTTCCTGAAGGGTGTCGGCATCGAAGTCCTCCGGGTCCAAGGGCTCCTGATGATCAGCTTCGGCATCCTCGGCCTGGTGCTCGCGACGCGCGCGTTCAAGAAGGTGATCGAATGAGCCCCGCGTGGAGCGCCAGCCTGGAGCGAGTCTGGGAATTGGTAAAGAAGGAATTCCTCCAGCTGTTCCGGGACCCGCGCATGTCCCGGGTGGTCTTCGTGGCGCCGCTGATACAGCTCCTCGTCTTCGGGTACGCGGTGTCCACCGATATCCGCGATACGACCCTCTTCGTCGTCGACCACGAACAGAGCCAGGCCTCGCGGGACTTGGTGACCGCCCTCACCTCTTCCGGGCACTTTCGCGTTTCCGGCCGGTCGGATCAGGCGCGTGACGCGGTGCGGGCGCTGGAGTACGGCGACGCCCTGGTCGCACTGGACATCCCGGTTGGCTTCACCGATGCGCTTCGTGGAGGCCGGCGCGCGCAGGTCCAGATGCTGTTTGATGGCACCAATTCGAACACGGCCACCGTGGCGATGGGCTACGCCGAGCGGATCGTGCAGGCGTTCGGGGCAGGCCTCAGCGGCGCGCCGCTCGTGCGGGGCGTCGATCTGCGAGAGCGCGCCTGGTTCAACCCTGACCTCAGCAGCAGGAACTACAACGTGCCGGCCGTCGTCGGCGCCATCATCCTGCTCGTTTGTCTGCTGCTGACCTCTCTGGCGGTCGTGCGTGAACGGGAGCTGGGCACGCTGGAGCAACTCATGGTGAGCCCGCTCACGCCCGGCGAGCTGATCGCCGGGAAGACCATTCCCTTCGCTATCATCGGCCTGGTGGACCTCACCATCGTCACGATCGTGGCCATCGTGTGGTTTGGCGTCCCGTTCGAGGGGAGCCTCGTCCCGTTGCTGGCGGCGAGTGTGCTCTACCTGCTTTCGGGCCTCGGCGTCGGGCTCTTGATTTCGACCGTCTCGGCCACACAGCAGGAAGCGTTCATGGCCAGCTTCCTGGTCTTCATGCCAGCCATTCTGCTGTCTGGGTTCATGTTCCCGGTGAGTAGCATGCCGGACGTGTTCCAGTGGCTGACGTACCTCAACCCGGTCCGGCACTACTTGATCATCGTACGCGGCGTCTTCCTGAAGGGTGTCGGGTTCCAGGCGATGTGGCCGGAATTCACGGCGCTGCTGATGCTGGGCGCTGCCCTGCTCGGACTCGCTGCCAGCCGGTTCGAAAAACGCACGAGTTGATGGCAACGACACCGGGGCCGCCCAGGTGTGGCCCCACCACAATCACGGAGGGTCACATGCGCGAAGGAAAGCGGAACATCGTCGCGGGCTTGACGATTCTGGCGGGATTCATGTTCTACGGCTTCGTGCTCATCTACCTGCGGGACTTCGCCCCCGACAAGGAGGCGTGGATCGCTTCCTACGGAGCGGGGAAGCACTTTGAGTCCCGCCTGGCGCACGCGCACGGCAATCTGTTTGCCCTGCTGAATGTCGTCTTCGGGTTCCTCCTGCTCCGGCTCCCGCTGACTGGGCCGCAGGCACGCTGGATCTCATGGTTGGTGCTGGTTGGGCTCCTCATGCCAATCGGGATTCTGGCGGAGGTGCTGCTCGGCGTGCCGCCGATCCTCGTCCTCGTCGGAGGCCTTTCGATGCTCGTCGGCACGGCATGGCTGGGGGTCGCGGTGGCCCGGCTTCCGCACCCGGCACATTCTGATGCGGGCATGCGCCCATGACCAGGACTCCTGCCACGCGGATCATGCAACGCGCTGTCGCGACGGTCGCCCTGGTGTTCGGCCTCATGACCGTCATTGCGGGGGGGCGTATCGCCGTTGGCCTGGCCGATCCGGGATACGTGGTGTTCCGCCCGTTGCTGCTGTACAACACGGCCATGGGTTTTGCCTACTTGGCAGCGGGGGTGCTGCTGTGGCGCAACCTCCGCCAGGGGCGCGTGGCTGCCGGCGTGATTGTAGTCCTGAACGTGATGGTGCTGGCGGGTATCATCGCGATCTTCGCGGGCGGTGGCGCGGTCGCGCCGGACAGCCTGCGGGCCATGTCGCTTCGGACCGTCGTTTGGTTGGCGCTCTTTGCCGCGGCGACATACCTGCATCGGCTCCGGAGCAACCGCCCGGCCGCCGCCCTCGAGGGATGACCAACAATGGCGCCGATGGTGTCGCGGTGGGCGGCAACGGTGGTGGCGCTTGCGCTGTCGTTGTTCGGTGGTGGCGGGGCCTCGGCGCAAGTGGGGCTCCCGGCTGGCGACCTCTTCCAACCGCTAATGGCCAGTCCGAGGCAGCCGCGGTTTTCGGCGAGCTACCTCTGGGCCTCCTCCCCATTGCGGGATACCCGGGTCGGCGCCACGGCGTTCGGCGCGGACATCGGCATTGTGCGCTGGGGCGGCGCGGCCGACGGGCCAGGCGTGCAGATCGGCCTGGCTGGTGGCGTGTTCGCTCAATTCGACATGGAGTCTCCGTCCACCGATCTCATGAACGCCGACTACATCATCGGCATCCCGGTCTCCTTCCGGACGCACAGGTTCACAGGTCGCGTGCAATTCTATCATCAGAGCTCCCACTTGGGAGACGAGTACCTGATTCGGTACCAGCCCGATCGCATCAACCTCAGCTTCGAGGCGATCGAGCTCCTGTTCTCGGGCAACTTTGGTCCGTGGCGAGTCTACGGCGGAGGCGAGTACCTCGTGCACCGTGAGCCGGACACACTGCGGCCGGGGGTGTTGATCGCAGGCCTCGAGTACCGGGCCGTGCATCCCGTCCTGCGTGCCGGGGACGTTGGCGCGGCCCGCTTCGTGTTGGCAGTGGACGCCCGGTTCTGGGAGCAGCACGCCTGGGTTCCGGGGGTGAGCGGGAAGGCTGGCCTGGAGTTTTCGCCGCATGGTGCCAGCGAGGACAGTGGGCGGCACTGGAGCATCCTGGTCGAAGGGTACAGTGGGCCGTCACCCTACGGTCAATTCTACGACGAAGATATCGCATCCCTCGGACTGGGGTTGTATTTCTGGTTGTGAACTGTTTGGAGGTGTATGTATGGACAACGCCGTCGGGCTCGTGCAGGCGTACCTGCACGTCAACGGCTTCTTCACGGTCACCGAGTACCCGGTGCTCGAAGCGCTCGAGGGTGGGGGCGTTCAGAGTGCCACCGATATTGACATCATCGCCCTCCGACTCCCCCGTGCCGGAGGGCTGGTCACCATCGGATCGGGCCGTGGTGCCGACTTTCGACCAGACCCGGCCCTGGGCGTAGCGACGGACCGAGGCCACCTGCTCATCGGAGAGGTCAAGGAAGGAGCGCCCACCCTGAATCGGGGAGCGACCAATCCGAAAGTCCTGAGGGCAGTTCTCTCGCGCTTCGCGTGCTGTTCCACCGATGCCGTGGCGAGCGCCGTAGACAGATTGCTTCAGAACGGGGAAGCAACGGTCGACTCGGGTATCGGGCTCGACGTCAGGTTGATCGCCTTCGGGACCGGCCGGCCCACTGGGCGTAGCCGGTCCCGTGTGGTGCAGCTGGATCACGTGGTCGAATTCCTGCATGAACACCTGAACCGTCATTGGGACCTGCTGCGCCACGCACAGATCAAGGATCAGACCTTCGGCTTCCTGGTCATGCTGGAGAAGGCCCGGCGACGAGGTCGGAAGCGATCGACGAACATCGCCGGAAAATAAACCCCTCACAACGCCCCAGGAGATTGTATGCGCACTGCCATGATCGTCCTTGCCCTCTGGACCGCGGCCAATACCGTGTGGACCGTCCGCGCCGTCACCCGCGCACCGGAGACCGCGACCGTCACCACTGAGTCCGCCGACGGCCGGACTGCGGTCCCACTCCCGATCGAGGCCCGGGACGCCGTGCTTGCCGAGATGCGTCTCATGCTGAGCTCGGTGCAGGGGGTCCTGGCCGGCGCGGCGCAGTCCGATACGGCAGCCATCCAGCGGGCCGCCGCCGCGTCCGGGCTGGTGATGGCCGCCGATCCGACACTCGAGAAGATCCTCCCCGGCGGCTTCCTCCAATACGGCATGGCGACGCACCGCGCCTTCGACTCCCTGGCCGCGAATGCCTCCGCAGGGCCCGCCGCGGCGATCGAGGGCCTGGCGGCGATCACGGAGACGTGTGTGACGTGCCACGCCGCCTATCGGCTCGAATTGCGATAGCGCCGGGGGCCCCGGGACCGGTGTGGCCGAGGGCGGCGATGCTCCGCCTCAGCTCCCCGGCCCGCCCGGTGGTGGGGTGATTACCTTTTCCTGATGCTCACACTCACCCACGTCACCAAGCGCTTCGCTGGCGGCGTCACCGCCGTCAACGACGTCTCGCTCGACCTCAAGGCCGGCGTAGTCGGACTGCTCGGACCGAATGGCGCCGGGAAGACGACGCTGATGCAGATGGTGGCCACCATCACGCGACCGACCGACGGGCAGATCGAGTTCCAGGGAGTGGACGTCCGCAAGGAGCCGGAGGCGCTTCGCCGTCAGCTCGGCTACCTGCCGCAGGACTTTGGGGTGTACGACAACCTCACCGCCTTCGAGTTCCTGAGCTACTTCGCCGGGCTCAAGGGCGTCACGTCGCGGAGCCGCATTGACGAGCTGCTGGAAACGGTCAATCTCCACACGGTGGCACACCGCCAGGCCGCCACCTTTTCCGGCGGCATGCGGCAGCGGCTCGGCATCGCCCAGGCGCTCCTCAACGACCCTGCCCTGCTCATCGTCGATGAACCGACCGCCGGCCTCGATCCCGAGGAACGGGTACGGTTCCGCCACCTGCTCACCGACCTCGGCCAGGGAAAGCTCGTCCTGCTGTCCACGCACATTGTCTCCGACGTCGAGTCCCTGGCCGATACCATCGCCGTGCTGCGGGAGGGGCGACTGGTGACCTGCGCCGCACCCGAGGCGCTGCTCCAGTCGGCACGCGGACAGGTCTGGCAGGCGGTGGTTCCGTCCGCGCAGTACGAGCAGGCGAAGGGGCGGCTCAAGGTGACGCGCGCTGTCCGGCAAGCCGACGGAGTCCATGTGAGGGTGGTGGCCGCGGCGCAGCCGTTCGCCTCGGCCTCGGTGGTGGAGCCGGATCTCGAGGATGCCTTTGTCCACCTGATGCAGACAGGGGCGTAGGCGTGTCCTCGGCATCCGGCCAGATCGGCTCGATCGTCCTCACCGACCTGAAGCTCCGGCTCCGCCGCCCCGCCACGCTCTGGCTGGTGGTCGCCCTTTCCGGGATGGCGTACATGCTGATTCCGGACCTCGCCACCGGCTCCGCGCTGATGGTGGTCAACGGTGCACGCGCGCTCTACACCTCGCAGGTCATCGCGACGACGACGGCGGCGCTTGCCGGGTTTCTGCTGACGTTCGTGGGCTTCTACCTGATCAGCAACGCCCTCCGCCGCGACCTGCTGGCGCGAACCGGCGGCATCATTGCCGCCACGCCCGTCAGTTCGCTGCGCTACCTCGTGGGCAAGTGGCTGGGCGGAGCCGCCTACCTCGGGATGGTGGGACTGTTTTACCTGCTGAACGTGATGGCCATGCACCTGCTCCGTGGCGAGGGGGCGCTGGAGCCGATCACCTATCTCCTCACCTACCTCGTCATTCTCGGCCCGGCGGTACTCGTCGTCGCGGCGCTTGCCCTCTGCTTCGAATGCGTCCCGCTGCTTGCCGGCCGCCTCGGCGATGTGGGGTACTTCTTCCTCTGGACCTTTCTGCTGGCCCTCGGGGCTATCGGCGCGCAGGGTGGCGGCGATCAGTTTCTCGATGTCCTGGGCATCGGCTTCGTACTCCGGCAAGTCAACGGGGCCACAGGTGCCCAGAGCCTCTCCATCGGCATGACGCCCTTCGACCCGAGCGTCAATCCGTGGTTGCTGCCGGCCCTCTCGCTCGCTCCAGGATTGCTGATCCCCCGGCTTGCGACGGCGTTGCTCGCCATCCCAGTGCTGCTGCTGGCCCGTCTCTCGTTTCACCGGTTCGACCCGGCCAAAGTGCGGGGACGCGACCAGGGTTCAGGTGGGCGCCTGCTTCCTCGCCTCTCCCTGGCCCTCAAGCCACTGACGCGTCCCGTCTCTGCCGCGGGAGCCTCCATCGTGCCCGCCGCGCCCGCCGCCATCCGGCCGGTGCTCGCAGAAACGGTCATGACCCTGTGCCAGTCGCCGCTGATCCTGCTGGCGTGGCTCGGGGTTCTGGCGACCACAGCTGTCGGGACCGATGCCACCGTGCACCACACGCTCCCGCTTGTGGTCGCGGTCATCCTTGCCATCGCCCTTGCGGACCTCTCCACCCGTGATCGGGCGGCGGGCACGCTCGGGATGCTGTTCGGCATGCCGCGGGTGCAACCGGCGTATGCCTGGATCAAGATGGGGGCGGCGACGCTCCTGGCGCTCCTGTTCTGCCTTCCACCGGCGCTTCGGATCGCCTTCGGTTCCCCCGGCGCCGCGCTCTCCCTCCTCATTGCGGCCGGGTTCATGGCCGCGCTCGCGACCGCGCTCGGGTTCCTGTCACGCACGCCGAAGGCGTTCATGGGGGTGTTCCTCCTCTTCCTCTACCTGGTCCTGAACGGCGGGCAGACACCAGGACTCGATTTCGCGGGGTGGAACGGGGTGGCCACCGGCTCAACGCGGATCGGCTATCTGGTGGCCACCCTGCTGCTGTCGGGCCTGGCGGCGGCCAAGCATCGCTCGGACTGGCTGCGGGAGCGGTAGATCGGCGCTGCGCAGCGTGACGGGACTGCTGGCTCTCGTGCTCCTCACCGCTCCGGCGTGGGGGCAGGGACGAATCGTCCATGATTCCCTGCGGTCCGCTGCGCTCAACGGCAACCTGACAGGGGACAGCCCGGTCCGCGACGTCGTCATCTACCTGCCGCCCTCGTACCGGACGGCTCCGGGCCGACACTACCCCGTGCTCTACATGCTCCACGGCACCACCTCCACCCCGGAGGAGTGGCTCGACGGCACCTACGACGGTCTCGACCTTCGGGTCGCGATGGACAGTCTCATCGCGGCGCACGCCATCGACGAGTTCATCGTGGTGATCCCGAACGTGGACACGAAGCTTGGGGGCGGCTTCTACGCCGACTCTCCGACCACCGGCGGCTGGGCCGCCTTCGTGGTGCACGACCTGCTCGGCTTCATCGACGGCCGATACCGTACCATTCCGGAGCGGAGTGGTCGCGCGCTGGCGGGGCATTCGATGGGAGGGTTCGGCACGCTCGTCCTCGGCTTTGCGCACCCTGAATTGTTCGGGATGCTCTACGCGATGAGTCCCTGTTGCGCCACCTTCGTGGGAGATCTTTCTCCCGCGAGCCCGGCATGGGCCGCGGCGGCCGCGGCTACCTCGTGGCCGGTTGCGGGAGCGCCCCGCGGTACCGCGCTTGTGGTCGCACTGGCAGCGGCGCTCTCCCCCGCCCCGGGCCCCGGGCGATGGTACGGAACGCTTCCTTTCGAGCCCGATTCCGCGGGGCAGTTGCAGCCAGTCCCGGAGGTACAGGCCCGGTGGGAGGCCCGCATGCCGATCGGCCTCATCTCGACGCTCGTTGCCGAACCGGGCCCGCCGCCGACCATTGTGATCGAGTTCGGCCTGCAGGACGGGGCGCTGAGCGTTGTACCAGGGTCCCTCGCCCTGGCGGCGGCTCTGGACGACGCCCAGATTCCGAACACCGTCGTTGCCTATACGGGTGGGCATGTGGACATGCAGCGGCAACGCATCAGCGAGTTCCTCCTTCCCAAGGTCGGGAGTTGGTTTCAGGCGCCTTGACGCTCGCTTGACGGACCCCTCCCAGCATGGGTGCAGCGGCATCTCGCCGCCTGACCCATACTCGGGAGGCACACAATGAAGCGCATCACCGCAGTTCTCACCCTGTTCATGCTGCTGCCGGTCGTCGCGACGGCGCAGCACCCCCAGACCCGGCAAGGATTCGGCATCAGCCTCGGCCTCGGCGCCGGCAGCGCCAACTTCTGCGACGACTGCGACGAGCTGGCCAGCACCGAGCTCTCCGGCTATCTCAGGCTCGGCGGGTACCTCAATCCCTCGCTCTTCCTGGCCGCGGAGACCAACGGCTGGGTCGGGAGCAGCAACGCCTATGACGCCCCCACCCTCGGGGCGATCATGGGCGTGGCACAGTGGTACCCGATGGTCGATCAGGGGCTCTACCTGAAGGCCGGGCTCGGATACTCCTATTCCACCGTCTACACGTATTTCTCGACGTCGGGATTCGCCGGCTCGATCGGCGCGGGCTACGATTTCCGGCTGGCGCGGAATTTCGCGTTGTCGCCCTACGTCAATTACGTGAGCCAGTTCGGCGGCTCCTACCGCTACTCGGATACCGGCGAGAGCGTCGTCGACGCACGGCTGCACCTCTTCCAGTTTGGACTCGGATTCACCTGGTTCTGATCGGGACGCGGCGACGGCTTCCTAACTGCCCGGAGCACGCCTCCTCGTGTGGGGAGGCGCTGCTCTTTGCCACAACCACCGAGGCGGCTCCCTGCAGCTCCCATCCCTGCTCCCTATCGCAATCGCCGCCTATTGGGAGGCCATTGCTCAGGATTCGACAAACAGCGAGGCACGGGGTCGCCTCGCCGACATCGGCCGGTCACCCTGAAGGGTTGCGATCGTTGCCGGTCCCTCGCGATATTTGAATGAATAGTCTTTGACCCGAACCGAAATGCCGATGCGCCCTCGCCCGTCAAAATGGATGCTCAGCCTCCTCCTCGCCGTGACCTTCACGGCGGGCTCGGCAGCGCCCGGGCGTTTCCACGGCTGCGGGATGGAAGCGACGCAAGGCGCGCCTCCGATGGCAGCGATGGCGGGCCACCATTCGCACGACCCGACGGACGAACCAGCCCCGGCGCCACGCCCCGGCGACTGCCAGTGTGTGGGCATGTCGTGTTCGGCTGCGGCCCCAAGCCTCCCCACCACCACCGTGCAGGTGGTGCCCGTGGTGGTGGCGCTGGGCGTCAGCATCCTCCCCGAAGTCCAGGTTCGTCCGTACCTCCGTCCGGACTTCACCCTTCACCTGGCGCAGCCTCCCCCCTCGCAGGCCTGAGCGCTACTCTCCCAACAGCGCTCCCCCGCTGACAATTCGTCGTCGGTCCCAGTGACCGGACGCCTCGCCTGACCGGCGTGCGCGCCCCGGTCGGCCGATGTCTTATGCCTTTCCCGGAGCTACCCCAATGTCGCATTTCACCCGCGCCGCCGCCCTCGGTTGTGTCGGAGCCCTGCTCGTCGTCGCCTGCAGCGACTCCACGACCGACCCCACCCAGACCGAGGCCGTCTCCGTCCAGTTCGCCGCCGAGGTCAACGGCGTCGCCTTCGCCTGCGGCCAGTCGTACGCCAACATCGGCACGACCGGCTCGACCATCTCGCCGACCGATTTCCGCATGTACGTGACGAACGTCCGCCTCGTGCAGGCCAACGGCGATGAAGTCGCCGTGACCCTCGACAGCGTGGCGCCGTGGCAGTCAAAGGGCGTCGCGCTGGTGGACTTCGAGAACGGTCCTCCGGGATGCGCCAACGGGACCGCGGCCACGCGGACCGTCGTGACTGGCACGGTCGCGAAGGGGAGCTACACCGGCCTGAAGTTCACGCTCGGCGTTCCCTTCGCGCTCAACCACTCGGATCCGACCACCGCCGCCTCGCCGCTGGATCTGACCGAGATGTTCTGGAGCTGGAACGGCGGGTACAAGTTTCTCCGCCTCGATGTCGGCACGACCGGCCAGCCCACCGGCTGGTACGTCCATCTGGGTAGCACCGGCTGCAACGGCGCCTCGCCGACCGACCCGCCGACCGCCTGCACCAACCTGAACATGGCCGAGATCTCCCTGCCGGTGTTTGACGTCGCCAGCGACCTCGTCATTACGGACGTTGGGGAGTTCTACGCCTCCTCGAACGTGGATGTGAACACCGCCGCGCCGGGTTGCATGTCGGGCACCACCGATCCCGAGTGCGACGCCATCCTGCCGGCGCTCGGCGTCTCCGCCGTTGACGGCTCCCCACTCCCCACGCAGGCCCTTTTCAGGAGCAGCGCCCCGTGACCAGGCGGCTGCTCCTCCTGGCCGCCGCGGCCGTCCTCCTCGCCTGCGCGGAGGACGGTCCCACGGCGCCGGGCGTGACGGGGTTCCAGTGGAACCTCCCCGCGGGGTTCCCGCAGCCGAGGGTCCCGGCGGACAACCCGATGTCGGTGGAGAAGGTGGAGCTTGGCCGGAGGCTGTTCTACGACGCCCGGATGTCCGTCACCGGCACCTTCTCGTGCGCGTCCTGCCACGAGCAGCGGCGGGCGTTCGCGGACTCCAATCTCACCGGGATCGGGGCCACGGGGATGGTCCACCCCCGCAATAGCATGGGGCTGACCAACGCCGGGTACGCCTCGGTCCTGACCTGGGCGAATCCGAACGAAACGGCGCTGGAGCACCAGGCCCTCACGCCGATGTTCGGCGAGTCGCCCATCGAGCTCGGCCTCTCCGGCCAGGAAACGGCGCTCTTCAACCGGCTCGGGGCCGACACGCTCTACCAGCGCCTCTTCCCCGCCGCCTTTGGGGACACGGCGTCCATTTCGGTCGCCACCATCACGCGCGCGCTGGGCGCCTTCCAGCGCACCCTCATCTCGGGGGATTCGCCATACGACCGGTTCGCGCGCCAGGGGAAACCGCTCGCCATCTCGGCCGCCTCGAAGCGCGGGAGCGAGCTGTTCTTCAGCGAACGGCTGGAGTGCTTCCATTGCCATGGCGGGTTCAACTTCACCGGCTCGACGGATTACGAGGGGAAAGGCTTCGCGGAGAAGGAGTTCCACAACAACGCCCTGTACAACATCGACGGGCTCGGCAGATACCCGGCGCCCAACGTCGGACTGATTGAGTTCACCGGGCTTCCGCAGGACATGGGTCGGTTCAAGGCGCCGTCACTCCGGAACATCGCATTGACCGCCCCGTACATGCACGACGGCAGCATCGCGACGCTTGATGAGGTCCTGGACCATTACATGGCGGGTGGGCGGACCATTGCCAGCGGCCCGCACGCCGGAGTCGGCAGCGCCAACCCGTACAAGAGCGGCTTCCTCGTCGGGTTTGACCTGAGTCCGTCTGAGCGGGCGGATGTGCTGGCATTCCTCCGGAGCCTCACTGACTCTACATTCATCACCAACCCGGCGTTCTCCAACCCCTGGCCGAAGGGCTCGCCGGCCAACCCCTGATGAGTCTCTCGACCCCCGATCAGCGCAAAGGAACAGCCACGATGACCTCCCTGGGCAGGACCACCACTTTGGGCGCGCTCGCCCTCGTCCTCGCGGCCTGCGGCGGCGAGAAGCAGGAAGCAGCCCCCCAGGCCGAGGCGGCCTCCGCCGCCCCCGCCACTCCCGCGGCCATGCCGCAGGGGCAGTACGCCGTCTGCCAGACCTGCCACCAAGCGGAAGGCCAGGGCGTGCCCAACGCCTTCCCGCCGCTGGCCGGTTCGGAGATCGCCACCGGCCCGGCGGAGGTCCCCATTGCCATCGTCCTGCACGGGATGCAGGGCCCTCTGACCGTGCACGGGGCCACCTACAACGGTGCGATGGCGGCCTGGGGTCAGTTCAGCGATGACGATATCGCCGCCACGTTGACGTATGTTCGGGCCTCGTGGGGCAACGCAGCCTCCGCAGTGACTGCCGCCGAGGTGGCGGCGGTCCGATCGGCCACCGCGGGCCGCACCGCCCCCTGGACCTGGGACGAACTGCAGGCCGCCAAGCTGAAGTAGGCCTAGTGGCCGATTCGACCTGGTGGGCATAGGTTGGGGGAGCGTCCATCGGGCGCTCCCCCGCTTGCATTCACCACGCCAGAGGTCGAGCACGCCATGCGCCGACTAGCCCTCATTCTCGCCGTCGCCGTTGCCTCGGCGGGTCCCCTCCTCGCCCAGCGCGCCAGCGCCGACTCCGCCCGGCGCGACAGCATGCCGAAGACCCCGCCAGGGCCCGGCGGCGTCTCACTCCCCAACGCCAATCCCTTCCCCAGCACCTACCTGCCCTTCCCTTCCCGCCCGACGGTCATCACGCATGTCACCATTCTGACTGCGGCCGGCCCACGGATCGTGGACGGCTCGGTGCTGATGAAGGACGGAAAGATTGTGGCGGTGGGCGGGCAGGTGGCGGCACCCGCCGATGCCGTGGTCGTCGATGGCGCCGGCAAGTTTGTCACCCCCGGCATCATCGACACCCACTCCCATCTCGGCGTCTATTCCGCCCCGGGCGTGGAATCCCACAGCGATGGCAACGAGGCGGTCAAGCCGAACACCGCGTACGTCTGGGCCGAGCACTCGGTCTGGCCGCAGGATCCCCAGTTTCCACGGGTCCTGGCCGGTGGCGTCACCACGCTGCAGGTCCTGCCCGGCTCGGCGAACCTCTTCGGCGGACGCGGCGTCACGCTCAAGGTGGTGCCCTCCCGCAGCGTGCAGGGGATGAAGTTCCCCGGGGCCAAGTACGGGCTGAAGATGGCCTGCGGGGAAAACCCCAAACGGGTGTACGGCGATCGGGGCGGACCGCAGACACGGATGGGCAACGTGGCCGGCTACCGACAGGCGTGGATCGATGCCGAGGCGTACCGGCGGTCGTGGGACGAGTACTGGGCGGAACCCACGACGAAGACCCCGCCGAAGCGAGACCTTGCGTTGGAAACCCTCTCGGAGGTGCTGCGCGGGAATATCCTGGTGCAGAACCACTGCTACCGTGCCGATGAGATGATGCAGATGATCGATATTTCGAAGGAGTTCGGCTATTCCATCCGCTCCTTTCACCACGGGGTCGAGGCCTACAAGATCGCCGACGTGCTCGCCACCGAGGGGATCGCGGGTTCGCTCTGGGCCGACTGGGGCGGATTCAAGATGGAGGCGCTCGACGGCATCCCCGCCAACATCGCGCTGGTGGATCACGCCGGTGCGCGCGCCATCACCCACTCCGACGACGAGTCCTTCGCGCAGCGGCTCAACCAGGAGACGGCCAAGGCGCTCGCCGCAGGGCGGGCCGCCGGCCTCGACATCTCCGAGGACCACGCCGTGGAGTGGATGACCATCAATCCTGCCTGGGCGCTGGGCCTCGACGACCGGATCGGATCGATCGAGGTCGGGAAGAACGCCGACATCGTCCTCTGGTCCGGGAACCCGTTCAGCATTTACACCCACGCCGAGAAGGTCTGGATCGACGGCGCGCTGCTCTACGACCGCGCTGACCCCACCGAGCGGTGGCGAACCGACTTCGAACTCGGCTACGTGACGTCCGCGGGAGGGAGCAACTGATGCGCGCCATTCGTTTCGGGGCCTCCGCCCTGCTGCTCTGCCTGACCGCTCCTGCCGCCCGGGCACAGACCATCGCCATCACCGGAGGGACCGTCTACCCGGTCAGCGGTCCGCCGATCTCCGGCGGCACGGTGGTGATCGTGAACGGCACTGTCACGGAGGTCGGCGCCTCGGTCGCGGTACCGGCCGGGGCCACCGTCATCGATGCCACCGGCAAGTGGGTGACGCCGGGCCTGTTCAATGCGAGTTCCGAGCTCGGCCTCACGGAGGTGGGCGGCGGCGCCAGCGCGAACGAGACGAGCGCGGACGGGTTCGATGAGGTCTCAGCCTCGTTTCAGCCGTGGCTGGCCTACAACCCCCAGAGCGTGCTCATCCCCGACAACCGGGCGCATGGGGTCACGTCCGTGGTCGTGTGGCCCAACGGCAACCTGATCGCAGGCCAGGGCGCGGCCATTGATCTCGGGGCGGGGTCGCTTGCGGGTGTCCTGGTGCGGGGACCCATCGGCATGTTCGGCCAGCTGGAGGGCAACCAGAGCGCCGGCGTCGGGGCCCGCGGTGAGCTCATCGGCAAGCTGGTGGAACTGCTGGACGACACGAAAGCCTACATGGCCAACAAGAAGGCGTACGACGCTGCGAAGATGCGGCCGTTCGCCTTCCGTCGGGTGGACATGGAGGCGATGATCCCGGTCGTGAGCGGCCAGCTGCCGCTGGTCCTGGCAGTCAATCAGGCGGCGAGCCTCGAGGCGGCGCTCGACCTGTCGCGGCGCTATCAGTTCAAGCTGGTCTTGTACGGCGCGGACGAGGCGTGGATGGTGGCCGACAAGATCGCCGCGGCAAGGGTACCGGTGATGACCGGCGCGATGGACAACGTCCCGCGCACCTTCACCCAGCTCGGCACCAGGCAGGACAACGCGGCCATCCTCCGGAAGGCCGGCGTCGAGGTCATCCTGATTGGCAACGCCGGTGGCGGAGAGGAGGGGTTCAACGTCCGGAACATCCGTTACGAGGCGGGGAATGCCGTCGGGTATGGCATGACATGGGACGACGCCCTGGCCGCGATCACGCTCGGGCCGGCGATGGTGTTTGGTGTGGCGGACAGGATCGGCGCGCTGAAGCCGGGAATGGAAGGGAACGTCGTCGTGTGGGATGGCGATCCCTTCGAGTTCGCCACCCGGGCCGAGCACGTCTACGTGCGCGGCGTGGAATTCACGGCCCCCTCTCGGCAGGACATGCTGACCAGGCGCTATCTCACGCTGCCGCCGAGGTATTGGGCGCCGTAAGCGGTCGTCTACGCTACCCGGTCCGGCAATTCCCGCCCCTCGCTCCACGCCACGAGGTTTTCGTACGCCCGCATCCCCATCGCGGTCCTCGACTCCACGGTGGCGCTGCCGAGGTGCGGCAGCAGGACGGCGTTTTCGAGCGCCAGGAGCGCCGGGTACACCCTCGGCTCCTCTGCGTAGACGTCGAGGCCCGCGCCGGCAATCGTCCCGTCGTGCAGGGCCGCCGCGAGTGCCGCTTCGTCGACCACGTCGCCCCGCGAAGTGTTGATGAGGATGCCATGCGGCGGCATCAGCCGCAGCCGGCGTGCGTCGACCAGGTTGCGCGTCTCGTCGTTGGACGGCACGTGCAGCGACACCACGTCCGATTCGGCAAAGACCCGGTCGAGGTCGACACACACGGCGTCGAGCGCCGCCGCCTCCCCCGCGGGAAGCTCCGACCGGCTCGCGTAGAGCAGCTGCATCCCGAACCCGTGCACCGCCCGCCGTGCCACGGCTCGCCCGATCCGCCCCATCCCCACGATGCCGAGCGTCTTGCCCGACAGCCGCCGCCCGAGGTGGTGCGTCGGGTACCACCCACGCCACGCCCCCGCGCGGAGCGCCCGCTCCCCTTCCCCGAGCCGGCGCATGGCCATGAGCATGAGGCCCATCGCCAGGTCTGCCGTGTCATCCGTCAGCACGCCCGGGGTGTTGGTGACCATGAGCCCTCGCTCACGCGCCGTGTCCAGGTCGATGTGTTCGAACCCCACGCCAAAGTTGGCGAGGAGTTGCGCCCGAAGCGGCTCCACCCGGAGCACCTCGGCATCGATCCGGTCCGACACCGCGCATAACACCGCATCGGATGCCCGCAGCGCTTCCCGGAGGCCGTCCGCGCCGAGCGGCACGTCGGCAGCGTTCAGCCGGGCGTCGAACCGCTCCAGCAACGTCCTCTCCACCGGGGCTGGCAGGCGGCGGGTGAGAGTCACGATCGGACGGTCCGGGATACTCACGTCGGGCTCCTTGGCCGCGGTGCCCCGCGGCCCCATACTAGTGAATGCGCGAACTCCTGCTCGATCTCTATGCTGCGGCGCTCCGGGCCGCCGACCCAGCGGCCGCCGTCAGGCGGGAATTAAGCGAGCGCCCTCTCCCCTCGCGCGCTCCCGTCCACCTCTTCGCGATCGGCAAGGCGGCGCTCGGCATGTCGGACGCCGCCCTCTCGACCCTGACTGCGTCCAGGATTCCGCTGGCGGGCGGGCTCATCATCGGGCCAGAACGTGGCTCGGGAAACTCCTCGCTGCCCAGCGTCGCCGGCGACCACCCCGTGCCAGGCGCCAATTCCGCGCGCGCGGCCGGCGCCCTCGCGGAAGCGGTCGGAGGCATGCCGGCACACCATCAGGCACTGATCCTCCTGTCGGGAGGGTCTTCGAGCCTCGCCGCCCTCCCCGTGGACGGCATCGAGCCCGGCGACCTCACTGCGCTCTGGACCTTCCTGCTCGGCAGTGGCCACCCCATCGGCGTGATGAACGCCATCCGGAAGCGGTGCCTCCGCTGGGGAGCCGGTCGTCTCGCCGCCGCACTCGCGCCGAGGACCGTGACGGTGCTCTGCATTTCCGACGTCATCGGCGATGACCCCGGCACCATCGGCTCCGGCCCCTGCGCTCCAGACCCTCGCTCAGCCCGAGAAGTGCTGGCGCTGGTCGAGTCGGTGGCAGGGTCTCCTGGCATTCCGGCCTCGGTCCGTCGCCTGCTCGAGCATCAGGCTTCCGGGGCCCTTCCCGACACCCCGAAGCCCGGCGACCCCGCGTTCCGCAACGTGACCACCCATATCATCGCCAGTAACCGGCTCGCCGTGCAGGGGGTGCGGAGCCGGGCCCAGGCCCTCGGGCTCTCGGTGCTGGCGGGCGCCTCCGACCTCTCGGGCGAGGCCAGGGAGGCGGGCACCCGGATCGGCGCGTTCCTCCATGCGGGCGGCGGCGGTGCCAACTGCTTCGTCTGGGGCGGAGAGACCACCGTCTCGCTGGGCGACGGGCCGGCCGGACTCGGCGGCCGCAGCCAGGAGCTGGCGCTGGCCGCGGCT
Organism: uncultured Gemmatimonadales bacterium; assembly: GCA_963705985.1. Classification (GTDB taxonomy): domain Bacteria; phylum Gemmatimonadota; class Gemmatimonadetes; order Gemmatimonadales; family GWC2-71-9; genus SPDF01. The sequence continues at coordinate 111,438 of CAVPLK010000003.1, read as the reverse complement.
GCTGAACTGGAGGAGGTGCCCGGCGTCGCACTCCTGGCCGCCGGCACCGATGGCCGGGATGGGCCGACCGACGCCGCCGGTGCCATCGTGGATGGCGCCACCTGGGCGCGGATCACCGGCGCGGGGCGCAGGCCCGAAGACGACCTGGCCTCTCATGATGCCTATCGAGCACTCGACGCGGTGGGCGCGCTGGTGCGCACCGGTCCGACTGGCACCAATGTGATGGATATCGTGATTGGAGTCCGCCAGCGCGGCACCGGATAGCTCAGGGGTGCAGTTCCGCCGGCGGATCGTAGTCGGCACCGAGAATCACCGTCACGTCCACCCGACGGGTCGAATCGGGTTTCCAGGCGATGGCCCCCACGCCGAGCAACCGGGCCGCACGCCGTGCCGCGGTGCTGTCCCCACGGCGCACCAGCAGTTGGGTGGACGGAACCTCCCCGCCCTCGGCGTTCCCGAAAAACACGACGTCCATCCCGCCGCGGCGGAGCACCCGGGTGGCCGTGCGTGCCAGCCCCGCCTTGCCTGACCCGTTCAGCACTTCGGTCAGCAGGTGATCGGACTCGCCGGGGATGGGAAAGGCGTGATCGGGCAGTGTCGAGGGTGTCGACCGGTACAGGACTGCGAGGAGGGCGAGGAGGAGGACTCCCGCCCCGGTCAGGGCGAGGCGACGGACAGGCTGTTCCAAAATCGGACCATCGGCTCCGGCAACGGCCAACCGGACCGCGCCAGGTAGGTGAGCCGCGCCCGCGCCACCGCGCGGATGACGCCGGCGACGTCGCGGGGAAAGAGGGCGGCCAGTTCGGCGCGCGCCGCCTCGTCGAAGGTCCGGCCGGGCTCGAGGTAGTCGGCGCAGTAGAGCACCCGTCCGACCATGTCCCATTCGGCGAGGCCGAGCGAGTGGTAGCGCACGGCGTCGAGCACACCGCGGTCGGTCTCGCCCTCCGCCTTGGCGCGAGCCGCGGCGGCGGGGCCGTGCCAGAGTTCGACCGCGCCGGACGAGCTCGCAGCCCACTGCCCCAGCGTTTCGGCACTGGCGTCGCGTAAGGCGTCGTGCAACCAGACCGCCTTCAGCCAGCGATTCCGCTCGGAGTCGTGGACCCCCATCCGCTCCGCCCACGACGACACCAGCGTGGCGACCCGTTCGATATGTTCGACCCGTTCGGGCGTGACCTCCGCCCAGTCCGGCAGCGTCGGCCGGAGCGCAGGGGACACGCCCGACGCGGAGCCGCCGGTCACCGAATCATCCCTCGGCCCGAAGCGGCGGGCGCACAATGCGATTGTGCCCGTCGACGAAGACGACGGTCGGCGTGTGGTGCTCGGCCGCCGCGGCGTCGAAGACCCCATAGCTGATGACGATGACCAGATCGCCCGCCATCCCGAGCCGCGCGGCCGCGCCGTTCAGCTGGATGACGCCAGAGCCCCGGGGCCCCGGGATGACGTAGGTGCTGAACCGCGCCCCGTTATTGACGTTGACGACCTGCACCTCCTCGTGCTCCAGCAGGTCGGCGGCGTCCAGCAGGTCCTCGTCCACCGTCAGGGAGCCCTCGTAATGGAGGTCCGCCGACGTAATCGTGGCGCGGTGAATCTTGGACTTCATGAGATGTCGCTGCATCACGGGATCCCTTCCCCGAATATGACGTTGTCGATCAGCCTCGTCGATCCGACCCGGGCGGCGATCAGCATAAGACACCCCGCCCCCGCCGTCTCGACGGGGGCCAGCGCCTCGGGCTCGACCACGGAAATATACTCCGGCTGCACACCCTGATACACCTCGAGTGTCTGCCGGGCGATCGCCACCAGCCGGTCGCCCCGCGTCTCCCCACCCCGCCACCCCTCGTGCGCCGCCCGCAGCGCCGCGCTAAGCCCGACCGCCTCCCTCCGCGCCTCGGCCGACAGGTAGCTGTTCCGGCTGCTCAGGGCCAGGCCGTCCGGCTCCCGCGTGGTCGGCGCCACCACCAGGGCGATGGGCCAGTCAAGGTCGTGCACCATGCGCCGGATCAGCGCCGCCTGCTGGGCGTCCTTCTGCCCGAAGACCGCCACGTCGGGGGCCACCAGGTGGAAGAGCTTGGCCACCACGGTCAGCACCCCGACGAAATGCCCGGGGCGTATTTCCCCTTCCCAGCGGTCGGCGCCGGGGCCGGGGACCACCCGGGTGTCGCTCCCTGGCGGATACATGACGGAGACGTCGGGAAGGAAGAGCGCATCCACGCCGCGGCCGGCGGCCAGGGCGCGATCGCGCGGGAGGTCACGGGGATAGCGGGACAGATCTTCGGAGGGGCCGAACTGCAGCGGATTGACGAAGATGCTCATCACCACGACGTCCGACACGGCGCGCGCCGCGTCGACGAGCGCGAGATGGCCCTCGTGGAGAAACCCCATGGTGGGCACAAAGCCGATCCGGGAGCCCCCCGCCCTTTGCGCCGAGGTCCAGGCGCGGATGCCCGCGACCGTTGTGAACTCTCTGGGGGCGGTTCGGCGGTTCACTCGAAGCTGTGTTCCTGCCCGGGGTACCTGCCGGCACGGACGTCGTCGCTGTACGAGGCGACCGCTGCGCGGACGATCCCATCGAGATCGGCGTACTTCTTGAGGAATTTCACGGTGAAGCCCGGGTTCATCCCCAGCATGTCCGGGAGGACGAGGACTTGTCCGTCGCACTCGGCGCCGGCACCGATTCCGATCGTGGGAATGGTGAGTTCCCGGGTGACCCGGCCCGCGAGGGCCGCGGGGACGAGCTCGAGCACGACGGCAAACGCTCCCGCTTCCTCCACCGCGCGGGCATCGGCCAGCAGCCGCTCGGCGGCCGCCTCCTCCCTCCCCTGCACCCGGTACCCGCCGAGGGCGTGCACCGACTGGGGAGTCAGCCCGACATGCCCCATCACCGGGATGCCGCGATCGACCAGCGCACGAATGGTCGGCCCCATCGTCACGCCACCTTCGAGTTTGACGGCGGGCGCACCGGTCGCCTGCATGACCCGGCCGGCGTTCCGAATCGCGTCCTCGATCGTGACCTGGTAGGTCAGGAACGGCAGGTCCACCACGACCAGCCCGCGGCGCACCGCCCCCTGGACCGCACGGGCGTGATAGATCATCTGGTCGAGCGTGGCGCTCAGCGTGGTGCTTCGCCCGGCAACCACCTGGTTCACCGAGTCGCCGACCAGGATGATGTCCACGCCGGAGGCGTCGAGGATGCGCGCCATCAGGGCGTCGTAGGCGGTCAGGGAGACGATTTTCGTGCCCGCTCGCTTCATCGCGAGGAAATCGCGCGTCGTCAGGGGACGGGGGGTGTCGCTCATGGGATCTGCACTTCCGCCAGCCCGCGTTGCCAGAAGTCGCGGTTGGGGAGCTCCGGATGCGGGATCGTGAGGCCGGGCTCGGCGACATGCCGCCGGCCGAATTGAATGATATCGATGTCGAGCGAACGCGAGGCCCAGCGCGCGCCCCGTGCCCGCCCCTCCGCGCGCTCGATGCCCTGACAGGCGTCGAGCAGGGTGCGCGGGTCCAGGTCCGTTTCCAGCAGCGCCACCTGATTGAGGTACGGCGGCTGATCCAGCCCGCCGAGAGGCGCCGTTTCCTCCACGGTGGACACCTTCACCAGCCGGGTACCGGGCAGTCGGCCCAGCGCGGCGCGCGCGGCCGCGAGGTGTGCGGCCCGGTCGCCGAGGTTGCTCCCCAGCGCCACGGTCACCTCCTCCGCCACGCTATTCCCCGACGGTGAAGTGGCGCGCGATCGACTGCAGGTGGGTGGACACCTGCTCCAGCTGCTTGATGGCGCCGTCGAGTTCCGCCTGCGCGTCGGCTGCCCGTCCCGCCTGGCTGGCCAGCACGGTGGTCTCCTCCCGGATCCGGGTGGACACGGTGGCCAGGTGCCCGATCTGTTCCTGGAGCTTGGCGAACGCCCCCTCCTGCTGGCCGGCGGTCTCGCCGATTCGCTGCGCGGCGGTGCCCGCCTCGCGCGTCGTGTTCACGATCCCCTCCAGGGCCTCGACCGCCGCCTCGCCCAGTTGCTCGACGCCCTCGACCGCCCGTTCGCCGTGCGACATCTGCGCGGTGATTTCCGTGACCTGTTCCGCGATGGCGGCAAGGAGCCCGCTCGCCTCCCGAGCCGCCACCGCGCTCTGGTCCGCCAGATCCCGCACCTCGGCCGCGACCACGGCGAACCCCTTCCCTTCCTGCCCCGCCCGGGCCGCCTCGATGGCGGCATTGAGGGAGATCAGGTTGGTGAGGTCGGCAATTTCCCGGATCGACCCGATGAACCCGGTGATCCGCTTGGTGACGTGGCCCAGCTCGCCGACCTGCCGCGAGCTCTCGGCCACGAAATGCTTCAGGTCCACCAGCCGCCTGATCGCGTCCCGGATCGTCTCGCGATTCCGCGACGCCGTCTCGGACGCCAGCGCGCTCGCCTCGGCCGCCCGCTTCCCCTGCACGGCGATCTCGGCCGAGCCGCTCGCGAGCGCCTTCGTCGCCTTGAGTCCGGCCGTGACGAACGCGTCCTGCTCTCCCAGGCCGATCCGCAGCGACTTGGAGGCGGCCGTCAGCGCGTCCGCGGAGGCGTGCAGCGACTCGGTCGCGCGGGCCAGCGCGCCGACCTGCGAACCGATGCTGTCCACCGTCGTGACCAGCGGGCGGCGGAGCTCGGCGATGTGAATGGCGGTCGCCACCTGGGTGGCCAGCGTGGACATCGCGGCCAGGTCGCGCGCGCGGTACATGTGCCGCTTGTGGTGCTCCAGCTCCAGGGTGCCGATCACGTCGGAGCCGAAGCGCAGCGGAAGGATGACCAGGCTCTGGGTGTCTACGCCCGCCATCGGCAGCCGCTCGTCCTTCGATGTGTCGTGGAGGATGACCGGGGCCGCCGTCGTGATGGCCGCGCGCCGGAGCGGCTCCAGGTCCGCCGGCACCTCGCCCCGGCCACTGCGCCCCACCTCGCCCCGATACGCCAGCGACACCACGTCGTTGTCATCGCGGCGATAGATCCGCAGGTCGCCCCAGTCGAGCAGCCGGTGCGCCAGGCGCTCGATCTGCTGGAACGAATCCATCAGCGTCACGTTCGTGGTGATCGCTGTCTCCATCATGTGGACCTTGTTCAGGTCCTCGGCGGCGATCGCTTCCTCCAGGATCTTCTTGGTCAGGAGCCCGAAGACGCTGACGACCGCCAGTACTGCGACCCAGCCTGGCGGGCTGAGGGCCTGGATGGCGCCGATGACGATCGCCGCGGCGCCGAGCGTCAGCAGGTAGGACACGACCTCGTAGCGCAGGATGAGCAGCCGCTCTTCGCTTTCGAGCTTGTCCCGCAGGAGCAGCGTGAAGTAGAAGAGGGCGCGCGACAGGAAAAAGTAGATGCCCGCCAGCGTGAAGGCCGCGGGGAGGAAGTCGAGGCCGAGGCCCGGCGATCCGCTCAGCCGCCAGACCAGCGAGAAGATGCCGAACGACGCCATGAACGCGATGTTCTCGCGCCCAGCGTTCACCAGGCCGGCGCCCATCGGCTTCCGCAGCCAGAGCGTGTCCACCAGGTAGACTCCGGCCGCCATCCCCGCCACGATCTGGGCCGGCGCCGCGACCATGATCCCGACGATGACCGGGACGGCGTGCTGGGTCAGGTAGGAATACTTGCTGAGCCGGACGGGCGAGGCGCGCAGCGCGACGACCGTCACCAGGATCAGCAGCGTCGGAAGGGGTTGCTGGATCCAGCGGAGGTCCACCAGCATGGCCACGGCCGCGAGCGAGAGGCCGAACCAGACCAGGACGCGCCCGTAGAGCGCGAGGACGCGCGAGGTGTCAAACACCGGAGGCGCCCGCGTCAGACAAAGTAGTCTCCCACCACCAGGCCGTACCGGGTCGGGTCGGTGACCTTGACGATGGAGCGGGCGTAGCCCCCCTGCCCGTTGCCATCGCCGAGATCCGCCGGGTCGCCCGGGGGCGGCAGGACGGCGCCGTTGGTGTCGATGGCGATGCGCACCAGCGGCCGGTTCAGCATCGTGGGATCGGGGTTGGCCGCCGCCACGATGCCCACCTCGAGCGTGTCGAGAATGACGCAGGTGCCGACCGGATAGATGCCGATGAGGTTGATGAGTGCCTTGACGAGCACCCGGTCATAGCCGCGCATCGGGTTCTCCCACATCTCCTTCAGCACCGCGTCCGGCTGGATCGGCACCGTCTGATAGCTGCGCCGGGTCGTCGCGGCATCGAAGCCATCGGCCACGGCCACCAGGCGGGAGTAGAGGCCGAGCTTCCGCGGGCGAATCGGCCGGGGATATCCGGTCAGGTCGGTCTTCATGTGGTGCTCATGCGCCACGAGGATGGCCCGGTAGGGAGTCTCCTCGTAGCGGCGCGAGCTGAAGAGGGTCAGGGTCCCGAACCAGGGATGCCGCGTCATCACCCTCCACTCGTCCTCATCGAGTCCGGTGGTCTTGTTGAGGATGTCGAGGCTGATGCGGGCCTTGCCGATGTCGTGCAGGAGTGCCGCCAGCCCGAGATCGTAGAGCTGCAGCTTGCCGAGCCCGAGCTTCTTGCCGAGCGCCACGGAAAAGATGCAGACGTTCACCGAGTGCGTGAACGTGTACTCGTCGTAGTCGCGAATGGTGGTGAGCCCGACGATGGAGGTCTCGTTGTTGAGCACCTGGTCGACCACGAGCTGCACCGCACGCTTCACCTTCTTCAGGTTGGCGGTACGCCCCATCCGGACGCTGTTGACCACGTCCTTGGTGACGGCGACGCCCTGCGCGTAGGTGCGCTTGGCCACCTCGCGCGCCTCGGCGGAGTCTTCCTGTTCCTCCACCGCACTGAGCGGCTCCAGCTGGATATGCCGAAGGTCGGCGCGCTGGAGGCGGGCCAGCAACTCCTCGAACCTGCTCCCCGCCACGTCGCGGGTCCCGAGGCTGAGAAAGACGCTGAGCAACGCCTGCCACTCCCGGCGTTCGACACCCCGCACGATGCGCAGCGTCCCGACCTCGAACGTGCGGAGGAGCCCGAGGACCTGGCTGAACGATGCGTAGTTGTCGAGTTCGAGCCGGAGCCTGGTGTCGTTGACGAAGAGGAAGTCGCCCGACACCCGAATCTCCACGTCCTCCTCCTCGGCGAGCAGCTGCTCCCCCGCCGTGAGCAGGTCATCGAGCGCCTTCTGGACGGTGGTGTTCTCGAGCGGGTAGAGCTTGAGGCTCCGCAATGCGGCATAGAACGAGAGGAGGAGGCTGCGGCCATCGTGCCGGAGGTTGTGATCGGCGGACTGTGGGTCCTGGCTCATTCGGCCACCCCCCGAAGCGCCGCGGTGACGGCATTGCGGACCTGGCGGTCGTTGTCCTCCGCGACCGACTCGAGCACCGCCCGCGCCTCAGGCGTGCCGATCTTTCCCAGCCCGAGCGCGGCACACATCCGGACATCGGCGCTCTGCTTTCGCCGGAAGAAGCCGCGCCGGACGAGCAGGTCGCGCAGCGCCTCGACGCCGCCGGGCCCCACGATGGCCCCGTACGCCTCGAAGAAGGCGCGCCGTTCGTTGAAGTCGAGGTCCTTCCGCCCCTTGCCGCTCACCACCTCTTCGACCCGGCGAAGCGCCCCCTTGTACCCGCGCGCGCTGAGCGCCTTCAGCGCGGCGACCCGCACGGCGCGATCGTCGTCACCGATGGCGCGCTCGAGCAGGACGAGCGCCCCCGGCGTCCCGATCTGGACCAGCGCCTCGGCGGCGGCGTGCCGCAGCGTCGCATCGGGGCTGTTCATCACGTCGCCCAGGCCGGCGACGGCCCCCTCCAGCTTGAGGCGGCCGGCCAGTTCGATGGCGCCAGGGAGCGCCTCGGGATCGCCGGAGCGCAGCAGGCGGAGCAGCTCCCCCTGATGGGACGACGCCAGCTGCTGCACCGCCTCCTCCACGAGGGCGCGCACCGGCGCGGAGGTGAGGCGCGGCGTCCACTCCACCAGCGTGGAGAGCGCCCGCGGCCGCAGCTCGCGCAGGAGTTCGGCGATGTCGGCGTCGCTCGGCCGGCCCGTGCCCTCGTCGAGGGCCTGCATCAGCTGGCTCACGATGGCCGGCTCGCTGAGCTGCTCGATGAACTGGATCAACCGCTCCTTGTGCGCCAGGACCAGGTCGACCGAGCGCTCCGCGAGCACGCGGGTCTCCCGCAGCACCGCCGCGCTCGCGCGGAATTCACCGGCGTTGAGCATGCTGGGAAAGAGCGCCTCGAGCACGCCGAGGATCTCCTCCCGGATGTCCGGTTCGGCCTGGGTTTCGAAGAGGTCGTAGAGGGCGGTGAGCGAGGCCTCGCGCAGGTCGCGCGAGTACTCGAGATTGAGGTCGGCGGTCAGCATGTCGATTTCGGCGGCGTCGAGGAAGTACAGCGTCGAGTCGAACTCGTCGAGGTCGACGACGCCCTTCGGCCGTTCGACGGCGTCGGCCGCACCGCCCGCCTCGCCGCCCGTGCCCGCCGCTTCCCCTTCGCCGACGGTCTCGCCGGGCGCCGCCACCCCACCGGTGCCCTCGCCCGCGGTCGTCCCCGCCAGGTCGCTCTTCACTTCGGAGGCGTAGCTCGCCCCCGCCGAAAATTGCGCGCCGGGGACGAGGTCGCCGGTGCCGAAATCCTGGACGAATTCCGCAAACCGCACGTCGACGAACTGAAACTCCTCGGCCCACAGCAAGGTGAAGAGGTCGTCGGTCGCGTCCGGCGCCAGCCCGCGGACCTTGTTCACCACGCGGAGGAGCCGCGGCAGTTCCTCGATTTCGACGCCCTTGCGCAGCGTCAGCACCCGAAGCCCATCCTTGTAGAGCGTCCAGGCGAGACTGTCCGCCTTGCTGAGCTGGTGGTACACCACCGTGCCTTCCCAGACGAAGTCCGTCTCGTGCACGGTGAGGACGAGTTCATCGGTGGCGGACCAGACCGGATCGAACGCCGCCTCGAGGTTCTTGGCCGCGCGGTGGAACATCGGGTTGTTCGGCAGGTACATCTGGAACGCGCGCGACGCCTTGACCAGCGTGCGCAGGAGTTCCTCCACCTGTTCCGGTGGCAGTACCTGTTCGAACTCCCCGCCCGGTTCGGTCAACGCACCTCCCCCGTCAATGCCGCCACAGAACTCGACGCCTTCGTGCCCCATCCCGTACGGACCGGGCAGGTCGGGGGCGTCTCATCGCCACCGCGCTGGAACATCACTCCAAGGTAAGAGGCACCCGCCTCCACGGCCACCGCCGCACGGCCCGGGACCGCCCTCCTCGAACCCTGCGCTTCACGCCCGGTGCGTAACACCGGGGGAATTCCGTCCGGGAGGGGGTCGGCGGAGGGGGGGCCCACGCCGCGTGAACCTGGCCATCTTGACCTTCGGTTCGTGTTCGGGTACCTTGATTCGGGCTCTCTTCGGTCACTCGCTCGGAGGACGGTCATGCCGCTCACTCGCCGACAAAGCGATATCCTCACCTACCTGCAGGCACAAATTGCGGACAACGGGTATGCGCCGAGCTTCGAGGAAATCGCGGAGCACTTCGGATTCCAGTCGCTGGCCACGGTGCACGAGCACCTGACCAACCTCGAGCGGAAGGGCTACATCCGCCGCGGATATAACGAGAGTCGGTCCATCGAGGTGCTCCCTCCCAAGGGGACCGCGGTCGCCTCTGAAATCCCCGTGCTCGGGCGGGTCGCGGCGGGCACGCCGATCGAGGCGGTCATGCACAGCGAAACCCTCGCCGTGCCCAACGAGATGCTGCCGGCCCGGGGCCCCAATTACGCCCTGCAGGTGCGGGGAGACTCCATGGTCGAGGCCCACATCATCGACGGCGACTACGTCGTGGTGCACGGCAAGCAGTCGGCCGAAAACGGAGAAATGGTCATTGCCCTCATCAACGGCGCCGAGGCCACGGTCAAGAAGTTCTACCGCGAGGCGGGGGGGTGGATCCGCCTGCAGCCGGCCAACGAGACGATGTCGCCGATGCGCTTCCAGGAACGCGACGTGCTGATCCAGGGCGTCGTGGTCGGAGTCATCCGCAAATACTAGACAGCGCCCGCCGGAGACGGCGGGCTCGCCACCGGCCCCACGCCACACCCTCCCGGACCTCTCAAACCTCCGTCACACCCGTCGGCCCGATTTCGTCGGCGCCGGTCTCGGCCTGTGCGACAGCGGTCGGGCTGGTGCCCGGGCGGACGCAGGCGTCGACCAGCACAGGTGCCACGCGGCGAGGGGTGGAGCGGTCTGGGTCACTTGGGAGGGGATCGGGGGATAGTCCGGCGACCCCGAGAAGGCCGCACGAGCGCAAGAAAATGGTAGCGGCCAACACGGCCTTTTGTCAATTCTGACAAGCATTTGCGTGTCTTGCCGGGGGCCCGTCAAACGGGGTAGATTTCGCCCCGATGAGCCGGACTTTTCTCGCCCTGTTGCACTTTGATGGCGGCCGATTTCTCGGCTGGCAACGGCAGGCATCCGGCCGCACAGTTCAGGCCGAAATTGAAGGGGTTCTGGAGCGGCTCGACGGACGTCGCGTGGTCGCCCACGGCGCCGGCCGGACCGATGCGGGCGTCCATGCCGTGGGAATGGGTGTCAGCTTCAGCCTGGCGGCCAAGTGGGAACCCGACGCGGTGCATCGCGCGTTGAACGCGCTGCTTCCCCGCGACTGCTGGGTGGAGCGGGTCCGGCTGGCGAATCCCGGGTTCCACGCGCGGAAGAGCGCCATCGGTCGCGAGTATCGCTACCTGGTGGGCGTGGACGCCGCGTCGATGTCCCCCTTTCGCCGCCCCTATGAATGGGCGCTGGGTCGGGACCTCAACAGCGACCGGCTGCACGAGGCCGCCGCCTCGCTGCCCGGCGAACACAGCTTCCGGGCCTTCGCGGTCAAGGGCGAGCCGAAGCCGCACTACCGGTGCACCCTCCGGCGGGCGGAGTGGCGGCCGCGGGTAGCCGACCAGGGATTCACCTTTCACGTCGCGGCCGACCGGTTCCTGCACCATATGGTCCGGATGCTGGTCGGCACGATGGTGGACATCGGCCTCGGGCGGAGACCGGTCGAGGACCTCGCCGCCCTGCTGGCGCGGGAGGACAACGCCGACACCAGTCCACCCGCGCCGCCCGAAGGACTGTATTTCGTCTCCGCCGAGTATCCGGCGGGGGCATTCGCCGACCACGCCGGGGATGCCGCATGACGTCTCGCCACAACTCCGCACGACCCGCCTTCCGCCGCGCGCTCGACGGTGCGCGGGCGGGTGCGGTCGGCGGCATGCTGCTGGCCTGCGTCGCCCCCGCCCTCAGCGCCCAATCCACGCTCGATACCGGTCGACGCACCGCCATCGTCACGGCGGTGGAACGACTCGCGCCGGCGGTCGTGTCGATCAGCGTCGCCGCCCGGCAGCAGGTGGCGATGCGGTCTTCCTGGGCCGACATGTTTGTGCCCCGGTACACCTCGCAACTCGTCCGCGGCTCCGGCACCGGCTTCCTGATCCGGGGCAACGGGGTGATCCTCACCAACCAGCACGTCGTGGCCGGTGCGGAACAGATCACCGTGACCCTCACCGACGGCACCCAGCTTCCGGCGACCCTCGTGGGCGCCGACCCGGTGTCGGACATCGCCGTGATCCAGGTGGCGGGACGCGGCCTGCCGACCGTCCCGCTCGGGAAGAGCAGCGAGCTCATGGTCGGCGAGTGGGTCGTCGCGCTCGGCAACCCGTACGCCGACTACCTCGGGAATACCGAACCGACGGTCACCGCCGGCGTGGTGAGCGCGACCGGGCGCAACATCCTCCCCTCGGAGGGCCAGGCGGGCCTGTACCTCGACATGATCCAGACCGACGCCGCCATCAATCCCGGCAATTCCGGCGGGCCCCTCGCCAACGCGCTGGGCCAGGTGGTCGGGGTGAATTCATCCATCCTCTCGAACAGCGGCGGCTCGATCGGCCTCGGCTTCGCGATTCCCATCGAGCGCGCGCTGCGGGTGGCGGACTTGCTGCTCGGCAACGGCGCCGTGCGACGGGCCTGGACCGGCCTCGACGTCACGCCGCCGCAGAACTTCGAGGACTGGCGCGCGTCGAACGGCCTCGTGGTGGCCGGCGTAGCCCCCAGCGGGCCCGCCGCACGCGCCGGCATCCAGCGGCGCGACGTCCTCGTCTCGGCCAACGGGCGCACCCTGCACAATCATCTCGACTGGGAATCGGTCAAGCTCGACCTGGGCGTGGGAGACACCGTCCTGCTCGTCACGCGCCGCGGGAACGCCACCTTCACCCGCACCCTCGTCGCGAGCGACCTCCCGACCCGGACCGCCGCGCGCGTGACGGTGCTGGAGGACCTGCAGCTGGTGAGCATCACGCCGGCCATCCGGGCCGAACGCGGCCTGCAAAGCGACCAGGGTGCGCTCGTCGTCAGCATCGCGCCACGGACCGCCGACGCGACCGGATTGCGCGAGAATGACGTCATCATCGGTCTCGACCGCCGTCGCGTGGCCACCGCGACCGACTTGAGCGTGTTTCTGGACGACCTCCGCCCCGGCCAAGCGTTTCGCATCTGGGTCGAACGCAACGGGCAAACCGCCTACACGGACCTGGTGTATCGATGACCGACGATCGCTGGCGCTCCCCCCTCGGCTCCCGCTACGCCTCCCCGGCCATGCAGCGCCTCTGGGGCGAGCCGCACCGCATCGGTCTCTGGCGCCGTGTCTGGCTGGCCCTCGCCGAGTCGGAACGCGAGCTGGGCCTCGACATCCCGAAGGCCGCGCTCGAGGAAATGCGCGCCCACCTGGACGATGCCGACCTCGCCACCGCCGCCGAATACGAGCGGCGCTTCCGGCACGACGTGATGGCGCACGTGCACGCACTTCGGCGACCAGGCCCCCGCCGCCGCGTCCGTTCCTGCACCTCGGGCGCCACCAGCGCCTTCGTGACCGACAACGCCGATCTGCTCGTCATCCGCGAAGGGCTCCGCCTCGTGCTGGGGCGGCTCCTCGCGGTCCTCGACGCCCTCGGCGGCTTCGCCGAGCGGTCACGCCGGCGAGCCCTGCCTGGCCTACACCCATTTCCAGCCGGCCCAGCTCACCACCGTCGGCAAGCGCGCCACGCTCTGGATGCAGGACTTCGGCGCTCGACGTCGAGGACCTCTGCCACCGCCTCGAGACGCTGCGCCTCCGCGGCTGCAAGGGCACCACCGGAACCCAGGCGTCGTTCCTCGAGCTCTTCGGCGGCGACCACGGCAAGGTGCGCGAACTCGACCGGCGGGTCGCCCAGCGCCTGGGGTTCGACCGCACCTGGGCCGTCACCGGACAGACCTACACGCGCAAGGTCGACGCGCCGTGCTCGACGTGCTCTCCGGCGTCGCGCAGTCCGCCTCCAAGCTGGCCGGCGACCTCCGCCTCCTGCAGCACGAGGGCGAGTTCCTGGAACCCTTCGAATCGGAGCAGATCGGCTCGAGCGCCATGGCCTACAAGCGGAACCCGATGCGCGCCGAGCGGATCAGCGCGCTCGCCCGGTTCGTCATGTCCCTGCAGGCCAACACGGCGCAGACGGCAGCCAACCAGTGGCTCGAGCGCACCCTCGACGACAGCGCCAACCGGCGCCTGACTCTGCCGGAGGCGTTTCTCGCCACCGATGCGATCCTCATCCTCGCCGGGAACATCGCCGCCGGCCTCGAGGTGCGGCCGGACGTGATTCGCCGCCACGTGATGACCCAGATGCCGTTCATGGCCACCGAGCGGTGGCTGATGCTGGGCGTCTCGGCCGGAGGCGACCGCCAGGCGCTGCACGAGGTGATGCGCCGGCACAGCATGATCGTCGCCGCCAACGTCGCGCGGGGCGAGCCCAACGACCTGATGGACCGACTCGGCGCCGACCCCGCGTTCGCGAAGATTCCCTCGGGCGCGCTGAAGGCCGAGCTCGAACCGTCGAAGTACGCGGGGCGGGCCCGGCAGCAGGTCGCCGAGTTCCTGCAGGAATACGCCGTCCCGCTGGCCGCACGCGCGCGCCCGCTGGCGGTACGCCCTGACACCGCCGAGGTACGAGTATGACCGTCATGTTCCGCAGCGAGCTGCCCCTCCCCCTCCTCCGCGCGGGCAAGGTGCGCGAGGTCTACGAGGTCGAGCGCCGATCGACTCCTGCTGGTGGCCAGCGACCGGATCAGCGCGTTCGACGTGGTGATGCACGAACCGATCGCGCAGAAGGGCCGCGTCCTCACCCAGGTCAGCGCCTTCTGGTTCGGACAGCTGGCCGGCGTCTTCCCGTCGCACTTCATCTCGGCCAATGCGGGCGAGATCCTCGAGCGCTACCCGGACCTCGCCCCGCATCGTGAGGCCATTCGCGGGCGCACCATGCTGGTGCGCCGGACGACGCCGGTGCCGTTCGAATGCGTGGTCCGCGGCTACATCACCGGCTCGGCCTGGGCGGAGTATCGGAAGACCGGCACCCTGGCGGGAGAGCCGTTGGCGCCCGGCCTGGTGGAGAGCGACCGGCTCGACCCGCCGATCTTCAGCCCTGCCACCAAGGCGGAGAGCGGCCACGACGAGAACGTGACGTTCGACACGATGGCCGAGGCCCTCGGCACGGTGGAGGCGGAGGCGTTGCGGGACGCCAGCTTCCGCCTCTACGAGGCGGGCCGCGGGCACGCCGCGGCGCGCGGCATCATCATCGCCGACACGAAGTTCGAGTTCGGCCGGGACGCCGACGGCACCCTCCGGGTCATCGACGAGGTGCTCACCCCCGATTCGTCCCGGTTCTGGCCCGCCGACCGCTACCAGCCGGGGCGGGCCCAGCCCAGCTTCGACAAGCAGCCGCTGCGCGACTACCTCGCGGTGCTGAAGGCCGAGCGGGCGCTGGAACGGCGAGGCACCCCCGCCCACGCTGCCGCGTGAGGTCCTGGACGCCACCAGCGCCCGCTACGTGGACGCCTACGAACGCCTGACCGGGCACCCGCTGCCCGAGGACGGCTGATGCGCATCGCGCGTGAGGGCTGGCCGTTCATTGCGGCGTTCTGGTTCGCCGAGCTGGGGCTGGTGATGTTCGGCTTTCCCACCGCCGCGATCATCTGGCTTCCGGTCGCGATCTGGGTGATCGCCTTCTTCCGCGATCCGGTCCGGACCGGTCCCCGGGGCGAGCGGCTGGTGATCGCCCCCGCGGACGGGCTGGTGGTGAGCGTCCGGGACATCGACGAGCCCGACTTCCACGGTGGCGAGGTGCGCCGGGTCTCCATTTTCATGAACGTCTTCAACGTGCACGTGAACCGGTATCCGGTGGACGGGTCGATTACCTACCGGAAGTACTCGCCCGGGGCGTTCGTGAACGCGGCGTCCGAGAAGGCCTCGCTGGAAAACGAGCAGTCCTCGGTGGGCATCGTGACGACGCGGGGCAAGGTCCTCGTGCGGCAAATTGCCGGGCTGGTTGCCCGCCGCATCGTCACCGACCACGGCGAGGGCACCGCGGTGCGGCAAGGAGAGCGGATGGGCCTGATCCGGTTCGGGTCGCGGGTCGACGTCTTCCTTCCCAGGGGTGCCACCATCACGGTGGCGGAGGGGGAGCGGACCGTGGCAGGCGTCACCATCATCGGGGAGTGGCCATGAGCGATCAGGCAACGGCCGGGCAGCCCCCTCGCCGTCCCGGCCTCCGGCGCGCCATCATCGTGATCCCCAGCGCGTTCACCCTGGGCAACCTCTTCTTCGGCATCTGGTCGATCGTCTACGCCGCCCAGGGCAACTTCAAGTGGGCGGGGTGGTTCATCGTCTTCGCCGGAGTCGCCGACGTGCTCGACGGACGCCTGGCGCGCCTTTCGCACACCGGCACCCGGTTCGGCGCCGAGCTCGATTCGCTCGTCGACGTGATCTCCTTCGGCGTGGCCCCCGCCATGCTCATGTATTTCCTGGAGTTTGCCGAAGCCGGCCGATTTGCGTGGGTGCTCAGTTTCCTCTACATCGCGGCCGCGGCCATCCGCCTGGCGCGGTACAACATCACGGCCGCCGGCTCAGGGACTCCCGGCTGGTTCAGCGGGCTCCCCTCGACGGCCGCCGGGATGACGCTGGCCACCTATTTCGCCTTCAGCCAGACCGAGTGGTATCAGAAGTTCCCGGAATACCTGGACCTCCAGCGCCAGGGACTGACCTTCCTGATGCTCGCGCTCTCCGCGATGATGCTCAGCACCGTCAAGTACCCCCGGACGCCCCGGATCGGCTTCCGGTCCCTCGCCGGCATACTCGGCACGCTGATCACCCTGGGCATTCTGGCCGGGGTGATCCTTGCCCCGTCCCGGTTCCTCTTTCCGTTCTTCATCGGCTATCTCCTCTTCGGTATTCTCCGGAGCACGTTCATCGCCCTGTCCGAGCGGGCCGAGGACACCGTGGAAGCCCAGACTCTTCAGGTACGCCCGGACCACGGGCACGACCACCACGAGGGATCCACCTCATGACGTATCGCGTACACATCCGGGTCGTCCCCCGGGCCGGTCTGCTCGATCCGCAGGGCCAGGCCGTCGAGCATGCACTGGCGGTCCTGGGGTTCAAGGGCGCGGGCGATGTCCGCGTCGGCCGGGCCATCGAGCTCGCGATCGACGCCCCAAGCGCTGAAGCCGCCCAGGCGTCGGCCCGCCAGATGTGCGAGAAGCTGCTGGCCAACCCGGTGACCGAAGACTTCAGCCTGGCCGTGGAGGGCTGATGCTGCGCGTTGCGGTCGTTCGGTTCCCGGGCAGCAACTGCGACTGGGATGCGTACCGTGCGGTGGCGAACGCCGGGGCGGAGGCACGATTCGTCTGGCACCGCGACACCGACCTGCAGCAGGCCGACGTGGTGATCCTGCCGGGCGGATTCAGCTACGGCGACTATCTCCGCTCCGGCGCCATTGCCCGGTTCAGCCCGGTCATGCAGGCGGTGCAGCGCCACGCCGCCGAGGGGGGCGCCGTGCTCGGCATCTGCAACGGGTTCCAGATCCTCTGCGAAGCGCATCTGCTCCCCGGGGCGCTGGTCCGGAACGACCGCCTGACGTTCGTGTCGCGTCCGGTGTGGGTCCGCGTCGAGCGCACCGACACCTTCTGCACCAGCGCCTATGCACGCGGGACGGAGATCCGGATACCGGTGGCCCACGGCGACGGCTGTTATGTGGCGGACGACGATACCCTCCGGATGCTGGAAGCCGAGGGCCGGGTCGTGTTGCGGTACACCCGGGGGGAAAACCCCAACGGGTCGGTCGCCGATATTGCCGGCGTCTCGAACGCCGCCGGCACCGTCGTCGGCTTCATGCCCCACCCCGAGCGCTATGCCGAGCCCCTGACCGGGAGCGATGTCGGCGCCGGGTTCTTCCGTTCCATTGCCGAGTGGCTCCCTGGCCGGACCACTCGATCCACTTCTTGACGGAGTCGCCGCGCATGACCCCACAAAAACCAAGCAAGAGCGAAGACGAGTACTTCGCCAGGGAAGAGGCGGAGCTGCTCAAGGCGCAGCGCGAGCGGGCCAAGGCCGCCGCCGAGGAAGCGACCCGGCAGCTGCACCACATGAAGTGCCCGAAGGACGGACACGACCTGGTGCACGAGGAGTTCCACGGGGTGACGGTGGACCGCTGCGTGCACTGCCAGGGCATCTTCCTGGACGCCGATGAGATCGCGGCGGTGGTCGCCAAGAACGACCCCACCCTGCTGGGCCGCGTCGTGCGTGATTTTTCTGCGGCGCTGCGTGCGCCCCGCCCGGAGTCGAAATGAGCACTGCTGCACCGGTCACCCGCGCCGCCTCCTTCCCGGGAGAACGACCGGTGACCATGGAGGTCGTCCGGGAGCACAACCTGACCGCCTCCGAATTCGACCGCATCGTGGCGATGCTCGGCCGGCAACCGACGCTGACGGAGCTCGGCGTCTTCTCCGCGCTCTGGTCGGAGCACTGCTCCTACAAGCACTCCAAGCCGGTCCTCCGGCGATTCCCGACCACGGGACCCCAGGTCGTCCAGGGTCCCGGCGAGAACGCCGGCGTGCTGCGGCTTCCCGACGGCTGGGCCGTCGCGTTCAAGATCGAGTCCCACAACCATCCCTCCGCGGTGGAACCCTACCAGGGCGCCGCGACCGGGGTCGGCGGCATCCTGCGGGACGTCTTCACCATGGGCGCCCGCCCCGTGGCGGTGCTGAACAGTCTCCGGTTCGGTCCGCTGACGGAGCCGCGCAACCGCTACCTCTTTGCCGGCGTGGTGCGCGGCGTGGGCGACTACGGCAACTGCATCGGCGTGCCCACCCTCGGCGGCGAAGTCGGCTTCGCGCCGGGGTACTCCGGCAATCCGCTTGTCAACGCGATGTGCGTGGGCATCCTGCGGGAGGCGGACCTGGCCACGGCCCGGGCCCACGGCGTCGGAAACGTGCTGCTCAACGTCGGTGCCAAGACCGGCCGCGACGGCATCCACGGCGCGAGCTTCGCCTCGGAAGAGCTCTCCGAAGAGAGCGAGGCGCGCCGCCCGCAGGTGCAGGTCGGCGATCCGTTTACCGAGAAGCTGCTCCTCGAGGCGAGCCTCGAGCTGATTACCTCGAAACTCATCGTGGCGATCCAGGACATGGGCGCGGCGGGGCTCACCAGCTCCAGCGCCGAGATGGCCGCCCGCGGCGGCGTCGGGGTGGAGATCGACACCGGCCTGGTCCCGACGCGAGAAGCCGGGATGACGCCCTACGAGATTCTCCTCTCCGAATCACAGGAGCGGATGCTCGTGGTGGCCGAACCGCACCAGGTCAGCGCCATCCAGGCCGTTTGCCAGAAGTGGGAGCTCGACGCCACGGCCATCGGTCACGTCACCGACGACGGGCTGTTCCGCGTCCGGCACAACGGCCTGACCGTCGCCGAGATTCCCGGTCAGCCGCTGGTGGATGACTGCCCGATCTACACCCCCGAGGCGCGGGAGGCCCCTGCGGCCGCCGCGCGCCGCAAGGCGAAACCCGCCACGGCTCCGCGGGTCGGCGTGACCGAGGCGCTGGAGGCGCTGCTCGACGCGCCCTCCATCGCCAGCAAGCGGTGGGTGTACGAGCAGTACGATTCCACGGTGCAGGCCGCCACGATGCTCGGCCCCGGCGGTGACGCCGGCGTCTTCCGGGTCGGGACCGAGCCGTTCGCCATGGCGGTGAGCGTCGATTGCAACAACCGGCTGGTGGCGCTTGATCCCTACGAGGGGGGCAAGGCGACGGTCGCCGAGGCGGCGCGCAACGTCGCCTGCACCGGCGCCGAACCGCTGGGCATCACCGACTGCCTGAACTTCGGCAACCCCGAGAAGCCGGAAGTGTTCTTCCAGTTCACCGAAGCCTGTCGCGGGATCTCCGACGCCTGCCGCGCGTTCGGAACGCCGGTGACGGGCGGCAACGTCTCGTTCTACAACGAGAGTCCCACCGGAGCGGTGGACCCCACGCCGACGGTGGGCATGGTCGGCCTCCTCCGCAAGGCGGAAGACCGCGTGCCAAGCCATTTCCGGGCCGTGAGCGACCGCATCGTGATCGTCGGCGGCAGTACCGGCGCCTTGGGCGGCTCGGCGTACTGGGCGGAGCTCTGTGACTTCCTCGGCGGAGCCGGCCCGACGGTGGACCTGGACCACGAGGCACGGCTCCAGCGGTTCCTCGTGGCAGCCGCCGCCGCGCGGCTCGTTCGGTCGGCGCACGACTGTTCCGAGGGCGGACTCGCCGTCGCCCTGGCCGAGGCAGCCATCGGCGGCCCCTACGCGGAGCGGGGCTTCGGAGCCATCATCGACCTCCGCACCTACGCCCCCGGCCTCTCCGACGTCCAGGTGCTCTACGGCGAGGATCATGGCCGGGTCGTGCTCAGCGTGGCCCCGTCTGCTCTGCCGGGCCTCCGAGCGCTCCTCAGCCGTCACGGACTGCAGGGCTACCTCGCCGGCGAGGTTCGGGCGCCCGGCGAATCACTGGAATTCGTCCTGCCTGGCACTGTCCACCGGTGGCCGATCGACCGGCTCCGTTCTGTGTACGATGACGCGATCCCGCGCCGGATGCGCGAGGTCGTCAGCGACCGAGCGGAGGCCTAGCGCATGTGCGGAATCATGGGAGTGTCCGGTGTCCCCGATGCGGCCCGCGTGGCCTATCTCGGGCTCTATGCCCTCCAGCATCGGGGGCAGGAGAGTGCCGGCATCGTGGCCATCACGCCGGACGGCGAGTCACGCCAGACCATCGGGATGGGCCTGGTGTCGGAGACCTTCGGCGAAGCCGAGCTGGAACAGCTCCCGGGTGACGTCGCGGTCGGGCACACCCGCTACTCCACCACGGGCAGCACCGTCCTGGCCAACGCCCAGCCCTGCCTCGTCAACTATCGCATCGGGTCGCTCTGTGTCGCGCACAACGGCAACCTGACCAACGCCGCCGACATCAAGAAGACGCTGGTCGAACGCGGTTCGATCTTCACGTCGTCGAGCGATACCGAAGTGCTGGTCCACCTGATCGCACGCTCCGAAGTTCCTGACCCCGAACTCCAGATCCGGTCCGCACTGGCGCGGGTCGAGGGCGCATACAGCCTGATCATCGGCGTCGGACGCACGCTCTACGCGGTGGTCGATCCGCGCGGCTTCCGGCCGCTGGTGCTTGGCCGCCTCGGCACGGGAGTGGTGGCCGCCAGCGAGACCTGCGCTCTGGACCTGGTCGGCGCGACCTTCCTCCGCGAAATGAAGCCCGGCGAGTTCCTGCGCATCACCGATGGCGTCATCGAGGACCTGCAGCCGCTTCGGCCCAAGCCGGTCAGCCGTTGCGTCTTTGAGTTGATCTACTTTGCCCGGCCCGACAGCGACATCTTCGGGATGTCGGTCGACCGCGTCCGCCGCGAGGCCGGCCGGCGGCTGGCCCTGGAGCACCCGGCGCCCGGCGCCGACGTGGTCTTCTCCGTTCCGGACAGCAGCAACGCCATGGCCCTCGGCTACAGCGAGGCCTCCGGCATCAAGCTCGAGCATGGACTGATCCGCAATCACTACGTCGGCCGCACCTTCATCCACCCGACCCAGTCGCACCGGGTCGCCAAGGTCAAGATCAAGTTCAATCCGGTGCGCGGCATCATCGAGGGCAAGAAGGTCGTTGTCATCGACGACAGCCTGGTCCGCGGGACCACGAGCCGGGGCCTGGTCCAGATGATCCGCGCCGCCGGCGCCCGCGAAGTGCATCTCCGCCTGGCCTCACCCCCCATCACCGGGCCCTGCCACTACGGTATCGACACCCCGACCAGAGAAGAGCTGATCGCCTCGACGCATTCGCTGGAAGAGATCCGGGAATACCTCGGCGTCGACACGCTGGGATACCTCAGTCTCGATGGCATGGTCGGCGCGGCCGGCGGAGGGCCGTTCTGTCACGCCTGTTTCTCCGGCGACTATCCGACCGCCGTGCCGGATGCCGTGGTCCAGATCCAGCACGCGTCCCCCCTGACCGTGAGCTGAGCATGACCGGTGGAATGACCCAACCTCTCGTCTACTTTTTTGGCCAGGGCCGCGCCGACGGCACGGCCGCCATGAAGGATCTCCTCGGCGGCAAGGGCGCCGGCCTTGCGGAGATGACCAATATCGGCATCCCGGTCCCCCCGGGATTCACGATCGCCAGTTCCATCTGCATCGCCTACCTCGAGTCGCGCCAGTTCCCGCCGCGCCTGCTGCAGCAGGTCGAGGCGGCGCTGCAGCGGCTCGAGGCCGCCACCGGCAGGATCTTCGGCGGCGTGGACGATCCGCTGCTGGTGTCGGTGCGCTCCGGGGCTGCCGTCTCCATGCCCGGGATGATGGAGACGATCCTCAACCTCGGCCTCAACGACGAGACGGTTGCGGGCCTCGCGAAGCAGAGCAAGAACCCCCGCTTCGCATGGGATTCCTACCGGCGGTTCGTGCAGATGTACGGCTGCGTGGTGTTCGACCTGCCCAAGGCGCCGTTCGAGGAGATGCTGGCGCAGCGCAAGCTGAAGGCCAAGGTCGCGCGCGACATCGACCTGCCGGCCGAGGAGATGCAGGCGCTGGTGAAGGAGTTCAAGGCGCACATCACCGCCGCCACCGGCAAGCCGTTTCCGGACCGCCCGCTCGACCAGTTGTGGGGCGCCATCGAGGCGGTCTTCGAGAGCTGGCACACCAAGCGCGCCATCGACTACCGCCGGCTACACGACATTCCCGACTCGATGGGCACCGCGGTCAACATCGTGACGATGGTCTTCGGAAACCTCGGCGAGGGCTCCGGCACCGGCGTCGCCTTCACCCGCGACCCGTCCACCGGGGAGGACCGGCTGTACGGGGAGTACCTGCTGAACGCGCAGGGTGAGGACGTCGTCAGCGGTTCGCGCGACCCGGAGCCGATCGAGACGCTCCGCGAGACGTTGCCGGTGGCGTTCGCGGAGCTCGAGCGAGTGGCGCGCACGCTGGAGCGCCATTTCCGCGACGTGCAGGACCTCGAGTTCACGATCGAGAACCGTAAGCTCTACATGCTGCAGACGCGCCGCGCGCAACGCACCGGGCACGCCTCGGTGCGCATCGCGTGCGAGATGGTCGCGGAAGGGCTGATCACGCAGGAAGAGGCGGTCGCCCGAATCCCTCCCATGGACCTCGACCAGCTCCTGCACCCCACCATCGACCCGAAGGCCACCCTCGACCTCCTGACGACCGGCCTCCCGGCGTCACCTGGCGCGGCCTCGGGGGCCGTGGTCTTCACCGCCGACCGGGCGGAGGCACTGGGCAAGAAGGGCGAGGCGGTCATCCTGGTGCGCCGCGAGACGAGCCCGGAAGATTTCCACGGGATGATCCAGGCAAAGGCCATCCTGACCGCGCGTGGCGGGATGACCTCCCACGCTGCGGTGGTCGCGCGCGGCATGGGCAAGCCGTGCGTGGCGGGAGCACAGGAACTCACCGTCGACGAGGAGGGGGGCCACTTCTCGGTCGACGGCCGGCGGATTGGCGAGGGGGAGTGGATCACGCTCGACGGCGCGACCGGCCGGGTGCTGGCTGGCCGGGCGGCGCTGGTGGCCCCGGAGGTGTCGGGGAACTTCGACAAGCTCCTCGGCTGGGCCGACAAGGTGCGCACGCTCCGGATTCGGGTCAACGCCGACACTCCGGCCGATGCCCACAAGGGCCGCGACTTTGGCGCCGAGGGGATCGGGCTCTGCCGCACCGAGCATATGTTCTTCGAGGGCGACCGACTCTCGGCGATGCGGGAGATGATCGTCGCCGCCGACGACGAGGGACGCCGGAAGGCGCTGGCCCGCCTGCTGCCGATGCAACGCGGCGATTTTGAGGGCATCTTCCGGGCGATGGAGGGCTATCCGGTCACCATCCGCCTGCTCGATCCGCCGCTGCACGAGTTCCTGCCGCACGACCCGGACGAAGTGGCCGGGTTGGCGGCAGAAATGGGACGGGACCCGAAGGAGCTGCAGCGGATCGTGGACCGCCTGAAGGAGCAAAACCCGATGCTCGGGCTCCGCGGATGCCGGCTCGGCATCATCCATCCCGAGATTACCGCCATGCAGGCGCGGGCCATCTTTGAGGCGGCGTGCACGGTGGCGGCGCGGAAGGGGCGGGTCCAACCGGAAGTGATGATCCCGCTCACCTCCACCGTCGTGGAGTATCGTCGCCAGGCGCTCATCGTGCGGCAGGTCGCCGAAGAGGTGTTCCGGGAGCGACAGCTGACGGTGCCCTACCTGCTGGGGACGATGATCGAGGTGCCGCGCGCCGCGCTCACCGCCGACGAGATCGCGGGGGAGGCGCAGTTCTTCAGCTTCGGCACCAACGACCTGACCCAGATGACGTGGGGCCTGTCCCGGGACGACGCCGGCAGCTTCCTGCCCTATTACATCGAGCACGGCATCATCCCCGACGACCCCTTCCAGGTCCTGGACCAGTCCGGGGTCGGGAAGCTCGTCGCGATGGCCTGCGACCTCGGCCGCCGGACCCGGCAGGACCTCAAGCTCGGTATCTGCGGGGAGCATGGCGGCGAGCCAGCTGCCATCGGCTTCTGCGATGACCTGGGCATGAATTACGTCAGTTGTTCACCCTTCCGCGTGCCGATTGCCCGGCTGGCCGCCGCGCAAGCGGCGCTGGCCAAGCGCGGCACCATGGACCGCACACGAGCGACGGTATAATGACGACTCCCCTGGTAGGTATCGTGATGGGCAGCGCCTCCGACTGGCCGGTGATGCTGCACGCCGCCAATCGCCTCTCTCACTTCGGGGTGGCCTGTGAGTCGAGGGTCATCTCGGCGCACCGCTCCCCCGTCATGGCGCATGAGTATGCCGCTACCGCGGAGGCGCGTGGGCTCACCTGCATCATCGCCGCCGCAGGCATGGCGGCGCACCTGGCCGGGGTCATGGCGGCGGGTACCACGATCCCGGTACTCGGCGTCCCAATGCCGGGGGGGCACCTGCAGGGGATGGATTCGCTCCTCGCCACCGTGCAGATGCCAGCCGGCGTTCCGGTCGCCACCTTCGCCATCGGCGACGCTGGTGCGCACAACGCCGCGCTCTTTGCCGTGGCGATGCTGGCCCGCACCGACAAGGTGCTGGCCAAGAAGTTGAAGGAATTCCGGCAGGAGCAGGAAGAGAAGATCAAGAAGATCGACCTGGCGGGACACATCTAGCCGACGGGACGCCCGTCATTCCCGCGCACGCGGGAATCCAGTAACTGGACCCCCGCGTTCGCGGGGGTGA
Source organism: uncultured Gemmatimonadales bacterium (assembly GCA_963705985.1). GTDB lineage: Bacteria > Gemmatimonadota > Gemmatimonadetes > Gemmatimonadales > GWC2-71-9 > SPDF01. Next base: position 86,903 of record CAVPLK010000003.1, on the reverse strand, counting down.
CGACACGGGAAACGCAACGGCGAAGCGATCGGGGATCCCAGGGCAAACTGCCCCCGGGTCCCCGATTCGACTTTCGGTCCTGGCGAAACTAGTCCAGCGCGCTCGCGAGTCGCTGTTGAATCGACTGCCGCTCCTGGCTCAGCAGGCGCGACGGCCCCAGCTCGATCGTCACCTCGTTGATCGTGCCGGTGAACGTGAACGGCACCGCATAGTCGGCCGGATTGACCGACGTCCGCGTGTCGGACCCGATGTCAAACGTCTCGTCGATCGTCATCAGGAACGGGATGGTGTGCGGAACGGCCTTGGTGGCGACCACCTTGCCATCCACCTTCAGCACACCAGTGCCGCCCTTGCCGGCACCGGGCCCGTCATAGGTGAAGTCGAAGACGATGGTGTGCCGGCCGGGGGAAAGCGCCTGAGCGCCGGCCCAGCGGAACGTCTCCAACGCGAGGAGGTTGTAGGAGAATACTGGCTTACCCTTGACGAGATAGAGCCCGAAACCGCCGAACCGGCCACCCAATGTCGCCAGCACCCCCTCACCACCGCCCTTCGGGACGTCCACATCTGCCGTGACCGTATACGACTTGGTGAGAATATCCGGCGCCACGCTGGGCGGAAGGCCGACTTCCGCACGACTGTAGGTGAAGAGGTCCTTGCCAGCGCTCGCGCTCGGGCGCGGCGCGAGAATGCGAGCCACGACCGAGTTGTCGAGTGGGAAGACCTGGTACTTGGTCGCCTCCACCAGGAACAACTCCTGGAGTTCCCGGAGTTTGTCTGGATTCTTGGCGGCCAGATCGTTGTTCTGCGTGAAATCCTCGTCGATGTGGTAGAGCTCCCAGGTGTAGCCGTTGATCACATCGGCCGGCGGCTTCCCGACCAGGCCCATGAGCCACGGCGCCGCCCAGGGGGTGGTCGCGGCGACCCACCCATCGTGGTAGATGGCACGGCCACCGAACATTTCGAAGTACTGGGTTTCCCTGGCTGACGCCGCCTTGGCACCATCCTGTTTCCAGGTGTAGGCCATGCTCACGCCCTCGATGGGGCGCTGCGCGATCCCATTCACCATGATCGGCGCGGTGACGCCCGTGGCTTCGAGGAGCGTCGGGGCGATGTCGATCATGTGATGGAACTGGCTGCGTACACCACCGGCGGGAATGTGCCCGGGCCACGACATGGCCATGCCCTGTCGGGTACCGCCGAAGTGTGAGGCGATCTGCTTGGTCCACTTGAACGGTGTATCGAACGCCCAGGACCATGCGACCGACATGTGCGGCTGTGTCACGGCCGAGCCCCACGCGTCATAGTATTTCATCTGTTCGGCCACGGGCACGTCGATACCCTGAATCGAGGCCAGGTCGAAGGGGGTGCCGACCGTGGATCCTTCCGCGCTCGTCCCGTTGTCGCCCTCGATATAGATGATGAGGGTGTTGTCGAGCTTGCCCAGGTTTGCGACTTCCTGAATGACCCGACCGATCTCATTGTCAGTGTAGGCCACGTAGGCGGCAAAGACCTCTGCCTGCCTCGCGAAGAGCTTCTTGTTCAACGCGGGGAGCGAGTTCCACTCTGGAAGATCGTCGGGCCACGGGGTCAGCTGAGCATTGGCGGGGATCACGCCGAGCCGCTTCTGGTTGGCGAAGATGGTGTCCCGCATCGCATTCCAGCCCATGTCGAACTTGCCCTTGAACTTGGCAACCCACTCCGGCTTCGGCTGGTGCGGGGCGTGGGTGCCGCCTGGCACGTAATAGATGAAGAACGGCTTGTCCGGCGCCGCATCGTTGAGCTGGTTCATGTACCGGATGGCGTCGTCCGCCATGTCGGTGATCAGGTTGTAGCCGGGCTTCCCGACCCAGGGGTAGACCTGCGAGTGGTCCCGGAAGAGGTACGGCGTCCACTGGTCCGTCTCACCGCCCATGAACCCGTAGAAGTACTCGAAGCCCATGCCGCTTGGCCACTGGTCAAAGGGGCCGGCGATGCTGTACTGGAAGCCGGGGGTGTTGTGGTTCTTGCCGAACCACGAGGTGGCGTATCCATTGTCGCGGAGGATAGTCCCCACCGTGGCGTTCTCCGGCCCGATGACCGCATCGTACCCCGGGTAGCCAGTGGACTGCTCGGCAATCACGCCGAAGCCGACTGAATGGTGATTGCGTCCGGTGATCAACGCGGCTCGGGTCGGTGAGCAGAGGGCCGTGGAATGGAACTGCGTGTACCGGAGCCCGGCGTTCGCGACCCGGTCGAGAGCCGGCGTCGGGATGATGCCGCCAAAGGTCCCCGAGACGCCGTAGCCGGCGTCATCGGTCATGATCAGCAGAATATTCGGCGCGCCCTTGGGTGGCACGACGGCCGGCTCCCAGTAGGGCCTGGACTCCGGGGCGCCCATGTTGATCGTGCCGCGGAACGGCTGCGGCTGGGCAGGGATATACCGTCCGTCGATTGTGGTCGTGGCGTCGGGAGACCCCGGCTTGCCGGTGGTCTGCTGGGCGGCCAACGGCATCCAGGAAAACAGGGTCAGGGCTACAACTGCACTGGTGGCTCGGCGAGACATCCATCCTCCAACGATTCAGGGGGGGGATCGCTGGGGCGCAACGTGGCCACCCCAAGGACTCGGGAAACGTATGCCTCTTCGGGCCCTCGGTAAAGGTCCGGAAGAGTCATGATTGAGTGAAGCGGAACTGGCGACCGGAGAGTGAAGGCCAAGGACTGGGCGAGGGCACAAAAAGCGAAGACCGTAAGGGCTGGCCCTTCCGGTCCTCAGCGTGGTCGTGCAGTGGAGGCGCAGGGAATCGAACCCTGGTCCGAGTGTGGTTCCAGAACCGCATCTACGTGCGTAGATCCCTCTTCTTGCGTCTCCCCAACCCGGCAAGGAATCGGCCGCTTTGGGGACAACCTCCTGAAGTCTCGCCTCGTGCGTCGGAGGACCGCGCTCAGCCAGCCCGGATTTTCGATCCGATCCACCGCGCCCCGGGCGGGCTCAATGAACCGGAGGAGCGTCAAGCGAGCGTTAGCTCAGCTTACGCAGCCAGCGCCAGGTTATCGTTGGCGTTTGGTAGTTTCCAAGCGGTTTAGCCAGGGACTTGGACCTGGGCACGCAGCAATTCCTTCTTCCAACCCGTCGAAGCCGATCGCCCCCTTGGGTGTGTCAGAATGATACACTTTTCATGCCATGCCGGCAAGCAGACGCCCAACCTCCGCCCCCGAGGCCACGAAAGCACGAAAACACGAAACGAGCCGTTCAATCTCGTACTTTCGTGCTTTCGTGAATGCAGATCCCGGCCCCGCCTCCCCGCCTACATTCCCTTCGGATAGAGCAGCGCCACCTGCATCCGGATCACCGAGGAGCCGGCATTGTCCGGTCGGACCACATTGGCGTAGTACTGCAGGACGAGGTTCATCGGCTGCTTGCCGACCACGGTGAGCTTCGAGATGCCGACGCCGAGGGGTACTGTCCACTGCTGACCGCTGGGCGCGTCCCAGTTGGCGGTAATCGCCGGCGCGGTCGAGATGACCCATCCCCGCTTCAGGTTGTAGTTGATGAACGGCTGGACGAAGAAGCTGTTGATGGCCTCGTCGGAGTTACCACCTGCGACGCGCCAGAGCTGGTTCGCCACCCCGCCGTAAACCCACTTCTTGCCCATGCTCAGCACCACGAGCGCCGGTCCCATGGCAAATTGGCCGGTCGAGATGGCGGCGTTGGTGGCCGTCGGGAAGGACAGGACCGGCCCGAAGCCCCACACCAGCGACCCCGCCTTGATTGGCGTCAGGTAGAGCTGCGCCTGAATGTCGCCGATCCCCTTGATTCGATCGGGCCCTTCACCGGGCAGGCTCACAAAGGGGATAATCGTCCGGGAAATGAGGTTCCACTTCTCGTCGATCTGAAGCGGCAGCACCGGCTGGACGTTCACGACCGACTGCGTCTCGTCGCCCAGCGCGCCACCCGTCGTCCAGTTGAACTGGATCGGCACCGAGTTCATGTTGGCGACCGGATTCTGGGCGGCCTTGGCCAGTTCCTCCGCCTTCGCCTGCATGCCGGCTTTGGTTTCCGGTTCCTGCCCGGCAAGGAGCGCCGGGAGAACGAGGACCGCCATCGCCGCGAGAACGCCATTGCGCATTGCTGTCGCCTTTCGACTGGTCGTTGTGGGTATCCCGGGCAGTCAATCGCCCTACTTCTTCGTCACCGTCAGCGCCGACACTGCCGGAACACTAAGGCGCGGCGTGCTTCGCGGCTACCCCGTGCCCGGCAAACACCCTACGCCTCCTCTGGAGCGTTCTTCAGGTCAGACCTCCACGTCACCACCCGGTCCCGCCCACCCCGTTTCGCGGCATAGAGCGCCGCGTCGGCCTGCGTGGCAAGATTGTCCTTGCTCAAGGTGGTCTCCGGCCATCCCGCGACTCCGAAGGAGGCGGAGAGCGGCCACGACTTTCCCTGCCAATCCCACCCGGCGGTCCCGATGCGCACTCGAATCCGTTCCGCCACCCGGACCCCTTCCTCGAGCGACGTCCCCGGCAGCCAGAGGAGGAATTCCTCCCCGCCGACCCGGGCCGCCGAGTCCACTCCACGGACCTGCTCCTGGAGAATGCGCGCCAGGTGCATGAGGGCGGCATCTCCCGCCGCGTGGCCGAGTGTGTCGTTCAGCAACTTGAATTTGTCGATATCCAGCGAGATGAGCGCGCCTCGCTCCGGCCCGAGAAGGCTCATCCGTTCAGCGAGGCCACGCCGATTCAACAACCCGGTCAACGGATCCTTGATGGCCCGGTCGGTCTCGGCCGCAAGCCGCACGGCCACCTCCAGCCGCGGCGTCGCCGCGCGAATCGCCTCGTTCACCTCTCGCACCGTCTCCGGGCCAATCAGGCCGCCATCAGGCACCCGCCAGGCGATGGCGCCGATGGCCTGGTCGTGCTGCAGCATTGGCGTCACCCGCGCGGGAGGATGGCGGCGCCGATCGGTGGCGGACCCGCCCAGCGGATCGCCGCTCGCGGCCTCCGGCTCGGCACCCAGCGCCACCCGAGCGAGCATCGCCTGAGCCGGGAGCATCTGGCCCAGCGCTCGGCGGTCCGCGAGCCCCGACACACCGATGACTCGCACACCAGTTCCCTCTGACGCGGCGACGTACGCTTCGGCCCCCGCGATTCGCTCCACTTGGTATGCCAGCCGCATCCCGACGCTTTCGACCGATTCGATGGCCAAGCCCTCCTGCACCTGGGCAAGATCGTGCAGCACGGGGCGCCGGCCGATCCCGTCGAGGAGCGCTGCCAGGTCGGCGCGCACCGTCGCTTGCGCGGCGTGGGACGCCTCGGAGGCGAGGAGGGCCGCCACGACCGCTCCGCCAGCAGCCGCGGTCAGGAGGAGCCCCGCGTCCAGGCGTTCGGCTCCATCACCTTCGCGCGTGGACGCCGCCCCGAGCCGCTGCTCGATCAGGTCGAGGTCGGCGTCCGCCACACGCCAATCGGGAGCGATACTCTGGTAGGTGCGTGCGCCCTTTCCGGGCCCCGTCGTCTCGACTGCCCAGACGCCGCGTGCGCCAACGGCGCGGCGCAGCCACTCGAGGGCAGGGTCAGGCAGAAGGTGGGGGGTGGCAGCGTCAGGAAGTGCACCGAACGATCGAGCCCGGTTGGAGCGGAAGCGACGGTCGATGAGCACCCCGACCGCGGCCCCGGCCACGAGCGCCAGGAGCAAGGTGCCGGTCACCGCATCCATCCCCGGTGGCGGAACCAGAGGAAGATGCCCACGCAGACGGCGATCATGACCGCGACAGTGAGCGGGTACCCGTAGGGCAACTCAAGCTCGGGCATCCGGCGAAAGTTCATCCCGTAAATGCCGACGATGAACGTCAGCGGCAAGAAAAAGGCGGAGAAGACAGTCAGGATGCGCATCACCTCGTTGGTCCGGTGCGATGCGATATTGAGCTGCACCGTCAGCAGATTGGTGACGTTGTCGTGGATCTCGTCGGCGTAAGTGTGCAGGCTCTCGATGGTCTCGCGCAGGTCCTGGTAGATGGCTGCGTGCCCCTCGGACGCCGGGTGGAGCTTCTGCACCACGCCGAGGGTCTGCCAGAGCGTGCGCTTGATGAGGGTGACGCGGCGCTTGACGAGGTGGATCTCCTCCAGCCCGGCCTCGGCCCGGCCTCCATCGAACAGCGCCTCCTCGAAGTCGTCCAGCACTTGCTCCGCCTGCTCCAGCGGCTTCTCGTACGTGGCCACCACCGCGGCGATGAGGTCCACCAGCACCTCCCCCAGGCCGGCCTGGTCCGGCGTGCGCTGCGCGCAGCCCGCCTTGAACCCATCGAAGAACGGCATCGCCTGCCGGTGGACGGTGACCAGAAAGGTCAGGCCGGCGAACGCTGCGACCTTCCGGGTCATCTGCTGCACGGTGACCGCATCCGGCGGTGCGCCCTCGTCGTAGGCGCGGACGATGACGAACGTGGCGCCACCGACCCGTTCGTGCTTCGGCAGGTGCTCGGGGTCAAGGCAGTCCTGCAGGGACAGGGGGTGGAGGCCGTACGACTCCGCAAGACCATCGAGCTCGTCGGGCGTCGGAGCGGTCACATCGAGCCACTCGAGGTCGGGCGCGCTGCGCCGCAGGACCGTCTCCAGCATCAGGCCGCATCTCCCTGGTTGATGCGCGTCGCCGCCGCCGCCGCACCAAACCCGTTGTCGATGTTGACCACCGTCACGCCAGCGGCACAGCTGTTGAGCATTCCGAGGAGGGCGGCGATCCCTCCAAACGACGCCCCATACCCCACGCTGGTCGGGACCGCAATGACCGGCACACTCACCAGCCCGCCGACGACGCTCGGCAGCGCCCCCTCCATGCCCGCGACGACGATCACCACCGCCGCCTCACGGAGCCGCTCGCTCTGGGCCATGAGTCGGTGAAGGCCGGCCACGCCGACATCGACCATCCGGTCCACCCGATTGCCGAACGCCTCCGCCACGATCGCCGCCTCCTCCGCCACCGGCAGGTCGCTGGTTCCGGCACAGACCACCAGAACCGTCCCCTTCCCCGTCGGCGCCGGGCGGGGGTCGGCCGGCAGGAAGACGGTGCGCGCCAGCGGGTTCCACTCAAGCCGTGGGAATACGGCGCCCAACGCCGCGGCCTGGTCGGGCGTGGCCCGGGTGCCGAGGAACCCGCCGGAGGCCGCGACCAGGCGTTCGGCGATTGCCACCACCTGCTCGACGGTCTTGCCGGCGCAGAAGATCACCTCCGGCTGCCCCTGGCGGAGGGTGCGATGGTGGTCGATGCTGGCAAACGGAAGTTGCTCGGAGGGGAAGTGCCGCAGCTGCTCCAGCGCGGCCGCCGGCGACACTCGGCCTGCCACAACCTCCGCCAGCAAGGCGGTCAGCCGCTCGGGGCTCACGCCAGCTGTGCGAACGGGGCGAGGTAGTCGACGAAGATCTGTTCCGCCTCCGCGATCGACTCCACCTGGAAGAGCCGCTGGCGGAGGTCGCTCGAGCCGTGCAGCCCCTTGGTGTACCACCCGAAGTGCTTGCGGAACTCGACCACGGTCTTCCGGCTGTCGCCCTGCAGGCGCACGGCGAGCCGCGCATGGATCAGCGCCAGCTCGAACCGCTCGGCCGCCGTCGGCGCCACCGGCTTCGGCCGGCCGTCGAGCAGCGCACGCGCGTCGCGGAAGAGCCACGGGTTGCCGAACGCGCCCCGCCCGACCATCACGCCGGCCGCGCCGGTGTGGTCCCGCATCCGCACCACGTCCTCCGGCGTCTGCACATCGCCGTTGCCGATGACGGGAATCTCCAGCGCCTCGACCACGCGCGCGATCTCGTCCCAGTTGGCCTTCCCCGAGTACATCTGGGTCCGCGTCCGGGCGTGCAGGGTGAACGCCCTGGCCCCGGCGTCCTGCATCCGGAGCGCGATACCGACCGGGTCGCGCATGTCGTCGTTCCACCCACTCCGCGTCTTCACGGTCACCGGCAGGTGCGTCGCCGCTACGCAGGCGCGGATGATGTCGGTGATCAACTGCGGCTCGCGCAGGCACCCCGAGCCGCCGTTCCGTCTGACCACCTTCTTGACCGGACAGCCGAAGTTGATGTCGATGAACTCCGGCTTGTAATGCTCGGTGATGAGCGCAGTGGCCTCCGCCATGGCGGCAGGCTCGGCGCCGTAGATCTGGATCCCGATCGGCCGCTCACACTCCTCGAACTCCGCCCCCTCCAGCGTGTTCCGGATCCGGCGGCGAATCGCCTCCGAGGACAGAAACTCCGACAGGACGACATCGGCCCCCAGCCGCCGGCAGATTTGGCGGAATGGCGGCTCCGAGACCCCGGCCATGGGGGCCAGGATCAGGGTGAAGTCGTGGGGGGAGGGATAGGGAGGCCGCATGCCCCAAAAATACGGCCGCGGCCTAAACCGAGCAATGATAGGGATTTGACACGCATTCCGGACGGCGGTTAGCTTCCCCGCCATGCATCTCCGAGATTTCTTTGCGGCCGACGCCATTCGATTGCCCCTCGCCGCGACGACGAAAGACGAGGCCCTCGCCGAAATGGTGGGGTTGTTGCACGCCGACGAAAAGTCGGCTGACACGCTGCTCAAGATGCTGCACCGGCGCGAGGCGCTCGGCTCCACGGGCGTGGGGCGGGGCGTCGCGGTACCCCACTGTCGCTCGCTGGTCGTCCAGCGCCTCCAGCTCGCCTACGGCCACTCGGCCCTCGGCATCCCCTTCGACGCCGCGGACGGGCAGCCGGTGCACCACCTGTTCCTGATCGTGGCCCCGCCGAACGAGATGTCCAACCAGTACCTGCCCATCCTCGGCAAGATTGCCCAGCTGGCGAAGGAGCCGGGGGTTCCGGAGCAACTCTCCCGGCTGACCTCGGCCGAGGAGTTTCTTCAGTTGTTGACCGACAAAGGCGTCTGATCCCCGCTTGATGATGGCTTGACCCCTCCGCAGCACTCTCCATCCAACGATGGAGGGTGCCATGTCCGACTCAACCACAATCGCCGCTCGCCAGGGTCCGTCTCGCCGCCAGGCCATCCGCATGCTGGCCGGCGGGGTCGCCGCACTTGCCATGGGAGCCTGCACCCCGGCGACCATCATCCTCAAGAGCTACCCCGAGCAGTACCGACGCGGAACCGTCGCGACACGCCGGGCGCTCTGTGCCTTCACCGCCACGGTCGTGCCCGGGCTCACACCCGCGGAGGCCCAGGCGGTCACCGCCCTGGAAGACCCGTTCTACCCCACGGCCAAGTACTGTGATTTCCTGGCGAGCGACCTCGATCGTCGGGCCATGCACCGGCATGAACGCCTGTTCAGCACCCTCGATCTGCCGCAACGGACCGCCATCGTGCGGCAGGCGCTCGATGGAGACGCCACCGCCCGGAAGCTGTACACCGGCGCGGTCTTCCTGACCCAGGCCGCGGTGTACGGCGGCATCGACGATGACACGTCCGGATGTCGCCTCACCGGTTTCCCCGGCGGGAATCATTTCGTCGATCCCGCGCTTTCGTCCTATCCCGATACCCGCCGGTTTGCCGCGCGCGTGACCTCACGCGATGGCAATCCTGCCTAGGGGGACCCTATGGAGACCAGACGGACGGACGTTCTCATCATCGGAAGCGGCTTCGGGGCAGCAGCCCCCGCCCTGCGGCTCTCGCAGGCAGGCCTGCGGGTCACCATGCTCGAGAAGGGCCCGAACGTCGGTCCCGGCCAGTATCGGCAAACCCAGGATCCGAAATATCTGACGCGATACCTGAAGGGGCTCGGCAGCGACCACCTCGACCTGGTCTACGCCGAGGCGTTGGGCGGCGGGTCAGGGTTTTACGAAATGGTCTCCCTGCGGACACCGACGGTGGCGTTCGCCCAGCGGGACGCCGAGGGGCGTCCCCTCTGGCCGGAGGGGGTGAATCGCGAGTCGCTGGATCCCTATTACGATCGCGCCGAGGCCATGCTGCGGGTCGAACAGATCCGGGAGGACGAGGTGCCGAAGACCGGGCAGGTGTTCGCCCTGATGATGGCCCGGCTCGGGTATTCCTGTGATCGCGCGCGCTACGCCGTCCGCAACTGCCTCGGCAGTGGGTTCTGTGTGACCGGATGCATCTACGGCGCCAAGCAATCGCTCCACGTGAACTACCTGCCCCAGGCCGCTGCGGCAGGCACCGAGATCATCTGCGAGGCGGAAGCACTGGAGATTCGCGCCGCCCGCGGTCCCCGGTATGCCGTTCGTTGCCGGATCGGAGGGTATCAGGGTCGACTGGTGGAGTATCGGGCCAGCATCGTGATTCTGGGTGGCGGAACCGTGGGGAGTGCGCGCCTGCTCCTCGCCTCGCGGGCCGGCCTCCCGAACCTGAGCGCCCAGGTCGGCCGCAACATCGCGTTCAACGGCAGCGTCAAGGCGGCGGGGATCCTCCCGGCGGACCTGCCCGACGGTGACATGTACACGGGGCGCTCTCATCCGGGCATGATCAGCTACGAGTTCCTGGAGTCGCACGGGATCACGATTTCCGCGGCCAAACCGCTGCCGGTCCCCATGATCGCGACCGCCCGGCTCCGGATGCCGGATGTTCCGGCGGCCACCGGCTGGTGGGGGGCGGACAACGTCGCGCTCATGGAACAGGTCCGGCACAGGATGATGGTGCTGTTTACCATGGGGCTGACCCCGCCCGTTGGAGAACTCACACTCGACAGCGCGGGGAAGCCTCGGCTCTCCGTGTCCCGCCTCCCGGAGCTCACACGGTACGAGCGGGATACCGAGGCGATTCTCCATTCCATCCTGACCCGGAACGGCTGCCGGCTTGTGGCGGTGGATGCGGTGAGTCGGACTGGCGCGCTGCAGCCTGGTACCGCCTTCAGCTCCACCCACCAGACCGGTTCCTGCCGCATGTCCGACACCCCGCGCACCGGCGTCGTCGACGCGCGCGGCGAAGTGCATGGGCACCCCGGGCTCTACGTGGCGGACGGGGCGGCGATCCCTTCGTCGCTGGCCGTGAACACGAGTCTCACCATCCTGGCGAATGCGGAGCGTATCGCCGAGGGCATTGTCGCACGCGACGGACGCTCTGCGCCCGTTCCACACCCGTAGTCGGACATCGCCAGCGGCCGGTGCGCTACTCCCACTCGATCGTTGCGGGCGGCTTGCTGCTCACGTCGTACACCACCCGGTTGACCCCCTTCACCTCGTTGGCAATCCGGTTCGAGATGTGCGACAGGACCTCGTGCGGGAAGGGAAACCAGTCAGCGGTCATCCCGTCCCGGCTGGTGACCGCGCGGAGCGCCACCGCCTGGTCGTAGGTCCGGAAGTCTCCCTGGACCCCCACCGAACGGATCGGCAGCAGGACGGCGAACGCCTGCCAGATATCGTCGTAGAGTCCCGCCGCCCGGATTTCCTCGATGTAGATGTCGTCTACCGCCCGGAGAATATCGAGGTCGGGCTTCGCCACCGCCCCGAGGATCCGGATGGCCAACCCGGGGCCGGGGAACGGATGCCGCCCCACCATCTCCTCCGGCAACCCGAGCTCGCGTCCCACCTGCCGCACCTCGTCCTTGAACAGTTCGCGCAGCGGTTCGATCAGCTTGAAGGGCAGCCGCTCCGGCAGTCCGCCGACGTTGTGGTGCGTCTTGATGGTGACCGACGGCCCCCCGGTGGGCGACACCGACTCGATCACGTCGGGATAGAGCGTCCCCTGCACCAGGAACCCGACGTCGGAGCCGACCTTTTGCGCCTCTGCCTCGAAGACGTCGATGAAGGTGTGCCCGATGCGGCGCCGCTTTTCCTCCGGGTCACTGATCCCCTCCAGCGCCTTGAGAAAGAGGTCGCTCGCCTCCACGACCCGCAGGTCGATGCCCAGGTGGCGGCGGAAGGTCGCCTCGACCTGCTCCCGCTCGTGGAGCCGCAGCAATCCGTGATCGACGAAGATGCAGGTCAGACGGTCCCCGACGGCGCGATGGACCAGCGCCGCCGCCACCGACGAGTCCACTCCCCCGGAGAGCCCGCAGATGACGCGGGCGGAACCGGCCAGCTCCCGAATTCTGGCCGTCTCGGTCTCGATGAAGTGACCGGCGGTCCAGTCGGGCGTTGCGCCGCAGACGTCGAAGAGGAACGCGCCGATGATCTCGCCGCCCCGGGCCGTGTGCGCCACCTCGGGGTGGAACTGCACGCCGAAGATCGGGCGGCTGGCGTGCTCGAAGCCGGCGACCGGGCAGTTGGGACTCGAGGCGGTGATGGAATATCCGGAGGGTGCGGCGTCGACGTGATCGCCGTGGCTCATCCAGACGGTGGTCTCCTCGCCGGCCGCAAATCCGCTGAACAGCCGGCCCCCCGCGACCGTGACGACGGCCCGGCCGTACTCGCGCCGATCCGCGCCCACCACCTTGGCCCCGGCCATTTTCGCAATCAGTCCCATGCCGTAGCAGAGCCCAAGCACGGGGACGCCCAGATCCAGGATCCCATCGGGTGCGATCGGGGCGCCCGCGTCGTACACCGAGTTGGGGCCGCCGGAGAGGATGATCCCCTTGGGTCGCCACTCGCGCACCCATTCGAGGGACTTCGTGCCCGGGTGAATCTCGCAGTACACATGCGCCTCGCGGACGCGCCGCGCGATCAGCTGGGTGAACTGCGAGCCGTAATCGAGAATCAGGATGCCGTCGTGGTGCTTCCGCGTGTCCATGTCGCTGGCTCCTCAGCCGTTGTCCGACAGTGTGGCGAAGGGATCCGCAATCTCGGTGGCGAACAGGCTATCGACCGGTTCGCGGGGGCGCACCACCGCCGAGCGCCCCGCATCGACCAGCACTTCCGCCACCCGGCCCCGGGTGTTGTAGTTCGAACTCATCGCGAACCCGTACGCGCCGGCGCAGAGCGCCGCCAGGCGTTCTCCCGGCTCGACCCTCGGCAACGCACGCTCCAGCGCCAGGAAATCGCCCGTCTCGCAGATCGGCCCCACCACGTCCACCTGGCCCACGGCGCGACCCGCAGGGACGACCTCCACGATCTCGTGGTGGGCGCGGTAGAGACTCGGCCGGAGCAGGTCGTTCATCGCCGCGTCCACGATGACGAAATCCCGCCCTCCGGAGTGCTTCCGGTACAGCACCTCGGTCAGCAACACGCCAGCGCTCCCGACCAGGAACCGCCCCGGCTCCATCGTCACGGGGAGTCCCGCCCGGGCGGCGAGGGGGCCCACCACCGCCGCCAGGGAGACAGGATCCATCCCGGCCCCGCCGTCGGACTGATACCGGATGCCGAGCCCCCCGCCGATGTCGAGGGACTCGAGGGTCGAGACCCCGGCGCTCTTCAACTCTCCGATGAGGTCGACCAGTTTCGTCAGCGCCTCCGCGTACGGCGTGGGATCGAGAAGTTGACTGCCGAGATGCATGGCCACGGCCACGAGCCGCAGGTAGGGATGATCCTGGATGTATGTCGCCGCCGCGCGCACCTGGTCGTGCGGCACGCCGAACTTGATGCCGCCGTGGCTGGTCGAGATGTAGGGGTGGGTGTCGGTCGTCACGTCGGGATTCACCCGGATGCCGACGGCGGTGATCCGGTCGAGGCGCGCAGAGATCGCACCGAGCAACTTGAGCTCCTCGAGCGACTCCACGTTGACCTGACCGATCCCGGCGGCGACCGTCTCCTCGAGTTCCGCGGCGGTCTTCCCGACCCCACTGAAGACGAGGCTGCCCGGCGCGAACCCCGCCGCCCGGGCGCGGCGCATCTCGCCGGCGGACACCAGGTCGGCGCCGGCGCCCAGGTCGTGCATCAGCCGCAGGACCGCGAGGTTGCTGTTCGCCTTCACCGCGTAGCAGATCCGGTGGGGAACCTCCGCGAACGCCGCCTCGAGCGCGCGGAACTGCCGGCGGATGGTCTCCGCGTTGTAGACGAAGACAGGGGTGCCGACGTCGCGCGCGATCCGCGCCAGCGGCACCCCCGCCATGACGAGTCCTTCCTCGGACACGGTCATCCCTGCATCTGCCAGGAGGGCCTCCTGCCCCCCTGCCCCCCGGCCCCCCGGCCCCGCCTTCACTAGTACGCCTTTGCCCACACCGCCTCCGTCACGGCGTCGCGGTTGCACCAGGCGCAGCGGGTCGGCGCAGGATCGGAACGGAACTCCTCGTCGGGGAGGACGCGGATGGTCGCCTTCGTCTGCTCCTTGATGTCGGCTTCACAGGTGGCGTCGCCGCACCAGCCGCCATAGACGAAACCACCGGGGCCGTTCATCGCCTCCACCAGCTGGTCTCGCGAGGCCCCACGAATCGTGGCCGCCTCGCGCCGGGCCACGGCCGCTCCCAGCAGCGCCTGCTGCATCGCGTCGATCTCGACGTGAATGCGGTCGCCGAGACCCGCCATCGGGACCGGCTCCTTCCCTCCGGTGCGCCGCGCGAGCATGACCTGCTCCGCGGCCAGGTCACGCGGGCCGAGTTCGAGCCGGAAGGGGACACCCCGTGACTCCCACTCGTAGTACTTGGCCCCCGGCTTCAGTCCGTCGCGGGCGTCGAGATGCACCCGGAGGCCCGCGGCGCGCAGGCTCGTCTGCAGCCGCTCCGCCGCCTCGAGGACGGCCACCCGCTCCTCGTCCTTGCGGTAGATCGGAACAATCACCACCTGGTACTGCGCCAGGCGCGGCGGGCAGATCAGGCCGACGTCATCGCTGTGGGTCATGATCAGGCCGCCCACCAGCCGGGTGGACACCCCCCACGAGGTGTTCCAGACGTGGCCCAGTCCCCCGTCGGCGGTCTGGAACGTCACGTCGAACGCCTTGGCAAAGTTCTGCCCGAGATTGTGGCTCGTGCCGGCCTGCAGCGCGCGGTTGTCCTGCATCAGCGCCTCGATGGCGTAGGTGCGGAGCGCGCCGGCAAACTTCTCCCCGTCGCTCTTCCGGCCGGTGAGGACCGGCATGGCCATCCACTCCTCGGCGAAACGCCGGTAGAGGCCGAGGATCAGCAGGGTCTCCGCCTCCGCCTCTTCCTCGGTGGCGTGCGCGGTGTGCCCCTCCTGCCAGAGGAATTCCGTGGTGCGGAGAAAGAGCCGGGTGCGCAATTCCCACCGCACGACATTGGCCCATTGATTGATCAGCAGGGGAAGGTCACGCCAGCTCTGGATCCACTTGGCGTACATCGAGTAGATGATGGTCTCGGAGGTGGGCCGGATGACCAGCGGCTCCTCCAGCTCCTTGCCGCCGGCGTGGGTCACGACGGCCAGCTCCGGGGCGAACCCTTCGACGTGCTCGGCCTCACGGGCGAGAAAACTCTGCGGGATGAAGAGCGGGAAGTAGGCGTTCTGGTGTCCGGTGTCCTTGAACATGCGATCCAGGGCCTGCTGCATCTGCTCCCAGATGGCGTATCCGTTTGGCCGGATGACCATGCAGCCACGGACGGGACTGTAGTCCGCCAGCTGCGCGCGTGCGATGACCTCGTTATACCAGGCCGAGAAGTCTGCGGCCCGCGTCGTGAGCGCCTTGTCGTCTGCCATGCTGCCTCGTGAGGTGGGGCCCGACTGCGGCACCAGGGTCAGGGGCGGGCCGCCAGGAGCGCGGCGACCGCCTCGGTTCTGGACACCGACCGCTGCGCCTTGGCGGTCAGGTCCTTCAACTGCACTTCGTTTCTGGCGCGGTCATCGGGGCCGATCATCACCGCCACCCGCGCCCCCCGTGCATCCGCGAGCTTGAGTTGCTTGCCCACCGCCTGCGCGGTCAGCGCGTACTCGGTCCGGAGCCCCGCGTCCCGGCATTCATGCGCCAGCGCGAGTACATGGGGCAGGTCGGCCTCCGTCACTCCTGCGATGAACACGTCGATCGACGGCGGGGCGGCGGGGATCAAGCCTCGCTCCCGGAGGACCTCGCCGATGACGACGTCGCCCATGGCGAACCCGACCGCGGGCAGCTCCACGCCCCCAAGCCGACCGAGCAGGTCGTCGTAGCGCCCGCCGCCGGCAAGGGCCCGATGGCTGCGGCCGGCATCGAAGAGCTCGAAGACGGTGCCGGTGTAATAGGCCAGTCCCCGCACGATGGTGAGGTCGACGTCGACAAACTCCGCGAGGCCCATGGCGCCGAGGGCGTCGAGGGTCTGGCGCAACGGCTCCAGCGCCCCCTCGCCGCCCGGCACGCCCTGGAGCGCCGCAGTGACGGCGTCGACCGAGCGCAGCGAGGACAGATCGAGTAACCGGCCGATGACGGCGTCGCTCATCCCCTGTCCCGCCGCCTCCTTGAGCATCGCCTCCAGCGCCGGGCGGTCCATCCGCTCTCGCTTGTCGATCGCCGAATACGCGACCGGCAGCTGCGCGTCCGTGACCCCCGCACCGAGCAGCAGGGCCGAGAGGACTCTCCGGTCGGAGAGCCGCACACGCACGGCGTCGGCGCCCAGTCCGAGTTCCCGGCCCACGTCGATGAGCAGGGCGATCACCTCGGCGTCCCCGAGCGGCCCCGCTTCACCGATCAGGTCGCAGTTGAGCTGGTAATGCTCCCGCAGCCGGCCGCGCTGCTGGCGCTCATACCGGAACATCTGGCCGATGGAAAACCACCGGATCGGTTTCCGGAGTCCGTTGGCGCGGGAAGCGACCATGCGGGCGAGCGTCGGCGTCATTTCGGGCCGCAGCGCCACCTCACGGTCGCCCTTGTCCACGAAGTTGTACAGCTGGCCGACGATCTCCGGCCCGCTCTTCTCGGTGTACAGCGACTGGGGCTCGAGCGGTGGCCCGTCGTACTCCTCAAACCCGTACCGCCCGGCAACCCGGCGCCACGCCTCGAACAGGTAGGCGCGCGCAGCCAAATCGTCGGGAAAGAACTCGCGGAATCCGGGGAGGGACTGGTGCGACATGGGGGGCAAAATACTTGAAAACAAAGGATTTGGCTATGCCGGCCACCGGCTCATTCGCCGAGCCCGAGCGCCTCCATCACGTCGCCCACGGTGTGAAAGGAACCGGTCACCAGCATGGTGCCAGCCTCCAGCTGCACCTCCCGGAGTGCGGCGGTGAAGTCCGGGATGAGCCTCCAGTGCGCACGCGAGGGAGGCCGGTCCGGGCGCGCCAGCCAGTCGCTGAGCCAGGCCAGGTCCCAACCCCGCTCTGCCGCGGAAGGGGCCACCGTCAGGATTCCCTGGTCGACCACGGAGTCGAGCCAGACCAGCATCGTCGGCCACTCCTTGTCGCCGAGGATGCTCACCAGCGCGTGGACCGGGCCCGGTGGCGGCTCGACTCGGAGCGCCGCCACGAGCGACTCCATCCCGTCGGGGTTGTGGGCGACGTCGAACAGCCACCTGCCCCGCCGGTCGAGCCGTCCCGGGACGCGCGCATTGGCAAACCCCGCCTCGATCGAGTCCCGGCTCGGCCGCCAGCGCTCCGGCAGCGCCATGAGGATCCCGTGCGCGACACCGGCGTTTCGGCGCTGGTGGGGACCGTGGAGCCCCAGCGGGCCCGTCCACTCGTACTCAGGCGGAAGCACCCGCACATCCGGCCGCGCACCGGCCTGGCCCGCGATCCGGCGCGTCTCCCGGCGCAGCACGTCGACGAGCGCCGGGTCCCGCTCGCCGATCACGAACGGCACGCCGGGCTTGGAGATCCCCGCCTTTTCGCGGGCGATATCCGACAGATTGTCGCCCAGGTACTTCATGTGGTCCATGGCGATCTTCGTCACGGCGCTGACCAGCGGGGTGACGATGTTGGTGCTGTCGAGCCGCCCGCCGAGGCCCACTTCGACGACCGCGATCTCCGCCCCACGGGCGGCGAAATCGGCGAACGCCATCGCGGTGGAGGCCTCGAAAAACGTCGCGCCGAGCTCCTGGATCCGGGGCGCCATGCGGGCCGTCCACATCGCCACCGCCGCCTCGGAGATGGGGACGCCATTCACCCGGATCCGCTCGCGGAAGGAGACCAGGTGCGGCGACGTATACAGCCCCACTCGCCAGCCGGCGCAGGCGAGTGCCTCGGCCACGAGGGCCGCGACGCTGCCCTTGCCGTTGGTGCCGCCGATATGAATCGAGGGGATGACCGTATGCGGATCGCCCAGCTCCCGAAGGAGCGCGGCGGTGGTGTCGAGCCCGAACTTGATGGTGGTCGTGCGGGGGAAGAGGAAGGCCAGGGCCTGTGCGTAATTCACGGCGGGGAGTTCACGAAAGCACGAAATGACGAAAGCACGAAAGAACTCCCCCTGATTTCACCCGACGGCGCGCTCTGGCAGCGACCTTGTTCTCGTGTTTTCGTGTTTTCGTGTTTTCGTGGATGCTGCTGCGGAACTCCGCTCACACCGCGTCGGCCGCCTCGTAGCGCGCCCGCGCACCCTGCATATGCCGCAGCAGGCGCGCCGTCGTGTCGCGCAACGACCCGCGGGGCACCACGTCGTCGATCTGGCCGTGGTCCAGCAGGAACTCCGCGGTCTGGAACCCCTCCGGCAGGTCCTGGCCAATAGTCTGCTTGATGACCCGCTGCCCGGCGAACCCGATCAGCGCACCCGGCTCGGCGAGGATCACGTCGCCCTGCATGGCGTACGACGCCGAGACGCCTCCGGTCGTGGGATCCGTCAGGATGGTGACGAACGGAATGCCGTGCAGACCCAGCTGCGCCAGCGCCGCGCTGGTCTTGGCCATCTGCATCAGGGAGTACACCCCCTCCTGCATCCGCGCGCCGCCCGAGGCGCAGACCAGCACCAGCGGCCGCTTCTTCTGCAGGGCCCGCCGGGCGAGTCGTGCAATCTTCTCCCCGACTACCGAACCCATCGAGCCGCCCATGAACGCGAAGTTCATCACGCCCAGATAGTAGGCGAGCCCGTCGAGCTGCCCGATGCCAGTATAGATGGCGTCGGCGGGACCGGCCTTCGCGAGCGCCTTGGCCAGCCGCTCGGGATACTGCTCGAACTTGAGCGGGTCCTCGGAGCGCAGGTTGCCCCAGAGTTCCCGCCACGATCCCTCGTCGGTCAGGAGCTCGATGTACTCCTCGGCACTGATCCGGCGGTGCTTCCCGCACTCGGGGCAGACGCTGAGGGCGCGCTCAAACTTGTCCCGGATGTCCATGTGACC
The DNA here is from genome assembly GCA_963705985.1 of uncultured Gemmatimonadales bacterium. Lineage (GTDB taxonomy): Bacteria > Gemmatimonadota > Gemmatimonadetes > Gemmatimonadales > GWC2-71-9 > SPDF01. Next base: position 67,962 of record CAVPLK010000003.1, on the reverse strand, counting down.
GCATCCGTCACACTTCTCCCAGGCGTCGGCGGGGACCTCGCGACGCTCCCGGACCGGGGTCCGGGGCTTTCGCTCTTTCTTGAACCAGGCCATTACACCCCTAGTGGGGTTGAGGAGGCTCCGGGGGGGGAGAAGGGGCTAGTCATGGAGGGTATCAATCTGTGCGATTGGGGAGCCCAGCGCCAGACCGGTATGTCTAAGTCGTTGCTATATATCAGCATACCCTGAGAGCCTGGCGTCCCAAGCGGCCCGCAGGGCCATTCCGATGGAGATGCAGCAGATGAGGAAGAAGGACCCGCCATAGGAGAAGAACGGCAGCGGAATCCCCGTAATCGGCATCAAATTGACCGTCATCCCCACATTTTCGAACACATGGGTAAAGAACAGCGCCAGGACGCCGAAGACCACCAGGCTGGCGAAGGGATCGGTCGCCCGGCGGGCAATCCGGAGGAGCACCAGGAACAACATCAGGAAGAGCAGGAGCGCCACCATGACACCGAGAAAGCCCAATTCCTCCCCGACGACGGAAAAAATGAAATCGGTGTGCTGCGCGGGCAGGAATGCCAGCCGTTTTTGTGGGCCCTCCATGAACCCGTTTCCGAACCACCCCCCGGACCCGATGGCGACCCGCGACTGGATGGCGTGATAGCCGGCGGCACGGGGGTCGATCTCGGGGTTGAGGAAGGTGAGGAGTCGGTTCTGCTGATACGGCGCCAGGCGCTGCCAGAGGGGAATGGCCACCGCCCCCATGACCGAATTGACGAGGTAGAGGAAGACCCCGTCCACCACGTACGGCCGCCAGAGGAAGAGCAGCACCGCCAGCACGATCATCCAGACCCCCCACGTCCAGGTGTTGAACGCGAGGAGGAGACTCAGGCCGGGGCTGGCCAGCATGAAGAGCAGCGACGGCTTCACTCCGGACCAGAAGAGCATCAGGAAGAGGACGCCGATGAACACGATGGCGCTGCCCAGGTCCGGCTGTTTGAGCACCAGCAGGAAGGGAACCCCGGCAATCAGGCAGGGCGCGACGAGCTCCCGCAGGTTGCGTGGTGCATCACGCAGCCCGGAGAGGTAGCGCGCGAGCATCAGGATGACCGCCAGCTTGGCCAGCTCCGCCGGCTGCCCGATCTGGTGGCCGCCGACAGACAACCAGCTCTTGGTCCCGGCCGCCGTTCCCTGCCCCGTCCCGACCACGAGCGTCACGAGCAGGAGCAGGAGCGCGAACCCGTACGCCGCCGGTGCGGACCACTCCAGCAACCGGAACGAGAAGCGAAAGACGACCGCCGCCGCCACCACCCCGATGCCCATCCAGATGAGCTGGCGGACCCAGACGCCCTGGGCCTGGGTCGCCACATCGGTCTGCCCCGCCGAATAGAGCGTCAGGAGGCCATAGGCGGCCAGGAGGAGGACGACCGTGATGAGGGGGCGGTCGGGACCGAGCGATCTCATGGGCCGGAGGGCGCCGGTGGAGGCGGCAGCACGGTGTCGTCCGCCACCGGATCGACCAGGAGAACGGAATCGGGGACGATCTGGACGGCGCGCGGCGCGGAGTCGGCCGGCAGGGCGACCGTGAGGGGCACGTCGGAGGTGCCTTTGCCGAGCACGTAACGAAGCAGCACCTTGTTCACGTAGGGCGCCACGTTGGAGCCGTGCTCCGCGAATTCCATGATGCTGCCGACGATGATCTGCGGCTTGTCCGCCGGCGCGAACCCGACGTACCAGCCGTGGTCCTCGCCGTGCGAGTTCTGGGCGGTCCCGGTCTTCCCGGCCAGCTGCAGGTCGAAGCTACGGCTCGCCGCCGCCGTTCCCCGTTCGACCACGGCGATCAATGCCAGCCGGAGGCCCTCCAGCTGTTCCGGTGAGAGCCCCAGCTGCCGCACCTGGTCGCTTCGGGGCCGCACGATGTAGGGCGTCGGGGCATCGCCGCCGCTCGCCAGCGCCGCGTAGAACCGCGTCATGTTGATGACGTTCTGGGTGTTCTCGCCCTGTCCGATGGCAAAGTTGAGCGTCGCGCCCCACTTGCTCCAGCCGCGGGACCCATACTTCCGGTCGAAATAGGCCGCATTCGACGGGTAGATCGGGGCGATCTCATTCTCCAGGTCGATCCCGCTTCGGTCGCGAAACCCCATCAGCACGCCCTCGCTCAGGATGGCGTCGAGCCCGATCCGCAGGCCAAGCTGGTAGAAGTACACGTCGCAGCTCTTGGCGATCGCGCCCTCGAGATCCAGGTTGCCGTGCCCTTCCGGTTTCCAGCAGCGGAAGTACCGGTTGCCGACCTGCAACCCGCCGCGGCAGGGCTCCGGCATGTGGGTCGTGAATGTCGCGACGCCCCGCTTCAACGCCATCGCCGCGGTGGCGAGCTTGAAGGGTGACGCCGGCGGGTACCGGGTCTGGATGGCCCGGTCGAGCAACGGTTTGGCGGGGTCGTCGTTCAGCCGCCGCCACTCGGTGGTCGAGATGCCGCCGACGAATTCGTTGGGGTCGTAGGCCGGCGCGCTGTAGAGCGCGAGCACTTCCCCGGATGGGGTCAGCGCCACCATCGCGCCACGCACGCCCGGCGCGGCCGCCCGCCAGAGGCTGTCGATGTAGCGCTGCAGCTCGAGGTCGATCGTCGTCTTGATCGGCTGGCCGGGAATGGCCGCGAGCGTGGGCGCGACGTCCTCCTCGCGCACCAGCCGGCCCCGCGCGTTGACCTCGACGTAGTGGATCCCGGGTCGGCCCCGCAGCTCCGCGTCGTACTCCTGCTCCAGTCCCGCCCGCCCCACCACCGTCCCCAGCTGCGCCCCGGGAAACCGGTCGGTCTCGAGGTCTCGCTCGCTCACCTCGCCCACGTACCCGACGAGGTGCGCCACCGCCTGGCCGTCCGGGTAGTACCGGCGCGGCTCCGACTGGATGACCAGTCCGGGCAGGACCGCCCTCCGCTCCTCCAGCCGGGACACCGTCTCGAAACTGCCGGTGCCGAGTACCACCACCGGCTGATACGGCGCCTGCCGATAGTGCGCCAGGATGCTGCTCACCTGGCCGCTGTCGAGCGGAACGACCGCCATGAACCGGGCCAACACCGCACGCAGCGAGTCGAGCGACGGGGCGAGGAGCTTGATCGCGTAGCCGGGGACATTGTCGGCGATGACGAGCCCGTTGCGATCGTAGATGACGCCGCGCGGCGCCATGAGCGGGACGATGCGCAGTCGGTTCTTCTCGGCGCGCAGCCGGAAACGCTCGTGCTGCACAATCTGGGTGCGAAAGAAGGCGACCGTCAGGAGCAGGAAGACCGCGAGGAACAACCCGCGGGCGAGTACCGCGCGCTCCGCGCGACGGTAGGAGTGGAACTCGTTCATTCCTCAAGCCGGATATCGAGCCAGTCGCGAAAGACCGTCAACACCACGACCCCCGTCACCGCGGTGCTGAGCGCCAGCACCGGGCTCCACACCCCGAGGTGCACCACCAGTTCCTTGCCGCTGGTCCCGCTGGCCACGAGCACGAGGCAATCCCGCAGCCAGACGCCGGCCGCGATGAATCCGGCATTGACGAGGAGGTTGTCCGCGAAGAAGACCGCACGGCCCCAGGCGGCGGCGTAGCCCACCAGGGTGTTGGCCAGCATGGCCGCGCCGAAACGCGCCGGGGTGAGCGCGTCGCTCGCGAAGCCGATGAGAAAGCCCGCGAACGCCGCCGCGCCGGGCCGGCTGCGAATGGCGAAGATCATCAGGCCGAGCATCAGGAAGTCGGGGGCGACGCGCGGGTTGCCGAGCCGGGGGCGCACATAGAACTGCAGCCCCACCAGCAGCAGCATCACGAGACTGAACCGGATACGACTGGCGCGGCCGGCGCTCATGGCAGGGAATCCTCGGTGGCCTGCCCGGGCCATACTGTCCCGGCCGGGAGGACGAGGACGTGGCTGGCCCGCGCGGGGGCGGCCGCAGGACGCACCAGATAGATCCGCTCCCACCCCTCCGACTCCCGCGCCACGCCGACCACCGTCCCGAGCGGAAGTCCTCGCGGATAGACCCCGCCGAGACCCGAGGTGATGACCTCCGTGCCGACCGGCACCGAGTCCCGGTAGGGCACGCCGCGCAGCTCGAGCATCGGTTCGCGGACCGAGGCGTCAGGCGTGACTCCGATGATGCCGGTCACGGAGCCGTCGAGCGTCACGGCACTGGCCCGGAAGTCCGGATGCGACCAGGTCAGCACGATGGCGGTCGATGAGCCGACGGTCAGGATGACGCCCAGCAGCCCATCGGGGGCCACCACCGCCTGGAACGGCTCGATCCCCGACTGGCGCCCGGCGCTCAGCAGGAGAGTGCGTCCATCGGTGGGCAGGGGTTGGTGCAGGACCTCGGCGGGAATCACCCGGCGCGGGAGCCGCTTCGCCAGGCCGAGGAGGGCTCGGAGCTGGTTGTTCTCGTCGAGCAGCACCGGGAACGACTGGGCGGCGGCCGAGGCGGAATCCCGCTGCGCGGTGAGCAGTTCGAACCGCGCCAGGCTGGTGCGGGACGCCTCGGCGCGGCGCTGGAGGGCGATCAGCGGCGCGAGCGCCGTGCTCCGCGCGCTGGACGCGATGGCGTACTGCCACGGCTCCGGTGCAAACAGCGCACCCACCGACAGGACGAGGCAGAGAATGAAGAGGGCGGTGTCGCGACGGGCGAAGGTGCGATCCGGCGCCAGCATGTTACTTGGAAAGGACGCTTTGGTACTTCGCCGGATCGTCGAGGATGCGGCCGGTGCCGCGGACAACGCAGGTGAGCGGATCCTCGTCCACGTGAATCGGCAGGCCCGTCTCCTGGGCGAGCAGGACGTCCAGCCCGCGGATCAGCGCGCCGCCGCCGGTCATGATGATGCCGCGGTCCACGATATCGCTGGCGAGTTCCGGTGGGGTGATTTCGAGCGCCCGGCGCACCGCGTCGACGATCTGCTGGATCGGCTCCTGGATGGCCTCGCGGATTTCCGAGGAGTGCACCCGGACCGTCTTCGGGATGCCGGAGACCAGGTCGCGCCCCTTGACCTCCATCTCGCGCTCTTCGCCGACCGGCGCTGCCGAGCCGATCTTGATCTTGATCGCCTCCGCGGTCGGCTCGCCGACGAGCAGATTGTAATTCTTTCGCATGAACTGCACGATGGCCATGTCGAGCTCGTCGCCGCCGGTCCGGATGGAGGTGTCGGAGACGATGCCCGACAGCGCGATGACCGCGATTTCCGTGGTCCCGCCGCCGATGTCGATGACCATGTTCCCGGTCGGCGTCTCCACCGGCAGACCGACGCCGATCGCCGCGGCCATCGGCTCCGCCACCATCCACACTTCCTTGGCGCCCGCCGTTTCCGCCGAATCGCGCACCGCGCGCCGCTCGACCTCGGTGATGCCGCTCGGCACGCACACGATAACCTTCGGCTTCACGCGGAAAACGTGTTTGTCGATGATGGTCTTGAGGAAGTACCGCAGCATCTTCTCGGTCACGTCGAAGTCGGCGATGACGCCGTCCTTCAGCGGCCGCACGGCGAGAATGCCCTCGGGAGTGCGCCCCAGCATCCGCTTCGCCTCGAGACCGATGCCCTTGATCTTGCCCGTGGCCTTTTCGAGCGCGACGACCGAGGGCTCGTTCAGCACGATGCCCTCACCCTTCACGTAGATCAGCGTATTCGCCGTGCCGAGATCGACCGCAATTTCATTGGCGGGGATGAGTGAACTCAAGCTAAAGCGAAAGGGAGGCAGCTTCATCCTGTGGGCAATCTCGCGGCTTTCAGTTAGGAGGGGGGCATCGAGCCCAAAGCTAACGAATGCCGTAAATCGGGACAAGACCGAGAGTTAGGCGTTAGTGCCCGGTGCTCCCGAATCCCCCCTCGCCCCGCTCCGTGGGGGGGAGGGAATCGACCTCCAGAAAGGCGGCTGGCTCCACCCGGGCCACCAGCATCTGGGCAATCCGCATGCCCCTGGTAACCCGCACCGGTGCGGCGCCAAGGTTGACCAGCGCCACCTTGAGCTCGCCACGGTAATCGCTGTCGATCGTGGCGGGTGTATTGGGGAGGGTCAGCCCGTCCCGGAGGGCCAGCCCCGACCGGGGCCGGAGCTGCACCTCGAATCCGATGGGGATGGCAATCGCAAATCCAGTCGCAAAAAGCCGCCGCTCCATGGGGGCGAGTTCCCCCTCCTCCGCGCTGGCCAGGTCGAACCCCGCCGCGCCGAGGGTGGCCCGGGCGGGGAGGGGCAGCCCCACCCCGTGCGGGAGACGAACGATAAGGATGTTCGTCATCGAATCATGTGATGCGGGTCACCGGACGGAGGCCGGAGCCCACTACAGGACCGTCTCGACATCCACCAGCGGCAGGCCGAACGCCTCGGCGACGCCCGGATACACCACCTTCCCCTCCACCACGTTCAGGCCCAGCATCAGCGAACGATCCGCCTTGCAGGCCGCCTTCCAGCCGTGCTTGGCCAGCTTGAGGCCGTACGGGAGGGTGGCGTTGGTCAGCGCCAGGGTCGAGGTGCGCGGCACCCCGCCCGGCATGTTCGCGACCGCGTAATGCAGAATCCCATCCACGAAGTAGGTCGGATTCTCGTGCGTGGTCGGCTTGATGGTCTCGACGCAGCCGCCCTGGTCGACCGCCACGTCCACGATCACGGAGCCCGGCTTCATGAGCGCCAGGTCGGCCCGCTTGACCAGGTGCGGCGCCTTGGCGCCGGTGAGCAGGACGGCACCGACCACGAGGTCCGCCTTGCGGATCGCGTCGAGGATGTTGTGACGGTTGGAATAGCAGGTGTCGACGTTGGCCGGGAGGACGTCGTCGAGGTACCGGAGCCGGTCGAGCGACACGTCGAGGATCGTGACATGCGCCCCGAGGCCCGCGGCCATCTTCGCCGCGCCGATGCCGACCACGCCGCCACCGATGATGACCACCTCGCCCGGCGCCACGCCCGGCACGCCGCCCAGCAGGATGCCGCTGCCACCGAACACCTTCTCGAGGTACTTGGCACCCTCCTGTACCGCCATCCGGCCCGCCACTTCGGACATCGGCGTGAGCAGCGGCAGTTCACCATTGGGCAGCTGTACCGTCTCGTAGGCCACCGCCACCGCCCCCGACTTGATGACCGCCCGGGTCAGCTCCTCGGCCGCGGCAAAGTGGAAGTAGGTGTAGATCAGCTGGCCCTTCCGCATCCGGGGCCACTCGACGGCGATCGGCTCCTTGACCTTCATGATCATGTCGGCCTTGGCCCAGACCTCGTCGGCCGTCGGGAGCGTCTTGGCACCGACCCCGGTGTACGCCTCGTCGGGAAATCCGCTCCCGAGACCGGCCCCGGCCTCGACGTACACGGTGTGGCCTGCCGCGACCAGCGCTTCGGCGCCAGCGGGGACAAGCGCAATACGGTTTTCGTTGGTCTTGATTTCCTTCGGTACGCCGATGATCATGGGTCGACCCTTGGTAGATGTCGGTGATGAGACAACGCCCTCAAATATCAGTCCTTCCCCTCGGCCCGAGATTGCCTCGTCGGCCCCTGCCGGGGCCTCCTCGCAATGACAGAGGGCGGCCAGTCCTCACTCCTCAGCTGTTCGGTCCCAACCTGACAATCGTCTGCCGCTCCGGCGCGAAGTACTCCGCGGCCACCTCGGCCAGCGTCTCCGCCGACACGGCGTCGATCTCCTCCAGCACGTGGTCCAGCGGACGATACGGCTCCCCCTGGAGCGTGAGGCTCGCGAGCCGGTTCATCCGGCTCTGCGGGCTCTCCAGGCCAAGCATGAGCTGTCCCTTCAGCTGGCGTCGCGCGTCCTCGATCTCGGTCCCCGACAGCCCTTCGGTGGCCATCAGCCGGTACTCGCCGAGGATCGCCTCGATGGCCTGATCCGCGGTATCCGGCTTGGTTCCGATGTACACCCCTGACTGGCCCGCCGACCGGTAAAACTGGTGGTAGGCGTAGATCGCGTAGGCCAGTCCGAGCTCCTCCCGAATCCGCTGAAAGAGCCGGCTCGACATGCCGCCGCCGAAGGCGTTGATGAGCATGCCCATGGCATACCGGCGACTGTCGGCATAGGGAAAAGTATCAGTGCCGAAGACGATATGCGCCTGGGTGGTGTCCCGGGCCTCGCTCCGCACCACCCCCCGCGCCGGCTCGCCCGGGACGGCGGGGGGAGGGGCGTCTCCAGGGTCGGGCCCATCGAACCACCCCTCCCCCGCCAGCGCCGCCAGCAGTTCCTCGTGCGTCACGTTGCCGGCAGCGGCGATGACGCAATTGCCGCGGAAGTACCCCTTCCGGTGGGCGGCCTGGAGGTCGCCCGGAGAGAGCGCGCCGACGGTGTCGGCGGTGCCAAGAATGGAGTAGCCGTAGGGATGCGCGGGCCAGAGCGTCTCGGAGTGCAGCTCGAAGACGAGGTCGTCGGGCGTGTCCTCCACGCCGTTGATCTCCTCCAGCACCACATTGCGCTCGGGCAGCAGGTCCTGTTCGCGGAGCAGCGGACGGCGGACCAGGTCGGAGAGGATATCTGCGGCGAGCGGGAGGTCGGTATCGAGGACGTGGGCCTGGTAGCTGGTGTGGTCCCGGCTGGTGTAGGCGTCAAGGCTTCCGCCGCGCACCTCGAGCTCCAGGGCGATCTGGCGCGCACTGCGCCGCTCGGTGCCCTTGAAGACCATGTGCTCGAGGAGGTGGGACACACCCATTTTCGGGCGGGGCTCGTGGGCGCTCGCCGAGCGGACCCAGATCCCCAATGCGGCGGAGCGCACCCCCGGCAGCGCCTCCGTGAGGAGGGTGCAGCCGTTGGGTGCGCTCGTCTGGTACAGCCCGTCGTCGAGACGGACAGTCGTCACCGTCCTACTCCTTCGGCAGGAGCGCCTTCCGGGACAGCTTCATCCGGCCGCGCTCGTCCACCTCGAGGAGCTTGACCTTGACGATGTCGCCCTTCTTGACGACGTCTTCGGTCTTCTCGGTGCGGGCGTGCTGGAGCTCGCTGATGTGCAGCAACCCCTCGACGCCGGGGAGGATCTCGATGAAGGCGCCGAACGCCGTGGTGCTCTTGACCGGGCCTTCGTAGATCTTGCCGACTTCCGGCTCGGTGCAGATGGCGGTGACCATTTCCCGTGCCTTCTCGCCCGCCTCACCGCCGACGGCGGCGATGGTGACGAGACCGGAGTCCTCGACGCTGATCTTGGCGCCGGTGGCGTCCTGGATGCCGCGGATGGTCTTGCCCTTCGGGCCGATGAGGTCGCCGATCTTGTCGGGCTTGATTTGCAGCGTGAAGATCCGCGGCGCCCACGGCGACATCTCGGGCCGGTGGGTGTCGAGGGCCTTGGCCATTTCGCCGAGGATGTGGAGGCGGCCGACGCGGGCCTTGTCGAGCGCCTCTTCCATGATCTTGAGGTCGAGGCCCTGGATCTTGATGTCCATCTGGATCGAGGTGATGCCGGTCGTGGTGCCGGCCACCTTGAAGTCCATGTCGCCGAGGTGGTCTTCCGAACCGAGGATGTCGGTCAGGATGGCGACCTTCTTCCCTTCCTTGATCAGCCCCATCGCCACGCCGGCGCAGGCGGCCTTCATCGGCACGCCGGCGTCCATCAGCGCGAGCGACCCGCCGCACACGGACGCCATGGACGAGGAGCCGTTCGACTCGAGGACTTCCGACACGATGCGCATCGTGTAGGGGAACTCCTCGTACCGCGGCAGCAACGCCTGCAGCGCCCGCTCCGCAAGCATCCCGTGGCCGATTTCGCGGCGGGAAGTGCCCCGGATCATCTTCACTTCGCCGGTGCAGTAGGGCGGGAAGTTGTAGTGCAGCATGAACGACTTGGTCGTTTCGCGCGGCACGTCGATGTTGTCGATGCGCTGCTCGTCGTCGGCGGTGCCGAGAGTCACGGCCACCAGCGCCTGGGTCTGGCCGCGCGTGAAGAGCGCGGAGCCATGGGCGCGGGGCAGCAGGCTGGTCTCGATACTGATCGGCCGCACCGTGTCCATGTCGCGCCCGTCGACCCGCTCGCCCTTGTCGAGCACCTGGGCCCGCATGACGCGGTATTCGACTTCCTCGATCTCGTTGCCGATGGTCCGGCCGGCATCGGGGAACTCGGCCACCAGCTTCTCGATGGCGGCCGACTTGACCTCGGCGACGCCTTCGGCGCGCGCGGCCTTGTCTTTCGCGTTGATGGCCTTGGCCATCGGCTTCTCGAGGAGCTCGCCGACGCGCCTGGTGAGGGCCGCGTCGCGCTCGGCCTTCTTCCACGCCATCTTCGGCTTGGCCGCCTTGGCGATGATCTTCTTGGCGTGCCCGACCAGCTCCTTGATCCCCTTCTGCCCGATCTTGAGGGCATTGAGGACGTCCTTCTCGGAAATCTCGTGCGCCCCGCCCTCGACCATGACGATCGAGTCCGCCGAGCCGGTGATGAAGAGGTCGAGCGCCGAGAATTCGAGCTGCTGGAAGGTCGGGTTGAGGATCCAGTTGCCCTCGACCTGGCCCACCCGCACCGCGGCAATCGGGCCGTCCCACGGAATCGGCGAGATGCTGAGCGCCGTCGAGGCGGCCAGCACGCCGAGGACGTCGGCGTCATTCTCCTGGTCGGCCGAGATGACGGTGACGAACACCTGGATCTCGTTCTTGAACCCCTCGGGGAAGAGCGGCCGGATGGACCGGTCGATGCCGCGGGCGGCAAGGATTTCCTTGTCCGACGGACGGCCTTCCCGCTTGAGGAACCCGCCGGGAATCTTGCCCGCGGCGTAGGTCTTCTCGCGATACTCGACCGTGAGGGGAAAGAACGGAAGGGTGGAGACGTTCCTGGAGACGGTCACCGCCGCCAGCACCATGGTGTCGCCGAAGCGGACGAGACACGAGCCGGCGGCCTGCTTCGCCATCTTGCCGGTCTCGATCGTGAGGGTCCGGCCGGCGAATTCAGTTTCGATCCGATGCACAGTCACAACCTTTTCTTTTCTCAGAGCACGCAATGCAAAGAGGGCGTCCCGTCGTGCTCGGTCGGGACGCCCTCGCCCACGGGCTTCAGTTAGTGACGGAGACCGAGTTGCTCGATGAGCGCCCGGTAGGTCGGCAGGTCGCTGCGCTTCAGATAGGTGAGCAGGCGACGCCGGGTGCCGACCATCTTGAGGAGCCCGCGACGACCATGATGGTCCTTCGAGTGGGTCCGGAAGTGATCGGTGAGCGAGTTGATCCGCTCGGTGAGCATGGCCACCTGCAGGGGAGCGGACCCGGTGTCCGTCTCGTGGAGGCGATGCTTTTCGGTGACGGCCTGCTTGTCGAAGCTCATTCTGTCGATTTCCGTTGGGTGCCCGCTCGGGCAACGTCGATGGATTTCACGATTCTTTCAAGCACAGAAAAATAACCCGCTACTCGTGGTGTGACAAGGGGTTGGGCGCTTTCCGGCCAGCCCCCCATCCCCACCCGGCACCCGATACACACGTCCGTAAGCCATTGCGGTTAAACGGCTTATCAGAGAATCAGGAAGATCCGACTCAGATCGTTCCAGAAGGCAAACAGCATCAGGGCCATCACCAGCACCAACCCCACCATCGTCAGCCGCTCGCGCAGCGTGAGCGAGAGCGGGCGCCGCAGGATCCCCTCCGCCAGCAGGAAGAGAAACTGCCCGCCGTCGAGGATGGGGATCGGCAGGAGGTTGAGCACCGCCAGGTTGATCGAGATCAGGCCGAGGAATCCGAAGAAGGTCCCCACCCCGGCCTCGGCGGACTGTGCCGCCATCTGGCCAATCGCGATCGGTCCGCCGATGCTCCGACCCGACACCCGGCCCGTCAGCATCCCGCGCACCGAGCGGACCACGGTGGTCGAGGCGTTGATGGTGGCGTCGAGTCCCGCCCCGATGGCCTCGCCGAAGGAGAGCGGTTCGTACACCGCCCGCGACGCCGGGAACACGCCAAGCAGGCCGACGGTCTGCTCAGTGCCGTCGCTCCCCCGAATCACCTGCGACGTCGGCACTGCCGTGAGCGTGATCTGGGCACCGCCGCGCTCCACCACAATCGCGACGGTGTCGCCCGGATGGGCCTCGACGAACGTCTTCATGTCCCACCACTGCGGAGTCGGCACGCCCCCGATCGAGACGATGACATCCCCGACCTCGAGCCCTGCCCGGCTGGCGCCGCTCCCCGAATTGACCAGGGCGACCTCGGCGGGGAGCCACGGATTGAGGGCCTGTGCCGCCTGCGCCCGTTCTTCGACGGCGTCGCGATGGATCGGGAGAATGACCGGGGGCTTTCCCGCCACCGCGATGGTGATGGTGTCGGCGGGACCGTTCATCACGCCGTCGAGCACGCCACCCCAGTCCTGCACCGGCACGCCGTTCACCGCGACGATGCTGTCTCCCGGCATCAACGCGGCGAGCGGCGCCAGCGCGGGCGGCAGGTCCGCCGTCGCGACCTGCCCGATGCGGGTCTCCGGATTGATGGCCCGGCCGTTCGACAGCGCCAACCCGGCAAACACCACCCAGGCAAAGAGCGCGTTCATCGTCACGCCGGCCAGGATGATGATCATCCGCTTCCAGACCGGCTTGGCCTCGAAGTACATCTCGGGCGGCACGTTCACCTCGGGCGTCGCCCCTTCGAGCGCGCTGCTGGTGGCCTCCTCCTCCGCCGTCGCCATCTTCACGTAGCCGCCGAGCGGAAGCCAGCAGATGGCGTACTCGGTCTCCCGCCACTTGAACGAGAGTCCCGGGATCGGGGTGCCGATCCCGAGGGCGAAGCGGTGCACCCACACGCCGGCCCACTTGGCGGCGAGGAAATGCCCCGCCTCGTGGACGAAGACCAGAATGCCGAGGACAACCAGCAGGGACAGGGTGGTCTGCAGTGCGATCACGTCATCTCCTCGAAGGCTCGGGCCCGCGCCCAGCGGTCCGCGTCGCGCACCGCCTCCAGTCCCGTCGCGGGCGCGACGGCGTGGGCATCGAGCACCGCACAGATGGTCTCGGCAATGCGGCCAAACGGAATACGGCGGTCGAGAAAGGCGGCGACGGCCGCTTCGTTGGCGGCGTTGAACACCGCGGGGGCGGTGCCCCCGGCCCGGCCCGCCGCCACCCCGCGCCGCGAACGTACGAAAGACGTCGGTGCGCACCGGCTCGAAGGTTAGCGCGCCGGCGGCCACGGGGTCAAAGCGCGGCACGCCCCGGTCCGGCAGCCGGGCGGGATGCGTCAGCGCGTAGAGGATCGGCAACTCCATCGTGGGGAACCCGAGCTGCGCGAGGACGCTGCCGTCCCGGAACTCCACGAAGGCGTGCACGATGCTCTGCGGATGCACCACGACCTCGATCCGGTCGTACGGGAGCCCGAAGAGAAAGTGCGCCTCGATGACCTCGAGCGCCTTGTTGGCGAGCGTGGCGCTGTCGACCGTGATCTTGTTCCCCATCGTCCAGGTCGGGTGACGCAGCGCCTCTTCGACGGTGGCCTCCGCGACACGCGCGGCGGGCCATTCGCGGAACGGTCCGCCGGAGGCCGTGAGAATCAGGCGGTCGAGTTCGCTGCCGTGCCCGGTGAGGCACTGCAGCACGGCACTGTGCTCGCTGTCGATCGGGATCAGCTCGCCGCCCCCGGCTCGCGCCGCCTCGAGCACCAGCTCCCCCGCCATGACCAGGGACTCCTTGTTGGCCAGCGCCACCCGCTTGCCGGCCCGGAGCGCCGCGAGCGTCGCGTCGAGACCCGCCGCACCCACCACCGCGTTGACCACGATGTCGACCGCGGGGTGCGTGGCCGCCTCGATCAACAGCTCCGGACCGCCCGGGAAGGGCGACGCAGCGCCGGGCAGTGCCAGCCCGGCGAGGTCGGGGGCCCATGCGGTTCGTTGGGATTCGAGCAGGGAGGCGTTGCGACCGGCGGTGAGGGCCACGACCCGGAAGTGCTCCCGCTGCCTGGCCAGCACGGCCAGCGTACTCCGGCCGATCGAGCCGGTGGAGCCCAGCACCGCCACCCCACGCATCAGAGGACGCCGAGGAGGCGGAACAGAAGCGCCGCGACGGGAAGCACGAAGATCAGCGAATCGAACCGGTCGAGGACGCCGCCGTGCCCCGGGATCAGGTGGCTGGAATCCTTGACCCCTGCCTCCCGTTTGAGGAGCGATTCCGCGAGGTCGCCGACCTGCCCCACCACGCCCAGGAGCAGCCCGATACCCGCGGCCGCCGCCACACCGAGCTCGATCCCGACCGGCGGCAGTGCGAACCGCGCCAGCAGCGCTGCGGCCCCCATCGCCCCGAGGAGACCGGCGATGCCGCCGGAGCGGGTCTTTCCGGGGCTGATGGTCGGGGCCATCTTCGGCCCGCCAAACGCCCGGCCGCCCGACATCGCCGCGGAATCGCCGACCCAGGTCACGATGAGCGGGAAGAAGACGAGGGCGGTCCCGGCCCAGGAGCGCGGGCCGAACGACGAGTGCCGCAGCACCAGGAGGAAGGCCGGAAGGGCCGCGGCATACAGGGGACCGAGCAGGGTGACCGCCACCGCGCCGAGGGGGTGCGCGTCTGGACTGCGGCGCGCCGTGGCCCACGTGAGGGCGGCCAGGATCCAGATGGCGCCGGCGTACGGCCACCAGTCGGCGATGGCCACGAACACGTCCGGGCGGCTGAGGGTGAGCCAGGTGAGCGGCGCGGCGGCGGCGGCGGCGGCGAGCCCGAGCACCGGCGAGGGATGCACTCCCCGCTCGCGGGCGAGGTGGAAGAGCTCGCGGGTCCCCAGGACGCCGGCGGCCGTCAGCAGCGCCACCAGGGCCCAGCCGCCGAGCCAGACCAGGGCCAGCGCGGCCGGGATCGCGACCGCGGCGAACGCGATCCGCGCCTGCATGTTGCGGTCCATCAGGTCGCGACGCGTCCGAAGCGGCGGTCGCGCCGCTGGAACTCGACGACGGCCTCGAAGAAATCGCGGCGCGTGAAGTCGGGCCAGAGCACCGGCGTGACGTAGAGCTCGGCGTAGGCGAGTTGCCAGAGGAGGAAATTCGAGAGGCGGAGTTCGCCCGAGGTGCGGATCAGGAGATCGGGATCCGGCCAAGGGGCGGTGTAGAGCCGGCGGGCGACGGCGGCCTCATCCACTTCCGCGGGGACCAGGCGGCCGGCCGCGACGTCCTCGGCGATCTGCCGCGCCGCGCGCGTCAGCTCGGCGCGAGACCCGTACGAGATGCAGATGTTGAGGGCCAGCTCGGTCCCGGCGGCCGTGACCCGTGTGGTGTCGTCCACCGCCGCGCGCGCGCTCGGCACCAGGCGGTCGAGATCGCCCAGGAACCGGACCGAGACCCCGCGCGCGATCAGTTCCGCGCGTTCCCGGGCGATGTACGCCTCGAGGAGCGCCATGAGCGCGTCGATTTCTTCGGCCGGGCGCTGCCAGTTTTCCTGGGAAAACGCGAAGAGGGTGAGGACTTTGACGCCGGCGCTTCGCGCGCCTTCGACGGCCTCCCGGACCGCCTGCATGCCGGCCTGGTGTCCTGCGGGACGCGGCAGGGCGCGCGCCTGCGCCCACCGGCCGTTTCCGTCCATGATGATGGCGACGTGCGCCGGGACCGCACCCTGCCGAAGAATCGAATCGAGCAGCGGATCGCTCATCCCGTCACACTTCCATGATTTCCGCTTCTTTGGACTTGATCACTTCGTCCACGAGCTTGACATGTTCGTCCGTGAGCTTCTGGACGTCCTTCTCGCCCCGCGTCTTGTCGTCCTCGGAGATGTGCTCGAGCTTCTTGATCTTGCCGAGCGTGTCGGTCCGCGCGTGGCGGATGGCGATCCGTCCCTCTTCGGCGAGCTTGTGCACCACCTTCACCAGGTCCCTGCGCCGTTCCTCGGAGAGGGCCGGCAGCGGCACCCGGATGACGTTGCCCTGCGACGCGGGGTTCAGGCCGAGGTCGCCGTCACGGATGGCCTTCTCGATGACCGGCGCCAGCGTCTTGTCGAAGGGCTGGACCGTCAGCATCCGCGCTTCGGGCGCCGCCACCATCGCCACCTGGTTCAGCGGGACCATGGTGCCGTAGGCGTCCACCCGGATCGTGTCGAGGAGCGCGGGGCTCGCCTTGCCGCTCCGGATGCCGGTCAGCTCGCGCCGGGTGCTGTCCACCGCCTTGCCCATCAGTTCACGGCAGTGCTTGAGGAGATCTGGAATGGTGCTCATCGGACAATCGTCCCGACCCGCTCGCCGCGCAGGATCCGTGCGATGGCGCCGGGTTCGTTGATGTTGAAGACCTGGATGGGAAGCTTGTTGGCCTTGCAGAGCCCGAACGCGTTGGCGTCCATGACCGCGTAGCCTTTCACGATCGCTTCCTGGAAGGTGAGCTCCGGGATGAAGGTGGCCGAGGAGTCGGTCCGGGGGTCGCCGGTGTAGACCCCGTCCACGTTGGTGGCCTTGAGGATGACGTCGGCCTCCACCTCGAGCGCCCGGAGCACCGCGGCGGTGTCGGTGCTGAAGAAGGGGTTGCCGGTGCCGCCCGCGAAGATGACGAGCCGGCCCTTTTCGAGGTGCCGCTGCGCGCGGCGCCGGATATACGGTTCGGCGAGCGACTCCATCCGGATGGCGGTCATGACGCGGGTGTGCACGCCGAGCTTCTCGAGGACGTCCTGCATGGCCAGGGCGTTGATGACCGTGGCGAGCATCCCCATGTAGTCGGCGTTGACCCGGTCGAGCCCCTCGCGGCTCGCGGCGGTCCCGCGGATGATGTTCCCGCCGCCGACCACCAGGCTGAGCTGCACGCCCATGGCGTGGACCGTCTTGATCTGGTCGGCGAGCGTCTCGACGACCCTGAAGTCCACGCCCACGCCCTTCTCGCCGGCGAGCGCCTCGCCGGACACCTTGAGCAGCGCGCGCGCGTAGGCCAGGGCCATCAGTCTTCCCCGATCTTGAAGCGCGCAAAGCGGCGGACCACGACGGCCTCGCCGAGCTTGCCCGAGACTTCCTTGACCAGCTGCCCGATCGTCTTGCTGTCGTCCTTGACGAACGGCTGCTCCAGCAGGGTCCGCTCCGCCACGAACTTCTTCAGCTTGCCCTCGACGATCTTGGCACGGATGGCCTCGGGCTTGCCCTCCTCCGCCACCTGCTGCTCCGCGATCCGGCGCTCGCGCTCCACCAGTTCCGGATCGAGGTCTTCCGGATTGACGGCGAGCGGATCGGCCGACGCGATGTGGAGCGCGATATCGCGCGCCAGCTGGGCGAAGTCCTCGGTGCGCGCCACGAAGTCGGTCTCGCTGTTCAGCTCGACCAGGACGCCGACCTGCCCGTTGTGGTGCATGTAATTGACCACGAGGCCCTGGCTGGCGCTCCGGCCGGCCCGCTTCTCCGCCTTCGCGATCCCCTTGGCACGGAGCAGCTCGCCGGCCTTCTCCATGTCGCCGCCGGCATCCTCGAGCGCCTTCTTGCAATCCATCATGCCCGCGCCGGTCCGGGCGCGGAGCTCGGCAACGTCTTTCGCGGAAATCGCCTTCGTCTTGGTCGTCATGGGTTCAGACTCACAGGTAGTGTTGGATAGTGAAACCGCCGCCCCAGCCGGTTGAGGGCCGGGGGCGGCGGCACGTAGGATCCCGCGGGGGCCGGACTAGGCGTCCGACTCAGCCGCGGCAGCCGGAGCAGCCGCCTCGGCCTCCCCCGCTTCCGCCGTTTCCGCCTCGCCCTTCAGCCGCGCCGCAATGGCCTCGGGCTTCGGCCGCCGCTTCCGGCGGGCCCGGCGCTTCTTGCGGTCCGCGTCGGCATCGCCTTCGGTGCCGGAATCGGTGCTGTACGTCTCGGCGTCCTGATCGTCGGCCACGTCGCGGGCCGGCATCTGGGCGCGGGCCTCGGCGATCGTCTCGGCCAGCGCCTGCGTGATCAGGGCGACCGCGCGAATGGCGTCGTCGTTGCCCGGGATCGGGACGGTGATCACGTCGGGGTCGGCGTTGGTGTCCACGATGGCCACCACCGGAATCCCGAGCTTGTTCGCTTCCGCGACCGCGATCTTTTCCTTCTTGGCGTCCACGACGAACAGCACGCCGGGCAGCCGGTTCATATTCTTGATGCCCTCGAGGTTGCGCGACAGCTTGACGCGCTCCCGGTCGAAAAGCAGCTTTTCCTTCTTGGTGTAGCTCTCGAAGTCGCCTTCCTGCGATCCCTGCTCAAGCTCCTTCAACCGCCGAATCTGCTTCTTGACGGTCTGGAAGTTGGTGAGCATGCCGCCCAGCCACCGCTCCGTGACGTAGTGCCCGCCGCTCGCCGCCGCCTCGGCCTGGACCACGCCCTTGAGCTGGCGCTTGGTGCAGACGAAGAGGACGCTGTCGCCCTTGAGGACGACGGTGCGGAGCAGCTCCTGGGCCTTGATGATCTGCCGGAGGGTCTTCTGCAGGTCGATGATGTAGATGCCGGAACGTTCGGCAAAGATGAAACGGCGCATCTTCGGGTTCCACCGACGGGTCTGGTGGCCGAAGTGAACGCCGGCTTCGAGCAGGTCCTGCAGTGCGGGCTGTGCCATGCGAGTTCGTCGATCCTTCAGTGATGGGGTTGTCCGGCCACCGCCTTCGTCTTCCAACCTGACCCCGAGGGGCACCCGGGTCGGAATCCGGCGATGTGGATGATGGCGGCCAGTCGGCCGCCTGCTGCTACCGCTTGCTGAACTGGAACCGCTTCCGGGCGCCGGGACGGCCTGGCTTCTTCCGCTCCACGGCGCGCGGATCGCGCGTCAGGAGGCCGGCCGCCCGCAGCTTGGCCCGGTGCAGGCCGTCGGCCTCCACCAGCGCGCGCGCGATGCCGTGCCGAAGTGCGCCCGCCTGCCCCGCCTGGCCGCCGCCGTCCACGTGCGCACGCACATCGAAGGCGCCGAGCGTGTCGGTGGCGGTGAACGACTGCTGGATGTGCTGCACCAGCGAGGGCCGCGGGAAGTAGTCGCCGAGGGTGCGTCCGTTGATGTCCCACTTGCCGGTGCCGGGCGTCAGGTACACGCGGGCGACGCTGGTCTTGCGCCGGCCAACCGCCTGCCAACGGAATTCGGGAGAAGCCGTCATGCGCTCACCTTCTGGGTGCTGGACTGAATCGTGTAGGGCTTGGGCTGCTGCGCCGCATGCGGATGCTCCCCGCCGGCGTACACCTTGAGCTTGCCGCGCAGGTGCTGCTTGGCGAGCGAGGTCTTCGGCAGCATGCCGAAGACGGCCTTCTCAATGACCCGGTCCGGGTGCTTGGCCATCATGTTCCGGGCGGTGGTGTGGGTCTCGTGACCCATGTACCCGGTGTACTTGAAGTAGGTCTTGCCGTCGAGCTTCTTGCCCGTCAGGCGAACCTTCTCCGCGTTGATGACGATGACGAAATCGCCCACGTCCATGTGCGGCGTGAACGTCGGCTTGTGCTTGCCACGGATGAGCTGCGCCACGGCACTGGCCAACCGGCCAAGGGGCACGTCCTGGGCATCCACGATCAGCCACTCGTGGTGGATGTCGTCGGGCGTTGCGCTGAAGGTCTTCATTGTCATTCCTGCCAGTCACCAGAAAACGGGTAAATCGACACAGACCTTAATGATAGCCGGGCATATCGGCTCCGGTCAAGCCACCCCATCCCCGGCCCCGGGAGGCGCCGGGGCGGCCAGAACGATGAGTACCTGCCCCTTCTCGACTGCCTTGCCGGCTTCCACCCGGACCGCCTGCACCACCCCCGCCACCGGGGCCTTGATCTGGTTCTCCATCTTCATGGCCTCCAGCACCGCCAGCCCCGCCCCCGCCTCCACCCGCTGCCCAGGCTCCACCAGCACCCGGAGGACCAGCCCAGGCATGGGCGCCTTGACCTCTCCCGCCCCTGCCCGCTGCCGCCCCTCCCCGGTCAGGCTCCGGATGTGCCGGGTCCGCTCATCGATGACGGAGGCCGCCCAGCGCTCCCCCCGGTACCCCAGTTCCCACTCGCCTCGGCCGGTCGGCTCCACGGAAAAGACCAGCGTGCGCTCCCCCAGCCGAAGCTGGCGCAGTGGAGTGCCCGGCACCGGCTCAAGCACGGCCGCGACGAGCTGGCCGTCGACCCGGACTCCCTCGGGTTCGATCGCCACCTCGACCTGCACCGCTCCCACCGTCACGAAGTATTTCATCCGTCGGCCTCCAGGATCGCGACCGTCTCGACATGGGCAGTCTGGGGGAAGAGATCGAACGCGCGCAGCGCGGCGAGGCGGCGAGGCGGGGAAGCGGGGAGGCCGGAGCACATGCGATTCAAGTCGCGCGCGAGCGTTGCCGGGTCACAACTGATGTAGACGATGCGGCGCGGCCGAGCGGCGACGATGGCGTCGGTCACCCGGGCGTCCATGCCGGTGCGCGGCGGGTTCGTCACCACGAGGTCCGCCGGCTTGAGCGACGGCACCACATCTTCGGCGCGACCCGCGTGGCGGCGCACCCCCTGTTCGGGGCCCCGCCTGGTCGCCTCGATGACCGCCCGCGCCTCCACTTCCACGCTGTCGACCGTGGCCCCGCCTGCAGCCAGCAGCGCCGACGTCTCCCCGACACCGGCGTAGAGATCCCACGCCGTGCTGCCCGCCCACTCCCCCAGCTGTCCGAGCGCCCACGACCGGACCCGATCCCCCATGGCCGGATGGACCTGCTCAAACACCGCGGCGGGATACGGCTCCCCGGCTCCGGCCACCGCGCGCGGCGCCCCCTCCTCCGGGACCCACCAGAGCACTGCCGGCACTCCGCGCCGCACCAGCGCCACATGGAGCAGCGTCGCCGAGCGCCAGACCGTCTGGCCGCGCACCCGGACGGTGAGGTGGAGGCCACCAGCGCGGTCACGGCGCAGCACGATCTGCTCGGCGTTGTCGGGAAGCAGGGCGCGGTGTTCGCGGACCGCCGTCCAGAGATCCATCAGCGCGGGATCCGCAATCAGGCACCGCTCGAGATCGAAGATGTCCCCCGCCCGCCCCTGTCGATGGAACCCGACCTGGCGCGCCCCTTCGGCCACGGCGAGCGTCACCTTGTTCCGGTACCCCCAGACGGTGCCGGCAGGCTCGATCTCGGGGTCCTCCACCTCCAGTTTCCCGATGCGGCGCAGGGCTTCGCCCACCATCTGCCGCTTTGCCGCCAGTTGCGCAGGGAGCGCGAGCTGCTGCAGCTGGCAGCCGCCGCACTGGTCCCTGACATAGTGGGGACAGGCCGGCTCAACCCGGTCGGGTGAGGGCTCCACGACAAGGTCCACCTCGGCGCGCGCGAAGGTCTTGGACAGCTTGACGCGCTTGAGCGTCACGAGGTCGCCGACCGCCGTTCGCGGCACGAAGACGGTGCGCCCATCGGCCAGGGTACCGATGCCGTCGCCCCCGGCGGCGATGCGGAGGATCCGCACCGGGGCCTCCGCCTCCCCGGTCAGCGGAGCCCCTCGGATCGGGCCGTCGCGAGCCACGCGGAACGCGCGTCCCCCGATTCGGCAATGGCAGGCTTCCGTGCGTGCCGCGCGGCATCCTCTGCCAGCGCCGCGGCGATGGCGGCCGCCCGGGTCAGGGCCGCCAGCGGGGGCGCACCGGCCAGGTCAGGGCGGCGGTCGAGAAACTGGATGTCGATGTCTCCCGCCACGAACGCGGGGTCGGTCACCAGGCGGCGCTGGAAGCCCTGGTTGCTCGCGACGCCGACGATGACCAGCTCGTCGAGCGCCCGCACCATCCGCCGCAGCGCCTCGTTCCGGTCCCGCCCCCAGACGATGAGCTTGGCCACCATCGAGTCGTAGTGCAGCGTCACTTCGTTGCCGACCTCCACGCCGCTGTCCCAGCGCACCCCGGGTCCGCGAGGGCACACGCAGGTATTCCAGGCGGCCGGTGGACGGCATCCAGCCGTTGGCCGGGTCCTCGCTGGTGATCCGGCACTCCACGGCCCAGCCATTCGGCGTGCGCGGCCCCTCGGGCACCTGCATCGGAAGTCCACGTGCGATGCGCAGCTGTTCCCGCACCAGGTCGATGCCGTAGACCAGCTCGGTGACGGGATGCTCCACCTGGATGCGGGTGTTCATCTCCAGGAAGTAGAACGAGCCGTCGGCGGCGAGCAGGAACTCGCAGGTGCCCGCGCTCCGGTACCCCACCGATTCTGCCGCCGCGACCGCGGCCGCACCCATGCGCTCGCGGAGCGCCGCATCGACCGCGATCGAGGGCGCCTCCTCGAGCACCTTCTGGTGCCGCCGCTGCACCGAACACTCCCGCTCGCCGAGATGCACCGTGCGCGTCGCGTCGGCGAGCACCTGGATCTCGACGTGCCGGGGGCGCTCGATGAACTTTTCGATGTACACCCCGGCGTCGCCGAACGCCTTCAACGCCTCCGAGGCGGCGGTGGCCAGCGCCCCCTCCAGCTCTTCGGGGGCGTGCACCACCCGCATTCCCTTGCCGCCCCCGCCCGCGGCCGCCTTCACCATGACGGGATAGCCCATCTCGCGCGCCAGTTGGAGCGCGGGGGCCAGCTCGGTCATCGGCGCATCGGCGCCGGGCACCACCGGCACCCCCGCGGCGCGCATCCGCCGCCGTGCCTCGGTCTTGTCGCCCATCGCCCGGATGGCGGTGGACGGGGGTCCGATGAAGACCAGCCCGGCCTGCTCGACCGCCTCGGCAAAGGCCGCCCGTTCGGCGAGGAAGCCGTACCCGGGATGAATCGCCTGCGCGCCCGTGACGCGGGCGGCTTCGAGGAGGCGGTCGATCCGGAGGTAACTCTCCGACGGCGCGGCCGGCCCGATCTCGACGGCCAGGTCGGAGGCGCGCACGTGCGGGCTGAGCCGGTCGGCCGTCGAATAGACGGCCACGGCCTCGAGCCCTTCCTCGTGACAGGCGCGAATGATGCGCAGCGCGATTTCGCCGCGGTTGGCGACGAGGACTCTGGTGATGGGCGTCATGGGCGTGGGATGGCGGGCGGCGGGACGCTGAGGCGCGGGCCTAGCGGCGGCAGGCGGCGATCTGCGTGTCTCCCAGGAGCGCGAGTGGGCCGTCGCAGAGGCGCGGATTGAACCCGGCGGCGGCGGTATAGATGGCGTGCACCTCGCGCAGCCAGGCGGAGTTGCCCTGCCGGTCGGCGCGGGCGAGGTCGGTCACCGTCACGACGCGATCGCTCGTCGTGGTGCCGGGCCCCGAGACCAGGACGAACCGCATCGGCCGCGGGTTGGGGAGCGCCAGCAGGGTGCGGTCGGCCAGCGGCGTCAAGCAAACCGGCCGGCGCTGGGCGACGATCGCGAGGGCGTGCTGGACCGACCACGCAGAGTCGGTGCCGAGGGCGGTGGCGATCCGGTTGCGGTAGCGGGCGTCGGTGGCGTAGAACGCCGGGACAACGATGACGATGCTGGAGGCCTGCCCCGCGGTCGCGATGACCGAGAAGATGGCGACGGTCTCGAGGTCGCTTCCGGTGGCCATGACCCCGGAATTCGGGCAGCTGCTCAACAGGTTGGCGCCGAGTTCCGAGATGTAGTCCGGGAGCGGCGCCACGTCGCGGGGGATTGCCCAGCGCCGGAGAATGTCGTAGCCCCGCTCCTCGACGGCCTCGAGCGCCCGTTCGACCTCGAGCATCTGGCGGAGGATGACGCCCGAGTCACCGCGGAGCCGGGCGGCCTGGTCCAGGGCGGCGGAGCCGAAATCGATGTAGAGGGGTCCAGGAGAGTCGGCCGGATGGCCGGAGAGGTGCCAGTCACGAATGTCGAGCAGGTAGAATCGGCCGAGCTGCACCCAGGCGGAACCGTCGTCGGGAGAAGTCGCCAGGTACGTGCTCAACATCTCGGTGCCGATGCCCCGCTGCCCGTTTCGGGCCAGCTCGGCGGCCCGGGGCGCCACGGTCGGATTGAGCGATCCCTGCCCCACAAGCGACCCCGCCGACGCCGGGCCCAGGAGGGCCAGCGCCAGAAGGGATCGGAGCGTGGATTGGATCACTCGTGCCATGCCAGCCACCTGTCCGAATCGTGGTTCGGGGGTAAGGTCGTAAGATGGGGCGGTGTACGGGGTTTGGCTAGAGGCACCTTCGGTGCCGGCGGGGCGGCGGGGGGGCAGGGCGGCGGGGCCCGGACGATACCGCTCCGGCCGTCACCCCGGCGAAAGCCGGGGTCCATGGCCTTTCCCGAACTCGGATCCCGGCTTACGCCGGGATGACGATTGCCGAACCGCCACTCCGCCCACGCTGCCCCCCTGCCCCGCTGCCCCGCCTACAACGGCATGCAGCCATGCTTCTTCGCCGGGTTTCGGTCCCGCTTGGTCCGCAGGGAGCGGAGCCCATCGATCAAGCGGGGCCGGGTATCCCTCGGGTCGATCACGTCGTCCACGTAGCCCCGGGCTGCCGCACCCCACGGGTTGGCGAATTTCTCGGTGTACTCCTCGATCCGCCGGGCGGTCTCGGCCGCCGGATCGGCCGCCTTGGCGATCTGGTCCTTGAACAGGATCTCCACCGCCCCCTTCGGCCCCATCACGGCGATCTCGGCGGTGGGCCAGGCGAGGTTGAGGTCGCCCCGGATGTGCTTGGAGCTCATGACGTCGTAGGCCCCGCCATACGCCTTCCGGGTGATGACAGTGAGCTTCGGCACTGTGGCCTCGCAGTAGGCGTACAGCAGCTTGGCCCCGTGCTTGATGATGCCGCCGTGCTCCTGGGTGACGCCGGGCAGGAAGCCGGGGACGTCTTCAAAGGTGACGAGCGGGATGTTGAAGGCGTCACAGAACCGGATGAACCGGGCTCCCTTGACCGAGGCGTTGATGTCGAGGACGCCGGCCAGCACCGCGGGCTGGTTGGCGACGATCCCGACCGACTGCGCCACCCAGCCGTGCGAACCCCACCAGCATGTTGCCCGCATACTCGCCGTGCACCTCGTGAAAGGTCCCGTCGTCCACGACCGGCCGGATGACGTCGTGCATGTCGTAGGGCTGGTTGGCATTGGCGGGAATGACGTCGAGCAGCGCCTCGTCGCGCCGGTCTTCCGGGTCGGTGGTGGCCAGGACGGGCGCCGGGTCGAGGTTGTTGCTGGGGAGGAATCCGATCAGCTCCCGGATGGCCGCGAGGCACTGGGGCTCGGAGTCGTGGACGAAGTGGGCGACCCCCGACGTGCCGGCGTGGATGTCGGCGCCGCCGAGCTGCTCGAAGGACACATCCTCGTGGGTCACGGTCTTCACCACGTTGGGGCCGGTGACGAACATGTAGCTGACGCCGCGCACCATGTGGACGAAGTCGGTGATGGCCGGGCTGTACACGGCGCCGCCGGCGCAGGGCCCGAGGATGGCGGAGATCTGGGGGACGACGCCGGAGGCGAGGGTGTTCCGCAGGAAGATGTCGGCGTAGCCACCGAGGGAAACGACCCCCTCCTGGATACGCGCCCCGCCCGAGTCGTTCAGCCCGATCACCGGCGCGCCGTTCCGCACCGCGAGGTCCATCACCTTGCAGATCTTGGCGGCGTGGGTCTCCGAGAGCGACCCCCCGAACACCGTGAAGTCCTGGCTGAACACGTAGACCAGCCGCCCGTCGATCCGGCCGGACCCGGTCACCACGCCGTCGCCGAGATAGACCTCGTCGGCGAGGCCGAAGTCGGTGGCGCGGTGGGTCACGAAGCGGTCGATCTCGACGAAGCTCCCCTCGTCGAGCAGGAGGTCGAGTCGCTCGCGGGCAGTGAGCTTCCCCTTCTTGTGCTGTTGCGCGATGCGGCGGGCACCGCCGCCCTGCTCCGCTTCGGCCTGCCGGCGGTGCAGTTCTTCGAGACGTTTGCGGGAATTAGGCATACGTGGAATGTACGGCTTGGCGGGGAAGCGGGGAAGGACAGCGGGGCAGCGGGGCAGACAACAAACGAGGGAGTGTCGGAAGAAGCCGGAGGGTCGGAGAAGAGAATTGGGGTGATGGATGACACCACCCCTTGATCCTTCCGACCCTCCGGCTGTTCTCCGAACTTCCCTCGTTGCTGTTCTTCTCTGTCCCGCGGCCGCCCTGCCCAGCGGCCCCGCCGAGAACCCCTCACCCCCCGACCCCCTCTCCCTCCGGGAGAGGGGTGGATCGGCTACTCGTCGGCCGGCGACTCGTCGAAGTCGGGCTTGACCGGCGGGATGATCGGCTCGTCGGGGTACCCGATGACCGCCACCACGATGCGGTGATGGATCGGGTCCACTTCGATGACCTTCACATCGAGCGGCTGGCCTTCCTTCACGGCGTCGCCCGGGTTGTCGATGTTGGCGACGCCGAGCTGGGACATCGGGGCGAAGGCCTCGAGGTCGTTGCCGAGGTCGATGACGACGCCCTTGTCCATCAGGCGCACGGCGCGGCCGCGGAGCTCGTGTGCCGACCGGCAGGATCTCGCCGATGCGGAGCCACGGATCCTCTTCCGCCTGCTTGAGGCCGAGGGAGATCCGCTTGTTCTCGCCGTCGATGTTGAGGATGACGACGTTGACGGCGTCGCCCTTCTTGACCACTTCCGACGGGTGCTGGACGCGCTTGGTCCAGGACATGTCGGAGATGTGGATCAGGCCGTCGATGCCCGGCTCGATTTCGACGAAGGCGCCGAAGCTGGTCAGGTTGCGGACCTTGCCCTGGAGCTTGGTGCCGACCGGGAACTTCTGCGGCAGGATCATCCACGGATCCTGCTCGGTCTGCTTCATGCCGAGGGAGATCTTCTCCTCCGACTCGTCGACCTTGAGGACCACCGCTTCGATGGTCTCGCCGATGCTGACGATCTTCGAGGGGTGCCGGACGTTGCGGGTCCAGCTCATCTCGGAGATGTGCACCAGGCCTTCGATGCCGGGCTCGAGCTCGACGAAGGCGCCGTAGTTGGTGATCGAGACCACCTTGCCCTGGACGCGGGTGCCGACCGGGTACTTGGCGGCGACGTCCTTCCACGGGTACTCCTGGAGCTGCTTCATGCCGAGGCTGATGCGCTCACGCTGCCAGTCGATGTCGAGGATCTTGACCTCGACTTCGCGGCCGATGGCGACCATCTCGGTCGGGTGCGACACGCGGCCGTAGGACATGTCGGTGATGTGGAGCAGGCCGTCGACGCCGCCGAGGTCGATGAACGCCCCGAAGTCGGTGATGTTCTTGACGACGCCCTTCCGCACCTGGCCGACGAGGAGCTCCTTCATCAGGTGCTCGCGCTTGTGCGCCCGCTCGTGCTCGAGGATGACGCGGCGGCTGACCACGATGTTCCGCCGGCGCTTGTTGAGCTTGATGATCTTGAACTCGTAGGTCTGAGCCGAGGAGTTCGTCGATGTTCGGCACCCGGCGGAGCGCGATCTGGCTGCCGGGGAGGAAGGCGTCCACGCCCATCAGGTTCACGACCACGCCGCCCTTGATCTTCTTGACCAGGGTGCCCTCGACCGGCTCGTCCGCCTCGTGCGCCACCCGGATCTTTTCCCAGACCCGCATGAAGTCGGCCTTCTTCTTGGAAAGGACGACCGCCCCTTCCTGGTCCTCGAGGTGCTCGAGGAAGACTTCGACTTCGTCGCCGACCGCGCGGCGGCTCCTTGAACTCGTCGAGCGCCACCGAGCCCTCGGACTTGAAGCCGACGTCGAGGATGACGGCGTTCTCGGTGATGCGCAGGACCTTCGACTTGACGATTTCGCCCTCGGCGATCGACGCCATGGTGCCCTCGTACATCGAGAGCATCTGCTCGTACTCGTCCTCGCTGTACTCCTCGTCATAGAGGTCGGCGCGGACCAGCAGTCCGGTGGCGCCCATGATGGCGTCGGTACGGACGGAGTAGCGGCGGGGCGTTTCGTCAGGCGTGGTGGAGTCGGGGGTTGCCGCGTCGGGGGTGTCCAGGTCGGACGGGGCGGCGGACAGCTCGGACATGTGGAGGTGATCCCTTCGGGGTCGGCCGCACCGGCGAGGCTGCGGGATGAGGTGAATCCCGTCCGGGGCGGAATTGCCCAGGTTTGGGAGCCCTCAAACGTAACCGGCCGTCCCCCGTCCTGCTAGGGGGTGGGGGCCGCACCCCGGCCGGCGCCTGCCACCACCCCAGCCCGAACAGCAGGTGGAGGGCGTAATTCGGGGTCGTGGCGTGCCCATCGACCACGTCCACGGTGGCCCACGCCGCCGTGAGCCGTCACATCGATCGTCAGGAACGCCCGGTCCACCAGGTAGAAGCGGCGGTTGACCCCCAGCTGGAGATTGAACCCGCTGAGGTAGTACCCGGTCCCGAACCCGCCGCCGTTGTCGGGGAGGGTCAGGTCGCGGACGGTGTTGACCGGGTTCGCCGATCACCGGGCCGACGGCCCCGATGAAGCTCCACCCGTGGGTGAGGTACCCGGCGCCGACGCTCAGGAGATTGTACCCGTTCGTGACCCGGAACTCCTGGACCTCGGGAGGGGGGTTCGCGAGGTAGATCTTCTGATGAATGAACCCGGCCGTGCCGCCCCAGCGACCCCTCCACCTGGAGACGCGAAAGGCGTAGTAGATCCACGGCTCGTGTGGGATTCGGTCTCGTAGTCGCGCGGTGAAGTGGAGGGTCGGTTCGCCCGGCCTGGTAGATGCGTCAGCGGGCTGTGCGCGCTGAACGAGGTGCCCAGGAAGCCCTCGACCGCCCACTGCGCCCACGCGGCGGAGGGCCGCAGCGTGAGGAGCAGGGCCAGGAGGAGTCCAGTCCTGAACACGGGAGTGCACGCCAGCGCCGAGGGCAGGCTCGCCCAGCAGCCGGTCAGGGTCGCTGGGTGCTGGTGGCGGGCGGCTCGCAATCGGTTCTCGGGCGTGTCCTCCGAACGGGCTCGCCGCGACCAACAATCCGATGAGAGCGTCCGCGGCCAGCGAGAGACCGTGGACGGCGGCGCACGGCCATGGCGTGGCGGTTCAGCATGAAGTACCTCCGGGGGAGGAAGCGGATGAATCGGGAAATGACCGACGGGCGCGATATTCTACAGCGCCCTATCGGGTTCGCAAGTTGGGACCCGTCTGCGCCGCCGCCGCCCACCGAGGGCTGCGGCAACCCGTAAACTGCCCGCGCCAGCTCGGCGATTCCGTTCACCTGTTCGTCGAAGGTCATCCGGGAGCTGTCGAGCTCCACCGCATCGGGCGGCGAGACGAGCGGGGCCACCGGCCGCGACGCGTCCGCCTTGTCCCGCGCCTTGAGCCGTTCGGCCTCCGCGAAAATCTCCTCGTTCGTGGGCTCCTTTCCCCCCTGCTGGGCCAGCCGCCGCATGGCGCGCACGATGGACTTCGCATAGAGGAAAATCTTCAGGCCCGCCTCCGGAAACACCACCGACCCGATGTCCCGCCCATCGACCACGATCGGGACCCCCGCCTCGGCCAGCGCCCGCATCCGGGCGTTGGCCCAGTCGCGCACCTCCGGCACGGCCGATACCGCTGAGACCGCCGCCGTCACCGCGGGAGTCCGGATCAGATGCTCCGCGGGCGCGCCGTCGAGCAGCGGCACAAAGTCCTCGCCCTCGGGACGCAACCCCAGCCCGCGCCGGTCCGCCTTGGCCAGCAGCGCCGGGACATCGAGGTTGTCGGGATCGAGGCCCGCGTCGAGGGCGACTCTGGTCAGCGTGCGGTAGAGCGCGCCGGAATCGAGATGATGGAACCCCAGCGCCCGGGCGACCGCCTTGGCGGTGCTCGACTTGCCAGATGCCGCGGGTCCGTCAATGGCCACCACCCGCATCAGTGCCTCCTCTTTTTTCCGGCCGCCATGGCGCGGAGCGATTCGTCGAAACCGGGAAAACTGACGCCCGCACAGCCGGGATCGTCGACCCGCACCCGCGCGCCCGGCAACGTGCCCAGGACCGCAAACGCCATGGCGATCCGATGATCGCCGCCGGTGACCACCCGGCCGGCCGGCATGGCGCGGCCACCGACCACCGTCAAGGTATTGCCGTGGGCCTCGGCCTGCGCGCCGACCGCGCGGAGGTTGCTGGCCAGGAGCGCCAGCCGGTCGCTTTCCTTGACCCGAAGTTCGCCTACCTCCCGGAACACCGTGGTACCATCCGCGCGACTGGCCAGTACCGAAAGCAGCGGGATCTCGTCGATCAAGCCCGGGATTTCCTCGGCGGCGACATCCGTGGCGACCAGTTCCTCCGGCCCGATGATGAGGTCGGCCACTGGCTCCCCACCGACATCGCGCTGGTGCTCGACCGCCACGGTCGCACCCATCCGGGCGAGGACTCTCAGGAACCCGGTGCGGGTGGGATTCACGCCCACCCCACGGAGGCGCAGCACCCCGCTCTCCGCCAGGATGGCGGCGCCGATGAGGAAGGCGGCGGAGGAGGGATCGCCCGGCACCGCATGCGCAAAGGGCTGGATCCGCCCGGTCGGCGCAAACCGGATCCAGTCACCGTCGTCTTCGATGCGATACCCGAACGCCCGGAGCATCCGCTCCGTGTGATCGCGCGAGCGGCCCCCTGGCTCCCGGACATCCACCGGGACGTCACCGGCGACTCCCGCCAGCAGGAGCGCGCTCTTCAGCTGGGCGCTCGACACCGGCAGGGTGTGCCTGATGCCCTCGAGTTCGCCGCCACGGACGGTCACGGGCAGGCCATCCGAACCCTGGAAGGTGAACCGTGCGCCCATCTGGCCGAGGGGATCGGTCACCCGACGCATCGGGCGCCTCCGGAGGGACGAATCGCCGGTGACCGTGGACTCGAAGGGGTGGGCCGACAGGACGCCGAGCAGGAGCCGCGCCGATGTCCCCGAATTGCCGCAGTGGAGGGGGCCCGTGGGGGGCGTGAAGCGCCCGCGTCCCCGCACGGTGAGCTCGCGTCCGCTCGCGAGCGGCGAGACGGTCGCGCCGAGCTGACGGAGCACACGGGCCGTGCTGCGGGCATCGAACGAAGTCAGGGCACCGCCGATCCGGCTGGTTCCGTCCGCCATCGCCGCCAGGATGAGCATCCGGTGGGTGATGCTCTTGTCGCCCGGGAGTTGGAGGTCGGCGTCGACGATCATCGGGCCACCGTACGGCTCAGGGTTTCGGCGGCGAGGCACATGTCGCGCAGCGCCGCGGCGTCCCCCCGCTCGAGCGCGCCGCGCAGACGGGCGACTTCGGATTCGAGCGCGCGAAGCGCGGCGGCCACCTCACCAGGATTCGCGAGCACTCTCGCCTCCCACTCCCCCCCATCCTCGTGAGCGAGGGCCGTGGCCACCCGCGCCGCCTCGTCAAAGGACGCTCCCCGGAGGCCGGCGGCCGACAGCGCCATCGCCAGGGCCCGAGCGCAAGCCCGCGGCAGTTCAAGGGTCCAGGCCACCTGTCGATCGTGGGTCGGCGCGTCGATCGCCACCGGCTCCCCGTCGAGCACCGTCGAGACGAAGGCCCGCATCGTCTGGCGGGCGGTCTCTCCCTCCGGGGCGGCGGTCACATAGGTGATCGCCCCCTGGAAGAGGTCGGGTCGGGCGCCGGAAAAATCGGCGGCGCTCGGCGCGACCAGCGGGTGGATGCCGGCGTATCGGCCTGCCAGCCCGGCTGAACGGACCGTATCGAGCACCTGTGCCTTGGCGCCCGATAGATCGGTCAGAAATGCGTCGGGCGCGAGGTGCGGCACGAGTCCCGGGAGCAGGGCTACGACCTGGCCGGGAGTTCCGGAGAGTACGACCAGCTGGGCGCCGCGAACCGTGGCGGCCGGCGAGGTGCCGCGTTCGGTAATCGCCCCGGCCTTGAGGGCGCGCACCGCGGTGGCAGGGGTGGCGGAAAACCCGATGACACGGGAAACGCCAGCGACTCGGGCCCGCCAAGCGAGGGACCCGCCGAGGGCATCGAGTCCAACCACGGCTAGGGAGTCAGGCCACATTGGGGTTGCCAAGAGGGGAATGAGGGCGCAAGTATAGGCAAGGCACGGGGTTTGCTACCCTCGACCGGCGAATCCTATCCCCGAGGCGGCGGATTCTCAACGGCGCGCGAGGGAGGACAGGTGGCCACGATCCTGATCGTTGAAGACAGCCCTGACAACATGAAGTTGTTTCGGACCTTGCTGACGCTCCACGGCCACGATGTCCTGGGCCTGGCCAGCGGCGAGGGGCTCATTCAGCAAATCCTCGACTGCTGCCCCGATCTCGTCTTGATGGACATTCAGCTTCCGGGGCGGGATGGTTTCTCGTTGCTGCAGGACATCCGGCGCGAGATTTCCTCGCCGCTGCCGGTTGTCGCGCTCACGGCCCACGCGATGGCGGGCGACCGGGAGCGGGCGATCGGGGCCGGGTTCGACGGATACATCCCCAAACCGATCGACATCCGGGCCTTCCCGGCCCAGGTCGGAGCGGCCCTCCGGCCACGCGAGTCCGGTGGGTGAGGATTGCGCGCAGGGCGACGTGCGCCGAAGTTTCTCAGGACACCTACAGAATGAGGAGCCGGAGTGGTTAACCCCCCACCACACCGCAGCAACCGACCGGGCGGCAGCAAGGAAGCGCTTTACGACGCGCTCCAGGGTGCGGTTCAGTCGGAGCGGACCAAGCGCGATCCGCGAGGCACGCGATCGTCGGGCGGCGGCTCGAGCAGCCGTCGCCTGATGTGGGCGTCACTGACCGCCCTCGCCGTGGTCGGGCTCTGGGTCGCCGTCACCCAGCCCGACTGGATCATCCCCAAGGCGCCCGTCCCCCATTCCGTGGAATTCCAGGACGCCAGCCTGCGCATGTTGCTGTACATGGAGTCGCGGCGGATCGAAAACTACCGTCAGGCCAACGGCGTGCTTCCCGTGTCGATGAGCGAGGTCGGCGTGGTTCCGGAGGGAGTCCAGTACACCATCCTGCCCGGCGGGGTCTTCCGCCTGGATGGGCGGAGCGGCGACGTGCAGCTGTCCTTCGTCTCGACCGACAGTGTGGCACCCTTCCTCAAGAACTCCTTCGAGGTGCTCTCGCGCCGGGAGGCGCGGCCATGAGGCGCCCATCGTCGTCCCGCCGCGGGTTTACCCTCATTGAGCTCCTGGTCGTGTTCGTCGTGCTGGGCATCCTCTCCTCGATCGCGGTGTTGAAGTACATCGACCTGCGGATGAGCGCGCACGCCGCGCGGGTGGCCGCCGACTTCAACGCGATCAAGATTGCTACCTATGCCTACTACACCGACGACTACAAGTGGCCGGCGGAGGCGAGTGCCGGGGTCATTCCTCCGGAACTCGTGCCGATCCTGAGCGATGGGTACACCTTCGTGAAGGATGTGTACACGCTGGACTACGACTACTTCCCCATCGCGGGGTCTGGGCCCGGGAGCTTCATCGTCGGCGTGACGGTGACGACCACCGATCCGAAGCTCATGACGAAGCTGGAGCAGATCCTCGGCCGGAACATGCCGTTCCTGGCGTCTGGCGGGTCGCTGACCTACATCATCGTGGGCGCCGACGGGGCCACCTGATCGGCGAGTCCAGCGGTGGATGCGGCACCGGGGCCTGCGACCACTGTCGCAGGCCCCGGTTCGTTGTTGGGGCGGGGCAATTCACGGCGGTCAGGAGGTGACGGGCGTTTCCTTCCGGGCCGCGTCGAGCATGGCGGTTACGATCAAACCGACGATCAGCAGCAGCGAGTACTCCATCCCGTTCCTCCCACCCCCCACCACGAACCAGCCGTCGCGGGCGTGCACCAGGACGATGCCGACCGTCAATTCGACGGCGAACCAGGCGCAGAGCGGGCGGACCGAACAGCCGAGACATGAGCAGCGGGCCACCCACGACCTCGACACGGTGATCAGCCAGGCGACCGCGACGCCGAAGCGGGACGTGCTGGGAGTCGAGAAAGCCGCCGAAGGGGACGACGCCGCCGTCGAAGATCCGATAGACGCCGTGGATGGTGAGGAGGAGTCCGAGGGTGGCGCGGAGGAGCACGGCGGCGCGAACGGCAGCACGGGCGGCATGGCGGCACCTCGTGGCAGGGAATTTGGGTGGACGGTCAATTCCCTACGGCGAGGGAATCCCAGGAGGTGTCAGGGGCGGCTTGATCCAGAATGGCCGCCCCCGGAGCGTGCCAGACCCCGCCGATGAGGAGCAGGGCCACGGCACCATGGAGCGCCACCGCCGGCCAGAGGAGCACGCCATCAAAGTCCCCGATGGCTCCGATGTACCCAAGGTACGCGGCCAGGAGAGTGTTGTACGCGAACATGCCGCGAAGCGGCCACCGCCGCGTCGGGCCTGTCTGCCGACTGGACCAGCAGGCCAGTGCCAGCGCAATGAGTGCGACGCCGAAGCATCGCGCAATCACGACGGCGACAGCGTTCAAGTCGGCGCCCAACAGGAGCGACGCCACGATCGCGGGGGCCAGCACCAGGGCGAGCCCGGTACCGGCCTCCACGATCACGGAAAACTTCAACACGCCGCTCACGGTCAGTCCGTCGCCCGGGCCACCGCGGTGGCGGCCTTGTGCTGTTCCTCCTCCGACATCTGCGAGGGACCGATCTTGATGGTCAGCGTATCGATGGTGCCGGTGAAGGCGAACGGCACACGATACCGATGGTCGTCCACGCCGCTCCGGGTGTCGACCCCGATGTCGAACGTCTCGTCGATCGACATGAGCAGCGGGATGGTGTGCTTCATCTCCTTGCGGGCGACCTCCTTGCCGTCGACCGAGAGGACGCCGGTGCCCCCCTTGCCGGGGCCGGGGCCATCATACTTGAAATCGAACGCGACCGTGTGCGTGCCCGCCCCGAGGGAGGGCCCCGACCACGTCGTCCGTTCGAGGTCCATCAGGTTGTAGGTGAAGGTGGGCTTGCCGTTCCCGAAGCCGATGAGCCGGGTACCGAACACGGCGATCACCATGGCGGCACCGGCCCAGATGCACACGCGTCCAAGACGCGACTTCTCCTTCGCCCGCAGGCTCAGCAGCACGCCGAGGGCGAGCACCCCCAGCCCGATCTTGCGGAGCAGCGCCTCGCGATACCACCAGTTGAAACTCTGGCTCAGGTACATCGCGTAACCGCCGAACCGCCCGCCGAGCGTGGCAATCATCCCCTCGGCACCGCCCTTGGGAATTGTCACCAGGGCGGTGATGGTGTAGTCGCGATCGAGGATGCTCGGCGCGTTGGCGACCGGGATGCCCGAGTTCACCCCGGTGTATGTGAACTCGGTGCGTCCCGCCGTGGCGCTGGGTTTCGGCGCGAGCAGGCGGACGAACCCGGAATTGTCCAGCGGGAAGACCTGGTACTTGGCCGCCTCCGTCAGGAAGAGCGCCTGCAGCTGCTTCAGCGTGTCCGGGTAGGTCGCCGCGAGGTCGTTGTCCTCCGAATAGTCCGTGGCGATGTGGTACAGCTCCCAGTTGTACTCATTGATCGGCGGGAATACGCCGACACCCATGGCCCAAGGTGGCTGGGGGGGCGTCGTGGCGGCGATCCAGCCGTTGTGGTAGATGGCCCGGTTGCCGACCATTTCGAAGTATTGGGTCTCCCGGCGCGAAGGGGCGCTGGCGTTGGCCTGGTCGAAGGTGTACGCCATGCTCACGCCGTCGATCGGCTTCTGGGCGATCCCGTCGACCGTGGCGGGCGCGGGGATGCCGGCCGCTTCGAGGATGGTCGGGACGATGTCGATGATGTGGTGGAACTGGGTCCGGACGCCGCCGGGGTCGGAAATGTGTCCCGGCCAGGAAATGGCCATCCCCTGGCGCGTGCCACCGAAGTGCGACGCGACCTGCTTGTTCCACTTGAACGGGGTATCGAACGCCCAGGCCCACGGCACCGCCATGTGCGGGTAGGTCTGGTCGGAGCCCCAGTCGTTGTAGTGCAGCATCTGGAGCGGCATCGGGACGTCCATGAATCCGTTGTACGCGGTGAGCTGGTTGTACGTCCCCTCCATGCTCCCTTCGGCGCTGGTCCCGTTGTCGCCGTCGATGTAGATGATCAGAGTGTTGTCGAGTTTGCCCATGTCCTCGACGGCCTGGATGACCCGGCCGATCTCGTAGTCGGTGTAGGCGGTGTACGCCGCGAACACCTCGGCCTGCCGCGCGAAGAGCTTCTTCTTCAGGGGCGGGATGGTGTCCCACATCGGGAGCACGTCCGGCCACGGCGTCAACTTGGCGTCGGCGGGAATCACGCCGAGCCGCTTCTGGTTGGCGAAGATCGAGTCTCGCAGCGCGTTCCAACCCATGTCAAACTTGCCCTTGAACTTCTCGATCCACTCCGGCTTCGGCTGGTGCGGCGAGTGGCTGCCGCCCGGCACGTAATAGACGAGGAAGGGCTTCTCGGGCGCCGCGGCATTCAGTTCCCGCATGTACCCGATGGCGTCGTCCGCCATGTCGGTGATCAGGTTGTAGCCCGGATGGTCCACGAAGGGGAAGACCTGGGTGTGGTTCCGGAAGAGGTAGGGCTGCCACTGGTCGGTCTCGCCGCCCATGAACCCGTAGAAGTACTCGAACCCCATGCCGGAGGGCCACTGATCGAAGGGACCGGCGGCGCTGCTGTACTGGAAGCCGGGGGTGTTGTGATTCTTGCCGAACCAAGAGGTGGCGTACCCGTTGTCCTTCAGGATGGTGCCGATGGTGGCGTTGTCGGTCCCGATGACGGAGTTGTAGCCCGGATATCCGGTGGCCAGCTCGCCGATGACGCCGTAGCCGACGGCGTGGTGGTTGCGACCCGTAATGAGCGCGGCGCGTGTCGGGGAGCAGAGCGCGGTGGAATGGAACTGCGTGTAGCGCAGGCCGTTCTTGGCGATGCGGTCCAGTGCCGGCGTCGGGATCACGCCGCCGAAGGTGCCCGAGACGCCGTACCCCTGGTCGTCGGTCATGATGAGGAGGACGTTCGGCGCGCCCTGGGGCGGAGCCACGCGAGGCGGCCACCAGGGGGTCGACGTGGTGGCGGACTCGGTGATCTTGCCGCCGAAGGGCGGCGGCGGCGCGGGGAGCTGGTTGCCCTTGACGGTGGTAGTGGCGCTGGGGCTGCCGGGCGTGCCGGTGACGACCTGGGCCGAGAGCGGGGAGACAGCGATAGCCAGAACGACGGCTACCGCCGCCGAGGTGGCGGCAATCCTGGTGCGCATGCGGGGCTCCAGCTTCGATCGAGCAAGGGGGGGAACTCGGGAAACTGCCCTGCTTAATATCTAGCGCGGGGGGGCGGGATTGCCAGCCCCCCGGGGGCATGCCGAACGGTGGCCTCCAAGTGCCCGGGGTGGGGATCGAACCCACATGGGGATTGCTCCCCTTGGGATTTTAAGTCCCATGCGTCTGCCAGTTTCGCCACCCGGGCGGGTAGTGGAGAATACCACCGGAAACCGCAGCCGGCCACACTCCCCCGGCCCTTGCGGTGTGCGTTGCACGACTCGACATTCGTCACCACGGTTGCTCCCCACCAGCAACATGGCACCGGACAGCAGCCCGAGCTGCGCCCGCTTCCCGGAGGCCCCATGTCTCGATCCACACTCGCCCTGACCAGGGCATCCCTCGCCACCCTCGTCGCCCTCCCGATCGCTCTGGCGTGCAGCGACGCCACCACCACCCCGGCCTACGACCCCGACATACCGACCCAGTGGGCGGCGGCGGTCACCAACGCATTCCTTCCCTGGACACCCGGCATGACTTACACCTATGGTGGCGCGGAAGACGTCACCATCGAGGTCCTGGTCTCCAGCCGGATCATCCAGGGCGTGACCGCCACCGAGGTGCGCGACCGGGTGTACGTCGGAGCCGAGCTGATCGAGGATACCTACGACTGGTATGCTCAGGACCTTGACGGCAACGTCTGGTATCTCGGCGAGGACACCAAGGAGTACGAGAACGGAGTGGTGACGAGCACGGAGGGGTCGTGGGAGTGGGGCAAGCAGCACGCGCTCCCCGGCATTGCGATGTGGGCGAATCCTGCCGCGCATCTGGACGAGGCGTACCGCCAGGAATACCTCCGCGGCGTGGCAGAAGACTTCGGCAAGGTGATTGCCACCGGCCTCAGCGTCACGGTAGCCTTCGGCAGCTACACCAGCTGCGTGCGGACGCTGGACAGCAGCGGGCTGGACCCGGCGCTGCGGGAACACAAAACCTACTGCCCGCAGGTGGGGCTGGTGCTTGAGACCGAGGAGGATGGAAGCGGGGCGGTGGAGCTTACCGACGTGACGGGCCCATAGCCGCGGCTGAAGCGGAGGCCGGCCCCGCTACCCAACCCGCTCGCTCCGGACCCCGCCGGACGCCTTCGCCTTCCAGGTGACCGGCGCCCGGCCGGTCTCCCGCCGGTAGTCGGCCGCCACCGCCTTCGCGAGCGGCGCCATCCGTTCCGTCGGCGCGAGCACCAGGACCGTTCCGCCCCACCCCGCCCCCGTCAGCCGAGCCCCCCAGGCGCCGTGCCGCGCCGCGCTCTCCACGATCCGGTCCGCCTCGCCACAACTTGACTCGAAGTCGTCACGGATCGAGGCATGCCCCTCGAGCAGCAGTTGCCCCATCCGCACGGTGTCCCCGGCACGCAGGGCCCGCGCCGCGGCGCGGGTGCGCGCCGTCTCGCGCACCACGTGCCGGAGCCGGCGAAAGAGCACCGCCTCCATCTTGCCGGCCAGCCGCTGGAGCTCCACCTCCGGCACCGACGCCAGCTCGGCCGCATCCACCCCCGCCGCACGGCACGCCTCCAGCGCCGCGCCGCACTCTGCTCGGCGACGGTTGTATTCGCTGTCCGCCAGGCGGTGTGACACGCCCGTCTCCACCAGCAGCACCGGCACATCGAAGGGAATCTGCGCGACGGTCCGATCCGCGGTCTCGATCATCGCCGCATGCCGCGCCGTCGCGTGCGCCGCGATCATCTGGTCCATCCGCCCGCACTCCACACCAACGACATCGTGCTCGGCGTGATAGGCGACCTCCGCAAGCGCCTCCCGGGAGAGCCGGCGGCCGGCCAGTTGCGACAGCGCACGGGCCGCCGCCACCGACAACGCCGCCGAGGAGGACAACCCCGCGCCGATGGGTACCGCGCTGGCGACCGCGAGGCGCGCGCCGGCGGGCGCGGCGCCGACATCCTGCAGCACCCGCACCACGCCACCGAGGTAGTCGGTCCAGCGCCCCTCGGGGGCCGCCGCCGGGTCGAACCGGAGCGGAATCCCATCCACCGCTGACACCGCCGTCCACCCCTCGGCCCGCCCAGCGAGCACGACCGTCCGCCGGGGTACCGCGAAGGGCAGCACCGGCCCGCCGTTATAGTCGGTGTGCTCCCCCAGCAGGTTGACGCGGCCGGGGGCCGAGGCACCCGCCGCCGGGCGACTGGCAAAGGAGGCCTCGAAGAGCGAACTTGCGAGCCGAAGCAAGGAGTTGAGGGTCACATCGAGAGAGTACCGCCGGAGGATGATTGAGGCAATGCATCCAGGGGATCGCCCTCGCGATCCTGCTGACCACCCCAGCCACCGCGCAACTGCCCGAAATCGGCGTGCCGCGCGGCATCGTCCGCTTCGGCATCGGCGGCGACTTCGCCAA
The DNA here is from genome assembly GCA_963705985.1 of uncultured Gemmatimonadales bacterium. GTDB lineage: Bacteria > Gemmatimonadota > Gemmatimonadetes > Gemmatimonadales > GWC2-71-9 > SPDF01. The sequence continues at coordinate 28,853 of CAVPLK010000003.1, read as the reverse complement.
TACCGGCAACCAGTACGTTGGTGGCACGGAGCAACCCTACCGCGCCCAGTTCACTGCGCCGACGATCGGCACCGCCTTCTATCCGGAGCTCTCCTCCAATCAGGCGCAGATCGCCAACCTCACCGGCAATCCCGGCTACGCCCTGAGCGTCGGCGGCGCCACGATGCACGCGCAGGCGAGTGTCGGCACGCTCCTGCTCTCGGCCGCCATCGGCCTCACCTCCAGGCTCAGTCTCTTCGGCGTCGTCCCCGTCGTGCGCCAGCAGGTACAGATCACCTACGGCTTCGACACCACGGGGGCGAACACCGGCTTCAACCCCGCCGACCCCGTCTTCGGCACCGCCGCCGGCGCCGATTCCGTGAACCTCTTCCTGGCCGACTACAAGGCGGCGCTCGACACCCTCGACCTGCGCCTCCAGACCGGCTACTACAGCGGAAACCCCACCGACAGCGTGCTGGCCGTGGCGACACTCGCCAGTGGCACCGTCTACTGGGCCAATCTCGCATCGCTCTTCGTCGTGCCGGGAGAGGCCGGCGACTTCGTGCCGCTCGCAGGGAGCGCCGCCGGCCAGACGATGGCAGGCGCGGTCACCACCACGCAGGCCAACCTGGCCGTCCTCGGCATCCCGTCGTTCACTCAGCCCCTTCCCCTCCCCGCCACCGCGCTGACCTCGTCGGAGTACCAGTCCTACCTGACCAATCCCGCCGGGTCCATCGGCGCTTCCTCTTTTGACAACGTCACGAGTTTCCTCCTCGGCGACGTCGAGCTGGGGGCGACGTACACCTTCATCGACCGGTGGAACCGGCCCGGACACCCCGGCGGGCTCCGGCTCGTCGCCCAGGCGCTCGTGCGACTCCCGACCGGCTACCAGCCGCTGCCGAACAATTTCGTGAGCCTTCCCACGGGAGGTGGCCAGACCGATGTTCAGGTCGCGGTGACGGCGGACGTCGGAGGCGGGAAGTTTGGCGCGCGAATCACCGGGAGTTACAACGATCAGCTCTCGCTGACCAGCGACCGACGGGTCACCCTCCCCAGCCAGCCGATTCCCTGGGCAAACCGGCTGGCGACGGTCACGACGGACCCGGGCAACGAGCTCTCCCTCAGCGCGCTGCCGTACCTCCAGTTGGCACCGGGATTCGCCATCGTCGGCATATTCCGGTATTGGTCCCGCGGTGCCGACGCGGTCGAATACACCTCGGCCACTGATGCGATTCCCGGCGTGAGCGCAGGCGAACTGGCGACCGATACCGAGCGCACCGCGACCATCGTGGGCGGCGGCCTCAGCTACGCGCCAACGCAGGCCGGCGCCAAGGTGCCGCTCGACGGATTCTGGGTCTATGAGGGGGTGATATCGGCGAGCGGCGGGGTGGTCCCCAAGGCGGGCACGATCCGGATGGGGTTCCGGTGGCCATTCCGGTTCTGGGGAGCGCCGACGGAGTAGGCCGAGGAGACGCTAGACCTTCAAGGTCCTTCCCAGCATTTCCTCGGCGTGCCGGCGGGCGGCCGCACCGTCCGGGTCCCCCAGCATCCGGGCAATTTCGGTGACGCGGTCCTCCCCGAGGATCGTCTCCACCCGACTGGTTGCCACCCCACCTTCCACGCCCTTCGACACCACGAGATGCCGATCGGCGCGCACCGCGATCTGCGGCAGGTGGGTGATGACCAGCACCTGATGCTCCGTGGCCACGTCGGCGAGCGCCTGCCCCACCTGCCCCCCGACTTCGCCGCCGATCCCCTGGTCAATCTCGTCGAAGACGAAGGTCGGGATGCGATCGTGCTTCGCCACCACGACTTCGAGCGCCAGCATCAGGCGAGAAAGCTCGCCGCCCGACGCCACCTTCTGGATGGGCTGTCCGTCGAGTCCGATGTTGAGGCGCACGGTGAACTGGATCCCCTCGGCGCCATCGGGACCCGGTGCCGACAGCGGCGTCAGCACCACCTCGAATTTCCCGCCCGCCAAGCCCAGCTTGGGGAGCAAGCGCCCAACCGCGCGCGTCAGCCGTCCCGCGGCATCCTTCCGCTTCTCGGTGAGCTGTTCCGCCGCCGCGCCGGCCGCCGCTTCCGCCACGCGCCGCTTTGTCGCCAGCGCCCGAAGGTCCACATCGGCCGTGTCGAGCAGCTCGAGCTCCGCGGTCGCGGTACGATGAGTCTCCAGCACCGCCTCGAGCGTCCCCCCGTGCTTCTGCTGCAACCGGAAGAGGAGGTCGCGCCGGCGCTCCACCGACTCGAGCCGGGTCGGGTCTCGTTCGACTTCCTCCGCATACGCGGCAGCCAGCCGGGCCACCTCGGACAGTTGCGCGTACGCGCCGTCGAGCAGCTCGCGCCACACCGACACCGACGGGTCGACTCGCTCCAGCTGCCCCAGCGCGCGCTCGGCCGCGGTCAGCGAGCGCAAGGCCCCGGCGTCGTCTCCGTCGATGGCTTCCGACACGACGCGCGCCTGCTCCTCGAGCGCCCCGGCGTGCGCCAGCCGCTTGGCCTCCAGCGCCAACGCCTCGTCTTCCCCCGGCGTCAGGCGCGCGGCGGCGATTTCGTCGGTGAGATGCTTCAGGTAGTCGGCCCGGCGGCGAACCTCCTCGAGCCGCGACCCCAGACCGGCTTCGTCCGCCCGCAGCGCCGCCAGCGCCTCGTAGGCCGCGGCCACCGTTTCCCGCTCCGAGCCCGCCTGGGCGTAGGCGTCCAGGATGTCGCGCTGGGTATCGGGCTTGAGGAGGGAGACGGTTTCGTGCTGCCCGTGCAGATCCACGAGTTGCGCGCCAAGCGCGGCGAGCACCCCCACCGTGGCGGGGCTGCCGTTGATCCAGGCGCGGGAGCGCCCCTCGGCGCTGACCTCGCGGCGGATGACGATCCGTCCTTCGTCGACGTCCACGCCGAGCGCTTCCACCCGGCGCGTCAGGGTGCGCGAGAGTCCCTCGAACGCTCCCTCCACCACGGCGCGACCGGCACCGGGACGCACCACGCCGCTGTCGCCCCGGCCGCCCAGCAGGAGGCCGAGCGCATCGACCAGGATGGACTTGCCGGCGCCGGTCTCGCCGGTGAGGACGTTCAGGCCGGGTCCGAGAGCGAGGGTGACGTCCGCAATCGTCGCCACATCGCGGACCCGGAGTTCGGTGAGCATCAGATCGGCGAGCGGTCGGTGAGGTCGCCCCAATGCAGCTTCTGGCGCATCCGCTGGAAATACCCTTCCGGCCCGACGCGGACCAGCTTCACCGGCGATTCCGCCACCTGCACCCGCACCCGGCTTCCCGCGCCGAGATGCGTCACGACCTGGCCGTCGACCGACACGATGACTTCGGGCTCGTCCGGGTCCACCGGCCGGATCACGACATCCCAGGATGCGGGGAAGACCAGGGGGCGTACCGCGAGGGTGTGGGCGCAAATGGGCGTGATCACGAGCGCCTGCACGCCGGGGACCACGATGGGGCCCCCGGCGCTGAGTGAATAGGCGGTCGACCCGGTCGGAGTGGCGACGATGATCCCGTCCGCGCTGTAGGGGCCGACACTCTCCCCCTGCACCTCGACATCGAGCCGGATGACCCGGGCGACGCCGCCCTTGTGCACCACCACGTCGTTCAGGGCCAGGTCGAGCGGGGTGGAGTGACCCTCGGCGTCCTGGATGACCGCCTTGAGCGCCTGCCTCGGCTCGGTGATGTACCGACCGCCGACGAGGGCGTCGAGCGCCGCGGGCATGGCGTTGCGGGAGACGCTGGTGAGGAAGCCGACCTTGCCGAGATTGACGCCGAGGATCGGCACGCCACGCCCTTCGAGCATGCGCGCCCCGCGGAGGAGCGTGCCGTCGCCACCGAACGACAGCAGCGCATCCAGCGGGGCCGCGTCGAGGTCGGGCGGGACGGCGCCGGGCCAGAGGTCGGCGAGCAGCGGCTCCGCGAACAGCGTGATCCCCCGTTCGGGCGCAAGCGCCACCAGCTGCGCCAGCATGCCCCGGAGCTCGGTGTACCGGTGGTTACCGCAGACGCCGACGTTCATCGGGCCTCGACCGACTCCTCGCCATGCAGCGCCGTCACCCGCCGCGCGATCCCCTCGGCGGTGAGGCCGAAGGCGGCGAGCTGATCCGCGCGCGGCGCCTGCTCCACCAGGCGATCGGGCACGCCCAGCGCGATGACCCGGACGTTCGGCGCAATCGCCTGGACCGTCTCGGCCAGGTAGGCGCCGAAGCCGTTCACGACCGTGCCCTCTTCCACCGTCACGATCACGCGATGCTCGGCGAGCAATCCCTCGAGCATGGCGCGGTCGAGCGGCTTCAGGAAGCGAGCGTTGATGACGGTGCAATCGAGCCCTTCGGCCCCGAGAAGGTCAGCCGCGTCGAGACTGGGCTGGACCATCGTGCCGACCCCGAGAATCGCCACCTCCCGGCCCTGACGCAGCATTTCCCAGGTGCCGTACGGCACCGGCGCCACGCCGGACACGGGACTCGGATCGACCGGCACCTTGTCGCGCGGGTACCGGGTGCAGAACGGCCCGCCCTCGTGCCGCAACGCCGTCTTGAGGAGCCCGATCAGTTCGTCTCCGTCTTTCGGGGCGGTCACCGTCATGCCGGGGACCGCGAGCATGTAGGCGATGTCGTAGAGCCCCATGTGGGTCTGGCCGTCCTCGCCCACCAGCCCCGCGCGATCCATGCAGAACACCACGGGAAGATGCTGCACCGCGATGTCGTGGATGATGTTGTCGTAGGCCCGCTGCAGGAAGGTGCTGTAGATGGCCACGACCGGCCGAATCCCCTGCGTGGCCAACCCACCCGCGAAGGTGACCGCGTGCCCCTCGGCGATCCCGACGTCGAAGAAACGCGCCGGCCAGGCCTGCTGGAAGATGTTGGTGCCGGTGCCGCTGGGCATTGCCGCGGTGATGGCCACGAAATCGGGATATTCCCGGCCCAGCTCCACGAGGGCCTCGCCGAACACCCTGGTCCAGGCCGGTGGTCCGCTGGTCGGCTTGCGCGCCTCGCCGGTGACCGGATCGTATGCGGCCAGGCCATGCCACTTCTCGCGGTTCTCCTCCGCGTGGGCGAACCCCTTTCCCTTTTCCGTGAGCACGTGGACCACCCGCGGCCCCTTGAGCGCGCGGACGAACCGGAGCGTCTCGGTGAGCTTCTTCAGGTCGTGGCCGTCGATCGGCCCGAAATACCGGAAGCCCATCTCCTCGAAGAACATCCCGTCGGAAAAGAGGTTCTTGGCGCTTTCCTCGAGATTCTTGGCGAAGTCCACCACCCGGTCGCCAAAGACCCGGGAGGCGGCCACGGTGAGGCCCTTGACCCGTTCCCGCACCTTGTTGGTGAGCGGATTGGCGACGATGCCGCCCAGGGTACGGCTGATGGCGCCGACGTTGGGCGAGATGCTCATCCCGTTGTCATTGACGATGAGGATGATGTCGGTGTCGGAGTGGCCGGCGTTGTTCATCCCTTCGTACGAAAGCCCGCAGGTGAGGGCGCCGTCGCCCACCACGGCGACCACCTTGTTGTCGCCACCCTTGAGATCGCGGGCGGTGGCCATGCCGAGCGCCGCCGACATCGCGGTGCCGGCGTGGCCCGCACCAAAGTGGTCGTGGACGCTTTCGGAACGCTTCAGGAAGCCGGACAAGCCGTCCGTCTGGCGGAGGGTCGGGAAATCGGCGTTCCGCCCCGTGAGCAGCTTCCAGGCGTAGGCCTGATGGCCGACGTCCCAGAGGACCTTGTCGCTGGGGGAATCGAATTCGTAGAGCAGGGCGATGGCGAGTTCGACCACGCCCAGGCTGGCGCCGATGTGGCCGCCGGTGACGGAGACACAGTCGATCAGTCGATCACGCACCTCCTGCGCCAGGGCCGGGAGTTCTTCCCGGGGAATGCGCTTGAGGTCGTCGGGGCCGTTCAGGGTATCGAGCAGTGCCATGAGTCGCGATCCTGTGTCAGTGGCGTCGAGTCACAATATAGCGCGCGAGCGCAGCGAGCGTGCCCGACGGGACTCCGGAGCGTTCCAGGGAGTTCACCGCCGCCTCCGCGTGCCCGGTGGCCGCTCCTCGGGCGCCTTCCACCCCGAGCAGCTGCACATAGGTGGATTTGGCCACGGCCGCGTCCTTTCCGGCCGTCTTGCCGAGCTCCTCGCTGGTGGCCGTCGCATCGAGGACATCGTCGGCCACCTGGAAGGCGAGGCCGATTTCCCGTCCAAAGGTCCGCAGGGCGTCCAGCTGGCGATCCGACGCCCGCGCGGCCAGCGCGCCGATGACGCAGGAGGCCTCGATCAGGGCGCCGGTCTTCCCCCGGTGGACGGCACGGAGTTCCTCCAGCGCGAGGCTCCGGCCTTCGGCCTCGAGATCGAGCCACTGCCCGCCGACCATGCCGATGATCCCGCTGGCTGTGAAGAGCTCCGAGGCGAGCGCCCCCGTTTCCGCATCGGAGAGGCCGAGCGTGCGGCAGGATTCGACGAGGACCCGCGCCGCGACCGGCACCAGCAGGAACCCGACGCGCGTGGCGGTGGCGACGTCGAACTGGCGGTGGGTGGTGGGTCGGCCCCGGCGGAGGTCATCGTCGTCCATGCAGGGCAGGTCGTCGTGAACCAGCGAGTAGGTGTGCACCGTTTCGACCGCCGCGGCCACTCCGCCGATCGACACCGAGGTGCCGCCGCAGGCCCGATAGGCCGCGATGACGAGCGCTGGCCGGACTCGCTTGCCGGGACTCCGGAGGGCGTAGGCCATCGCCGTCCCCAGGGTGCCGGGCAGTTCCGCCTCCAGCCGGGTTGCCCACGCCTCGAGAATCGCGTCGGTCCGGTCGCGGGACTCGGTGAGCAGCGGACCGGCGTCGGAATCAGCCGTCGAGATCGACAAGCCCCACGCCCCCGTCGGCCTGCTCGACCACCTTCTTGACCCGTGCCTCGGCCTCCGCCAGCCGTTCCCGCGCCGCGCGGAGCCGGACCACGCCCTCCTCGAAGAGAAGCAGGGCGGCGTCGAGATCGGCATCGTCGGCCTCGAGCCGGCGGACGATTTCCTCCAGCCGCCGGAGGTCGTCCTGCAGGGTGGGTGTCTCGGACGGTTGTTTGGCCATGGGGTCTACTCCGCGCGTGCCGGGACCGACCCGTCGCTGACGCGCAGTCGGAAGGGCCGGCCCGAAGGAAAATCTGTCACGTGCGAGAGCACGCGTCCCGCATCGTCCTGTGCCACGCCGTACCCCCGCGCCAGCACGCGGAGCGGACTCAAGGCGTCCAGCTGGGCGGCGGCGCGTTCGACGCGATGCCGCCGCACTTCGATCAGGCGGCCGAGCGCAGACTGGAGGCGGTCGCCGGTGCGCGACAACCGCTCCTCCGCCACGCGGGTCCGCCGGCGTAGTCCCGCGCCCAGGCGCACGCCGAGGCCGTCCACCCGGTGCAGGAGCGCCGCCCGGTCGGGCACCACGATTTCGGCAGCCGCCGAGGGCGTGGCGGCGCGCACGTCCGCCACCAGGTCGGAGAGCGAGATGTCGGTCTCGTGGCCCACGGCGGAAATGGTGGGCACCCGGACCGCCGCAAGTGCCCGGCAGACCGGTTCCGCATTGAAGGCCCCGAGGTCTTCCTTGGCCCCGCCGCCCCGACCGATGATGCAGGCGTCGAGGCCGTCGATCCGGTTCACCAGTTCGAGGGCGTGGACCAGCGAAGCGACCGCCCCATCTCCCTGCACCTGTGCGGGGACCAGGATCAACTCCACCGCGCTCCAGCGGTTGCGGGTGACGATGATCATGTCGCGGAGGGCGGCCCCGTCGGGACTGGTGACGACGGCGATCCGGCGGGCGAACGCGGGCAGCGGGCGCTTGCGCTCGGGGGCGAGGAGACCATCGGCCGTGAGCGCAGCACGGACCCGCGCCAGTTCGAGGGCCTTCGACCCCAGGAGCGCGGTGGGGATGATGTCGGAGGCGGTGAGCCGGTACTCTCCCTTCTCCTCCCAGAGCGTGGGCCGGCCGCGGACCAGCACTTCCATGCCGTCGGCCGGCGCCTGCCCGTGCCGCTTGAGCACGCCTGCCGCCTGCTGCTTCCAGAGCATGCACCGGATCGAGGCGTCCGCGTCGCGGAGGGTGAAGTACCAGTGGCCGCTGCGCCAGATCTTGAATTCGACCAGCTCCCCGCGGACGAACACCGAACCGCCGAACGCCCCCTCCACCACACTCTTGGCCCGACGATTGAGCTCCGCGACGGTCAGCTCCTCCGGGAGCTCGCCGTCGCCGAAGAGGGAGGGGAGGCTCACGCCATCCGCCTCACCCTGCCCGCGTGAGTTCGGCGGCCTGCAGGGTGTTCTTGAGCAGCATGGCGATCGTCATTGGACCGACGCCGCCGGGCACCGGCGTGATGGCCGACGCGATGGCGGCGACCGGCTCGAACGCGACGTCGCCACAGAGGCGATAGCCCTTTTCCCGCGTGGCATCGTCCACCCGGTTGATGCCGACGTCGATCACCACCGCCCCCGGGCGCACCATGTCGGCGGTGAGAAATTCCGCCTTGCCGATCGCGACGATCAGGATGTCGGCCTGGCGGGTGAGAGACGGCAGGTCTTTCGAGCGCGAGTGACAGACGGTGACGGTGGCGTCGCCGCCGGGGCCGTTCTGGATGAGCAGGTTGGCCATCGGCTTGCCGACGATGTTCGACCGCCCGACGATGACCGCGTGGGCGCCCTTGGTCTCGATGCCCGAGCGGATCAGCATCTGCTGGATGCCGTATGGGGTGGCGGGGCGGAAGGCTGTCGGGTCGCCGGTCACCAGCTTGCCGACATTTTCGGGATGGAACCCGTCGACGTCCTTCAGCGGATTGATGCGGCGGAGCACCTTGTCGCTGTCCATCCGCTTCGGCAGCGGCAGCTGGACCAGCATGCCGTGGATGGCCGGGTCGGCGTTGAGCCGGTCGATGGTCGCCAGCAACTCCTCCTGCGACGCGGTGTCGGGGAGCCGGATGGTGACGGAATGCATTCCCGCCTCCTCGCACGCGCGTCCCTTGCTCCGCACGTACACCTGGCTGGCGGGGTCCTCGCCGACCAGCACCACCGCCAGGCCCGGCTTGATTCCGGCCTTGGCGAGCGTGACGACGTCGGCGGCGACTTCCTGACGGATGGCGTGGCCGAGGGCCTTGCCGTCGAGAAGGCGAGCAGTCATCGGGCGACCTCTACGGAACGGGTTTCCCGGATGACGACCACGCGGATCTGCCCCGGGTACTGGAGTTCGTTCTCGATCTTGCGCGCAATCTGCTCGGAGAGCTCGGCGGCCTGCGCATCGTTCACCTGGTCCGGAGTCACGATGACGCGGATTTCGCGCCCGGCCTGGATGACCGCCGTCTTCTCGACGCCGCGAAAGGCGTTGGCGATTTCCTCGAGCTTGGTGAGCCGCTTGACGTAGCTCTCGAACGCTTCGCGCCGGGCGCCCGGGCGCGAGCCGCTGATGCCGTCGGCGGCCTGGACCAGCACCGACTCGGTGGACTCGTGCGGCACGTCGTCGTGGTGGGCGTGGATGCAGCCGATGACGGCGGCGCTCTCCCCGTACCGCCGGGCCACCTCGACGCCGAGCTCGACGTGCGTCCCCTCGCTGTCGTGCGTCAGGACCTTGCCGATGTCGTGCAGGAAGGCGCCCCGCTTGGCCAGCTTGACGTCCACGCCGAGTTCGGCGGCCATGATGCCGGCCATCCACGCCACTTCCTTGGAGTGCTCCAGGATGTTCTGTCCGTAACTGGTCCGGTAGCGCATCCGTCCGACCAGCTTGATCAATTCCGGGTGCAGGCCGTTGATGCCGGTATCGAACGCCGCTCGTTCACCGAGCTCGACGAGCTGCACGTCCAGTTCGGCCCGCACCTTGGCGACGATGTCCTCGATCCGCCCCGGCTGAATCCGCCCGTCGGCAATCAGCGCCTCCAGCGCCCGGCGACCGACCTCGCGCCGGATCGGGTCGAAACAGGAGATCACCACGGTGTCCGGCGTGTCGTCGATGATCACGTCGACGCCGGTGGCCAGCTCGAACGCCCGGATGTTCCGGCCTTCGCGGCCGATGATCCGGCCCTTCATCTCGTCGGACGGGAGGGTGACGGCCGCCACCGTCGTCGCCGCCGCATGCTCCGGTGCGATCCGCTGGATGGCGATCGACACGATCCGCTGGGCCTCGCGCTCCGCCCCCTTCTTCGCCTGCTCCTTGACGTCGCGCACCAGGGCGGCCGCGTCGCTGCGGGCGGTCTCCTCCGCCTGGCGCAGCACTTCCCGCCGGGCGTCCTCCGCCGTCAACCCGGCGATCTGCTCCAGCCGCCGGGCCTGCTCCGCCTTGAGGGCGTCGATCTCCCGCTCGCGCGCGCCCACCGCCTGCTCCCGCGCGGTAAGCGACGCATCCCGGGTCTGGATGGCCCCCTCCAGAGCGGCGAGCTGCTCCTGCCGGCGGTCGTGGGTGCGCTCCCGCTCCTCCGCGCGACGGTCCTGACGCGCCCACTCCTCGCGGCGGCCCTGCACCTCCTTGTCCAGCTCCTCCCGGAGGGCGAGCGTCTCCATCTTGCCGGCGAGGATCGCGTCGGTCCTGGCGCTCTCGGCCGACCGGCGCGCATCGGCGGTGACTCGATCGGCGTCGGCCTGGGCGGACCGAAGCAGCTGGTCGGCATCGGCTTTCGAGGTCCGGGCCAGCGTCGTGGCCTCGGCGCGGGCCGATGCGACGACGTCCCGCCCGCTGGCCCGGCGGCGAAGTTGGACGATCAGGACAATGAGGAGGGCGACAGCAAGGCCGGCGAGCGCTCCCCCTAGAAGAGGGAGCCAAGGCAGGTCAGACATGAGTATCTCCAGCGCGGCGGCGGGACCGCCACGCGTTGGTTTCAGTCGGCCGGGGCTGGTACCCCGGCGGCGCGTCCACCGCGCTTGTTCGGCGGCAGGAGTCGAGCTACTTCGTCCAACAGGACCGTCAGGCGTGCGGCGCCGTCGCGATCCCCGCGGCGGGCCTGGAACAACTCATCGGTAATCTGCAGCGCGGCGAGAATCGCCGCCTTGTGCGTCTCCACGCTCGGCATCGTCGACTTCACGTGCCGCAGCGCCGTGTCGAGGTAGGCAGCCACTTCCCGCGTGTATTCCGGCGGGAGCTCCGACCGGACGGTGAAGCTCTCCCCGGCGATGAACACCTGCACGGCGCTCTTCGCGGTGCTCATGCGGCCCCCTCCTCGGACTCCAGGAACGCCAGCCGGGAGGACAACGAGTGCAACCGCTCCCGGGCCCCTTCGATCCGCTGGCGGAGGGATTGATTCTCGACCTCAAGCTCGATGACCCGCTGGCGCGCCTGCACGAGCTCCGGCCCCGCGAGCACGCCACCGCGGCTCCGCGCATCCTGGAGTTCCGCCTCCGCTTTCAGCGTGCGGCGCCGCCACCCCGCCACCTCGTCGCCGAGATGCCGGAGCAATTGCTCCAGTTCAGACAGCGCCGCGAGGTCAGGACGCTCGTAGTTCGATGCCATGCCGCTCCCGAAGGACCTTGAGAACCTTGGTGACCGAGGCGTCGACCTCCTGGTCACGCAGCGTGCGGTCGGGGGCCCGGAACCGGAGCCGGAACGCCAGCCCGCGGTGGCCGGCGGTCACACCGGCACCCCGATACTCGTCGAGCACCTCCACCGCCTCGATCAACCGCCCCGCCGCCTGCCGAATCGCGTCGGCGAGTTCCGCCGCCGTCACTCCCGCCGGTACCAGCAGGGAGAGGTCGCGCGCCACGGCGGGGTTGGTGGGCAGGGGCACGAACGCAGGCGCGGAGCGCGGGGTCGCGTCAATCTGGATTTCGAACCCGAAGACTGGAGCGGCCCACGGCGGAGAATCGGCCTCCAGCATCCTGGCCCAGCCGATGGCCTGCCCCTCGGATGTCGAGGCAACCCACTCGCCCCCTTCAACTTGCACCCTCGCACCGGGATTCGCCAGACCGGCCGCAGCCTCGAAGAGCGAGCGAAGATCCCAGAGGTCGGCATCGGGCGACTTCCCCGCCCCGCTCCAATGCGAGGGCTCCCGGGCACCGGTGATGATCCCCGCCACCCGGCGCTCCTCACGGGGCGGGGCCCCCACCTCGCCTCGCAGGAAGACGGTGCCCACCTCGAAGAGCCGGACATCCCTGGTGTGCGCCGCCCAGTTGCCCTCGACCCGCCGGACCAGCCCGGGGAGCAGGCGCGCCCGCATGAACCCCTCGTCCGCGGAGAGCGGATTGAGCAGACGGACGCTGTCGGGACCGTCCTCCGGTCCGAGTGGAAGGGTCTGCACCTCGAAGAGCCCTTCGGCGACGAGGCCGCGCCGGATGGTGGCGTCGATGGTCTCGGACGGGGCGTTCGGCAGGTCGCCGACCCGGAAGGGGCGGAGCTCGGTCGGAAAATTGTCGAAGCCGTGGAGTCGGGCGATTTCCTCGACGAGGTCGATTTCCGCCACGAGATCGGGGCGCCATCCCGGCACGTCGACGGCAATGCGGCCATCGTCCGGCTTCGAGACCACCGTGGCGCCGATGGCCACGAGGTAGCGCTCGATGGCGTCCCACGCCACGTCCACGCCGAGCACCTGCGCGACTCGCGACGGCCGTAGGAAGATCCGCGGCGGGTGCGTCACTTGGGGGAACAGGTCCACCGGCTCGCCGTCCAGGGTCCCCCCCGCTGTGGCCTGAATGATCTCGACCGCCCGACGCAGCACCTCGGGGCCGTTCCAGAGATCCACGCCACGCTCGAAACGGTAGCTCGCCTCGCTGCTCAGGCCCAGCTGCCGTCGCGTGGCGCGCACGCCCTGCGGCTCGAAGCAGGCGCACTCGAGGAAGAGGTCGGTCGTGTCCGGAGAGACTTCCGAGTGGGCGCCACCCATCACCCCCGCCACCCCGATGGCGCCCTCGGCATCGGCGATGACCGTCATGGTGGTCGCCAGCGCGCGATCGGTGCCGTCCAGCGTCGTCAGGCGCTCGCCGGCCCGCGCGCGGCGCGCAACGACGGCGGGGCCCTTCAGGCGCGCCACATCATAGGCGTGCATCGGCTGGTTGAGCTCGAACATCACGCAGTTGGTGGCGTCGACCACGTTGTTGATCGACCGCATGCCGATCGCCTCGACCCGGGCACGGAGCCACTCGGGTGAGGTTCCGATCCGCACGCCACGAAGCACCGCGCCCAGGAAACGCGGGCACCCGGCGGGATCCTCGATCGCGACCCGCACGCCACCGGTCGTCGCTTCCCCGCCGGCGCGAACAGGCGCCGGCATGGCCGGACCGTCGGAACCGGGGACGGCCGGAAGGCGGAAGGTGGTCCCGTAGGAAAACGCCAGTTCCCGCGCCACGCCCTTGTGTCCCAGCAGGTCGGGACGGTTGGGGGTGACATCGACGACCAGCCGGTCGTCGGCCAGGTCGAGCACGTCGAGGAACGGGGTCCCGGGGGCGGCATCGGTCGTCAGTTCGAGAATGCCGTCGTGGTCCTGTCCCAGCCCCAGTTCGCGCGCCGAACAGAGCATCCCCTCGGAGACCTCGCCGCGGATCTTGCGCTTCTCGAGCGTCAGGCCGCCCGGCAGGGTGGAACCGACCGGCGCGAAGGGATACTTGCTGCCGGCCGTGACGTTCGGCGCGCCGCAGACCACGCTCCGCATGGTCCCGCTGCCATCGTCGACGTCACAAAGGCGGAGCCGGTCGGCGTTGGGGTGCGGCCGGGTCTCGCGCACCAGCGCGACGACGACGTGCCCCAGTCCGGGATGCAGTTCCTCGATGGCGTCCACGGTGGCACCCAGCGCGGCGAGCCGGCTGGCCACGTCGGCGGACTCCAGGGGGCGGCGCAGGAATGCCTCGAGCCAACGGCGGGAGATGTTCACCTGGCCCGCCCCATCTGGCCGAGGAAGCGCATGTCGCCTTCATAGAGCAGGCGGATGTCGGGGATGCCGTAGCGCTGCATCGCGATTCGCTGCGGTCCCATCCCGAAGGCGAAACCGGTGTACCGCTCCGCATCCACGCCACAATTCTCCAGCACCTTCGGGTGCACCATGCCGCAGCCGAGGATTTCCATCCAGCCGGTGCCCTTGCAGGCGGAACAGCCGCTGCCCCCGCACAGATAGCAGGAGACGTCCATTTCGGCGGACGGTTCGGTGAAGGGGAAGAACGAGGGGCGGAACCGGACCTTGGTGTTCGACGAGAAGAACCGCCGGGCGAAGTGCAGCAGCGTGCCCTTGAGATCGACGAACGAGATGCCCTCATCCACCGCCAGCCCCTCGATCTGCGCGAAGACCGGCGCGTGCGACGGATCGAAGGGGTCCTTGCGATAGACCACGCCGGGAATCACCACGCGATACGGCGGCGGGCCACCCATCATCGTGCGGATCTGCACCGGCGAGGTGTGGGTGCGGAGCAGCACCGCCTTCCCGTCGCCGGGGCGGGCGTCACCCCCCACGTCGAGGTAGAAGGTGTCGTGCATGTCCATGGCGGGATGGTCGGCCGGGAAGTTCAGCGCGCCGAAGTTCATCCACTCCGTCTCGGCCTCGGGGCCGACGGCGCGGTTGAATCCGAGGCCGTGGAAGATCTCGCAGATCTCGTCGACCACCTTCGTGACGGGGTGCTCCGCGCCGACCCAGCGGCGACGGCCCGGCATGGTGCGGTCCAGACCCTCGCCTGCGGCGGCACCGGCCGCGGTGGTCAATTCCGCCGACCGGGCCTCGAAGGCCGCCTCGAACGCCTGGCGGAGTTCGTTGGCGGCCGCGCCGACTGCCTTGCGTTCATCGGGCGGCAGCGTCGCCAGCGACCGCAACAGGGCGGTCAGCGCGCCACTCTTCCGCCCGAGCACGGCAATCTGCTCCGCCTCGAGCGCGCTCGCGTCGAGCGCCGGCACCGCCGCGAGGCGGGGCCGGAGGGCGTCGAGCAGCGACTGTGGGTGGGACTCGGCCATGGCGAATCCGGTGGTGACGGGGGGCAGAAACGACTGTGGAGCCGGCCGCGCATGGCGACCGGCCCCACGCGCGACCCCCTCGAGAACGGCGCTGCCTAGTGGGCGGTCTTGGCCACTTCGGCCTTCGCGACCTCGGCGATCGCCGCGAAGGCGTCGGCGTCGCGCACTGCCAGGTCGGCGAGGACCTTGCGGTTCACTTCGACGCCGGCACGCTTCAGGGCGTCCATCAGGCGGCTGTAGCTGAGGCCGTGCTGACGGGCCGCGGCGTTGATGCGCGTGATCCAGAGGGCGCGGAACTCGCCCTTCTTCTTGCGCCGGTCGCGGTAGGCGTACGCCAGGCCACGCTCGACGTTTTCCTTGGCGGCCTTGTACAGCTTGCTGCGCGACTGAAAGCCACCCTTGGCGGCCTTCATGATCTTCTTCTTCCGGGCGTGATGCGCGGGACCGTTCTTTACGCGAGGCATGGTATCTCCCTTACGCCTGGAGGAGGCGGCTGACGCGTGGGAAGTCGGCCGAACTCACGTAGGCCACCTTCTTCAGCTTGTTCTTCCGCTTCCGACTCTTCTTGGTCAGAATGTGGCTGTGGTTGGCGTGGAAGCGCTTGAGCTTCCCCGACCCCGTCTTCTTGAACCGCTTCATGGCGGCCCGCTTGGTCTTCATCTTCGGCATAACTCGCGACCCTTTCGAATCATGCGCCCCTACTTGGGCGCGATCACCATCGTCATGTTGCGGCCTTCAAGCTTCGCGTCCATTTCGACCTTGCCGACGTCCGCCAGGGCGGCGATCACCCGGTCGAGCACGGCACGGCCCAGGTCGATGTGGGCCAGCTGGCGGCCCCGGAACATCAGCGTGACCTTGACCTTGTTGCCGTCGCCCAGGAACTCACGGGCGTGGCGGGTCTTGAAGTCGAAGTCGTGGTCGTCGATGCCGGGCCGGTACTTCACTTCCTTCAGCTGAATCACGTGCTGTTTCTTCTTGGCGGCGCGCGCCGCCTTGGCCTCTTCGAACTTGAACTTCCCGTAGTCCATGATCTTGACGACGGGGGGCGGGCCGTCGGCGCCACCTCCACCAAGTCGAGTCCCCGATCCTGGGCGGCGGCAAGCGCCTCCTCGATCGGGAGCACACCAAGCTGTTCACCTTCCGCCGTGATGACCCGCACCGGACTGATCCGGATCTGGCGGTTGACGCGTACGCGCTTGTCGCGGTCTGTGGACAGTGGAACGCCTCCGGCCAAGAAAAAGAAAAAGGACATCCTGAGATGACGGATGTCCACGTGCGCCACGGCTGACCAATCCTGCCTGGTGACGACCTCGGGACCCGTTCACGCCGGCGCTGCGCCGGGCTCAGGGTGGGGGGATATTCCCCCGCTTCAAGTGCGCAAAGTCTAGACGGGACAGCCGATTATGTCAAGCGCGCCCCGGTTTGGGAGCCCGGACCTCGTCGGCCAACTCCACTCCGGACGCCCCCTTCATGGCCCGACCCATTAGTACCGTCGGGTCGTGCTCGAAAATCAGCTGCCATCCCCCGGCCACCGCCTCCGCCAGGAGGCTCCGCTTCGACTCCAGGGTCCGCAGCGGCTCCAGGTCGTACCCCATGATCCAGGGCAGCGGCATATGGGCCGCAGTCGGGATCAGGTCGCCCAGATAGACGGCCGTCTCCCCCCCGGAATTCAGCACAATCGACTGGTGCCACGGCACATGGCCGGGGGTGACCCGGGCGCTGATGCCGGGCAGGATCTCCCCGTCGCCATCCAGCAGCCTCCATTTCCGGGCCCGGTCGACCGGCTCGAAGTTGGGCGGCAGGTAACTGGCCCGGGTTCGTTCGTTCGTATGGCGCGCGAACTCGAGCTCCCCGCGCTGCACCACGTACGTCGCCGTCGGGAAGGTGACCCGCACATCCCGACCGCCCCCCGGCACCGCCTCAGCGGTCGTATTGCCCCCGGCGTGATCGAAGTGCAGATGGGTGTTGATGACCCACGTGATGTCCTTGGGACGGTGCCCGAGCTCCCGGAGCGCGTCCTCCAGCCGGGTGGGGCCCGGCCTCCCGACATTCTCGACCCCGTAGATGTCGAGGAACTTCTTCTCCTCCTTGTTGCCGAGCCCGGTGTCGAGCAACACGAGGCCGTCCGGATGTTCGATCAGGAGGCAGCGCAAGGCGAGGGGAATGCGGTTCCGGACATCCGGCTCGATCCGTCGGGTCCAGAGCGTCCGGGGGACGACACCGAACATCGCACCACCGTCGAGACGCTGGAGGCCGGCCTCAAGCGCGTGACAGCGGAACGAGCCGACGGAGAAGGAATGGGTCAGGGGCATGTCGGAAGATAGGCAGGGAGGCGGGGAGGCGGGGAGGCAGGGGGCAGCGGGGCAGCGGGGCAGCGGGCAGCGGGGCAGCGGGGCAGCGGGGCAGCGGGGCAGCGGGGCAGCGGGGCAGCAAGGTAGAACAGCCGTCACCCCGGCGAAAGCCGGGGTCCAGGTTTTCGGAGAGCCACTGCCGAAGCCGCCGTCGGTGGCTACCGGCGCTTGCGGGCCAGCAGTCCTTCCAGGTCGTCGAGGGTCGTCGCACCCTGCTCCATCGCCAGGGCCAACAACCGGCGGAGAATCTCGGCCGTCACCAGCGCGTCACCCGCGGCGCGGTGCCGGGCGCCGTTGTCGAGGTTGAAATGCGCGGTGACGTGGTCCAAGGCGTGGGAGGTGAGGCCGTGGACCAGGCGGCGCGACATCTTGACGGTGCAGAGACGCGGTCCTTCGAGGGCGAGGCCGCGGTTCCGGCGGAGTTCGGCGTCGACGAAGCCCCAGTCGAACCGGACATTGTGCGCCACGAAGACCCGCCCGGCGAGCGCCGCGAGGATGGCGTCCGCCGCCACGTCGAAGGTGGGCGCGTTGGCGACCATCGCGTCGGTGATGCCGGTCAGGGCGGTGATCTGCGGAGAAATCGGGCAGCCGGGATTGATGAGGGAATCGAAGACCAGGTCGGTGCGGTCGCCCTGCACCAGCACGACCGCGATGTCCGTCACCCGGTCATTCCCGGCGGCGCGCATGCCGGTGGTTTCGACATCCACCACCGCGAAGGTGCACGCGGAGAGCACCGGGGAACTCTGTGCCCCGCCCGCCAGCGCCCAGCGCCCGTCACCGAGCTGCCGGACCCGGGGGTCGGAACCGAGCAGTGCCACTGCGAGGCGAGCCGCCACCGCGGGCGGAGCGGCCGCCAGGCCCATGACATCGCGCGCCAGCACGACCGCGTCGGCAGGGCCCGCCGCCAGCAGCGCCAGCGCGCGGTCCGCGAGGGTCGACGTCGGATGGGCGGTGAGTCCGCTCACTCAGTTCGGATTGGCAAGGTGATAGGCCAGGGCTTCGAGCTCGAGCGCGAGGTTGACGGTCTTGACGGTCACGTCGGCGGGGACCACCAGCTGAAGCGGCGCGAAATTCAGGATGGACTTGATGCCGAGCCGGACCAGGCGATCGGCCACCGTCTGGGCCACCTCGGGAGGGGTGACCAGGACCGCGATGTCGGCGGGGTTCCGGGCCAGGCTCGCCTCCAGCGCGGTCACATCCTCCACCGGCACGCCGCCCAGCGACTGACCGATCTTTGCGGGGTCGGAATCGAAAATCGCCACGAAGTCGAAACCACGGCGCCGGAACCCGCGGTTCTCCACCAACGCGCTGCCGATCTTGCCGGCCCCGATCAGCGCCACGCGATAGTGCCGGGTCAGGCCGAGGATCTGGCGGAGCGCCTGCACCAGTTCGGGAACGGAATAGCCCAGCCCGCGCTTCCCGAAAGACCCGAAGAACGACAGGTCCTTCCGCACCTGCGCGGAGGTGGTGCCCCCGCGCCCGGCGAGCGCCCCGGAACTGATGGTTTCGATGCCTTCTCCCTCGAACTCTTCCAGGAAGCGGAGGTAGAGGGAGAGTCGTCGGACGGTGCTGTCGGCGATCTTGCGCATTGACCTAGCATTGTGAAATGTTTCACAAAGCTACTCAGGTCGCCAGCCCCCGTCAACGAGTCCCGCGTGCAGCCGGAGGAACTCCTCCGGTGAGAGCACCTCCGGACGGACCGTCGGTTCCAGCCCCGCCCCCAGCACCGCCCCGGTGGCCGCCGTGGCGTCCCACCCCGTCAGCTCCCGCACCGCGCGCACCAGCTGCTTTCGTCGGAACCCGAAGAGCCCCACGACCGCCACCCGAAAGCTCCGCACCTGGTCGTCATCGACCAGCGGGGTCCGGAGCGGCTCGAGCCGGAGCGCGGCGCTGTCCACCTTCGGCACTGGGTGGAACGCGCCTGCCGGCACCGTGAACAACACCTCCGGCTTCGCCACCGCCTGGATCCCGACGGTGAGCGCACCGTAGTCCTTCGTCCCGGGCGCGGCCCCCACGCGACGCGCCACCTCCTTCTGCACCAGGAAGACGATGCGACGGGGACGTGGTGGTGTCAGCGCCTTGTCCAGCAGGGGTGAGGTGATGTTGTAGGGAATGTTCCCGGTGACGAGGCCCCCCGGTCCCCCGCCCAGCGCCACCCAATCGAGCTTGAGGGCGTCTCCTTCGACGATGACCGCACCCGGCACCCGCTCCCGGAGGGCGGGAATGAGCTCGGCGTCCTTTTCGATCGCGACCACGCGTCCAGCCACCCGCATCAGCGCCTCGGTGAGGCCTCCCGGCCCCGGACCGATCTCGAGGACGGTGTCTCCGGCGGTGGCGCCCACCGCCTCGGCGAGTCGGTTGAGGATGCGGGGATCATGGAGGAAATGCTGGCCCAGCCGGCGCTTGGGTCTCGACACCGCTCAGATCCGCAGGACGAGGAGAGTCAGGTCGTCCGCAGGGTGCGGGGCGAAGGCGCGGACCTCGGCGATCAGCGCGGAGACGATCGCTTCCGGCCGCAGGTGCCGGCGCGATGCCACTCCGTCGAGGAGTCGGGCTTCTCCGAACGTCTCCCCTTCCGGATCGCGCGCGTCGAGGAGCCCGTCGGTGCAGAGGCAGAGCAGGTCGGTCTGCATGGCCCAGGGGACCTGACGCAGCTCGATATTGCCCCGCGCGGAGAGCCCGAGCGGCGGGGCCGTCGCCTCGAGCCGCACCGGCGCACCGACCGCGGGAATGCGCCAGGCGTGGGGATGGCCCGCGCTGGCGTAGGAAAGCTGCGCGGCGCGCGGATCGAGGACCCCGTAGAACACCGTCAGGTACATCTCGGTGCTCGCCAGGTCTGCTTCGATGCTGTCCAGGAGTCGTTCGAGCGTTTCATCCGGCGTGGCGGACCCGCCGGCGTGAATACCGGCGGCCGCGATGACCATCGCCATGACGAGCGCCGCGCCGAATCCGTGCGAGGAGACGTCGCCCAGCATCACGCCGACGCGCCCCCGTCCGAAGCGATTGAAGGTGTAGAAATCGCCGCCGACGGATTCCGCCGGCACGCACCGCGCCGCCACGTCGGCGTCGCCGGCCAGTTCCGAGGGCGAGGGCATCAGCTTCAGCTGGAGGTCGTGGGCCAGCTCGAGTTCCCGCCGCAGGCGCTGCTGCTGGAGATCGCGCACCACGAGGCGGGCGTTCTCGACTGCCGCGCCGACCTGGTTGGCCACCGCGGTGACCAGCTTGCGATGCCCCGGCTCGAAGGCGTCGGCACCCAGCCGGTCGGTGAGGTTGATGACGCCGACGCACCGGGAGGCGCCGCCGGGCGCGGCGTAGATGATCGGGACGGACAGGTACGCACCACCCCGATATCCGCGCGGCCCGCCGATCCCATCGGCGCCCGGCGGGTTCTCGATGAGCCGCCGTTCGCGGAAGGCGCGGGCCGCGACCGACTCGGCGTCGTCCGGTGGCACACTCGCTTCCGCCGGCGCGGGAAACCCCCGCGTGGCCACGACCCGGAGGCGCCCGAGGGTTTCGTCGTAGACCATGATGGACGACCGGCGGGCCGCGACGACGGAGCTGACCTCGCGGAGGATGGTGCGGGCGGCTTCCTCGAGGTGGATGGTCTGCCCGAGGATTTCACTGATGCTGTAGAGGAGGTCGATTTCTTCGTAGCGGTTGGCCAGCTCGGCACCCATCTCGATGGCGCGCCGCTCGGTGTGGAACATCGCCCCCAACACCGGCCGGAGTCGGTCGGCGGCGGCCTTCGCGTCGGATTCGGGGAGGTCCTCGAGGGTAAACCAGAGCCCTTCGATGCCCGGCACGGCATCGAACCATGCCGTGCCGGTCGGCGTGGGCACCACCCCGGGCTCCCGGGGCACCACCGGAGACCAGCCGGGATCGTCCCCGCCGACCGCACGAACGCGGCGCCCGTCGAATCGCCAGGCGCGGAGCCGCCCGCCGACGAGGCCGGCGAGCGCCTCAAGGACGGGACCGACCCGCTCTACGCGCGGCGCAGGGTCATGCAGATCGAATTCCCCGGGGGAGTGAATTGCACGTCGTCCATCAGATTGCGAATCAGGAAGAGCCCGCGGCCGCACGGCAGTTCGAGGTCGTCGGGCATCACGGGATCACGGACGGAGGCGGGGTCGAATCCAGGCCCCTCGTCGGTGACGTGGATGTGGAGGGCGTCCGGAAGGCATTCGGCCCGGACCTCGACGCAGAGCGCCTCTTCCTGGCCATTGCCGTAGACCATCGCGTTGGCCAGTGCTTCGGAGAGTGCCACGCGAAACCGGAAGCGCACCCGTCGCGGCGCGTCCCACCCGGCAAAGCAATGCCGCGCCACCAGTTCCACCACCTCTTCGATGAGGCCGACGTCGCTGGGGATGCGCAGGGCGATTTCCACGGCGATTCCGGTGGGGAGGGGCCGGTCGGCGCGACGGACGCAGAGGCGGAGCGGCGCGGTCACGGGCGTTCAGAACCCGGCGAGGGCCTGCGCCGAGTCGTCGGCGATCGCGAAGAGGGTGTCGAGCTTCGTCAGCTCAAAGAGGGAGCGGAGGTCCTCGTTCAACCCGCTGAGGCGCAGCTCCCCGCCCTGCTCCCGCACCTTTTTCGAAATGGAGACCAGCGCGCCGAGTCCCGAGGAGTCGATGTAGCCCGTCTTGGCGAAATCCACCAGCAGCTTCCGCTCGCCGTTGTCGAGCGCCTGCTGGATGGTGGCCTTCAGCTCCTGCCGGTTGCCCACGATGAGCTGGCCCTCGACTTCGACGATCAGGACCCCGGTCGGATGCTTGGACGTGGTGAACGCCATGAACGAATACCTCCCTCAAGTGCCTGGATCGGATTGCAGGACCGCCAGTGCGGCCACTTCGACAATATCATCGCTCGTCGCTCCGCGCGACAGGTCTGCCATCGGGCGGGCCAGCCCCTGCAGCATCGGCCCGAGGGCGGTGGCGCCCGCCAGGCGCTGGACCAGCTTGTAGGCGATGTTGCCCGCGTCGAGGTTCGGGAAGACGAGTACGTTGGCCCGCCCACCGACGGCGGAGCCGGGCGCCTTGCCCGCCGCCACCTCGGGCACCAGCGCGGCGTCGGCCTGGAGGTCGCCGTCGGCGGGGACGCCCGGCGCCAGGATCCGGAAGCGCGCCACCGCCTCCCGGACCAGCTCCACCGACCTCCCTGCGGCGCTGCCGTGGGTGCTGTAGCTGAGAAACGCCACCCGGGGGGCGTCGCCGATGAGACGCCGGCGATCGCCGACCGCCGCCAGCGCGATGTGCGCCAGTTCTTCCGCGGTCGGCTCGGGGACCACCCCGCAATCGGTGAAGGTCAGGACCCGTTCATCCGGGAAGACCAGGTAGAAGGCGGAACTGAGCAGGGGGTAGCCCGGCGCAAGGCCGATGGCCCAGAGCGCGGCGCGGAGCACGTCGGCGGTGGGGTGCGCCACGCCCGCCACGCAGGCGTCGGCCTCGCCGAGCGCCACGAGCCCGGCGCCGAAACGGAGCGGGTCGGCCGCGAGATCGAGGGCGTGAATGCCGTCCCGCACCCGGTCGGGACGGCGCGCGCGGAGGAGTTCCGCGATCCGTCCCACCTGCGGATCGTCGATCGGCACCCGGTGCCCCGGACCCAGGACGATCGGCTCGGCGATCCCCTCGCGCCGCAAGCGCTCCGCGGCGGCGAGGATCCGCGGGTCATTCCCCTCCGGTAGCACGACACGCGCACGCCGGGCGCGCGCCCGCTCCAGCAGAGCCGCGCGAACGCTCACTTCGCGAACCGCGCCCGAAGCGCCTCCGCCACAGCCGGGTGCACGAGTGCGGCCACATCGCCGCCGAACCGTGCCACCTCGCGCACCAGGCTCGAACTGAGGTAGGTCAGGTCCAGCGCCGGGACCAGGAACACCGTCTCGAGCGCCGGGTGCAGTTGCCGGTTCATCAGCGCCATCTGGAATTCGTATTCGAAGTCGCTGACGGCGCGGAGCCCGCGCACCACCACCGACGCCCCCACCCGGCGGGCGAAGTCGGCGAGCAGTCCCTCGAAGGCCACGAACTCGATCCGTGGATCCTCGCCGACGGCGGCCCGGAGCATCGTGATCCGCTCCTCGACGGTGAACAGCGGCTGCTTGGCCACGTTGACCGCCACCGCCACGATCAGCCGGTCCGACAGCAACAGGCTCCGGCGGATCAGATCCTCATGGCCGCGGGTCGGCGGATCGAACGAACCGGGGTAGATCGCGATGCGTGTCATGGGGCGTGGCAGAAGGTGAGGGCGGTATCGCCGTAGCGGCGCGAGTCGTCGCCGGGCAGCGCCAGGGTGGCGCGGTGTTCCACACATAGAATGCGGGCAAACGGCGTCTGGCGGAAGAGTCCAACCAGTTGGACGGCCGCGTCGTGGTCGTATGGGGGGTCGGCCAAGGCCAGGTCGTAGGCGTTTGGCGAGAGCGCCCCGGCAAACCGCAGGGCGTCCCCCTTGTGCACCCGGCACCGCGCGTCGACGCCCAGCGCCTCGATGTTGGAGGCCAGGGCCTTCAGGGACGCCGAGCCGATCTCCACAAATTCTGCGCTGATCGCCCCGCGGGACAGTGCCTCGAGGCCGAGCGCGCCGCTCCCCGCAAAGAGATCCAGCACCCGGGCCCCCGGCAGCGACGCGCCGAGGATGCTCATCCACGCCTCGCGCACCCGGTCCGCGGTGGGCCGCACCCGGGCATCCTTCGGCATCACCAGCCGACGGCCGCCGAACTCGCCGGCCACGATCCGCACTACGCCGGGTCCGGCGCGGCGACGATGGCGAGCATCCGCGCCTGCAGCGACTCGCGGCCCCGATAACTGTTGGTTTCGAGCTTGAACGCCACATCCACCGCTTCCGGACCGGAGGGGGCGCGCTCCAGCATGCCGAACCCGATGGCGTCGAGCGCCGCCCCACCGGCGCGGATTGTCGTCTTCAGGTGCCCCTTGCCGACCTCGCGCGCGCCGTCGAGCCGCACTCCACGCACCGCGAAGACCGGCCCCGGGTTGCCCATCCCGCACGGCTCCAGGTATTGGCAGAGCGATTCGAGTTCCGTCGTGGCCTCGTCGAGGCCGAGTACCACGTCCACGCGCTGTTCCGGGACCAGGTCAGCCGGCTCGAGGAGGCGATTGGCTTCGGCGATGAACCGCGCACGGAACGCCGTGAAGCGATCCCGGTGCAGGGTCAACCCCGCTGCCATGCGATGCCCACCGAACCGCTCCAGCAGGTCGCCGCAGGCGGCCAGGGCCTCCCGCAAGTGAAACCGGGAGATGCTCCGGCCGCTTCCCTTCCCGACCATCGGCTGTGCCGGGTCGAACGCGACCAGGAACGCCGGCCGGCCGAACCGCTCCACCAGGCGCGAGGCGACAATGCCGATCACACCGGGATGCCACCCCTCCGCGGAAAGGACGATGGCGCAGTCCGCATCCAGCCGAACGGTCGTCTCCACCTGGGTGATGGCCTCTTCCAGGATGTCCTGGTCGAGGGTCTGCCGCTTGGCGTTTTGCGTCTCCAGCTGGTCGGCGAGCTGTTTCGCCTCGGCCTCGTCATCGGTCAGCAGCAGGCGGAGCCCGTCCTTGGCGTCGCCGATCCGGCCGACCGCGTTGAGGCGGGGGCCGAGGACGAAACCGAGCTGCCCTGCCCGAAGCGTCCGCCCCTCGAGATCCGCCGAGCGGATCAACGCGCGCAGGCCGGCCCAGCGGCTGTGCGTCAGGACCTTGAGACCCTGCTGCACCAGGATGCGGTTCTCGCCCTTCAGCGGCACCACATCGGCCACGGTGGCCAGGGCGACATAGTCGAGCAGGTGCAGTGGCAGGTTGGGCGGAAGAGCGAGGACAGGCACCAGCGCCTGCACCAGCTTGAAGGCGACCCCGGTGCCGCACAGCATGGCGTGGGGCGAATCCTCGCCTTCGAGTTGCGGGTCGACGATGGCCGTGGCCGGTGGCAGTTCGTCCCCGGGCAGGTGGTGGTCGGTGACGACGACCTCGAATCCCTCCGCGCGCGCGGCGCGCACCGTCTCGACGGCGGTGATGCCGCAGTCGCAGGTGAGAATCAGGCCGGCGCGGACCTCGCGGGCGCGCGCCAGGCCCGCGTCACGGAAGTCGTACCCGTCCTGCATCCGGTGGGGCACGAAGGGCTCGACGGTCGCGCCCGCCTGCCGCAGTGCCCGGGTCAGGAGGGCCGTGGCACACTGGCCGTCCACGTCGTAGTCGCCGTGCACCAGGATGGTCTGCCCGGCCCGGACGGCGGACGCGACGGCGTCGACAGCCGCCGCCATGCCGCGGAGGGCGAGGGGGTCGCCCAACTGATCGAGGGCGGGCCGGAGAAAACGGCGCGCCGACTCGACGTCGTCGAATCCGCGCTGCAGCAGCAGCGCGGCGAGGGCGCGGGGCACCGAGAGCGCCGCGGCCAGGTCCGAGAGCCGGGCGTCATCCGGTGCCGGCGTGAAGATGAGCCGGACCGGTCGGGGCGAGGCGGCCGACACCATCAGCCCCTCGCGCTCAGGAGACGTCGAGGTAGTAGAGCATGACGCCGCAGCCTTCGCAGCCGTCGACCACCCCGGTCATCCGCATCTGCGCGCGCCGGTTCATCGGCACGGCGGTGAAGCAGGCGCCGCACGCGTCGCCTGCCAGCGCCACCACGGCCACCGGCGCCCGCGAGCCGCGCAGCCGCTCATACCGCGACCGGAGCGGCTTGGCCACCGCCGCCGCGCTGCTGTCTCGGGCCGCCAGCGCCACGGCGCGTTCCGCCTCCAGCTCGGCGCGGCGCGCGGTCAGCGCCGTGCGCGGCTCCACCTGCTCCGCCCTGAGGGCCTCGACCTGCGCCTCGGCCTCGGCGACGCGGGCTTCCTGGGCCTGCACCGCTTCCTGGGCGCGGAACCAGTCGGATTCTTCCCGCGCCAGTACCTGGCGGGACAGGTCCAGTTCCGCCATCAGCGCGGCGGTGTCCTTGCCGGGTCGGGAGACCTCGATCCGCTTGCGGCGACCTTCCTGCAGCTTCCGGTAGGTCTCCACCCGGCCTTCCACCTCGATCCGGCGACGGATGGACTCCGCCACGCTGCGCTGCGCCACGCCCACGCTCGTTTCGGCGCTTCGCACCGCTTCGTCGAGGGCCTGTTCCTCCTGCAACACCTCGTCGAGCCGGTGGTCCACTTCGAGCAGTGTCAGGTCTTTGTCCTGCAGGTCGAGCAGCTTTTCAAGATCCGCGTTCATCCGGTCTTCCTCGCTGGGTCGGGGCCTGGCGCCGCTACTGCGGCGACCGCGGCCGTGGGTTCTGCCAGTGCATCGCCTTCCGGAGTGCGCGCGGGTATTTCGCGTTCAGCTCCTTCTTGCGCGCCAACTTCTCGGAGTCATCCGTCAACAACTTGTACGCACGCCAGAGCGGCCGAAACTCGAGCGCCTCCGAGGCGCTGGCGTAGTGATCGTCCAGCACGGCGTCCGTCAACGTGACGCCGGCTTCCCGCAATTCGCCCCACAGTGCGAGCGCCTCGGGCGAGAGCCCCGCCTCGAGGTCGGCTGCCGATCCGCCCGACTCCCGGATCAGCGCCTCGAACAGTTCGCGGTGCGGCGGCGCCTCGAACCACTCGGGCCGCACTTCGCCGGCGGCCCGGACCCGATAGTCGTCGCTGGCCACCAGCACCCGCAGCAACTCGAGTTCGGCGACGCCGCCCATCCGGCTCCGTCGCGCGGCTGGCCGCGCCGACGGCGCGGCGCGGCGGTCCGGTGGCGGCGCGGGGGCCGGTCGGGACACTCGCATCGCCTCGACCTCGCCGAGAAGCACCTCCTTGCTCACGCCGGAGCGCTCGGCCACCCGGCCGAGGTAGAGCTCCCGGGTGATCGCGTTACTTGCGGCGCGAATCGTCGGCAGCAGCCGATCGAGCGCCTCGCGCCGATGCTCGACCCCCTCGAACCATCCCTTCCGCTCGAGGATCTGGATCTTTCGTTCGAGCACATCCACCGCGTCGTCCAGTACCGCCTGCAGCGCCGGCGCCCCGCCCTTCTGGACCAGGGTGTCGGGATCCTCGCCCGCCGGCAGCGTCGCCACCCGGACCCGCACGTCGTGCCGCAGCAACTCGTCGCCCGCCCGGAAGGTGGCGCGGAGCCCGGCGGGGTCACTGTCGTAGAGGAGGGTGACCGTCTTGGTATAGCGCTTCAACAGCTCCGCCTGGTCGCCGGTGAGCGCGGTGCCGAGGGGCGCGACCACCTGTTCGACGCCAGCCTGCACCAGCCGGATCACGTCGAAATACCCCTCGACCACCAGCGCGCTCTCCTCGCGGCGGATGGCGTTCCGCGCGAAGTGGAGATTGTAGAGCGAGCGACCCTTGTGAAAGATCGGCGTCTCGGGGGAGTTCAGGTACTTCGGCTCGCCCGGGCCGAGGAGGCGCCCGCCGAACGCCACCACGCGGCCGCGCAGGTCGTGGATCGGGAAGAGAAGGCGGCTTCGGAAGCGCGGCCCGATGCTCCCGTCCTCCCGGCGCACCACGAGCCCGGCGGTGACGAGATCGTCTTCCTTCACGCCGAGCTCCGCCATGGCCGCCTGGAACTCCCCGCGGCGCGGCGCGAATCCCAGCCCCAGCTCCGCCGCGACCTCCAGCGGAATCCCGCGCGCGACGAGGTAGTGGCGCGCGGCGTCGGCCTCGCTCGATTCCCGCAGCTGCCGCGCGAACCAGTCGTGGGCCACCGCGGCGGCCGAGTACAGCGGCTCGTGCGGATCGGGGCCCTGCCGCTCGCTCCGCTCCGGGATGACGATGCCCACCTTCCGCGCCACTTCGCGCACCGCGGTGGGATAGTCCATCCCGAACCGCTTCATGAAGAAGCTGAAGACGTCGCCGGCCTCGTGGCAGACATAGCAGTAGAACATCCCCTTCTTCGGGATGACCGCCATGTTGCGATGGGTGCCGCCGTGGAAGGGACAGGGGCCGCGGTAGTCCGACCCGGTGCGCTTCAGGTCCACGGAGTCGCCGACGATCGACACGATGTCGGCGGTGTCGCGCACCTGTTCGATCACGTCGTCGGGGATGCTCACGGCCGGAGCTCCGCCACCGTGGCGCCGGTGCCGCCCTGGTTGGAGGGGGCAAAGGCGTGGCTCTGCACCCGCGTATCGCGGCTCAGGAGCTGCTGCACCCGCGAGCGCACGACACCGGTGCCTTTGCCGTGGATGATCCGCAGGTAGGGGCGGTCGGCCAGCACCGCGGCGTCCAGCGCGGCGAGGGTGGCCGTCTCCGCCTCGTCTCCCGTCATGCCGCGCAGGTCGATTTCCATCGGCGCCTCGATGGACGGCGGGTGACGGGTGCGCACCCCTTCGTGGGCCGTCTGCTTCGGCGCCTCGCCGCGCAACACCTCGAGTTGCCTGGTGTCCACCACGACGCGGAGCGCTCCCGCCATCACCACCGCCCGTCCATCGCCGCGCAACTCCACCACCTGGCCGATTCCGGCCGCCCCGGTCCGCACCCGGCTCCCGACGGTGACGGCGCCGCCTTCGGCACGCTCCTCGTCGTCGCTGGCGGCCATCGCGCGGGCGCCGGCGGCAATCCCGTCCTCGACCACCCGGCGCGCGTCGCGGGCCGCGGCCTCGTCCATGGCGGTGCGCGCCGCCCCCAGCGCCTGCTCGACCAGCTGCCGGGCCTCCAGCAGGTGGGCCCTGGCCTGCTCGCGGGCGCGCCGTTCGGCATCGCGTTCGCGGCGGCGCACCGTGGTTTCCCGGAC
>CAVPLK010000002.1:0-103913 GCA_963705985.1 uncultured Gemmatimonadales bacterium | reverse complement strand
GAAGCCACAATCCTGTACGGTCTAACGACGAACCCATCAGCTGCGAGGGCGCTGCGCGGCAGCCGCCGCGGCATCCTCAGTTCACAACCTAAGGCGTGGCGTCCGCCCAAGCCAGCGCGCCCTTGCCAGCGGTATGCGCTGGCTAGGCCGCCGCCCATTCAAACATCTGATCAAGCCGTTTGGCAGAGAAACTCCAGGAGGAAGGGATCGCGTCAGTCCAACCTGCACATTGGCCAGTGGCCCAAGTGTGGAATGTCTGGATCGTGGTATCTCCGAGGCCGTTCCGCGCTTTGACCATCTGCTTCGCTACGTCCCCGATTGGTGCCAGATAGACTTCGGGACATGCGTCGATTGCCACGTCTTTGAACTGCACAAAGCACATAATGATTCGCGGATCATGCTTCGCAGCCCACGCCTTGGCGGCCTCAGCGTACGACACGCCTGGTTTCTTGAACGACTGGGTTAAGCCCCAGCCGCCGTCCTGGCTACCCTTTACCGAGATCCATAGAGCCTGCTGTGCACGCTTTGCCACGAGGTCGTATTCGGGCTGATTGGCGCCGTATTGCACCAGTACGTCGCAGCCGCACCGCGCCAGCAAGCCGGCTGCAAACGCTTCCGCCGCCACGCCACAGTGGTATTGCGATAACGCATGTTTCCTGGGCATTCGGGTTCCCAATGGCGAGATGAAATTACATCTGACGCGGGCGGCCTAACGAAACGCGCATCAGCGGCGAGGGCGCCGGCGGCGCGGCCGCAAGACATGCGCCCTCGTCACCTGCATGCGCTGGTTCGGCGGCTCCATTAGCGATTACAAACATTCTTGGACCAGCAATAGGATGGCAGCACCCGTTGCGTTCATGGCCCATTCAGCGACGTGCTTTTCTGCCTCCCGAGGGACGGTCCCACCGCCGTGAGACTTGCTCAAGCGGTTCCGGACCGTTGCGATCAACATTAACGGCTGTTCAAAATACCCATCGAGGCTTGACCTCGAGACAACTGTCTTGAGCAGTGGCGCAGCAGTGTCGTTTGGTGAAAAGGGCCACCTATTGGCGCTGCAGATCACCTTGAGTGTGCTCTCGAAGGCACTCCCGCACTTGGTAAGGCAATCCCCATAGTCCAATTTGCGATAGTCCTGCAACGCCTCCCTGTACTCGGTGTTCACGACACTGAAGCGCGGGTCGGCGATCAGTTCAAGTACCGGTTTGACGATGGTCTCGTGAATGGAGCCAGACTCCTTCAAGAGAACCTGCGGAATGGCGGTCCGGGTCATCACCGTGTGGGTAGAGCCGTGGACGACGGATGTGCCAGTCACCCAGACGAAATCGGTGAGGGCGTATGGTAGATCGTCGATGCTGAAGAATGTGTTGATATCACGGACCAGCGCCAGCTGGGCGGTATTGGTGATGCGATCGATCGCGCTAGTCTGAAACACCGCCTCGATAAAATCTAGGAAATGGGCATCTGAGCAGGTCGCGAGGAATCGCAGCACGTCCACCTGGTGGCCTTGAGAGGCCGGAATGCCAGTGAGGCTTAGCTTTCCGACCAAGTAGGTGAGTTTCTGATGAACCTCCGTCCAAAGGTGAAGATCGTATCCCGAGTGTCCAAATGTGTCGCGCACCCTCATCAGAACTCTATTCCGGAATTCTTCGGTGAGCGTCTTGAGGCCTTTGACCGCTGGCGCTTGGCGCCGGCTGAAGAGCTGAAACACCTGGGAAAGGTCCACTGGCCGCCTGCACGAAGATGTGAACTGAGCTGCCTACCGACTGGCGTATCAGCTGCGAGGGCGCTGCGTGGCAGCCGCCGCGTCGCCCTCAGTTAGAACCTACGGTGCGGCGGCCGCCAGAGCCAGCGCGTACTCCGCAGCTGCACGTGCTGGTAAGACCGCACCTTTGACGTCACTGCCTACTGCTCTTTGACGAAGATGGCCTTGCCTTGAACGGTCTTCGCGGTGACAGGGATGGAATAGTACTTCCCATTAACAACACCTGTCGTCGTCTCGCCAGTGGCGACTATGAGCACTCCATTCGCTCCAAGCTTCGCAGCCTGCTTCTTCAACTCTGCAATCGCATAGTTCAGTGATCCTTGATCCGTCCATCCGGCGTCGCTGGATGCACTGACGAGGCCAATCACCTCGAACGTGTCTGGTGGTTCGAGATAGATCTTCACTTGCTCCTGAGGGACCGCTGGCCTCGTGTCGCCTGTAACGATGGCGGAGCCGGAAGCACAAGCCGCGATCGCCAGCACCGCGAGTGGAAGAAGCAATAGCACTGTGCGACGCGGGGCCATGTCTTACTCCAGGGTCAGTACAAGACTCAGATACGCCCGGACGAACGTCCGTTGGGCTGCCATCGTGAACGCGTGGTGGGGATTTCCCAGTTTTCCACGATACCGCCCTCAGGTCCAAAATACCTCGGCAGGCGTCCCTGTTGCGAGCCCAACTCAAACATTCCGACCCCCTGCCTTCCTCGGACCCCCTGCTTTCCTCGGCGAAATGGAATCAGCGTTGCGTATTTGTTGTGAGTTCGGGCGGCGGAGTAGCCCTTCTGTCATGAGTTGGTGCGGGAGAACCAGGCTTTCTGTTGTGAGTTCAGATCAAACCGCTGACCCCCTGCCTTCAGTTATTGGAATCAGCTCGACCCCCTGCTTACGAAATCCAAAGGGGGTAACCGTTGTGAGTCTGTTGTGAGTTGGGTGAAATGGAGGGGCGCTGAAGTGACCAGTAACGCTAGACAAGACAACAAGTTAACTGCACTGGCAGTCGTTGCGGAATTCTTCTTCCGGCCTGCAAATGGAATGTGGCGAACGAACCACGATTTCAGCCGAAATCGGCCCCTGTTGTGTGTTTTGTTGTGTGTCCAGGACAACAAAAGGGCCCTTTCGGGCCCCCGACTCACAACACCGATGCCCAGAACGACGCGTGAGTGCTACAAGTTGTTGCAGGACAATGACTTACGATCCAACTTTGCAAGCAGGGGGTCAGGGGTTCGATCCCCCTCCGCTCCACTTCGTTCACCTTCGGCTGCGCCAAGGCCTTGCGGGACTTTGGCAAAATCTTCCCCCTCCGATAATTCCAGCCAAACGGGCCCCAGGGCACGACCCACGCGATGGGCGTACGCCCTATTGGGAGAGGTCCACCCCCACATAACTGCCCTTCAGGATCGCCACGGACTGATCCACCAGCTCCTGGCTCGAAATGGCACCAGCGGCAAACCGAGAGGCCAGTTCTCCGTCAAAGTAGAAGGTCACGTCCTGATACGCCGGCTTCCCACGTGACGTCGTGGCTCCCGTTCCGAGCAACAGGTCTGCGACCACGATCCCCGTCGGGACGTAGTCGTACACCGTCACTCGAACCGGAATGCTGAACCGGAGCGATCGGGGCAAACTCGTGTCGGCACGCCCGAGATGGCAGACGATCGGAATGACCAGCTTGTTCATCACCGCACCACGTTGCCGGGGCGGTGGCAGGTTCGAGTAGACGTAGACTCCTTCAGGCGACGGCGCCGGGATCTCGACGTACGGCACGCCCTGGAAGTCGACGAGGCGAAGCGAGTCGCCCCCCAGGAGGGAGTCGATGACGCCCAGGAGTCGACTCAGAATGGGAGCGGGCAGCGAGTCAGCGGCTCCCGGGAAGATGCGCCGCCCGATGGCGGCGTAGGATTCTGCGACGACCGCAGCGGAGTCGGCGGAGTCGGCGACCAATCGGGGGATCACAGCGGCGGTATCCGAAAGGGGCACCGTAAGCGTAAGGTCAGGCTCCCGCCCGCGGGCAAATCGAGCACGCCAGAGGTGATTGCGCGCATCGATCCTGATGTCAGACACGCGCACCGCGTTCGGGTAGAGGAAGCCGGAGCTTTGCCAGTTCGGATCGCCATTGACCACCACGACCGAATCCCTGACTGCCGCTTCAGCGAGCCAGAGCCGGAACTTGGTGGGGACGTGGTGGAACTCGTGAAGGGGGACTCGCAGGTAGACGCGATCTCCCTTGCGCAGGGGGACCCGGGAGGCCTGGGGCGCCGCAGGGGTCGCCGTTACCAATAGGAGGCAGGCCAAGATTGTCGCTCGCACGGGACCTCCGTGGGGGACTTGCGGGATGGGTGCTCGTGCCAAGGGCAAGAATGCCGGCTTCGCCTGTCGCCTTACCATATCCGATCTCACTGCCCGAAGATCAACTCAGCCCCCCCCTCAACTCCCCACGATCACCTTGAACCCGCCGTACAACCCACGCCTCGGATCGAACGGCATCTCCATTTCGACGCCGTCGCCCATCAGCTCCTTCATCACCTTGGCGTTGACTCGATCGCGATGGGCCCGGGACTTGAACACGATATAGGCGACAATCACCGACTCGCGCGGCTTCAGCTTCATCTGTTTGGGAAAGGTGGCGCCCCACGCGTTCTTGAGATCGTCTCCGACGCACTCCATGTAGGCGAGCGCGCCGTGCTTCATCCACAGCCGCTTCCCCAGCCGTGCCATGCCCAGGTACTTCTTGAGGTTCTTGGTGGGGATCGGCAGGACAAAGCTGTCGACATAGCGCATTGGAACCCCTCGGTTTGTGGTGAGCCTGTATCCTAAGAGTTACGTTACGAGCCGCCAGCCCCGGAGCCCGATGGTTTTGCAAGTCGGCCCCAGACGGTCGCTCCCCCCCGACCCCGCGCTCTCCGCTCCGCTCAGTAACTCACTGCCTCACTGCGACTTCTGCGGTGGGGCTTTCTGCATGGCCGTCACCCCCGCGAAAGCGTGGGTCCAGTCCTTCCTCTCACCCTCGCGATTGCGGGGTCTAGCTCGCAGGATTTGGATGACTGGGTTCCTGAACACGCGAGCCATCCTTCATTCCCACCGAGCGAGGCGGGGGTGAGATGCCCGAGAGTGAGAATCCGGTGGTGGTCGAGGGAGTAGCCAGCCTGATCCGGGAGGTGCGAGGGCACCGGGTGATGCTGGACTCCGACCTGGCCGCACTCTACGGCGTAACGACCAAGCGGCTCAAGGAGCAGGTCAGGCGGAACCGGGCGCGATTTCCGGGCGACTTTGCGTTCCAACTGACGCCGGAGGAAGCCGCCAACTTGAGGTCGCAAATTGCGACCTCAAGTGGGGCGTGGGGCGGGCGTCGACATGTGCCTATGGCCTTCACCGAGCACGGCGCGGTGATGCTGGCCAGTGTGCTCAAGAGCCAGGTGGCCGTGGAGACGAGTGTGCAGGTGGTTCGGGCCTTTGTGAAGCTGCGGGTCGCACTGGGGACCCACGCCGAGTTGGCCCGGAAGCTCGATGCGATGGAGGCCCGGTACGACCAGCAGTTCAGGGCTGTGTTTGATGCGATCCGCGCACTCCTTCACGAAAATGCCAAGCCAGCGAAACAGATCGGATTTCAACGGCCAGCAGGCGGGTAGGTTCCCGGCGTGCACAGATTGAGGTGCCAACACAGAGTTCCTCATGCCTCGTCCTTCCCACACCGGGCCTTGAAAGGCTATCCTCAGTCGCTGCCCCCACCCGCACCACCGAGGACACTGTGCCCGACCCCCGCCTTCTCCTGCTCAGCAACTCCATGCTCCCCGGTCAGGGCTATCTCGCCTGGGCCCGGGCGCACATCCACGATTTCCTGGGCTCTTCGGTGTGCCGGGTGCTCTTTGTGCCGTATGCCGGCGTGACCAAGCCCTGGGACGAGTACACCGAGGCGGTGCGCGAGGTGTTCGGCGCGCTCGGTTACGAGGTGGTGGGCGCCCACGAGCCTGACGATCCGGTGGCCGCACTGGCCGATTCGGACGCGGTCGCCGTCGGGGGCGGCAACACCTTTCAGCTCCTCGCGCAGATGTACGACACCGGCCTGCTCGACGCCATCCGTGCCGCGGCACGCAACGGGATGCCCTACATCGGCTGGAGCGCCGGTTCCAACGTGGCCTGTCCCACCATCCGTACCACCAACGACATGCCGATCGTCGAACCACCAGGACTGTCGGCGCTGAGCCTGATCCCCTTCCAGATCAACGCTCACTACACCGAAGCCCGCCTCGGCGACCACGGCGGCGAGACCCGGGTGGACCGGCTGAATGAGTTCGCCCACGCCAACCCCGGCATGCCGGTGGTCGGCCTGCCTGAGGGCACCGGACTCCGGCTGGAAGGCAGCGACCTGTCACTGATCGGAGAAGCCAAGGCCGTGGTCTACGGCCTCGACGGCGGCCCGCGCCGAGTGGACGCCGGAGGACTCAGGAAGCTCGGGCTGATGTAGGCGGGGCAGGGGGGCAGGGCGGCACCAGAAAACCTGGACTCCGGCTTGACCCCCGCTTGACGCCACCTTCCGATCGTGTGGCCATGCCGTTGCGGACCGCGGCCGGCACTCGACCAGGGAGGGATCATGCGTGCACCAACGCTTCACCAGCTGTCCCGGCTGTTTCCGGGACTTCTCGCCGTCGTCCTCGCCTGCAGCGACGGAAATGGCGGCAGCGGGCCCGACGGTACCGGGGTTCCAAGCAAGCTGGCGTTCACCGTCCAGCCGTCCACCGGTCCCGACGGGACCGTGATCTCGCCCGCGGTCCGCGTCGCCGTGCTCGACGAATCGGGCGCGACGGTGACGACCGCCACCAATCCCGTCTCGCTCTCGATCTGGTCGGGTGGGTCCGGCACCGCCCTCGCCGGCACCAGGACGGTCTCGGCCGTGAAGGGCGTCGCCACATTTTCCGATTTGCGCATGACCGTGCGGGGGCGCGGCTACTCCCTCGCCGCCAACGCCGACCAGCTCCAGATCGCCTCCAGCTCTTCCTTTGCCGTCACCCTCGCGATGGCCGGTGTCAGCCCCGGCGGGATGTCCCATAGCTGCGGGCTCACCCTCGCCGGGACCGCCTACTGCTGGGGCGACAACACCGCCGGACAACTCGGCAACGGTACTGCCATGGCACAACCCTACGCCCGGATCGTCTCGGGCACCCTGACCTTCGGACGGATCAGCACCGGGGTGCTGCACTCCTGCGGCCTCACCACCGCGTCCCTCCTCTACTGCTGGGGCTACAACAGCAGCGGCCAGCTGGGTGACGGCACCACGACCGACCGGGCCCTGCCGACTCCCGTCGCGGGGGGGCTGAGCTTCGCCGGCGTGAGCCTCGGGTACATGCACCTGACCTGCGCGGTGACCACGGCCGGGGCGGCGTACTGCTGGGGTGACAACAGCGCCGGCCAGGTCGGCGACGGAACGACCACCAATCGCTCGACGCCCACGCCGGTGACGGGAGGGCTGACGTTCACCGCCGTGACCGCCGGTGCCTGGCACGCCTGCGGGTTGACTGCCGCCGGCGCCGCCCACTGCTGGGGCAACAACCAGGTCGGGCAGCTGGGCGACGGCTCGGGCCTCGACGCGACCTCTCCCGTGCCGGTGGCGGGGGGGCGGAGCTTCACCGCCATCAGTGCCGGCCTCAACTTCACCTGCGGACTCACCGGGACGGGCGCCGCCTATTGCTGGGGTGGGAACGCGAAGGGCCAGCTCGGCGACGGGTCGACGACCATCCGGCCGACCCCGGTCGCAGCGGCGGGCGGGCTGCGGTTTTCAGGGATCAGCGCCGGGCTCGAGTACACCTGCGGTCTGACCGTGGACGGCGCCGGCTATTGCTGGGGGGACAACTGGGAAGGCGCCCTTGGGGACGGCAGCACCACTCCGCGGACCACTCCGGTCGCCGTGGCGGGGGGCCACACGTTCGCCTCGGTTCGGGCGGGGTGGGACCACACCTGCGGCATCACCACGAAACAGGTGCTCTACTGCTGGGGGAGCAACGGCCAGGGGGAACTCGGCGACTCGACCTTCGATGCCCGCATGGTGCCGGTGCTGGTGACCGAGTAGGGTCTGCGGCGGAAAGGTGGGCCGAGGGCAGAGAGGAGGACGGCCGCCCTGGAGGGCAGGTTTATATCGATATTTGCGATATTATGACATTTGCATAAACTGACTAAACTCACTATAATGGCGCATGGATCCTGTCTCCAACCCCTTCGCTCCTGGCGCCGGAGCCCCGCCTCCCGAGCTTGCCGGTCGGGATGACCTGCTTGAGACGGTCCGGATCGCGCTCGCCCGGGTGCGGCGCGGGCTGCCCACCAAGAGCGTCCTGATGGTTGGGCTCCGGGGGGTGGGGAAGACCGTCCTCCTCGACCAGATGCGGGACGACGCCGAGGCCGCCGGCATCCAGACCCTGCGGGTGGAGGCGCCGGAAAATCGCTCGCTCCCCGCCATCCTGGCGCCGCAACTGCGCCAGGGTCTCCTGCGCCTGTCGCACAGTGCCAAGGCCAGGGACCTGGCGGTGCGCGCGCTGCGTGGCCTGGCTGGTTTTGCCAAGGGGCTGAAGCTGAAATTTTCCGACATCGAGGTCGGTTTCGATTTCGAGCCGGAACCCGGCCTTGCCGACAACGGCGACCTTGAGCACGACCTGCAGGCGCTTCTCGAGGTGGCGGGCGAGGCCGCCCAGGCTGGGGACACCGCCCTGGCGATGTTTGTGGATGAACTGCAGTACGTCCCCGAGACACAGCTCGAGGCCCTCATCACGGCGCTGCACCGGACCGCGCAGCGCCGGCTCCCGGTGGTGCTGGTCGGGGCGGGCCTGCCGCAGCTCCGCGGCCGGATGGGGCGGGCCAAGTCATACGCCGAGCGGCTGTTCGATTTCCCCGAGGTCGGGCCGCTCACCGAGGCCGCCTCGAGGAGCGCGATCGCCAAGCCGGCGCTGGAGCAGGGGGTGGTGGTGACGCCGGAGGCGCTCGATCGCATCGCGAAGGAAACCCGGGGCTATCCGTACTTCGTGCAGGAATGGGGCAAGCATGCCTGGGACGTCGCAGACGCGTCGCCGATCACCGCGGACGACGTGGCCAGGGCGTCCCGGTCCGCGGTGGCGGCGCTGGACGAGAGCTTCTTCCGGGTGCGGTTCGACCGGCTGACCCCGTCGGAAAAGCGTTACCTCCGCGCGATGTCGGAACTGGGTGCGGGTCCCCATCGGTCGGGGGACATCGCCGACATCCTCGAGCGGCGAGTGACCGCGCTCGGCCCCATCCGCAGTTCCCTGATTGCCAAGGGGATGATTTACAGCCCGGCCCACGGCGACACCGCCTTTACGGTGCCGCTCTTCGACGAGTTCATGCGGCGGATCATGCCGGGCGACGACTGGAACAACTGAGGCTGGCGGGGAAGCGGATCTACCTCGCCCCCAGCCCGTGCCGCTCCACCGCGCCGGCGATCGTCTCGCCGTCGAGGGTGACGTAGAGGTGGCCGTGACTCACCGAGAGCCCGAAGGTCATCCGGCGTTCCAGTCTCCCGGACAGCACCGCCAGGAACTCCCGGTCCACCGCATGCAGTTCAATGTCCTCGGCGCGATGGATGCGTTCTCCCGCGAGTTGCCGGACCAGGAACGCTGGATCCCTGTGGGTGTAAATGGCGACGCGGGGCGCCTCCCGGCTCGCCTTGTGGAGCCGCCGAGCGTCGGGGGCCCCCACCTCGATCCAGGCCACCAGCGCCCCGGTCAGGTCCCGCACCGTGAGCGCCGGCTCGTCCGGCTCCGACAACCCCTTGCCGAAGCTGATCCCCTCGGCGAACTCGAGGCAGTAGGCCAGCACCCGGGTGAGCAGGTACTCGGTGGTCTCCGACGGGTGGCGCGCCACCCGCAGCGCCAGCGACTCGTAGACGCCCCGGTCCACGTCGGCGAGCTCGATGTCGAAGTTGTAGATGGTCGAGCTCAGCGCCATGGGAGACTGCTCCGGACGGTGGTTCACGTCCCCACGACCACCGTAAACCCGCCGTTCGCCATCCGCTTGATGTCGAACGGCATCTCCATCGGGGCCTCTGCCGCGGCGAACTCCTTCATCACCTTCGCGTTGACCCGGTCGCGATGGGCCCGCGACTTGTACACCACGAAGGCGACGACGACCGTCTCCCCGCGTTTCAACTTCGCCATCTTCGGGAAGCCCTGGCCCCACGACGCCTTCAGGTCGTCCCCGACGCACTCATAGTAGGCGAGTGCGCCGTGCTTCATCCACGTCTTCTTCCCCACGCGCGCCATGGCCCAGTAGGCCTTGAGCTTCCGCTTGGGAATGGGAATGACATAGGCATCGACGTAGCGCATAGACAGTTCTCCAGAATGATAGACTGTTCCAAGTGCGGCGTTCCCCCTCTCCATCTCATGGAGAGGGGGACAGGGGGTGAGGTGAGATCGCGCGGCTTCCGCCGCGACTCACGCCCCGCCACCCCGCCGCCCTACCGTGCATACTCCACCGTCGCCCCGGCAATCGTGCCAGTGAACTTGAATGGTGCCCGGTCATAGTAGTCGATGCTGACTGGCGAGCCGAGATCAATACCGAAGTCCAGGGCATCATTCGCGGTGAACGCCAGCGGAGCGCTGACCGGGACGACGCCCGATCCGACCTCCCGCCCGTTGACCCTCAGCACGATCCGCAGCGGTCCGGCCGGCTTCCGTTCCACATACGACGTGACCACCTCGATCGTGACCCGTCCGGTGGGGAGCGTGCCGTCCCCCCGGATGTGGGTGCGGGTCATTGCGAAGAGATTGTACTCGTAGGACAGCGCGCCATCCTGCACATATAGCGCGAGGCCGCCCGAGAAACCGCCCAGCGCGTAGAGGACGCCGTTCGCATTGGGGGGGATATCGGCGGTTATGCGGACGGTGTTCGGCTTGTTGCCCAACGCCGGTGCGGCGACCTCCGGCATCCGCGTGATGGCGCCGGGGAAGGTCCACGAGGTGTACGGCGGAACCAGCCGCAGCTCAGGGTGAAACGCCATGACCCACAGCCCGCCGCCGACGGGGAGCCCGCTATTCTGGGCGAACTCGACCAGGAACAAGTCCTTCATCTCCTGGAGCTTGTCCGGCATCCTGGCCGCCAGGTCGTTCGCTTGCGACCAGTCGTCGTCGAGGTTGTAGAGCTCCCAGGTGTCCTTCTCGGGGTCCCAGTTCGCGATCCCCGGGGGCAATCCGGGAATCCAGGGCGAGCGCGGGCCGAACGCCGAGGCGATCCATCCGTCGTGATAGATCGACCGGCTGCCCATCACCTCGAAGTATTGTGTGGGCTTCCCGACCCTGGCCGTGGCGTCGCCGAAGCTCGCCTCGAAGCTCACGCCGTCGAACCGGTCCTGCGGGATGCCGTTGACGACCCTTGGTGGCGTGATGCCGACAAGGTCGTAGATCGTCGGCACCACATCGTTGACGTGCAGGAACTGCGCGCGGGGTGTCGGGTCGGCCTGGATCCGCGCCGGCCAGCGCACCGCCATCGGATTGCGGGTGCCGCCGAAGTGGGACGCGATCAGCTTGGTGTACTTGTATGGCGCGCTCCCCGCCCAGGCCCAGCCGGCGTGGTACATGTTGTCGGTCTTGGGCGTGCCCAGCGCGCTCAGGCCGCCCAGACCGTCGAGGGCCTTGATCTGCTGCTCCGTGGTGCTCGGGATGCCGTTCTGCGCGAGCAGTTCGCTGATGGTGCCGTTCTGCCCCTCGGCCGAGGCGCCGTTGTCGCCCCAGATGTAGAAGATCAGCGTGTTGTCGCCGTAGCCCAGCTGGTCGATCTCGTCCACCACCCGCCCCGCCTGGACGTCGGCATGCTCCGTGAAGCCGGCAAACACCTCCATGAGCCGGCGCTGAAACGGCTTCTGGCTCTCGGGGATGGAGGCCCACGAGGCGAGGGTGGCCGGGCGCGGCGTCAGCTGGGCGTTGGCCGGAATCCACCCCTTCCGCTTGGCCCCTTCGTAGGCGCGCGCCCGATAGGCGTCCCAGCCGTCGTCGAACTTGCCGGCGTACTTGTCGGCCCAGGCCGCGGGGACCTGGTGCGGGCCGTGCGACGCGCCGGTGGCCCAGTACATGAAGAAGGGCTTGGTGGGAGCGAGGGCCTTGTGCTGCCGCAGCCAGGAGATGGCGTCGTCGGCCAGGTCCTCGCTCAGCTGGTAGTATTCATGTCCCCCGGAGGTGTGGGGATGCTCGACGTAGGTGGTGTTGCGCACCATCATCGGCTCGTACTGCGAGGCCTCGCCCGCGAGGAAGCCGTAGAAGTATTCGAAGCCGTAGCCGGTGGGCCAGTAGTCGAAGGGGCCAGCCTGCGTGGTCTGTTCGGCCGGCGAATTGTGCCACTTCCCCCACGCGCCGGTGTGATAGCCGTAGTTCCTGAGCACCTCGGCCACCGTGGCGCTCGACTTCGGGATGACCCCCATGTAGCCGTCCCAGTCGTTGGCCAGCTCGGTGATCTGGCCGCTGTGGACCCGATGCTGGTTGCGGCCGGTCAACAGCGCGGCCCGCGTCGGGGAACACATGGCGGTGGTGTGAAACCGGTTGTAGGAAATCCCTTCGGCGGCGATCCTGCTCAGCGTGGGCGTGTGAATCGCGCCGCCATAGGTGTCGTTCTGGGCCGGCCCAACATCGTCGATCAGGATGATCAGGATGTTCGGGGCGCCCGCCGGCAGGTGGTTCTCCGGCGGCAGCGGGCTGTACCGTGACTGTTGCATCGTGATCCCGGCCGTGCTGCCGGAGGGCTTCGGCGGAAAGGGCAGGACCTCCTGCGCCGACGCGGATGCCGCGAGGGTCGGAGTGAGCGCAAACGAGGCGGCGAGCAGGAGGGCTCGGGACCGATCAGTCATGAAAAACTCCTCAAGGGGAGGTCGATGCATCTGCACTGGACCCCGGCCTTCGCCGGGGTGACTCTTGCCCGTGTCGCTTCAGCGACATCAGCCGAGCCGCGGCTTCAGCCGCGCCTCGCCGGGGGTAACGATCTTCGGTCCGCTTCCCCGCTTTAGACCAGCATCCCCTTCTGCTTCAACCCCCGCGCGTACCACCACAGCCCGAACGCGACCGCGATGATGAACACGGCGAAGACGGCCCCACCCGTGCCCGAGACCTCGAGGCCGGTGGAGAGGAGAAAGTTGTGGACGAAGAGGAGTGTCGCGCCGACCAGGGAGGCGAGGAGCACCGGCACGGCGGCCCCCTTCCGGAGCAGCAGGAGCAGGCATCCCACCAGGCCACCCCAGACTCCGATGGCCCACATCGCCACCACCCAGCTCGGCGCCGCATAGATGAACTCCAGCTGGGCGGGCGGGGCCGCGCTCAACCACGCCTCGTTGCGACTTTCCGTCATGTAATAGTCGAGGGACCCGAAGGCGTTCCAGAGCGTCCCCAGGACGCCGATCACCCAGAAGTGCCAGGGCATCTTGCCGGTCGTGCCTGCCTGTGACCCAGTCATGATTGCTCCCTTTCGATGTGGTGAGATTGCTTCGTTGGCCCTGGACCCCGGCCTTCGCGGGGGTGACGCTCCTGCTTTCGCCGGGGTGACGTTCAGTGAGATTCGCTGCCCCGCTGCCCTGCTGCCCCGCTGCCCTGCCGTCCAATCCCGCCCTTCTCCGAATCCACCGTCACCGTGAAGGGTCCCTTTCCCCGAACCACCCACCGCACCACCGCCGTTCCCATGCCGGGGATGTTGTCCACCTCGATCCGGCGCGGGTTGCGCTCCTGCTCGCGCGCCCGGCCCGACAGCGGGTCCTCGACCACGAAGCCCGCGACCACCTCGCCCCCCTCGATCGTCACCCAGTCGGGGCGCGTGATGTGGTTCTTGATGTCCTGCTGCACATGCGTCGGCGCGAGCCGCTTGTTCGCGACGATGGCCGTCACCTCCGTCAATCCGCCGCCCAGTGCCTTCGTGGCAATCGAGTCCACGGTGACCAGCGGCATCTGGCTCGCCTGATAGAGCGTGAAGGCCATGTTCCGGTGCGCCTCGGCGGGGAGCAGGAAGCCGGGAATGGCCCGGGTGTACTGCTTCTTGACTCCGCCAATCTCGATCAGGCCGTACTGGGGATGGTTGTACGGCGTCCACGGGACCACCGCCTCCTTCATGAGCACCAGGCGGTCGAACTGGTATTCCGGCCGGTCGTACTTGTCCCGCTCCGGCTGCTTTTCGAAGTACTTGAACGGGGTCCACAGTTCGTTGCTGTAACTGATGATCCCGCGGCCGGCGTAGGTCCAGTCCAGTTCGTTGCCCCACGTGGTGTAGAGCCCGCTCCAGATGACGATGTAGCGATACCCCGGCAGGATGGTCTCGCCGACCTTGCCGATGGCGTCGTAGACCGCGATGTCCGCGGCCTGGTACTCGTCACTCTGCACGCCGGGGCCCCGCAGGATCATCCCGCCGGAATTGTGGTAGGTCTGCACGCCCGCAATGTTGGGATGGCCGATGATGAACTGCATGACGGCGCGGGTCTCCGGCAGCGAGCCCGGGTAGTAGTCGGCACCGCCCTGGACGTACCGCGGCTGCCAGTTCCAGGGCCAGTTGCGGTTCGGGTCGTAGGAGAACGCGACCCCGTCCTCGTTCACGAGGCCATCGCCGTCGTTGTCGATGCCCTCCTCGCCGAGCAGTTCGTACTCGCCCGGCTGGTCGGCGTCGGCGCGGATCATGATGCGCGAATCCACGGGGGAGGTGATCCACCGCCCGTTCGGGTTGCGGCGGCGCATCTGGGTGATGCTGCCGTCGCCGTCGAGGTCGTCGTAGGCGTCTTCGTCCACCACCCCGTCGCCGTCGCTGTCGCGGGGGACGATGCCGGCCCTCGGCGAACTGGGATTGTTGGGGTTGTGGATGAAGTCGTCGCGCCCGTCGGGGTTGATGGTCGGCACGATGTAGAACACCCGCGCGTCGAGCAGCGAGTCCACCCACGGGACCCGGTCGGCCATTTCGCAGAGATACCAGGCGGTGTAGAGCGAGATTTCGGAGCCCTGGATCTCGTTCGCGTGGATGTTGCCGTCGATGTACATCCCCGGCTTGTCGTCAGGATTGCCGGTCGTGAAGTTGGTGACCGTGAGGAGCCACAGTTCGCGGCCCCCGTGGGAGGTGCCGATGGAGCCGAGGCGGCAGCGGTCGGGATACGCCTTCTGGAGCCGGCGTCCGATGTCGCCGATGGCGGCGTGGTCGTAGTACCGGTCCCAGGAGACGGCCACCTTGGGGTTCGGCGGCGACCCCATCGCCGCCAGGACATCCTGGGCCGCGGCGCGTCCGGCGCCGGCAAGGGTCAGGGCGGCAAGGGTCAGCGCGAGTGCGGTGGCTCGGTATCTGATCGTCATGGTCATCGCCTCAACGCAGCGTCAGGGGTTCGGACGCGGACCCCGCGACCGGACTCGTGGCCGTGATCGTCTACGGTGGCCCCCGCGTCCCCCACCACCACCCACCGGAACTTCTCCGACGCCCCGCTGCCGGGGATTGGCCCGACCAGCTGTACGGCGCGACCCCCGACGATCTCCGTCTTCCCCTTGTCGAGCGCGAGTCGAATGCGTCGCGGCCAGAACGCTTTCACGCCGATGGCGGCCAGCGTCGGGAAGTACCCGTCGTTGGCCACCTCGACCTCGATCCGGTAGGTCCGATCGCCGACCCGGGTGACGTGCGCGTTGCGCAGGGTGACGCGCGGGAGGGCGCCGGCCAGGCCGGTCACGAACGTCAGCTGGCCGCGCGAGAGCGAGTCGAGCATCGCGGCGGGCGGGTTGATGCCGACGAACGGCGCGAAGCC
Source organism: uncultured Gemmatimonadales bacterium (assembly GCA_963705985.1). Taxonomy (GTDB): domain Bacteria; phylum Gemmatimonadota; class Gemmatimonadetes; order Gemmatimonadales; family GWC2-71-9; genus SPDF01. The sequence goes on along the minus strand of CAVPLK010000002.1, from coordinate 88,423 downwards.
CCCGATCTCCACCTCGCGACCCGGGAAATCGGGGTGATCCACGCGAGTCCAGGCGACGAAGCCGCGTGCGTTGTTCGCCGCGACCCAGCGGTACGCGTTCGACTCCGCCTTGAGGGAGTCGGGGTACGCGGCGGTCTTCTTGCCGTCGCCCGGCTTGGCCTCCTTTGTCGGAGCGAGGCTGTCCGTCGCCGTCGTGTCCTTCGCGGGTGTCTCGGGAATCCACCAGGCACGCGAGCCGAACGCCCAGCGGCCCATGGAAAAATAGGCCCACGAGAGGGGGTCGCCGCTCAGCGCGTCCGAGGCCGGTCCGGCCTTCCGTCCGGTCGCGGCCTGGAAGCGGGTGGCCATCTCCTCGAAGAAGGGCTGGTCGGCCTCCAGGATGCTGGTGTAGGGCCCTCCCGCCGAGGTGCCCTCGTCCTTGCCACCGAGCCCGCGGCCGCTCGTGTGCTTCCACGGGGTCAGCAGGTTGTCCTGGGGGCCGAGGACGTACACGGCGGCGATGTTAGGATGGGCAATGAAGAAGTCGGCCACGCCTTTTGTTTCCGGCGCGGACATCGGGTAGAGTCCGGTGGCGTCGCCGAAGAAATCATATTGATAGGTGAAGTTGGCGCTGACGGCGGTGCTGCCGACGGGGTCCTCGTTCCAGGCCTGGTCGTGGTCGTTGTCGCGCCCCTCGGTGTAGAGGCGATAGACGCCGATCTCGCCTTTGGCGCGGTCGGCCTTACGGAGCAGTGCCGGGTTGGCGGAGTCGGCCATCCATTCTCCGGCCGGATCGCGCACCCGCATCATGGTGATCAGGCCGTCGCCGTTCAGGTCCTCCGGGCCGTCTTCGTCCGCTTCCCAGTCGTGATCGTCGTCGGCGGTGCCGTCGTTCCGGATCCGTTCATAGAGCGGGGTTTGGAAAAATCCCTCGGCCGCGTCCGGGTTGACGCGGGGGATGATATAGATGGTGCGGGTGTTGAGGAGCGAGGTGACCGAGCTGTCCTTGCCATAGCCGTTGGCCAGTTGCGTGGCCACCCGGATGGCCATCTCGCTCCCCACGACGTGGGGCCCGAACGCGTTGGCCAGCACCAGCAGCGCGGGGCGGCCGTCGGGATCGTTGCCCGCGCCGAGGCGTATTGCTCGGACCGGCCGCTTGCCAGGCGACTGTGCCACGGTGGACAGCGTCACCACGTTGCGATAGTCCCGGCCCAGTTGGTCGATGGCCTTCTGGAGGGCGGCGGCGTTCTGGTAGCCGGTAGAGGGGGCCTGGGCCGAGGCTGGGTGCACCGAGATTCCGGCCAGAAGTACGACGACAGCCATGATCGGGCGTGCTCTCACTATTTAGTCTCCGATTCGCCGCGAAAATGCAGGGGGGTGCGTGCGACCTTCGTAACTTATCCGGCCGGGGAGGGAATGCTATTGGGGCGGGGCAGGGGGGCAGCGCGAGTCGCGGCTGAAGCCGCGGCTCGGCTGATGTCGCTAAAGCGACGCGAGCGAATGGACTTCGGTCCTTGTGAGGTGACCGCAGGGGGCGGGGGAGCGGGGCAGCGCCGTCCCTTCTGTCATTGCGAGGAGGTCACGCAGTGGCCGACGAAGCAATCTCTGGCGCATCATACTGACGATCCAATCACCAGGAGGCACCATGAGTACCGCCATCGACGCCTGGCTCGCCGGACCGGTGGAGGGAGTGCCTCCGCTCCTGATGCCGGTGGCCCACGGGCTGCTCCAGGCGCGGCGGGACGTCGAGCGCGTCGCCAGCGACCTGACCGCCGACGAACTCTGGGCCCGGCCGGGCGGGGCGGCGTCGGTGGGATTTCACCTGCGTCACATCGCCGGCAGCATTGACCGGCTGGTCACCTACGCGCGGGGCGTGCCGCTTACGGAGGGGCAGCGTGAGGCCCTTACGCACGAGCAGGCGCCTGGTCCGTCCGACACATCGGCCGGGGAGCTTCTCGCCGCGCTCGGGGCGACGGTGGATGCGGCGCTCGCCGTCCTCCGGGCCACGTCTCCGGACACCCTCCTCGAGTTCCGCGGAGTCGGGCGCGCTCAGCGGCCGAGCAATGTGCTGGGACTGCTGGCCCACGCCGGCGAGCACGCGCAGCGGCATGCCGGCCAGGTCATTACCACGGTCGCGTTCCTCCGGGGGCAGTCCGCCTCCCCGCTTACATCGGTACCAAGACCACCATCGTCCCGCTGAGGACGTACCGCGCCCGCTCGCCCGTATGTCCCTCGTAGTCGAGCTCCACATTGATGACGGCGTTGGCGCCCTGCCGCGCGGCGCGCAGCATCAGCGCCCGGATGGCGGGGTGGCGCTTGGACCGGAGCGGGCCGTGGGTGTCATCGGTGCGCTGGCCGAGCAGGCTGTAGAACTCCGCGGTGAATTCCGAGATCAGCCCCCCTTCGGTCACGAACTCGATGCGCTCCTGTCCGACCTGCCGCTCGATCCGAAAGCGGTTGACGCCGGGGGAGGTGGTGACCAGTACGGAATCAGCGAAGTCGTCGAGATGGTCACGCGAGGCCTTGGCGGTGTCTTCAAGCGGCGAGAGGACTGGGCTCTGCATCCTCGGCGACGGTTCGCTCATGGTTTCCCCGCCAGCATGCCCGGTGGGGCCGTGATCAGAAGACTGGTCGCCGAAAGGGCCTGAATCTCCGAATACCAGGCCGAGGTGTTTCCCGTGCTGACCGGCTGCCAATCGATGCCGTCGTAGCGAAGCAGGAGTCCGGTGTTGCCGACGACATAGACGTTCTTGGGGGACAAGGCGGCCACGCCCGTGAGGGTTTCAGTCGTGCCGCTGTTCATCGGGGCCCAGGAGGTGCCGTCGTAGCGCCAGATGGCGCCGTTGGATCCGACGGCGAACACGTTATCGGCCGAGCTCCCGTGGATGCCGACCATGTTCGCCGGGAGGCCGGGGACGAGCGCCGCGGCCACACCGTCATACTTGAGCACGCCCGGCCTGCCGGCGGCGTAGACCACACCAGTCCCGGTGCCCCAGACCTGCTCGAGGCGGTCCACGTTGAAGGCCTGGGACAGCCCCGTTGGAATGCTCGTCCAGCTGCCGTTCGCGTAAACCCGCAGCGTGCCATCGCCGACCGCATAGACGGTGCTCGTCCCGGCCCAGCAGTCGATGATCTCGTCTGTTCCGCCCAGAATTGAGGCCCAGCTCGTGCCGGCGTAGTGCTGGACGCCCCATTGCCCGGTGGTGTAGACGTCAGTACTGGCGCGCCCGCAGATCCCGTAGGTGTTGGCTCCCAGCGCCGAGGTCATGCTGCTCCAGGTGGTGCCATTGAAGTACCGCAGCAACTGGAATCCGCCCCCGACAAAAATGGTGTCCTCATTGGCCGCCCAGAGCGTCCAGCCTCCGCCGATGACATCCGGCGTATAGGCAAAACTCAAATTGCTGGCGGTGGCGGTGAAGGGGGTCGTTATCGCGCCGCCGGCGGTGAGCGCGGTCACCCGGTTGATGCCGAGCCCGTCCACCTCCCAGCCTCCGAGGGTGGCGCGCCCGTCCGCGCCGGTCACATGAAAGGTATCGATGATGATGCCGCTCCCCTGGGTGACCGTAAACACGACGGCGGCACTCGGAACGAGATTGCCGAACTGGTCGCGAACCTCGACAGAGGGCATGACAGGTGGTGCAGTGCCGACGGGTGCCGACTGACCATCCCCCGCCAGCGCAATAAGCACGGCGGGCGGGCCGGCCATCACGCCGAAGAGGTCGCTGGTCGCCGTGGGCGCAGCCGCCCCTGTTGCCGCGAGCGTATACCCACCCGCCGCCTTGTCCACCGTGAGATCATCGAAGGTGGCGATCCCGTTCGCCGTCGGTTTCGTGAGCGTGCCGCCGAGGACGGCGCCGGCCGCCCCGGTGCCTGGGGCGATGGCGATGGTGACGTTGCCCGAGGCGGGATTGCCGTACGCATCCAGCGCCTGCACCTCGACGGCCGGCGAAATCGGTACCCCGGCCTCGGCCGTCGCGGGCTGCGTGCGAAAGGTCAAGGCGCTCGCCGCCCCTGCCGTCACCGCGAAGCCCGTGCTGGTGGCCGCTGTCAGGGTGCTGCTCGTGGCCGTGATGGTGTACCCGGTTCCCGCCTTGTCGAGCGTGAGATCGTTGAAGGTCGCGACCCCGTTGACCGCCGTCCTCGTGGTCGTGCCTCCCAGGATGGCCCCGGCCGCACCGGTGCCCACCGTGATGGCCACGGTGATGGTGACGGAAGATCCGGTGGACCGGTCTCCCCCCGCCGTGAGGACGGAGACCGTGACCGCGGGGGACACGACCGCTCCCGCCGTCGTCGGGGTCGGTTGCTGGGAGAATCCCAGTCTGGTCGCTGGCTCGTACGGGGCGGTCGAGTCGCAGCCGGCGACGGCAGTGAGCAGGGCGGTGACCCCAAGCACCAGCAGGTGCATCGGCAATCGCGGCATGACCGAACTCCTTGAAGGCCGCCCCGGGCGGCGTGGCAGTGAGTCCGTCCACGCTAGCACCCCGCCGTCAATCCCCCGTCAATCCCCCGCGAAATCGTCGCAATTGTTTGGCGGAAAATGAGTTGCCCCTCCCGGAAGCTCCGACGGATGGTATCCTTCCACCTGACCCCATGACAGCCGAATTGCCGGACGCCGACCTTCGTCTCAGAACGCTTGGACCCATGCCACGCCTTGTCCAGGTCGGGGAGGGGGGCGAGGAGACGTTGATCTTCGGCCCCGGCAAGCCGCTCGCCATCATCATCTACCTGACCATGGCCGCCGGTCGGACGGCAAGCCGGGTGCACCTGACCGACCTCCTCTGGACCGATGCCGACCTGGAACGCGCCCGTCAGTCTCTCAGGCAGGCCATCTGGCAGATCCGAAGCAAGCTCGGCGAGTCCACCCTTGCCGGTGAGGGGGAACAGCTCACCCTTCGGCTCCCCCTCGTCTCCGACTATGCCGAGGTGGGGGACGCGCTGCGCGCGTCCCGCTTTGAGGAGGCGGTCCGCCGCTACCAGGGAGACTTCCTCGGCGAGTTCGGCGTCCCGGGGGGCGCGGGGTTTGAGCACTGGGCCGACAAGACGAGGGATCGTCTGCGCTCCGGCTGGATGCGCGCGCTCGACGCCCTCGCCCGGGAGCGCCTGGACCGCGGTGCGGTGCGGGAAGCGATCGCGCTGGCCCGCCAGCACCGGGACGCCGACCCGTCCAACGAGGCGGTGTGGAGGTTCTTGCTCGACACCCTGTTGCTCGCCGGCGACCCGATCGGCGCCGGGATCGAGGCCGATGCGCTGGAGACGATGCTCCTCGAGGAGCGGCGCGATCCCGAAGCGCAAACAGTGCCGTTCCTGGCGCGGGTTCGCGCGATGCCTCCCGCCGCGACGCGATCGGCGTCCACCGTGCTGACCGGGGAACTGATCGGACGGGAGGGGGAGTTTCGTCGGATCACGCAGGCGTGGGAGCGCACCCGTGCCGGGCAGGGGGGGCACCTGCACCTCTCCGCGCCCGCCGGAATCGGCAAGACCCGCCTCCTGCGCGACGCCGAACGCCGGCTCCGCGCCATGGGCGGGCGAATCCTCTACCTGCGCGCCCCGCCGGGGTCCCGCCAGATCGCCTACGTCTTCGCCGCCGAGCTCGCCCGTGCGCTCCTCGTGCTCCCCGGCGCCTCGGGGGTGTCACCGACCGCGCTCGCCACCCTCCAGGCGCTCGATCCCTCGCTGGCCACCGGATTCCAGGGAACCGCCGACACCAGCGAGGGGGCGGAGGCGCTCCGTCGCCGCACCCTCGCGCTCTCCGACCTGCTGCTGGCGCTGAGCGAGGAAGCCCCGCTGGCGCTCCTGCTCGACGATGTCCACTGGATGGATCGCGAGTCGCTGCAGGTCCTCGCCGGGCTCTGCGCCAGGGCGACCGGTTCGAGGATGCTGGTGGTGACGGCCGGGCGGCCGGTCCGGGGCATGGAATCGATCGAGGCCGACGCCGAGACCCTCGCGCTGGCGGCCCTGACGGCGGCCCAGGTCGAGGCGCTGGTCATGAGCGTCGGTGCCCTGCCCGACGCAGCATGGTCGTCGCTGCTGGTCGATCGACTCCACGGCGCCTCCGCGGGATCGCCGCACCTGATCCTCGAGAGCCTGCAACTGGCGCTCGACCGGGGGTGGCTGGGGCTCGACGATCGCGGGTGGAGTTGCGCGGACCCCGGCCGCATTGCGGCGGAACTCCCGGCAGGAGACGCGCTTCGCCGACGCGTGGAAGCGCTCGAGGCGCGTTCGCGGCTGCTCCTCTCGCTCCTCGCGACCGCCGCCGCCCCGATGGGCGCGCGAGTCCTCGCCTGGGCGGCGATCCTGCCCGAGGAGGAGGTGGCCGCCCTCCTCGCTTCGCTCGAACTCCGCGGCTTCGTCGCGCTCGTCGAGGACCGCTGGCGCCTGGGGCACGACGAGCTGGCCGAGGTCGCCCTCCAGGACGCCACGCCGGAGGCCGTGCACGACCTCGCCCGCCGGCTCGGCGTCGCGCTCGTCCTCGAGCCGTCGATCTCGCCCTTCGACCATCAGCGCGCCGCCGAGTTGCTGATCCACGGGGGAGCGGAGGAAACGCTCGCCCCCCTCTACCGTCGATGGCTGGCGTCGGCGCATCGGAGGCGCGATCCGCGGAGTGACATGGAGCTCGCGCGGGCGCTGCTCGGGAGTGCGGGCACGTCGGATCGCCTCCGCCGGGTGCTGCGGGTGCGGCCGGTTCATCGGCGGCTGGGACTCGACACTCGCCCCAGGCGGTGGAGCGCCGCGGGGGCCGGGCTCCTGGTGGTCTCCGCCCTGGCGGTGCTCGCGAACCAGGGCGCCGACCGTCCGGCGCGCCTGGTCGTCTTGCAGGCGCCGATTTCCGGCAACCAGTCCGCGCTGGTTCCAGTTCCCATCGTGGAAATTCAGGACGGCTCGGGCCGACGGGTGCGCAACAGGAGCATCGACGTGCTGGTCGAGGCCGTGGGTGATTCCGCGCGAGTCGTCGGATCCACCTCGGTCACGGCGGTGGACGGGCTGGCGACGTTCAATCGCGTCGCGCTCGGCGCGTCCGCGCCGGGGGGAACGCAGCTTCGATTCTCGGCCAAGGGGCTGGACGCAGTCACCGTCGTGCTCGATCCGCCCGGCGGCGCCACCCTCTGGCTCGACCGCGCGGACCTGAACGGGCAGACGCTCCTCCCGGAGCATCGGCAGCTCATGGTGCAGCCGGGGGAGATGATTCGGGGGGAGGTCACGCTTCGCTACTCCGCCTACTGGCCGGCCGCCTCGGTCATTCTCGGTGCCTTCCCGAGCTGGGGCGACAAGCGCGAGAGCTACCTCACCGTCTCCGCCCTCGCGACGCCGGCCGTGGAAGCCGTCTCACGCCACACGCTCGCCCTCCGCGGGCCGGACACCCCGGGTGAGTACCATCTGGTGCTGTCGTTCGCCGCCGAGACCGATGCCCGGTGGATCGCGTCGGGGACCAACTGGGCGGTGGGGACGCCGATGTGGGACGACGGAAACGACCTGGCCGACCTCTCCGGAGCGGAGGTGGCGGAGGCCAACGCGCGTGGCCAGTTGCGCCGTCCCTGGTTCTTCCAGCACATTGCGGGATACAAGCCCCTCGCGCTGGCGACCACCGTCATCGAGGTGCGCGTGAGGTGACGGCGGGGGGAGGCGGCGAACCTCCGGTCAGACGGGCTAGCGGCTGCCTTCGGCCACGTCGTACACGCGACGGAATGGAACCGGATCGGTGGGTCCACCCTTCGGGTAGACCCGCACCGCCACGAACAGCTGGGTGCGCTTCGGCGAGAGGTAGAAGGTATACGAGACCTTTCCGGCGTCCTTCACGTCGTGGGTGAGCACCAGGCGCCCATTCTCCCATTCGGCGCGGGTCTCGACTTTCACGCTGTCAGTCGTGAGCCACTTTACCTTCTTCCCACTGGTCCGCAGAGTGATCGTGGCCGCGCTGTCAGCAGTCACGGCCAGGGTATCTCCCCACTCGCGAAGCACGAGCAACTCGGGGGCCCGCAGGGCAAGGGCCGTGAGTTCCCGGTGCCCTGCCATCTGCGAGGACGAGGGTGATTGAGCTCCTCCCGGAGGGGGGCCGCCCCGTCCGCCGCCCATCCCGCCGCCACCCGATCCAGCACCCCCGCCGCCACCACCCTGGACACCCTGACCGCCCCCGCCACGCTGGCCGCCCCCGTTGCCTCCTCCGGCACCGTACCCGCCCTGGTTGGGACCGCCGAGGTAGGGCTGGGGATTGTCGCTGTCCACCTTGTTGAACTGCCACGCCCCGAAGACGGTCCGGGCGGTGTCGGACGGCGCGACAGCCGGGCCCTGGAGCGCCGCCAGAAGGAGTGTCGTGAGTATCACGTGAGGTCTCGCGCTGGGAGGTGAGTCTGGTCGGCGTTGCCACGGCGCAACGTCGCGCCGACATCAATATGGACGACCCGGCCTCGAATCCCCACACCAAGCCCTGCCCGGCTGCCCCGCTGCCCTGCCTCTTCATGTCAGTGCCTGTGCTCCCACACCTGGTCCGGCGCCTCGAACATGTTCACGTGCACCATCCACCCCGCCATCCGCTGCTTGAAGGTGCCCCCAGCCTCCTGACACGCTTCCTCGGTCGAGATGCTGCCCCGCGGGCCGAATCGCGGGTCACGGGTGAAGAGCCCCATCTCCTCGTTCGCGCCTGGCGGGAGGCAGATGCTGGTGTGCTGATGCCACTGGGCAATGCTGAGGGGAATGCGCGCATCGAGCTGGTCAAGTGTGAATGTGGGAGGTGCGGTGTACATCGCGCCGATGAGTCGTACGGTGCCATCGGCCTGCGGCTCGTACAGCAGGGCACTTGGCGCCGTGGCGTCGAACGTCCAGCGTGCCTTCACGGCGTTCATGCGCCGGCTGTAGTGATAGATCTTCTGCTTCTTGACCTTCGGCGCGAACATCCGGAAGCCGTCCGCCTCGGCTACCGAAACGTCCCCATACCTGGCCAGCGCCGCTTCGGCGACCTGCACGATGCTGTCGGCGCGAGCCGAGTCGCCCGGCTGCGTCGGCCGGCGTGGGGTGACGGTAAGGTGCTTGCTGGCGACATCGGTGGTGCCCATCATCGCCATGTCATGCTGAGCGGCGGTACCCTGCGCGGCAGCGGGAAGGGCGGCGATGGTGAGGATGAGGACGACCGCCGCGGCGGTCGGGGCAAGGCGGCGCATGCGGTGCTCCCCTGGTTGATGTACACAGGGGAGACGGCCAATGCATGGAGGCGTTAAGAGGGTTGGGCCTGGCGGCATCGACATGGACCCCTGCGAGCATGCCCCGGCGAAGGCCGGGTCCGGGGTGAGTGCTGTCGGTGTTCCCCCTCTCCACATGGTGGAGAGGGGGTCAGGGGGTGAGGCGACCCCGGCGAGCCTGCTTATTTCGACGTCAGCGCTCCACGAATCGCGTCATCGACCGTCACCCGCTTTTCCACCTTGAGCCGCTGCGTCAGGGTGGCCGTGCCGGCCGGCACCGCCGACCCGCGCCAGCGTCTGCACGGCGCTCACCGCGAAGAGCGGATCGGGATCGCTGAGGTACGTGGTGGCTGTGGCGATGGCCGGCGCCTTGTCGCTCCGCCCGGCCAGGTAGCGAAGCCCCGCCTGCCGCAGGTTGCGCGGGTTCGAGGGATCGGTGAGCGCGATCAGCGCCGCCACGACCGCCGGATCGTCCTGGTTCCGGATCTGGTAGGCCGCCGACTGGCGGATGCCCAGCGGCCACTTCGGCTCCGTGCTGGTCGTCAGCAGCGTGCGGACCTCGAGGTCGGCAGGGTTGAGGACGCCGATCGCCGCCTGCCGGACCGCCGAGTTGGGGTCGGTCAGCAGCATCTGGCGCGCCTGCCACTGGACGGTCAGGGAGTCGAAGGCGGCCCACGCCTCGATGGCGCCGCCGCGCACGCCGCTGGCGGGTCGCGCAGCGCCGACTGGATCAGCGGCAGGTCCGCCGTGTCCTTCCGCTCGGCGAGTTGTGCCAGCGCGATCTCGCGCAGCGCGGCCTCTCGCTCATTCAACACGATGAACCGCCGCGCGCTGTCGGCCACCGGCGTGGTGTTCCCGGCCAGCGCCCGGAGCGCCCAGTTCCGCGCGCCGTAGTCCAGATCGTGCTTCGCCATGTCGGACAACTCGGTGGGCGTCTGGTCGGTGGCCACCGTACCGAGCAGCCATGCCCCCTCGTCGAACCGGAACGAGAGCGGCTGCTGCGAGACCGGGAGCGTGAAGGTCTCCGCCTGCTTCGTCACCATGATCTCCTTCCGCAGCACCGAGTCGGGGGTGATCAGCCGGATGGTGACTGGGAAGCGGAAGAGGGGATGGGTGGAGTCGATCTTCTGGGTCTGGGTGACGGTGACGTGCAGCTGCCTTGCCGCCGCATCCCAGTGCCGCGTCACGTTCACCTTCGGGTACCCGATGCCGTACACCCACTGGTCGAAGAACCAGTCGAGGTCGCGATTGGCGGTCTGCTCGAACGCGACCGCGAAATCCTCGGTCCGGACCGGCTGGTAGGCGTTGTCCACCAGGAAGCGCTGCATGCCGCCCCAGAAGAGCGAATCACCGAGCAACCGGCGGAGCTGGTGCGCCACCTGGGCACCCTTCGGGTAGATGTGCCCGCTGAAGAAGAGCTGGATCGGGTCGGCCAGCGTGTCGCCCCAGACCAGCGGGCGCTCCTGCCGGAGATCGGCGCGCATCGCCTGCTGCTGCTGGCTGTACCACGACCGCTGACCGGCCGGCCACCCGCGGCTCTTCTCGTTCTGCACCGACTCCATGTAGGTGGTCAATCCCTCGTTGAGCCAGGCGTGCGACCAGGTGGCGGTGGTGGTGTAGTCGCCGAACCACTGGTGGGCCAGCTCGTGGGCGGCCAGGCCGCGGCCGCTCTCCTCCGGCTCCCCCTCGGCGCCGTGCAGGACCTGGTCGGTCTGCGTCGTGGCCGAGACGTTTTCCATTCCACCGTAGGTGAAGTCGGGAATGACCGATTGGCTGTACTTGGGCCAGGGGTAGTTGACGCCGAGCACCTGGGAGTAGATCTCGATCATCGACGGCGTCTCGCCGAAGGTGCGCCAGCCGGCGGGCACCGTGTCCGGCGCCACCCAGTAGTCGACCGGGCGGCCGCGCCACTGGTCACGGAGCACGGTGAACGGCCCGATGACGACCGAATAGAGATAGGTGGAGGCGGGCTGCTCCTGCACCCAGTGCCAGACCTGCCGGCCCCCCGGCCGCCGGCGTCACGTCCTTCAGCGTGCCGTTGGAGAGGACCGACATGCCCGGAGTCGGCGGTCACCAGGAACTCCCAGGTCGCCTTGTCATTGGGGAAGTCGTAGGTCGGGACCCAGCTCCGGGTCTCGATCGCCTCGCCCTGGGTCCAGACCACGTGGCTCCGCGGCACGAAGTAGAGGCCGCGCTCGGGGACGCCGGTGTAGGTCAGCGTGAACTCGGCCGCGTCGCCGGGCTGCATGCGCCGCGGGAGCCTGACCGTCACGTGGGTCGAATCCGCCTGGAAGCGGAGCTTGCGTCCGGTCGCGTCGGTGGCGCCGGTGATGGTCAGATGGTCGGCGTCGAGCCGCACGGTGTCGGTGACCGTGGTGAGCGTCACGAGCGTGGTCACCCTGCCGGTGATGGCCAGCCGCGCCCAGTCGACGCTCAGCTCGATGCGCTGGTTGACGAGGTCGAACCGCGGCGGCCGCTCCGGCCACTGGACCGGCGGCGTGTAGGCGCCGATGGACTGGCCGACGGCTGCGGCGGGAATGCAGGCGAGACTGGCGGCGAGGGCGAGGGAGCAGGGCCGCAGGACGGTGAAGCGGCGGAGGGGAGACCGCATGACATCTCTCAACGTGGGTGGTGGCGCGTCGCTGTGACGAGGGCGTGAATAGTGCTACCTTGTCAGACGAATTCGCAACCGGAAAGATTCTGCTGAAGTGAAACCCGTCGACATCCTTCGCACCCTGCGCTGGCACCTGCGCCGGCTCGCCGCGCAGGCGCGCCGCACGACGTACGGGCCCGTCAACGTCGCCCAGGGCGTCTGGGACGACGTGGTGGACTGGTTCAACGGCCTCGGGCTGAGCGAGAACACCATTCTCCTCGGCTTCGCCGTCGTGATCGGCCTCGCCGCGGCCCTCGGCGTCATCGGGTTCTACAAGCTGATCGACCTCGCGCACCTGGTCTTCTTCAGCTGGCCCGAGTCGTACCTGCCGGAGCTGGGGCAGCTGGCGTACCGTCCGCTCCTGACCGGCGCCGGGGCGGTCGCCGCCTGGTGGACGATGCGGCGCTTTGCGCCAGGGCAGAAGGGGCTGACCATCCCCGACGTCCAGCTCGCGGTCGTGCGGCGGCAGGGGGTCATCCCCAGCCGCGCAGTGATGGTGCGGACGGCGGCGAGCGCCATCACGATCGGGAGCGGCGGCTCGGCGGGGGCAGAGGGCCCGATCGCCGTCTTCGGCGCCGCCGTCGGCTCCCGGCTGGGGCGCTCGTTCCGCTTCTCCGGCAACCGCACCATCATCCTGGTCGGCGCCGGGGCCGCGGCCGGCATTTCCGCGGCGTTCAACGCACCGCTGGCCGGCGCCTTCTTCGCGCTCGAGGAGATCCTCGGGTCGTTCAGCATCGCCGCCTTTGCGCCGGTCGTCGTCAGCAGCGTCGTGGCCGCCGTCGTCTCCCGCTCCGTGTTCGGCAACCATCCCGTCTTTCCGGTGCCCTTCGAGCAGGGCTACGGCCTGACCCGCGAGGTCGTCCTCTTCTACCCGTTGCTGGGGCTCGTCGCGGGCCTCGCCTCCGTGGCCTTCGTCCGGTTCTACTTCGGCGTCGATACCTGGGCGGAACGATTCCGGCGGCGGATGCCGGTCCTGCTGGCCCTCGCGGGCGGGGCCGCCGTCGGCGGGCTGGCCTTCTTTTCCAGCGGACTGCTCGTCGGCTTCGGGCACCTGGCCATTCCGCTCGACCGCTTCGACGACCTGGCCTGGTATCTCCTCCTCGCGCTGGCGGGGATGAAGATCCTCGCCACCTCCATCACCCTCAATACCGGCGGGTCGGGCGGGCTGTTTACCCCGTCGCTCTACGTCGGCGCCACCGCCGGCGCGGCGTTCGGCGCGGTGCTGATCGTCCTCTTTCCCGGGCTCAACCTGACGGTCGAACCGTACGCGCTGGTGGGGATGGGCGCGGTGGTGGCGGCGGCGCTCGACGCGCCGATGACCGGCATCCTGATGGTCTGGGAAATGACCGACAACTCCGCCATCATGCTGCCGCTGATGCTGGCGGTGGTGGTGAGCCACTTCGTGGCGCGGCGACTGGAGCGCGACTCGCTCTACAGCGGATGGCTGCGGCGCCAGGGTGAACACATCGTGCACGGGACCGATCGCGACGTGCTCGCGAGCCTCCGCGTGGCGGAGGCGTACCACCGGAAGCCGATCGTCATCCTGGAACGCACCCCCGCGGCGCAGTTTCTGACCCACCTCGGCGCCGGGACCCAGGATGTCTTCCCGGTGGTGACGGAGTACGGCGAGCTGAGCGGCGTGCTGACGATCGCGGACCTGGCCCGCATCGCCAACGAGCCGCGGGAACTCCACCAGCTGCTGATCGCCGCGGAGGCGGCGCAGCCGACGGAGTCGCTGGCGCCGGAGGACTCGCTCCTTGAGGCGACCCGGAGGATGGGGGCGCGCGGCGCCGCCGCGCTGCCGGTCGTGGACCCGGAGTCGGGGCGTTTCGTCGGCCTGCTGCGGCGCAGCGATGTGCTGAGCCTCTACGGAAGGATCCTCGCGGGGGCACCGGAGGCCGGTGGGGCGGCGGGGCAGGGGGGCGGCGAGGCGGGGCCGGCGTAGGCGAGCCCCCCGATGGCGACCGCGGGTGTATCTTCAGGAACGCGGCCCTCGGCTGCGTTTCGTGTCTGAGGATCCACCGTAGCTCGTTGAGGGGGACGGCGTGAGCCTCGATCTGATCCACCTCCTGATGATCCTGCTGGCGGCCTGGGGCGGCGGGCTCCTCGCCGTCCGCCTCGGCTTCCCCGCGATCCTGGGCGAGCTGGCCGCTGGCGTCGTGTTCGGTCCGGCGCTGCTCGGCTGGCTGGAGCCGAACGCCTCCGTCAAGGTGCTCGCCGACCTCGGCGTCTACCTCCTCATGCTCTACATCGGGATGGAGATCCAGCCCCGGACGCTCCTCTCGGCGTCGCGGGCAGGGATGCTGGCGGCTCTCGGCGGCTTCGTGGTGCCGTTCGGTGCCGGTGTCGGCCTCATGCTCGCGCTCGGCTACTCCACCCCGGCCGCCCTCTTCATGGGCATGGCGATGGGCGTCACCTCCCTCGCCACCAAGTCCCGGATCCTCATCGACCTCAACCTGCTGGGCACCCGCATCGCCAGCGTCCTGCTGGTGGGCGCCGTCTTTGCCGACACGCTGGCGCTCATGACCTTCGCCGCGATCCTGGCGCTCTCCTCGCAGGAGCTGGGGGGCGGCGCCTGGACGGGCGTGGCGTTCACCGTCGGCAAGGCGGTCGTCTTCTTCGCCGTCGCGGGCTTCGTCGGCATGCGCGTCTTTCCATGGATCGGACGGCTGCTCGCCCGGTGGGAGCTGGGGAAGCGCACCAGCAACTTCACGATGGTCCTGATCGTGGCGCTGATGTTCGGGGAGCTGGCCGAGGTAACGGGCTCCACGCCATCCTCGGCGCGTTTATCGCCGGTCTCTTCCTCAAGGAGGGCATCCTCCAGCGGAAGTGGTCGTACGAGATCACCGACGTGGTCCACGATCTCTCCATTGGGTTCCTGGCGCCGGTGTTCTTCGTGTCCGCCGGCTTCCACATTTCGCTCACCGCGGTGGCCGCCAACTGGGAACTCCTGGCGCTCGTGGTCGTGCTGGCCACTGTCGGCAAGATCATCGGCACGACGCTCTTCTACCTCCCCAGCGGGCACGGGTGGCGGGAAGGGCTGACCGTCGGCGCCGGGATGAACGGGCGGGGCGCGGTCGAGGTGATCGTGGCCGAGATCGGGCTGGCCATGGGGCTCATCTCGCAGGAGGTGTTCTCGATCCTGGTCGTGATGGCGTTCCTGACCACCCTGTCGGTGCCGTTCATGCTGACTTGGATGGTCCGCTGGCTTCGGGGGCGGAACGAGCTGGTCCCGGCGGCCACCGGCCGGCGCGGCGTGATCATCACCCCGGTGACCGGGGTGGGGCTCAAGCTGGCGGTGGTGGTACGTGCCGGGGGCGAGACGGTGACCTTCGTTGACCGCCACGCGGTCAGCTGCCACGAGGCCGAGCGGGAGGGGTTCCGCGCGGTCCACGGGGACGTGCTGGATCGCGACGTCCTGGCCGAGGCGGGAGCGGCCGACGCGCGGACAATCCTGTCGCTGCTGGGGGAGGAGCCGGTGTCGGTGGCGCTGGCGCGGTACGCCCTCGTGGAGTTCGGCGTGCCGGAGTCCTACCTGCTCGGGGCCCCGAGGAAGGAGTCGGCGACCGAGTCCGAGGTACAGCGGCTCGGGATTCGCCGCCTCCTCCTCACGAAGGACGAGCTCGCACGGGTGCAGTTCCGGAGCGACCTCGACCGCTATGAGTTGAGCGAGGAGGTGGCGCCGGACCTCATGACCGGCGAGGAGACGCTGCTGGTCTTCGCCCCGGACGGTGAGGCGATCCCGCTGGGGTTCCGCCAGGACGGACTGACCCAGCCGCTCTTCCACGGCGCCACGCTGCACCCCGGCTCCACGGTCTGGGTGCTGAGGCGCCAGGCCCGGGCGGAGCTGGCAGAGCCCCGCGCGCGCGCGCTCGACCTGCTGCGGGAGGCGGAGGTGGTGGACCTGCAGCAGCCGGAGAGCGCCGATGCGGTGGTCCGGTCGCTGGCCGCGCGGCTCGCCGCCGCCACGGCCCGTCCCGAGACGGAACTGGACGCGCTCCTCCGGGAACGCGAACAGACGATGACGACGGTCGTGGCGCCCGGCATCGCCGTGCCGCACGCGCTGGTGCCGGGGCTGGACCAGCCGGTCGTGGTCGTGGGGCGGTGCCGGCAGGGGATCATTTTCGCGGAGGGGCACCCGCCGGTCCACGCCTTCTTCGCGATCGCCAGCGACCCGCGGCGGCGGAAGCCCTACCTGTACCTGCTCTGGGCCATCTCGTCGGTCGCGTCACTGGACGGCTTCCTCCCGCGCTGGATCGCGGCGGCGGATGGGCGCGGCCTCGCGCTGACCCTGCGGGAGCTTGCCGCCGAGGCGGGAGGACAGGGTGCGCCGGATGTTCGCGGGGCCGGGGAGCCGGGGGGCAGCGGCGCCGGTTGATCGGAGGGTGCCGGGGCGGGGTCGTGACCGCTTCTACTCGGGCGCGGCGGGCGGTGGGGGCTGTGGAGGGTCGGTCGAGGCCGCACCCCGCCACTCCGGCGCCGATCCGCCGACCCCGGAGTCCAGGGCGGGGGTGATCGGGTCGAGGTGGATGGTCGCGTAGTCGATCGGCGGGCATCCGGAGGATGAGGCCCGGCAGCAGTGTGATGAGCGTGGTGTAGAGGACCAGCGCCCCCAGGAGGGTCGGGGTCACGCCGGGACGGCCCCGCAGGATATCCACGATCACCAGCGTGAACACCAGGGTCGGGAGGAGTGCCACGCCGATGCGGAGGCTCTTCTTCGGCGCCTCCCGCAGCGCGACCCACCGGTGCAGGATGACCTCGCCGAGCCGGAGCGAGGCGAAGACCACCAGGAACGCCACCCCGATTGCCAGCACTCCCCAGTTCAGCTCGTCCGGGCTGATGTACTCCCCGGCGTGAAAGAAGTAGAACGGCACGAAGAACGACGCAAAGGACTCCACCGCACCCAGCATGCGCTCCGACGACATGGCGGGCAGCCGCGCCCGGAACTGACGGGCGGCGAGGCCGACGATGAACGCGCCGACGAGGTAGTAGACGCCCAGGCGCTGGGTGGCCGAGGCGGCGACGACCGCGACCATCAGCAGGAAGGCGAACTCCGAGCGCGGGCGCGAAGGGCGCGATGCGGCCGGCGAACCACCGGAAGATGGGAGGCAGCATCACGATGAGGGCGGTCATCGCGAGCACGCTGAGTCCGAGTTGTTCGGCGGACTTGGACTGGAGGGCGAGGAACATCACCGTCAGGGCGAGGATCTCCGACGCGATGGCCTTGGCCTTGGTCCATCGTCGTTCGCTGTCGGAGAGCCCGAAGAGGCCGAGGGAGTCGAGGATGAAGCCGGTCGACGGGGTGATCAGCGCGAGGGCGACGAGCGCCCCTTCCCGGAAGGCCAGGGCGAAGATCCAGGTGGCCGCCCAGGTGAGGAGGGCGAGGGTGACGGTCCAGATGGCCAGGTGCTGCGCCAGCACCCGCGCGTCGGGCTTGAGCGCCTCGAGGTCGACGTCGAGGCCGGCGAAGAGAAAGAGCGCCACGATGCCGAAGGTGGACATCAGGGCGATCGTCTCGTCGTGCTGGAAGAGGCCGAGCGCCGTGGCGGCGACGCCGAGCGCGAGTGCCGTCACCGCCCCCGGCAGCCGGTAGCGCTGGAGGAACCGCGGGACGACGAACAGGACGAACAGCAGCAGGACGTACGAGAGATCTTGCGGCACGGCGGCTCAGGGCACGCGGGGCAGGGACTTCATCACCTCGGCGACGACCGAGTTGATCCGCGCCTGGTCCGGCGCCGTACTCTTCGGTTGGCGCTCCAACGTGCCGCGCCAGGCCGTCCGCCCCGCCTTCTCATCCACCAGCGACGCTTCAAACGTCACGTTCTGGGCCTGATCCGGCGGCGGTAGCGACGACAGCTGGGTGTCCTGCGTCCTGCCATACCCGTTGCCGATGCCCTGGATCGGCGGTCCGCTGACTCCGCCCCCGGTGGGGGCGTACTGGGTCGTGGCCTGCACCCCGAGGAAGAAGCGCGCCACGAACATCGCCGGCTGGCCGCTGTCGACGACGGTGTACCCCTTCGCCCTGAATTGGGCCGTGAGCGCTCGCGCGATCATGTGACGGATGCTGTCGTTCGACACACTGGGGTACACGTCCGGCCCGGCCCGCGACCCTGAGATGGGGAGGGTCACGGTGGCGCCGCCGGGGATGGGGACCGCGTCGTTGCGCTCCGAGGTGGTGCTGGCGCTGCACGCGGTCACTGGCCAGCGAGGGCCACCAGCGCCCCGGCCAGGCGCGAGTCGTGCAGTCTGTTCGGTTGATGGACACTTGGATAGCCTCGCCTGCTTGGACTGGACCCCGGCTTTCGCCGGGGTGACGAACTTCGATTGGCTCCCCGCTTCCCCGCTGCCCCGCTGCCCCGCCTTACTGCGGCACCTTCGGCAGCGTGCTGAAGATCGAGGTCGCCAGGGAGTTGAGCTTGGAGTCGCTGGGCGGTGAGCTCGAGGCCTCGCCATTGTAGATGCCGCGCCAGGCCACCTTCCCGCTCGAAACCTCGACCAGGTCCACGACGAACGAGACGTTGCTGTTGGTGACCGGGGTCGTCGTGCTGACGCCGTAGCCGCCGTAGCCGTACCCGTACCCGTAGCCATAGCCGTAGCCGTAGGGCCCGTAGCCGCCGTAGTAGGGGCCGCCCACGCCGACGCCGGTGGTGGTGGTCACGTACGAGGTGCTCTGCTTGACCCCGACGTAATAGCGGATGTTGAAGAGCCCGGTCGCGGTGCTGTCGACGACGGTGTAGCCCTTCTTCTGCAGCTGGGCCTGGATGGCCGCCTGGATCCGGGCGTGCATGATGTCGTTCGACACAGCCGGGTTCACCTGGGTGTTCCCCTCGGCGGTCCCGCCGACGAATGCGACCGTCGCGGCGGCCGGGATCGGGATGGCGCTGTTCCGCTCAGAGGTGATGCTCGGCGGGGAGCAGGCGGCCGCGAAGAGGCCCGATGTCAGGGCGAGGCCGAACAGGGTGGAGCGGGTTCGGGAACGGGTCATCTCGTGCACCTCAACTGGGGCTGCAGGGGCGCCGTCGTGCTGGCGGGGAATGCCCAGAAAATAGCCCCATCGGGGGCCGTTGGCACCCCGCCCGCCCCCGATTGACAGTTCCGGGACCCCCGTCTATCCTTGTGCCCGCAGCGCACGGCAGGCCCCCCCGCTGGTTCGCATGCCCGAGTCCCCCTGACTCTGTGCTCCAACCCTTCCAGTCTCGCCCTCGTGATGGGTCGCGAGATGTGGCATTGCCACGCCCCACACATTACCACCGGAGTGCAAGTGACCGAGACCCACCGCTGGACCCGTCGGCGCGCGCCCTGCGCTCGCTGTTCGTCGTCGGCCTGCTGGCCGGTACCGTCGCCGCCTGCAGCGACGACCCCACCGAACCGACCCCGATTCCCGATGCCAGCCTCGTCGTGATCCCGAGCCTGCGCGCCGAAGACATCGACGCCGAACGGCACCACCGTGCTCCTCAGCGACTACCAGTCGATCACCGCGGAGTTCTACTTCTTCGACGTGGCCACCGGCACCACGACCCTGAAGGGGTCCGCCGGGGACGGGCTGTGGGATTTCACCACCGGCATCTCCAACGGCAAGCGGGTCAGCGCCATCCACGGCAAGCCGGAAATCGCCGGCCTCTGGCAGGAAGGCACCGGCTGGCTGGACTTGGGCAGCATCTACACGGACGGCTGCGAGTTTGACTCTGAGACCGGGGCGCAGGACCTCAGCGGCGCCTGGGACATCGACACGGCGGGTCACACCACGGTCGGCCTCATGTGGAACCTCTGCAACGCCGAGGGGTTCCTCTGGACGGACGCGGCCGGCCCCGGCGGCTTCATCGCGCTCGACCTGATCGGCGACGCCGACACGGCGCAAGGCAATCCGGCGAGCAACCGCGCCACCGTCATCTCGGATGACGGCACGATGGTCGGCGGGTTCGCCTCGCAGTACGCGAACGTCGGCGGCTACACCTACTGGATCGACCGCCGCCCGGCGATGTGGACCGCGAACGGGGTCGGCTCCTTCGTGCCCGGCGGCGGGGTCTTCACCGACGACAGCCCAGGCGAGGTGCTGGCCATCTCCGGCAACGGCCTGGTCGTGACTGGCGTCTGGAACCAGATGCCGTTCGTCTGGAGCTCGGCGCTCGGCACCATCAACGTCGCCTCGGGCAGCTACGAGGGGTACTTCGGGTACGGCCAGGCGACCGCCCTCAACGGCCAGGTGATCTACGGCACCATGCAGGAAGGCTTCTTCGGCGTCCCCTTCCCGTTCTTCTGGACCCAGGCCGGTGGAGTCGTGTCGCTGCTCGACATCGCCACGGCCAACGGGATCACGCTGCCGGCGAACTACTGGTGGCAGTCCGTCGTGGCCGCGTCGGCCGACGGCACGGTGATCGTCGGGACGGCCTACGACGAGGCCTTCAACTACAACAGCTACCTGCTGAAGGTCCCGGCCTCGATCTACGGCCTGTAGCACCGACTGGCAGCCCCTGGCTGCAGCGGCCGTCGGCGTGCGGAACACCGCACGCCGGCGGCCGTGTCGCATCCGCGATGCGGCCTCGAACTCAGGTTGACACCATTGATCGATCGGGGTCGTAGGGACGAAATTCCCGCAGCCCGGCCCCGCTGCCCCGCAGCCCTGCCGATCTGCCGCCCTGCCTCCCTGCCCACCCCTTGCTCTCGAGCCCCATGCGTCGCCTTCTGACTCTCCTCGCCGTCGCGGCACTGCCCACCGCCGCCCTGGCCCAGCAGTCCGCGCCTGTCACTGACATCCGCTATGACCTGACCTTCACCCGCACGACGGCGCAGGCGCAGAGCCTCACCGTCACCACCCGGTTCCAGGTGGCCGGGAGCGATCCGGTGCTCCTTTCGCTGCCGAGCTGGACGCCGGGCGCCTACGAGATCTCCAATTTTGCGCGGCGGGTCTCGAGCCTCCACGTCACCCAGGGCGGCGCCCCCCTCTCGTGGGACAAGGCCGATCCCGACACCTGGCGGATCCGGCCCTCCGGGCGCGGTGAGGTCACGATCACCTTCGACTTCCTGGCCAATCAGCTCGACAACGCCATGGCGTGGAGCCGATCCGACTTCCTGCTGGTCAACGGGACCAACGTGTTCCTCTATCCGGAAGGCCGCAGCCTCGAGTTCCCGGCGACGGTCACGGTCACCACCGAGCCGGCCTGGCGGGTGGCCACCGGCATGACTCCGGCTGGTGCCCCCCGCGCGTATCGCGCCGCCAATTACCACGACCTCGTCGACATGCCGTTCTTCATCGGGCAATTCGATTTCGACAGCGCCCAGGTGGAGGGGAAGTGGGTCCGCCTGGCGAGCTATCCGGCCGGTACCCTGGCCGGCGCGCCGCGCGCGACGTTCTGGACCGAGCTGAAGCAGTACCTCCCGGTCGAGATCGCGGTGTTCGGGGTCGCCCCCTACGAGAGCTATACCAACCTGCTCATCTTCGACGAGGAGTACGGCGGGGGCAGCGCCCTCGAACACCAGAACTCTCACGTGGGCATCTACACGCCGCTGCTCATCGGCAACCCGGTTCTGCCTTCCATCACCGCGCACGAGATCTTCCACCTCTGGAACGTGAAGCGGTTCCGGCCGGCGGACATGGTGCCCTACGCGTACGACCGCTGGATGCCGACCCCCTGGCTCTGGGTGAGCGAGGGCATCACCGACTACTACGCCGATGTGGCCCTGGTGCGCGCCGGCGTCATCGATGCCGCGGAGTTTCTGGCGCTGACCGCCGGGAAGATGCAGGAAGTGGCGGACGTTCCGGTGGTGTCGCTCGAAGACGCCTCGCTGTCGGCGTGGATCGGGATGACGGACGGGACGGGGTCGATCTACTATCCGAAGGGGTCGCTGGCCGGAATGCTGCTCGACATCCGCATCCGCGCCGCCAGCGGCAACCGGAAGTCGCTCGACGACGTGATGGCGTCGCTCTATCGGTCGACCTACGAAAAGGGCAGGGGGTTCACCGGCAAGGAATGGTGGGAGGCGGTCTCCACCGCGGCCGGTGGCGTTTCCTTCACCGAGTTCAACGCCCGCTATATTGACGGGCGAGACCCGTTTCCCTACGCCGCGGACTTTGCCCTCGCGGGCCTCTCGGCGCTGGTGGACAGCAACCGCATCGCGCGGCTCGGCATCCAGAGTTCGAACGACAACGCGGCCGCCGTGATTGCGGTCGCGCCGGGTTCCGCGTACAGCGAAGCGGGTGGGCTCGCGGGCGACGAACTGGTCCGAGTCGGGGAATTCGACGCCGCGAAGCCGAACTGGGCCGCCGAGTTCCGGGCCAAGTACGGCACTGGCGCCGACGGGACCATCATTCCGGTGATGGTGCAGCGCGGCGAGAACCGGCTCACCCTGCAGATGCCGCTCCGCTTCGTGACGATCGTCAGCTACCGCCTCGTGGTCGATCCCGATGCCTCGCCGAGTGCGGTCCAGATTCGGCAGGGGATCATGACGGGCAAGTAACGCCGCCCGAAGGAGGGAGCGCCGGTGACCAGCATCGTGCCCATCGCCTACGCCGCGATGGTGGCGGCGGCGCTCCTCCTCCCCGGTCGGGCGGACCGTCTGCGCGGCGCGCTCGGCATCCCCGCTTTTCTGCTCGGCGCCGCGAGCCTCCCCTTCCTCCCTGATTTTCACGGCCCCTCGCTGACCGTCTGGGTCAGCGGGGCGCTGCTCCTCCTCGGACCCGCGCTGCTCGGGATCGCGGCCTGGCGGGCACGCACCCGTCTGAGCGTCGGCGGTGTGGCGCTCTGGTCCGGCGGGGTTGCGGTCGTGGCGGGCCTCGCTGCCGCCTGGCCCACGCTGGACAGGGGAGGGGCGCTCCCGGCGGTGCTCAGCGCCGGTGCCCTCGCCTTCGACGCTCTCCTCTACTGGATGGTGGCCGAGGGGCTCGGACTGGGGCGGGGGGTCCGGTGGCTGGACCGCCGAATCCCTGCGCTCCGCGGCAAATACAGTTGGGGCGCCCTGGCGTTCATCACAGGCGCCATCCTGTTGCATGTCGCCTGGTTCCTCTGGCCCCTCTGGGTGCTCTCCTGGCAACCGATCGGCGTCGGCATCGCCGTCCTCGGCGTCATTTGGGCAGCGGCAACCGGCCGGGCTTCGCTGGCACTCGGTGCCATCGCCTGTGCGGCGACATTCTCCGCTCCCGACGCGACCATCGGCGGCTGGCTGGTCCTGTCTGCCGCCGCGCTCGGCGGACAGGCGCGGCCCCGGGTGGTCGCCCTCGCCGCCGCTTTCGGCACCTTTCTCGTCTGGCCCGCCTTGCTCGATCAGGAAGTCGTATTCACCGTGCTCCTGACCGCGGCGGTCACCGGGTTGCTGGCACAGCTCGCCTCGCAAGCGTCGCGGGAGGAATCCGACTCGCGTTGACCCTCCCCCGAGGGCCGTCCATATTGCGGGAGTCAAGCCGGACCTATTCGCTCGCCATTATCAGGAGTCCATTATGACGTTCGCCCTGCCCCCCCTCCCCTATGATTACACCGCGCTGGAGCCCCACATCGACGAAGCGACGATGCGGATCCACCACGACAAGCATCACGCCGCCTACGTCAACAACCTGAATGCGGCGCTCGACGGCCAGGCTGCCCTCAGCGGGAAGGCCATCGAGGCGATCCTCGCCGATCTCGAAATGGTCCCGGAGGAGATCCGGACGGCGGTCCGCAACAACGGCGGCGGGCACTACAACCACACCATCTTCTGGGAAATGATGACGCCGGGCGGCGCCACCGAACCGGGCGGCGCGCTCGCCACGGCGATCAAGGACACCTTCGGGGCGTTCGGCACCTTCAAGGAACAGTTCGCCAAGGCCGGCGCGACCCGCTTCGGGTCCGGCTGGGCCTGGCTTTCGATGGATACCTCCGGCAAGCTCGTCGTCGAGAGCACGCCGAACCAGGACAGCCCCCTCTCCTCCGGCCGCACCCCCCTCCTCGGCTGCGATGTCTGGGAACACGCCTACTACCTCAAGTATCAGAACCGGCGCCCGGACTACATGGCGGCGTGGTGGAACGTGGTCAACTGGGATGTCGTCGCGGGGCGCTACGGCAAGTAGCCCGCCGCGTCGGCACACACCGTGAGGCGGGTCGTGGTGGTGGCCCGCGAAGGCGCGGTCGGCGAGCTGCGCGAGTGGCTTGTCGCGCTGCCCGGCGTCAGCGCACGCGTCACGACGGCGCTCGATGACGTGACGCTGCAGGACATCGCCTGCCTCTGGCTGCACGACGTTTCCCTGATTCCTCCCGACCTCCAGCCCTGGCTCCTCTCCGGCGGCCGCCTGCTCGCCACGCTCAGCGCGGTGCAGGTGGCGGTGACGCTCGGAGTGGAGAGCATCGCCCCCGATGATGTGCGCGACACGCTCTGGGAGGCGGGCGCCGCCGACCCCTCGCTGCGCGGGATGGCGGGCTTCGGACCACACCCCCTCTTCGCAGGGCTGCAGCAGGGGACCTGCACCTGGTCGCCGGGGGTCGGGACGCCGTATCGGTGGGCGGTCTACGCCGCAGGCCGGCCGGCCGCCGCGGGAGTCGTGGCGGTCGAACGGGTCGGCCTCGAACTCAATTCCTCACGCATCGTGGCGTGGGAGTACCCCGTCGGTAATGGCGGATTGCTCTGCCTCGGCAGCGGCATTCACCCGGAACAGGCCGACCAGCCGTGCGCACCGCAGCTGCGCACCCTCATCGGGAATGCGCTCGTCGGGCAGGGAATTCCCCATCGCGACCGAGCACTTGCCGTTCAGCACTGGCCACTCCCGGCCGAGCGGGTGCTGCGGAACGATCTCGCCCCGGTTCCCGAACTCCCTGCCCTGAGCGGCGACTGGCTCGACGGCTCGCCGGCGCCCCTCGCAGCGCAGTGGCGCGTCACTGGTCGCCGGGCCTCGCTGGCGGGTGGCGAGGGGGGCGGCGTTCGAGAGGCGTGGATACATCCCTGGTCCGTGGTTCGTGAGGCCTCGGTGTCGGCGCGGGGTGCCCTGCTGCAACCTGCCGACGGCAGCACATCGCAACGCTGGATGGCGGCGCTCGAGCATCCTGTCGTGTACTGGGAGGTGTCGGCGGCCGCCGAATCGGCGCTGCTGGTCGAATGGACCAGCGACCTCCGTCGCGCCTGGCCCTATCCCGCCGGGTGTGCGGGCGACCTCGAGCTGGTGGTGGCCCCCGGCGGACGCCGCGCCGTGCTCGGGTCGGTCGGCGATCCCTTCCGGCTGATCATCGACGTGGAAGGTGGCACGCTCGAAGCGGCGCCGGTGGACGGGCCTGCGGTGCGGTTTGCGTTGCGCGGGAGTGGCCGGTGCCGGATCCGCTTCACCGGGGCCGCCGACGCCGCCGACCTCGATCGCTCGCGAGAAGTGCTGACCCGCCGGGGATTGGCCGGCCTCCGGAAACAGCGCACCGAGCACCAGCGCGAGTTGGCCACCTACGCCACATCCATCGAGACGCCGGATCCGATCCTGGCGGAGGCGTTCGAGCGGGCCAAGCGCGCACTGGACGGCGCGCTGACAGGCACACCGGGTGTCGGTCGCTGCCTGGCGATTGAGTCGGCGGGCCCCGAGCGGCCCGGTGCCGTCTGGTATGCAGGGCGGGACGGCTGCCTCGGTGCCATCGCGCAGCTCGCCGCCGGCGACCGTGGCCCCCCTCGCGACACCCTGAAGTTTCTTTCGCTCACCCAGGACGTCGACGGCAGGATCATCGAGGGGTGCTCCACCAGCGGGCTCGCCACGTATGAGACGATGCCCGTCGTCCCCCTCTATTTATTGCTGGCGGCGCGGTACGCCGCCTGGACCGGCGAGCTCGACTTCCTGGGGCGGCGCTGGGCCGCGATTCGCCGGGCTTATGACCTGGGAAGGGCGACGCAATCGTGGGATCGTGATGCTCCCACCGCAGCGGCCTGGGCCGTGGCGCTGGAGTCGCTGCTGCCGCTGGCCGAGGCGCTTGGTCACCCGGAGGTCGCGGAGGGTCTGGCGGTCTCGGTCGGGGCTGCACAGGCGGCGGCCGGCACCGCTACTTTCCTCGCTGGGTCCGCGGCACTGGTGGACTTTCAGGAGGGCCGGTGCGCCGAGGGCTTCGAGCGGTGGCGTCAGCTTGCGGGCCGGGTGGTGGAGCGCGGTGGCGATCTGTCCTCATCGGCGGCCGTCGCGAGTCTGGGCGTCGAGGGACTCTGGGGCATCCGGCCGAACGCGCTCGAGAGCGCGGTGCGGTTCGCGCCCTGGTTCCCCCCCGACTGGGACGCCATGTCGATCGAGCGGGTTCGGGTGGGGCGGACGGTCCTCACCGTCCGGCTCCGTCGCCGGTTCGGGCAAGTCACAGCCCGCGTCGAGCGGGTGCATGGCCCGCGCATCCACGTCGAGTTCTTCCTTCAGGGCACGCCGGCCGACGCCACCGTGCAGGTGGACGATGTGACGCTGCGGGGCGCCCGGGTGGCCTTCGAGGCCGACGGGACCCACGCGCTGACCTGGCATTCCTGAGCTTCTCTTTTCGTGAGCCATGATCGCATGCGCGTCCCATTTCCACCCGCCCTTGCCCTGGCCCTGCTGCTCGTCGCCGGATGCCGGCTGGAGTCGCATCCACCCCCGGGCGTGCCGGCCGATGAAGCGGCCATCCGCTCCTCCGTGTCCGCCTGGCTCGCCAAGGCCGAGCCGTGGGCGCAGGTACTCCGGACCGATGTGCGCCAGGATCGTGACCTCGCCTCGGCGTGGGTCGTCACTTCCCCCCCTCCAACGAGGGGCAGGGCGAACGCACCAGATTGCTGGTCCTCCGGCGGGATGCCGCCGGGTGGACGGTCGACTATCAGGCGTCGCCCTCCCGCCAGCGGCCCTAGGCGCGCGCGGGACCATTGGCGCCGCGTCCCTTCGCGGGTTCTATTTCGTTCATGACGAGGGTTTGGTGACCGAAGCCACCGCCGGCTCCGCCGGGGCGCTCGACCTGGTCGGTGCCGTCGCTCGGCTCCTCAACGGGAGCGAGTCCCAGGATGCGATCGGCCAGGTGGCCGATCTCCTCCGTCGCGGCGTGCCCGCCTCGTCGGTCACGATCTGGGTCCGCCAGCCCAGCGGCGCGGCGTTCTCTCCCTTCGTCTCGCCCGTCCCCGCAACCCCGCCCTTCGTCCTGCCGACCCTCGACGCGCTGCCGCCGGTCGACGGCGCGGGACTCCGCCTCCCGCTGGAGCACGACGGCACGGTGGTCGGGATGCTCTCGCTGGAGGGCATCGCCGCCGGATCGGGCCGCATCGCCGCCGCGATCGTGGCGGACCTGCTGGCGCCGCACATCGCGCTGATCGAACTCTCCGAGGACCTCGCCTTCGAGGTCGCCGTGCGCGCCCGGCAAATCGAGGAGCAGCGCCGGTTCACCGGACTCGTCATCGATTCCCTCCCCGTGGGGCTGTACGTCGTGGATCGCGAGTACCGCATCCAGATCTGGAACCGCAAGCGGGAAACCGGCACCCAGGGCGTCCACCGCGACGAAGTGGTCGGCCGGCCGGTGTTCGAGGTGCTCACCCGGCAGTCGGCCGAGCAACTCAAGGCGGAGTTCGACCAGATCTTCGAGTCCGGCCAGATGTCCCAGATGGATATCGAGGTGGACGACCCTGCGGGGGGGCGCTTCTACCGGATCAGCAAGATCCCGATGCGTCTCGGCGGCGACCAGATTTCCCACGTGATCACGATCGGGGAAGACGTCACCGACTGGTACCGGATCCACCGGCGGATCATGCAGAACGAGAAGCTGGCGGCGGTGGGCCAGCTCGCCGCGGGGATCATGCACGAAATCAACAATCCGCTCGCCACCATCGGCGCCTGCGCCGCGGCCATGGAGGGCCGGGTCCCGGAGGTGCCGGAATCGGCACAGGCGGCCTTCCGCGAATACATCGACATCATTGACAAGGAAGTCGAGCGGTGCACCAATATCGTGGACGGGCTCCTCGACTTCAGCCGGCCCAAGGGGATGCAGAAGGCTGCGGTCAACGTCAACGCGGTCATCGAGGACACCTTCTTTCTCCTCAAGCATCACACCCGGTTCAAGAAACTGACCGTGCAGCGCGAACTCGGCGACGACCTGCGGCAGGTCCTCGCCAACGCCGAGCAGCTGGTGCAGGTGCTGATGTCGCTGATGCTCAACGCCCTCGACGCCATGGAGGCGGGCAACGGCCGCCTGACGGTGCGGAGCCGGATGGGGGGGCACCGCGGGGAGGAGGCGGTCATCGAGGTGCAGGATACGGGCGTGGGGATTCCGCGCGCGGAGCTGACCAAGATCTTTGAACCCTTCTACACCACCAAGACCCAGGGTCGAGGCACCGGGCTGGGTCTGTCCATCTGCTACGGTATCGTCGAGGACCACCGGGGCCGGCTCGAGGTCGAAAGCCAGCCCGGACTCGGCGCCACCTTCCGCGTCTACCTGCCGGCCATCCCATGAAGATTCTTGTCGTCGAAGACGACCCGACTGTCGGCCCCTACGTCAAACGCGGGCTGGAGGAGCACCAGAACCAGGTCGACCTGGTGGACGACGGCCTCGAGGCGCTGCGGCTGGCCTCCGGCGGCCTCTACGACCTGCTGGTCCTCGACCTCCGCCTGCCGGGCATGACCGGGCTGGAAATTGTCCGCACCCTGCGCGACCGCGGTGTCACGACGCCGATCCTGATCCTGACGGCCCAGGACGCGGTGGACTTCAAGGTGCAAACGCTGCGGGCCGGCGCCGACGACTACGTGACCAAGCCGTTCGCGTTCGAGGAGCTCCTCGCACGGGTCGAGGCCATCGGGCGGCGGCCCAAGCAGGTGGCCCCCCCCACGCTGGTCGTGGGCACCTTGTCGCTGGATACCGGCGCCCGCGAGGTCCGGCGCGGGGGCGACCTGCTCGACCTGACGCCCAAGGAATACGCGGTGCTCGAGTACCTGTTGCGGCACGCGGGGCGGGTCATGAGCCGGACGCTGATTACCGAGTACGCCTGGGACTACCACTTCGATCCCGGCACCAACATCGTCGACGTGGTGATCAACCGCCTCCGCAAGAAGGTCGACTCCGGGCACGACGAGAAGCTGATCCACACGGTGCGCGGCGTGGGGTACGTGGTCAAGGCGTGAACACCATTCGCGGGCGCCTCACCTTCTGGTACACCGTCGCCCTGACGGCGACGGTGCTGGTCTTCGGCACCGCCCTCTATCTCGAGCGCCGGCAGTCGAGCGTGCGCGAACTCGACCAGCGACTCGCGCTCGAGGCCGACTTCGCCCGCCGCTGGCTGAACGAATCCTACCAGGTGCTCTCCACGGTGCTCCGACCGGACGACCCGCAGGAAATCCAGCCGGGGGTGGCCGCCAACTTCGAGGGCGTACGCGACCTCCTCCTCGTCTTCAACCGGGCGGGGCGCACCCTCTACCTGAACGATCCCGTCCGACAGCTCAATTTTGCGGCGATTGAGCGCCTGGTGGCGCTGGCCGGTCCCGCACCGGTCGGTTCGTCCATCGGCACCACCGTCCTCCCCGCGGGCGAAGAACCGATGCGGTACGCAGCGCTGCCCGTCGATGGAGCGGGCACCGAGGTCGGGGCGGTCATCGTGGCCGCCCCGCTGTCCGCCGTCGCGTTCGGGCCCGCCGACCTCGTCCAGTCGATGGTGCTCGTGGTGCCGCTGATTCTCCTCGCCTCCGCCGTGCTCGGCTGGTTCCTGGCGGGGCGGGCCATGCGCCCGGTCGAACGGCTGATGGACGAAGTCCAGGAGGTCACAGACGGCCGAAGCCTCCACCGCCGGGTGGCGGTGCCGACCTCCGGCGACGAGCTCGCCCGGCTGGCCGTCACCCTGAACGCGATGTTCAGCCGGCTGGAACAGAGCTTCAGCCAGTTGCGCCGGTTCACGGCCGACGCGAGCCACGAACTCAAGACGCCGCTGACGGTGTTGCGCGCCGGGGTGGAGCGGTCGCTGGTCCACCCAGGGACCCCACCGGAGGTGCTCGAGGCGCTGGACACCACGCTGGGGCAGTTGAACCAGCTCAACGAACTGGTCGACAGCCTGCTGATGCTGGCCCGTGCGGACGAGGGCCGGGCGCCGCTGGCGCTGGAAGTGAGGGACCTCCGCGCCCTGGTGGTCGATGTGGGCGAGACGGCGGGGATGCTGGCTGAGCAGCATGGGCTGACCACCCAGGTGGTGGTGCCCGAGCACGCCGTGGAGGTGCAGGTCGACCTGCACCGGATGCAGCAATTGCTGCTCAACCTCGTCACCAACGCCGTCAAGTACACGCCGGCAGGGGGGTCGGTCTCGGTGGTGCTCGACGACGAGGGGGACGACGTCCGGCTGGTGGTGCGGGACACCGGGATTGGCATCGCGTCAGTGGACCTGCCCCATATTTTCGACCGGTTCTGGCGCGCCGACCCGGCGCGGTCCCGCACCGGCGACCGTCCCGGCGTCGGGCTGGGGCTCGCCATCACGAAGTGGATCGCCGAGGCGCACGGCGGGACCCTCGCGGTGCAGAGCCGGCCGGGGCGGGGGTCGAGCTTCGTGGTGACCTTGCCCCGGGCGGGGGGTGGCGGCGGGGCCGCTGCGGGGTAAGTTCACGACCGTCCCCGGCTGGCCGGGGTGACGGGACTTCTCATTCCGTTGTTATCGATTTGTCATGCAAGGGCCACACGGAGGCAAGGCGGGTTGCGTAGGTTGCACCACACGCCTGACTCACCACGGAGGTAGGACCGTGTTCGAGGTTCTGGTCGAATCCAAGCCCGCAAAGCAGCGCACCGCCGGCCAGTTCGTGGTCTCGGTCGTCCTGCACGCCATTCTGATCACGGGTGCCGTCATCGCCACGACCGGCGCGGCCGAGGTCGTGCGGGAGCGGCTGGCGGACACCACGCTGGTGTTCCTGGCGCCTCCCAAGCCCGAGGCGCCGCCGCCCGAGGCCCCGCCGCCGGACGCCATCGTGAGTGCCAATCCGCCGCCGCGCGGGTTCCAGACGGTGGTCGCCGTGCAGGACATCCCCACGGAAATCCCGCCGATCAACCTGAACGAGCGGTTCGACCCCAAGGACTTCACCGGCACCGGCGTGCAGGGTGGCGTGGCGGTCGGCGTGGTCGGCGGCACCGGCCCCGTGACCGGCGAGACCTATCTCGAGGCCCAGGTGGACGATCCGCCGGACCTGATTTCCGCTGGTCCCCGCCGCTACCCGCCGGTCCTCGAGCGGGCCGGCATCGGTGGCCGGGTGGTCGCGTCGTTCGTCATCGATACCACCGGTCATCCCGAATCGGCCGGGTTCCGCGTCATCAGCACCACGAATGCGGCGTTCAACGAGCCGGCCAGGGAAATGATCATGAAGAGCGTCTTCCGGCCCGGCAGGGTGCGCGGGCAGGCGGTGCGCGTGCAGGTCCAGCAGGCGGTCTCGTTTAATCCGTAGCCCTTGAATTCAACCCTGCCGCCGGCGCCGCCGGCGGCTCGCAGCACGCTCTCAGGAGGTTCGACCGATGAACGTTTCCATGCTCGAACTGTGGACCCAATCCGGTGCCTTCGCCAAGGGCGTCGTCATCGTGCTGGGCATCATGTCCATCTACTCGCTGACGATCGCGGTGACGAAGCTCATCCAGATCAAGCGCAGCACCAACGCGACCCGCAAGTTCGCGCCGCAGCTCTCCAAGGCGATCATGGAGGACAACCTCGAGTTGGCCATCCAGCTCTCCGAGAAGCACAAGATCGGCCATATCTCGCGCGTCCTCGGTGGCGCCCTCGGCGAGATGAAGCCCCTCATCAGCGACCGGGCCACCATCACCGCCGCCGACATCAACTCGTCGGAGCGGGCCATTGAGCGCCAGATGCTCATCCTGCTCTCCGAGTTCCGCCGCGGCCTCGGCGTGCTGGGCACGGTCGGGTCCACCGCGCCGTTCGTCGGACTGCTCGGCACCACGATGGGTATCGTCAACGCCTTCACCGGCATGGCGGCCGCCGGCGCCTCGGGCGGCCTGGCCGGCATCTCGGCCGGTATCGCCGAAGCGCTGATCACCACGGCGTTCGGCCTGCTCGTGGCCATTCCCGCGGTCTGGTTCTACAACTACTTCACCACCAAGATCGAGAACCTGTCCGTCGAGATGACCTACGCCTCCAAGGAACTCATCGACCAGCTCATCAAGAACGTGGGCGCGTCACAGGGCCGGTCGATCTTCACCAAGGAATTCCAGGCCCAGAAAGCGGTGACCGGCAGTGGCCATCTCCACGGGTAGTGGCCGCGGCAAGGTGAACGCGGACATCAACGTCACGCCGATGATCGACGTGATGCTGGTGCTCCTCATCATCTTCATGATCGTCACGCCCCTCATCGCGGCCGGCTTCCAGGCTACCCTGCCCAAGGGCAAGAACCTGGATCCCAGCCCCGAGGAGGAGACCGACGTCATCCTCGGCATCGACATGCACGGGAAGTTCTTCCTCGACACCAAGCCGGTCGACGAGGCGGTCCTGGAGGACTACCTCCGCACCGTCTACGCGGCCCGGACCGAGGACAAGATCCTGTACTTCAAGGCCGACAACAACCTGAAGTACAGCCGGGTGCAGGACGCTGTGGAACTGGCGCGGCGCGCCGGTGTGCGGGTCCTCGCCGCCATCACGGAGCCCGAGAACACCGGGCTGCTGCAGAAGAAGGAGTAGCCCATGTCCATGTCCGCTGGCGGCGCGAACCCGGGGGAAGTCTCCTCGGAAATCAACGTCACGCCGATGATCGACGTGCTGCTGGTGCTGCTGATCATCTTCATGATCACGCAGCCGCTGAACCGGATGGCGATGGACATCCAGGTCCCGCCCCCCGATACGCCGAACACCACGCAGCAGCCCTCGTTCCAGATCGTGCTGGAACTGCTGGATGACGGCTCGTACGCGATCAACACGCAGCCGTACCCGAAGGACCAGCTCGACGCGCAGCTCCACGCGATTTATGATGAGCGGCCGGCCAAGCTGATGTTCATCAAGGCGGGGCCGAACCGGATCTACCAGGACGTCGTCGAGGCGATGGATATCGCCCGCGGGGCCGGAGTCCAGGTCATCGGCTTCACGCCGAGAGACGCAGGCCAGTAATCGCAGGGTGAGTGGTGCGGCACCCAGGCCTCCCGGACGTCTCCCGGATGCCGGTGTCGCCAACATCTTCAGCCCAATTCGACGGGCGCCGGCCCCCGCCTCTGGCGGTGGTGTCGACGCCCGTCGGGTGTATCATGGAGCCGTGAGCCAGACCCCTCTCCCCCCGCACCCGCTGCTGGAACGCCAGCGTGATCTGCGCTCCCTCGTCGGGGCCGCGGTCTCGCTGCTGTTCCATGCGGCGATCCTCGTCCTGATCATCCGGGGCGCTGTCGACACGTTCATCCAGACGCCCGCGGCGGGCAACCCTTCGCTGGCACCCGGCGGCGGTGGTGGTGGGGGTGGCGGGGGCCAGAGGGTCCGGTATATTTCGCTCCCGCCGTTGCAGCCTCCCGCTGTGTCGGCCCCGGCGGAACAGCTCGCCGTTCCCCCGCCCGAAGTGGTGCCACCTGACGTCGTCGCGCCGACCCCTGTGCCAGCCGATACCCAACCCACCCCGACGGTGGTCGCGTCGTCGGTGGATAGCGTGACGGCGCCCGGCGCAGGGAGCGGAGGCCCGGGATCGGGGCCTGGCAGCGGTGGCGGGAGTGGGGGCGGCTCCGGCGGCGGGGTGGGGACCGGCACCGGCGCGGGGAGCGGGCCCGGCAGTGGCGGCGGGGGCGGCGGCGGGTCGGGCCGCGAGCCACAGTGGACCTACGGGACATTCTTCTTCGAGAAGCCACCCAAGGAGCTGCGGGGGCAGACCCTCCGCGTCACCTTCCACGTCCGGGCCGACGGCCGGGTGGCCCGGGTCGAGACCGAACCGAAGATCGACGATCGCGAATTCGCCGCCCGGTTTGCGGAGCGCGCCGAGACCTACCGGTTCAAGCCCGCGCGGAACACCGAGGGCGTGGCCGTGCCTGGAGTGGCGACGATGACCTTTACTCTCCCATCGAAATAGGACCTGATGAGCCAGCTCTTCCGCCTCAAGTCGGTCCAGGACTGCGAAGACGATCTCGCCTCGCGCGGCGGCCTCCGCCGCACCCTCGGCAAGTGGCACCTGACCGCCCTCGGCGTCGGTGCCACGATCGGCGCCGGCATCTTCGCCACCACGGGTACCGCCATTGTCGGTGACGCGGCGCGGCCCGGGGCCGGGCCGGCCATCATCCTCTCCTTCCTGCTCACCGCCGTGGCCTGCGGATTCGCGGCGCTCTGCTACGCCGAGTTTGCCGCGATGGTGCCGATTGCCGGCTCGGCCTATACCTACGCCTACGCCTCGCTCGGCGAGTTCATCGCCTGGATCATCGGGTGGGACCTGATTATCGAATACGCCGTCGGCAACATCGGCGTGGCCATCGGGTGGTCAGGGCACTTCCGGGAACTCATCAGCCACTTCGGGCTGTCGCTGCCGGCGTGGCTCGCCACCGACTATCGCACCGCCTACGACGCCGCCAAGGCGCTGGCGGCCGGTGCCGCCGACCCGAATACGGTGTACCTCGCCTCGGCAGTGACGGGCGCGCCGGAGGTCTTCGGGCTTCCGTTCATTGCCAACGTTCCCGCGTTCATCGCCGTCATGCTGATCACCATCCTCCTGGTGTACGGCATCAAGGAGTCGGCCAACTCGAACAACGCGATGGTCGTCCTCAAGATCGCCATCATCCTCTTCTTCATTGCGGTGGGCCTCACCCTGCTCAAGCCGGACAACTGGACCAACCCGGCCACCGGCGGCTTTGCCCCCAACGGCATTTCCGGCATCGGCGCCGGCGCAGCCATCATCTTCTTCAGTTACATCGGCTTCGACGCGGTGTCCACGGCGGCGGAGGAGGCGAAGGACCCGGGGCGGGACATGCCCTTCGGCATCATCATGAGCCTGGCCATCTGCACGGTGCTCTACATCGCCCTCTCGGCGGTGATGACCGGCATCGCGCCCTGGCAGCAGCTCGGCACCGCGGAGCCGATGATCACCGCCCTGGCCTTTGCCGACGGACCGCCGAAGCTGATCAACGCCTCACGGTTCATCATCTCGCTGGGTGCGGTCATCGCCATGTTCAGCGTGCTGCTCGTGTTCCAGCTGGGCCAGCCGCGGATCTTCATGTCGATGGCCCGCGACGGGCTCCTCCCGCCGTTCCTGGCCAAGGTGCACCCGAAGTACAAGACGCCGTACGTCGGCACCATCCTGACCGGCCTCTTCGTCGGCATCTTCGCCGCCTTCGCGAACATCGCCGAGGTGGTGGACCTGACCAACATCGGCACCCTTTTCGCCTTCGTGCTGGTGTCGCTGGGGGTCATCGTGCTGCGATACAAGGAGCCGGACCGGGTGCGCCCCTTCCGGGTGCCCCTCGTGCCGCTGACTCCGATGATCTCCATCGTCGCCTGCGTGTACCTGATGTTCAAGTTGCCCAAGGTCACCTGGGAGCGGTTCGGGATCTGGCTGCTGGTGGGATTGGCGATCTACTTCCTGTACAGCGTGCGGCACAGCCGGTTGCGGATCAAGGATGACGCGGAGCGCGAGGCGGCGGAGAAGTAACAGAACGCCCCCTCTCCCGGAGGGAGAGGGGGTAGGGGGTGAGGGGTCTACGCCCGGAGGGAGAGGGGGCAGCGGGGCAGTAGCATTGTCATTCCCGCGAAAGCGGGAATCCATCTGCAATCCGAGTGGACCCCCGCGTTCGCGGGGGTGACGGCCTATCGGCCTCCGGCCATCGCGGAGATCACATCCGAGCCGCCATGGCCAGCGCTCCAAGCGTGGCGTCCACGATGGTGGCCAGCGGACGCAGCGTGGATTCCGTCCCCAGCTTTTCCAGGACGGCGCTCCGGAGCGAGCGTTCCTCGGCGAGCATCCCGCCCATCAGCGCGACGCCCACCCGTTCACCGGTCGGGAATTCATCCGCCAACTGCAGTACGAGGGCACTCAACTCCCGCGCCGCGTAGTCGGCAATTCCCTGGGCCACGGCATCGCCCCGTTCCGCAGTGTGCAGCACATGCGGCGCGAGTGAGGCGACCTCCGCCGGCCCCGCCGACGCCGCCCAGCGCACCAGCGCATCGAAATCGAGGCTCCTCGTCGCTTCCATGAGCACCGGGGTAATCGCCGTCTCGGGGCTCCGGCTGTCCCTGGCGCGGCTCACCGCGCCGAGTGCGGCGCGCCCGATGGCGTAGCCGCTGCCTTCGTCGCCCATCTGCCAGCCGTACCCTCCCCGGCGGAGCATCCGCCCCTCCGGGTCCCGCCCCAGCACCACGCTGCCCGTCCCCGCGACGACGACGATGCCCGGCCCTTCGCCGAACGCGGCGGTGAGCGCGATCTCGATGTCGGTCGTCACCTTCACGCGGTCGGCGAGCGCCTCGGTGCGAAGCGCCTGCTCGAGCTCGTTCCGCTCCGATTCCCGCCCGGTCCCGGCCGCCCCGACCACCAGCACGGACCCACGCATCGCCCCGGCGGCCGCGAGCGCCCTGCGCACCGTTTCCGCGATGGTGGCCGCCGACGCGATGGCGCGCCCGGGACGGACCGCCGCGCCGGGTCCGAGGGCGCGGCCCCGGACATTGCTGGCCTCGCCCACCGACACCGCGGTCTTGGAACCGCCGACGTCGGCGCCGATCAGGGGAGCGGTCATCGCCTGCTCTCCGCGTGAGGAAGGGTGCTGAGGAGCCAGCCTGCCAGGATGGTCAGGGCGGTGCCCGCAGGAACGTACCACGGCCAGGCCAGCCTGCCCACCGGCGCCAGCCACCCGAGTCCTGGGGACCCCGACAGCGGCGCCGAGAAGACCACGAAGAGCATGACCGTCACCGACAGCAGCACGGCGCCGACCACGTCCCGGCCGCGGGACCGCGTCACCCGGGCCGCAAGGACATAGGTGCCAAGCAGCGCGCCATAGGTGATGGACGCGATGGAGAGCGCCAGGACCACCACCGGCGTGTCGCCGCCGCGGGAGAGCTGATCGAAGAAGAGGGCGGCGCCGATCAGCGCAATGCCCCAGCCGGCGGAGAAGAGCTTGCCGAGCCGGAGCAGCCGGACGGGATCCTTCACGCCGGTCCAGGACGAGTAGAGGTCGTGGGTCACCGAGCTGGCCAGGGCGTTGATCGACGAGCTGATGGTGCTCATCGCCGCGGCCAGGATTCCGGCCACCATCAGTCCTGCCAGCCCGGCGGGTAGCTGGTCGAGGATGAAGCGCGAGAAGATCTGGTCGGCCGGCATGTCATCGGGGGCGAGTCCCGCCGCCCAGATCGCGGAACCAATCAGCAGGAAGAGCGCGAACTGGAGGATGACGGCCACACCGGAGCCGACGACGGCGATGCGCGCGTCCCGCAGCGAGCGCGTGGCGAGCAGGCGCTGCACGATCAGCTGGTCGGTGCCGTGCGACGCGGCGGAGAGCAGGGCGCCGCCGATCAGGCCCCCGAGCAGGGTGTAGGTCTGGGTGAAGCTGATGACCGGGTTGAAGATCCGGAGCTTGCCCGCCGCCGCAGCGGCCGCAAGCGCCTGGTCGGCGCCGCCGGCGAGGTGCCAGGCGATCCCGAGCGCGGCGATGCCGCCCGTCACGTAGACCGCGAGCTGGATGACGTCCGACCACACCACCGCCTTCAATCCGCCGAGGAGGGTGTAGACGAGGGTGATGGTGCCCATCGCCACGATGGCGGTGGGCACCGACCAGCCGGTCAGCAGCGCGAGCGGGATCGAGCCGGCGAAGATCCGGACGCCGTCACCCAGCAGCCGGGTGAGGAGAAAGACGACCGACACGAGGCGCCGGCTCGTCGGCCCGAAGCGACTCTCGATCCGCTGGTACGCCGTTTCCTGGTCGCCGCGGAAGTAGCCGGGAAGGAGCCAGAGCGCCACGCCAAATCGGCCGAGGAGGTAGCCGAACGTGAGTTGGAGGAAGGTGAGGTCGCCACGCGCGCCGAGGCCCGGCACCGAGATGACGGTGATGGCGGAGGTTTCGGTTGCGACGATGGAAAAGAGGATGGCCCAGGCGGGGAGGTTGCGCGCGCCGAGAAAATAGTCGCCGGCGGTGGACTGGGAGCGGGATACCCAGAGCCCCACGCCCAGGGTGAGCGTGAAATACGCAACAATGACGGTGAGATCGAGAGGTGTCATGCAGCCCCGCCGCTGTTATGCGGTGAAGCTGCTCCCGCAGCCGCAGCCGCCGGTCGAGTTCGGGTTCGTGAAGGTGAACCCGCTGCCCTGCATCGAGGAGACGTGGTCCACCGTCACGCCCGCGAGGTACTGGAGGCTGAATCCGTCCACGAAGACCCGCACGCTGTTCAGGTCCAGGACGACGTCATCTTCCAGCGCCTTCTCTTCGACGTTCAGGCTGTACTTGAACCCGCTGCATCCGCCCGGCAGGACGGAAATGCGGAGGCCCGCCGACTCGGCAGGGACGTCCTCGGCGGCAATGAACTTACGCACCTCTTCCGCGGCCTTGTCGGTGAGCGTGAGCTGGAATTGGGTCGACTGGGCGTCGGTCGTCATGGTCGTGCTCCTTGGGTGACCCATCAAAGCTAGGGACTTCGCCCCGCACCTGTCAACGCGCGGCCGATGCAGTCGTTTGCAGTCGTGGGTCGAGGGCGGTCAGCACCAGGTCGCCGACCCCGCGGCGCACGCCGGCGAACCGCCCGTTCGCCCGGGTCGGATGCACCCGGTTGGAGAGGACCACGATCACCACCCCGCGCTCCGGGTCCATCCAGAGACTGGTCCCCGTGAACCCGGTATGCCCCACACTCCCGGCGGAGAGGAACCCGCTGCCGGTATTGTCCGCGGTCGGGGTCTCCCAGCCGAGTGCCCGGGTGGATCCGGGCGGGAGGTCCTGGGGCACCGTGAAGGCCCGCAGCAGCGAATCGGTCACCGTCGGCTGGCCCGGCGGGGGGACCGTCCCCCGATTCTGGGCAATCCACCACTCCCCGAAGGCCAGCAGGTCGTCTCCGGTGGAGAAGATCCCGGCGTGCCCCGACACCCCATCCATCCGCCAGGCGTTCTCGTCGTGCACCTGCCCCCGGACGATCCGGTTCCGCAGGGAGTCGAACTCGGTGGGCGCGACCCGCGGCAGCCAGGTGGCGGGCGGGTTGAAGGTGGTCGAGCGCATGCCGAGGGGAACGAACAACCGGCGTGTCAGGAGGGAGTCGATTCGCTCGGCATATGCCGTCTCGATGGCCTGCGTCAGGAGAATGGCGCCGATGTCGGAGTAGGCGAACCGCGAGCCGGGAAGCGTGTCGAGCACGGTGGAGTCGGCGACGGCGAAGACGGCGGGGCGGCTGTAACCGAGCAGGTAGAGAGGTCGCCACGGGGGGAGGCCGCTCGCGTGGGCCAGCAGGAGGCGCATCGTGACGCATTCGGCGTCGGTTCCCTCGAAGGCCGGGACGTACTGCGTGATCGGGGCATCGAGCTCGATCCGCCCTTCGTCCACCGCCCACATCATCGCGGTGGTCAGTCCGACCACCTTGGTGAGCGACGCGAGGTCGTAGACCGTCTCGTGATTGGGGCGGCGGCGGATGCCGTCGCCAAGATGCCCGGTGCCGTAGATGTAGCGATGCCCCGCCCAGCTCA
Organism: uncultured Gemmatimonadales bacterium; assembly: GCA_963705985.1. Taxonomy (GTDB): domain Bacteria; phylum Gemmatimonadota; class Gemmatimonadetes; order Gemmatimonadales; family GWC2-71-9; genus SPDF01. Next base: position 49,128 of record CAVPLK010000002.1, on the reverse strand, counting down.
CGGCGACGACGATCCCGGGGGCGGCCTCTGCGGCGACGGCACTGTCGAGGAAGTGCCGAAGCGGTTTCCAGTCTGGTTTGTTGTACAGCGGGACCGGCCCGGGCGCGATCCGTGGGGCACAACCGAGCAGGGCCAGGAGCAGGGCCGCCCCGGCCGTGCTCGGCTTCAGTGGGTGGCTCCGAGGTGGAGCCCGGTTCCGATCGGTGTGCTGGAATCGAGCGCGATGGGCAACCGTCCGCCGATGTCCGCGGTGCCGGTGAGCGCCGCCGCGACCGCCTGTTCGTTGATGGGGCGGGCCGCCCATGCGAGGAGGTACCCCTGCACGCCAGGCGCCTGCGTCAGCAGGTAGGGCGAGCCGAACGAGACGAGGACCGTCGGCTGGGCCGCGGCGGTGGCGTTGACCAGCTCCGCCACGAGGGGCGGGAGGCTGATGGTGCCGCTCCAGGCGCTCACCCGGATCGATGCCGCCACCACGGCGACCGGCGAGGCGGCGAGGGCCGCGCGCGCGGAGTCGTAGCTGGCGGGCCCGCTCGATGGCCAGAGCCGGTAGGTGGTGACGGTGTACCCCGCGGCGCGCAGCGAACCGGCCAGCGAGACGCCGAGGGTACTCGACGGGTCGTCGGCGTAGGTCAGGAGGGAGATCGGCTGCGGGGTCGCGCGGAGCGTCGCCACCACCGCGCCGCTGTCCCGGACCAGGACCAGCGAGCGGGCGGTCACGTCGCGCGCCGCCGCCTGGTGTTCCGCGGTGCCGACCCGGCCCATCACGCGGTCGAGGGCCACGCCCCGCCGCTTGAAGAGGCCGACCCGCCGCTTCATCTCGAGGACGCGCCGCACCGATTCGTCGAGCCGCGCCCGGCTGATCCGGCCCTGCTCGACGGCGGCCACCACCGCGTCGATGGCGACACCGGCGTCGGGCGGCTGCAGGAGGAGGTCGGCGCCGGCGAGCAGCGCGAGCACGGCCGCCTCCCCCGGTCCATAGGTCCTCACGATGCCGCCCATGTCGAGGGCATCGGTGACCACGAGCCCCTTGAAGTCGAGGGAGTCGCGCAGCACGCCGGTCAGGAGGGTGGGGGTCAGGGTGGCGGGGCGCACCTTGCCGCTGTCGACCCCGGGCAGCGCGATGTGCGCGGACATGACGGCGGCCACACCGCTCTTGATGGCGGCCCGGAAGGGGACCAGTTCGACCGAGTCGAGCCGGCTCCACGGCGCGTCGATGACCGGGAAGCTCGATGTGGGTGTCGGTGCCGGTGTCTCCGTGCCCCGGGAAATGCTTCGCGGTGGCCAGCATCCCGTTGTCCTGGAGCCCGCGCACCTCGGCGGAAACGAGGGCCGCAACGGCGGAGGGGTCGCCGCCGAAGGAACGGGTGTTGATGATCGGATTGGCGGCGTTGTTGTTGACGTCGGCCACGGGCGCGAAGACCAGGTGGATGCCGACGGCGCGCCCCTCGACCGCGGTGATCCGGCCCATGTCGTACGCGTCCGACTCCCGGCCGGTGGCGGCCACCCCCATATTGGTGGGGAAGGCGGTGCCGCCATTGAAGCGCATCGCCGTCCCGCCCTCGAGGTCGGACGCGATGAGGAGCGGGATGCCAGCGTGCTGTTGCAGGGAGTTCAGCCGGGCGGCGATATCGAGCGGCGAGCCGATCGAGACGATGATCCCGCCGACTTGCAGGGAATCCACCCACGCTTGCGCCCGGAGAAACCCCGGGTCGTCGTCCGCGGTATAGGTGCCCGGTATCCACGGCATCACCAGCTGGCCGACCTTGGCCCGGAGCGGGAGACTGTCGAGCAGGCGCTGGGTCGGATCGATCGGCGGCGGTACCGGCACGGTGGAAGCGGAGACGGGGACGGGCACAGGGGAGGGCGCCGGCGCGGCGGACGCAGCGCAGGCGAGCAGGACCACTGAATACTGGGCGAGGCGGGCGTGAATCACCGGCAGACGATCCTGGTTGCGATGGTAGGTGTGGTGGCGGCCTGCGGTGGTCCGCGGCCCGCCGTGGCGCCTCAGCCCCTGCCCGTTGAGGCCGCCGTGCGGCCCGGCATCGACGTCCTGCTCTCCGACTCCGTGTCGCTGGTCCGCCAACTCCGCCTGGGGCTGGTGACGAATCCGGCCGGCATCGATGCCACCGGGATGAGCGATGTGGACCGCATCCGGGCCAGCAGCCTGAACCTGGTGGCGCTCTTCAGCCCCGAGCACGGGTATCGTGGTGTCGCGGATCCCGGTGCGGCCGTGCCGCACGAGACCGACAGCGCCACCGGCCTCCCAATCTACAGTCTCTACCTCCAGAATACCGCCGCCATCGCCGCCACGCTAACGGGAATCGACCTCGTGCTGGTGGATCTGCAGGATGTGGGTGCCCGGTACTTCACCTACTTCAGCACCACCGTGGCCGTCATGCGGGCGGCCGTGCGCAGCGGCAAGCGCGTCGTGGTCCTCGACCGGCCGAATCCGATCGGGGGCACCGTCCAGGGCAATGTCCTCGACACCGCGTACACCTCGTTCGTGGGCATCATGCCCATCCCGATGCGGCATGGCATGACACTCGGCGAACTGGCCCGCCTGGCCAATACCGAGCTCCGTATCGGGGCCGACCTGACCGTCATCCCGGTGGCGGGGTGGTCTCCCACCATGGATCTCGCCGAGACCAGCCTCCCTTTCGTGCCGCCCAGCCCCAACCTGCGCTCGCTGGAAGCGCTGTTCCACTATCCCGGTCTCTGCCTGATGGAGGGCACTAACCTGAGCGTCGGGCGGGGGACCGATCATCCGTTCGAACAGATCGGCGCCCCCTGGCTGGACACCACGAAGGTGCTGGCGGGTCTGCGGGCCGCCAAGCTCCCGGGAGTGACCTTTGCCGGGGTGAGATTTCGCCCCAGGAAGCCGGGCGACGACAAGTTTGCGGACACCAGGCTGTTCGGCATCCGGCTCACCATGACCGATCGTGACCGCTACGATCCGACCGTCACAGCCGTGACCATCATGGCGGTGATCCGGTCGGTCCATCCGACCCGGCTCAAGTGGACCCCGGGCCAGTTCGACCGACTCGCGGGTAACTCCAGCCTCCGCAAGGGGTTGGAATCGGGGGAGGCGCCGGACTCCGTCATGGAGGAGTGGCCGGCGGAGCTCGCGGCGTTTGTTCAGCGCCGGCAGCCGGCACTGCTGTATCCGCGCGGCGCTGTCACCCCGGCGGAAGCCGGGGTCCATTCCCCTTGAAGCCAATGGATCCCGGCTTGCGCCGGGATGACGACCCCGCACCGTCCTGCCCCGCTGCCCCGCTGCCCCGCTGCCCACCCGCCGAATTGCCCTAACGCCTTCTCCCGGTTAACTTTTCGCCGCTCTGAACATGGCGAAAATGTGGCGACGTTGACGAGGTCGAACCGGTCCGTGAAGCTCTTCTCCCCCGGGGTCGAAAGTGCGTATTACTCGGCCACCGGTCCCCTGGTCCGGTGGCTCGTGCGTTCCGGCGTCCGGCCGAACACCATCACGACCGTCGGCACGCTGCTGGTCGTGGCCTCCGCCGTGTTTTACGGGTTCGGGCATATCCGGTTGGGCGGCGCCCTGCTCCTGCTGAGCGGGGGGATGGACACCCTGGACGGGGCAGTGGCGCGGTTGAGCGGTGCGGCGACCAAGTTCGGCGCCTTTTACGACTCGACCCTCGATCGGGTGAGCGACGGCGCTACCTTCATCGGGATCGCGGCGTATCTGCTGCACGCCCCCGACGTGGCGCATCGGAACCTCGCCGTCATTCTCGCGATGGTCGCGACCCTGGCTTCGCTGGTCGTCTCCTATGCCCGCGCCCGCGCCGAGGGGATCGGGGTCGACTGCAAGGTCGGGATTGCGCAACGGGCGGAACGGATCATCGGGCTCGGGCTCGCCTCCCTGCTTGTTGGGGCGGGACCCCGGGCCCTCGTGCTGGAGGGCATCGTTGCGCTGCTGGCCATCGCCTCCATCATCACCGTCGTGCAGCGGTTTCATTTCGTCTATCGTGCAACTCAGGGCTCGTCAGAGCGCACCGCTGTGCGCCCCGACGCCCTGAACTGAACTATTCCCGAAAGGAAGACCACCGTGGCGCCTCAGACTGCCCGGTCAATCACGCCCGCCAACGGCACGCTCGGTGTCCTTTGCGTCGGCCTCGGCGCGGTGACCACCACCTTCATGGCCGGCGTCGAAAATATTCGTCAGGGCCGCTCCAAGCCGATCGGTTCGCTGACCCAAATGGGGACGATCCGGCTCGGCAAGCGGACCGAGGCCCGGACCCCGCTCATCAAGGAGTTCGTGTCGCTGGCCTCGCTCGAGGACCTCGTCTTCGGCGCCTGGGACCCGATTCCGGACGACGCCTATGAGTCGGCACTCAAGTGCGGCGTGCTCGACAAGCACGAGCATGTGGAGCCGATCGCCAAGTTCCTGAAGGGCATCAAGCCGATGCCGGCGGTCTTCGACCAGTTTTACGTGAAGCGGCTCGTCGGCACCAACGTGAAGAAGGAAAAGACCAAGCGGGAACTCGCCGAGGCGCTCCGCAAGGACATTCGGGACTTCAAGGCGGCCAACAAGTGCGACCGCCTGGTCATGGTCTGGTGCGCGTCGACCGAGGTGTTCATCGCCCCGGGGCCGACGCACCAGACCATGGCCACCTTCGAGAAGGCGATGGACGCCAACGATCCCTCCATCGCCCCGTCGATGCTCTACGCCTACGCGGCGATCATGGAGGGCGTGCCGTACGCCAACGGCGCCCCGAACCTGAGCTGCGACATTCCGGCGCTCGAGGCGCTGGCCCGCGAAAAGGGCGTGCCGATCGGCGGCAAGGATTTCAAGACCGGCCAGACCATGCTCAAGACCGTGCTCGCGCCGATGTTCAAGGCGCGGATGCTCGGCGTGGCCGGGTGGTACTCGACGAACATCCTGGGCAACCGCGACGGCGAAGTCCTCGACGACCCCGAGAGCTTCAAGACCAAGGAAGAGTCGAAGCTCGGCGTGCTGGAGCACACCCTGCAGCCGAAGCTCTATCCCGAGCTGTATGGGAACATCTTCCACAAGGTGCGGATCAACTACTATCCGCCGCGGGGCGACAACAAGGAGGGCTGGGACAACATCGACATCTTCGGGTGGCTCGGCTATCCGATGCAGATCAAGGTGGACTTCCTCTGCCGCGACTCCATCCTGGCCGCCCCGCTGGTGCTGGACCTCGCCATCTTCTTCGACCTCGCCGGCCGGTCGGGCCTCTCGGGAATCCAGGAGTGGCTCTCGTTCTACTTCAAGAGCCCGCAGGTGGGCCCGGGGCTCTACCCGGAGCACGACCTCTTCATCCAGCTGACCAAGCTCAAGAACACACTCCGCTATCTCAAGGGCGAGGACCAGATCACCCACCTCGGCATTGAGTACTACGAGAACGACTGATGAAGTACTTCCACCGCACCAGCGTCTCCCCCGACGCCGCCGTTGGCCGCGCAGCTGAATTCTTCGGCGCGCTGCTGACCCCGATCGAGGAAGCTCCGCGCCGCCGCCGGTTCGGCGGCACGCTGGGCCAGGTCACAGTCACGGTCCAGGCCGAAGGCGGGCACTACACCCTGATCACCGTCGAGACCGACCAGCCCGGGGAGAGCGAACTCGACAAGCTCGGCAAGCGATTCCTGACCGTCGTCCACACCATGGCGGACCCCGCGCATCAGCCGCGGGGCGCCTACTGAGCCGCCGCACGCCGGCGGCACCCTTTCCGGAGATACCGAGTCATGCCTGGTCTGGCCCTGCAGTGGCGTAAAGCACTGGTCCTGCCTTTCCTGATGCTCCCGCTGCTGGCCGGCCTCGCCGCCGCCCAGGAGGCCGTCGCGGCGCCGGAGCACCGCCCGGGCGGAGAGGTCAACCTCCTCCTCCCCGACCTGAACCAGGGCGACTTCCTGGGCTACACCGGCCACCAGATTCTGCTTTCCGGGATCGTCGTCTGCGTCCTCGGCCTGCTCTTCGGGCTCTGGAGCTACGCCGCGGTCAAGAAGATGCCGGTCCACAAGGCGATGGCCGACGTCTCGGACATCATCTACGAGACCTGCAAGGCCTACATGATCCAGCAGGGCAAGTTCCTGATGGGCCTCTGGGTGTTCGTCAGCGCCGTCATCGTCGTCTACTTCCTCCTCACCGACCTCGAACTCCCCAAGATCGCGATCATCCTCCTCTTCTCGCTGATCGGCATGGCGGGGAGCTACGGCGTCGCCTGGTTCGGCATCCGGATAAACACCCTCGCCAATTCCCGGACCGCCTTTGCCTCGCTCCGCGGCAAGGCGTGGCCCGTCTCGGAAATTCCGCTCCGTGCCGGGATGAGCGTCGGGATGATGCTGATCGCGGTCGAGCTGCTGTTCATGCTGGGCATCTTGCTCTTCATCCCCGCCGACGTGGCCGGCGCCTGCTTCCTCGGCTTCGCCATCGGCGAGTCGCTTGGCGCCGCGGCGCTCCGCATTGCCGGCGGCATCTTCACCAAGATCGCCGACATCGGCGCCGACCTCATGAAGGTCGTGTTCAAGATCAAGGAAGACGACGCCCGTAACCCCGGCGTCATCGCCGACTGCACCGGCGACAACGCCGGCGACTCCGTGGGCCCCACCGCCGACGGCTTCGAGACCTATGGCGTCACCGGCGTGGCGCTCATCACCTTCATCGTGCTGGCGGTGCCCGACACCACGGTCCAGGCGAAGCTGCTGGTCTGGATCTTCCTGATGCGCGTGATGATGGTGATCGCCTCCGGGCTCTCGTACCTGGTGAGCAACGCGGTGTCGAAGGCCAAGTTCGCGGCCGCCGCCAAGTTCGACTTTGAGCACCCGCTCACCCAGCTGGTGTGGCTCACGTCGATCGTCTCCGTGATCGCGACGTACGTCGTCTCCTACTTCATCATTCCGGAGCTGGGGGGCAGCACCGCGCTCTGGTGGCAGCTCTCCACCGTCATCAGCTGCGGCACGCTGGCCGGTGCCATCATCCCCGAACTGGTGAAGGTCTTCACCTCCACGTCGTCGCGGCACGTGCGCGAAGTGGTCACCAGCTCCCGCGAGGGCGGCGCCTCCCTGAACATCCTCTCGGGGCTCGTGGCCGGCAATTTCTCCGCCTACTGGCTGGGCCTGACCATCATGGGCCTGATGGCCGCCGCCTACGGTGTCAGCACCATGGGCCTGAGCAACGGGATCATGCTGGCCCCCGCCATCTTCGCCTTCGGCCTGGTGGCGTTCGGCTTCCTCGGGATGGGGCCCGTCACCATCGCGGTCGACAGCTACGGGCCGGTCACGGACAACGCGCAGTCGGTTTTTGAGCTCTCCACCATCGAGCAGATGCCCAATGTCGGGGCGGAGATCAAGCGCGACTTCGGCTTCGACGCGAATTTCGACCTGGCCAAGGAGCTCCTCGAGGAAAACGACGGGGCGGGCAACACCTTCAAGGCCACCGCCAAGCCGGTGCTCATCGGCACCGCGGTCGTCGGCGCCACCACGATGATCTTCTCCATCATCATGGCGCTGACCCACGGGCTGCAGAGCGGCATGGCCAACCTGTCCATCCTGCACCCGCCCTTCCTCCTCGGGCTCATCACCGGCGGGGCGGTCATCTACTGGTTCACCGGCGCCTCGATGCAGGCCGTGACCACCGGCGCCTACCGCGCCGTGGAGTTCATCAAGGCCAACATCGTGCTCGAGGGCGTCACCAAGGCCTCGGTCGAAGACAGCAAGAAGGTGGTCGAGATCTGTACCCAGTACGCCCAGAAGGGGATGCTCAACATCTTCCTGGCGGTGTTCTTCTCGACCCTGGCCTTCGCCTTCGCCGAGCCGTTCTTCTTCATCGGGTACCTGATTTCCATCGCGCTGTTCGGGCTCTACCAGGCCATCTTCATGGCCAACGCCGGCGGGGCCTGGGACAACGCGAAGAAGATCGTGGAGACCGAACTCAAGGCGAAGGGGACGCCGCTGCACGACGCCTCGATCGTCGGCGACACGGTGGGCGATCCCTTCAAGGACACCTCGTCCGTCGCGCTCAACCCGGTCATCAAGTTCACCACCCTCTTCGGCCTCCTGGCCGTCGAGCTCGGCGTCTACCTCGCCGCCGAGAAGGGGAGCCTGCTCCTGCACCTCCTGGCCGGGACGTTCTTCCTGGTGAGCACCGTCTTCGTGTACCGGTCGTTCTACGGCATGCGGATCGAAACGCAGTAACGGATCGATATGACACCGACCGTTGCGCCGAGCACCACCCCGGCCGCCCCGCCGCACGGGCTCAGCCGGGCCCAGCTGCACGAGATGTACTACTACATGCGATTGACCCGCTCCCTCGAGGAGCGGCTGGTCAACCTGTACCGCCAGACCAAGGTCATCGGCGGGTTGTTCCGCTCGCTGGGCCAGGAAGCCGACAGCGTTGGCAGTGCCTACGCGCTCGACCGCACGCAGGGTGACTTCCTCTCGCCCCTCATCCGGAACCTCGGTTCGATGCTGGTGCAGGGTGCCAAGCCGCTGGAGATTTTCCGGCAGTACATGGCCAAGGCGGAGAGCCCGACGCGCGGCCGCGAGCTCAACATTCATTACGGCGACCTCGACCGCGGCTTCATCGGGCAGATCTCCCAGCTCGGCGACATGGTGCCCGTGATGGCCGGGGTGGCGCTCTCGTTCAAGATGCGGAAGCAGCCGCGGGTCGGGCTGGTGTACGTGGGCGACGGCGCCATGAGCACCGGCGCCTTCCACGAGGGGATCAACTTCGCCGCCGTGCAGCGCCTGCCCATGGTCATCGTCTGCGAAAACAACGGGTATTCGTTCAGCACGCCGATGCGGAAGCAGACCGCCGTGACGCAACTGGTGGACAAGGCGGCGGCCTACGGCATTCCGGGCGAACGGGCCGACGGGAACGATGTGGTGGCGGTGTACGGCGTGACCAAGCCGGCGGTGGAGCGGGCCCGGCAGGGCGGGGGCTGTACCCTGATCGAGCTGGTCACCTACCGCCGCAAGGGCCATGCGGAGCACGACAACCAGTCCTACCAGTCCAAGGCGGAAATCGCGGAGTGGGAGGCGAAGGACCCGATCGACCGGTGTATACGCGATTATTCCGCGGCGGGATGGGCCACGGCCGAGGAGCTGGCGGAGATCGACGCCCGCGTCGAGGCGCTGCTCGACGAGGCGGTCGGGCACTGCGAGAACGAGCCGATGCCCGAGGCGATGACGGCGCTCGACGGTGTGCTGGCCGACCCGGCCCGCGCCGAGCTCGAATGGTACCGGAGGACCGATGGCTGAGGTGACGTACCTCGAGGCGATTCGCCAGGGGATGCAGGAGGAAATGCGGCGCGACGAGAACGTCTTCATCCTCGGTGAAGATGTCGGCGCCTATGGCGGCGCGTTCAAGGTGACCGACGGCTTCCTGGCCGAGTTCGGGGAGCAGCGGGTCATCGACACGCCGATCGCCGAGGCGGCCATCGTCGGCGCGGCGGCGGGCGCGGCGCATATGGGGCTCCGGCCGATCGCGGAAATGCAGTTCATCGACTTCATCTCCTGCGCCTACGACATGCTCACCAACTACGTGGCGACGGCACGGTACCGGGCCGGGCTTCCGACCCCGATGGTGGTACGCGGCCCCTCCGGCGGCTATGTCCGCGGCGGGCCGTTCCACTCGCAGAACCCCGAGGCGGCGTTCCTGCACACCCCGGGGCTCAAGATCGTCTGCCCCGCCACCGCGCGGGACGCCAAGGGGCTGATCAAGAGCGCCATTCGGGACGATGATCCGGTGCTGTATTTTGAGCACAAGTTCCTCTACCGGCGGATCAAGGAGGACCTGCCCGAGGGCGAGGAAATCCTCACGCCGATCGGGAAGGCGCGGGTGGCCCGCGAGGGCCGGGACCTGACGATCATCACCTGGTCCGCTATGGTGTATAAGGCACTGGAGGCGGCGGAGCGGCTCGAAAAGGAAGACGGGCTCCAGGTCGAGGTGCTCGACCTCCGGACGCTGCTGCCGATGGACGACGCGGCGATCATGGCCTCGGTCCGGAAGACCAACCGGGTGCTGATCGCGCACGAGGATACCCGCACCGGCGGCGTCGCCGGCGAAATCACCGCGCGGATCAACGACCAGGCGTTCGAATGGCTCGACGCGCCGGTCAAGCGCGTGACGGCGCACGACGTGCCGTTGCCCTACGCGCCGACGCTCGAAGACTTTGTGCTGCCGCAGACGGACGATCTGGTGCTCGCCGCCCGCTGGCTGGCCGCTTACTAGGAATTGGGAGAGGTTCGCATGGCGAAGATCGACGTGATCATGCCCCAGATGGGTGAGTCCATCGCCGAGGGGACGCTGTCGCGGTGGATGAAGAAGGTCGGCGACGCCGTCAAGCGCGACGAGCCGATCTTCGAGATTTCCACCGACAAGGTGGACGCGGAAATTCCCGCGCCCCAGGCCGGCGTCCTCGTCGAGATCCTGGTGCAGGAAGGGGAGACGGTCGCGGTCCAGACCGTCGTCGCCCGCCTGGAGACGGACGCCAGCGCCGCCGCGGCCGCCCCGGCCGCAGCACCACCGAAGCCGGCACCCGAGGCGGTTGCCGCCCCGCTGCCGCCCAGCCCCGCTGCCCCGCCTGCGCCGCAAAGCACCGGCCCCGAGACGGCAGAAGATCGTCTGCGGCGCAAGAGCACCCCCCTCGTGCGCAAGATGGCCGCGGAGCACAACCTCGATATTGGCGCGATAGCCGGCAGCGGCCATGCCGGCCGCGTGACGAAGTCGGATGTCCTCACCTACTTGGAATCCGCCCCGGCCATCCCGGCCTCCCTGCCACCCGGCCTCCCTGCCTCGCCCGCCCGCGCAGCGGGCGCTCGCGGCGCGAGCCGACTCATCGAAGTCCCCGCGCCTGTCGTCGAGCCCTGGGACGGGGACCGGGTCGAGCCGTGGAGCAAGATCCGCAAGCTCACCGCCGACCACATGATCATGTCGCGCCGGGTGTCGGCGCACGTGAACAGTCTCTTCGAGATCGACTTCACCCGGGTCGCGCAGGTGCGCGCCGGCCGCAAGAAGGAATACGCCGAGCGCGGCGTGAACCTGACCTTCCTCGCGTTCATCGTGAAGGCCGTCGCCGACACCCTCCGGAAGCACCCGGTCGTCAACGCCGCCGTCATGGGCGATGCCACCGTCTTCCGCCGCGACATCAACATCGGCATCGCCGTGGCGCTCGACTGGGGCCTGATCGTGCCGGTCATCAAGCGCGCCGACGAGCTCTCCCTGCTCGGCGTGGCCCGGGCCATCAACGACCTCGGCGAACGGGCGCGCGCCAAGAAGCTCACGCCGGACGAAGTGCAGCGGGGAACCTTCACCATCACCAACCCCGGTGGGTTCGGCTCCTTCGTCGGCACGCCGATCATCAACCAGCCGCAGGTGGCCATCCTCGGCATCGGCGCCATCGAGAAGCGGCCGCACGTCGTCACGGCGCCCGACGGGACCGACGCCCTGGCCATCCGGACCAAGGGGATGCTCACCATGGCGTACGACCATCGCATCGTCGATGGCGCCGACGCCGACCGCTTCCTGGCCGACCTGAAGACCGCCCTGCAGACCTTCCCCGACACCGGCGCCTGATCGGTGGCCCGGGCTCTGACGGTCGCCCGGGTGAACGTCCCGCCGGCACGGGAAGGGGCGTATCTCGCCACCCTGGGGCAGTTGGCCTCGGAGCTGGCGCAGCGAGGCCAGCACCTCTGGGTGTTCCGTCGCCCCGATCACCCCGGCGAATTCCTGGAGTTCAGGGAGTCCGCCGACGCGGCGGCGCACTCGGCGGTCGTCCCCACGCCCGGGGAAGCGACGCTGGTCCGCGCCCTCCGAGGGGTGGCGGACTACGAATCCGGTGCCGACGACCTCTGGCTCGAAGTTTCTTTGGCAGACTGAGGCCCCCATGCCTGCACGCACCATTGATGTAGACGGCACGATGTGGAAGGTGGCGCCGAGCGGCCGTGTCACCCAGTTCGTGCGAGACGAATTCACCATGCTCTTCACCAAGGGCACCGGTCCGGACCGCGAAGAGCGGGTGGCCAGGTATGCGCCCCTCGGCGCGCGGAGCCGCGAGCTGTCGCTTGCCGAGCTGACGGAGCAGCAACTCCGAGAGCTCTTCTCCCGGTCACAGCCGTCCTGGACCTCGCCTGACACGGGATACCGGCGCTGACTCCTCCTCGCTTTGTCGACCTGCACATGCACTCCACAGCTTCGGACGGCGCCCTCTCGCCGACCGAAGTGGTGGCGTGCGCCACGTCGGCGGAACTCACGGCGATTGCCCTCACCGACCACGACTCGGTCGCCGGGGTCGCCGAGGCGGTGACGGCGGGTGAGGCCGCGGGTGTTCGGGTCATCGCCGGCTGCGAGTTTTCCGCCGCCGCGCCGTGGGGCGAGGTGCATATCCTGGGGTACTTCCTGCCCGTGGGTGACGAGACGGTCGAGGCGTTCCTGGATCGCTGTCGCGCCGATCGGCGCCGCCGCGCGGAGGTTATGTGCGGGCGGCTGCAGGAGATCGGGCTCGCCGTCAGTTTCGCCTCGGTGCTGGAGGAGGCGGCTGGGGGCGCCATCGGGCGGCCGCATGTCGCCCGGGCGGTGGTGCGTGCCGGCGGTGCGGAGGACGTAAACGCCGCCTTCGATCTCTACCTGGGCCGGAACAAGCCGGCCTACGCCGACAAGGTGCTGCCCACCTTCGCCGAAGTGGCGGACTTGGTGCACACGGCGGGCGGAATCGTGTCGGCGGCGCATCTGCGCGACCGGGCCACTCGACCCTACCTGACCCGGCTCAAGGCGGAGGGGCTCGATGCGGTGGAGGTGCGGCACCCGCGGCACGCCTCCGAGACCCGGTCCCGGATCGCCGGCCTGGCGACCGTGCTCGACCTGGCGCGCACCGGCGGGAGTGACTGGCACGGCGACATCGGACCGGGAGAAGGGCACGGCTCGCTCGGCTCGCAGACGGTGCCGGAAGAGTGGCTCGAGCGCCTCGAGTCGCGGCGCCCCACGCCGAAGTGACGGACACCGGAATGGCGACCGAGCGGGATTTCACGGGCAAGGTGGTGCTGGTCACCGGCGTGGCGCGGGTGGGCCAGATCGGGCACGCGGTGGCGCTGGCCTTCGGGCGTGCCGGCGCGAAGCTGGTCCTCTGTGACCGGAACGCCGTCGAGGCCGCGGCGCGCGCGAGGGAATTCGTGACGGAGGGGATCGAGGCACGGCCGGCAGCGGGCGACCTGACCGAGCAGGACATCGCCCGGCTCGCCGTCGAGACGGCCCTCCGGCATTTCGGGCGACTCGATGTGGTGGTCAACGTCGCGGGTGGCCTGACGACCTTTGGTCCGGTCGAGGGGACCAGCGTGGCCGACTTCGATCGGGAAATCGCCATCAACCTCAAGACGACCTTCCTGGTGTCGCAGGCGGCAATCGCCGCGCTGGCCGAAAGCAGGGGCGTCATCGTGAACGTCGCGTCCATCGCGGTGCTTCAGCCGCCGGACCAGATGGCGGTGTACGCGGCGGCCAAGGCCGGCGTGGCGGCCTTCACCGAGAGCCTGGCCGTCGAGGTGCGCGACCGCGGCGTGCGGGTCAACGCGATTGCGCCGAGCATGGTGCGTACCAGCGACAACGTGGCCGCCGTCGGCGGCGACGAGGTGAGTTGGGTGGAGATGAGCCAAATCACCGAGGGCATCCTCTCCCTCGCGAGCGACACCCCCGAGGCCGTCACCGGCCGTATCCTGCCGATCACCAACGGCGCGGCGTAGGAGCGCACGGCGGTGCGCCCCGATACCGCTGCACCACTCACCGTTCACACCTTCGTCGTCGTGGGTGGCGGCTGCTACGGCACCTTCTACGCCCGCCAGCTTGAGCGCGCCAAGGCGCGCGGTGTGCTCACTTACGACAGGGTGCTGGTCGTCGATCGGGATCCCGCCTGCCAGGTGACGCGGGACTTGCCGCCGAGTCCCGACCGGGAATTGGTGCTGCAGGGGTGGGATGAATTCTTCGATGAGTATCTCGCGGCTGAAGCCGCGGCTCAGCTCTCGAATCGTCACCCCGGCCCCCGGCTTCCGCCGGGGCAGGGTCGCCGGGGTCCAGGGACTGCCCCTCCGGAACCCCTCACCCCCCGTCCCCCTCTCCCGCCGGGAGAGGGGGGGCGCCCGTCCTACATCGTCCCTTCTCCCCTGATGCCCCACCTCATGTTCGACTGGCTGAAGCGTCTCGCCAGGCAGACTTGGCCTGAGCGGTCGATCGCGCAGCAGCCGCTCACCGACCCTGTCGGCACGCCCTACGATACCCTCGCGCCCGACGGCACCCGCTACGTCTCCTGGGCCGACTGGCTCTGCCCGACGCATTGCATCGAACCGGCCACCTGCCCGGTCATCCGCGCGCCACGGATGTGGGAGATGTCGGAGACGGCCCAGGCGGTGGTGGAACGGCTGTCCCAGTCGCGCGAGGTGTTCGGCCCTGCGCTCTTCGTGACTCGGCACCTGACGGATGGCGTGGGGGCGTTCGCGGTCAGCGACGCGGTGGCTGCGGCAGGGCTGCTGCGCGAGGCCGGTGCCACCGGGCGACCGACCTCACTGTTGGTTGGGACCGTCTCGGCGTGTCATGGGGCACTGGGGCTGCTGGGGGTGGGGTAGTCGGGGTCTGCCGGCCGTGGCGAGGGCGCTCGCCGAGCGATATACTTCAAAATCCCTGAACGATCCCCTCCTCCTACGGCGGGACGCTATGGACATCCTGTGGTGGCACTGGCTCGTGTTGGGGCTCTTCCTCGTCCTGGTCGAGCTGGCCGCGGCCGGTGGCTTCTACGTCATCTTCTTCGGCATCGCCGCCATCCTCGTCGGGCTGCTCGCCAGCGTGGGAGCGGCCGGGTCGATCGCCGTCCAGATCACCCTCTTTTCCGTGCTCTCCGTGGCCTCCCTCCTGCTCTTCCGGGATCGGCTGGTGAAGCGGTTCCAGGGCAACCCCCAGGCGCCGCAGATCGACCAGCTCGTGGGAGAACCGGCCATCGTGACTGAGGAGCTGGCGCCGGGGGGCGTCGGGAAGGTCGAGCTGCGGGGAACCACCTGGTCCGCCCGTACCAGCACCGGAGTGCTGCTCGTCCGGGGCACCCGTTGCCGGGTGACGAGCGTCGATGGTCTCACCCTTTTCGTCGAGCCCGAAGGAGCAGGCCAATGAACCCGATCGTCATCGTCGCACTCTTCCTCGGCATCGTCATTGTGGTGACGATTGCGAAGACCGCGGTGGTAGTGCCGCAGCAAAGCGCCTTTGTCGTGGAGCGCCTGGGCCGGTTTTCCGGCGTGTTGCAGGCGGGGTTCCACGTCCTCATCCCGTTTGTCGACGTGATCCGGTACCGCCATTCCCTGAAGGAGGGGGCGTGGGACATCCCGGAGCAGGTGTGCATTACCCGCGACAACGTGCAGGTCGGGGTGGACGGGGTCCTCTACCTCAAGGTGCTCAACCCCGAGCGCGCCTCCTACGGCATCGTGGACTTCGTGTTCGCCATTACCCAGTTGGCGCAGACCACGCTCCGCAGCGAAATCGGCAAGATCGACCTCGACAAGACGTTCGAGGAGCGGATGAACATCAACAGCGCGGTCGTGGCGGAGCTGGACAAGGCCTCTGAGCCGTGGGGTGTCAAGGTGCTCCGGTACGAAATCAAGAACATCAATCCGCCGCACGACATCCTCGCCGCGATGGAAAAGCAGATGCGGGCGGAGCGCGAGAAGCGCGCGGTCATTCTCACTTCGGAAGGCCAGCGGGACGCCGCTATCAACGTCGCCGAAGGCAACAAGCAGCAAGTCATCAAGGAGTCCGAGGCCAACCGCCAGCAGCAGATCAACGAGGCCGAGGGCGAGGCGTCGGCGATCCTGGCAGTGGCGAAGGCAACGGCCGAGGGTATTCGCATGGTGGCCGAAGCGATCCATAAACCGGGAGGCATGGAGGCCACGCAGCTGCGCGTGGCCGAGAACTACCTGGTGCAGTTCGGGATGCTGGCGCAGAAGACCAACACGATGATCCTCCCGGCCAACGTGGGCGACATGGCCTCGATGGTGGCGACGGCAATGAAAGTCTTCAAGCAAGTGTGATGGGGCGCCCCCAGAGGCGGGTGTGGTCGACGGCGGTGCTGGTCGGCGTCCTGACCGGATGGGGATGCGAGCGCGCGCCTGGGGATGCCGCCTACCAGGTCACCGACAGCGCCGGCGTGCGGGTGGTGATGAACGGTGATCAGGGCGCCTGGGCGCCTGAGGAGACCTGGCAGTTCGAGGAAGACCTCCGGATCGAGTCTCCGGAGGACGAGGCGGGTCGCCAGTTCGGGATCATCGCCGGCGTCGCGGTGAACAGCCACGGTGACATCTTCCTGCTCGACCGCTCCGTCCCCAACATCCAGCGATTCGACTCGAACGGTTCCTACCTCGGGACCATCGGTGGACCGGGAGAGGGCCCGGGGCAGTTCGGGCGGATGGTGGCGGAGTTACTGGTGGGCGCCGGCGATACCCTTGCCGTCCCTGATCTTGGCAATATGCGCATCGAGCTCTTTGCGCCCGATGGCCGCTTCGTGCGGAGTTATCCCACTCCAGGATACCCCGACACCCCCTTCCTCTGGCGGACGCTCCCCCAGGGCCGACTGGCCGGCCAGGTGAACGCGATGGTGATGCCAGGCCAGACCGTGGATGGACGTACCAACGTCGTCATCCGCCTGGCGCCGGATGGCGTGGTCGAGGACACCGTTCTCTCCTTCCCGCTCGACCCGATATTTGACCTCAGTCAGGGCCCCGGCAGCATGAAGACGCGGGTCTTCAATTCCACCGCGGCGTGGACCACAGCCGACAACGGCCTCGTCGCGGCCGGGATGACCGGCGAGTACCGGCTGTCCGTCTACGATTCTGATGGCACTCTGCGGATGATCTTCGGCAGACAACATGAGCCGAAACCGGTGTCGGAGGCGGATCGGAGCAGGGTGACGGCCGCGTTCAAGCAGGCCTTCGAAGCGCAGATGGCCAAGATCGAAAATGCGCAGGTGCGCGGGGCCATGACGCAGATGGCTGGCAACCTCGAGTTCGCCACAACCTACCCCGCCTTCAGCGCGGTGCTGGCCGGGCCGGACGGTTCCTGGCTGGTGCGGCAGCCGGTCACCGCGGTGGAAATGGCTGGCGCGGTCTCAAGAGCCCCGACGATTGAAGCACCGACGGCGCCACCGGCGTCGGATGTGTTCGACGCGGATGGCCGATTCCTCGGCACCGTTCGCTTCCCGGTCGGATTCCGCCTGGCGGCGGTGGCTGGCGGGAGATTCTATGGCATTGAGATGGACTCGCTCGACCTGCCATCTGTGGTGCGGCTGACGCGGAGGGGTGAGTAGACCTCGCACCCCCTGATCGACGGCTCGCGCGCAGAAGAAGCTTCTCTCGACCAATTGATCGGAGCACCTCGTGGAGCAGGGGACGGTTCGACCGAATTCACCGTTCCGCGTCTGGATTGGGCGCCTCCTCCTGTTTGTCGTAGTTCTCAATTTCGGCTTCTCCGTCTATTCCGCAGCCATGTCCGATCGACCGTGGATCAATTCGGCTGGTACGATGATGATCTCGGGGGCGCTCGTTCTTGGAGTCAGTGGGTCCGTATTGGTGGGAGACCGACACCCCAGGCTGCGGTGGGCGCTGCTCATTGGGGCTGCGGCCCTGCTCGTTGCAAGTGTGGTGCTTCTCCGCCGCATCACCGGCAGGTAGGCGCCAACAGCTGGACGCACGGCCAATGTCCGCGATCGTCATCGTCGGGAACCCCCAATTGTTCTATATTTAGAAACGGCCCCGCCGTCACCCCGGCGAAAGCCGGGGCCCCGCGTCCCCGCCCAACAGCGGCCGGCTGCGCATAACTCTAGACTTGGCTTCCAAATGTCCCGTTCCACCCACGATGTGATCATCATTGGCGCCGGCCCCGCTGGTCTCTGCGCCGGCATGTACGCCGGCCGCGGCATGCTCGACGCCGTCGTCCTCGAACGCGGCATCCCCGGTGGCGAGCTCCTCAACACCGACCTGATCGAGGACTACCCCGGCTTCGCCACGGTCAAGGGCCACGAACTGGCCCGGCTCATGGCCGAGCACGCCCAGAAGTTTGGCGCCGACATCCGGCAGGAAAACGTCGACACCGTCGCCCGCCGCGAGGACGGGATCTTCGAGGTGGCCTGCAGCAGCGGCACCACCTTCGAGGCGCCGGCCGTCATCCTCACCGCCGGTGGCACCCCCACCAAGCTCGGCGTTGCCGGTGAGCTGGAATACGCGGGGCAGGGGGTCTCCTACTGCGCGGTCTGCGACGGCGCCTTCTTCAAGGGCCAGACCATCGCCGTGGTGGGGGGCGGCGACGCGGCAGTCGAAGAGGCCGCCTACCTGACCCGGTACGCCGAGAAGGTGTATGTCGTCCATCGGCGCGACGAGTTCCGCGCGTCCAAGCTGCTGCAGGAGCGGCTCTTCGCCAATCCGAAGATCGAAGTGATCTGGAACAAGGTGGTCACCGAACTGACCGGCGACCACACCGGCCTCAAGGCCCTCTCGCTGAAGGACACCGTCACCGGCGCCACCTCGTCGCTGCCCGCAACCGGCTGCTTCATCTTCGTCGGGTTCAAGCCCAATACGGGCCTCGTCACGCAGCACTTCGCGCACGACCCGGCGGGCTACATGATCACCGACGACCGGATGATGACCTCCATTCCCGGCCTCTTCGCCGCCGGCGACGTGCGGGTGCAGCTCACCCGCCAGGTCACCACCGCCGTCGGTGACGCGACGACCGCTACCATCGCCGTCGAAAAATTCCTGACCGAACGCAAGGGCGCCGCCGTTGCCTGAACCGATCGTCGTCTCCATCCCCAACGGGCAGTTCATGCAGAACTGCTACCTGGTCGGTAATCCCGCCACCGGCACGGCGGCGATGATCGATCCGGGGGAGGAGAGCGGGCGCATCATGGCGGAAGTGGAGCGGCGGGGCTGGAGGCTGGAGGCGATCTGGCTGACCCACGGCCACATCGATCACATCATGGGCGTCCGCGACGTGATCGACCGCTGGCCGGTGCCGATCTGGCTCCACCCGCTGGACCGTCGCCTGTACGACAACCTGGCCCCGCAGGCGGAGATGTTCGGCTTGCGCTGCCTTCCCGCCCCGCCACCGACCGACGAAATCGTTCCCGGACAGCCGCTGACCCTCGGCGAGCTCACCTTCGATGTGCGGTTCGCACCCGGCCACTCACCGGGCAGCGTCGCGCTCGTGGGCTACGGTCGGGTGTTCGGCGGCGACGTGCTCTTCAATGGCTCCATCGGTCGGACCGATCTCCCCGGTGGCGACACGGCGACGCTCTTCGCATCCATTGAGCGCGAGTTCCTGACCCTCCCCGACAGCACCATCGTGCACAGCGGCCACGGTCCCGATACGACCATCGGCGTGGAGCGGACCACGAACCCCTTCCTCACCGGGGTGTACCGCCTTGAGTAGGCGGGGCAGCGGGGCAGGGGGGCAGGGAGGCAGTGACCGCGTCCCCCCTCTCCGCGTGCCGGAGAGGGGGACAGGGGGTGAAGAGCTCTGCAACCGCTGCGGCTTCGAGGTCCCCCCCCGCGCCTGGGGATGCAAAAACCCCTGTCCCAACTGCGGCACCGTCTATCCCCTCGGCGACTGCTCCGACTGAGGCGATGCCCACCGTCTCCGTCACCCGCACCTACCTCGCCCAGGACGACGCCGGGCAGTTGGTGGGCGTCGCCCGCCCCCTGCCCGACACCCGTGTCGAACCGCTGCAGGCGTGCACGCCCGCCCGCTATCGGTGGTTGTACAGCACCGTCGGAGGCCGCTGGCACTGGCGGGATCGGCTGGGGTGGTCCGACGAGACGATCGCGACACACCTGGCGCAGCCGTGGGTCCTGATGCGGGTGCTGTACGTCGGGGACCAAACGGCGGGGTACTACGAACTGAACCGCCTGGACGACGGCACGGCGGAGATCAAATACATCGGACTGGTACCGGAGTGGATCGGTCGTGGGCTCGGCGGTTTCCTCGTCGCCGAGGCCGCCGGGGAGGCCTGGGCGCTAGGCGCCAGCCGGGTGATCCTGGACACCTGCACCCTGGACGGCCCTGCCGCGCTCCCCAACTACCTCAAGCGCGGATTCGTACCCTACCGAAGCGAAGTGTATCAGGCCGAACTGCCGGATGGCGCCGAGGGCTGAGTCTCACCCCCGGGACAGCCCCACCAGCATGACACAGCGCTCCAGGGATTCCACCACCCCGTGCGGCACCCCCGCCGGCGCCCACACCAGCGTTCCCGCCGCCGCGTCCGCCTCCTCGGCGCCCACCCGCATCCTCGCCTTTCCCTCGAGCACGAGGTAAAATTTATCGGCACCCTCGTGGGCGTGCACCGCCTGTGACTGCCCAGGCTCGAAGCAGTTGAGCCCGGCCAGGAGGTGGGCTCCCTGCGCGAGGTCGGCCTTGCTGAACTTGGCGTCGGCGAAGGCGGTATGCTCCGCGACGCTGATGAAATAGCTGCTCATCTCGCTTCCTCGGGCTGCATCGTGAACTGTTCCCCGATCAACCGGACGATCTCATGAAGACCCGCATCGAAAAAGATCCCCTCGGCGAAAAGGCCGTCCCCGCCGATGCCCTCTACGGCATCCAGACCCTCCGTGCCGTCGAAAACTACCCCATTTCCGGGCTCCGACCGCTGCCGGCCTTCGTGGATGCCGTCATCCAGATCAAGCAGGCCGCCGCGCTGACCCACAAGGAGACCGGGCGGCTCGATCCCGAAGCTGGCGAACGCCATCGTGGCCGCAACCAGGGAAGTGCTCGCCGGCCACCACCGCGACCAGTTCGTGGTGGATGTCTACCAGGCCGGCGCCGGCACCAGCCATCACATGAACTGCAACGAGGTGCTTGCCAACCGCGCCAACGAACTGCTCGGCGGCGAGCGCGGCACGTACGCCCCGGTGCACCCCAACGATCACGTCAACATGGCGCAGAGCACCAACGATGTGATCCCCACTGCCATGCGCCTCGCGACCCTGGCCACCCTGCCGCCGCTGCTCGAGGCCATGGACCGGCTCGCCGAGGCCTTCCTCTCCCGGGGCAGGGCGTTCGACGACATCATCAAGTCGGGTCGGACCCACCTGCAGGACGCCACTCCGATCCGGCTCGGGCAGGAGTTCACCGCGTACGGGCGCACCGTCGCCCGGCACCGGGCCAAGCTGGTCGAGGCGGCGCGCTGGCTCCGGGCCATGAACATCGGCGGCACCGCGGTCGGCACCGGCATCAACGCGGAGCCTGCCTATCCCGCCTTGATGGTGAAGCACCTGCAGGACATCACCGGTCTGCAACTCGAGGTCGCCGAGGACCGGATCCAGCTGATGCAGTCGATGGGCGACATCGCCACCTTCAGCGGGGCGCTCCGGGCC
Source organism: uncultured Gemmatimonadales bacterium (assembly GCA_963705985.1). Taxonomy (GTDB): domain Bacteria; phylum Gemmatimonadota; class Gemmatimonadetes; order Gemmatimonadales; family GWC2-71-9; genus SPDF01. Next base: position 27,765 of record CAVPLK010000002.1, on the reverse strand, counting down.
TGGGTGCTCGACCTGAACAAGCTCGCCAATGACATCCGCCTGCTCGCCTCCGGCCCCCGCACCGGCCTCGCCGAAATCGGGCTGCCGGAAGTGCAGCCCGGCTCCAGCATCATGCCCGGCAAGGTCAATCCATCCATCGCCGAGATGGTCAACCAGGTCTGCTACCAGGCGCTGGGGCTGGACACGACGGTGGCGATGGCGGCGGAGGCGGGGCAGCTTGAGTTGAACGTGATGATGCCGGTCATCACCCACAATATCGTCTTCAGCCTCCTGATCGTCGGGAACGCGACGCGGGTCTTCGCGGAGCGGTGCGTCGAGGGAATCACCGCCGACGAAGCGCAGTGCGCCCACTGGCTCGAGCGGAGCCCGGCGCTGGTGACGGCCCTGGCGCCGAAGATCGGCTACGCCGAGGCGGCCAAGCTCGCCAAGGAGGCCATCGCGACCGGGCTGACCGTCAAGCAGCTCGTCACCGAGCGCGGGATCTTGCACGGGAAGGAACTCGAGGAGATTCTCGACCTGCGCGCCATGACCGAGCTGGGCGTGCCCGGTGGTAAAGGGCTCCCAGGCGGGGGCTGAGGGCAGCCGGGGCGTGCGGTTGATATCCCACCCCGTCACTCCCATATTGGGGCTATGCGAGTCACGACCTGGACTGAATACAGCCTGATCATCTCACTGCACCTCGCGCGGCGGGGTGGGACCGCACCGGTAGCGGCGCGGGACATCTCCGAGTCGGAGCGTCTCCCCGGCGACTACGTCGAGCAGATCCTGCTGCGGCTGCGGCGCGCCGGGCTGGTCGAGAGTGTTCGGGGCGCGCGCGGCGGATACTTTCTGGCCCGCAGTCCCGAGCAGATCACGGTGCGCGACGTGATGGCTGCTTGCGATCACCAGATCTTCGAGATCAACTGCGAATCGCATCCGCTGAACGATGAGCGGTGCGGCCCGGATGCCGCGTGCAGCGTCCGCCCCGTGTGGTATGCGCTCCGCAGTCGGGTGGATGACCTGCTGAAGGGGGTCACCCTGACCGACCTCCTGCAGGAAGAGTCCAAAGTCCGAGAGCTCGTCGGGATCGCCGCCGCGTCGTGAACGCGGCCGGTCCCAGCCATGGCTGATCAACCCCCTCCCGAGTCTCCTCCCCTCTCCGCCGCCGAATTCCAGCGGTACTCCCGCCATCTCATTCTGCCCCATGTTGGCGAGGCCGGCCAGCGCCGGCTGAAGCAGGCCCGTGTGCTGGTGGTCGGGGCAGGGGGGCTCGGCTCGCCGGCCGCACTCTACCTGGCGGCCGCCGGGGTCGGCACGATCGGATTGGTGGACGCCGACCTCGTCGATGTCAGCAACCTGCAGCGCCAGGTGCTCCACGGCACCTCCACCCTCGGCTTGCCGAAGCTCGATTCCGCCCGGGCCCGAATCCACGACCTCAATCCCCTCGTCACCGTGGAGACGTTCCCCGAGCGGCTGACGTCGAAGAACGCGCTCCGCATCTTCGGCGAGTTCGAGGTGGTGCTCGATGGCAGCGACAACTTTCCCACCCGCTACCTGATCAATGACGCCGCCTACCTCTCCGGCATTCCCGATGTCTACGGCGCCATCTTCCAGTTCGAGGGGCAGGCCTCGGTCTTCGCCGCCAAGGGCGGCCCCTGCTACCGCTGCCTCTACGCCGAGCCGCCACCTCCGGGCATGGTGCCGGGGTGCGCGGAAGCGGGGGTCCTCGGTGCGCTCCCCGGCGTCATCGGCTCCCTGCAGGCGATGGAAGCGATCAAGCTCGTGCTCGGCATCGGCGAGCCGCTCGTCGGACGCCTGATGCTCTTCGACGCACTCCGCCTGCAGTTTCGCGAGCTGGCGCTCCAGCGCGACCCCGCCTGCCCCCTCTGCGGGGACGCGCAGACCCTGCACGAATTGATCGACTACGAGGCGTTTTGCGGGGTGGTGCCCGTGCCAACGCCTCCCGGCATCGAGGTGACGCCGGCGGAGCTGCAGCGGGAGCTGGCGGCTGGACGCCTGATCGTGCTGGTCGATGTGCGGGAGGTGCCGGAGTGGGAGCTGGTGCGACTGGAGGGTGCGCGCCTGGCGCCGCTCTCGCGGCTGCCTGGCCTGGTGAACCACCTCGATCCTGCCGCGGAGATCGTGGCCTACTGCCACCACGGCGTCCGCTCGCTGCAGGCGGCCAACTTCCTGCGCTCGGTCGGGCTGCCGAACGTGCGGAGCCTCGCCGGTGGCATCGACCGGTGGGCCCGGGAGGTTGATCGGGGGATGGTGCGGTACTGAGAAGGGGAGTGCCGAAGGGGGGACTCGAACCCCCACGGGCTTGCGCCCACTGCGCCCTGAACGCAGCGCGTCTACCAATTCCACCACTTCGGCGTGGGCGGCAAAGGTAGTGGGAGGCCGGCCCCGGCGTCAAGCGGCCCGTTGACCCTCCCGAACCCACTGTCTATCTTGGGTTTACGAGCCACTCATGTCAACCAAATCGGATGCGCCCACGGAGCGCCGGCATTCGGTCGCCCGCAATCCCAAGGCGACCCACGACTTCCACATCATTGAGACGTGGGAGGCGGGCTTGGTGCTGACCGGCACCGAGGTGAAGTCGCTGCGCAGCGGCAAGGCCTCGATCAAGGAAGCCTACGCCCGCGTCGCCGGGGGACAGGTGTTTCTCGAGGGGATGAACGTCACGCCGTACGCCCAGGGCAACCGCTACAATCATGACCCGGTTCGCTCCCGCAAGCTCCTCCTGCATCGCCGCGAAATCAACCGGCTCATCGGCTCCGTCGAGCGCGAGGGGCTCAGCCTCGTGCCGCTCGAACTCTACTTCAGCCGCGGCAAGGCAAAGATCGCGATCGGGCTGGGGCGGGGGAAAAAGCAGCATGACAAGCGGCAGGCGCTCAAGGAGCGGATGATCGACCGGGAAACGGCGCGTGCCATTGCGGTGGGGCGGCAACGGTGATCGCGCTTGCGCTGCTCCTCGCGCTTTCCGGCGCCCACGTGCCGGCGCAAATCGTGGTGACGACGCCCCGGGGCGAGACACGCCTGACGGTGACCGCCGACCCGGAGGGCCGCCCGATGGTGGCCGCGCTCCCGCTGGCCATCGCGCTGGGCGGGTCCGTCCGGCGGGAAGGCGCCTGGGTCACGGTCGTCATCTCGCGCCAGGACTTCTCCTTTCTGCCCCACGCTCCGCTGTATCGCCTGAACGACCGGATCGAGCCACTCGCCGTTGCCGCCTTCGAACGCGGGGACTCGCTCTTCGTCCCCTACCAGTTCGTGTCCGAGATTCTCCCCCGGTACCTGGGCGAGCTCTACCAGTTCGACCGCACCGCCGGCCGGCTGGTCCAGCTCGGGACCGTGGCCGTCACGGCGCCGGCGCCGAAGCGCCTGCCCAACGGTCTGCTGCCCGGGCACATCGTGACGGTGGACGCCGGGCACGGCGGCGCCGACCCGGGCAATCTGGGACGGTTCTTCCCCACGCGGGGTCGACGGAGAAGGACGTCACCCTCAAGGTGGCGCTGCTGCTGCAGGACGAACTGCGGAAGCGGGGCATCACCGTGCGGATGACCCGCACCACCGACGTCCGCCCCAACCTGCTGCAGCGCGCGCCGACCTGCGACGCCAGCTGCGACCTCTTCGTCAGCCTCCACGTCGACGCCCTCGATACCAGGACAGCGGCGAGACTACCGCTCCATCGACGGATTCAGCACGCTGATCATCGGCGAGGAGAACTCCGCCGACGCCGCCCGGGTGGCCCGGACGGAAAACGAGGCGCTGCGCTTCGAGAGCGCAGAGGACCAGGACCTCGTGACCGGTCCGCTCGCTTCATCCTGAAGGACCTGCAGATGAACGAGTACCTCCGCGAGTCGGCGCGGGCGGGCGCGCTGATGCAGACGCACCTGGAGCCGGTCCACCCCGGCACCAACCGAGGCGTGAAGCAGCGCAACGACCTGGCGGTGCTGAACACCGGCCGGCGGCCCGGTGTCCTGGTGGAGATGGGGTACAGCTCCAGTCCCGTCGGACGCGAAGTATCTGATGTCGCGGACACGGGCCAGCGCCAGATCGCGCGCGCACTGGCCGATGCGATCGTGGACTACTTGCTCGAATTCGAGTGGAAGAGCGGCGTGCGCGCCGGCGGGCCGGGCCGATGAAGCGCGGCGCCTGGCTCCTCCTGCTTCTCCTCACCGGGTGCGTCTACTACAACGGGATGTACAACGCCAACCGTCTGGCCAATCGTGCCAAGAAGGCGCAGGCCCAGGGGCGCACCTTCGAGGCGCAGGGGTACTGGGCCCAGGCGGAGGTGCGCGCCGATTCTGTCGTCGCCCGGCACCCCACCAGCAGCTGGGCCGACGACGCCCAGCTGATCCGGGGGGAGGCGATGGTGGCCCGCGGCGACTGTGCCGGGGCGGTGCCCGCCCTCGAAGCTGCCTCATTTTCGCGCGACAGCCCCAAGGTGGCCCAGCAGGCGCAGATCCTCCTCGGCCGGTGCTTCCTCGTCGCCGGCGATCTCGTCGCCGCCGATCGCGCCTTCGTCGCCCTCATGGTCAGCCCCGATACCGCCGTCAGTCGCCCCGCGCGGCTGGAACACGCCCGGGTCCTTCGGCAGCAGGGCGCCTACCAGGAGGCCCTCGTCACGCTCGAGTCGCTGGAGGGCACCGCCGTCGACGCCGAGCGCGCCGCCGACTACGCCGGCCTCGGCGACCTGGCCCAGGCCGAACCGCTGATCGACGCGGCCATCGCCCGGCAGGACTCCGCAATGCCGTGGGACTCGACCATCGCCGGCGTCGGCCGGGTCGACCCGGGCCTCGCCTCGCGATACACCTCAGCCGTCATCACGATTCCCGGTCTCCCGGCCGAAACACGGGACCAACTGCTGATCGCCGACGGCATGCGCCTCCTCCCCACCGACCCCGATTCCGGGCTCGCCCGGCTCCACGTGGCCGGGGCCGCCAATCCGATGACCAATGCCGCCCTGACGGCCCAGCTTCGCATCGGGCAATACATCCTCGGGCAGGCGGACACCCTGGCGCAGCTGCAGCTTGCCGAGGAAGGACTGACGGAACTCAGCCAGATCGGCGGCCCCAACTCCATTCAGGCGATTCGCTATCTCCGCATCATGGGCCGGGTCAAGACCTACGCCGACTCGATCTCGCCTGCCACCAACGAGGGAGATCTGGCCACCTTCGTCATGGCCGAGGCGGTGCGGGACAGCTTGCCGGCGCCGCGAATTGCCGCGGAGCTCTTCGCCACGGTGCCGGCCTGGTGGCCGGCCTCGCCGTACGCGCCGAAAGCGTTGCTGGCCCTCGCCGCGCTGGAGCCCGAACGGGCGGAATCGATTTATCACACGCTGGAGCGCGATTACCCCGCGAGCCCGTACCTCCTGCTCGTGGCGGGCGACGTGACGCCGGCCGTCCTCGCGCTTGAAGACTCCCTCCAGGCCTACGTCGGCGGGGCAGTACGGGGACAGACCCCGGGCGGGCGACCGGCCAACGCCGGGAAAGCCCCAGCAGGGCAGCGCCAGCAGGATGAACTCAAGTGACGGTCGCCGCGCCGCTCGCGCGGGAGGTGTTCGGCGCCTCGTTCCAGAATCCGATCCTGCTGGCATCGGGCACGGCCGGGTATGGGCGCGAACTCGCCGGGGTCATCGATCTCGACCGACTGGGCGGGCTGGTCACCAAAGCGGTCTCCCTGGTGCCGAGGGCGGGGAACGCTCCACCGAGGGTGGCGGAGTTTCGGGGGGGGATGCTCAATGCGATCGGGCTGGCCAATCCGGGGCTCGCGCAGGTGCGGGCGGTGGAGTTGCCGTGGCTGCTGGGCCGGGTGCAGGCCGCGCGGGTGCTGGTCAACGTCGTCGGATTTACCCTCGACGAGTACGCCTCGGTGATCGAGGGGCTGGATGACCTCGAGGGAATCACCGCCTACGAACTGAATCTCTCCTGCCCGAACACCTCCGCGGGGGGCCTCGAGTTTGGCGCCGACGCGGCCTCGGTGACGGCCATCATCGCCCGCTGTCGACGGGTCACGAAGCGACCGCTTGTCGCGAAGCTTTCCCCGGTGCTGCCGGACATCGCGGCGATCGCGCTGGTGGCGCGCGACGCAGGCGCTGGCGGCGTCGCGGTCGTGAACACCCTGCCTGGCATGGCGCTCGACCCCCACGGAGTGCCGAGACTCGGGAACGGGAACGGAGGAATCAGCGGACCGGCACTCCTTCCGGCTGGTGTGCTCGCCGTGCGCCGCATCCGCGAGCGGGCGCCTGAACTTCCGATCATCGGACTCGGCGGCGTCCGGAGCGCCGACGACGCCCGGCAGTATCTCGCCGCCGGCGCCTCGCTGGTCGGCATCGGGACCGGGGGCATGGCTGATCCCCGCCTTCCCGGCCGTATCATCCGCGACCTCGAGCGCCACGGTGGCTGAGGTCATCCTCGCCCTCGACCTGGACTCGGCGGACGGCGGACGCCGGCTGCTCGACCGGCTCCCCGAGTTGCGCTGGGTCAAGGTCGGCTCGGTGCTGATGACGCGTGAGGGCGGTCCCTTCCTGGCCGAACTCAGGGAGCGCGGGCTCCAGATCTTCCTCGACCTCAAATGGCACGACATCCCGAATACTGTTGCGGGCGCGGTCGAGGCGGCCAACGCCCTCGGCGTCACGATGGCCACGGTCCATACCCTCGGGGGTGTGGGGATGATGCGGGCGGCGCAGGAAGCCGCCGGGGAGGTCGGTCTTGTGGGGGTGACGGTCCTGACCTCCCACGGTGCGGCGGACTACTCAGCCACCGTTGGGCGCGAGGCGGTCGACTTCGCGCAGGAGGTTCCCAGGCTTGCGGGTGCGGCGGTGGAGGCTGGGCTTCGGGGCGTGGTCTGTTCGCCGGCCGAGATTACCGTGGTTCGGCCGATCCTGCCGACCGGGGCGTGGGTGGTGGTGCCGGGAATTCGGCGGGCCGCGGATGCTGCGGGCGACCAGGTGCGGGTCGCCGCCCCGCGGGCTGCGGCCAGCGCCGGCGCGACCCACCTGGTGGTGGGCCGGCCGATCACCCAGGCCCCGAACCCCGCCGCAGTGCTGGCGGAATTCACCGCCGAGGCGGCCGGATGATCCGCCTCGCGGTTCTTTCGGCAACTCTCCTGATCTTCCCGGCCTCCCTGCCCCGCGGCCCCGCTTCCCGGCCCAGCCTTGCTGAAGTCGGCGACAGCGCCCGCGCGGCCTGGGAGCGGCGCGACCTCCGGGCTTTCCTGGCCCCGGCCGCGGGGGGTCGGCTGCTGGTGACGCTGCCGACCGGGGGGCAGTCGGCGCCGATCACCCCCGATCAGGGGCGGGCGCTCCTTGCAACCTATGTTCAAGGGACGCAAGAGGTTGCGACGCAGGTCCAGGGGGCCAGGGAGGTCGATTCACTGCAGGGCTATGTCGAGCTGAAGCGGAAGTACCGGGTGGTGGGGATCCCGGGGGAACGGGAGTCGATGATCCTCCTCGGGTATCGGCGGGGGAGGTCGGTCTGGGTCCTGATTGAGGTCCGGATCGGGTCCTAAGCCCTTCCCTTGCGTTGGGTTCTGGCGGGGTCTATATTCCTCAGCTACCTCAAAGTTTGGTCCTGGAGAGATTCTGTGAAGGTTCGTTCGAGTGTCAAGCCAATTTGCGAGCACTGCAAGGTCGTCAAGCGACAGGGCGTGGTTCGCATCATTTGCAAGCGCAACCCCAAGCACAAGCAACGGCAGGGCTGATCATGGCACGCATTGCAGGCGTGGACCTTCCGCGCGAGAAGCGGGTCGAGATTGCCCTGACGTACATCTTCGGGGTGGGCCGTCCCACGAGCGTCCGGATTCTCACTGAAGCCGGCGTCAGCCCCGACACGCGGGTCCGGGATCTTTCGGACACCGAAGTCGCGCGGCTTCGTCAGTTCATCGAACGCGCGCTGAAGGTCGAGGGCGCACTCCGGACCGAAGTCGCCATGAACATCAAGCGACTGATGGATATCGGCAGCTATCGCGGGTCGCGGCACCGCCGGGGTCTTCCGGTGCGTGGTCAGCGTACCCATACCAACGCCCGGACCAAGAAGGGTCCCCGGCGGGCCATTGCTGGCAAGAAGAAGGCGACGAAGAAGTAACTATGACTGCTCCTACTACTCCGGCCGTTCCTGCGAAGGCGCCCAGCGCCAAGCGCTCCAAGAAGATCGTCGAGTCTGAGGGCATCGCCCACATCTCGGCCACCTTCAACAACGTGCTGATCACGATTACCGACATGAAGGGCAACGCCCTCGCATGGGGTACGGCGGGCAAGGCGGGGTTCAAGGGCTCCAAGAAGTCCACGCCGTTTGCCGCCACCGTCGCCGCCGAAGGCGCCGGCCGTGAGGCGATGAACCTCGGCGTGCGCCGGGTGCATGTCCGCGTCCAGGGCCCCGGCAGCGGCCGCGAGTCGGCCATCCAGGCGCTCGCCTCGGTCGGCCTCCGGGTCGTCTCCATCCGGGACGTCACCCCGATTCCTCATAACGGGTGCCGTCCCCCGAAGAAGCGGCGGGTCTAACGATGTCGCGATACACCGGACCCAGCTGCCGGCTCTGCCGTCGCGAGGGCACCAAGCTCTTCCTGAAGGGCACCCGCTGTCTCACCGAGAAGTGCGCCGTCGAGCGTCGGGCGTACGCGCCGGGCCAGCACGGACAGGGCACCGGACGCGGCCGCAAGCCGTCCGAGTACTCGAAGCAGCTCCGGGAGAAGCAGAAGGTCAAGCGGATGTACGGCCTGACCGAGGGGCAGTTCCGCAACCTGTTCGAAAGCGTCACCCGCGAGTCGGGCGTCAAGGGCACCAACCTGCTCATCGCCCTCGAATCGCGTCTCGACAACATCGTCTACCGGATGGGCTTCGCCTCGAGCCGCAAGGCGGCGCGGCAGCTCGTCAACCACGGCCACGTCGAAGTGAACGGCCGTCGCGTGGACATCGCGTCGTACCACGTCATGCCCGGACAGGAAGTCCGGGTCTCCCCGGCCAGCCGCGAGATGGTGGCGGTCAAGGCGGCGCAGGAGTACGCGTCGCGCGGGGCTCCGGTTTCCTGGCTCTCCGTCGACGGCGACAAGGCCGCCGGACGGTACGTTGAGCGTCCCACGCGCGAGGCCATCCCGGTCAACGCGCAGGAACAGCTCATCGTCGAGCTCTACTCGAAGTAAGTGGCGGCCTGAACCATGACCATTGACCTGACCGGACTCGTCCGCCCGCACCTGCTCGAAATGAGCCGGCGCGAGGACAATCCGAACGCCGCCGAGTTCCGCCTCCAGCCGCTGGAGCGGGGCTTCGGCTACACCCTCGGCAACTCCCTCCGCCGCCTCCTGCTCTCCTCCCTCCGCGGCAGCGCGGTGTGGGGCTTCCGGCTCGACGGCGTCGTGCACGAGCACCAGACGGTGCAGGGCGTGCTCGAAGACATCCACCAGGTGGTGCAGCGCCTCAAGGGGCTCACGCTGGTGCTGACGCCCGAGGTCGACGAGGCCGTGCTCCACATCAAGAAGAATGGCCCGGGTCCCGTGTACGCGCGGGACATCCAGCCGCACGGCTCGGTCACCGTCGTCAATCCCGACCACCTGCTCTTCACCGTGCAGGAAGACCGGGAAGTGAACGCCGAGCTCTACGTCAACAAGGGACGGGGCTACGTCGAGTCGGAGCTCCATCCGTTCGATCGGTCGCTCCCCGTGGACCTCGTCCGCATCGACGCCATCTACAATCCGGTCACCCGCGCCAACTTCACGGTGGCGGAAACCCGCGTCGGCCAGCGCACCGACTACGACCGGCTGACGGTCACTGTCGAGACCAACGGCACCATCTCGCCCGAAGATGCCGTGGCCTACGCCGCGGCCCTGGCGCAGGAACACTTCCGGTACTTCGTCGACTTCGGCAAGGTGCCGATCATGCGTGAACCGGCCCCCGTCGTCTCCGAGCTCGGGGGCGGCCTGCGGGACAGCCTCTCGCGCCCGATCGACGACCTCGGCCTCTCGGTCCGGTCGCTGAACTCGCTCAAGAATTCCAACATCCGCACCTTGCAGGACCTGATCGCCTACTCCGTCGATGACCTGCTCAAGGTCAAGAACGTCGGCGAAAAGGCCGTGTCCGAAATCGTCGAGTTGCTGGAAAAGGAAGGCCTGGCCTTCGGGCACGTGCTCGATGAGGCCACCGGTGTGCTGCGCCTGAAGGGCGCCGACGCCTCGGCTCCGGCCGCGGCGCCCGCCGCCAGCAACGGGGAGATCGCCTAAATGCGTCATCGCGCCAAGGGACGGCAGCTGTCCCGCACCTCCGCCCATCGCCGCGCGCTCCTGAACAACATGGCCACCAGCCTGTTCAAGCACGAAGGCATCAACACGACCGAGGCCAAGGCCAAGGAACTCCGGCCCTTCGCCGAGAAGCTCATCACCCTGGCCCGCCGTGGCGACCTGCACGCGCGCCGGCTGGTGGGGCGGAACATCAAGGACCGCGAAGTCCTCGGCCGCCTCTTCGCCGAACTCGGCCCGCGCTTCGCCGCGCGTCCCGGCGGCTACACCCGCATCCTCAAGATGGGGCACCGACCCGGCGACGGCGCCGACGTGGCTCGCATCGAGTTGCTCTCGGAGTAAGGGTGGCATCGCCAGCTTCCGAAACGACGAAGGGGACCCGCGAGGGTCCCCTTTTTTGCAGCGCGGCCACCGTGACGGCGGCGACGCCAATCGGAGCGGGCCGAGCCTCAGCCCGCCTTGGCGATCCTGTTACCCTTGATACACTGGGTGCAGACGCGGACCCGCCGCGGCTCGCCGTCCTTCAGGACGCGAACAGTCTGCAGGTTCGGATACCAGCGGCGGTTGGTGCGATTCTTGGCGTGGCTGACGTTGTTGCCGGTGACCGGCCCCTTGCCGCACACGGTGCATACCCGTGCCATATGTCCATCCCTCAAGCAGTTACGACATTGACGGTACAACTGGAAACCGCGAAATCTAACCCAGTCACCGCCCCGACACAACCACCCCTCGGAGACCCCCATGGCTGAGCGCAAACGCGCGCTGATTACCGGAATCACGGGGCAGGATGGGTCGTACCTGGCCGAACTCCTCCTCGATAAGGGGTATGAGGTCTTCGGCGTCGTCCGGCGGACCAGCCACCACGGCCTGGCGCGCATCGACCACATCGCCGACCGGATCACCCTCCTCCCCGCCGACCTCCTCGACCAGCACTCGCTGACCGTCGCCCTGCAGCAATCCCGGCCCCACGAGGTCTACAACCTGGCCGCGCAGTCCTACGTGCCGACCTCCTGGTCGCAACCGGTGCTCACCGGCGAGTTCACCGCCCTCGGCGTGACCCGCATGCTCGAGGCGATCCGGCTGGTGCACCCCTCCGCCCGGTTCTATCAGGCCTCCAGCTCCGAGATGTTCGGCAAGGTGACCGAGACGCCGCAGAAGGAATCCACCACCTTCTATCCCCGCTCCCCCTACGGCGTGGCCAAGGCGTACGGCCATTGGATCACGGTGAACTACCGGGAGTCGTACAACCTGTATGCGGTGAGCGGCATTCTCTTCAATCACGAGTCGCCCCGCCGCGGCATCGAGTTCGTCACGCGCAAGGTCACCGACGGCGTCGCGCGCATCAAGCTGGGCCTGGCCAAGGAGCTGCGCCTCGGCAACCTCGACGCCCACCGGGACTGGGGCTTCGCGGGGGACTATGTCGACGCCATGTGGCGGATGCTCCAGCTCGACGCGCCGCAGGATTTCGTCATCGGCACCGGTGTCACCCACAGCGTGCGGGACCTCGTGGAGCGGGCGTTCGGGCATGCGGGGCTCGACTGGCAGAAGTACGTGAAGCTCGACCCCGCCTTCATCCGGCCCGCCGAGGTGGACCTGCTGCTCGCCGATCCGTCGCTTGCCAAGGCGAAGCTCGGCTGGACGCCCACCGTCGAGTTCGCGGACCTGATCGCGATGATGGTGGACGCCGACCTCGCGCGGCTCGAGGCGCGCTGATGCGGGTGTTCGTGACAGGCGCCGAGGGGTTTGTGGGGCGCACCATGGTGCGCACCCTGTTGGCGGCCGGTCATGAGGTGCAGGCCGGGATCCGGCCGGGGGGCCCCCTCGAAGTCCCGGGGCTGGCGGCGGACGAGCGCGCCGCCGTGGCGCGGATTCCCCTCGAGCTGCTCGACACCGCCTCGGTCGATTCCGCCATGTCCTGGGGGCCGGATGCGGTGGTCCACCTCGCGGCCATCGCCTCCGGGGCCGACGCCCGGCGTGACGTCGGGACCGCGTGGGCGGTCAACGCCTCGGGCACCGCGCGGCTCGCGGACGCCCTGGGCCGGCTCCGGGAGAAGGGAGAGGCCGACCCCACGTTGCTGCTGGTGTCCAGCGCCGAGGTGTACGGCGGTGGCGTGAATCGTCCACGGCGCGAGGATGACCCGCTGGTCCCCTGTTCACCGTACGCCGCCAGCAAGGTGGGGGCGGAGATTGCGGCGCTCGAGGTCTGGCGCCGTACCGGACTGCGGGTGGTTGTGGCTCGCCCCTTTCCGCACACCGGACCGGGACAGACCGATCGCGCCGTGGCGCCCGCCTTCGCCGCCCGGCTGCGCGCGGCCCGCCGGTCCGGCGCCACGGCCGTGCCGACCGGCAACCTCGAGCCAGTGCGCGACTTCCTCCATGTGCAGGACGTGGTACACGCCTATCTTGCGCTGCTGGAGCGCGGCACGCCGGGGGAGGCGTACAACGTGGCCCGGGGCGAGGGAATGTCGTTGCGCGCGCTCTTCACCCGCCTTGCGGCGGAAATCGGTGTGGCCGCGGTGCCCGAGGTGGATCCCAGCCTCGTCCGCACGGCGGACATCCTTCACCTGGTGGGCGACGCCTCCAAGCTCCGGGCCGCCACCGGGTGGCAGCCCACCATCGCACTCGACCGGCTCCTGAAGGAAGTTGCTGATGCCGAAGCGGACTGACATCTCCTCCATCCTCCTGATCGGTTCCGGCCCCATCATCATCGGGCAGGGGGCCGAGTTCGACTACTCCGGCACCCAGGCCGTTCGGGCGCTGAAAGAGGAGGGGTACCGGGTCATCCTGGTCAACTCCAATCCGGCCACGATCATGACCGACCCCGAGCTGGCGGATCGGACCTACGTGGAGCCGGTCACCCCGGAATGGGTGGCGCGGGTCATCGAACGGGAGCGGCCCGACGCACTCCTCCCGACCATGGGCGGGCAGACGGCGCTCAACGTGGCGATGGCCCTGGCCAATGACGGGACACTGGAGCAGTACGGTGTGGAGCTGATCGGCGCCGACGCCCGCGCCATCGGCCTGGCGGAGGACCGTGAGCAGTTTGCCCAAGCCATGCGCCGCCTGGGCCTGGCGACCCCGGCGGGACGGACGGTGCGGAGCCTGGACGAGGCGTTCGCGCAGGTCGCGGAGACGGGGTATCCCGCCATCGTGCGGCCCTCATTCACCCTGGGCGGATCCGGCGGCGGCATCGCGTACAACAAGGCGGAATTCGAGGCGCTGGTCGGGCACGGACTGGAACTGTCGCCGGTCGGGTCGGTACTCATCGAGAAGAGCGTCATCGGCTGGAAGGAATACGAACTCGAGGTGATGCGCGACGCCGCGGACAACGTGGTAATCGTCTGCTCCATCGAGAACATCGACCCGATGGGCGTCCACACCGGCGATTCGATCACGGTGGCCCCGGCCATGACCCTGACCGACCGGGAATACCAGACGATGCGCGACAGTGCGCTCGCCATCATCCGCGAAGTCGGCGTGGCGGCGGGCGGCTGCAACATCCAGTTCGCGGTGAATCCGGCCACGGGCGAGCAGCTGGTCATCGAAATGAACCCGCGCGTGTCGCGCTCGTCGGCGCTGGCCTCCAAGGCGACGGGTTTCCCGATCGCACGGATCGGCGCCAAGCTCGCCGTCGGGTACCGACTCGACGAACTCCCGAACGACATCACCAAGACCACGCCGGCTTCCTTCGAGCCGGTCCTCGACTACGTGGTCGTGAAGGTCCCCCGGTTCGCCTTCGAGAAGTTCCCCACCGCCGACGCCACGCTGACCACCCAGATGAAGTCGGTCGGCGAGGTCATGGCCATCGGGCGGACCTTCAAGGAAGCGTTCCAGAAGGGGATGCGCGGCCTCGAGATCGACCGGATTGGCTGGGTGGCCGGTGCGACGCCCGCCGCTGATCGCCTCGACGACGCCGGCATCGACACCGTCAAGGCGGCGCTCCGCACCCCCACGCCCGAGCGGATCTTCCAGATCAAGCGCGCGCTTCTCGGGGGCGTGTCGGTCGCCGAGATCGCCGACCGGACCGGGATCGATCCCTGGTTCATCGACCAGATGGCCGAGCTGGTGGAAGCCGAGGCGGCCTGGGCCACCGCGGCCGACGGGCTGACCCCGGACGCGATCCGGTCGATGAAGCGGATGGGATTCTCCGACGCGCAGCTCGGCCGGCTGCGCGGGATGCCGGAAGCGGACATCCGCGCGCTGCGGCACCACCATGGCGTCCGTCCGGTGTTCAAGATGGTGGACACCTGCGCCGGGGAGTTTCCCTCCGCCACGCCCTATCTCTACTCCTGCTACGACGAGGAGAACGAGTCGGTCCCGGACGGCCGGAAGTCCGTCATCATCCTCGGCAGCGGGCCGAACCGGATCGGACAGGGGGTCGAGTTCGACTACTGCTGCGTCCGCGCCGTGCTTGCCTTCCGCGAGCTGGGCTTCCGGACGGTCATGGTCAATTCGAATCCGGAAACGGTCTCGACGGACTTCGACATCTCCGACGCCCTCTACTTCGAGCCGCTGACGCTCGAGGACGTCCTGGAGATCGTGCATGTCGAGCAACCGATGGGCGTCGTCGTCCAGCTGGGCGGGCAGACCCCGCTCCGGCTGGCTCGCGGGCTTGAGGCGGCCGGTGTGCCGATCCTGGGCACGTCGCCGGACGCCATCGACGAGGCAGAGGATCGCGGCCGGTTCGAGGCGATGGCGCGGGAGCTCGGCGTGGCGCAGCCGCCCAGCGGCACCGCGATGTCGGTCGAGGAGGCCATGGCCGTGGCCGACCGGATCGGGTATCCCATCCTGGTCCGGCCCTCCTACGTGCTGGGCGGCCGCGGGATGCAGATCATCTACGACCTGGACTCGCTGCAGCGCTACTTCGCCCAGGCTACGCGGGTGACGCCGGAGCATCCGGTGCTGATCGACAGCTTCCTCGAGGACGCCTTCGAAGCGGACGTCGACGCGATCTGCGACGGGACGCAGTGCATCATCGGCGGCGTCATGCAGCATATCGAGGACGCCGGCATCCACTCCGGCGATTCCGCCTGCGTCCTGCCGCCGTACCTCATCACCGAGGACCAGGTCGAGGAGATGCGCCGTCACACGCGCGCCTTCGCGCTGCGGCTCGGCGTCGTCGGGCTGATCAACGTGCAGTACGCCATCAAGCACGGCCAGGTCTACGTGCTCGAGGTCAACCCGCGCGGCTCCCGCACCGTCCCGTTCGTGTCGAAGACGACCGGCGTGCCGCTGGCCTGGATGGCGGCGGCCGTCATGGCCGGCCGCACCCTCGAATCGCTCGGGCTGCGCGACGACGTGATGCAGCCCTACGTGGCGGTCAAGGAGGCGGTCTTTCCGTTCAACAAGCTGCCGGGCGTGGACCTGATCCTCGGACCCGAAATGCGCTCCACCGGCGAAGTGATGGGCATTGCCGATTCCTTCGGGATGGCCTTTGCCAAGGCGCAGATCAGTGCCGACGGCGCGCTGCCCCTCGAGGGGACCGTGTTCGTGACCGTCAACGACCACGACAAGCAGACGGTGGTGCCGATCATCCGGCGATTCCACGAGCTGGGCTTCCGCATCGTGGCCACCGAAGGCACGGCACGGCACCTCCGGAGCCGCGGCATCCCGGCGGAGCGGGTGCTCAAGGTGCACGAGGGGCGGCCCAACGCGATCGACATGATCCTCTCCGGCGAGGTGCAGCTGCTCATCAACACGCCCCTCGGCAAGCTGACCCAGCAGGACGACTACCTCATGCGTCGCGCCGCCCTCCAGCACCGCACGCCGTACACGACGACCCTCTCCGCCGCATCCGCCGCGTGCGATGCCGTCATCGCGCTCCGCAGCCGGGCGCGGACCGTCCGGTCGCTGCAGGAATGGCACGCGCTGGCGCGTGAGGCCGCCGCGGCATCGGTGTGACGACCGCCCGCGATCCGTCCTTCATCGCGTCCCTCCGCGCCCTGGTGCGCGGAGAGGTCCGCGCCGACGAACCGCTGGCGCGCTACTCCACCTATCGGATCGGCGGTCCCGCCACGGTTCTCCTCCCCGCGGTCAACGAGGACGTCGGCGTGGCGCTTCGCGCGGCGGCCGCCGCCGGGATTCCCTGGTTCGCCGTGGGACTGGGTTCCAACATCCTCCTGCCCGACGCGGGCATGGACGCGCTCGTCGTCCGGCTCGGCAAGGGTCTCGACCGGCTGGTACAGGATGGGGAGCGCTGGACGGTCGGGGCGGGGATGCCGGCGCCGCTCGCGGCGCGCCGCACGGCGGCGGCAGGATGGTTCGGGTTGCACAGATTTGTCGGCGTGCCGGGAACGGCCGGCGGCGGCGTCTACATGAATGCCGGATGCCATGGGGCCGAGTGGTCTGACCTCCTGGAGTCGGCGCTCGTGGTGGATGAGCGCGGCACCGACCGCGTCCTCCGGCGGGCAGACATCCCGTTTGCCTATCGCCAGAGCGGGCTCGCAGGGCAGGTGGTGCTCGAGGCGACCGTGCTCCTGCGGCCGGAGGAGCCGGCGGTCATCGAGGCCGAGTTGGCGGAGCTCTTCCGGTGGCGTTCCGAGGGGACTCCGTTCAACCAGCCCTGTTGTGGGAGCGTCTTCCGGAATCCGGGGGGGACATCCTGGCACCGTGAGGGAGGCCCCCGGACGGCCGGACAGCTGATCGAGGCGGCAGGGCTGAAGGGGTTCCGGATCGGCGGCGCCGAGGTGTCCGCCAAGCACGCCAACTATTTCGTGAACGTCGGCGGGGCGTCCGCCGCGGATGTCCGGGCGCTGATTGCCCACGCGCGGGCCGAGGTGTACGGCCGGTTCGGCGCGACGCTCGACACCGAAGTGAAGCTCATCCGCCCGGACGGCGGCACCGACACGCTCTCTCCCCTCCGCTGACGGAACCTCCCATGCCTGACTATTTCGTCCATGAATCCAGCTACGTCGACGAGGGCGCCGTGGTCGGCGCCGGCACCAAGATCTGGCACTTCAGCCACGTGATGGCGGGGGCGGTCATCGGCGAGCGCTGCAACCTCGGGCAAAACGTGGTGGTCATGCCGCGCACCCGTCTGGGGAACAACGTGAAGGTGCAGAACAACGTCTCCATCTACGAGGGAGTGGAGCTGGAGGACGACGTCTTCTGTGGCCCGAGCTGTGTGTTCACGAACGTCATCAATCCCAGGAGTCACGTTTCCCGCAAGCACGAGTACCTGCCGACGATCGTCCGGCGGGGCGTCACCATCGGCGCCAACGCCACCATCATTTGCGGCAGCACACTGGGTGCCTACGCGTTCGTCGGGGCGGGGGCGGTCGTGCGCGGGGAGATTCCCGAGTACGCGCTGGTGGTCGGGATGCCGGCGCGACGGATCGGGTGGATGTGCCGGTGTGGTGTGCGCCTCCAGCTCTCGGGAGGCGCCGCGACCTGCGCCGCTTGTGGCACGCAATATCGCGAGGAGGGGGGGCTCCTCCGGCGCGTTGATTCTCCCCCTCAGCACCGCTAAGTTTGTTGGTTGCCGTAGGTTAGAGAAATCTCACCGGCTGGAGGCCCGCCTCCCGCCCCGCGAGGGCCAGTCCCGTGAACGTGCCGCTGCTCGATCTCGTCGCCCAGCATCAGGGTATCAAGGACGCCGTCCTCCCGGCCGTGATGAGGGTGATCGAACGGCAGGGCTTCATCATGGGCCCGGAAGTGGCGCACCTGGAGGGCCAGGTGGCCCGGCTCTCGGGGGCCAAGCACGGCATCGCCTGCGCGAGCGGGACCGATGCGCTGCTCATCCCCTTGCGGGCGCTCGGCCTCAAGCCGGGAGACGAGGTCATCGCGCCGGCCTTCACTTTCTTTGCCACCGCCGGGGCCATCCACAACGCCGGCGGACGCCCGGTGTTCGTGGATATCGAGCCCGGCAGCTTCAATGTGGACCCGGCCGCCGTCGAGGCGGCCATCACCCCCCGCACCCGGGCAATCGTCCTGGTGCACCTCTTCGGCCAGATGGCCGATGTGGGGGCCCTCGCGGCGCTGGCCCGGAAGCACAATCTGATGCTGGTGGAGGACGCGGCGCAGGCCATCGGGGCCCGTCGCAGGGTGGACGGCACCTGGCGCGCCGCAGGCGAGCTGGGCACGGTCGGTTCGTTCTCCTTCTTCCCGACCAAGAACCTCGGCGCCTGGGGCGATGGCGGCATGATGGTCGCGCAGGATGACGTCCTCGCCGACCGGCTCCGCCGGGAGCGCCTGCACGGCGGGTCACGCGAGTACTTCCATGATGAGGTCGGACTCAACAGCCGACTCGACTCGCTGCAGGCCGCGGTCCTGCTGGCCAAACTGCCATACCTGGCGGCGTGGGGCGCCCGCCGCCGCGAGATCGCCGCGCAGTATTCGGCCGCCTTTGCGGCCGTCGCCGGGGTCACCCCGCCGCCGACCGACCCGGACAATGAGCACATTTTTCACCAGTACACCATCCGGGCGGAGCGCCGCGACGCCCTCCTGGCGCACCTGAAGTCGCGCGGCATCGGGCACAAGGTGTACTACCCGCTCGCCCTCCACATGCAGCCCTGCTTCGCCTTCCTGGGCACCAGCCAGGGCGCGTTGCCGGTCACCGAGCGGGCGGCGGAAGAGGTCGTTTCGCTCCCGATCTATCCTGAACTCACCCCCGCCCAAATCGACGCCGTCATCTCGGCCGTCCGGGAGTACTACCAGGGATGACCAACTCGATCATGCGTGACCTTGTCGCCAAGGCGGAGCGCCGCGAAGCGCTCTTCGGCGTCGTCGGACTCGGGTATGTCGGCCTGCCGCTCGTCATCGAGCTGGCGCGCGCCGGCTATAAGGTGCTCGGCTTTGACATCCTCCCGCATGTGGTCGACGGCCTGAACGCCGGTCGGTCGCACGTGAAGGACATTACCGACGCCGCGCTGCAGGAGGTGCTGGCCAAGGGGCTCTTCGAGGCGACCACCGACCTGAGCCGCCTCGGGGAGCCCGACGCGATCTCGATCTGCGTCCCCACACCGCTCTCGAAGTTCAAGGACCCCGACGTCAGCTTCATCCAGGCGTCGACGGAGTCCGTGCGCGCGACGCTCCGCAAGGGCCAGGTCGTCATTCTGGAAAGCACCACCTATCCCGGCACGACGCGGGAGCTGATGCTGCCGGCGCTGGAGAGCACCGGTCTCGTGGTCGGCAAGGACTTCTTCCTCTCGTTCAGCCCCGAGCGGGTCGATCCGGGCAACCCGGTCTACGGCACGCGCAATACGCCCAAGGTCGTCGGCGGCATCACCCCCGACTGCCTCGCGGTCACGCTGGCACTCTACCAGCCCGCCATGGACACCCTGGTGCCGGTGTCGTCGCCGGAGGCCGCGGAGCTGACCAAGATCCTCGAGAACACCTTTCGCAGCGTGAACATCGGGCTGGTCAACGAGACGGCCATCGTCTGCGACAAGCTGGGTGTGGACGTCTGGGAGGTCATCGAGGCCGCGGCCACCAAGCCGTTCGGTTTCATGAAGTTTCTCCCGGGCCCCGGTCTCGGCGGGCACTGCATCCCGATCGATCCGCACTACCTCGCCTGGAAGATGCGCGGGCTCAACTACAAGACCCGCTTCATCGACCTGGCCGGCGAGGTGAACACCGAGATGCCGATGTTCTGGGTCCGTAAGGTGGCCGACGCCCTGAACAGCGTGAGCCGGTCCGTGCGCGGCAGCCGGATCCTCATTCTCGGCGTGGCCTACAAGCGGGACATCGACGACCTGCGCGAGAGCCCGGCGCTCGACATCATCCGCCTGCTCGAGCAGCAGGGGGCGCACGTGGAATTCCACGATCCGCACGTGCAGAGCTATCGGGAGGACGGGAAGACGGTGCACTCCATTCCCCTCACGGCCGACACGGTGAAGGCCGCCGACTGCGTGATGGTGGTGACCGATCACACGGCGACCGACTACGCGATGGTGAAGCAGCACGCGAAGCTCGTCGTCGACACCCGTCACGTGATGCCGAGGGACTGAGCCGACATGAGGGTGACTGTCATCGGCAGTGGGTACGTGGGCCTGGTGGCTGGGGCCTGCTTCGCAGAGACCGGCAACGACGTCGTCTGCGCCGACGTGGACGGCGAGAAGATTGCCGGGTTGCGGCGGAACGAACTGCCGATCTACGAGCCGGGCCTCGAGCCGCTGGTGCGCCGCAATCAGGAAGAAGGCCGGCTGACGTTCAGCGCCGATGTCGGCGCGTCGGTCCGCCGAGCCGAGGTTGTGTTCATCACCGTGGGAACCCCGGAAGGAGAGGATGGGTCCGCCGACCTGATTCACGTGCTCGATGTGGCACGAGTGATCGGTCAGAACCTGAACGGGCCGAAGGTGATCGCCACGAAGTCGACCGTGCCGGTCGGGACGGCGGAGCTGGTGCGGCAGGCGATCCGCGGGGAGTCCGGCGAGGCGTTTTCGATCTGCTCCAACCCGGAGTTCCTGAAGGAAGGGGCGGCGGTCGAGGATTTCATGCATCCCGACCGGGTGGTGGTCGGGGTCGAAGACGACCGCGCCCGTGAGGCGCTGGCGCAGCTCTACGGGCCGTTCTTCCGCAAGAGCGACCGGATCCTGTTCATGGACATCCCGTCGGCGGAAGTCACCAAGTACGCCGCCAACGCCATGCTGGCCACGCGCATCTCGTTCATGAACCAGATCGCGAACCTGTGCGAGCGCGTCGGGGCCGACGTGACCAACGTCCGGCGGGGGATCGGGACCGACCAGCGGATCGGCCCGGCCTTTCTCTTCCCGGGCCCCGGCTACGGTGGGGCCTGCTTCCCGAAGGACGTGAAGGCGCTGATCCGCACCGCGCGCGACGCGCACGCTCCCGCCGACCTGTTCGAGGCCGTCGAGACGGTGAACCAGCGGCAGAAACAGGTGCTGCTGGGCAAGGTGGCCGCGGCCTTCGGCGGGATGCTCGACGGCAAGACCGTGGCGCTCTGGGGGCTCGCCTTCAAGGCGGAGACCGATGACGTGCGGGAGAGCCCGGCCCTGCCGCTCATCGAGGGTCTCCTGGCGCGCGGGGCCCGGGTGGTGGCGCACGATCCGCACGCGATGGACAACGCCCGCAAGCGGTTCGGCGATCGCATCGGCTATGCCGCTGATCCCTACGCCGCGGCACGCGGGGCGGATGCGCTGGTGGTCGTCACCGAGTGGCTGGTGTACCGGAACCCCGATTTCGAGCGGCTCCAGGCGGAACTGCGGGGTCGTGTGGTGATCGACGGTCGCAACTTGTACGACGCGGCGCGCATGCGCGCCCTGGGTTTTTCCTACGCCTCCATCGGCCGGCCGTGAATACCCGGCCCGGGAGCAAGATGAACGTCAGCCCTGAGCACCTGATCCAGCAGGCGCGTGAACGCTTCGCGCTGCAGGACTATCGTGGCGCCGCCTTCCTCCTCGAAGAGGTGGTGGCCGGCGGCCGTGCGTTCGCGGACGTGCATCACCTGCTCGGCGTCTCGTACTCCCTGCTGAGCCTCCCCGATCGCGCGCTGGTCGAGTTCGACCGAGCGCTCGCGCTCAACCCGCGCTACCTCGAGGCGCTCATTCACCGTGGGATGATCCTGATGGACCTCGGACGCCGCGAAGAGGCGGAGGCGTCGTTCCAGCTGGCCCAGCAGGGTGAGTTGCTGACGGAGGGGCTCCCCGCGCATGCCGCCGGCCGCCTGGCCAACCTCCACGCGGCCGTCGCCGAGGCCTACGCCGAACTGGGCGCTCTCGGGCCTGCCATCGAGCAGCTGACCATCGCCACCAAGCTGGGACCCAAGTTTCCCGACCTCCGATACCGACTGGCGAGGCTGATGCTGGAGGCGGGGCAGACGCTGGAGGCCCGCGAGGAACTGGAACTCATCGTGCGGACGCGCCCGAATTTTCTCGACGCGCTCGCGCTGCTCGGCCTTGCCCGGTACCTCTCCGGCGACGCCGACGGCGCCGAAACGGTGTGGCGGGACTGCCTGACCAGACGGCCGGAGGACGCGCGCGTGGAGGCGTACCTGGCCATGCTGAGTCGCGGCACCCGATGACGCGGGCACGATGGCCGGGCCTCGGGTTGGCGGCGCTGGCGGTGGCCGCGTGCGGGCCGGCCGGTGGACCGGAGGGAGTCGCGGACCGGCATTACGTGGAGGGTCGGTACCAGGAGGCTCTCGCCGGCTACGCCCCGCTCGCCGAGAGCCAGCCCGCCCCGTCGCTCTGGGCCAAGATCGGCGCGTCGGCCCTGCGGCTCGGTCAGCTGCGTGAGGCCACCGCGGCGTACCAGGCGCTGGCCGCCGCGGCCCCTGACCGGGCCGACGAGGCGGCCGAAGGGCTGGAACGGGTCATCGAGGCCGCAGAACGCCGGCGCGACGAGGTGGCCCTGGAGGAGGCGGTAGCGGCGCTCCGCGCGGTCGCGCCCGATCGCCCCCTCGGCCGTCACGCGCTCAACCTGATGCAGGTCGTCGAAGGGCCGGTCTCGCCCTCCGACTTCGCCGCCGCCCTGGCTGCGGCCGCCGATGCGCGGACGGTGGATTCGTTGCTGGTCCGGCAGGCCGGTGCCCTGGCAGGGTCGGGCGAGTGCAGCTCGGCCATTCAGCTCTACCAGGCTGCGCTCCGCCGTTCCGGCCGCGCGGGCAACCCCTCCGCCGAGGCAGGCCTGGTGGACTGCTTCTTCCGCCTCGGGGCCACGCAGTTGATGTCCGCCCCCGACAGCGCCGAGGTGTGGTTTCGCAGCGCGACCGGGCTCGACTCGACGACCGCGCTCGGCCGCGCGGCGATGCTGGGCCTCGGCGATGCCCGCCTCCGGCAGGGCGACCTGATCGGCGCGGCGCTCGCCTACCAGACCGTGCTCTCGAGCGGGACCCGGACCGACTCCCTGTCGACCGTCGCCGCCGCCAAGCTGAACGCGCTCGTCTCGGCCGACGTGCCGGACTCACTTTCGATGGACACACCATGACGTTGCGGTCACTGCTCTTCTGCGGGATCCTCGCCCTCGCCGCCTGCAAGTCGGGCAGCGGCAGCGCCGCGCCCGATCTCGGCGCCGCGCCGGTCGACCCGGCGCTCTCGGCGGCGCGCACCGACTCGATGTGGCAGGTAGGCCTCAAGGACTTCCGGAAGGGCGCCTACCATTCCGCCTCCGAGGCCTTCCAGCGCGTGCTGCTGGAGTTCAGCCCCGGCGACCGGCGCATTCCCGAGGCCCACTTCTATCTCGGTGAGTCCTATTTCGGTTCCGGCAGCCAGCTGCAGGCGGTGCGCGAGTTCCGGAAGGTGTCGGATGATTATCCGAGCAACCCGCTCGCGCCCGACGCGCTCTACCGCGCCGGCGACGCCTATGCCGTCCTCTGGCGCAAACCGCAGCTCGACCCGACGTACGGCAAGTCGGCCATCGCGACCTACACCGAGCTGCTGAACCGGTATCCTGATTCGCCAGCCGCCGCCAAGGCGCGGGTACAGTTGGAGGACCTGTCGAGCAAGTTCGCCTACAAGGAGTGGGAAACGGCAAAGTATTACCTCCGGAACAAGGCCATCGACTCCGCAATTCTGTACATGCGCGCCCTCGTGGCCAGCTATCCCAACACCCCGTCGGCGCAGCAGGCCCTCGCGCAGCTGGTGGTCACCTACCGGGCGCTCGGATACGTCGAGGACGCCGAGGAGATGTGCGGCGCCCTGCGGCAGTACCACGCCGGCACCAAGAACCTCGACAAGCTCTGCCCGGTCGGCGGCGGGTGACCGGGTGATCGGCTTGTTCGGGGGCTCCTTCGACCCGATTCACTGTGGACACCTGATCGTGGGGCGGGCGGTCGCGGAGTCGCTGGGCCTGGCCGAACTGCGGTTCATGCCGACGGGAGAACAACCGTTGAAGCGGGGTCGGCACGTGGCCGACGTGGGGCAGCGGGTCGCCATGGTCGCGGCCGCCGTCGCCGGGGAGCCGGGGCTGGCGCTCGAACGCATCGAGTCGGACCGTCCCGGGCCGTCGTACACGGTGGACACTCTCCGCGCGCTCCGCGCGCGGGAGCCTCAGCAGGAGTTCGTGGTCCTGCTCGGCGCCGACGCCGCCGCCGAGCTGCATCAGTGGCGCGAGGCGGACGCGCTGGCGGACCTCGCGCAGTTCGTCGCGTTTACCCGAGCGGGCGCTTCGCGCCCCTCGCACCCGTTGCTCCGCCAGGTGGTGGAGGCGCCCGCCGTCGAGATCTCCTCGACGGCCATCCGGCAGCGCGTGGCCGCCGGACGCTCGATTCGCTATCTCGTCCCCGACGCGGTCGCCGACTACATCGCGGCCCAGGGGCTGTACAGGAACGGACAGGAATGATCAAGAAACTGGTGAAGGTGGTCTTCGGCACGCAGTACGACCGGGAAATGAAGAAGATCCGGCCGATCGTCGAGGCCATCAAGCAGGAGGAGGAGCGACTCGCCGGGCTGTCCGACGACGAGGTCCGCGCGCAGACCGCAATCTTCCGCGCGCGCCTGGCGGAACGGCTGGGTGCCGCGCGGGCCGAACTCGACGAGGTCCGTGCGGCCAAGCACGGCTGTGAGGATCCCCACGAGCGCGACCGCCTCGAGACCCGGTTCCACGAGCTGGAATCCAACTACAAGAAGGCGCTGGCCGTCGAACTCGACGCCCTCCTCCCCGAGGCGTTCGCCACGGTGCGCGCGGCGGCGCGGCGGCTGCAGGGGACGACGGTGATCGTCACCGGGCGCGAGCTGACCTGGGACATGGTGCACTACGACGTGCAGCTGATCGGCGGCCTCGTCCTGCACCAGGGGAAGATCGCCGAAATGGCCACCGGCGAGGGCAAGACCCTCGTCGCCACGCTGCCGTTGTACCTCAACGCCCTCGCCGGACGCGGGGCGCACCTGGTCACGGTCAACAACTACCTGGCGCGCCGCGACAGCCAGTGGATGGGGCACCTCTATACCTGGCTCGGCCTGACGGTCGCCGTGCTGGACGATACCGAGCCGAGCACGCCGGAGCGGAAGGCGGCCTACGCCGCCGACATCACCTACGGCACCAACAACGAGTTCGGCTTCGACTACCTGCGCGACAACATGGTCTTTGCGGTCGAGCAGCGGGTGCAGCGGCCTCACGCGTATGCGATCATCGACGAAGTGGACTCGATCCTCATCGACGAGGCGCGCACCCCGCTGATCATTTCCGGTCCCGCGGGGAACGCGGAGGACGACACCTACGCCCAGCACAACCGGCCGGTGGCGGAGGTGGTCCGCAAGCAGACGGCCGTGGTCAATCAGCTGCTGACCGAGGCGGAGGGGCTGCTCCAGGACGAGAAGACGATGACGGACGCCGGGATCCTGCTGTACCAGGCCCACCTCGGGATGCCGAAAAACAAGAAACTGCTCAAGATGCTGAACGAGACCGGCGTGAAGGCGCTCCTGCAACGGACGGAGCTCGACGCGCTGGCCGACCGCAAGCTGCCGCTCCGGCAGCAGAAGATGCGGGGCATCGAGGACAACCTCTACTTCGTGCTGGACGAGAAGGGCCACTCGGTGCACCTGACCGAGCGGGGCGCCGAAACGATGTCCCCGAACGATCCGGGGCTCTTCATCGTGCCGGACATTTCGCAGGCCATCCACGACGCCGAACACGATCCGGACCTGTCGCCCGAGGAGCGGGTGGAGGCGCGGCGCACCATCGAGGCGGACTACGCCGTCAAGAGCGAGAAGCTCCACAGCATTCACAAGCTGCTGCAGGCGCACGCGCTCTACGAGCGGGACGTCGACTACCTCGTGGTCGAGGGCCAGGTCCTGATCGTCGACGAGTTCACGGGCCGGACCATGCACGGCCGGCGCTGGGCGGACGGGCTGCACCAGGCCGTCGAGGCCAAGGAAGGGGTGCAGGTCAAGGGCGAGACGCAGACGCTGGCTACCATCACCATCCAGAACTACTTCCGGATGTACGACAAGCTCTCGGGCATGACCGGTACCGCCGAGACGGAAGAGACCGAGTTCTACACCATCTACGGGCTGGACGTCGTGGTCATTCCGACCAACCGGCCGATCCGGCGGAACGACAAGGTCGATCTGATCTACAAGAGCCGCCGGGAAAAATACAACGCCATTGCCGACGAGGTCGAGCGGCTGCATGCGCTCGGGCTGCCGGTCCTGATCGGCACGGTGACGGTGGAAACCTCCGAGACGCTGAGCAAGATGCTCAAGCGGCGGGGGCTCAAGCACGAGGTGCTGAACGCGAAATTCCACCAGCGGGAGGCGGAGATCGTGGCCGGGGCGGGGCAGCGCGACGCCATCACGATCGCGACCAACATGGCCGGCCGCGGCACCGACATCAAGCTGGGCGCGAACCTCGACCTGACCACGGACGAGGCGGGCCTGCAGATCGTGGGCACCGAACGGCACGAATCCCGCCGCATCGACCGGCAGCTCCGCGGCCGCTCCGGCCGCCAGGGCGACCCGGGCCAGTCGGTCTTCTTCCTGTCGCTCGAGGACGACCTGATGCGGATGTTCGGCTCCGACCGGATCGCCGCCTGGATGGACCGGAGCGGGGCGGAGGAGGGGGAGGTCATCACCGGGGCGCTCATCACCCGCGCCATCGAGCAGGCCCAGAAGCGGGTGGAGCTCCAGAACTTCCAGACCCGAAAGCGCCTCCTCGAGTACGACGACGTGATGAACCAGCAGCGGGAGGTCGTCTACTCCCTGCGGCTCTTCGCGCTCGAGAAGGGCGAGGAGCTGAAGGCGGAGAGCCGGCGGATGATCGAGGCGGCGCTGGGGCGCAGTGTGCGGGAGTTCCTGAGCGACGCGCGGCGGCCGGAGGACTACGACCGGGCAGGGCTTCGCTCCGCGCTGACGCTGCAGTTCCTGGTGTCACCGGAGAAGATCGTCTCGCACACGGAGACTGCCGACCTCGATGCCATCGCCGCCGCCGCGCAGGAGGAGGGCGAGGCCGCGTTCCATCGCAAGGTCGACTACCTCAAGGAGTTCGGCCGGAAAATCAACATCCTCGACGTCGACGGGCAGATCCTCTCGCAGGTGATGCTGGCGGTCCTGGACGAAAAGTGGAAGGACCATCTCTACGATCTCGACCAGCTCCGGAACGCCATCCAGTATCGGGCGTACGGCCAGAAGGACCCGCTCATCGAGTACAAGCGCGAGGCCTTCGACATGTTCGAGGACCTCATGCGGGATATCCAGTCCACCTTCACCGAGCGCTTCCTGAAGATCCAGGTGACGGCCGAGCCCCCCCGGCGCCCCCCCCCGCCGCCGCCGCCGACCCAGTCGCGTGGCGACGCGGAGCTCTTTGCGCAGCGCGCGGGCGGTGGCCCGTCGTCCGGCGCGCCCCCCGCGCTCACCAGCAGCGCCGGCCCCCTGCGGGCGCCCCCGGTCGCGGGCACCGCCGACGTCGGCCGGAACGACCCATGCCCGTGCGGGTCGGGAAAGAAGTACAAGAAATGTCACGGGGCCCGCTGAGCCGGGTCGCGTAATTCGGACACCGAGGTTCGACCGGGCACGTCCTACTGTTGGGCGTGCCCGTTTCCTTGGAACCACCTCCGGTCCCTGACCTCCCCCGTGAGCGGCTCTGGGCTCTGGGGGCCGCCGCGTTGACGCAGGGGGAACTTCTCGCCATCCTCCTAGGGACCGGCAGTTCCAGCGTCGGCGT
>CAVPLK010000001.1:0-89968 GCA_963705985.1 uncultured Gemmatimonadales bacterium | reverse complement strand
CACGGAGGTCGCCGCCCGCCTCCTGGAGGCGGGGGGAGGGTCGTTGCGGCGCCTGGCGGCCCGGCCCGCGGCGGAGCTGCTCCGCATTCCCGGGGTCGGGACGGCCAAGGGGGCCCGGCTGCTGGCCGCCTTCGAGTTGGCGACCCGGATGGCGGGGGAGGCCCGGCCGCCCCGGCCGAGAATCGCCGGACCGGCGGACGTGGCACGGCTCCTTGGCCCCCGGCTCCGCGACCTCGAGGTCGAAGAGTTCCGCTTGCTGGCGCTGGACAGCCAGAGTTGCGTGCTGCGGGATGTCCTGGTGACGCGCGGGCTGCTCAACAGCTCCCTGGTCCACCCCCGCGAGGTGTTTCGGCCCGCCATCGCCGAGGCGGCGGCGGGTATTATCGTGGTGCATAACCATCCGAGCGGGGATCCGACCCCCTCGGCCGAGGATCAGGCGGTGACCCGGCAGCTGGTGGCGGCCGGGCGCCTGCTCGACCTGCCGGTGTACGATCACGTCGTGATCGCCGGCGACCGATTCGTCAGCTTCGCCACCGCAGGACTCCTGTGACTGCACCGGCGCTCGACCTGGCTCCTGAGCTTCGTGCCATGCTGGCGAAGCACGGCGACCGACTCGATCTGGACCTGATCGAGCGGGCGCTGCGCTTCAGCACCTCCGCGCATCACGGGCAAAAGCGGGCGTCCGGGGAAGAGTTCATTTCCCACAGCATCGCCGTCGCCATGATCCTGGCCGAGGCGCTTCCCGACTCCACCTCCATCGCCGCGGCGCTGCTGCACGACGTGGTTGAGGATTCCGATGTCGGGGTCGAGGACATCGCGCGCGACTTCGGCGCCGAAGTCGGCATCATCGTGGACGGGCTCACCAAGATCTCCCACCTCACCTTCCGTTCCACGGCCGAGGAACAGGTCGAGAACTACCGCAAGCTGCTGCTCTCGATCGCGAAGGACGCGCGGGTCATCATCATCAAACTGGCCGACCGCCTCCACAACATGCGGACTCTCGAGCACCTCGAGCCGCAGAAACGGGCCCGCATCGCCACCGAGACGCGCGAGATCTACGCCCCGTTGGCGCATCGCTTCGGCATGGCCGGCATGAAGGCGGAGCTGGAGGATCTGGCGTTCCGCTTCCTGGAGCCGGAGGAGTATCGCGTCCTGGCGGACCAGGTGGCCGCCGAGCGGGAGGCGCGGGAGCAGATGATCGACCGGCTCCGCCGGCCGCTGGAGGACGAGCTCAAGCGCGCCGGCATCGCCGCCGAAGTCACCGGCCGCCCGAAGCATCTCTGGTCCATCGAACAGAAGATCAAGCGCCGCGGCAAGCCGTTCGACGAAATCTACGACTTGATGGCGGTCCGGGTCATCGTGGCGACGGTGCCGGAGTGCTACCACGTGCTCGGCATCATCCACCACAACTGGACGCCGCTGCAGGAGCGGATCAAGGACTACATCGCCAGCCCCAAGTCCAACGCCTACCAGTCGCTCCACACCACCATCTTCGGGCCGGGGGGCGAGCTCTTCGAGGTCCAGATCCGGACAAAGGAGATGCACCGCACGGCGGAGTACGGCATCGCGGCGCACTGGGTGTACAAGCACGAGGGCAAGGGCGACGACGAACTCGACCAGGCCCTCGGCTGGTTCCGTCAGCTGCTGGAGCTCCAGCAGGACACCCACACCCCCGAGGAGTTCCTCGAATTCCTCAAGGTCGACCTGTACCAGGATGAGATCTTCATGTTCACCCCGCAGGGGGACGTGAAGCGGCTCCCCAAGGGCGCCACGCCGATCGACTTCGCCTTCCACGTCCACACCGAGGTCGGGCTCAAGTGCCAGGGCGCCAAGATCAACGGCCGGATCGCGCCGCTGCACCGGGAGCTGAAGAACGGCGACACCGTCGAAATCCTGACCAGCCAGCATGCGCGGCCCAGCCGTGACTGGCTCAATCACGTGCACACCGCGCGCGCCCGCCACAAGATCAAGCAGTGGATCCGGGAAGAGGAGGAGTCGGTCAGCCTGCAAATGGGGCGCGGAATCCTGGCGCGGGAAACGCGCCGCCGCCGGCTCGATTCGCCCTCCCCCGAACAGCTCGAGCGCGGCGCGGTCGCCCTCGGGCTCCACAGCGGGACCGCGCTCGAGGTCGCCATCGGGCGGGGCGACCTGGCCATCGGACAGGTCTTCCGGGTGCTCTATCCCGACCGCCCGCCGGACGAACTGCAGGAGCCGAAACCCACCGTCTTCGGCCGGCTGGTGGATCGCATCCGGCTGGGCCGCGGGATCAAGATCCACGGCGTCGACGGCCTGATGGTCCGCTACGCGCAGTGTTGCCAGCCGGTGCCGGGCGACCCGGTCAGCGGGTACGTGACGCAGGGGCGCGGCATCTCCATCCACCGGGCCGACTGCCCCAACCTGCTGACGCTGAGTGCGGAAGGGCGGCGGGTGGACATCGACTGGCAGGAAGTGGAGGGCGAAGCGTTCTCGGTGCGGCTGGCGCTCTCCGGCGAAGACCGCCGCGGGCTCTACGCCGACATCATGGCGGCCATCAGTGCGACCGGCACCAACATCCGCTCGGCGGACATTCACACCAAGGACGGCACGGTCTTCGGCACCGTGTTCGTGGAGGTGGACAACATCGCCCACCTGGCCAAGGTGCTGAAGGCGGTCCGGCGGGTGAAGGGCGTGGTCGAGGTCGAACGACGGGAAGCGCCGGGGCCAGGGGGCAGTGGGGCCGCCTAGTTCCCGATCACACACCTCGTCGGATTTCCAAACTCATATCCCCGCCTGAACCTCTCCATTCGCTGCGCGGCCGATCCGTGGGTGAATGCGTCGGGGTTCACGTATCCGCCCCCCATGCGCTGGATGCGGTCGTCGCCCACCGCGGCCGCGGCCGCGAGCCCCTCGTCGATGTCGCCGCCATCCAGGAGCCCCCGCGCCTCCGCCGAGCTGGCCCAGATGCCGGCGTAGCAGTCGCCCTGCAGCTCCAGCGCCACCGAGTACTCGTTGGCGCGCGACGGATCCTGCTGCTGGGCCCTCCGGATCTCGGCCTCGGTCCCGATCAGGCGCTGCACATGATGGCCGATCTCGTGGGCCAGCACGTAGGCCTGGGCAACATCACCCGGCGCCCCGAAGCGGTCGCGCAATTCGTCATAGAACCCGAGGTCGATGTAGACTTGCGTGTCGCCTGGACAGTAGAAGGGGCCGGTGGCCGACTGGGCGTAGCCGCAGGCCGACGGCACACCATCGCGGAAGAGGATCAGGCGGGCGTCGGTGTACTGGGCGTCGCTCCCGGCGAAGATGGACGCCCATCCTCGGCAGGCGAGGAGATGGGGTCCGATCCGGCGATGGCCTGGGTCGGATCATCCCCGAATCCACCCGCCAGCGAGAGGAAGTCCCGCTTGAAGACAACGCTCAGGACCAGCAGGATGACGATGCCCCCCAGCCCGAGGCGGCCACCCGGGAGCCGGCCGCCGCCCCGGCCGCGGCGGTCCTCGACGTTGGAACTCTGGTAACCACGCTGCCACTTCATGGGGGCCTCCACGCGCGGAGCGGGGCGGGGCCCCGGGAACCTGACGATGCCTCAATACTGGCTGCTCAAGACCGAGCCGTCCGCCTATTCGTTCGATGACCTCGAACGCGAGCGGCACACCACCTGGGACGGGATCAAGAACGCCCTGGCGCTGATCCACCTCCGCGCCATGCATCCCGGCGACGGCCTGCTGATCTATCACTCTGGCAAGGAGAGGGCGGTCGTGGGCCGGGGGAGCGTCGTGTCGGCGCCGCGCACCGACGGCAAGGCGACCGTCGTGGACGTGCGCTTCGAGGCTCGGCTGGCGACTCCGGTCACGCTGGCACAAATCAGGGAGGAGCCGGACCTGGCTGGACTCCCGTTGATTCGCAATACGCGTCTCTCCGTGATGCCGGTGACCACCGCGGAGTGGGAGGCGGCGCAGCGACTGGGGCAGGCCTGGCAGGAGTAGTCCGCCCCTACCGAAGATTTCCCGAAAGTGCTAGATTTGGGAGATGGCCACCACCCTGTTTCAGGTCCAGGCACCCTTCGAGCCCGCGGGCGATCAGCCTCGCGCCATCGAAGCGCTGACCGCCGGACTGCGCCGGGGAGACCCCTACCAGACCCTCCTGGGGGTCACCGGGTCTGGCAAGACGATGACGCTCGCCCACGTCATCGCCGCCTACGGCCGCCCCACCCTCGTCCTCTCCCACAACAAGACCCTCGCGGCGCAGCTCTACGGCGAACTCCGCCAGTTCCTGCCCACCAACGCCGTCGAATACTTCGTCTCCTATTACGACTACTACCAGCCCGAGGCGTACGTCCCCAGCTCCGACGTGTACATCGAGAAGGACGCGTCGATCAACGAGGACATCGAGCGGCTCCGGCTCCGCGCCACCTCCAGCCTCATCGAACGGGAAGACGTCGTCATCGTCGCCACCGTCAGCGCCATCTACGGCCTCGGCGACCCGGTCGAGTACCGCGCCCAGATGGTCACGGTGGAGCAGGGCACGGAGCGGGGACGGGACTCGATCCTCGAGGCGCTCGTCGCCATCCAGTACAGCCGGAACGACATCAGCTTCGAGCCGGGCACCTTTCGCGTCCGCGGCGACACGGTGGAAATCTTCCCCGCCTACGAGGAACGGGCCGTCCGGATCGAGCTGTGGGGCGACATGGTGGAGCGGATCACCAAGATCAATCCGCTCACCGGCGAGGCGCTGCAGGCCATGCCCCGCTGCGCCATCTATCCTGCCAAGCACTTCGTCACCCAGCGCGCCAAGATCGAGCGCGCGGTGCGCATCATCCGCGAGGAACTCGCCGAGCGGCTCAAGGTCCTGCGCGAGGCGGGCAAGCTGCTCGAGGCCCAGCGACTCGAATCCCGCACCCATTTCGACATCGACATGTTGCTCGAAGTCGGCATCTGTTCCGGGATCGAGAACTATTCCCGGCACCTGAGCGGCCGCGCCGAGGGGGAGCGGCCGGCCTGTCTCTTCGATTACTTCCCGCCGGAGTTCCTGGTGGTGGTGGACGAGTCGCACGTGACGCTCCCGCAAATCGGCGGGATGTCCAACGGCGACCGCGCCCGCAAGGAAACGCTGGTGGAGTACGGGTTCCGGCTGCCGTCGGCCCTCGACAATCGTCCCCTGCGCTTCGACGAGTTCCTCGCGCTCTCGCCGCAGATGATCAACGTCTCCGCCACTCCCGGAAACCTCGAACTCCAGCTGTCGGGCGGCGCCGTCGTCGAGCAGATCATCCGCCCGACGGGCCTCATCGACCCCCTCGTCGAGATTCGCCCGGTCAAGGGTCAGGTCGACGACCTGCTCCACGAAATCCGCGCCCGGGTCCGCCGCAGGGAACGGGTGCTGGTCACCACACTCACCAAGCGGATGTCCGAGGACCTGACGGACTACTTCCAGCAGCACGGCGTCGCGGTGCGCTACCTCCACTCCGATATCGACGCCATCGAACGCATCGAAATCCTCCGCGGCCTCCGGCTGGGCGATTTCGACGTCCTCGTGGGCATCAACCTCCTGCGCGAGGGGCTCGACCTGCCGGAGGTGTCGCTGGTGGCCATCCTCGACGCCGATCAAGAGGGGTTCCTCCGGTCCGACCGGTCGCTGATCCAGACCGTCGGTCGGGCGGCGCGCCACCTCGGTGGGCTCGGCATTCTCTATGCCGACCGGATCACCGGGTCCATGGAGCGCGCCCTCCGCGAAATGGACCGGCGCCGCGCCATCCAGGTGGCGCACAACGCGGAACATGGCATTACGCCACGCTCCATCGTGAAGTCCCTGGAGCAAGTGCGGCTCTCGACGTACGTGGCCGATGCGCGCTCGGAAAAGGTCGCGCCGGTCGAGGCGGGCTCCCTCGTGCGCGAAGACCTGCACGACCCGGCGGCGCGCGCCAAGGCCGTTGCGGCCTTGGAGCAGCAGATGAAAGAGGCGGCCGCCAACCTCGAATTCGAGCTTGCCGCGCTGCTCCGCGACCAAGTGAACGACCTGAAGGCGCTCGGTGCCCCGAATGTTCGGCGCGAGGGCGGCGGCCGCCGCCGGCGGTTCGCCTGATGCGCGACCTGACGGAGGCTCAGCTGGTGGCGGAGGGCGAGGAGTTGGGCCGCACCCTGCCTCCTGGCGCCATCCTCCTCTTCGAGGGCGACCTCGGGGCCGGAAAGACCACGTTCATCCGTGCCATCGTACGGGGCCTGGGCGTCGAGTCACCCGCGACCAGCCCGACCTACTCCCTGGTGCACCGCTACGCCGGACGCCGGGGGCCCGTCTTCCATCTCGACTGCTATCGCCTCCGCGACCCAGAAGAGGCCGCCGCTCTCGACTGGGAATCGCTGCTCACCGACGGCGATGCGGTACTCATCGAGTGGCCCGAGCGCGCCGGCGCGTGGGTGCCCGAGCCGACCATGCGTTTCCGGCTGGCGCACCTCGACGACCCGGGCCGACGTTCCCTGGAGTCGTTCTGATGTGGCTCGCCCTGGAGACCTCCTCGGATCGGGCCTCGGTCGCCGTCGGCCAGCCGGGCCTGGTGCTCGCCGAGACCGGGCTCGAAGGGGCCCGCAAGCACGCCGGCGCATTGCCCCGGCTGATCGAGGAGGCGCTCGCACAAGCGGGGACCGAACTGGCGGCGCTCCAGTCCGTCGTCCTCGGCGATGGCCCCGGGAGTTTCACCGGCCTCCGGGTCGGGGCCGCCGTTGCCAAGGCGCTGGTGCGCTCCCACGGGCTCTCGCTCTACACGACGCCGGCGCTGGCGGCGGTGGCCTGGGCCGCCCAGCCGTCGCCCGAGGATCGGGTCCTGGCGGTGGCGAATGCGCTTCGGGGCGAGGTCTATGCCGCCGAGTTTCGCTTTCCGGCGGGCCGGCTCGAGGTGCTGCAGGCGCCGGCCGTCTGGTTGCCCGAACGCTTGCTTGCCGATGCTCCCGTCCCCGACATCGTGTGCGGCATCCTGCCCGACGGGTTGAGCGAACGGCTCGCGGAGTGGCAGGGGGGACGGCACCCCAGGACCCTCCGGGGCGCGGCCACGGCGGGTGCCCTCCTCGTGCTCGCAGGCCGCGAGGGCGGCGCCACGTTGGTCGCCGATCCTGCGGCGTGGGAACCGACCTACGGTCGTCCGGCGGAGGCACAGGCAAAGTGGGAACGGGATCATGGACAGACACTTCCCGATTCGCCCGGCCACTTTCGCTGACGCGGCGGCCATGGCCGCCGTCGAGCGTCACAGCTTCTCGGATCCCTGGCCGCTCGAGGGGTTCCGCGAGGTCCTGGGGCTTCCCGGGACGGTGGCGCTCGTCATGACCGACGCCGACGAGCCGGTGGCGTACTTCCTCGCCCGGGAAATCCTCGGGACGGCGGAGATCCTCAACCTCGCGGTCCTGCCGGCACTCCGCGGCGAGGGGCTCGGCGCCGAGCTGCTGGACGCCGGCCTCGCGGCGGTCCGGGCGCGCGGCGGATCGGAGGTCTTTCTCGAGGTGAGGGCCTCCAACGCAGTCGCGCAGTCGCTCTATGCCGGGAGGGGATTCCGGACCGAGGGGCGGCGGCGCGGCTACTACCGCCACCCCGACGAGGACGCGCTGGTGCTTCGCGTGGCCCTCGACCCGGTGCGTTCAAATGATGGTGAGGGCGGGGCATTGGTGTAGATTTGGACTGGCAGGGGCAGTAGCGTGTTACTGTCCGCAGTCCCGAACCCTGTTGATGCGTGGGAGGTCATTGTGAGTCGGAGTCTGAACAAGGTCCAACTGATCGGGAATCTCGGGGCCGATCCGGAGGTGCGCAGCACCAACAACGGCTCCCGCGTGGCCACCCTCTCGGTTGCCACCAGTCGCCAGTGGACCGGCAAGAGCGGCGACAAGCAGGAAAAGACGGAGTGGCACCGGGTCATTCTCTGGAATACCAACTTCAGCAAGCTGGCCGACATCGCCGAGAAGTACTGCAAGAAGGGCGACAAGGTCTACATCGAGGGTGCCATCGAGTATCGCACCTGGCAGGACCGCGAGGGGCAGACGAAGTACACTACCGAAATCAACGGCCGCGAGCTGATTCTCCTCGGTGGTCGGGGTGGCGCGTCCTCGGACGACTCGTACTCCTCCTCGAAGGTCGGGGCGGCGGCGACCGCCCCCAAGAAGGACGAGTCCTTCGACGACTTCCCCGAGGCGCTCGACGGCGAGGACGACGACCTCCCCTTCTGAGGGCGCGGGCGCTCCACGGTTCGGCCGGCGGCCGGGGCAACTGCCTCGGCCGCCGGTCTGGTTCAGGGGGGAGGGCACAGCTCTTGCTTTTTCATCGGGCCAGTCGCTTCCGTCGCTTAGGAAGTGGAGCAGGTCCGGACCTCTTAGCTTTTGTCCCACAACGTGTTACATTGTGGGCGAGCAGGCTGGCCGACTGCCCGGCGCAGCGTTGCAAATCACCGCAACCCTCTCCGGAAACCGAAGCGCCTCTACACCACAAGGACACCCATGGCTATGCGAAATGCGTCGACGGGGCAGTTCTCCGTGAGGGCTCTCCTGGTAGTCGGCCTCTTGGCCGGAGCCCCGGTCATTGCCTCGGCCCAGAACGCCACCGTCCCGGAGACTCACACGGTCCGGAAGGGCGACACCCTCTGGGATCTGGCCAAGACGTACTTCGGTGACCCGCTCACCTGGCCCCAGATCTACAAGCTGAACACCGGCGTCATCGAGGATCCGCATTGGATCTACCCCGACGAGGTGCTCCGGCTGACCGGGACGGGCAATGGGGTCATTCCCGCCCAGCCCGCACCGATGGCGCAGGTCCCGGCACCGGTCGCCCAGGCGCCTGATGCGCCTCCGGCCGCGGTCGAGCCCGAGGTCTACGCCGACGGGCCGACGCCGGCTCCCGGCGGCGGCGCCCGTCCGGGGGGTCCGATCCCCGGCGATCCGACGGCGCTCTTCGGCAAGAGCAACCCGCAGGGCGCCTCCGAGGCCGCGCTCGCCGCCTATGCCGAGAAGTCCTATCGTCCCCTTCGGCCCGGCGAGTTCTACACCGCCGGATTCCTCACCGAGAATCAGAACTTGAGCTACGGCGAGGTCCTCGGCGATGTGGTGCCTCCGCAGATCGCCAGCTTGCAGCCGCCGACCAGCGCCCATCAGTTCGCCCGGATCGGCGTCATGCCCCCCAAGGGTGCGGCGTACCAGGTGGGCGACTCGCTGATGATTGCGCAGCGCCTCACGAGCTACGCCGGCTACGGCGACCTGATCTGGCCCACGGGCATGGCACGCGTCGTCGAGGTGACTCCCAACCAGACGACCGCCATTATCCTCAACCAATATCAGCGGATTCGCATCGGGCAGGTCGCCCTCCCGCTCGAGCGCTTTACTCCTGGTGGCTCGGCGCGCGCGGTGCCGGTTTCGGACGGCATCCAGGCCGAGGTCATTCAGGCCCGCTCGTCGAACGTCCTGACCGAACAGCAGACCATCCTCTTCCTGAACAAGGGTCGCGAAGATGGTGTGGCACCGGGTGACGTCTTTGAACTCTGGCGCACCCCGGAAGAGCGTTGGGATGCCGCGTCGACCGTGGCCGAGCCGATGGCGCGCCTGCAGATCGTGCGGGTCGGCGAGCACACCTCGTCCGCCCTGGTGGTCCGGATTATTTCGGCCGACATCAAGCCCGGCACGACGGCCCGGCAGGTCGCCAAACTGCCGAACTGAGTTCGTCGTCCGTTCGTTCCCCGAGCACGCGGGGCCACCCGCCCTTTCCGGGTCGGCCCCGCGTGTTTCGTTTTACCCTCACCCCTGAGGCAGGCAATGGCTCGACGTGTGTTGGTCAGCGGTGGCGCCGGGTTCATCGGTTCCCATATCGTGGAGGCCTACCTGGCGGACGGCTGGGAGGTCACCGCCCTCGACGACCTCTCCCGCGGGAAGGCAACCCAGGTGCCGCAGGGCGTTCCCCTGATTGTGGCGGACATCCGGTCGGACCTCGCCCGCACCACCGTCGCGACCGGCGGTTTCGAGGTGGTGAACCATCACGCCGCACAGATCGACGTCCGCTTCTCCGTTGAGCGGCCCTCCGCCGACGCCGACATCAACATTTCCGGATTCGTGAATCTGCTCGAAGGGGCGGGGCAGGGTGGGGTCCGGCGTGTCGTGTTCGCCAGCAGCGGCGGGGTGGTGTATGGCAACCCGGACGTGATCCCCACGCCGGAGTCCGCGCCCAAGCGGCCGGTTTCCCCGTACGGCGTCAGCAAGCTCGCCGGCGAGCATTACCTCCGGGCGCTGGGTGATCTCCACGGGTTCGAGGGGGTCTCCCTCCGGTACGCCAATGTCTGCGGGCCGCGCCAGGACCCCAAGTCGGAGGCGGGCGTGGTGTCCATTTTCGTCTCCCGCCTCCTCGCCGGGCAGCCGCTGGCCATTTTCGGCGACGGAAAGCAGACGCGTGATTATGTTTCTGTCTTGGATGTCGCACGGGCGAATGTGCTGGCGAGCACAGCGCCGATGGCGGCGGGTGCCGATCATGATACCCGCGCGTTCAACATCGCGACCGGCATCGAGCGCTCCGTCCTTGAACTGGCCGAGGTGGCCGGCCGGGTCACCGGCCGGACGCCAGACCTGAAAATGGAGGCCGCTCGCCCCGGCGAGATCCTCCGCAGTGCGCTCGATCCGACCAAGGCTGCCGACGCGCTGGGCTGGCGGCCCGAAGTACCGTTCGACGACAACCTCGCGAAGCTCATGGAATGGTTCCAGACGGAGGGGTAATGCTCCTGCAGGTCGGTGGCGCAGTTCCGCGCTCGTCGTTAGAGCTGTTGCAGCAGGCCGGCGGCGAGACCAAAATTGTCCTCGCCGTCACCGCCCTCTTCTCGATCGTCTCCTGGTTCATCATCGGCCTCAAGTGGTGGCAGTTCCGCCGGATCCGCCGCCAGGCGGATCACTTCTTCACGGAACTGGAGCGGACCACCCGCCTGCAGGAGGCGTATACCATCCTGATGAAGCAGCCCCCGTCCCCGTACAACCGGCTCTTCCGCGAAGGCATGAACTTCTACAGCGAGCTCCGGCCCGGCGCGCTCCGTGACGACGCCCCCGCGGCCCGTGCCTCACTGACGATGACCCAGCTCGAGGCGCTCAAGATGGTGCTCGGCAAGGAGGTCTCGGCGGAGCGCGAACTGGCCGCCCACCTCGTGCCCTGGCTGGCGACCATCGGCGCGGTGAGCCCGCTCCTCGGGCTTCTCGGCACGGTCCTCGGCATCATGGACGCCTTCATTGGCATCGCCGCCAAGGGGTCCGGCAACATCGCGGCGGTGGCCCCGGGTGTCGCCGAGGCGCTCATCACGACGGTGGCAGGCCTCGCGACCGCCATTCCCGCCATGATGGCCTACAATTTCTTTGTCCACCGGACCCGGGTGTTTGCCGGCGAACTCGAGGGGTTCGCCAACGAACTCATCGGGACCATGGCGCGCGAAGGGCTGATCTAGATGGCGGGCCGGCTCGGCGATCTGGGCGGCGGCGACGACGGGGACATGCGCCTCAGCGCTGACATCAATGTGACCTCCCTCGTGGATGTCGCATTCGTGCTCCTCATCATCTTCATGATCGCCGCGCCGCTGATGACCGGGGGCGTCGATGTGCAGCTCCCGCAGGCCGAGGCGAGGCCCCTCCCCTCCAAGGAAGGGATGGTCGTTTCGGTGGACCGCGAAGGGCGGATCTTCATCGACCAGACCCGGGTCACCTATAACGACTTCCGCGTCACGTTTCGCGCGCTCGTCGAGAGCCGGAAGCCGTCCGGGGTCTACCTTCGGGCGGACCAGCGGGTGCCCTATGGCCAGGTGGTGCGGGTCCTCGCGGTGATCCGGAACAGCGGCATCAAGGACGTGGGTCTGGTGGCGGAGGAGGAGGACCAGACCAAGTGAGCCGTCCGGTGGCAGTGCGGCGGCGGACGCCGGAGGTAGCGGCTGGGGCGGTGGGAAGCGCCTTCGTGCATGTCACGGTCATCGCCCTGCTGATCGCCGGGGTCAAAGGCCCGCCTCCCATGGCTCCGGTGTACGCCGTGGAGCTGGTGGCGGCCCCCGCGCCCACGGCCACCAAGCGCCCCGCGCCCGAAGCGGTGACCCGTCCGGTGGAGCAGCCCGATCCCGGCCCGCCGGAGCCGAAGCCGACCAAGGTCGCGCCGGTGCCCTCCGCCAAGGCGCCCCCGAAACCGAAGGCGACGGCGCCGAAGACCACTACGACACCCGCCAAGCGGGAGCCGGCGCCGCGGTCGGAAAGCAAGGCGGTCCCGGCCCCCGGCGAGACGCCGAGTACCGGCAGCGACGCCGTGAACATCAAGACCCCCGGCCTACAGTTCGCCTATCCGGAGTATCTGCGGAACATCGTGGCGCAGGTCTATCGCCGCTGGGATCGTCCCGGCGGCAACCAGAGCCTCCGGGCCGAGGTGAGCTTCTTCATCATGCGGGACGGCAGCGTGCGCGATATTCGATTTGTGACTCCCTCCGGCAACTTCAGCTTCGACCTCAGCGCACAGGGCGCCATCGAGGCGGCCGGTAACGCGCGCGCCTTCGGCCCGCTTCCCGACGGATACGAGGCCGATGTGCTGCCGGTCAGCTTCTTCTTCACCCCGCGGGCTGGCTCGTGAGACGGCTCCTCGCTATCGGCCTGCTCGTCGCGGCCGTTTCCCCCGCGAGCGCGCAGGATCCGACCCCACCGATCGACCGCGGAGTCCGGGTGGGCATCACCTACCAGCCCGGGACTCGTCCCCGGCTCGTCATGCTGCCCGGGCCGGGGCTCGATTCGGTGCGCGCCATCATCCAGCGCGACCTCGACTACAGCGACCGCTTCGAGGTGCTTCCGCTCGCCCCGGGCGGCGCCTCGGCGTCGTCGGCGGTCAACTATCAGCTCTACCGCTCGCTCGGCGCCGAGTACGGCGTCGAGGTTCGGGCCGACGCCGCCGGCGTCGCCGTGCGCCTGCACGACATCGGGGCGGGCTCGGTGCGCCAGCAGCAGGCGTTCGCCATGCCCGCCGAGTCGGCGCCAGGGTTCCGGATGGCCGTCCACCAGGTGTCCGACGAGGTGGTCCGGTGGGTCACGGGCACGTCGGGCGTGGCCGCCACCCGGATGCTGGTGCTCATCGGCAAGCGTGCCTACCGGGTGGACAGCGATGGCGCCGACCTCACCGCGGTGACGCCCGCGTCCGAGACCATCCTCTCGCCGACCTGGTCGCCGGACGGCCGCTCGGTCGCCTACACCCGCTTCCTCGACGGCACCGGCCCGATCATGCTGCAGGATCTTGTCACCGGGCGGTCACAGCGGGTCATCGGGACGGAGGCGCAGCTGAACTTCACGCCCGCCTTTTCCCCCGACGGCCGGACGCTCGCGTTCGCCCGCACCGACCAGCAGGGCGGCACGGATATTTACGCGGTGAACGTGGCCGATCAGTGCTGCCTCCGGCGGTTGACCGTGGGGCGATTCGCGGATAATCTTTCGCCTACGTACGCGCCCGACGGACGCCGCATCGCCTTCGTCTCGACTCGCCCCGGGACCCCGCAGATTTATGCGATGTCCTCGGACGGGACTGACCAGGAGCTGCTGGCCCCTTATGATTATGGGGCGACCGGCGCGTCGAATGCGCCGGAATGGTCGCCCGACGGCGCCTCGGTGGCGTTCCACCGGGATATCGACCGGGCGCCGCAGGTGTTCATTCTCGAGGTCGGAAGTCGTCGGTTCAAGCAACTCACGTCCAGCGGGCGCAATTCCGACCCGACCTGGGCGCCCGACGGGCGGCACCTGGGGTTTATTTCCGACCGCAGCGGCCGGCAGCAAGTCTGGATCATCGACATCGAAACGGGGCGGATCCGACAGCTGCCGCTGTCCGGAGAAATCCGCCTCCCCCACTGGTCCCGCCGCATTGACGGGGCCGCGCAGTAACAACAACAACGGATTGGAGTACCCCCATGAAGTCCCGCAACCTGATGGTCTTCGCCCTCCTGGCCGCCGCCGCCTGTGGTGGCAAGAAGCCCGCCGAGACCCCGGCACCAGCCCCCGCGCCCGCCGCGGTCGACAGCACGGCCATCAAGGCCCGGATGCGCCAGGATTCGATCAACGCCGCCGAGGCGCGGGCCCGTGCCGCCGCCGCCGCTGCTGCCGCCGCCGCCGCGCAGCTGCAGGCGCAGCTCACCGCGGAACTGTCGGCCATGATCAACTTCGATTTCGACAAGGCCGATATCAAGCCGGAAGACCAGGCGAACCTGATGCGCAAGGCGGCCATTCTCAAGGCCAATCCGTCGCTGATGGTGCAGATTGCCGGCAACTGTGACAACCGCGGGTCCGACGAGTACAACCTCGCCCTCGGCAACCGCCGCGCGGCGGCGGCGCAGCGCTTCCTGATCAACCAGGGCGTCGCGGCGGGGCAGCTCAGCATCGTCTCCTACGGCGAAGAGCGCCCGGTCAACCCGGCCGACAACGAAGCGGCCTGGGCCCAGAACCGGAACGACCAGTTCACGCCGACGGCCGGCGGCAGCAACCTGATGGCGCCGAAGTGATCGGTCGGTTCGCGCCAATCTTCGTGCTGGCGACCGTCGCTCTGGGGGGCTGTGCCCTCCGGAGCGACGTGCGCCGGCTCGAGGAGCAGTTGACCACGATGCAGGACGAGAGCGACCGCCGGGACTCCATGCTGGCGGCGCAGCTCACGCAGGTGCTGGCCCTCCAGCGGCAGGCCAATGATTCGCTGTCCGCCGTGGAGGCGAGCGTGCTCACATTTCGTGGCGAGACGCTCGGGCAGCTCTACGACGTCCAGAAGCAGTTGTTGCAGGTCCAGGAACTGGCGGGGCAGAGCACCCGCCGCCTGAACGAACTCCGGGGCGACTTGGACGCGCGGGGCCAGCAGCTCGGCGGCCCCGCCCCCGCCGCCGGGGGGGCGAGCAGCGCCTCGGCGGTCCAGATGTACGAGGCGTCGCTCCAGCAGCTCCGGCGGGGCAGTACCGGCACCGCCCGCGCCGGGTTCCGCCAGTTCCTCGAGCAGTACCCCACCGCGTCGGAGGCTCCCGACGCCCTGTATTTCATCGGCGAGAGCTTCAGCACGGAAGCGCCCGATTCCGCCGCGGCCTACTACAGCCAGGTCGCGGAACGGTATCCGGCGTCGCCACGTGCTGCGAGCGCGCTCTACCGGCTGGGGGCGATGGCGGAATCGGCCAAGGACACCACCGCCGCCCGCGGCTACTACCAGCGGCTGATCGCGAAGTA
Source organism: uncultured Gemmatimonadales bacterium (assembly GCA_963705985.1). Classification (GTDB taxonomy): domain Bacteria; phylum Gemmatimonadota; class Gemmatimonadetes; order Gemmatimonadales; family GWC2-71-9; genus SPDF01. Next base: position 74,795 of record CAVPLK010000001.1, on the reverse strand, counting down.
TCCGACGTCGAACGAGGCCGCGCTCGCCCGCGACCGCCTGAAGGCGCTCGGGCAGTAGCCCGGCGCCGACCGGACCGATGGCCGCCTCTCGTGGCGAGATGCCGTTCCTCGATCACCTCGAGGAACTGCGTTCGCGCCTCCTCAAGACGCTGGCGGTGGTCGTCGTCGGGTTCGGGGTCGGGCTGTGGATCGTCCAGCACTTTCAGTTCGTCTCCCTCCTCAAGGAACCGATCGCGCCCTACCTGATCGACGGCCGGCTCACCATCCTGAGCCCGACCGAACCGGTCATGATCGTGCTCAAGCTCTCCCTGTTGATCGGGCTGGTCCTTTCCTCGCCGTTCCTCCTCTTTCAAATCTGGGGATTCCTTTCCCCGGCGCTCTACGAGAAGGAACGCCGCGCCTTCGTCCCGGCCCTGATCGTGGGAACGCTGCTCTTCATCGTCGGCGCCGGTCTCGGCTACGTGTTCGTGGTGCCGCAGGCGCTCCGCGTCCTCTTCAGTTTCCAGACCGAGGCGCTCCAGCCGATGATCACGTACGACGCCTATTTCAGCTTCGTGCTGCAGATCCTCGTCGGACTGGGGCTGTCGTTCGAGATTCCGCTGGTCATCACCATCCTGGCGGGGTTCGGACTCATCACGCCGGCGGCCCTCAACCGGTTCCGACGCTTCGAGATCGTCCTGGCCTTTGCCGCCGGGGCGCTGCTTTCGCCGGGCGCCGATGTGCTCTCGATGCTGATGATGACCTTCCCGATCCTGCTGCTGTACGAAGTCGGGGTGGCGGGGGCCATCGTGATGCACCGTCGCCGGCTCCGGCGGGCGGCGTCGGCCGCCGTCGCGGGGCTCGTCGCGCTCGCCCTCTGGGGGACGCCGGCCCAGGCGCAGGTGCCTCAACGTCCCGACCGCCCCGCCAAGGCGGCGCCGACCCAGGCGACGCCGGGTGCCCCAGGGGCCGCAGCGGCGACCCCCGAGGACTCCCTCGCCCTGGCCAAGGTTCAGGCCGGCGAGGCGGTGGATACCGCGGCCGCACGCCGCCTCGGCCTCCCGACCGCCCCGGTCTTCCCGTTTCCGTCCCCGGACTCGACCATGCAGCGCCTCCTGCAACGGGAGGGATACGTGGTCACACGGTACCGGGCCGATTCGGTGACGCTCTTCGCAGAGGAGAAACGGATCCTGATGATCGGCGAGGCGCGCACCGAGCGGGAAGGGGCCACGCTGGAAGCGGGTGAAATCGACTACCAGGACGGGGAGGGGATGCTCGACGCCCGCGGATCGCCCATGCTCTTCAGCGAGGGAAACATCCTGGTCGGCAAGGAGATACGGTACTACACCGATTCAAAGAGGGGCGTCGTCACCGGCGCCCTCACGAGTTTTGATCAGGGGGGCGCGGAGTGGTTTCTGCGCGGCAGCATTGCCCAGGACTCGAGTTCCAGGCGGATCTACGCCGCCTCGAGTGAAATCACCAGCTGCGATCTTCCCGATCCGCACTACCATTTTTCCGCCGGCCAGGTGAAGTGGATCAGCGGCACGGTCATGGTGGCCCGGCCGACCGTCCTGTATGTGCGGGACGTGCCGGTGATGTGGCTGCCGTTCGTCTTCCAGGACGGCCGGCCCGACCGGCATTCGGGCATCCTGGTCCCCCGCATCGGCATCAACGACGTCGTCCGATCGTCCGCTTCCTACAAGCGGCAGATCACCAACCTCGGGTACTACTGGGCGGCGAGCGACTACTTCGATCTGACCGCCCGCTTCGACTGGCTCGATGAGCGGTACTCGACCCTGGCGGTGCTGGGGCGGTACCGGTGGCTCGACCGCTTCGCCAGTGGTTCGATCGGCCTCAGCCGCCAGTGGGCGACGGATGGCGGCCGCTCCACCGGCGTCATCTGGGACCATCACCAGGTCTTTTCGCTCAGCAGCTCGATCAACCTCTCGCTGAACTACGTGACGAACACCAGTATCGTGCGGAACAACGCGATCGACCCGTTGCTGACCACCCAGCAGATTACCAGTGCGTTGAACTACACCCACCGCTATGGCTGGGGGACGCTGACGCTGGGCGGCAATCTCCGGCAGAACCTCGAGAACAACAGCCTGACCAGCCAGCTCCCGGCCATCACCCTGAGCCCCAAGCCGGTCAACATCGGCTCCAGCGTGACCTGGTCGCCCGGGCTGTCGTTTGCCACCGAATGGCAGCGGAAGCAGCCGCTGAACCCGCCGCCGACCATCGCACTGCCCGGCGGCGGTCTGGACACGCTGGCCACGAGCTTCAATGCACGGACCACGACCTTCAGCGTCGAGACGCCGTTCCGCATCGGGAACTTCACCTGGCGGAACAGTGTGCGATTCACCGACGCCGAGGACGACCGGCGCGATACGACGATCGCCTACGTCCCCGACCCCGACAATCCGGGGGATTCCCTGCTCGTGACGACCGCCTATACCGGTTCGTACACCTCCGGGCTCAACTGGGACACCGGCATCAACCTGCCGCTGCTCTTTCGGGGGTCCTGGAAATTGCAGCCTTCCGTCGGCGTCACGAATGTGGTGGGGGGGCAGCCCTACCTCGTGCGCAACGAGTCGACCAACGGGGAATGGGTGGCCCAGGCCAAGCGGTTCGCGTTCAATCTCGGCGCCAGCCCGACTTTTTTCGGGTTCTATCCGGGGTTTGCCGGATTCCAGCGGATCCGTCACAGCATCACGCCGGTCATCTCGTACTCCATGGCGCCGTCCGCCGACATCCCGCTCGACTTCGCGCTGGCCACGGCCCCCCGAAATGCGACGACGATCTCGCTCACCAGTCCACGCACCGAGCGCCTGGGCATCGGGCTGAACCAAAACATCGAGGGCAAGAAGCTCAATCCCGGTGCGGACAGCGCCGGGCAGGACGCGGGGAAGAAGCAGCGGGTGCTGAGCATCGTCACCAGCCCGATCGGCTACGACTTCGAGCAGGCGAAGGAGCCGGGCCGCACCGGCTGGATCACGCCGTCGCTGACCAACTCGTTCCAGAGCGACCTGCTGCCGGGGTTCAACCTGTCGATCACGCACAGCCTCTGGGACGGCCCGGTTGGATACGACAGTACGTCGTTCGATTTTTCCCTGCAGCAGGTTGGACTCAGCTTCGGGGTCTCCTCCGCCACCTTTGCCCCGCTCCTCCGGCTCTTCGGCCTGGCCACCGCCGGTGGCGCGAGCACCGATGCCGACCTCCGCGGCTACGTGGCCGACAGCTATCGACCGGTTCGTCCCGGTCCCGAGGCGATCTACGGCAACAATTTCGGCGCCACCCCCCTCGGGAAGGCCTTCCGCGCCAACGTCAGCTACACCTACCAGAAGGTCGACCGGGCCTCCGTCTCGCAATCCAACATCGGGTTCAACACGACCTTTTCCCCCACGCCGCTCTGGGGCGTTTCCTGGTCCACCCAATACAACGTGACCGCCGGGACCTTCGAATCGCAGATCATCCGGCTGGAGCGCGAGCTCCACGAATGGCGGGCGGGATTCAATTTCGTCAGGAATCCCAACGGCAATGTGAGCTTGTATTTCTCGATTTCGCTCACCGACCTTCCAGAGATGAAGCTGGACTACAACCAGTAGCCACCCTGGGCGTGATCGTCCCCGGCAGCGGACACGGCGAGGGCGGGACCAACACTCTAAAGCGTTAAAATACAAGCACTTATGTCACTATCCATGGTGGCATGGACCGTGCTTCCTACCGGGTGTCCCCTCTTCGAGGAAATCTGATGCGTTTCGCCTGGGCCGGTGCGGCCGTCCTCACTCTCGCCGCATGTGACACCTATACCGACGTCGTCGGTCCGCCGGCCGGGATTCTCCCGCCGGCCGCGCTGTACTATGAAGTCGCCCCTGTCGGCACCGGGACGGCCCCCTCCGGGCTCCTCCTCTCCTGGCCCGACGACGGCAATCCCAACCTCGCGGTCTGGCATGTCTATTCGCGGGGATTCACGAACGAGCCGTTCTACCTGCGCGGGTCCACCACCTCCAACACCTTTCACGACAATGGCCCCCCCGATCTGGAGTACTATGTGACCGCGGAGGACCTCGCCGGATTCGAGAGCCTTCCGAGCCCGACGGTCACCATCGACGAACGACTCGCGCTCCCGGCGCCGGCCACCCTGTTCAGCACCAGCCTCGACGGGGCCATCGCCCTGGCCTGGGCCGACAACGCCCACGCCGCCTCGCCGGCGCGGTTCTCTGATTACCGGATTTACAGCGCGGCCTACGATCTGGACGCCAATCTCTGCGACGTCGACTGGTTCCTGGAGGGCACCACGGTGGCGCCCGAGTTCATTGCCGGGGCGCTGCCGAACGGGCAGCCGCGCTGTTTCGCGGTCACTGCGGTGAGCCGGGAGGGGTACGAGAGTCTCTGGTCGCCGATTCGGGCCGATACGCCGCGCCCGGACGCGCGGAACATCGTCCTGTACGCGGCCGAAGCCTCCCTTGGCCAGAGCGGGTTCCGCTTCTGGAAGGACCTGAACGGCGATTTCTTCGTGCAGCCGAACGAGCTCGGGCTGATCGGTTCCGGCGCCGCCGGCGACATTGACTTTGTGGTCGAGCGGAATGGCCCCGCGGCGCTCCGCCTCCGGCCGGTACGTGCCGGGACCGGCGTCGAGTTCTACGGCACCGCGCCGGTCGGGGACCTGACCGACGTCGATTGGGCACCGGATCAGGCCTATAGCCCGCTGCCGATCGACGCCCGGGTGGGCTGGGGGTATGTGTTCGAGATGAGCGCGGGAGACGCCTTCGCCCGCTACGGGGCGCTCCGGATTACGCACGTCGGGCAGGACTTCCTGGTCCTGGACTGGGCGTATCAGACCGACCCGGGGAATCCCGAGCTGGTGCCGGGAGGCGGGGTCCGGAACGCCCCTCCCACCGGGGTGACGGTGCGTCGGTAGCCCGCACTTGTGTCGGCCGGGGAGTTCGGGCACTTTCGAACGATGCCAACCGACACCCTGACGCTCGACGGCCAGTCGCTCACAATTTCTGATGTCGTCCGCGCGGCACGCACTCCAGCGTGCCGCGTTGGCGTTCAGCCGTCCGCGCTGGCGGCGCTCGACGCCAGCCGGGGGCGCGTCGAGCGCGCCCTCGCTTCCGGCCAGACGATCTACGGGATCAACACCGGCTTCGGGAAGCTCGCCAACGTGCGCATCGCCCCGGGAGATCTCGACCGGCTCCAGGTGAACCTGATCCGCAGCCACGCCGCCGGCGTCGGCGCGCCGCTGCCTGCCGAGGTGGTACGCGGGCTGATGATCCTGCGGGCCAACGTCCTGCTGCGGCCCACCAGCGGGGTGCGGCCCGCGCTCGTCGAGGCGCTGGTGTGCCTGCTCAACGCCGGCATCGTGCCCGCGGTGCCGGAGCAGGGAAGCGTGGGCGCCAGTGGCGACCTGGCACCACTCAGCCACGTCGCGCTCGTCCTGATGGGCGAAGGGGAAGTGCTGCGGGAGGGGCGCCGCGTGCCGACCGCCGGCGTGCTGGCCGAGGCGGGCCTCACCCCCCACCGGTTCGCGCCGAAGGAAGGGCTCGCCTTCATCAACGGCACCCAGGCGCAGACGGCAATGCTCGCGCTCCTCGTGGACGACGCCGAGACGCTGTGGCGGAGCGCCGTCGGCGCCGCGGCCATGAGTCTCGAGGCCCTCCGGGGCACGCCGACGCCGCTCGACCCGCGGATTCACGCGGCGCGTCCCCACCCCGGCCAGATCGAGGCGGCGCGGCTGATGCGCGAGCTCCTCGCCGACAGCGCCATCCGCGATTCACACCGGGAGGACGACCCGCGCGTGCAGGACGCCTACAGTCTTCGCTGCACGCCGCAGGTGCTCGGCGCTGTGTGGGACGCCATCGCGTTCGCGGCGCGTACCGCGTCCATCGAACTCAACGCCTCGACCGACAATCCGCTCGTCTTCGAAAACGGCGATGTGCTCTCCGGCGGGAACTTTCACGGCCAACCGGTGGCGCAGGCCCTCGATTTCCTCACGGTGGCGCTCACGACCCTGCAGGCTATCGCGGAACGGCGCGTCGAGCGGCTGGTGAACCCCGACCTTTCGCAGGGACTGCCAGCCTTCCTGACGGCCGACCCCGGGCTGTCGTCGGGGTACATGATGGTGCAAATCACGGCGGCGGCCCTCGTGGCGGAGTCCCGCACCCTGGCCTACCCGGCGAGCATCGGCTCCATCCCGACCGATGCGAACCAGGAGGACTTCGTGCCGATGGGCATGGGGGCCGCCTACAAGGCGCGCCGGGTGCTCGACAACGCCGTGCATGTCGTCGCCACGGAGTTGCTCTGCGCCGGCCAGGGGCTCGAGTTGCTGAAGCCGCTCACGCCCGGGCGCGGCGTCGGCCAACTCGCCGCGCGGCTGCGCGGCCTGCAGCCCGCCGTCCCCCCGCTCACCGATGATCGGCCGCCGGCGCCGGACCTGGAGCGACTTGCACGGGCCCTCCGGGAAGCCGTCTTCGATCCCGCCACGCTCGCCTAGCTTGCTCCCCCCTACTCGCCGCCATATCTTACTTCGGTTAGGGCCGCATAAGTCCAAGCCCTGTCGCCGCTTTCCTCCCTCTCTGGCCGAGCCCGAATGAACCTCGACAAGCTCAAAGACACCGCCAGGAAGCATGAGCAGAAGGAAGAGTGGCGGAAAGCCATCGACGTCTACCAGCGCGTCCTCCAGGCGTTCGAGACTGGCGAGGAGGCCGCTCCTGATCTGGCCCTGTACAACAAGGTCGGCGACCTGCACCTGAAGGTGGGCGACATTCCCGCCGCAGTGCGGTCGTACGAGCGGGCCGTCGAGCTGTACAGCGAGCAGGGGTTTTCCAACAACGCCATCGCCGTCTGCGGCAAGATCCTCCGCTACGACCCACACCGTACCCGCACCTACATCCAGCTCGCCCGCCTGCACGCGCGAAAGAACATGGCCGGCGAGGCCAAGAAGAACCTCATCGAGTACCTCGAGCGGATGAACCGCGAGGGGCTGCGCGACGACGCCTTCCGGGATGTGAAGGCGTTCGCCGATCAGTTCGCCAGCAGCGACGAGATCCGCATCATGCTGGCGGAACTGCTCCGGGTCGCGTCGCGCGGCGCCGAGGCGCGCGAGCAGCTCGAGAAGCTCGCGACGGACCTCGAAGGCCGCGGCGATCAGGCCGGGGCCCAGCGGACGCGGGAGCGGCTGAACGAGATGGAGTCGACGTCGGCCCCGTCGCCCGTCGACGAACCGCGCCGCAAGGGCGACCTCGTCTTCCTCGATATCGGAATCGACACCCCCTTTGGCTCTCCGGTCGGATTCGGGGCCCCGACGCGCGAGGTGCGCCTGGTCGAGGAGCCGGACGCACCGCCGCCGCCTCTGGAAGCGTCGACCGGGGAGGTCTCGATGTCGGCGTCCGACCTGATGCAGTCCGACCTCGACGCGGCGGAGGCGGAATTCGAGATTGTGCCGGTCGAAGGGCTCGAGCGGGTGGACGCGGATACCCTCGACGACCTGGAAATCCTCCCGGCCGATCCCGACCTGGTCGCCGACCAGACCCATCTCGATCCGGAGGACGTCCCTCCACCGCTCGATGGCTTTGAGCCAGGCGTCGCGGACGACACAGGGACGGTGCCGCTCGTCGCCTCCGACGTGACCGGGCTGGTGTCCGACTTGACCCTCGAAATCAGCACCACCACCTCCGGCGACGACGGCGCATCCCCCGACCGGATCGAGGAGGAGCCGCTCCTCGGCGACGTCGAGGTGACGGTCGAACACGAGGCGGAACGCTACGCCGTGGAATCGGTGCCGGTATGGGAAGTGGACGACCCGGCCTTGCAGCTGGTCGAGGAGACGGACGCCAGCGCCGGCGCGGGGGTGCAGGAGGAGGAGTCCGCCGAAGGGCGAGTCTCCGCCCTCGAGGATCAGGTGCTCGACGACCCGGACAACCCCGAGGTGCACCGCGCGCTCGGTGAGGCGCTGCTCGCCATCGGGGAACATGGGCGGGGCGTCGAGGAGCTCGACCTGGCGCTGGCCCGCTTCGAAGATCTCGAAGACTGGGACCGGGCCAACGACGTGGCCGAAGAACTGGCCCGGCTCGAACCCTCCGGCATCCGGTACTTCCAGAAGCTGGTCGAGCTGGCCTATCGGGTCGGCCATCGGGGACGGGTGATCGACGCCTATCTCGAGCTCGGCGATGCGCTGGTCCGGGTCGGTTCGGTCGACAAGGCCCTGGCCGTCTACGGCCGCGTGGCCGAGAGCGAGCCCGACAACGCCCGGGCCCGGTCGGCCATCGACACTCTGGCGCCTCCTCCACCCCCACCGCCACCGGTGGTGTCCCCGCCCGCGCCGACGGCGGACGCCTTCGTGGACCTCGGGGCGATGCTGCTCGACGCCGAGATCGACGTGAAGCCCAAGGACACGCGGATGCGGGTCCAGGACGAGGAGCCCACCGGCGACGAGGAGCGGGACTTCGCCGAGATGCTCAAGCAATTCAAGCGTGGCCTCGACGAAAATCTCGAGGACGAGGACTACCAGTCGCATTACGACCTGGGGATCGCGTTCAAGGAGATGGGCCTGCTCGACGAGGCGATCGCGGAGTTCCAGAAGGCGCTCCGCTCGCCGGACGCGCGACTGCGCACGTCGGAAGCGCTCGGGTCCTCGTTCTTCGACAAGGGGCAGTTTGCGGTTGCCGAGGCCATCCTCCGCCGCGCCGTGGATGGATTGAGCGGCCAGGACACCGAGAAGATCGGGCTGCTGTACTGGCTCGGTCGGGCGCTGGAGGCGGAAGGGCGGGCGCAGGAGGCGCGGCCCTACTACGAGCGCGCGCTTGCCGTCGACGTGAAGTTCATGGACCTGAATGACCGGCTCCGCGCCATCTCGCAGGGCCGCACGTCGTGAATCAGGCGATCCCGGCCACGCTCGCCGACATCCAGGCCCCGGTGCGCGCCCGGCTGGAGGAGGTGCGCTCGGAGCTTCGCCGGATCGTGGAGGCCGACTTCGGGCTGATTGCCGAGGTCAACGCCCACCTGCTCCAGATGCACGGCAAGATGTTGCGTCCGACGCTCCTGTTGCTGGCCGACGAGGCGACGGGCGCTCCCGATCCGCGTGCGCCCACCCTCGGGGCGGTGGTGGAGCTCATCCATCTCGCCACCCTGGTCCACGACGACTCGGTCGACCACTCGGTGCGCCGCCGCGGGATGCCGACGATCAACGCCCTCTTCAGTCACCAGGTCTCGGTGATCATGGGCGATTACCTGTACTCGCGGGCCGTGATCGAGCTGGTGCGGCTCGCCGACCTCGAGCCGCTCCGGATCCTGGGGCGGGTCACCAATGAAATGACCGTCGGCGAGATGCGGCAGCTGCTGGCGCACGACCGCCTGGCGTTTTCCGAAGAACAGTACGACCTGCTGATCACCGCCAAGACGGCCTCGCTCCTGTCCGGCGCCTGCGAGACCGGCGCCATCCGCGCGCCGGCGGCGCAGCGGCAGGCGATGCGGGAGTTCGGGTTGCAGCTGGGCATGGCGTTCCAGATCGTGGACGACCTCCTCGACTACACCGGCGACGCTTCGGTCACCGGGAAGCCGGTCGGCGCCGACCTGCGGGAACACAAGGTGACGCTGCCGTTGATCTTCGCCCTTCCCCGCCTGACCCCGGCCCAGCGACGCGCGGTGTCGGTGCTGATGGAGACCGAGGTGCCGACCGACGAACAGATCGCGGAGGTCGTCGAGGCGGTGACGGAGGTGGGCGGCCTCGACTACGCCCGGGAGCGGGCGCTGTCGCTCTCGACCGGCGCCGAGGCGGCGCTGGAAGTGCTCACGCCGAGCCCCGCACGCGAGGCGCTTCGGGCGAGCATTCCTTTTGTCCTGGATCGGAGGAGCTGATGGCGGGCGGACCACGTCGTCCCGGATTCTACCTCGGGGTGCTGACCACCGGCTTCCTGGCGGGCGGATTCCTGACCGCCCTCCTGCGGCGCTTCCTGCCGGCGAGCGCGGCCCGGGATTTCTTCACCACGGCCGTGAATCCGACGGTGGGCCCTGTCTCGGTGGACCTGCTGGTGCTACACTTTACGTTGGGACCGGTCGGGCTGGATGTGACGCTGCTGAGTCTGGTGGGCGTCCTCGTGGCCTATTTCATCGCGCGGTCCCTCTTCTAAAGGCGGTCCGTTATGCTTGGGAACATCGGCTTTTCCGAATTGATGATCCTCATGGTCGTGGTCCTGCTGGTCTTCGGCGCCAAGCGGCTGCCCGAGATCGGGTCCTCGATCGGGAAGGGAATCCGGGAGTTCAAGCGCAGCATCTCCGACGCCGGCGACGCCATCAACAGCGCCCCGGACGATCGCACCCAGCTGCCGCGCTCGATGGACGCCCCCCCGCCGAACAACACCGCCAGCGGATCGGGCGAGCCGAAGCGGCTCTCGCAGTAACACGGCGGGTCGCCATGGCCGAGGGGCCGGACCGGGATGTACTCCGGTCCGGCCCCTCGCCGTTCGTACCCGGGACGCGCGTGCCTACTTGCCGCCGCCCTGCCCGAGGGCGGAGTTGGCGTTGGCTTCGGCCTGGGCCGAGGTGGGAAAGAGCCCGTCCCGCCGGTCGACGACCTTGGCCTGCGCCTGGAGCGCTTCGAGGTAGTTCCGGGCGCGGTCCTGGCGGGCGCGGCGGATCGCTTCGGTCCGGTAGGCCTCGAGCCCCTCGCGGTACGCGGCGGTGTCCGCCGGCGCCCGCGCGGTGACGCGCACCACGTACATCCCGTCGTCCGTATCGAGTACCTCGCTCACCTGCCCGACCGGCAGGCTGAACACCGCCCCGGTCAGGACCGGGTTCGGGACCGGGCTCTCGACCCGCGTGAAGGGGCCGAGGCGGCGGTAGGGGACGTTGAGCGCCGTGGCCGCCTGCTCCATGGTGCTCCCCTCCTGGACCCGCTTCAGGTAGTTGTTGGCCAATTCCAGCGCCAGCGCCGTCTTCTTCTCCTGGATGACCGAGATCGTCACCGCCTCCTGGATGGACTCGAGCGCCGGAACACCCTCCGGCGCCAGGCTGTCGAGCCGGAAGAGATAGAAGCCGATCGGGGTCTCGATGATGGGGCTGACCTCGCCCACCTTGGCCTGGAAGGCCCAGGCACCGGCGTCGGGGATGACGCGGACACCCAGCTGGAGCTGGGTCCCCTTCTGGACGGGCGGCGTGGGGCCGATCGGGAGGTGGAGGGCTGCGGCCGCCGTGTCGAGCGCGGCGGGATCGAGGCGGCTCGCGCCCAGCTCTTCGAGGGAGTCGGCCCGCGCGTCGATCGCGTCGCGATGCACCCCCGTCACCTCGATCGGGATGAGAATGTGCCGCCCGGTGGCGGTTGTGCCCTTCCGACTCGTGACCTCGATCAGGTGGTAGCCGAACTCGGTCAGCACCGGCATCGAGACGGTGTTGAGCGGCAGGGAGAACGCGGTGTTGTCGAAGGACTCGACCATCGAACCCCGCGTCCACTCGCCGAGGTCACCGCCCTGCGCGGCCGAGACGCTGTCGGACGATTCCCGGGTCGCGATTTCCGCAAACGGGGCGCCGTCGAGGATTTCCTGCCGGGCGTCCAGCGCGCGTTGGTAGGCGGCCGCGGAGTCGCTGCCGTTGGTCAGGCGCGGGAGCGCAATGAAGGTCATGTAGGCGGTGGCGGGCCGGGTAAACTGGTCGGCGTTCGCCTTGTAGTAGGCGACAATCTCGTCCTGGGTGACCTCCACCGCCGCATCGGCGATGGCCCGGCGCGGGAGGATGGCCGTCAGTTCGATCGTGGCCGTCTCGCTCCGGTCCCGGTACATCTGCCAGAGGGCCGGGTCGGAGAGGTAGATGTCGGCCGTGACCACCCGGAGGAGCTTGCTCTGCAGGATCTGGTCGCGGTACTGCGCCTCGAGCAGGGGGATATACTGCTGCCCGACATCCGAGCCGAGCCAGCGACGGTACTTCGAGAGGTCGAACTCGCCCCCGGTCTGGAACTGCTCGGCCGTCTGCAGTTGCGACGGCGGGAAGTTCTCGATGGCCTGGGCAACTTCCGCGGGCGTGGCGACGAGTCCCCGCCGCTTGTATTCCTGCTGCAGGACCGTCGATTCGATGAGCTGCTTCCAGACGTCGTTCCGGATCCCGACGATATCGTCGAGCGTCAGGGGCGTCGATGACGTCCGCTGCCGGTCTTCGACCGTCTGCTGGACCAGCGTGGTATAGTAGCGCGCCTCGATGGTCTGGCCGTCCACCTTGCCCGCACTGGTCTGGGACAGGACGCCGGTTCCGCCCGAGAGCCCGCTGAGATCGAACACCAGCCAGAGGAAAAACGAGGCGGTGACGATGTAGATGAGGGGCTTGGCGCTGTTACGGAATACTTGCATCGACATGGATTGGGATCCCGGCTCCGGACATGGTCGAAAAAGAGGGATAAGTCTAAGCGGGGCAACGGACAATCTCAAGCCGGGAGGGGCCCGGGGCGGTTGACAGCGCCGCGCTTTCGCCTTACTCTGAAGTCAATCCCCGCAACAACTTACGCGTCCAGGGACCGGAATGGCCTACTCTCGCGAGATGGAAAAACTCGAGCGTCAGTTCGCGGAGAACCCGCGACGCTTTGCCGCCCCCTTCGCCGACGCCCTCCGGAAGAGCGACGACGTCGAGCGCGCGCTCGAGGTCATCCGGGTCGGCCTCGAGCTCAATCCCGACTACATCCCCGGCAGCGTCATTCTCGGGCGCTGTCACCTCGACCTCGGCGACGACAACGGCGCCGAGGCTGCGTTTTCGCGTGTGCTCGATCTCGACAACGAAAACGTCATCGCGCTGAAGTCACTGGCCGACATCATGGAGCGGCAGGGCCGGAATCACGAGGCGGTCAGTTTCCTGACCTATCTCCTGGACGTTGACCGGAGCAACGATGAGGCCCGGGAACAACTCGCCAGGATCGAAGCGATGCCGGCCGCCGCGGCGCCGATGACGGCCCCGGAAGCGGTCGCGGCCGAGCCCGATGCGGGTACCGATGCCAGTCCGGTCTTCGGCGCCCCGCCAGGCGAAGAGTTCAACCCGCCCGTGGCACCGGCCGAGGAGTTTCTCGAACCGACCGCCCTCTGGGAGCCGCCGGAACATGTCGCGGAAGCCGCGATTTCCTCGTGGGTGGAGCCCACCTCGGCCGGGGCGATCGACCCGCCGGAGCTCGGCCAATCGCTCGTGGACGAACCGGGGACCCCCGACGATGTGCCCCCCCTCGAAGGGTTCGAGTCGGCGGAGTTCGACGGCGGGTCCGATGCCGCGCCGTATGAGGAGTTCGTGCTCGAGCGCGAGGAGGAGATCGTCCTCACCAGCAACTCGGGGGCGGAGTACCAGGTCGCCAACGACTCGGAATCGCTGCTCGAGCCTTCCTTCGCGGCGCCGGAGGAGACCGCCCCCGCCGAGGTGGAGCCCGAGGCCGACGACGAGCCGGCGGTTGCAGAGGCGAACGAGGCGAATGTGGTGACGGCCGAGGCCGCGGACGATGACGGACACGCCGACCGGGACGTCGGTGGCACCATCGCGGCCGATGAGCCGACCGAAGCGCCGGAGGATGACGTCTCCTCGACGGACGCGGTGGCGGAGGAGGCGCCGTTCGAGTGGGCAATGCACGTCAGCGAGGAACGGGAATTCCACCCTGCCGAGCCCACGCACACCGGGACACACGCGTCCGACAGTTACGATGCCGCCATTGAAGGCATCGCACCGGTCGATGAAGCGATCGTGGAGCCGGAGGATGAGGAGAGAGAGGCGGAGGCTCCCGTCCTGATGGTGACGGAGAGCATGGCCGAATTGTATGCCGGGCAAGGACACCCGGGGGAGGCGCTCGGCGTCTATCGCATCCTCTTCGACCGCAATCCGGACAACGAGCGTTTGCGGCTGCGGATCCAGGAACTCGAGAGTGTGCTGGCGGCGCAGGAGCTCGAGGATGCGGCGCCCTCCTATGCCGCTTCGGTGACCGGTGGCAAGGCCGTCGCGTCGTTCCTCGGCGCCATGCTGGGCGCCCGGCCCGCGGCGGTCGATCTTCCCGAACCGCCGCCGGCTCCCGAACGCCCGGTCGATGGCACCGACGCAGAGACGGGTGACGAGGAGGCGGTCGCGTCGGGCGCGCCGACGCGCCCGGCCATCGATCGGCTCTCCCTCGGGGCCATCTTCGGTGAAGATCCCTCGCCGGTCCCCCCGGCGGAGAACGCGGCGGCGGGCGACAAGGGGGAGGGCGCCGGCGGCTTCTCGTTCGACGATTTCTTCGGCGGAGGCGAGGGCGTGCCGACCGGCCGCACCTCGTCGGGGTCGGTCCGCGCCACGCGCGCCTCCGACGACGAAGATGACCTCGATCAGTTCCACTCCTGGCTCCAGAGCCTGAAGCGCTGATGCGGGTCGCCGTCCTCAACGGCCCCAACCTCAATCTCCTCGGCGCGCGCGAGCCCGAATTGTACGGGCGGCACACGCTGGCGGACATCGAGGCCCTGGTGCGGCAGGAGGGGGCCCTCCTCGACGTGGAGCTGGAGTGGTTGCAGACCAACCACGAGGGGGCACTGGTGGATGCGGTGCAGGGGCTGCGCGGCCGGGTCGACGGCGCGGTCGTGAATCCCGCCGCGTTCGGGCACACCAGCCTGGCGTTGCGCGACGCCTTCCTCGCGGTGCAGGTTCCTTTCGTTGAAGTGCATCTCACGAACATCTTCGGGCGCGAACCGGAACGTCGGCACACGGTCCTTGCCGATCTTGCCGTCGCCGTGATCGCCGGCCTCGGTGCCCGCGGATATCCGGTGGCCCTGCGGGCGCTGGTGGACCGCCTGCGTGGCGGCTGACCGGCGGGAGGAGCGCCAGGCTGCGGTCCGGGGCCTGATGGCGGCGGAGGGCCACGAGGCGCTGCTGGTCTCGCACCTCCCGAACATTCGGTACCTCACTGGGTTCACCGGCTCCGCCGCGCTGCTGCTGGTCCGTCGCGACGGCGCCCTGCTCTTCACGGATTTCCGGTACGCCACGCAGGCGCCGGCCGAAGTCGGGGACGCCGCCGCCGTCGAAATCGACTCGGCCAGCGTCTGGGATCGGCTCAAGCGGTGCTGCGCCGATCGTCCCGACGACACCGTGGCGTTCGAGGCCCATTCCCTGACGGTCCGGGATGCCGGGCGGCTGAAGAAATGCGCGCCGCGGACGACGCCCGTCGGCGAGCTGGTGGAGGGGCTGCGGGCGGTCAAGGCGCCTGAGGAGGTGGCGGCCATCGAGGCGGCCGCCGCGCTGGCGTCCGCCGCCCTGGCCGAGGTGCTGCCGACCATCCGCGTCGGCCAGTCGGAGCTGCTGGTGGCGAGCCGCCTGGAAGCCGCACTCCGCCGGCGGGGGAGCGAGTGGCACCCGTTCCAGACCATCGTCGCGTCCGGCCCGCGGGCGGCCCTGCCGCATGCGCACACGACCGAGCGGCTCATCGCGGCAGGGGAATTCCTGTTGATCGACTTCGGGGCGCAGGTCGATGGCTACTGTGCCGACCTGACCCGCACGGTGGTGGTGGGGGGCCGGGCGGATGACCGGCAGCGCACGGTGTACGCGGCGGTCCACGCCGCGCAACTGCTTGCCCGGGAGGAGATCCGGGCGGGGATGACCGGCCGCGAGGCCGACGCCCTCGCCCGGGAGCTGCTGGCCGCGAGGGGTTTTGCCGAGGCGTTCGGACATTCCCTCGGCCACGGCCTGGGCCTGGAGGTCCACGAGGCGCCCCGACTGAGTACCACGTCGGAGTCGGCACTGCCGGTGGGTGCGGTGGTCACGATAGAGCCGGGGATCTATCTTCCCGGGTGGGGTGGAGTGCGATTGGAAGACGATATTCTCCTGACGGCGGCGGGACCGCGCGCGCTGTCGGACGGACTGACCGATCTGGTCGAGCTGGTCTAACCGCGGGCTGGGGCCCGTGCCGGAGGAGGAGCGCTCGTGAATGCCGACGAAATGAAGCAGCTGGCTCAGCTGCTCCAGAAGATGCCGGGCATCAAGTCCATCGAGCTGAAGGACGTCAAGAAGCTGGCCCAGCTGCTCCGGGACTCCCCCGAGCTGGGCTCGATCGCGGTCACCGGTTTTTTCGGGACCGGCGTCGTCATCACCCGGACCAATCAGGGTGCCGTCGGGGCCTACCCGCAGATGCCGATGATGGCCCCGCCCCCGATGATGGCGTCGCCCGCCGCGGCGCCGGCCGCCCCCGCCGCGCCGCCGACGGCCGCGCCCGCGCCGGTCAGCACCCTGAAGGAGATCAAGTCGCCGATGGTCGGCACCTTCTACAAGTCCCCGGAGCCGGGGGCCGACGCGTACGTGAAGGTCGGGAGCCGGGTCACGGCCGGACAGACGGTCTGCATCATCGAGGCGATGAAGATCATGAACGAAATCGAGGCCGAGGTCACCGGCGTCGTCCGCGAAATCCTCGTGGAGGACACGCAGCCCGTCGAGTTCGGGCAGGCCCTCTACCGCGTCGATCCCAATGGCTGACGCCCCGGCCGCCGCGCCGTTCAATTTCAAGCAGGCCATCGCCGAGATGGTCCGTCGAAACGGCTCCGACCTCCTCCTCAAGGTGGGCCGGCCCCCGACCGTGCGCGTCAACGGCGACCTGGCCGGGCTCGACTTTCCGCCGCTCCGGCCGGAGGACCTCAAGGCGCTCGCGGAACAGATCATGACCCCGCGGCAGGTCAAGGAGTTCGCCGAGAAGAAGGAGGCGGACTTCGCCATCGGCGTGCCCGGCGTCGGCCGGTTCCGGACCAACATCTACCAGCAGCGGGGTACGCTCGCCTTCGCGTTCCGCGCCATTCCCTACGAGGTCAAGACGATCCGGGAGCTGAAGCTCCCTCCGGTGCTCGAGGAAGTGTCGGCGCGGCCGCGCGGCCTGGTGCTCGTGACCGGCATTACCGGCTCCGGCAAGTCCACCGCGCTCGCCGCGATGATCAACCACGTGAACCAGAACCGTCGCGTGAACGTGATCACCATCGAGGACCCGATCGAATTCCTGCACCGGGACCAGATGGCCAACATCTCCCAGCGCGAGGTGGGGAGTGACACGCTGACCTTCGGGGCCGCGCTCCGGCACGTCCTCCGGCAGGACCCGGACGTGATCCTCATCGGCGAAATCCGGGACGCCGACACCCTCGATACGGCGCTCAAGGCCGCCGATACCGGGCACCTGGTCTTCTCCACGCTGCATACGACCGACGCGACCCAGACCATCAACCGGGTCATCTCGTTCTATCCGCCCCACCAGCACCAGGAGATTCGGTCGCTCCTGTCCACCGCGCTGCAGGCGGTCATCTGCCTCCGGCTGGTGCCCAAGAAGGATGGCAGCGGCCGGGTGCCGGCGGCGGAGGTGCTCATCAACACGGCGGCGGTCGCCGACAACATCCGCGACATCGAGAAGGCGCTGAACATTCCGGACCTCATCGCCGAGGGCACCATCTCCTACGGGATGCAGTCCTTCGACCAGTCGTTGATGAAGTGGTACCGCGAGGGCGTCATTTCGTACGAGAGCGCGCTCTTCTACAGCAGCAACCCGAGCGAGTTCGCGCTCCGGGTGTCCGGGGTCAGCTCGGCGTCCGACCAGACCTTCGAGGACGGCGGCAAGGGCGGCGTGGGGGGCATCTCGCAAGGCTTCGTTCCGTGACGATCAAGAAGGTCCTGGTCGCCAACCGTGGGGAAATCGCGCTCCGGGTCATCCGCGCCTGCCGGGAGCTTGGCATCGCCACGGTGGCGGTCTACAGCGAGGCCGACCGTGAGTCGCTCCACGTCCGGTTTGCGGATGACGACGTCTGTATCGGCCCACCTCCGAGCCGGCTCTCCTACCTGCGGATTCCCAACCTGATCGCCGCGGCGGAAATCACCGGGGCGGACGCCATCCATCCGGGGTATGGTTTCCTGGCCGAGAACGCGGAGTTCGCGGACATCTGCCGCGCCTCCAACCTGACCTTTGTGGGTCCCACCGGCGACCAGATCCGCCAGATGGGCGACAAGGCGACCGCGCGCCGGCTGGCCAAGGAGGCCGGAGTGCCGACGGTGCCAGGCTCCCCCGGCACCATCGAGGACGCCGACGAGGCGCTCGAGGCGGCGGAGGCGATCGGCTTCCCGGTCATCATCAAGGCGACGGCGGGCGGCGGCGGGAAGGGGATGCGGATCGCGCTCGATGCGGAGCAATTCGCCCAGTCGTTCTCCCTTGCCCAGAACGAGGCGCTGTCCGCCTTCGGGAACGGGGCGGTCTACGTCGAGAAGTACCTGGCGCGCCCCCGGCACGTCGAGATCCAGGTCATGGGCGACAGCCACGGCACGGTCGTCCACCTCGGCGAACGGGACTGTTCCGTGCAGCGGCGGCACCAGAAGCTGATCGAGGAGAGCCCGAGCCCGGCCTTGACGGAGGATCTGCGCGGCCGGATGGGTGAGTCGGCGGTGCGGCTCGCCTCGGCCATCGGCTACGTCGGGGCGGGAACGATCGAGTTCCTGCTTGACGAGGACGGCAACTTCTACTTCATGGAAATGAACACCCGCATCCAGGTCGAGCATCCGGTCACCGAGATGGTGACCAGCTTCGACCTGGTCAAGGAACAGCTCCGTGTCGCCGCCGGGGACAAGATCAGCTTCAAGGGCGACGGTCGCTACCTGCGCGGGCACGCCATCGAATGCCGGATCAACGCCGAGGACCCCTACCGGAACTTCCAGCCGAGCCCGGGCCTGATTACGGCGTATCACCCGCCGGGTGGACCGGGAGTGCGCGTGGACACGCATGTCTATGCCGGCTACCGGGTCCCGCCGCACTACGACTCCCTGCTGGCCAAGGTCATCGTGCACGGCAACGACCGGGCCGAGGCGCTCAACCGGATGGGGCAGGCGCTCGACAGCTTCATTCTCGAGGGCGTCACCACGACGATCCCCTTCCTGGCACGCGTCATCCGCCATCCCGACTTTGTCGCCGGCACGGTGGACACCAAGTTTCTCGAGCGCGAGCCGCAGCTGCTGAAACCTGACGCATGAAGCTCGATGTCGTCTTCTCGCCGCTGGGCCTCCTGCCCGGACAGGCGACGGGGCGGACGATCTTCGTCATCGATATCCTCCGCGCCTCCACCGTCGTCTGCGCCGCGCTGCACCACGGGGCCCGCGCCGTGCTCCCCGCCGCCTCCACGGAGGAGGCGCTCCGGCTTTCCCAGACCATCGGGGGGCAGGACGTCCTCCTGTGTGGCGAACGGGGTGGTCTCCCCATCCCCGGGTTTGCGCTGGGCAACAGTCCCCTCGAAATGACGCCTGACGCGGTCCGCGGGCGGACGCTTGTCATGACCACCACGAACGGCACGCCGGCGCTGCTCGCCACGCAGGGTGCGGCCGCCGTCTACCTCGCCGCCGGGGTCAACCTCAGCGCGGCGGCGGCCTGCGCCCTGGACGGCCTCGACGCGCGCGGCGAACTGCTGATCCTCTGCGCCGGACGCGAGCGGTCCTTTGCGCTCGACGACGCCTACGCCGCCGGCCGCCTGCTGACGGCGGTGCTCGGGAATGGGCGCAAGCGCAAGGGGATGAACGACGCGGCGCTCGCCAGCCTCGACCTGGTTCGGCGTTACGGCATGGAGTGGGAGCGTCCACTCCGGGCCAGCCGCGGCGGCACCGACCTCCTGGCCCTTGGCTTCGACGCCGACCTCGTCGACGCCGGCGCGTCAGGACGCCTACCCCGTCCTTCCGATGTATCACGAGCGGCGGATCAGCGCCGCTCCCGCTCCCGCGAGTCTCCTGTGACCGACGACGCCCGCCGCCGCCTCGGCGCAGTCACCGCCCTCGTCCTCGGGCTCTTCGCCGGACTCACCCTCCTCCCGGTTCCCCTGACCGGGCCGCTGGGGGAGGCGTTGGGTCGCTTCCTCTGGGCCTGGCTCGGCGTGGGCGCACTCGGCGTCCCGCTGCTTGGACTGGGGCTGGGGCTCGCCGGGTTCGACCGCTTGCCCCGCCTCGACATGAAGCGAGCCGCCATCCTCGCCGGCGGGCTCAGCCTCGTTGTGCCCTACGTGGTGGGTGTCCTCAGCCGAGTGACCCCCCAGGACCTGGTGCCGGATGTCGCCGGTCGGGAGCTCGGCGCGCGGATGACGGGGCTGGCGCCGGGGTTCCTCGCCTCGACGGCATACGACATCGTGGGGTTCGCCGGGGCGCTGTTGCTCGGGTTCCTGGCCCTCTCGGCGCTGACCCTCCTGACGATCGCCTGGCACCCGCTGCAGCGCCTGGAGCGGCAGCCGGAGACAGAAGAGGAGAAGGCCGCCGCCCCGCCGCGCCGGATGGCGCCGCTCCCCCCGGTCGATGATGATGAGGACGAAGAAGAAGACGAGGCATCCGCCAAGGGGGCGGGCGCCCGGAAGGGGCGGGAACCGAAGCCACCCAAGGCGAAGCCCCTGGCGCCGGCCCCGGTGCCTGACGTCGAATCGGAGCTCCCGCCGATCGAACTGCTGCAGGAGCCGCCGCGCAGGGACATCGACGCAGGCGAAGCCCAGCTTGACCGACTCGGCCAGGTGCTGCTCGACACCCTGCGCACCTTCAAGGTGGACGGGACCATCGCGGGACGAACGACGGGGCCAGTGGTCACCCAGTTCGAGATCGTGCCGGCACCGGGGGTGAAAGTCGGCCGGATTGCGGCGCTGGCCGACGACCTCGCCCTTGCCATGCATGCCCCGTCGATCCGGATTGTGGCACCGATCCCGGGCAAGGGTGCCGTCGGGATCGAAGTCCCCAATCCGACGGCGCGGATCGTCTCGATCCGGGAGCTCATTGCCGCACCGGAGTGGGAGCGGTCGCGGGCCACGCTGCCCGTGGCCCTGGGCCGGGATCTTGAGGGTCGGCCGGTCATCGCCGACCTGGGCAAGATGCCGCACCTGCTCATCGCCGGCGCCACCGGCTCCGGCAAGTCGGTCGCCATCAACACGATCATCACGAGCCTGGTCTACCGGTACACGCCGCACGACCTGCGGATGCTCATGATCGACCCCAAGATGGTCGAGCTCTCGATGTACAACTCGCTGCCGCACCTGCGGCACAAGGTCGTGACCAACAATCACGAGGCGGCCACGGCGTTGAAGTGGGCGGTGCACGAAATGAACCGGCGGTACGAGCTGCTGCATGCCAACAGCGCGCGCAACTTGGCCGACTTCAACCGGAAGGTGGCGGACGGGAAACCGCTCAAGAATCCGGCGCGGCCCAAGCTGACCCTCACCACGATCAGCGACGAGGCGGCCGATACGCCACCGCCACCGCCCGAGGAAGAGGCGTACACCGAAGGGCATCTCCCCTTCATCGTGCTGTTCGTGGACGAGCTGGCCGACTTGATGATGACGGTGCAGGGCGAGGTGGAGACGCCGCTGGCCATGCTGGCGCAGAAGGCGCGCGCCATCGGCATTCACCTGATCCTCGCCACCCAGCGCCCTTCGGTGAACGTCATCACCGGCCTCATCAAGGCCAATTTCCCGAGCCGGATCGCGTTCCGCGTGGCGTCCAAGGTGGACAGCCGCACCATTCTCGACCAGAACGGCGCGGAGGCGCTCCTCGGCAACGGCGACATGCTCTTCCTGCCACCGGGGAAGAGCGAGCCGCTCCGGCTGCAGGGGGCCTTCATCGGCACCGAGGAATCGGAGCGGGTCATGGAGTGGTACGTCAAGCGGCGGGAGGCGCGGCAGGCCGCGGCCAAGGAGTCGTCGGCGGCGGAGAGCGACATCCTGGAGACGGTCCGCGCGCTGGAGGCGGCGGCCGCCGGCGGGGGCAGTGCGGACGGCGGCGACGGCAGCGAGCGCGACAGCCTCTTCCGCGAGGCCGCCGAGGCGTGCATCCAGAACCAGAACGGGTCAACGTCGCTGCTGCAGCGCCGGCTCCGGATCGGCTACGGCCGCGCGGCGCGGATCATCGATCAGCTCGAGATGGCGGGGATTCTCGGTCCGCCGGACGGATCCAAGCCGCGGGAGGTGTTGATCGGATTCTCGCAGCTGGACGAGTATTGTTCCTGACCCGGTGTGCCGGTGCCGGTCTGTTGCCCCGTCCTGCCCGGGTCGCTAGCCTCCAAGCAGATACGATGATGCCCTCCCTAGCGTCGGGAATCACCATGCGCGCCTTTCTTCTCGCCCTGAGCCTGCCCATCGCCGTCCCCGCCGGGGCGCAGCAACCCGCCCAGTCCGGGCCGGGGTCTTCGCTTGTGCCCGAGACGGTCACGGTCGGCGCCGACTCCGCCGTCCTCTCGATCGGCAATCGAACGGTGTTCGTGTTCCGCGCCGATTTTGGGCAGCTTCGCGCGGCCGACCGGGCCGACATGGCGCTCGATCGCATCAAGCGGGCCCAGCGCCCCGGGGACGATTCGGTCCGGGCGATCCGGGATTCCCTCGGCGCGATCATCATGCTCAACGATGCGCCGGTGTTCGTCGTCACCCCGCATGACCTGCCACCCGGCGATTCCATCGCCCCGGAGGTGGCCGCGATTGAGATCATGGCCCAGCTCCGGGAGGGGCTCGGCGCCGCCGAAGAGGCGCTCAGCGTGAAAGCGATGGCCATCGGCGTAGTCTCCGTGGTCGCGGCGACCCTGCTGCTGATCTTTCTCCTGCGGATGCTCCGGCGGGGCCGCACATGGCTTCTCGACGTGTCCGCCCGGAAGCTCCCGGACCTCAAGGTGCGCGGCGTCGAGCTCCTCTCGCCGGCGGGACTGCATCGCGTCATCCAGATCACCCTCGGCGTCCTGACCTGGACCTTCGGGCTCCTGCTCACCTACGGCTGGATCACCTTTTCCCTCACCCGGTTCGCTTACACGCGGCCGTGGGGCCTCCTGTTCGGCGGTTTCCTCGCCGACACCGCGTCGGACATCGGGCTGAGCATCCTGCACTCCATCCCCAACTTCATCACCATCGGCCTGATCTTCCTGGCAGCGCGGGGGATTCTCGTGCTGTTGAACCGGCTGTTCGACGCCGTGGAGGAAGGCCGGATCAGCGTCCTCGGCCTCCATCCGGACACCGTCGGTGCCACCCGGCGCATCGTCACGGCCATCGTCTGGATGTTCGCGCTCGCGTCGGCGTATCCGCTCATCCCGGGAGCCACTTCGGATTCGTTCAAGGGCATCTCGGTGCTCGTGGGCGTCCTGGTCACGTTCGGCTCGGCCGGGCTGGTGGGCCAGGCGATGAGCGGCCTGCTGCTGATGTATGCCCGCGGGTTCAAGGTGGGCGACTTCATCAAGGCCGGGGGCGTCGAGGGCACCGTGGTGGAGCTGGGATTGCTCTCCACCAGAATCAAGAACGTCGCGAATGAGTTCATCCTGGTGCCGAACAGCACGATGGTGAACGGTTCGATCGTGGACTACAGCGCGGCGGGCCGGGAGGGGCGTTCGCTCTTCGTGACGGCGTCGGTCACCATCGGCTACGACACCCCCTGGCAGCGGATCCACGACCTGCTGCTGGCGGCGGGCGCCAAGCTGGACGGGGCGCTGCGGACCCCGGAACCGTTCGTGCTGCAGCGGGCGCTGAACGACTTCTATGTGCACTACGAGGTGTTCGTCCCGATCGACTCGGAGAATGCGACCAACCTGCCGCGGCTTCGCAGTCAGCTGCATTCGGTGATCCAGGACACCTTCTGGGAGGCGGGGCAGGAGATCACCTCGCCGCACTTCTACGCGCTGCGGGACGGCAATACGGTCACGATTCCTCCCGAGTTCCGTCCCAAGGAACCCGCGCCGTCGTTCCGGGTGACCGTCGACCCGAAATAGCGGTCGGAAGGGTGCGAGTTGCGGGGCGTCTCCTCTCGGGGGCGCCCCGTTTCTTTGCCCCCACGCGCGGCGCGCCGAGTGCTGGGCCTCGCAGGGAGGGCCCAATGTTTCGGCCCATGGGACGAGGGAGGGTCGGATGTCAGGGAGGGTCGGAATGACGAGGTGGGTGACCGCAGAGCACGAGGCTGCAACTGGCCGCGTGATTGGAGCAGCGATCACGGTTCACCGGGAACTTGGGCCTGGGTTTCTTGAGTCGGTCTACCATCGAGCAATGGAGTTAGAGTTGCGCCATCTAGGAATCCCCTTCGCCAGCGAGAGCGAAGTTGATGTGACCTACGACGGAGTGGTGGTCGGTCGGCACCGAATAGACCTGATGATAGATCGCGGCATTGTTGTCGAGCTCAAGGCGGTGCACTCTTTGGATGGTGTGCACTTCGCGCAACTACGATCCTACCTCAAAGCCACTCGCAATCCAGTTGGGCTATTGCTGAATTTCGGCGGTTCTCGGTTGGTCATCAAACGCGTGATCCTGTCCGCCCCACTTCCTGCAGTTCCTTCCGACGCTCCCTCACCTCCGAATCTCCCGCGTCTCAAGGACTCGCACGCAGAATCATGCCCGAGTCGCGCGTCCTCCGGATGACGCCCCGCTATTGCCCGGGCACTAACGTGGTCCATGACCGCCCGCCGCTTCATCCCGACCAGGGAGTGGGAAGATGCCCGCCAGATTCGCGGTCTGGCCGGCGAGCGCGCCGCCATCGCGTACCTCACCTCGTGTGGCTGGTCGGTGGAGGCCCATCGCTTCAAGCTCGGCCGCCACGATCTCGACCTGGTCATCCGCCGGGGACCGATCGTGGCCTTCGTCGAGGTGAAGACCCGCCGCTCGACGACCTTCGGGCTGGCGGCCGAGGCGGTCGGCTGGAGGAAACAGCGCACGCTGGCCAGGGTGGCGGAACTCTGGCGGCTCCGGTTCGGGCGTCCGGGAGACGTCTATCGCTTTGATCTGGTGTCAGTTACGGACGCCGGACGGGGCAAGATGGAGGTCGAACACCTGGCAGATGCGTGGCGTTTGGAACGGAGATAGGACAATCTCTATCAAAGTGACTCAAAAACAGTCACATTTTGCCTATTGCTTCGGTGCCTCTTCGGTTGTATCGTTGTTCGTGACTGAGTGATGCAAAATCATCCATTTCAAGATCGGGAGCGCGATTCACATGGCCAACGAAGACAAGAAGCAGGAGAAGTTCGAGGGTGAACGGCGCAAGGCCCTGAACCTCGCCATCTCCCAGATCGAGAAGCAACTCGGCAAGGGGTCCATCATGCGCATGGGGACCGAATCGCCCCGGGTCAAGATCGCCGCCATCTCGACCGGCGCCATCAACCTCGACGCCGCCACCGGCGTGGGCGGCATTCCCCGCGGCCGCATCACCGAGATCTATGGCCCCGAGTCGTCCGGCAAGACGACGCTCTGCCTGCACCTGGCCGCCAACGTCCAGAAGACCGGTGGGGTCGCCGCCTATGTAGACGCCGAACATGCCCTGGATGTCGACTACGCCAGGAAGCTCGGGGTCGACATCGACAATTTGCTGGTCTCCCAGCCGGACACCGGCGAGCAGGCTCTCGAAATCGTCGAAATCCTGGTGCGTTCCGGCGCGGTGGATCTCATCATCATCGACTCGGTGGCCGCGCTCGTGCCCAAGGCCGAAATCGAGGGCGAAATGGGCGACAGCCACATGGGCCTCCAGGCGCGCCTCATGAGCCAGGCGCTGCGGAAGCTGGCCGGCGGGATCAACCGTTCGAGCTGCTCGGTGGTGTTCATCAACCAGCTGCGCGAGAAGATCGGCGTCATGTTCGGCAACCCCGAAACCACCACCGGCGGCAAGGCGCTGAAGTTCTACGCCTCGCTCCGGCTCGACATCCGGCGGATCGGTCCGGTCAAGGAGCGCGAAGCGGTCATCGGCAACCACGTCCGCGTGAAGGTGGTCAAGAACAAGGTCGCCCCGCCGTTCAAGCAGGCTGAGTTCGACATCATGTTCGACGAGGGAATCAGCCACACCTCCCTCCTGGTCGATCTCGCCTCCGAGGCCAACATCATCCAGAAGTCGGGCGCCTGGTACTCCTACGGCGACCAGCGGATCGGGCAGGGCCGGGAAAACGCGAAGCTCTTCCTTCGCGACAACGAAGTGCTGATGCTCGAGATCGAGGCCAAGGTCAAGGATCTCCTCGGCATGGGCGCCGCCGTCGCAGTGCCGGCCGGTGCGGTGGAGGTGGAGGAGGACGAGGATGAATAGCCCGATTCCGCGGCTGGTCACGGCCATCGAGCCGGACCCGCGGAAGCCAGGGGTCATGCGGGTGCATGTCGACGGCCGTCCCTACTGCGCCGTCCCCGCCTCCGCGCTCGGACGGGCGGCAGTGGCCCCGGGCACGGAGCTGACGCCGGAACGTCTGGACCTGCTGGGCGAGCTCGCCGACGAGGAGGGGGCGTTCCGGACCCTCCTGCGGGCACTCGAGCGGCGGTCGTATGCCCGGGTCGATCTCGGGAGGCGCCTGGCGCGAAAGGGCCATCGGCCCGCGGCGGTGGAGGCCGCGCTGGAACGGGCCGCCGGCATGGGGCTCCTCGATGACGCCGGCTTTGCCCGCAATTACGTCGAAACCCGTGCCGCCCGGGGCAGGGGTCCGGCGCGGCTCGCCCGCGACCTGATGGCCATGGGGGTGGAGCGCCACCACATCGATGCGGCCGTATCCGAGCAGTGGCCGCCCGACGCGGACCGGACCGCCATGCCGAGGGCCCTGGCGGCGCGACGCGCCCGCCAGCTGGGGCAGCTCCCGCGGGAGGCCAAGCGGCGGCGGCTGACCGCCTACCTGGCCCGGCGGGGCTTCACCGGCTCCGACGTCCGGGAGGCCATTCAGGAGGCGCTCGCCATCCCCTCCTGATGGCAGCCCCAATCCGCGCTTATATTTCGGGGATGCAAGCCACCGAGATCCGCCGCCGCTTCATCGAGTATTTCGAGCGCCAGGGACACCAGCCGGTGCCCTCCTCCTCCCTCCTGCCGGCCGACGACCCGACGCTGCTGTTCACCAACGCCGGCATGAACCAGTTCAAGCGCACCTTCCTCGGCGTCGAGCCGCGGGAGTACCTGCGCGCGGTCACCTGCCAGAAGTGCGTCCGCGCCGGTGGCAAGCACAACGATCTCGAACAGGTGGGCCACACCAAGCGGCATCACACCTTTTTCGAGATGCTCGGCAACTTCTCCTTCGGCGACTACTTCAAGCGCGACGCGATCCGGTTCGCCTGGGAATTCGTCACCAGCCCCGACTGGCTCGGCATCCCGCCGGAACGGCTCTGGGTGACGGTGCACGAGAACGACGCGGAGGCCCTGAATCTCTGGCGAGAGGTCGCGGGCCTCTCCGACGATCGGCTCTTCGGCCTCGGCGACAAGGACAACTTCTGGCAGATGGGCGACACCGGGCCGTGTGGGCCGTGCTCGGAGATCTACGTGGACATGGGCGGGGCAGGGGGGCAGGGGGGCAGGATGTCGAGGGCGGAGTTCGAGGAGCAGGCCGAGGCCGGCCGATTCCTCGAGATCTGGAACCTCGTCTTCATGCAGTTCGACCGGAGCGCCGACGGCACGCTGACGCCGCTGCCGAAACCGTCGGTAGACACCGGCGCCGGCCTCGAGCGGATCGCCGCGGTGCTCCAGGGCGAAGACTCCAATTTCCACACCGATCTTTTTCTTCCGCTGCTCGATGCGGTCGCCGCGCTCGTCGGCCAGCCCTACGACCGGGGGCCGGCGGGCGCCTCCTACCGCGTCCTGGCCGATCACGCCCGGGCGGTGAGTTTCCTCCTCGCCGACGGCGTCGTGCCCTCGAACGAAGGCCGTGGGTACGTGCTGCGCCGGATCCTGCGCCGCGCCGTGCGTCACGCCTGGTTGCTCGGGCGTCGCGAACCGACCCTGGCCCCGCTGACCGATATCGTGGTGCGCGACCTGGCCCCGGCCTATCCCGAACTGCGCGCGAACGCCGGACTCATCCAGCAGTGGACGCTCGCGGAGGAACAGCGCTTCCTCGAGACGATCGAGGGGGGCCTGAAGCGGATGGACGAACTCCTCGCCAGCGGCCTGACCGTCATTCCCGGCGACGAGGCATTCAAGCTCTACGACACCTACGGCTTCCCGATCGACCTGACGATGATCATCGCCGAGGAACGCGGCGCGTCGGTGGACCACGCCGGGTTCGAGGCGGCGCTCGATCTGCAGCGTGAGCGATCGCGCATGCATCGGACCATGGCGGCCGGGGGCGGAGCCTACGCCCACAAGGGCGCTCCGGCCGTCATGACGAAGTCGGTCAAGTGGCGCAAGCTCAAGCGGTCGAAGCAGAAGTTTATCGGCTACCAGCACGACGCCGCCGACACCGAGATCCTCGCCTTCCGGCAAGATGGCGACGCGGAGCGCGTGGAACTCCTCCTCAAGGAAAACCCGTTCTACGCCGAATCTGGCGGCCAGGTCAGCGACACCGGCTACCTGCGTGGGCAAGGGTGGGTCATGCCCATCGACCAGGTGCGGAAGGGAGAACAGGGCACCATCATCGGTGGCGCGTTCCGCGAGGAGTTCGAGCCGACCTCGGTCTACGGTTCGGTGGACGTCTCCCGCCGGCGCAACATCGAACGGAATCACAGCGCCACCCATCTGGTGCACGCGGCACTGCGCAAGTACCTCGGCACCCACGTCCATCAGCAGGGGTCGTTGGTGGACGACGACCGCCTCCGATTCGACTTTTCGCATCACGGGCCCATCGAGTCGGAACTGCTGCAGCAGATTGAGCGCGAAGTCAACGCGCACATCTGGCAGAACTACCCCGTCACCACCCGGGAAATGCCCTATCCCGACGCCCTGGCACTCGGCGCGATGGCGCTCTTCTCGGAGAAGTACGGCGACGTCGTCCGCGTCGTCTCGATGGGCGACTCCTCCATCGAGCTCTGCGGCGGGACCCACGTGCGGAGCACCGGGCAGATCGGGCTCTTCCAGTTCGCCTCGCAAGGCGGGGTGGCGGCGGGCGTGCGCCGGATCGAGGCGGTCACCGGCCCGGAGGCGTACACCCTGGTCGAGTCGCTCCAGGCGCAGATTGCCGGTGCCGCAGCGGCGCTCAAGGCGCAGCCCGATCACCTGCTCCGCAAGCTCGAGCAGCTCGTGGAGGAGCGTGAACGGCTGCACACGCGTGTCAACGAGCTCCTGCGCGGCGGCGCGGCCGCACCGGCCGAGGGGACGACGCTCGACATCGGCGGGGTGGCAGTGACCCTGGGCGACACCGAGGTCGAGAACCGGGAAGAGGTCCTGGCCCTCGTCGACGGATTCCGCACCGGAAAGTCTGGCGCCGTGCTGGTCCTCTTCGGCACCGCCGGCCGCGGCGCGGTGCACGTCGCGGTGACCGATGACCTCGTCAAGGCCGGGCGGAAGGCGGGTGAGCTCGCGGGGCGGATCGCGGCAGTGAGCGGGGGCAAGGGAGGGGGGCGGCCGCAATTCGCCTCCGCCGGTGCCGGCGACGTCGCGCGCCTGCCGGCGGCCCGCGCCGAAGCGCCGGCCATCATCGCCGCATGGCTCCGTGGAGATCAATGACCGACGCCGCCGCCTGGTTCGCTGACCACACCGTCGGGGCGCCGCCGTCGCTCCAGGCCAGGGCCGCGGAGTACCTCGCGATGACCGAAGTCAACGAACCCGTCGCGTCCCGGCTGGCCGACGCGGCCGCGATCGCGCTGCGGATGGTGACTGGGCAGGGGCGGTCCCGGGCCACGGCGCTCGATTTGCTCACGGCGGACAGCCTCCTCACGCTGGCGCTTCTGGCCCAGGCGGAACTGGCGCCGGCGGATCTCGATCGGCTGGCCGCCGACATCGTGGGCGCTGCGGCCGCGTGATCGACCTCCACAATCATCTCCTCCCCGGCGTGGATGACGGCTCGCGCAGCGTCACGCAATCCGTGCGGGTGCTGGGCCGGTTCGCGGAGCAGGGGGTGACGGCGCTCTGCCTGACCCCGCACCTGCTGGCCAGCGACGCGGCGCAGGGCCGCCCCGCCGACCACGATCTGGCCTTTGCCGCGCTGCTGGCCGCCGCCCCGACGTCGCCGAGGCTGCACCGGGGCGCCGAGATCATGCTGGACCGCCCGCTGCCGGTAAGCGTGGCACACCAGCGAAGCGTGACGCTCAACGGCACCCGGTTCGTGCTCGTGGAGTTCACCCGCATGGTGACCTTTCAAACTGCCGCGGCGGCGCTCGCCCACGTGGTCGAAATCGGGCTCACCCCTGTGCTGGCTCATCCGGAGCGCTACGCCTGTTGCACGCCGGAAGTGGTCCGACGCTGGCGAGCCCTCGGGGCGGTGATGCAGGTGGACGGAACCACGCTCGTCACCGGCCGCGGCCGCGGCGAGCGGGCACGCGCCCTGGTGGCGGAGGGGCTGGCGGACATCCTGGCCGGCGACAACCACGGTGATGACCGCTCGCTCTCGACCGCCCGTGACTTCCTGCGGCAACACGATGGCGCGGTCCAGGCAGCGCTGCTGCTCGATGCCAATCCCGCCGCGATCCTGGCGGGTGGACACCTCGAAATGGTGCCGCCGCTCCCGTTGCGCACCAACCTCTTTTCGCGCCTGCGGAACCGGCTCACGGAGAACGACCAATGAGCGACGCACACATCTCGGCGGGCCTTCGCGCCCTGGCTCGCCTTGCGGAGGCGACGACCTCCCTCGCCGGCGAGGCGCAGCGCATCGCCGAAACCTACGTCCGGACTCTGCGCGGCGGGGGCACCATCTACTTCGCGGGGAACGGCGGGAGCGCCGCCGATGCCCAGCATCTCGCCACGGAATTCGTGGTGCGCTACGCGAAGACCCGGCGTCCGCTGGCCGCGGTGGCGCTCACCACGGACACCTCCCTGCTCCTCGCCGCCGGGAACGACCTGGGGTTCGACCAGGTGTTTTCCCGCCAGGTGGAGGCTCTCTGCCGGCCCGGCGACCTGCTGGTGCTGCACAGCACCAGTGGGGCGAGCCCCAATTTGTTGCGGGCCGCCGAGGCGGCCCGCGCCAGGGGCGTGCCGGTGGTGGCGTTTCTCGGGAAGGGGGGCGGCGCCCTCGCCGGAATGGCCGACCAGTCCTTCATCGTCGCCGCCGATGAGACCAGCCATATCCAGGAGATTCATCTCGCGGTCGAGCACCTGATCATCGAGGTGGTGGAACAGGGGCTGGACCTTGCCTGAGCCGCTCGCCTTTCCGCCGGGCTCGGTCGCGCTGGTGACGGGCGGGTCGCGCGGCATCGGGCGGGCGACCGCCCTGCTGCTGGCACGATCCGGCGCCGACGTCGGCGTGACCTGGCACACCCGGAAGGGCGATGCCGACGCGGTGACCCGTGAGATCCGCGCGATGGGCCGCAAGGCGTTCTCCGCTGGCGGCGACCTCGCCGATGGGGCGGTGGTCGAGCGCGTCTTCCGGGAATTCAAGGCCTGTTTCGGTCGGCTGGACTATTTCGTCGCCAACGCCGGTGTCTGGCCGACGGCCGATGTCGCCTTGCGGGACATGGATGATTCCCGGTGGCGGTCGGTCCTCGCCGCAAATCTCGATGCCGTCTTCCTCACCACCCGCGCCGCGCTCCGGCTCATGGCCCCGGGCGGCCGGATCGTCCTCGTGGGCAGCACGGCGGGGCAGCGGGGTGAGGGCTTTCATGCCGACTACGCCGCGAGCAAAGGTGCGTTGATCTCGCTGACCAAGTCTCTCGCCGTCGAATGTGCGCCGGGCATCACCGTCAATTGCGTGGCGCCCGGCTGGGTCGACACCGAAATGGCCGCGGAACCGTATGCCGCCGGCGGCCGGGCCCGCATCGAGCAGGGAATCCCGTTGGGGCGGGTGGCGAGCGCGGACGACATTGCCGGTCCCATCGCCTTTCTCCTCAGCGACCTGGCCCGGCACATTACCGGCGAGGTGCTGAACGTGAACGGTGGGAGTGTGTTGTGCGGGTGATCCGGACCGCGCCATGATCCACCTCCTGTTTACCGGCGGCACCATTTCCATGCGTCAGTCCGCCGAGGCGGGAGGCGCGGTGCCGGCGCTCGACGGGGCTGCGTTGGTCGGGCTGGCGCCCGGGCTCGCTTCCCTGGGGCCGATGACCGTGGAGGATTGGGGCCGTTTCCCGGCGTCACACATGGACCTCGACCGGCTCTGGGCGCTCCGGAACCGGGTCGCCGAGATTGCCGCGTCGGGCACCGTCCGGGGAATCGTCCTCACCCACGGCACCGATACGCTTGAGGAAACCGCCTACCTGCTGGCCCGTACCCTGGACCCCGCCGTCCCGGTGGTCGTCACTGGTGCCATGCGCACCTCGGAAGAGCCGAAGTGGGATGGCCGGCAAAACCTGGTGGACAGCGCGCTGGTGGCCGGCTCGGCGGAGAGTCGTGGGCGCGGGGCCATGGTTGTCCTGCATGGGACGGTGTTGAGCGGCCTGGAGGCGGTCAAGACCGACGCCGGTGAGGTTGACACCTTTCGCGCCCCTCGCGCCGCTGCCCTGGGCGTCGTGGCGGGTGGTGTGGTGAGTTTTGCCGTCGGGGGCCGACCCGCGGCGCCGCTGCCGACGTTCCCGGCCACACTCGACGCACGAATCGCGATGGTCTCCGCCGTGGTCGGCGACCGCGGCGCGCTGGTGGACGCCGTGCGGGATTCGCACGATGGGCTGGTACTGGTCGCGTTCGGCCGCGGCAACATGCCGCCGTCGTTGGCCGCCGCGGCCCAGCGCTGGCTCGACGCGGGGAAACCGGTGGTCCTGGCCACCCGCTGTTTCACCGGAGAGGTGCTTCCCATCTATGCGTTCGAAGGGGGCGGGGCCCGCCTCCTGCAGGCCGGCGCCGTTGCGGCAGGGCCGCGTGCTCCGTCGCAGGCGTGGATGGAACTCGTCGTCACCCACTCGGCAGGACTCCCCTTCGGCGCCGGCATGGAGGCCTGAGATGCAGTTTCCCGGGCGGATCCCGATCCCCGACGAGGTGGTGGCCATCGCGCGCCGGCTCGAAGAGGCGGGCTACGAGGCGTGGTGCGTCGGCGGGGCGGTGCGCGACACGCTGCTGGGCGACGAGCAGAAGGACTTCGACCTCGCCACCTCGGCCACCCCGGGGCAGGTGCAGGCGCTGTTCAAGCGGACGGTGGCGGTCGGGGTGAAGTACGGCACCGTGGGCGTGTTCGACAGCGCGCGGGTACTCCACGAGGTCACCACCTTCCGGCACGATGTGCGGACCGATGGGCGGCACGCGGAGGTCGCCTACGGCGTCTCCCTCGACGAGGACCTGGCCCGGCGCGACTTCACCGTCAACGCCATCGCCTACCATCCGCTGCGGGGCGAGTGGCGGGACCCGTTCGGCGGCGCCGACGACCTGGAGCGGCGGAGGCTCCGTGCGGTGGGCGACCCCTCGGCCCGTTTTCGCGAAGATTACCTCCGGGTACTCCGGGCGCTGCGATTCACCGCCCGGCTCGACTTTGCCATCGAGCCGGAAACGTGGGAGGCTGCCTGTGCCGCTGCGAGCGGGCTCCACCAGCTCTCGGCCGAGCGGGTGCGCGACGAATGGTTCAAGGGACTGCAGACCACCCGGTCGCTCCGCCGGCTGATCTCGCTCTGGCATAAGTCGGGGGCCGCTGCCGTCTGGCTCCCCCATCTCTGGTCAATCGAGGAGGTGGAGGCGTGGCTCGGCAACGATGCCCCTTCCCGCCGCGACCCGGTGGTGCTGACCGCGCTCTGCTGCCATGAGCCGGTGGCGGCCCTGGGTCGGTTGCGGGTGTCCAACGCCGAGCTCGCCCGGGCCGCCGCACTGGTCGCCGGCCCCGCGGAACCGGCGGGGATGACCACCCGGGACGTCCGGCGGTGGCTCGCGGCCGTGGACGAGGCGGCAGATGATCTCGCCGAGCTCTGGGAACTGCGCACGGCGTTGCCGTGGCCCTGGGCGGGGGAGGTCGCGGGGATCCGCGCGGCCGGGGCACCCCTCCGTCGCGGCGATCTCGCGGTGTCGGGGCAGGACCTCATCGCCGCCGGGATTCCCGCGGGCCCCGCGGTGGGGCAGGTGCTGGAGCGGTTGCTGGCGCAGGTGGTGGACGATCCGGCACTGAACGAGCGCGACGCGTTGCTCGCGCGCGCCAAGGAGATTGTGTGAACCCAGTCGCCCTCGGACTCCTCGCGGCCGCCGGCAACGTCATCGGTGCGGTCGTGGTGGTGCGCCACCTGCAGCGCGGGCTCCAGTTCATCGAGGGGCTGATCGCGTTCGGCGCCGGGTTCATGCTGGCCGTCGTCCTCGTGGGCGTGCTGCCCGAAGTGTTCCACGGGGGCGCCATCCTGCCCGGCGTCTTCGTGTTTGCCGGGTATTTCGGGGTGCACCTGTCGCAACATGTGTTTACCCAGCACTTCCACTACGGCGTCGAGACCCACCGCGTCGGTGCGAAAGCAGGGTTCAGCGCGCTGGTGGGGCTGTCGATCCACAGTCTCTTCGATGGCGTCGCCATTGCGGCCGGGATGCTGGTCTCTCCCCAGCTCGGCCTGTTGCTCTTCCTCGCCGTCTTCCTGCACAAGCTGCCCGAGGGTGTGACCATCGCCAGCCTCGTGATGGCGGGCGGGCAGGGGGCGCGTCGCGCCATCGGGGCCGCCGCGGTGCTCGGCCTGGCTACGGTGCTGGGTGTCCTCCTCACCGATCTGGCGGCTCCGCTGGCGGAACGCGGACTGGCGCTGGCGGCCGGTGTGACCCTCTATGTGGCGGCGTCCGACCTGGTCCCCGAGTTCCAGGCCAAGCGCGGCTGGGGCACCGCCCTGCCGTTCTTCGGCGGGGCGGCGGCCTTCTTCCTGACGCACGAACTGCTCGAACGCTGGATCGGATAGGCCAGGGGCGTGAACGAACCTTCTCTCTTTGCTCCGGCCGCGCCGCTCGCCGCGCGGCTCCGGCCGCGCACTCTCGACGAAGTGGTGGGCCAGGCCCACCTGCTGGCGCCCGGCCACGCCCTCGGCGACGCGATCCGCCGTGGAGACGTGGGGAGCGTCATTCTCTGGGGGCCGCCGGGATCCGGCAAGACGACGCTCGCGCGCGTCATCGCGAAGCACACCGAACGGGAGTTCGTGACCTTCAGCGCGGTCACCGAGGGGGTGCAGCGCGTGCGGGAGATCCTCAAGGAGGCGGAGGATCGCCGCCGCCTCGGCCGCGAAACCATCTTCTTCTGCGACGAGATTCACCGCTTCAATCGCGGCCAGCAGGACGCCTTCCTTCCGGCGGTCGAGTCGGGGCTGATCACCCTGATCGGCGCGACCACGGAGAACCCCAGCTTCGAACTGAACGCCGCGCTGCTCTCGCGATCGCGCGTGTATGTCCTCGAACCGCTGCCGGAGGCTGACCTCGCTGCGCTCCTGCACCGTGCGCTGGCCGACCGGGAGCGGGGCCTCGGTGCGATGGAGCTGCGCGTCTCCGACGACGCGATCGAGTTTCTGGCTGCCGCGGCCGACGGCGACGCCCGCCGCGCACTGACCGCGCTGGAAGCGGCATCGCAGCAGGTGGGGCTGGGAGGCGAAGTCAGCCGGGAGATCGCGGCCGACGTCTTCGCGCGCCGGCTCCCCGCCTACGACAAGTCGGGTGAGGGGCACTACAACCTGATCTCGGCGCTCCACAAGGCCATCCGCGGGAGTGATCCGCAGGGCGCGCTGTACTGGCTGGCGCGGATGATCGAGGGAGGCGAGGCGCCGCTCTACCTGGCGCGCCGACTGGTCCGCATGGCGGTGGAAGACATCGGCCTGGCCGACCCGCAGGCGCTGACCATCGCGCTGGCCGCCAAGGACGCCTTCGACTTTCTGGGGGCCCCCGAGGGCGAACTCGCGCTGGCCGAGGCGGCCGTCTACCTGGCGACGGCGCCAAAGTCCAATCGTGTCTATGCGGCCTGGGGCGCGGCACGCGAGGCCGCGCGCCGGACCCCCGCCGCGCCGGTGCCGCTGCACCTGCGCAACGCCGTCACCGGATTGATGAAGGACCTCGGGTATGGGGCAGGGTATCGGTACGCGCACGATGCGCCGACCGCCTACCTTTCGCAGGAGTATCTCCCGGAGGGGCTGACCGGCCAGCAGTTCTATGCGCCGGGGCCGATGGGGTGGGAGAAGCGGATCGCGGAGCGGATGGCGTGGTGGGCGGGGCAGCGGGGCAGCGGGGCGGCGGGACAGGAAACAGCTGCGGCAGCACAGTCAAAGGAACCCTGAACCATTCGAGACCTCATCAACGTCCAGCCACCGGCCGAACGGGCCGTGCTCGTCGCCGCGCCACGCAAGGGGTCCGCCGACGTCTTCGCCATGCAGGAGCACCTCGACGAACTCGCCCGCCTGGTGGACTCGGCAGGCGCCGAGGTGGTCGGCCAGCTCACGCAGCAACTGGAGTCACCGCATCCCGGCACCCTGATCGGCGAAGGGAAGGTGGTGGAACTCGCGGCCCTGGTCGCCTCGAGCGGTGCCACGCTGGTCATCTTCGATGACGAGCTCTCGCCGATGCAGGGTTCCAACCTCGAGCGGGAGCTCAAGGTGCGCGTCATGGACCGCGCCGAGGTCATTCTCGACATCTTCTCGACCCGGGCCCGGAGCCACGAGGCCAAGCTCCAGGTCGAACTGGCCCAGCTCGAGTACCTCCTCCCCCGCTTGCGGCGGATGTGGACCCACCTGTCCCGAATCCGGGGCGGCATCGGCCTCCGGGGTCCCGGCGAAACCCAGCTCGAAACCGACCGCCGGATGATCCGGCACAAGATCCAGTGGCTCAAGGGCAAGCTGCGGGACGTCGAACGCCATCGCGAAACGATCCGGGCCGGCCGCGTACCGATGCTCAGCGTCAGCCTCGTGGGCTACACGAACGCCGGCAAGTCGAGCGTGTTGCGCGGGTTGTCGGGGCAGCACGAAATCGTGGTCGAGGACCGGCTCTTCGCCACGCTCGACACCTTGACCCGCGAGGTGGACCTCGGCGAGGGCTACCGCGCCCGCGTCACCGACACGGTCGGCTTCATTCGGAAGCTGCCCCACCACCTGGTGGCCAGTTTCCGTGCGACGCTCGAGGAGGCGCGCTCCGCCGACGTGCTGCTGCACGTGGTGGACGCGAGCCACCCGGGGTGGGAGGAGCAGATGGAGGTGGTGGAGCAGGTGCTGGCGGAGCTGGGATTGCAGGACCGGCCGGTGCTTCCCGTCTTCAACAAGATCGACCGCCTGGAGGATCCCGTGGAGTTTGGGCGCCGGGTGTCGGCCATCTTTCCTGGCGCCGTCCTGACGACGACGATGCGGACCGACGGGCTCAGCAGCCTGCGGGGGGCCCTGCGGGAACGCGAGCAGGATCTCCGGCCCCCGGTCTGGCTGCGCCTGCCGCTGACGGCCGGGGCCCAGATGGCGGCCCTCTATCGCCTGGGCGAGGTGATGGAGCGCCGCGACTCGGAGACCGGCTTCGAGCTCCGGGTGCGCCTGCCGCCGGCGGAAGTGGATCGCCTCCGGCACGAGGGGGTGGATGTTCTTGGCGGCCGCGTGGCGGACGCGCCCCCCGTCGGCTAAGATACGGTCACCCTCAACCCTCCGGCCCCCATGCCTCCTGCGCGTGACCCCATCCTGAACCGGAAGATCCGCTTCGCCCTCGTCGGGTGCGGGCGCATCGCGAGCAAGCACATCGAGGCGATCGCCAGGCACGCGGCGCACGCCGAACTCGTGGCGGTGTGCGACACCGACCCGGAGGCTCGTGCGCGTGCGGAAGCGAGCACCGGCGTCCCCGGGTTCAGGTCGCTGACCGAACTGCTCGCCGGCTCCAGCGCGGACGCGATCATCCTGGCCACCCCAAGCGGGCTCCACGCCTCCCAGACGATCGAGGCGGCCCAGGCAGGGCGCCACGTCGTGACCGAGAAGCCGATGGCCACCCGGTGGTCCGACGGCCAGGCGATGGTGCAGGCCTGCGATCTCGCCGGGGTCCGCCTCTTCGTGGTCAAGCAGAACCGACGGAACGCGACGATCCAGCTGCTCAAGCGCGCCGTCGAGAAGCAGCGGTTCGGGCAGGTGTACATGGTGAACGTGAACGTCTTCTGGAACCGCCCCCAGGAGTATTACGACAGCGCGCGCTGGCGCGGGACCTGGGAGTTCGACGGCGGCGCGTTCATGAACCAGGCCAGCCATTACATCGACCTGCTCGACTGGCTGGTTGGCCCGGTGGAGTGTGTGCAGGCGTTCACGGCCACGCTGGCGCGCCGCATCGAGGTTGAGGACACCGGCGTGGCCAACGTCCGGTGGCGGTCCGGGGCGCTGGGGTCGATCAACGTCACGATGCTGACCTATCCGAAGAACCTCGAAGGATCCATCACCATCATCGGGGAGCGGGGCACGGCGCGGGTCGGCGGTGTGGCGGTCAACGAGATCGAGCACTGGGAGTTTGCGGACAGCGATCCCGATGATGCCCGTGCGGCGGACGCCAGCTACGAGACCACCTCCGTCTACGGGTTTGGGCATCCCGCGTACTACGAGAATGTCATCGCCACGCTGCGCGGCACGGCCGACGCGGAGACCGATGGTCGCGAGGGGCTGCGTTCCCTGGAGTTGTTGATCGGATTGTACCTGTCGGCCCGGGATGGGCGGCCGGTGCACCTGCCACTGGAGTACTAGGGGCGGCGGCTGAAGCCGGAAGATTGCTTCGTCGGCCCCTGTCGTCGCCTTCTCGCCATGACAGAAAAGTCCGACCTACCGTTGAGTCCCGTTCCGCACCGTCTCCCAGAACGCGAGCGTCTTCCTGGCGATCGCGTCATCCACGTACTCCGCGATGACCCGACGGCGGCCCTCGGCTGCCAGCCGTTCCCGCAGCTCGGCGTCCTCGAGGAGCTGGCTCAGCGCCTCGGTGAGCCCGTCCGGATGTCCGTCCGTGAAGACCATGCCCGCCTTCCCCACTGATTCCGGCAGCGCTCCCGAGTCGCTCACGACGACCGCGACGCCCTGGCCCATCGCCTCGAGAACCTGGATCGGGTAGGTCTCGACCCAGCCCGGGCTCGCGCGGGAGGGGGCGACGAGGCAGTCGAGGCGGGGCCAGAGGTTCACCAGCTCGCTCCGCGGGATCCCCCCGAGCCATGTCACGCGGGACGCGATGCCGAGGCGTTCGGCCAGGGCTTCGAGTCGCTCCTGGTCCGGGCCGGTGCCGGCGATGGTCAGTGTCCAAGCGCCGTAGAGTTTGACGCAGGCACGGAGCAGAACGTCGAGCCCCCGTTCCGGCACCAGGCGGCCGACGAAGCCGATGGCAAGCGGGAGGTGTGGTTCCGTGGTGAGGGCCGGCGGGACCGGGAGCCCGAGTCGGGGGATGGAGTCCGCGAGCAGCCCCGGAAATTCGGCGCCGACCAGCCTGGTGGCCACGATGTTCGCGCCGAGGATGGCCGTGGCCCGGCCCAGCGTCCGCCGCCGCCGCAGGCGCTGGAAAAACGGGTGGTCCTGACCGAGGCTCTCCTCGGTGAAGACGACAGTGGGGATTCCGAGCTGGCGAGCCAGCCGCGTGACGCCGGCGGCCACACGGGTGGTGGGTTCTTCCTCGATCTGGACGAGATCGGGCCGGAAGTCGGTCAGCAGTCGGCGGATTGCGCCCATCCGCCAGGCGCCGGGTGCGCCATCCGGGTCTCTCCCCGACGTCGGGATGGGTACGATCCGGACGCCGTTGTCTTCCGAGAACGGGGTGTCGATCGGCTCCGCTCCCCCCGGGGGGACCCAGCGGGAGGGCACGGCGACGGCGAGCGCGGCCCCTCGCCCGACGAGGGCGTGGAGCTTGCCGCGGGCGGTGGAGTCGGCGTAACGATGGGAGACGATGATGGCGCGCACGGACGGAAAGATGGTTGTGACCGGCGTCACATCCAAGACCGGGGGATTCTTCGTTCGGGCGGTTGTATATTGAAGCATGCGCATCCTCCACCTCTCCCGCTACTACTGGCCCCGATCCGGCGGCCGCGAGCGCGTGGTCGAGGACCTGGCCGAAGGTGCGGCGGCGCTCGGGCACGAGGTCGAGGTCGTGGCGGTGCAGAGCACCTCGCGGGGTGACCGGCGGGCGCGGCATCGGTCGCAGGTGACTCGCGTCTTCTCGTTCGGGACGCTCGGGTCGCAGGACTTTGCGCCGGGGTACCTGGCGGCGGCCTGGCACCGGGCCGATATCATCCACGTGCACCATCCCCACACGCTCGCCGACGTGGCGGTCATGCTGCGTGCACGACGGACGCCCCTGGTCGTCACCCAGCACGCCGACCAACGTTCGCTGCCCCAGCGCATCGCCTCCCGGCTGACCTTGAAGCGGGCCAAGGCCATCGTGGTGCCGAGCAGGGCCCACATCGCGCTGTGCACGGAGCTCGACCGTCTGGAATCGAAGGTGGAGGTGATTCCGTTCGGCATTGACGAGTCCCGGTGGGCGGAGGTGCCGCCGGCGCCCGTGACCGGGCCGATCCGGGCGTTGTTCATCGGCCGCCTGGCGCGGTACAAGGGTGTGGACATCCTTCTCCGGGCCATGGAGCGGCTCCCGGAGCTCCGGCTGGACATCGTGGGCACCGGTCCGGAGGCACCCCGGCTGCGGACGCTGGCGCAGGCGCTGGCGGTGACCGACCGGGTCCGGTGGTACGGTGAGTACCCGGACGAGGACATTCCGCGCCGCATGGCGGAGGCACATTTCCTGGTGCTGCCCTCAGTCACGTCGGAGGAGATGTTCGGGCTGGTGGCGGTGGAGGCCATGGCCGCGGGCCGGCCGGTCGTCACCACCGACTTGCCCAGCGGGGTGAGGGAGGTTAATTCTCACGGCCGCACGGGGTTGGTCGTTCCGCTTCGGGATCCGGACGCGCTGGCCCAGGCCATGGCGAAGCTGGCGGCGGACCCGGCCCTTCGCGCGGAGATGGGAGCGGCGGGCCGGGCGGAAGTGGCCCTGCGGTTCACGCGTCGACAAATGGCCGAGGCACACATCGCGCTCTATGAGCGCATCCTGGCGGGCCGGCGATAGCCGGAACCCGGTTCTTCACCCCTTGGAGGTTCCACCGATGTCCGTTATTCGTTCCGCCGCCGCCCTCGCGGCCTTCGCCGGTCTGGCGTTCTTCGCGACGCCCGCCCAGGCACAGTATTCAGAGAGCTCGGCGTGGATCACGCCGTTTGCCGGTGGCTATTTCGGCGGCTCGCTGACGCCTGCCTCCAATATCTATGGCGTGACCAAGCTCGACATCGGCAGCGCGTTCACCTTCGGCGCCCGGCTCGGGTACAAG
This sequence comes from uncultured Gemmatimonadales bacterium, assembly GCA_963705985.1. Lineage (GTDB taxonomy): Bacteria > Gemmatimonadota > Gemmatimonadetes > Gemmatimonadales > GWC2-71-9 > SPDF01. The sequence continues at coordinate 33,883 of CAVPLK010000001.1, read as the reverse complement.
TTCAACCCGTCCATCGGCCTGGTGTTCGAGTATGCGCACGCCGACCCGACCATGACGATCAAGTGCGGCACGCTCGGTGCGGACTCGATCTGTAACCAGAGCCTGGATGTGAGTTCCAACATCTACGAAGGCACGTTCAACTTCTACTTCGGCAGCACGCCGCAGATGCAGGGGTACATTGCCATCGGCGCCGGCGCCGCCAACATGGGCGCGAGCGCCACGATCGACGGGGAAACGGTAAAGGGCAGCTCCACGCAGTTCAGCACCGTGTTCGGCCTCGGCGGCACCAAGATGTTCAACGAGAAGGTCGGCATGACGCTCGACGGCCGGTATCGTTGGGTCAACGTGAATGGTCAGGATTCCTACTACTGCTACTACTACTGCTACGCCTACGACACCTCGTGGTACGGCAGCGGGGAAATCACCCTCGGCATCAAGTACCAGTTCAAGTAGGCCTGGGCCGACGGGCCCTTAGCTCAGGTGGTTAGAGCAGCGGACTCATAATCCGTAGGTCCCTGGTTCGAATCCAGGAGGGCCCACCACTAAGGCGGGGACTGAGAGTGAAGGACTGAGGACTGAGAGGGCGATCCCTCGACGTCCTCAGTCCTTTTCTCTTGGCTCAGTCCTCAGTGCTCACCTCCCCTCCGGATGCCTTCACCACACCCTCACATGCTTTTCACCCCCCGCCACCTAGCTTGGCTCGTGCAGGCAAGATTGTCAGCCTTTGGCTGGCGCCCCGAGGAGGTTCCGGTATGGCAGCAGCAGTGAGGCGGCATGCTGCCAAGGGTTCTCGTCGGCACTCAACCTCCTCTTGATCGAATTGGAGCACTTCATGTTGGATGGAAACGTCCATAAGGCTGTGACTATTGCTGCGGCCGTGTTGTCAATTCTTGGGGTCGGCTGCTCCCAAGACACGGTGGTGGAACCGATCACCGGAGCGGCGACCGTCTCGGCGAGCGGCCAAGAGGGGCAAGTCGTCCTTGAACCTATGTGCAAACTCGGATGTATGGATGTAGACCCGGACCCGGAGTCCCCGGGTGTCTTTCTTGGTAGCGGGGTAACTGACGAAGTGTGCTTCACCTCAGCTCAGACTGACAACGATGCGGACGGACTCTCCACCTTCTGCGAGAACAATCTCGCCATGGCGTTCGCGCCGGAGCTTCGGTACGCCTACGGCGACGAAGTAGGGCGCGAGCCATATTGGGCTGCTCGCCCTGGTTCCGGTGGAACCGTGGTCATCGCATACCTCATCGGCTATTATCGGGATGCGGGAAGTAGTGCCGGGGTCTGCAACCTGCCTCCGCCTCTATACGACCCTTCGTGCGACGGACACAATGGCGACTCCGAAACCATCCTTCTCGAAGTCTACTATGACTCGGATACACACCACTGGATTCTGAGTCAGGCTACTTACTCCCAACACGAGAGCTACGGGATCTATTCCACCTCCTCAGGATCAGGGTTTAATTACCCCTACATGCTTGACTATCCAGGCCACCCTGGTGCCTACCCTAGGAGCTATGTGTCTGAGGGGAAGCACGCCAACTATTCTTCCGAGATCGAATGTGAGGCTGGGGGAGGCTTCGCTGCTGATACTTGTGCTGGAGTAGACACTTCAGAGCGGCTCATTGTGAGCGGGGCATATAACGTCGGCAGCCATTCTGTACACCTGATTGACTGCGTCGGCAGCCGTGATTGGCACTATATCTACTACGGGAGTGGGCGTCTGGAGTGCTACTGGACGACTTCCAATTTCCGAGGATGGATTCCCACGTTCGTAGGTGGTGCGGAATCGAGCCCCTATCACAACCGCCTCATCTATGGGGGATTCTAGTGTTGGCCCGAGCGTTCCTTGGCCTCGCTTTGTGCAGCGTCCTCGCTGCTGGAACGGCTGAGGCGCAATCGGGCTCGCTCACAGCCGCGAGCCCTGTCTGGTCCGTCTCTCGCCCCACAGCGCAGCACCGTGTTCCCGAAATGAGGATGTCGGGGACCAGCAAGAGCTACTGGTTTGAAGGGTTGATTGTCGGTGGGGTCGTATTCGGCGCGATGGGGGCAGCAATCGCGAGCTCAAACTGTTCCAATTCTGAACTGGCTGATTCCGGGAGCTGCGTGGACAACACCCTACTTGGCGCCTTGGTTGGCGCTGCGATTGGTGCGGCTCCAGGGGCGTTGATCGGCGGGCTATTCCGGAAATAAGGCGACCTCATAATCCGTAGGTCCCTGATTCGAATCCAGGAGGGCCCACCAACGGGATGAGGACTGAGAGCAGAGGACTGAGGGCCGAGGGGCCCCCCCCCCGAGGCCATCAGTCCTTTATCTTGCTTGGTCCTCAGTCCTCAGTCCTCAGTCCTCAGTCCTCAGTCCTCAGTCCTCAGTCCTCAGTCCTCAGTCCTCAGTCCTCAGTCCTCAGTCCGCCCCCCTTTCGGCCCCCCGCGGACCGCAGTATCCTGCAGATTGGTTCTTTCGCCATATCCATCGAGGAGTCCTCCCATGACGAAGCGCACTATCAGGCTGCTGATGGCCCTGCTGACCATCTCGGCCATTCCCGCGACGCTGACCGCCCAGGAAACCGTCAAGGTGGACGGCGTCATCGTGGCGCGCTCCGGCGCCGAAATGATCGTCCATCCGCAGGGCGCCACCGGGAATACCACCGTCACCCTCTCGAACGACACCAAGGTCGAGGTGAAGGGCGGGCCGCTCGGGGTCAAGAAGTCCTCGATGGGCCCCGCCACCCTGATTCCCGGCCTCAAGGTCGAGGTCCAGGGCACGCCGTCGGCCAACGGTGGCGTCGCGGCGGCCAAGGTGGAGTTCAGCTCGGGCGACCTCAAGACCGCCAACGAGATCCAGGCCGGGGTGAACCCAACCGCGGCGCTGGCGGACTCCAATGCGGCGGGGCTGGCGGAAAACAAGGCGGAGACCGATTCGCTGAGCAAGCGGTTCGGCCAGCTGGGTGACTATGACGTCATTGCGCAGGACACGGTGTATTTCGGGGTGAACAGCTCGGTGATCTACGAGGCGGGGCAGCAGACCCTCAAGGCGTTCGCCGCCAGGGCGAAGGGGATGGCGTCGTATAACATCCTGGTGGCGGGGTATACCGACGCCTCGGGCAACGCGGAATACAACCAGCAGCTCAGCGAGCGGCGGGCCCAGGCCGTCATCGAGTACCTCGAGCAGAAGGCGGACATCCCGCTGTACCTCGTGCTCGCGCCGGCGGCGATGGGCTTTTCGCACCCGGCGGCTTCCAACGAGACCCAGGAAGGCGCGGCCAAGAACCGTCGCGTGGTGGCGTCCATCGTGGTCAATCGCGGCATCACCGGACAATAGAAAGGCGAGACGATGAGTAGACGTATCGTGGCGGCCTCGGCCGCGATGGCCACGCTGGTCGCCCTCACGGCGTGCCAGCCGGCTGGGCAGGACACCGGCGCGTCCGGCGCCGCCTCCGACGCCGCCCTCGCCCTGTCGGCGACGCCGGATGTGCCGCTCACGGTGGACTCGCAGGCGGTCGAAATCCTGCGCCGTTCCATGGACTACCTCAACGGCCTGCAGCGATTCTCCTCGCAGACCCAGATCCTGACGGAAGACCTGCTGGAGAACGGGCATCGGGTGGACTACGAGTCGCGCGGGAGCATGGCGATCGAGCGCCCGAACCGGTTGCGCGGGGAGCGCCACGGGCCGGGATTCGCCCAGACGCTCTACTACGACGGCTCGACGCTGGTCCTGTACGACGCGGTCCGGAAGGCGTACGCCTCGGAGACGGCACCGGGCACCATTCCCGGCATGTTCCAGATGGCATACGACTCGCTCGGTCTCTCAGTGCCGATTTCCGACCTCATCTGGCCCGACGTCTTCCCGTTGCTGATGCAGGACGTCAGGATGGCCGTGATGGTGGACCAGGAAATCATCGACGGCGTCCTGTGCGATCACCTGGTGTTCAGTCGCACCGATGTCGACTTCCAGATCTGGATTCCAGCTGCCGGGCCGCCGCTGCCGCGCAAGTACATCGTGACGGACACCTCCACGCCGGCGCTGCTGAGCATCGTCACGAACATCAGCGACTGGAAGACCGACCCGCGGGTAACCGCCGACTACTTCACCTTTGTGCCGCCGAACGGGGCGCAGTCGGTGCCCTTCCTGAACCCGGTTACCAACCCATGACCCGGCCCCTGACGGCTGGTGGAGGACCTTCATGAAATCGGCGTTGAAAATCGCGGGGTTGACCGCAGCGGTGGTCCTGCTGCTCGCCCCGGAACTGGCGATGGCACAGGCCGGCCACCATAATCGGGCGTCCCGTCGCCGTACCGCCGTGGTCGTTTCCAGTGCCACCCACGCCAACGACGAAGCCGCGGCGTCCTCGCAGTCCGCCGCGCAGCAGTCCACCGCCCAGCAGCAGTCGGCCACGGCCCAGCAGCAGTCGGCCACCGCCGCCCAGCAGTCGGCTACGGCGCAGCAGCAGACGACCACGTCCCAGCAGCAGGCGGCTGCGGCAACGCCGGGCGCCGCCCCCGCGGCCGGGGCGGCGGCGGGGACGGCGCTCGCGATCGGGACCGTCTCCTCCACCCTCCCCGCCGGGTGCGTCACCAAGCCGGTCGGCGGGGTTGAGTACTACCAATGCGGCCCGAACTGGTATCGCTCGGCCTTTCAGGGAAACACCCTCGTCTACGTGACCACCGAGGCGCCGAGCTGACCTGCCGGAGCCGCCGCACGTGACAGGAGAGCGCCTCTCGGGCAAGCGGCTCGCGCTGGCATTTGCCGTCGCGGCGCTGTCCGATGCGCTCTCGTTTGTGCTGGCCCTTGCGCCGCCGCTGCAATGGGCGGCGGACGCCGGGACGGCGCTGCTGTTGTTTGCGGTGCTGGGATGGCAGTGGGTCCTGCTCCCGGGACTCGTCGTCGAGGCCATCCCTGGCGTCGCCGTCTTCCCCTTCTGGGTGCTAGTGGTCGGCGCGGTGGCCACGTGGGGACGAGTGCGGCCTGCGGCGGACCAGACTCTCCCGCGGCAAGGAGGAGGGGGCACGCTCGAGCCCTGACGATTCCCCTCGCCCGGTTCGGTCCTGTGGCGAGCCACCGGCACACCCCATCGCATTGGCGCATTCCCGTGCGCCGCGTAGGCTTGGTGAGACCCCAGCCGCGCGTGGTCCGCGGCTCCATCCTTGTGCATGCAGCCGCCGCGAGCGCCCTCGCAGCTGAGGCGCCATTCGTTCGGCCGCGCCACCGCCAAGACGTCCACCCTTCCATCCAACGAGGCTGTTGGTACACTGGAATAGACCATGCCGATCGAGATTGGGCGCATTGAGGCGATCTTCCGCTATCCGGTGAAGTCCATGCGCGGCGAACGACGTGAGGCCGCGGCACTGGGCTGGCACGGCCTCGAGGGGGACAGACGGCTGGCTCTTCGGCGGATCAACGACACCAGCGCCTTTCCCTGGCTGACGGCGGGCAAGCTTCCCAGTCTACTGCTCTATGCTCCTCACCGTGACGGCGATGGTTCGGAAGCCGATCTGCCCACGCATGTCCGCACGCCGAGCGGCACCGAGTTGGCCGTCTTCGGCGAAGCCCTGGCCACGGAGGTCAGCGGCCTCCATGGCGCGCCCGTCCACATGATGCAGCTCAAGCATGGCATCTTTGATGAAGCCAGTGTCTCCGTAATCACCCTGGACACGGTTGACGAGATCGCACGACTCTCCGGACGGCAGTCGGACATGAGGCGGTTTCGCCCAAACATCGTGGTGCGCCCCGCGCGCTCGGTACCATTCCAGGAGGATGCGTGGGTTGGCGGCGTCCTCTCCTTCGGAGAGGGCGACGAAGGTCCCGCCCTCTGTGTCACAACACGAGATGTGCGCTGCTCGATGGTCAACCTCGATCCCGACTCGGCGAAGTCGGCACCGGAAGTCCTCCGGACAATCGTTCGGGAGACTCAGAACAACGCGGGCGTCTACGGCACCGTCACTCGCATCGGCGGACTGGCAGTCGGACAGCCAGTCCTCCTCGATGCTGGCGCCCGGAGAGGGCGCACGGCCTGACCCGCGCGTCCAGCTGCCGCGAGTGCCGTCGCCGCTGATGCCCCATTCGCTAGACCGACATTCAGAAATGTGAGCGAGAAGATATGAGCAAGGTCTTTGTGAACATCGGACTGAGTCTCGACGGGTACATGGCGCCGGAAGGGATGGCCATCGAGCATTGGGATCGACCCGAGTACAAGAACTGGGGCGCCAAGTGGGGCGCGCTGATGGGCTGGGTCCTCAAACAGCAATATTTCCGCGAGAACCTGAAGTTCGGCCCGGGAGGAGAGACCGGCCCGGTCAACGATATGCTCCGTCACACGATGGAGCGCAGCGGCGCGAGCATCATGGGCAAGCGAATGTTTGACGCAGGCGAGCGCAGCTGGCCCGAGGATGCGCCGTTTCACACTCCGGTGTACGTGCTCACTCACGAGAAGCGCGAACCATGGGTCCGGCCGGGCGGGACGACGTTCTATTTCGTCAACGACGGGACAGCGAGTGCCCTGGAGACCGCCCGGAAGTCGGCCGGCGGGCGGGACGTCCGCATCTCGGGCGGAGCGGATGTGATTCAGCAGTACTTGAACATGGGTGTCGTCGACGAACTGGAAATTGCCCTGGCGCCGGTGCTATTTGGCAGTGGAAGACGCCTCTTCGAGAACCTGCACGAGGCCGTGCCGCAGTTCCGGATCGACCAGGTGCTCAACACACCGGATGCGACACACCTGCGCTATGTGCGTGCGTAGAGGCGGCTGAACACCACGTGGCAGGTGAGGTGTTTCCCCCACCACCTCCTCCAACAGCATGGAAGGAGCATTCCACCATGCAGGACACCTGGTCCCGTGTCGATCGCTACGCGGGGGATCTTCTCTTCCCGGCCGACACGATTCTGGAGGCCGCGCTCGAGGAGTGTACTGCCGCGGGGTTGCCTGCGATTGCCGTCTCCCCCGCCCAGGGCCAGTTCCTCGCGCTGCTGGTGCAGGCGCTCGGCGCCCGCCGGGTGCTGGAGCTGGGGACGCTCGGTGGATACAGCACCATCTGGATGGGACGCGCCCTTCCGCCTGGCGGCCATCTCCTGACCCTCGAACTCGACCCCGCGCATGCGGCAGTCGCCAGGGCCAATCTGGCGCGGGCGGGGCTGGCCGACGTCGTCACCGTGCGGGTCGGGCCTGCCGCCGAGTCGCTCCGCCAGCTCGCCAAGGTCGGCGAAGCGCCCTTCGATCTCGTCTTCATCGATGCCGACAAGACGGGGTATCCTGACTACCTCGAACTGATTCTTCCCCTTGTCCAAAGGGGGAGCCTCATCATCGCCGACAATGTGGTGCGGGGTGGCGCCATCACGGATGCAAGCAGTACGGACCCGAATGTCCAGGCCGTCCGCCGATATCTCGAAATGGTGGCGGCGCACCCCCGCCTCAGCGCCACGGTGCTCCAGACGGTGGGGAGCAAGGGGTACGACGGACTGGCGCTTGCCGTCGTGCTCTAGGTCGGGCGTCAGGCATATCGGTTGGAGTGGCGGCGGGCGTCAATCGGGCGGCCGGATGACGAGGTTTCGGAAATCGCCGACCGAAGTCCCGTGCACAAAATACCCGACGCCGCCGGAACGATGCGAGGAGGGATTGATCACCGAGAGTACCGGAGTCTCGTTCCGGTCCAGGTAGACCACGACCGCCGCCCCGCGCACCCGCACCCGCACGTGGATCCATGCGGTCGGGTCGAGCGAAGGCGGGACCGCCTGCTCGAAATCCCCAGGCGTCTCGGTTCGCAAGCGGTCCCAGGGATACGCGGGAGACGAGACGAACTGCACGGCGTGGGCTCGGCGCGCGGAGTCCGGCGCCTGGAAATTGAAGGGGCGGAGGTAGACCGCGTCGAAGCTGGTATCGCTGGCAATGTGGAACGCGATGCCCACGAAGCTGTGCCCCGGAATGTCCCGGCCGCGGACGTCGAACTCGATGTCGCCGTCGGTGAACGGAAGGGCCGGCGACCAGACCAGGCCGACGGTATCCGGCTCCCCGACCATCGCCAGGTACTCGCCTCCACCATCGCTCCGGATGTCGATGGTCCGGCTGAACAGTTGCCACCCCCCAGGGGGCGCATCGGCGCCAGCGAGGCTGGCTGGCAGGGTGCCTTGCGCGCTCCCACTGGCGGGCAGGAGGGCCGAAGCGAACGCGCCGAGGACAAACTGCGCCACGACCAGCGGTGGGAGCGCCGGGACTCGCATGGTGGACTCCTGCGTGCGGAGACGGACGACGGCGGCCGTTCGTATCCGGACGTCGACCGACGGCAAGGGGTTTCGTCTGCCGCCGAGTGCCGGGAGACGAAATCGCGTGCTGAGGCATCTACCTCGAAATCCTCTCCCGGAGCCGATTCGTGAATTGTTTACCCTCCCGAGCCAGTGTCGCCCTGGTGCTCACCCTCCTGGCAGGGTGTGGCGGCGATCGCCCTGATGCCGGCGGGACCACGATCGTCGACTCCGCCGGGGTCGCACTGGCCGTCGCGGCCGCCGTCGACCAGCCCCTGGGGTGGACGCTGACCGAACGCTTCCGTCTCGGTGGGGCCGACGACGGACCGGGCAGCTTCACGTCGGCGAGCATGTGGAACACAGGTACTGACCGGGAAGGCAGGATCTACGTGCTCGATGGTCAACAGTTCCGGGTGGAGGTGTTCGCGCCTTCCGGGGAGCACCTTCGCTTTCTCGGCCGGAAGGGGGGTGGACCGGGGGAAATTGAGTTTCCCATCTCGCTCTTCGTCAGCCCGGCCGGGGTGGCCCAAGTCTTCGACGCCGGAAAGTTGGCGCTCGTGCGCTGGGACGCCAACGGCGAGCTGTTGCCGCCAATCTCCCTGCAGGGAAGCGCCCCCCGGTTTCCCATCGCCTATGGGGACACGCTGATTCTCGGCCTGAACGAGGGGGCTGACACCCTGAGGACCACCCGGCTGGTGACCATCGTGGGCGGCGACACCACGACCATCACGTCGTTCACGACGCCGACCGGCGCGATGGCCGAGTTCTCCTGCGTGAGTTTCGTCCAACCGCCGGTCTTCTCACCCACCCTGCAGTGGACCACGAATGGGCGCGCGGTGGCCACGACCCGCCAGGCGTCCTATCAGGTGGACGTGTACGACGGTGCCACGTTGGTCAGGAGCATCCGGCGGTCGATTCCCTCGAGGCCGACGTCGGTGGACGACGTGAAGCGACTCTATCCAAATGGGATGGAAATTCAATTCGGCGGCGGGAGAGGATGCACGATTCCCGCGACCGAGATCATGGAAAAGCAGGGAGTCGCCCCCACCGTGCCACAAATCCGCTCGCTGCGATTCGACCCCCAGGACCGGCTGTGGGTGGAGCGGTACACCTTCGCCGATGAGCCGGCGCTGGTCGACCTGTTTGACGCGAGTGGCCACTACCTCGGCTCGCTTTCGGGCACGGGGCCACCACTTGGTTTCATCGGTACCGACGTGATCCTGTTCGCACAGGAAGACGAGGAGACCGGTGTGCGGCAGGTCGTGGCGTACCAGGTCACCGGCGGGTAACACCGGCGGCTCCCGGCTTCCCAGGTGTGGGAAACACGACACCCCGCGCAAGCCGGCTGGCAGGGGCGGGGTACGCGTGGTGTGCATTGGGCGATGAGGGGCTCGACACGCGGCGCTCCACCCCATTCCTTTGCCGCCCACTTATTGGGCCCTCGCCAGGAGGGCTTTGCCCAAGGCCAGCGCCCCTGCCTCCGAGTCCCAAACGGACACATACGCCACGCGATGCTCGCCAAGCCACATTTCGAGCGTGTACTGCGAGGCCAATTCGTGCATGAGCGCCGGGACCCCCATCCCCTCGACTGGTGTGATCGCCGGATCGAGGCCGTAGGCGTTCCCCTCGTACAGCTTCCTTCGATAGGCCACCAGTTCGGCGCTGCTGGAAAATCGCTCCGGCTGGTCCGAGGCGCAGGGGAAGTTCGTGAAACACGGAAGCACGCCGGCATCCACCTGCTCCGGCGGTAGCACGGACGTTCCCTTGTCACCCTCGTAGACACAATGGCCGTGGTCTCCGTCGGCATATGGCTTGGTGTTGGCCACGGTCCAGTTGACCACCGACTGAATTTCCCCGGGGGTGAGCAGGGCGCACGGGTCGATCGAACCGGCAGAAGCCGCGGCACGGCCGGCCGCGGAGGTCGCGGGCGGCTGGTCGCCCCGCGTGCAGCCGACTAGACCGGCTGCGAACAGGAGGGTTGCGCCGCGACGGGCGGCGGCGCGCGCCGTGCGAACGTCGAGTGGCATTGACATCCGTGTCCCCCAGGCATGCGAGAGAGAGCGGGCGCACGATCCGCTGGTGCGCCGCGTGCCTACCGACCACTGACCGGCTGCGGGATCGGGTACAGGTCCCGCCCGGCGACGACCACCAGCCGGCCGTCCCGCGTTTGACGAAGTTCGGCGCCAGCGGGGAATGTCTTGAGCACCGTGCCCGTTCGATTGACCAGGGTCAGGCTGGCTCCGCGTCCCGTAGAGAGCGCCAGCCTTGTGCCGCCCGCCAGCGGTAGGTCATTTCCAGCGCGCACCTGCCCGCTCGTGGGGGCCGACAGGATGACCTGGCTGCTCGGCCCCCAGCCGAGGTACTCCACCGTCACCCGGATGCTGTCGACGACCTTGTTCGGTTGCAGCTTCTTCTGGTCGCTCATGCTGAGCGTGCCCGATTGGGCGGGGCCCGGACTCTGAGGCGTGGCCCGCGTAGTCGGGGCACTCCGTGTCCCCCCCTCGGATGCGGGCTGTGGGGGGATTCCCCCGGCAAGGTCCATCCCGGCGAAACCAGGCAGCGGATCGGAGCCCTTGGGAAATGCCGAGGAGGAGCTTTGTTCGCTGACCTTCAGGCATTCGGTGAAATCGTAGGTGGCCTGCGTTCCCGCGGCGCCAACGGGGAGCCAAGGGTCAGCCTTCAAACACTTCATGGTGAGGGTCCACAACCCGCCGCTGCCCTCATTGACCTTCAGTTGCTCCGACGCCTGGTAGGTGGACCCGGTCCATGTCGCCTTGCCGTCCACCCAGAATGGGCTGCCCGCCTTGGGTGTGCAGATGCCGTGGAATGTGTAGAGGTGATTCGGACCGCCGGGAATTCCCTGGGTCGATGCGAGTACCAACTGGCAGGCGGGGAGCTGGGCGGCGGCGGGCACGGCGCCGGCGAGCAGGGCGGACATGAGGGTGAAACGGATGATGCGCATAAGGATTCTCCCTGGGTGTCGGGGGGGGGCCGACCTCGCCGGCTTCATTCATGAAACGCCAGGGCCTGACCGCGGGGGCCAGCGCGCTCACCTGGCGAGCGCCCGTGAAACTGCCATGCGGAGCAAGGCGGCAGCTCTCGCCTCGTCGAAACCGTTGACGCCCGTGCCGATCGTTTCGAAGAGCATGTCGTGGGCGACGACGATCACCCGCCCCCCGAGCAGAGACTGGGAATCATCCCAGGGCGCATCCGCGCCGGAGCCATCGCGGCTCAGGTCGGGGATCTCCCCCATTGCCTGGCCCATGACCGTCTGTGCCATGCCGGTGGCGAGGCGTTCCTCCCCCAGCTGGTAGTACCCGTCTCTCCATTCCACCCTGAGCGGTATCACGATCGGGACGCCGAGCAGCTCTTCCACCAGCGTGAAGTCGCAGCCGTCGCCGTCCTCGGATGGGCGTGGATCGGTCCGGAGGGGGCCCATCAGGGTTTCCGCCTCGGCCCGCGTTACCAGTGAACAGGGATCGCGCGGTGCAGGGTCCGGGGGACGCGAGCGGGCGGCGCTGGCGCCGTCGTAGGGAAGCGGCGAGTGGATCCGGCTGAGGGCCAGGGCTGCGATGCGAGCCTGCCCTCCGAGGTCGAGCCGCGAGCCGATCGGGTCGACGGTCACCGCGGAACTGTCTTTCAGCACGACCAGCCGCCCGAAACTGATACCCGCCTCATCCCATGCACCCTCCAGGGTGTCGGCGCCCATGCTTCTGGTGCCGAGCAGATCCTCGGCCGCCATCGCCGTCGCTCCCATCAGCCGCATCAGCATCGGTCCACCGTCCCAATCGACCCCCACGACGACATAGCGCCCGGAGCGATCGCGGTAGAGGCAGTCCTCGCCAGCCGGGTCCGCGCGGCGGCTGTTGTCGACGCGGTAGGGGGGCTCGCCCATCGGCCCGAGGAACCGTTCCATCTCCGGCTGGGATACGAGGGTGCAGGGATCCTCCCCGGTTGGGCCGACCTCAGCGGCAACCGCCCCCTCGCCCACCGCACGAGGGGAATCACCGCGTGCACACGCCGCCGTGACGATAACTGCTGCCACTCGCCCGGCTCGGATGCCGATCATGACGAATGCCCTCCCTGGCGGCAGCGTCGAGGCGCATGCCCACGGTGAATCGGCCGAATCATCGTACGGGAATGACGCCGAGGCTTCGGTCGGGGGAGACTCCCGAATGGGGGACGAGGTGCAGTTGATCGGTGTCGACGTCGAGTTCGGATAGCCTGACCATCACGCCCAGCCCCCGCTTGCGTCCAAGCGCCTTGTCCTCGCCCTTCACATACCGACCCTCGATGATGAAGTCTCCCTGGCTCTTCCGGAGCACGCGTGCTAGCGCATTGATCATTGTCTCCCCATCCGGGCTGAGGCTGGTCCCCTGGGCGGCGAACCCCAGATCCAGATCGACCCGGCCCTGGTCGAGCGCCTCGCGGAGCTCGCGATCCATTTCGGATTCGCTGCCGACCAGTGCGTGATAGCTCTTCACCATCATCGCGTCGACCCCCTCGATGGTCTTGGCGATCATGTCATCGATGGGCTTGGCGCCCTGCGCAATGAGCGAATCGGTCTGGCTGGCGACCTGGGAGATCAGGCTGTCCTCACTCTGCTTCTTCCGGTTGGCCAGTTGCTGCTTGACGTTCTGTCCGATCCGCGACGGGATCTGGGCGACCGCCGCCTCGGCGTACGACCCCGTCAGGAGGATCGTGAGCACGCCCCCGAGACAGCACAGCCGCATTGCGTGCCCGCGGCGCCCTCGCCGACGCGGCAGCTGCGGAGCAGTGTGAGGTGCCAGGCGCATGAGATCCCTCTCGAGTTCGGGTGTACTCTGGGTAACGGACTTCGGGCTCCGGCGGGGCCACGGCGAGCCGAGGCAAACGTTGCCCGTGCGGGGCGCGAGGGGGTGTCCTGCATTTCCGAGTGCAGGTGTCGGACTTGCCCTGCGGGGAATCGGGCTTCAACTTGTTGCCACTGGGCCGACCTGGACTCTCATGACCCCTGACACCGATATCACTGGACTGCTGGCGGCCCTCCGGGAGGGGGATCGGACAGCGCTCGACCGGCTCATGCCGCTCGTCTACCAGCAGATGCATGTGGCCGCCCACCGTCAATTGATGCGGGCGCGGCCCGGTGAGACGCTGGACACGACCGCGCTGATCAACGAGACCTATCTCAAGTTGGCTGACGCAGGGTCCGTTTCCCTCAAGGACCGCGCCCACTTCATCGCCGTCGCGGCGACCGCCATGCGCCAGATCATCGTCGACTATGCGAGACGCAACCGATCCCAGAAGCGGGGTGGAGGTGTGCGGGCCGTGAGTCTGGATCGTGTCCAGGTGGCAGACCCCGACCGACCGGAAGACTTCCTGGCGTTGGACGAGGCCCTGACGCGCCTCGCCGCGCTGGCGGAACGGCCCGCCCGGGTGGTCGAATTGCGTTACTACGGTGGATTGTCCGTGGAAGACACCGCGGAGGTCCTGGGGATTTCGCCCAGGACCGTCAAGCGGGAGTGGCAGAAGGCGAGGGCGTGGTTGTACGACACGCTCTCCCAGGACGGGTTCGCCGAAGAGCCCTGAGGCCCGATGAGCCCAACCGGGATTGCGTGGGATCGTATCGACGTCGTGCTGGAACAGGTGCTTGACCTGTCCCCCACCGCACGTCGTGTGGCGCTCGACCGCCTCTGCGGCGCGGATGACGCGTTGCGGCGGGCGGTCGAGCGCGTGCTCCTGGCCGACGAGTCCGCCGGGTCCTTCCTCGAACAACCCGCCCTCCTCGGCGCGGCCCACTTCCTCCTCGACCCCTCCCCTCCACCGATCAGCCGCGTGGGCGAACATGTCGGGCCCTACCACCTCGTGCGCGAACTGGGGCAGGGTGGAATGGGGTCGGTCTATCTCGCCGAACGGGCCGACGGCCAGTTTGAGCAGCAGGTGGCGCTCAAGCTGATCCGGACCGGCCGGGCTACGGAGGAAATCGTTTGGCGATTCCGGGAGGAGCGACAAATCCTCGCGCGGCTCGAGCACCCCAACATCGCCGGTCTGCTTGATGGGGGGGTTACCGAGGCGGGCGAGCCGTGGTTCGCGATGGAATACGTGGAAGGCGAGCCACTCACCACCTGGTGCGATCTGCGGCGGATGGGTGTCCGCGAGCGCCTCGCCCTGTTTGAATCCGTGTGCGATGCGGTGCAGTACGCCCACCGGAGCCTCGTCGTGCACCGCGATCTCAAGCCCTCCAATGTGCTGGTCGATGCCAGCGGACGCGTCCGACTCCTCGACTTTGGGATCGCCAAGGTCCTGCATGTGACCACCGACGAGGCCAACGCGGGGGAGCGGACCCGTACCGGGCTCTGGGTGCTGACTCCCGAGTACGGCGCACCGGAACAGATCCGTGGTGATCCGGTCACGACCGCCACCGACGTCTACGCCCTCGGGGCGGTGTTGTATGAACTGCTGACCGGGCAACGCCTCCACCAATTCGAGCGACACACGCCGGTCGAAATCGAGCGCGTGGTTTGCCAGAGTCTGCCGGTACCGCCCAGCCGCGCGGTCACCCGGCCGGGCAAGCACTGGCATCGCGATGGGCGTGTGGATGCCATTCAGCCGGATCTCATTGCCGCCGCACGGGGAACAACGCCGCATCGGCTGGCCCGGGAACTCGCGGGCGATCTGGATGCGATGGTGCTCACGGCGCTGCAGAAGGACCCGGCCCGGCGATTCCCTTCCGCGGAGGGCCTGCGCGAGGACCTGCAGCGGTGGCGGACCGGCCGCCCCGTGAGGGCGCGGCGGGACTCCTTCGGCTACCGCGCCTGGAAGTTCGCTGGCAGGAACCGCCTGGCGGTGGCTGCCGGGGTCGCGCTGGCCCTCACCGTGACAGTCGGCGTGGGGGCGACAATGTGGCAGGCCCAGCAGGCGCGCCAGGAGGCCACCCGGGCCCGCGGCGTGACGGAGTTCCTCATCGGGCTGTTCCGCGGAGCTGACCCGGAACAGGCGCGCGGGCGCGACATCACCGCGCGTGAACTGCTGGCACGCGGGGTCGCCGCGCTGGATACGGGTTTGGCGGGGGACCCGAAAACCCGATCAGACTTGCTTCGGGCCCTCGGCGTGATCCACCGAGAACTCGGACTCTATGACGAGGCGGACTCGTTGCTGCGGCGGAGCGTGGAATTGGGCACCGCCGCCTTTGGTCCGGACGCCCTGGCCACGGCGGGGCTGTTGACGGACTACGGCTCCGTCCTTCGGCTGCGCGGCGAGACCGCCGCGGCGGAATCGGTCCTCGTGCGGGCGCTCGAGATCCGGCTGGCCCGCCTGGGCCCGGTCAATGCCGAGGTGGCGACCACTCTGGGCGAACTGGCGGCGACCGCCCACGTCGCCGGCGCCGACAGCGCCGCTGAAGCGCGGTATGTGCAGGCGCTCGGTGTCGACAGCACCGTGTTTGGATCGCACAGTCTCGAACTGGCGAGTGATCTCGACAATTTTGGCGCCCTGCTGCTCGACGCCGGTGACCTTGTGCGGGCCGACAGCATGATCCGCCAGGGATTGGCGATCCGACTGGCCGCCCTGGACTCGCTCCATCCGAGCGTCCTCACCAGCCTGTACAACCTTGGTGCCGTGCTGGCCGATCAGGGAGAACACCAGGAGGCGGAAAAGATCAAGCGCCTGGTCCTGGAGTCATATCGGCGACTCCATCCGACGGGGCATCCAGATGTGGCCTTCGCGCTCCACAGTCTGGGGAAGACCCTGGAGGATGAGGGTAATTTCCCGGCGGCGGATTCAGCGTACCAGGAGGCCATCGAGCTGCGGACCCATTTCCTCGGACCGGGGCACTGGCAGACTCTCGGCACACTCAACAACCTGGGCACGATGCGGTTCCGGATGGGGGATCTGGCGGGGGCGGAGCAGGCCATGCGCGCAGTCCTGGCCGGTCAGCGGAGTGCATTGGGACCTGACCACCCCCTCACCTACACAGCGATGAACAATCTCGGTGTGATTCTTCTCAAGCAAGGAAGGTATTCAGAAGCTGAGCCGCTTTTTTTGCAGGCGCTGGAGGGGCGGCGTCGCACTCGCGGCGAGGCGCACCAGGAGGTGGCCAGGACGGTGCGCTACCTGGAAGACCTGTACCGGAAGACCAATCGTCCCGACCGTGCGGAGGCGGTCCTGTCGGCTTGGGTGGCCGGACTGCGCCGCGTCCTCCCGGACACCAGCCTGCAACTTCTGGAAGCGCAGCGCTCGCTCGATTCGCTCACCCATCGCTCGGGTCGAGGGGGGCCCGCTCCGAGGTCCTGATCGTGCCGGTCGGACCTCTCGAATGGCCCGGTTTCGCCTCTTGCCTCGTTTTCCGAGATGACCCCCCACTCGGAGACACCCCCATGCGTCCGGTCAGCCTCGGCATCTT
Organism: uncultured Gemmatimonadales bacterium; assembly: GCA_963705985.1. Taxonomy (GTDB): domain Bacteria; phylum Gemmatimonadota; class Gemmatimonadetes; order Gemmatimonadales; family GWC2-71-9; genus SPDF01. The sequence continues at coordinate 17,268 of CAVPLK010000001.1, read as the reverse complement.
CCTCCTCGGAGCAGCCCTCGTACCTGCGCACGCGCAGAGTCGTGTGGCACCCACCCCTGTTGTCCCGCCCGGAGCCCCGGTCATCGAGTGGGTCACAGCGAACTGGCAGGAATCTGTGCTGGCCTGGGGGAACGTGTGCGGGAATGTTTCGCCGTGGAGCAAGGAACTCGGGATCTGCCAGTTTGACCGGCGAATCACGCTGCTGTCCGGCCCGCTCGCATCCACCAGGGGTAACCTCAGTGCCTGTACGAACACCGCGTCCGGGGTGGCCTTCTGGTGCGTGTGGCGGACGGTGAAGGTCAACGGGACGTTGGCCAATCAATGGCTGACGTCCCTGCTGCCGGATCGTCGCCTGGTGATGCATGGGGGCGCGAAGGAACTCTATGTGACCAAGGTCATCGGAACGCTGGCCGACTCGTCGTCGCGTGCCTCGCGGGAGGCCCCGCCACCCACCTACTCCGCGGCGGACGAAGGACCTCTCTCGGCGAGGTCGCCGGCCCCTGTGTTTCCTGTCCAGGAGCGCGGGTCCGTCGACCTCGCTTCCATGCTTGTCCCCGAGCGTCAGTCCGGTCGGTTGGAGGGCGTGGCGAAAGTGGAGGGGGCCAAGCTCGACTTGGTCGGCAGGCGGTTCCTGATCGTGGAGGATGGCATGCTCCGCCTGAAGCAGGGGTCCACGACCCTCGAGTCGTGGCCGTTGTACCCCAAGACGTATATCGTGCGCTATCCTGATCGATCCATCGAGATCCACACGCTCTGGGCGAAGCTCGGCTACTGAGCTGCGGGCAGGTCGCTCACTGGCAGTTCCTGGCAAGATCCACCCGGCGGTTCCTGGCGCGGCCCGCCGGAGTGCCGTTGTCGTCGATGGGTGCGGCCTCGCCGCGCCCATCGGTCGTCAGTCGGGCGGCGACGACCTTGTACTCTGCCACCAGGACGGAACGGACCCTGGCTGCTCGGCGTCGGGACAGGTCAAGGTTGCTGGGCGCCGTCCCGATGCTGTCGGTGTGCCCCACGATCTGCAGTTGCCACTCCGGATGCGCGGCCAGGCTCTGGGCGATCGCCGCGATCGCCGGGGAGGACGCTGGATCGAGCTCGGCAGAGCCGCTGGCGAAGAGGATGTCCGACGTGGTGACCGTGCACGTTACTTCCAGTGAGCGCACCAGTTCGGTCAGACTCCTGCCGGTGCTGATGCGCACAGCCTGCCGGCGACCGACTGGCGCCCCCGGAGACGCCCGCCGGATTTCGAGGAGCCAGGGTGCCGTGGAGTCGTCCAGGATGGTGAGTTCCATGTCCATCGACCCGCTCCGACCGAGCAGCGTGCCGCGCGCCCGCACGGCTGGCACGACAACGCGGTGCCCGTCCAGCAGCACCGGATAGGGGGCACTGCCCGCGCCGAGCCTCGCCAGTGTCCCACGCATGCTCGGACCGCCCGGACTCCCCTGGTAGGTGATCGTGGCCTGACCCACGCGCTTGAGCTGGTCGAGCGCCGCGACGGATACCATGAACCAGGTGACGCCGCGGTGCGCGTCCGAGTCCCCCTGCTGGGCAAAGTCGTTGAACGAGCGTGCCATCCTGCGTTCGGCCCTGGACACGGGGCGCTGCCAGGCCTGCTTCACCGGCTCTCCACCTTCAGGCCCGGGGCGAAACCAGGTGTCCCGCAGAATCGCCTCGGCGCTATCGCCACTGATGAAGGCGAGCTGGCTCTCCCAGTCTCGTTCTCCGAGAACCTCCGTGACGTAGGTGAACCGGAGACCGGGTCCGAACGGAATCACCGGCGGGGAATTCAAGGGAACCTGCAGCGAGCACAGGAGGAGCGCGGCAATCATGGCGACTTCGCTTTCTGGCCGGAGACAGGCAGCGGGAGGCAACCAGGATTGCAGGCCTTGAGCGAGGCCGTCGTACGCACCCGAGCCGTGCGATCCGCGTTCGTCGTGTCGCGCTGAAAGGCGCCTTGCGCGATCATCTGTTGCTTCCCCTGCGACACCTGGAGCACCGGATGCCGGCGGATGACCCGCTCGAGGATCGGTTGCGCCTTCTGGATGGCAATGCCGGAGTTGATGATCTGGGGGACCAGTCCTCCTTGCGGCATCACGACCCAGGTCGACGTGCCCTTGATGATGTCGCTGAAGTCGTGGTCCGCCGAACCCAGGACGAGGACGATCGAGTCCCCGGCCAGCGATCCCGTCACGGGGATCCGGAAGGTGTGTGGCAGCACCGACTGTGATGGTCGACCGATTTCGGCCACGTAGGGGGCGCCCGGGGGGGATGTGACCCGATGCCACAGGACGACGCCGGGCATCAGGCGTTGCACCGGGCCGGGGTTATCCGCCACCTCGAACGAGCCGGATCCCTCCAGGAATCCGACGAGCGCGATCGACGGGCCGGCCGCGGATTTTGGATACATCAGCAATATGCGACCGTCGAGTTGGACGGTATAGTCGAAGAACGGCTCGCCAGTGCGCGTAAATGACTCGCCCAGAAATGTCGCCTTCAGCGGCCCCTCGAACTTGACGCAGTACTGGTCAAACGCCTGTTTCGCGATGAATCCGCCGACGTCGATGGCAAGCCCGACGGTGGCGCCCAGCACGCCCGCGGGGCCTTGCAACACCGCGCTCGCCGCCTTGACACTCTGTGTCAGGGCAAATTGCTGGTCGGCGCTGAGTTGTGGCGCCGCCCTCGCCAGTGACCCCGCTGGTAGCTTGTCGAGGCTCAGCGATTGCACCATGTCGCCCGGACCCTGGAGCACGCCGATCGCTTCCGAGATTGAGGTTAGGTCCTCCACAAGATCATCGATCTGAGCGCACTGACGGGATCCGGCTGATCCCGTCGGCGGCTCCGTGGACAGATGCGAGGTCGTGGTCTTGGCGGTGGTGACCCATTCCTGCATCTCCGCCTGAAACTCGTCCCATGACGGTACAGGCTCTGGAATCTTCGCGCGGGCCGCGAGGAGCTTTCCCACTTCGGCCCGGATGAGGGCGGTCTGGGCCGGAAGCTTGGCGACCTGCGCCTCCAACTGCGCTACCTTGGCGGTGGCTTCGGTTCGCGCGGGAGAAGCGGGCAGGCCTGTCACTCCCGCCCGCACCTGAGTGACCTCCTCGATCACCGCCGCCGTCAGGGCGTCCACGGCGTGCCCCACCTCGGCCGACACAACGCCGGCGGGTACGATCGAGAAGCTGATCTCGGCTGTTCCCTTGCCGTCGGGGGCTGTCGCTCGGATCTTGTACGTGCCTGGTATCAGGGTGGAAGTGAATGCCGTGCCAAATTCCCCCGACGGCTTTGGTTTCACTTTGAGCGTGATGGGTGGCTTTGGGCCTGGTGGGGTGATCACGAGCACGACGGCGCTGTTGTCGCCCACAAGACCGGTACGGCCGCCGAGCATGATGCGAGTTGCCGGAAGGGCACGATTCGGGCGGGCCGAGAGCTCGATCTCGAGTCCAGTGGTGGATGGCGACGCTTGGCTGGCCGCCGGACGCGCATGGAGCGCCAGTACAAGCAGTGCGAACGGAACGCTGGGCGCATGAGCCAGGCTGGCCGCCTTGAAGGGGTCACACCCAGTAACGGCGCTCGCGGGCCCGGGGGGCCATCGATCCGGGCGCGTTTCCACCTCGAGTCCTGCCCGATTCAAGACAGATACCCCGCCCGGTCGGCGAGGACCAAGCGGGGCAGGTAGTTACGAATGATGGGCGATGAGGGGCTCGACCAAGAACCGCCGTGGGCATCGATAGGCGGGCGTACCGAGTGTCTACCGCATGGACGCAGTGTCGGGGCCGGAGGGTCCGGGTCCGCCCGGAGGATTCGCGGTGTGCTTGAGGGCCCAGTTCCCCGTGCAACCGACCGTTCCAAACGGGTTCCCTGCCGATGCTGGCACCGCTTGGTCGAAGGCAACGACGCACCTTCCATCCGGGGAGCGCGTGACCGTCGCGGCGGCGGACCAGGCCGTCGCGGTGGCGCTCAGGAAGGTGACCGTCACCTCGTCGGAGGCGCGAAAGCCCAGCTTCTCGATATCACTGGTGTAGCTGTTGCTGTCCGCGTAGAAGTTGTCTTCGGCGTAGGCGAGCCTGTCCAGGTCGTCGTGCGCCAGGTACATCCTGTGCTCCGCCCGGCCCTCAGACCCCATCGCCAAGGGAGTGGCTGCGTAGGCCGTTGATCCCAGCGCGACAAGAATCGGCGACCACGCCACGGCCAGGGACCATCGGTGCTTCCGGCGCACGAACAAGACGACTGTCGATGCGAGCCAGAGGATCACCGCTCCGAACGCCACGAGGGCCAGGGTGCCCCCGGATCGGCCCGTGAAGAATGTCACGCCACCGAACCCGAGGAACACAAACCCCCACATGAGGGTGAGAACGACTGCGACAGTGCCCAGCACCGCAATGACGGCTCGCTGCATGAGTTCCTCGGGGGTGACAAGCAAACACCCCGCCCAGTCGTCGAGGACCAAGCGGGGCAACCACTTCCTGATGGGCGATGAGGGGCTCGAACCCCCGACCTCGCGCATGTGAGGCGCGCGCTCTAACCAGCTGAGCTAATCGCCCGGTGTTTCGGGAGCGGGAGTCTAACGGGGGCCGGCACGGTCGGGCAAGTCCGGATCCGCCTAGATCAGCCCACCCCGCCGCAGCCGCCCGATCTGGTCGAACCGCTCGTCGTGCATCGCCAGCACCTCCTCCGGCGAGACCGTGGCCACTCCCGACTTCCCGACCTCGATCCCCGCCGCGATGTTCGCCAGCTGCGCCGCCTCCCGCACCGTCGCCCCCGCCGCCAGGCAGGTCCCCACCCACGCCGTCACCGTGTCACCAGCGCCGGAGACGTCGTACACCTCCCGCGCCAGCGAGGGGAGATGGACCGTCTTGCCGTCCTTCGTGACCAGCACCATCCCGTCGGCGCCGAGGGTGAGCAGCAGATTGTCCACCTTGAGGCGGGTCAGCGACTCCGGCAGGGCGTCGCGATGCTCGAGATCCACCGCGGCACCGAGCGCGGCCTCCATCTCCCGCCGGTTCGGCTTGAACACGGTGGCGCCGGCATAGTCGAAGAACTGCCGGAACTTCGGGTCCACCACCACCGGAATGCCCCGCTTCTTCGCCACCGCCATCGTGGCGTGGATCAGGGCCGGCGCCAGGAGTCCCTTGTTGTAGTCCTCCAGCAAGAGCGCGTCGGCGTCGGCCAGCGCCTCCTCCGCCTTGGCCGTCACCCGCTCCAGTTCCGCCCCTTCCAGCAGCCGGTCCACCTCCTCGTCAATCCGCACCACCTGCTGGCCCCGGGCCAGCACCCGCGTCTTCGAGGTCGTCGGCCGGCCGGCGCTGGTTTCCACGAAGGCGTCCGTCAGCCGGAGCGTGGCCATCTCGGCGCGCAGCGCCCTGCCAGTGGGGTCGTCCCCCACGACACCCACGAGCCGGCAGGTAGCGCCCATCGCCGCCACGTTGGCCGCCACGTTGGCCGCCCCGCCGAGCGCTGCCCGGTGCTCCCGGACGCTGACCACCGGCACCGGCGCCTCGGGCGACAGCCGCTCCGTGTCGCCAATCAGGTATCGATCGAGAATGAGGTCGCCGACCACGACGATGCGGCTCGCCGCCATCCGCTCGATGAGCTTCAGGACGCGGTCGCGAGGCATTGGGGGAGGGGCGGAACTGGAGCGCACGGCAGATCCTCGGATGGATGAAGACTCGGGACCCCCGAAACGTGCGTCCGGTGTGGGCAAAGGGGAAGGGGAGCGCCCGCCCCCCGGGCCGCCTCGCTCCACTATCTTTGACCCCCATGCCATCCACCCTGTTCCGCGTCGAGTCGACCCGCGGTGACCTCGTCGAATCGATCCACGCCATTTCGCTGGCGGTGCTCGATGCCTCGGACATGCTGGTCGCCTCGGCGGGAGACCCGGACCTGGTGACCTATTGGCGCTCGGCGGCCAAGCCGTTCCAGGCGTTGCCGATGGTCGCCGACGGTGCCGCCGACCACTTTGGCCTTGGCTCCGAGGCCATCGCCCTGGCCTGCGCCTCCCATTCAAGCGAACCGGAACAGGTGGATCTCGCCCGCCGGATGCTCGCCGCCATCGGGTGCGCCGAGGGCGATTTGGCCTGCGGCCCCCACGCACCGCTCTCCACCGCCGTCCACGAACGGGCGCTGCGATCGGGCACCGAGCTCACCCCGGCGTGGAGCAACTGCTCGGGGAAGCACAGCGGAATGCTCGCCCTGGCGCGACACCACGGCTGGCCGACCGCGGGGTACGAGCGGGCCGGCCACCCGGTGCAGGAGCGCATCCTCGACGAGGTGGTCCGCTGGACCGGCGCGTCACGCGACTCGGTCATCCTGGGCGTGGACGGATGTACCACCGTCTGCTTCGGCATGCCGCTCCGCGCCATGGCCCTGGGCTACGCCCGCTTCGGGGTGACCGAAGAACCGGCGGCGAGTCGGGTGCGGGCGGCGATGCAGGCACACCCGGAGTTAGTCGGCGGTCCTCGCCGGCTTTGTACCGACCTGATCCGGGAGACCGGCGGACGGATTATCGCCAAGATCGGCGCCGAAGGGGTCTACAGCGCCGCATGGCCGGAACTCGGGCTCGGCCTCACCCTCAAGGTGGCCGATGGCGACATGCGCAGCGCGCAGGTGGCGCTGCTCGGTGTCCTGGCGCGCCTGGCGGCACGATTCGACCTCCCGCTACCGCTTGCGGCGCTCTCGAGTCACGCCGCCCCGGTCATCCGGAATACGAAGCAGGAGCCGACCGGTTCACTCCGCGCCGCCGGCGACCTGCGCTTTCACGCCACGGATGGCGGCCGTACGATGCCATGGAACCGCTGAGCAGGGCTATCCTGATGCCGTCAGATTTCGCGCTGGATGCCCCGACCGTCGCCCTCGTTCGGCTCGCCGCCGTCGTGGCGGCTGGAGACGAGCCCGCCCTGAAGCGTGCCGTGGCGGAGGTGGTGGAGGCCGACGTCGCCCCGGCGTGGGTGGAGGAACTCCTCCTCCAGTCGATCCTGATGGCCGGGTACCCGCGGGCGCTCGTCGCCTTCGCGGTCTGGCGGGCCCTGAGCGGTCTGCCTGCACCGGCCGCGGACGGCGACGCGGAGTATGCGCGCCTCGCCGACTGGGAAGTGCGCGGCGTGGACGCCTGTGCGACGGTGTACGGCGAGAACTACGAGAAGCTGCGGCGCAACGTGCAGCAGCTGCACCCCGCCGTCGACCGCTGGATGCTGGTCGAAGGCTATGGGCGGACGCTTGGCCGGCCGGGGCTGGACCTGATGCGCCGGGAACTGTGTACCGTCGCGCAAACGGCGGTGCTGCGCACGCAGCGGCAATTGCACTCCCACCTGCGGGGGGCGCTGCACAGCGGAGCCACACTTGGCCAGGTCGATGGGGCGCTGGCGCTGGTGAAACCACGCCTCAGTCGTGAGGAATGGAAGCAGGTCAAGGAACTGTGGGCGGTCGTGCGAGCCGGCTGGACGGAGGAGGTCTGATGTTTATCGATCGGGCAGTCGTGAAGGTCATCGCAGGCACCGGCGGGTCGGGTGCCTCCTCGTTCGCGCGCTTCAAGTTCAAGCCGAAGGGCGGCCCCGACGGCGGGGACGGCGGGCACGGCGGTCACGTGTTCATCCGGGGCGACGCCAACCTCGCCACGCTGCTGGACTACCGGTATCGCACCATCTGGAAGGCGGGCCGGGGGGAGCATGGCAAGGGGAAGACCAAGACCGGCGCCTCGGCCGACGATATCTACATGCCGGTGCCGCCGGGCACGGTGGTGCGCGACGTCGCATCGGGTGAGGTCATCGCGGAAATCCTCCAGGATGGTGACGTCGTCCGCGTGGCGCGCGGCGGGCGGGGCGGGCGGGGCAACGCCCGGTTCACGACGCCGACGCACCAGGCGCCGCGCGAATGGGAACCCGGCGAGGAGGGCCAGGAGCGGGACGTCGAACTGGTGCTCAAGCTCATTGCCGATGTCGGGTTGGTCGGCGAACCAAACGCCGGCAAGTCCACCCTGTTGTCGGTACTCAGCGCCGCACGGCCCAAGATTGCCGACTATCCCTTCACCACCCTCGAGCCGAACCTCGGTGTGGTGCAACTCTCCGGATCGAGGACCTTTGTCCTCGCCGACATTCCCGGCATCATCGAGGGTGCCCACGAAGGGAAGGGTCTCGGGCTCAAGTTCCTGCAGCATGTCGAACGCACCCGGGTGCTGGCGTTCATGGTGCCGCTCGACGCACCCGACCCCCAGGCGGTCTACGATCAACTGCGTGCCGAGGTGCTGCAGTACTCCGCCGCCCTGGCGGAACGGCCCCACGTGGTGGTGTTGAGCAAGCGGGACCTCCTTCCCGAAGGGGACGCCGTCCCGACGCTCCACGCGCCCGGTGCGCACAGCCAGCTCACGCTCTCCAGTGCGTCCGGTGCCGGGCTCGAAGAGGTGAAGGAATACTTCTTTCGGTTTGTGGCCGAGGCAAAGGCAAACGAGCCGCCACCTGCCGACGACGACTGGCCACCGGAGTGACGGCGCCTCCCTCGGATCAGGAACGCGCCGCCCGGGTGGCGCTCGCGCTCGTGAACGGAATCGGACACGCCCGACGCACCACCCTGCTCGCTGCCTGCTCGACTGCCTACGGCGCCCTTTCGGCGCCGTTCGAGTTTTTGCGCGCCTTGCCCGGGGTTTCCGGCGCCTGCGCGACCGCGATCAAGGCGACTTCCGTCGCCCAGGGGGAACGGGTGCTGCGGGAAGTCGAATCCCACGGCGGCACCTGCCTCGTACCCGGGGACCTCGCCTATCCCTCCATTCTGGCGGACATCCCCGAGCCGCCCGGCGTACTCTTCGCGCTTGGGCGCCTCGAGTTGCTCGACCGATTGGCGGTCGCGGTGGTCGGGAGCCGCAATCACACCGCGTACGGGAGCGATGCCTGCCGCCTGGTCGTGCAGGCCGCGGTGGAGGCCGGGCTCTGCGTGGTGAGCGGAATGGCCCGGGGGCTCGATGCAGTCGCCCACCTGGCGGCCCTCGATTGTGCGGGAGACACGATCGGTGTCCTCGGCAACGGCTTCGGTGTCATCTACCCGTCGGCCAATCGGGTGCTGTACGAGCGGATGGGACGGGAGGGCCTCTTGCTCACGGAGTTCCCGCCGGGGAACCGCCCCAATGCCGGGAGCTTCCAGCGACGAAACCGCCTCATCAGCGGGCTGGCCCGCGTGACCGTGGTGGTGGAGGCCGCCTCCGGGTCGGGCACGCTGATCACGGTCGATGCCGCCCTCTCGCAGGGGCGCGATGTCATGGCGGTGCCAGGCGCCATCACCAGCGCCACGTCGGTCGGCACCAACCGACTCCTCCGTGACGGCGCTGCGCCCTTTCTCGTGGCGGCCGACCTGCATGCGGCCTTCCCCGAAGTCCGCCCTCCCCGCGCCTCGGCGGAGGCACCGCCGGTTCCCGGGGAGCCGCCACCGGCACTGCCGCTCACCCTCTTCGAGCGACGGGTGTTCCAGACGCTGGACCGCACCCCGCGCCATCTCGACGCGCTGATCGAAGTGGTCGGTGCCCCCGCGGCCGAACTCCTCCCCGCGCTCTCGGCCCTCGAGATGTACGGCGTCGCGCGGCAGGAGCCCGGCCGGCGGTTTCTCCGGGCCTGACTTTCATCGACCCCCGCCGGGCTGTACCCTTCCTGATGTGAACCTCTATGTCCACGTCCCGTTCTGCGCCCGCCGCTGCAGTTACTGCGACTTTTCCATCGCGGTCCGGCGCAGCGTTCCCTCCAACCGCTTCGCCGAGTCGGTGCTGACCGAGTGGCGAGGTGTGCAGGAGGACGCCGGGTGGGAGGCCTCGCCCGAACTCGACACGGTGTATTTCGGGGGAGGCACCCCGTCGCGACTCGAGCCGGCCGCGCTGGCTTCAATTCTGGCGGGACTGCGGAGGGACCGGCCGCTGGCTGCCGGTGCCGAGGTCACGCTGGAGGCGAATCCGGACGATGTGACCCCGGAGGCCGCCGAGACCTGGCGGGCCGCCGGCTTCGCGCGAGTGTCGCTGGGTGTGCAGTCCTTCGCTCCCGATGTGCTGACCTGGATGCACCGGACCCATTCGGCGGACCAGGCGAGGAGTGCGGTGCGCGTGCTCCGGACTGCGGGGTTCGACGATTTGTCGCTCGACCTGATCTACGGATTGCCGGCCGACCTCCGGCGGGATTGGCAGGCCGACCTCGCCGAGGCGTTGGCGCTCGACCCCGACCATCTCTCCTGTTACGGGCTGACCGTCGAGGCGCACACCCCGCTGGGCCGCTGGACCGCGCGTGGCCAGTCCGCGCCGGTCGACGAGACGCGGTACGCGGAAGAGTTCCTCCAGTTGAGTCAGGCGCTGGGTGACCGGGGGTGGGAGCACTACGAGGTGTCCAACGCCGCCCGCCCGGGCCATCGGGCGCGTCACAACAGCGGCTACTGGCTCGGCGCGCCGTATATTGGACTCGGGCCGTCGGCGCACAGCAGCACCGCGGGGGAGCGCCGGTGGAACATCCGCGAGTATGCCGCGTGGGACGCCGCGATCCGGGAGGGACACGAGACGGGTGCCGGGCGCGAGCGGCTGACACCGGACCAGCGCCGCATCGAGGCGCTCTACCTTGGGCTCCGGACCTCTGAGGGCGTGCCTCCCGAGCTGGTGGCGACCGAGGTGCGCGATCGCTGGGCCGCCTCCGGGTGGGCAGTGGTCAGCGATGGACGGCTGCGGCTCTCGGCCGAGGGGTGGCTCCGCCTCGATGCGTTGGTCGCCGACGCCGCCTGATTAGATTCCCCCCATGGCCTCCGCCGAGCATCTCTCCACCCGTCAGCTCCACGTCCTCGAGGCGGTCATCCAGACCTACATCGAGACGGCGGAGCCGGCCGGCAGCCGGACCGTCGCCCGGCGGTTCGGGCTGGGCGTGTCGTCGGCCACCGTGCGGAGCATCATGAGCGAACTCGAGGACCAGGGGCTGCTCTACCACCCGCACACTTCGGCGGGCCGCATCCCGACCGATCTCGCCTACCGGGTCTACGTCGACAGCCTCATGCAGCTCTCCCCGCCGAGCGATGAAGCGAGGCAGACGCTGCAGGCGGAACTCCCCGGTTCCCGCAACGCGATGGACCAGCTCCTCCGGCGCACCGCCCAGGTGCTCGGCGTGCTGACGCAGGAACTTGGGGTGGCGGTGGCGCCGGCGTTCAACCACATCGTGCTGGAGCGGCTCGAACTCGTGCAGGTGTCGAGCGAACGCATCCTCATGGTCCTCACCCTGCGCAGCGGTGCCGTCCGGACCGTCTTTGTCGAAGTGCGGGGCCACATCGCCAAGGCGGCGCTGGAGCGGGTGACGCAGGTGCTGAACGAGCGCCTGGCCGGGCTCACCGTCGAGGAGATTCGCCTCTCGCTCGCGGAGCGGCTGCGCGACGCGACCGTGGAGCCGGACAGCCACGAACTCCTGAACATCTTTCTCGCCGAGCGCGAGGAGCTCTTCGACCTCTCGGGTGACGAGCACGAGGTGGTGCTCGGCGGGGCGGAGCTGCTGGCCGATCAGCCGGAGTTTGCATCCAATTCGAAAATGCGCGACCTCCTGCACCTGACCCAGCGCCGCGACCTGTTGCAGACCGCGCTGCGGACCCGGGGCGACGGCCTCACGATTACCATCGGCGGCGAGAACCTCGACCCCCGCCTCAACGATTTCACCCTGGTGACCGCGTCGTATCGCGCCGGCGACCTGCGCGGCGTCATCGGGGTCCTCGGACCGACCCGGATGCCCTATGACAAGATCATCGGCCTGGTCGAACACACGAGCCAGCTCATCGAAGGACTGCTGACGTGAGCGATTTCTACTCCCTGCTGGGCGTCGAACGCGGCGCGACCGAAGAAGAAATCAAGAAGGCCTACCGGAAGCAGGCGATGGACCTGCACCCTGACCGGAATTCGTCGCACGACGCCGAGAGCCGGTTCAAGGAGGCCACCGAAGCATACGAAGTGCTCCGGGACCCGCAGAAGCGCGCCGCCTATGATCGCTACGGCAAGGCGGGGCTCGGCCGGGGCGGCGGCGGGTTCGAGTATCACCACGTGGACCTGACCGAAGCGCTGAACATCTTCATGCGCGACTTCGGCGGCCTCGGTGGGCTCGAATCGCTCTTCGGCGGCGGGGGCGGTGGGCGTGCGGCCGCGGAGGCCAGGCGCGGGCAGGACATCCGTGTCACCGTCAAGATGACGCTGGCCGAGGTGGCCACCGGGGTGAAGCGCACCATCAGGCTCAAGACCCTCGACGCCTGTGAGCACTGCGAGGGAACCGGCGCGCAGAAGGGGACCCACGCGGCGGCCTGCAGCACCTGTGGTGGGGCCGGGGAAGTGCGCCGGGCAGCGCGCAGCGTGTTCGGGCAGTTCGTGCAGGTGGCGGCCTGCCCCACCTGCGGCGGCGAGGGCACCGTCATCCGCACGCCGTGCGAAGTCTGCCGCGGCGAGGGACGCATCCGGGCCGAACGCACCGTCCAGGCGGAGATTCCCGCCGGCGTCTCCACCAACAACTACCTGACCATGCGCGGCCAGGGGGCATCCGGCCCCCGCAACGGCGGCAAGGGCGACCTCCTGCTCCTCATCGAGGTAGAGGAGGACGACCGATTCGAGCGGCAGGGTGAACATCTCGCCACGGACCTGCCGCTCTCGTTTTCTCAGGCGGCCCTCGGCGGCACCTTCCCGGTGGCAACCCCGTGGGGCGAGGAAGCGGTCATCGTGCCGTCCGGCACCCAGACCGCCACGGTCCTGCGGCTCAAGGGGAAGGGACTCCCGCGTCTCGGGCAGTCCGGGCGGGGCGACCTGCATATCCGGATCAACGTCTGGACGCCTGAGCGACTGAATCCGGAGCAGGAACGCCTCTTCCGCGAGCTCGCCGGACACGAGGGCGATCCGCCGGGAGAAGGGAAGGGCTTCTGGTCGCGGATCCGAGAGGCGCTCGGCTGATGGGGTGGTGGGCCGTGGACGTCACCCCGTCGGAGCCCACCAAGGGGGAGGTGCTGGCGGGGTGGCTCGTGGCCCGCACCAGCCAGGCCATCGAGGAGCGGGACGACGGGACGCTGGTCACCTTTGCCGAGGATGAGGCGGCGGCACAGGCGCTGATCGAAGCCATCGCCGGCAGCCCCGACCGGGGAGCGACGGTGCGTATCCGTCCCCTCGACATGGTGGATTGGACCACCCGGTGGCGAGATGGCCTCGGCCCGCGCCGGTTCGGGCACCTCATCGTGGCACCATCCTGGACCGATGCCGGGGCGGGCGTCGACGACGTGGTCGTCGTGATCGATCCCGAAATGGCCTTCGGCACCGGCGAGCACGGATCCACGCGGGCCGCGCTCACCCTGCTCGAACGCCACCTCACGCCCGGCCAGTCGGTCCTCGATCTCGGCAGCGGGAGCGGCATCCTCTCGATCGCCGCGATTCGGCTCGGGGCCTCCCGCGCCACCGGCATCGAAATCGACGAAGAGGCCAACGTGGTGGCCGTCCGGAACGCCGCGCAGAACGGCGTCACCGCTTCCTGCACCTTTCTCGATGGCGACGCGGCGCTGCTCGCGCCGCTGCTCGGGCCCGTGGATCTCCTGCTTTCCAACATCCTGCGGAACGTGAACGTGACACTCCTTCCCCCGATCCGGGATGCGCTCGCGCCGGGAGGCACCGCGATCTTCTCCGGAATGGAGGAGGCCGAGGCGTCACTCTTCCGTCCGGTGCTGGGGGGCGCGGGTTTCGATATCGAGGAGGAGATCCTCGACGCCGGCTGGTGGGCTGTTTCGGCCCGGCGGAACCGATGAACGTCCTCGTTCCGGTCGGGTCGCTCGTGCCGGGGGCGCGGATCGCGCTCGACGCCCTGGAGGTGCATCACCTTCGGGTGCGGCGCGCCGGCGCGGGGGAGAGCGTCCGCCTGCTCGATGGAGCGGGAGGGGTAGGGGCGGGGGTCCTGGAACTGGGGAAGAAGGACGCGGCGGTCACCGTGGGCCAGGTCGACCGGGAAGCGGCGCCCACGCCGCTGGTGCTGGCGATCGGCGCGGGAGAGCGGGATCGATTCGCCTGGGTGGTGGAAAAGGCCGCCGAACTGGGCGTGACGGAAATCGTCCCCCTCGAGACGGAACACACCCGGGGTGTCGCGTCCCGGATTCGGGGGGCGCAGGTCGAGCGGTTCCGGCGCCGCACCCTCGAGGCGATCAAGCAGTGCGGAGCGACCTGGGCGCCGCAGATCCGCGAACCGGTTTCGCTCGAGGAGTTTGCCGCGGAGCCCCGGACGGGCATTCGCTGGCTGGCCGCGCTGGAGGGCGGGGTGCCGCCGGCGGGTGTCGGCCCCGAGCCGGTGACGATCGCCATCGGCCCTGAAGGAGGATTCACCACCGAAGAACGGTGGGCCTTCGAGGCGGCGGGGTTTGTGCCGGTCCGATTCGGCGAGCACATCCTGCGGTTCGAAACGGCCGCTCTGGCCGGGGCGGTCTACACCAGCATCGCGCGAAAGCGAGGGCTCGATGGCTGATTGCATCTTCTGCCGGATCGCTGCGGGGGAAATCCCCGCCCAGATCGTGGGTCGGACGCCGGAGGTCATCGCCTTTCGCGACCTCAATCCGCAGGCCCCCGTCCACCTGCTCGTCATCCCGGTCCAGCACCACGCCGCCGCCCGCGACGCCCGGGGTGCCGAGGGAGAACGGCTCCTGGGTCGACTCCTGGCGTTTGCCGCGGAGACGGCCGCCGCGCTCGGACTCGATGCCGGCGGCTACCGAATCGTGACCAACACGGGGAGGGACGGGGGCCAGAGCGTGGACCACCTCCACCTGCACATTCTGGGGGGTCGGGCCCTCGGCTGGCCACCGGGGTAGCTGGTCTTGCTCCCCGGACCCAGCCAGTCTATGTTTAAGGACTGCATAACATTACCGCCCTGACACGGGCTGGAGAGGGGTGATTTGCTGATGTCCGAAGTCGTCATTCACGATGACGAAAGCTTCGAGCGGGCGCTGAAGCGCTTCAAGAAGAAGTGCGAAAAGGCCGGGATTCTTTCCGACCTGCGAAAGCACCGCCACTACGAAAAGCCGAGCGAAAAGCGGAAGCGCAAGATGAACGCCGCCGCACGCAAGGTTCGCCGTGGGCCCCGGAAGCCGCGTGTCTAATCTGGCAGACGACCTGCACGCCGCCATGACCGCGGCTCGCAAGTCCAAGAACAAGGACCGTACCCAGCTCCTGGGGACGGTCCTTGCGGCTCTCAAGAACCGGGAGCTGGAGCAGAATCGCGCTCCCACCGACGAGGACGTGCTCGACGTGCTGCAGAAGGGCGTGAAGATGCGGCGGGAATCGGTGGAGCAATATGTGAAGGGTGATCGGGAAGACCTGGCCAACCAGGAGCGCGCCGAAATCCTGATCATCGAGGAGTTCCTCCCGCCGGCCGCCGACCCCGAGGAGATCCGCGCCGCCGTGCGCGCGGCGATCGCCGGAGGTGCGGCCGACATCGGCAAGGTGATGGGGCGCGTCGTCCCCCAATTCAAGGGACGCGCGGACGGCAAACTCATCCAACAGATTGTCCGAACGGAGCTCTCGCTGGGATGATGGCTACCGAACCGGTTGAACAGGGCCACGGGGTGCAGGCGTTCACGGACGCCGGCACCCCGTCCTCTTTGCCGGGGGGCGCGGTGAACGCCGCACTCGAGACGCTCGAGTTCGGACGCGCCCTCGATGCCGTCGCGGCCTGCGCCGCCGGTCCGCTGGGGGCGGCGCGCGTCCAGGCTCGGCGCCCGACCGACGACCTGCGGTGGATTCGCCGCGAACTCGAGGGCGTCGAAGAGGTGGCGGTCCTCTGTCGCCGGGATTCGCCGGTGGTGGTCGAGCCCGTGCCAGACGCTGCAGGTGCGCTGGCGCGGCTCCGCGTCGAGGGGAGCGTACTCGACGGGGTCGAACTGGTGCAGATGCGCGGGCTCCTTCGCGCCTGCCGGTCGAATGCCACGGAGCTGCGACGGGTGGCGGACGAGGCGCCGCTCGCGGCGGCGCTGATCGTCCCGGTGCCGGACAAGGCGATCGACCGGCGGCTGGGGGCGGCGCTCGACGACGACGGCCAGTTGCTCGATGGGGCCAGCCCCGCGCTGGCCGCCGCCCGGCGCGAGGTGCAGTCGGCGCGGGCCCGCCTCATCAAGAAGCTCGAGACCATTCTGCGCGCCGCCGAAGGCGCGGGCGACGCCGGGGTGACGGTCCGCGGCGGGCGCTACGTGATCCCGGTGCGCCGCGACGACCGCCAGCGCCCTGCGGGCATCGTGCACGACGAGTCGGCGAGCCACGGTACCCTCTTCCTCGAACCGACCGACGCCATCGAGCTCGGCAACGCACTGCGTGAGGCGGAGTCGGCGGAAGACCGGGAACGGTTGCGGGTGCTGCGCGACCTGACCGGGATGCTCCGGCCGGCGTGGGCGGAACTTCGGGCCGGTGCCGAGATGTGCGTGCGGATGGACGATCTGGTGGCGCGGGCCCGGTATGCCGTGGCGGCGGCGGGGTTCCGCCCGGAGATGCTTCCGGCGCCCGCCGCGCTGGCGATCGTGAACGGGCGCCACCCGCTCCTCCTGGCGGCCGGCGAGACGGTTATCCCCTTCGACTTGGTGCTCGATGCGGCCGAGCGCACGCTCGTGGTCAGCGGCCCCAATACCGGCGGCAAGACCGTCCTGCTCAAGGCGGTCGGTCTCGTCGGCGCCCTCGCGCAGAGCGGCATCATCCCGCCCCTCGGCGCCGGCAGCCAGCTCCCGGTGTTCACACGCCTCTTTGCCGACATCGGCGACCACCAGTCGCTCGCGGCGAACCTCTCAACCTTTTCGGCCCACCTGGCCGCGCTGCGGCAGATCCTGACCGACGCCGACGCCGCCACCCTCGTCCTGCTCGATGAAATCGGGAGTGGCACCGACCCCGCCGAAGGCGCGGCGCTCGCCGCGGCCGCGCTCCTCTCGCTGACCCGACGCGGCACGACGACGCTCGCGACCACCCACCTCGGCGCGCTCAAGACGCTGCCCGAGCGCGACGCGGGCATCGTGAACGCCTCGCTTCAGTTCGACGCCGAAACGATCCGCCCCACCTATCGGTTCGAGAAGGGCGTCCCGGGTCGGTCGTACGGATTGGCGATTGCCCGTCGGCTCGGCATCGACCCGGCGGTCCTCACCGAGGCGGAGGCCGATGTTCCGCGCGCGGCGCGCGCCCTCGACGCCTTGCTGGCCGATGCGGAGCGGCGGGCCCGGGCGCTGGAGGCGGGGGAGGCGGCCCTCGCGGACCGCGACGCCGAGAGCGCCGCGCTTGCCGCGCGACTGGCGGCGGAGTTGGAGGCGGTGCAG